>NZ_QRHC01000021.1 GCF_003415655.1 Vibrio maerlii
CTCCAGAACAAGCCTCCATGGCGATGATGGATGGACTTTGATTTGCGACGTAGTTAAGTAGCTTGCTTCGTTGAAGCTTTTTACGGCCAAGGTTCTTTCCTTTATGATTGATTTCAAAAAGAAAGAAAATACTTTTTGCTAAGTCGATGCCGATGATTTTATGCTGAGTCATGGTCTTCTCCTTTTGCTTCGGGCCTGAACACTCCAAGCATGGCTGATAGTCATGTGAAGTGGTAGGGGGAGACCATCTCATCAACTTAACGCGGCGTTAGAAACGGTTTGAAAATCACAGGTTAAAATTTCAGAGTTAATCTTGTTCTCGGCTGTGCTTTTCACCTGAACCAGTGTGCATTTCACGTTCTTTCCGGTGGCACTATGTGCGGAGAGTTTGCTTCAAATTAGTTGGTTACGGTTTCTAACACTGTAGCTATTTCTTTCGCGCGGCTTCTTTGGTTTTGAAAGTTCATCGTCCTAAATCTTGCTTTTTGGTGTGGTTGTTTGAGTTCTACGTCCGAATCCTTTGTTAATTTGAGAGTTGGGGCAGGGTACTAATTCAGTGCGTTTTTCTTCTGCGCTAGCTTACATTTTGAGCGTGAGTTTTGGTTTGGCAGTTGTCCCTCTCACTTTCGAGTTTACAGCCTTTCGTTATGCCTTTTTCTTCAATATCTTGGTGCTTACAATGAGTTACGTGGTATCGTTCTAACAAACAATTTAAGAGGGATTGTTACTAGGTATTTAAGGTGCTGTTTATAAGGGAATAATATCGATACATTAAGGAGTAGGGGAACGTTTAGGGGAACAGTAAGTTTGAATTGATATTTGTGATTTACATCACCAATTTTTTGGCCTTTACCCTTAATCACAAAAGCAGTAATCATCGAAAAAATCAGTCTATTCTGAATATTTATCGACTTAGAGTCACCTAAAAACAATCATCTAACGGGGGGAAGTCACATCAGCGGAGGCACACAGCTCTAACTTGGAGATGGATAGAAATCATTTAGAGTGGTTGTTCTAAATGGCTTCTACCAGATTAGAAAAAATATCTTGCAACCTTAAATGCTTGTTAGCTTATTTAGGATGTCGTAAGATAAACGTAAATTTCAGGAGTTACTCAATGTTTGATTCAAAAGCTGAATATCTAGAATATTTCAACAATGCTGGAGACATATCCGCATTCATTAACACAAGATCATTAGCACAATTAATATGCTTAGAACTTACTGACATCCTTGAATTGGTTATAGAGAAGTTACAATACCATTTTGATTACGATGACTATGAAGAGCAGGTCATGCTGTGCCAATTAGCTTTATCAATTGGTTCAGAAGAGGTTATTAAGACTTTAATCCTGAACTGGCCCAACCAAATACTAGGCTATAATGATTGTCGAAACTGGTCGCAAAACCTCTATTCATCCATTTTAAAAATTGAAGAAGAAAAGTTATTCGACTTGTGTTTTTCCACTTTTGAACAGGGCGACTCTGCACCATTAGCAGCAGTTTTAACAGCACTTAATTTAGATGGTCGTAAAGAAAGTGCAAACAACGCCATTGAATCACTAAACTTAAAACTAAAATTAGATTCAAATTTTGGGCAAAGGCATCTACTCACTGACATCTTATTAAATAGCGCATTAGACGGAAAACAAATAGAAACTATACTGACTGCGAGATCTAAAAGACACCTTGGGAACCTTGAAATCCCAAACACTGGAATAAATAAGTCTAGTGTTTTAAATTTTATCGACTCTTTACAAGAGTTATCTAGCAATACTTCACTTAAAGAGCTTTCTGATAATTTAAAAAATCATTCAATACATAGAGACGAAGAACTATTAGATATCCTAATTGATTCTATTCTAATCACCTTTGATTGATTTCTTGAGGTAAGCTAACACCGTGTTAAGTAGTGAGAAACGCTACCACGAAACCAAACCACCGTAAACACAAAGCCCAACGATAACACTAAAAATGCCAAGCGTTGGGAATCTGTCTTAAACACTTTGTTATGCGCCTTGGATTCAAGTACGAAGTGCGACACCTGTGAAAAATAAAACAATGAGATGCGATAATCATGAATTTTGCTCCCGCCAAGAAGTAAAACAATGAAATATACACATCTCACTGAGAACGAAAGATATACGATTTCTATCTTAAGAAAGCAAGGACTACGTACTGCTGGAATAGCTAGATTACTCAACCGTCACAAGTCTACGATCTATCGAGAGATAGAACGTAATAAACGCTATAACAAATACTTTGATAGGTACTCATACCAACCTGAGTACGCTCAACGACGAGCTCGAAATAGACTCGCTCGGTCAAGACGAAACAAGCGTTATGATGAAACAGACTTCAAGTTCGTTGCAGCCTTGCTGCAACTGGACTAGAGCCCTGAACAAATAGTTGGGTTCCTAAGACGGATTGGTCAAAAAACGATGAGTCACGAGCTGATTTACCAGTACGTTTGGAATGAAAAAGCAGAAGGTGGAATTTTATGGAAACACTTACGCCAATCAACCAAACTACAACCTAAGCCCTAACGGCCAGTTAATTTAGGTTATTCCCATAAAATCAATGCCTTATGATTATCTAGGGGCGAGTAGGTTACAAGGTTGCCTACATATTTTGGGCGAAGAACTAATTTGAAGAGAGTTCTGACATTTTCTTTACACCTTTTGTGCTAGGTCGTGGCTTACTAATAATAAATACGGAGCCTAAGCCAATGAACTTCCAAGAAAGCAAAGCCGTTATTCACAATGATAAACCAAGAGTGATTCCAGCATCTTGGCTTACCTTCAATCTAGCAAATGAGAAAATTGCGAAGGAAGCTGCCAGTGTCAGTATTGTTACCGTTGAAAAGATTGAGTCACTTGCTTCACAGCAACCACAGGTTTTTGAGAAAGAAGCGAGCGACATTTGGAAAAATATTTCTAGCGTGGCCGAATCATGTGGACTACTTAACCACATAACCCCCTATTACTTGACTAAAGTGTATCCAGTCAACGGTGTTGATTTAAGCATCGATAACTATCTCAGGTATGAGGCTAATAAGAGCCATCGAGCCGTGTATTGGGCGCTAGCCGACGCTATAAGTAAACATGTAGAGCTTTCTTACGAATATTTTATTAAGAAGTCCATCCCCAAATCTATTTACGATCTGGGCATTAAATTGTTTTTGACTGGGGAATTTCTAATTTTAAGTTGTTCCGAGTCTCTCATTACAGCAGGAAAATCTAGAACAGGCGAAGCTACTGTGGCGAAAATAATAAAGGCACGTGAAAATAAGGAGAAGACATCCACTCTTATGAAGGAATACCTGAGCAGACGCCCTGAGGCAACCAATTCCCAAATTGCTGCTTGGATTGCTCCGCAGTTAGGTCTTGCTAAGAAAACGGTTCAAAATTATCTGTCTGTAATGTAGTAATCATGAGTGACTAGTTTTACTTTAGGCTGTGGCTATTTGATACAAGTATTTAGCTAATGCTGCTCTAAAAGGTCTACCACCACCAGAGGTGTTTTTGTATTCTCTCCCTTTGGCATCTAGAGATAGAGCATCACATTCTCCCCAGTGTTTTGCAGACTTAGAGTAATCGACATTGGCTAGTTTAGACGCACCCGTGACTATCGCATTTTGGATATCGTAAGGTTGATCTTCTATTAAGATTCTATGGATTATCAGGCCAAGAGCTAACCATAGGGATGGCGAATAATGAAATCCATCACGGTCACTTTTCAGCTGTTTCTCAATTCCAGCTAGCCAGGTTTCCAAAAATAAAGCGATATGTGGCTTTATTTCATCGATTTTTTCTAGAGAGAACGACCCTTTATGTTCGTTAAAGTCACTTACCTTGTTTGTATTCTGAGGTGTTGCGCCACCGATACAACCTAACACGAATTTAATGAAAGTAGATTCAGCGACGATTCCATGATCAGATTTGGTGAGCCGAATAGCGCCCTTAGCAATCCCCCCAAAACGGTCCATATTAACCATTAATGAAAGTTCATCTACATATTGATTGATTGGAGCATAATCTAGCATGCTATTAATCATCGTTGCTTCAATTTGAGAGTTGCGATTACTATAATTTCTATAGTAATCGACCATGTCTTCAATAGTTAAGTTATTATCGGAATTGAAGATTAGCGTGACTTGAATATGAGTTTGGGCAACTTTCTGCCTAGCAACGCTATTCGCCACTATTTCTTGTTTTGAAAGTTTTCGTGTGGGGATAAACGGGTGGGGAAACCCGAGAATTTTTGCTAAAGCAACGAGCTCTAAAAATCCATCGACTAGGAGTGTGTTTCTTTTGTCAAAAGTAATTTGGTTGAGTTGGTTAGCCTTGCTCTTTACTGTGGGTAAGCCTCCAACCACATACGTCAAATTAATTAGTGGTGCGTGATTCTGAGATGAAGCACCATTAATGAGTTCTTTTTGGATTGCATTAATACGTTCGAGATTTGTTTTGCTATGCAATGTTTTCAAGATTGCTTCAAAACGCGGCTCTTCAGTAAACGAGCAAAAGTGCTGGGGAAGTTCAGCTGCCATTAAATAAGCTGAAAGGAATCTATCGCCTCCCATTGTACATGGGGGAGAGATACCGACGATAGTTACATCGTTACTCAAACTAACTAAGCCTCTTCAACAAAACTTCATTTTTGCACTTTTTAGATAAAAGCACTTGATCGGTCTCAATGTCCGATCAATAATTACGCCATGATATTAACTCAAAGGTTAAATTATGAGTGAAGAATCGAACTTAAAACAGGATGAATTAGTTGAAGCGTTGATCGATGCGTATTCGGCTATGCCAGAAGAGTACGTGGGCAGCTCAAAAGAGTTGATAGAAAAATCGAAAGGTCGCCTCTCAAGAAAGACGATGGATGAGATTTTTAAATCTCAATCCAAGTATTACCCGCAGCTCAAAGTCATTGATGTACCTATTAAAACGGGTGTTGTTCATATTACTCCAACTATTGCACGAGATATTCTTCAGTTCTCGCGGCGAGGTGCAATCAATGGTGGAGTCAGAAATCGTAAAGTCAAAATGACCGATGTTCGACGTTACGTTAAAGATATGGATAGTGGTAAATGGTGCCTGACTGGTGAGCCTATCATCATCGGGTTTGACGGTGAGGTGATGGATGGGCATACAAGATTGGAAGCTGCTTCTAAATCTCAATATGGCTTTATTGCCGTTTTATTATGGGGGGTATCGGATGCACTCTCATTTGCACATATTGATGTCGGTAGCATCAGGTCTCGGGCTCAAGTACTTGAAATGGCAGGAGTCAAAGTAGACGCAGCTACGCTTGCTCAGACAGCCTTGCTAGCACAGAGCTTCGAAAATACGAAAAATGAGTATGAATTTCGTGGTACTCAAGGAAACAAATTCCAGCAAGCTGAAACGATGTCATATGTTGAAGGGAATGCTCAATTAATTCAATCGGTTGGATTCGTCGATCAGTTAGCTAAGAAGTATAAGCAGCAAAAGCAAGCATCTCCCGCAACGTATGCTTTCTGCCATTACTTGATAACTAAGCGGATTGTAGAATCTAATCAGGATAGCTTTCCAATAACACCAGAAGAATATATATCGAAATTGATCAGCGGTATTGGTGTTAAATCTTCAAAAGATGTCGAGTTCCAGGTGAGAGACTACCTGCAAACCTTGTCGGGGCAGTCCACGTCTTATACACAATTATGCCGACTGTCTTCCATCTTCAAAGGCTGGAACAGGCATATGGGGATAGCTATTTTTGGAAACAAAATATCAGTACGCCGTGTGAATAAAACGATGAGAGACGAAGACGGCCAAAAAGTAGAAGTGAAAGGCGCTGGCAACATAAATGAAGCGTTTACCGTTCCTTTCAAAGTACCTGGTAAAGTGCCTAAAAAAGGTCGAAAGCGACCAAAAACTGCATAGTTTGAGAGAGCCTAATTAGGCTCTCTGTTTGTTGATCTCTCAAGTGAGCGTTCAGGGCTGTTTTTGTGAATTTGATAGAGTTCTTTAGCAAGCTTGTTGCAGCCCGCCTCTCGTGATAGGTCTTTCGCTTTTTCTATGACTAAGTAGCGTTGCAGCTTGGTTTTCAAGTTTTTAAACGCATTGACGATACGAGTGAAAAGTCTTTCATCTTCTTTTTTCTGCTTGCGAACGGGCTCGTAATATTCCTTAAGCATCTTATTGAGAAGTAAGACGGGTTTTATTGATTGGTCATTGGACGACACTTTTTCAGCTTCTTCTAAGCGCTCTATTGTTGAGTTCAACTGCTCTAGCTTGGGCAGGCCGTCATCAAGAAATTGTTCCATTTGCTCCTTATGTGCGCGTGTCGCAGATAAGGATGTTTGGAGAGCGTGCTGCTCTCGTTCTAAGGTCTTAATCGTTTTATCTTGCTCTAAAATTGCTTGCGCTGAGGCGTTTATTTGGTTATTAATTTTCAGCTTATCTTCCTCTAATTTTTTGAGCTCCCGATAAGCACGCTTAGTGTCTTCTTTGGCTTGTTTAAACATTTCTAGCTGTACGACTTGTTCAGATAGATGTTTTTCTAAATCTGAGACCTCCTGTTTAAGCTGTTCACTTCGCTCTTCGAGCATAGAGTGATAGTTGTAGTGACGATCTGATTTTCGTCGCTTACTCTCTCTTCGCATTTCAAGTAGTTGAGCTTCGTATTCTTTCGTTTGAAGCGCGCGCTCGGCTTCCAGCTGGATGTCTTTATTCTTAAAGTACGCATTAGCCGCATTTAGAAAGATCTTTTGCCAAACTCTACCACGCTCACGAGAGTACCCATGGTCTTGCTGTTTCTTCTTTTTATTCCAGTGCTCAGCATCTAAACCGTTTTGGTTGACGTAGTTGTCTAACGCGGTCAGCTCAGCAGCCCTAATATCAAATTTGCCTGTTTTTGCGTTTTTCCCATCAATGAATACATGAATATGGGGGCAGTGGTTATCGTAAAGATTTTCATCTGCGTGAGAGGTAGCAAATAGGATAGGGTAGTCAGGTAGGAGCCTAGTCACGAAGTTCTTAACCAGTTTATAGTTGTCTTCAGCAGTAAACTGCTCAGAAGTCACCTCCCATTTCTCAGGGATTTTAAATATTATTTCTTGATATCGTGTGTTGGTGCCACAGCGTTCGTCACTAATCAATGCATTGTGAGCGTGGATAAATGTCTCAATCATATTGAGTCTTTGTTTAGCACGAGTCATAAAGCTGTCGGTAAACGTTGCAAGTGTAGATTCAACGTCAATGTGCTCATTAGCGTCAGTATTGAGTAGATCAGAAAGAGCATTCGATGTGTCAGTATTACCACTTGCTCGCTCTTTAGTAATCGCATTTCTCATCTTTTTTGAATAGTTCGCCAGACTGGTTTGCTTTCGACGCTTATCATGAATTGCTGGAGGGACAAGTGAGTCGATAAGATCGCATTTTTTGTCTTCACTGATTTCGTTTAACGGAGTTTGCTTGCCATTTTCGAACAAAATATTTAAGTGCGAAAGCGAGTCGTCCCACTGAATTTTTTCCATTGAGTCGACGGGCATTCTAGATAGACACCGCAAGGAATGAGCGAGTGACACTCGAAACTTAGACTTGTCTGAAGCTTTGGCTGTGTAGTTTTTCTGTGATGCAAAAATGTGGATCTTCTTCATTGGATTCCCTTGGGAGCATGCGATCAAACTGCAAGTTTGCCAGGGTCCTGATTCATCTTTTGGGAACCAAAAGTGTAAGCGGGACCTACCTGGTTACAGCACTTGTTCCAAATGCTTGAAAGTGTCATCAGATACTGTGATAGACCTGGTTACGCTTTCATCGAGATAGCTAAATGTGTTTTACAAAACTGTGAACAGTTCAAAGGGAGTTTCATCATTACACTTTAACTCGAAATGTAATCAGAGAGGTTTGAAGCTTCTGCTCATTGTTTGGAAAGATCATACCTTGGACGAATTGTCCTGATAGAACGGACTGGGACAGTTTTATGTTTGTGAATTAGGGGCTGGTAAGAAATACAAGTTTTGTTAGAGCAAGAGAGCGGGGTGTAAGGCTTACGATCTTTATATGACTTCGAAAAGATCGATGTGGAGGCTGTAAGGGCATCAACAAAAATTCACTATCAGTCAACGTTATTTACATGAATTCATGTAAATAACGTTAATTGTTCGTAACTAACTGAATAGCAGGGCCCAAAAGTGGAGGTGTCATGGTGAAATACCAAACGATGAATTTAAGCGAGTTAAGTAGGAAGCCTTTGTATAATCCGTTTTAATTAGAATTATAGCGATCCAAGCTTGCTCTTAGATTCTCAATAATCTTGCTGCGTAATGCGGCAGGTGAAATGACCTCAACGATATTAGCATTCTTCATCAGCCACCATTCAAAGGTGTGGCTATCACGAACTTCGGCTTCTACCGTGGTGAACTTGTCATCTTGCTCTAAAATTCTCTGGTTTGGTGAAAGTAGCGTTTCTTCTATCAGGTGTAAGCCATTGAGATTCTCAATCTTTAGTACCACTTTTTGCACCTCACCACCAGAGAAGTGACGAGCGTTTTGTTCGACATACTCTTTCACATTAAACGTAGGTAACGTTGTGATGCTGCTAAATCCGACTTTCAAGGTCCGTAATCGGTGCAAAGCCAATGTTCTAATCTGACTAGGATCTTTTGGAGTCATAGCGACAAGGTAAAAGCTGTTCCCGTGCAAAAAGAGGCCAAGCGGTGTTAATACGTAAAGCTTGGGATCAGTAGCCCCACGCTTTTGGTAAGCGAACTCGATATCCTTCTTATCTAATAGTGCTTTCTCAATCAGTATGAAGAACTCACCGTCTACTGCGGGTGTCTCTAGTGGAAGCTCACGTTGGAAGTAACAGAATCGCTCACTCCAGAGTTTCGTCTGTCTGGTCTCTTCTTGCTTCAATGATGAAAAGATAGCGTCAACATCGGATCGCAGAGTAGGGGGAAGCATCGCCTTTATCTCTTGCTCTATCACCTGTAAAGAGACCACCGACGACATACCATCAGGCTTAATGGGATGGCGATGACCTTTGGCAATTTGATAGAGATAGGGTCTGCCACTGTCGTTGACCTCAATACTTGCATGATCGGCGAGCAATTGGCCGATACAGCGCTGTACTGTACGAAGCTGACTTTTTTCGTCCGAGTTGATGGGAAGTAAACTGAGTGATAGCAATTTCTCTCGGATCTCAAGGCTAGAAACGGAGTCTGGGTAGCACGGGATGGATTCCAATACTTTTTGATAACGCTGAATTTGCTTGCTCATATTTCCTCACTAATGAAAAAGGAATCCTTTAGGCGTCATAAGATGTCGCCAGTGTAATTAGTATAGCGTTCATAGAGATGAATTAGGAGCGAAAAAATGCAAGTACAAATACACTTTGAGAATGACAATCACGATAACTTTGCTTTTCTGAAAAATGGCTTAGCTGAACTGTATAAACAAACTGTGCTTGCGGAGCATTGTCTAGAAAAAATTTAGATAGTTGCAAGAGTGATGGGATAGTCGAAATAAACACTTGATTTCTCAAGTACAAAGTGAAGGCAACGTAGACTTGAACATTTCTTACGAGCTCCAGTTTAAGGGTAATGATTTGGTAAAACCTATCAGTAACTACCGCTAGTTACACAGAGAACGTATAGAGCAAACGCATTACTGTATATCACCATCAAATTAAAGGGAGAGAGCAAGCTCATAATTCACATGCGTAACGACAGCGATTGACTATCGAAATCAAGCGAAAATCTAAAAGAAACTTGCCGTTTGATATCGGTCAAATTTTGGGAAAGCGAAACAGTCCACTGAGCTTAGAAATCACAGACTTGATTCATAAGTGGTTTGAGCATTGTAAGCAAACCAAAAGGCTAGAGCTGTCGAATCATTATTTTAGGTAGTAAGCAATAGGAATAATAAAATGAAGAAGTTTAAAGGGCGTATTCAATTTCCAAATGGCGTAAGTCAGGATGTGATTATTGAAGCAGATAGCCAATACAAAGCAACACAACTGGCAAAGGCTATGTATCAAGGAGCAAAGATTAGTCGTTCGTTTGTTCAGGTTAGATAGGACATACATAATTTGATTATGGTATGGTGGACTCTTAATTTTGATGATTTTTTAGTTCTTTAAATAGCTATGAAATATTTCAGGTTGGAAATTCGATGATTATTGATGAAATACTTGCTCTTGGTGTAGAGGAGCATAACCAGACGCTTCATCCTGAGATCCGTGCAAAGGTCTCAAAAAGTACTGCTGTCACATCCATGTTGAAAGATTACGTTTTACCATTGATTGCAGAACTATTAGAAAGCGGTTTCACAGGTTTGAAACTTGGTAGTGAGGGAGTTGCAGGTACATCGGCAGCACAGAAAATCAGTGCATTAAAATTTTATATCAATAATAAAACTTGGATATTTTCGATTGAGTTTCGGAGCGATTTATTTTTGACGTTTTCAGCTAGACAGCAAATGAATGATCTGTTTTCTGGTTATTCTGACTTCGTTTTAAACCAAAGTATCGTGAATAAAAAAGATCATTATTCAGCACCGTTCTCACAAGAGTTATGGAAAAAATTTAGAACGCTATTATTGACCACTAATCGGCGAAAAAGAAACATAACTCTCCAATCTAAAACGACTGATAGAAGAAATAATATTATGAGAACAGAGATCCTTCCAACCCCACTAAACCAAATCCTTTTCGGCCCTCCTGGTACAGGTAAAACTTATCAATCTATTGAAGCCGCAGTTAAAGCTGTTGAACCAGCCTTCAAATGGAAGAGCCGCGATGAGTTAAAAGCAAAGTACGAACAATTGGTTATAGAGCAACGAATTCGGTTTATTACGTTCCACCAAAGTTATGGGTATGAAGAGTTTGTTGAGGGGTTAAGTGCTAAAACTGACAATGGTGAGATTTCCTACTATCAAAAAGATGGTGTTTTTAAGTGTATTGTTGAAGATGCCAAGGATAATCGTATTACAAAAATTACAGAAGAAATCTCTGATTTTGAGACGTTGTGGAATCGCTTTTTGAATCAATTAAGTAGTTCGGAAAATGGAGTCAGAGTTGATACGATTCGCACCTTTTTTACTGTTTCTGATGTGGACAGCAATACAGTTCGTTTCGAAAAAGATAAGGGAGAGTCGAATCATTCATTGAGCGTGAAAACTTTAAAGTCAATATTCAATGGTGATCGTGAAATGAAAGGGGGTCTCAACCCATACTACACGGCAATGGTGAAGCACTTGAAAGGTTTGGCCCAGTCAGAAAGTGAGGTAAAGACATCACGAAAAAACTACGCTCTAGTGATTGATGAAATTAACCGAGGTAACATTTCTAAAATCTTTGGTGAGTTAATAACACTGATAGAACCTTCAAAACGAGAAGGTTCAGAAGAATGGCTAGAGGTTAATTTACCATATTCAGGCGATACCTTTTCTGTACCAGATAACCTGTACATCATTGGTACAATGAACACGGCTGATCGTTCATTAGCAATGATGGATACAGCACTTCGTCGCCGTTTTGATTTTAAAGAAATGATGCCACAGCCTGAATTGTTTGAAGGCAGAAAAGTAAAGGGTATCGACCTTACTGAGCTTTTGAAAAAGCTAAACCAACGTATTGAAGTGCTATATGATCGTGAGCATACGTTAGGTCATGCATTTTTGTTTCCTGTATATAACGAAGATAACGAAGAAAATGCATTTATAGAGTTACAGAAGGCCTTCAAAAATAAGATCATTCCTTTGCTTGAAGAGTACTTCTATGAAGATTGGAACAAGATTCGATTAGTACTTGGAGATAGCTTAAAGTCAGATCAAAATCTGTGCTTTTTAGCTAAACAAGAAGACATGTACAGCGATTTGTTTGGATCTAATCACGATTTAGAACTCTACGAAGACAAGAAAATAACGTACTCCATCAAGTCTTTTGAAGGCGATGAGAGCCCGTGGAACAAGCCATCAGCCTATATTGGTATCTATCAACGCTTAGCGAGTGATCCTAGTGAAAGCGAAGCATGAAGTTACACTCTTTGAGTTCGACTATATAGCTGCTGAAGGTACCGAAAAACATGGTTCTGTGTCTTCTAATATAGAAATTGTCTCTAACTCAACTTATGCCTACCTAAAGCAACTGTGTCTCTGTGATGAAAGTGAAAGTCAACTTCTTCAACTTCGGCGTCGTGATGGTATGGAGGTATTGCAAGTTCAAAACTATGTAGGGGTAGTCTTCACGCCAGATAAAACACAAATTGAGATTTTACCTAAAGTTGGCAAGAATTTTGGTACTAATGGTAGTGGCTCTACAGATGAGTCTGAAAAAGCACGTCAGTCGTTGCTGATAATGTTGAAGGCATTAAAGGGGTTTGCACATATTCAAACTTCAAGTGCCAACATCGCCCACCAAAAAATGCCATTACTTGAGGTATTTATAAGTCAGTTCTTAAACTCAGTGAATGAGTTGGTAAAGCGTGGTTTGAGAAGTGATTATGTACCGCAGGAAGATAATCTAGGCTTCTTAAAAGGGAAACTAAATGTAGGAAAACAAGTTAGGCTTAATTTCATCAATAAGCATAAGTTTTTCTGTGAATATGATGAGTTTATGTTAGACCGCCCAGCTAATCGGCTTATTCATACAGCTTTGCTCAAAGTTAAGAACTTTGCTCGTAGTAGTGCAAATCAAAAGCTCTTGCAAGAACTGTTGTTTGTTTTTCATGAAATTCCTAAAAGTCGCGACCATAAACTTGATTTTACGAAGCTCAAACTAGATCGGGGTATGAGCCATTACCACATCCCTTTAGAGTGGTGTCGTTTAATCTTGAACGGCTTTTCGCCTCAAACGATGAAGGGCAGTACTAATGCTGCATCATTACTCTTCCCCATGGAGAAGGTGTTTGAGGACTACGTAGCGAAGGTGTTGAAAGAACAACTCGCTAGAAAGCGTCCTGAGCTAACGTTATCGACACAAGCGACAGGTCAGTATCTAGCAACATACGACAGTCGTGGAAAGTTTAGCCTCCGTCCTGATTTACTGATTCAACATGGCTCGATCAATAAGATTGTACTGGATACCAAATGGAAACTGCTAGATTCAAGCGTGACGTATTCGAACATATCTCAATCAGATGTATATCAGATGTTTGCCTATGCGAAGAAGTACCTAAAACCTTCTGCAAAAGATCTATCAGTAGGCAAGGACGTTGTATTGATTTATCCGTGGCAGAATAACTTTGATGCTCCTCTAGAATATTACTATGACCTTGATGACGGACATCGTTTGTGGATCGTGCCGTTTAAAATTTGTGAACGTCAGAGTCATGTGATTTGGCCTGATAAGGCTAAAACTATTTTAGAACTCCCTAAGTAAATCTCAGTGCTACGGAGAAAGATAATGACAATACCTATCATTTTTTTGGGTTCTGCTGCTGGTAATATTGTTCAGTATGCACAAAAGAACAAACGGTGGCAGACAATGCCGAAGCTGTGGATAGACACCAAGTCTACCCCTGATTTAGAACAATGTGATTGTGACTTTATTGCATGGGATGGGAATGAAGCACTGGATCTAACAAGCTTTACCAAAGGTCATTCGAGGGTAATTCTGGTAGCTGGCCTTAGTGGTTCAGTGGGGTCTACGGTAAATGATCTAGCGTTGCAATTGGTGAAGCAAGGGATAAACGTTCGTCCGATTGTAATTAAGCCTTTTGCATTTGAAGGGCAAGAAAGGCATAAAATTACAGATGGAGTGATCGAAAGTATGACTCAGTGTTTAGCTACATTAACAGTTTTCGACAATGAATTGATTCTCAAGTGGTTAGGGAATGGAAAAACGTTAGTGGACGGATTTGAGGAATGTAATAGACAGGTATTGGAGCATATTGACGCTCTTCTAGGGGAGGGAAGTTAATGGGCAGTAGTATAAAAAAGATAAGTCAATATTATCAGAAGCGTTATAAAAACAACTTTTCCTACCCAGACGCAATGTGGGAAGAGTTAGCTCAATCTGCAGGTATTTCAACAGGACGAAAAGCTAGTGTTCGATACTTTACACCAGGCTACCAGAGGAATGTTAGACCTAAACATAGGGGTGGGCTTCGCAGACGACTAAAGCGTTGGGCCAACAAAAAAGGAATCGATCCTATTTTACTTTCATATTCGGGAAACTGGTGGGATGATGGTCCTTTGATTCGTTATCAATTAGCTCTAAACCCTGAATGTATAGCGAACGAAGTTTCACATTTCGGGTGTTATTGCTGTTTAAGGCTAGAAACTAAACTATGTGAAGTGAGGGAGTTGGAACTTGTCGAAGGCATTTGCAAAGAGTGCCATGTCGATGCCTTGTTAGTTGCGACAAAGGACTTCCCTCTAGATCGAAAGTTACTGCAAATCTACCAAGCATATTGGTTTAATCATTCAAAAGGCTAACATGATTTATATGCCTATAAGGGGTAGTGAATTTCAAGTTAAACGCTTTAATAAATATCAACCGTTTAGAAAATAAGGCTTAATTCTATGAAAAAAATGGTACTAGACTCAATAAAAAACGATGATCTGTGGGTATTCAAAACAGATTACAAAAACACTGACACATCATGGCTAGAACTAGTTAGTCAATGTATTGGTTTTCATTCAATAGAGTGCCTTACTTATCTGCTTGAGGATATGGATTTTGTAACGATTGATGATTATGTCAGAAGTGTAGATGAAGCTATAAAATACCAAAGTTTAGGTGCTTTAGGATGTGTTTTAAAGAAATCAGAATCTTTTGGAATGTTTAAATATCTAGCGACCGTATCGATAGATAAGCAGCAAGAGTTTCTACAGAGTATAATGTCAATAAAAAATCATGATTCGGTTGTTGCACAGGATATTTTTGAAAAACCAAGTGCTTTTACACTTTTAGATTGTATTAGAGATGTATCAGTAGGAGAGCAAAAACTCATATTACATAATTTAGTTTTAGTTGATTACCCTGTAGACTATGAAGAACTTTTTGAAAGTAATTTGATTGTTCAAAAAACCTTGCTCGAAATATTGAAGGAAGCAACTTTTGGCCTCCAGAGTCTAGTTAGCTATCTTTGGTACTTGGAATATGCAGAGATCCAACTTGAGCAAGCTTACTATACTAAGGTTTTTCTTAGTTCGCTCGAAAGAGTCGATTCTATACCGTATGAGGTTGAGTTTGATTTATTTGGCATGAGTATTGTTGAATTGATGGATTCACAAGTTTTTGATATAGCATTAAATAAGTGTAAATCGGGACTTGATACTGTTCTTATTGATGGTGACTTAAGTGACCATCTAGTTGAAACTATCCTGAAAAAGTTTGTTAATAATGCCTGTAGCGGTTGGGCTATTAATGAGCAAATCGATATAGTGGCACAGTTGATAGAATCGGACTCGAATTTTGCTAAAAGTATTATTTCGCATCGAGATTTTGAGTTTGATACCGCTGAAAGAGCGAAGACAAGAGATGAATTGCAATCTTGGGATTTTTCAATTGCAAGAAACTTGTATGATAAAAGAAAATTTGAAGCGATAAAAGTACTAGTTAGGTTAGGCGCGAAACTTGATAACTTTATTAAGCTATATATCCGTCAAGGCTCCTATTATTTTTTAGCAGATAGTTTATTTGATAATGATTGTAAAGAAGATGACTACCAACATTTTTATTTAGAAGTTCAAACTTTAATTGATAATGGTTTACTTGATAGCAGTAAAGCTCTAACGTGCAATAAGAATGGTAAGGAAGAGTTTGATCTTGTTAAGCTATCTAAAATATTTTAATAAATTTTTAATTTGTATTAGTTCAGACTAGATCTGACACTTCAATTTGAAAAGAAGAGAGTTACCCACTTTGATTAAAGGTGCTTAATCACTAATCAAAGACAATAGAGGTAACTCTCGTGCTTCATACTAGCAATCCAATCATCAAACACAAAGCTGGGCTTCTCAATCTTGCAGAGGAACTTGGCAATGTATCTAGAGCTTGCAAGGTTATGGGTGTCTCTCGAGACACGTTTTATCGCTATCAAGAGCTGGTTGAAACTGGCGGTATTGATGCTCTGATTAATCAGAGTAGAAGAACACCAAACTTAAAGAACCGAATTGATAGTGAAACTGAACAAGCCGTCCTAAAATACGCCATCGACTTCCCTGCCCATGGGCAAGTCAGAACAAGCAACGAACTTCGTAAACTGGGAGTCTTTATCTCTCCAAGTGGCGTGCGCTCAATCTGGCTTCGAAACGACCTAGAAAACTTCAAAAAACGCCTCATTGCCTTAGAAAAGCAAGTTGCTGAGAACGGTATTATTCTAACGGAAGAGCAAGTCGCAGCTCTTGAGCGCAAGAAGCATGATGATGAAGCTTGTGGTGAGATAGAAACAGCACACCCAGGCTATCTAGGCTCACAAGACACATTCTATGTTGGCAACCTTAAAGGTGTTGGACGTATCTATCAGCAGACGTTCGTTGATACCTACAGCAAAATAGCTTTCGCAAAGCTCTACACGACAAAAACACCAATCACCGCAGCTGATATGTTGAATGACAAGGTTCTGCCGTTCTTCGAGAATCATAAGCTGCCAATGTTGAGAATCTTGACTGACCGAGGTACTGAATACTGTGGCCGTGTTGATCAACATGACTACCAACTCTACCTAGCCATCAATGATATCGACCACACAAAAACGAAAGCGATGTCACCGCAGACAAATGGTATCTGCGAACGCTTCCACAAGACCATATTGAATGAGTTCTACCAAGTAACATTCAGAAAGAAACTGTATGGTTCGATGGAAGAGTTGCAGAAAGATCTGGACGAATGGATGGACTACTACAACAATCAACGTACCCATCAAGGAAAAATGTGTTGTGGCCGAACGCCAATAGAGACATTAGAAGATGGGAAATCAATCTGGGCTGAAAAGAATTTAGCCCAGATATAATCTGACAGGCACCAAGTCTAAAAGTGGGTAACTGTCAGATCAGGTCTGAATTAGTACACTACCTTTGCTCCATACGTGATCTAACAACCAAGTGAAAACAGCTGTTAGATCCCCGCTTTGGATTGCCTCATCAGTATTAACAGCTAGCTTGATGGATACGGCGAGTTTGGTTGTATATAGATCTCCATGTATTGCTTGTAGCGTCGGCACAATGAAATTCTTACAGATGCCAAGTTCTTTAATTTAATATAGCAAAGCTAATTGAGAAAGATGAACTACCTTGGTAATTGAGTGCGTGCTTGCTCAATATCACGAGTGACTTCCTCGCGAGTATCCCCTCGAACGATTCTATTCATATACTCAATCAATTCACTTTTCCTAATGACAGAAGTGTTTGCGCCTAGTTGGATCGGTTTTATTAACTTGCCTTCGTTCATCCAACGGTAAAGCGTTGCTTTTGAAATTGAGAGAGTATTGCAAACTACAGATAGTTTTAAGAATTGGTCCATTGCCTATATACCTTTTATAGTTATTTTGTGGTTTGAATACACTATATGGCAAGAGTATTGTCCCGATAGAACGATTCGGGACACTTTCGAGCTTCTTTTGCTGGTACGGCATGTCGTCGACGACTCCATTAAGGCAACAACTTTACGCTACCTTGCCAACCCTGCTATCGAGTAATGCTTTCCTGTTGATTGGACTATGAACTCACTCCAATGTTGGTGAATTTGAGCCCTTTCTTCTAGGTATTTCGCGCTGTTGTATGATGCTCGGGTAGTGTTTCTGTCTAAATGAGATAGGCACATTTCAATGGCATCGACCTTAAATCGTGTCGTTTCATTTAGGAAAGTACTTGCGATACCACGGAAACCATGGCTAACGAGTCGGCCTTTCAATGGTGTCAGATTTAGTGATGAGTTAACTGCGTATGGGCTGATGTGTGGATATTTCGTATTGGGTTTGTCTGAAGGGAATACGTGAACTTGATTGCCCGACATGGGTTTGATGTACTCTAACAACCGTAGAGTATAGTTGTTTAAAGGTACGATATGTTCGCGTTTGGATTTTGTATAGAACGCAGGGATTATCCAGAGCTTTTCTTCAAAGTCTATGTCACACCAT
>NZ_QRHC01000022.1 GCF_003415655.1 Vibrio maerlii
CTCTAGCTCTCTAGCTCTCTAGCTCTCTAGCTCTCTAGCTCTCTAGCTCTCTAGCTCTCTAGCTCTCTAGCTCTCTAGCTCTCTAGCTCTCTAGCTCTCTAGCTCTCTAGCTCTCTAGCTCTCTAGCTCTCTAGCTCTCTAGCTCTCTAGCTCTCTAGCTCTCTAGCTCTCTCATCTCGGCACACATCTTGCTGCATACCCCACGCAAATAAATTGCAATCGATTTTAAAGTTGGCATATCGATTGCATTTTATTTTGTAAGCGGTCAGTTCTTATTGGTAAAGAGGCAAACATGGCTATTTCTTTTGACAAAGCATTGGGTATCCACCAACACACGGTGGGCGTACGTGAGCGTAACGCCGAGGTTATCTCGTCTAACATTGCGCAAGCGAATACCCCGGGCTATAAATCAAAGGGGATGGACTTTAAACGCGCGCTTCAGGCGGCAACGTCAGAGGCAAGCATTGGGGTTAGCCGTACAAACGATCGGCATATCTCTGCCTCTACCACTGTGACTGGGGAAACACTATATCGAATTCCTACCCAGCCAGACACTGGTGATGGTAACACGGTGGATGTGGATTTAGAGCGTAACTTGTTTATGCAAAACCAAATCAGACACCAAGCATCACTGGACTTCTTAGGAAGTAAATTCAAGAACTTAACGAAAGCAATTAAAGGGGAATAATTAGATGAGCTTATTCAATGTATTCAACGTAACTGGTTCTGCCATGAGTGCTGAGTCCGTTCGTCTAAATACCACCTCGAGTAACCTGGCAAACGCAGACAGCATCAGTTCTTCAGCAGAAGAAACGTACAAAGCTCGTCATGCAGTGTTTGGTGCTGAGTTAAGTAAGGCAAAGTATGGCCGCGACCATACTGTGCCGGTGAAAGTGTTGGGCATCGTAGAAAGCGATAAGCCGCTTAATGCGGAGTACAACCCTGATCACCCATTAGCGAACGATGAAGGCTACATCTACAAGCCTAACGTTAACGTGATGGAAGAAATGGCAAACATGATTTCAGCTTCTCGCTCGTATCAAACTAACGTGCAAGTTGCTGATGCAAGTAAACAAATGCTGCTGCGTACGCTGCAGATGGGTCAATAGGGTAAGGAGGAAGCGTAATGGCTATCAACAATAACGTTGGTCAAAGCGGCTTGTCCTATGTTGACCAGCTTAAAAGTCTACAAGATGCGAACAAAAAGCCTGATGAAACCACAGGTAAACAAGACCTTAAGCAAGAAGATTTCTTGTCTCTCTTGACTAAGCAGTTGGCTCAGCAAGACCCATTTAAGCCGGTTAGCAACGACCAGATGATTGCGCAAATGGCATCATTTGCGACCGTTGACGGTATCGGGAAGATGAACACTCAGTTCGAAAGTCTGAACTCATCGATGACATCAAACCAAGCTCTACAAGCATCTTCGCTTGTTGGTCGCGATGTATTGGTTCCTGGTGCTGCGGGCACGAAACCTGCTGAAGGTGGCATGTCGGCAATGGTTAAGCTTCCACAGTCGGTAGACAACTTGTTTGTCCGTATTGAAAACGAAGCAGGCCAATTAATTCGTACACTCGATGTAGGTGCGAAGCCGCCAGGCGACTCTAAGGTAACGTGGGACGGTAAGGATGAAAACGGTAATCCGTTGCCGGCTGGCAAGTACAACGTAAGAGCATCAGGTTTGCTAGATGGAAACAACACTCAGTTTGAGGTTTCTACTTACGCAAATGTGAATAGCGTTCTACTTGGTAAAGGTGATGGTAACGTACTGCTCAATCTGGCTGGCTTTGAATCGCCAGTTCGACTAGCTGAAGTACTAGAAGTGGGCAAGGCGTAACTCTTTAGAGAGAACCTTTTAGAGAGTAGCCATGCTGGCTAGATTAGGAGAATTTTTGGAATGTCATATGTTTCTTTAAGCGGTTTATCCGCTGCTCAATTAGATTTAAATACAACCAGTAACAACATTGCGAACGCAAACACATACGGCTTTAAAGAGTCTCGTGCAGAGTTCGGTGATGTATACTCAAGCTCACTGTTCACAAACGCAGCCACCACTCCAGGTGGCGGTGTTCAAGCAAACAAGGTCGCACAGCAGTTCCACGAAGGTTCAAGTGTTTACACGAATAACCCAATGGACTTGCGCATCGGTGGTACAGGTTTCTTCGCTGTATCGAAAGATCGCCTTGTTCCTCAGCAAAATGAGCTAACTCGTAACGGTGCTTTCCATCTTAATAAAGATAACTACATGGTAACTTCTAACGAAGAATTCCTGCTTGGTTATGAGATGAACCCGGATACTGGCGAGGTTGTATCTTACGAGCCGAAACCTCTGGCGGTTCCAGCAGAATTTGGTAAGCCAAAGCAAACGGCAAACCTAGAGATTGGTGTTAACCTTCCTGCAACGGGTGATTTGAAAGATCCAGCTCTGTTTGATTACAGTGACCCTGAAACATACAACCGCTCAACATCTTCTACGATCTATGACTCAATGGGTCAGGCGTACAAGTTGACGACGTACTATGTGAAGGATCAGACTCAACAGAACACTTGGAACTCGTACTACACAGTCACTGATAGCC
The DNA here is from genome assembly GCF_003415655.1 of Vibrio maerlii. Taxonomy (GTDB): domain Bacteria; phylum Pseudomonadota; class Gammaproteobacteria; order Enterobacterales; family Vibrionaceae; genus Vibrio; species Vibrio maerlii. The sequence continues at coordinate 2,580 of NZ_QRHC01000022.1, forward strand.
AAGGTGAAAAGCCGGTTAACATTACTGGTGGTGATGCGACAACACCGGGTGGTCACGTTGGTCATACTATGCGTTTTAACAACGATGGTACACTGAACCAGATCAACAATGGTCTTCCTGTCGTTACTGATCCACTTGGTGCAGGTGCAAACCCGATTGATCTTAACGGTGCCGATCCAAATCAGACGCTTTCTTTCGGCTTGAACGCGGCAACGCAATATGCAGCTCCGTTTGAACTGACTAAGTTTGATGAAGATGGTGCAACAACAGGTTTCTTAACCAAAGTCGACTTTGATGAAAACGGCACAGTATTGGGTACATACTCAAATGGTGAGAACGTATCTTTAGGTCGTGTGGCACTGGTTCGTGTTCCAAATGAGCAAGGCCTGGATAAGAAAGGTGGTACTCAGTGGGATTCGACTCAATTCTCTGGTGACAAGATCTGGGGTGAATCAAACAAGGGTTCATTTGGTACTATCTCAAATGGTGCGCTTGAGCAATCGAACATCGATATGACTCAAGAGCTTGTTGACCTTATTTCTGCGCAGCGTAACTTCCAAGCGAACTCACGTTCTCTAGAGGTTCATAACCAGCTGCAACAAAACATTCTTCAGATTCGCTAATTCTCTGAATCATTAGCGACAGCTAATCAGGCAATCATCTGCATGATCAACCGAGTAAAGTGGCAACACTTTGCTCGGTTAGTTTGCCTCCCTCCATAAAAAACTCTCTCTTTTCGTCTATGTCTTTGTTTTTTAACATTATTTTAAAGTTGGCATTCTAATTGCTTTATAAGCATTAGATGAACATTTTTTGAGGCAATGTTATGGATCGTTCTCTGTTTTTGGCCATGAGTGGCGCAAAGCAAAACATGCAAGCTTTACAGCTGCGCGCGAACAATTTAGCAAACGTAAGCACAACGGGTTTCCGTGCGGACCTTGCGCAAGCTCGCTCCATGCAGGCCTACGGTGAAGGTTTGCCGTCTCGCGTATTTAGCATGACAGAACGTCCTGGACAAAACTTTGCTCAAGGTAGCGTGATTACGACGGGCCGTGACTTAGATGTCACTGTTGAAGGTCAAGGTTGGATCTCGGTTATCGACAAGACCGGCAAAGAAGGTCTAACTCGCAACGGTAACTTGAAGATCGATCAAACTGGTCTTTTGACTAACAGTGCAGGCCATCTTGTTCTCGGTAACAACGACGCGCCAATCACACTGCCTATACCTTTAAGCAAAGTTGAAATTGGTACTGACGGTACTATTTCCGTATTGCCACAAGGTGCTCCAGCTGATGCGATGGAAGTTATCGACCGTATCAAGCTGACACAAACCGACAATCAATCATTGTTCAAAGATTCAAATGGTCTATTCCGTTCTAAAGATCCACAAGCGCAATATATTGCGGATGCGAACGTGAAGCTGCTAACCGGCGCTGTAGAAGGCAGCAACGTTAATGCAGTAGGTGAAATGACCAGCCTTATTGACTTACAGCGACAGTTTGAAATGCAAGTCAAACTGATGAGCACGGCTGAAGAGATGGACAAAGCGTCTGACTCTCTACTTCGTAGCTAACTGATTTAGGAAGGATATTGTAATGCATTCTGCTTTATGGGTAAGTAAAACAGGTCTTGATGCTCAGCAGACGAACATCTCGACTATTTCGAACAACCTTGCCAACGCCTCAACGGTTGGCTTTAAGAAGAGTCGCGCTGTATTTGAAGACCTGTTCTATCAAAACATCAACCAGCCAGGCGGTCAGTCGTCGCAGAACACTGAATTACCAAGTGGTTTAATGCTAGGTACAGGTTCAAAAGTTGTGGCAACACAAAAAGTGCACACCCATGGTAATGCACAAACCACGACGAACAGCCTAGATATGATGATCGAGGGAGATGGCTTCTTCCAGATCCTGATGCCAGACGGCAACATTGGCTACAGCCGAAATGGTCAATTCACCTTGAATGACGAAGGCGCGATTGTGACTTCAGGCTCGGGTTACCCGCTTGAGCCAGAAATCGTGATTCCTGAAGACGCGATAGGTATTACTGTCGGTAATGATGGTGAGGTATCGGTGCGTCTACGTGGTGAGCAAAACAATGTTGTGGTTGGTCAGATCAATACAGTTGATTTCATTAACCCAGGTGGTCTTGAATCAGTAGGTCAAAACCTTTATCTACCGACAGGTGCCAGTGGTGACCCACAAGAAGGTGTACCTGGCTTCGACGGCCTAGGTTCGGTACGTCAATCTATGTTGGAAACATCGAACGTTAACGTGACTGAAGAGTTGGTTAACATGATCGAAGCTCAGCGTGTTTACGAGATGAACTCGAAAGTGATCTCTGCGGTAGACAAGATGATGAGCTACGCCAATCAGCAACTTTAACCATTAGCTAAGAGTCCAATGATATGAAACGTATTCTGTGTTTGATGATTTCTGTTTTGATGTCTGGTTGTGCCTTGATGCAGCCAATTGAAGAAACCTCTGATGTGGTTCAAGGCACGACAACGGTCGATGCTGTTGAAGGCGATAAAGCCGCAGATGAGAGCAGCGGTATCGTGGATACGCTACGAGGTCGTACTGACCCAGTTGCGGGCGATCCTGCATGGGCACCGGTTCACCCAACCCAAAAGCCTGAGCACTATGCGGCAGCAACAGGTTCATTGTTTAATATTGACCATGTATCAGATCTTTATGATGACTCTAAGCCACGCGGCCTCGGTGATATCATCACCGTCAATCTCGATGAGAATACCAAAGCATCGAAAAACGCGAATGCAGATATGTCGAAAACCAACGACTCTAAGATGGAACCACTTTCTGTGGGTGGCCAAGAGCTAACGATCGGCAATAATTACAACTTTTCGTATGACTTAAACAATACCAATACCTTTGCTGGCGATGCCAATGCAAAGCGTAGCAACAGCCTAACCGGTGCAATTACCGTAGAAGTCGTTGATGTACTGGCGAATGGTAACCTAGTGATCCGTGGTGAGAAGTGGATGACCTTGAGTACTGGGGATGAGTACATTCGCCTAAGTGGCACGATTCGTCCAGATGATATCGAGTTCGATAACACTATCGCATCAACGCGTATTTCTAACGCACGAATTCAGTATTCTGGTACTGGTGCGAACCAAGATATGCAAGAACCTGGATTTTTGGCACGATTTTTTAATGTAGCTTTATAACCGACCGTCGCTGACGATTAATTGACAGCGTTCGGATTAATAACGGGGTGTTCTTGGTTTACAGACTGAGAGTCCCGTTGTTTATTTCTAACGCTTTTAAAGATATAGGCTGCATCTATGAAAACCCTTTTCTCATTACTTATCAGTGCATTACTGATTACGTCAACCGCTCATGCCGCGCGAATTAAAGATGTAGCCCAGGTAGCAGGTGTGCGCAGTAACCAACTTGTTGGTTATGGCCTTGTGACCGGCTTGCCGGGTACTGGCGAATCAAATCCCTTTACAGAGCAAAGCTTTAACGCAATGCTGCAGAACTTTGGCATACAATTGCCGCCGGGTACTAAGCCTAAAACTAAGAACGTTGCCGCGGTAATGGTAACCGCTGAACTGCCTCCATTCTCTAAACAAGGACAGTTGGTTGATGTCACCGTTTCTTCAGTTGGTTCTGCGAAAAGTCTGCGTGGCGGTACGCTTGTTCAAACCTTCCTTAAAGGTCTAGACGGTAATGTATATGCGATTGCACAGGGTAACCTTGTCGTAAGTGGCTTTAGTGCAGAAGGTCTTGATGGTTCTAAGATTGTTGGCAACAACCCAACTGTGGGTGTGATTTCTAGTGGTGCAACGGTGGAGCGTGAGATTCCAAGCCCATTTGGTCGTGGTGACCACATTACTTTTAACCTGCTAGAATCAGATTTTACGACGGCGCAGCGTTTGGCGGATGCAGTCAACGATTTCCTTGGCCCACAAATGGCGCAAGCTATGGATGCAACCTCAGTCCGTGTCCGTGCTCCGCGCGATATCAGTCAGCGAGTAGCATTTCTTTCTGCTATTGAAAACCTAGAGTTTAATCCAGCCGATGGTGCAGCAAAAATTATCGTTAACTCTCGTACCGGAACTATCGTTGTTGGTCAGCACGTTAAGCTAAAACCAGCAGCGGTAACACACGGTGGAATGACAGTCGCTATTAAAGAAAGCTTAAACGTGAGTCAACCGAATGCGTTCTCAGGCGGTCAAACCGTTGTTGTTCCAGATTCAGATATCGAAGTGACTGAAGAGTCAGGCAAAATGTTCAAGTTTGAGCCGGGTCTAACGCTCGATGATCTTGTACGCGCAGTTAATCAGGTGGGTGCAGCCCCTTCAGATTTGATGGCAATATTGCAAGCGCTTAAGCAAGCTGGTGCCATTGAAGGTCAGCTGATCATCATCTAAGGACGAGCGTAATGATTAACAACGGAAACGACATCGGTTTTGTTCACGATATCTCAAGCCTAGACAAGCTTCGTCAACAAGCGGTAAATGGCGATGAGGGTGATGAAAAGGCGGCACTCAGAGCGGCGGCGAAACAGTTCGAGTCAATCTTCACCTCTATGCTGTTTAAGTCGATGCGTAATGCTAACGCAAGTTTTGAGTCTGAGCTGATGAACAGTCAGAACCAAGACTTTTATCGCCAGATGTTGGATGAGCAGATGTCGAGTGAATTGAGTGCCTCGGGGTCTTTAGGTCTTGCCGATATGATCGTTGCTCAACTGAGCTCTGCTCAGGGTGAAGAAGGTGACAGCAGTGAACGTGTCATGCGTAATGCTGCGTTGGACACCACCCTTCGTTTACCGGTTGACCAAAGCAAAGCACGAGAGATCGCTGATCAAGCTATTGCAGAGCAAAAGCAGCTTGAACAAAGCTCGCAAGTTGCTGCTACGAAGAAAGCGAACATGCCAACACGCTTTGATACACCTGAATCTTTTGTCGATTCACTGACGCCTTATGCAGAGCGTGCTGCAAAGGCATTGGGTGTAGAACCATCATTATTGATTGCTCAAGCAGCTCTAGAAACAGGGTGGGGTAAAAAGGTTATCGGCAACTCTCGTGGTAGTAGCCACAACCTTTTCAACATCAAAGCGGATAGAAGTTGGAAAGGGGATAAGATGGCGACTCAAACTCTAGAGTTTCATGGAAACACCCCGGTTAAAGAAAGAGCTGCTTTCCGTTCATATGGCGACTTCGAGCAGAGCTTCGATGATTATGTTCGTTTCTTGAATGAGAACCCTCGTTATCAAACAGCGTTAGAAACACACCAAAACTCTGAGCAATTTATTCAAGGTATCCATCAAGCTGGTTACGCAACTGACCCTAACTATGCCGATAAGGTACTGAGCGTTAAGAAACGTATTGATGCAATGTAAGAGTGCTGCGTTCTTAGGACAGAATTGAGATTTGAGAAGAGAGGATTTCGACAACTTATGATGGGGTATTTGAGGTCGAAGTTCTTGACGTAGCTTATTCCTGAACGGCAATATTATCTCAAATCTCAAATCTCAAATCTCAAATCTCAAATCTCAAATCTGGCACACCAATTGCTTTACCCTAGTAACAGCGGCGTTTTACACGTCTAACTAAGCAGATTTTCGCTTTATTTTGGGGGCTTTATGGCATCGGATCTTCTGAATGTTGGTACACAGTCAGTATTGACAGCTCAGAGACAGCTGAACACCACTGGTCATAACATTTCTAATGCAAACACAGAAGGTTATAGCCGTCAGTCGGTTGAGCAAGGCACGAATATGCCGCGCCAATTCGGCGGTCAGAGCTATGGCATGGGTGTGCATGTGGAAAATGTTCGCCGCTCATGGGATCAGTTTGCCGTAAATGAACTCAACCTATCTGAAACGAACTACGCGCATCGCAGAAATGTCGAAGAAAACCTCGATATGCTCTCTGGGATGCTCTCTTCTATTGCTTCAAAAAAGATTCCTGAGAACGTAAACGAATGGTTTGAGGGGGTGAAAACCCTTGCAGACACCCCGAATGATATGGGGGCTCGTAAGGTGGTGCTTGAAAAGTCTAACCTTGTTGCACAGAACATGCGTGAATTTCACGAAGTGGTTCGCAATCAATCAGACACAACGAACAAGAGGCTAGACCTTGCCGTTGAGCGAGTGAACCAGTTGGCCGTTGAGATCCGCGATTTGCATCGTTTGATGATGAAGACGCCTGGTCCGCATAACGATCTGATGGACAACCACGAGAAGCTAGTGGCTGAGTTATCTCAATACACCAAAGTTACGGTTACACCTCGTGGCAATGCAGAGGGCTTCAACGTTCATATAGGTAACGGCCATACGCTTGTATCTGGAACAGAGGCGAGCCAACTTGCGATGGTGAATGGTAATCCAGATGTTCACCAGCGTCAGTTAGCTATGGTTGAAGGCAAAGGCGTTAAGGCGATAAAGAGCGATTCTATGGATGGTCAAATCGGCGCATTAATGAAAATGCGTGATGAGCACATACCGTATTTAAAAGATGAACTCGGTCGGATGGCGATCTCTTTCTCGGCATCGGTGAACGCGCTGCAAGAGCAAGGCTTAGATCACAACGGTAATGTGGGCGAAAACCTGTTTACTGATGTGAACTCACAATACGCTGTGGAGTCACGTGTCGTGACAACGACCGGGTCTACTGCAGATATGGCCGTTCATATTGAAGATATTACTCAGCTCAAGGGTGGTGATTACTCGGTGAAGTACGACGGATCAAATTACATCGTGACTAAGCCAAGTGGTGAAGAACAAACGCTGGCACCTGACAACACAGGGGCATTCCGAATTGATGGCGTGAGAGTAGAGGTGACGGCACCTCCAAAAGCCGGTGAGCGATTCTATTTACGTCCTACCCGTGACGCTGCGGCACAGATGCATGTGGTGACCAATGATCCGGCAAAGATTGCTGCTCAAAGTTATGAAGCGTCGACGACGTTTGCTCAAGGTAATGCTGAATTCAAAATTGTTCAATCAGGTACAGTCAAAGAATTTGAAGTGGTGATTTCACCACAGGGTAATCAGTTTGCCGTTCTAGATAACAAAGGCAATTTATTAGCAGCACCCCAAAACTACCCACCTACGGCGCCTGTGAATGTTGGTGGTACAATTTTTGAGTTGACTGATGGTGCGTTAGCCAATGACAAGTTTACTGCGAACCTCATCCCTTCTGAGGGCGATAACGGTAACTTGAGAAAAATGCAGGGTATTCAAACAGCGAAAATCGTCAATGATAAAGAATCGACAGTGCTCGATTTGTATCACGACCTGAATACGAATGTCGGTTTACAGATGTCTACGGCAACACGCTTGAGCGATGTGGCGCGTTTAGAGAATGAAGCGGCTAAGGAACGTGTAGCGTCTATCTCGGGGGTTAACCTAGATGAAGAAGCGGCAAACATGATGAAGTTCCAGCAATCTTATATGGCAAGCTCCCGCATCATGCAGGCAGCCAACGATACCTTCAATACAATTCTACAGTTGAGATAGGGGGCTAAATGTTAAATAGAATTTCTAGCTTCCATAATTACCAGTCAGTGCAAAACGACCTGCGCCGACAAGAGAATAAGGTTCACCACAACCAAGAACAACTTGCCTCGGGTAAGAAATTGCTTAAACCGAGTCAAGACCCGCTCGCAACTCATTACATTCAAAATATTGGTCAGCAGTCGGAACAGATACGCCAATATACGGACTCTATTGTTTTAGTTCGTAACCGATTGGAACACCAAGAAGTAATGATCTCTAATGCAGAAAGTTTCGCTGATGAAGCGAAACGCTCTGTGATGGAAATGATTAATGGCTCCCTCTCTCCAGAAGACCGTCAAGCTAAGGCTCGCGAACTTGAAGAGCTAGCGACTAACTTGTTGAACCTAGTTAACACGCAGGATGAGGCGGGTAACTACACCTTTGCTGGTACTAAGCCAAAGAACCAACCCTTCTTTCGAGATAACGCTAACAACGTGAGTTATATGGGGGATGGTTATCAGCGCAAGATCAAGATCTCGAACAGTACAGAGGTGGCTATCAATGACCCTGGTAATAAATTATTCATGGAGATCGACAATCCATTCGGTGATTACACTCCATCTTATGAGCTTCAAAGCGGCTCTGAGTTACTCATGGAGTCAGCGAAAAATGGAGATCCTTCAGACAACTCAGTTTATAAGGCGACTTTTGTCGACATGGGTAATGGTCAATTTGGCTATCAACTTGAACAAAACGGTGCAGTAGTAAAAGCCGCAACGTTTGACCCTGCTGTTGGTATTGAATTCAATGACTTGACCATCAAGATGCGTGGGCAGATTACTGCCGGCGATAGCATCGAAATTTCGCCAAAGAAAACTATTAGCATCTTTGACAGCTTGAAAGATGCGATCGATGTTTCGAAAGAGTCGGTATCAGATGCCTCATCGACAGGCGAATTGCATCGTATCACCGAAGAGTTCCATGCCGCTTTTATTCATCTTAATAAAGCGAGAACAGATGTTGGTGCGCGTCTGAGTACTTTAGATATTCAAGAGAACCAACACGAAGATTTCCAGCTATCGCTAGCGAAATCTAAGAGCAATTTTGAAGACTTGGATTATGCAGAAGCGATCATCGATTTCACAGAGAATAGTCGAGCGCTTCAAGCTAGCCAGCAGGCCTTTGGTAAAACCAAAGACCTTACTTTGTTTAATTATATCTAGATGGGTGACCTATAACTCGTCGTCAGTAAATCACGAGTTAAGTTGAATGGTGCATTGCCTTATGAGCTATGCCTTAAGTGCCGCGCCGTTCGAAATTGCCGCTCATAGAGTCAAAATAATAGGCGGCAAAGTAAGCGGCAATGATGAGTTGATAACCAACATATTGGCTGTGAAGTTAATGAGAAGCTGAGTCAATCTCAGCGTAATCTGACAATTAAGTGATTGATTAATATTAAATGTGAAATATTTAATGAAATCATCAGTACTTGTGGCACGCATATTGAATGTATGACCACAGATTAAGAATTTAACCTTAACTACAAAGTCGCCGCGTGCGGCGTGGTGACATTTGCAAGTTTAACGGTCAGTGCTTTTCTACAGAGAGTAAAGCTGACCACTTCGCAACAGCTTGCGAACTCATTAGGAGAGCAAAAATGGCCTTAACGGTAAATACGAACGTGTCGGCAATGACGGCACAAAGATACTTGAACAAAGCATCTGGTGAGCTAAATACCTCTATGGAGCGTTTGTCTTCTGGTAATAAGATTAACAGTGCAAAAGATGATGCAGCAGGTCTACAGATCTCTAACCGTCTTGTCGCTCAGTCTCGCGGTCTAGACGTTGCAATGCGAAATGCTAATGATGGTATTTCGATCGCTCAAACAGCAGAGGGTGCGTTGAATGAAACAACCAACATCCTTCAGCGTATGCGTGATCTATCGCTACAATCTTCAAACGGTACTAACTCTGACGCAGAGCGCCAAGCAATTAACGAAGAGTCAATGGCACTTCAAGATGAGCTAAACCGTATCGCAGAAACGACCTCTTTCGGTGGCCGTAAACTGCTTAACGGTAGCTTTGGTGAGGCATCATTCCAAATTGGTGCTGCTTCAGGTGAAGCGGTAATTATGGGCCTAACGAGCGTACGTGCTGACGATTACCGCATGGGTGGCGCTACGTTTGTTGGTACTCAAGGTAAAGACAGCAACTGGGGTGTGCCGGTACCAGGTAATGATCTAACGCTTGCTTTTAACGACCTTGACGGTAACGCGGTTAATATCGCGATTACAGCGAAAGAAGGTGATGACATTGAAGAGCTAGCAACTTACATCAATGGTCAAACTGATATGGTGAAAGCGTCTGTGGATGAAGATGGTCAGCTACAAATTTTTGCAGCAACACCAAACCTACAACCTGGCTCAATGGCTATCTCTGGCTCACTAGCGACTGACCTTGGTCTAGCAGGTGCACCAGAACAATCTACATCGGTACAAGATATTAGCTTGGCAACTGTAGGTGGCTCTCAAAACGCTGTAGCTATCATTGATTCAGCGCTACAATATGTGGATTCACAGCGTGCAGATCTTGGTGCGAAACAAAACCGTTTAGGTCACAGCATCAATAACCTGGCGAACATCCAGGAAAACGTTGAGTCTTCTAACAGCCGTATCCGTGATACTGATTTTGCGAAGGAAACAACGCAAATGACAAAAGCACAAATATTGCAGCAAGCAGGTACTTCAATTCTTGCTCAAGCGAAACAATTGCCAAACTCTGCAATGTCTCTATTGCAGTAGTATACAAACTCTTCACTGATTGGCTCAGACGTGCGCTTTACAGTGAAGAATTTGGCAAGCACATAACATTGATACATTAGGCTCTCTCACTCTCACCGCTTAATGCTATTGAAGTTTATGTGCACTGGTCTGCCAGTTAAGTGTTCATTTCTCAGATCTCCACTTGGCATCTGGCTACCAACCAGCCCCGGTTCTCTCAAAGGAAAAGGGGCTTTTTCTTTTCTGCTTTATCCCCATTTTCCTGTCTAAGCTTCTTTCTTACCCGCACGATTTTTGAACGATTTTCTGTTTTTCAGTTTTTTTTTAAAAATTTCCTCAAGGAATAAAATATCGTGCCGTTAATAAGAATAACTTTGAGAGAACTACTTGGTTTTCCGAGACGTCGGAAGCCGGATACAACGGAAAATCAATTGGAGAAATCACCATGGCAGTGAATGTAAATACTAACGTATCAGCGATGACCGCTCAGCGTTACCTAAACCAAGCAAACAGCGCACAACAGACTTCAATGGAACGTCTAGCGTCAGGTAGCAAAATCAACAGCGCGAAAGACGACGCAGCGGGTCTACAGATTTCGAACCGCTTGAACGTGCAAAGCCGCGGTCTTGATGTAGCGGTAC
>NZ_QRHC01000023.1 GCF_003415655.1 Vibrio maerlii
CTCTGAAGATATCCGTCGGGCCATTTACACCACCAATGCGATTGAGTCTCTGAACAGCGTAATACGGAAAGCACTCAAGAAACGTAAGATCTTCCCAAACGACGAGGCCGCAACCAAGATGGTGTATCTAGCGATCAAAGACGCAAGCAAGAAATGGACAATGCCCATTCAAAACTGGCGTCAAGCTATGAGTCGATTTATTATCGAGTTCGAGGAACGATTAGAAAAATACATTAACTAGATGGCAGATACACAGAATCTGTTACAGCCTCTCTCAAGGTGTTTAGGAAGTCCCGCTTGAGCGCAAGCCCAGCCATTCCGCCACTTATTGAGAAGCCTCAGCAGAAATGCTGAGGCTTTCTTGCGTTTAAGAGCTGAGAATTTAGGACGGACTACGCCCTATAGAACGCTTCGCTTTTAGAAAGCTAGATATCTAGAGTCGTATCTACAATCGCACAATGGTTGACAATCTCACCTCTCCCCTCAAAATTCTCTAGCTCTCTAGCTCTCTAGCTCTCTAGCTCTCTAGCTCTCTAGCTCTCTAGCTCTCTAGCTCTCTAGCTCTCTAGCTCTCTAGCTCTCTAGCTCTCTAGCTCTCTAGCTCTCTAGCTCCTTGATACAAAAAAGCCCAGCTTGTTGCTGGGCCTAGTGTTCTACGTTATCTGCTAAAGAATCTGTTTTAGGATTCTGTCTGCCTTAACTCTTGTAATCTTACGTAGGAGCTTCTGTACAGCATCAGGATAGTCTTCGACCTTCTCTAGCTGCTTATAGGTACAGATTAGCTGTGTATGATTAAGGATGTTCTCCACTTCTTGCTCAAACTTAGGTGTTAAGCGATGGAAGTGATCTTGAACTAAAAGAGCATTCTCTAGGTCGAGTTTCCAAGCGCGTGGGTTTAGGTTATTGCCCGTTAATAGCATATAACGTTTATCTACCCAGATACCTTTTAGGTGATAGCTGTTTTCGTCATGCTTCCATAAGTGAATAGATAGCTGGCGACTTGCCAGATGTGCTTCATTTGCCTTAGCAAAACGACGCAAGTTCATCTCGTATAGGTAAGGTAGGCCACCAATGGTCTTAAATTCTTCTTCAGGTGAAATGAAAAAGTCATTTGCAGTTTTGTCACCAACAACAATGGTTACCTTCACACCACGTTTGATTGCTTTCTTTACTTCCTTCGCCAGACTTTTAGGGAAGTTAAAGTAAGGGGTACAGATGAACACTTCATCCTTTGCAAGAGCAACCAGCTGGTTAATGCTTTGGTTGAGTCTATTACGGCGTTTACCAACTCCGACAAGAGGCGTAATGGCAACCTGTTCATTTGATACGTCTTCATTCTCTAGATGATATCGCGATGCTGCAAGTGAGCCACGGAACTGGCGTATGGCTTGTTTGATCTCTTTCGTGTTTGGTTTATCGCTTTGAGTTAAGTCATTAACCGCTGGATGAGCAATCATCTCTTTAACGATAAATTTGACCATGCTGTCAGCCAGCTTTGTATTTTTTACTAGATGATAGCGGTCAAATCGATATCTATCTTTCTTATTTAGGTAGATATTGTTTAGGCTAGCACCGCTGTAGATTACTGTATCATCTACTATGAAGCCCTTAAGGTGAAGTACACCAAAGACTTCGCGACCGCGGACAGGGATACCATACACAGAAACCTTGTGTTCATGTTTCTCACTGAACTCTCGATACATAGCCGCATTACCTTCGGAGCTTTCAGCACCGATAAGACCACGCTGAGCGCGATGCCAATCCACACAGATGGCGACATCGAGTTCAGGATTGTTTTGTTTGGCTTGGTAGATAGTCGAAAGTACTTCACGACCAGCTTCATCGTCTTCCAGATACAGAGCTGCAATATAGATTCTCTGCTTGGCATTGCGAATCTCTTCTAATAGACGTAAGCGAAACTCTTGTGCTGAATGTAGAACATCAAAATCGTCTACATCAATAGCGAGTTTTGGCAGCCTTTCAAAAGGGTTGGTTTTAGCCATCATGATATGTTTAGCGACCTTTAATTATACAAGTTGCGAACCTGTTATATTATCAAACAGCCAGGCTCAAATACTAGATCAAGGTAACTATTGCTTAAGATTTCAGGTGATATTGCCTTCATATTGCATTGCTATTAAGGCTTTACCATGACGAGTATAACGCTCGTATAGATTACGTAGTGGGTTAGGTAGCTCATCTTGCTCGACAGTATGGAAACCGTGGCTTTGATACATTCCTTCAAGGTGAGTATATGCGAAGCAGTAATCGGTCGATTGAAGGATTTTCTCTTGGCAGTAATCAAGCAATTGGTGACCTACACCTAACGAACGGTGTGAAGGTATTACCAACATTCCCGTTAATAGGCGATATTGCTCTATCGTTTTGAATCGAACACAGCAGCACATCGATTTTTCATCTTGTCCGACAAGAATAAGTTCATCACTTTTAGCCTTTCCGGATGGGTAATGAGCTTTATACATGCGTTTAATTAAAGGAAGTTTGATCGGATCTAATTGAGTAATTGTCAGTGAAACCATTTCTTTTATATCTGTACTTTTAAGATCGGTTAGAATGTTGGCAGTTTAGTTTGAAGTTAGATGATCATGCAATTAATACCAGACACCAACTTAAAGCCCTACCATACCTTCTCAATAGAACAATACTGCCATGCTCTAGTAGAAGTATCTTCTGTTAAAGACATTGTAGATGCCTACAACCGCAGTGAGTGGCAGGCTCTGCCTAAACTGATGTTAGGGAAAGGCAGCAACCTACTTTTCACAGAAAAATTTGAAGGTGTGGTGTTGATTAACCGATTGAAGGGCATTAGTCATAACGAGGATGATCAGTTTCACTATCTGCATATTGAAGGAGGAGAGGATTGGCCTTCCTTGGTGAAGTGGTGTGTGAACCAAGGTATTGGAGGGGTTGAAAACTTAGCCATGATACCAGGGTGTGCCGGTTCTGCTCCGATCCAGAATATTGGCGCGTATGGTTTAGAGTTTCAAGATGTTTGTGAATATGTAGATGTTCTATATCTAGACTCGATGGAAACCAAACGACTGAGTTCGCTGGAGTGTCAATTTGGTTATCGTGACTCTATCTTTAAGCGTGAGTTGTTTGAGAAAGTCGTGATTGTTTCGATTGGTATGAAGCTAAATAAGCAATGGAAGCCAATCACACATTACGGCCCACTAAAAGCGTTAGATTCAGCGACAGTAACACCTGAACATGTCTTTGACGCAGTGTGTGATATCCGCAGCAACAAGCTGCCTGATCCTAGAGTTCAAGGGAACGCTGGTAGCTTCTTTAAGAACCCTGTGATCGCAAAAGATCAGTTTGATCAGTTGCAACAGCAATTTCCCGATATTGTAGGTTATCCAAGTGGCGATGAGATAAAAGTCGCCGCTGGCTGGTTGATCGATCGCTGTGATCTTAAAGGTTTCTCTGTTGGAGGGGCGCAAGTTCATCCAATGCAGGCTTTAGTGTTGATTAATACTGGTGAGGCAACAGCAGAAGATGTCGTTTGTCTTGCCCAACATGTTCGTCAGCAGATCTGGAGTAAATACGCTATTGCTCTAGAGCACGAAGTACGATTTATGGGGCAAAATCAAGAAACCGACCTGGATACAATCAAGGGAAGAGTTGATGCGTGAACATAAAGCAAAACTAAGCTTGCTGTCGATACTATCAGATGGGCAGTTCCACTCTGGCGAACGTTTAGGTGAACAGCTTGGAATCTCTCGCGCCGCTATTGGTAAGCATATTCAAGGTATTCAAGCATGGGGAATGGATATCTACCGAGTTCAAGGGAAAGGTTATCGTTTAAATAAGCCGATAGAACTGCTAGATCAAGCTCGCTTGGAGAGCAAAACATCAGTACCTATCTCACTGATCCCTATTATTGACTCCACCAATCAGTATTTGTTGGATAAAGGTGAAGAGTGTCAGTCAGGTGAAGTATGCATCGCGGAATATCAAGCGAAAGGCAGAGGGCGTCGGGGTAGAGAGTGGGTCTCTCCATTTGGCTCTAACCTCTACATGTCGATGTATTGGCAGCTAGAAGCGGGAATGGCAGCAGCTATGGGCTTAAGCTTGGTTATTGGCGTGTCGGTTGTTGAAGCGTTGGAACAGCTAGGTGTTGAAGACGTGAAGCTCAAGTGGCCGAATGATCTCTACTATCAAGACCGGAAACTGGCGGGCATCTTGATTGAAATGTCTGGGCAAGCAGGGGGGGCCGCTAATCTTGTTATCGGTATGGGTATGAACCTATCGATGTCTGGTGAACAAGGCGGCATTACTCAACCTTGGGTATCTCTTGATGAAGTGCTAGGTGACCACCGTATTGGGCGTAATCAGCTCGCATCAGCGATCATCAATGCATGGCAGGATTCATTGGAGCAATACGAATACCAAGGTATGAACGGGTTTGTCGAGCGTTGGAATCGATTAGACAACTTCATTAGCCGAGAGATAAAACTTTTAATGGGCTCTCGAGTTGTTAGTGGTATTGCTCAAGGTATTAACGAGCAAGGTGCTGTATTAATTGAGACCGATAAAGGTATAGAAAGTTATATCGGTGGTGAGATCTCACTAAGAAGCTGTGACACTAAGGAGCAGTGAGTAGTCTCCCATCTGACTCTATAGGGAGTTACTTGCGCAGCAACACTTGCTCTACAGTATGATTACTCCCTTTTTTCAATATTAGTTGTGCTCTCTCTCGAGTCGGTAGAATATTGCTCTCAAGGTTAATCCCATTGATGCTATCCCAAATAGACGAAGCCTTATCAATCGCTTGCTGCTGTGAAAGCTCAGTATAATGACTGAAATAAGAACCAGGCTTGGTGAACGCGCCTTGCCTAAACTTCATAAAGCGATCGATATACCACTGTTTAATCTGCGGTGTCTCTGCATCGACATAGATTGAGAAATCTAAGAAGTCAGAGACAAACACTCGATTGCTGTTCATTTCACCTTGGAGCACATTAAGACCCTCAATGATTAATACATCGGGTCTATCTACTACTTTTTTCTCGTCAGTGATGTTGTAGGTGAGGTGTGAGTAGACTGGTGCCTCTACATTACGTTTTCCGGCTTTTACATCTGAGACGAATTGCACCAGACGTTTTACATCGTAAGATTCTGGAAACCCTTTCTTCCGCATAATGCCACGCGATTCCAACTCTTCATTTGGATGTAAGAAACCATCAGTGGTAATAAGCTCAACCTTAGGGTGACTCTCCCATCGAGAAAGCAGTGCCTCTAGTAAACGCGCAGTTGTACTTTTGCCTACCGCAACACTACCTGCAATACCGATGACAAATGGCGGAGCTGGTTGACTATTACTTAGAAAACGGTGAAGAACAGAGTTTCGACTTTGGCGTGCTTCTACATATAGATTAAGTAAACGGGAGAGGGGCAAGTAGATCTCAGTAGCCTCTGCCAACGTGAGGTTTTCATTGATACCTTGCAGTTCTATCAGATCAGCCTCGGAGAGGGTCATAGGTACAGAATTACGTAACTCTGACCATTGGTCTCTATTGAAAGACAGATAAGGTGTCATGATTCTCTCGTTCTTAGTGGTAGAAAGAAAAGCAACATACAATAACCGTTGAATAATTCAAATGACTTAGCGCTAACTTAGGCCATCAATTGAATAAATCGCAGCAAAAACAGTACAAAAGAGATATTTTTTCGCCATTTGGCATTTTTTTTCTCATTGGGTATTGCAAGGCGGAAAATCATTCAATAAAATGCGCTCCACTTTGTGCCGACTTAGCTCAGTAGGTAGAGCAACTGACTTGTAATCAGTAGGTCACCAGTTCGATTCCGGTAGTCGGCACCATTCTTTCCTAAATGAGTAAGAATGCTTTAAAAATTTGGGGGGGTTCCCGAGTGGCCAAAGGGAGCAGACTGTAAATCTGCCGGCACTGCCTTCGATGGTTCGAATCCGTCCCCCCCCACCATATTCTTAAGGAAATAGCTCTCAGAGTATTACGTGTGCGTGCATCGTATAATGGCTATTACCTCAGCCTTCCAAGCTGATGATGCGGGTTCGATTCCCGCTGCACGCTCCAATTCTTTCGAGTTGCTGATATAGCTCAGTCGGTAGAGCGCACCCTTGGTAAGGGTGAGGTCGGCGGTTCAAATCCGCCTATCAGCACCAGCTCTCCAGCTATTTCCTTTTGATATATCACCAATAATTTTTTTGGTTGCGTGGCCGTCAAAGCCACCTAAATCCGTACCTAGAGGGACACCCCATGTCTAAAGAAAAATTTGAACGTACGAAACCGCACGTAAACGTTGGTACTATCGGCCACGTTGACCACGGTAAAACAACTCTAACTGCTGCAATCTGTACTACTCTTTCAAAAGTGTACGGCGGTGAAGCGAAAGACTTCGCATCTATCGATAACGCTCCAGAAGAGCGTGAGCGCGGTATCACAATCGCAACTTCTCACGTTGAGTACGACACTCCAACTCGTCACTACGCACACGTAGACTGCCCAGGACACGCCGATTACGTTAAA
>NZ_QRHC01000024.1 GCF_003415655.1 Vibrio maerlii
AAAAACGAAGAGTATCAACCAGCATAAAACACCATGCACCACCAACCCTTTGCAAAGTACGTAGTGAGATGAATAACAGGATAAATCCTACACGTTGAAAACCTTATGCTCACACTGGCTTTTAAAGTCGATAAGTTGATCAGGACTGCGTGTTCGACTGCCTCATCTTGGCCAAGGCAATAGCCGCTAAAACAGGCCGTATATATGGTAGTTAACCTGCACTTTTAATCACGCTGCTGACTTGCAAAACCGGGGGAGACCATATAGGTGAGCAACGCTACCACCCTACCTAAACCATTGTGCCGTAAACATTAAAGCTGAATCAAACCGAAAATGCCAAGCGTTGGGAATCCGTCTTAAACGCTTTGTTATGTTGTAGTATC
The DNA here is from genome assembly GCF_003415655.1 of Vibrio maerlii. Classification (GTDB taxonomy): domain Bacteria; phylum Pseudomonadota; class Gammaproteobacteria; order Enterobacterales; family Vibrionaceae; genus Vibrio; species Vibrio maerlii. Next base: position 384 of record NZ_QRHC01000024.1, read on the forward strand.
GATTCACCTCACTTTGCCCTTAAAAGCGATTTAACTATACTCTGAACAAAGAATACATGTTAGATTATTATCCTATAATCTCATAAGGTTAGACATGTCATCTTTTATTCCCGCTTCACTAAACGCAATCTTGTCTGGAGTCAAATTTTGGAAGGACTCGAAGAAAGAATCAATTGAGCAGCTTCAAAATAAAAAAGTCGCAATAGAAAACGTGTACAAGGCAGCCCTTGCAACCAAAGCATATCTATACGATTTACAAGTCTTAGGTAAGGAGATCGACCGCGATAAAGAGCGTGAACTTTCTAGAATTTGGTGGGACGCTGCTTGGGCAATAGATCAATATGACCAAAAGCTTTATTACTCAGCGAGAATGAAAGCCTTAAGCTATGCGGACCACCGTGAATGGTCAAAAGCTACAGAACAGAATATAACCGTAAAACTAGACGATATACTCGCTCAGTGTGACTGGGTGAAAGATAACTAGAGGCAACATAACGCCCAATTAAGGGGTGAGCAACGCTACCACCCAACCTAAAGCATTCTACCGTAAACACTAAAATTGAAGTAGAACCAAAAATGCCAAGCGTTGGGAATCCCTCTTAAATTGTTTGTTAGGTGCCGAACACTAAGCCTGAATTTTACCTAAAGTTGCCAGAAACCTTGCTCAATGGAACCCAGAATGTAGATAGCAAACTTACCCTTATTTGGAATCTCTAGCGGTGGAACAGCAATTTCAGCACCTTGCTCTTTGACTTGAATTACTGCCTTTTCAATATCATCGACTAAGTAGTATGGACGAACGACTGGAGTTTCATTTTCGCGTAATGGAGCACGAACACCAACAATACTTCCATCTGTTAGTTCGCTAGTCCTAGCCCCACCCAACATTTCATCTGGCTTAGCAAAACTAGCATTTTGGGCTAATTCATAAGCTTTACATACTGATTCAACATCTGGTGTGACGATTTCAAGATAGTGAACTTTCATAATTATTCCTTTTGATATTTACGCTGTACTCGAAAAAGCACCTAACGCCCAATTAAGGGGTGAGCAACGCTACCACCCTACTTAAAGCATTGCACCGTAAACACCAAAGTTGAAGTAGAACCAAAAATGCCAAGCGTTGGGAATCCCTCTTAAGAATTATTAACCTACTATCACCCCGTCTCAACGCATACTACAAAATAACCTAAGCCATTGAAATAATTTAATTTAAAACTTATTTAGACTCATCACGTCTCATTGTATATCACCACTCCAACACCCCCTTGCGTACCCCTAGAGGCATTGTTATTTTCCAGGGGAACAAACCAAAAATCGAGGGTTAACAACATGGCTGGACTATCTAAACTGACAAACACACAAATTAAAAATGCTTCAGCAGACGACAAAGAATATACGATGTCAGATGGCGGCAACCTTTATCTACGAGTTCGAAAAAATGGGTCTAAAAATTGGTTATTCATCTATACAGACTCTAACACAAAAAAGAGAAAGAAAATCGGATTAGGCTCCTACCCGACGATGACATTAGCTGAAGTTCGTAAAGTCGCGACAGAACTCAGAGAGCAAGCTGCCAATGGTATTGACCCTCGCGTTTTCCGTGAGAAACAGAAGTTTGACCGCCTAGTGGATAACAATCTCACATTCAAAGCCGTTGCTGAAAAGATGCTTGAAAAAGAAGAAGCCCAAGAGCTGATAAATAGAGAAGCTCTCATTCGAGAGTCTCGCGAGCAAGCACGAATCAATGGTACAGAGTTTGGAAAAGATGAAATTGACCGCATCATAAACAAAGTCCGTTCATCCTATCGCAAGCGACTATTTTTGAAGCGTAACCTGTATCCCAAACTAGCAAACTTGCCTCTATCATACATAACCCCTTCTGGTGCCATCGACGTCATTGCCCCATTACAGGCAAAAGGACAATTAGAGAATGTAAAGCGTGCTTGCTGCATCGCTAATCAGGTCATGAAATTTGGGGTTAACGCAGGTATTGTGAAATATAACTGCCTTGTTGACATAAAAAGTAACTTCGCAAAATCAAAAGTCGTTCACATGTCGACGGTTCCACCAAATGAGCTGAAAGATGTGATGGAAATCATGTCGGAAAACAACATGAAACCAGTAACTCGTTGCGCTTTCGAGATGCAGTTACACACCATGACTAGAGCCGATGAACTGGCGGCTATGCGATGGTGTGACATAGACTTTGAAAACAGGCTCTG
>NZ_QRHC01000025.1 GCF_003415655.1 Vibrio maerlii
TGAGTCCATCAAAACCCCTTGGGTGTTGTATGGTTAAGCCTCACGGGCAATTAGTACAGGTTAGCTCAACGCCTCACAACGCTTACACACCCTGCCTATCAACGTTCTAGTCTCGAACAACCCTTTAGGACACTTAAAGTGCCAGGGAAGACTCATCTCAGGGCTCGCTTCCCGCTTAGATGCTTTCAGCGGTTATCGATTCCGAACTTAGCTACCGGGCAATGCCATTGGCATGACAACCCGAACACCAGAGGTTCGTCCACTCCGGTCCTCTCGTACTAGGAGCAGCCCCCTTCAATCTTCCAACGCCCACGGCAGATAGGGACCGAACTGTCTCACGACGTTCTAAACCCAGCTCGCGTACCACTTTAAATGGCGAACAGCCATACCCTTGGGACCGACTTCAGCCCCAGGATGTGATGAGCCGACATCGAGGTGCCAAACACCGCCGTCGATATGAACTCTTGGGCGGTATCAGCCTGTTATCCCCGGAGTACCTTTTATCCGTTGAGCGATGGCCCTTCCATACAGAACCACCGGATCACTATGACCTGCTTTCGCACCTGCTCGAATTGTCATTCTCGCAGTCAAGCGGGCTTATGCCATTGCACTAACCTCACGATGTCCAACCGTGATTAGCCCACCTTCGTGCTCCTCCGTTACTCTTTGGGAGGAGACCGCCCCAGTCAAACTACCCACCAGGCACTGTCCGCATTCCCGATTAGGGAACRACGTTAGAACATCAACACTACAAGGGTGGTATTTCAAGGACGGCTCCACGCAATCTAGCGACTGCGCTTCAAAGCCTCCCACCTATCCTACACATGTAGGGTCAATGTTCAGTGCCAAGCTGTAGTAAAGGTTCACGGGGTCTTTCCGTCTAGCCGCGGGTACACTGCATCTTCACAGCGATTTCAATTTCACTGAGTCTCGGGTGGAGACAGCGTGGCCATCATTACGCCATTCGTGCAGGTCGGAACTTACCCGACAAGGAATTTCGCTACCTTAGGACCGTTATAGTTACGGCCGCCGTTTACCGGGGCTTCGATCAAGAGCTTCGTCCGAAGACTAACCCCATCAATTAACCTTCCGGCACCGGGCAGGCGTCACACCGTATACGTCATCTTACGATTTTGCACAGTGCTGTGTTTTTAATAAACAGTTGCAGCCACCTGGTATCTGCGACTCTCGGCAGCTCCATCCGCAAGGGACTTCACCRCTAAGAGCGTACCTTCTCCCGAAGTTACGGTACCATTTTGCCTAGTTCCTTCACCCGAGTTCTCTCAAGCGCCTTGGTATTCTCTACCCGACCACCTGTGTCGGTTTGGGGTACGATTCCTTACAATCTGAAGCTTAGAGGCTTTTCCTGGAAGCATGGCATCAATGACTTCACTACCGTAGTAGCTCGACGTCGTGTCTCAGCCTTAAGAAGAGCCGGATTTACCTAACTCTTCAGCCTACGCACTTGAACCTGGACAACCATCGCCAGGCCCACCTAGCCTTCTCCGTCCCCCCATCGCAATTGTAAGAAGTACGGGAATATTAACCCGTTTCCCATCGACTACGCCTTTCGGCCTCGCCTTAGGGGTCGACTTACCCTGCCCCGATTAACGTTGGACAGGAACCCTTGGTCTTCCGGCGAGGAGGTTTTTCACCCCCTTTATCGTTACTCATGTCAGCATTCGCACTTCTGATACCTCCAGCAGCCCTTACAGACCACC
>NZ_QRHC01000026.1 GCF_003415655.1 Vibrio maerlii
ACCTCTTGGGGTTGTATGGTTAAGTGACTAAGCGTACACGGTGGATGCCTTGGCAGTCAGAGGCGATGAAGGACGTATTAACTTGCGATAAGCCCAGATTAGACAGTAAAAGTCTTTGAGTCTGGGATTTCCGAATGGGGAAACCCACTTACATAAGTAAGTATCGCTGCATGAATACATAGTGCAGCGAGGCGAACCCGGGGAACTGAAACATCTAAGTACCCGGAGGAAGAGAAATCAACCGAGATTCCGAAAGTAGCGGCGAGCGAAATTGGATTAGCCCTTAAGCTTTTAATGAGACAGACGAAGGCTCTGGAAAGTGCCGCAATAAAGGGTGATAGCCCCGTAGTCGACATCTCATCATCAGTGAAATCGAGTAGGGCGGGACACGTGATATCCTGTCTGAATATGGGGGGACCATCCTCCAAGGCTAAATACTACTGACTGACCGATAGTGAACCAGTACCGTGAGGGAAAGGCGAAAAGAACCCCTGTGAGGGGAGTGAAATAGAACCTGAAACCGTGTACGTACAAGCAGTAGGAGCACCTTCGTGGTGTGACTGCGTACCTTTTGTATAATGGGTCAGCGACTTATATTCAGTGGCAAGGTTAACCATCTAGGGGAGCCGTAGCGAAAGCGAGTGTTAACTGCGCGACTYAGTCGCTGGATATAGACCCGAAACCAGGTGATCTAGCCATGGGCAGGTTGAAGGTTGAGTAACATCAACTGGAGGACCGAACCGACTAATGTTGAAAAATTAGCGGATGACTTGTGGCTAGGGGTGAAAGGCCAATCAAACCTGGAGATAGCTGGTTCTCCCCGAAATCTATTTAGGTAGAGCCTCGGACGAATACCAATGGGGGTAGAGCACTGTTAAGGCTAGGGGGTCATCCCGACTTACCAACCCTTTGCAAACTCCGAATACCATTGAGTACTATCCGGGAGACACACGGCGGGTGCTAACGTCCGTCGTGGAGAGGGAAACAACCCAGACCGCCAGCTAAGGTCCCAAAGTATAGCTAAGTGGGAAACGATGTGGGAAGGCTCAGACAGCCAGGATGTTGGCTTAGAAGCAGCCATCATTTAAAGAAAGCGTAATAGCTCACTGGTCGAGTCGGCCTGCGCGGAAGATGTAACGGGGCTAAGCTATACACCGAAGCTGCGGCTGCAWACTTTGTWTGCGGGGTAGGGGAGCGTTCTGTAAGCCGTTGAAGGTGGTCTGTAAGGGCTGCTGGAGGTATCAGAAGTGCGAATGCTGACATGAGTAACGATAAAGGGGGTGAAAAACCTCCTCGCCGGAAGACCAAGGGTTCCTGTCCAACGTTAATCGGGGCAGGGTAAGTCGACCCCTAAGGCGAGGCCGAAAGGCGTAGTCGATGGGAAACGGGTTAATATTCCCGTACTTCTTACAATTGCGATGGGGGGACGGAGAAGGCTAGGTGGGCCTGGCGATGGTTGTCCAGGTTCAAGTGCGTAGGCTGAAG
>NZ_QRHC01000027.1 GCF_003415655.1 Vibrio maerlii
TTCGTATAAGGAGGTGATCCAGCCCCAGGTTCCCCTAGGGCTACCTTGTTACGACTTCACCCCAGTCATGAACCACAAAGTGGTGAGCGTCCTCCCGAAGGTTAAACTACCCACTTCTTTTGCAGCCCACTCCCATGGTGTGACGGGCGGTGTGTACAAGGCCCGGGAACGTATTCACCGTGGCATTCTGATCCACGATTACTAGCGATTCCGACTTCATGGAGTCGAGTTGCAGACTCCAATCCGGACTACGACGCACTTTTTGGGATTCGCTCACTTTCGCAAGTTGGCCGCCCTCTGTATGCGCCATTGTAGCACGTGTGTAGCCCTACTCGTAAGGGCCATGATGACTTGACGTCGTCCCCACCTTCCTCCGGTTTATCACCGGCAGTCTCCCTGGAGTTCCCGACATTACTCGCTGGCAAACAAGGATAAGGGTTGCGCTCGTTGCGGGACTTAACCCAACATTTCACAACACGAGCTGACGACAGCCATGCAGCACCTGTCTCAGAGTTCCCGAAGGCACCAATCCATCTCTGGAAAGTTCTCTGGATGTCAAGAGTAGGTAAGGTTCTTCGCGTTGCATCGAATTAAACCACATGCTCCACCGCTTGTGCGGGCCCCCGTCAATTCATTTGAGTTTTAATCTTGCGACCGTACTCCCCAGGCGGTCTACTTAACGCGTTAGCTCCGAAAGCCACGGCTCAAGGCCACAACCTCCAAGTAGACATCGTTTACGGCGTGGACTACCAGGGTATCTAATCCTGTTTGCTCCCCACGCTTTCGCATCTGAGTGTCAGTATCTGTCCAGGGGGCCGCCTTCGCCACCGGTATTCCTTCAGATCTCTACGCATTTCACCGCTACACCTGAAATTCTACCCCCCTCTACAGTACTCTAGCCTGCCAGTTTCAAATGCAGTTCCGAGGTTGAGCCCCGGGCTTTCACATCTGACTTAACAAACCACCTGCATGCGCTTTACGCCCAGTAATTCCGATTAACGCTCGCACCCTCCGTATTACCGCGGCTGCTGGCACGGAGTTAGCCGGTGCTTCTTCTGCAGCTAACGTCAAATCCATACGCTATTAACGTATGAACCTTCCTCACTGCTGAAAGTACTTTACAACCCGAAGGCCTTCTTCATACACGCGGCATGGCTGCATCAGGCTTGCGCCCATTGTGCAATATTCCCCACTGCTGCCTCCCGTAGGAGTCTGGACCGTGTCTCAGTTCCAGTGTGGCTGATCATCCTCTCAGACCAGCTAGGGATCGTCGCCTTGGTGAGCCTTTACCTCACCAACTAGCTAATCCCACCTGGGCTAATCTTGACGCGAGAGGCCCGAAGGTCCCCCTCTTTGGCCCGAAGGCRTTATGCGGTATTAGCCATCGTTTCCAATGGTTATCCCCCACATCAAGGCATATTCCCAGGCATTACTCACCCGTCCGCCGCTCGACGCC
>NZ_QRHC01000028.1 GCF_003415655.1 Vibrio maerlii
TATATGGTCTCCCCCGGTTTTGCAAGTCAGCAGCGTGATTAAAAGTGCAGGTTAACTACCATATATACGGCCTGTTTTAGCGGCTATTGCCTTGGCCAAGATGAGGCAGTCGAACACGCAGTCCTGATCAACTTATCGACTTTAAAAGCCAGTGTGAGCATAAGGTTTTCAACGTGTAGGATTTATCCTGTTATTCATCTCACTACGTACTTTGCAAAGGGTTGGTGGTGCATGGTGTTTTATGCTGGTTGATACTCTTCGTTTTTGGCGATAACAGCCCACGCTATTCGCATTAGTTTGTTTGCGAGTGCAACCGCTGCACGGTTGGGACCTCGTCGTTCTTGTAATTCAAGCATCCATTTGCTGAGTTTGTCGGACTTGAACTTGGCTCGTCTTAAAGCTGCTCTAGCTCCATGAACGAGTAAAGAACGAATGTAAGTGTTACCCCGCTTGGTTATCCCCAGAAGCATCACATTGCCGCCTGTTGTATCTTGCCTTGGAACCAGCCCCATAGCAGCGGATGCATCGCGTCCTGTCTTAAACTGTTTGCCTGAACCGAGCCATACGGCGACAGCTTGACTCGTGAGTGGTCCAAAGCCAGGAATAGACATCAGCCGTTTGGCATTATCAAATTGCTTAGCGGTTTGGTTGAGTTTGTCTTCAAACCAACTGATTTGCTCATCGATATATAGATAGCGTTCATATTGGCGTGATAGAAGCTCTCGTAATATGGGCGATAACTGGTTTTTGGCATCTTCGAGCACTTCAGGAATAGCTTGTCTGAATGAGGCCTTACCTTTAGGTAGAACAATACCGTACTCAGCAATAAGCCCTCGCACTTGATTAATCAGACGAGTTCTTTCGGTGACGCATAGTCTCCGCATTCGAATCAGCGATTGAATATCTTGCTGTTCGATAGATTTGTGCGGGACGGGAGGATGTCGTTGATAAAGGGCAAGTTCTGAAATTGCTTCGGCATCGTTATAGTCGTTTTTTTGTTTACGTCGCTGACTTTTGACATGTTGAGGTGGATATAAAAGTACCTCGTGACCAAACTTCTCAAACTCCCTTGCCCAATAATGTGCTCCAGAACAAGCCTCCATGGCGATGATGGATGGACTTTGATTTGCGACGTAGTTAAGTAGCTTGCTTCGTTGAAGCTTTTTACGGCCAAGGTTCTTTCCTTTATGATTGATTTCAAAAAGAAAGAAAATACTTTTTGCTAAGTCGATGCCGATGATTTTATGCTGAGTCATGGTCTTCTCCTTTTGCTTCGGGCCTGAACACTCCAAGCATGGCTGATAGTCATGTGAAGTGGTAGGGGGAGACCATCTCATCAACTTAA
>NZ_QRHC01000029.1 GCF_003415655.1 Vibrio maerlii
AAAAGTTCTCAAATCCTAGATGATGTCTTTTTATAAAGAGATAATTTAGGTACCAACACACATTCAAGTGTTCTTGGAAACACCACAGTTTACTGTGATGTTTAATATTTGAGTCCGGCAAAATCGAATGTCTCTCGCTCATTTAAATAATGAGAGACAAACCTTGGTTGTTTGCCATACGCCTTTTTGTTTTCACTTTTAAAAAGTGAAAGTAAACCTAGTGTCCCGTTCGTCTAGAGGCCTAGGACACCGCCCTTTCACGGCGGTAACAGGGGTTCGACTCCCCTACGGGATACCATTGGGTCGTTAGCTCAGTTGGTAGAGCAGTTGACTTTTAATCAATTGGTCGCAGGTTCGAATCCTGCACGACCCACCATTCTTTCACCACGAAGGAATTAAAACTTATCGTGGGCGATTAGCTCAGTTGGGAGAGCACCTGCCTTACAAGCAGGGGGTCACTGGTTCGAGCCCGGTATCGCCCACCATTCTCTAAGTATTTTTGGATTAAGTATTTCCAAACCACTTCAGTAAGACGTATGTGGTTGGAATTTTTGCCGCCGAAAGTCCTTAGAAAATGTTTATTGAAAACATGCTCTTTAACAATTTGGAAAGCTGACGAATAACAACAATCCCCATATCTTCGGATATGCGTTGTTATTCAATTAAAAGTTCTCAAATCCTAGATGATGTCTTTTTATAAAGAGATAATTTAGGTACCAACACACATTCAAGTGTTCTTGGAAACACCACAGTTTACTGTGATGTTTAATATTTGAGTCCGGCAAAATCGAATGTCTCTCGCTCATTTAAATAATGAGAGACAAACCTTGGTTGTTTGCCATACGCCTTTTTGTCTTCACTTTTAAAAAGTGAAAGCAAATCGAAACCTCTTGGGGTTGTATGGTTAAGTGACTAAGCGTACACGGTGGATGCCTTGGCAGTCAGAGGCGATGAAGGACGTATTAACTTGCGATAAGCCCAGATTAGACAGTAAAAGTCTTTGAGTCTGGGATTTCCGAATGGGGAAACCCACTTACATAAGTAAGTATCGCTGCATGAATACATAGTGCAGCGAGGCGAACCCGGGGAACTGAAACATCTAAGTACCCGGAGGAA
>NZ_QRHC01000030.1 GCF_003415655.1 Vibrio maerlii
ATATCAGAATGCCACGGTGAATACGTTCCCGGGCCTTGTACACACCGCCCGTCACACCATGGGAGTGGGCTGCAAAAGAAGTGGGTAGTTTAACCTTCGGGAGGACGCTCACCACTTTGTGGTTCATGACTGGGGTGAAGTCGTAACAAGGTAGCCCTAGGGGAACCTGGGGCTGGATCACCTCCTTATACGAAAGATTATTGCGATGAGTGTTCACACAGATTGATACGGTTTAGAAAAGTAAAGAGATAGTAAGTGCCCAACACTTACAACTTAGTGTCCCGTTCGTCTAGAGGCCTAGGACACCGCCCTTTCACGGCGGTAACAGGGGTTCGACTCCCCTACGGGATACCATTGGGTCGTTAGCTCAGTTGGTAGAGCAGTTGACTTTTAATCAATTGGTCGCAGGTTCGAATCCTGCACGACCCACCATTCTTTCTTTGAAAGAATATCTCAAGATATGGGGCTATAGCTCAGCTGGGAGAGCGCCTGCCTTGCACGCAGGAGGTCAGCAGTTCGATCCTGCTTAGCTCCACCATTCTTGATGTCTTCCACAAGACATAAAACTTATCGTGGGCGATTAGCTCAGTTGGGAGAGCACCTGCCTTACAAGCAGGGGGTCACTGGTTCGAGCCCGGTATCGCCCACCATCTTTAAGCACATTCTATGAGTGTTTTTAAAAATGGTTTCGATAAGAAACTAGCTCTTTAACAATTTGGAAAGCTGACGAATAACAACAATCCCCATATCTTCGGATATGCGTTGTTATTCAAATTAAAAGTTCTCAAATCCTATATCTCTTAGAGATGTAGGTACCAACACACATTCAAGTGTTCTTGGAAACACCACAGTTTACTGTGATGTTTAATATTTGAGTCCGGCAAAATCGAATGTCTCTCGCTCATTTAAATAATGAGAGACAAAACCTTGGTTGTTTGCCATACACCTTTTTGTCTTCACTTTTAAAAAGTGAAAGCAAATCGAAACCTCTTGGGGTTGTATGGTTAAGTGACTAAGCGTACACGGTGGATGCCTTGGCAGTCAGAGGCGATGAAGGACGTATTAACTTGCGATAAGC
>NZ_QRHC01000004.1 GCF_003415655.1 Vibrio maerlii
AGCTCTCTAGCTCTCTAGCTCTCTAGCTCTCTAGCTCTCTAGCTCTCTAGCTCTCTAGCTCTCTAGCTCTCTAGCTCTCTAGCTCTCTAGCTCTCTAGCTCTCTAGCTCTCTAGCTCTCTAGCTCTCTAGCTCTCATCCTCACTCACACTTCGCGACAGCAACCGATTCTGCTTTGCCATCTTCGTTAAACGTTAAGCTCCACACATATTGACCATCTTCCATTAAGGTAGCCGTCGTGTCTTGGCCGTAACCACCACGCACTAGTTTGTTCGTTTGACCAAGCTTGAGGCTTAGTCCATCAGCGGTAAATTGTGGTGACCAACTCTCAGCCGCATATTGCATGCGATAGCTGCCGGCCTTTTCGTTCATAACGACTTGATAGAGGTTATTGCCCTTGTATTTGAATGAGCGAGAGTCAATGTGTTTCCACCCTGAATCAGCAAAGTCTCCTACAACGAATAATTCAGTAGAAACTGGGCCCTGTTGGTCTACGGTTGGGTTATCACATTTCCCTAAGGCGCCTAAGTCGTCACCCATTGTTTGGATCGACTGTGACTGAGGTTTTGGTTTTGTCGCATGTTCAATTTTTAAGAAGCGTGCTTCAAACGGTTTGAGATCAACCGCATAACTGCCTTGTTTATTCCGAATCAGCGTTTCACGACGTAAATCCGTTAGCCCATCTTTAGAACCAATCTCTTCGCCTTTTAACGAAAGCATTTGAGAATCGCCTGAGATATTAGCAACATAAAGCAGGTTTTCATCACCAAACTGTTTATGGTCAACATAGAATTGGTCGGTACTCAAAATATGTGTGCGTTTGCCTTTAGCTAAAGCAGGGTGCTTGTCCCTGAGAGACATCAGCAGGGTGACTTCTTGCTTGAGTTTAGCTTGTTGCTCTGAAAGTGAGGCTGTCACACCGTCGATCTTGGCACTTGTACGCGCCACATGGTCATCACAAAAGCCTTGAATGGCACAATTACCCCAGACCTTGTTGGCAAAGCCATCGACTTGGTCACCAATCTCATCACCATAATACACAGTGATTGGACCAGAATAAGCGGTTTGGAAGGCAAAGGCTGCTTTATAGCGTAACCAGTATTCTTCATCTTGTGGTGAGGCAATGTTAGAGCGTTGCATTAGGTCACCAAAGCGAACGAGGTCGTGGTTACCAATCATTAGGTTTGGTTTAGCGTGAGAAGGGTAGAGATCATGAAGTTGCATTCCTTCGGCAAGCCATTGACCGCTAGCATGTGAAACGCCTGCTTCGTTTGCAGCAAAGGTTTCGACTAATCTGTAGCGCATTGGAAAATCAAACGCAGAACACAAAGCGGGAGCATCTTCATCGCCATAGCCTGTTTCTATAATGCGGTTTTCTCCAGCCCAAATTTCCGCCACCATGTAACCAAGTGGATTGACCTTTTTGCCATTAGAGTTGGTGTAAGTGACGCTAGCTGAGGCTTGCTCGACAGCGCGGCGAATCTCCGTCCATGCTTCTGGTGGTACCTGGTACGCTTGGTCAAGTCTCCAACCATCAATCTTGAGTTCGTTGATCCAATATTGAGCGACTTCTTTGTAAAAAATGAGGCTATCGGGATAGGACACTGGGTTCGACTCACCGACAGGTAAGTTGCCACTTGGTGAGGCGACAACATTCTTTTTGTGGTGACCAAACACGCCGTCAAAGAAGACATAAAGGCCACGCTTATGCGCTTCTTCCACTAGTTGTTTTGCTTGCTCAAACGTTCCGAAGCGAGGGTCGATGTTAAAGTAATCAGTGGCGAAATAACCCGTTGCATCCAGTCTATCTGCCCAGTGCTTTTGACCTTCAATTGGCTGAGAGTCAAAAATTGGCGTCATCCATATTGCATTAACGCCAAGCGATTGTATGTAATCAAGAGAGTCAATGATGCCCTTAATATCACCCATATGGTGACTAGTACCGTAACCCGTACCATGACCGATATTTGGGTCACCATTTACAAAACTCTCTACCATGATCTGATAAATTATAAGTTCATCAATAGCTGCACTATTGTTCTGACAAGCGTATGGACCTGATTCTGTTATAGCAGAATTGTTCGCTTGATTGGTTTGACTATGAACATGGTAACCACTGAATAATATGGCGTTCGATCCGAGTAGCAGGGCTATTTTTTTGAGTTTCACGTTTCTGTCCTTATTTCCATTATGGACGATAGGCTTCTGGCAGAGGCTTTTCTTGGTTTTATTATGTTGATTGTTACTTAATCAAATCAGCTTGAAATCATCCATATAACTCATTGAAAAGGATGAGGGAGAAGGGTGAGAGATCGCTGTCACAATTTGTCTATGCTTCGAGTTTACAGTCACCTACAATGAAGACGTTGTAGCATGAGTAGAGAGAGACGAGATGGCAAATTGGGAAGGTGTGACAGAATTTGTAGCAGTAGCCGAAACGCAGAGCTTTACGGCTGCTGCCAATAAGCTGAATACCTCTGTCGCTCAGATAAGCCGACGTGTTTCCAATCTCGAGAGTCGATTAGCGATAAAACTGTTTAACCGGACGACTCGTAAGGTTTCATTAACAGAGCCTGGTTTGTTGTATTTCGAACAATGTAAACAACTTGTCGAGGGGCTTGAGTTGGCAGAGCTCGCGGTGACTCAAATGCAAACCGTACCCAAGGGCTTGATCAAAATTACCGCGCCAGTCACGTTTGGCGAACAAAAAATCGCACCACTTCTTAATCAATTTCTACTGCTGTACCCTGAAATAGACTTGGATATTAACTTTACGAACCAAAAACTTGACCTGATCGATCAAGGCGTCGATGTCGCAATCCGTTTAGGACAACTCGAAGACTCGTCCATGATGGCAAAAAAGCTTGCTGAGCGTCAGTTATACGTTTGTGGTACTCCTAGCTATCTAGAATCTTTTGGTGAGCCACACACGCTTTCTGAGTTATCTCATCATCAATGCTTAGGCGGAACAATCGAGCATTGGCGATTTAAAAATCAGGGGCGAACTCATAGCCTAAAGGTCAGTGGCCGCATGAAATGCAACAGCGGTATAACGCTTCTCGATGCGGCTCTGTCGAGCTTAGGTTTAGTGCAATTGCCTGATTATTATGTGCGAGCTCATATAGAGTCGGGACAATTGGTCGAAGTGCTTTCTCAATATAAAGATGATAGGGAAGGGGTTTGGGCGGTTTACCCTCCAAACCGAAACTTATCTCCAAAAGTCAGGGCATTGATAGACTTTTTAGCGGAAAGTTTGACAATTTAGGGGCAGTCGAACAATGCTCCGAGCAATAAGCTTCAAACTTGTGGGACTCAACGCAATGCTGGGTGGGAAAGCAGCAATTTGTGGTCTCGGTCTACTATTTAAATTAACGTTTTGTTAGTGAAAGTGTTACATTTAAACGAGCGATGGTTTTATCGTGTGTCTTAAAATGAAAGGAGCAAGTATGTTAGGTGAAGTTCACTCTCTGGTTAATGATTTTCCTGAGCATAAAGACAAAGTAGAAGCACTGATAAGCAACGATGAGTCGTTTGCTGCTGAGAACAAGCGTTACAACGAACTGGACAAGGAAATTCGAGTTCTAGAGCTTAATGGAGCTCCAATCGATGATGAAGCAATGCATCAGCTTAAACATGACCGTTCCGTACTTAAAGACGCGCTATACCAACGTTTAACGAGCGCATAACCTCCTCAAATTAAAGTATTTATAAGCCAGGTGAGCGTAATCATCTGGCTTTTTTCGTTTTTGAACTACTAGGGTCTGTTGACCTTTCGAGCTGGTTTTTGCAGCAGTTTGTGGGAAATTTCCACAAGGCAAAGGCTTTGATGTGTAGCTAGCCTACATGAGAAGCCGATAACACAGTGGAAATGAAGCACAAACGCTGCCCGAAGGGTTCGGCTAAAATCGTTTTATGCTTTGTTAAGGGGTATTTACTTAGAATGACTAGGCTACACACCCCTTGCCGCGCCTAAAACGATTTTATCTCGAACAAAATTTAACCTCGAAAGGTCAACAGACCCTAGGTAGGATTACCAGAGACCAGCACCCTGCGCTTCGTTCGCTATTTCATCGTCAGGGTTGTATAGCTGACATGACTTCATTGATAGGCAACCACAACCAATACAATGGTCAAGCTGTGAATGGAGTTTCTGCAAGTTCTCAATGCGTTGTTCAAGTGATTCTCTCCATTTTGCACTCATTTCTCCCCATTGTTCTTTGCTTGGCGCTTTGTTTAAGGGAAGCACTGCCATTGCTTGTTTGATTTCTTCCAGCGGTAATCCAACTTGTTGAGCTATCTTGATGACGGCAATCCGTCGCAATACATCGCTATTGTAGCGTCGTTGATTGCCACTATTTCTGGTTGATGTAATTAAGCCTTTGCGTTCATAGAAATGGATAGCAGAAACAGCAACTCCCGCTCGATCAGCAACTTGACCAACAGACAACATAATAAATCTCCAAAAAAGTGTTTGACCTAAACTTAAGTTAAGGTTTTAGAGTGAGTCGCAAGTTAAGTCAATAATGAAGATCACAATCAGAAGGAATTGAGTATGACGACACTAGAACACGCCAACATCACTGTACCGAGCATCGATGCTGCTATCCGCTTTTTAAACATTGTTGCACCGGATTTTAAAGTGCGTGCTGATGAGTATCGAGACGACCACTATCGTTGGGCGCATATAGGTAATGACTACAACTACTTAGCATTGCAGGAGCCTAATGAGAAGGTAAGTGCTGAAGATCGTCGTAATCCATATTACGACATCGGAATTAACCATTTAGCATTGACCGTGTCAGGTGTCGAAGACATAAAAGCCAAACTAGAGCTTGCGGGATATAGAGTTAACGGAGATATGCAAAGCGAACCGTTCAGAAAACGTGTCTATTTTTGGGATGAAGCCGGTTTTGAATGGGAGCTGGTGGAGTACTTCACTGATGAAGTCGCAAAACGCTATATCTATGAGTAATGAGATCCATTCCGAGTAACAGATAACTCAGAGCAACAGATAGGGGAGAGGGAGCATATCAGCTCCCTCTCTTCATTTTCACTTGTTCTAATACATGTCACTTAACTCTGTTTAGTTACTTGCCATGTGGTAGCTCAACATCCTTAGCGTAAGAAACAATCTCGTTAATTGAGGTTGGTTGGTACATACGTAGGATACCCGTCCAACCTTTTTCAACATCGATGTTATTGATGGCGTTATCACCACAATTGAAGTTAACGGTATAACTACCATCTTTGTTGGCTTTGAGCTCTCCTTCACGGCTTGATAGTGCAAAGTTATCAGTATGAATATAGGCATCAGCACCATAGGTTGTGATTGAGAAGAAACCATTCTCTGTCAATGGTGGTGCATCGAACGTCATTGTCTGACACTCACCACTGCGATCGTCAGCTAATAACACCTTGTAGAACGCATGCTCACTTGGAAGACCGCCAAAGCCCATTGATGTCATGCCAAGAGCGTGGAACTGCTCTACATTACGCTCAGGGACGCTGTCATGGTTTGAACCGACAGTCGGAGCTCCCATCGCTTTGGTGAAGTCTAGCTGTGCAACATGGCCCTCAAGTTGCAGTCGTACTTTTTCGCGTGACTTTTGATCGAAGCCTTTTGGTGTGTAACGGGTGTATTCGTCCGTAGTTACTTTAATTGCATCCTGCTTCATGTGACCCTGCATGAGATCTTTGTCTGAAACTGAATCTATCTGTGTTCGAACAACCACCCAAACGTGTTGGCCGCTTGAAAGCATATCAGGAGTCACGGTAACTTTGTTTTTACCTTGCTCTGAATAAAGTACCGCAACGGTTCGGTGTTGTTCATCGATGATCTGAATGCTTTGGTAATCATCATGAATAGGCAGCTCAAATGTCACTGAGCCTTCGGTGTCGAAAATCCCTTTCGAATATAAGGTGTCTCGGTTTTGTCTTACGACCGTTTGTGTCTCTTGGCTGACTAGATTACGGTCATGTTTAAACTTATTAGTACTGCCTTGAGCTTGCTGCTCAAAGAAGTATTTGTCCGATTCCGCTAGGATGAAGTTATCTTCCGTGACAACTGTTGAACCACCATGCGCAAGCTGAACTTGAGTAGGTTCACCTTTCTTAGGAAGGTGATCACCAAGGTCATGTGCCATTGCTGTGTGAGCCATTAGACCAGAAATCATTGATGCGATAATTAGCTTTTTCATAGTAACCTCATTAGGGGATGTTCGTTTCGATGGGGTTACTTTATGAGTTATTGGTTATGTTTTGAAATGATATAGAATAATGTTAGATATGCAACTGGTGCATATTTAAAAAGACTTACTCTGTACTGAGTAAGCCTTTTACTGTTTATTTGAAAAGAGTATTTATTGCTTGCTGTGCGAGCCGTTCATCATCTTCTTCACTCAAACCGCTGATACCAATTGCGCCGAGCACCTGGTTGTTAAGCTCAATCGGTAGGCCTCCTTTGAATCCGGTGATTCGAGGGTCTGTCCAGTAACTCAGTTCTTTACCAGTTTCTCTTGACCATGCTCCTAGATTGCCACTTGGTTGGCGATCTCGAGCGGAGGTGTAGGCTTTGTTCTGTGCTAACAGTGCCGCTTGAGGGCTTACGTCATCCATGCGCAAATAACCAAGTAATTCTCCATGACTGTCACAGACAGACACAGCAACGGTTTGTTGATTGTCTTCAGCGATTGAAATAGTCACATTAAGTAGCTGTTGTACTTGCTGTAAAGTTAACATTGTTACTTCCTTTTATGGCATGCGTTGACCGCGAGAGCGCACAAATAAGGTGTACCACTCTTCACGAGTCAGTTCAATTGTCGTTGCTAGTGCTGATGCCTTAATGCGCTCAAGGTTGGTTGTACCAATTACAGGCTGAATATTCGCAGGGTGACGAAGTAGGAATGCAAGTACGATCGCCTCGCTAGGTACTTGATACTTCGCTGCTAGTTCCATCACATATTGTGTGGTCAGGCGGACGTTTTCAAACTCTGAATCCAAGCCTTTCTCTGAGTACTTACCTTGCGCGAGACAGCCCCATGCTTGAATCTGGATGTTATTGAGGCGGCAGTATTCCATTGTTCCTGGAGTAATATCACCTTGATTGAATCCTTCAGTACCTACCATTACTACATCATTGAAGAAATCGAGTTTTGACAGGCTCATTTCGACTTGGTTTGCCACAATCGGAAGATTCAACGCCGATTGTAGGAAGTTGATTTGATGGCCACTCATGTTAGAAACACCAAAGTGTGCCACTTTACCTGCAGCATGGATCTTATGCAGTGTCTCGGCCACTTCATCCAGTTCCATTAATGGATCTGGGCGGTGAAGAAGAAGCACATCAAGCTGTTCGATGTTCAGGCGCTCAAGGATCCCGTCTACCGATTGTGAGATCCAGTTAGCTGAGAAATCATAGCGACCGACACCCATTTCATCTTCAAATCGGATGCCACACTTCGATTGAATGTACATGTCATCACGTAGTGCAGGGGAGCTCGCAAGCACCTTGCCAAATGCCTGTTCAGCTTTCGTGTGGGTATAGATATCAGCGTGGTCGAAGATATTAATACCCGCGTCAAGCGCTGTTTCGATGACATTGCGTGCTTGAGTGATTTCAGTATCTGTGATCGGGTTGCTATCCCAGCCACCACCGAGTCCCATACAACCGTAAGCAATCTGGCTGACATCTTTTAGATGAGTTGCTAAAGGTAAAGTCTTGTTAGTCATTGTTTTCTTCCGTTGCGAACTAAATTAATAGCCATTTTATTGTTTTTATTTGAAATGATAAGTGCGTAGTTTAGAATTCATTGTTCTTGAGTGAGAACAATAAAAGGCATTAGATGAGTGATTTTAAGCGTGTCGAAAGGTTGATGCTGTTTGTCGAGTTAGCTCAGCATTTGAATTTTACTCGAGCGGCAGAAGTGCTTGGCGTCTCTAAGGGGCACTTATCGGAGCAGATAAAGAAGCTAGAGTTTGAATTACAGTGCCCTTTGTTAGTGAGAACAACTCGTAGCGTACGCTTAACTCAGGAAGGGGAGCGAGCGTTCCAGCAGGGGTTGAGAATTCGTTCGCAAGTATTAGAGCTAGAGCGTAACGTTTCTTCCGAGCATGATTCCATTGTTGGAACTTTGCGTATTACAGCCCCCAAAATGTTTGCCGAAATTTTTCTGTTTGATATCTGTGCGAAGTTTCGTGAAATTCACCCCGATATCGAATTTGAAATCAACTCAAGCTATACCAATTTCAACCTTAACCAAGATGATATTGACTTGGCCTTTCGAGCAACGATGAATCCGCCAGAGAACATGGTCGCGTCCCTACTCATGCCATATCAACATTATTTGGTTGCTTCTCCTAGCTATCTCCAAGCAAATGGAACGCCTGAGAACCTAGCTAATCTTAACCAACACCAATGTCTGACCACTCTCCACCAGAGTGTTTGGCCTATGAAGTCGCAAGACGTTGCGGTGGATGGATGGATGGCAACCAATGAAAACCACCTACTCAAGCAGCAAGCATTACTTGGGCACGGCATTGTGCGAATTGCGAGTTACTATGTTGATCGAGAAATTCAGTCAGGTCTTTTGGTGAAGGTGTTGGAACATGAGTACTTGCAAGGGCAGAACAGTATCTATCTGTTTTACCCTCAGGTCATTTACCCGTCACAAAAGCTCAAGGCATTCGTAAAGTTTGTGCAGGAGTATTTCAACTCGCTTACTTTTGGAATTTAGCTTTCTATTGGTAGAGAGTCATTACTTCCCCATTCGGCCCAAGAACCATCATAAAGAACTGTCTCTTTCAGTTGAGCGATATGAGCTGCCAAAATAAGGATGCAGGCTGTGATACCAGAGCCACAAGAAAACACGATAGGCTTACTTTTGTCTTCAACGAGCTTGCTAAACAAAATCTGTAAATCAGCTTCTGGTAAAAACTTATGCTTACCAAGTACTTGAGCAAAAGGTAAGTTCACCGACGTAGGGATATGGCCACTGCGAACACCAGGTCTAGGCTCGGCAACTTGAGCATTGAAGCGTGGTGCGCCACGGGCATCGAGAATCGTGTAAATCTCATTGCTTAAACTTGAATTCAGGTCATCTGCATCAATGACTCGCTTATGCTGGCAAGAAGCTTGGTAAGCATTGCCTGTCGCTGTTGGTTGCTTTGACTGCGTCACAACAATACGTTGTTCTTCACACCATTGAGGTAAACCACCGTCTAGCACATAAACCTGATCAAAGCCCATAAACTTGAAAGTCCACCAAGCGCGTGGGGCAGAATAGATACCTTGATTATCGTACAGCACCACTTTGCTTTCAGCTTCAATGCCGAGTTCCATACAGACTTGATTAAATTGGGTTTCTGTTGGCATGGCATGAATCTGCGAGGAAGTGTGATCGCAGAGTTTATTTTCAATATCTAGGGTCAATGCATTAGGAATGTAGAGAGGTTCGGGGTATTCGATAGGCTCCTTACCTATCACGGTCTTCATACTGACGTCGAGGATCAGTAGCTTAGGAGCATTCAGGTGTTCATTTAGCCATTGTGTTGAAACAATCGGTGAGGGCATAGAGTATTTCCTTTTACTTGAACCACAATCTATTCTTTTTACGCTAAGTGCGAACTGTTTTTTTATCGAGGTGTTAAGTTTCTTTTTATTCAGCTGCTAAGTTACTATGACAGAAAATGACCGGATATCAATTAATTGGAGTGACTATGCCAGCCCCAACCAAAATCACATTCTTTGAGTTTTTAACACCGCTTATCACTTCGGGTAAGAAGACCATTACCATTCGCGATGAGTCAGAATCTCACTATGTGCCAGGTACTCAAGTGGAAGTGTTTACCTTGGAAACGGACCAAAAAGTTTGCGAGATTAAGATCTTAGCGGTAGAACCCCTTAGATTTGAAGATATCGGAGAGTTTCACGCCGAGCAAGAGGCGATTGAGTTGCCAAGGCTAAAAGAACTGATTAAAGAGATCTACCCAAATACAGATGAGCTTTACATGATTACTTACGAGCTAGTGTGAGTCATCAACGTGTTTGAAAGAGTCGTCAACACACTTGAAACAGCCTGAATAACTCATTAGCGCCTTTGGCAAGTTGTGCAGCCACGACAAGCCTGCCGTGTTCCTTTGCTTAATTGAGATCGTTGGATTTTACAGTAGGCATTTTTTAACGCCCTTCTTGCAGCGAACCAATCTTCGGGTTTTTCGAGAATAAGGTAACCGTTAAAACGTTTGGTGAGTGCTAAGCGATGCTCATTGATGAACTTTTGTGTATAGCTGATTTCGAAATAGTCTAGCGCCTCCTCAATAGAGGTGAACGTAGAAATGGTCTGCATGATCTCTGGTTGGCTCATGAATCGGTCTCGCTAATTAATGTGACGACATTAGCAGCTTATCCAATTCTTATATTTGATTTGAGTCTAGCCTGATGTTGCTCTTATGAAACAAAAAGACCCAGCGATGTGCTGGGTCTTGGACATTATGAAGGGCTAATTAAGCGTTCTTAGGTGGAGTGAATGCCGTTAGCTCAAGTGCTGGACCTTCGTATTTCTCAATCTTCACAAGCGCTGAGTTCGCTGCACAGCCGTTTGCTAGACGTGAAGTTGGAATATCAAGCGTGAGCACGTTTGCGCCACCGTTCTTACATAGACCCGTTTCTTTGTCTAAGTCTGGCCAGCCACCTTCGTGGATACATACCGCACCTTGCTTGATGCCGTCTGTAACAAGTGCACCCACAAGTACAGCGCCACGGTCGTTGAATGCACGAACGAGATCACCCGTCTTAATGCCACGTGCTTTCGCATCTTCTGTGTTGATTGAGATAGGTTCGCGGTTTGCGATAGCATACTCATCACGAAGCTTCGCGTAGTTGAACTGGCTGTGTAGACGGTGCGCTGCGTGCGCTGTCATTAACTGAAGTTCACCATTCTGAGACTTACCGAAGAACTCTGTAGGCTCCATCCACGTTGGGTGAGCAGGACAGTCCTCTAGTTTGTAGCCTTCGATGGTTTTCGAGAAGATCTCGATCTTACCTGAAGGCGTACCTAGTGGGTTCATCACTGGATCCTTACGGAAGTCTGCGTGACGAACGAACTGAGCCGCTTTCTTGTTCAGCTTCATTTCGATTAGCTGGTTCTCATCCCAGAACTTACCGAACTTAGGCATACGAACGCGCGCTTTCTTACCTGCTTTTTGTGCTTCATCGTAGAAGCCTTTCAGCCAAGCCATCTCGTCTTTACCTTCAGTAAACACATCACGACCGCCTGCTTTTAGCAGCTCAGACATGTCCGCGAATACATCGAAGTCATTACGCGCTTCACCTTGAGGCTCAACCGCTTTCTTCATTGGCACTAGGTGTTGGTTCGAGTAGTCACCGGTCATCGTCATATCGTTACGTTCGAACGATGTTGTGATAGGCAGAACGATGTCGCCGTGCTTCGCTGCTGCTGTCCAGTAAATCTCAGAGATAACCACCATCTCTGGTTTCTGCCATGCATTGATCAGGCGGTTTGTGTCTTGGTGGTGAGTGAAGTTACCACCGCCTGCCCACCAAATCATCTTGATGTCTGGGAAAGTAAGCTCATGACCGTTGTGCATGAATTTCTGACCAGGATTCTCTAGCGCTTCAACGATACGCGCTACAGGGAAGCTGTTCACAGCACCTGATACAGCCCAGTCGTTACCCGCAGAAGAACCACCACCGATAGATGCTGAAATTGCAGGAAGTACCGCAGCATCGCGCGTTGGGTTACCACCGTTAGAGTAATGGTAAGACAGGCCGAAACCACCACCTGGTAGACCGATTTGACCTAGCATTGCTGCTAGAGTTACTACCATCCAGTGACGTTGTTCACCGTATTGCTGACGTTGAATACCCCAACCAGCCATTAGCATTGTGCGGTTTTGGCTGAAGATATCTGCAAGCACTTCCATTTGTTTTGCAGGAACGCCAGTGATCTCTTCTGCCCATGCTGGTGTCTTCTCAACGCCATCTTCTTTACCCATCAGGTACGCTTCAAACTTATCGTAGCCAGTGGTGTACTTGTTCAGGAATTCAACGTCGTGCTTGCCTTTCTTCACTAGTGAGTGAGCGATACCCATCATCATTGCAACGTCAGTCATTGGACGTGGTGCAATCCATTCTACTTTGTCGCCAAAGAATTCTATCGTCTCAGACTTCATTGGATCGATCGCGATGATTGTTTTGCCTGATGCTTTCAGTTTATTAAAGAACTCAAGGCCAGAGCAGTCTGTAGAGCTCCAAGCGATCTTAAGCGTGTTCAGTGGGTTCATACCCCAAAGTACAACAACGTCTGAATTTTCTAAAACGACAGGGTGTGTTGTCTGCTGTTCGTAAACCTCAATTGAACCCATTACGTGAGGCATGATCACCTGCGCAGCACCTGTTGAGTAATCACCTAGGTGACCTGAGTAACCACCAGCCATGCTCATGTAACGTTGTAGAAGGGTTTGTGCTTTGTGGAGCACACCACTTGAACGCCAGCCATAAGAGCCAGCAAATACAGAGTCTGCACTGTTTTCTTTACGGATACGCATGTGTTGTTCGTGGATTAGCTTGTAAGCTTCGTCCCACGAAACACGCACGAACTCATCGTCACCACGCTTACCTGTTGGTGCTGATGGGTTATCTAAGAAACCCTTACGTACCATTGGGTACTTAATGCGTGCTTTAGTATGAACTTGGTCTGGGCCTGTAGTCTGAAGACTGTTTGGTACTGTTTGAGCTAGAGCGTTGGTCGAAGAGACAAGTTTTCCATCTTTAACTTCAACAATCATCGGGCCCATACGACCAGCCGTTAGAATACCTTTACCACGTTTGTTGGCAGCAGCGGCCGTCATTGGTGTCATGGAAGTGAACGCGATTGCGCCCGCTGCCATACCTGTTCCTTTAAGGAATCCGCGACGTGTAATTTCTGTCATTTTTATATCCCTTTTGTTTCTTATTAGTGACCAACCACATCTTTTGCGTGGTTCTGGAAGTATTTGGTAAGTAGTTCAAGGTCTTCATCTGAGATATCGGTGCGCTCACCCATACCTTTTGCTACAGGGCCCCATGCATTGACGGTGAAGTGACCCGCGGCAATCTTCGCGTGACAAGTTGAGCAGTAAACGTTGTCTAGTTCTTCTGCATAGTCCCAAATAGGTTCTAGTGAATCTAGAACGTCAGCATCGATTTGGGCGGTTAATACAGCTGTGCGCCATTCATTACCGTATGCATCAGCTTTGAATTCACCAGCATTTACAGCTGCTTGTCCTGCATCGGTTAGCATGGCGACGATAGCGCGTTGTCCTTCGCCGAAGTAAAGGACTTGTTCGGCACCTTTCATTTGGTATGCATGCAGCTCAACGATGCGTTGTGAACCATTTGCTTCAACAACATCAAGTTTTGCTGTTGGGTTGATGGTACCTAGGTCGCCCATTTCAATGGTTTCTGCTGGGTATACCACTTTCGCATCTGCTGATGTGTTTTGAGTAAATGCCATTAGGTTGTCAAACGCTTCGCTGTCCATTTCTGGCTCTGGCGCAAAGTGAGCAACGCCTTTGTGACAGTCAATACAGGTTTGATGGTTTTCTTGACCGTATGCGTGCATTTTGGCTGCATCTTCAGATTGTTCGTACGTATCCATAGCATCGAACTCATGACATGAACGACAAGTTGCGGAGTCGTTAGCACGCATCTGGCCCCAAACGGTTTCAGCCATTGCCATACGGTGCTCTTCATACTTATCTTCGGTATCGATCTTACCGGTGACGAACTCGTGGTAGATGTCTTTAGAGGCACGGATTTTAGTGATCACGTAATCAATTGGATCGTTAGGAATATGGCAGTCGGCACATTCAGCACGAATCCCTTTTGCATTACTGAAGTGGATGGAACCTTCATATTCTTCGTATGGGATTTCCATTGAGTGACAAGATACACAGAATTCTGTGCTGGAGGTGTAATGCATAACTGCGGCAGTACCACCTAGAGTGATCCATCCTACAGCGATGCCTAAAATTGCAATAATTGCGACATAACGTTTTTTAATTGACATGACTCGAAATGTTTATTCATAGTTTGTAATAATTTTTACCAATGCTAATACTTTCGAGGTATTCAAAGTTGATTTACATCATTGTTGCCCGATTTTTTTGTGCTCTAAGTTAGCTAATGAGCGAGAGGTCACTAAAGTGTTTATGAAACGGTATGTAAAATGAAATAAACCATAACCCAGACGGATGGGAGGGTTATGATTTATAAAACTAACGGGTGATTATGGCGGCGAATTTAGACAGGGAAGAAAGACAGCTGGTTGTTACAGACCATAATACAGTCCATACCAGCTGCATGAGCCGCTTGTTTACCAAGCTCGGTGTCTTCAAACACAACACATTGAGTTGGCTCTAAACCAATTTTCTCTGCTGCCAATAAAAACGTATCAGGGTTAGGCTTATGATTCTCTACATCGGTAGCGGTCACAACGGCATCTAACAAAGGCAATAAGTTGTTTTTCTCCAATAGCCCCATTGCCGATACGCGCTGGCTGCCTGTTCCAATTGCAGTTTTGAACTGCCCCTGTGAGCCTTTAAGAATCGTGTGGGTCACTTCTATTGGCGCGGCCTCGGTATTTGCACTAGCAAAACTTGCCATTTTGAACGCTGACACCTCGGTATAATCGAGAGTAATCGCATACTTTTTAGAGACTTCCGCTGCAATTTTGGGACTCGGCATGCCGCCTAGGCTGTGTAGCCACTCACCATCGAACGGGAAGTTAAAATGTTCGGCGGTTTTTTTCCATGCTTCAACGTGTGCTGGCATAGTGTCGAGTAGGGTGCCGTCCATATCGAAAATTAGACCGGAATACTTGTCTAAGGAAATGCTCATTTGTACCTCTAAATCATAGAGTTGAAGAAAATACTTGAGTTACTACCCAAATAAATGATGTGTTTATCATCAATCTTGGAAAAGGTTGTGTCAAACCTATCAAATTTTCAATCTTCTCTTTACTTTGTCCCTGTAACGGGTAAGATGCCCCTAGCTCTGTTTTTAAGAGAGTTATTTTAGATTTTTGAGTAAAAGCAATACCCTTCAATATTCTTGTAATACTTGTCGTAATATATTTCTTTTAGTTTCACGGAATTTAAATAATTCAGATCTACAGTGCAACGCGATTGTGCGATTTTTAAATTGAAATATATGAGGACATATCATGTCAAACAAGACTACTGGTACAGTAAAATGGTTTAACGAAGAGAAAGGCTTCGGCTTCATTACTCAAGCTAACGGCGGTGCAGACGTATTCGTTCACTTCCGTGCAATCACTGCTGAAGGTTTCAAAACTCTGAAAGAAGGCCAAGAGGTTTCTTTCGAAGTTGAACAAGGTCAAAAAGGCCCACAAGCTGCAAACGTAACTGTTCTTTAATTTTACGTTTTTAAGTTTGAAGAAATGCTAACCCTAGGGTTAGCATTTTTTTTGCCTGTTTTTTAGAAACCGCCTGCTCTTGAAATCGACAGCTCCTGAAACCGACAACTCTTGAAGCCAAGCGTTCGGAAAGCAAATGTTCAGAAAAGTGTATGAATTACTTTGAGTAACCAAGGCAGTACATTCGCTGCCTTGATCATGTAAGCGGATTAAACAGTAGGCGCGGGGTGGTTCATGTCATTGTTCAGCGCGCTTGTCGGTTCTATATGTAAGGTTTGAGTTGGGAAGGCGATATCAGCGTCGTGCTGGTGAATAATATCCATCACTTGCAGTAGAACATCTTGTTTCACTTCGTGAAAACGGACCCAGTTTACCGTTTTAGTGAACGTATAGATGAAGAAATCTAGAGACGATGGCCCGAACTGGTTGAAGTTAACAATCAGCGTTTGGTGAGCATCAATATCTGGATGGTTCTTAAGCATCGCTTTTACATCAGTGATGATTGCTGCGACCTTTAGGTTGTCTGAATAGCGCAGGCCAATGGTTTCGTAGATACGACGGTTTAGCATGCGAGAAGGGTTCTCGACCACAATGTTACTGAACACCGAGTTTGGGACATATAAAGGACGTTTGTCAAAAGTGCGGATCACAGTCATTCGCCAACCAATTCTCTCAACAGTTCCCTCGATTTGTCTGTCTGGCGAGCGTATCCAATCACCCACCTTAAACGGGCGATCGAAGTAGATCATCATGCCGCCAAAGAAATTGGATAATAGATCTTTCGCCGCTAAACCGACGATCAAACCACCCACACCACCAAAGGTCAGTAGGCCAGATAAGCTTACGCCAAAGGTTTGTAGCCCCGTCAGTAAACCAATAACAACGAAGAAAAGCTTGGCAACCTTCGCAACGGCCTGAACCGTGGTTTCATCACGCTTTTTCTGGCTCAGCACATAACCTTCGATGTTCTCGATAAATCGAACAAAGAACCAAACAAACATACTGACTAACAGGATCTGTTTTAGTGTACTTAGCCAGTTGAGGTCGCTTTCAAAGTAGGTCTGTAGGATTAGCCCGAGTGAAACGGTACCAGGCCAACACCAAATCACGGTACTGACTGGGGACTTTAGGGCGTGAAGTAGCAGGTCATCCCATTCAAAGCGGGTTTTCTCTGCTAAGGCCTCTAAGCGGCCATAAATAACACGCCAGATGACCCAAGCGACAAGACTTGCGCAAGTAATAAACAGAACACTGTTGTTCCAAGAAGTGGAGTAATTAACGTAGAGGGATTCGAATTGTGATGTAATCTCTTCCATGCTCACTGTGCTACTAAGTTATTGAATTATTAGAGAGTGTAACACTTAATCTGAGGTTAAGAGAAATGTTCCGCACGAAGTTTACGAACGATGGTGTTGAAACAACTTTCTTACCTACCTACGGAACAAATTTTTGAGGGTGCGGTATTTAATCGTGACGATTACTTTATAAATCCCATAGCGTACGATTATAGCGAGCTTAACTAAATAAAACATGCTGAATATCAAAAAAAAAGCAGCCACATTATGTGACTGCCTATTTGATGAACAGATGTTCTCAACTGTTCGATGAGAAAGCTCGATAAATCCTTTTAACTGTCGAATAACGCGACATACTCTTCATATCCTTCTTCAGCCAGTTTTTCTACGGGGATAAAACGCATCGCAGCTGAATTCATGCAGTAACGCAACCCTGTTGGCTTAGGACCGTCTTTAAACACATGTCCTAAGTGAGAGTCACCGTAGCGACTTCTTACTTCTGTTCTTGGATAGATGAGCTTGTAATCCGTAGTGGTCACTATATAAGCGTCATTAATCGGTTTTGTGAAGCTTGGCCAACCCGTACCAGACTTATATTTGTCTTTTGAAGAGAACAACGGCTCACCGGTAACGATATCCACATAGATACCAGCTTGTTTGTTATCCCAGTACTCATTATTAAACGGGCGCTCTGTACCGTCTTCTTGAGTCACGTAATACTGAAGTTCAGTTAACTTATCTTTGATCTCTTTATCCGTGGGTTTGACGTAGTTTTTAGCACTTACTTGACCTGATCGCTCAGTAAGAATCTGTTGAATGGTCACTGGCATTTCTTTGCGGCTTTCACCAAATACTTCATCTAAGTACTGGTCGCGACCTGAGCGGTAGCGATAGTACTTGTAGCGAACACTACTTTTTTTGTAATAATCCTGATGATAATCCTCAGCTGGCCAGAACTTTTCGAACTTAATTAGCTCAGTCGCGAGGGGCTTCGGGAAAATACCGGCAGCTTCGATCTTAGCCATGAACTCCTCAGCTTGTTGGCGCTGAGTTTCGTTGTGGTAAAAGACGGCTGGGCGATAGTGTTTACCTCGGTCGACAAACGAGCCCTCAGGGTCGGTAGGGTCGATATGACGGAAAAACTGGTCCAGCACATCAAGGTAAGAAGCCTTGTTTGGGTCGTAAGTTACTTTGATGACTTCGATATGTCCCGTTTTACCTGAAGAGACTTGAGTGTAATTAGGGTTATCTACGTGACCACCAGAATATCCAGACACGACATCGATGACACCATCGAGCTGTTCTAAGTCTGATTCTGTGCACCAAAAACAACCGCCAGCAAGTGTGGCAACTTCAGTGTTGCTGTTACTAGAATTTGGTGTGTCTTTCATAGTGTCAGCGTGACCATTGAAGCCAACAAATATTGCCAACATTGGTAGAGCAAGCAGAGATGAGATCAGACCCTTAGAAATCCTACGCATAGAAACCTCGTTTGTGGATTGGTTTATCTATTAGAACGTATCAAGTAAAAAAAACTTTCAATGAATTTATACGCTGCGATACTCTATTGCTATCAAGTGAAGCAATCTTTCTCAAAGAACACAGGGTTACAAACATGCAAGCAGAAGTGAAATGGATCGAAGAATTTAAGTTTCTTGGTCATTCTCAATCGGGTCATTCAATCGTAATGGATGGAAATGGGGGAGCGACTGCACCAAGCCCAATGGAAATGGTATTAATGGCTGCTGGTGGGTGCAGTTCAGTAGACGTGGTTGATGGCTTAAAAGAAGCAGGACAAAAAGTGACGGAGTGCACTGCAAAGCTGAACACTGAACGACGTGAAACAGCGCCGAGAATTTTCACTAAGGTGAATATCCACTTTGTTGTTTCGGGTGATAATCTTGATGAAGAGATTGTTGAGCGCGTTGCTGCGGACTCACTACAAAAGTATTGCTCTGTTTGTCTAATGCTGGGTGAAGGTGTTGAAATGACGCATAGTTGGGAAATCGTGTAGCTATCGGCACTGCACTCATTAGGCTAATCGCTTAGAGTAAAAATATTTTATAAAATCGTCAGTGATTAATAATAAATCACGGCGATTTTTGATATCATCTGTTCTTTAGAGAACCAAGACCTCCTCACGGCACTAAACGCCAATTCATCCAGTGGTCTTTTCGTCGAGTTGTAAAGGAAGATGACCCAGTTAATCCGCAAGGCTTTCGAGTACGCTGAGCCAAATCTATTGATCTATGCCATTCTCGCGGTATTTGGATTTCCAATCTATTACTTAGTCTGGGAAGTGCTCATCCCGCAACCGTACGAAAACTTTGGATTGAGACTGGCACTGGGCCTCATCAATGTTCCATTATTCTTTCGTCATTCATTTTCAGACGCGATGAAGGCTTACCTACCACTTTACCTGATTGTAAGTATCACGCTTTGTGTGCCGTTCTTTTTTACGTTCATGACGATAATGAATCAGTGGAGTGACGTTTGGGTCATGTCTTTGATGGCCGCCTGTTTCCTGCAAGTTTTGTTGGTTAACGATTCAAGACTGCTATTTATACAAACAGTTATAGCAACGGCTGGAGCATTTATTGCTGCTAGTTGGGTCTCTGATACTTCGCCTTTGGTTGGATTTAGACCAGAGTACGTTGCGATCATTTTATTTATCTATGCGTTCAGTATTTTGCTGCAGTATCGAACCTTTATGAAGTCGACCTCTAAGGTCTCCTTGGCCAAAGCGTTCGGTGCAAGTATTGCTCATGAGATGAGAACCCCTTTAATGGCGCTCCAGGGCAACATTCAGTTGCTTCAACAGATATTAACCTCATTGCCTCCGAGCTCAGACATGAGTGGTAAGCGTACTATTGACCCAAATGAGTATCTCCAATTAAGCCAAGCACTAAATGATGCACTAGGGATTGTTGATTCTGGGTCAAAGACGATTGATGTGTTGCTTGCTTCACTCGATGAAGATCGGATTCCAAATACTTCTTTTCATTATTTTTCGGCCTCTCAAAGTGCGCAGCAAGCACTACATGAGTTTCAATATACCTCACCGGAAGAAAAGCAACTTATTGAGCTGCTTATCGAGCCAAATGATGACTTGGTCGCGTTTGGTTCAGATCTGCTGTTTAAATACGTGCTATTCAACTTGCTCAAAAATGCATTGGTTTATAAAGCTGCGCCAGATTTCAAAATCAGAGTCAGTCTACGCAAAGTGAATGGTGATATTGAGATCCGAGTTAAAGATAATGGGCCGGGTATTGATAACGACAAACTAGGGCATATATTCGACGACTTTTACACCTCTGGTAAGCAAGGCGGTGTAGGACTTGGTCTTGCGTTTTGTCGTAAGGTCGTCGTGTCCTTTGAAGGCTTGATCTACTGTGAAAGCCGCCCGGGTAGCGGCGCAGAATTTGTGATTACCTTACCGGGTGCGAGCTCTCCTAAACTCAGTAGACTTAAGAACAGTGTGTTACGTTCAAAACAAGTGTTAGTCGTTGCAAGTAAATCAAGAACCGCTGAACACTTTCAATCGTTGTCACAATTCATTGTGGTCAAGCATCAATTTTTGACTCCGAAAGAACTGTCGCTGAACTCTGATACGCTGTCTAGCTATGATCTTGTACTGTGTGACCTGCAAAGCTTCAATCGAGATGAGCGTTTACTCTCACGTGTCGAAAGACGATTTATTCCGTTGGATAGCAAGATTGTTTATGTGAACAATCACAATACTAAGTCGTTAACACTCAATAATATGGTCAAACACTCCAAAGTTGATGAAGCTCAGTTGACCCAGCGCTATTCCGAAACGATTCAAGACTTAATGTTCAACTCCAGTCATTGGAATGATTTAAAAGAGAACCATCAAGCTAATCAAAGTAAAACCATTTTGTTAGTTGATGATAATATTTCTCTACGAACGTATTCGGGTAAATTACTTGAAGTGGAGGGTTTCAATGTGCTTTACGCCGAAGATGGAATACAGGCCCTGTCAGTGTTACTCAAGCACGATATTGATTTGATCTTGATGGATCTAGAGATGCCTAATATGGATGGTATTGATACCACGTCACAAATTCGTAAGAATCCGCTGTATCAAGCATATGTGGACACACCAATAATATGTTTTACTGGGGAACGCCGTAAGGATAACTTAGAATATATCCTAGAGAGTGGGATGAATGATTACATTCTAAAACCTGCTTCCAAGGACTTACTGGTCAGTAAAATTCACACTTGGACTCAATAACACTTAGATTCAATAACACTAGGAACCACTATGCCACCTATTAAACAGCTAGATTCAACCATCGTTTACCAAAACAATTGGATGTCGGTAAGAGAGGATAAAATCGAGCGACAAAGTGGCAAACAAGGGATCTATGGTGTGGTGGACAAGCCTGACTGTGCTGCGATCATCGCCATTGATAAGGGCCACATTCACCTCGTTAACCAATATCGTTATGCAGTAGAAGGAAGCTTTTGGGAACTACCACAAGGCGCTTGGGAGTCTCGTCCAGATGCCGATCATCTTGAGCTTGCCAAAGGCGAGCTTCGCGAGGAAACGGGCTTAATCGCGCAACAAATGACTTATGTTGGTGCTCAGTTTATCGCATATGGATTTCTCAATCAGACCTGTCATATCTATCTTGCGACTCAACTAACCCAATCGGATACGCAATTGGACTGTGAAGAAGAAGATCTCATTAGCCAATCTTTCACCATTGAAAAATTTGAATCTATGTTGATTTCAGGCGAGATCAAAGATTGTGTTACTACTGCTGCGTTCGGGTTAACTAAGCTAAAAGGTTTAGTTTAAACCCATAACCTATTACACTACTGCTCACAGAAATAATCATCGCCCAACGGATGAATATCTCCTCACTATTGTTACCTGAGTTACCTCTTATGAAATACGAATGGGTGTTGTTTGACGCCGATGAAACCCTCTTTAATTTTGATGCCTTTAAAGGCATGCAGTTGATGTTTGCGCGTAAGGGCGTTGATTTCACGGAAACTGATTACGCTGACTACCAACAAGTGAATAAGCCTCTTTGGGTTGATTATCAAAATGGCGATATCACCGCGGACGAGCTAAAGCACACACGTTTCATAACCTGGGCCGACAAGCTTGAGACGACGACATCAGATCTGAATAGTTCGTTTTTGGAGGCGATGGCAGACATCTGTACGTTATTGCCTGGTGCTCAAGCGCTTATTGAAGCGTTATCCGAAAAAGCGAACCTGGGTATCATTACTAATGGTTTTACAGAACTGCAGGCCATTCGTCTTGAACGTACGGGTATGAGCCAGTATTTCAAGCACGTAGTGATATCTGAAGAAGTAGGCGTTGCAAAACCTGACCAGGGTATTTTTGCTCACGCATTCGAGAGAATCGGTCAACCGTGTAAGTCTAAGGTACTCATGGTGGGGGATAATCAACATTCCGATATCCTTGGTGGTATCAACTTTGGTATTGAGACGTGTTGGTTAAACCGTTTTGACGAACCTAAATCCATGGAGATTGAACCACATCATCAAGTCAAGTCCTTGGACGAGTTACATAGTATTCTTTTAGGTTAATCAAGATTCATGACTAAGAAAGACATCGTAATTGGGTTAACGAACCCTAAGAGCCCGAGCAATGTTGGTGCAGTGATGCGTGCTGCAGGTTGCTATCAAGCGGATGCGGTTCATTATACTGGTGTCCGCTATGCTAATGCGGCTAAGTTCCACACTGACACTAAATCAGCGTCTTCAACGATCCCTTTGGTCAATGTTGATTCGTTGCTGGACAACTTGGATGCAGATACCAAAATCGTTTGTGTTGAACTTGCAGAAGGCGCAACGCCACTTCCTCGCTTTCAACATCCAGAAAAAGCGATTTATATTTTTGGTCCTGAAGACGGTTCGATTAGCCAAGAAGTAGCAGACCGAGCTGACCACGTGGTGTATGTGCCGACGGTAGGTTGCATGAATCTAGCGGCCTCTGTAAATGTGCTGCTTTATGATAGATTAGCAAAAAGCGATGTGATGGATGAAAGTGAAGAGTTGATTCGTTCTAGCCGCGATAATCGCAACAAGTTAAAGGTTCAAGCGTCTTCCGTTCCAGCTTGAACAGAATAAAGAAATAGAGAAAAACGACATGGCAAAACTAACCCTACAAGAACAGATGCTAAAAGCAGGCCTTGTAAACGAGAAAAAACTGAAGAAAGCCAAGAAGGGTGCGAAGAAATCACGAGTTCAGGCTCGTGAAGCCAAAGCGGCCGCTGAAGAAAACCGTATTGCCCAGCAAGAGCGTGACAAAAAAATCAACCGCGAGCGTGAAGAGCAGCGTTTAGCAAAAGAGATCAAAGCTCAGGTTAAGCAACTTATTGAGATGAATAAGATCGATCTGAAAGATGGTGAGATCAAATACAACTTTACCGATGGCACGCTAGTGAAAGCTCTTTATGTGGAAGAGCTAACACGTACTCAGCTAAGCAAAGGTATTTTGAGTATTGTTCGTGATGGTGAAGGTTACGCTGTGATTCCAGCGGTTGTTGCTGAAAAAATTGCAATGCGTGATGACGAAACCATTGTTGACACCAAGGCGCGTGAGGAAGATGCAGTCGATGAAGATGATCCGTACAAAGATTTCGTCGTTCCAGATGACCTGATGTGGTAATCCAAACTGTATAGATAATCTAACGCCAGCCTTTGTTGCTGGCGTTTTGCTATAAAAGCTGTCGATTGGCTAACATTGTTCAATTCGTAAGCAACGGTCGACATGCAACAAAAATCAAGGAAGTCCAATGAGCATTAGCATGAAGCAAAAGTGCGAACATTTTCTATGCGGCCAATCCGCACTCCAACCTGCAGATGAATTTGCCATGATGGCGGAGTTCTGTCACAAACACAGTATTGAGCATGATACGTACGGTTCTGGTGAGTTTCTCCAACAGTTTGAGCAAAAGGTCGCTGAGCTGTTAGGGTACGAAGCGGGCGTGTTTGTGGTATCAGGCACTATGGCTCAGGTTGTTGCATTGAATATTGCCAGTGAGCGTAGTGCAAAACCATTAGCGGCAATGCATCCAACTTGCCACATCATCAAGCATGAGTGGCAGAACTATCAATTTGACTCCAAGTTCATTGCGTTACCAGTTGGACACCAGAATCGAGTGTATGGATCAGCCGATTTAAAAGCTTACCCAGGCCAAATTGATGCGGCCTTGTATGAGTTGCCAATGCGTGAGATTGGTGGTCAGTTACCGACGTGGGATGAACTGCAAGAAGTGAAAACGTATTGCCGTCAACAAAATATCCACCTGCATTTAGATGGCGCTCGATTATGGGAAGCGTCTGAACATTATTTTGCACAAGGTGATGCTCAGAATTATGCCGATGTTACCCAAGGCTTCGACTCGACGTATGTCTCTTTTTATAAGGGAATTGGTGGATTGGCAGGTGCGATGTTACTCGGTAATGAAGCGTTCATTAATAAGGCCAAAGTCAAGATACGTCAGCAGGGGGGAGATATCTATCATCGTACGCCGCTGGTGGTCTCTGCAGCGATGAGGTTTGATGAGAGGCTAACTGCGATGAACGGCTACCATATTAGAGCGAAAAAGATTGCAGGCTTGATAGAGGAACATTCACCGAGCATTGCTATTAACCCTAAGAAGGTTCAGGTTAACCTGTTTCATGTTCATTTGCCTATGGAAGTTAAAGAGGCCGAGCAGCTTAGAGAGCATATTGCTGACCGCTATAACCTTTGGCTTGCAAATGGTTTTCAACCAGCTCAGTTGGCCGGGCAGTGTTATTTCGAATGTTATGTTGGAGAGAACTCGATGGCACTAGATGATGAACTCATCAGCAATGTGTTTAGTGAGATTGAATCCTGGATTCAAGCCAAGCATTAACTTGAATATACTCATGTAATTCATACCGCTATAAGAAAGGGCATTCTCTACCAGTTTATCATTTGAAATAGACTTGGTGAGGATGCCCTTTTTAATCGTGCTCTCATTCTGGAATATTGAGGACGAGTCGATTAACTTGAAAGGTTAAGCTTTAGCTTCTTCCAGTTGAGCTTCTGCGTTTTTCGCTGCATCAAGCATCTTGCGAATTACAACTGATGCCGCAAGTGCGATACCAACCATAACAACAGCTAGCACGGTTAGAAGTTGGAAGTAGTCACCGTAAACCGTTTGAACGATTTCTTGAGTGATTTCCTGACCTTTCTCTAGCGCGATAGAAGTAGAGAACACGGCACCTACGATACCTGATAGCGCGATTGCAACAGAGAACAGACTTACAGAGAAGTTCTCGATATGCTTAGGTGCTACAGATAGGATGAATGCTACTACCATAGAACCTACGATTACTTCCGCGATTGCTTGGAAGAAGTGGATTGCTAGGAAAATCTCAGGACGAATAACAACGTCTTCACCCACTGTGCTAACAGCGAACGTTAGGATACCGAAAGCAATAGCTGTTAGAACGAATGCTAGAGCAACTTTAGTTGCTGTAGATAGGTGGATGTCACGCTTCTCTAGTGCACCAAAGAAACCCGCAACGATTGGACCACCAACCATACACCATAGTGGGTTCATCGCCATTGCCGCTTCTGGCTCTAGAGGGATGAAACCAAATAGAGAACCTTTAAGTGTGTTGATTGCCACCATGTTCATCGATGTCATCATCTGACCGTAGTAAACGAAGAAACACGTTGTTAGGAAAGTCACGATAAGGATAGTACCCATCTTCAGTGACTCAGACTTGCTCGCTTTGAACATTAGAGAAACGAAGTAAAGAATTGCTGCGCCACCAATCGCATAAACGATGTTTTGACCAACATCCATGTTAGAGAACATGAAGAATACAAGGCCGATCATCGCAGCAGAAAGTGCGCCAAACATTGCCCAGTTTTTTGCAGGAACCGGTTTTTGGTCTAGCTCAGCACCAACGCCAGTTAGGCCTTTACGGCTCATGATTAGCATACCAAGAGCAGCCGCTGCCATGATTCCAGAGATTGCGAAACCACCGTGGAAGCCAATCACAAGAACGATCATTGGGAACAGGTATTGACCTAAGAAGGCACCAACGTTGTTCACTGAGTAGTTGATTGGGTAACCCTTCTCAAAGTCTTCTTGAGACTTGAACGTACGCTTGTACAAGCTTGGGTACGATGGAGACATTAGACCACGACCGTAACTTGCTAGAGCAATACCACACATAGATAGAGGGACGTTTGTCGCTGATGCGCCTAGTACCAGTAGCACGTAACCAGAAGCAAACGCAAGGAAACTGATGGTTAGTGATCGGTAGGCACCCAAGAATTTGTCTGCGATGAAGCCACCTGCGATAGCGAATAGAGGACCGATCGCAGAGAACGCGCCGACGATCATCATGGTGTCAGCTTCGTTATAGTTTAGATCTTCTAGAAAGAATCGAGTTAGGCTGACGAGAACGCCGTAGAATGATAAGCCAAACATCATTTGGCAGAACATCATTGATTTGTTGAGTTTATTCCACATATTAAATTGCTCGTTGTTTTTAAACAGTACTTATTACTGTTAAATGTTAACTTTTTGGCTGGACATATTTTGAAACATTTGTCGCAAAAAAGGAATGCTTCATACGAGTTTTTCTAATGCATATGTGGATTTTTACTAATGCTTTGTTCTGGATCAATTACGTGCTACTGGTGTTTTTATCTTTGCGCAAACGATTATTTGGTTATTTTATCTAACGTAATTCGTCCTCCTACAGGATAAATACGAGATAAAGAGCGTTCAATCTAATCAATGCTTCTTAATGTGAAGTTAACGTTAAACTATGTGATCAAATTATCACTTACAGTACAGGTGACCATTTGTTGGGCGGGTTATAGTTTGTTACAGTTTTATAAACTATTGAACACTTGTATAATGCAACGCTACTTACCTGCATTCAACGTTATAAATGACATACAAGTTAGAAGACTCAATCAAAATATCGATCGATAACCTATCGGTGGGTATGTTTGTTACAGCGATAGAAAATAGTAAACGCGTAAACTTAACGAACGCGGGTAGAGTTACAAGCAAAGAAGCGATTACGCGTTTACGTAGTAATCAGGTCAAATTTGCTTGGGTGGACCGAAGCCTGTCAGCGCCTGACTGCATCATTAAACCTGTAGAGGTTGAGACTAAGCCAGAAGTACCTGAGACAGTATTGCGTCAGCAAAAATTAGCGAACCAAAAGCGTAAACTTATTAGTCGTGAATCTAATCAAAGACGTGCGAAAAAGGTACTAAAAGAAGCTAAGAGCCTTGCCCAGAAACTGATCAATCAAACCTTTGAAAGCAAGGTTATTGACGTCTCTGTCGTTGAAGACTGGGCAGATGAAATGATTGAGTCTGCGTTGGTCGATTCTGATGCCTTACAATGTGTATCTGCGCTGCGTAAAAAAGATTCTTACCTACTAGAACACTCGGTGAACGTATCCTGTCTACTGGTCTCGTTTGGTAAGCACCTAGGCTTTGAAAAAGAAGTGCTAAAGCAACTTGCTGTTGGCGGTATCATTCATGATATTGGCAAGGTAAAGGTGGATGACAAGGTACTTCACAAGCCTGGTCGTTTAACTCCTGAAGAGTTCGACCATATGAAACTTCATCAGGTGTTTGCTAACCAGATTATTGATGATATCAAGGGTCTGAGCCCAATCAGTCGCGATGTGTGTCTGATGCACCATGAAAAGCTGGATGGTACGGGTTATCCAAATGGACTCAAGGGTGATGAACTGACTTTGTACGGCCGTCTAGCAAGTATCATTGATATCTATGATGCATTAACAGCAGACCGAGTTTACAAGAAGGGTATGACCTCAGCAGAAGCGTTTAAAATCATCCTTAGCTTGACGCCGAATCATTTAGATTCTGAGTTGGTGTATAAGTTTATTAACTGCATCGGCATGTATCCTGTTGGCTCTCTTGTTGAACTGAGTGATGGGCGAGTTGCGATTGTATGGACTGCAAACTCAACGCAACCACTAAAACCTGAAGTGAAATGCTTCTACTCAAACAAGTATAAGCGTTATACCGACGTTACTTATATTGATTTAAAACACAGCAACACTAAAATTGTAAAAGCGATTTCGCCTAATTCTCTCAACGTTGATGTGACACCATTCTACGATTAAGCATTCAAAAATTAGTTCCAATAAAAAGCCTCGACGATACTTATCATCGAGGCTTTTCGTTTAGTAAAGATATAATCTCTATCTAAAACAGGTGTCCATTGAGCGTCAGATGTAATGCGATACTGACTATGTAGCCTAACGCGATGACTGGCGCCCATTTTAGATGGCCAAAGAAAGTGTACTTGCCGTGCGCTGCCCCCATTAGTGCGACACCTGCAGCCGATCCTATTGAAAGTAGGCTACCACCAACACCTGCAGTAAGTGTGACTAACAGCCAGTTACCCATGCTCATGGCCGGATCCATGGTTAAGACTGCAAACATGACTGGAATGTTATCGACGATGGCCGAGAGTATACCAACCATGACGTTCGCCCATACTGGGTCCCATTGGTTGTACATAATCTCAGAGACCAGACCAAGATAACCAAGCAAGCTCAAACCACCCACACACATTACGACACCGTAGAAGAAGAGTAGGGTGTCCCACTCGGCGTGAGAGACCCTGCGGAATACATCAAATGGCACAACAGAACCAAGGCGCTTAAGCGCGTGATCGTCTCCGTTTTCAATCGCGCGTGTAGCTTTCTTATGCAAAGAAGCTTGCAGCGTTTGTCTGAGAAAAAAGCCGAAGAACTGCAAGTATGCTAACCCCATCATCATCCCCATAACAGGAGGGAAGTGAAGCACCGCATGGAAGCTTACCGCCGTCATGATAGTTAAGATAAACAGCCCGACAATGCGTCTTGCGCCGCGTTTGAGTTCGACAAATTCTGAGGCAGCGTGTGGTTGTTCTTTAGGTACAAAGAACGACATGATGAGTGCTGGAACTAAGTAGTTTGCGACGGATGGAATAAACAGTGGCATGAACTCTGAGAAGCTAACATGACCCGCCTGCCAAACCATAAGAGTGGTGATATCACCAAAAGGACTGAATGCTCCCCCGGCATTGGCTGCAATCACAATATTAATGCAGGCGATGTTAATAAAGCGTGTATTGTTTCCACCTACTTTGAGGACGACTGCGCACATGAGTAGGGCGGTGGTCAGGTTATCGGCAATAGGGGATATAAAAAAGGAAAGAATACCGGTTAACCAAAATAAGGTTCTGAAGTTAAAGCCTTTATTGACCATCCAGGCTCGTAATGCATCAAATAGACGTCTTTCTTCCATCGCACTGATATAGGTCATCGCAACCAATAAGAAGAGGAGGAGTTCAGCGTATTCAAGAAGGTTGTGTTCCAATGCCGCTTGTGCAACTTCGGTAGCGCCGTGATTTTTGTACACATAACCAATCATTATCCAGATGATGCCGGCTGCGAGTAACACAGGCTTAGATTTTCTCAGTTTGAGAAGCTCTTCCATCATGACCAAGGCATACGCAATAGCGAAAATCAGAAGTGAAGCGTATCCGACAGTGGACTGGGTTAATCCGTTGAGTGGGGTAATTTCTGAAGCGTGAGTAAGTGAGGAAAACCCTAAAAGTGAAATAAAAGCAAAAGAACACAATAAAAATTGTTTCATCTGACCTCCCTGCCATATGCCCCTAAATCTTTGATTGGTTTAATCTTAATCACTTTGTGTAAGTGAAGTTGTGATTCACTTCGTGTCTTCTGCATGCCAAGGGAATAAAATGCCGTCTTTTTATGCCAAAAAATTTTGTTATGATGCGTTCTCTATAAGGGAATGATGTGTTCTTTGTTCTTTAATTATTGTTTAGTTTGATTCTGGGTTAGCTGTGGTTGTAAAAAGCGTGTTGCTAAAAACGCTCTTAGTAGTATTGTTGAACGTGGTAGCGTTTTCGTGTTTCACTAAAGAGATCGATTTGGTGAAGGTAGATAAGTCCAAGCGTCGACTTTACCTTATGGCAAACCAAGAAGTGATTAAAGAGTACCGTATTGCTTTGGGTGCAAACCCTCAAGGCCATAAGAAGGTTGAAGGCGACAAAAAGACTCCAGAAGGCTTTTATCGGATCATTGCTAAGAACGAAGAGTCAAGGTTCTACCGTTCTTTAAGGATTGATTACCCAAACGAGTACGATGCTTCTCGCGCTTTCTCTCAGGGACAAAATCCAGGTGGTGACATCATGATCCACGGCCTAAAAAACGGTGAGACTCGGGCTGGGCGTTATGTTCAAAGCTTCGACTGGACAGATGGGTGCATTGCTCTGCTAAATCACGAAATGGACGAGTTGTTTGATATGATTGAGGTAGGTACACCTATTCAGATCGAATGGTAGTTGTGTTGCGCATACAGACGTGCCCCGTATTAAAATACGTTGAACAGAAAAAAGGCTGGGAAACCCCAGCCTTTTTAGTATTTGTCGATTGCTCGTTATTGAGCAAAAACCGAATTAAGCAACAGTTACAACGTGGTCTTGAGCTAGACGAGCTTTTGGTAAACCGTGGTTGTAATCTTCGCCTTCCTCGTGGTAACCAATTGCGAGTGCAACGTCACATACGTGACCTTCTAGCTCATCAGCGAACTTCTCACCGATAAGTTTAGCATCAACACCTTCCATCGGAGTTGAATCGATACCAAGACGCGCTAACGTGTGTAGGATATTACCTAGTGCGATGTACACTTGAGCTTTAGTCCAAGTACCGTTGAAGCCGTTTTCGTCGGTATTTGCTTCTGCGAATGCATAAGCACCCATGAACATGTCATACATGTCAGCTGGTAGGTGACCAGAAGAAACCTCTGCGTCTACACGTTTAGCAAATTTCTCTTTTGTGAACTCAGGATCGTGAGCGAACAAGATTGTATGGGAAGCAGCTTTTGCGTGTGGCTGGTTGAATTGATGCATGTTCTCGAACGTATCGTGGAAACGCTGTTTAGCTTCATCAGACTCAACAATAACGAACTTCCAAGGCTGAGAGTTGATTGAAGAAGCTGATAGACGTAGAGCTTCTTTGATCACTTCCATATCTTCCGCAGAGATACGCTTTGAAGCGTCGTATTTTTTTGCAGTGTAGCGAGTGTTTAGATCTTTGATAATTGGATGAGACACGTTATTGCTCCCGATATGAACTTGTTTAACGAACGGGTGCAGTATGCAAAATTCACTAATCCAATTCGATAGTTAAATTTTCCAATCTTTATGGTGCTTATGTTCCATAATGATAACTGGCTACTCGGCACACAAATCGAGTATTCATGATTGAGAGCAATTTATTTCTTCATAAACGGCGTACTATGCCCTTAATTCCAAATAACACGCCAATAATGAAGAGATTTATAGGAAATAATAATGAATCAGTTAGTAGAGCGTTTTTTGCGTTATGTGTCATTTGATACAAAATCAGACCCTTCGAATAAGCTATGTCCAAGCTCTCCGGGTCAAATGACTTTTGCTCAAGCATTAAAGCAAGAGATGTTGGAGATGGGACTGAAAGAGGTTTCTCTGGATAATAACGGCTATTTGATGGCGAAGCTTCCATCTAACGTGACGTATGATGTTCCAGCGATTGGGTTTGTTGCTCATATGGATACGGCACCTGACGCTTCTGGTAAGAACGTAAAACCTCAGCTCATTAAAAATTACCAAGGTGGCGGTATAGCTTTGGGTGATAGTGGTGAGCAACTGACACCGGCTCAATACCCTGATTTAACGTCACTGCATGGACATGACATTATCACAACTGATGGTACAACATTATTGGGCGCAGATAACAAAGCAGGTATCGCTGAGATCTTAACCGCGGTTGCTTACCTGACGGAGTACCCCGAAATACCACATGGTGATATCTGTATTGGCTTTACTCCAGATGAGGAAATTGGTCGAGGCGCAGACCTGTTCGATGTGGAAAAATTCGGCGCTAAATGGGCATACACCATCGATGGGGGGCCTGTTGGAGAGCTTGAATACGAAAACTTCAATGCTGCTCGTGCTGATGTGATTGCGCATGGTGTGAATGTTCACCCAGGAACGGCGAAGAATAAGATGATCAATTCTATGAACATCGCTGCTCAGTTCCAACTAATGATGCCGAGTCATGAGACGCCTGAATGCACTGAAGGGTATGAGGGTTTCTATCATTTGGGTGGTGCAGAGATGTCAGTCGCCAAGAGTCACCTAGTTTATATTTTGCGTGACTTTGAGCGTGAGGGACTAGAGAAGCGTAAAGCGTTCATGCAGCAAAAAGTAGATGAGCTCAATGCTCAATTAGAAAGGGGGTCTGTTGAGTTGCAGTTAACCGACAACTATTACAACATGAAGGAGATGGTAGAGCCTCACTTTCATGTGATTGAAATTGCTAAGCGTGCGATGCAGCAGTGCGATGTTGAGCCGATGATCAAGCCAATCCGTGGTGGCACTGATGGCGCTCGTCTCTCATTTATGGGGTTGCCTTGCCCAAATATCTTTACTGGCGGTTATAATTTCCATGGCATCCACGAGTTCATCACCGTTCAGGGTATGGAAAAAGCGGTAGAAGTTATCGTTAAGATTGCACAAGAAACGGCTGCTGAGTAATTTTAGCATCTAAGGCTGTAAGCGAACTTATAGCCTTTAAACGCAACAGCGCCGATGGAATCCCATCGGCGCTGTTTTAATTCTTGCCCTCAGTGACGTTTAAACCAATTTCATCTCTTGAACAATATCAGAAGCAATTTCTGGTTTTGTGCTTGTTGGTTTTTCGTGTTTATCTGCCTTGAGTTGACCTTTACGGTTGCGTAGACCCGCCTCTAACTTTTTGATTGCAGCACTAACTGCTGGGTACATAATATCTTCTTCAGCTTTAGCTGATACTCTAACCCCTTCGTAGTTAGTGAAAATTTCTACTGCGTGTTGGTTGTGTTCCTTTGTAATAATGATGTCGCAGCTAATGAGAGAGGGGTAGTGCGAAGCGATTTTATCAAACTTGCCAGTGATATCCTTACGTGAATCTTCGTTGATAGTTACGTGATGCGTTTGAACATTTACTTTCATATTGATTCCTTTTTTGTTGCTTCGTGCTTTAAACCTAGCAAAGCAAATGATGTTTCGCCAACA
Source organism: Vibrio maerlii (assembly GCF_003415655.1). GTDB lineage: Bacteria > Pseudomonadota > Gammaproteobacteria > Enterobacterales > Vibrionaceae > Vibrio > Vibrio maerlii. Next base: position 32,891 of record NZ_QRHC01000004.1, read on the forward strand.
ATTCATGTTGTGAGGTGTGACACACTTTGTTGTAATGAAAAATTCTTGTTAAAGCTATTGAATATCACCCAGAAAGGGCACATATTATGTCTCGAAGTTTCAAGCTTCGATGCTTTTTTATCCAGATGTTAATTCCTGCCATTTTTGATTGATTTATCGTTTGTTGCTGAACGCCCATTCAACCTAGTTCACTTGTTTTTTCGCCTTCCATTCAAAAGTTTCACAGCCACCTCAATATTCGTGATTGGTTGCTCAAACCTCGAAAATACTGGCTTTAGCCCTCTAAGATCTGACGTGGATAACAGTGCTATATCGTTTTATTTGCCATAGTTGTTTCATACAGTTAAATCGCACCAGTGAGTGCAAAGAATGAGATGAGAGACAGCATGATTGTAGGCTTAGATATTGGTGGCACTAAGATAGAGGGTGTAGGCTTAGTGCCTAATTCTGAAACGGAAATCTATCAGACCTTAGTTACTCACAGGGAACCAACCAACAAAGAGAACTACGAAGGTTTTCTTCATTCTGTCATGTCTGTGATTGATGAAGTCGCTAAACATGGTGATATTGAATCGATTGGAATTGGTTGTTGTGGTTCGGTGGGTAATGATGGCTTGATGCAAGGGGCGAACGTTACGGTTCTTAATGGGCAAGATTTTATTGGTGACCTGCAAAAGCGCATCGATGTGCCTGTTGCTATTGCCAACGATGCAGACTGCTTGGCGTTGTCTGAATTTAAAGATGGCGCAGCGAAAGACGCACTGAGCTCTTGTGTCGCCATTATTATCGGCACTGGTTGTGGCTCTGGTGTTGTGATTAATGGTGGTCTGGTCACCGGCCTTAATAAGCTCGGTGGTGAGTTGGGTCACAATCCATTACCACACTTTAACCCAGAAAAAGATGGCCCAGCCGTTGAATGCTACTGTGGTTCGATGAACTGTACGGAAAGCTTTGTTTCGGGCACAGGACTAGGGCGTACTTTCAGTGAGAAATATTTTGAGGCAAACTCAAAAGAAATCATGGCCCTGGTAGAACAGGGGGATAAGCAGGCCATAGAACACTTTGACTTGTATTGTGATCAGCTAGCACGTGTCATTGGTTCGATTGTGAACTTTGTTGATCCAGAAATTGTTGTGCTTGGGGGAGGGATGTCGAACGTAGACGCTATATACCCTCGCGTGCAAGACAAGCTAAACCAATATACTTTTACTAAGTCAGTGCGAACTCGCGTTGTGAAGAATCTTCATGGTGACTCTTCAGGTGTACGCGGTGCGGCGTTCTTACACTCGATCTAAATTCAAAAAGGGAGTGAGTTGATATCAACTCACTCCCTTTGCAATTTAACTATTTTGATCCATTCAGGATTCGGTGCTCCATGTACGCCTATTCGATGACATAGGTCGCACGACCTTGCTCTTTTGCCTTGTAAAGTGCCATATCTGCATCATGTATCAACGTGGGTAAGGCTCTCTCACACTGCGAGGCATGAGCAAAAGCACCACCAATGGAAAGTGTCACTCTGTCATAATGAGGTGATGAACGGTGGGGCAAGTCCAACGAATGGAGATCAGCAAGTAAGTTACCGCAAATTTTCGTCATCATTGCTTGATCTTCTAGTTCAATGAGTACCAAAAATTCGTCACCACCATAACGGATTAGGCTGGCCCTTGAATTAAAGTGGGCTTTAAAGAGCTTACTGAGTCGGGTTAGAAGGTCATCGCCTGCGACATGACCATAGGTATCGTTAAACTGTTTGAAGTGATCAATATCAACGAGTAGTAGCCCTAGGAAACTGTTTTCCGGTTGTAAGCTGACACTATAGCGATGGGATGCAAACTGTTGATTCAAAGCCTGTCGGTTGTATACACCAGTAAGTGGATCCGTGACTGAGAGTTTTTCAAACTCAGCTCGTTGGTTGATCAATTCTTGTCTCTGAAAGATGTTGGTTAAGCCAATACCAATATAACTTGTCAGCTGTTCAATGAGGTTAAAGTGGTAGTCCTGATAGTTGTGTTTTAACTTGGACTGCACGGTTACAACGCCTAACAGCTCATCTTTGATTATTATGGGTAAAAACATCAAAGAGTAGAACGTTTTAGTATGACTACTGGTTCGAATCAGGTCCGCAACCTCGCAACCCAAGTGTTTCGCCATGGCTGTGATGTCATAATCGTTAGTAAAATAGGGTTGCCTTGTTTGTACGCATCGCGCCGTGATTGAGTGGTTTTCACTGCAATCGACCTCAACGCTATCTACGTGTTTGCCATCATCGATGTAATGGTCAAATCGTACCTTGTGCTCCGAGCTATCATAAATACCAATAGCAAAGGTGTCTGCGCGCATGAAGAGGTTGATGTCTTGATAGAGACGATCAATAAGCTCGGCTATGTCGGAGCAAGTCGTCAGATACTCGCCCATTGAGCCCATCAAAGAAAGGTTATCTTGTAAGGAAATCGCATTGGCATGACGTACTTTGTCTTGCTGCAACTCATAGATTTTCGAAAGGTAACGCTTTTCTGACTCAGATTTGAGTTTACTCGTCAGCAGGCTCAATTCCAAAGAGGTTTCCAGGTGCTGCATGCGTTTTTCTGGATTGCTCTTGTGAAGTTCAGCAAGCTGGTTGTATATACCAATGAATCCATCTAATAAGCGAGAGGACTGCACTTCTCTAGCTACCTGTACGCCATCATTAGCGTAGGTTTCGAGGTTGGTGTAGTGTTCGGCGTCGAGCGCTATCTCACAGTATTCCAAAAAGTCTGCTGCAACTTGGAAGCGATCACTGATTTTCGAACCTAACTCGAGCGCTTTGTTGTAAAGTTCTAGAGCCAACTCATATTTGCTTTGTTTGGCTAGGTGCTGTGCGAATGCACCGTAGTATAGGTACCAAGCAAAGTCACTAGGATTGCGTTCCAAAATTTCACGAGCTTTCTCGTATTCAGTGAAAGCTGTTTCAGCATCACCAAGGTAGTCAAACGCTTGTGGGTAGTTAGTTAATATGACATGTCGCGCGAGTTGCGACTCGTTAATATCAAGGTCACGAGCTTTAGTGAAGTTATCAAGCATTCCTTGGTAGTTACCCAACTGAAACTCAATATTACCAAACATGTTATAGACGTGACTCAGTAAAAAGTCATCACCTAACTCTTTTGCTTTTAAACCTCGAGTAAGGAAAGCGACAGCATCATCGTAACGACCTAACCGAAACAACATAACGCCAAGTGTATGGCTTGCATAAAGCTGAACGGTAATATGCTGTCCCCTTTTTGCGAGCTCGACAACTTCAGTTAACGTTTCGATTGCGACCAGATAGTTGCCTTTTTTGTACTCAAAGAATCCGTCACAATACCTCAGATAAATCGATGAGAGCGAGGTGTTTGCCGTTTTTAACTTGGGCTGGATCTCTGCCAGGTATTCTTCGACGTCCCGAGTCGAGTGGCATTGCATTAGATTTGGTAGTAACGATAGAGCCCAGTAATCAGTATTAGTATCGGTCATTAACGAGTATTCACCAGAGTACAAACAGAAATGTTATTTATGGTATATCATATTCTTTCTGGTGTGAAATTTTAGTGAATAGAATGGATCTATATGTTTATTGGTTATTATTTATAACTAAAGGTTTTATTTTTACGGTAGATAGATTACGTTTTTAGCGGTGCTACTGAGCGTAAGCCTCTGTTTATTTTAGGTAATGCTAAATTAAAAAATGAGCCAATACATTGAAATCTAACTCTGCTTAAATCACGCGAAAAGTATGAAAAATAAACTGAAATAATTTCGAACCATTGAGGGTCTATTCTCGTAAGTATCTTCGTTGGCTCGTTGTTGAGAGCCGTTTTAAGGTAAGTAAGACACACGGGAGTGACACATGAACACTATCAAAAATGTAAAAGTACTAGGGATTACGGCTCTATTCGCAATGGCTTCATTTTCAGCGTCTGCGAGCTTGATGTACCAGAAAGTAGTCAGTAATTCATCAGTGAAGGGTGACGCAGTTCAATCGAAAGAAATGGCTATCAAAAATGGGCAAATGATGGCTCAAAGCCTAAGTCAAGCGGACTCATATGAGTTGAGTCGTGAACTTCGCGTCAGCAGTTACCAGTCAGACAGTGGTTCATTCGAGTTACTAAATTCGAAGCTAACGGTTGAAGAGTTTTGGGGTGAATCCGGTGAAATTGTGTATCAACCGGTGATCGACGTGAAATACTCTTACGATCGAATCGACCGCGACTAATGCTGAGAACGAGATATTGCGCCGGCCCAACGCCGGCGCTTTTTTTATTTTTGATTAATGTAGTCTTTAAAGCGTTGCTTGGTCTCTGAATCAGCCTTTTCGTACCAAAAATGGAGCATTTCTTCCGCTGTTGAGCCGGTTTGCGTGGCTTGTGCTTTTGTTTGAGTTGCCGGTGTAGTTTGCGAAGTAGCTTGTTGAGTCGAAGTGGTGGTAAGCGCGGTCGTTGCGAGCGCGGCCACACCACCAACACGGTTGTAGTCCTGTGCTTCACGAACATAATCTCGGCCAATTTGCATGCCGTCTTTTAGAAGTTTATCTTGTTTTACTTCTATTGCTTGCTGTTGGTCATCGACTAGTTGCCATTGCAGATTGGCAATCTCTTTTTCTGCAGTTCTTAAATTACGATATTCTGGCAACTCAAAAGAAAGCGTAGTGTCGGTAGCGTTAAATTTCGCAATGATTGCGTCGCTGGTGGCGAATTTTCTTTCATCTCCTTGATCGAAAGAGGCTTCGTATTTAAAGACAAGTTGGTTATCGCCATCAGGTAAAGTGATGGTTTTTGTCGAAGAGAAAAGACCACCTTCTAACTTCGGTTTTTTTTCGTTAGCCGAGAAAACCGTTACATCGCTAGGAACTTCTAGGGTCACTTCGGCCACTGCATAAGGGGTAATAGATGAGCATGCGATACTAGCCAAAATAAGAGAACGAATGTTTAATTTCATGATATTCACTCAAATGATTGATTACTAATGAACAATTGCATAGAAAATACGATTAATTCAAGTAGCCAGTAGAGCTAATGTCAATCTTTCACCGAAAATTCACATAGACGAGTCACATTGGCATTGTTGTTTAGGGCTATGAGAGTTCAAGTTAAGAATTTACAGTGTAAAAAAGCGGCGATGGACGCCGCTTGCTTACAGAATTCTTTTCAGGGTCATTTTGTATGTGGAGACTTTAATCCATTAAACTTTTCGATTTAATTGCTTTCTTCGCTAATTCTTTAGCAAATTCAGCAATGTCAGCCTCAAATGCGTCAACACTTTCACGGATTTCATCGAGTTTCACTGTCTGCATTTCGCGATTCAACATCACAATTTCACCGTTGACGATGGTTGTGTCTATATTGCTTGGATTGGCTTGATACACTAAGGTCGCGTATGGGTCATAGCTTGGAAGCATGTTGGCTGATTGTGTTTCAACAATAACGATATCCGCTTTCTTACCAACCTCTAGAGAGCCAACACTGTCCTCCATATGTAGAGCCTTTGCGCCACCAAGAGTTGCCATTTCAATCACTTGCTCTGGGATCATGATGGTGCGGTCTGAGTGTTTCAAACGTTGCATGTTTGCTGCATAGCTTAATGTTCTCATGATATCGACTTGGTTAGAGCTCATCGGTCCATCTGTCCCAATGCCGATACGCATGCCTGCACGATACATTTCCCAGGCAGGAGCAATACCCGTTGCACCTTTTGCGTTTGCCATTGGGTTGTATGAGATGCCTGCATCTGCTTCTTTAACAAGCTTGATGTCGTTTTCTGATAGGTGGATAGCGTGTGCAAGGACTACGCGTTCATCAAGAACGCCGATCTCAGACATGTACTCCACTGGTGAGGTTGCTTTGGTTTCGTCTTTGATGCGCTTTTCTTCGTTAGGAAATTCAGCAACATGAATCAGCACTGGCACATCGTACTTTGCAGATAATTTATTGATTTCTTGGAGCTTGTCTTTGCTAACGGTGTAGACGGCGTGTGGTGCATAAGCTGGGGTGATAAGCTGATCGTTTTGGTACTCCTCAATGAAGCCTTTCGCGTATTCAATACCGCCATAAGGTTCTTTCGCATCGACGACTGGAAACTTAATCACTGTTTCCCCCAAGACGGCTCGAAGTCCTACTTCTTTTGTTGCTTTGGCCATTTCATCCATGTGGTAATACATGTCGGCGTAAGTCGTAACACCACTTTGTGCTAGCTCAATGCTGCCCAGTTTTGTAGCGTTGTAGATCAGCTCTCGGCTTAACTTTTCTGCTTCTAGTGGAAAAAAATATGCAAATAGACGGTTAGATATGCCTTCTTCGCCTAAACCACGGAATGCGATCATTGGAAGGTGGTTGTGAGCATTGACCATACCCGGCATCACAATGCCATCATTAGCGTCGATGATCATTTCTGCACTGTATTGAGTAAGAAGCTCTTCACCGCCAACCGCGATAATTTTATCGTTCTCAACCACGACAACACCATCTTTGATGACTTCCATATCTGAATTAATAGTAAGAACTTGACCATTACTGATGATCAAATCTGCATTGTGTGTATCTGTACCAGCTGTTGTGATACAACCTGCCAACAGCGATGTGCTAATTGCGCATGCCAAACTTTTAAGCGTCATTGCTAAACCTTTATATTTCTTCGTTTTTATGTAACGCAAAGGTTTGCGTCACCGGATGGTATTCTATCTTGGTTTATATAGATAAATCGATAGGAACCGTGCTATTCATTTGTTGTTGAGATGAAAACCTCGTCTTGATTTATCAACTTGAGGTTCTGATGGGAATTTGGCGAACGGTTGAGTAAAATACGCGCTTTGCTTTATTTAACTCAATACTGGAACTCAACGTGTCTATTTCCCCATTTGCTCATACCGTTACAATTCTCGACTTCGAAACGACAGGCTTATCCCCAAATCAAGGCGATCGTGCAATTGAAATCGGTGCAGTGAAGCTAGAAAATGGCCACATTGTTGATCGTTTTCAACGCTTGATGACACCAGGTTTTCGCGTGAGTAGCTTCATAGAAAGCTATACAGGCATTACCAATAATATGCTTAGAGAGGCGGATGATTGCGCGGTGGTGATGAATGAGTTTGCTGACTTTATACAGGGGAGTAATTTAGTCGCTCACAACGCATCGTTTGATAAGAAATTTCTCGACGCTGAATTAGAGGCTATTGGTCGCAGTTACGATGGTGAGTTTGCTTGTACTTTATTGAATTCTCGACGTATTTCTCAGCAGGCAACTTCGCATAAGCTTGGTGACCTCGTGAGATACCATCAGATTGATAATGATGGGGTATTTCACCGAGCGTTAGCTGATGCGGAAATGACAGCAAAGTTATGGTTGATCCAGCTTGATATCTTAAACTATGAGTATGGTATTGCATTGCCGCGTTTTTCACTGTTGCAAAGGATTGGTAAAACACCGAAAGCATCTGTGGCTAAGATGCTTTCGGAAGTCAGCTAAGTGAGTTCGCTTCGAACGATTTCTGCGCCCGCACTTAACGCACTTAACTTCGCTTCGGCAATGTGGCGAGGTAGGGGAGCCATGCCGCAATTGGTGCAAGGGTAGAGATTCTCGGCATCGACAAACTCTAGAGCGTTGCGAAGTGTCTCAGCAACCTCTTCGGCTGTTTCGATTTCGTGGGTAGCCACATCAATTGCACCTACCATGACCTTCTTACCACGGACCAACTCCAGCAGTTCGACAGGAACACGAGAGTTATGACATTCGAGTGAAATGATGTCGATGTTCGATTTTTGCAGCTTTGGAAAGACTTCTTCGTACTGTCGCCATTCAGAACCGAGAGTTTTCTTCCAATCGGTGTTCGCCTTGATTCCATAGCCGTAACAGATATGAACCGCTGTTTCGCATTTCAGCCCTTCGATGGCACGTTCTAGAGCTGCGATACCCCAGTCGTTCACTTCATCAAAGAACACATTAAATGCAGGCTCATCAAATTGGATAATATCGACGCCCGCGGCTTCTAACTCTTTTGCTTCTTGATTAAGAATCTTAGCGAATTCCCATGCCAGTTGTTCACGGCTTTTGTAGTGATCATCAAACAATGTATCGATCATCGTCATAGGACCAGGGAGTGCCCATTTGATCGGTTTATCCGTTTGTTTACGTAGGAACTTTGCGTCCTCTACAAACACCGGTTTTTGACGACTGACAGGACCAACAACCGTTGGCACACTTGCATCGTAGCGGTCACGGATTTTTACCGTTTGACGCTTCTCAAAATCCACGCCGTCAAGGTGTTCAATAAAGGTCGTGACAAAGTGCTGACGAGTTTGTTCGCCATCGCTAACGATATCAATACCCGCACGTTGCTGCTCTTGCAGAGAGACGCGCAGTGCATCATGTTTGCCTTCAACAAGCGCTTGGTCTTGCAGTTTCCATGGTGACCATAGTGTTTCTGGTTCAGCTAACCATACCGGTTTTGGTAGGCTGCCAGCGGTAGAAGTTGGTAAAAGTGTTTTCATGTTGTGTAACCTTAGATTCAGTAAATTGATTAAGCGCCGTTTGTAGACCAGTTTGCAGACCAGTTCTCTAAGATGGTCTGATATGGCTTGATAAAGTGCTCTTCGGCAAATTTACCTTGCTCAACCGCAAGCTTGCTGCGTTCCTCTCGGTCGTAAACGATCTTGGTCAATGAGTGATCAAGGTTTTTTATGTTTGGTTGGTAGCGTTTTCCTGCTACTGCATTCGCGTTGTAGATCTCAGGGCGATAGATTTTTTGGAATGTCTCCATCGTGCTGATCGTACTGATTAATTCAAGGCTCGTGTAATCATTGAGCAGATCACCAAAGAAGTAGAAGGCGAGTGGAGCAACGCTGTTTGGTGGCATGAAGTAACGTACTTGAAGCCCCATTTTTTGGAAGTATTGCTCTGTGAGTGAAGATTGGTTTGGCGTGTATTCCACCCCTAAAACAGGGTGATGGTTATCGGTTTGTTGATAGACTTTACTGTCTGAAACGCTCAAACAAATAACCGGAGGCTTACTGAAGTTTTCTTTATAAGTGTTTGAATTAATAAAGTGCTTAAATAGCTTTCCGTGCAAGTCACCAAAATCTTCCGGAATAGAGAAGGTATCCTGATCTTTATTATGTTCTAGAAGACGAACACTGAAGTCATAATCACGAACGTAAGAAGAAAAGTTATTACCCACAATACCTTCAATACGCTTGTTGGTTTGGTGATCAATGATGTTTGTTTTTAAAACTTCGATGGAAGGGAAGGATTCTCCGCCTGCTTCAACATCCATATCAACCGATACGATTTCCAGTTCAACAGAGTAACGATCACACTTTGGGTTATCCCAATTTGCCAGTGCATTGAAGCTGTTATCAATCATCTGAAGGGCGTTGCGCAGGTTGGCTTGGCGACTTTCGCCACGAGCGAGGTTGGCAAAGTTCGTGGTGATGCGAGTGCTGTCTGACGGAAGGTAGTTCTCGTCGAGGCTAATGCTTTTTATTGTAAAGTTAAATTCTGTATTCATTGCCGTGATATCCATTTCTTATTGTAAGAACCAAATTCTTTTTGCTGACTTTATCGATTTGGTGTTTGATGTAGTTTTTATACATTTCTACAACAAAGATAAAAAATGGATTTGTTTCACATTCAACATGAGGAACATTCATGGTTTCAAATTGAGAGTGAAATTTTTAGTTGAGATGTCGGTGCTCAGAATGCTTGTGATGCCAGTAAAAATTCGGAGAATTAATCTATATTAATTCTCCGCTAGGTTCCTCAATTATTGAGGTTGCGCGCCATTTTTATCGCGACCTGTTCGAATATTTCCAAGTCGGCAGGATCAATACCATCTTTCATTTTCTCAAACATCACGGAATCAACGTTCGTTAGCTTAGCGATAATCTCCTCGCCACTCTTTGTCATCCGCAAACATTGGCTGCGCTTATCTTCTGGGCTTGGCTCTTTTACGATCAGTTCTTGTTTAATTAAACTGCTGAGCAGGCGAGTAACCTGAGCTTTGTCTCTATCCAAAAAGTTTGCAATACAATGACAATTAAACCGAAGGTCGAAAAGTTCCTTAAGAGCTAACCACCTAAACACGACAAGACACTAACACTCATAAATTTTTAAGGTAGTAGATATGATCCCGAAGATTCGCAAAGACAAGCAATAGCGCATCATTGTTGAAGAAGTTGGCGTAGATGCACCCAAAACACTAGAGTTTGATTACCAAGACCGTGAAGATCTCTTCAACGTTGTTGAGAACTTAAAGAAAGGCAGTGGGTTAGAGCCAGAAACAGCAACCAAAGTTGCTGTGGCACTGCGCCTATTGGGACCTGTAATGATGAAAGATCGTAAGCATCCACTATTTGTTGATTTCATGCCGCATTTCAAGAAATTCATGCAGAACTTGAAGTCAACAGTAAAGCAGGCTGCTAAAAGCGCCTAATGTGTTGGGTTGAGTGGTTTCATCATTTTTGACTGGTTAGGTTCGCTTGACCACCTAGTCTACTTTGATCGATTTATTTAATTTCAGACTATATATAACATCAACCGCTTAGAGGAGTGTTAGATGAATCGCATCAATCCTAAAAAGTTACTGCATAGCAAATGGACTGCCGTGATGCCAATAGATAGGGAAAAGCACTTCATTGTTACGGACATAGATTTTGAGGAGGACATTTGCGTTTTTTGCATGATTGAGGCCGTAATGTCGAAGCGTCCACGAGAGATTGATTGGAAGGAGCTTAAAGATGCTTCGAAGTGGAAGATGGGTTGGAAGTAACAAAGATTTTTATAATCGGCTATTCATAGATTTGTGTGAATAGCCGTTTTTTGTCATTAAGTCATGGTTTGGCTTACGCTTATTTAGTTGCGTCGATATAGATGGAGAATGGAATATGAAAATCGCTGTTACTGCAGCAAGTGGACAGCTCGGTGCTGCAATTGTAGAAGCTGTCATTGAGCACACATCAAAAGAGAGTGTTATTGCACTAGCAAGAACACCAGAGAAAGCTTCTCATTTGGGTGTTGAGGTCAGACAGGGAGATTACAACGACATTGTCCAACTTGAACAGTCTCTGCAAGGTGTCGATTCACTATTGATTGTTTCGGGTATGGACGCTCCAGAAAAGCGGATCGGGCAGCATCGCAATGTGATTAATGCCGCAAAGCGAGCTGGTGTTAAGAAACTTGTTTATACCAGTGTTCAAGGTGCTGAAGAGGGCACCGCATTCTCACCAGTAATTCAGAGTAACCGTCAAACCGAGCAGGATATCCGTGAGAGCGGTCTCGATTGGGTGATTGGTCGAAATGGCATTTATATAGAGCCAGATATTGAATACATCGATAGCTACAAAAAGCTCGGTGGCGTTTTTAACTGTGCTGAAGACGGTAAATGTGGTTACACCACAAGATCGGAGTTGGGTTACGCCTATGCTCGTATGCTGACGGAAGACAAGCACAACGGTGAAATGTATAACCTTCATGGTGAAGCAATAACGCAAGCCCAATTAACGGAATACATGAACGTCGCATTTGGGACCGATCTTGTCTTCAAATCCATGAGTGTGGAAGAGTACAAACAAGATCGTATTGCAGAGCTCGGTGACTTCATCGGTACGGTTATCGCAGGCATCTATCAAGGGATTCGGGAAGGTAAGTCTGATAACCCAAGTCACTATGCTCAAGCTGCGGGTCGAGAACATGTTTCGTGGCAGGACTATTTTTCTAGTCTAAAGTCATAGTCAATACTAAGACGCAAGATGTAAGGAGTACGAATGAGTCAAGATATTCAAGCGAACAAGAAAAACGCCATTGCATTTTACGACATGGCTTATCGCGGAAAGCCTCGTGAAGCCGTCGAGAAATACGTAGGGGGTGAGTACATTCAGCATAATCCATTAGTGGGAAATGGGCCTGAGCCTTTTATTGAGTACTTTGAACGTATGCAATCGGAGTACCCAGAAAAGGACATTGAGTTTGTGCGAGCGATTGGGGAGGGGAATTTAGTTGCGCTTCATACTCACCAAACATGGCCTGATAATATTGAGTATGTGACGATGGATTTCTTCCGCTTTGATGACGAAGGAAAAATTGTAGAGCATTGGGATGCTCTACAAGAAATCCCTGAGGGAACCAAAAACGGAAATACAATGTATTGATGACGTAATGACTTAAAAAAGTCCAATGAACGCTTCCAACGTGAAACTCTTCGGCCATTGGACTTTTTACTCTGGATCCAATATTGGCTAAATATTTCGAGTTATCTAAAAATTTTTTCTAACCTTTTAAAGGTTAGTCAACGAGCATCTGTTTTCTCTAGTCTTGTAATTATAAATTCCCTAAATCTATACCTATAGATTTTCTCTACGCCTGCAATTATTTCTCCTTGTTATCATATTAATATTAACCATATTATTTGTTTTTTGATATCAAATGATGTTATTTTTATCGCTGATATTAAATGGTTTATCGATCAATTAGTTGTATATCATACATTCTTTTAATTGCATTGGCTTTCTGTATTGGTTAATTGATTGGATTAGTGATTGATTTTAATTATATGTTTAATTATTAATATATTAATTTATTACACTATTTTGTTGCTTTGATTTAATTTATTCATTTTAAAAGAAATATGTAGACTGTTTATTCTAAATTGTTCTAATATTTCCGTCCGGTAATTAATGGAATGCTATTTTAGTTAGTGCGAATAGGGAAATATAAATGAAACAAACTGCGATTATTATCGGTCTGACGTTGTTTATTGCCGGCTGTGCAGCAAACAATCATAGAAATAATCTCTAAGAATTTGATAGGTCAATTACTCGTGGTGATTATTTAAGCGCCTCTGAATTTTCATTAAAAGAATCACTCACTACCTTCAACTTTAGGGCTTGAATCATCCCGTAGTATCGAGGGTGTCGCATTTGATGAAGACTATGAGCAAAACAATTACATGTTTGTTATAGGTCGTGATACTGCGGCTTATGCTGCACGTTATGAGCTGGACTACCAAGGTTTTTATGCTTTAACACATTTTGGTATTGGTATAGCTCACCTCGATTTCTCAGATAAAGCCAAAACTCAAGCCAGAGATGGCGATGACCGCAAGATCTTTGGTGACTAAACGCTCGCGTTATCAGGTACTTCAACGTTTTTAACCGGTTTAGCGACTATAAGGTTATTAAAACAAACAAGAACGCTAAAGCAGCCAATTGCTTATTTATAGTCAAACAATTACCTCATTACTTATCACAGCAGTGTAGAGGTTACTTTTGTTAACGATAGTCCACCTCTGAGGTGATGCTGAACAAACTTAATAAAACACAAAGGAACACATTACATATGGAACTTAAGCGACTCAAAGCCACCTCGCTGATTGGGTGCGGGACATTATTACTTCTAACAGGATGTGGTGACGCTACTAACGCAGAACTTGCTTCTAATAACTTCAAAGATGTCGACCACTCCAAAACTGTCGTATATCGTCTTGATGCTAAAGAAGGTACCATTCTTGACTACCAAGTGACTAGTAATCTTAGACTACTTGGAAACAATGGGTTCTTAACCAGAACATCGGACGACCTATCATACCCTGACAAGTTAATATCTCGAATAGAAGACCACAAAGCGTCACTTAACGACGCAAGTGAGACCATTCCTCAAGAAATCTTTGACCTATATATTGAAGATCTTACTAAAACGCAGGAAGACCTAGAAAAACGCAAAGATTTTTATGCCTCTCTGTATGGTCAAGAAGGGCTACTTGCTAAGCATATCGAATCTACATACACCGAAGAATTTGATTCAGTTAAAACAGCGGAAGACAAAATTGCTGAACGCAATGCCTTCGTACAAAAAGAGCAAGATACACTTAACGCAGCAATTGAAGGGAAAAAGAAAGCACAGGACGACCTGAAAGCCCTCAACGATAACTTGAAGGCGTCGATTGCTGAGTTCATCGTAAACAACGATATTGCTTACAATGCTAGTCGTGTAAGTACCATGTGGAGTGCACGATTCTACAGTCCTGACAATAAAGATGCTTGTGTAAATGGAAGGCAATCATGGTCATCGTACGAATGGAACGAAGAACATAAGGTCTGTTACCGCTCTACTGAATCAGACAATAATGGATTAGATTCGTCCACGATAGAAAGCTTAACGAGCGAGCAATCAAAAGAGCTCGATGCGATCGTGAATAGCAAACGTTCGCAAGCGATCGAGCTTATTGTAATGCAGGGCAAATACCTACTTGATGAAAAAGCCTCAGAGAAAGCCTTAGACAATCGAAATATCATAGCCACGAACCGCTTTGGGACAGATTATGACTTAAAACGTAATCTCTCAAATGCTCAGCGAGAAGTACAGAATAAAACCAAGCGTGTGTATTCATTCACTAATGGTGTGTCAGAATCAAGAAACCGCAGTATTCGTATGGCTCAATCAGTCTATGTTGATGCACTAAGAGACACTCATGGTGTACCAAAAGAGGTTTCACTGTCTCAGTTTAATAATGAAAATGCCGCTAAAACGGTTGCTGCGCTCCTACTCGATTCACAGGCAAAAATGGTTGAGGTTGAGGTAAACAAGAAGGGTCGCTTAGAGTTGGTACAAGATAATCCATTTGACCAGCTCTACATTAAATTCGATAGAGGTCACGGAGCAGAATATGCGCGCTTGAGCCCTCGTAATCATCCAGATAATCAAGATGAATCCATGTTGTACATACATCGCGGCAGTGAAGGTAAGAGCTTTGAATCTGTACTACTTAAGCAGGCTGGAAACCTCAATGTAAGTTTTCATCAGGGCTCTCATAAATCACTCGATTCATTCTTAAAGAACTTCTACAGCTACTAGTTGGACATGTTGGTGGGTATGAATACTCTACCCACCTTCAGTCAAACCAAACAACACAATGGATATACACAAAATGAAATTACTAAAAATCTTCGCACTCGCTTTTGCACTTGTACTTGCTGGCTGTGGCGGCCACGGTTATGAAGGCACCTACAAAGCAACCGTTGATATGTCTACTGGCATGGCCGGTTTTGATAAAATGCTATTTGGAGGCAACGACACAACCTCTACAACCACAATGATTTTGAAAAAGAACTCAATCCAGATGGAAGATGATGTCTTCAAAATCAAAAACTCGAAAGTAGAGAATAAAGGTAATGGAGAGTTTTTAGTCCTGGAGCTCGAAGGTGAAACGGTTCAATTTGAAATCGTATATGATGAGCTTCACCTGCATCAGTACCCAATCACTTTAAGATACATTAAAGCGTAAAGCTAGTCGGTGATGGCAGCTTGCATGGCTTCCATCACCTTCCCACAACACCCTTTCCCTCACAGAAATTAGCCCACTATTCAGAATTACGAAACCGTGCTTACACTTTTCTGCGCCAAAAACTGAGGATTGTGCACACTTTTCTGCGCGATAAGTACCCTGTTGAGGTTGGATTCCAAATGGCAAAATGCGGATGGGGAAGCCTCTGTGGCAAAGCGAAAGTCACCCTCCAAGCAGCGCACTATAAAGCACTCGGTAATCCAAGCAATGTGACATACCACGATTATCGCAATAACACTCCTAACCACACTATCGCCGTTACAGCTAACTTTGTGTATGACTCAGACAACAACGAATGGTGGTTTGAGAAAACAAGTGGGATCGCAGATGCTGTTAGCGGGTTTCGTTACACCTTCAGCAAACTCTGCATCTTTAGGTGGCGCAATCGGTGATAGAATCTGTTCTCGCTGTTCTTATATTTATAAATACCCTCAATCCATATCTATATGAATAGCTTTTTCTATGTAACTGCTACTATTGTTATTTCTTATTATACTAGTAATAACAATGTTACTTTCCTTTGTGATCTTAAATATTGTTATTTTTATAATTGATGTAAGTTTAGTTATTGATCTGCCTGATAAATATCATTCATTATTTTAATTGTATTAGCTTGCTCTATTGGCTAATTTATTGGCTGACTAATTATTTCTAATTATGTTTTTAGTTGTTTATATACTAATTTATTGCCGTATTTATATGTTTTAATTTAATTTATTCATTTTGAAATAAAATAGTAGACTGTTTATTCTAAATTGTTCTAATATTTCCATCCGGTAGTTAATGGAATGCTATTTTAGTTAGTGCGAATAGGGAAATATAAATGAAACAAACTGCGATTATTATCGGTCTGACGTTGTTTATTGCCGGCTGTGCAGCAAGCAATCATAGAAATAATCTCAAAGAATTTGATAGGTCAGTTACTCGTGGTGATTATTTAAGCGCCTCTGAATTTTCATTAAAAGAATCAGGCTTTACAACAGGTCAACCAAAGACGAACGACCTATTGTGGGGGTTACAAGCTGGGGTGACTCAAACGTATTTGGGGAACTTTGAACTTTCCACGGAAATATTGGATAGCACAGAGGAGCTATTAAGTCGTCAAGATACTCAGAATGGGTTAAAAAATGTTAGTGATGTCATTAACGCAACATTGATAAATGATGCAGTCACTGACTATACACCGACTTATTATGATCGCGTTTTCTTAAATACAACCAAAGCTTGGAACTTTTTAGCACAGAACGATTATGCGAACGCTAGAGTTGAACTGAACCGAGCCGAAGAACGCCAGCGCATGGCTGTCGTGCATTTTGAAAAGCAAATAGCTGAACAACAAGATTTATACAAAGAGTCAGAACTCACACAATACGTTCAAAAAAGTGTCGAATCCGATGAGACTAATATGGCCTTGCAAAGAGCGGGATTTCAGATGGGACGCTGGCAACCATATGAGGGCTATATTAACCCTTTCACCACCTATACTTATGGGTTGAACTATCTTATCAATGGAAATTCAAAATCTGATTTTGACCAAGCGGTAGATGCATTTGAACGTGTTTACCAAATCACTGGCTCACAAATGGTTGAGCGTGATCTTGAGTTAGCAAAAAGATTATCTGGTGGTGATTTGTCTGCTCGAGATAATAAGGTATGGGTTGTTTTCTCTAATGGTCAATCGATGATCAAGGAAGAACGCAGAATTGATATTCCTATGTTCTTGTTTAGTGATCGTGTCAGTTATACAGGTATTGCGTTGCCAAGATTAAAAGAACGTGGTGTCGCATATTCTTCTATTACAGCAAATGGCCAACAGACAGAAACTGTAGCGGACATGGATCGGATCATTGCCTCTGAGTTTGATAAAGACTTTCCAATTATCTTAACCCACGAAATGATTCGTGCAGCGACCAAAGTCGCCGCTCAGATGATGCTAGATGAGTACAACGAATGGGCAGGGTTAGGTGCGGCTTTGTTTGCTGCGGCAACGACATCAGCTGATATTCGTAGCTTTAGTGCTCTTCCAAGTCAGTTTCAAACTGCTCAGTTAGAAAGGGACGGAAACACCGTCAATTTGGATTTGGGTTCATACAGCAAGGTGATTGAGCTTGACCCTAACTCTAATCAACACATCTTGTTTGTGAAAGCAGCAACTGACCAAACAACACCTCTTGTTAAAGTTATCAATCTATAAGGGAATACAACATTATGAATAAGATCCTTGCGACATTCGCGTTATCTACGACAATCGTTTTAGTGGGTTGTTCGACTCCAACAGCCTATATCGACGCCACAGACCGAACTTCGAATATCAGTGCAGGTTTGTCATATGCTGATTTCTATGCGGCAAGTGATGCTTTGGTTAGTGACCTATTAATTGCTCCTGGCTTCGATCGTCCGGATGGTTCTCGAAACATCATTTATGTTGGTGCGATTGAAAACGATACGATGCAACGTATCGACACTGACCAGCTTACCCGCGGATTACGAGTCAAGATGTTGCGCTCTGGTAAGTTTGCTATGACGACTGCTTTTGGTGAAGATGACTCGACACGTAACTTCCGTGACCTTGTCGACTCTGGCATGGTAGACCAATCGACAGTGAATAGTGGCGCAACCGTTATTGCTCCTGATTTCAGCCTAACTGGAAAAATCGTACAGCGAAACAATACCGTAAACCGTGGTGATACACGCATTGATTACTATTTCCAACTTTCATTGACAGATCTTAAAACCGGGATCGCATATTGGGAAGGTGAAGAAGTTGTAGGAAAGATTGCTGATGGAAACACGGTAACATGGTAATGAACAGTAAAATAAACTCGGTCTTTAATAAGGTTACTTTGTCCATATTGCTTATTGGTGGTGTTTCAAGTCACGCATTGGCCAGTGATTCAGTAGGTGTGGCAGAAAAGGTTGAAAACTCCACTCAATCAGCTGATCAAATTGTCACTAACGTGCGTGAGCCTATTGATGAAGTTGAGGGAAATATTACTCGTTTTATTTCAGCTCAGCAGCAGCAGCTCACAAGAGCAAACTTAGCCAATCAGTTTAAATTCTACTCTGGTGTAGCCATGATTCCAGTCACGCAGGACAACGCTGAGTGGGCAGTCTATCGTGGACTGGCATTAAATGAAGCGGTGGCAAAAGCGCGCGAGGAATACTTAACGACTCTAAATCGAGATTTTGCGACAGAGACGGTACAAGAGTTCTTTAGGGTTCGAGGTTTAGAAGAACCTAGTGCAAGCGATTTCCAATCACCGACCAAATTTGGTCAGCTGATGGACAAAGCAATAGCACTGGTTGACGGTGCAATGATGTCTCAACTGGATGATATGGGAATTCCTTCAGCTGAATTCCGATCAGCACCGCCACAAAAACAGCAAAACTTGATGAGAGATTACTTCGAAACTCGTACGATCTCACGTG
Source organism: Vibrio maerlii (assembly GCF_003415655.1). Classification (GTDB taxonomy): domain Bacteria; phylum Pseudomonadota; class Gammaproteobacteria; order Enterobacterales; family Vibrionaceae; genus Vibrio; species Vibrio maerlii. The sequence continues at coordinate 51,666 of NZ_QRHC01000004.1, forward strand.
CTTACGGTGATCTATCAGGTCTGTTTGTGACTAAAACCTTCGAATCATATGATAGTAGTGGTCGAGGAACCGTCGGTGTTGTGATGGTGCTTTCGAATACGCGCAGAGACCACGTTGTTGATTTGATTGAATCTGAAGGACAAGTTAAACCGACTCCTGAACGAGCTGATGCTCGCTATGCGAATGTAAGTCAAGCTATTGCAAATGAACCTAATAAGTTCCTGAATAAAGGCGTTCATCTTCGCTACGATGAGAAAGGCTACCCTATGCTCGTCGCGTATGGACAAGCTGGCGTTCCTTACTCTGCAGATCCAGATGAACGCTATTATGAACGTCGCGCAGCAAGTGAGTTTGCTGAATCTGATGCCTGGAGTGCGCTGGCAGCGTCTTACAATCTAAGTGGCGACTATGCCAAGCAAGATATTCAAGCCAAAGTACGCTCCCAAGATAGAACAACAACGTTAGTTGGCCCTGGTACTACATCAACGAGTACAACATCGGTACAAAATAATATTCGCACCATGGTTGAGAATAGTTCGAGTATGACCGCATCGTTGAAAGGATTGACTGGTGTGAGTGTTGAGCATAAATGGCGTGAGCAACACCCTACAACTGGACAAGAGGTGTCTGGTGTCGTTTTAGTGTGGCATCCAACGAAAGTTCGAGAGTCTATAGCGCTACAGCGAGGTGTACATGAATCTGAAGTGCATAGACAAACTCAAGCGGTTGATGCCCCTTCTACAACCGAAGGCGCCTCAGAGAGCTTTGAATCGGAATCGTTCTTCAATTTTGCTGATTTTTAATTGGGAGCAGTGATTTGAACCATATTAAAAAGTACTTGAGTATTGCGCTCTTGGGCTTAGTTACAGTGCCAGTATTTGCTGACACTGTGACTGTCGAGAACGTAGGTACAGGCCCTAGTATTCAAGAAGCGATCGATATTGCGGTTCGACGCTCAATCGAACAGGTCAAGGGCGTGTCAGTTGAAAGCCAGCGTTCAACTGACTCGAGCTATGCTCGAGATTCTAATTCAGGCTCGAATTATAGCCAGCAGAGTAAAAGTGGTGAGACGGTGACAACAGCTGGTCGTGCTACCTATCGAATACTTAGTGAGAAATGCAGCGCAGGGGAGTGCCGTGTTCGTTTGCAAGTGAATGTATCTGTCCCTAAAGGCTATGAAAGGCAGCAGAAGCTAAAGCAATTGAACAGTGAGCGTAGAACCATTGCGGTTAAGCCCTTTACCGGGAGTCACGCTGCAACAATTACTCGAGAGTTAGAAGCTAATTTTGTTAAAGATAGAAAGTTTAACGTTTTAACTGATTTAGATAGTCCCAATCTAGACTATGTTTTAGAGGGTAGGGTAATAGAGGCGCAAACCAGAAAAAACGTCACAGATAAGTCTCGCACCGTTGCTCTGACGGGGGAGTATATCGAAGATATTACAACAACGTATTCTTCCAGAGTGTTACTTGAATATAAGTTGATTGATCGCGTTAATGAGCAGATTAAATGGAGTGCCACAATCCCAACAACGTCAAGCCGAAACAACCTTTCGTTACTGCTCAATATTTCGGCTAATAAAGTTTTTGATCAACTTAAAGAGAATATTTATCCCTATGTCTTAATTAAGAATGATGACAATAGCTTGGTACTGAACTCAGGTAGTGACAATGTTCGTAGCGGTCAACATTTCGATATTTTTAAGATGGGTGAAGCCATTATTGATCCAGTAACCAAGGAATCATTAGGTGTAAATGAAATCAAGGTCGCACGGGTTAAAGCGTCGCGAATTCTACCTAAATTGACTTATGTAACCTTGGTTAGTGGCTCAGTAGATGACGTTGGTAAGCATGCTATTGCACGAAAAATTGTCGCTCCGGCACCTGCTCGCTCAGCAGTATCTAAACCAAAGAGTAATGCTCAACCAAAAGCAGAAACTAAGGCGCCCACACGAGTGCATTTCTAACGCATACCTAACACTACTACATACATAAAAAATGAAATTACTAATTGGCATTGCTGCTTTAATTGCAGCCGTCTCTGTGTGCGCAGAGCAATATGAAATATCACCGAAGCTTGAAACTTCATACTCTGAACAGGAATTTAGAAATAATAAGAAGGCACCACAAGCTCGCTTTTTTAAAGAAAAGGATTGTTCAGGAGAGAACTGTAGCCACCTTAATCTAGGGAACGGTTCGTTTTCGTACGGCACAGACGCAAAATTAATTGCATCGGCTCGATATCAAGACCGAAGCTATGGAGTCGTTGAACAAAGCTATCGTAAGAGTGACGGCAGCAAAAGTTGGACTCGTTATGAGTATCATTTTGCCAACAATCGACACAGCACAAAGAGAGTCCATCGTGGGCGACTTTGTGACAAAGCACTCGCGACCGGTATTTCGATTGATGGGCGTTTGATATGTGTGAACTCGGAAGAGATTGAAATTCACAATGCTTCTGATACTAAAACGATACCGTTACCTTTCGATGCCACCATTGCTGAAGTTAATAATAACCTAGCTGGGACATTGGCTATCGCATTGGTTGATATTGAGCAAAGGGTGGTTGCTTATACAACGCTATATGCGCTTGAAAATGAGGCTGAAGATAAGTGGACAACAGCGCACACTTTATTGCACTCCCGTTCGGATCTCCGCGATGTGCTGGCTGTTTACCCTGTGAATCGAAAGACTGGTGCAGTGGCTCTCTATGAATTTGTCAATGTATTCAACCGTGGTGTAAACCTTTATGAATTTTCTGATGACCGCAGTTCATATCGAGTGATAACAAATGGTGACGAACAAAACTGGGGGGCTAACGTAGAAGTCTTTCATGACCATGGTGTTTACACTCTTACAGCTAAATCAGCCGACAGTGATACATGGTTTACGTACGCTGTTGATCGCTCTGAGATGACCAAAGTAGAAACATATGTGAACGATAATGATACCGCCACAGTCGCTGAGTTCATGGGAGGATATGGGTTGCAATATAATAGCTGGGAGTCTTGGCAGTCGGTGGGAGACGATATCAGTACTCGCTACTCCATTGACAATTCGCTTATGCACTCTCTGTACGTCCAAGGTCGAATTAAAGATACACAACTCAGCGTTAAGTATTTAACGACGGCACTGGAAGATTCGGACGCACCTGATGGTTCGGTTGATATTTTGACAGGCCTAGTGGACTTTAATGGCTTCTTTAAGGGGGCTGATACTTTACGCCTGACATTTGACTGGAATAAAACCAATGGTACTGCGACATATAAATCTAAAAAGCCACAATATTGTATAGAAGGCCAGTGTAAATTCTCTCAAGACTTTGAGTCTAAATATATGAGTATTGGTACTCTTTTGTTTAGCGAACGTGGCCAATATATCGGTTTTAATTACACGAACTACTCCTTACCTTCAACTTTAGGGCTTGAATCATCCCGTGGTATCGAGGGTGTCGCATTTGATGAAGACTATGAGCAAACCAATTACATGTTTGTTATAGGTCGTGATGCTGCGGCTTATGCGGCACGTTATGAGCTGGACTACCAAGGTTTTTACGCTTTACCACATTTTGGTATTGGTGTAGCTCACCTCGATTTCTCAGATAAAGCCAAAGCTCAAGCTAGAAATGGCGACGACCGCAAGATCTTTGGTGACTATACGCTTGCGTTATCAGGCACTCTCGATCTTGGATATATTCATCAGCGCCGTTGGAGACAAGCTTGGGGAGCTGGATATTCGATTCAAGGTGGTTTGAAGGCTCAGTTTGACTGGACGGCGCCGACAGACTTACTCAGGGAGACATCTAACGACAAGTTGATGATCGCAAACGAACGTGCGGATCTCCGATGGGGACCTTACTTACAGTTTAATATGATTTTTTAATGCTAACTTTTACAATCTTCAATGGAGGAAAATATGAAAAACGTACTTTTTTTTAATTCAATGCTAACACCAAAACTTGTAACTGCACTGTATTGGTTAATGTTAGTAGTCGCGGTAATTGCAGGTATCATTACTATGTTCAGTGGATATTCTGGATTTACATTCTCAACGTTTTTAACCGGTTTAGCGACTATTTTAGGTGGCGCAATCGGTGCGAGAATCTGGTGTGAATTAATGATTGTTGTATTTAAAATCAATGAAAACTTACAGGCAGTAAACGACAGCCAAAAGGCCTAAATAGCTAATTTGTTAAATATGGATACGTGTGTGATATTTGACATACGTATCCATTTCAATTTTTATCACCTAATGCTGGCTTCTAGCTATAATGCATTTTGAACTTTCATTGCAATATCTTGGGATACCCAAGATTTCCAAACGTCTTCATAGTTTTCAAAGAAGTAGTACATTGCTTCTTCTGCATCCGCTTGTTCGTCTTCCATCCAAGCCAACAGTTCACTCATTTGTTGATTAGTGAATCCACGGCTTTCAAAGTATTGATATGCCGTTGGCTCTCTTTGCGCAAACTCTTCTGTAGTTAGGGTATAGACTGGTGCCGATGGGTACATAGTGACTTGTGGATTCTCGCACTCTGGCTGTGTTGTACAGTTTTGGAACTCTGCTATGTCAGTACCACTTTCAAAATCGACCTTCACCATATTGTACTTACCAAGTACTGGTGTTGGAGACCAATAGTATCCAAACCAGGGTTTTTTACGTTCGTAAGCTTTAGCTATGGTTCCTGCCAGCGCTGCACCTGAGCCAGGGTCTATCATCTCAAATTTATGTTCTTCAAGATTCAATGCCTCAAAAAGGTGGCCAGCAGTGATTTGGCATGTCCAACCTGCCGGGCAACCGTAGAATGCGAACATCTCATCGTCTTCTGGGTGCTCAAATAGGTTTGCGTGTTTAGCCACACCCTCGATGGTTTTCATCTCTGGATACTGTTCAACTAGATAATCCGGTACCCAGAAACCTTCTTCACCACCATTTACTAATGATTTACCAGCAAGGCGTAAACGTTTTTCACTAATACCTTTATCAAGCGCTTCCTTGATACCATTCGTCCACATTTCAGGGGCGACATCAGGCTGACCCTTTTCAATCATTGAGGTACCGGTTGGTACGCTATCTCCGGGTATTAAATCGGCTTCGCATCCTAGACCTTCATTGAGAATGAATTGGTCAACATGTGCAATAAGACTGGCAGAGTTCCAGTTCATATCAGCAATAGTGAACTCTCCACACTGTTCAGCATATGAATGAGCTGAAAACGAGGATAGAACCAAAATAGATAAAGTAGAGAGCTTCGCTTTCATCGACGTAATTCCTTTTAATTGTCATGAGCTTATTTGACTATAACAACAGAAATCACTTGCTCTTTAAAGCTACTTTCACGAAAAAGTGTTCATCGATTGTCAAAGTATGAAGTTGACGGTAACCGCGACAAAAGCATGGTCGCTAGCCTGTTTATCTTTCTCAAATATCGGGTTGACGAGGTGTTGGTCAATAACTTGATAGTGGATTACATCAGCCAATGAATATTGTGAATCTGGTTGGAATTCTTGCGACATTAATATGTAATCGAGCACATTCCCTTTCGAAAAGTGATAGTGGGTCGGTGTACGTTTCGTATCGGTATTTCTTGATGTGTAGATAGACCAACTATCCTCCAACGTTAGTCGAGATTCATCACTAAGGTTTTGTGTTAACTGGCCAGTGATCGAACTTTCTAGCCCCTGATTCATATCACCCATCAATAAGGTTGGAATAGGGTGTCTTTGATATTCCTGCTCCATAAATAACCGTAGCATGACGGCTTCCCAACCACGTTGTTGACTTGAGAGCCAGCGACCTAATAGTGGGTGCTCCAAGTCTTTATCTTTGCCCTCTGCTGCTCTTTGTGATTTTAAATGGCAAACATAAACGGCAACTTCTCCGATGTTTGGAACGTCTATAGTTGCCTTAATCGGTTTGCGACTAAAGCCGGGAAAGGTAGTGTGATAGTTCTCGACTAGCGATACGACTTCGGTTGCGGTTTCACATTGTGTGATAGGGTAGCGGGATGCAATAGCGACGACCGGCTTTGAGAAAATATAATCATCCTCGACATGAGGGGTATCAACAGCGGCAAAATGAGCATAACCGATCTCCGCCATCATCGATTTTGCAGCTTCGATACTAAAGACTTCCTGCAACCCTACAATATCGGCATTGAGCTCAGCGAACTTTTCTTTCGTCCAGCGACACTTTTCTGTCCATGCTTCAGCTTCGTATATGTTTTCAAAATCATAAAAAGCGTCGGGTGGAGCAACAAAGTTAAATAGGTTTGCCGTAGCAAAAGTGAGGGTCTGGTTTGTTTGCAAGGTTAATCCCTGGGTAGGCAGCTATGGGTATAAGTGTATCAAAATCACAAAGATATGCTCAGTTTACGAATGTGGGCAAGTGACGAATCTTGTTTATTGCTACGCTATAGCGTTATGAGATCAATCTTTCCACAAACGATCAGGTAAATGCCTTGAACTCATTGATAGCAGCGATTAGTTTACCGTTAGGCATTTTTTAATGATGAGAATTATGATGAGCACAGAAAACAAACGCACTCTTATCGAGAAAACATGGACAGAACCAATGCCACAAAAGCAGTTCGAGTTTATGTCTAAAGTATTATCTGCACCTTCTCCAATCGGATTCGAAGCGGCGATGAGCTATGGTGTGATAAAGCCAGAGATTGAGTCATTTATGCCACAAAGCTGGGCTATGCACCAATTCAAAGGTAATGCGAGTGTGGTTTTTGATTCTCACCCTGGCCGTGATGATCTAACCAGTGTCATGATTGTTGGTCACGCCGATAAGATTCGTATGCAGGTTCGCAAGATCGACAACGATGGCAAGGTATGGATCAATACGGATTCATTCCTACCAACGACACTAATTGGTCACGAAGTTAAGGTCTTCTGCCAAGATCCTAAAAATCCAGGCTCATACAAATCTATCTCTGGCTGTACGGTAGAAGCATTGGGAGCGATTCACTTCTCAACGCCTTCTCAACGTACAGGTGAGCAGGGCATCAAACCAGAAGCACTGTACCTAGAACTGCACATGCACGGTGAAGAGCGCAAACAACAGGTAGAAGCATTAGGTTTACGTGCGGGTGACCCAATCTTGCTTGATCGCCCGATCAAGCGCGGTGTTGCGGAAGATACCTTCTTCGGTGCTTACTTAGACAACGGCCTTGGTTGTTTCTCAGTTGTAGAGATTGCCCGTCAGCTAGCGAAAGAAAACCTAGACAACATCCGTGTACTTTACACCATTGCGACGCACGAAGAAATTGGTCGCTTTGGTTCGACTCAGGTTGTGGGAGAAATGAAACCTGACATTCTTATCGCAACAGATGTAAACCACGACTACGAAGCAGCACCGGGTATTGGTGCCCGTAATATGAATCCACTGAAGATGGGTGAGGGGTTCACAATTGGACGCGGCTCTGTAGCGTCAGAATTTCTAGTTCAAACACTAGAGATGGTATGTCGTGATCAAGAAATACCTTATCAGCTTGATTTCTCCGGTCGTGACATGGGTACAGATGGCATGGCAGCAGCGCTCGCTGGTGTTGATAGTGCCTCTCTAACGATTGGTTACCCGATCCGTAACATGCATACGTCATCTGAATCTGCGCATACTGGCGATCTTCTGGCATCTATCAATGCAATCAGTGAGCTGGTTCGTTACCTAAATAATTACAATGGTGGTAAAGGTCTAACGACTGATGATTTAAAGAACAGTCACATTCGTTTAGATAACCTGTAAGCCATTAAGAATCTCAATGTAACGCTAAAGCGCTCCCATTTTTGGAGCGCTTTTTAGTTCATTTCACTTGTCAGTTCTTAGACAGTTTGTCCTTCTAGATAAGCACTATACTTGTAGTATCTGCGTACAACGAATAATCGTGTTAAAGCAAAGTACACAGAGAAAGGATACAGACTATGCGATTACTAATACTGACAGTGTTGGCGAGCTTGTTGAGTTTGTCGGCTCAAGCCTACCCATCAATGGCTTCTCATTATGAGGCGCATCGGAGTGTTATCTATTTTGCACCGACTAAGGATGAACATGTTCAACAGTTCTTACTAGAAACCTTGATTAATGACTGTGCACTTAAAGAAAGAGATGTGAGCATCATGGTGGTGACTGCCGACGGTTTCACCTCTCCAAATTGGGTGGAGGACGTGTTTGGTCTTAAGTCGATGTTTAATCGTTATAAAGTGCTTGAAGAAGAGCATACAGCTGTGCTGATTGGCAAAGATGGTGGTGAAAAACTGCGTTGGGGTAAAGAAACCGACTGGAAAGAAGTGAAGCAGACCATTGATGATATGCCTATGCGTCAGCAAGAGATGCTGACTCGAACGTCAGCCTGCTCGGCATGAACCGATCTAGATAACTGGGGCGCTCCGCTTTTAGAGAACTAGATACCTAGATCCTGTAACCTACTGCACTAAAAAGGGTTGACGTCATCACGTCAACCCTCAAACTAGCTCTCTAGCTCTCTAGCTCTCTAGCTCTCTAGCTCTCTAGCTCTCTAGCTCTCTAGCTCTCTAGCTTCATCGCAAGCGCAGAAGCAACATTCTCACTTGTCACTCTTAGGTTGTGATCCGCTTCTTCTAACACTTGCTGCAAAGGTTGAGGAGAGCGCACTGTGGCAAATACTGCGCTGAAGTACTCATCCAATCCAGTTAAGTCTTTACCTAATGAACCAGCAATACCAATTGTTGGTATATCGAGCTTTTTAGCTCGACTCGCCACTCCAAATGGCGCTTTGCCAAATAGGGTTTGGAAGTCCATTTGTCCTTCACCAGTGATTACCAAGTCTGCATCTTTTAGACACTGCTCAAGTTGCGCTGCCTCTAGTACGATATCGATGCCTGGTTTAAGCGTTGGTTCACCACAAACAGTCACTCCCAGTGGAGTCCCACCTGCCGCGCCAAACCCTGCAGAATCTTGATGATTGATACCGGTAATATCAGCGACCTTGTCTGCGAAATGGGTGAGTGCTGAATCAAGCATCTGTACTTGTTCTGCAGATGCGCCTTTTTGCGGACCAAATACCGCACTTGCACCTTGGTCACCGCAGAGTGGGTTCGAAACATCACAAGCTATCAGCCATTCAACCTGCTGTGCTTTTGAGTGCAAGTTAGTGGCATCAATGCTCGCCAGTTGAAGAAGCGCTTTACCTCCTCGGGCTAACTCGTTACCTTGATGATCTTTAAGCTGAACGCCTAAAGCTTGAGCAATTCCAGCCCCAGCATCATTGGTCGCACTTCCACCCAGACAGAGAATAATACGTCTAACGTTGTTATCTAATGCCGCTTTTATCAGCTGACCTGTACCAAAAGTAGAAGCACGTTCTATGTCTCTATCGTCTGGATCATTGAGAGCGATGCCTGAAGCCTCGGCAAGCTCTATAATGGCAGTTGATATTCCTTGGTCAGAGAAATGTCCCCAACGAGCGGTGACATCCTGCCCAAGCGGACCTTCTACGATTTGTGAATGAACCTCACCACCTTTGGCCGCAACTAAGGCGTCTAGGGTACCTTCACCACCATCTGCAATTGGCAAGGTGATGTATTCAGCATCGGCAAACTGAGTCTGAAAACCGGCTTTGATAGTGTCAGCCACTTGCTGGGCTGAGAGTGATTCTTTAAATGAATCTGGAGCAATGACAATCTTCATCCTTGTTACTCTTCAGTTATAACGTTCGCGTCTGATTGACGGGCAACTATCTCAGCGTGATACCAGCTTTGAGTTGGGAAGTTCTTTTTCTCTAGCTTATTTAGCATCAGCTTTGCCATTTCTTCGCCGACACCCAGAGTGTCGTAGGCGAGGGACGTGATGGAAGGTTTGCTGTAGCGGCTGTGCTCGTAATCACCATAACCTGCAATGGCAATATCAATACCTGGCTGATAACCGAGCTCTTCACAGGCTGCGATAGTACCCAGTGCCATTGTATCGTCCGCACAAAGGATAGAGGTTGGGCGTTTTGCCAAAGACATGATCTCTTTAGTCATAGAGATAGCTGCATCCTCGTTCAGCTCGCCATTACGTAACCATCGCTCATTCACCTCTAGGTTGGCTTCTTGCATTGCTCGAAGGTACCCTTGTTTACGCGACTGTGACAATGTGAGCTCGATAGGTGCATCTAGGAAGGCTATGCGTTTATGACCAAGCTCAATTTGACGTTTGGTGAGTTGATAAAAGGCATCCTTGTTATCCACGTCGACAAATAATGCGTCTTCAAACCCTTCAATGTAGCCGTGGCAAACGTATGGGAAATTGCGTTCATTAAGCATGGTAATACGTTCATCATTGTGACGTGTTCGAACGATGAAGAGACCATCGACCATACCGCTAGATATGAAATCGGCATACACCTGTTGCTCATTTTGCCACTCAGAAATGGTGGTTACGATGAGCTGATAATCATGCTTGGCAAGAAAAGCCGATGCGCCTGCCAAAACTTTTGAGAATGCAGGAGAGACGAACATGCGAGTGTTTGCTGGCAGAATGATACCGACGTTGCGTGACTTTCCTGACGCCAAGCGCTTTGCGGTCGGATTGGCTTTGTAGCCGATCTCTTGCGCTGCTTGAAGTACCTTTTTACGCGTATCTGGGTTCACATCGGTGTAGCCATTGAGAGCACGTGAAACCGTGGATTTCGATAAGCCAAGATGTTCTGCTAGTTTCTTAATTGACATAGACTACTCCAGAGTGAGCAAGCATTCGTGCAACACAAATTGGGTTGCTTGGTTCAGCTCTGTATTCATTAACAACTGGTAATACTCATCCCAACCTCGTTGGTTTGAATGAACTTCATCTTGTAACGAATTCTGACAGTAATTGAAACACTTAATTAACCTATTTGCGCCACTCTCCGAGTATTCAGCATCTTTAAAGCTGCCTTCGAGTAAAAAACGTACAAGAGCCAGAGTGACTGGTGTTTGTGACACAAACGTACCGGTAAATGGATAAAGCTTATCCTTGAGTGCTTCTAAGCCCAATGGATGATGTTTTGCATAAGTGCTGAACAACAAAACGCGCTCAATATCACCCAAAACTTTTCCTGCCTCGGCCACTTCCATCACACGCCCGGCAAACGCTTCTTTGTCGTGACGCATGATTAAGCCAGGCTGGTGGCTATAAACCAAATATTGGTCGTCAACTGGATTAGCTAATGCAGAAAGGATGAATGCTTGATCTTCGGCGCGATGAATGAACGTTGGCGTGTATGGGCGGAACTTGTAAAGAGAGTCTAATAAGATACCGTTGGTACCACCCGTCACATGAACTCGTTGTAGATCTTTGCGTTTACTGATGATCTCTTCTTCTGTTGACAAAGCTTGAGGCCAACGCGCACAGAAGAGCTGTTCGAATATCGCATAATCTTTGCCATTTGGCGCTTTTACATCAGCCGTAAATAAGCCTTTGTGTGCATCGGTTTCATTGACCAAACCACCGCCGAGCATGCCAAGATGAACCTTGTTGCCGTCCGCATCAATTCCATTTGCCCCCCAGTTGGATTGCATAATGTGCTCGAAGAAAGACTTCCCTGTTTCTTCAATCAACATCGATTGCTCGAATACTTGGTCTAAGTCGATCTTAAAGGTCGCTTTTAGAGATGGCTTGATGCCCTTTTGCCAAAGCGGTGCAATAGCTTTTAAGAAAGTGTAGTGACGACCGTATGAGCCATTCACGCCAAATACACCTTTTAGATCTTTACTTGCTTGAGGAAAACCCTCAGCCAAGATAGCCAAGCATTCGTCTTCACCAAATACAGCTACCTCAATGTGTTTGAGGTTTAGGTGAGTGCGGATCTCATACTCTACATACTCTTTGGCTATGTGAGCAAGAGAGGGGTGGGTGACTGAGCAAGAGAGGGCGACAGTCAGTTTTTGGTCGGCACGGAGGTTACCACGTTCAACCTCTGTGGCGAGTGCTCGGTCTAAGTGTTTAATCCCATAGAGGATCTCATTCTCTTCAGAAGAAATCCCAACAGGGATCGGGTGATCATACCAATACTCTTGATCTTCAGCCTGCGCTTTGGCCAACGTTTGATGGAATTTCTCACTCAACTTGATATGTTCAACGCTGTCACCTTTCAGTGGAATACCCAGGAGAACATTACTCGTAAGAAGCAGTTGGTCCGCCACATTAGTGATCGCTTGTGACGCATTTTCTAGCTGTGTAATCGTGCGCTTAGCTTGAATCTTTTCGCGAACCTGTTTTGGCTCTGTCTCACACTCAATCGCTTCTGGGCTGAACAGTGCCCAAAGTGCGTGCTCACCTTGAGGGAGAGTACGACCTTTTAGTTCTTCTTCAATCGCCGGAAGACAAAGCGCAGCGAACTCAAGTACTGGGTGTGACTGATGACGGTCGATAAGATCGAGTGCTTGCGCGTGCTCTGTATGAGAAGGATCTTGAGAGATAAACCATGCGTGGCAGAGAGCGCTGGATAGATCAGCGGCCTTATGGATTGAAAATTGATTTTGATTGATGAGCTGCTGACTGATTTGATTGAGTAGAGACATCATAATTCCTTGATATACTCTTCATACTTGAATCTGCAGCGTTGTTAACTGCGCAAGTTTCCCCTAATCACATAGAAGAACTATGTTCATAGGGCTGAACTTTCTTGTTGCCTAGCCGCAAATCCAATTATCTTGAGTATAAATACTAAGTTAGAGACTAATTTAAGAATAAAAGTCCCCTGACGAGCAGGGGACTGGATAGAGTGGCTTAGAGGCGTTGCTCTGTGTCTTTGTCGAAGATAAGCACACGTGATAGGTCAACCAAAAGGTCCATCTTATCGCCTCGCTCCATCTCCGAACGAAGGTCAAGGCGCGCTTTCACAGTATCGTTACCTAGGTTGAATAGAACCTCTTTATCAAAACCCATAGGCTCAATTAGATCGATGGTCACTTGGCTAAAGTTGAACGTGTTGTCGCTCTCTGCAAAGTAGTTTTTGTCATTGAAGAAATCAGGACGAATACCAACTTTCACTGCAATACCCTCTGCGCCAATCTCTTCTTGGTATGCAACACTTGTCAGCTTGTTACGTGGCAGTTTGTAGCCATCAATATCAAGGTGATCATTGTGCAAAGTGGCATCGACAATGTTCATTGACGGTGAACCGATGAACTGTGCAACGAAGATATTAACTGGGTTCAGGTAGATCTCCATTGGCGTACCAGCCTGAGCGATATAACCATTGTGCAGTACCACTACTTTATCGGCGAGTGTCATCGCTTCCACTTGGTCGTGGGTTACATAGACACTTGTGCGGCCAAACTTGTTGTGGATCTTACCAATCTCAGTACGCATGTGACCACGAAGCTTAGCATCAAGGTTGGATAGCGGCTCATCGAATAGGAACACGTCTGCTTCACGGATAATAGCGCGGCCCATTGCGACACGTTGACGTTGACCACCAGATAGATCAGCCGGTTTACGATCGAGCAGTTCATCCAGTTGCAGCATTTCTGATACTTCAACTAGGCGACGCTGGATTTCGTCTTCCGCTACCTTTTGGCGGCGAAGTGCAAATACGATGTTCTCGCGTACTGACTTGTGTGGGTAAAGCGCGTAGTTCTGGAACACCATTGCAATGTTACGATCTTGAGGCTCAATATCGTTTACCACGCGGTCTCCGATAACAATCTCACCAGACGTCGCTTGTTCAAGGCCAGCAATCATACGTAGCGTGGTCGATTTACCACAGCCTGATGGGCCAACCAGTACCACAAACTCGCCATCATTGATTTCTAGATCAATTCCTTTCACAACTTTGGTTTCGTCGTAATTCTTAATAATGTTTTTTAGTTGAATAGAAGCCATGATGATTAACCCTTAACGCCGCCGTCAGTCTTACCGCCTTTCATAAAGCGGGATGCAAATAGGAAACAAACTACAATTGGAGCCAGTGTCAGCATTGATGCTGCCATGATGCGATCCCAGATTGCGTTTTTAGAAACAAATAGCTCTTGTAGAGCAAGTGGTAGAGTATGGAACTCTGTGTGTTGTTTTAGGAATACCGACGCAAATAGATATTCGTTCCAACCGATGATGAAGCAGTAGATAAAAACTGTTGCAAGCATTGGTAGAGAGAGTGGTAATACAACCTTGATGATCGCCTCTTTACGAGAGCAACCATCCATCATTGCAGCCTCTTCAAGTGCAAAAGGAATACCACGGAAGTAGTTGCCTAGCATGTACATACCGACAGGCAGAGTTTGTACTATATAGATGAGGAACAGACAGAATACGCTACCCCATACCGTCGACGCTAAACCTAAGTTCATTGCCATCTGGTACAGTGGGACCATAAGCAATACGCCACCCACCATGTACACGAACAGCACAGAGCGCTGAATGATGACCTGTCCTTTAAACCTTAATCGGCTAATGGAGTAGGCGCCCATCACTGCTAGGATAAGAGACACTGCTGCCGCGCCAACAGAGAACATCACACTGTTCAACATGAACTTACCAAATGGGAATAAGTTACTGTTTGAGGTGTATTTCGCTGCGATGGCGTCTTTCTTCGCTTGAGGCAGTTTTGGGTTATCAAGAACCTTTTGGATTGCTGCTGGGATCTCTACTTTCTTTTCTTCAGTTAAGCCCAGTAGTTCTTTATACGCCTCAAGGTTGATTGCTTGAGGAATGAGTGATGGATTACCCCAGTCAAATTGATGCTTCAACGAGGTAGATAAAATTTGTGCAAATGGAAGTAAGCTGAAGCTCACCAATAAAAAGATGGCAAGTGCGAATCCAATGCGGCCTTTAATCGTTTTTTTACCTAACATGTTCAATTACCACTTCATAATTTTCTTGATGTAGAACCAGATGAATACACACAGTACGCCAAGCTGGATTACAGAGGTTGCTGCCGCAAGACCTTGGTCAATAACACCAGTAAATGCTTGGTAGTAGGTGAAGATCGGTAAGGTTTCAACGTTTGGAGCGAGCAGGTATACGTCTTCAAAACGGTTAAGGTTCCAGATAAGACGTAACAAGATTACAGTTGCTAATACAAAATGTAGCTCTGGCAGTGTCACGTGGAAGAAGCGACCGATAGGGCCGTAGCCATCAATTGACGCGGCTTCGTACTGGTCTTTAGAGATAGAAACCAGCTTAGAAAGAATCAGCATGTAAGCGATAGGGGCGTGTTTCCAGATATCGAAGATAACCACAACCCAAAGAGCAGAGTCAGGATCGCCGATTAGGTTAGTACGTTCAGACCAAAGGTGGAACACATCAACCATTAGATAGTTCACAACACCTGAGATCGGGTCAAATAGGAACTGCCATCCGAATACCACCGAGATAACCGGTGCAACATAAGGGAGCATGATAGCTGCGTTAACTAGACCACGTCCTTTAAAAGGTTCGCGCAGTAGCAATGCCATCGCTAGGCCAAGTAGGGTTGTACCAACAACGGTACCAAAAAGGTAAAGGCCAGTCGTTGCTATTGCTGAGTAGTAATCAGGGTTAGTGAGGAGTTTTGCATAGTTACTAAACCCAACGAATGTTTTGTCACCATTAAGCTGAACATCAAAAAAGCTCAGGTAAACGTTGTACATAAGAGGGTATAGAATTAACAAGCTCAGCACGGCGATGGTTGGCGCTACGAGTTTCCAACCAAATCGAGCTTCTGCTCTTTCTAATGGAGTCATGAGTATCCCTTGTGTATCGAGTTAGGGGGTGAGGACCACCCCCTAATAATGATTACTTGCCAGTAACCACTTGTTGCATTTGCTTTTCAGCCCAGTCAAGAGACTCTTGGGTGTCCTTGCCTTCGATTGTTGCGCTGTAGATCATGCGAGGAATGATCTGCTTAGCGAAAATCTCACCTGATTGTGGGAATGTCTTACCTTCAACCACAGAGAAGTTCTTGATGTTGTCGAAACCAGCAACGATCTCTTTGATAGACTCTCTGCCGTATGCGTTAAAGATGCCTTTTGGATCATTTAGGAACTCATCGGTTTCAGCAATATCGCGGAGCATTGGTAGGTGACCACCGACTGCCATGTGAGAGTAGGCAACAACTTGGTCTTTCTCATTCATGTATTCAACGAATGCTTTGGTTGCTTCTAGGTCTTCTTTGTTGCCGTTCTTCATGATAGAAAACGCGACAAGAGTACCGAATGAAGAAGGTGACTCATTGCTGATAGTTGCCGCTAAACGGGTGTTCTTCGCCAGATTTGGATCGAACGTTGCGCCCTCAAGGTCTTTAAAGTTCTCAGAGCTTAGTGAGCCTGCTGCTGCCTCTGCTAGTGCGATGTCATCCATGATGTACGTTGAGTAGAAGAACATTGCTAGCTTGCCTTGCAGGTAGTAGTCACGTGCACGCCAAGTTTGTGGACCCGGTGGGTTGTATTGCGCCAATGTCTTGTAGTAGTCCAGTACTTCTGCTTGAGCGTCTGAGTTGAAGACTAACTTACCGTCTTTACTGAACTGACCTGCATCGTTTGACATTGCAAACTGAGTGTAGCATTGCTCTGCGTAGCTATCTGCCTTCGTACCAACGAGAATACCGTATTGGTTGTTCTCTGGTTGATAGAAGTATTTTGCCGCTTTCTCGATAGCTTCCCACGTTGTTGGTGGCTCAAGACCCGCTTCCTTAAACCAATCTGCACGGTACCATAGACCTTGGATCCAACCACGGTAAGGAACACCCACATACTCTTTCAACTCTGGGTTTTCAACGAGCGTCAGTGCACCCTTGTAGAAACGATCTTGACCGATCTTTTTGATGGTTTCTGAGTTAGACGCACTATCGATGATGCCTTCTTCTGAGAAAGCCAGAGATAGGTTAGAACCGACTTCAATCAGATCAGGTAGGGTATTTGCTGCTGCTGCCGCTGCAATTTGCTTAGGCATGTCATTCTCGTCAACCGCAACCACTTTTACATCGACACCTGGGTTTAACGCTTCAAATACATCTGCCATTACTTCGATGGTTTGAAGGCGGTCAGATTGAGTTTGGGTTGTCCAGTACTCTACTGTTGCTGCATTCGCAAGGCTAGATATCGTTAAGCCTGCAGCTGCAAGACCGAGGGTAAGAGTTTTAAGTTTCATCGTTATATATCCTTATTTTAGGATTAATTGTTTTAGTTCCATCGGATGGATGTGAATAGACATTCCTGCCACGGGGCTCGCGATAGGAAACTCATATTCTTATTTGCTGATCCACATCACCTGATATGGCTTCAACGTAACTGTTTCAGCTACTTCTTCATTGCTAATTAGGTCACGTTTCGCATCAGCCAGTAGAGCAGAGGTGTTCAGTTCCACTTCTTCTGCACTGATGTTGATTGCGACTAGCACCTTCTCACCACGAACAAAGGTGATAAGACGAGAGTCGGTTTTCTCAATGCGTTGTGACGCACTTGGAGAGAATGCTTCTTCGTTAGTGCGAACACTTAATAGTTGTTTAAAGCGGCCAAGTACTTGGCTACGACGAGACTCTGGGTTCGCTAATTCTGACTCAAGCGTTTGACGGTTTAACTTTTCGCGGTTGATTGCACGGTTGTAACCCAAGCGCTCAAGACCTTCGATGTCGTTCTCAGAACCGAACAAACTATGAACATAGATACCTGGTACGCCTGCCATTGAGACAAGAATCGATTGAGCGGCCATGAAGCGGTTAAGGTTGGTTTGATCATCAGCATTGCCGTTGCGAATCGCATCGAAGTAGTTGATGTTCAGCTCGTAAGGGCTTTGCGTACCGTCGCCATTGTCTTTGTAAGAAACGCGGCCACCGTTGTTCTGCACAACGTCAAGTAGATGATTCACTTGCTCTTTGCTTAAGATGCCTTCAACAGGGCGAACACCAATACCGTCGTGTGATGCTAGGAAGTTAAAGAAAGTGGTTTTGTCTGAGCAAGGCTCAAGGCTTGCCATCCAGTCAACGATCTTACTGCTGTCGCCAGTTTGTAGCGTGTGTAGCGTAAGCGGCGGAAGAGGGAACTGATACACAAGGTGTGCTTCGTTCTCACCGTTACCAAAGTAGCTAATATTGTCTTTATGAGGAACGTTGGTCTCAGTGATCAACTTCACGTGAGGGGCTACCGCATCCATTACTGCCCTCATTGCTTGAACAATCGCGTGAGTTTGCGGCTGGTGGATACATGGCGTATCGAGCTCTTTCCACATAAAGCCAATAGCGTCTAGACGGATGAATGACGCCCCTTGTTCTGCGTAGAACATCAGCAGCTCAACAATCTTCTGAAATACTTCTGGACAACGGAAGTTAAGGTCAATCTGATCTTCACTGAAGGTGGTCCAGATATGTTTAGTACCATGTGCCGTTTCAAATGTTGTAAGCAGTGGCAGGGCACGAGGGCGTGTTACTGAGCTGTAATCACGGCTTGGATCCGCTTCGGTAAAGAAGTCGCGGTATTGCTCTTCACCCTTAAGATAGCCTTGGAACCAATCGCTTGATTGAGAAATATGGTTAATAACACCATCAAACATTAGGTTGTAATCTTGAGACAAATCTTGAACGTTGTTCCAGTCACCTAGATCAGGGTTAATCTTCCAATAGTCAACGACAGAGAAGCCGTCATCAGAGGTATATGGGAAGCAAGGTAGAATGTGAACCGCAGATAATACGTCTTTCGCTTGCTGGTTTAAAAATTCATTCAGGGTTTGAAGTGGCGCTTTACCTTCTTCTTGAATGGAGTCACCGTAAGTGATGAGCATGACATCATTCTGGTCTACCCATTGTTTCTTATTTTCAATCGTTTTGAATTTGCTCACAACCTCAATCAAGCTTGGAATAAGCTTGTGTAACTGAGCTGGAGAATATACACCCGCCAAGATCTGCTGTAGATCTTTGCGTACTGATTTTATTTGTAGGGTATCCAGTGCCATTCCGTTATCCATCATTTCAAATTTCTAGCAACCGATTTCAAAACCGGTTTTGAATGTTTTTCTTAAAAAAGCGAGCTACAAAATCTCGCCTTCCAAATCATTGGTGCGAATTATGATAGGAGTTCATTAATTGATTTGTTGTGCGCTATTTCTCATTTTAAAATAACTCAAAACCGGTTTTGATAACTCGTGAAATAGATCACTAAATTAGTTTTCTATCGATAAATTCAGTAACTGAATCAGTCATGAGTACGCTAAATTGTGACGCAATAACGGAAACAATATTAAAAGGTATAACAATATGAACATCCTACTTGCACACTTTCGTGTTGGTGAAACCGATGGTGTTTCGCTAGAGATGGATAAATGGAAATGGGCGCTTGAATCCTTGGGACATAAGGTTTTCTACCTTGCGGGCAGCGCAGGAAGCTGTGATACTGACTTAGTCCCTGAGCTGCATTATTTGGAGCCATTCAACGATAAAATTATTCATAACGCCTACGTTGAAAGAACAGATTACGAATCGGAAACGGTTTTGTTAGAAGCAATCGATGAGCGTGCTGAAATCATCGCAGAAGGCATTACTGAGGTAATAAAGCGCCGCAATATTGATATTGTTGTTCCTAATAATATGTGGTCTCTCGGTTATCACTTACCTGCAGCATCTGGTTTAATAAAGGCCGTGGAGCGCACTCAGACCAAAGTAATTTGCCATCACCATGATTTCCATTGGGAGCGTGTAAAGTATTCGAAACCAACCTCTGAGGGTATCACTGAACTACTGCAAACTATATTCCCGCCTAAGCATCCCCTAGTAC
Organism: Vibrio maerlii; assembly: GCF_003415655.1. Taxonomy (GTDB): domain Bacteria; phylum Pseudomonadota; class Gammaproteobacteria; order Enterobacterales; family Vibrionaceae; genus Vibrio; species Vibrio maerlii. Next base: position 71,353 of record NZ_QRHC01000004.1, read on the forward strand.
AGCATTGTGTGATTAATCGAATAGCACATTCTGAATTGATGCATCGCCGAGATATAAACTCAACCGTTGTACCCAACGTATTTGATTTCCATGGTGCCGATTGGAAGGTCGATGAATATAACCAAGATCTACGCGAGCGATTTGGTATTCGCCCTCATGATGTGATGTTTTTACAAGGGACTCGTATTGTGGCTCGCAAAGGTATTGAACTTGCGATTGACCTAATTAATAGTATCGCTTCAAAGCGTAGCGAGCTGGAAGGTAAAACACTTTATAACGGCAAAACGTTTACCAGTGATAGTCGTTTGATCCTGACTTTTGCGGGTATGTGTGAAGAAGATAGCTACCTTGAACAACTCAAGGCTAAAGCAGAAAAACTGGGCGTTGAACTGCTGTTCATCAGCGATTGGGTAGGACACTCTCGTGGTGAAAAAGAGGGCAGTAAAGTCTACTCACTTTGGGATGTTTACAGTCATGCAGACATCATTACCTACCCAAGCCTGTTAGAAGGGTGGGGCAACCAATTCCTCGAAGGATTGATCGCTCGACTTCCTATGGTTGTATACCGTTACCCGGTTTACGATTTAGATATCGCAGACTACGGTTTTAGTATTATCGATTTGGGTAACACGCATGGGGTTGATGACAATGGACTCGCTGTCATAGAGCTGGATAAATTGGATACGGCGAGTGACTCGACAATTCAATATTTATTGGATAGCGAAATGCGTCAGGCTCACATGGATAAAAACTACCACATTGGTGAGAAAAACCTCTCTTACCCTGCGTTAAAAGAGATCTTGTCTAAAGTATTTGCGGTTTAGCTTTGATTTCACGTAGACAAATAAAGCAAGATAATAGGTAACGAACAAGCAATAAGGGAGGCATTTGGCCTCCTTTTCAGCAAAAGAACATATAGAGTTAAAAATGGAAAAATTGACCTGTTTTAAGGCCTACGACATTCGAGGCAAACTGGGTGAAGAATTGAATGATGATATCGCGTACCGAATTGGTCGTGCCTATGGTCAATATTTGAAGCCAAAGACCATCGTAGTGGGTGGGGACGTTCGCGAAACCTCAGAGCCTCTGAAGTTAGCTCTTACGAATGGTTTAATGGATGCCGGTGTTGATGTGATAGACATTGGCATGACGGGTACAGAAGAAATCTATTATGCGACGAAAGCGTTGGGCGTTGATGGTGGTATTGAAGTAACCGCTAGTCATAACCCAATCAATTACAACGGCATGAAGCTTGTGCGCGAAGAGGCTAAACCTATCAGTGGTGATACTGGGCTTCGTGATGTTCAAGCACTAGCGGAAAGCGACCAGTTTGAAGGCGTTACTTCAAAAGGTAGCTATAAGAAAGTGAGCCATCTCGACGATTATACTGACCATCTTCTTACCTATATCTCTGCTGAAAATATCAAACCTTTGAAGCTGGTGGTGAATTCGGGTAACGGCGCAGCAGGGCATGTGATTGACGCGCTGGAAGAGAAGTTTGCCAAGCTTCGTGTGCCGATTGAGTTTATCAAGCTTCATCATGAGCCTGACTCTTCATTCCCTAATGGCATTCCAAATCCACTACTTCCAGAAAACAGAAAAGACACTTCTGACGCAGTCTTAAAACACAATGCCGATATGGGCATTGCTTGGGATGGTGACTTCGATCGCTGCTTCTTGTTTGACGAAAAAGGCCAGTTCATAGAAGGGTACTACATCGTTGGTCTGCTTGCGGAAGCATTCTTGCAGAAGAATCCAAACGCTAACATTATCCATGACCCTCGTTTAACTTGGAATACAGTGGATATCGTTGAGCAAAATGGTGGTACACCTATCATGTCGAAGACGGGGCATGCCTTTATCAAAGAGCGCATGCGCTTGGAAGATGCTGTGTATGGTGGTGAGATGAGTGCGCATCACTACTTCCGTGACTTTGCCTACTGTGACAGTGGCATGATCCCTTGGTTGCTAGTCAGCGAGCTTCTCTGCGTCAAAGGCCAAACGCTTTCTAGCTTGGTAGAAGAGCGTATCGCTGCTTACCCATCTTCAGGGGAAATAAACTCTAAGCTGAAAGATCCAAAAGCAGCAATTGAACGAGTCATGCGAGCTTTTCAAGCTCAAGCGGCCTCCGTTGATCATACCGATGGTATAAGTATGGAATTTGGAACCTGGCGTTTTAATTTGCGCAGCTCGAATACCGAGCCAGTCGTTCGCTTGAACGTAGAAAGCAAGCATGACATTCCCCTGATGGAACAAAAGACTCAAGAGATTTTAACGCTACTAAAAGCTTAATTGGCTCTTAAAGCCATCCTCCCTTAAAATGAGCTCCTGAGTTAAAGACGGGAGCTCATTTTAGATCCCCGACGCACTCTTCGACTCGTGCTCGAAGAAGACGTCTTTTATTCAATTTACGCATAACCTTAACGTGTCACCCCCTTCAGTGAGCTCACGAACGAAGATAGGGGAGCTCGTTTTTAAATCAGCGTTTGGTCTTGAGCCTAGCGTTCTAAAACCAAGCGTTCGAAAGTCATGATCACTACGGACAGGTAAACCGCCTTATGGATAAAAAATCAGTTTCACTCATCTCTCCCTCTATTGAGTTTGAATCTCAATTTGCTGATTTTTATTTGGATTTCGTTAAGAACGATCCAGAGAACGCAGACTATTACAAGTTGGGTTTTACTGACTTTGAGCTGTATATCCATCGCTTACAAGAGGAGGAAGCGGGGCAGAATCTAAAAGCCGGTTATGTGCCGTGTAGTCATTTTTGGCTGATCAACCAAGACAAGGCAATTCTAGGGGCGCTTCGTGTTCGTCATAACATCGATACTGACTTTTTAGCTCAAGAAGCTGGGCACATTGGCTATGATGTTGCACCTTCCTGGCGTAGGAAAGGGGCAGGGAGCGTGATGCTGTCACTTTCTTTACCCGAAGCGGCTGAATTAGGCATTGAGGAAGCGCTGATTACTGCTGATGTCGATAATCTAGGATCTCGAGGTGTGATTGAAGCGAATGGTGGTGAGTTGGAGAATATTATCTACGGACCGGTATTTGAATCGGACCTTGCTCGTTACTGGGTGTCAACAGCACCAACTAAATAGGCCAAAGGATTATGCTGACGTTTGAGCAATGGGCGATTATTGCTGATATCTATACACCGTTATTGATATTGGCGAGTGCTTCGATTGTCTGGCGCGAAAGGCAAGGAAGTGGTTGTTGGCTATTGCCTAGTGCGAAGCACTTGATACCCATTGTATTAACTCTGGTTGCTTCATTTGCCTCAAGCCTTGTCGACCTCCTTTTGGGGATCTGGCCAAGTTTCGACTCTGATTACTCCACTCACACCGCCGTTGCTCTCGTATTTGTTGTTCACATTTGTCTCTATCGACCTGGTTGGCGATTTGCTGCTATCTTGTCGTTAGCGGCCTACTTACAACTGATGAACCATCAGGACTATCATACTTACCTCGATATGATCACGACCATAGCTTTTCTTCTACCGCTGTTTTGGCTTATCTGGAAAAGCAAAACCTCGCTTTAAAAAGGGTGCTCATCAAGCCCGATGTCTTCAAAGTGTCATTTCACTGTCATATTTAATTAACTTGGTTAATTAATGTGGGTATTTCACGTGCTGCGGATCACAAAAAATGCGCAATAACACACCTTTTAGGGTTATATACCGTCTCTCGTGAGGCATTTCACAAAATAATTAAATTAACTTGGTTAATATAATTGTCATCAAACAGATCTAGAGTACACATCTAGACGACTTATGACAGAAACAAAAGGCAAGTGAATGTCCCGATTAGAATTAAAAAACATCTGCAAAAACTTCGATGATTTCGTAGCGTCGAAAGACATCAGCTTCGTAGCTGAAGAAGGCGAGATGGTGACACTTCTTGGCCCATCGGGCTGTGGCAAGACAACACTACTTAAAATGATTGGTGGTTTCCATACACCTGACTCAGGTGAAATCATTATCGGTGATGAGGTAGTCAATAAAGTCTCTCCTGAAAAACGTAATACATCGATGTGTTTTCAGTCTTACGCACTATTCCCTCATCTAAGTGTTGAGCACAACATCGCGTTTGGTCTGAACCAAAAAGGTGTCGGCAAATCAGAGCAAATTGCTCGTGTAGCAGAAGCGGTAGGTCAGGTGGACCTAGGCGAACATTCACACAAAATGCCAAGTGAGCTTTCAGGTGGTCAGCAACAGCGTGTTGCTCTTGCCCGCGCGATGGTAACTCGCCCATCGGTTATTCTTTTTGATGAGCCACTATCTAACCTAGATGCAAAGTTGCGCGAATCCGTTCGCTTCGAAATTCGTGAACTGCAAAAGCGCTATAACCTAACGGCTATTTACGTTACTCACGACCAAGCAGAAGCGTTAGCAATGTCTGACAAGATCGTTGTGCTTAACAAAGGCCGTATTGAGCAAATCGGCACACCGGAAGATATCTACTATCGTCCTGCAAACCGCTTTGTCGCTGACTTTATCGGTGCTGCAAACATCCTGCCTGCACAAGTGGCAAAAACAGAGACACCAGATCTATATAAGGTGAAAACAGAAATTGGTGAGTTTGATGTTGAGTCAGCTGAAGCACCTATGTCTGACAAAATCTTCGTTTGCTGGCGACCAGAAGATGCAAAGGTTGCAACGGAAGAAGATGGGAACCGCTTCAACGTTCGCGTAAACCAAATGGCGTTTATGGGTAACGTCACTGACCTGATTGTTGAGTCGGTAGAGGGGGCACAAGGTGAAATGCGCATTCAACTGCCTAAGCGTCCTCAGTTTGATAACGACCTTCTGTCGTTGTCGATTCCTAAAAATGGTATCCGCTTCCTAGAAGAGGTGCCGCATGAATAAGTTTCTGTCTCACTGGAAGACATGGCTACTGCTCCTGCCAGGAGTAGGAACCATTCTTCTGTTGATGGGCTCGACCTTCTATATGGTGATCGCGCAAAGTTTTGGTTACCACAACATGATGGGTGAGAGTGGTTTCTCATTGGAGTTTTGGAATGAGGCTCTAGCTGATGCCAAGCTGCATAAGTCACTGCTTTACTCGATTAAAGTATCAGTTATTGGTGCACTAGGTGCTGTGGCAATGGCTTACCCATTAGTACTTTGGTTACGCAAACCATTCCCAGGCTCTTCAACGATCACAGGTTTGCTGCGTGCACCTATGTTTATTCCTGGTCTGGTTGCGGCGTTCTTACTGGTTAACGTGATTTCTTATCACGGCGTACTAAACCAAATGATGATGGCGATTGGCTTAATTGATAAACCGATTCGCATGCAAAATGATGATTTTGGTTGGGGTGTTATCATCCTTCAAGTATGGAAGCAGCTACCGTTTGCGATGATCTTACTTGCTGGCGCAGTGAACTCTATCCGTAATGATGTGCTCGACGCTGCCGCAGATTTAGGTGCAAATACTTGGCGTAAGTTTACCGGCATCATCTTCCCGTTATCAGTTCCGGCTCTCCAAGTTGCTTTGATCCTTATTTTCATTGGTGCGCTGGGTGACTACTCGTTCTACTCGATTGCCGGTCCAAAGAACACTTACTCACTTTCAATGCTGATGCACATTACGTCTACTGAATTTATGGAGTGGAACAAAGGTGCTGTTGTGGCTGTTGTCATCATGGTAACAGCGGTATTAGCGGCAATCGCTATTTCTCTACTCACCGCGCCTCTGGCTCAGAAAAAAGGGAAACTTAAGTAATGACGACTCTAGCTTCTTCTAAACCTTCAACACTAGGGACGAAACCTAAAGTGAGAACAATTAACGGTCGCCTAATTAACAAGATTGCGATTGGCTTGTTCATAGTCGTGAACTTTGTATGGCTAGGTATTCCTTTCATCATGGCTCTGATTTGGTCATTGGTAGACCCAGAACATCCGTGGAGCTACCCGGACGTATTGCCTCCTGTGATGTCATTTGGTCGCTGGACAGATATGTGGGAAAACTCAGGCCTGGTTGAAGCCCTAACGAACAGTTACTCAATCGCGCCAGCTGTTGCCATTCTTACGGTGCTGCTTGCAATGCCGACGGCGTATGCTTTGGGTCGTAAACAGTTCCCTGGTAAGCGCATGGCAGAAGTAGTAACCCTGCTTCCACTGGTAATGCCTGGTATGATCATTGGTGTATTTTTCAGTTCGATGCTGATTAACCTAAATCTAGATAATGCATACCTAGGTATCGTTATCGGCCATACAGTACTGGCATTGCCTTATGCTATTCGCATTATGTCTGCAAGTTTTAAGAGTGTACCCCAGGACCTAATTGATGCGAGCCGTGACCTTGGTGGTAGTCCGTGGACAACCTTTAAGCATGCATACTTGCCGATGCTGAAACCGGGCTTACTCGCGTCGTTGATCTTCTGTCTAGTGATCAGTATTGAGGAGTTTAACGTGGCGTTTGTATTGGGTTCTCCTGATTACGTAACGGTACCAACAATTCTTTACTCGTACCTTGGTTACTCATTTATTAGACCAAACGCGGCAGTAGTGTCATTGATTCTGGTGATTCCAAACGTGATCCTAATGCTTGTAATTGAACGCTTGTTGAAAGGCAACTATTTAGCTGAATCAACAGGTAAAGCATAGAAAATTTTTACCCCTTATTATCCAAAGAGATAAACCATCCAATAACATAGAGAATGGACTTATGAAAAAACTAGTACTTGCAGCTGCTGTATCAGCTCTAGCTGGCTTATCGACAAACGCTTTAGCATACGACCTAAATGAAATGACTTGGGATCAAATCGTAGAGCAAGCAAAGAAAGAGAAAGTCGTTAACGCATACATCTGGTATCTGCAACCTGAGTTCCGCAAGTTCTTCAAGAGCTTTGAAAAAGAGTACGGCATCAAAGTTCGTGTACCAGAAGGTAACGAATCTGGTAATCGTAACAAGCTATTAGCGGAAGCGAAAAAAGAAAAAGGCAGCATCGATGTGATGGCGCTGGATACTGTGAAGCTTCCAATGATGATTCAAAGTAACGTGGTGTATGGCCCACTGACAGACATTATCCCAGGTAGTGAAAAGCTACGTACAAACCTTGTAGGCGTTGATACTCAAGGCTACGCGTACTCTTTCTGGGGTAACCAAACGGGTCTTGCTTACGATCCAACTCGTGTTGATGAAGCAACCCTTCCACAAAGCTTTGATGACCTATCTGGTTGGATTAAGCAACACCCAGAGCAGTTCGGTGTGAACGATCCTAACAAAGGTGGTGCAGGTAACGCATTCATTCAACGCGCTATCTACCATGTATCAGGTAACACAGACACTTACTTCCAAACTGAAATGGATAAGTCTGTAATGCCGACTTGGTCTAAGACTTGGGAGTGGTTTGAAGGCAATAAGGATGAAATCATCATCACAGCATCAAACGCTGATAGCTTGACGCGTATTAACGATGGCGAGATCTCTATGGCTCCAGCATGGGAAGACCATCTAGCGGGTCTGCAGAAGAAAGGGGCTATTACTAAGCGCATCAAGTTCTACATCCCTGAATTTGGTATGCCAGGTGGCGGTAACGTGATCATGATGCCAGCGAATGCGAAGAACAAAGCAGCAGCGGCACTGTTCATTCAATGGATCACATCGGCTGAAGCTCAAACAGGTCTGAATGCGACATTTGGTTCTGCACCTCAACACCCGGATGCAGATGATTCGAATGCACTGGTTGATAATGATCAGCGTCAATACAGCTCTGATTTCTTTACTTCTGACTACGCGACAGAAGCGAAAAAAGCGTTTGTAGAGAACGTGTTAATGTAATTAAATTTGCCCACCTTAACAGGTGGGCATATTTGGTTTATTGACTCGAAACTGGCCGAGTCGATAAATCAAATATGAATGATGAAATTGAAGAGAGTGTTATTTGGCAGTTCGCCTACTCATCTTCGAGAAGTATCTAAGGACATAGAGTTGATAGATTTCGGTACAGATACCCAACGCCAAGTGCTTGCTTTGATTCACCAGCAAGCACCGACAACCCGAGCAGCAATTGCAGAAGCAAGCGGCTTAACGCCTGCTGCTATCACTAAAATCACCAAAAAGATGATAGATGAAGGGTTGATTGAGGTGACGGGAAAGCAGAAAGGCTCTCGCGGTCAACCGGGTATTGAGTTGGGTGTCAATCCAAGAGCAGCTTACAGTCTAGGAGTGAATATTGAGCTAGAGACAATCTCTGTTGAGCTTGTTGACCTGAAAGGTGAGGCGGTATTCTCTAAGGCGATTCAAGGCATCTATAGTGAGCCGATGTTTGCGATCGATGAGTTGTCTAAGTTACTAGATGTGACACGCGTGGCATTTGAAGAAGAGTTCTCCAAGCTAATTGGGGTAGGTGTGACAACCAGTTGTAACTTCAATCCAGAATCAAGCAAAGTGACAATGCCTCCACACTTGTCTGAGTGGGAGAGTATCGATATTCGACGAACCATTGAAGAAAAGCTTAGTTTACCTTGTTGGATAGAAAACGATGGTAATGCCGCTGCACTGGGTGAGTCAGTACGCTCTCGTCGTAGTCTGAATGCTAACTTTTTTTACCTTTATTTAGGTTATGGTGTTGGTGGTGGTCACTATTACAGCGGTAAGACCTACCGTGGTGCGCGTGGCAATGCTGGTCGTATTGGTAAGCTGTTCCCAGATCGTAATAACCGTCCATCTCTATCGTGTCTTTACGACAAGTTGGGGCTGTCAGAGCCTAGCCCACACCGCGCAGATACATTGTCGACTCTACTCTCGAAGAACCCTGAAAAAGTGGCTGAGTGGAAAGCGAACGCACAGATGCAACTGGTCTCCGCGTTACAAGCTATTCGCGCAATTTGTGACCCGAATGAGATCATTATCGGCGGACTTTTACCTCCGCAACTAGTCGATGAATTGCACACCTCGGCTATTTCTTCCCTTGAGCAATATCTAGAGCCTAATGAGGTGATGCCGACCATCATTCCAGCGAAAACCTCTGGCGGGAAAATTGCCGCAACGGGTGCAGCAATGCTGCCCCTATATAACCTGGCTTACTAACAGTTTCGTTTACTAACAACTTGGCTAACTAATATTTGGTTTTCTGAGGCGTAACGCCTCAGCTTATTTAGATACAACCCTAGAATAACAATTATGACAGAACAACGTGTAGACGCTGTGGCTACTCACGCAGCCCCAATGAAATCAGAATGCTTTGAGACAATGACGATTGTGGCGGGTCGTTACTTTAACCCGCAACCCGTAACAGGGTATCAAATGAAGAGTGGACCATTAGGTAATCCCCTTCATGAGAATCTTGATACTGATTTTGAGCAAAAACTCGCAGAGCGCTTTTCAAAAGTCGTGGGCGAGAAGACAACCTTGGGTGTCAAACGTCTACACATGCAGATGCCTCAAATTGATCCGAGCGCTTTGCCATCGAGTTCTGATTATCAGCCGGTAGAAGCTCCAGAGTCATTGGCTACAACATCGATGTCCTTAGTCTGGCTGAAGCAAGAGGATGTGAAGAGTGCGCGCATTGGCTATCACTTTAAAGACAATACGCTAGCGGACTTGAAAGACCGCCTAGCTGAAGAAATACAGCTTAACGGTATCATAGGTAATCTTGGTTATTTCATGACCAAAGAGCTAAACGTCGGCGATCATATTTGGTCACATAAATTGCGTTATCCAAACCCTGACCATCAATTGCCAGAGATTCTGTCGTACTTAGGTTTTTACTACTTTGCCGATGAGAACGGTGAAGTGGAGACAGCAGGCTTCCCTACGGCGCATGATTCAGCGGTAGCGGTTGATTTGGATGGTAAAGTGCATGTTCTTCCTTCGGTAACGTGTAACCGTTTCGATATTGATATCAACAACAGTCCATTTCATGTGGATTGCTTAAACCCGAGTCTAGAAGATGTAGCTCATCGTGATGTCGCACTGTTTAACGTTAACTTTCCAATGACGCATCAAGGACACCTAGTTGAGTTCGCTCCAATGCTTCAATTGGAAAATCGAATTAATGTGTTTGTGGCAAACCGAGGCAATGGCGTTAAACCAGAGGAAGAAGTGGTGAAGATCTGGCAAGGCGAATGCCCACTCCCATCTTTTGGTTCCCTACTTTCTTTTAAGCGTGAAGCGTTCGATCGTTTGTTCCCTCAAGGTCTTCAAGTTGGTGATCGAGTTAACGTGAAACCTTACGCTAACGAAATTGATCTTTCTAAGTTCAAACAGGTATTGGGGGGATTGGTTCCTTCGGTTATCGACGGTCAACCTATTGTTCCGACGGGCAATGAGGTGACTGCAGAGCAAGCTGAGCACGCACTAGACCGTGTGGCAAATACAGATTCTCCACTGGCTCGTTCTGGTAAAGAAACCAATAATTTTGATGCACTCATTCGCGAGCCGTCAGGACTGTTCATTCAAACCGACAACCACATTGGCTACCTGTTGTTTGATGGTCGCCATGAAATGAGCATTGGTGCCAATATTGTTGATGTTGCTAATCTTCTCAAGCGCGTCACCGAGTCAGATATTGATTTGTTCGAAGGCGAAACCCTACACAATGCGATCGCGATTGATGGTGGTTCTGCAATGAAGGTTTATGCGGCTACTGTCGATGGTGTCAACGAACCGAAAATGGATATTCTTAATCGCGTCGCTGCTGGTGGACGTAACTCCCCAGGGGACGACCCGCAAGGTCTTAACCTGTATTCAACTGTTATTCTGGAAGTATAAAAGGTGTAAAGAGCATCATGAGGATATTATTAGCGCACTATAGAGTAGGGGAGACCGATGGCGTCTCTCTCGAAATGGATAAATGGAAATGGGCTCTTGAACAACAAGGCCATGACGTTTTCTATTTAGCAGGTAGTTCAGGTAGTGTCGATGCAACATGTGTTAATGCATTGAAGTACGAAGACGGGCTCAACGCTAAAATCACTCAGGATGCCTTTATTGCACCCGAGTACTTTGCTAACGAGCAAGCGCTAATGGAAGCCATTGAACGTCAGGCGACAGAAATCGAAACTGAAGTGACCAAGGCCATTCAATCTCAAAAGATTGATTTGATTGTGCCAAACAATATCTTTGCGGTCGGACATAGTTTGGCTGCAGCCATTGGTCTTGAGCGAGCAGTACAAACAACGGGCGTGAAAGTGGTGAATCACCACCATGACTTCCACTGGGAACGCGAAAAGTTTGCCAACCCTGTTTACCCAGCGGTAAAACAGATTTTGGAGGCTTACTTCCCTCCACGTCGAGATAGCGACAAGCATTGCGTGATTAATCAACTTGCCTATCAATCGCTCAGAAACAAGACAGGTTTTGAATCCACAGTGGTACCAAACGTGTTTGATTTTGACGGGTGTGATTGGAAGGTTGATGAGTACAACCAAGATTTCCGTGAGTCGGTTGGCCTGCGTGAAGATGATATTGTTTTTCTTCAGGCAACGCGTATCGTTGCTCGTAAAGGTATTGAGTTGGCGGTCGATCTAATTGAAAAACTTGAGCAAATTAAACCTAACTGGTTAGGAAAAACCCTGTATAACGGCAAGTTGGTGACGGAGCACAGTCGCCTAGTTTTAGTGCTTGCTGGCATGAATGAAGAAGACGAGTACTTTGATAAGTTAAAAACTAAGGCTCAACAAGCCGGCGTTGAACTCCTATTTATCAATCCACACATCAGACATAGCCGCGAAGAAATAGAGCAAACGAAGTTCTATTCACTCTGGGATGCCTATGTTCATGCTGACATTGTGACGTACCCTAGTTGGTTGGAAGGTTGGGGCAACCAGTTCTTAGAAGGCTTGGTCGCGAATGTTCCCCAAGTCGTTTATCGTTATCCTGTTTATGGTACCGACATAGAGCAATTTGGTTTTGATATTATCGACCTGGGTGATTCGCTAAGCTGGGATGACAATGGTCTAGCAGTAATTAGTGACGAACAATTAAATCTTGCTGCAAAACAGACTGAGCAATACCTTTTTGATGCAGAGTATAGAGCTCAATCGATGACAAAGAATTTCGATATTGGCCGTAAAAACCTGTCATACAAGGCTTTAGGCAAAATCCTCGAAACCGTCTTTAGTTAGCTGAGAGCATCTTTGTGCAGATACTAAAAAGCGAGAGTGTGAAAACTCTCGCTTTTGCTTTGTGTGCGTTTCTTTAGGTGTTTATTACACTTGAGCTACGACAATGGAAGGTGCTTCACTGCGCGGAACTCAAACATATCTTTAAATTCACAGAACTCAACGGCGCCGTGAGTCAGTTCGCCAAATGACTCATTCATACGTTGCTCGATACGAGCACAAGTATCAAGAAGCTCTCTCTCTTGTTCTTCATCTAGGTGGATTACCTTGTAGCTTAGTGTGATATGGAAGTGGTAACTATCATGCACAGGGTGGCGAATTCCTGTTAGCTCACTTAGGTTTTCACGACATGCCTTAATTGCGTCTAAAGTTTCTTGGTTAGCAGGCTTGATGCGCAGCACGGTGCCACCGTTTCGGCTGTTATATACATGGTCAAACACCATTTTAAACTTAGGTGTTGCTTGAGCCTCATTTAACCAAGTCATGAACTGCTCTGTTGCATCTTCCAATGAAACGTCTGAAGTTAGCTTACTGCTCCAAACGGATTCATCACGAATTTGATCACATAGGCCTTCAAACACTGTCATATGCATGCTTGATTCTGGTAGGAACGCATAGTTCTTTGCACAATCCATCGCTTTCAGTTGTTGTTGAGCCCAGATTACTTGCTTTAGTACTGGGCTTTCTTTGTCAACATGGCAGAGGAAAGTATTACCAGGAAAGTGACGTACTGAGCCGTCTTCATTGAATTTTACACCGACTGATGGAGCGTAGTTCATTTCATCATTCTCATTATAAGTAGGGTTGTTGGTAGCGATTTTACCAATTTAAATTAACTTGGTTAATTTAATTATATAAAGAGAATGAGCTTGATCACTAATTGAGATGGATTCATCAAAAAGTCACTGAAATGCAAAAGGCTTGGCATCGTTTAACGAAGCCAAGCCCTTATGATAATTGGTGCCCTAGATAGTTTGAAGCAAGGGCGGTATGTTTAGAAGCTGTATGTCATTGCAGCAATAACCTGGTACTCGCTTGCATCGTAGAAGTCGATGTTTGAGTCGCTAGACTCATAGCCAGCAACCCCGATAAACGTCCAATCTTCCCAGCCCATGAATTCTTCGTATTGGTACATCGCTTGAAGCGCGTAACCACTGTCTTCACGCGTTTTACCATCAAATTCTGCAATTGGATTTGCTTCATCGAAATCACGGATGTCATACTCGAAACCTAAGATAAATGCGTGGTTACCTGCTTGACGCATGTACTCGATACCAAATCCGTATTCAGAAAAAGACTCAGCGTCACCATCCGCTGAGTAAGAGCCATAGTTCACCGATGGGATAAGCGCTGATTGACCATCTAGGTAATAGGTGTATGAAACCGCACCGTTGAATCCTGAACCACTGCGTTCGAGTTCTTTAATTGATGCTTCATTGTCCACGTCTTTGCTGTAGTAGATACCGTCGAAACCAAAACCTGTTCCCGCTATTTCTTCCGCCTGGAAACGGAAACCGTTTGCAGATAGGTCAGTTGTTTCACGTTTAGAATTCAACTCATAAGGATTTTCCCATACTTCATCCGCCATTAGTGCATGAACATAGGAAACATCGAGCACTGTACCGTTATCCATCTTGTAGCCATAACCTAGCTCGAATGCGAGTTCACCTTGGATAAGCTCTTCGTTGTGAGTACCACCATAAACGTAGTGTTTTTCGTTAAACGCATATTCTAAATTAACAATAGGTTCAACCGTAAACTCGCTCTCTGATGAAGCAGAGCCATACTGGCTGATAGTTTCATCACCGTCGGTACTTAGGTTATCTTCTTGGGTGAAAATACCCATTCCTAGACCAACCTGACCACTAAAACCAAGTTCGTCGTCTTCTGCCATCGCATAGCTAGATGTTGCAAGTAGAATAGCTGCAGTAAGTGCAGAGAATTTCTTATCCATAGTGGACTCCATTAAAAGACAGTGTTCTGTTTTGTATAAGGAGAACTTAACGAAGTCGGTGTCAAACTTATGTCGAGCTGATGTCGAAAAAAAATCAACGAAGGTGATTTAGTAGCAGGTTCATAAAACAAGGCCACTTACTCCGAAATAATAATGGGAATAAGTGACCTGTTTTGAAAGATTTGGGTCAATAGACTCTAATTACTTGGATTTAAGCGGTAAATGTTACCGTTGTCAGTGGATAGAAAAAGATAACCATCAGGGCTAATTGCAATATCTCGTATTCTCTCGTTAAGCTCGTCTAGAATACGTTTTTCCTCAGTGAGTTTAGGCGTTTTACCGCTGTCATCAATGGAGACCACGTTTATATGGGTAAGCTTTAAAGATCCTGCGAGTAGCTTTCCATCGAGGTTGGGATATTTATCCCCTCTATATAAAACTAAACTTGCCGGAGCGATTGAGGGGACGTAGACAAGCTTGGGTGACTCTATCCCCGATTTTTCTTCTGCTTCACCCACATCAAATGGTCCCCAATACTCTTTGCCGTGAGAGGTGACCGGCCAGCCATAATTTAGCGTAGGTTGAATTAGGTTGATCTCATCACCACCTCGAGGGCCATGCTCGATTTCCCACAAGCGCTGAGTTTTTGAATCGAAGAACAAGCCTTGAGGATTTCTGTGTCCATATGACCAGATTTCATCTCGTATCGAATCATCATTGACGAATGGATTGTTGGTTGGTGTTGAGCCATCAAGCTTGAGTCTGAGAATAGAGGCCGCGTGGTTATTAGTATCTTGCCCATTATCACGATTGCCACGGTCACCAACCCCGAAGTAAAGGTACCCTTCATCGTCAAAGCTGATGCGGCTACCGAAATGACGACCGCTGTCTTCGGATGCGTCAGTGATGAGCAAGTCTTGCCAATCAGTCAGCTTATTTCCATTTAAAGTTGCTGCTGCTAATACGACCGTTGAACCTTCAGATGTGTTCTTGCTGTATGTGAAGTAGTACTGCTCTGGTACGATTGGAGAACGAGCAATATCGAGTAACCCTCCTTGGCCACCTTCATACAGTTCAGAGACAGAGTAGAGCGGTTGTTTACTGCCAGAAGAGATATCGATCTTGGATATCGTGCCGTTCTTCTCATTTATGATAAGAGTATTGTTGTCTACAAATTCTATTCCCCAAGGAATATACAATCCGCTGGCGACGGCAGTCACACTGTAGCTTTCATCGACAGGGACTTCATCCGCTAATAGAGTAGGGGAGGTTATTAGCCCTGATAGCGTCAAAATTGTTGAGTAAAACGTCCTGTTCATAATGCTTCCTTAGCTAACTCTATTTTATTTGGCCGTAGCGATATTGACTGAACTCATCACCTCATCGAGTGCAGAAATGCTCAGTTCGAAGTAAGGGTTGTAGGTGAGTCGAGCATGGTTCTTACCTTCCTCAGTATAGCCCCATGCAGAGAACCAGACCTCAGCGCCTTCTATGCAGGCTTTCTCTAACACTTCCCCCTGTCCGTTACTGCAAATCAAGTTGTTACCATCAATCCCGTAATCTGGGTTGTGTGGTGAGAACATCAAACCCATGTGAGAACCATTGGAGATCCTTTGTTCTGGCAAGTCCATCGAAAGCTGGCTGCTACGTGGATCAGCCAATGGTTTCTCTCCTTGCCAAATCAATCTGTTCGCAGGGTTGGTGAACTGTTGATTGAAGGTTTGATGAGCGTAATCAGTACTGATCACACTGTCGGCTTCACTCATCATCATAAAGACCGGCTTATCATAAAACTGACCGTTAAGTGCTTTCTGCACCTCTTCTGAAGTTTGGTAGTAAACCGCTGCGCCATTCATTGGCAAAGAGTTATAACGCAGTGGGTTATCTTCAGGGTCCTGGTCAGCCCAATCAATAAAGTAGCTCGCTAGCTTTGCCCATTTCACCGCTGGCATCGATGGCTCGAAGGCTGGCGAAAATAGTAGAAGGCCGGATATTTCTGAGTCGTTTAGTGCTTCAGTAGTGACTAAGTTAGCACCTGTCGAATACCCCCCTAACCAAACACTATCGACGTCTTGTTTAAGTAGATTAATATGGTGGTGTACAACACCCTGCCAATCGTCATAGCTAGGTAGAATCAAATCACCTGATTTACTCGCGTGCCCTGGCAGTAACACAGTTCGTACAAGATAACCTTTTGTGGCGAGATGATGCGCAATATCAATATAAGAGTAGGGGGTATCCCCCAAACCATGCACCAACAAGACACCTTGACCATTAGGATGATCTGGAGTGTATTGAGCGGGTAATACTTTTGACAGCTCCGTTTCCCGGTCTTCAGTCATAAAAATACGGTTTTCTCTCAACCAGTCTGCAGTTTCAGCTTGATATTGTTCAAATGATGCTTGGCTATAGACTGGGAGTGAATCCGCATGGGAATATGCAGGGTCATCGGGGTTGTCAGTCTCTGAGTTAAGACTACAACCCGTTGTAATTATGACGGCTAAGCTAAGCGCGGAGAGCGGGAAAAGATGTCTGCTATTGATCATTACTGATGTCGTTCCTATTCATCTCGTTAGTTTTATAGTAATTGATACGCAAGTTATCAAAGTTATGATGAATAGGATGTGAATACTAGAATTGGTAGTTCAAACCAAGTGTCACGATGTATTGCGATTCATCATAGAAGGTGATTGCTGAGTTGCTCTGTCCATAACCCGCAAACGAGATTAGGGATACGTTCTCCCAACCATTAAGTTCTTCCATCTCATAAGCCAAGAATGCACTTAATGCATGGTCGTCGCGTTTTTTGCCGAACACGGGGTTCGTTTCATCATAGTCGCGATACTCGTAACCTCCTGTTAATGCAAATTGGTGACGACCTATGCTCTTGAAATAACTGATGTCTGCACCGAATGCGTTATAAGCCATCGCGTCACCGTCTGCGGTTCTACGGTTATATTTCAGTGCTGGAACGATAAAGGTATCTCTATCGATGAAAAGGCGCATATCCCCTTTCAGGTAATAGTGACTTCCGTCTCGGCGCATTGCTTCTTGAGTGTCTGTCGAAAATTTTGAATCCGAAGCCGATAGTTCATCATCGACGTCAATATGGGCATAAGCGAAATCTAACGAAAACAGTGAACCACCAATCGAGCTCAGTTTTAGACGGTAAGCGTTACCAGATTCGTCGGTTGTCTTGCGCTCAGTACCAACCGCATATGGATCTACCCAGGTTTCATTTTCAATAATCGTAGGGAGAATCGAGACATCAACGACGGTTCCAGACGCTAATTTCTGCTTGTAGCCAATTTCAAAAGCCACATCGCCAACAGCGATGTCGGCGCGAGACGTACCGGCATAAAACTGTTTGCTATTGCCTTCACCGAAGGTATAGGCAATGTTACCTAGTGGCGCCGCAAGAAAGCCGTCATCGCTTTCAGCCTTTGCATTTTGGCTTGATAGTGTTTTATCACCATCAGTATTGAAGTTTGATGTTTGAGAAGCGTAACCGGTGTTGATAGAGATTTCGCCGCTCCAACCTGCTTCACCGAGTGGCCTTGCGTGAGTTGTGAATGAAAAACTAGCTATGAGAACAGCGGTAGAAAGAGCAATCTTTTGCATGTAACAGCCTAATTCCATGTGATTATTTGAAGTTCTTATTAAAGCATTGTAATCATATCTTTGACTATTTGTTTTGTAGATTTTAATCATGAATTATTCTAAAAAGCCTCGTCATTCGACGAGGCTTTGAACATTTTGCATTCTACAAGAAGGCTTATCGCCCGAGCATGCGGCTAATCGTACCGTCTTTATCAATCACCTGATGCTTGATAGCACCAAGCACATGCAGAGCAAATACCGCGATGATAATGTTCACAGATGTACCATGAATCGCGCTACCGATTTGCTGTAGTGTCTCGATCTTTTCGCCTTTAGCAATAAGGTCGAAGCCAAATACAGCAATGCCATGTCCACCACCTACGCTCATTGCGATTCCTGAGATCGGCATTGCAATGGTTGCTAATAATAGAATCCCATGAACTGCGTGGGCGATTTTCTCCTGCCATGCTGGTGGTTCACCAATTGTAGGTAAATTCCCTTCCTTGATGCGCCAAAGCAAGCGAATCGAAGCGACTACAAGAATGATGACACCAAAGGATTTGTGGTACGCAAGCAGTTCAAATTTTTCAGGGCTTCGCTCCATACCGGCTACGATATAACCTGCGATAAAGGTGCCGATGAAAAGCAGTCCGGTAACCCAGTGTAATAATATGGTTTGACGTGTTAGAGGCTGATATGACTTCATTGTTATTCACTAATTACTGTTGAAATTATGTTTCATATTACCCAATAAATGTTACCAATTAAAATTGCAGCCAACGTAAAGCTTTGTAAAGATGAGAAAAGCGCCATCCGGTCTTCCGAATAGCGCTTGATTCTAATTTTTTAAGATTACACCAATGTCGCAGCCGTTTGGTTACCCATTGCGATCAATCTATCTAAGATCTTTTCTCCGTCGGCACGTAGTCCGTTGTGTTCATACTCGTTGGTAATCCATGCTTTAGCATTCGGTATTTTCGCTAACGTCTCACGACTCAAGTCCATTTCTACGAACATGTCATCGGCATAGACGGCGCAACTTACAGGCACCTTGTTTTTGCCAAGTTGCTCTGCGTGGTACAAGTCACTCCAGTCAGCGCGGGCTGCGAGCAATTCAGCGGCCTCTTTCAGTGGTTGTAGGTTTGTGTATTGGTCGAACATCCAAGGGAACACCATCTCACCAGTGAAGTAGAAAGATTGACCGGTTTGGTAATTGAACTCAGTGTAGCTCTGGCGGACTCGATGGGCACTCCACTTAGAGGCAAAGTCCTGGCAGTAAATGGATTCGTGTAGCAAAGCGTAGATAGGGTTAGTCTGAAAACCTTGCTCCATCAGCATGTTATTTAGGAACTCATAACGGAGTTGTTTATCACCGTTAATAGTGACAAATGCGTTTTCTAACGCGTAGTAAGTCGGTAGGAAGGTGTCGCTCATGCCAAAGTTAATACCGATTTGCTGGAATTGCTCGACAGTGAAGCGCTGTCCGTTAGGTAAATACTCTTCATTCTGGCTCAAATGGTCGGCAATCTCCTGACACATTGATTGTGCCTGAGGAAACTGGGCGAAAAACGCTTCGTTCTTTTGTTTGGTGCGCTTGAACGTTGCTTGATACACGTCATCAGGGTGGCGAGATATAGATGGAACACCACCGGTAATAAAGCTGCGTGAAAGGCTTTCTGGAAACATAGAAAGGTACGTCAGCGAACAAAAACCGCCAAAGCTTTGACCCAGAATAGCCCATTGTTTTACGCCAAACTGCTCACGAATTAATTCTGCATCACGAACTATGTTGTCGGCTCTAAAGTGCGATAGGTACTCAGCTTGCTCAGCTGGAGATAATCCTGCCAATGTTTGGTGCGAGATGACGCTGCTGTTTCCAGTGCCCCGTTGGTCAAGGAGTAAGACACGGTATTCTTGAGTTGCGCGCTTAATCCAGCCGCTATTACCATTTTGTCTTGGTGAAGGGAAACCAGGACCACCTTGAAAGAAGACTAACCATGGTTTGTTTGAGTCCGTATCACCAGACAATCGAACTTCACGAGCAAAGACTTCAATAGAGCCTTTCCCTGGATTGGAATAGTCGAGTGGGGCGGTAAAATAATGTGGTTGAAAAAAGAGTCCGTTGTCGGTGAAGGAAGTCGCGTTCAAAGTGGTGTCCTTGTGTTGAGCCGTTCGCTTTTACGATTATTGTTATTAAATCATGTCAGTACTTTACGCGGGTTTGAGCATTTCACCAAGTGATGCTTGAACTGCAAAATAAAGTCGTTAATCCTGATTGACCATATGGAACTCAAAGGCGCATTATAAGTCCAACCCATGTTCATTAATCGTTATATAGGATTACGAGTGAAAAAACTCAAAGCATTAGCCGTTGCGTTATCGTTCGCAGCGTTAAGCACTGCGAGCATTAATGTGTATGCAGAGACACAAGAACAGAAGATTGCCGAGATTCAACAGTTACTAAAAAAACACCCAGAAGTTGTTGATAGTCTCCATCAAAGTCTTACATCTTACTCTGCTCAACAACTTGGCGTTAAAGCGACGCTAGATAACTACAACGAGCACATGATAAGTCCTGCTCACAGTTTTCTTGGCCAGGCTGACAACCCTGAGCTCGTTATCTATAACGTGACCGATTACAACTGCCCATTCTGTAAGAAGCTCGATGTTGCACTCGAAGAGCTCGTTGCAGAGTATCCGAATGTGAAAGTGGTGAATATTTATACGCCCCTTAAAGAACGCACAACCTCTTTGGATTACACCACAGCAAGTTTTGCGCTGAATGTGTGGAAGGAAGCTCCAGAGAAGTTTGCTAGTGTGCATGAGATGTTGCTGAAGAAGCGCGGTAAGCACACTAAAGCATCGTTAGAATCTATTGCTTACGAGACAGACACTAATTATCAATTGGTTCAGTCAAATGATGCTGACCGATTGCTGGCAACGAACTACCAAATGTTCATGGATTTAGGCTTACGAGGCACACCGGCGATGATCATGAATGGTGAGATTATTCCAGGTTACCTACCTTACGACGAGCTTGAGCAGGTAGTTGAGAAGCAGCTCGCGAACTAACGTCACTAGGGTCTGTTGACCTTTCGTGGTTAAATTTTGTTCGAGATAAAATCGTTTTAGGCGCGGCAAGGGGGGTGTAGCCTAGTCATTCTAAGTAAATACCCCTTAACAAAGCATAAAACGATTTTAGCCGAACCCTTCGGGCAGCGTTTGTGCTTCATTTCCACTGCGTTATCGGCTTCTCATGTAGGCTAGCTACACATCAAAGCCTCTGCCTTGTGGAAATTTTCCACAAACTGCTGCAAAAACCAGCTCGAAAGGTCAACAGACCCTAGTTGTCTGGTACAAAGCTCAAACCGTCTCTAACACAGATCGCAGAAAAGCCCTTCAGTAATCATTTACCGAAGGGCTTTTTAGTTGGTGCGGATAGCTACATTCTTTCTGTTGTATTGGTATCAAAGATAGAACAGCGCTTGGCGTCGATGTTCACTTTCACCGTCTCACCAACATTTAACTCATGCTCTGAAGTTGTTCGGTGGGAAAGGGTGTGTTGTGCAGTAAATCGTGTCCAAACCAAGGTGTCTGAGCCCATTGGTTCGACGAGTTCGACAAGACCGTCAATGATGTTTGTGTCGTCGTCGCTCTGCGAAATCGTTAGGTGCTCAGGACGAATACCCAACGTCACTTCTGCACCATGAGTTGGAATTTGACTAAATGGATATTCAGTCACATCGATATCAAGCTCTGCAGATTGGAAGCGGACAACACCATCATTCACGTTCAGTGTACCTTCAATACAGTTCATCGCTGGTGAACCAAGGAATGTGGCAACAAACAGATTTTGGGGTTTGTTGTACACATTGTGCGGCGTATCTAGCTGTTGAATGATGCCATCTTTCATTACCGCAATGCGATCTGCTAACGTTAGCGCTTCAATCTGATCGTGCGTTACGTAAATCATGGTTGAGTTCAGCGTTTTATGGAGCTTTTTGATTTCCAATCGCAGCTCTGCTCGCAGCTTGGCATCCAGATTAGAGAGTGGTTCATCAAATAGGTAGATGTCCGCATCACGCACAAGTGCACGGCCAATGGCGACGCGTTGACGTTGACCACCCGATAAAGCCGAAGGTTTACGTTTTAGTAATGGTTCTAGCTGAAGAAGCTTAGCGGCCCACGCGACTTTTTTATCGATGGTAGCCTTGTCGACACCTGCGATTCTCAATCCAAATGACATATTCTTCTCTACTGTCATCGTTGGATAGAGCGCATAGGATTGGAATACCATGCCTATTCCGCGATCTTTCGGGTCAGCCCAAGTTACGTCTTTGCCATCAAAGTGGATAGAGCCACCACTGGTATCAATTAACCCACCGATAGCGTTGAGTAATGTCGATTTACCGCAGCCAGATGGACCAAGCAATACCAAGAACTCACCGTCGTCGATAGCAAGGTCGAGTTGATTCACAATCTTGGTGGTTTCGTAGCTGATGTCGAGTTTGCTGATATTTACGATACCCATAGAATTATCCTTTTACTGCGCCAGATGCGATACCACGAACAAACCAGCGTCCTGATGCGACGTAAATGATCAGCGGTACAAGTGATGTAAGAATGGTAGCGGCCATATTGACGTTGTAGGCACGCTCACCCGTTGTGGTATTAACAATGTTATTCAGTTGAACGGTCATTGGTAGGTTGTCGTTACCGGCAAACACTAAACCAATTAGGAAGTCATTCCAGATGTTAGTCACCTGCATGATCACCGCTACGATGATAATAGGCACCGACATCGGAAGCATGATGGTGAAGAACACCTTAAAGAAGCCGGCACCATCGATACGTGCCGCGTTGAATAGCTCCATTGGCAGCGTGCTATAGTAGTTGCGGAAAAGCAGTGTCATGATCGGCATGCCGAAGATAACGTGAGAAACTACAACCCCTGTTAGCGTGCCGTAGATCCCGATGTCGGCATAAACGCGAATTAATGGGTAGATGAAGACTTGGTATGGAATAAACGCCCCTAGAAGCAGACAAGCAAATAGGATATTCGCACCCTTGATGCGCCAGAAGGAAAGCGCATAGCCATTGATAGCACCAAACAGCACTGAAATAACTACGCTCGGAATCAAGATGCGAACTGAATTCCAGAAACCAACTTGTAGACCATTACATTCCAATCCTGTACAAGCACTGCTCCATGCCACTTTCCATGCATCCCAGGTGAAGTTTTGTGGCAGTGCAAAGATAGATGAAAGTCGGATCTCTTCGAGCTCTTTAAATGATGTCACCAACATCACATAGAGTGGCAGCAAAAAGAACAGTGCTGTTACGATGAGGAAACCGTAAACACCAACCCGTCCCCAACGAGCCTTAACAGAAACCGGGCGTTTAGTCGCAGCAGCTGACATTGTAGGTGATAGTGTCGTAGACATAAGTTACCTACCTTGCTTCTTGATGTAGTTGGAGTAGATGAACGGTGCAATTAAGCACAGTACGGTAGTGAGCATAACAGTTGATGCTGCGGTTGCTAGACCGATGTTGGCGCGTTCGAACAAGTTATCCATGATGAACTTAGCCGGAACTTCACTTGCGACACCAGGACCACCACCTGTCATTGCTACCACAACGTCATACATCTTAATAATACTGATCGAAAGCAGAACCACAGTGGTGATGATCATTGGTCTAAGCATTGGCAAGATGATGCTAATGTAGACACGCCATGTCGGGATGCCATCGATCTTGGTTGCTTTCCAAAGGTCGTCATCAATGCCACGTAAACCCGCCAGTAGCAAAGCCATGACCAGTCCAGCACCTTGCCATACTGCTGCTATGATTACGGTGTAGAGCACCATATTAGGGTCAACAATCCAATCAAAGGTAAAGGACTCCCAACCGAGTGAGTTGACTGCTTTTTGAATGCCCAGTTGAGGGTTGAAAATCCACTGCCAAACAAGGCCGGTTACGATGAACGACATCGCATAAGGGAAAAGAAATACGGTTCTGAAAAAGCTCTCAGCCTTGATTTTCTGGTCGATAAAGACTGAAAGTAGAAAACCTAAGATGAAACAGATAGCGAGAAATAGGAACGCAATGATCAATAGGTTTTCTAATGATGTTATCCAACGCGAAGTGGTAAACAAGCGTTCATATTGTGCAAAGCCAACGAAGTCACTCTTTGGCAGCATTCGAGAGCTAGAAAAGGATAATCGCACTGACCAAAACATGGTGCCCATGTAGGCAATCATCACGGTCAATGCCATTGGTAAAATGGCCATATAGGCAAGTGCGTTTCGCTTGAGGTGTCTTTGCACTGCGGCGACATTCATGGATGCACTCCTTAGTAATTCAGAGAGGGGAGTCATTCATTGAAGAGGCACTATACTATTCATGCTTGAATTGGCTTGTTACTGGCTGCAAATCCAAGTCCTTTAGTAGAGTATTAGTGCCTCCATGAAGTGGGTTAACGCTTAGTCACGAAGCGCTTGAGCAAAGATCGTTACGGCTCTGTCAGTCGACATATCTTGTGCGTTCCAAACTTCGGTTACTGCGTCTTTCAAAGAACCGTACAGGTACTCTTCCATTAGCATTGAACCATCAGGAACCTGACGTTCTGCTACTTTCAGGATCTCGGCACCTTTCTGTGCACAAATGTCCATGCTTGATACGTCGATATCGGTACGTACTGGGATAGAACCTTTCAGGTTGTTGAACTTCACCTGAGTCTCTGGACTTAGCATGGACTCAACAAGTTTTTGCTGAGCGGCAATTTGTTGGCTGTCATCGGTTTTAGGGAATACGAAAACATCGCCACCAACAATATAGAGAGAGTCATCACCTAGACCAGGGAAACAACCGTAATCTTGGCCCGGTACCTTATTAGCTTGGGTAAATTCACCTTTTGCCCAATCTCCCATAATCTGAATACCCGCCTTGTCGTTAATCACGAGGCTCGTTGTATCATTCCAGTTACGACCCGGAGAGCCAGCATCAACGTATGGTTTCAGTTTCAAGAAGGTATCGACGACTTCTCTGAATTCCGCTGAGTTTAGTGTTTCAGTGTCGCGTTTACCTAGAGCATCTAAGTAGAGTTGCTTGCCGCCTACGTTGCTCAGCACTGTTGCGAACAGTAGATTTTCTTGCCAGTTTTGGCCACCTAATGCGAGTGGGGTATAGCCAGCAGCTTTAACTTTATCTAGCGTCGCAAAGAGCTCTTCAGTCGTTTGTGGCTCTTTATCAACACCTGCTTTCTCAAATACTTCTTTTGAGTACCAGAACCACCCCGGCATGTGAATGTTCACAGGTGCTGCATAGAAGTGGCCATCAACTTTGATAGCATTCAGCGTTGGCGCTGGAAGGATCTCTTCCCAGTTGTTTGCTTTTGCTACTGCATCAATGTTGTTCAACATATCTTCTGCAATCATCTCGTGGTATTGCTGAGAAGTGTTAAACAGTGCAGCTGTTGTCGGGGAGCCACCAATCATACGGTTGATTGCCGCACTTCGAGCGTTTGAACCACCCGCTACAGCGCTATCTTTCCATTTACCACCATCTGCTTCATAGGACTCTGCGAGAACCTGAATCGCTGCTGATTCACCACCTGAAGTCCACCAGTGCATAACTTCGGCTTCTTCCTTAGCAATAACAGGAGAGGTGACAAGGGCAATGGCAGCAGCCAGAGTAAGTTTCTTGATCATGTTGGTACCTATTGTGTTCGTTATTGTGCCTTTTGGGTATGAGTTAACTGGAATCATAATTGTTATATATAATTTGGAATCGATTCCAATTGATTAATTTTATAGCGCTGTAATTCGTTTCGATCTAGCGTTTTTTTGAGCAATATTTAAACATGAGCAGTTGATCACGAATCTATGCTTTCACCAAAAATAGTCAAAAAAAGGCTGTGAATCGTTGTTTTATCGCCCTAATATGAAATAAAGAGATGGAAAATGATTAACTTGGTAATGATTAATGGCAACAATTAAAGATGTGGCGAAACTGGCTGGAGTTGGTGTTGGAACTGTTTCCAGATACTTGTCCGGCAATGCGTCGATATCGGCAAAATCAGGTGAGAAAGTCGCTGCGGCGATGGCGGAGCTAAATTACCGCCCAAACAGCATGGCGCGCTCGTTGTCGTCCAAGCGTTCAAACATCGTCGGTCTATGGGTGCCCTCATTTTCTGGTTCATTCCATCGAAAAATGCTGCAAACCATTGAGCGAGAACTTCGTAAGCGTGATAAGCATATTATTCTCGCTAATGCTGAAGATGCCAAAAATGATGCTGAACGCATAGCGTGTCTTGATTACTTGATTGAGCGCGATTGCGACGGGATTTTAATGTCGTGTCCTGAGCTTTCAGTGATCGAGCTTGCCAAGATTGAAGCTCGCTTTCCAAAGGTTGTGTTCATCAACCGTGATATTGAAGACCTATTAGAGAAGACGTTCTGTGCAAACCACTACCAAGGCGGTCGATTGGCTGCAGAACACTTGATTGAACTAGGCCACAAAGAAATTGCTGTCGTAACTGGGCGAATGACTGCGCAAGATGCGTTAAGTCGTCATCAGGGCTTTATTGAGAGGTTGGCTGAAGAGGGTATCACCGTTCATCCAGATCTCATTGAGTCCGGTGGTTATAGCTTTCAGCAAGGTCGAGACGCAACGCTCCGACTTCTCGATAAAGATCCATCCTTCACCGCGATATTTTGCGGAAATGACAACAGTGCGATGGCGGCGATCTCAACGCTAAACGAGCAAGGGTTGCAGGTCGGTAAACAAGTATCAGTGATAGGGTACGATGATATTGATCTGCCCGAGTACACCTCTCCAGCAATGACCAGTGTACACATTCCACTAGAAGAGATTTCTACCAATGCTTGCCATCAGATTTTGAACATGTGTTATGGCGAGTCTTTACCAGTAAGAACACGTTTTGAGCCAACTCTATCTGTGCGCGGCTCAACGCATTCGATTAAGTAATTGATTTTAAAACTGCAGTATTTCAGAGGGCTATTGAATGACGAAGTATATTGAAGACGGGAAGCGATTTTCGCTAGATGATCCAACGTTAGTACCTAACTCGGCAGGTTACTTGTGGAACAGACATATGATGATACATATGAACTGCCAGGGCTATGCTGTTGCTCAATATATGAATCCCGAACCCAAGAAATACGCCCACGTACCGAACATGGCAGCGACAAGTTTCATGCAGCCAGAACAACCCTACTTTGCACATCACCCTGGGCGTTTTTTCTATCTCCGTGATGATGAAACGGGAGATATGTTCTCTGCACCATTCGCGCCAATGAAGTCACCGTTAGACGAATACCAATTTTTACCAGGATTGAGTGACATCAAGTGGCAAATAAAACATCTTGGTGTTGAGTTAGAGATTACTCTGACGCTCAGTGAAGATAATGCGGCTGAGCTTTGGCATGTGTCGGTGCGCAATGCTGAGCGTGTTACAAGAAAACTCTCGCTCGTACCGTATTTCCCCGTTGGTTATATGTCTTGGATGAACATGGCAGCGCATTATGATGAGGCGCTTAACTCAGTCGTTTGTACGTCAATTACGCCATATCAAAAGTTAGAAGACTACGATAAGAATAAACACCTTAAAGACATGACTTATCTTGCTGCGGATGTACAACCCGATCATTTTGAGACTAGCTTGCTGCGTTTTGAAGGGCAGGGAGGTTTGCATAACCCTGACGCATTACAAAATAATAAGGTCTTGGGTGACCAAAATAACCACTACGAGATGCCAGCTTGCGTTATGCAGTTTGAACTTGAGTTAGCACAAGATGAACGTAAAGAGTTCAACTTTGTCTTTGGTCCAGCATTGAACAAGCAAGAAATCACAGAGATCTTAGAGACGACGCTAGGAGGCGGTAAGCCTTCTACTGTTAGTGCCTACGGTGACTATATCCTGTCTGGGCAGGGCGTTCTAAGTATCGATACACCAGACAATGCGCTCGACCAGTTCGTCAATCATTGGTTACCACGACAAGTTTTCTATCATGGTGATACCCATCGTCTGACGACTGATCCGCAAACCCGCAACTTCCTGCAGGATGGAATGGGGATGGCTTACGTCAATAGTGAGGCGACTCGCAACGTCATTCTAACTTCGCTTGCCCAGCAAAAACGCGATGGTGAGATGCCTGACGGCATTTTGTTAACACCAGAGGCGACATTTAAGTACATCAATCAAATTCCACATACGGATCATTCCGTTTGGCTGACCTTGATCTTGGATGCTTACCTTAACGAAACCAACGATTGGGCATTCTTGCATGAGAAAGTCTCATGGGAAGATTCGGACGAGCAAAGCACTATCTTAGAACATATGAACCTCGCAATGGAGCATATGTGTGGAGCGCGCGACGGACGCGGCTTGCCTTACATTGCCCAAGGAGACTGGTGTGACCCAATGAACATGGTGGGTTATAAAGGCAAAGGTGTATCAGGTTGGCTGACTCAAGCGCTGAGTTTTGCTTTACAAACATGGATTCGCCAATCGAGAGAGTTTAACTCGGAAATTCAAATCGCTAAGTTCCAAACCATTGTTGATGAGTTAGCTGTTATTGCCGATGAATACCTGTGGCAAGGTGACTGGTATGCAAGAGGCATTACTGATGATGGCGTGACGTTTGGTATCCCTTCTGATAAAGAAGGACGAATCTTCCTTAATACCCAAAGCTGGGCATTCTTGGCAAATATGCCGAATGAATTGCAGACAGAACGCATGCTTAAAGCCGTTGATGAGCAATTGGATACACCTTATGGGGTGATGCTGTGCGCGCCTGCGTTTACTGCAATGCGTGAAGATGTAGGGCGAGTGACTCAAAAGTGGCCAGGATCTGGCGAGAATGGTTCTATCTACAATCACGCAGCCGCGTTTTATGCCGCGAGTATGTATAACATCAACCAGCCCGACAGAGCATTTGATACTTTGCGTAAGATGCTTGCGGATCCGCAAAGTGAGTCGTTCGCACAGCGTGGTCAATTGCCAGTCTATATCCCGAACTACTACCGCGGTGCTTATTATCAATACCCAGATACCGCTGGCCGTTCAAGTAACCTGTTTAATACGGGTACAGGATCTTGGTTCTATCGTCTTGTGATCGAAGAGATGTTTGGCTTAAAAGGCTGCAAGGACGGCTTGAAGATAGAGCCTCAGCTGCCAACACATTGGGGTTATGCTTCCGCTGTGCGTGAGTTCCGCGGTGCCACAATCAATGTCCAGTACAATCAAGCAAGCGATGAGAGTTTGGTCAGTTTCTCTGTCAATGGTGAAGTTCGTCGTGGCAATCTGATTAACGATATTGAGCCGGGTCAGATCTATGATGTTGTGGTGAACTACATGGCTATACAATCTAATAAGGTGGAGGCGTTATAGATGAGTCAGTTAATCAATAATGTCTTAGTTATGGGCGTTTCTGGCTGCGGTAAAACAACCGTGGGTCAGCTGGTGGCGGAAAAGTTAGGCATTCCCTTTTTTGATGGTGATGATTTTCACCCTCAAGAGAACATCGACAAAATGACACAGGGGATTCCGCTTGATGATGCTGATCGACATGGCTGGCTACTTAAGCTAAATGAGCAGTTTATAACTCACTCTCCTTGTGTGATTGCTTGTTCAGCATTGAAGCCTGCTTATCGTGATTTATTGAAGATCAATAATGAACGATTGGATGTGCTCTATCTAAAAGGCGATTACCAAACGATTTTGCACAGACTTGAAGCACGCTCTGGCCACTACTTTAAGGGCGAAGCAATGCTCAAGAGTCAGTATGATACCTTAGTCGAACCGAGTGACTGCGAAGCTACCATACTCGATATTCGAGAGGATGCTTGGACATTGGCTGAGCAGGTGGTACTAGCAAAGCGTTCTGCCGCTTAGATTTTTATTAGAGTTGGTTTCAATCACACAAATTGAGCCACACCACTAAACTGTTCCCCATCACTAAATATTGCTAAAAAGGTGATGGGGGTTCCAGATTTCTATTTAACCTTACAGTGTGTTACACTCCGCGCCACGTCATTCGTATTGATAGAAAACAAACTTTCGTTTTCCCCTTGTGAGCACACAGTGCTCTGCTCGTGGTGAGCCAACTCGGCAATACCTACAATTCTTAAATGCTCTCTGCCCATAGGCTTGGTCTATTCAACGTGCAGGAAAAGAGCGCCATCTGCGAACGACAATTAGCAAAGCAAAATCGATCAAATGGAACCTGAACCTAGCGTGCTTATGGTGAATAAGCGTGCAGGGTGCCTTTTTGCTTATTTTTTCCCTTAAATCTTCAAAGGCATGCTTTGGAGTCGATTTAAAGAGGAGTCAATATGACAGCAGCGGTTTCTAAATCCGTCCCACAACCGGCAGAAAAAGAGGTTAACCACCCATTCCTGTCACTCGTAATCATGGTGATTGTTGCAGCTATCGCAACTTACTTCGTCCCTGCAGGGGAGTTTGAACGTGTAATGATGAACGGTCGTACTGTCATCGATCCAGAAAGTTATACACTGTTAGATAGTAATCCAACTACGCTTGCCTCTTTTTTCGAATCATTCTTTAAAGGCTTTAAATCAGCCTCAGGCGTAATGGGTGTTGTTGTTTTTGTCGGTGGTGCTTTCGGTATCATCAAACGTATGGGCATTTTAGATGCTTCTGTTGTTGCTCTAACAACAAAGCTTAAGAAGCAAGGTCTGTATGTTATTGCTCCGGTGATCATGACGGCAATATTCTTCAACGTCACCTTCACTGGTATGCGCGAACTCGATGTGATCTTTATTTCACTCATGATTCCAATCTGTATCAAGCTTGGTTACGACGCAATGACGGCGCTTGGTGTGGTTCTTCTTGCTAGCTGCGCAGGCTTTGCAGCGGCGTTGGCGAATCCATTCTTTACCGGTATTGCACACACGATTGCTGAACTGCCAATGTACTCGGGCATGTGGTACCGCTTTATTGTCGGTATGTTCATGCTGCTAACCGGTGCGTGGTTTGTGTTGAGCTATGCAAAAAAGGTCAAAGCAGATCCAACTAAGAGCTTGCTTTACGGCTCGGGTTACAGTTACGAATCAAACGTTGAGGCTAAAGCACTGACATCTCGCGAAAAAGCTGCGGGTGTGGCGTTCCTAGTGATCTTTGGCTACATGATCTACGGTACGCTAACAATGAACTTCGGTTTCACGGAAATTGCGGGTGCATTCGTTGCTATGGCGATCATCCCTGGCTTGGTTGGTGGTCTATCTCCAAACAAAATCTGTGATTACTGGACGAAAGGTGTTGGCGATGTAATGGTCGCGATTTTGATCATCTTCTTCGCTCGCTCTGTATTGACGATCATGGAAGATGCGAAGATTGTTGATTCTATTATCTATTACCTTGCACAAATCATTTCAGGCTCATCTAAGCTAGTGGCGGCTGCCGGCATTTACTTCTCACAAGCCGTTATTAACCTATTTATCCCTTCGGGCAGTGGTCAGGCTGTGATTACTATGCCAATCATCATTCCATTAGCAGATATTGGTGAGGTAACACGTCAGGTAGCAGCGCTGGCGTCTCAGTTAGGAGATGGTATCTCTAACTATATCTACCCAACCAACGGTGGCTTGTTGGCTGTACTAGCGATTGCAAAAGTCCCTTACGGTAAGTGGGTGAAGTTCTTCTTCCCACTATTCTTATTCTGGTCTGTGGCTGCGCTTATCGCGGTTGTGGTTGCTCAAATGATTGAGCTTGGACCCTTCTAAGAGTTTAACTCTATTGTGTGGATTTAGCCCGAATACCCCTAATAAGGGTTATTCGGGCTTTTTGGTTTTAGGCATATTGAATGTCATATCATTCATCGTTTGAACTCGGTCGTGCTCCAAGGAGTATGAAGCGAGTGTGATACTTCAAGATATCTGTCGCAAAGTACTCTGTACATGATTTTGCTTATGTAGCTTGGCGTTAGTTTGGAAGCTGGATTAACAGCGTATATAGGTGATTTTATGTCTTGGAAGACACGAAAGGAAAAAGGGGTTTTGCAATTTGCATGGGTTCTTTTATTGGCTCTGTTCGCCACTGGGTGTGCGAATCAGGAGTTGCTCAATGCACAACCTCAGATGGTAGAAAACAATACCGCTGAACTAAAAGCATCAGAAACAGATAATCCACATTTTTACTACGTCGGATTTGCGGCAGATTCAACCTTGAGTGTGTTTAGCAACGAAATCATGCTGGCGAAAGGTTTGTTTGATGAACGTTTTGGTAGTGAAGGGCGGAGCGTCGTTATGCTCAATAGCAGCCAAACAATGGATAACATACCCATGGCCACCCCTGAAAATTTAAATGCGACTCTAGAGGATGTGGCTCAGAAAATGGACCTAGAGCAAGATGTGTTGGTGCTCTATATTAGCGGGCATGGTGGCTACAATAAGGGTGTGAAAGTCAATTTTTGGCCTCATCACTCCTCCTGGGTGAAACCTGAAAATCTTAGACAAGAACTTGATGCTTTGGGCTTCAAATGGAAAGTGATTGTAGTTTCTGCGTGTTTTTCAGGTCAGTTTGCTAATCAACTAAATGACATAGATACAATGGTCATTACCGCGAGCAGCCCGGATCGACCATCATTTGGCTGTACGTCTTCTGATACCTACACCTACTTTGGTGATGCTTACTTTAATAATCAGCTTCCTCAATCACTCTCTTTTGAAGAAGCCTACTTTGCGGCAAAGGAAGAAATTACTCTTAAGGAAAATCAGATGGGTTACCCCAACTCATTACCGATGTTAGTCGGGGGAAAAGCTATTCGCGACAAACTCGATAGTATGTTTATCCAACCATAATAAAGAGAAACCCTTACGGCTGAGTAGGCGTAAGGGTTTGAAATAAGTTATTGATAACGTTAGAATATGTCTGAAAACCATGCTTCAAGCTGTTCCACTTCTTTTGGCGCTCCATTAATCACGATTAACCCCGCATCATTTGCTTGTTGCCAAGTAACTCGTTTGGTCGACAGCGCGTCTAAAACATCCAATTCAGTGACCACTAACAGGTCCTCTTTCGTCGGTAGAGTTTTACGTCCAGTTACGTTAACCCCTTCTTCAAAGCTAACTTGGCTGTAATGACCCTTGATCGCTTCGAAAATACTAAACTCGACTTTATTGCTGTTCGGTTTTGCTAGAGCTGCCTTAAGTGCGAACAGACGGAAGTGATCGGGCTTGTTTAAGTTTCCAAGCATATCGATCTGACGAACAGCAACGACGTTCCCGAATACTTCCAGTGAGCCTGGCTCTGTCACTAGGTTGAAACCTGTGCTCTGGTGTAAACCACAAGCCATTGAAAGTGATGAGAATAACGTCAAAGAAAGAATAAAGCGTTTTAACATGATACGACCCAAAAGAGACTATGAATGTTAGGAGCAAAAAAGGGACCAAAATGGTCCCTTTTACTATCGTGTTATCTAATCCTGATAACGTCGAACGCGAATTAGCGAACGATTAGCATGATCTCTTCAGGAGTCATCGCTTTATCAAAGTAGCTCATGAACTGACCGAAGCCTTTGATGTCGCCGTTAGCAAACTTAAAGTCGCCAGATTGTAGGTTTTGACCAATCACTTGCTGAGCGTTAGGGCCCGCCATTAGGATTTGGTTCAATACTGCGCGAGTTGTATCGATTTGAACGTCTGCACCTTCAACCGCTACATCGTGAAGCTGAGCGATACCGTTACGGATTTCGATAGTGAACGCTTCGTTAGTATCAGAGAACTTGTATGTTAGCGCCATGTTCACGTTGATAGTGTTCTCAGCGATTAGCGTTGAAGTCATCATATCGAAGATTTGCTTGCTTGGTAGAGCCGTTAGTACGTCTACTGATGCGAAGCTGATCATGTTAGAGAAGTCACGCTTGTTCTCTAGCTCTGCTGCTGCGTTAAGCGCCCAGTTACGCCAATTGATGTTCACTTGGTCTGCCGCCCATGCTTTGTACGCATCCGCTTTCATTTGACGCGCTTCCATATCTTGCTTGTTTACCGTGATTGGGTAAGACAAGATTTCAGCTGCAAATGTGTAGTTTTCTGCTTTGATAGCTTCTTGAGCTGTCTTCAGAATGTTTTCACGACCGCCCATGATCTCTACGAATGCTTTCGCACGTTGCTCGTATGCCATTGGCTCTAGCTGCCATGGGTCCGCTTCGAAGAAACCGTTGTAACCAACGTAAATCTGACGAACTGCGTGTGCAACTGTACCGTAGTGCTCACCTAACCATGGGTGCTCAGCAAGGTGCTTAGGTAGTTTAACGACTTCAACTAGCTCGTCAGGAGTCATACCCTTGTTCATGTAACGGATTGTTTGGTCATGCGTGTATTGAATCGCATCACGGTAAGCCGTTAGAACGTTTGATACTGCTTCTTTACCTTCAACTGGACGACCGTGAGAGTTAATCATGATCTCAGTGTCGAACTTACGCATCACGTCGATACCTTTGAACCACATTGATGGGTCACGGAATTTAGTACCACGGATTGTGTGAAGGTTAGGGAAGTTTTCACCCTGAAGTACTTCAGCAGCGTGCAGGATTTTCTGCTCTGGGAAGTAAACTACTAGCTCATCTTTTGTTTCAGATGGTACGTTTTCGATGTGCATCTTAACGCCAGCGATTTCAATTTCGATGAAATCTTGGCTAGGAACAAGAACGTTAGGCTCGATGAATGAGATAGCGCCTTGCATGAAGCGTGGACCTAGACCATCGTTCACTGTGCCGTGTTCACCTTCTTCTACGTGCTTAGCACCAGTGTAAGAAGTACGGTGACCGAATAGAGTACCTAGGTTAGAAGACCAGTTAGCAACTGCAGCTGTTAGACCTTCTTCAGCGATGATTTTAACTTCGCCAGATGCTACTTCTTCGTCAGTAACCCATGCACGAACGCCTGAGATGTGGTCGATGTGGTTGTGAGAGTAGATGATTGCTTTTACTGGTTTGTCAGTGATTTTGCGGAACTGCTGCTTAACTACTTCTGCCATTTCAACAGACTCACCTGGGTCAACAACGATGATACCGTCGTCACCTTCAATCATTACAGGCGTATCAAGACCGAAACCGTAACCTAGGTAGATGTTGTCATCAACCTGGATGATCGCTTGGTCCATTTTACGACCATGCTTAGTTAGGATTGGGTGAACATGGTCCGACTCAGCTGTGTAAGCTAGAGATTCGCCAGTTTTAGAAAGAACTTTAATACGTTCGCCTTTACCCCAGAAAAGGTTTGATTCGTTTTCGAATAGCACTTCGCTTTTGTAGCGCTCATCCATTTTGATGTTTTGGTATTGAGCAGCGTTTGCTGTTTGTAGTTCTTGACCTACTTTAGAAGTAGCTTCAACAACTGGAGTAGCGGATGCAAAACCAGAAGCAAGTAGGGCACTTGCGATAGCAACTGGTAAAGCCATTTTCTTAAACGTATTAGCCATGATTACGACCTTAATTTGTTTGGGAACAAAGGAATAATTTATGCTGAGGATAGTAGTAGGGTTAATGCAGTGAATAAACGATGAATATCGATTTTGAACAATCGGTTTTACGATGTATTGAACTGCATACGACCGAGCCAAACGCTTGAGAAGGTTTGGCTTTTAGTTTGTGATGAAGTATCTGAAGGTTTAAAACTTGTAATCGAGACCAACGGTTGCGATGTATTGGTTTAAGTCGTAATAGTCGATGTTCGATTGAAGTGTTTTAGCACCAAGCAGTGAGATGAACGCCCAGTCTTTATAGCCAAGAACATCTTCATATTCATACGCGAGAAACGCTCCGAATTCTTTATCTTCACGAGTTTTGTTGAAAACTGGGTTTTCTGCGTCGTAGTCACGTGCCGTTGCACCTAGTGTTAATACAAAGCCATGACGATCGATCTTTTTCGCATAGCTAACTTCACCACCTAGGCTTTTGAATGCCAAAGCATCGCCTTCAGCGTCTGACGAAATAACGTTGATGGATGGAATGACGATGCCGTTTCCATCTTCAAGCACAAAACGGTAGTCCGACTTTAAGTAAAAGTAATCTCTTTCACGAACCATCAATTTCTGTTCTTCTGGATTCAAATCAAAAGCAGAGTGTTCATCATCGACTTCAGATTCGCCTGCCGCGATATCAAGTCCAAAGTTGCTACCAGCAATGTTGGAGAGCTTAAAGCGAACTACATTGCCGCTTAGGTCGGTTTCTTCTCTTGCTACGCCTTCAGCGTGTGGGTCAGCCCAAACTTCACCAGATATAATCGTAGGGAGTGTCGAGAAATCGGCGATCATGCCGCTTTCAAACTTATAACGATACCCAATTTCAAACACTAGTGAACCCGTTGCGATATCTTCACGAGAGGTACCAGCGTAAACCTGATGATTAAGATATTCACCAAATGTATACTTCACTGTACCCAAAATGCCAGCGATGCCTTTCGCCTCAGAGTCCGCCCCTGAGTTTAGGTCAGTTAGTATTGCATCTTGTTCAACACTTAAGTTGTTCGTATCAGAGCTGACACCGGCTAAAAAAGTGACGTTGCCGCTAAATCCACTTTCTGGTGCTAGACCTGCATAGCTTGGTAAAGAAAGAACTAATGTTGATAAGAGAATTGGTGAGAGTTTGTTCATTTTAAATGGCTCGTGAATTACTTATGTTGTTGTATTGATAAGCTAAATACTAAGTGAGCTGAATTTAAAGAACAATGTTCTAAATGGAAACGTACCTATCGATTATGCGATGATTTGCTGGTTTTATTTATTGATAATGTGATTAATATTGCGGGATGGATGTTAGTATGCCAGCTAGCAAGAAAGGCAAGAGACTAGCTGGCATATAGATAAGTGGTTACTTGAATGGATTCAAGGTAACTGGTGCTACAAACACCTTGAAATTCCAGTCTGGAGTATATGGTGTGTAGCCGGCAGTACCGAAACGATGGTCTGGATCAGCATCCGGCTTGATAGCGTAGTATTGTAGTTCTGCACCCCAACGTACAGGCATCGGTCCAATCTTAAACATACCAATGTAACCTAGGCCTACCGGTACTTTGAATCGGTCACTACCTTCACGCTCCCAGTCAATTTGAATGTTTGGTGTCATGCCTATGAGAGAAGTTGCATTCAGTTTGTAGTTTAAGAAGTACTGAATATCAGCCTGGTTGGTAGATTCAACAACTCTATCACCACCACCAACATCCCACCATTGTTGAGCGAGGAAACCGACGTTCCAACTTTCTATCGACGTAATGTCACCTTGTTCAGCACCCAAGCGTGCGACCATTGCCGCTGGCCCTACTTGCCATTTATCTTGAGTAAAACCATCTGAACCGGTTGGCATGATCACTGTTGGACCCACACCCCAAATCCAACCATCATCACGGTTAGGAGCGGCGAGAGATAAGAAAACAGTATCGCCCATACCGGTTGTGTGATCATCAAAGAAAAGCGCATCAGGAGTCATTACGCTAGAGTCGGCATCACCAGGGTTTGTGTAATGGTTGAGAACTAAACGGTTAACCAAGTTCCATTCACCATCCATGATTGGTACTGGCATAACAGGTTGGAAACTGAAACGGTTTTGTACTTCATGATCGCCGTCTTCCTTTTCAAGGAGTGTGAGATCATTCTGAGTAATTAACATCCATACGTCTGAAACGGGATTGGCCGATTTCTTTGCTGCTTCGGCAACAGAGATCTTTCCATCTTCTGCAAGAGCTGGAGAAGAACAAGCCAATACGACACTGCTAAGGGCAACTGCTAATAAATTCTTATTGTTCATAGATACAACCTAATGTTTGTTTTTATGCTGTTTGGTGAAGCAGGCTAATCAATCCTTTAGATATTCGAGCTTCAGTAAGCAATCCGTTGAGCGAAATATTAGGTGCTAAAATATCGCCAATCCATCCAATAAATTGAAGTTATATATCGATATTACGATAGGAGGGTTAATTCTATAAATGTTGGGCGTGAGCAATTATGAACTTAAGTAATTGATTCTATTTGGTATTTATTTGTCGAAAATAAGGCGAAGAATGAGTGGGAAAACACGTAGAAATTTACCTCTAAACACAGTGTCACGAATATTGAGACAATAAGCTGTTGTTTTGCATCAGGAAGGGCGTAATATAGCGCTCATCGGATAGTTGTTGTCGTGGAATGTGTGCAAACAGGCCTTGATGTTGTTTATGGTGTTATGAATAGCATGACAATAATGATTTGATATGGACAACGAAAAACGCTCAGCCAAGGCTGAGCGTTATTTCGAATCAATTGGGTTTAAGGTTTACTTAAACTTGAAGTTTGCTTGGAAGCCAACAAAGTGCGCAGAGTTGTCGTATGAGCCTTTTACGAGACCACCCTGATAGTTGATATCTGGTGAACCAAGGTCAATGTAGTCGTAGTAGCCTTTCAACTGCCACTGTTCATTGAGCTGATATGTGGTACCAAAGCCGATACGCTTAGTTTCGCCAACAGGGAGATCCATATATTGATTTTCCGGGTTATCTTGAGGTGAAGTTTCGTAGCTGATCCCCGTTTCTAAGCGCCATTGATCACTTAGTTGGTAATGTGTACCAATCGCGAAGTTCCAAACGTCATCAAAATCACGAACAACGATTGCAGGTAGATCTAAATCACCAACATCGAGAGTAAGGTCGGTCCATGTAGATAGGTCATACCAAATAACGCTCCACAGCATATCCCATTTTGGCGCAACGGTATGAACACCACTTACTTGAACATGCTGAGGCATGATGAAGTCGAGCCCTACATCTGTTTTTAGATCACTTGCTGTTTGCTCTAGATCACCTTCACCATAATGGCTGAGTTCAGAGCGGTAAATTACACCTAAGCGATGCTTTTCATTAATTTTGTAAAAAGCACTTAACGAGTAACCAACGGTCAAGTCGTTCGCGTCCGCAGATAAAAGTCCTGGTGAAAGATCTGAAAGTAGGTCGAGTTCGCCATTCGCTGTTAAGTATTCAATGTTGGCAGATACGCCTAAAGCCAGTTTTTCATTTACTTTGTAAGAGACCGATGGCATCAGTTGGACCGTCATAAACTCTACGTTTTCTAGTAGAAAACCACCACTGAAGTTATTACCGTAATCCACGCCAGAACCACCTTGAGAGGCTAATGCAATGCCTGCGTGGAACTGGTCATTGATAGGGGTTACGAAGTACATGCTTGCGACTGGTGCCCAGCCTCCAGCATCAATATTGTCATCTCCTGGTAGAGCAGAACCTTTGTCTGTGAAATCAACTGATGTACCAAGCGCTGCAACGTTAACTGTTAAGTTAGCTTCTTCAAGCTGAGACATACCGGCTGGGTTAGTCCACGCAGTCAGTGCGCTTCCAGCTAGTGCTGCAGAACCAGCGCCAGCGGTGCTTGCATTGACAGAGCCAAGTTCTGGTAGAAGGTGGGCAGCAGAAAAAGCGTTAGTGCTGAATGCAGCAACCGCGATAGCGAGCAGTTTCTTGTTCATCGAATAGACCTTTATTGTCATCGTCTCAAGGCTTTGAAGCCTTTACTAGAGAGTGGAAGTTGTAAATGTGTGCAATATGGGCACTTTATCTTTTCGAAATAGTGATAAAAACAAGCTAAATTGAATTTTTAATATCGGTTTTACGATGAATATGTGTTTTAATCATTAACGTCACAAATTCATTTAGGTGCGCTAATGAGAAATGAAATACCCAACTTTAACCTTCTCGCCGTTTTTGCCGCGGTAATGGAGCAGGGAAGTTTAAGTAAAGCGGCTGAGCATTTGAGTACGAACCAATCGACGATCAGTACTGCTCTAGCGCGTTTGAAAAAAGAGATTGGCCAGGAGTTATTTGTTCGTAGTGGGCGTGGCGTCGTGCCTACTGCCTATTCTCATAGCTTGTATGAGCAAATCCAGAACCCAATTCACGAGTTAAATGGTGTATTCCGTTCATTAGGTACGTTTGATCCTAAAACCACAGAACGTAAGTTTGTTATGACCGCCCCAGAGCACCTTCAATGGTTGCTACTTAATGAGTTCAATAAACGTCATCCAGAAGCATTAAGTCTTGAGGTCTATGACCAACCTGATAACGACGAAAAGATGTACGACGGGCTGTTAACGCAGCGTTACGACGTGATGATTGATATTGTTGTTCCTGACCATCCAAGTATACAGAGTACTCAATTGTTTGAAGGCGACTTTGTTGTCGTATGCCGTAATGATCACCCGAGAATTCAAGGTGGGATCACGGAAGAGCAATATATGAAGGAAACACACGCAGTTTTGGAACGTACGCGTAAGCAGTCTCTTAGCTTGGGGCATTATGCGTCGATAGACCTATCACAACGTAAAGTTGCGTATCATGGCCGCTCGCTTTTCAGTAACTTACTGTTATGCAGTCAAACGGATTTCTTAGCTGTTGTACCACTTTCTATGGCTTTGCAGTTCCAAGAGAAATTGCAGATACAAATCTTTAAGCCGCCATTCGCACATAAACGTATGTCAAATCATCTTATTTGGCTCAAGAAGATGAATAACGATCCCGGCCATACATGGTTGAGAAATGAGTTAATAGAAGGGGGCAAGCAAGTCGTCGCCTCAATGAACGAGCAGTGGAAATAATAATGGGAGGCGATATCGCCTCCCATCTTTTGATTCTAGTTCAATTTAGAACTGGTAGTTGAACTCGATACGGTGATCGCCATCGACGTAGTCAACATGTTCGTTCCAGTTAGCAAAGTAACGAACATTTAGACGAGGGTTGATTTGGTAAGACATTGCCGCCTCGTGAAGAAGGATATCGCCTTTACCAGCAAAGCCATAGTCTACGTATTTGTCTGAACCACCAATGGTGCTCATCCAGATAGGGTTGTAGTTGAACCAAAGCTTGTCGGTTGCTTTGATTACCGAGTACATACCAACCGCGCCGAATACGCCAGGAACAGAGATACCATCGCGAACATCCGACTCTCCAGTTTGTAATTCTTCTGGTGTTGCGTATTGGTAGTTATTAGCGATCGATACACCAAGGCCTGCTAGTGGGAATAGTTGTACTGGTCCAAACTTAGGTAGTGCTTGAATGAAATTGTAAGAACCTGAACCTGAATCAGTGTCAAAGTTGTAATCGAGATCGATCATACGACCACGGCCATTGTCGAAGCTTACTTGGAAATCACGGTATCGAATACTATCGATACTGTTATCGCGACCGTTGTTACCACTCCAGCCTACAGCTTCACCACCAATACCTTTAATTTCAACTAATTGCATACCAGCAGTGTTTTCTTTGCCAGTCGCATAAGTTGCGCCATATTTGATGTTGATGCCTTTGTCAGAGAAACCAAAACCTGCTTGAGTAAAGATTGCAAGAGGGTCTGACATGTCCTGAAGCTCTTCTTCCGTTTGAGCTGCTGTATCTACAGCGGTTGTATTTGCTTCTTCCTCGGCAAATGTGGGTGATGAGAGCGTAGCTGCAATGATTGCTGCATACATACCAGTGCGGATAGGATTTATAGTTAGCATAGGACCACCAAATAAGTGTTTGTTTCGATTTATATATGGACGAGCAAATGCTACTAATGCGTAACCCTATTAAAAACAGCATACCAAGATATCCTAATATCGTAATTACGATACATGTGCGCCTTAAGGTTCGATATTGTGATGCTTTGATGTCGAGAATACGATGAGTCAAATGGAATGCGCTTTTGCTATGAGCGAAGAGAATTAAGCTGAGAGTAGTTGATTATTAAGTGGCTAGCTTAGCGTATAATCCGCCTGTATTTACATTTGGGTTGTTAGTTAGATGGGTAAGTTGATATTGATTCGGGGGTTGCCAGGTAGTGGCAAGAGTACGTTGGCGCAGAAGTTTGTGAAAAACGATGGGTTCACCCATCTTGAAGCAGATATGTACTTTGTGAACAAAAATGGTGAGTACTGTTTTGACCCTCAATTACTTTCTGCGGCTCACGATTGGTGTCAGAAGCAAACGGTACGAGCGCTTCGCAACAAGCAAGATGTGGTGGTTAGCAACACCTTTGTGCAACGTTGGGAAATTAAGCCTTATGCGAAGCTTGCCAAGCAATTCAAAGTGACACTTGAGGTGATGGAGTGCCAAGGTGCTTATGGTTCAATCCACGATGTACCTGAGGAAACCATTGCTAAGATGAAACGACGCTGGCAAATCTGGGAATAGGGCGGGTTCTTACGATTAGCTTCGCATCCGATCCTGCGACTAATTTATGCTCAGCAAGTAGTGTACTCCTGAACCACAGTCCATTTGGATATGCGTTACCATCAACCGATATCTCTCCATCAAACAACAGAAGTTCTTCAATGCCTTGTGATTCCATTGGAAGAATCACCTCA
This sequence comes from Vibrio maerlii, assembly GCF_003415655.1. Lineage (GTDB taxonomy): Bacteria > Pseudomonadota > Gammaproteobacteria > Enterobacterales > Vibrionaceae > Vibrio > Vibrio maerlii. The sequence goes on from NZ_QRHC01000004.1 coordinate 113,342, forward strand.
TCACCTATCGTTAAACTAACTAACCATACGGTTTCGTCGCTGTGGTTATGAAGTAGAGTCCAACCTGGTTCAATGGCGTTAATCTCAACTGCTCTGTTGATCGTTGTCGTATCTTCAATGGAGAACTGATTGAGTTTGACGAATATCTCACACCCTTCGTGACTAAAAGGAGAATGACGACTGTTGGGTGGGTTTCTTAGATAACTGCCTGCAGGGTAATCACCGTGCTCGTCACTGAATACGCCTGAAAGCACCAGTATTTCCTCACCCATCGGATGACGGTGCTCTGAAAAACGAGACCCTGGCTCATACTTAACAATACTTGTGGTATATCCGTGCTCTTTACCTTCTCGTTCTAAAGGCTTTCTCATGACACCTGCTAATGGGCTTGGGAGCCAGTTCATTGCCTGTGTATCTATTAGTAATTCTTTGGAAAAATCGAGATTAAGCATGGGAAAGCATCCTTTTAGTATCCATGATTAAGTGTTGCTCTAAAAGAGTTTGAGATCAACAGGCTAGGGCACGCATAAAAAAGTAAAAACCTAATATATAAGAAATCTATTCATGTGATGCATATCACATTGTATTTCAATTGCTTAGGTAATCTATGCGTTTGATGCATAGTATTGTTCACTAAATGACACTTGTCTCTCTTCATTCTGCTCTCTAAACTTCGCGCTTTCTAGAAACGAACCAAGTTTTCCGAAACAAACCTAGTTGAGAGAACCCTTTTATGTTTTCACAATCTCTATTCGCTCAACTCATGAGAATGGCGCTGTTACTGACGCTATCGCTCGTTGCTGTGCATAATTCACCTTCTTTATTGAAGTTGTTAGCCGAACAAGCCATCGACAGTGGTTGTCACCAAACCATGGAAGAGCATTCCATGCATTCTCATCATAAACATCACCATCATCATTAAGGCGAACTATGAGCATTTTTCGATTTCCACCTATTGTTTGGATTGGTATTTCAATCCTCATCATGTGTTTAGGTGTACGTCAGTCTTTCGGCATTTTTATGATGCCTATCTCTGAGCACTTCCAAACGGGTCGCGAGTTTTTCAGTTTTGCGATTGCTTTACAAAACCTACTATTTGGTGCATTCCAGCCATTTGTTGGAATGGCGGCGGATAAGTGGGGCGCGAAGCGTATTATTATCCTTGGCTCTATCGCCTATGGCCTCGGCTTGTACCTAACCTCAATTGCTGTCGAGCCGAGCATGCTGTACTTATCTCTAGGAGCGCTTGTTGGTCTTGGTTTGAGTTGTACGAGCTACGTTATCGTGCTTGGTGCTGTCGCTAAGGTAGTGCCTGCAGAACACGCAGCAAAAGCGTTTGGTTTAACTACCGCAGCAGGTTCATTTGGTATGTTTGCCATGATCCCTGGTGCACAAATGCTCTTGGCTGATTTTGGTTGGCAGTCTGCGCTACAAGTGTTTGCGATTCTATGTTGCTTGATGATTGTCTTTGCTCTGTTTATGAAAACAGCGAAGGCTAACACTTCTCAAGTTAATCAAGTGGCAGAGCAAGAGCAAACGTTGAAACAAGCGCTAAAAGAAGCGTTCTCTCACAAAGGTTATTGGTTGATCCATGCTGGTTTCTTTGTGTGTGGCTTCCACGTAATGTTCATTGCGACACACCTACCAAGTTACTTAGCGGATAAGAACTTGCCAGCGTCAAGTGCGGCTATGGCGCTTGCGTACGTTGGTATCTTCAATATCTTCGGCTCGTACTTCTGGGGTGTTATGGGTGACCGTTTTAACAAGCGTCATGTGATGTCTGCGCTTTATCTCATTCGTACAATCGTGATTGCTGGCTTCGTTATGTTGCCAATCACTGAGCATACAGCAGCGTTGTTTGGTGGTGCGATTGGTTTCGTATGGTTAGGTACTGTGCCACTGACCTCTGGCCTTGTTCGACAGATCTTCGGCGCTAAGTATCTATCAACGTTATATGGCTTAGTATTCTTTACTCACCAAGTAGGCAGCTTCTTAGGTGCATGGGCGGGCGGTCGTATTTACGATTACTATGGCTCTTATGAACCGATTTGGTGGTCAACCGTCGTATTAGCGTTTGCTGCTTCTTTGATTCACTTACCGATTAACGACAAGCCAGTTGCGCGTTTGCAACAACAGCCTGCTTAATGGCTGAGATGTGTACTGGTAATACTTTGTTCGTAGACAAAGGTGCCGTTAAGCTCTAATTGAAAGATTCAAAAGGTCAGCAATGTTGCTGACCTTTCTCATTTAAGACATTAATAACCAAACCGCTACACCTAGCATTAAAGTACCAGCGATCTTATTCATTCTTTGCACGTTGCCTGCTTGTCCCAATAGTTTTTTAAGACCTTTACCACCTGTAGCATAAAGCGTCATACAGACGAACTCAGAGATCAGAATGATGGAAATCAATACGATCAGTTGTGGAGGCAAGGATCTAGATTGGTCAATAAAAGGTGGAAGAAGCGAAATCATAAACGCCCAGCCTTTGGGGTTTGCGATGGCTGTTATAAATCCTTGTGCGATTAGGTTCCAGTTACTTCCTGCATCTTGTATCTCATTGTCAGCAGATAGTGCCAATTTGCCTTTAGAACGCCACATCTGAATGCCAATATAGGCTAGATAGCTTGCTCCTAGACCTTTGAACACGACAAACAGAGTAGGGTAGTTGAGCATAACCGCAGCGATACCGATAACGGATGCAATAGAGACTAACGCAACACCTATAAGCTCACCCAGCATCATCCATAATGTACGACGGTAACCGACGCTCATGCCTAGGCTAAGCGCAAGTGTCATACACATACCTGGAGTGATAGAAACGAAAAAGAAAGTGGGGATAAAGACTGACAGAAGCGCAAAATTCACAAAGGCCTACTTAAGCGGTGTAATTCTAGTTAGGTATAAAAGTCTACGCGAATGCGTGGTCTGCTGCTAGCAATAAGATAACCCAGATCTATTCGTTGTTTTAATCAAACCGCACATTAGCTTTTATGGAACAATTGTTTATGTATACAAAACATACAGTACGCTATGGTATTAAAATTGCATAAAGTTAATCAGAGATTTGCTTGAGGAAGTGTTATGTCAGCAATACCGATGGAGCAGCTCGAAGATCGCTATGTCATTATGTACTTTGATGGCAAAGCGATTGTCCCTTTTGAAGTTTATGCAAACAGCCGAGAAGAGGCAATTTCACTCTTTAAGGCAGAAGGGCACCTCGCACTAGATATCTATTCGATTAATCCATAGCGGGCGTAGTAGAGCGGCAACATAGCGCCTATAAACAAAAACGGCAACCCTTAGGGTTGCCGCTTTTGTTTTCCATGACATCTCAGTATCAGTGCAGAATCAATTGGGAAACTTGTGGTTGAGAAGTTTCTTGAGTGATCTTGAATGAGACTGAATGTGAATGGTATGCCTCACCATCATTCCAGATAGTTTCGCCAAAGATTTTACAAAGTTGCAGCTCACTAACTGAACCGAACTTTTCTACGTGTTGCAGAACAGAAGATAACTTGTTTCGGATATCTTCTGAACAATGTGAAACGCTTAAGCCTTTGAAAACCATTTCTTTATGCATAATTACTAGCCAATATATTTTATGTTTTTAAGTAATATGAAAACTTATGATATCAGTGTTTAACCAGTATTGGAATAAAAACGTGATGTGAGTCGCACAAATATTGGTGAAAAGTATAAAGAGTGTACTACTCATTTAGAGGTAATAAAAAAGCCACTCAAAAGAGTGGCTTAGGATAGTTTGCAAACCTGGATTAACTCATTGGTTAGTCGATGTTTTTATCTTTGCCTAGAGATAGCAACCATAGCGAAACTGCAGCTACAGTGGCGAAACCAGACAGGATGATAAAGGGCATAGCACTGTAACCAAGGATATGCCAAATGATGCTTTCTAATTGACTCATTCTACAGCTCCTCTGTTACCAACCTTCAACACCGTGCATGTCAGGTAGCTTATGGGCAATACCTTTATGACAATCTACACAAGTTTTTTCACCAGATGCTAGTGCGGTTGAGTGTTGCTTAGCACTACGCGAACTTTGTTCTGAGAAATCCATGAATTCGAACTCATGACAGTTACGACACTCAAGAGAGTCGTTCTTTTTCAATCGAGCCCACTCACGCTCAGCCAAGTGGTGGCGGCGCTCACGGAATTTTTCAGGAGTATCGATAGTCTTGGTCACAAAGTGCGCCCAAAGCTCTTTTGAAGCCTGAACCTTACGAACAATTTTGTCTGTCCATTCATGTGGAACGTGACAGTCAGAACAGATAGCACGTACACCAGAGCGGTTAGAGTAGTGAATAGTCTCTTGAATTTCCGCTACGATAGGAGCGTGACAGCCAGAACAGAACTCTTCTGTGTTGGTCGCTTCCATACCGGTGTTGAACGCGCCCCAGAAAAGCAGACCACCAGCAAAGCCCATAAACAACAGGATACCTGCTGCTGCTTTACTTGGCGTAGACAGCCTTTTCCAAAACGTTTTAAGTAATTTCATATGTCGCCTCTTATCGATTAACGCTTAAGTGAGTCAACAGCTTCAAAGTTGTTTTCGATTAGCGGTTGTGCATCAGCTTGAGGAACGTGACATTGTAGACAGAAGTAACGACGAGGTGACATATCTGCTAGTACAGCATCTTCACGGTTGATGTAGTGCGTTACACTGATCTTAGTCGCGCCCATATCTTTTGCGTTTTTCCAGCTGTGACAAGCAAGACATTTGTTCGCATTCAAAGATACTTCATAACTACGAATGCTATGAGGGATCAACGGTGGTTGGTAAACGTAGCTGTCTTGAACAGTTTGTTCACGAGGGTATTTCTTAAATGAATCAGCAGGACGAGTATCTTCGAGTTGGCTTCCACCACGAAGTGACTCAACGCCGCCAATACCGCCTGGGTTGTCTAGTTCAGCTTGTGCTGCACCAGCAATCAGCGCACCTACAGACATCAGTGCAATTAGGAATTTTTTCATTCTACATTCTCCGCCAAAAAGGCTTAAATTCTCAATGTAGGCTGCCGTTACCGGCAGCCCAAACACTCTGCTTATGCGATCTTAGTGATCTTAACAGGACACTTCTTAAAGTCCGTCTGCTTAGAAAGCGGATCGGTAGCATCTAGAATCAGTTTGTTGATCAGGATGCGAGCATCAAAGAACGGTACGAATACCAAGCCTTGAGGTGGGCGGTTACGGCCACGAGTTTCAACACGAACACGAACTTCACCACGTTTGTTAGAGATAAGAACCTCTTCACCGCGACGTACATTTTTCGCTTTCGCATCTTCTGGGTGCATGTAAACAACAGCATCAGGAACCGCTTTGTAGAGCTCAGGAACACGACGTGTCATTGTACCTGTGTGCCAGTGCTCAAGAACACGGCCTGTACATAGCCACATGTCGAATTCTGAATCAGGCACTTCTGGTGGCGCTTCGTAAGGAGCAGAGATGATCAATGCTTTACCATCTGGTTTACCGTAGAAGTCCCAACCTGAACCTGCTTTCGCATATGGATCTGAGCCTTCTTTGTAACGCCATAGTGTCTCTTTGCCATCAACAACAGGCCAACGTAGGCCACGTACTGTGTGGTAAACATCGTATGGTGCAAGATCGTGACCGTGGTCGCGACCGAACGCAGCGTATTCTTCGAACAGACCTTTCTGAATGTAGAAACCCGCTGCTTTTGCATCATCGTTAAGCTCACGAGCTTCTTCTAGAGGGAATTTGTTCACTTGACCATTTTCGAAAAGCATTTCGTACATGGTCTTGCCGCGCCATTGTGGCGCTGCCGCTAGCTGTTCTTCAGTCCAAACTTCTTCCATCTTGAAGCGCTTGGAGAACTCCATGATTTGCCATAGGTCAGACTTCGCTTCACCTACCGTTTCAACTTGTTGGTACCATGCTTGAGTACGACGCTCAGCGTTACCGTAAGCACCTTCTTTCTCAATCCACATTGCTGTCGGAAGGATAAGGTCGGCTGCTTGCGCTGTTGCAGTTGGGTATGGGTCTGAACATACAACAAAGTTGTCTGGGTTACGGTAACCTGGTAGACGCTCTTGGTTGATGTTTGGACCAGCTTGCATGTTGTTGTTACACATTACCCAGTAAGCATTCAGCTTACTGTCTTTTAACATGCGGTCTTGAAGAACAGCGTGGTAACCTGGTTTTGGTGGGATAACACCATCAGGGATGTTCCAGATGCCTTCTGCGATCTTACGGTGTTTAGGGTTCATTACCACCATGTCTGCAGGTAGACGGTGAGCAAATGTACCTACCTCACGAGCCGTACCACACGCTGAAGGTTGACCAGTTAGCGAGAATGGGCTGTTACCCGGAGTCGCAATCTTACCCGTTAATAGGTGGATGTTGTAAACAAGGCTGTTCATCCATACACCACGAGTATGTTGGTTCATACCCATAGTCCATAGAGACATTACTTTCGTATCTGGATCTGCGTATTGCTTAGCAAGCTCAATCAGTTTCTCTGGTTCAACACCAGAAAGTTCAGATGCTTTCTCTACTGTGTAAGGTGCAACAGATGCCTTGTACTCTTCGAAGTTGATTGACGTCATATCGCCAGAGTTCGGGTTTGCTGCTGCTTTTTGTAGTGGATCATCGTCACGTAGACCGTAACCGATATCAGTTGTTGCTTGCTTGAAGTTCGTATGCTTGTTAACGAAGTCCCAGTTCACTGCATCGTTTTCAATGATGTAGTTTGCGATGAAGTTAGCGATCGCAAGGTCAGACTGAGGTTCGAAGATGTAGCCTTGGTCAGCAAGTTCAAATGAACGATGGTAGTATGTAGACAGTACGTTTACTTTAACGTGTGGGTGGCTTAGACGACGGTCAGTAATACGAGTCCAAAGAACTGGGTGCATTTCTGCCATGTTTGAACCCCAAAGAACGAAAGAGTCTGCGTTCTCGAAGTCATCGTAACAACCCATTGGTTCATCGATACCAAATGTACGCATAAAGCCAACTACAGCAGAAGCCATACAGTGACGTGCGTTAGGGTCAATGTTGTTTGAACGTAGGCCGGCTTTCATCATTTTCGCAGCAGCATAACCTTCCATTACAGTCCATTGGCCCGAGCCAAACATACCGACAGAAGTTGGACCTTTGTCCTTAAGCGCTGTTTTCCACTTATCTGCCATCGTATCGAAAGCAACGTCCCAAGAAACAGGAGTAAACTCGCCGTCTTTATGGTACTTGCCATCTTTCATACGAAGAAGCGGTGTTTCAAGACGGTCTTTACCGTACATGATCTTAGACAGGAAGTAGCCTTTAATACAGTTAAGGCCTTTGTTTACTGGTGCTTCAGGGTCACCTTGAGTCGCAACCACTTTACCGTTTTGAGTACCTACTAGTACTGAACAGCCTGTACCACAAAAACGACAAGGCGCCTTGTCCCACGTGATTTTAGTTTGGTCTGAGCTCGCAATCAGGTTAGCTGCTGAAGCCGGGAGTGTTACCCCTGCTACCGCCGCCGCTGATGCAGCCGCGTTTGCTTTCACAAACGCACGTCTTGTCATTTTCATACTTCACCCTCAAGTTGAGAATTGTTGGTTCCAGTGTCTTCGTCATCTAAATCCGTTTCGATTTGGTGAAAAACCAAAGCCGTATTCAGTACATTCGGAATGTTATTAATCGCGTCAATCGTGTCTGTTACAAAACCTTGGTTTTCTGTTTCAAGCACAACGATGATCTTGCCTTCTGGGCTATCACCGTAGATCTCTGCGTTGTCATACGTTTCGATTTGCGCTTTCACTTCCGCCATGTGCTCTGGTGTTACATGCACGACTAAACTTGAAATATGCACTTCATTTAGTGCCATACGATACTCTCGTTATTATGTTTAATTTGTTTTTGTATGCGGACCGTATTCATATTCTTGCTAGATTTCTCTACAGATACTATATAGCCCAAAAGCGACATATTAGCCTTGCTAATTGTCGCTTAAACATTGCTTACTTGGATTGCATTGGTTGGACAAGGCGCCACGCAAGCACCGCATCCTGTGCAATCATCCAACTCAATTTTGGGCAGGGCACTGCTGCCTACCCGAAGTTGAAACTTTATCGCCATGGTGTCACACATATCACCACAGCTACGACATTCGACGTTATTCTTGGCTAAGCAAGCATCGGTAATGTTTGCTTTTGCTGACCAAGGTGCTGCATCTTGAGGAAGAAAGAGTGCCTCAGGGCACGCTTCTGCACACTGATAACAAAACGTACATTCGTTTTTAGAGAAGTCGACGGTTGGAAAGCCACCGTCACCATTTTTAATAATTTGAGTCTCACACGCTTCGATACACTTCTGACATCGAGTGCACCCGTCGATGAACTCTTGCGTGCCTTTTAGCCAAGGCAGCCTAAGTGCGGATTCATCAACTTTTTTTCTCGAAAATAGACGGCGTTTAGATACATCAAGCATGGTCATCACTTCTCATAGGTTCTTAATTGATACAACTTTTAAACTTTATTCATATTCTGCAATGAACCTATACGCAAATTGTAGTTTTTGACATTTTTGGTTAAATACCCCCAACGGGGTAATTGGGGTGTGAAATTGTTTTGGATCAATAAATTAAGCTATCGAAGTTCACACTTTGTTGCTCAATTGTGTTCAAATATATCAACTCGAAATTTACCTATAACACACGTAAGAAACTACTTATGAATGATATTAATTATTATTGTTAAGTGTTTGTTGTGTTTTTGTTTATTATAGTTGTAAAAAAGTGTGGTGGCGAGTGTAAATATGTTAACGACAGGGTTGAGTGATTGATTTTGAAGCAGAAAACATCGAGTTCAGTGATTCAGACGGTAGCCAAAGCGCTAGGTCTGATACTCCTATTAGCGATTACGACTTTTAGCTTCGCCGTGATTACTCTTTCATCGAGCCTAAGCGACGCTGAAGCGGTCAATGTTTCTGGTTCAATGAGGATGCAAAGCTACCGTTTAGCGCATGACATAAACAGTAACGATGCTGATTTTTCTCTTCACATAGAGCAATTTGAAGAGTCTCTTTACACACCAGCACTGACAACATTGCAACGTTGGTCTGTACCAGATGATATTATTGAAGATTATCAGGGCATCATTAAGCGCTGGGGAGAGCTGAAAAAGGTTCTTCAAAGCGACGACAATTCCCAATACTTGTTGATGGTTGCAGACTTTGTAAGTCAAATAGACGAGTTTGTATTCAAGCTTCAGCAATACTCAGAGAAGAAAACCATCATCCTTTCTTGGGTTGGGGGTCTTGGTCTGGGAGGCATACTGCTGTGTGCAATATACGTTGTACATTTTGTCAGACGTCAAATTATCAAGCCTCTTAACTCTTTGGTTTTAGCAAGTGAGCAAATCCAAAACCACTCTTTTGATGTTGATTTAAACGTTGAAAGTCATAATGAAATGGGTGTTTTAACCAACACCTTCAATCAGATGGCGAAGGACCTTGGCCAACTATACCGAGGACTTGAATCCGCTGTGAATGAGAAGACAGCGAAGTTGCAGCAAGCGAATAAATCGTTGGAAGTACTCTACAAGTCCTCTCAAGAGCTCTCAGCAACAAGAATGAATGTCGAGAACTTCCAAAATATACTGAACCAGATTGCCAGCTTAGAAGGTATCGTTGCGGTTAAACTTGAAGTCAATGAAGAAGATGATTATCCATTGGTGCTTGCTGCGGGTGATCAATGCTTAGGTAATTGTACATCAGAGTGCAATACTAAGCCGCTGCAGTTAGACGGGGTGGTTCTTGGTAACTTCCATTGGAAAGCGGGTTTACCGTGTCCTGATCCCGCGTTGATCGATAACTTCATTCAAATACTCTCAAGAGCTGTTTACTACAATCAAGCACAGCGACAAACTGAGCAACTTATATTGATGGAAGAACGAGCTACAATTGCAAGAGAATTACATGACTCATTGGCTCAGTCGCTTTCTTATCTGAAAATCCAAGTTTCTCTTCTCAAGCGCTTGATCGCAAAAGAGCCTGATGAGAATAATCGTAAAAAATCTGATGCAATAGTTAAAGACATTGAAGAAGGCTTAGTTGGGGCATACACTCAATTGAGAGAGCTGCTAACTACCTTTCGGTTAACGATAAAAGAGGGCAGCTTCGGTAGTGCTCTCACTGAAATGTTAAAGCAGCTGAATGAACGTACTCAAGCGCGCATTGTGCTTAATAACGAACTTTCATCTGTGGATTTGGATGCACACCAGCAAGTCCACATGTTGCAGCTTATTCGTGAAGCAACGATTAACGCGATTAAGCATTCAGATGCGACAAAAATTGAAATCACTTGTTTGACCAAGGACCATGATATTGAAGTAACAATTCGAGATGATGGTGAAGGGTTTAAATCAGAAACGAGTAAATTAAATCATTATGGCATGTCTATCATGCAAGAGCGTGCAGCAAGGCTCAACGGCCAGTTACTCATCGATTCAGAAGTGGGTAAGGGCTGCACGATAAAGCTATCCTTTACGAATATTAAGGAATATTAATTTTGACGAAATGCAATGTAATGCTGGTGGACGATCATCCACTAATGAGACGTGGAATCAGCCAACTGCTAAGTTTCGAAGAAGAATTTGAAGTCGTTGGTGAAGCAAGTAATGGTGCTGATGCTGTCGCGATGGCTCACGAGCTAGAACCGGATTTGATCTTGCTCGATCTTAATATGAAGGGAATGTCAGGTCTAGATACACTCAAAGCATTAAGAGCGGATGATTGCGAAGCTAATATCGTTATCTTGACTGTATCTGATAGCCCAGCAGATATTGAAGCGCTAGTGAAAGCAGAAGCAGATGGTTATCTACTTAAAGATACAGAGCCTGATGAGCTCATTGAGCTTCTAAAGAAAGCGCAAACAGGTGACAAGACATACAGTTCTGTTGTCGCTAAATACCTCAAGAACCGCGAAGAGAACGAAGACGTGTTTGATTTCCTAACGGAACGTGAAACGCAAATCCTGCAAGAAGTAGCGAAAGGGTTCCGCAATAAGCAGATTGCTGACCGTCTGTTTATTTCAGAGTCGACAGTCAAGGTTCATATGAAGAGTCTGCTCAAGAAGCTTCAAGTATCATCACGTACGGCTGCGACGGTGCTTTACTTAGAACGCTATGGTGAGATTAAGTAAAGCATACCCTGACACCTAGTGTTCTAGAACAATAATAAAACCGCTGCTTTTTGAGCAGCGGTTTTTTATTATAATTCTCTAGCTCTCTAGCTCTCTAGCTCTCTAGCTCTCTAGCTCTCTAGCTCTCTAGCTCTCTAGGTATTTCTCTATCTCAACTTCGTCAATTTGTCTTTCAGGTAGATAGGCCTTCGCATAGCGTAAGTAAGTTCCGCTGGTTAGGAACAAGCGGAACAGATCGATATCGAAATGCTCATCTAGCGCCATCTTGTACATGATGTCTATTGCAATGCTGATAGGCTTAGCTTTTTTGTATGGTCTATCAGACGCGGTTAACGCTTCGAATATATCTGAGATAACGAGAATACGTTCAGGGATGGATAGCTCATCACCAGCTAGTTTCCTTGGATAACCCGTACCTTTGAGTGTTTCATGGTGTGTTGATGCATAACGAGGTACGCGTTTCAACTCACTAGGGAAGGGGAGACTTTCCAGCATTTTGATGGTGCTAATAATATGCTCATTGATCTTGAAGCGGTCTTCATTGGTCAAGGTACCACGACGCACTGTAAGGTTATAAACCTCCCCTTGGTTGTATTGATGCTCTGGCACATCCATTTTGATACCAAAGGTAGGGTCGTAATCCGTATTTCTTTGGCGAGGTATAATATGCTCTGGTTTGTCGGTTAGAAGCTGTTCCACCGCGGGTACCGGAGTGGAAGGAGCCGTTATCGCTAAATCTTCCGCTGGCGATAGACCTAAGCGGTCATCAAAGTGGCGAACCCAGGTCGTTTTCGCGAGCGTTTGAATGCGTTCAATCTTGTCGTCGCTCATGAACTCACCACCGACGTTAGCATTAGCGATAAAAGTAAAATCTTCAACAAGTTGGTTGCGAACAGAGTCAAGCTTGGCTTTTAACTCTTGCTCATTGCCTGAGTTGGCTTGTAGCGCCTTGAGCATATCTATTTCTGCATCGCGCCATAGAACCTCAAATCTCATTCGGACTTCGTTAATGCGGTTATAATTGGCTTCAAGCTTACTGCCTTTGTCTATGATGTGTTCAGGAGTAGTGATCTTGCCACAATCATGCAGCCATGCAGCAATCCTGAACTCACGTCTTTCATCTTGGTTAGCAAATTGAAAGTCTTTAAACTTACCTTCGGTTGAAGCTTCAACTGCTTCTGCGAGCATAATGCCTAACTTTGGAACTCGGTGACAGTGCCCCCCTGTATATGGTGATTTTTCGTCGATTGCTTCCGCAATCAACTTGATAATGGCTTCGATGAACTCTTCTTGAGCAACTTCATGTTCTCGAATTTGAGTAGCCATTTGATTGATTGATGTGGAAAGCTCCCAAAGCTCTTTTATTTGTGTATCAACTGGTTGTAATTCGCTATAGCGTCGCTCTTTTATCTTCAATGTTTCTTGGCGAATTAAGCTAATTGGGTTCACAATCGGCGATCCAAAAATCCAAGCAAGTGGTAGTAAGCAAGCCATCATTACCGTTGTAATGACGATCGAAGTAACGAGCTTGTCATGTACTGCACTTGTTATTAAAGACTCAGGAATGATAACGGCAAAGTATTCTTCGATACTTGATTGGTGACCGACTTTAGTCACAAAAAGATATTGAGATTGTCCATCTATCTTTAGATTGTGTAATACATTATGTTGAGTACTGTCACGAGAAAGCTCTAGTACTTCTTTATATGGTACTGTGGTTGAGAAGGCTGCACTTGGACGTCCTGCCTCTGCTTCGAACCACTTACTTTTCAATGCTGCTTTCTGCTCCTCTGAGATATTAGCTAATGCCAAGTTTATGATTTCAATTAGAGGTGCAGCATCTTGCTTCATCACTAAATGGAAGCTAGGAGGGTAGCGAGATGCAAGGTCATTCAAAGGTACATTAAGCTCAAAGCCATCATAGAAGTTCTGCGCAATTTTGTGCCTTAAGATAGCTGCGCTATCGAGAATCCCGTCAACCTCTCCAGAGTGTATTGCGATGAAGGCTTGATATAACGAATCAAAAGTGACGATCTCAAATTGAGGGTATTCTTGCTTGATGGTTTCTAGAATGGACCATCCTTCCAACATTGCTAACTTTTTACCGTTCCAGTCGTCTAATGATTTAACAGCTGGTTGGCCTTTAGGTGTAAGCAACCCGAAAGGGAGCTGATACATTGGCTCTGAGTAAAGCCCTAATGATGCATAGTTTTGATGTTGTTGAAGAGATTGCAACATATCAATTTTGCCAGCTTCATAATCGGCGAATAATTGGTTCCAAGTGCGTCCATTGATGTATTCAAACTTGAGTCCGGTTGATTGAGAGACAATATTTAGTAAGTCGATAGCGTAACCTTTGGGTAACCCTGACTGGGTAAAATCGATGGGATCCCAATCATTTTGGTTGGATACTTTTAAAGGTTGGGTCTCTGCTATCAGTTGTTTTTGCTCATCGTCTAAGGCAAGAGTCGGTCCGTTAGGAATGTCAACAGAAGCTTCAGTCGTCTGATTGGTTGCAATGATTTCGCCGTTTTTGTCGAAGAGGTATGCTTTAGCAATACGAGAACCTTCGTTGACACGCGTATTATCTCCAATCTTAGACGTAATCGACGATAGAACAATATCTACACCTAAAACTCCATTACTATTTGGAATACGTTGTGAGTACGTTTGACCGTTTACTTTGAGGTTTTGGAATAGGTAAGGTTCTGTTTGATAAATCTCACCGACTTTTGCTTTGGCAAACCACGGACGCTGTGTAGGGAAGTAATTACTAGGTTCACTTCTGCTTGCACGTAAGTTGAGTTCCGCATCATAGTATTCGGTCACTTGCTGGCGTTCACCCTCAAGCTCGATGTGTTTAACAACGACCCAACGATCTGAGCGCAGTGCTCCGATGCGTTCTCTAACCAAATTGGAAGAATGAAGATTGATCAGTTGGTAAAAGTCTTCGTTCTCACCACCAATGTACGCACTATAAAGCTGATTATTTGACGAGAGTGCCTGCGTGAAGATTGGCAACAGCTTTTCTTGAGAACGTTCATCGGAAAATTGATGAGCGACTCTTGTGAGTAATGACGTGGTATATGACGCGTCAAAATCGAGTTTATTGATGTAATCTGTGATAGCGGTTGAAGAGACTTTATATCTAGATAGCACATGCTCTTTTACCATCTGTTTGGTAAAATAATACTGCAAACCGATCGCTATAGCTGCAGTCAGTATTGTCGCGACAATAAACATGCCGCCAACGGTGACCCTAATCGAAACTTTCTGTTTCATCCCTGCTCCAACTGAAAGTGTGCCCACAATCAGTGGGCGTTTATCATTGTTATAAGTACTTGTTGATATCAACTGAGTCTATCTGAGACTCAGGCAAGTATTCTTTGGCATACCTTAGGTGTGTTCCACTGGTTAAGAAAAGTCTAAATAGATCCATGTCAAAGTGTTCATCGAGCGCCATTTTGTACATAATGTCGATTGCGACACTTAATGGCTTCGCCTTTTTGTAAGGTCGATCGGCGGCCGTTAGCGCTTCAAAAATATCAGCAATCACAAGGATACGTTCTGGTATCGAAAGGTCATCCCCTGTTAGCTTACGAGGATAGCCTGTTCCTTTTAAAGTTTCATGGTGGGTGGACGCATAACGCGGCACACGACTCAATTCTTTCGGGAAGGGTAGGCTCTCTAACATCTTGATACCACTGATCATGTGCTCATTGATCTTAAATCGGTCTTCGGTGGTAAGCGTACCTCGAGCAATAGTCAAATTGTAAACTTCACCTTGGTTATACATGTGCTCAGGAACGGTCATTTTGATGTTCAGTTTAGGGTCATAATCGGTGCTGTGTGTTCTTGGGATGATGTGTTCTGGGCGATCAGACAGAAGTTGCTCTTGTGCAGGTAAAGGTGCTGAAGGCACCGTGATAGCTAGGTCTTCTGCAGGAGATAGCCCCAAACGGTCATCGAAATGACGAGTCCATGTTTGAGTAGCAAGCTCTTTGATTCGAGCTACCTTGTCATCACTCATAAACTCACCACCAACGTTTGCTGTGGCAATAAACGCAAAATCTTCGTGAAGTTTAGCTTGTTTGTTTTCGAGTTCTGCTTGAATGCGTGCAGGATCTTCGACTTTCGAGGTGAGTTGTTTCAATGCCTCGATCTCTGCATCTCGCCAAAGCACTTCAAAACGCATACGAACTTCATGGATTCTGTTGTAATTAGCTTCTAACTTACTGCCTTTATCGATGATGTGTTCTGGGATGGTGATCTTTCCGCAATCGTGTAACCAAGCAGCGATGCGGAACTCACGACGTTCATCATTGTTGGCAAATTTAAAGTTTTTAAATTTGCCCTCATTTACTGCTTCTACTGCTTCAGCAAGCATGATGCCGATCTCAGGTACGCGGTTACAGTGACCAGCAGTGTAGGGTGATTTGTCATCGATCGCTTCTGCAATCAATTTAATGATGGCCTCAATGAACTCTTCCTGAGCCTTTTCATGGTTCTTAATATCTAAAGACATGCGATAGATAGAAGAAGAGAGCTCCCATATTTCCTTGATAGGTGTATCAACATATTCTACGTCGTCGTATTGACGGTTTTTGATCTTGAGCGTTTCGTCCTGCAGCCGTGTAATTGGTCTCACGATAGGGGTACCGAATAACCAAGCTATAGGTAACAGAAGGAACATCAAACCAGCAGTGATAAATATAGAGGTGACAACTTTTTCTTTAACACCACTTATTACCACTTCTTCGGAAACTACTACAGCAAAGTACTCTTGGATTCCACCCGCTTTACCCACCATAGAGACATACATGTATTGTGGGATGCCACCTAATTGAACGAGATGCAATTGGTTGTGTTGTTCGGGGTTGCGAGCAATCTGTACTAAGTTTTTATATGGGACCGTCGCAGAAAAGGCCGCACTTGGCTTGCCAAACTCTGCTTCTAACCACTTCTGATGTAAGGCTTGCCTTTGTTCAAGTGTGATGTTGTTGAGAGCAAGGTCAATGATAGACACTATATCTGAATCAACCTCATTCATAACTAAGTAAAATGAGCTAGGGAAGACGTTGTTGATATCATCCAAACGAGGTTGAAGCTTAAACTTTTCATGAAATGTTTGAGCGAGCTTATGCTTTAAGATTGCGTCAGTTTCTAGAACTCCCTCAACTTCACCCTTTTCCAAAGCAGTAAAGGCTAAGTGTAGGCTAGGGTAGGTCTTGAGCTCGATGTCTGGATAGAGTTCAAGTAGTTTAGGAATGATTGACCAACCGTCGAGCATACCGAGTGTTTTACCATCCCAATCACGCAGGTTAGATACCACGTCTGTATTGTTCAGTGTTACTAAGCCAAAAGGCAGTTCATAAATAGGGCGGGAAAAAGCACCAAGATCTTGATTGTGTCCATGCTGTTGAATGGAATGCAGGATATCGATAGTCCCTTCTCTGTAATCCGAAACTAGCTCGCTCCAACTGCGACCGTTGATATATTCAAAATTGAGTCCAGAGGACTCTTGAATGATGTTGAGTAAATCGATGGCATAGCCTTTAGGCTCCCCGGCTAAAGTAAAATCTATCGGCGCCCAATCATTCTGGTTTGAAACCTTTAGGCTACGAGCCTTATCAATAATACCCTGCTGCACTTTAGTTAGGTCTAGAGGTGTCCCTTGAGGGATTTCAACAGAGGCTTCTAAAGTCTGGTTTGAAGCCACGATTTCACCACTTGCTGAGAACAAATAGGCTTCTGCTTTTCCATTGCCATTATTGACCTTCACGTTTTCTGCAAAGTTAGAAGATATGGAAGAGAGCACGATATCAACCCCAATCACTGCTTTGTGCTCAGGGATGGACATTGAGTAGGTTTGTCCCGTTATCTTAAGATTGGCGAACAGGTAAGGTTCGGTTTTGCTTACTTGGCCATCTTCATCGATATCGTACCAAGGGCGCTGCGTTGGGTAATAGTTACTTGGTTCTTGCTCTACTTTTCGTACAGCAAAATCATCGCTCAGGTAGTAGGTCGTTTTCGTCCTTTGTTGTTTGATATCTGTATGAGTAACAAGTGCCCATCTGTCTTCGTGAGTCGCTCCAATTCGGTCTCTCAATAAGATTGAGGCATTTAGGTTGATAAGTTGGAAAAAATCATCATTTTCTTTGCCAACGTACATGCCATACAGGTTGTTGTTGGCACGAAGGGCTTCGGCGAACACTTTGGCAAGAGCTTGGTTATCATCAGATTGGCTATAGTGCTGCTGGGCTATTTTCGCAAACAGCTCCGTTGTGTAACTTGCATCATAATCAAGTTTATTGATGTATTCGGTGATCGTTGTGGAAGCGCCAGCATAGCGAGACAGGATATGCTCCTTTGCTAGCTCTTTAGTGAAGTAATATTGAAGGAAAATCGCGATGGTTGCAGTGAGAATCGTTGCTACAACGAACATGCCGCCCACAGTTACTCGGATAGAGAACTTCGTCTTGTTACCTGCCGTTATCACAAGCAACTCCTTAACTAATAAATAATAGGTATATCGTCCTGAATTTAACCATTATTAAACTTATCAATAGCGAATGCAATATCATAAGTTACAGGCGATCATATCTTAGTCATAAAAAAATAACATTAATTTTACGTGGTGTAGAGTTAAAGCTCCACAGATAATATCCATTAATTTTCATTCATTTAGTGTAGGTAAGGAAGTCAATATTAGCGAGAAACTATAAAAAATGCCCTGCATTCGAAAATGTCAGGGCATTTATAATTTTGGTTTTGTTAAAAATTTGATTAGCGCTTGTTACGCAAGTAGCGCTTGCGACGCTCTTCTTTCTTCTTCGCTTTTTCTTCGGCTTTACGGGTAGCTTCTATCTCAACTTCAACCAACTCTTGAGTGATCATCTCTGGCAGTTCAAGCGTGACCTTACCGAGTGTGCCACTACGAAGTTCGTGTAGTAGGATTTCTGAACATTTATGTAGATCGACATGACCACCAGAACGAAGTGCACCACGCTTACGTCCAATTGCTTCCATCAACTCGATATCGTTGTCTGGGAGCTCTTCGATTTGGTAGCGCGCTTTCAGTAAATCTGGGTATTGTTTTGCGAGATACTCAACCGTGTAGAAAGCAACTTCATCGTATTCCATCGCGGTATCTTTTACCGCACCGGTTGCTGCAAGGCGGAAACCGCTGTGTGGGTTCTCTACTTTAGGCCATAAAATTCCAGGAGTGTCGGATAGAACGACACCATTCTGTAGGTTAATGCGTTGCTGACGTCGTGTTACCGCAGGTTGGTTACCTGTTACGGCGATAGTACGGCCTGCTAGTGAGTTGATAATAGTAGATTTCCCAACGTTTGGGATACCCATGATCATGGTACGAATATTTTTGCCAATCGCTTCGCGGTTTGGTGCCAGCGAGCGAACAGTTTCCATGATCTGCTGAACTTCTTGTGGATTAGAAGTAGTAATTGCAATGGCTTTGACACTTTGCTCTTTCTCAAGGTGTTCAATCCAAAGTTGAGTCAGCTCAGGGTCCGCAAGATCTCGCTTGTTCAGCACCTTAACAACCGGCTTATCACCTTTGAGTTGCGAGATCATTGGGTTCTCACTACTGAAAGGAATACGAGCATCAAGTACTTCGATGATGACATCAATTTGAGGGATTGACTCTGCAATCTCCTTCTGTGCCTTGTGCATGTGGCCTGGGAACCATTGAATAGACATAGGAATAACCTTGAAAAATTTATTTGCGCCAA
The DNA here is from genome assembly GCF_003415655.1 of Vibrio maerlii. Lineage (GTDB taxonomy): Bacteria > Pseudomonadota > Gammaproteobacteria > Enterobacterales > Vibrionaceae > Vibrio > Vibrio maerlii. Next base: position 132,261 of record NZ_QRHC01000004.1, read on the forward strand.
TTGTAAGGTTTACAAAAACATAGTAAAGCTCTGAAATAAAAATAGCCCACATTACGTGGGCTATTTGAATCAGGTATGAATTGTGAGAAGCTTACTTCTTGCGGCAGTACTCAGCGATAACGTACATAGATTGGCCGCCGTTTGCCTTACCTGAAACCAGCTTAGGGTCGTCGCCGATGCTGATGCCACGGATAACAGTGCCTTGTTTGATTACTTGGTTAGTACCTTTAACAGGCAGGTCTTTGATTACAGTTACGTCGTCACCTTTTTTCAGTTCAACACCGTTGCAATCGAATGGTTTGTCGTCAGCAGACATCCCTTTCATTGCCCAGTTTAGTGTTTCTTCTTCCATGTACATCATGTCTAGCGCATCTTGAGCCCATGACTCAGAGTTAAGACGAGTAAGTTGACGCCATGCTGTCACCTGAACACCTGGGACTTGGCTCCACATGCTGTCGTTTAGACAACGCCAGTGGTTGATGTCTTTAGGGTCTTCAATCTCACCTAGACACTTGTCACACACCATAATGCCGTTATCTACAGTTACGTGACCGTGTGGAGGAACCGCATAACCGGTTAGAGGTGCGTCAGCAGCACACAGTTCACATTTAGATTCGCAGCGTTCGAGCATAGTAGCTTCAACAGACATAATGGACTCACATTGTTTAGGGTTTATTTACGCGCGCTATTATCCACTTTATGGTCCGAATTAAAAGGAAGTTTTCAATTTTGGCTATAGAGCGACAAGTCTAGGAACGATTTGATACCAGTCGAGAATGTTTAACCTCAAGTGATCTTTTGCCAACGGTTGAGTCGTGAATGTTTAGACCTTTAACTTATTATGTCACCTAGGCATAATCACGCTAATCGTTATAACGTTTTATGGATAGGGTAAGAGTTGGAACTTCTTTCGATCGAGTTTTTGGGCAAGCCTTTGCGCTTGGAAGGTTCACTAGCTGGCTGGCAGCAATTATTTTGGGACAATCAATTGGTATCCCAACTTGATGCGGATAGCGAGCGAGGTTCGAATCATCAACATGTGTTCACTCTAATGGCGGGAGAACAGACTCTCGAATGTAAGTTACATGCTGAACTCGAGTGGCAACCCTTTGAACTCAGGTACGTCGCGTCTGTCAATGATGAAGTGATCAATGAAGGACGCCGTGGTAGCAAAGACATTGAGCAACAAACACCCTACAAAAAACCAGAACCTGAAAAGCGCTTCAGCCTAATAGGGTTGGTATCACTGGGTATGAAGGCGCTAAAGAGTGCCAAAGTTATCAAGGTTGCTTTGGCTTCTGCCAGTGTCGCTGCATACTCATGGCTTTTCTCTATAGAATTCGCCCTCGCTTTGATTCTGTGTCTTGTCGTACATGAGTATGGTCATGTAAAAGCCATGAAGTACTTTGGTATGAAAACCAAAGGTATCTATCTGGTGCCATTTCTTGGTGGATTAGCGTTAAGTGATGAGAAAATAAACACGCGATGGCAAGATGTGGTGATTTCGATTATGGGGCCAATGTTTGGCTTTATTCTCTCACTCATACTGCTTGGGGTATATGTTGCCACCGATGAAGTATTCTTTGCTGGTCTTGCTGTATTTAACGCATTTTTAAACCTATTCAATTTACTCCCTATATTGCCCCTTGACGGCGGACACGTTCTGAAAAGTATCAGTTTCTCGATGAACAGTATCGCCGGGATCGTTATCTGTACTGCTGCGGCTTTGGGAGGGGTGGTACTAAGTTACTCACTTGGTTTAACGCTGTTTGGATTTTTGCTTGTGATGGGCACATTAGAAATCGTCATGGAGTGGCGTGGTAGACATCATAGTCATTTGCTTCCCCTTGATCGCTATGGACAAGTTATCTCAGCCATTTGGTATGTAGGATTAGTGGTTGGGCTTATTGCGATCATTGCCTTTTTCGCATCAAGTGGGGATGCCTTGTTGTCGCTACCGATGCAGATATTAGGGACCTAAATTAAGCTAGGTCAACAAACCTTAACATAAAAGAAAGGCGAACCAACCGGTTCGCCTTTGTCTATTTAGACTCTACAAACATTAATCTTCGTAGTTATCGATGCTCGGACAAGAGCAGATTAGGTTACGGTCACCGTATACGTTGTCTACACGGTTCACCGTTGGCCAGTATTTCCAAATCTTAGTCGCTTTTGATGGGAAGCAGCCAAGCTCGCGAGAGTAAGGGCGGTTCCATTCATCAGCAGATAGATCCACTTGTGTATGTGGTGCATTCACTAGAGGGTTGTTGTCTAGTGGCCATTCACCTTCTTTCACTGCGGTCATCTCATGACGGATAGCGATCATTGCTTCACAGAAACGATCGAGCTCTTCTAAATCTTCTGATTCAGTTGGTTCAATCATCAGTGTACCTGCAACTGGGAACGACATGGTTGGCGCGTGGAAACCGTAGTCCATTAGGCGCTTAGCGATGTCTTCTTCGCTGATGCCTGTTTCTTCTTTCAGTGGACGAATGTCGATAATACATTCGTGTGCCACGCGGCCGTTTGTACCACGGTAAAGAACAGGGTAGTGCGGCAGTAGTTTTTCCATCACATAGTTTGCGTTTAGGATGGCAACTTCTGTTGCGTTGGTTAGACCTGCTTCACCCATCATTGCGATATACGCCCAAGAGATAGGTAAGATAGAAGCACTACCAAGATCAGCAGCTGAAACTGCGTAATCGTTACCTTGTACGCCATTTTCAATATGGCCAGGTAGGAAAGGTGCTAGGTGAGATTTCACACCGATAGGCCCCATACCTGGGCCACCACCACCGTGTGGGATACAGAACGTTTTGTGTAGGTTAAGGTGCGAAACGTCTGAGCCGATAAAGCCTGGAGACGTTAGACCAACCTGAGCGTTCATGTTTGCGCCGTCTAGGTAGACTTGCCCACCTGCTTCATGAACCATTTCGCACACCTCTTTCACCTGCTCTTCGTACACGCCGTGTGTTGAAGGGTAGGTAATCATGATGCTTGAAAGGTTGTCGCGATGTTTTTCAATCTTCGCAGCAAGGTCTGCCATGTCGATGTTGCCATCTTCATCACACTTCACCACAACAACCTTCATGGAAACCATAGATGCAGTTGCAGGGTTTGTACCGTGCGCAGAGCTTGGGATCAAACAAACGTTACGGTGAGCTTCGCCACGGCTTTCGTGGTAGCGCTGAATTGCAATAAGACCTGCGTATTCGCCCGAAGCACCTGAGTTAGGCTGGAGGGAGAAATCATCATAGCCTGTGATTTCACAAAGCTTCGTTTTTAGATCCTCAGCAAGTGCTGTGTAGCCTGCGGCTTGTTCTAGAGGTGCGAATGGGTGAATCGCACCAAATTCGGGCCAAGTCACTGGAATCATCTCAGCAGCTGCGTTCAACTTCATCGTACAGCTGCCCAGTGGGATCATACCGTGTGTCAGCGAGAAGTCTTTGTTCTCAAGCTGCTTTAGGTAACGCATCATTTGCGTTTCGCTGTGATGAGTATTGAATACTGGGTGAGTTAGGAAATCTGACTCACGACGACAAGTTTCTGGGATCGCCGCAAACTCATTTGTTGCGATATCTGAAGACAGCTCAGTCGCACTCTCTTTAATACCGAATACAGAGAAAAGTACATTAATATCTTCAACCGTTGTGGTTTCATCGAAGCTGACGCCTAGCTGGTTGTCGAACTTACGTAGGTTGATATCAACGGCTTGTGCTTTCTCGTACAGAGAGTTCGTGGCATCGCCCGTGTTAATTGTGATTGTGTCGAAGAAGCTGTTATGAGCCAACTCATAACCCGACTTGTTCAAGCCTGCTGCTAGGATTGCCGTCATGTGATGAGTACGGCGAGCAATAGTACGTAGACCTTCAGAGCCATGGAAGACAGCATAGAAAGCAGCCATGTTTGCTAGCAGTGCTTGAGCAGTACAGATGTTTGACGTCGCTTTCTCGCGGCGAATGTGTTGCTCACGAGTCTGCATTGCCATGCGTAGTGCTTGATTGCCATTGGTATCGATAGAAACACCGATAACACGACCAGGCATCGTGCGCTTATGTTTGTCACGTGTTGCCATGAACGCAGCATGTGGACCGCCATAACCAACAGGAACACCGAAGCGTTGTGCTGAGCCAATCACTACGTCTGCACCCATTTCACCCGCAGGCTTAAGTAGAGCAGAAGCCAGCAGATCAGTTGCAACGGTTACCAGTGTTTTGTTTGCTTGCGCTTTCGCAATGACATCAGTCAGATCGCGAACTTCACCGGTAGTGCCAGGGTATTGAATCAGAGCACCAAATACGTCATGAGTTGGTAGTGATTCTAGTGAGTCGACTAACACTTCAAAACCAATGTATTGGGCACGAGTTTTCACTACTTCTAGTGTTTGTGGGTGAACGTCATCGGCAACGAAGAAGACCTTACTCTTGCTCTTACCTGCGCGTTTACATAGCGTCATCGCTTCTGCCGCTGCAGTTGCTTCATCAAGAAGAGAAGCATTAGCGATTTCCATACCCGTTAGGTCCATGACCATTTGTTGGTAGTTGAGCAGAGCTTCAAGGCGACCTTGCGAGATCTCTGGTTGGTAAGGCGTATAAGCTGTGTACCATCCTGGGTTCTCTAGCACGTTACGTAGAATCACATTCGGCGTAAATGTGTTGTAGTAACCTTGACCGATGAACGTGCGTTTCACTTGGTTCTTCGACGCGAACACTTTCATTGCCTCTAGCATGTCCGCTTCACTCTTTGGAGCATCAAGCGTAAGTGGTGCTTCTAAACGAATCTGTTGTGGTACTGTCTGCTCGATAAGCTCACTCAGAGAGGCAACCCCAAGTGTCTTTAGCATTTTGTCTTGATCCGCTAGGTTAGGACCGTTGTGGCGCGCAACAAACTCGTTTTGAGTTCCTAGTTGCTCCAATAAGCTGGTGTTTGACTTGTTCATAATATTATCTGGCTTTACTTTAATTATTGGGGTGAGTACCCAAACAGCTAAGTTTATGAATTATTTGATTATTCTTAACTGACTCTTAAAACGCAAAACTGCCCCGTAGGGCAGTATTTATCAAGCGTGATGATTAATCTTCCTCAACGCTCGCAAGGTAATCTTCAGCAGACTTGAGGTTATCAAGTTCAGATGCGTCGGCAAGTTTCACTTTAGCAATCCAACCACCTTCATAAGGTTCTTCGTTGATAAGCTCTGGGCTGTCTTCTAGCTCTTCGTTGATTTCTACAATTTCACCAGTGATTGGAGCGTAGATGTCTGATGCAGCTTTAACCGATTCTACTAGAGAGAAGCTTTCGCCAGCTTCGATTTCGTCTTCAACTTCTGGTAGGTCAACAAACACAACATCACCTAGCATCTCTTGTGCGTGCTCAGAAATACCAAGAGTTACAGTGCCGTCACCGTTGTCTTTTACCCACTCATGGCTCTCAGTGAATTTTAGTGTCATATCCATCAATTTATCTCCAATGTACCGAAATTACGCCTGACGTAATCGTTTGCTATTTTTGTTTTTTGACCCCGCTTTTAAGCGAGGGCATGAAATCTATAGTGAATTCAATCAATGAGTTAGGGATGAAAATCGCTGCTGATTTTAATGATTATTACTAACTCGTTGTATTCACGTTATTAACTAACATGGCGCTAACATAACGCTTGTGGTATAAACAATCAAACAAAAATTTCCTATAGGAAACTTGAATCACAGATTGGGAAACTTAATTTTGATTTCTCTGTCAATGTGATTGAGTTTGGGCAGAATAGCCTTCCGTTGCTTTTGAATTGGAAGCTAGAGCGGAAATTTGACCGAGAAATGACAGGATGTTGGAGCAGGCACCATGGCTGAAGATATATTTGACGAGTACCCATCTCTGACTCTCCAAAAGGAGTCACGCGAAGAAAATATCGCGCCACTCAAGCTTGGGCAAAGACTCAAAGAAATACGTCTCTCTCTCAACCTTACTTTAGAAGAAGCAAGTCAACGAACTGGTTTAGCACGTTCAACGCTCTCCAAAATCGAGAACGAACAGATCTCCCCTACATTCCAAGCAATGCAGAAACTCGCGACGGGTCTACAAATAGACATGCCGCAACTCTTTGAACCACCTAGAGAAAACGTAGCAACAGGCCGTCGAGACTTAACTCGCAAAGGCGAAGGTCGACCGCACCCAACGCCAACTTATGAGCATGAGCTGCTAGCATCGCAAATGACTAATAAAAAAATGATGCCATTCAAAAGTAAAGTTCGAGCTCGTTGTTTCGAAGACTACTCGGATTGGGTGAGACACGATGGCGAAGAGTTTCTTTTGATTCTTGAAGGCAGCGTTACCTTGTTTACTGAGTTTTACGAGCCGCTCGATTTAACCGAAGGTGACAGTGTTTATTACGACGCGAGTATGGGGCATATGCTTACCTCAACCAGCGATGATGATGCACTTATCCTGTGGGTAACGGCGAAATAAACTCGATAGCTTTACTTTCGTGAACTCACTCAAATTTTTAACAATAATCAGCGATAGATTTGCTGGCTGAACGGAATACAAACGAAAACCATCTGTTTATTGATACGTTTCCAATAAGAAACTTCCAGCAGTTAACAAATGTAACGTTTCAAAGAACAGTTAGTAGAAGTTTTAAGAATAGAAGTTTAAGAACAACTAGAAATCAGGCCTCAGGAATCTGCTTCACTAGCAATTTCTGTAGGTCACGACCTGAGCTCAACGAAGGTCAGTTAAGTATATTTAAGGAGAAAACCAATGACTCAACCGTTGCTCAAGACGCCGTTATTCGATCTGCATGTAGAAGCGGGCGCAAAGATGGTGCCATTTGCTGGCTATGATATGCCAGTACAATACAAGCTGGGCGTAAAAAAAGAGCACTTACACACACGTGAAGCAGCAGGTCTGTTTGATGTATCGCACATGGGGCAACTACGTTTAATTGGTGAAGGTGCAGCTCAGTTCTTAGAGTCATTGGTACCTGTTGATATTATCGACCTTGGTACTGGTAAGCAGCGTTATGCCTTTTTCACCAATGACGAAGGTGGCATTATGGATGACCTTATGGTTGCAAATCTTGATGACCATCTGTTTGTGGTTGTTAATGCGGCTTGTAAAGATCAGGATATTGCTCACCTGAATGCAAACCTTCCAGCAGGCGTTGAGCTTGAAGTGATTGAAGACAGAGCATTACTTGCGCTTCAAGGTCCTAAAGCAGCAGAAGTCCTAGCTCGTTTCCAGCCACAAGTTTCCGAGTTTGTGTTTATGGATGTGGTAAAAACCGAAATCTTAGGTGTTGAATGTATTGTAAGTCGCAGTGGTTACACTGGTGAAGACGGCTACGAAATTTCAGTGCCATCGGACAAAGCGGCAGAATTAGCTCAAGCGCTGACTTCGGAAGACGAAGTGGAATGGATCGGCCTAGGTGCTCGCGATTCTCTACGTTTGGAGTGTGGCTTGTGCTTATATGGCCATGACCTTGATACGACGACGACGCCAGTGGAGGCAAGCTTGCTGTGGGGTATTCAGAAAGTTCGTCGTGCAGATGGTGAACGTGCTGGTGGCTTCCCAGGTGCTGATATCATTCTTAAACAGATTGAAACAAAAGACGTACAACGCAAACGCGTAGGTTTGGTTGGTCAAACCAAAGCTCCAGTACGTGAAGGCGCAGAACTCTTCGATGCTGAAGATAACAAAGTGGGTGTCGTTACCTCTGGTACTGCAGGACCAAATGCGGGTAAGCCTGTTTCTATGGCTTATGTACGAACCGACTTAGCTGCGATTGGTACAGAGCTATTCGCTGAGGTCCGTGGTAAGAAATTACCTATGACTGTTGAGAAAATGCCATTCGTACCTCAGCGCTACTATCGAGGTTAGTTGATAACGCGGATAACTCGTTAAAGACACTCTTCAAAAAGCTAGGTCGATACTTTGACCTAGCTTTTTTCGTGTCTGTGAACGATGATTATTAAAGATCATTTATTGATGAAATACGTAGTAACCTCTAGATTAAATTACGAGCGGACGTAGATAGTGAAAAAGTGGTTAACTCTGTCTCTAGCCTGTGCTGCTTCTTACTCAATGGCAAACAACGACATATCGGTACAGATAGTCAATGGTAATGATGCCAGTGTGACGACATACCCATCGATTGTCAGTTTGATTATTGACCAGATTGAGTTTGATGGCCGTTATAGTGTTGCTCCATATTGTGGCGCAACGCTCCTTGATGCCCAGCACATTCTCACAGCTGCTCATTGCTTTTATAGTGACAGACGCTCCCAGCTTTTTACTGTGGTCGTTCCTCAACTGCAGAATAAATCCGATTTCCCCGATCGAATCGCTGAAAAAATGAGGGTCGTAGAGCTTTATTACCCGTCCACGTACAATGACGATACTTTAAGAGATGATATTGCTATCTTAAAGTTGGAATCGAGCCTTACTTCAGTCCAAGCTACTGACTATTTAACTCTGCCAGTTGCAGGCCAGGATTTTACTTATCGAAGCGATAGTGAAACCTTTATTGCTGTGGGGCACGGTAACGCCAGAAGTGGCGTCAGTAGCTCTGACTCGCTACAGCAAGCTAATCTCTCATATGTTCTTAACAATGAATGTAACTACAGTGTGACGACTGAGCAAAACCTATGTATGGAAGGAGCAATTAGCTTTGTAACCGGATTGGAGAACGCCACCTGTCAAGGAGATTCTGGTGGGCCTTTATATTGGTTCAATGGTGCGACACAAGTCCAAGTTGGCTTAACGAGTTTCGGCCCTAACACTCAGTGTGGAGACCCAGACTTAGGCATTGGGGCAACGTCTGTGTTTACCGAGATACATGACTATCGTAACTGGATTCAAAGAGTGTTGTCCGGCATCGAACAACCCAAAATAGTGGTCGATGACTTTGATAGGGAAGCGTTCTTAAGCGGTGTTTCCATGACGTCTTCTTCGGATAGTGGCGGAGGCGGTGGTTCTCTTGGTACTAGTATTATTGTGTTATCTCTGCTTTGGATACGTCGATCCCTTATGAAAACTTAGTTTGTTCATAACCTATTCATATACATAGCGTCATACTTGGGTATTATGAATAACTTCAACGTTATTTGATTTGAGTAATAGGTTTTTTGAGGTAAGAGATGAGAACACTAGGCAATATTATCTGGTTCCTGTTTGGCGGTGTCGTGATGGGGCTTATGTGGTGGTTCTTCGGCCTACTTGCATTTATCAGTATTATTGGTATTCCGTGGGGGCGTGCTTGCTTTGTTATGGGCAACTTCTCCTTCTTTCCGTTTGGGCAAGAAGCGATATCCCGTGATGAGCTAAAAGGTGAGATGGATATCGGTACCAGTCCATTCGGCCTGATTGGTAACGTAATCTGGTTTGTATTAGCCGGTGTTTGGTTGGCTATCGGTCATATATTGTCGGCAGTTGCATGTTTCGTAACGATCATTGGTATTCCTTTTGCTCTGCAACACTTAAAGTTGGCGGCGATTTCATTGGCACCAATTGGAAAAACGATCGTGTCGAAGGAAGAGGCGGCGAGAGCTCGTTATTCATAAGAACTTGAATAAGCGAATAAAGGCCGTGAGCATTTACCTTCATGAAGGATGTGCTCACGGCTTTTTTGTTGGGTGCTTATCACGAATCTTTAAACGCACCTTTATTTGAAGGACGGCATGCTTTAAATTTGAATGCTAAATGGAATTAATACTCAATTTGAGTCAATTAGAGGTATTCATGGACGTTCTACAAGCCCTTCATTCACATCGCTCTATTCGTCAATATCACTCAGACCCTATCCCACAAGAAGTTCTCGATGAGATCCTTCAAGCCGGTATCCGAGCTTCTTCTTCGGGTAACATGCAGTCTTACTCAATTATAGTGACCAAAGATCAAGCGCTGCGTGAGAAGCTTTTCAAACCTCATATGGAACAATCTATGGTCGTCGATGCACCAGTCCTATTAACCTTCTGCGCTGATTTTCGTCGCATGAGAAAATGGTTAGAGCTAAGTGATGCGCCAATGAACTTCGACAACTTTATGAGTTTCATGATCGCAGCCATCGACGCGACGCTTGTTTCGCAAAATGTTGCACTTGCAGCAGAAGCGAAAGGGTTAGGCCTTTGTTATATGGGTTCAACGCTAGCTAATTGTGATCAGGTTGGTGAAATTTTAAATTTACCTGAAGGCGTGGTACCTGTTGTTGGCTATTCATTGGGTTACCCTTCAGAAAACCCTGAGATTCGTGATCGACTTCCGATAGAGGGGTTGGTTCACCAAGAAACGTATCAAGATCATAGTGATGAGCAGATTAAGGCGATTTACGCAGACCGTGAGGAAGCAGGTTGGAACCGTTATATGGCGTACCCTGAACTTCGCAAAATGATTGAAGAGTCTGACGTGGAGAACTTGGCGCAGATCTACACTAAGTTGAAATACACTCAGTCATCACACCAAGATTTTTCTCAATCAGTACTGGAGTACCTGAATAAACAAGGGTTTATGAATCAATAAGCACTCTCGTTTGAGCTTGTCATTCGATTGTATGGCGAGCTCACACTCTTGTTACGCTCTAGCTTAAGTATTACGCATCAATCCAATTATTACGCACTAATCCTCGCCTTACATTCGTGCACAATTTGCCAAAGCGTCGAATTTCATCGAAATCTGGAACTATTCCTCGCGATAGCGCTGATTCCCAGTATGTGACCTCTGTATCGACCAACTCTAGCAACTTCTTTGGACAACCAATACAGGTGTTGTCTGGCCCACAGACAAATGTGTCTTCCTCATATAAGGGAAGTTCAAGTTTAACTTGCTCGATGATCATTTTCAGAGCGGAGGAACGATCTGGCTTTCTAGACATAATGTCAATTCAAGGATAAAGAGTAGGTGAGTGAGTATATGCCTATGAAAATTAGATACTCTTACCCTTTGGAGGTGTTTATTCATGGTCAGTTTGTTATTGTGATTTAACTAAAGAAATTACAAAGCGAAAGGGAACCTCGTGGCTTGGATACTATTTACTTTGCTAGCAGCGTTTAGTCAATCGTGGCGAAATGCATTTCAGAGTCGTTTGAGCAAAGACCTCAACGTAACAGGCGTGACTCTTGCACGTTTTCTATGGGCAAGTCCGTTTGCTGTTGTTTACCTGGCTGCACTGTATTGGTATCAGCCGGTATCTATGCCAACCTTTACTGTCTATTCTTACTTCTTCCTGATTGGTGCTTCAATCATGCAGATTGTTGCTACAGCCTTGATGGTGGTCCTCTTCAAGCAAAAAAACTTTGCTGTTGGAGCTGGGCTGGCAAAAAGTGAGGCACCTGTTTCGGCTTTTCTCGGTGTGTTGTTTTTTGGGACGACATTGACTTTTATTGGTTGGACTGGGGTCTTTGTCGGGGCTGTAGCGGTATTTCTCTTAAGTTGCCCAAATGGTGTAAGAAGTGTATCTCTGAAAACGGCCGCGATTGGTTTAGCATGCAGTACTGCATTTGCACTGACTTCATTGTGGATTCGTGAAGCAAGTTTAACACTGGACCTACCATTTCCGCATCGAGCGGCATGGGTGCTGTTGATTGTTATTAGCATGCAGACCGCATTGCTAGTGTCCTATTTGGCGGTGAAAGACCGAGCGACCTTGAAACAGATGTTTGCGAAACCCAAATTGGTTTTTATGACCAGTGTTGCGAGTTTTGTTGGCTCTCTTGGTTGGTTTAGCGCCATGTCACTACAAGCAGTTCCGTATGTTAAAACATTAGGGCAGGTTGAAGTCTTCTTTACCATGTTGATTTCAGTGTTCTGGCTCAAAGAGAAGATCAAAACTAAAGATCTTTTGGCATTGGTTTTAATTGCGATTGCTGCTGTACTCGTTATGTGGCAATAGATTAGATCCCCCCTTCATACTTGAAGCTACAACTCCAATTATTAACTTGGGTAATGAAAAAGAAAAAGCCCGCGGTGATGACTCGCGGGCTTTGTACTTTATAGCGTTTGATTATTGAATTTCTAACAATTCGATATCAAAAATAAGTGTTGCAGATGGTGGGATAGGACCTGTACCACCTTTGCCATAAGCCATTGTACTCGGTACGAATAGACGGATTTTGTCGCCCTCAACCATATATTGAACACCTTCTTGCCAGCCTTTGATTACTTGATTTAGGCCAAATGCAATGGGTTCGTTTCGTTCAACTGAGCTATCGAAAACAGTGCCGTCAATCAGTGTACCGTGATAGTGGACTTTTACGCGGCTTGTTGCTGTTGGGTGAAGCGTACCATTACCACGAGTAAGGTATTCATACTGAAGGCCACTTTCTGTTGTGATCACACCATCGCGCTCACCGTTTTCTTGCAAGAATGCTTGCCCTGCTGCGAAGTTTACATCGGCAGCTTTGTGGTTGTTCCATGTGCGGTAGATGAAAAATGCCGCTAGAGCAAAAATAATGAGTGGAAATAGAAACTTAGACACTTAGTCTTCCTTGTATTGATTGAGTTAGGACAAATTTATTTGTTGAGCAAGAACGTCATAGTCTCAGCCATCGAAGCAACGTCTGTATGGCCTGAAGTAATGATTTCGTATTTGCCATTGATGACAAAAGTTGGCACTGCGTTGATTTGCGCTCGAGTTGAGATCTCTTTTGCTTGGTCGACCATTTTAAATAGTTCTTCCTGCATCTCAGTGTCGATTTTGTAAGGGTTCGTAAGGCCTGCTGCATCAAAGACATTGCTGATCATTTCTTGCTGAGTCGTGATAGAAGTATCGTCCTGTTGCATTTGAATAGCAGCAAAAAGCTCTTCCATCATTTCAGGTGTCGGCTTTCCATCTAGCTGCATAACCGCCGTGTAGTAGATCATTGCCGCGATGTGCGCATTCTTGTTAAAGGTAACGTGGAGCTTATCGATGGACTCACCTGTTAAGGTTTCTAGCTCTGGTATCACTTTTTCCATGCTACGGCAGTGGCCGCAAGTTAAAGAAAATACTTCCGTAATTGGCGACATGTTGTACTCAGATAGGTCGACGGGTACTTTCTTATAATGAGTCCCTTCTTTAGGTGTGTTATCCCCACAACCAGCAAGAACAAGGGCAGTTAAAATCGCCATCAAAGGCGCTAAGATTTTTTTGAACATTGATTGATTACACTTTTGTTTTAACTGCCAGTGAGTTTACTCGTTGCACGCACAAAGCTAAATGCTTATTCATGTTAATTGGAAAAAAAGTGTGAATTTTCGACTAAAGAATTTGCGTTGCGGCCGATACAGTTTTCAAGAAGCGTTCACGATTGGATATTGAGCATGAAAAAACTGATCCCACTAGCATTAGCCGCATTAATGACAGGATGTGCAAGCAGCGATGACTATGCAAAGATGTTGACTCTGGATGGTGATTTACTGGATGTTGCTCCTAAGAGCGAACACGAAGTGATGTATCCTGAGTGGGGTTATGGTCCTGCGAAATCTACAGTTCAAACAACAGCGAACGTTCAAGGTTCTCGTGGTCAATATCGAACTCATTCTTATGATTCACTTGAGTCTTTCTTGCTGAATCGTGGTATCGATTATGAAGTACTACCTGGCAATCACATCATGGTACGTCTAAAGCATCGAATTCAATTCGATACGGGCTCAGCGAGAGTAAAACCGTCTTCTCAACAATGGTTAAATCAAATTAGCAGTTTCTTGGCTTACCAACGATATATTGATGTGGTTATTGAAGGTCACACGGACAACACGGGTTCAAATCGATTAAACGATGGACTTTCAGAGAAGCGTGCAGACCAAGTAAAAACGACCTTGGTGAGCAATAATGTCAGTGCAAATACTATTTACACTCGAGGCTATGGAGCGACCTCACCTTCGTGCTCAAACGCTTCTCCATCGGGTAAAGCGTGTAATCGTCGCGTAGAATTGATGTTCATTGTTGCGAACTAATCGGGATAGTAAAGGAATTGAGGAACAGGAGGCATCACGCCTCCTGTTTTAGTTGATTGCTGTTCACGATCTAGTAAATTACATCGCTATTTGCATAAGAAATGGTTGCTTGGTAGGGCGCTGTCCCATCGTAAAACCAGACCTCAGCAAGGAACACTTCGTGCTGGTCGGATGAAACAACATCCACGCTGCCTGTTCCGCTGTCTAGGCTCAATGATGCCACTTTAGAGCTGGTATCCGCTGCATAACTACCATCGTCATATTGTACGAAGTCGGAATAGATTGATAAGAAAGCCCTCCCAGTGCTTAATCCGCTAATATCGATGTTGACGGTCAGTGGTTTAGTCGGGTCGTAACTAAAGTCATCTTGAACTTGTAAATCGTCCATTGAGCGCTGAGGTAGAGCATAAACATCAACTTCGGGGTCACCAGCCTCGGTACTGAACGTGATAGCCTTAGGTGCTGCCGGTTCGGTATCTGAACTTGAATTTACGCTATCGCTGATTGTAGAAGTCGAACTCCCTGTACCAGTGCTAGAGGCACTAGAACCTGTGCTAGATGAGCCAGAGCTGGAACCTGAGCTTGAGTCGCCATCTCCACCGCCACAGGCAGTAAGCATCAATGATAGGAGAGCGGTAATGCTGATGTGTGTTGTAGTATTCATATCGGATTTCCTACTCGTAGATTTTTTCAATTAGCGCTCGGCTACGTTTGTGCCAGTTGGTTTTTTGTTGTCCGCTCGTTTCAGCGTATTCTGCGAACTCAGGATAAGCGTTCACTAGGTCGACTCGTTCTGTTGGCCAGCGCCATTCATCGGTGACAAGCAGTGCCCAAGGTAGGTTGCTAGGTGTTTTGAAGTAACGACCTGTTGTTGGGTCACTGGTATCGACGCCGAGATTAAACATTGCATCGCCGTTAAACTTCTCGGTCGGTGCATAATCGGCTAAATGAACCTCCCAGCTTCTGCCAGGGTGGAGAGGCAGCCCTTCACCATGGTAGTAGCCCGGTGTAGCAAAAATGAATGGGTCATAAGGCATATCAATTAACGAAGAAGTATCAGCGTCATCGTTCAGTGTAATATGAAGTTCAAATGTGAATGACTCATTTTCTTTACAGTGCATTTGGGTACGGTAGAAACGACAATCTTTGCCTTTCTTGTGGCTCAAATCGTTCGAAACAATAAAGATCGCTTCGTTGCTATCGAGCTCTAAACCGCTATCACCTTGTTCTACTTGATCGTGAAGCTGACGGGTAATGCTTGTATCAATCGAATCGCGGTCTAACCCTTTCAAACGAACCGCAAAACCGTTGTGATAGTCAGCACCGTATGCCGCTAATCGACCTTGAACATAAGACTTCTTCACTGAACCTTGTTTCAGGATTTCAGTGACGCGGTAGTGAATAACAACGTCGTTCATGTCATAGTCAGCGGTGTATGGCCAATTGTCTTCGTAAGCGAGGGTCGCGTAGCCTGTCTCACTCGGGAAATGTCGAACAGTAATGCCACCCCCCGTGACGGTGATTTGGTGATCCTCAACCTCACCATTCAGTGCACCGCCATATGGAGAAAGCCCAGTTTGAGTACTAAAGCGGAAGCGACTCCAAGTCATACCGGTTTGTGCGCCATAGTCGACAGTAAATATGACTTGGTTTTGTCCTGCATTGAGGATGGTATCTTGAATCACATGCTCGCCTTCGTCGTCAAAGTCACCATCTTGGTTCCAGTCAAACCATGCGGTTAGATAACCTTGGGTGGAGGCGTTCACAGTAATGATTGAATCTAGACCAGGCTCGATAGCGGTCACGAAACCAATACCGTCTTCGTCGTTGATACCGGTTGTATTATCACTCAAAGGTGCAATCAAACCATCTTGCTCACCATCGGGCACTAGGTCACCGATGTAAGTGACCCCATCTATCGCATGTCGCGGGCCGTTAGCAGCAAGTGTGGTTTTGTAGGTCTCTGGCGCGTCACCAAAATCGATATTTGAATCTTCATCGATAACGGGAGCATTAGCACAGCGAGCACCATCATTTTTAGAAGAGCTTGGGCCTTCTGCGAACTTAACTGCGGCCACGTTGCCTTCATCAATGTTGGTTTGACTCGACAGGTCAACCCGATAAATAAAGCCGTCTTGGTTACGAGATACGTAATAATAGCCATTTACGTCAAAATAACCCGCGCCGAATGTGCCTTTCTCGCCAGTATCACCAATTTGAGTAACGGCTCCAGTATTGGTGTCGAATTGGTATAGGTAACCACTGCCATTATCAATACCATAAAGGTGTTTCGTTTGTGGATGGAAGGCAAAGTCTGTAAGGCTGATGTTTGCAATGTCACTGACTTTTACAACGTCTAAAACAGCTTCTGGATCATCGTCAAGTGGAGTGAGGTTTATCTTGAACAGCCCCTCTCCTTGGCGGTATAAGTAATAGTGCTTCTCAAAAACATCACCGACGAAGAAGGTATAACCGCTAGGTAAGCCAGATGTGTTGATGTCCTCAACCTTAAAATCTTTACCCAAGCGCACAATTTTTTTGGCGTCCGTGTCATAGCCATAGATATAACGGCTATCGAAGTCGAAACCAACGCCGTTAATATTGTTGTCTGTACCTGTATCGCCTTGAAGGAGCGCTGTTTGACCCGTTACTAGGTTTACACCATAGACTTGAACAGGCTTTGATTGGAACAAATAGGCTTTACTAGGGCATGTATCAAAAGGGGTTGCCTGAGCATTATTACTTTGCATTAACAGTCCAATAGCAAGGCAGCTTAAGGCAAGTGTTGGTTTAACGCGTTTATGTTCAGAATCAGAGAAAACCATTTGAATCTTCCTTGTTCATTGTTGAATATCAGAAGTGTTTCAATTCCTGTGCCATTTTTAAGTGCCTGATTTGATGAAGTTTTGTGTCATTTTGCGATTGTAGGAAAAGCGTTTCTCAAATTGAGAAGGGATTCTTGCTTATTTGAGAATGGAATCTTGGAAGTTGTTAAAAATAATAGATGTGGAAAGGGGATAGTAAGTCTTGTCTTGCTATCCCCCTCTCTTTCAGTTCGCGCAAGGTTTATTGCCCTCGACCGTCCACCATTACCACCAGTGTTTTTACGGTGATCATAAGGTCAGTGGTGAACCAAGCAGCGAAAGAGTGGTGAGACAAAGCATAACTATGATCAAACCCAACTTTACGACGCACATCCTCGATAGATGTGTCATAGCCTTGGTTTACCTGAGCGAGTCCTGTAATCCCAGGAAGTACACCATAAGTGCGATCAGCAAAGAATGGGATTTCTTGTTCTAGCTTTTGATAAAAGTAAGGGCGTTCTGGGCGCGGGCCGATGAGGGACATCTCGCCTTTTAGTACATTAATAAGTTGCGGAAGTTCATCCAAGCGAGTTTTTCTAAGGAAACGGCCAACCGGCGTAATACGAGGGTCGTTTTCCGTTGCCCATGTTGCACCAGAACGAGCTTCAGCATCTTGGTACATGGTCCGAAACTTTATAATCTCGAATAGCATCATTTCTTGCGGTGTAGATTTACCCACACGAAGTTGTTTGTAAAAGATGGGGCCAGGAGAGCTGATTAGGATAGCCAAAATAATGAATGGTAAGATTGGCATCAAAATCATTAACCCGACGATGGCACCTGAAACATCGAAGAAACGCTTGCACTGGCAGATTGCATGGTTTGGTTTAGCTAGTGTATACATAGTGGATTCCTTCTCTATATTTTTAAATTGGTTACTTAAAAGCTCTATTAGGCGTGTCTGGTTAGAAGATACTTAAGTCCCCCAATTAGGTTTGCCGTGTGGCCGATAATTAAGTAGTTGAAAAGTTGGACAGGTTTAAAGGCGATGTGTGTCCCAAGGCTGGTGGTTAGAATCGCGAGGCAATATAAAAAAACTTGTCCATACATTGCGATTTCGAACAGCCAAATATCTCTCAGAAGAAAGCTGCTGATAAATGCTGCGATGAGTAGGTAAGGGGTGAATAGGCGCAGGCCTTTACCTGACGCAAAAGCAAATGCGATGGTTTTGAACCTTGGGCTAAACAATGAAATCAAGATGATCACTTGTTGCATATTGCCTGCTGAGATGCGAAGGCGACGTGCGAAGTCAGCTTTGATTGGTGTAGGCTCTAGCTCAGTTGCAATAACCTTGTCGTCGTAGTCAGAAAGATAGCCTTGCTCCACGATTTTCATCGGCAAGATAAAGTCGTCGTTGATGGTGTTCGTATCTAAAGGTTGAAACAGGTGGGTTCTGAAGATATAGAACGCGCCGTGAGAGCCAATTGTGGTTGCAAGGGATGCTTCAGCTTGTTTGATTTTACTTTGATATTGCCAGTAAGCGTCTTCACCTTCTGTTGCTGCCTCTAGTAGAGAGTACTGACCGTTTACCACGCCTACTTTTTCATTCTCAAAATGCACTGCCGCAATTTTTAGTGCATCCATCGATATCAATGCAGAAACATCGGTAAACACGGTTAACTCGTTAGATGCATCATTCATTGCCGCGTTGATGGTTTGCACTTTACCGCGATTCTCTGAGTGCTCAATAACCTCAAACAGCGTGTCTGCACAAATCGCTTCTTGAATTGTCTCGCGAGCAATTTTCGCTGTGTCGTCAGTACAACCATCGCAATGCAGTTGAACACTGAGCTTATTGCGAGGGTAGTCGAGCATCGCACAATTGCGAAGTTTGTCTGCAATCCAACGCGCTTCATTGTAGGCAGGTATTACGATGGTCACAGATGGATAGTGACGTACCTTGTTCAGTGTAGAAGTCGATGCGCGGCTATCGGATTGACCTTGCTTCATAAAGTGTTTTAGTAGCATTGGGTATCCGACATGATGGTAGATCACTAATACACAGCAGACAGCAAAGACCGAGATAAGTGTGATTTGTAAACTCGTCATAACGATACCCCTCTAGGCAAAAATGGCAGGCTGCGAGCACACCAGTTGTTCGTAAGTAGTGACCATGTCACGGATATCATTGTGAGCGCAGACAAACGTGCGTGGCGAAGGCGTATTCTGTTGAATTTGAGTCATCATTCTCTGTAAGCAGATAGCCATGTCTGGAATATTGTTGGCTTTGATAAGCATTCCTGTATGAGGACACAAGGTTTCGTGTGACGAGCCAACGTTGGTGACGGCCGTTGGAATACCACATGCTTGCGCTTCTAATGCAGTTAATGGATAACCTTCATTGCGTGAAGGGAGGCAGAAGATATCGAGCGCTTGATAGAAACGTTCGACTTGGTCGACACGGCCGACAAAATGTACTCGCTCGCTCAGGTTGAGCTTATCAACTTGCTTTCTCAATGTTAGAAATTGGGAGCCATCTCCGGCGATAGCCAGATGTGTGGTTTTAGGTAGTAGCATGAGCGCTGAGATAAGAACGTCGTGGCCTTTGACGTGCTCTAGTCGACCCGCGCTACCTATGATCGTTGCGTGTTGTGGTAAGCCAAAACAAGCTCTCGCATCCGATTTATGACCTTCAACGAATCGTTGAGTATCGATGCCATTGAGAATGGTTTTGACGTTCTGACTTGGGAAGAACCGCTGTACTTCTCGACCAACTTGTTTGGCATCAGCAACCAGATGAGGGCGTACAAGCTTGAGAGCAGCAGATTCCAAGGCGCGACGTTTCAGACTATGTAAATGCCACGCATCGTGCTCAGTGTGGATGCAATGAGCGACACCAGCGGTTTTTGCTGCAAATCCTGCGTAGAGTAATGGCCCAATGTGATGTGTGTGTACTACATCCGGTTGCAGAGTCTTAAACACCTTGTGCAGGGTCACAAGTAAAGGCAGTTGCACACCCGGTTGCTTGTTTAAAAACGATAACTTGTTTTTGTATTGATTAAGTTTAGGCCATTTCGCTAGGGCCTCGTCTTTGGTGCCTTCTAGGCTGACAATCAGAGTGTTGGACTGAGAGAACTGAACTATGTCTAGTACCAGGCTCTCAAGCCCACCTGGAGAAAGGTGCTGCACAACATGGATGACTCTTTGCTTGTTCATATTGATCTCTCCCTATCTAAGACTATCTATGAAGTAGCATGAGTTGTGCCAGTTTTAAGTTATTGTTTATTAGCGTTTTTGTTATTTTTCCTCGAATTTACTTAATTTGAGAATCAATTTGAGTGGACTCTGTTTGAAATCTAGGCAGTGTCGTCAAAATAGGAATATCAGTGATGTTCGCAATATCTTGCGCATTGCGAATTGTAGAATCAAAGAACTCTAAAATAATCGCCAGGCCAATGCCTAAAGCGCATCCACCAAAAATGCCAGCGATGATAAAAATAATGGTAGGTAGGTTTGAAGGGCGAGTTGGCGTATACGGTAGATCAATCACTTTGACACGTTTACTCTCTTCAAATCTGCCAAGTGACCCGGTCAACTGCGCCATCTCATAACGCTGCAGCAGCTCTTCGTAAAGCTGACGTTTCATCTCTACATTGCGCTGCAGGCGAAAGATCTCTTTCACATGATCACCGAAGCTATGTGCTTTGACCTCTAGCTCCGTGATCATTTTGCCAAGGCGATTCGTTTCTTCCTTGAGTGATTCATATCGTCCACGTTCTTGCTGCAGTGAAGCAAGTTGCGTCATCAACAATGGTTGAATCGCATTGTTGGCGCTCAGTTGCTGGCTACTCGCCATATCCCAAAGTTGATCAGCGTTTAGGTTAGGCTGGTTTGATGCCAGCAGCGTTTCTCGTTCGGCTTCTAGTCTTTTTAGCTCACGTTGTTTTGCTTGTACCGCACTATGATTATTGGTGTATTTTGCTTGCAGTAGTGTTAACTCACTGCGAGTTTCAATAATCTGATCTTCAATGCGACCAACAACTGGGTTGGTTTGTGAAAGCTGTTGGTCTAAAGAACCTAAGCTGCGCTCCACACCCGATAGCTCAGCTTGTTTTTCAGCAAGGCTTTGTTTAAGTGTTGCAAGTCGAGCGTAGGTTTGTGATTGCAGCTCTGGTGTTAACGTGGTGTGTTCATTGGTGTACTTCGCTAAGTTCTCTTCAGACTCTTGAAGTGAAATTAGACGCTTTTCAATGTGTTGGTTAAGGAACTCGCTAGAGTCGGTAATCGATGAACGTTCAGGGGCAAGAATTTGCTCGATAAAATGACGACTCACCGATTCTAGCAACTCTTTCATACCATCCGGGTTTGACGAAGAGTATTCGATCTTGAGCAGATCTTTACCGATTTGCTGAACCTTTAATTGAGAAGCAATCGAAGCGATGACTTTTTCTCTCTCACTGTTAGGGTTTTGATCGTCAATTAGGCCTAACTCTTCGGCAACCATCCCCAAGACGTGGCGACTTTTTAATAAAGTTTGGATCGCATTCAAACGATCGTTGAGCATGGTTGAAACCGCAATATCTTGCAAAAATGGGTTCATTTTCGCGGTTTCTTGAATCAACATGCTGGTGTGAGCTTTGTAAGTCGTAGGTGTGACCTTAGACACAAACAGCGCGATAATAGGTAAAAGCAACATTGGTAATGCGATGATCCAGCGGCGTCTCCAAGCAGCCAAAATGATGCTTACAAAACGCTCTTTCAACTGACGATTATTTTGATTATTCATAGTAACTCCAATAGCCAACTCACAAACTGCGCACGCTGCTGCCAACTTTCATCAGCAACGGTTACAGGCTGAGGATGATTCCATTCAGAAGGATGATTCAGTAGCTGGATCATGTCTTCACTGCTATTTACTAGGTTGATTTGATTTAGGTATGGATTAGCCGCATTGAAAGGCGTTGCCGCGATAGGTGTTCCCGCTGCGATGTATTCCATGAGTTTTAATGGGCTACAAGCTCGTATCTGAGCGTTATCTTTGAACGGTAACCAACTCATGTCCCAATGTTGAGAGTAGCGGGGCAGAAGGTGATGAGGTCTAGGGCCTAACAAGTGTACATTGTGTAAGGATTCGAGCTCTGGGACAGGCTTCTCTTGCGGTCCTATGAACACGAAGTTCCAGTTTTGCATTCTCTGAGCGACCGAAGCGATAAGGTCGATATCTAGCCATTCAGATAAACTGCCGTAAAATCCAACAATGGGCTTACCTTGCGGTAGATCTGTCGCGATATCTGCGGGCGTTGAAAATAGGCGATAATCAACGCCGTGTCTTACCATTTGGGTTTTCAATTTAGGAAACTTGTCTTGCATTTTGTCGCTAGCGACCAAGATAAGATCTGACTTTTCTGTGAGTTTTTCTTCATGCTGAAGAACGGTGTCGTGATCGACACCAGCGAGAGCACCAAAGTCGTCCCCACAGTAATACACAACTTTGCTTTCGCTCAGCTCTCCGCATAAATCTGCTGCCGTAGGTAGCGATGTCCACAATATAGGGTCATTAAGTTCTAATGAGTCAATCAACGGACGAAGTTGGTGAGACATTACCGTTTTCGCCAGTTGTCTTTCCCAAGTGTATTTCGGTGCTGGAAAAGTACGGATGTTGGCGACAGTGATTTGTTCTTCCTGTGATAACGACTCTTTATTGCTGTAGTTCGCAGCGGATCTTCCCGATAGCTTGTTTACTACTCGGAGTAGATCTTTTTTGCAAAGCTTAGGTCGGCGCAATCCTATGGAGTTTACCCATAGCACTTTACGGCTATGGCTTAAATATCTGACGATGTGTTGTGTGCTTGATGGCAGACCGCCAAAATCTTCACCAAATACAATAAGATCACGCATGGTAAGCCTCCTTGCTTTGTAACGAATCGTCTTGGTTTGCCTTGATGCTTTTGATGACTTTTGCAGGGTTGCCTGCAGCGATACTGAAGGGTGGAATGTCACGAGTTACAACGCTCCCCGCTGCAATAATGCTTCCTTCTCCAATCGTGACACCCGACTTGACGATGACGTTGGTTCCTAACCAGCAATCGCGTTTTAGGTGAATAGCACCGATTTGCTCCATATCATCAGGTTCACCGTTTGCACGACGCTGTGCATCTATTGGATGACCAGAATAGCCAAATAGGTTGCTACGTCCCGCGATTCGAACGTTGTCTTCGATGTGGACCTCTGTGCCTACTGCTATCGTGGTTTGCCAACCGATCCCAACGTTGTTACCTATTTTTAGCAGCGGGGTGGGAGTATGGTTGCTTGCTGAGAAAGTCGTATGTCCAGATATTCGGCAGCGGTTTCCAACTGAGATATTCAAAGGTCCGGATATGAAGGGTAGGCCACCATAAAGTAATAACTGTTTGCCTGAGTGAATACACCGGCCTCTAAAGGCGGGAGTGATGAACAACACGCGGGACACAAATTCAAAGCTATCACGGAATAGCGTGAGCGTTCGATACAGCAGCACGTTGATTAGACGAGGAAAGCGAATATCACACACTAAAATCGCTTTCAGTAACTTAAAAAGTGTTTTTGCAAACTGAGAGTCACTTTGCTTCAGCCAAATCTTAAATTGGTGAACGTTAAAACGAGAGGTTTTTGATTTATATGAGAGATTACTTTGCATAGCCCCGCTCCTAAAATGAGGATGTCTAACAGGGTTATTACATGGTTTGTGCCAGATTTTATTTTTATTAAAATCAGATGTTTAGGTTTGTTCTGTTTCTATTTCTCATTTTGAGAATCGTTCTGAGTAATTTTTGCTACGCAAATAATTAGCGCTGCCAGGATATAAATAGGCCATACGAACCCTTGTGTTAGGAAGGTGCCAGAAACAACAGTGCCTAGTAAACCTGCAAGAACTGCTTTTGCCATTGAGAGCAAGTAGCCGTGTGTTTCGTACGGAGCGGATTTTTTTGAGTTATTGGGTGAAGTGCTCTTTATTGTTGGATGAATATCGGTTTGAGTTAAAACCTTAATCGAGCGTTGAGCAGTGCGGAGTAACGACACGATCAACGCAAGAAATAGCATGAGCCCTAAGAACCCCGTCTCAGCTAAGACGCCAAACCAAGTGCTGTGTACCGCATGATTTAGTCCATCCCAGTGTGGGCTATAGAAAAAGTAGTTGAAATAAAAGTTGTTCAGTCCTACGCCAAAGAGAGGATTGTCTAGTGCCATCTTGAAGGCTGCTTCCCATGCGTATAGTCGTCCCATTGCGGATGCATCAATACCTGCTTCGGCAGCTCCGCCTGAAGCGCGATCTGAAATCCCCGCTGCGATATAGAGAACCAACAAACCTATTGCACCAGCCAATGCTAACAGTGATTTTGAGCGAACAACTTGAGAGAGGAAGTATCCGCATACTGCCACCATACCTAACAGCCCACCACGGCTCTGTGTTGCAATGATGGCGGCTATAAGCATAAAGGATATTAATCCGGCGAACAGCCTCTTAACGCCATGAAGGTTAGAACTGAAAAGCAAACTAATGCTAAAGCCCATTGGGAATAGAAGCACCAATGCTAAATCATTTGGGTCACCGAGCATTGAACCAATCGCGCGACCGATAGTGACGCGGCTTCCCTCAACAAGCCCTATGCCCATCGCGGAGTTGTAAAGAGCGACAATACTGACTAATGCCCCTGCTAACACGATGGTCCAACATGTCTTAGCTAAGTATTCCTTTCGATTCACAACCCATATTATTGCAAGTGTCATAATCATGATCTTCCAATAAATGCCTTTAAACGAATGGATCGCTACACCACGGTTAGAAGCAAACACAACGCTTAATATAACGACAAGCCAGAATAGCAATAGCCACTTCATTGCAGGGTGCCAAACAAGCTTCAAGGTACGACTGATCATTAAGTGCCAGCATATTGAAGCAAGCGCGCCTAATGAAAAAAGTAAGGGTAACTTGAAGGGCATCAACTGAGGTATGACTTCGTGGATACGAAAGAATGAGAACACAACGAACAGTAAGATTAGCCAAAAAAGCATCCTGATCGTGGCGATAATAGCAATTGGTAGCAGGGCTATAGCTAACCCAACAACAGGGTGAGGAACAAAGTACCAACCAACAAACACCAGAAAACACACAGCAACGATAATGAACAAACTGGATCTGTTCATTCGATGAGTTGCGGTCATGCTTTGTTGGATGGGACTACTCATTCAATCACCTTTTTACTGTATTGCCCTAGCAGCACCTTGAATGTTGATTCTCAAAATGAGAAACCAATTGGTTCTCTTTAAAAAGATGGTAAATAGCCAATAAAAGTAGCGTGAGTGATACGCTGGTAACTCCGATCATTGCTACTGCGCTATTTGTGTGTGCTTCAAGAACAGATGGAGCAAAATACAGACCACTTAGGCAAACTAATGTGATAGAAATTGAAAAGATAAAAGGCTTAGATGATTTAAAGATAGGAATGCATGCTTGGCTGGTGTGATATACCCAGATGGTTTTTCCAAGTTGGGCACAACCAATAGATATCATGACTCCCCAAATTCCATAGGAAATCAATAACGCACAACAGCATAGCCCTACAATTGTTGTAATTAGATTGATTTTAAACAGTTCTTGAGTGCGTTGCTTAACTAAAAGCCCAAGATTAACCAGTTCAGTGACTTCTTTGCCTAGCACCATAAATAGAGCACCCAGAATAAACAAACTCGTCTGTTGATATTGAGCGTCAAGCAGAATAGGTAATGCAAATTGGCTCAAAGACCCAACGACAATAATGAGTGCACAAACATACATGACGCCGAGAGTTGAGATAAATGCCGCATTGCGTTTGTCCTGTTGCAAAATGGCAAACCGCTTGGGCATCCACCACATACCAAAAGGTTGAACCAATATGCAGGTGGCTAATGCAAACTTAGCCGCGATAGCGTACTGACCTAATGTCTCTAGATCAGAGCTTGATAGAACCAACCATCTTTCTGCTCCGTTAAGTCCAAATGCAACGACTGCCGAAGCTGTCATTGGAATCGCGTAGCGCATAGACTTAATTGAAAAACGAGAAGTGGGAACAACGAGTTTTAGATTTGATAACTTGTATACCCATATCCACTGAACGATGTGAGTAACCAGACCCGCAAGAAGCATGCTTGTCACGCCATAGTTGCACTCTAGTAAAGTGATGACCAGAAGCGCTTGGAACAGTGTGGTAAAGATAGATAACTTGGTAAATGCGGTAACGTGGTCTTGCATTCTCATCCAAGCCATTCCTATCGCGAGTGACCCGCTGATAATGAGTGACAAAAGAACAATCGCGATTTGCTGTGACTCAATATGATAGGGAAGTGAGTTCCCCCACATATCCAGGAGACCAAAAGCGATGATTAACAGAGTGATGAGAGCGGTTGACGTCAACAATGATAAGCTAAATAACTGGTTAGCTTTTTGTTTGGCACAAGTTTTTTTATCTTCACCATCGTTGGCAAAACGATAGAGAGCTTCGTGCAGGGAGCATGAAATAATAAGCGATATGAAGGTACTAGAGACGGTAATGAGCTCTAGTTGTCCATAATCCTCAGGGCTTAAATAGCGAGTGATTATAGGTAGCATTAGCAAGGACGTTCCTTTCATTATGCATATCGCAAACCCGTAAGAGGCAATGTCTTTGAGTGCTGAAAGCTTCATGCAGCACCTCGTTCATCGCTGGTTTCTGTACCTATTGCTTTCGTTTCTGATTCTGATTCTGTTGATTCTTCACTGCCTTCGAGAGCTAATTTTATCTGTTGGTAGCAGCGTTTTGCTGTATACGTTTTCGCAAGCTTATACCCATGACGAGCAATGGATTGATATTGATCTCTGTGTTGCGCTATTTCAACTAAAGCTTTGGCTAATGACTCTACGTCGTTTGGTACATACTTAACGCAGTTCTGATGGTCGGTGAGTGTTTTATCCCAATAGGCACCATCTCGTGGAATGACAACCAAAAGACCTGCTGCCATTGATTCTAAGACAGAAAGCCCAAAAGGTTCTGAATGAGAAGTTGAAACAAAAACATCGCAGTTTGCTCGGATCTCATCCAGGTTTTCCGGCTCTTCGAACCATTTAATGTCTCTCACTAACTGAGGTGCTTCTGATTGCTCAACATAACTATTCTGAGGTTTGATATAACAAACAGAAGTGCTTAACAGCGTTTGCTTTGATGTGAGGTGATGCGCTTGTATCAGCAAGTCTAAACCTTTCCATTTCAATAAAGATGCTGCCCAAAAAAGTTTCAGAGTGCTGAAATTATTGGAGTCTGAGTTTCTAACGGAAGGCCAATGTGACTCAGGGATCCCATTAGTGAATGGAACGAAATACTCTGGCAAGTCCTTATCCTTTTGTTTAGACAAAAGTGTGTTGATACTTGATTTTGAAGAGGGAAGGTAAAAAGTTTGATGTCCCTGTTTTAGACACCAACTGACAACGCGACTGCCGAACACTGGCCCATGAATACACTGAATTATTTTGATGGAGAGAATTTTACGGGTGAGTGCAGAAAACAAATAACCAGCAAGGTCGACACCTGGCCCTGAAATTAATAGTAAGGTGTTTAGTGAAACGATACGTTTTGATGTCGAGTTAAATTGGGACCGACTCGAGAGCTTCAACCATAAGCCAACGATATTAAGCATAAGTACTATCTGTTTTACCCAGTAGCCCCAACCTGACGATTGTTTAATCAGAAATTGTGGGCACAACAAGCTGTGAATCAAAACTACACTTCGCTTGGTTGGCGCTCTATCAAGCCATTTATTCCAACTTTTGGTGTCACTTGTCAGAATATGAAATCTTGTCTCACCGGAAACTTCAAGCATATGTCGAGTTGCAACTTTAGAGCCGCCCTCGAAAGGGATAGGATCGAATACAATACATGCGTTTTTATTCATTAGATAGACTCCTTGCGATGGCCAATCGAGGGGGCTAGATGCTTCTCGATGATATGCTTGTTAATAAACGTCTTTAGTGGTCTTAGTGCAGACGAAAAACAGAGCAAGAGCTGGGTATGTCTAGGCTGGTGGACGGTTAGTTTTGAATTGAGTAACTCAAGATACTCATGTTCCATCGAGTTGCTGTTTGCTTTCAAAGTGAAGCAAGCTAAGGCTTTCTTGTGGGCGTAATAAGCCAGTGTTTTGCTAAAATCAGCGTTATCGAGAAGTTGCTGAATGGAGGTTACAAGCTGTTTGTCATTGTCGAATAGCAATCCGGTTTGGTTATGACAGACAACCTCGGGTATACCTCCAACGGAAGGTGCAACGATGGGTAAGTGAGCCATGGCTGCTTCAACGAGTACCAGTCCAAATGCTTCGCTTCTGGCTCCACTTACAAACATAGTTGCACCTCCTTGTAGCCACTCCGAAACTTTGGATTGTTCGCCTACAAGATGTACATATTTCTCAAGTCTTTCTGATGCTATCTGAGCTTCAAGTTGAGGCCGCTCTGTTCCTTCACCAATGATAACAAGATGAGTAGAGGTACCCTTTTTAGCTAAGACATTGACTGCATTGATGAGTCTATCGAAGCCTTTACGATGAATTAGGGAACCTACACTGATCAAGATAGGATGATCATCTTTAATCTCAAGTTTCTCTCTGATTGAGAGTTTTGATTTGTTTTGGGTTGGAATACCGTTGTAGATTGTTGATAGCTGTTTCGTTGGAAAGCCCTCATTGATAAGACTCTGGCTCACTGCGTTGCTGACACCTACGATCTTAGGGCTCAAGTGAAGAAGTAATGACAAACGATCTCGTAGATTGTAGTGACAGTGTAACTGTGTAAAGTAAGGGATACGTTTTGCATGTGCCGCGATAGAGACCCATTGGTTAGGCGCTGCACTATTCACATGAATGAGGTCGATGCTTTCTGAGTCAATGATTTGTTTGGTACGGCGCACCAGGCGTATTGTCGAATAGCAATCAAACTTGGGAGTATTCCAGCCAAATAGGAGGGAGAACGGCTCATAGTAGCTCTTGATGTTTAGCGATTCGGCTTTCTTGTGTAGAGGTTGATTGTTGGTCCACAAGATAGGGTGAAACTGTGCACTGAGAGAGCTCATAAGGTTGATGAGGCAAACCTCGCTTCCTCTGAGCCATTGGTCGCCATAATGAACAAACAAAATGTTCTTCTTTTCTTGAAGAGTATCTTTGTTCTTATCCCTTTCACTTTGTGTCACAGATCTTGGTGTGCTGTTCATAAACCTAACCTTTAAACTGACTTTGATTTCTTTCTTAATAGATAAGAGCAAACCAAGTGCCAGTTATAAGCTATTGATATATTTAGGTTTAATTTCTTTTGGTGTTTAATTCTCAAATTGAGATTCAAATCTAGAGCCTTGAAGCAGAAGAAAATCGGATTTGATTAGCTGTGGTATAACTTGAGAACTTGAGGAATAACGGCTTCCGTAGAGAAGTTTGAAGACACGGTATTTCGAGCTGAGCGTTGAATGATATTTAGCTCATTCTGAGAAAGGGATAGATAGGACTGTAACTTTGTTGAAAGAGAGCTCATATCCGATGCAATCCACCCGTTTTTTTGATCTTCGATTAGGTTAACAATTGCGCCAACGTTCAAAGAGAGAATGGGAATACCTCGCGCCATCGCTTCAATGGCCGTCATTGGTAACCCTTCAAAGCGAGAGGTAATCACTAGTAGGTCAATCTCACCCCAACACTGTGCCATGTTGGTTTGAAAACCTGCAAAGCGGACATTGTCGCTAGCAAGGCTAGTGAGTTCATCACGCATATCCCCATCGCCATATAGTGTGAATGTGACTTCAAGGTGTTCTTGGGCAAGCTTGATGAATCGGTCAGGTCCTTTTTCATGACTTAGACGTCCAACAAAGGCGACGTGCTGACGAGTGGTGCCAGTTTGACTCTCAGAAACTAAATCAGGCATCGTAATAAAGTTATTTAGTACGTGACTTTTGGCGGGGACTTTACTTTGTATCGTTTGGCTAACACTTAAGCGTTGATCAGATAAAAAAGCAGAGTAGCGGTCAAGACGGTCGTACCATTTCACTCGGCCGACAGGGGTTTCACCGGCATGAAAGGTAGTAAGTTGAGAGAAGCTCGAACCTAACATGAGTTTACACAGCTTACTGAAAATACTCGCCTTATAACCGTGAGCATGCACAACTGACGGTTGGAAAGTGCGAATCGAAATCAGCAGTTGCTTGAGAGGGCTAGGTAATGGCTTGTTGGAATGAACGGTCACTGCATTCACAGATTGGGTGTAGAGGTCTTCGACATAACTATACGGAATGTCTAGAGCTTTGAGTTTGTCGATTATTGCTGAAGGTTTGCCGTACCTAGCTAACAATACGACTCGAACCTGTTGGTTAAATTGCTTAAGGCCGTTAGCAAGCTCGACCACATGGGTCTCTATTCCGCCATAGGTGAGACTATCGATTAAGATCCATAGCTCACCTTTTGTTCGACAAGCGTTCTGGGTTTCGGAAGAACCCAAATTTGCAGAAGAGCTTGGGGCCAGAGCATCAGCCTTGCAACTGCTCATCTTCCGCTTCCCACTGCTGTTTTTTACGGTAAACCGTTGATGGGCTGAGATCGAGTAATACCGCGGCATTCAACACATTGCCATCGCATGCCTTTATTGCGTTTTGAATGGTTTCACGCTCTACTTGCCACATAGGTTTTATCTTTACGGTATCAACCATCTCGTTGTTATCTGGAGAATGTTGCTGTGGTTCCTCTACTTGAGCTACGGAATCCACACTTGAGTTTGGATTCATACCTTGGCCGAAAGGTTGAGCAGTCATAGCCTCAGGCTGCAGATACACAGGTTCTGGGTTGAGTACTGGCTTTGGCGGCGGGTTGTCCACTTTAGGCGTGGTTTTGACTATTGGTCGATTGAGAGGGGCAGGTAAGTGGCTGATCTCTACTTTGGCTCCGTCGTTTAAAACAACGATATTCCTGACAATATTTTGTAGCTGGCGAACGTTACCAGGCCAGTTGTAGCTAGAAATCACTTTTTCAGCATCGGCAGTGATGCCCGTGAATTTCTTACCATCTTGTTTGGCGTACACCTTCACAAAGTGCTTAGCGAGTGTCGCTATATCTTTGCCACGCTCGCGAAGTGGTGGCATATCGATTGGAATCACGTGCACACGATAATACAAGTCTTCTCTGAATCGGCCTTCTTCAACCTCTTTCAAAGGATCACGGTTGGTCGCACATATAATACGCACATCGACTTTCATTTCTCGGCTTCCACCAAGCGGTGTAAATGTCCCCGTCTGTAAGAAACGCAGCAGTTTTTTCTGCATTTCGAGTTCCATTTCACACAACTCATCAAGGAACAAAGTTCCGCCATTGGCTTGCATTGCAGCACCTTTGCGGTCAGTAGTTGCGCCTGTAAACGCACCTTTTACATGACCGAAGATCTCACTTTCCATGAGGTCACGTGGAATAGCACCACAGTTGATTGCAACAAATGGTTTGTTGGCTCTGTTACTCTCGCGATGAATAGCTTCTGCACAAACTTCTTTACCTGTACCGCTTTCGCCATTAATGAAGACGCTAGCAGTTGTTGGTGCTGCCGATTCAATGATTTTGTAGACTGCTTGCATAGGCAAACTTGAACCAATAAAACCATGGAAGTTATTCCGGTCGAATTTGGTTTCTAGGTTATTGACGAGGTTTTCTAGCTTGGCGCGTTTCAGGTGAAGCTGAACCGAAGTCTTTAAGCGATCGGCTTGAATGGGCTTTTCGAGGAAGTCATCCGCACCTTTTTGAATTAGGTTTACTGCAACATCGACAGAGCCATGCGCGGTTGCAACGATAACAGAGGTAGGGAATTGATTTTCAACGATCCAATCCAGAATTTCTTCACCCGTGGTATCCGGCAGTTTTAGATCGAGAATGACAAGCTGCGGTTGTTGACGCTCTATAAACTGCTTGGCATCACGACCTGTTTCTACATGGAACAGGTCATAGGGTTCATCTTTGACGTATTGTTGATACAGAATGGCTAATGAATTTGAGTCTTCAACCAGTAATACTTTCGGCCTCATACTACTTCCTTGTTCTTACGTTCTTTTTATTAGTTGTTTTTTAACCTAGCGTGACGTGTTGCCTAGGGTGGTGAAAGGCTAGCCCTGTTGCAATCGTGTTTGTATCGCGAGTAGAGCCTCTCGTGACGTCTTAGCAAGTTCTTCGAGTTCGTTTCGAAATGGTAATGCTTCTTGAGGTGCACCATTTAAGCATGAAGCTTCCATTTTGCGTGCAAGCAGCCCCAGCGCGGTTGCGCCCATGGCAAGCGATGTGCTGCCTAGAGTATGAGTTTCGAATTCTAAGGTTTGATAGTCATCGGCATCAATCGCGTTGACGATGTTTTGAGTGCGCAGCTCAGATTCCTCAAGATAGCTTTCGATCAGCATCGGAAGTACCTCTAAGCTCGTATCTTTAATAATTTGTTCAATCGTTTCTTGATTGATGAGATTGGCTTCTGAATTCCCTGCCATGGTTCTCTCCTTCGGTGGATCGTTCAACGAATCAAGTTCTTGTTCTAACTGTAGATCACTTGTGTCGTTTGAGTTCCAAATCTTTCTTACCCATGTTTTTATCATCTTTTTAACACCTTAGTCACTCAATTCTTGTCGATAATGCGAATGTCGTATGTCAAATCGCGTGATGGAATAAAGAATTTTGTTGCATAGCGCTTTTTAGCTTGTTTTTAATCCGATTTGGTAACCATCTAGGGAGTGAGTTAGAAGTTAAAATGGCTTCTAAGAAACTTTGCTGCCGGAAGTGGTTCAGAGCCACGCCAACAAAAGGACAACCGCATGATGAGAGTTGTTCAAGAGAATATTGAACGTCTTCCGATGAACTCAGCCCCCCAGCAACAACGAGTGTCGTAGCATCACAACAACTGGCGATGACGGGAGTTGGGATATTGGCTTGATTGCACTGGGTTAGCGGGGTGGTATCAAATACGATGCGATCATAATTATCCTGCCATTTTATAATACTTCCGCTTAACGATACTGGGTCTCGATAGGGCATCTGATCTGGTCGGCGTATCGGCGCCGAAATGCCAGAAAAAACTTGATGACTCTCAATGTGCTCGACTAACTCGATGGCATTTGATTGAGCTGGCGATGTGAACGAGTCAATAGATACTAAGGGAAATGGCTTGAAGCTTGGGTTGAACAGGTTGAAATCCACATATAGCGTTCGATAGCCAGCTAATAGGTAGCGTTCAGTCAGCGCCATTGCAAGGGATGTTGTTCCTGAGCTTGCCTTGTCAGAGGTCATGCAAATTGACTTACATCCCTTAAGTTCTAAATGGATGAATAACTGCTCAACCTCGGCATGGGTGCTTAAAATAGTCATTACAGCGCTCCTATTAGTACAATGGTCGTAGCAATCTTAAGGACATCATCTAGGCCGCTTCTTGCTTTCTCCATAAAGCTGTCGCGTTGGTGGGGAACATAGATGGTGTCGCCAGCGCGTAACACTGGTAGTTTGCGGAAGTTCGCAGTTTTGCTGAACTCAACTAGGTCGAAGGTGACGGCTTGGCTTTGACAACATGACATGTTCACTACGCTGATTTTCTCTAGGTAAGCTTGCTCGTGTGGACCGCCAGCTTCAGCGAGTAGGTCTAGGATGGTCATGTTGTCATCAAACACGTAACGACCTGGTTTGTTTACGGCGCCTAGAACACGCACCGTTGATTCTTTTGAGCGATCTAACCAGTTTTTGTCTTTCTCTGGGATGTAAATGGTATCACCTGTGGTTACTGAAGGTAGCAGCGACTCATCACCTGTTTCGAAGTAAAGCGATAGGTTTAGCTTGCTTACCTTTGAGTAAGATTTATCGCGGTGCGTAATGCGGATATTGTGGATATCGGCATCTTTAGTTGGCCCATCCGCTGCAGATAGTATGTCTAGGAAATGCATCTCTTTGGTAAAGCGGTAACGACCAGGTGCATTGACTTGACCAAAGACATAGATAGAAGCATCTGAACTCTGGCGAACCCACTGAGATTTGTTGTCAGAGGGATCTTGTGGCAGGTCATGTACTCGAACAATTGAGCCGGCAGAAATATGAGGCAGTTGTGATTTCAGGGCGCCATTTTTAATGAATGCATCCAAATCAAAGACCACAGTCTTACCACCGCTAGTGACGACCTCAATTGTCGTCGTATCTGCGCGAAGTGTCGGACCACCCACGTGTGCTAGTAGGTCCATCAAGTCCATTTCATTAGACCACTCGATACGACCAGGACGAACCACTTCACCAATTACGCTAACGGCGCGGTTCGGTGCAACCTTCAGCCAAGACTTCTCGTTCATGTCTGTTTTTTCAGGGACAAAGATAGCGTCACCTGGTTCGATTTGTGGAGGGCGAGCTCCGGCTAGGCCTTCGGTAAACGCGGTTAGGTCAAAGTTTTGTACACGACCATTGGCCTTGATTACGCGAATCTGACGAGACTCAGCAAAACGGGTTGGACCACCAGCATTAGCTAGAATGTCCATGAAAGTAGCCCCTTTATTGCCTTGGAAAGCACCCGGAGCGGCCACTTCACCCATTACATATACTGTGTTTGAGCCTGATTTGATCTCTTCTTCCATCTTCGGAATAAAGACAGTCGCACCTTTTGAAAGGGTTGGTAGAAGTGATTGGTCGCCACTGTCTAAGTATTTTTTAAGGTTAAATAGAGTCGGAGTGTTGTTTGAGATAACACGGATTTGCTCGACGCTTGCGTAACGAGTTACACCACCTGAGCGCATGATGATGTCAACAAGGTCCATGTCTTCTTTGTAGCTGAATGAGCCCGGCGCATTGACCTCACCGAATACCTTCACCGCTGAGCGTGAGTCGGCGCTGTCACCGGCGTTTGCAAGTTTAGCGGCATCAAATTCTTGCTCGATATTACCCACCATAGGTGATGCTGGAATGAACAGGCTGTCTAAAGACTTCAGCTTAGGCAACGAGTCAGAATTACCTGTGTCTAAAAACTGTTTGTAGTTAAAGACCGTTTTGTCTTTACCGCGTTTAAGTTGCATTTTGTCAAGTTGTGCACCAGCGCGAAGCCCACCAGCGGCATACAATGCCATTTGTACTGTAGCCGTCTCTGGAAGTGTGTACTCCCCTGGGGACTGGACATAACCTTGAACAGAAATCAGGATTTGGCGTTCTGACACATAGATCTTTGCATTAGATACATCTCGAAACGCCTGTTTCAAGCTAGACCTGATAACCTTGTCCAGTTGGTCTTCTTCATATCCTGCTACGTAAACCTGACCGATTTCAGGTAGGTTGATTCGGCCGTTTTTATCGACTTGGAAACCGCGGTTAAGCGTTGGTTCGCCGGGTAGATTGACTTGAACAAGGTCACCAATTTGAACAGGCTTTGCGTTAGCGATTGAAAGGCTAGCTACCCAAAGTACAACGAGAACAAGAGCCAAAATCGCGCGTTTAATTGAGTCGTTTCGTTTAGTATTCATTTTGGCCTCCCTGCGCGCTAGTCGAAACGATGTCGATGCTTACACGGCGATTAGTCAGTTTTATTGCGGCGGTCTCCCCTTCAAAAAGGGGTAATGACTCACCGACAGAGTGAGTATGGATACGTGATGGTGCTAGTCCAAATATCGTTAGGTAACGCTCTACTTGTTTGGCGCGTCCCATCGCTAGTTGTTGGTTGTATTCAGCACTACCCGCCATGTCGGCATGGCCGGTAACGTTTAGGTTAAGTTGAGGGTGTTCCTTCAGAATATTCGCTGCTTCAGCTAGATGTCCCATGTATTTGGGGTTGATTTCTGTTGAATCGATAGCGAATTGGTTATCGACGTTCAGTAGAGCGACAAGTTGTTCGATAACCGCAATCTCGCTTTGTAGCTTGTTTTGGTTTGGTGGGTCACAACGAGTTTGGCTAGTTACGTAATCGAGTTGTTGTTCCAGCTTAGTTAGGTTCTTTCTCAAAATGACAAGATCATTAGCAGCGTCTAATAACAGGTTTCCTTCAAGCTCTCGGGCAATACGGTTCTCTTTCGTTTTAGCTTGTACAACTGCGGCAGGAAAACACCATTCTGCTCCCTCACGAATCAGACTATCTAGTTGAAGGCGAGCAAGCTGCCAATCGAAGCGCAAGCCATGTTCAGGACCTAATGGTTCGTCAGGCATGACCGGTGAAAAGTCTGCCATCGCTGTGTACTCACCAAGACCACCTTGCCCTTCATCTGGGTAGCTTGTACAGCCACTTCCAAGAAGAGCTAAGGCAATCGCTAATGTAGATAGTTGAGTTTTGTTTTTTATATTTTTCATAAATCTTTACCTAGCCAAACCGAAACATCTAGTGAGCGTTGATTAGTGAGTCAACTCAGCCATATGTGGCTCGCGAGTTTTGCTCTCAGTCGTTTCTGAAACGCTGTTTAGTGGGATTGCTTGGCCGATACGCAGCAGGTTCATCATTTTTAGCGGTTGCCCGTGGGCATGTTCAATACGCATTGCTCGGTCGGTTTCGACGAGACGTTTGTATAGATAAACAATGGCGCCGATGCCTGAAGAATCGAGAAACTCAACGTGCTCTAGGTCAATCTCAATCTCAGGATGGTGGTCGTTACTCAGAACATCATCGATCGTGATTTGAGCTTGTTTGCTTGATGAAGCGTCAAAGTCGCCAATTACGGTAAGAGTGAGTAGCTGTTCATTTGTATCGATTTTGCGCAGTTCCATAATGTTTACTCCGTTTCTTGGATATGGTTACAACGTGTAGTCATAACTTTCTTTCAAGGTATACAGAGCAGGGAATGTGCCAGAAAATAAATCATTAAAATTCAATTGTTTAAGATGTATTCTCAAATTGAGAATTTGCTATTCTTATTATGAGAAAGGTTTCAATAGGTGGTTTTTCGATTTGAGATTTGAGAAGAAAAAGCGAGATTCCCTATCTTCGTTCGTGAACTCACTGGAGATAATAGGTGGGTAATGACAGTGTCCAGTTTATGGTAGTAAGGGGCAGGGAGTGCTAGGCACTCCACTTTAGCAGGACAGATTTTAGGTCATCTGCTGTATAGGGTTTAGTGAGGATGTCATCCATACCACACTCGATACACTTTTCGCGTTCCGAGAGCGTGGTCCCAGCAGTTAAAGCAATGACGGGGTTGGTAAACTGTCGATTACGTAACTCTACAGTTGCTTCAAACCCATCCATTTCTGGCATACGACAATCCATGAATATTAGGTCGTAATCCCTTGCATCAGCGGCTTGCAGTGCTTCAATACCATTAGCCGCGATGTCTGCGCTAATGTTTAACTTATTGAGCATTTCACGAATGATGACTTGATTCATGCGAATATCATCGACTACCAGAATCGCTAAGTCTTCAGAAAGAGAGAGCACTTTGTTTTTAGCGCTTGAATCAGAAATCTTCTCTGATTGTTTGACCGCTTTAAGTGGAATCGTGCCAGAGAACTCTGTCCCAACCCCCTGTTGACTTTGAAGCTTAATTTCGCCACCCATGAGCTGGATAAGTTGTTGGCAGATTGCTAACCCTAAACCAGTACCTTCATAGTTCCTTTTACTCGAGCGATCAGCCTGTGTGAAAGGTTGGAATAGCTTGCTTTGAGACTCTTCATTAATGCCAATACCAGTGTCTTTGACAGAAAAAGTGAGGTACTCACTCTGCCAATCAAGTGACACCATCACCGATCCTTGGTCAGTAAACTTAATCGCGTTACCAATGAGGTTAACGAATACTTGTGTAATCCTTTCAAGGTCACCTTCGAGAGTAGGTGGTACGGATTCAGTCGTAGATATATTAAATAGCAGTGCTTTCTCTTGAGCCTTATGCTCAAAGATACTATTCAATGTGCTTAATAATGATTTGAACTCAAACTCACTTGGGATTAGCTCAAACATACCCGAGTTAATCTTACTGAAATCGAGTAAGTCGTTGATGATGGTACGAAGCAGCTCGCCTGATTGAGACAGATTGCTGACTAACACTTCTTGTTCGTGAGTAAGTGAGGTTTCCCCGAGTAGTTCTGAACTACCGAGTAAACCATTCAGAGGGGTACGCAGCTCATGGTTGATCATGGCTAGGAAATCTCGGGTTGAACGTTCGGATTCCTCAGCAATCTTTCGTGATTCGATATTTCTTAAGATGATATGTTGTCGGTTGATTGCGCCACACAATAGCTCAGCGACTAGCAAAATAGCGCGTTCTACAAATTGAAGGTCGAGGTCGTGATTGCTTACCTCGATTCTTAAATTACCTAACTTTTCACTGTTGATCGTTAAAGGTATATGTAGTGTTCTGTCTTTCCATCCTGGCTGCGGCTCTTGGTTATCCCAGTTTTCATTACCGAAATACTGATTGCTTAAACCGAGAGCCAAGCTTGGGTGGATGTTTAAGTTACAGCGAGAAATTAGACTGTTCTGCGTGAGCTTTTGGGCAAAGTTATCGAGCAAAATATCATCAAGGTTCTTGTTTAAGAACACGCGGCCAAAGTGGATGAGTAAGGCATCAATTTGCTGCTGAAACTCAAGCTTTATGAGGTTCTCTGCAGAGCTCTTTTCAAGCTGAGCAATAGCAAGTTCAAGTTTCTGATTGGCTTCGAAAAGGGCAAGGCTCTTTTGCTCAAGTAGTTCTTCTGCTTGTTTACGTGACGCGACTTCGCGCGCCATCTTACGAAGTAGCGCCTTGTTTGCGGGAGTATCGTTGCTGCTCATAAGCGTTTGCTAAACTAGGTTGACGATAAACTTCACTTCACTACCACTTTCATTGAGTGATTCCATCTCGATGTCGACTTCTTGGTTAAAGTGCTTAGCACAACCTTTGATCAAGCCAAAACACACATGCGACATACAGCGTGCACTTTTGTAGTTCATTACCAGCTTTGACTCTGTTTCTGAAATGAACTCAAAACGAGGAGGCTCTGCATCAGGGTATAGCTTTTTCACCTCTACATGAATGTATTCTTCAACATGACGAATAAACTGAAAACAGCTATCACTTTTCACTAAACTTGCTTTTTGGGGAATCGTACGTAGTAAATTGAGGAAAACTGTTTCACCAAATACCTCTTGCAGTTTCTCGGCCGGGATATCGGTTGTCTTGCTCAGGTTGACGATGAGTTTGACCAAGGCGTGATGGTCGTAACTACCCACCGAGGTATAGATCCCTTCGTCGTTCGAAGCTTCGAGTACCTGGTCCAAAACTTCGAGACCAAAGTTAGATTCAACCAGCTCCATAAATTCTGTAAAAATGATGCCCTTCATATTTAGCGCTCTCCATGCGGTTTATTGCTACAAAGCTTAACTTACATTGTTAACTTTGTCTTTACATCTCAGTATTGAATAACAAGATAGGGATAGCAATGATTAGATTTAAAATAAACACTCGTTTACAGGATAAATTTATTAGTTATTACATGATGTTAGATTTTTCTCTATACTGATTAGAATTACCTTTCAAATGGACTTCTAGGGGAACTTGATGGGAAAACTCAAGACATTGGCCTTCAGTGTAGGCCTAGTATTCACCTCCAGCTTTTCGCTTTCACTTCAAGCGGCAGATGTAGAAGTTGTCGCTGGCACCACATTGGTTGGATTTGGTGAAGCGAAATACGCCGCTGATTTTGCTCATTTCGACTACGTAAATCCGCAAGCACCTAAGGTAGGGAAAGTAACATACGGGCAAATCGGTACTTACGACAATTTCAACCGTTATGCGTCTCGCGGTGCAGCTGCACAAAGGACGGGTGAGTTGTACGATACATTGATGGCATCACCAAGCGACGAGATCGACTCGTACTATCCACTCATTGCTGAAAAGGTTCGTTACGCATCTGATTACTCTTGGTTAGAAGTGGATATTAACCCGAATGCTAAGTTCCATGATGGTGTGTCAATTACCGCTAAAGATGTCGCGTTTACCTTCGACAAGTTTATGACGCAAGGTGTTCCTCAATACCGTGTTTACTATAAAGATGTTAAGGCTGTAACTGCCGTATCAGAGTTAACTGCTCGCATTGAGATGGAAGTACCGAATAGAGAAAAACTCTTCAGTTTAGCGCAAAATATGCGTGTACTACCTGAGCATTACTGGAAGGATCAAAATCTCGCAGAACCATTAGATACGCCACCCGTTGGTAGTGGTCCTTACAAAGTTTCCACCTATAAACCGGGTCAGAGCGTGACCTATGAGCTAGATGAAAACTACTGGGCGAAAGACCTGCCAGTGAATATTGGTCGCAATAATTTCAAGCAGATCCAATACGACTACTACCGTGATGAAACGGTAATGTTAGAAGCTTTCAAGGCAGGTGAGTTTGATATTCGTATCGAAAGCTCTGCTAAATTTTGGGCGACCTCCTACGTAGGCAAAAACTTCGATAATGGTTTCATTGTTAAGGAAGAGATTGGCCATCAAGAACCTCAATCGACTCAAGGGTTTGTATTTAATACCCAAGCCGAGGTGTTCAAAGATATTCGAGTGCGTGAGGCCTTAACCTACGCAATGGATTTTGAGTGGATGAACAAGAACATGTTCTACGACCAATACACCCGTTCACGCAGTTACTTCCAAAATACGGAATACGAAGCGAAAGGTTTGCCAACAGAAGGTGAGCTTAAGATTCTCACCCCTCTTAAAGAGCAAATCCCTCCACGAGTGTTTACCGATGAATACCAACCACCAGTGACGGATGGGTCGGGTCGAATTCGCTCACAAATGCGTACAGCCTTTAAGCTTCTTAAAGAGGCAGGGTGGGAGCTTAAGAATAAAGTCATGACCAATGTTGAAACCGGTCAGCCTCTCGAGTTCGAAATGCTCATCTACAGCCCAACGACAGAACGTATTGCGATTCCAGTGCAAAAGAATCTAAAGTCGATGGGTATTACGATGAAGATTCGTAGCATAGATACGACACAGTATCTTAAGCGCTTGAGAGATCGTGATTTCGATATGGTGTCGTCATCTTATTCTGCGAACGCATACCCGAGTCCGAACCTGATGATTGTTTGGAACAGTAACTTCATTGATAGTACGTATAACACGGCTGGAGTGATGAGCCCTGCAGTTGATGCGCTGACACAACAAATCACCGAGAACCAGCAAGACCCAGAGATGCTTCTTAACCTAGGGCGATCACTGGATCGTGTGTTGCAGTGGAACTTCTACATTATTCCTCAATGGCACCTGAACAAATATCGTGTTGCGATGTGGGATAAATTTGAACGTCCTGCGGTCCAACCGACGTATGACCTAGGGGTTGATACTTGGTGGATCTCAGAAGAGAAAGCCTCCAAGCTACCTGAGAAGCGTCGCTAACCATTAATAATTTAATCAAAGGCTACAATTAGGTAGCCTTTTAACTCGTTTCAACAATCAAATCACAACTCAAAAGGAATTGGATGGCTGCTTATATTTTCCGCCGACTCTTGCTAGTCATTCCCACATTGTGGGCAATCATTACAATCAATTTCTTCATTATCCAAATTGCCCCTGGTGGGCCAGTCGAACAGGCTGTTGCTCAGATGGAGGGGCTAAACTCTGGCATCATGGAGCGTTTTTCTGGTGGCGGCCAGGAAGTGGAATTGAGTTCCAGTGATGAGGGAGCTGTGAGTGGCTATAAAGGCTCTCGTGGTTTAGATCCTGAAGTGGTTGAAGAGATTAAGAAGCAGTTTGGTTTTGACAAGCCACTCCATGAGCGTTATTTCGATATGTTGAAGAACTACGCCATGTTCAATTTTGGTGAGAGCTTGTTCAAAGGTGGGGATGTTATTGATCTGATTGTCGAGCGATTACCCGTCTCTATTTCACTAGGTTTATGGAGTACTTTGATTATTTATCTGGTTTCCATACCTCTGGGGATTATGAAAGCGATTCATCATGGCTCGCGTTTTGATATCTGGACCAGTGCGTTGGTGATCGTTGGCTACGCAATTCCTGGCTTCTTGTTCGCGATTATCCTGATCATCCTATTTGCCAGTGGTAACTACTTCAGTTGGTTCCCGTTACGTGGCTTGGTCTCCTCTAACTTTGATCAACTCGTATGGTATGAGCAAATCATAGATTACTTTTGGCACCTTGCACTGCCCACTTTTGCGATGGTGATTGGTGGCTTTGCAACTTTGAGTATGCTGACGAAAAATTCATTTCTTGATGAGATTAACAAGCAATATGTGGTGACGGCTCGAGCGAAAGGCTTGGATGAAAAGAGCATTCTCTATAAGCACGTTTTCCGCAATGCGATGCTGATTATTATTGCAGGTTTTCCAAGTGCATTTATCAGTATCTTCTTCACAGGTTCAATGCTTATTGAGGTAATGTTTTCCCTTGAAGGCATTGGCTTATTAGGCTTCGAATCAACGATCCAACGTGATTATCCTGTGGTATTCAGTTCACTTTATATCATGACGCTACTGGGCTTGGTGCTTAGTATTATTTCGGATCTTACCTACACCTGGGTTGATCCTCGCATTGATTTTGAGGCGCGTTAATGGTGTTTAACAAAAATAGAAACAGAAACCCAATTGTAGAAGCGCGCTGGTTACGTTTTAGGGCCAACAAGCGTGGCTTTTGGTCGCTATGGATCTTTTCAATACTGTTCGTTTTGAGCTTGTTCGCAGAATTTATTGCCAACGACAAACCTTTGTTGATTCAATATGAACAAGGTTATTACTTTCCAATTTTCAACCAATACACGGAAACGGAGTTTGGTGGCGAGTTCGAAACCGAGGCTGACTATACCGACCCATATGTGACAGAGTTGATTGAAGAAAAAGGCTACATCATTTGGCCGTTAATTCGTTTCAGTTACGACACCATCAACTACAACATTGGCGGCCCTGTACCTTCTGCGCCGAGCAGTGATAACTGGTTAGGTACTGATGATAAGGGTAGAGATGTAATGGCTCGAGTCATCTACGGTTTCAGGATCTCTGTATTATTTGGATTTATCCTGACCATCATATCTAGTGTTATTGGTGTTGCAGTTGGAGCGAGTCAAGGCTACTACGGCGGTTGGTTAGACTTGATGGGGCAACGCTTCATTGAGGTGTGGTCCGGTATGCCGACGCTTTTCTTGCTCATCATCTTGTCGAGTTTTGTTGAGCCAAACTTCTGGTGGCTGCTGGGTATTATGGTCGCTTTCAGTTGGATGAGTTTAGTTGGGATTGTTCGTGCTGAGTTCTTACGTTGCCGCAATTTTGATTATGTTAAAGCAGCTCATGCGCTAGGTGTAGAAGACAGGCGTATTATGCTACGTCACATGTTGCCCAACGCGATGGTCGCCTCTCTCACTATGATGCCATTTATTCTTTCTGGTTCGGTGACAACTTTAACCTCATTAGATTTCTTAGGCTTTGGTTTGCCTGCGGGTTCACCATCACTAGGTGAGTTGCTTGCACAGGGTAAAGCAAATTTACAGGCACCATGGCTAGGTTTCTCAGCCTTTGCTGTCCTTTCTATTATGCTCACTTTACTGGTATTTATTGGTGAAGCAGTGCGTGATGCCTTTGACCCACATCAGCAGGGGTAAACTTCAATATGACACAAGAAAACCTCATGCAGAATGATTCCCAACAAGTACTTTCGATAGATGGTTTATCCATTGGTTTTAGTCGTAAAGA
Source organism: Vibrio maerlii (assembly GCF_003415655.1). Lineage (GTDB taxonomy): Bacteria > Pseudomonadota > Gammaproteobacteria > Enterobacterales > Vibrionaceae > Vibrio > Vibrio maerlii. The sequence goes on from NZ_QRHC01000004.1 coordinate 175,638, forward strand.
TCTGGCTTTGGGTAAAACGGTAGTGGAACCGGTGACTCATGGTGTGGATCTTTCCATCCACAAGGGAGAAACCTTAGCGCTGGTAGGCGAGAGTGGTTCTGGTAAATCAGTTACCGCCAATGCAATCCTAAAACTACTACCCAAAGGCTCTGCGAATTATCTAGCTGGCTCCATTCACTTCGATGGTATTGATATGCTTAAGTGTTCGGAGCGTAAGCTGCGCGGTATTCGTGGTGGGCGCATCGGGATGATCTTCCAAGAGCCGATGGTATCTCTCAATCCACTGCATAAAATTGGTAAGCAACTAGTAGAGACGCTAGCGATTCATCGGGGAATGAGGCAAAGAAAGGCTGAAGAGTACGCGGTAACTTGGTTGGAGAAAGTGGGCATAAGAAATCCGAAGCAAAAGATTAATGCCTATCCTCACGAACTATCAGGTGGTGAAAGGCAGCGTGTGATGATTGCAATGGCACTGATTAATGAGCCAGAACTGTTGATTGCTGATGAGCCGACCACTGCTTTGGATGTGTCTGTTCAAGCGCAGATATTGGATCTACTTAAATCATTGCAAGCCGAGATGGGAATGGCAATGCTGTTCATTACCCACGACCTTAGTATCGTTAAGCGAATTGCCGATACTGTTGCTGTGATGAAGGATGGAAGACTAGTAGAGAAAGGTGAGTGCCAAGCCCTGTTTAACAATCCACAACATGAATACACCCAAACGCTGATTAACTCTGACCCCAAAGGCGAGCCAGTCCCCGTTGCTCAAGACTCCGAAAAGCTACTCTCGGTTGATGAGCTTAAAGTCTGGTTTCCAATTACAGGTGGTTTGTTTAAACGCACTATCGACCATGTAAAAGCGGTCACCGATATGGCATTTGAGCTCAAGAAAGGCCACTCGATTGGTCTTGTAGGTGAAAGTGGTTCAGGAAAATCGACAACGGGTATGGCGATTCTTCAGTTGGTCAACAGTGAAGGCTCAATCAACTATCAAGGCAACGAGTTACAAGGTCTTGACCGTAAGGCTATGCTGCCATATCGACACAAGATGCAAGTCGTTTTTCAAGACCCTTTCTCAGCATTGAATCCAAGAATGTCAGTTGCACAGGTAATTGGAGAAGGTGTTGTTGTTCACAAGAACTTATCAGATCACGAACTTGACGATTCGATTTGTGAGGTGATGAAAGAAGTTGGGTTAGATCCCGATACACGTCATCGTTATCCGAATGAGTTTTCAGGTGGTCAAAGGCAACGTATTGCGATCGCTAGAGCACTTATCCTAAAGCCTGAGTTCATTTTGCTTGATGAGCCAACCTCTTCTCTGGATAGAACTGTACAAGCTCAAGTGCTAGACCTCTTAAAGTCCCTTCAAAGCAAATACGGTTTGACTTATTTGTTTATTAGCCATGATTTACACGTAGTGAAATCTCTGTGCCACTACACCATAGTAATGAAAGGTGGGGAAATAGTGGAGCAAGGGGAAACAGCAATGCTATTCTCGCAACCAAAAGAGAGTTATACACAAACGCTTGTGTCTTTATCTTAGTGCTGCGACTTCACGATCATTGTGATAAAAAGAAACGGCGATGTACGGATTACATCGCTGTTTCATTAAGCATTCTTATTAGAGGGTGTAGCTACTTGCTGAAGCTTTTGAAAGAGGTTTCGAGAACCAATAGCCTTGTAAGAAGTTAGCACCAAGTTCTTCAAAAATGTGGAACATTTCTGCAGTTTCAATGCCTTCAATTACGACATAGACTCCGCGAGCGTTACACATCTTGATTAGAAATTCGATATATTCACGAGGAGTTTCTTGCTTCTCTGCCTTCCATGCCATGCTCTTATCAATCTTGATTTGATTCAATGGCAGTTCGAAGAAGGTATTAAGTGAGCTATGGCCAGCGCCAAAATCATCAAGTGACAGATTAAAACCGAAGCTTGCGAGTTTCTCTAACTGTTTTTTACCGTGTGGATTGTCGTCCAAAATAACGGTTTCAGTTAACTCTATAACGATTTGGGAAGGGGCAAGTTGCTCGGTATCAGCAATCATCTTTATGTTCCCAGGGAAGTTGGGGTTAAGAAGCTGTAATACCGATACATTGACGTTAACCTTCACCTCAGATTGGTGGAGGTCATTGTATTGTTTTATGAACTTACACGCTTCTTCAAAGATGACATATCCCAAATCGATGATTAATCCTTTTTTTTCAGCAACAGGGATGAACTCATCGGGATAAATCTCTCCGTATTGTTCGCTGCGCCACCGCGCTAATGACTCAAAGCTAGATACAGTATTGGTTTTAGCACAAATAATAGGCTGAAACTTGGCGTGAACCTCACCGGTAGTCAGAGCTTGTTTAAGCTGCTGTTCAATGTAGAAAAAACGGTCGATGCTTTGCTGCACATTAGCGTTAAATACTTCTAGGTTGTTGTCATTCTTTTCTTTAGCGTACTCACACGTACGTGACGCGATATGGATGATATCCGTAGCGCTTGTTGTGTCGTTTGAAAACGGGTACACGCCAATGCTCATCTCATTGCCATACATATGGCCTAGCTCAGCAGAGGATTCGCGATAATAGTTAATCAGTTGGTAACAAATAGCAGCAAGCGATTCGTCAGAATATTCTCCTCGCAAGAGAATCGCGAAGTCGTCGGTGCGTACACGATAGAAGGTTCCATTATCTTGTGAAAGGGCATCAAAACTGTGTATTACTTGATAAAGAACATCGTCGAGTATGCTCGAGCCGAATTGGTTGATATACGATCGAAGATTTTCAATCTGAATATAGATCAACGCGTACTGATTTTGGCTATCTTCTAGAGCGGTATTTATATCAACTTGTAGCTTGTGTCGGTTGCTTAGGCCTGTTGCTGAGTCGCGATAAGCCGCCTCGTTGATATAGTTCTCCATCTTTTTGGTTTCAGTGATGTTCTTATGGCTACCAACCATGTAGCGACCTTTGTCTGAATCGACAATAACACCAGTACCTTCAATCCAAATGTACTCACCAAGTCGGTTACGAATACGGTACTGCTTCACTGCTCGACGCTTATCTACATCGATATGATCTTTGACCTCTTGTTTAAAGGTCGCTTGGTCATCTGGGTGAACAAGCGCGATCCAATGATCAAGAGATGTGTTATCCAAGTCCAGATCAAACATCTTGTAGAACTCGGGATTCTGGAAAGACATTCGGTCTTCAGTATCGAGGTAGAAAAGTCCTTGATTAAATACGTCGAAGATATGATGGAAGTGATCATCAAAGATAGCATCGAATTGTTGCTTGTTCATTAGCTACACTCTCCTTTGTTACCTTGAGAGCGCACTAACGCTGTGCTCATATCGAGTACTAAATCTAACATTCCAAAATGTAGGTTGATGTCTAACTGCATGACATTCCTATAAAGTAGCTTTCAACAATCATAAGCAAGCAAGTGTAAGGAACTAGCGTTCTAAGATCCTAATCATACCCCGGTATAAACGCACAACGGTATGTGTATTATGATTCTAATGCCACTTGTTTTAAACATAATAACTTCTTATAAAAGTGGTTATCTCAATCACATAATGCGTAGCTGAGATGAATAATTATTCGATATCGGTCAGTTTTTGTAAACAACGTTGTCAGTTGCATATTGCAAATTATTTTTCGCTTAAACATGGCACTGCGGAATCTGAAGACATACAATACCGACATCAAAAATAATTACAGCATTACTATGAACGAAGAATATGACGATTTCATTGATGAAGGTGATGAAATCGAGATTGAAGCCATTGGTATCGAAGTTTCTTCCCATCCAATCGAACTCTATAAGGTCTTTAAGATTGCCAACCTAGTGGGCGGTGGTGGTGAAGCCAAACACTTTATTTCTGAAGGCTATGTTGCCGTCAATGGTGAACTCGAAACTCGTAAGCGCCGAAAGATGTACGATGGTGACTTCTTCGAATTTAATCAAGAGTACTATGTTGTCGTTTGTGACCAGCCTGTTAGCGAGCCTGAGGCATCGAAGCCTAAGAAAGAAAAAGAGGCAGCATCAAAGAAAACTGCGAAACAAACAACAAATAACAAGAAAGCAGCGAAAAACCCTTCGAACAAGAGCAAATCTAAGAAGGGCAAAGCATTTAAGCAAGAAGCGAAGAAGTCATCACCAGAACGTGATGCGAAAAGCGGCCGCCAATCGATCGATTTTTTCTAACATCTCTCAATAAATGTAAATAAAGTGTGCTAAATTTGTAAGGTACAACAATACCTTATAAGGATATACGATGAAGCGAATTTGGCACGCTCTGTTTACCTTGCTGTTGCTATTCACTGCAACAGCCCACTCCCAAACTGATGTCGACAAACTGTTGGCAACCCAAAACAAACTCACTGAAAACTTCACCACATTAGAATCGAAAGAGGGCATTGAAAAGCTCTTCGCAGAAGATGTGCTACGTCGTAAAAATGATGCGCTACGTATCGAAATCTCTGCGGCAATTGCTGGTGGAGGAGACTCAGAGAAGCTGAACCAAGTTCTTATTCAGCAAACTGAGCTGCTTAGTAATCTATTAAAAATGGGTGGCGAAGATGCATCAAAAATTGCCAAAGCATCTCGTGAGGCAAGTGGTGATGAACAGAAAGAACTCGAGATAAAGGTTCTTGATCGACTGCGCAATATGGACGTGTACTACCAAGAGCTCGCAGAAACGATTCAATGGTCCGAATCTCGTTCTTTAGATGTTTCAATCATCAAGCAAGAGTTTACATCAGCACTAGAAACACGCTCTGAGCAACTATTGAATGTGTATCTATTTACTGATACACAAATACAGAATGCTTCAAGCCGCCTCAAGAACATCAGTGAAGAAGATAAAGCGGCAGTGATGGCGACGATAACACGCCTCGCTGAACAATCTGCTGTGATGTTGGCGAGCTTAGAAACAACGGTAAACATCATGGAAACATTCTCCCTTGATGTGACCGACTACAAACAGCTTCTGTTGACCTCTACTGGTGACATTAATGCCGATGTTTTGGATTATGAGGTTGCATTGGGGTTGCTTGATGAGTGGATGACGGTCTTCTATGACTGGGCGTTTGAGAACACTCCGTCAATTATCGTTAAACTCATCGTATTTGTGGTCATTATTTATATCACTAGAGTATTGGCTCGCTTGGTGTCTAAAGCTGTGAGAAAGAGCGTGTCTCACTCAAAAATGGATTTTAGCGTCTTGATGCAAGACTTCTTTGTTTCCATGGCTTCAAAAGCGGTGTTCTTTATTGGTCTACTGATTGCACTATCACAAATTGGCATTAACCTAGGCCCTCTGCTCACGGGTTTCGGTGTAGCCGGTGTGGTAATTGGCTTCGCATTGAAAGATACCTTATCTAACTTCGCATCAGGTGTGATGATCCTTATCTATCGTCCGTTCGATGTTGAGGATTTGGTGTCTGTATCTGGTATCACTGGTAAAGTGCGAAATATGAATCTGGTGTCGACGACTATTAAAACCTTTGATAACCAGCGTCTTATCATTCCAAACAACAAGATCTGGGGTGATGTGATCAATAACGTGACAGCAGAGAGTGTTCGCCGTGTCGATATGGTGTTTGGCATTAGCTACAGCGATGATATCGATAAAGCAAAAGCGATTCTTAACTCAATTCTCGATGAACACCCATCAGTGCTTAAGCGTCCTGAGACTACGGTGAAGTTGCACACACTGAACTCATCATCAGTAGACTTTGTTGTGCGACCTTGGGTTAAGACCGACGATTACTGGGATGTTTATTGGGATGTGAATGAAACAGTGAAGAAACGCTTTGATGAAGAGGGCGTATCAATCCCATTCCCTCAACGCGATGTACACATATACAATCACAATGAGAACGCAGTAGAAGATAAATCTTAGTTCTATAAAGATTTCAAGAAGACAAAGCCTACAAATTTATTTTGTGGGCTTTTTTATTAGTTACTTACGCAATGAGAGAAAAATTAATCACTTTAATAACAGTGATTTACAAAGATATTAGGGTAGGAGAGGTACGTAATGTTTGGCTTGGTTTAGCTTTAAGCAAACGTTTAAATTGTGAATTTATGCTTGCGAAAACCAAATCACTGCCTATAATGCTGAAAACCGGAGCGTCTGCCAACGCTCCGGTTTTTTTGTGTCCGAAACTCAGTAAAGCGTCTGCCAACGCTTACCGAAAACGCACGACACGTAATATTGATTACAGGACAAATTATCATGCGTATCGAACAAGAACTTAAGTTAGGTTTTAAAGATGTACTATTCCGCCCAAAGCGTTCTACTCTTAAAAGCCGTTCTCAAGTTGAATTAACCCGCGAGTTTACATTCAAGCACAGCGGCCGTCAATGGTCTGGTGTACCTGTAATTGCCGCGAATATGGATTCGGTTGCAAGCTTCGAAATGGCAGCGGCTCTAGCAGAGCATGACGTAATGACTGCAGTACATAAGCACTACACAGTAGAGCAGTGGGCAGATTTCGTTAAAGGTGCTGACAAAAAGACACTAAACAATGTATTCGTTTCTACTGGTACGTCTGAAGCTGAGTTTGAGAAAACTAAGCAGATCATGGCGCTATCAGAAGAACTGATCTTCATCTGTATCGATATCGCAAATGGCTATTCTGAGCACCTTGTTGAGTACGTACAAAAAGTACGTGCTGAATTCCCTAATAAGGTTATCTCTGCAGGTAACGTAGTTACTGGCGATATGGTTGAAGAGCTAATCCTTGCTGGTGCAGATATCGTTAAAGTTGGTATCGGCCCAGGTTCAGTATGTACAACACGTGTTAAAACTGGTGTTGGTTACCCGCAACTTTCTGCAATCATCGAGTGTGGTGATGCTGCACACGGTCTTGGCGGCATGATCATCGGTGACGGTGGTTGTTCTTGTGCGGGCGACGTTTCGAAAGCGTTCGGTGGCGGTGCTGATTTCGTAATGCTTGGCGGTATGCTAGCAGGTCACGAAGAGTCAGGCGGTGAAGTGGTTGAGCAAGACGGCAAACAATTCATGAAGTTCTACGGCATGTCTTCTCAGTCGGCTATGGACAAGCACTCAGGTGGTGTGGCTAAGTACCGCGCAGCTGAAGGTAAAACTGTACTTCTTCCATACCGTGGCTCTGTTCACGGCACTATCTCTGACATCCTTGGTGGTGTGCGTTCAACGTGTACATACGTAGGTGCAGCAAAGCTTAAAGAGCTAACTAAGCGTACTACTTTCATCCGTGTACAAGAGCAAGAGAATAACGTATTCGGTAAAGAATAATCTGATTATTATCCGGAAATTGTTGAAACAACCATAAATTGGTTGATTCTACAGAAAATGATTTCTGTTAAGAGCCGCTTTTTAGCGGCTCTTTTTTTGCCTGAAAATAATCAAGTGGCGACAGAGTGGCGACGAACTATAGATTATTGATTGGGTTGCGCATGATTTTATCCCAGTATTAAAAGGTAGGTTTGTCGCAGGAATTTCTAATCAAGGTAGGAATTCCTGATACTCATTTTTCTATGGGCCTAGAGCTAGGCTGCATTTAATGAAATAGCCTTTAAGATCGGTTCCATAAAACGTTCACTTGCTAGGTATCCACCAAGACCATCAAACACAAATTGAAATGCAATACAGATAAGAATAAAGCCCATGATTCGAGTAAGAGCATCCAAGCCCGTTACACCCAGTGCCTTGGAAATAAAAGGGGCTCCTTTCATCGCTATCCACGCCACAAATACTACCAACAAAATTCCTGTTGAGATTGCGAAGTAACCCGGTAAATCATCTGAGCCAGCTGCCATACTAATAACAACAGATATTGAACCAGGCCCACTTAAAGAGGGCATGGCTAACGGCGTAAAGGCTATATCAGCTTTACTCTTTGATTCTTTTTTTGCCTCAGCGCTAATTTCCTGACTGTTGTCTTTTGGTGACAACATGCTGAAGCCAACGCGCATAATGATGATGCCGCCCGCGACACGAATTGCAGGGATTGAAATACCGAAGAATTCTATGATGACCGCACCAGACCAAAGAAAAACTAATAGTATGCCCGCCATAAAGAAACAAGCTTTCAAGGCTTGTTGATTGGACCATTCTCTGGTGTGCCCACGTGTTAATGATAAGTACAAAGGAACCGTACTAAATGGATTGGATATGGGGAGTAGTGCAAAGAAGGTGAGCACTACTATTTCAAAAAAATTTAACATGGTTTATCTCTACTCCAGTTAGTTATATAAGCAGCATTGGCTGTCTTGTAATGCACAGATCTGACATCACACGCTGCTGTACTCTATGAGACAGCTTGTCCTCGGTCCGAATAAGTAAAGATGCATTACAGAGAGTCTAGTTATGGCGTAAGCAAGCAAAAAATAAGAGCCATCTAGACCTTAATTACGTCTTCCTCATAACGTTGCAAGGCTAGCTGCTTAACCTGATGACTAAGAAGAAAAAGAAAGCTAAGTAACTTATAAATATCATGCAGGCAGGTAAATATTTCATGCTCAATCCTCACGTTGGTGAGAGGATTATGAACAGGGCCGTTAAGTAGGAAAAGGAATTAGAGAAATTCATAATTGAATGATTAATGGGCAAATTTGAATTGCTGTAATTCATCGTCAATTCAATATTTTGAACGAATAATAGTTGTACTTAACCAACAACGGTTTACATGCTCAAATTGGATTTAAAATGAAAAAGAAACTATTAAACACACTCATCCCTACCTTATCTATTGGCTTATCAATTAGCACAGCATTTGCATCTATCACTATAGATGAGCGAACGATTCCAACTCCGGCAGGGGTTTCATCAGAGTTCGCTCAAATTATAGAGAACAGAACGATTCCAGCGCCATTGCCAGTGCCAGCTAACACCGAAGAATGGTTAACGCTGCAAACCCAGTTTGATGCGCCAGGAATCGAAGTTACGCATAAAGCGCTAGAGCGTTCGGGTGTGACTTATGAAACTAAACAAATTGCAGGAGTTGATACATTCTTGGTCACCCCAAAGAACATAGCACCAGAGTACAAAGGTAAATGGTTAGTTCACATTCATGGTGGGGCATTCGTTTTTGGTGGTGGTGAGGTTGCTTTACGTGAAGCGATTTGGGTCGCAGATGGGTTAGGGGCACAAGTGATTTCCATTGACTACCGCCAACCACCTTTACATCCATTCCCTGCTGCAGTTGATGATGCAGTCTCCGTTTGGAAGGAACTGATCAAAACTCAGTCTCCGGATGCAACAGCTATCTTTGGTACATCGGCTGGCGGCAACTTGACCCTTGCGACCACGCTTAAACTCCAAGAGTTAGGGCTTCCAATGCCAGGTGCTTTGTTTGCAGGAACGCCTGCTGTCGATTTGAAAGAGACATCGGATTCTTGGTTAACGCTCCAAGGTCTTGACCCACTTATCCAGAGAGAAGGTACCATTCAAGGTACATTTGACCTTTATGCTGGTGGTGAGCCTTTAGATAACCCGCTTATTTCGCCGATTTATGCCGAGATTGAAGAGTTTCCACCAACGATATTCATCTCGGGTACTCGTGACCTGTTACTCAGCGACACGGTTCGTATGCATCGTCACCTGCGTGGTGCGAATGTAGATACCGATCTTCATATCTATGACGGCCAATCTCATGGCGATTATATGAATAGTCTTTTATTTGATATGCCCGAGTCAGATGATGCACTTAATGAACTAAGGAACTTCTTTAATAAGTACATTAATTATTAATTAAAGGGATCTCAACCAGGAAACTATTCACAGGGAGGTGGCTTCTTACTATAGGGGGCTATGATGACAAAGGTATTCGCTTCTATATTCAGGTGCGTCGCTACGTTATTGCGAGCGAGCTACCATTATTCTCAATATCAATCCATATCTGATCATTCATATTCAATAGCTCCAATGCTGGAGATACCCGAACAGACTAGCAGGAGAAAAAGGTGATCAGAATTCAATACAAAACACTACTTGGATTGTGCTTACTGATATTCAGCTCATTTGCAATATCAAGCGCAACTCTTGAGTTATCAGACACCTCTAGCCCTAGCAAGACGTTAACCAGTTTTATGCGAAACTCAAACATTGTTATTGAACATTGGCAGCAAGAATCGCTACATTTAAAAGAAGCCCAGTACGCCTACTCCCAAGTTCAACGAACGATGGATCTCTCGATGGTGCCAAATCGCAGCAGAACCGTAGTTGTTATGGAAAAAGTGATTTTACTTAGAGAGTTACTTGACCGAATAGATCCAAAGACTCTCAAGCTTGCTCCCCGTCTTGATCAAGTTGTAGAGCAAGGGATTGATCACTGGCGATTTGGAAATACGGAAATCGTAATATCACGCCAATTGGAGGGAGGCCGTAGTGACCAGTTCTTATTCAGCTCGAGTACCATCCAAAGCTTACCTCGTTGGTATCGCACGATGTCAGTGTCTCCGTATTATGAAGAGCACCGTACCGATTATTATCAAGAGTTTCTAATAAGCCCCGGGCCACTATTTTCTAAGCAGTTCATCTTATCTCTACCTCAATCATTTAATCAGCTTCACGGTCCATTACCACTTTGGCAATGGTTAGCTTTTGGTGGAGTCCTCATCTTGTGCCGGCTGTTGATGAAAATCAGTTTTATTTTAGGAGAACGTTGGAATCAGCGCTGGGAGAGTAGAGGAATAAAATGGCGGACAGGAAGATTGTTCTCATTAGTCGGGGTTGTGAATTTATTGTTTCTGTCCAGATGGGTAATTGACGATGGTATTTGGATTACAGGGAGTGTTTATCAACTGTTTACTACTTTATTTTTACTTGCTCAGTTCTTCTTTGTCTCATGGCTTATCATGGCGATTTTTAACTACTTTGCCAACATCTATGCCTTTAAAAAGCATAACGGAAAGCATGTTGATTCATCATTGATCACTGTGCTCGCTCGTATTTTTGGTGGCCTAACAATTGTCATTCTTGGCGTTTACGTCATTGAGTTCATGGGTTTTTCAATCTCACCTATTCTTGCTGGTCTGGGGGTTGGTGGTCTAGCAGTCGCGTTGGCGGTTCGACCAATCTTGGAAAACGTTATCAACGGACTCACACTCTATGCTGACGGTGGAGTAAAACTTGGTGAGTTTTGCCGCTATGGGGATAAGCTTGGGACCATAGAGAGTATAGGCTTACGGTCAACGCGTGTTCGAACCTTAGAACGCTCGTTAATTACCATCCCAAATTCTGAGTTTGCCAATATGGAGATTGATAACTTAGAGCGACGTGATAAACGACGCATGGATCATATTATTAGGCTCCGTTCAGAAACGACACTTGAGCAGCTTCGGGTTCTCATTGTTAATATTCGCCGTTTGTTATTGCAGCACCCTATGATTGAAGAAGAACCGGTTCGGGTTCGATTGATGGGAGTAGGGGAGTACTCCATTAACATCAACATGATGGCATACATATGTTGCCGCGATCATGAAGAGTTTATGGCGGTGCAAGAAGATATACTTTTTTCAATGCTGACTCAGGTCGATGTTGTTGGTGCGAAGATTGCGCATTCTACGCAATACCAGTTATTCGATAAGGTACCTGAGGAAAATCAAGAACAGAAACGAAAAGCGGAACAAGTGGTTGCTCAATGGCATGAAGAACAAGCCTTCCCGTTCCCTGATTTCAGCTACGAATATAAGTTCGAAATTAAAAATACCATCATGTATCCATCAGCAACCTCTGCGGTACGTCTGCCCTCGGCTTAATATGCACTGGACTGTATATTGATAAAAGGGGGCTAAAGCCCCTTCTCAATGATAGACCTTTTTGTTGATAGTAACCCTTGAGTCTGATGAGTTCGGCAGTGTTAGTCAGATTGAACTACGCTATCAAAGAAACTTTGCATGGTTTGATGAAGTAGTTGATGAAGAGGAAAACCTCTTTTGGATTGGAGGTAGCCCCCTTCAATCCCAATTTGTCGTAACTCTTTGGGCAACTTAGGAAGTGGATAACAACTCAGTTCAGGTTGATTTTCGGTCATAATGCGGCTACCAAAAGAGATGGCATCTGTATTTCTAAGTTTGCTGAGTAGAACGGTTAGGCTGTGCGTAGAAAGTGCCATGTTTGCCTTGTAACCCCTAGAAATGTAAACATCTTCCACAGGGGCTCTTTTGGTGTTTATTCCATCAATCATTATTCTAGTGAGCGGTAAATGATGAATGTCTTCCCATTGACTACTTTTTTGCAATACAGGGTGATCTTTGCGCGCGATTAAACACAACTTTACTTCCTGGAGTTTATGCAAGTAGATATCTTGTGGTAAAGGGATACCCGCAAGCTGTAACAAATAGTCCACTTGACCATTTAACATTTCAGCCAGGTTTTTATCTTGCCAATACACCATTTTGAAGCTTGCACGCGGTAAGGCTTTTTGTAGTGCTTCAAAGATACGATCCCCATACAGTTCGAGCAAAAATATGTTCAAGGCAATGGTGATTTCACCAGTAAACTCTTTTGGATCAAAGTTGTGATAGGACTCAACGACTTTAATTAGCGGAGAATACATTTCATCTGCTGCTTCGGCTAGTTTCTCTGCTAGCTCAGATGGCTCAACGCCGTGAGCTTTACGAATAAAAAGTTGATCGCCAAACGTTTCTCTTAACTTAGCCATCCCTCTACTGACGCTGGTTTGTGATATACCAAGCTTGTCTGCTGCGGCATGAGTATTACGAGTTTCAACAACAGCTTTGAGCAACTTGAGCAGATTTAGGTCTAAGTCTTGAAGTTCTTTCATGGGTTACCTTTCGCAATGAGGTTTGAAAGTTTCCTTTAAGAATAAGGGAAATTGGCGTTTGTTCAATAGTTTAGGGGTGACATATGTTAAAGAATGTTTGACCCAATCCGCAGGGTGAGCAGTGAACACAAATTCGCTTTCAAATAAATGAGTGATATCACGAGGGCAAGTAAAAGGAGGGCTAACAACATCCGTGTTACGAAAAGAATATTATAATTCTAAGTGGAGTACGAGACCCGAGTTAGCGTGCATTGGTTTGTTAGGCACGTATAGGTGATTAATGAACCAAGTATATGGTACGCGATAGATAATCGAATCCATAATTCAGTTAAAACGCGTACGTATAGTTCAAACCAAGTTTATTGTCGGCCTTTTCATAGACGCCATAATAGAGTGAAACGTTTTGATTATCTGCGACTCGATAGGAGAAACTACTTTCCCAGTCTAACGTATTGATTTTAAGCGTTTGGTCGCTCAAAGACATCGTATAAATTGGAGCAATCATTATAGAGGCTTGCTTTGCAATGGTCACCACACTGTATAACTGCGCCATGGCAATAGGCACTTCTTTATCGAGGTAGTTACTGGAAATGGCGCCTGCGCCAATGACTGGTGCGACAATGAGACGTTCATGCAGTGGTAGGACTTGCATCGCGTTCAATACGAAAGTGTGTGTATCGTTACGGTCGTCATATAAGTAATCACCCATTATGCCACTACCATAATTGGTGCTTAAAGCTGCTGCTCGGAATCTGTATGTGTCAAAATTGTTCAGAGATTGCGCAAAAATCAATGCTGCCCAGTTGTCATTGATCGTTCTTGCATAACCAAATCCGGTATCAAAGCCTTCACTACTATAACCCAATTGAAGTGAGCTATAGGCAGCGGTCGGGTCGGTGAAATCAACGGGTGCTGTTTCTATGGTCGCTTCTGTAAATTCTTCTACAGCAGAGTCAAAGTTGTTCGTGTTTTCTTCTGCGATTGAATAGGTGCTAAGAACACAACTAAGAAGTAATAGTTTAGTCTTCAAAGGAACTCACTTATTTAAATGTTGGAAATTAGGTATTAAAAAAGAGCTGCCTGTTGCTGGCAGCTCTAATAACTCAGAATGAGTGTTTAAAAGAAAATAATGACAGGTTATTACCATCATCATATTGGTAGCTATACACGAATGCGCTTGTATTATTAAATTGATAACCAAGTTCTGCTGTGTAATCCCAATCTCTTAGTTTTGACTGATTGCCATTATCCTCTCTTATTTTACCGAGACTGTAAGTGTATTCAGGAGTGAATCCCACCCACAGGCTAGGGTTAAGGTTGTAAGTCATATCAAGTGATGCACTGGTGTAGTAAACACTGCTGCTCATGTCTTGATGTTTTAAATTACCTAGTGCAATTTCAGGAATCAGGCTAAGCTTATCCGTGACGTTGCTTGAATGGTATAATGTGAACTGGTAGTCGTTTGCACGTAAATCTCTAGATTGATAGTCAGTATCATAGTGATAATTAAATGCTCCTCCTAGCCCATCAGTACGTTGGAAGTCAAAGCCAAATTCGTGGTTATCAAAATTGTCTCCGCTACTATATGAACTTAGCAAACTCCAATTATTATTTAATGATTTGGCATATTGCAGGCCAAAATCGAAATCGTTGCTGCCGTAACCAATATTAAATCCCGAATAATGTTCTTTAGAATCCGAAAAATCAATATTGGCATTTGCAAGCACTAAGGGTGAAGAAATAAGTGATGCAATTAATAGAGATGTTTTAGTTAGTTTCATAAATATAAATCCTAGTTGTGTTTGTTTATGGTGCTATTTTATTTATCGACTTAGTTTTTGACTATGAATTACAGCGATTCATATTTGCTAAACGTATAAACAAAAAAAAGCCCCAACCAAAACTGGTTGGGGCTCAAAGCTGGGCTGTTTTGTGATGAAAAAGCAAGTTAGATCACAGTAAAAAAGCGTGTGCTAGATACAGAACACTGAAGAACGAAATTGCGTCGGTTAAGGTTGTCAGCATTGGGCTTGACAGCATGGCTGGGTCGAAGTTGAGCCGTTTTAGTAGCAATGGCAATGTACCTCCAATCACGACAGCAAGAGTGGAAGAAAGTGTGTAAGCAATCGCGACAACCAATGGCAATCCAGAGTGCTCCCCGCCAAGCGTGAACAACGTAAGCAGAGCCAAAACACCACCAATGAGCATTCCATTGATCGCGCCGATTGGAATCTCTTTCGCGACGACATACAGCAGATCTTTGGCAGAGATCTGTCCCATTGATAGTTCACGTATTGATACTGCAACGGATTGATTTCCAGCCGCACCAGAAAGGTTTGCGACAAGCGGCAACACGGCTGCTAAGACGGCGATTTGTTCAATGATGGGTTCGTAAATCGCAATGATTGAAATAGCGGCATAACTTAAGGCAACCGAAGGCAGCAAAAAGGTGAGTCGGCGTAGGTTACGTTTAAGTATTGGCATGGCGCGAGACTCATCACCGCCAAATACTCCAGATTGCTCCAGCATTTGCTGCTTCGAACGTTGATATAGAGCTTCATTAAGATGCTTAAAGCCGACGATGCCCATTTGGAAACCTTGTTCATCAACGATGGGAATAACGGGGTGTAAAGTGGTGTCCAGCGTACTTTTAATTGTATTTAGATCCGTGTCAGGGCTGATAACGGGCACGGTGGTATCTATGTATTCCCATAATGACGTGCCACGTGCTAGCAACAGTACGTCACGGATCTTCAGCCCGCCTAAATAACTACCTTCATTGTCATGCAAATAAACGTAACGCCACTCTAGTCGATCTAAGTTATGTTCTTCTGCGCTTAATATTGCGCTCAAACTGTCGATGGTAGCGTCTGCTGCCAGTTTGAGGACTTCGCTCTTGCAAATACCTCCCGCAGAGTCTTGTGGGTATTTCAGGGCAGCACGCTCTTCGTCTTTCCATGTCGAAGGTAGGGCTTGCCTGAGCTGTTTTTGTAGGTCGCTTGGCAGCTCATTGAGTAGCAGCCGGCGGTCTGCGGAATGCAAATATTGAAATAGCACTATGGTGCTGCTTTCAGATAGTTGACTGATCAGCCATAGAAGCTCGGGATCAGATAAGTGATCAAGTAAGTTGGCAGCAAGGCTTGGGTTTACTTCGCTTAAGAGAGTCCAAGTGGCGATACGTTGCTGGTCAGAGAGTTTCCTTAATACTGATGGCAGTTCGACGGGTTCAGCTTCTAGAAGCGTTTGGTTCAGTCGTTTCGCCTTTCTTAGAGTGAGACACTCCAGTATTTTGAGGTACAGCGTTTCCGCCCCTTCTGATGAAAAAGCTAATGTGATTAATGTCATATGTTAGACCTTTGACAATAAGTGAGAATGCGATTGAAGCGATTTCATTCGGATGTTTGTGGTTGTCGCTTCTTGGTTGCAAGCCGAATAAAGAGGGCGATAAATGCGGTGACCATCAGGATTAAACTGCCCATTAAGAACCACTTTGTAATCAGCTCTTGATATTGAGAGACGAATGGGTGGCGCATGATCCACTTTCCGAGCAGCAATAGACTGAAGACCCATGTAATCGAACTAGTGAAACTGACAACAAGCGTTCGAATTACACTTAGCTGTGCAACGCCCATTAGCATTGGGGTCAATACGCGGACAAATGGAACAAACCGCGAAACGAATAAGGATAAAAAACCGTAGCGGTTTAATAGTCTCTTTGCCTTGGGTAATGATTCATCTGGAAGGGTTTGCTCGGCTTTACGCATGAATTGAGTATTGTGCAGCCAACGCCCTTGTAGATAAGCAATGATGCTTCCAAAAAAAGAGGCACTAGTGAGAAGTACTAAAGCACTTGAAAAATCAATCGCGCCCAAACCAATCATTCCCCCGACAAACAGCACTAGGCCATCACCGGGTAGTGGTAAGAAAACAAAACTCGACTCAAGGAAAAGCACGACGCCAAGCAAAAGCAATAAAATGTGCAGTGAATTCAATTCAAGTAAGGCATCAAAGTCTTGCAGCCAAATTGCGGAAATAATCTCTTGCATGGAAACTCCAAGTTAGCGTGGGCTCTGGCTGTTGAGTGCTGGAGCCCACAATGCGTTTTAATCAAACATTAAGATGATGTAGGCAAAGAACAGGATGAGGTGGGTTGCACCATTGAGCGAGTTGGTTCTTCCGCTGCTAAAGCTTACGCTTGTCATTAATAGCGTTGCACCCAATAACACCATTTCAGCAGGGGCGAGTCCGAGTTGGATGGGTTCGTTCATTACCCCAGAAATCAGCAAAACAGCGGGAACGGTTAGTGCAATTGTGGCGAGAACCGAACCAAAGAAGAGGTTCATCGCGCGCTGTAATTGATTGGTCACGGCAGCTTTAACGGCACCAACCGCTTCTGGGGCGAGAATTATCAAGGCAACAATCAAACCACCTAGAGCCGCAGGTGCGCCCATTTCAGTGATGCCATCGTTAATTGGAATCGCGAGGCTTTTCGCTAATAAAATCACGACGACTAAATAGCTCACCAACATAATGGTATGGAAGATGTTGCTATGCAGTGGTCCGTGGTGTTCATGATGATCTTCGTTATCACCATCAATGAAGTAGTCGGTATGGCTGCGTGTTTGAATGAACAGGAATACGGCATACAAAGCGATTGAAGCGAGTACCAATGTCCAAGTTAGACTGGCCGACATGTTACCCAGCGGATCCATACTGGTGAAATTAGGGAGTACCAAACACAGTAATGCAAGTGGGATAATGGCGACTAAGTACGCTTTTATTCCATCAAGGTTGTAGGTTTGAGTATGGTATTTCATACCACCGATCAACAAGGTGATACCAACAAAGCCATTAAGCACTGCCATCACGACAGCAAACATGGTGTCACGTGCTAAGAAGGGGTTCGATTCGCCTGTTAACATAACTGACGAGACCATGATGACTTCGAGTAAGACAACAGATAGCGTCAATATAAGTGTGCCGTATGGGTCGCCAAGCTTTATCGCCAGAGCATCTGAGTGGCGGACAACAGAAAAAATCGCGCTCATCACTGCGTAAAACAGCACAGCAGTAATCATTATGTAGGCGAACTGAGAGAGTTCTCCTGTGAGTAAATTGTCGCCGATCAGCTTAAAAAATAGAACGGCAACAATGCCAAGTGGCAGTTTGTATTCTTGTTTGAGTACGTTGAGCATGTTGAGCCTTTATTGAGTAACCGAAGGCTCGCTAATGTCCTTTAACGAGAGTAAATCGGGTGAATACTGCAATTTCCTGTGCAGCAAACGGTTCGTTTCAAGTTATGTGTTTAAGCTTTTGCATCTAAAACGAAATCTACAAAGCTATGCGTCTAACCATGTTGTTAACTTAAGATGAACAGGTGGTTCAGACCATGAATTAGAGAAATTCTTTGTTGCTATCAGACGAGCGAACGTCACCCGATAGCGTTCTAAGTAATTAACAGCTAAGGCATGCTTTGAAGGGAGTCAGCTTCTTCTTGCTTATAGTGGATTGGTTTTAGACCCACCCAAGTTGGTAGCAACGTACCTATCGAGATAGAAGACCATGTCCCACTGAAAATACCGACGCAAAGTGCAATGGCAAAGCCTTCTAGTGCACTCCCGCCTAATAGCCAAAGTGATGAGACTGTGACTAAGGTGGTGCCTGATGTGACCAGTGTCCGTGACAATGTTGATACGATTGACTGATCGAGAAGGGCATTAGTTTCACCGTTTGGCTTAGAGCGAAATACCTCGCGGATTCGATCTGAAATGATGATCGAGTCATTGAGGGAGTAGCCCATCACAGCCAATAATGCAGCCAACACGGTTAGGTTGAATTCGATTTGGGTCACTGCAAATAGACCTAGCACAATGACAATGTCGTAAACCAATGCCGCAACAGAACCTAGCGCTAATCGCCACTCAAATCGGTAGCTCAAGTACAGCAAGGTAAGTACGAAACAAGCCAAAATCGCCAAGCCGCCTTGTTCGACCATTTCTAGTCCAACCTGAGGGCCAATCACGCTGCTGTTGGCAATGTGAAAATTGCTGTCTATTGGCAACAGTGCTTGGTTCAGTTCTTCTCGCAAATCGTGGTCTGTATGATTGAAACGCAGTTGCCAATTTCCTTCGCTGCCCGCAGCGGTTACTTGTACGTCTTGGCTCAATGCCGAGTCGAGGTGAGATTTGATCACAACCTGAGATACATTTGGCTTAGTTTGAATATCGGCGACGACACCTCCCGTAAAATCGAGCCCCCAATTGAATCCTCTTGAGACGATAGAAGTAATGGAAAGTGTCAATAGAATCAGAGATATCATCGTCATCAATTGACGTATTTTTGTGACGTGAATTGATTTAGTCATTACAGTTTTACCTCATGTGAGGTGTCTCTTCCCCACAGATAGTTGATAAGAATTCGAGACGCAAATACGCCGGTAAACAAGCTGGTCAATAGCCCTAGTCCAAGTGTGATAGCAAAGCCTTGAATCGGACCGTTACCTATTGCATACAAAGCGATGGCGACGATCATGGTAGTGAGGTTGGCATCAAAAATTGAAGAGAAAGCACTATCGAAGCCTCTGTCTATGGCTTGGGCAAAGTTTCGTCCTTCTCGCATCTTGTCTTTGATGCGCTCAAAGATGAGTACGTTGGTGTCGACAGCCATACCTACAGTTAACACAAGCCCTGCAATACCCGGAAGTGTCAGTACTGCCCCCGGAATGAGTGCCAATAGACCAAACAAACATACTAAATTGATAGTCAGTGCCGCATTCGCTACCCAGCCAAGGCGTCGATACCAACAAGCGATAAACACCAAAGTAAAACCCAGACCTAAAGCGAGTGCGGCAAAGCCATTTTTGACGTTTTCAGCACCAAGCGTTGGGCCAATCGTACGTTCTTCAACAATGGTGACAGGGGCGGTGAGAGAACCTGCTCTCAAAAGAAGAGCTAGATTTTGCGCTTCTGACATGGAACCTACGCCTGTGATGCGAAAGCGGTTGCCAAGTGTAGATTGAATCGTTGCGACGCTGATGACTTTACTTTGTTCAATGGATCGCCCAGTTTCAGACTGACTGTATTCGCTATACACAGTTGCCATCGGGCTGCCGATATTGCGACGCGAATGATTAGTCATAAGACGCCCACCCGTACTATCAAGGGTGATGTTTACTTCGGGTGTCCCCATTTCTCCCAAGCTAGCGCGAGCGTCGATAATATGCTCGCCGCCTAAGATACTATTTCTTTGAAGAATGACAGCTCTACCATCTTGGTCATTGATGGATTTTGTTCGCACGCTGGCATTGGGCTCTATATGGTAAAACGCTAATGATGCAGTGGCACCAATGATGTTTTTTGCCGATGTCGGATCTTGTACTCCTGGCAGTTCGATACGAATTCGGTTTTCACCTTGGCGTTGGACGGATGCTTCTGTGATACCTAACTCTTCTATGCGACCTCGCATTGTTTGAAGGTTTTGCGTCACAGTCAGAGTTTGAATCGCACGCCTTTCTTCCTCATCCAATGACACCACTAAGCGCTCACCAGATTGGCTCAGCGTCCAATCTGGGTACTGTGTTCTTAAATAGGATCGAATATCACTCAGTCTCGAATCATTATATTGAGTAATGGTCACTTCACCGTTTTCTACACGACCACGTACTCGAAACTCTCGACGAAGATCGTCTATGGCAGATTGTGCGTGAGCATTGAAAACGGGGACGAGATCCACTTCTAACAGAAACTGAACGCCTCCACGAAGATCTAAGCCAAACTTAATCGGTTGAAAACCCAGCGAGGTTAGCCAAGAAGGAGCCGATGGTTCGAGTGCGAGTGCAACAGTTTCGAATGATTGTTTGAACTCGGATATTAAAGCTTGTGCGGGAGCTTGTTGTCCGCTGGACGCAAACGTCACAACTAACCTGTCGTTACTTTCACTCACGCTATGAACATCAATATCGTTAGCAATTAGATAGTGATACACCTCATCAGAGTGTGCCGAGTGCGATTGTTTTGAAATATGCAAAGCTTCACGTTCACCAAATGCAGAGGGTAGGGCACTGAGTAGCATCAAAGCTACAGTCACCGCGAGAACGATAACTTTCCATTTGGCTGAGTAATTTATGGTTGCGATTGAGCGCTTTAACTTCATGTCGGTTACATCTTATTGATTAATTCATACGTAAATAGCGTCGGGCCATATTATTTTCTTTATTCAATATCACTATGGTTTTGAGAAATTCATATTTGGGTAATAAGACGCTTCATATATGAATTTCTCTAATTCCTATCGGTTAATCAATTTTGTTTTAATAATGGGACCAAGATAAATAATCAGGGCTAATTCAAGTGGAATACACAATGTATTTAAACGACCGCAAATACAGAGTTTGCGATATTGGAGAAGGGAATTGCACTTTATTACTTAGTTACGCTCAAGAAGTTGAGTCATTACATGAGCACTTTAGCCATCAATTTCTTGAGATTGATAGAATGATAGTTATCGATATATCAACATGTTGGAGTGGGGATATTGACCTTTTAGATGAAAGCGAACGCTGCGAGTTAATGAAAGATATTCGGTTGCTAGCGGATATTTACTGGCTTGAAGACTACGAAATTAAAACAGATAAAGGGCTGGAAATTAATCAAGTCATACCTTTATGAAATTGATGGTCTTAATTCAAAAAAGAACATTTGAAAAATATTGAATTACTCAAAATGATTAGGAACAGGTAATGAAAAAATTGACGACAATCATGACGCTAGCCTCTGGCTTGGCTTTTACTGGGCTGGCGTACTCAACCGAACGTGTAGAGCTGACTGATGAACAGATGGATAATCTGGTCATGCGAACCTATCCCTACGTGGCGATGTTTAATGTGAACAACAAGTTTGCGTTAGACGAAAACAACCCTTTGAATACAGGTGGCTACAACCAATACCGAGCGAATACAGAACTGGCTGATCATACATTGAAAGCCATTGCGCGCCCTAATAACGACACGCTCTACGGAGTTGCCTTGGTCGACGTGACTAAAGAACCGGTTGTAATGGAATTTCCTGCGTTCGATTCTAATTACGTTTCGCTGATGGTTACGGCCTATGATCACTACGTCAATGTGCCGATGTCGGTCTCACAGGGCGACTTTAGCCAACCATCCACTATCCTGTTCTATAGCGAACGCACACCAGGCTACGATGGCACGCCAGTAAAAGGCGTGGGTCAGGTCTTTGAGGTGTCCGGTGACTTTGTCAGCGCAGCATTGCGTGTAATGCCACATGTGGCGGAACCTGAGCGCCTAGAAGCAAACCGCGAAGCCATGAATAGCGTCAATCTTGTCACCTTGCCAGAGTTCCTAAACGAGCAGAATTTAGACTCTGAACCATTGCAGGTCAACAATCCTAAAGTAGCCAATAACACTTTGAATTTTGAAGAAGACTTTGCCCGTTTCCCTGAGTTCGGTTCCGATTTTGAGGTATTTGAAGAGCGTTTTGTTGAAGTCATGCAATTTGTGGTTAACCACACCACCTTTGATGTCAATGATCAGGCAGATCAAGCACTTCTCAAGGCTCTGATCCGTTTGGGTATCAAACCGGGTCAAGCCTTTAACCCACAAGACGCAGCTGACATTGACGGTGTTGCACTACGCAAAGCAGCGCAACGTTTTGCTGCAACGAGCTGGGCGAAAATGGGAGAACCAAATTACCTTGCTGAAAATACAGGCAAAGTCTTCATGCCCAAAGGGGAAATCAGCCCTGAACTACTGTCAGTGCTCTCTGTTGTCGGACCCATTGGCTTGCCGGCCAAGGAAGCGCTCTATCCGCAGTTAATCACCACTGACGGTCAAGCCATGAATGCAATGAATGACTATGAAATTGTTATGACTGCTAGTGAATTGCCACCCGCCAAAGCGTTTTGGTCTTTGACCTTGTATGACTTGGGACACGGTTTCTTTATTCCAAACGAGCGTAAGAAATACAGCGTGGGTGAAAATGCCGGCTACAAGCTTGATGAGGATGGTGGCATTCGTATCGTTGTCTCTGCAGAGCGCCCAGAAGGCGTGCCTGCTGAAAACTGGCTACCTATAGAGCGCAGTGACCTTGATTTGAGTTTACAAATGCGTCTTTACAACCCAGACCTTGAAAAATATGAAAACTGGTCAACGCCAACGGTTAAGAAAATAAACTGACCCGCTCCAGTACGTTATTGAGGGTAACTCTCTTTTACTGCCTCATTTCAAAAATTTAAATAAACAATTGTTCAATATCTGCACAAGGACGTGCCCCTAGATTTAATTAAAGGCACATCTAATGAAAATTAATAAAACGCTTCTATGTATCGGCGCTGCCAGTGCTGTCACTCTTTCTACACATTCAATTGCCAATGAAACAGAAGTTCAAGACATGTCGGATCCACTTGCGGTTTATACCGTCGCAGGATTAGGTTACTCAGATAAAGGCTTAAATCTAAAATTTGGCCAAACGTATGATACGGGTAACGAAACAACAATGGGTATGAATGTTTTCGAAGTGAAAGGTATTGCTGGTGAGGCGCTGGGCTGGAATGGCCGTGGTGCAGACGACAGCATCGACTCGATTCGCTTTCGGAACTACAGTGTTGATTTGCTAAAAGGGCGTGGAACCCAAGTAGATGTCGATTTAGCTTTCACTGATATAGGTACACAAGGCACGGCTTCTTATAGTTTTATTCAGGCGCTTCCAACGATGGGCCCGGTTAACCTTTACCCATTAGCGGGGGTTGGTGTGGCGTTTGGAGCTCCACTGGATGGTTCTGGTGAAGGTGCCGCTCAAGCGCAAGACCGTTGGGACCTACATGGCACATTCTATGTTGCGGGTCTGTACAGCAAGTTAGGCATAACAGACAACATTTGGTTTAACTACAACCCGATGTATACCGGAACCATGTCAGGCTCAGATGCGTTTAAAAACTATGGCATGGAAGGCAAAGATAGTGTCTTTTTACACGAAGCCGCGTTGAGCTATCAAATAAACCCACGTACTAATGTTCGCTATTTTGCAAATTGGACAGAGCGCACCAATTATGCAGATGGTGACCACCGCATAGAAGTGAACTACCAGTTCTAAACAAACTGCCATCCCATCGGGCTAACTGAACAGCCTTAAGTACTTACCGAACCTGTGTACAGAGCGTTGTGCTTATATCAACTAATTAAATAGCCAGTAGTGTCTAACAACGACTGGCTATTTGTGAACTGAATTTAGGTTGGCAGTTTGAACAGTACTCCGCTTTAGTCAGGTTATTAATATTTGTAGTTTCAAAAACGCATTTCTGTAATTCATAGAGTTACATATTCGCATCTTATAAAGTACTTATCAGAGCACAACAGGCGGTAATGGAAGACTAACTGTGAGTGAAATACTTGCTTAATCCGATTACTTAATAGGTGTTAAAAATGATGAAATTGAAAAAACTAAATATCGTTGTTCCCGCGTTAATTCTTGCTAGCTTCAGCACAGCGGCAATAGCGAACTTAAAGATGGACGAAAGAGACATTCCGACGCCTGCAGGCATTTCTACTGAGCTCGCGCACATCATTGAAAATCGAGTGATGCCACCTGCTATGCCAGTACCAAACACTACACAAGAATGGCTAGATGCACGCGTAGTTGCTGACCAACCGTCAATTGACATGGCCAGAGATGCGGTCGAACGCTTGGGTGTTAGCTACGAAGAAAAACGGTTCGCTGGTGTCGACACATTTTTTGTCACGCCTAAAAATGTCGCACCGGAATATGCGGACAAATGGTTGATACATATTCATGGCGGTGCGTTTGTTTTAGGTGGAGGTGATGCAGCTTTGCGTGAAGCAATTTGGTTGGCAGATGGCATCGGAGCAAAAGTGATTTCTGTTGATTATCGCCAACCTCCTTTGCACCCATTCCCGGCAGCAATTGACGATGCTGTGGCGGTTTGGAAAGAGTTGACCAAAACACAGTCGCCGGAATCAACGGCAATATTTGGCACTTCTGCAGGTGGTAATATCACTTTAGCCACCGCGCTCAAGATTCAAGAGCTTGGTTTACCTGAACCTGGAGCCTTATTTGTTGGCACCCCAGCAGTTGATCTAAAAGAGACGTCAGACTCATGGCATGTACTAAGAGGGCTTGATCCTCTAGGGCAGCGAGAAGGCGCGATAGATGCGGCTTTTGAAGTCTATGCTGGAGGAGAACCAATGGATAATCCTTTGATTTCGCCTATCTATGCGGAAATCGAAACGTTCCCGCCAACCATTTTTATCTCGGGTACAAGAGATCTGTTGCTGAGTGACACGGTGAGAATGCATCGCAAGCTTCGAGCACTGGATGTTGAAACGCATTTGCACGTCTACGATGGACAAGCGCATGCTGACTACATGACGAGTTTAATTACTGATGTGCCTGAATCTGAGGATGCGCTAAAAGAGATTGGTCAGTTTTTTAATCAGCACATAAACAGGTAGAACCCCAAAAAGCATATCGTTGATACGCAGCCAGAAAGTGGTGATTCTAGCTGCGTTATAAGGGCGTGATATTATCTGAAAGTCACTTTAGTGGGAGGGTAAGCTTTTAGGTTAGAGGTGTGATAGATATCAAAAGCTATTCATCAAATGTAATTTTAGGGAAGTTGCTAGCAAGGTTATGTTCAAACCCTTCGTAGCGCTGGTTTTAGACAAGGATGAAGAGGGGCGAGTTGTTTGCGTGAGAATACTGAAAGTAACTTTCTTACTACAGTAATTTAGCTGAAGTGCACGATTTACGAAAATATCAACTTATGGTTGTTTTTACAGTCTGACGATACGAAAGCCGCTTCATTAGATGATGAAGCGGCTTTTTCTTTTCTATCAGCTTTGCATTAAGTATTCCGCTAAATTCAACCGATGATGCATAGCTTTTTTATTCGGCTATTCCGCTGAACGACCATACCATTCTTGGAAGTGAGCTCGACTATCACTGCATTCTTGGAGCGTCAGAGTCTTAATTTGATGGTCGGATGTACCATTTCGTCCTCTCTTAGTCGTTAACCCAGACGATAAGCAGAGGTCTGAGTTAGCAATTGGACGAATCAAACCTTCGTTAGTCATTTCAATCTGCTGAAGCTCGGATTGATCGCATGTATTTAGGTTTAACTGAGCGCCAACAGAAAGTTCACTCAGCTCAGCACATACATCAAATTGAGTGATGTACAGCTGGTTTTGTGTGAGCTTTTCAGAGTCGAATGCTTGATCAATGCCTAGACTACCTCGGTAGCTATAGCAGGTGTGTGACTGAAGGGGTTTATCTATAGAAGCCTTCTCACCCTGACCAACCATGTCAAGGCAGTAACCGCTTAAAAATCCGTCGAGTTGATGTTTAAGTGCGATCTCAACATTCTTTGCAATTGCTGGATGGAGAGAAGATACGATAATGAGTGTTAAGGTCAAAATAGGACGATTCATCTTATATCCTTGTCGTGAAACTTTGAACTAGTACTTCTAATGTGCCTTAATCAAAATAGTTGAAATATTTGCTATTTGATAGTTATTCGCAATGAGTAAATCTGTTAACCCTTTCTTAACCGCCTGATGGGATACATTCGAGTTTATTGATGGTGATACAGATTTAATAAAGGTGGTCTCTATGTCTAACGTTCTAAAAGTGTCAGCAGTAGCCGTGATTACTTTCTCGCTGCTAAATCCGGCGTATGCTCAGATTGAAACGCCATTACTACCGGATACAGGGCAAAGCATTCAATACGATACGAAGGGGGAGCCGATGGAAATGTCTGAAAGCTCTCTATATCGTGGTCAAGATGCTTCTATTTCGGGTAACCCTCTTCGATACCAGGATAACGATGATGGAACGATCACAGACTTAAATACTGGTTTAATGTGGCAAAAAAGTCATGATACCGAAAAGAGGAACCTTGCAGACTCCAAAGCTGTTGTAGAAGCGATGAGTTTAGGCGGATATGACGATTGGCGACTTCCAACAATTAAAGAGCTTTATTCACTAGCTAATTTTGATGGGGAGCTAATGAAGCCAGAAAGTGGCAAGGAAAGCAGCCCGTACATTGTCACTGATTACTTTGATTTTGAATATGATAAACGTGTGCCTTTTGCCGGGGCATTCTGGTCGAGTACCGTTTATATCAAAGGTGACGTACAAAACTTTTCAGAGCATGGTGGCCTTGAGGGTGGTTTTGGTTTCAACTTTGCAGATGGTCATATTAAATCTTACGAGACGGGTAGGTTTTTTGACGGCACGTTAATTCAAGAAGAAGACAACATGTTTGTTCCTGGGAACTATGTTCGTGCCGTGCGCAGCACCACAACGCTTTATGATATGGAGTATGTAGATAATCAAGATCAAACGGTGACTGATAAGTCTACAGGCTTAATGTGGGCGAAAAACGATAGTGGTGAGCGGATGGATTGGGTTGAAGCACTAGAGTATGCAAATAACTCAACCCTTGCTAACTACGATGACTGGAGACTGCCGAATGCAAAAGAGCTTCAATCGCTAGTGGATTATGAAAAGACCGAGTTACCTGCAATCAATACTGAGTATTTTGAAGTGACGCCGGCTAAGTTCATAACACAAGAAGATTCTTACTATTTCTGGACGAGTACGACTCAAGGTGACTTTAAGCATACGGCTGTTTATGTCGCTTTTGGTCAGGCATGGAGTAAGAAAAACTCCGATGCCAAAGAGTACTTTGATTGGCATGGTGCTGGAGCGCAACGTAGTGATCCTAAGGCCGGCGATCCTTCTGATTATGAACTGGCTTCTGAAATGGCATCGGACTATATCTCAATTGAAAACTGGGTTCGCCTGGTACGCGATGCGAAGTAACCCATGTCTAATTAATTGCTAAAACTCGCTGTGTAAATAGCGGGTTTTAGCGTTTTACAGTAATAGATTTGCACCGCCAATAGTGTGGACATAACACGTTAACGTGAAGTTACTCTCCATAAAGTTCACATTTACGACTAAGAGGATTTTACTTTCTCTCTCACATATACAATATTCAGTCTTAGTAGTTCACGGTGTTCAGCACTGTTTGAAGCTGCCTACGGATAACTTAATTTGGTATTGCATGGATATGAATACACAAGTGAAAAATAAATATGGATGGCGATCAAGCTCTACAGCTTGGTACACCCACGATTACAAGTTATCTATCCTTTCTAAGCTCGACGTTTAATCCCTTCAATTCGTCTGGACCTTGTGTCTGGTATTTATTCTTTTTTCGATTTATTCCGTTTAGCGAAGTGTCGTGAGCGGAACTGATCGTGATATCCAAAAAAGAGTTAGTCGATCACCCCAACTTTTGTACATCAAAGTACATAAGGATCTGCTAATTGAAATTGATAGGAAATTATCATGGAAAATTTTAAGCACTTACCTGAACCATTCCGTATCCGCGTTGTTGAGCCAGTAAAAAGAACAACGACTGAGTACCGAGAGGAAGCGATACTCAAAGCGGGTATGAACCCATTTTTACTCGATAGCGAAGATGTGTTTATTGACCTTCTGACTGACAGTGGCACAGGTGCCGTTACCCAAGATATGCAAGCGGCCATGCTAAGAGGTGATGAAGCGTATAGTGGAAGCCGCAGTTATCATGCACTTGCGGATGCAGTTAAAGATATCTTTGGGTATGAGTATACGATTCCAACTCACCAAGGACGCGGAGCTGAGCAAATTTACATACCGGTGTTGATCAGCAAGCGCGAAAAAGAAAAAGGTTTAGATCGTAAAAAAATGGTCGCGATCTCCAATTATTTCTTTGATACCACACAGGGGCATACACAGGTTAACTGCTGTAAAGCGAAAAACGCTTATCTTGAAGATGCATTTGATACCAGTGTGAGCGCCGACTTTAAAGGTAACTTTGATTTGGATAAGCTGGAATATGCTATTCAAGAAGCTGGGGCGGAGAATGTACCCTATATTGTGAGCACGATTACTTGTAACTCAGCCGGTGGTCAGCCAGTTTCGATTGCTAATCTAAAAGCGGTATATGACGTTGCACAGCGTTACGATATTCCAGTGATTATGGACTCAGCTCGTTTTGCTGAAAATGCTTACTTTATCCAGCAGCGAGAGCCTGGCTATCAAGATTGGTCGATTGAAGAAATCACGCGCGAAACATACAAATACGCTGATGGTCTTGCTATGTCTGCTAAGAAAGATGCCATGGTGCAAATGGGCGGTTTGTTGTGTTTTAAAGACGAAAAGTTTTTAGATGCTTACAACGAATGCCGAACGCTTTGTGTTGTGCAAGAAGGTTTCCCAACTTATGGTGGTCTAGAGGGTGGGGCAATGGAGCGCCTTGCTGTGGGTCTTTATGATGGCATGCGACAAGAATGGTTGGCGTATCGAATTGCTCAGGTTAAGTACTTGGTTGATGGGCTTGAAGATATCGGTGTTGTTTGTCAACAAGCTGGTGGACATGCAGCGTTTGTCGATGCCGGTAAATTGCTACCTCATATTCCAGCGCACCAGTTCCCTGCACATACACTGGCTTGTGAACTCTATAAAGTAGCAGGTATCCGAGCGGTAGAAATTGGGTCATTGCTACAAGGACGAGATCCCGAAACTGGCGAACAGTACCCTTGTCCAGCCGAGCTACTGCGCTTAACTATTCCTCGCGCTACTTATACGCAAAGCCATATGGACTTCATTATTGAGGCATTTGAGAGAGTCAAAGAGCGGGCGGCGAAAGTGAAAGGTCTTGAGTTTATTTATGAACCTCCTGTATTGCGTCATTTCACAGCGAGATTGAAAGAGGTTTAAGATTAAGGCTAGTCTAGAAGGAGCCACGAACTTTGTGGCTCCTTCTACTTGTTAGTTATTGATAAACTATATCCAATACACCGACTAAGTTTTCAGGCTACTTTACTTCGTACCTAAGCAGGACTTCGTTATCCAGCACAACGTTCGTAGACCAGATGAAACTCGCACCAGCCCCACTGAATTTCTCGATGAAGTTCATGTAAGACTTCTTGTTATTCACACCGATCTCATCTTCAGAATATTCTGTCGCTAGAGGCCATGACGTTGCGTTAAAGTCTTGCGCCATCCAGTTGCTTGGTGTTTCCCAGTGGGCAGCATAAGCATTTTCACCATTGTCTGTTCCTTCTGTGGTACAAGTGTCAGATAGTCGCTTGCCATCTACTTCACTCAAGCATGTTAAATCATAAATTGGCGCGATATAGAACGTTTGTGCTTGCCAGTCAGGCCCCGTTACTGTTCCATCACTGAAGCTTGCGATAAAGCCACCATCTCCAGGGTGGTGCGCCTTGCCTCGATTATTCTCTGTACCTAGACCTAGATTCTCTTCCCAATCGATCACTTTAACGGCAATAGTATATGGCTTATTTACTTTGAATTTTACGATACTTGAGTTGAATGGAGTGAAGGGAACCGTGTCTACAGCAATGAGTTGACCATTGATATAGAGCTCGAAATAGTTGTCAGCAAATATGTAACCAGTGATCTCTTCGCCATCTTCATCAATGATGGTTACGGGAACTGAACTTACATCGACATCTCCAATGCCTTGAGGGGTAATATTGGCACACTCTTCATACAAATCGATGGCTTTTGGTGCGGTCGTGAAGTGGTTTTTAGCAGGAACAGTCCAGACTTTACCGTTAGCATCGGTAATCTCACCAATACCAGCAACGCGGCTTCGGCCGTTTTTACACTCAAACAGATTCTCTTCTACGGTTTTTGCCAGCCCTTGAGTAATGCTTGCTGAACCTTCGTAGTCACTGACATTCTCGCTCGCCGTTAGCTCTGTAGATGGAGTACATCCGGCTAACAATAATGCGATAGATGAAAGAGTGAAAATATTCTTATGCTGAGTAATCATTGATGATAATCCAATAATGTGCAGAAGACTTAAGTCTAGTTGTTAATGTTGGTAGATCAATGTTTTAAGTCATTCAATCAACAATGGATATACGAATCTATTCAGTGCAAATGTCCGGAGTCGGGACGAAATTTTAGGTAAGTTCACTTTTACTAAATGGTGTAAGGCTGGATAATGGGAAACTATAAACAGGCATTGTTTGGTAATTGCTCGAGAGTCATATTAGCCATGATTTTGTAGAGAAGCGCTAACAATTATGATGTATGGTAGCTTAATTGTTATAGACAAGGATGTGCCATGAACCTCAAGCTCGATACACTTGCCCCAACTCAAATTTATCACCTTATGACACAAGCTGTTGTTCCTAGACCAATTGCGTGGGTTCTAACCGAATCCGGTGTTCAAGCGTACAACTTAGCGCCTTTTTCTTACTTCACTGCAGTTTCAAGCAATCCACCTTTGCTGATGTTATCGGTTGGGAAGAAGCCTTCGGGAGAAATAAAAGATACCACTCGTAACGTCCTTGAAAGAGGTAAACTGGTTATCCATATCGCGTCATCTGATTCAGCCGAAGTCATGACCGAAACTGCTGCCACACTAGACCATGGTGATTCTGAAGTAACAGCAAATAATATTGAGTTGATTGAATTTGAGGGTTTTACACTACCAAGAGTGAAAGAATGTGCAGTAGCCTTTGGGTGCACATTATTTGAGGTGAAAGAGGTAGGAGAGGTGCCGCAAAGCCTGATCTTTGCAAAAGTTGAACAGGTATACATATCGGAAGAAGTGATCGATGAAAGTAGTGAACGCCTAAAAATTGATGCGCTTGCACTTGATCCCTTGTCTCGGCTCGGTGGTGGGGAATATGCCACGCTGTCCAATGTATTCTCAGTTACACGACCTAAGTAAAATCGCTAAAGTTGTGAGTCAATGATCTTTTCCTCAAAAATAAGCTTTTAAAACAAACGATTAGATATCATCCTTTTCTATTTTTGGAAGAACTATGCCAACGAAGAACCATACTCCGGATAAACCGGATATCGCACAACTGGGTCATCCAATATTGCGTAAACGAGCCAAGATTGTTGAGAATATTCAATCGAATGAGTGTCAGAGTTTAATTTTGGACATGATGCAGAAGGTTGAAAAAGCGAATGGGGTTGGGATCGCGGCTCCACAAGTTTATGAAAGTTTGCGTATCTTCATCATGTGTTCGAAGCCGAACGCTCGTTATCCAGATGCACCTGTTATGCCCATCACTGCGATCATCAACCCTGAGATTATTGACGCTAGCAGTGAGATGGAAAAGGGGTGGGAAGGGTGTTTGAGTGTTCCGAGCATGCGTGGTTTTGTACCTAGGCATGAAACGATTACGGTTCGTTATTATGATCAAGCTGGCGAGTGTTATCAAACGACCTTTTCAGGCTTTATAGCGCGAATCTTTCAGCACGAACTGGATCACCTTGATGGATTAACTTTTGTGGACAGACTAGATTCAACGCAAGACCTTATTAGTGAGAGTGAGTGGTACGCACAATTCGCACCTACACAATCTTAGTGTTATTGGGAAATGGCTTTGAAAGAAACCCGTTGAGTTATCACACATAAGTGACTGAACTAATAGCACAACTTGAAACCGACAGTACTCTGAGCGCGTAAACTTTCATCGCTCCCTTAATACCAAAAGCGCCGCATATTAAATGCGATTGTGTGGCGCTTTTTACTTTTATTGTGCTTCTTGAATTAAACCCTTTCTCCAACAGAATCGCAGATATTCCTTTACTCCATCACAAAAGTGGATGTGATCGAATTGTTCTCTTAAGTAAGTGGTTGAACAATCGTTCATGTTGTGCTTCAATTAATGATGCCTAATAAATGAGCATAGTAAGGAGAGCTGAATGCTTAAGTTTTATTTCCATCACACGCCAAATCCTATGAAAGTGGCGTTATTCCTCGAAGAAACAGGTCTTGAGTTTCAAGTGGTACCGGTTGACACGTTAAAAGGTGAACAGCACAGTGCTGAATACCGCTTAATTAATCCTAATGGTAAGACACCCGCTATTGAGGATGATGGACAGCGAGTATTTGATTCCAATGCCATTCTTCTCTACTTATCAGAGAAAACAGGTAAGTTAGGAGGGCAGCCGGAAGACCGAGCAGAACTGCTGTCTTGGTTAATGTTCATAGCTTCTGGATTAGGGCCATTCTCAGGTCAGTCAGTTCACTTTCGTAATGTTGCACCCAAAGATCAAGAGTATGCAGCGAATCGTTATTTACGAGAAGCACAGCGTCATTACGAAGTATTAGATAAGCATATGCAAGGTCGAGAGTTTATCGTTGGTGATGAATTTACGCTGGTGGATGTGGCTGCTTGGGGGTGGATAGATAAAGCTCCTGTTGTATTAGGGGAGCAAGGTCTCACGCCATTTCCAAACTTAAGCCGTTGGTTCGAATCGATTAACAGTCGTCCTGCTGTCGCACGAGCAAGAGATATTCCCAAGTCGATTGAGTTTAAGAGTGAATTTGATGAAGAAACAAAACGCGCTTTGTTCCCTTCAAATTATCCAAAAGATTGACTTTTACTTAGTTTGTATTAGTACAACTTAATGTAGCCAGATGCTAGCTGGCGTTATTCATCAATAGCAAAGCTGCTTCATTTGAAGCAGCTTTGCCTTATCTACCGGTACTTTGTTGTGTTAGGTTTTAAAAAACGTAGTTAATGCTCAGGTAAATGTGAAGCAGTAGGTGGCTTATATACTCATGGAACATTCAACCGAATGCGATAGTTCCGTTCTTAGAGCAAATTCTCCAAACCGTGAGTTGAACAAACCATGGGTCAACCGTTGGCTAAATCGCACTTGATTATCTATCGCTTAAAGTCACTGGCCGTCATCGAATTTGACAAGCCCTAAAATGGCGAAGAGCTCACTATAAATCTAAGTAAAAAGGCGGTTAATAAACTCAAGCTCTTCATTAGACAGAGGCTTTTTGAGTTGAGAACCCTCGTTTAGCTTTGTTTCGATTTCTTTTTTTAACGTTTCTAATTGCTCAAGAGATAGTTGTTCTACTTGAACTTTGAGTGTGTTTGGTAATTCCATTGAAATCATAAACGTCACCAGATTCGTTTTTATGAAACAATGATTATATCACCTAAGTATGTTATTCGGATAAAAACTGAACGAAAATCATGTTTTATTAGCACTTAATGAGTAATTTTGTGAGTTAGAACCCAACCCGAAAGGATTTGATTGAGTGGAGTGGAAGTTAGGGATTATTGGTCTAGTCACGAGACATCCGTTGAGTTCTATACACAACCTTCAAAGACTGTGAATGATTAACGGTTGAGAGCTTCTCCTAGAGGTCTGAAGTAGGCTTGTAGCGCTTTGTGAATGAGTTGCCGGTGTTGGGAATCAGGGTATATATCTATATTGTCTTTATTCATGGTGCCTGATACTAAATAGGCGTTGTCGATTCCGCTGCAACTTTCAACGACCGCTTCAAAAGCGCGTGCCATCATTTCTGTGGGTAGAGAGAAGTACTGGGTTCCCATAGCCTTGTCCGCAACAACACTTCTGGACACATAATCATGACTATCCTGACCATCTACTGTCAGTAGTGTAGCATCAAATATCTCTAGAAGACGCTCGTTTAACGGGTGAGGAGAATGTTTGATGTTCTTGAGCCAACAGTCGCTCGCGAAGATGGTTTGAGCTTGTGGACCAGAACGATCACCAATGTTGAATGCCTTCTCCGCAATGTAGTGGTCAAAGGCATGCCAGAATTCATGAGCTAGAGCACCAACGCCAGCATTCTTCGCAAGCGCGAGTTCTCTTTGATTCGGTGCGTAATGTGCTTGTACCCCTTTTTGACCACCACTACCAAATGCCAAATTCAAACTGCCTCGCAGGCCAATAGCATGAGGTGGGATTGCCAGTGTGTAGGCTAAATCAGCTAAGGAGTCGAAGATTAGGTTAGCCGCTAGGTCTTTTTCTTCTTGGTTTACCCATTTTCCAACACGAATGTTGCCAATCCCGAAGGTCTCTCTGATATCGATGAATGAGACTTGGTCCCCATGACGATAGTCAGGGCCTCTACGAGTTTTGTACTTAAAGTTAGTTAGACGCAAGGTGTACCCTAGTTTGCGAGTTGCTCTGGGGGGATAGTTTATTCAAATATGGTCTTATTTTTATTCTTAATATAGAACCACACGCTAATTATTAGGAATAAGAAGGTGAAGTAATAAAAGAACGAAGATAATGACGCCAAGAAGTCGATGTTTTGATCGATTTCTTGTTGGGTATAGTCCTGAGACAGCAATTTATAATAGTAAGCGTAAAGCACACCGATTAAGCCGTATCCTAGGTTAAACATCAACCCCTTGAAACTAAGAACCGTCGCTCGATTATGCGATTCGGTTTTCTTGTTTAGGTGATAACTAATAAAAATGTTCATGGTCATGATGATGAAGATAAGAATCAGCGCTGGAATCACACCGTAAATCGACCAACCTAAACTGATCCAATAGTAAGTTGCTATGCTTGCTACTCCCATGATGCCGATGAAGGTTTTGGGCTCGATACTCTCTGCCAGTCGGCGACTTTGTCCAGCCAAGAGTATTTTAAGCACACTGACACCCGCACCAATAAACCCAAAGTAGATAATCGGGATGTTGATGGCGCTGTAGTATTGGCTGTTCATGGTTAAGAACATACGTGATGTATGCTCGAATAGGCTGTAGTACAGCAAGATAAATAACACATAAGGGGTCGAAAGCACCCATCTGCCGGTATTCATCGTTAACTTCATGCTCGCGATAGTGCTTGCAAGCTTGCTTTCACCTTGAGGAATAGGGCGTTTTTTCTCGCGCATGTCAAACGCTGAATAGATTGCTACCAATGCCACAATTAGGGTCGCATAAACTGGTATACGCATAATATCTTGTGTCGTTTCTGGCGTATCCCAGCCTAAATATTGGTATATCGTCGCCATGAAATTGACGTCATACATGGCAGCACCTAATAAGGTGACAAAGATACCAACACTTGAAGCAATTCGCAGCTGTATCTGAAGCACTCTAGGCCATAAATCTTCTTTACCTTGATCTTTCAATGTGTCGTAAGCCAAGGCTTCATCAGCGCCACTGGCAAGCGCCATGGCTAATCCACTGAGGATGCGGTTGATGAGAAAAACAACAAAGACTAGGTTAGGGTTGCCTGTTGGCACAAAGGCGATCATCGAAATTTCAATAAACATCACTAATGATGAGAGCACGACCAACCTTTTTCGTCCTAGGGTGTCAGCAAATGCGCCTGACGGTACTTCTGCAATGACAATGGTTGCAGCCCAAACCACGTTAAGCATCGCGAACTGAGATAGCGTCAGACCATAATCTAAATAAAGTAGTGTGAAGACAGGGTAATAAAAGCGCGCAAAATAGCTGCTTCTAAAGATTAAGAAGTTACGTACATTCCGTATCTGTAGGATTTCTTTGAGCGTCATATATTTCTTATTATTAAGTTTGTGGAATTAACTTTACGAGTTTACTTGATTGAATGTACTAACCCCAAAGCTACTAGAACTTCACAATTCCTTTGGTCACCAACACTGAGCCGACCAACACCGAGCCTCCATACTCTTTTGCTAATCTCATTAAGGTTTTATGGAAACCGTTGTTTGGAAAAGTGGCTTCAACTTCTTTTATCCATTTCTTATCAACCCCTTTTCTGATGCTGCCCATTGAAGCGTCTATCCAATCCGCTTTACGACACGCGTTGATTACCTTTTCATGGTTTCCTTTGTAAGGGGAAATTTTATGGTGCCAATGAATCGCTCCTGTGAGTTCTTCGGGATCGAGTCCCCATTGGTATTTTTCGTTATCAGCAAGCGCAACAGCCTCAGAAGGCTCTAAATAGGCAAGTTCTTTGTCGGTCCAAAGACCGATATCGTGATAGGCAAATGCCGTCTCAACAATTTGTTCTAAGTCAGGATCATTATCGAGAAAGTTCATGGCATAAGTAACAGTGCGGTATACGTGGTTTTTGTATCCAGCAAAATCGACACCAATAATTTCGCGGTAGGGCTCTAAGAGTGTATCGATTCGAGGGCGATCTTTCTTGATGATGAAATCCTGCATAAGTGCTCCTTTGATTTGTACTTTGTAGAGTATAGAACGCATGAATCTGAGTTGATATGATGATTACACGTAGACATCTGGAACATTAGTTATGCATCCTTGGAATGTATCTATTACTCAAACACTAAGGCCGTTAGCAAACATTGAGAACGCAATTTCGATGAGAGCGTATATGCGTAATCAGTTTGAGTTCTTAGGTATTCAATCTACACCTAGACGCGAAGCTCTTAAGCCTTATTTCATAAACCAACAACTCCCGCATATTGAAGATATTGACACGGTAGTAAGAGAGCTTTGGGAGCAGCCAGAAAGAGAGTATCAACTCGTCGCCGTCGATCTCTTAATAAAACTCAAGAAGAAGCTTCCGGCATCGTTTTTATCGTCTTTAGAATACCTAATTACCACCAAGTCGTGGTGGGATACGATAGATTTCCTTTCTTCTCATATCGCTGGCCAGCTATATATTGAGCACCCTAAGAGCACTGCTGCAGCGCTGAGGCGTTGGCGCCAGTCAGATAATATTTGGTTGAGGCGTACCGCAATCTTGTTTCAACTTAAATACAAACAAAGCACTGATCACAAACTGCTATATACGATTATTGGAGAGAACCTTTACAACAATGAGTTCTTCATTCAAAAGGCCATAGGGTGGTCACTCAGAGAATATTCAAAAACGAACCCGAAGTCGGTCATTGAATTCATTGAGACTAAGAACATTCAGGGGTTAGCGCGTAGAGAGGGATTGAAGTGGTTGAACAACCAAGCGAATAAGTAGCTCGGCTATAGAGTACAGGGCTATTGAAGCGTCACCTTGTGAAGTTGTGCTTTCTTTTTACCACCAAACAGACCCTAGTAATGTAAAAAGTATCTGCTTCTCAGTTGCTCATTTGAATTGCGGTGTTGCCTTCGATTCCATGCACTACCATGACCGATTTTGGTATTTAAGGATTTTATGATGTGAAATCGTTGGGCTTGCAGAGCGGTCAGTAAAAGAGGAAGTGAAGAGAGGGGAGGTTATTCCGGTTATCCTTAATTATTGGTCGACTAAGCTTCCAGTGTATTTTTATTTTTCTTCTCGAGAATACATGCCTCAAAACATCAGGGTTTTTGTCGATTACCTAGTAGAGTCTTCCCTTTCATAGAAAACAGGGCAAGATTAAGGCATTTACATGATGCAGAGCAACTTGTTGAGTATTTAAATTCGTAATATTATCAAACAGCATACGTTAAGTGTGTATGACAATATAAATACTATAACAACGATCAGTTGAAGCTATATGACAATTCAAGTACCAGAGAAAGTCCTCTTTGAAAAATTAGAGAGAATTTCAAATGATTTTTCGATTTTGAAAATCAATCCATCACATCCGGACATACAAGAGCTTGAGATGGATTATCCATTCCAAGCTAGTTGTCTAAAACGCTCCTATGCCGGTACATGGGAGCTCCAAGCTGGCCAGCTTTATCTTGTTGATTTAAAGGGCGCAAAATTTAAGAAGGCCGAAAATAAACCCATATTCGCTTCTTGGATCAATGGCTCTATTGATCTTCTCACTAATGAGAAGTGCGTTTTGAACAATCATGAAGAAGTCTATTATCAAGAGCACTATGTGACGCTTACCTTTGAAAGTGGCTATCTTATGGACATTTCCTACAATCGAGGTTTAATGAGCAAAGAAGACTTTCTCGCTCAACAAAATAAGCGAGTTGAGACCGAGAAATCCTGCACCTACAAAGAAGTTAAGCAGTACCTTAAACAGTTGGTCGTTGCTTAAGCACATTGAAAATCTTGTACTAAGGTTGGTTTTTTCGCAAAGAAGACTTTACTAAACCAAGACTTATAGTCCCAACCTAGTGATAGCAAACGCTTAGCGAGGCTTTTGTTTTCTATAATGGCAACCTCCACACCTTTATAGTGGTGTGGATGTTGCTTTATATATTCGATAAATGCCGTTAATACACCTTGGCCTCTTACTGAGGGAGCAAAGTTAACTGCGACAATTGAAAATCGCTGGCTGCCAACTGAGCAGCGAACAAAGCAATATCCGTATTCACATCTAATGGTCTCAGAAAACTCGGGAAATGAGCGCTTGTCGAGATCTACTGATAACTTGTCGTATTCACTACACAGGTGGTTGAGAAGTTGTTTGGCACCGTTATTCATTGTCGGCCTTGCTTTATAGCTGGAGATGAATGTGACTTGCAGCACATTGTAACCAGGACTAAAAAACGAAATACGGTGAAGCTACTGAGTTTTTTCTTCCTCTTTTTGAAAGTGCAGATGCTTCATATGAAGGTGGTGTGTTGTTCAACTTTATTCAGCTTTTCGCTTTCTGAGCAATCGTCGCTTTAATTTTCAGTAATAAGATGATTGAGGCTAAGGCGAGAGTGATGACATTGGCGACAATGATTGGGAGGTCGTTAACCATAATCCCGTATACCAACCACATACTTACCCCGAATACGAAGAAAGAATACATACCCAGAGAGATCGCTTCGGTATCTTTAGTTCTAACGGTATGAATAACCTGAGGAATGAAAGAACAAGTTGTACAAAATGCAGCGATGTAGCCTAGCGTAACAGGTTCGATAAACATGGATGGTCCTTATGGTGGTATCGTTTACACTGCTAAAATACAGTAGGTTAGACCCGAATGCTGCGTACTAGCTCACAACCACATAACAGACACTAGTGATGTGTATTTGTAATGCTGTAGCTCGCGCATTGATTGAAATGTGTAAAGGCAAGAAGCTCTTTGTTTAGAGAGTGTTGGAATTCATCCAACTTAGATAATCTTGGTTCTAGATAAAGGTTTATAACCTCAAGGTGCTCATCTTTTCTGTGCGCTTTGCAATCAACCCTTGCTACTAATCGTCCATCCCACAGAACGGGCAATACAAAGTAACCATATTTTCTTTTAGGGGCGGGCACATAGCATTCGAGTTGATAGTCAAAGTCGAAAATATCGCGTAGTCGGTTGCGTTGAATTATGAAGTTATCGAATGGCGAAAGAATTTTAGCTTGTTTGCGACTCAGTCGTTGATGAACGAGGTCGAGTGATTCAGGTAAGGCGTAATAGCGCTCTGTACCGACAAATACATCCAATACTAATTTCTCTTCGATTAACTCTTCTAAAGCTAATTGAACGTTAGATTTAACCCCCTTCAGCAGGTAAGTCATTTCAGGGAGCCGGGCTAAGCCGTGTGTTCGCAAGGTGTTTAGAACGAGAAATCGAGCGTAATCATCCTCAGATGGTATGGTTGTATCAACGTGGCTAGGCAGCACTCTTTCTGTTAGATCATAAACTTTATGAAAAGCTCGCCGTTCACTGATCATCAGGTCACCCTGCATGTAGAGGCTTTCTAATGCTTGCTTGGTGGGCTTACTTTCCCATCCTGTTTTCTTAATGACGCTAGACTCAAAATCCTTGGCCATGAGTGGGCCTTCAGAAGCGATACGACTGACTACCTCGTTCATCAGTGCTGGGTTCTTTTTAAACCAATGATTCAGCTTACCGCTTTTAAGGGCATGCTTACGAGGAAGTGAAAAGCGAAAGTCTTTCATCGCCAAGTAGGAAGCCGCATGCGACCAATACTCGAAAGCGACTTTCTCTCTTACCATTCTATCTAAATGTTCAGGGACGTACTGATGGTTGCGACTCCAGAGTGTATGGTGATGCGCTCTTTGAACAACTGAAATGGTATCTATCTGCACATATCCGAGCTTACTCATAACTTGGACAGTCTTGTTGTAAGCACTCCCTTGTAAATTCTGGTTAGGTAACCCTTGAGAATGTAATGCGATTTTTTGGGCTTGGGGCTTTGAGATTGATAATGTCATCTTTCTAACTCAGCGATTTGAATACGTGACCCTGTGACATTGGTAGTCTCTCACTTTTATTGGTAACGCTTTCTAAGGCTTCACAGCGACACAGTTTGGCTTGCCAATGGCGTAGTTCGGTAGTGTATTCGCTTTATTGGTGAGATCAGAGATACGTGTGCTGTGCGATGGGTGAGTGGAAAGCAGCTCAGGTGGTTGGTTACCGCCAGATGCTCTAGCCATGTTCTTCCATAAATTGATGCTTTGATAGGGATCGAACCCCGCTTTTGCCATTAGCTCTAGCCCGACGATGTCTGCCTCAGACTCTTGGGTTCGCCCATAAGGGAGGATTACGCCATACTGGAGCCCGAGTCCCAGGGCCGCCATTGTCACCCCTTGGTACTCTTTATATTCAGAGGCGCCAATTGCTACACTGGTGACAGCCAAACCCGTATTAGCTAACTGGTTTTGAGATAGTCGCTCGTTACTGTGATCAGCAAGAACGTGAGCGATTTCATGTCCAATGACCGTTGCGAGTTGATCTTGGTTTTCTGCAACTTTTAAAAGCCCGGTATAAACACCGATCTTCCCTCCTGGGAGAGCGAATGCATTCACTTGATCACTATCAAACACAACCACTTCCCATTCTTTGAAGCTAGGCTGTGGTGGAACTTGCGCAGTTACTGCATCCGCAACACATTGAACGTACTGGTTTACTTTTTGGTTGGTGCTGACTTTTTGCTGTTGCTTCATTTGCTCAAAGGATTGAAAGCCCAATTGAGCCATATCGTTATCTGAAAACAGAAGCAGTTGGTTGCGGCCAGTAGGGGACGAGCTACACCCGATCATCGTTGCCACGCAAAGACAAGAAACTAGAGATCTTAACAGCGTCATCATAAGATTCCTTTCATTAACACTATCTTATAATGATACCATTAATTCATCTAAGTGGATGAATGTATAAGGCCATTAATGAGCATCT
This sequence comes from Vibrio maerlii, assembly GCF_003415655.1. Taxonomy (GTDB): domain Bacteria; phylum Pseudomonadota; class Gammaproteobacteria; order Enterobacterales; family Vibrionaceae; genus Vibrio; species Vibrio maerlii. Next base: position 217,235 of record NZ_QRHC01000004.1, read on the forward strand.
GGAAAAAAGAGATAGACCTTGCGAGATTAAATGCGACGTCGAAAAATACCCTAATGGAACATATTGGGATTGAGTATGTTGAGTTCACCGAAAACTCATTATCTGCAACGATGCCTGTGTGTTCGTTTACTCACCAGCCATTAGGTATGTTACATGGGGGTGCGTCTGTTGTACTTGCTGAATCATTAGGCTCATTAGCCGCTAATTTCTGTGTTGATGAGCAACATTACTGTGTTGGATTAGACATAAACGCTAACCATGTACGTTCGATTCGTGAAGGTCACGTGGTGGGTACGGCTACTCCATTGCACTTAGGGGTATCTACGCAAGTTTGGCAAATCGAAATCAAGGACCCAAGAGGCCGATTACTTTGTACTAGTCGATTAACCATTGCAGTTAAAGAATATAAGGCAGTTAAAGAACATAAGGCGGTTAAAAAGCACAAGCCATTTGAGAAACAGATGAGCAAGGGAGAGTAGTGTGGTTTTAAATACATCTTTTGGGAAAATTATCCTCACACCGTATGAAATTGTGATTCGTATCCAAGGTGAGCAGCATGTCACTCTTCAAGCTCAAGCCGATGCAATTGAATTAATTGGTCAAGGTGCCAACGTCGTAATGGTGAACGGTAGTGAGAGTAAGTGGTCTTTGAAACTTGATAACCCTGAGCAACTGACTGTTATATCGGAACAATTAGGTTGTGATATTCGATAGGGTCTGTTGACCTTTGAACAAAAATAGGGAAACTAACATCTATAGATTGAGTTAGGTGATTTCCCCTTTATGAGTAGTCCACGTCTTCGTACACAATTTGAAAAGCTCTTTGAACACTTTAATGGTGAAGACGTAGGCATTCAGCTTGATGACATTACCGAGATTCTTTTCTGTACGCGACGCAACGCACGGATCGTTCTTAACAAGCTTGCTGAAGAGGGATGGATTGAATGGAAACCCGCTGCCGGGCGAGGCAAACTTTCCGAGCTCTCTTTCAAACGCAATCGTAATGATGTCAGTGAAAATCTTGCACGACGCTACCTAGAGCAAGGAAAGATTGAGCAGGCACTGAATGTGCTTGATAGAGACGCAAGTAAGTTAACCCAAGTCATTCAAGGCTACTTGGGTGTTCAGCATCAAGAAGGTAAGCAGGTTGTTCGTTTACCATATTATCGATCCCTTTCAATGCTTAACCCACGTAAGCCTCACCGACGCTCTGAGCAGCACATTATCAGGCAAATTTTTAGTGGTTTGACTCGTCTCAATGAGTCTGAGCAAGTAGAGCCAGATCTTGCTCATCAGTGGGAACAACTTCGCCCTGATTGCTGGCGCTTCTACATTCGACCAGGCGTCCGTTTCCATAACGGTGTGGCGCTCAAGGTCGAGCACATTATCGAAACGTTAGAACTACTCAAAGACATTAACCAGTTCACTCACTTTAATTGTATTAGCTCACCCTCGCCTTGGGTTGTCGATATAGAGCTCACTAGGCCGGATTATCAGTTGCCAATTTCTTTATGTGAATCACCCGCATTGATTACATTGACAGAAAAAGAACAGGCAGAAGATCACGACAGAGCGCCTATAGGAACAGGTCCATTTTGTGTTGAGGTGAACGATGAAAAAAGCCTAATTCTTGAGGCGTTTGATGGCTACTTTGGCTATCGATCGCTTGTAGACCGAGTCGAAGTGTGGGTGATTGATGAAGTTCACTCATCAATTGTTTTTCCCAGCCTATCACATCCTGTGAAGCCGGAACGCAGCAGTATTGAGGATGTAGCACTCGATCCCGGTTCAACTTTGTTGCTGCTTAATCGACGTAGTGGCTTAGCTCGTGAGCCTAATTGGTCTCTGTATCTAAGTCGTAAGCTTTCCTCATTTAATATTTTTCGTTTGTTACCCGAGCAACAAATTGCTGAGTTGGGTTTGATCATCGCCAATGGTATTAAACCGGGTTGGTATCATCACACACCTAAGCCGATGCTAGAGCCGCCACATAAAGACGAAAAGATAAAGATTGCCTATCACTCAAGACATCCGATATTTCCAAGTATCGCCAAAGCGATTGAGACATTGTTGAAAGAAGACGGCTTGAAAGCGGAGTTTGTCCGCTATGAGCACAGTGTAGAGTCAGTCAAGGAAATAGATATTTGGATTAAACCTATGGGCATTGGTACTCGTAGGGATGATGCGCTTGCTGGGTGGCTGCTAAACTATTCTGATATTGAACTTATGGCACCTGACCGAGATTTCAATCAATGGTTTGCGTTCGTTAAGGAGTGGCAAAGCGAGCCAAACAAAGCCTTCCCTGCGAATGCTCTGGGTCGCTCACTTGTCGAGACCGATCAGATTGTGCCACTTTTCCATTGTTGGCTAGGTGTCAGCAAGGATCATTGTGGCTCGTTACAAAACGCGAAATGCAATGCATTGGGATGGTTCGACTTCAGCCATGTTTGGGTGAAGCCAGAGCTGATAGAACAAAGTTAGATAACATCACCAGTATGACTCCTTTTACTACTCTCGTCGCACTTATTGCTTTTGCAGCTAATTCTGTTCTTTGTCGTTTAGCATTAAGTGAACACGAGTTAGATGCTAATGCCTTTTCGTTGATACGCGTACTTAGCGGCGCAGCTACCTTGCTTTTATTACTTGGTATTAAACAACGGAGCTTTGCCGCATTAAAACACGCTGTTGTCGAATCGCCTAAGCTACTAGGTGTTGTTTCGTTGATGGCGTATATCTGCTTCTTCTCTTTGGCTTACGTTCAGTTGCCAACGGGGATAGGCGCTCTGGTGTTATTTTTTGCCGTACAAATGACCATGCTTGGTTTTCAAATATACAGAGGAAAGCAACTGGAGTTCGCCGAGTGGGGTGGCGTGATTTTAGCCTTTGCTGGTGTGATTGTGCTGGTATCTAGTGACATGCCTCAACCGAGCGATGTCGAAAGTACAAGTTGGTTTTATATTTTAATGATGTTAATGGCTGGTATTGCTTGGGGCATATACAGCATTCTTGGTAAGGGAGTGAAAGACCCATTAGGAACAACCACGCAAAACTTCGTTTTGGGAACGCTTATGGCGCTACCTATAATTGGCTGGTGGATCGATTTCTCTGAGTTGACTGTCGAGGGTGTCGCTTATGCAGTTTTGTCGGGCAGCTTAGCATCTGGTGTTGGTTATGCCGTTTGGTATAGCGCCTTGACTAAACTAAAACCCGTGACTGCCGCTATTAGCCAATTAAGCGTTCCACTTATCGCCAGTGTGGGTGGTCTATTAGTTTTGAGTGAACCGATTACAATGTCATTTTTGATTTCGAGTGTAATGGTGCTAGTTGGGATATGCTTGGTAATCTTATCGGAGCGAAAAAGAGATAATGGCTAAGCCAAACAAAAAACTGCCGAGTAAAACGGTGACCATCATCTGTGCAAAGTGTAAAACAAAATTGTTCAAATATGCCAAAGGCGGAAAGGGCTCGCTTGTTAAGTGCTTTAAAGAACGGATTCTGAAAGATTTTACGCAACAAGATGGGCACTGCCCAAATTGTGGCATTCAATTTGGGCGCGATACTCTAGTTCGGGGTACACCAGCATTTACCATTATTGGAGATAAGGCGGTGATGAAGTAAGCAAACTAGCTATTGCAACTTAGTCTTTTTGTCTCTTTATTGCGGTTAATTAGCCTTGCCACAATTGTGTTCTACGTTTGTGCGCCCTTGAAGCAAGAGAATGGTTAACGCGACTATGGCTCCTGTTGTGTCACACAACATATCTTTTTGCGCGTCCCAAATATCGCCTTGTGAACCCAAGAATGCGATACCCTCATCACCACCAGCAATCGCTGCGTACCACCATTCAATTATCTCATAACCTGCCGCAACACTCATGATTACGGTTAATGCTAATAAACAAGCCAGCTTTGGATGACATAGCCTTTTGCGTATTACGAGCTCAGCAATAGGGTAAGCAAATAACCCGATCGAGAAGTGCGCAACACGATCAAAATTATTTCTCTCTGAACCAATCATATGATTGAACCAATCGAAAGGGACTTCAGCAAAGGTATATTTTGCACCTATAGTATGAAGAATAAGCCAGATAAACATCATGGTATAAGCAGTTTTACTAAACATAAAACAGCGAGAAGTGTAGAACGCACCTGCGTAGATAAGTACCGCAGGGAGAATCTCAGCAAACCACACCGCGCGTGATGCCGGTTCAATAGCAGAAAATAGAGTGACTAATGCATACAGTGCAGATCCACCATAAAAGAAGCCTAGGTTGTTTGTCTCTGTATTCATTGTGTCTACGGTTTTTGGTTGGTTCATAAAGTGTGCGAATATTATTATGTACGGTGTTCGATTGCAAACTTACGGTACATTTGATGTGGGTTAGTATAGTTCTTGTGTTAGATTGAGCGCTACTCGAAGGTTTACTAGTTGTTGAATGAGACGTTTAAAACAGGGAGCTAAAGGTAGATTGACTGAATCGAATACTGTGCAATTTAATGAGTTTGAAAACCCATTGTTGTGGCCGATATTATCCATACTTAAGAACTCAAATGAGTCTTGGAAAGTGCATACCCTTGCCGATCATTTAGTAAAAAAAATGATTCTTCTGACGCTTGATGAGGATTCCACCAAGGATCTTTTTAAGCGTAATTTTCTAATTATGAATGCGCTGTTTCAACTACAAGAGCTTGTTTCCAATGAATACTTCCTGCAAGTCGAGTCGATGGATATCAAGCTAATTCCATTAGAACGTTGTGGCAGTGAATCCGTTATTAGCTCGGATGCTTTAAAGGACTATTACACAGACTGGCGTCACTATGAGGCCTCTGCAGGTGAGGTTAAAAAGCTACTCAATGATTTTTGGGATCGTTACCGACGGAATATTGGTACAGGCCAAAGTATCGGTACGTATACAGATGCGTTAAAGGTGCTTGGATTAGATGAACATGCTTCCAAAAACCAAATACGCAAACGTTGGAGAGAATTAGCCCTGAAGTGGCACCCAGACAGAAAGGGTGGGAATAGCGAGACCTTTACGAGAATGTGTGAGGCTTGGAGCGTGTTGAAAGAGAAAGCTCGCTAAACAACCTCAGCTCGGGATAATTTAAGCCATTCAGCACAGCTTCTTAAGCGCCTAACTTCGTTAAAATCAACACAATAGGCAAGCTATTGACTTATGATTTTGCCTTGTTTTGCATCTTAATTAACTGCACTGATTAATGAGTCAAACTATGCTTATGAAAATATTAGCTTTCTAGACTTTCTTATCCCGAGCTGAGGTTAAATAGCGAGCTTGGCTGATATTAATTGTAACTTCGCGTTCGAACTTTAATTATCGTGTCGGTTTAAACTGGGCTAAACGGAAACGGTTTAGCGAAGCCATCACATCAATCACACGAGGTTTTACCAGATCGCCGTGAATTGGCATGGCTTGGTGCCAATTGTCATTCAACATCTGAGATATTTCTTGCGCTGGGTTTGAAGACCATCCAGGCAGTTGACTTAACTGGAACCATACCCAACCAATTGCGTGCACTTCGCCATGACTTTCTAGCTGCTCCAATGCAGTTAAATCAGTAAACTCTTTACCGAATCGCAAAGCGTCTGTGCCTTTAGCCGTTACGCGGAACTTCCCATCTACCAAAATAGATTGGAGTGCAGCTCGGTTTAGTGAACGTGGCTTAAACGATTCAAGCTCAGTCTCACATTCATTATTGCGTTGTGTTGGGTGCTCAAGGATTACTTGTTTAGCTTTCTCAGTGACATCAATTGCTTGGTAATCGTGCATTTGAATTACAGTATCAGCGACGTCAAGGTAGTCACCAGAACCGCCCATAACAATCATTGTTGAAATATCTAATTTATCTCGTAGTTGACCGATACGATCGACAAGCGGCGTAATTGGCTCTTCGCCTTTCGCTACCAAAGATTGCATGCGCTCATCACGAATCATGAAGTTAGTCGCTGATGTATCTTCATCGATAAACAGCGCTTCAACACCTGACTCAATAGATTCTTGTAACCAAGCGGCTTGAGACGTTGAACCTGAAGCATCTTGGGTCGAGAAATTAGAGGTGTCTCGCCCCATCGGTAAGTGGTTGATGTAGTTTGATAGGTTCAAGTTGTGAACTGAACGACCATCCTCAGCCTTGATTTTCATTGAATTAGCATTTGCAACGATATACTCACGGCCATCTTCAGGGATGTGGTCGTAGATAGAGCGTTCGATTGCGTTGAGCAGGGTAGATTTACCATGGAAACCACCACCAACAATCAGGGTGATTCCTTTTGGCACGCCTAAGCCAGTGATGTAGCCCTTGTTTGGCGCATGTAACGTGACTTGCAATGACTCTGGTGCTTTGAATGGTGTTGCGTCCTTCATTGGAACGTCGACGTTACCAGCAATACGCGGTAGAACACTACCATTCGCAACAAATGCGATGAGGTTATTGGATTCTAGTTGTCCACGCAGTGCATCTTGGTCTTCAATTACTTCACAATGTGTTCTGAGTTGTTCAATACGCATTTCACGTTCTAACGTTGCCTTACGAATCATTTTCGGCAAGTAGAAAGTGATAATGTTGATCGCTTTTTTCGCTAGAATACTTCGACCTTCTGCAGGAAGGTTGATACGGAAACGTAGTTCGATTCCATCGTCATCAAATACAACCGCAGTACTATCAAGTACCGTTTGGCCGGTTGTTGCGATAGAGATGTTGTTGTCTTGCTTCGCGTATTCAGCGAAAGTACGCGCAATAAAATCGCGTGCCGCTCGCTGATAAGCCGAGGACTCTTCTTTAAGCCATTCTAAGCCTGTTACTGACCACGGACGACGCGCACGAAAGCGAGAGGAACTTGCATACGGATCAGCTTGGATATGGTCGATGTAAAGATCGAAGTCGGTAAAGTCATACTGACCTTTGATTTGCTGGTATGCACGATAGTTTTGCTTTTCAAGCTTCTTAAGCTTTGCAATGAGCTGATCCATAGAAAATGCCTGATTCGTAAGAGAAAGGCGGCGATTATAGAAACCACCGCCTTTGTAGTAAAGGTTTGGTTGAAAGATTATTGGTAATGGAACTCTTTCGTACCTAAGTAGGCGTGATTAATGAAGCTTCGCTCAAACTCATCACTTGGCATAGGTTTGCCATAGAAGTAGCCTTGACCAAAATCACAGCCTTCCTGAACAATAAAGTTTTCATGTTCTTTTGATTCAACCCCCTCAATAACAACCTTTAGGTCTAGCTTTTTAGCTATAGAGATAATGGAACGGATTATCTCTCTATCTTGTTTGTTCTCTTTTAAGTTTGTAACGAACAAACGGTCTATCTTAATGCAGTCAAAAGGGTACTTTTTCAAATAACTAAACGATGCGTAGCCAGTTCCGAAGTCATCTAGTGACAATGTCACGCCTAGTTTGTGTAATTTTTCTAGCGTATTGCTTGATGTTGACTCGTCTGAAATCAGACCGCTCTCAGTGACTTCTATTTCAAGGAAACGCGCATCTACCTTGTAATGCTCAAGGAGAGAAGCAACTTGCCCAGCGAAATGTTCGTTTTTGAGCTGAACCGCAGAGACGTTGATGGCAATTTTGAAATCATCGATAACCTTAGACCAGGCGGCTGCTTTCTCTATTGCTGAACGAAGTACAAAGGTGCCGACTTCAAAAATCAGGCCATTTTGTTCTGCCATTCTTATTAAGGTTTCATTCGACACTTCACCAAGTAGAGGGTGAGACCAACGAAGTAGGGCTTCGGCGCCAACCCAACGATTTGTTCCTGGCTCAACCTTCGGTTGAAAGTACAGCATTAGCTCGTCTCTTCGAACTGCTTGGAGTAGCGAGTTTTCGATTTGGTTTATTTGGCTTTGGCAGTGGGTATTACTTTCCGCGTAAAAAGCGAATTTATGCCCCGAGTCTTTACATGCCAGCATGGCTTCGTGAGCAAACTGAAGAAGCTCGTTAGGTAGTTGAGTATCTATCGATGTTGAGATACCGATGTAAGCGTTGAGATGTAGTTTGATTGAATCAATGAAAAATTCAGACTGTGCAACTTCTACCATTCTATTGCATAGAGTGTTAAGTGCACTCGACATGTCTAACGCATCAACAATGAGCACGAGATCTGTACTCGAGCGTCTTGCTGTAACGATAGTGAAATCGCCAAAGTTTCCAACACGTTCTCTAAACATGACGAGCAGTTGGTCAAGTGTCTGGTGACCATATTTTGTTTGGATTCTTTGCCCGTTGTTAAATCCTATATGGATAACGGCAACATTAGATTTGTTGACTGAATTGAGCAGCTTCTCATTCAGCTCATTTTCAAGCGCCATTCTATTTAGGAACCCTGTACCGATATCATGAAACTTTTGAAATGTTAACTGATGTTCGGCCGCCTTTCGTCTATCGATCTCTTGAGTAAGAGAGTAGTTGAGGTTAGCAAGATCTTTGGTGCGCGTATTCACGCGGTATTTAAGCTCTCTATTCAAGTTGATAAGTTTAGCGTGTTGATAAAGTGTCGTGAGCTGTGATTCAACAGCTACACGAAAACTACTCAGAAGATTACGGTAAAGTTCTGAGTAGTGATTCTCTTTGTCATCGAGTATACACATGGTGCCAAAGGGCTCGCCATTTGGCCAATTTAGAGGTATGCCACAGTAAGAGATCATTCCTAACTTGATATCTGGATTACTGTCCCAGTCAGGATCTTTCAGTGCATTGGGTACGATGAGCTCTCTTTGCGTGCTGACAACCGTTTCACAATACAACCCTTGACCTAGTGATTCCTTATCACCGATAGAGTAGGGTGTGACCTTATTGTCGTTAGAACTGAAGACTTCAATTTCGTTGGGGTGAATTCGCATAATCAATGCAGAAGGCACGTTCGTAATCTCAGCTAAGAGGTTTACGATTTTACTCCATCCTTCGCTCATTGAGTCAGGAATTTCAATTTGATGGGGGTCTACTTTTGACATTGACTGTTCTGTCCATAGGTAATACTACCGTTGCTTTCCTAGCAAACTTGTTGTGCCTCTATCATAGAGGTCTATTGTTGGTTCTCAAAAACCTTTTCAGTCTACCTACTAAACATACTACATCCTGAGTGTTTGTGTGCTATAGGCTATAGTTGTTAATTATTAGTAAAAAATAAAAAAGGCTCTTTCCAATAATAGAGCCTTTCCCGTATCTTGTATTGTCTTAATTGTGAGAATTTATAAGTTTATAAATTCATTGATGTTTATCGGTTTTTTGTAATCAACTGTCTCAAAGTTGAAACCATTCAGTTTGAGGAAATCTTGCTTAAAGCCTTGGTAATCACCAAGCTGTTTAAAGTTGTTTTGGTTTATATCCAAGAGCAAAGCGGACACTGCTTGTTGAGTCTCTTCATTAAGCTCTAGATCATCGATACGAATTAGGCGTTCACCATCAACGGGTACCTTATTTTGACCGTACAATTTAGTCGTGAACAGGCGCTGCATTTGCTCAATGCAACCTTCGTGTGTGCCTTTCTCTTTCATCACTTGGTAAAGTGCAAGTAGGTATGGAGTTAACCCAGGTATGAATACACTTGCCTTGGTGACCAACGCTTTACACACGGTCGCGTAAGCACCACCGTTGAAGTTTGCTAATTTTAAGTTTAGTGAATGACTCGTTTGGTGGAGATCGATCTTCGCTCTACCAAGCGTGCCGTCAAGGTAAATAGGATGCGTTGATTCTGGACCTACATAAGAGAAGGCAATGGTTTTACAACCCTCAGCTAGGGATTCCGCATTAATGAGAGTATCAATCCAACTTTCCCAGTCACTGCCGCCCATTACTTTAATGGTATCTTCTGCTTCTTGGTCGGTTGCTGGCTCTAAGGTGGTATCTACCCATTCATCAGTTTCGAGTGAGATAAATGCACCGGTAACTGATTGACCAATCGGTTTAATCGCTGAACGCCACATTTCACCGGTATCGGGATTTGGACGAACACCAGTAGCCAAGCTGTAGATGACCAGATCAACTTCGCCTTCGAAGTAGGTCTCAATCGCTTCAACAACTTTTTCTCTTACGTCAGAGGAGAATGCGTCGCCATCAATGTTGATTGCGGTGTAGCCCTCTTTTTCAGCTTCTTCTTTAAAAAATAGATTGTTGTAATAACCCGCACTGCCAACCCCTTTCTCTGAAGGCCCGCGCTCAAAAGAAACACCGATAGTCTTTGCTTCGGCACCGCCAAAAGTCAACGCAATACGCGCGGCTAACCCAAAGCCGGAAGAAGCGCCCAAAATCAAAACGCGTTTCGGGCCATCTACGATAGCAGTTTGGGTTTCTACATAGCGAATTTGTTCTTCAATCGCTGCCTGGCAACCGTATGGGTGAGCAGAGCGTGCAACGACCCCTTTAATAACTGGTTCGATGATCATAGTCGAAGTTCCTTACTCAATGAATTCATCCAGGCTATCGTAAAAAAGAGTAAATTTTATTGAGCTAGGCCATCAAATTCGCGTATTACGTATTGTTATCTATCTAGTTTTAAAGTGGGTAATGAAACTTCCTCAAGCAACTAGATGTGTTCATTGAGGTGTTTGGCAACAAATTCCGCAATCCAAGGTTGAGCATCAGGTTTTGGGTGTAAGCCATCTGACATCATCCATTCCGGCTTGACGATGACTTGCTCAAGAAAGAATGGCATTACAGGAACACTCATTTGCTCCCCAAGTTCAGAGTAAATGGCGTTAAACGCTGAGTTGTATCGCTTACCATAATTAGGTGGGATACGTATCTGCATTAAAATAACGTCAGCGCCAGATTGCAGAGACTGAGTAATAATGGAACGCAAGTTAGATTGGATGGTCTTAGGTGGAAAGCCTCGTAGCCCGTCGTTTGCTCCTAGCTCAACGAGAACGACATCTGGCGTATTCTCTTGAAGGAGAGCAGGTAGTCTCGCAAGACCGTTACCTGTAGTATCACCAGAGATGGAGCCATTGATAACCTCAACTTGGTGACCATATGGAGACATTGCGTTTGGTAATAATGAGGGCCAACTCTTTTCAATAGACATTTGATAGCCTGCACTTAAGCTGTCACCAAGTACAAGAACAGTCTTCGAAGCAGCACTCGCAGTAAACGAAACAACAATAAGAAAAAGTAAGGAAAGTGATCGAATCATGGAATCTTCCGTTATTAAAGCAAATTCAGTATCAAAAGTAGTGTCTACCAAACACGAGCAATTGACAATCCTCAGTGACGTTTCGCTCGAGGTTGAGCAAGGAGAAAGCGTCGCTATAGTTGGTACGTCTGGAGCAGGCAAATCGACTTTAATGTCTTTACTAGCAGGATTAGATACCAGTACGTCTGGTGAAATCATGCTGCTTGGAAAGTCTCTTAACGCTCTAGACGATGAACAACGAGCATCTCTGCGAAGCGAATCTATTGGCTTTGTATTCCAGAGCTTTTTGCTTATTCCAAGCTTGACAGCATTAGAGAATGTGACTCTACCTTGTTTGCTAAAAGGCGAGGCGGAAGACAACGAAAAAGCGACACAACTTCTCGAGGCTGTGGGTTTAGGTCATCGTATCGATCATCTACCCACTCAGTTATCTGGGGGGGAGCAACAACGTGTCGCTCTAGCACGTGCGTTCATGACGAATCCTAAAATCCTTTTTGCTGATGAACCGACAGGTAACCTTGATCAAAAAACAGCTGCAAAAGTTATTGAGCTCCTTTTTGACCTCAATAAGAAACACGGGACCACGTTGGTGCTAATTACTCACGATCATGCACTTGCTGCTCGTTGCGACCGAGTATGCCAGATGAACGCAGGTAAGGTGGAGTCGTTCCAATGAGTGATAAAAGCATAGCACCACTGCCACGCTTGACAGCATGGAGTTGGAAAGAGATACGTCATGGTCAATTATGGCCAATTACTATTGCGCTAACGCTGATCATCGCATCGGTATTCGCACTCTCCGCGTTAGCAAATCGAATGGAACAGGTGATTGTTAAGCAGACAAAAGACGCATTAACGGCCGATAAGGTATTTATCTCGGCAAACCCTATCCCAGATAGTTTAGAGGCACTTCCAGAAAGTGTTGATTCATCACGATTGACACGCTTTGCTACTATGGCATTTAGTGATGAAGCAATGCAGCTCGTCACGGTACGAGCCGTCGATAGCAAGTATCCATTGCTCGGGGAGATGGCACTAAGTAAAGATGCGACTTCCGTTGCAGAGGTTGAAGGGCACGTAAAACCTGGAGAACTTTGGCTGGAAGAACGGGTACTCTCATTACTGGACGTAAACATTGGTGACCTTGTCACAATTGGTGATGCCGATTTGAGAGTCACAGGGCGTGTAGTGAGTGAGCCGGGTTTGAGTTTCAACCCATTTCAGCAAATGCCGTCGGTATACATACATCAGACCGACATCGATAAAACTGGCGCCTTGCAACTTGGAAGCCGCGTACAGTTTCGTTTATTCCTTGTTGGCGACGAAGCGGTTCTAACTCAACTGGAAGACAACGTAGAATTGACAGCAAGCGATCGCTGGCGTTCACGGGATAGCCGTAGCCGTACAAACGAAGTGTTTGAGAAGACTGAGCAGTATCTATCTCTTACGGTCGCAATTGTCATCATCATGGCAGCGACAACCTTGGTATTAACCTGTCAGCACTACGTACAATCACGCCGCAAGACTATAGCCATGCTCAAAAGCCTAGGGGCGACAAAGCGTTGGATTTGGAAATGGTTAACTATCCAGCTTTCATTGTTGTTTGTCAGCGCCGCTGTGGCGGGTTTGCTTATTGGCGTTGGGTTAGAGACACTACTACGAATCCCATTAGCAGACTTGTTACCTAATCCTTTACCGAGCTACGGAATAACGCCTGCTGTTGTTGCTTTGTTGTCTTCATTCCTAATTGCGGTGCCTGCGTTAGGTATCCCACTGATCAACCTCGTTGTGACTCCAGCGCTAAATGTGTTGCAAGCTACGGACGTCGACCAGAAAACCTCAAATCGTTCGTTAATGTTATTGCTCGTTCCGATTATTCCAATGCTTATTGCCTATGGCAGCAACATTTTGGTTTGGATGATATTGGGCGGCATTGTTGTTTTATTCTTTGTCCTTGCCGGACTAAGTATTTTGGTTGCAAAGCTGTTGGCGAAGGTACCATTGTCAGTAGCAATGAAGCTGGCTGTTAGCCGTATTACCCGCTCAAACATTGCGAGTGGTGTTCAATTTGGCGCATTAGCGCTCTCGTTAATGTTACTGGCGATTATCTGGTTAGTGAGAACCGATCTTCTTACGGATTGGCAGCGTACTTTACCAGCAGATGCACCCAATGCTTTCTCCCTTAACATCGCGCCTTACGAAGTTGATGCGTATACCGACTTTCTCGATGAGAGAAATATCCAACGTTCGCCTGCGTTTCCGATCACTCGGGGTCGTTTAACTAAGATCAATGGTGAAGATGCGAAAGCTCGAGATACGGGCGGAGAATCAACAGATGCATTACGTCGTGAAATCAATTTCACCTGGGGAAGCGCTATCCCGGAGTATAACGAGGTTATAGAAGGTGAGTGGACGGATACCAATGGTGTATCTGTTGAACAAGAGGTCGCAACTGCATTAGGGCTAAGTGTAGGGGATGAGCTGACGTTTACTGTTGGTGCCGCAGAGTTTAAAGCGCGAGTTAACTCTACTCGATTTGTTGAGTGGCGCGACATGAAGCCAAACTTCTACTTCATCTTTACACCTGACGTACTCAAAGCGGTCTCTGAAACCTGGTTGGTGAGCTTCAGAATCGAAGACGAGCATAACCAAGCCATCAATGAACTAACCCGAGCATACCCAACGGTGAGCTTGATGGATATTCGAGTCATGGGTGAGAAGATTCAATCTTTGGTAGAGCAGATTGTGTGGGCCATAACTATTCTAGCTGCACTTGGTGTGATAGCGGGTTTATTACTTATCTTCACTTTGTTGCGTTTAAGTCTTTCCCAACGCCAAACGGAGATTCAGTTATATCGGACATTGGGTGCGAGTAGAAAACGTGTCTTGTCGACCTTGTGGTGTGAGTACGGTTTGATGGCAGCCATTGCGGGTTTAGTCGCTGCAATCGCGGCAGAAGGTAGTGTAGCAGCACTGATGAAGTGGGGCTTTGAGTTGAGTCCAAGCCTTCATTTATCTATGTGGGTGACATTGCCACTACTCACCTTTGTGGTGCTAGGTTTAGTGGTTCAGAGTCTAATCAAGAAATTGTTGATACCGGTGAGCAAGGATATGGCTTAGGAAAATAAACGCAAAAAGGGACCACAATGGTCCCTTTTCATATCTATATCTGAAAGCCTATCAACAGCGAGAAGCGTCAGCTGAAACAATCGTAGGACGCCCTGCAGAAGCGTTAGAACGATATATAACTACACAGGTTTCGTCAGTGTCTTCACTTCCCGCGAAGGAATAGACAATAGTCTCGTCTTCCAGTGCTTCACTGTGCTCTCCGATTTCAACCCAATCGCTATTCTCACCGCTTAATCCTTCGACGGCAGCTCCGATACCAGTGACCGATGCTCTTGGGTAGCCGAAATCGAGAGCAATGTCATCTACTTCCGGAGCATCCCCAACTGGAATATTTTCAAGGTTCTTAATAGTCGCTCTACTATATACAACAGAAGCTGCACTTTCCATTGCTGCTCTTAAGCCATCAAGTGCCGCCGCTCTAGCATCAGATTGCAGGTTTAGAAAGCGAGGGGCGGCTGTGACAGCCAATATGCCAAGAATAACGATGACGACAACTAACTCGATGAGGGTAAAACCTGTATTTTTTTTCATATATCCACTGATTGCATCAACTTGATGATTGGTTTCCGTATTGAATATTAATTATAAACATAATCGCCTTTAACGTAATGACCTTGATCATTATTTACAGTATTCAATACTTTGGGTATAAGACTAATGTTCTGCTTTTATCTTAGTTCACCATTTACCTCTTTGAGTAAACGTTACCATGATAGTGATGGATAACGAGAATTAAGTGCATTTGTCATGGCTCCCGAAGCACGTAACTCCCGTCATCACTACGTTGGCGTAAAATTCAACATTACTTACCCACAGTTATCCACAAAATCCGTGGATAACTTTTTGGATAACTGAATCATGAACTTAGAGGCCACCATGTCGAGCCCTTTTCTATTGGGAGCTCATGTTAAATTCATGAGTTAAATAACTCACCGTTTTGTATCCTGTGATTTTCCGTCAAGTATTTTTCTCAAAATTTTTTCGGCTTGGATTGGTTGTCCTTTTACAAAACACTACAAAAAATATGATTTTCATCAATTCGCAGATTCAGTAAAATGTCTACTTCAATTTATAAGCGAATCATTGAGTTAATGGATAATCAGTCAAAGCCGATTTCGGTGGCCGTTGTTGGTGGTGGGATTTCAGGTTCTACTTGTGCGATGTTGTTGGCAGAACAGGGAGCGAATGTATCTCTTATCGAAAAAGGACCAAGTTTAGTTAATGGTCCACCTATTTGTCATTTGCACGCCGGTGGGAATCTATACCGAGAGATTTCTGAGCACCAATGCTTAGAACTGCTAAGACAGTCTATTGATACGGTTAGGCTTTATCCACAATGCTTAAATGTTCGTCCTACCGTTGTCGCGGTACCGAAATCCGACAACGGTGATCCACTTGCATTGTTACCCAGACTAAAGTTAATTCAATCGACTTACCAACAGCTGGTTTCTCAAGATGAACGAAATTCGGTACTTGGAGAGCCTGCTGATTACTATCGTCTGTATAAAAGAGAAGATATCGAAGCGCTAGCCAATTCGACTCAGACTGATTTAAAAGATATTGACCAATGGTTGATTCCGTTCGCGAAGCATGTAGATCTAGAACAGCTGAAGTTTCCTATTGTTGTTGTTCAAGAGTTTGGTCTAAGCGTGTTTCGTATGGCTGCAATGGCAGATCTAGCAGTAAGCACAATTCCAAGCTGTAATGTTAGGTTAAACACTGAATTGCTTGGCGCTTCCGAATCTGAGAATGGCTGGCGACTAGAACTACGAAATGGTGATCAGACCTATTCGCAACACTTTGATTATTTGGTGAATGCTTCTGGTTTTGAAACAGGAAAGATTGACGATTTAGTATCAAAACCAAAGCAGCGCTTTGTAGAGTTTAAGGCGGCCTACGTAACCCGTTGGAGCGATTGCAATGAGCAATGGCCTGAAGTGATATTCCACGGTGAGCGCGGCACACCGAAGGGGATGGCTCAATTAACCCCTTATGCTGGTGGATATTTTCAACTCCATGGTATGACCGAAGAGATCACTTTGTTTAAAGGTGGTTTGGTTGGTTCATCTCACTTGAGCTCTCAACCTAGATTACCGAATGCGTATACTCGCAAAATCAATCAAGGTTGGAGTAATGAGATTCAACAAAGTCGTACGGAAAAAGCCATACACCATCTAGCTTGTTTCATCCCATCATTCGTGACAGCACAAGTTGGTGGTAAGCCTTTATATGGAGCACAGCAAATCCCGGGTAATGATCCTTCATTGCGCGCTGCTGATGTTCATTTTGAAGGTAATAACTATGCGAGAGTAGAAATTGTTAAGGCGTCTTCTGCAATTGATGCTGCAATGAAGTTAATTAAGCACTTGGGATTGAGTGACGGTAATGCTGAGCAAATTATCGAATCTTACTCTCCAAATCTTTCGGGTTTGTCTGCTAACGAAGTGGTATTACGCGCTGAAGAATTAGCTCTTCAGCGAGGTTATCCAGTTGAACTCGCACAAGTATCAGGGCTTAATTGATACGCGTTTTGACCAAAACCAACAATACTAGTAGCCAAAGTATCGAGCCCATTGGCACCAAACTCTTTGAAGTCCCTCTAGGTCGCCTTTTACAAACCGGATTTTCTGTCCTGGTTTAGCTTGAGCGAGCCGAGGAAGATCGATTTTCGCAACGCACCCAAGCTTGGGATAGCCGCCAATGGTTTGTCTATCGTTCAGTAAGACAATAGGCTGGCCATTAGGTGGGACCTGAATAGAGCCAAGCGCAATACCTTCTGAAAGGATGCTTTTACCGCCATTATCAATTGAGCTGCCTGATAATCGATACCCCATACGATCAGCTTGTTGAGTCACTTCGTATTCTGAAGAATAAAGCGTCGCCTTTGCTAGAGCGGAGAAAGCCTCTGCTTGGTAGCTCTCTATGACTCTTAACGTCAGTGGTAGGTTATAGTCTGGTGTATAGCGAAAAGAAACGGTTAACAGTTTCTCGGAATTAGAAGGTTCAAACTCAATCTCATCACCGCTTTGTAACGGTTTACCAAGGCTACTAAGGCCACCAAGTTGATCTCTCACCACTGTACTCACACTGCCCAATACACTATTTGTAAGCTTGAACCCTCCTTTGACTGCAAGGTAGGCCCTTAATCCATTTTTAGGTAATCCAAATCGAATTATCTGGCCTTTTTTCGCATAGAATGAACTCCAATTGTTCAGTGGCTTGTCATCAAGAGTAGCATTTAAATCACCACCAGCAATTGCAAACATCGCATGATCTGAGACTTCATATACCGCTTGACCCAGTGTCAGCTCTATACAAGGGCAAGTACTTACGTTACCCAGTAACTTGTTACACCAACTGAATGCATATTCATCCACAGGGCCGCCATTGGTTACGCCCATGTGCGTATAACCATAGCGCCCAAAATCTTGAATTAAAGCCAAAGCACCGGGCTTAATGATCTTTAGACTAGGCATGTAAATTATCCCTGTTTAGAAGGAAGTTCTCCTCCTAGTTCCATAAATTCTTGTTGTGAAATTGGGCGAAAAGTTACTTGATCACCAAGCTGTAAGTAAGACTCGCCTTGTTCTAACAATGAAACAGGGCAGTTACCAATAATGTTCCATCCTCCAGGCGAAGTGTTTGGGTATACCGCTGTTTGGTGATTAGCGATGCCGACACTTCCTTTTGGTACATGCTGACGAGGTTCGTCCAACCTAGGAAGCTGAATGTGTCGGTCTACATTAGCCATAAATGCAAAGCCAGGGGCAAAACCTAATGCGCAAACCATATAGTTAGTTCGAGTGTGGTATTCGATGAGTTGCTCTAATGTAAGGCCTTGTTCTACATATCTTGAAATATCTAACCCAACACTAGGATGATAAAAGCACGGAAGCTCAATTTCTCTACCTTGGATATAGGAATGCTCAGCTTTAATGCTTGAGTCAACGATGTTGGTAATGACGAGTCTTATTTCTTGTTCAGATATTCTAATGGGAAGGTAATCCACCAAAATCGTAGTGTAAGAGGGGGTGATGTTCATGATGACATCATGCAGTTTCTCTCGCATCGCGCTACAAACTCGAGACAACACCGGGGTTAGATTCAAGTCGATAGACGTTGATGGTGAATGACGATCAAACTCGATCAGTAGGCTACATTCGTTTATAGATTTAACTTGGTAACTAACAGGCATCTAAGATTTAACCTTGTGTGAGTGCTCTACGAATACGTTGAATTAGCGCAATGGACTCTGGATTGTCACCATGAACGCAAAGGGTATCGGCATCGAGGTTAATTCTATTGCCTGAAAGTGTGTGAACAACACCAAACTTTGCTAATTCCATTACTTGATTCACTATATCGTCACTATTTTTCAAGACGGCGTTAGGGTGACTTCTTGGTGCGAGAGAGCCTGAATCTGTATAGCTTCTGTCAGCAAACGCTTCAAACAGTAGAGGAACATCGTATTGATCTGCGATGTCGAGGTAGTTCTGATTGTCTGGTTTGGCAAGTACCATGAGCGGTAAGTTGAAAGAGGATGCTGCCAAGCAAATTGCATGAAAGACACTGGTATCGCGCATCATGTCGTTATACAGCGCACCATGGGGCTTGATATATTCAAGTTGAACCCCTTCAAAATCACAAAGTGCTTTGAGTGCACCTACCTGATAGATAACCAGCTGGGTTATTTCCTCAGAACTATGTGGAATAGATCTTCGACCAAAGCCTTGCAGGTCATGATAGGAAGGGTGAGCTCCTATCTTCACTTTGTGTTCGATCGCAAGTCTAATTGTCGAATGCATGATGCTAGGGTCTGAAGCATGAAATCCGCAAGCAATATTAGCGAGATCTATCCATGGCATTACTTCTTCATCCTCGCCCATCTTCCATGATCCATAGCTTTCGCCTAAATCACAGTTCAACAAGAGAGTCGGCTTTTTAGCTGATTGTTCAGCAGACATGGTGAGTTCCGTTGTTTTTACATGTGTCTTTAAAACCTAGCTTGATTTTAGACTTGTAAACCGTGATGCAGCTCATTTATTTCTAAAAATGTGTCTTATAAACATGTTATACGATATGCTGTCTCGATAAGCATGTGGGATAATTGCCGAAGAAAAAATATAAAAATTCAAATGATGAAGAAAAACAACGTTTTAATTGGCTTGCTGCTGGCTTGGAGCGGAAGTGCAATAGCTAACAATGAACAGCTAGACTCATTGATGACAATGAGCCTTGAAGAGCTTTCAATGCTTGATGTCACGATGGAAACGGCTTCGAAAACTGAGCAAGAGTTGGCAGATATTCCAGCGTCAGTTTATGTCCTTTCTGGCGAGCGTATATTAAGAAGTGGTGCAGCAAACATAACCGAAGCGTTAGCGCTCATACCAGGAATGTACGTTTCTAAATCGGGCGAGAACTTCGCCATGGTGTCCACACGTGGTTTTCACGATGGCCTGTATAACAAAATGCTCGTTATGGTCGACGGCCGCAGCATCTATAGCCCTGTTTATGGTGGCGTGTATTGGACAACACTGGATTACATTCTTGCCGATATTGACCGCATTGAAGTCGTGCGAGGACCAAGCGGTGCTATCTGGGGCGGTAACGCAGCCAATGGCGTGATAAATATCATTACTAAATCAGCGCAAGATACCCAAGGTTCGTATGTCGCAGCGACAGTTGGGCGTTACGATACCTATGAAGTTTCGGTTCGCCAAGGTTTACAGCTGTCTGATGACGTTTATGGTCGTGCTTTCTACAAAACAAAGAATGTTCCCGAATACCTATCGAATGATGCTGAACCATGGCGTACTGACAGCGCTGGCGTGGTGATTGATGGCCGCTCGAATCGCTCCGAGTGGAGTTTTCGCTTTGGTGGGACTAAAACAGCCTACCATCAAACATGGGAAACTTACCAGATTGAACGGGATACATGGGCGACAACAGTCAATGCTAGCAAAAAGGAATTTGAATCTTCTCTTGCTTATGCTCAGTTTGAATACCAAACAGAGCTAGAAGACGGTGATAAGCTGAACTCGTCTATCTATATCGATCGAGGGTTCGACAGCGCGCTTGATGCTCCAGGTGAATATTACACGCTGGATCTAGAAACCAATTATGTTATGCAGCAATTCAATAATCATCGATTGTTGTTTGGTGCAGGGGTGCGCTATCAGTGGATTGATTTCACAACCAGTATAAGTGAATTCGACCCTTACAACGCTTATTCAGAAGGTCGTTTTTACGATCAAGATAAAGCGAATGATATGATTGCCAACATCTATGTCCAGTCTGAGTATCAATGGACGGATACAATTAGTACGACCATAGGTACCAAGGCGGAATATTTTGAGGTGACTGATCGCATCGAACTTTCACCACAAGCTCGAGTGATGTACCGGCCAAATGAGCGCAATAGCTTGTGGGCGGGTGTAGGTAGAGTTGCAATTGCTCCGTCTTATATGGAATCGAACTCTTACTATATGTACAACTACTCAGATCCTCGACTAGAAAATGATCAGTTATGTCCCCTTTGCTTTGTAACGTATGTACCAAATGATGAGCTAGATACAGAGTCTGTTGTAACATACGAAGTTGGGTACCGAACTGAAATTACGTCCAACTCTGCTTTAGGTGTTACAGGCTACTTTAGTACGTACGATAATGTTCGCGGCTCTGACCATCCAGAGTTGATTATTTCCGAGGACGGGATATACAACTGGGCTTATTATACCAGTGATGATTTCGAAGCGAAGGCATCAGGTATTGAGGTAACAGGCTCGTTCGACCTTGCTAAGAACTTTTCTCTTTTTACATCTTATAGTTACTTGACTCTTGATGTTAGAAGAAATGGGTTCGGTAGTGAGGAATACGGTGACATCGATGTTTTTCAAGATATCGAGAATCAGCACTTGTTGTCATTACAAACACTATGGGATGTCACTGACACGTTGCAGCTTGATTTCGTAGTTCAATATCAAGATATCGAATATGGGAATGAGTATTACAACTGGAGAAGTGAATCAGAGAACGAAGGGAACAATACGATCCATGATGTCGAAGCGTTTGTAAGTTTAGACGCTCGTGTGAGTTGGCAAAAACATGACAAGGCCCCAAGGTTTGAGTTTATAGCGCAAAATATTGGGAACTCTGGCTATTTCGATGCTTGGAACTTGTACTCGAATGAAGAACGTCTTTATGTGAGGGTTTCTCATGAATTTTAAAGTTGCGTCTTTGATCGCGTTCATCGTTTCTGGGTTTTCTATTTCAACCAATGCTGCGCAATATTCTCCTGATCAAGTTAAAGCCGTTTACCTATATCGTATTGCTAACTTTGTACGGTGGGATAATGAAACTGAAATGGACCGTATACGTTTTTGCATTCATGGAAACGAGGCGATTCGTTCCACATTGGAGGTGATTACCAAGGGCAAAAGCATTCGTGAAATGCCGATCGAAGTACTTACCAGTGATAAAAATCGCTGTGACGTGGTGTTTGTGTCTGGCGAACAACAGATCGAATTTGAGCAATTGAATGATCATGTGCTGACCATTAGTGATACGCAAGGTTTCACCCTTGATGGTGGTGTTATCGAACTACAAACAATACAAAGCAAGATAAAACCCTTCATTAACCTCGATAACGCTAAAGATGGCGGTTTCTCTATTGGTTCACAACTGCTACGAATTGCAACAGTGGAGGGCAAGCAATGATGTTTGGTTCTCAAAAATCACTGAAGTTCAAACTGCTACTGCCAATAATGCTCTTTGTTGGAGCGATCTTTGTGCTATCGCAGTCAATTAGTTATCACTCCACACTCGATAGAGAAAAGGACAACTTAATCAAACGCGTTAAGGTGTTGGCGAACGGCGTTGCGTACAATCTAGAAGCTGCCATCGTGTTTGATGACTCTATCGCCGCAAGTGAAATTCTTTCCGCATTTTCTGCGGACTCAGAAGTATTAAGAGTGAAGCTTTTTACAACGGATAATAAACTGTTTGCGAGCTATGTGGACTCGAGCTTACCAGGGTCAATCCCGAGCCCGACTTTAGAGCAAAGACAAGAAATCATCAATAAACAGTTTTCGATTTCAGATGACTATATCTTTTTGCTTGTGCCTATCATCATGGAAGAAGAAAGTGTTGGCCATCTACGTGTAACAATCTCTAAAGAACACTTTAATTCTTTACTAGAAGATACGATTAAAAACAGCTCGGCTTTCTTTGCAATTTTGTTGATTGCTGGCTTCAGTTTGTACCTGATGGTAGACCGGTCTGTAGTTCGACCTATATTTGCTTTAAACGATGCCATGCGAGCGTTTATTGAAAGAGTGCCCTCAAAAAACATCAAGTTGAAGCCAAGTAATGATGAGATGGGGGAACTGGTTCGTTGTTTTAATACCATGACGAACAGACTTCAGCAGCGTGACAAACAAGTTAATTACACGCTCGATAAGCTTGAGGAAGAGAAAGCCTTTGCTACAGAAGTACTTGAAATGGTTCAGCATGCGCTTGTGGTTATTGATGATGCTGGGAAAATTGTTCTTTCTAATGTCGCGAGCAACCAAGTATTCCATTGTTCAGGTAATTATTTATTGGGTCGCAAACTCAAAGATATCCTGAGTGACTTTGATGACCCAACATTAAGCCAAGCTTTATCTGCAGATGTTCAATTAAATGATCTCTTGTTTTCATCGAATGATAAAGATTCAGAAGAACAAATATTGCAAATAAGCTCGCGTAACCTATCCAAAGAGGGGATGGTGCTGTTTGCTATTCAAGATGTCACGGAGATCGAACAGTCGGTTAGAAGGCAACGACTTGCGGCGGGTGTATTTGAAAACAGTCAAGATGGTTTAATGGTTTTAAATAAGTCACACGTCATTACGATGGCAAACCCTGCAATGACGACAATTCTTGGTTTCCGTTCTAATGAAATGGTAGACAAGAAACCAGAACAAGTCTTCGACTGGAAGCAGTTTAATGGCTCCATGGATACCATTATTGAATCTGTGCGAAATTTTGGGCAGTGGCAAGGTGAGATCACGGAGCAGCACAGAACGGGTAGAGCTGTCCCCTTGTTTGTTAAGGTAAACAAGATCAATGAGAACATCGAAGAGGGAAGTTTCGATATGGTAATGATGTTCTCCGATCTAACCGATGTGAAAGAGGTAGAACGACTAGAATACCTTGCCCATCATGATTCCCTTACTGGTTTGGCAAACCGTGCACAGGTATATAGAACGCTTGAAGACACTATTCGTGTAAGTCAGGGGAGAAAAGGGCAATACGCCGTGATCTATCTTGATCTTGATGGGTTCAAATCAATCAATGATCGCTATGGTCATGACGCTGGAGACTATGTACTCAAAACTGTCGCCGAACGATTGAATGCTCAAGTGCGTAGTAGTGATCTCGTTGGTCGTTTAGCCGGGGATGAGTTTGTCGTTCTGCTCACGCCATCAAACGTCGACGGAGCTTCGTCAATTTGTAGGCGAATTCTTGATTCTGTTTCACAACCGATGATACACAAAGGTGAAACGCTGTGTGTTGGTGTCAGTTTGGGGGTTTATATGGGGTCGAGTGTCGACCATGATGTGAATTACATGCTGAAAGCGGCCGACAGCGCTATGTATCAAGCTAAGAGTAAAGGTAAGGGAGACTATGTGATTTATAATCAAATGGATAGCGCTCATACCCTCGATAGAGTATGAGTAATAGAGCAGTGTTGAACGCAGCAGTTTAAATAGTTTTTGATGTTGAAACATAAGGGACAAGTTCGGTAAGCTTGTCCCTTATTTATTTCTACTCGGCGGATTTATGAAAGTACTGGTAACAGGTGGTATGGGATACATAGGTAGTCATACCTGTGTGCAGATGATCGAAGCGGGCATGACGCCAATCATTTTCGATAACTTATACAACAGTAAAGCAACTGTATTACCTCGTCTAGAAAACCTAACGGGTGCTGCACCAAAGTTTGTTCAAGGCGATATCCGTGATAAAGCATTGCTTGTGGAAACCATGCGTGAGCACGCTATTGAAGCAGTTATCCATTTTGCAGGCTTAAAAGCCGTTGGTGAGTCAGTACAAAAACCTCTTGAATATTACGATAACAATGTGAACGGAACGCTAGTGTTAGTTGATGCAATGCGTGAAGTTGGTATTAAATCGTTGGTATTCAGTTCATCAGCGACGGTTTATGGTGACCCTGCATCAGTGCCTATTCTTGAGTCTTTCCCAACCAGTGCCACCAACCCATATGGTCGTAGTAAGTTAATGGTTGAAGAGTGTTTAACCGACTTCCAAACAGCGAACCCTGATTGGAGTATAACGCTACTGCGTTACTTTAACCCTGTAGGTTCTCATCCATCTGGCGACCTTGGCGAAGACCCGCAAGGTATTCCAAATAATTTGATGCCGTTTATTTCGCAGGTTGCAGTTGGGCGACGTGAACATCTATCTGTGTTTGGCAGCGATTACCCAACTCATGACGGTACTGGCGTTCGTGACTATATCCATGTGATGGATTTAGCCGATGGTCACATTGCAGCCCTAAACAAAGTTGGAAATAAATCGGGTCTACATATCTATAACCTAGGTACAGGAAACGGTTTGAGCGTGCTAGATATGGTGAAAGCCTTTGAAGCCGCATCAGATAAAGAGATTCCTTATCAACTGGTAGACCGCAGACAAGGTGATATCGCCGAGTGTTGGGCTGACCCATCGAAAGCACGTAAAGAACTTGAATGGAGCGCAGATCGCACAGTTGATGAAATGACGCGTGATACCTGGAACTGGCAGTCTAAGAACCCTCAAGGCTACCCTGATTTATAACGTCTGACTTGAGATTTCTATACCCTGTAAAATCCGATGATATTTTTCACTTGAAAAGTGAACAATCATCGGCTTTTTGTTTCCGATAGGGGCATAGAGTAGAGTGGCTTTCTTTTCGTGTGCTTACAATTACGTGCTGGTGGTTATTTGAACGACTTATTCTTGTCGAGAATAGTCGAGACACTATATTAGTAAAGCACTCGTTAAAAGTTCTGAAACAAAATTGTTAATGCCTTTTATTACTGTTTCTATAGACTAGTCTCGTCAGTCAATATAACTACAAAAGGACATAATTATGCGTAAAGTTGCATTAGCGCTTGCAGTTACGCTGTCGTTTTCAGCGTATGCGTCAAGCATGAAAACGACCATGCAGGAAATGAAGTTGGCATTTAAAAAGAGTGCTGAGGCAGAGAGTGTCGAAGTGATGCAGCAGTCAGTAATTCAGCTTGATGAGTTAGTCGAAAAGCTTCAACAGGGGGCATATCCCCCTGAAAAACAAGACGTCTATTTTGAAGGGTTTGAAAAGTTGTCTTCAGCGCTTGATAAAGTCAACATTCAACTTGAAGACAATAACCTACAAGGAGCGAAAGAGGCGCTTCGTCAGGTAGACATGTTACGGGAAGAATATCACGACAAACGTAACAGCGGCAGCATTTGGAGCAAGCTATTCGGTTAATTCTCCGTTAGATGCTCTGATACAAAATCTATGAAGGTGCGCAACCTCGCAGGAAGATAGCGGGTTTGCGCATATTGCATCGCAATCGCTCCATGGTAATTACTTTCGATTACCCACTCAGGCAGAACCTGAATGACATCACCACTGCTCAAAGCATCCTTCACCACAAAGTCATGGAATATTCCAATCCCCAATCCTGATTTTACGCCACTTAGCCTCATTTGAGAGTGGTTAACCGCGTATTTACCGCTCACCGTTACTGTTAATGATTCTTCCGAGTTAATAAAGGACCATCGATTGTCTGTTTGCGTCTCGCCTAAGTACAAGCAATCATGATGAGTGAGGTCAGAGGGGTGCTCGGGTAAACCACGCTCGTTTAGATAACCTGGGCTGGCACATAAAACTAGATTCGTCCTCGCTATTTCTTTTAACACCAAGTGCTCATCGGGTGTATCGGTTAGTTTAAAGCCGATGTCGATACCTTCTTTAATCAGGTCGAAGTTACCATCTAACGCTCTAAGCTTGAGGGAAATATTAGGGTGCTGTTGGATAAAGGGAACGACCAAGGGCTGTAGCACTGAGTTTAAAAATGCCTCTGGTGCCGCGATGGTCAAATCGCCAGATGCTTCTGTATGATCACTGGCCGCAATTTCAATGGCTTGGTTGGCGGCGTTCACCATAACAAGGCTTTGCTCGTAAATCTTTTGACCTGCTTGAGTGATGATCAACTTACGCGTGGTGCGCTCAAAAAGTTTCACCGACAACGCGCCTTCTAATCGTGTAATCAGTTTACTTAAAGCGGATGGCGTAACCCCTAACTGCTTAGCCGCAGCAGTAAAGCTACCTTCATTAACAACAAGAATGAAAGAAGCAAGGTCTGGAAGTAGGGCAATGAGCTGATTGTTGAGCATTTTGGTTGAGTACTGTGATTGACTTACCAAAGATGATAAATGATTTGTGAACTTGATTCACTAATGTTTTTCCTTCTTACTAGCTAATCTAATCAGGTCACTTAGACTACTATTGATACATAGATTTTACAGTGTAAATGCGGAGCTATTCTTCACTTCAGAAGTCTATCTCCTCGTTTAACCCCTCTGCATTTTATGACTTCAAATAGCATGAAATGAATATAAAAAGGAAAGTGCAATGTCTTCTGCATTCTACAATCAGATTCAACAACAAATTGAAGAAGTAAAGTCTGAAGGTCTTTACAAATCTGAACGTGTAATCACTTCTCAGCAGCAAGCGGCTGTTAAGATCTCGACAGGCGAAGAAGTACTAAACTTCTGTGCAAACAACTACCTAGGTCTAGCTAACCACCCTGCGCTTATCGAAGCGGGTAAAGTAGGTATGGATGAGAACGGCTTTGGTATGGCGTCTGTACGTTTTATCTGTGGTACTCAAGACATTCACAAAGAGCTAGAAACGAAACTTTCTACATTCCTTGGTAAAGAAGACACAATCCTTTACACCTCTTGTTTCGATGCAAACACTGGTCTGTTCGAAACTATCCTAGGCAAAGAAGATGCAATCATCTCTGATGCGCTAAACCACGCTTCAATCATTGATGGTGTTCGCCTATGTAAAGCAATGCGCTTCCGTTACGCGAACAACAACATGGAAGAGCTAGAGCAGCAACTTATCGCTGCTAAAGAAGCTGGCGCTCGTCACACGCTAATCGTTACTGACGGCGTGTTCTCAATGGACGGCGTAGTCGCAAACCTTCCAGCTATCTGTGACCTAGCAGACAAGTACGATGCACTGGTTATGGTTGATGACTCACACGCAGTGGGCTTCATGGGCGCAACTGGCGCGGGTACTCACGAGTTCCACGACGTTGTAGACCGCGTCGACATCATCACTGGTACGCTAGGTAAAGCAATGGGTGGCGCTTCAGGCGGCTACACATCTGGTAAGAAAGAAGTGATCGACTGGCTACGTCAGCGTTCTCGTCCATACCTATTCTCTAACTCTGTTGCTCCTGCAATTGTTAACGCATCTATCCGCGTTCTTGACCTACTTAAAGAGAGCGGCGAGCTTCGTGATCGTCTATGGGAAAACGCAGCTCATTTCCGTACTCGCATGGAAGGCGCAGGCTTCACTATGGGCGGTGCTGACCACGCGATCATCCCAATCATGCTTGGTGATGCAAAAGTAGCTGCAGAATTTGCTGAGCGTGCTCTTGAGAAAGGCATCTACGTTGTTGGCTTCTCATTCCCTGTAGTACCAAAAGGCCAAGCACGTATCCGTACTCAGATGTCAGCAGCACACTCACGTGAGCAGCTAGATCGTGCAATCGACGCGTTTATCGCTGTTGGTAAAGACATGGGCATCATCTAATTCTCGAGCCAATCGAGATTAGATAAATTGTATTTTTGATTCTCGCCCAGATTCAGTGGGGCGAGATGAACTAGGTAACATTATGAAAATCAAAGCACTTTCAAAGCTAAAGCCTGAAGAAGGCATCTGGATGACTGAGGTTGAGAAACCTGAAGTTGGCCATAACGATCTTCTTATTAAGATCAAGAAAACCGCTATCTGTGGTACAGACGTACACATTTACAACTGGGACGAGTGGTCACAAAAGACAATTCCAGTACCTATGGTTGTCGGTCACGAGTACGTGGGTGAAGTTGTTGGCATGGGCCAAGAAGTTCGCGGCTTTGAGATTGGCGATCGGGTATCTGGCGAAGGTCACATCACATGTGGTCACTGTCGTAACTGTCGTGGCGGCCGCACTCACCTATGTCGTAACACAACAGGTGTTGGCGTAAACCGCACTGGTGCGTTCTCTGAGTACCTAGTGATCCCTGCATTTAACGCATTTAAGATCCCTGCGGAAATCTCTGACGATCTAGCATCAATCTTCGACCCGTTTGGTAACGCAGTACACACCGCGCTATCTTTCGACCTAGTGGGCGAAGACGTGCTGATCACAGGCGCAGGCCCAATCGGTATCATGGCGGCTGCAGTTGCTAAACACGTTGGCGCACGTCACGTAGTCATCACAGACGTAAACGAGTACCGTCTAGAGCTTGCTAAGAAGATGGGCGTAACGCGCGCAGTAAACGTGATGGAAGAGAAGCTAGAAGACGTAATGGCGGAACTTGGCATGACAGAAGGCTTCGATGTAGGTCTAGAGATGTCAGGCGTACCATCAGCGTTCAATAGCATGCTAACTAACATGAACCACGGCGGTAAGATCTCTCTACTAGGTATTCCACCATCAGACATGGCAGTAGATTGGAACCAAGTAATCTTCAAAGGCTTGGTTATCAAAGGCATCTACGGCCGTGAAATGTTCGAAACTTGGTACAAGATGGCTTCACTGATTCAATCAGGTCTAGATCTTTCACCTATCATCACTCACAACTTTAAGGTTGATGACTTCCAAAAAGGCTTCGACACCATGCGTGGCGGTATGTCTGGTAAAGTTATCCTAGATTGGGAATAGGGTGCTAACGGTTTAAAGTAACATTATTTTTATAACTAATAATTCCCTATAATTGTCTCCTAGACAGTTAACAAGCCTAAAAGATGCCCCACAGATTTATGGGGCATCTTTGTATTTAAAATCTGCAAAATTGGTCTTGCCGTAACGCTCAATTGCATCAATTCGTTTTTAAGCCTTGGTTAACATCTTACGGAAGTCATCAAGATCCGATTCGGTCTTGATTGATTTAGCCGCTTCACGAGCAAAAGCTTTATCCATACTGTCCATCCTTAGCCTTTAAGGCTTAAGTTTAGACAGTTACACAGAATTCAGGACAGTCTCTCAAATTGTGATTAATGGGCATTTACATTCTCTAGCACATGAATAGTCGACGGGGTTATTCAAATGTTATAGGCTTTTTTCCTCATTGCTGCTAATAGAATTAAAAGTAAGAGGAAGCTCAATCTTTATGACTGAAATGGAAAAGTCAATCGACCACAAACTGATGACTCAAAAGCATCGTTCACTTCAAGAGCGGTTCTATAGACTACGCAACAATAAGGCGTTTGAGTGGTTTGTTATCTCAATTATTATCTGCTCTGCGTTAATGATTGGGGCCAATACTTATGAACTCCCGTCGACGTTTGTCAGCATTTTAAAAGTACTCGATTTCAGTATCACACTCTTTTTTCTAATAGAAATATCAATACGATTCATTGGCGAGCCCAATAAGAGACGATTTTTCCATAACTTTTGGAATCTTTTTGACACACTGATTGTGGTCGTGAGCCTTGTGCCTATTCAAAGTGGTGATATGGCGGTATTGGGTCGTCTGGTTCGAATATTCCGTGTACTACGAATGGTATCGATCATCCCGGAACTACGACTACTGATTAATTCGCTAGTGAAAGCTCTCCCGCAGTTGAGCTACGTGATGTTATTGATGTTTATCATCTTTTATATCTATGCTGCTGTTGGTTCCACCTTCTTCGCATCCGTTAACCCGGTGCTATGGGGAGATATCTCGATAAGTATGCTGACTCTATTCCGAGTTATGACGTTCGAGAGCTGGACGAGTGTGATGTATGAAACGATGCAAGAGTATCCACTGTCTTGGGTTTACTATCTCACATTTATTTTCTTTACCGCGTTTGCGTTCTTGAACATGGTTATCGGTATTGTCGTTAACGTATTAGAACAAGAGCGGCAAGCGATCGCAGATGCTGAAAGTGCAGACTTGGGCGAACCAACGTTAGGTGAATTAAAGCAAGAGTTGGCTGAAATAAAGGCGATGCTTCGAGAGAGAGGATAAATATCAACTTGAAACCTAATCCATGCGGATAATTGCCAATTGGATTAGGTTAATTCCCAGTAAGACTCATTAGCTGTACAGGCAATTGAGATTCAAATATTTTGGAAAAGTATCTCTAACCGTAAGGTTGCTCTTGCTTCTCTTTCTCTTTGTTCGTTCTCTTCGCGAGGCCAATTGTACTCGGGTTTGAGTTCGTAAAATAACCAAGAGCGAAATATGTTTTGTCGATAAGTGACGGATAGGTGTGAGTTCGAGACATAGTCATAAGGCCTATTCGTAGCGGCCACGCTGGCTTGATAGGTGATCGCTTGGGTCTCAGAGAGGTATTGGTAAAGGGATAGACCCGTTCCGTATTCCCAACCTTTGATATCATCTTCATATTTGGCAAAGTTATTCCAACGAAGCAAAAAATCTTGATTGAAGGAGTAATCCATATCGATGTCGGTAGACTCTCCTGTCAGACGTTTTTTTTGGTATACCTTCTGAGTTAGGCGAACAACGAGGTCTTCATTGACTGGGTAGGTGTAACGGAATCGCCCTTCAATTCCGGGCTTTGCGGTGAGTTTAATGTTGAAGCTGGCTCGATCTCGATCAATCCAGTCATACCTAAGGCCAAGTGTACTCTCTACATCGTCGCTAGACTTAGGGAAGAGCTCAAATACATCATCTTCTTCATCTGTTTCGAAGATGAGTTTCAAGCGTTTGTTAACCTTAGGAAGGTGAAGGCGAGCTTTTAATCGAGTCTGAAATTCATAGCCAGTGCCTTCCACATAGGTAAAGTCATTGGTCCATCGAACTATACTCCCAGCACGTGAATCTTGATCGATACGTTCATCAACGAAGAAACTATCGAACCATACGGCAGGTTGGCAAAAGCGAGTGTTAACACGAGAGTAGACAGAATCAATAACCCTATCGCTGACAGGTAAACTGTGGCACTCATCTTGTTGTTCCTGTTCAGATGCGAAAGGAGAGGTGCTGATGAAAGTAGTGAGAAAAAGGGCTAAATACTTCAAAGAGATCGCAACGTAGTAAGTGGGCTATAAGGGCTTTTGTATTTCTTTAATGATGTATCAGAGACACTATCAATAACCCAAGCTAATTGAAAGTTGTAGGTACTTCTGAAATTTCTATTGTTGTGTGAAATTCAGCGACTGGTGTCATAAATTTATCATCTAAACAAAAATTCGACGTAGTATGATGTACTATATTGTTTAAAGTTTACTCTGGATGAAAGATATTCAAATGTTGAAGAAAGCGCTTAGTTTGTTATTACTCTCTTCTTTTTTAGCGGGCTGTTCGGCTCCTCGTATTCATGCGACTAAATTTACGTCCTATGACGATTTTTCTGCCGGCCCTGAGGGTGGGGTAGATCTTGTTTGGGCGCGTCTTGGGCTTAGAAGTGAAGAACGATTTAAAAAGAAGATGAAAGAGTACGACAGCGTCATCATAGATCGCGTGATCGTTGTTGTTAATGAAGAAGATCAACCATTAGACGATGATGATATCAACGAGCTTGTTGAGCACATGCAGGGTGAACTTAAAGAAAAAATTGCACCTTTTAAAGCCATTGTTGAAGAGCCAAGTGAGTCGACTCTGCGTATGAGCATAGCAATCAGCAATGTTGAGACCCCTAATCCAATTCTAGCGGTAACGAGCAGCATACTGCCATTTGGTATTGGTATGTCGACCATTTCAAAACTGACTACTGGTGAGCACACCAATGTTGGTTCTGCTTCGATTGAAATCCTAGTCAGTGAATCGGTGAGTGAAAAACCGTTGTTTGCCGCCATCGATCGAGAGGCCGGAAACAAAGATTTCGGTACCATGATTGATTCCCTTGATGATGCGAAAGACGCGATTGACTTTTGGGTAGATCGTTTAGGTGTTACTCTTCGTGAAGCCCAAGACGAAGAATAATAGAAAACGATGTTAGACAAAGAAAATCTGATTAAGCTAGCCCGCATTCAGATGCCATTTGGCAAATATGCGGGTAGGGTACTGATAGACTTACCAGAAGAATACCTTCTGTGGTTCGACAAGAAAGGCTTCCCGGATGGAGAGCTAGGTAAGCTTCTTCAGCTATGTTTGGCCCTAAAAATCGAGGGGCTGGATAGCGTGGTGAAGCCGCTTAAAAGAATGTAGAAAAGACAAAGCCCGCTGTTCAAAAGCGGGCTTTGTTATGTTTGTAAGCTCAGACCTGAATTAGTACAGATTAATGCTTAGTGGGACCTTTACGCACCATCTCTTGACCATTTTGGAACACTTCTTCAGTTACCCAGCGGCCAATTAGTAGTTGATGGTTTTCATTAAGTACCGCAACAAAACGACGGCCGTCTGCATTGTTGGTTGCCATTGCAATACCTGCAGCACCTTGTAGACCTAGAACACCGCTATCTACTGCGTTGATGAATGCTTCTAGCTCTTCTAGTGTACCAATTATTCTTTCATCTTTGATCATGACAATCTTCACCTTGAATCAATTTGACGCATACTCTAAACATCCTAAAGCAAGATTTCCACTACTTCGGGCTATAGATACAAAAAAGCCCGCAACTGAGTGCGGGCCGGGTGCCAACTGACCGATTATTTCATCGTCTCAACTTGTTTTTGTAGAGCATCAAGTTGTTGCATCTTGCCTTTTAGACCAAGCGATTGGTAGTTAATCGATGCTGGGTTCATTAGCTGACCTTGCTGCATTGGGTAATGAGGCAAAGTTTGGAAGAAGTCACCTAGCACGTCTTGAATCGGTACGAATAACCACATGTTGTCTGCCATCCAGCGTAGGTACATACCAGATTCGTGAGGCGCTCTCTCGAATGGGTCAGCACGCAAATGAATGATTTGTGGCCAGTTCGGTGAAAAACGTACTGCGTCCGAAATGTTACCTTCCAGTACAGCGAAGTTTAGTTTCCAATCGTCCCAACGAACTGCGTTTAGCTCACCATTCGCAGAGAAGTAAAGCAGTGAGTTACGAGGACCTTGTTCTTCTTTACCTTCGAAGTAAGGCTTAAAGTTGTAGCCATCGATGTGTACGCGCCAATCTTTGCCGTTTGCGCGGTAGCCGTCTTCAGATGCTAGCTTTTCTTTCACATCTGGAACGCCCGCAGCAGCAAGTAGTGTTGGTAACCAGTCTTGGTGCGCCATCATTTCATTGATCTTAGTACCACCTTCGATAGTGCCAGGCCAGCGAACGAGTTGAGGAACACGCATACCGCCTTCCCAAGTTGTACCTTTTTCGCCGTGGAATGGCGTAGCACCACCATCAGGCCAAGATACTGTCTCTGCACCGTTATCCGTCGAGTAGATAACAATTGTGTTATCAGCGATATCTAGTTCGTCTAGTTTGTCTAGAAGAATACCGACGTGTTCATCGTGTTCTAGCATACCATCAGCATAGATACTAACGCCTGAAGCACCTTTCCACTTCTCTTGTAGGCGTGTCCAAACGTGCATACGAGTAGTGTTGTGCCAGATGAAGAATGGTTTGTCTTCTTTAACTGCTTTTTCCATGAATGCCAGTGACGACTCTAGGAACTCTTCGTCTGCTGTCTCCATACGCTTACGCGTCATTGGGCCTGTATCTTCGATCTTGCCGTCAGCGTAAGACTTGATAACACCACGTGGACCGTAGTTCTTACGGAACTCAGGATCTTTAGGGTAGTAGTAAGTCTCTGGCTCTTCTTCCGCATTCAAGTGGTAAAGGTTACCAAAAAACTCATCAAAGCCGTGTGCCGTTGGTAAGTGTTGGTCTTGGTCACCAAGGTGGTTTTTACCGAACTGTGCCGTTACGTAACCTTGCTCTTTAAGAAGGTCTGCAGTGGTTGGAGCCCAATCTGGGATACCGTGAGTTGAACCCGGCATACCGATGGTCAGTAGGCCAGTACGGAAAGGTTCTTGACCTGTGATGAATGATGCACGGCCTGCAGTACAAGACTGTTGACCATAGTGATCAGTGAAGATCGCACCTTCGTTTGCAATACGGTCGATATTCGGGGTTTCATATCCCATCATACCTTGGTTGTATGCACTAATGTTCCAGTAACCTACATCGTCACCAAAGATAGCTAAGATGTTTGGTTGCTCTGCTGCTAGCGCAGTACCAGAAGCAATCAAAGCACCCACGCCTACGGCGAGTTTACTTAATTGATTTGCCATAAAGGACTCCAATTCATAACTGAGTTGTTGATTCAAAAATGCGGTAATGCATTGATGTGGCAAGATTAAACGCCGAGGTCAGGTGGTGTCGCTTTATAGAGGTTATAACCATAGGTTATGTGGGTAATTTAAGTGGCTGATATATTGTGATTTTATGAGTATTAGTTAGAGAGCTAGCGGTTTGTTAGTGTGACCGATGTCACTGTGAAATATGCTGATTAGACTAAACGATGAGTGGAAGTTGTTGGAATTTTAACCTATATCTTTGATTGCAGGATAAAGTTGATTTAACAGGAGTTTACATGAGCGAAAGCTACTCATTGAAGCGCGGACTAGCTGTATTCACCGCTGCATATTTGGGGGTTGTCAGTAGTAGCATGGCAGCTGATAAACCCAACATATTAGTAATTTGGGGAGATGACATAGGCCAATCCAATGTCAGCGCATATACATTTGGATTAATGGGGTACAAAACCCCCAACATTGATAGCATCGCCAAAGAAGGCATGATGTTCACCGATTATTACGCCGAACAATCTTGTACCGCAGGTCGCTCTACTTTTATCACGGGTCAGAGTGTGCTCAGAACCGGTCTGAGTAAAGTAGGTCTACCTGGTGCTGAACTGGGCTTACAAGCTGAAGACGCAACCATAGCCGAGCTTCTTAAACCTATGGGTTACATGACAGGTCAGTTTGGTAAAAACCATTTAGGTGATAAAGACGAACATTTGCCAACCAATCATGGTTTTGATGAATTCTTTGGTAACTTATATCACCTAAATGCTGAAGAAGAACCAGAGAATATTGATTATCCAAAGGACCCTGAGTTTAGAAAGAAATTTGGTCCCCGTGGCGTAATCAAATCGTTTGCTGATGGCAAAATTGAGGATACGGGTCCATTGACACGTAAACGGATGGAGACCGTTGACGAAGAAACGTTAGATGCGGCACTTGCATTCATGGATAAAGCGGTGAAAGCAGACAAGCCGTTCTTTGTATGGTGGAACTCGACCCGAATGCACTTCCGTACTCACGTGAAGGATGAACAGTTGGGTACCACGGGTATCAGCTACTATGCGGATGCGATGGTCGAACATGATAACCATGTGGGTATGTTACTCAAGAAAGTGGACGATCTAGGGATCAAAGACAACACGATTGTATTTTATTCTACTGATAATGGCCCTCACATGAATACCTGGCCTGATGCTGGCCTTACCCCGTTCCGCGGAGAGAAAAACACCAACTGGGAAGGGGCTTATCGTGTACCTGCCATGGTTCGTTGGCCTGGCAAGATTGAAGCGGGTTCTGTTTCGAATGAAATCATGCACCATATGGACTGGATGCCAACTTTCGTAGCCGCCGCTGGGGATGACCAAATCAAAGAGAAGCTATTGAAAGGGCATCAAGCAGGTGACAAAACCTTCAAGCTTCATTTGGACGGTTATAACTTCTTACCTTACCTAACTGGCGAAGAAGAGAAAGGTCGAAGGGCCGAAATCTTTTACTTTACTGATGATGGTGACCTAGCAGCGCTTCGTTACAATAATTGGAAAGCGGTTTTCATGGAGCAACGTGCTACCGGCACAATGCAGATCTGGGCAGAACCTTTTGTTACGTTACGCTTACCAAAACTGTATAACCTGAGAATGGATCCATACGAAACTGCAGATCAAACGTCGAACACTTACTACGACTGGTTATTAGACCACGCGTACATGTTCGTTCCTGCTCAAGCGTATGTGGGGCAGTTCCTCGAGACCTTTAAGGAATACCCACCGAGGCAGAAAGCCGCGAGCTTCAGCCTTGACCAAGTCATGGAGAAGTTACAGGAAACGCCAAATAAATAATCACACAGGGCTCTTCGGAGCCCTATCTAATTGCTTGTTAAATAAAGAAAACCTCCTACTATTAATCTATAAGAGTATTACCTTGAGGCTATGGATAGCAATGTTACTAGGTCAGTTGTTTAGGGGACTTGTTTTATCATCAATTTTGTTTGGTTCTGTTTACGCTCAGGCACAAGAGAAGCAATTTGTGGGAAGTGAACAATGTGTAGACTGCCACCAAGCAGAGGTTGAGGCTTGGAAAGGGTCACATCACGAACTGGCGATGCAGCATGCAAGTTCTAACTCAGTATTAGCCGACTTTGATGATCACCGATTTGTGTTTGATGGAAAAGAAAACCGATTTTTCAAAAGGGGTAATGAGTTTTGGGTTTACATCGAAAACCAAACAGGTGAGTTCAAAGAATATAAAATCAGTTATACCTTTGGTGTCGATCCTCTACAGCAATATATGGTCGAGTTCGATGATGGTCGGGTACAGTTGATCCCTTTCGCGTGGGACAGTCGCAGTGCGCAGGAAGGTGGGAAAAGGTGGTTCCATCTTTACCCAGATATGCAGCCGAATGATGAATTTTATTGGACTAATGCGGGTCAAAATTGGAACTTCATGTGTGCCGATTGTCACTCAACAAACCTTCAAAAAAATTACGATACTCAAGCAGACAGCTATAGTACGACGTGGTCAGAAATTAACGTTGGTTGTGAAGCCTGTCATGGTCCAGCTAGTGACCATGTAACGCAAGCTAACTTAAACACGAAGGAACAGCGTATTTCTTGGAAACCTCACTATGGCTTTGACCGAGATCTGAGTCAATCTGTTGCAAACTGGGTATATAAAGAAGGCCACAGCACATTACAACCTAGTGAGATCGTTTCGACCAATCAAGTACAAACTTGTGCCCAATGCCATAGCCGAAGAACTCAATTAAATGAAACCCAGGACCACGTAAAGGGTTCGTTCCTAGGCCGCTATCGATTGAGTTTAATCACACCCGAGCTCTATCATCATGATGGACAAATCTATGATGAGAATTATGTTTATGGCTCTTTCTTACAATCTGCAATGGCAGAAAAGGGCGTAACGTGTACCAACTGTCATGATCCTCATAGTGCAACACTTAAAATACCGGAAGAAGCGGTTTGCTCACAGTGCCACATTGCCAGTGAGTACACTCCAGAAAAGCATACCTTCCATGAAGCTGGAACTGAGGCATCGAAATGTACTACGTGTCACATGCCTGAAACGACCTACATGCAAGTGGATCCAAGAAGAGACCATAGTTGGCATGTGCCACGCCCGGATTTGAGCCAACACATTCAGACTCCAAACGTCTGTACTTCATGCCATGAAGACAAAGACAACCAATGGGCGACCAAACAATTAGAGCAGTGGTTTCCGGAGTCCGGGTATCAAAATCAACAACATTTCTCAGTCGCCTTTTACGCTGATTCTATTGGCCATCGTGGTGCAGCCGATGCTCTTGCCTATACTGCTCAGAATTCGATAGAAAGTGCGATCATTCGAGGTTCAAGTCTGGAGCGTTTATCAGGCTCTACAGGGAAAAATACTTTGGTTTCATTAGCACGCGCAGTTAAACATGAGAATGAGTTAATTCGGCTTGGTGCTATTGCCGGTTCTTCAGGGTACCCGTTTACTGATAGATGGCAGATTCTAGAGCCCTTGTTAAATGACCCAGTACTATCAATCCGTACGGAAACGTCCGCGGCCTTGGTCACCTCCTGGCATGAGATGAACCCATTGCAACGTGAAACTTTGCAGCCAGCGCTAGATGAATACATTGAGGTTCAGATGTTTAACTCTGACCGAGGATTTGGTCGCACTAATCTAGCGAATGTTTATCGCAGCTTAGGAAAATTTGAAGAGGCAAAAGAATGGTACCGAGGAGCGATTGAAATTGAACCTTACTTTGAGGCCAGCTACATCAATTATGCGGACTTGTACCGTGCAATGGGCAAAGAAAAGGATGCACAAGCCGTGCTTTTACAGGGTCAAAAATCCAATCCTGATTCATCCTCACTACCATATAGCTATGGCCTCTCTTTATTTAGAGAAGGTCAGACAGAACAAGCGACCGTGTATCTAAAGCAGGCTGCAGAAACAGCTCAAAACAACGACCAGTATTGGTATGTCTATGGCTTGGCCGCTGAGAAACGAAACGTGCATGAATCTAATAGTGCGTTAGATCAAGCTTATAAAATTAGCCGTAACCCAGAACAACTCTATGCGCGTTGTGAGGTACTAGCGAGAAACAGCGCAGATACGACCCTACAATTTGCCTTTGATTCCTGTTTAAGAGAGTTAGGACAATTTGCGCCTCCCAACGTCATTACTCGTTTACGTACTTTATCTGATCAAAGCCAAAAAAATTCCCAATAGTTATATAGAGGCCGTTTGAGAATAATCTGTATAACCGATAGTTATTTATATCAATTCTATACTTGGGGTAATTAGAGAAGCCTAACAATGGGTGTGAAAATAATGAATCACGTACAGAAAACGATTAACGAACTCATTCAACAAACGGAAAAAAGCGTCATTGGTCAGAGCCATGTGGTACAAGCACTCGTTCTGGGCTTGTTGACTAATGGGCATGTTCTTTTAGAGGGTTTGCCGGGTACCGCGAAAACTCGCTCAGTGAAAGCTCTAGCAAATGCATTGAACACTAGCTTTGGTCGGATTCAATTCACGCCTGATTTACTACCTTCAGATGTTACTGGTACTGAGGTTTATCAAGAAGTTGAAGGCAAGCCTTCTTTACATTTCCAACCTGGTCCAATTTTTAACAGCGTGGTACTTGCCGATGAGGTGAACCGTGCACCAGCTAAAGTTCAAGCTGCACTGCTTGAAGCAATGGCTGAAGGAACCATTACAGTTGGTGACAAAACCCATGTATTACCCGATTTATTTATGGTCCTTGCAACACAAAACCCAGTAGAGCAAGAGGGTACTTATCCACTCCCTGAAGCTCAGATGGACCGTTTTATCATGAAGGTGACAGTCGATTATCCAGAAGGTGACGCCGAGCGAGACATTATTCGTTTGGTGAGAAGCGAAGAGATTGGGAGTGAAGAGCAAGAGGCGTCCAATAGTGCTAGAGAGGATACTGAGCAGAGTATTGAACCGAGTACAGTCTTAGAAGCGCGCAAAGAAATTGCAAACGTAGCGGTGTCTGAATTAGTAGAGAACTATATTGTTTCTCTTATTATGGCTACCCGCATTCCACAAAAATACACCAATTCATCCCTACATAAATGGATTGAAGTCGGTGCCAGTCCACGAGCGTCAATCGCTCTAGATAAATGTGCTCGAGCCTATGCTTGGCTGCAAGGTCGAGATCATGTTCTTCCTGATGATGTTCGCGCTGTTACCCCATCAGTATTAGGGCATCGCTTCTCACTCTCTTACGATGCACTGGCCGACGGTGTTGATGCCCAATCTGTGGTAACTGAAATTTTAGATGTTGTAGAGATTGGCTAGGTAGGTTGCATTATGGCAAAACCCACACAAGCGCCAATGCATGAACAAGTTGATGAACGGCTGTATTGCGATTATGCGCGATTAGTACGATTACAGGCACAAGCAGAGGCTTTCAGCTTACTTCCTCACCTTAAAGCGGGAAGTGTGTTATCAGGTCGTCATAACTCACTTTTCAGAGGGCGTGGCCTTAACTTCGAAGAACTTCGTCACTATCAACTGGGCGATGACATCCGCAATCTTGATTGGAAAGTAACAATGCGTACAGGCAAACCGCATGTACGCAGCTATACCGAAGAGAAAGATCGAAATGTGATCATTTTGGTGGATCAGCGAAGCTCAATGTTCTTTGCGTCAAAAGATACAATGAAATCCGTAGTTGCTGCCGAAGTGGCCTCAATGTGCGGGTGGCGAGTACTAAAAGATGGTGACAGAGTCGGCTATGTGATAGCGACACCAGAACGTGTATTCAGTTCAAAACCTCAACGTTCTCAGAATGATCTTTTGGCTCAACTAAAACGCTTAGTTCATGCCAACCAGTCCTTGAATGTTAGGTCATCTGATTCCAATGACGTCTCTTTCTACCATCAAATCCAGTTACTCAAGCGAATGAAGTTGCGTCAATCAACGATAATCCTGATCAGTGATTGGCATGATTGCCAAGAAGAACAACTAGAGCAGCTTAAGCAGCTTCAAAGACATAACGATTTGTTAGCCGTGCAAGTACGGGATCCGATGGAGCAAGCATTACCCCCTGAGCTCATCGACTCTCAATGGGTTGTCGGTGACGGCCAATTTCAGATGAACTTAAACAATAGTGCGAAATTGGATACAGCGAGTGAACATCTGCAGCAACGCGCTCAACAAAGCAAAGAATCTCTGACTCAGCTTATGGCGATCAAAAAGCTACCGTTTATTGAACTTAGTACACAAGGTAATCATATCGAATCATTTCAACAACGAGTGGGAGGTCGCTAAGTGTCAGTTCAACATACACCTCCTAGTACGTATATCCTACGTAACCTTAATGATGTCACTATACCTGAGAGTGTTAGCTGGTGGCCGCAAACTATTGGTTGGAAGATTGTCGCCTGTCTGCTCGTTCTGGTCTTTGCTTTTACGGCATACCGAGCCATCAAACATTGGTGGATGAACCGTTACCGCAGCGAGGCAATACGTTACATAGAGTCTTTAGATATCAATGATTCTGAAATGCCACGCCTGACCTTACACGCAATCAAGACTGTGTTGACTTACTTAAATTCAAGTTACGCCAGTTTATATGGTGAGGCACTGCTTAATAAAGTGGACGAGCTGCATCAGGATACTGTTTTCTCATCGAAAATTGGTGAGCTTTGGTTAGAAACGTTGGTTAACCCACATGCGTTGATGAAGAGTGAAGAGCGCGTTGAACTCAAACAAATGGCTATAACTTGGCTGCGTAAACATCAAGAGGTGAGGAATGCTTGATTCATCTTTTGATCTTAGTTTTTTACTGAACTTATCTCTGTCGAACATTCAATTCGAACACCTATTGTGGTTCATTATCTTGCCACTACCTTTCGTGGTTTATTTCATTGTACCGGCGTACCGAACCAAACAAACTGCTATTAAGGTACCTTTCTTTAAGATACTTGTTGAAGCAATGGGAGAAACACCGAGAGAGGGAGCAAGTGAATTGACACCTTCTTGGTGGCAAAGAGCAACGTTGGTGCTTTCATGGGTTTTGGTCGTGACCGCATTGGCAAAACCGACCATGCTAGGTGAACCTCAAGTGCGTGAAAAATTGGGTCGTGATGTCATGGTGCTCGTTGATCTATCGGGCTCAATGGCTGAGCAGGACTTTACAAATCAAGCCGGCGATAAGGTGTCTCGTTTAGATGCCGCGAAAGAAGTATTGGAGGAATTTGTTAAGACGAGAAAAGGTGACCGTCTTGGGTTAATTCTCTTTGGCGATGCTGCATTTGTCCAAACTCCCTTTACTGATGATCAAGAAGTATGGTTAGACCTGTTGAACCAAACTGATGTTGCAATGGCGGGTCAAAGTACCCACCTAGGCGATGCTATGGGGCTCGCAATCAAGGTATTTGAGCAGAGCCATTCTCAATATGGGCAAGGTGAAGAACTCAATGAGAGCGAGCAGAGAGAGAAGGTCGCCATTGTTCTAACGGATGGAAACGACACAGGAAGTTTTGTTGAGCCGATTGATGCAGCAAAAGTTGCTAAAGCGAAGGGGGTTCGTATCCACGTGATTGCTATGGGTGACCCACAAACCGTGGGGGAAGTGGCTCTTGATACAGAGACAATCAATCGTATTGCATCAGAATCGGGTGGTAACGCGTTTGAAGCGTTAGATCGTGAATCCTTACAGCAAGCTTATAAACAAATTGGTGAGCTTGAGCCTCAGTTGTTTGAAAGTACAACCTATCGCCCTGAAGTAACACTTCATCATTATTTATTAGCACTTGTTGTTGTTATGTATCTTAGCGCGTTTACCGTAGCCACGTTTAGACGACGCTCCAAACGTATTGCATCCGAAGGCCCTGCGTCTATCCAGTTCGGAGAAAAAGATGTTTAATTTTCTCGGAGATATTGGGCAAGGCCTAGAGCAGTTTTTGTCTCAGTTTCACTTTATTCGCCCTTGGTGGTTGGTCGCTTTTGTACCGATGTTTTTTCTACTGTGGCTACGTTGGAGAGAAGAGGCCAAACCGAAGTGGAAGGACCTATTACCAGAACATTTACGCAAGGCATTAACAATTGGCGATGCTGGTTGGAAGAAGCAGTTACCTTTAAAACTACTAATGGTCATTGTAGCGCTAGCGATTATTGTTTGTGCTGGACCTACATGGCAAAGAGCCTCATCACCATTTGGTGAGGACAAGGCGTCTATGTTGGTGGTGCTTGATAATACTGAGTCTATGCTATCGAAAGACCTACCACCAAGCCGACTTGAACGTTCAAAACAAAAGATCCGTGACCTTCTCTCAATGCGAAATGGTGGTAACACTGGCTTGGTTGTGTATTCCGGAACTGCCCATGTTGCTATGCCCGTGACGCAAGATGTGAAAGTGTTTGATCCATTCTTAGCGGCGATTGAACCGAGCATCATGCCGCAGCAGGGTAAATTTGCAGAACAAGCACTACCTCTCATTGACCTCCAACTTCAAGGACAACCAGGCTCAAGCGTCTTACTGGTGACAGATGGTGTTAACGAAAGAACGATCGAAGAATATCGAGATTTCTTTAATAACAAACCCTATCAACTGCTGATTATGGTTCCGGGTAATTCAGATAGTGGTCGTTCGTCGAAAGATCCTGTGGATTTTGCTTCTCTTAAGCGCTTAGCAAGCGAGA
The DNA here is from genome assembly GCF_003415655.1 of Vibrio maerlii. Lineage (GTDB taxonomy): Bacteria > Pseudomonadota > Gammaproteobacteria > Enterobacterales > Vibrionaceae > Vibrio > Vibrio maerlii. The sequence goes on from NZ_QRHC01000004.1 coordinate 260,632, forward strand.
CGGGGGGGTACCTTGTTGAAGTCACGGTTGATGACAGCGATATTCGTCAGCTCGATCGTTTCGTAGAGCGTAATATGCAGATGAACGGTGAATCATCAATGCCTTGGAAAGATATGGGCTACGGTCTTTTGTACGCCATTACTGGAATCATGCTGCTATGGTTCCGCAAAGGATGGTTAGTTCAATGGTGTTTAGTTATCGCTGTATCTGGATCTTCGGTTGTTTTTAAACCTGCACAGGCACAACCAGTGTCTAGTGTCGCTGAGCCAGCAACCACAGTAGTTGAAGTGACAAAATGGGATAAGGTTGAACAATGGTGGTGGGATCTTTGGCTAACACCAGACCAGCAAGGTCAAAGGTGGCTTAATAAAAAAGAGTACCTTAAAGCTGCAACCCATTTTTCTGATCCCTTAAGAAAGGGCGTCGCTTACTACTATGCTACCGAATACAAGCTCGCCCATAGTGCTTTCATCCAACTACAGAATAGCGAAGACGAGTATCAGAAAGACCTTGGCTTATATTTTTCTTCAACAGCGTTAGCAAGGCAGAGAGAATACCTAGCAGCGAGGAATATGCTTCAAGACCTTTCTAAAAAAGAGACTCTAGATGCTCAACTACGAGTCGATGTTGAAAATAACCTTCAAGCACTCTCTGATATTGTGGACGAGATCAACCGTGTTAGTGAAAGCCAGGCTGGAACGACGGATGGCCCAGAAGAATCGTTTGAACTCGATGAAGATAAACCGCGCACTGCTGATGGTGCAGATGAAGAAACAGTCGCCGAATTAATGCTAAAGGAAACACTCAATGCCAATGAAATACTCGGCAGCGAAGAGCTTGCAGATAAATGGCTAAAGCGAGTAGAGGCTGATCCAAAGTATTTCTTGCGGGCCAAGTTTCAAATTCAACTAAGGGAATCAGCAACAGAGGTTACTAACAATGACTAAACGTAAAATGAGCGATTTGAGTAAAAATTTGTTCGTACTGTTGGTTCTTTGTCTTGGTTTGCTTTACGTAAAAGCGTCAAGCGCTGGGGATATACATCAACTCTATCGTTCGGGTGATGTGACGATGACTGCTTGGGTAGGTAAGAAACCGCCACAGAACAAACGGGAGACTCCAACGTTTAGTGTTCAAGAGCAGGTTATTCTCACCATAGAAGTGGGTACACCACGTTGGTTTACTGGTGGTACGCGCATTGGTAGCGTTGAAATAACGAATGTTATCGCAAAACAGCGCAATCAATTTGCAACTAACTTTACTGAACGCGTAGATGGTGTGACGTGGTCACGTCAGCGTTGGGAAGTCACGCTTTATCCGCAGGCCTCCGGAGAGTTTGGTATTCCACCAATTGCTGTCGGACTGAATGTATCGGGCCCAGACGGGAAAAAAGTGCAGGGGACGCTGTATACCGAAGCGTTGAAATTTAAGACTCAGTTACCTTCTGGTCTATTGACCAATGATGGAAATTGGTTTTCAGCAACAGATGTGAAAGTTGAACAGTCTTGGTCTGCGTCCAACGAATCGCTTCGTGTGGGTGATGCGATTACACGAACCATCTCAATCACCGCTTCTGATTCCTTGTCTGTATTATTACCTGACTTACTTCGTTCTTCTCAAAACCAGTTTGTCACTGCGTATCCGCAACCTGATAAATTAACGGATACGCAAGAGCGCGGAAATTACCGTTCATCTCGTGTTGAAGAGAGCGTTTATGTTATCCAACAAGGTGGTGAGATCCGCTTCCCTGAATATAAGGTTGAGTGGTGGAACCCTAAAGCAGAGAAGGTTGAATCGTATATCGTAGAAGGACAGTCGTACAAAGCGAGTCATACTTTGGGCTCGTTCGTTTCAGCTTATACATCGCAATTAATCATCGCTGTTGTCTGTATTGTCGCCCTAATAACATTCGCTGTTGGTATAAAGCGTCATTACCGTTCAAAACCTTTACCTGAGGGGTACCAATATTGGAAGCTAGTTCGCGCCAATCGTTTCCCTGAAGCAAAAGCAATGCTCTACAAAAAACTTAGGATTAACCATGGCCTTCTTGAACTAAGTAAATTTAGCCGTGACCCTGATTGGCAAAAGAATCAATCAGATATACAGAAAAGTGTAAATAGTCATAATCTGTTGATTAATCTTTGGCGTCAGCTGAGTAAGCGCGCTAGTGTGTTAGGTAAAGTCCGAATTCCTAAAGCGTTGCCTAGTCTTGAGAAACGCAAAGAACAGTAACTTGGAGTCATATGAAAAGTACTGAACTAAACCTTATCCCTATTTTTGTCGCTATCTATGAAGAACAAAGCCTTTCAAGAGCGGCAAACAGGCTGGAAATTACCCAACCAGCAGTGAGCAAAGCGTTAGCCCGTTTGCGTGATATCTACAATGAACCACTTTTTCATCGCAGTTCTACCGGGGTAGAACCAACCAGTTTTGCATCAGATATTTATCCTGCGATGTCAGCGGCATTAAAAAACTATACCTCAACGCTATCTGCTTCGAGAGAGTTTGACCCAAAAGTCTCTAATCGGATTTTTTCTTTGGCTTGTGTTTCCGTTGCGAGCTATCAGTTAATGCCTAAAGTCATCAAGCACGTCAGAGATATTGCACCAAACATTAGTTTGGAGATTCACCCTCTGTTTACTGAAGATTATGAGAGTGATCTTAGACTCCAGCGTTATGATCTTATTGTCGATATGCCGCCGAGTTCCGATTCTAACCTTAAATACGACTCTTTGTATTCTGAACGCTTAATGGTGGTATGCAGTAATGCCCATCCTCGAATTAAGGATGAGATTACGATTGATGAATTCTTAGCAGAAGAACACGTTGTAGTGTCCCGATGGCACTCTCGAAAGAGTCTGCTTCAGAAGCAACACATCGCTCAGCTTGATAAGAGGGCAGTTGTCTGTCGTGTGGCTGGTGCTATGGAGATGTTGCCGGTTATCAAAGATTCCGAATACATCGGCATCCTGCCGTCATCGACTATTCGAGAGTTCCAAGACATGTATCAAGTAAAGGAGCTGCCTTTACCGTTTGATAACTCTAAACAACACCTTTGTGGGATTTACCACCCGAGCCGCGCTAGTGATAGCGCCCACAAGTGGTTGAGGAATCAGATTCAAACAGTGGCTAAGGACTTTTCGACTTATTTATAGTCAAAGTTAACGTTCTACCGTCGTAAAAAAGGAGCACTGCTGAGTGCTCCTTTTGCTTTTATTGCCAGCGCGAGAAGTCGTTATTTCGTTACCTCTGTGAGCACTTTACCTGTCGCACCACTCGGTAAGGTAATACCTAGTTTGTTGGACAGAGTCGGCGCGACATCGTAGGGCGTTACCTCGCGGTTAATGGTCTGAGGTTTGATGTCCATCCCTGCAAAGATCACCGGTACATGAGTGTCGTAGCGCCAAGGTGAACCATGAGTCGACGCAATGGTTAATCCATCCATATCGGCAATGTAAGATCGAGGTTCAAACACAACATAAACATCACCTGAACGCCTTGGGTGGTAGTTATTTTCAACCAACTCCATAACGTGTGAGTTTTGTACAGTGCCTTTAGCAATATCTTCGCTAGTCACGGCAGTGTTAACGCCTTTTACCTTTGCGACTTCTTCTGCAATCACGCTTTGTACCGCTGCGAGGTCAATGTCTTTGCTTTTTATCAACTCATGATCTAGGTAAATATAGGGTTGAGCATACAAACGGATAGCTTCGTCACCTAGGCCAAACTGATCTTTAAGCTTTGCCATTAAGGTATCTGAAATAAGCGTCTCTTTATTAAAGTACTGAGCATTGCGAAGACCCAGTTTGTTCGCAACAGGCGATGCCTCCGGCACACCATGGTCAGCCGACAGAACTATTAAGGTATTCTCGAGGCCAACGTGTTGGTCTACGTTCTTGAGCAGATCTGCAATCGTTTTGTCTAAACGGATGAGATTATCTTCGGTCTCTAAGCTGTTTGAGCCGTACATGTGTACGACATAATCGTTAGAAGAAAAGCTCACTGCTAGGTAGTCGGTAAAATCACCTTGACCAAGCTTTTCTTGTTGCAACAGAGTATTAGCAAAATCACCAGTTATTTCATCACCCGCAGGGCTTAGTGTCAGCATAGTAGAGAAGTACTTAAAGCTTGCAGGACCATAGGGGTGCGGGAAAGTACGATTAAAGCCTGCAAGATCAACTTTATGATCTTTAGCGACCTCTTTTAACGTGTATTCTTCCCGAGGTAGGGCGAGTTCCCATTTTTTGCCTGAGTACTGACTTGGGATTGCTTTTTCATTCCAGCGAGTAACCCACGCAGGATACTCGTCGTAGTAATAATCACTGGTGACAAATCCCGACTGCGCTTTAGAGAACCAAAAAGCTTTACCCGAGTGACCTGCGAGTGAAATGGCACCACGATCCTTTACCGAGACCGAGAAAATCTTAGATTGACCATTGCTAGAGAAGGCCAACTCATCACTGAATGTTGTAGAGAGGATAGGAGTAGGAGATCGGCCATCTTTCTGCGCGGCTTTTTGTGTTGGGTCAATCTCTGTCGATTTGTCGACACCAGCTCCACGGGTCAGCATCGAGTAATTATCGTCTTCAACGTTATAGACTAAACGTTCTTCTTGTCGGTCGTACCAAACATTACCGACCATGCCATGAACTGCGGGTGGTGCGCCCGTAGCTAAGGATACGTGGCCGACAATAGTCTCTGTATTTCCATGCAGGTAATGAGCATTGGTAAACACAGCACCCTCATTGAGTAGGTAATTGAAGCCACCTTCGCCAAAATTGTGTTGGTAGCGGTTTAATAGATCACCGCGAAGACCATCGACTGTGATCTGTAGTACGAGATCAGGTTTATGCTCAGCTGCCATAAGAGAACCAGACAGCAGGGCGGCCATGACTGAAAACGTTACACGTGAAATTGCCATATTGAGTCCTTGTTAAAGAAGAATTTATTGTGCGTCTTTTGCGAGCCTTAAACCGATATCAGACATAATTATAGATTGACTAGCGAAGTCTCGACGGTAATTCTCTGATTCATCAGCAGAATATGCGAAACTGCCACCACGAACAGACTTATGGGCTAATCCCACATTCGTATCTTCAATGTTGGCTGGGTTATCTGTTTCACCATAGCGATAATAGATGTCGTCATAGGCATCAATAACAAACTCCCCAACGTTGCCCGTCATGTCATAAAGTCCAAGCTCATTCGGCTTTTTCAAGCCTACTGGATGCGCTTGGTTATTTGAGTTTCCATGGTGCCATGCAACTTTGTCGATGTTTTGTGCCCCTGCGTAGCTATAACCCTTACTTTTCGTTCCGCCTTTGGCTGCGAATTCCCATTCTGCTTCTGTAGGTAAACGATAGTTTTCACCCGTGAGCTCATTCAATCGCTCAATGAAGTAATTGGCTTGTTGCCAACTTAAGTTGTTCACTGGGATATTAGGTCCGTTAAAGTAACTATTAGAAGATCCCATTACACTTTCAAAGATTTCTTGCGTCACTTCAAAGCGAGAAATTTTGAAACTATTCACCGTCACCATGCGGGCTGGCGATTCAGCCTTGTCTGCTTCAGGTCGATCTGAACCCATTTCAAACTGACCACCTTCGACTTGAACCATGTTCTGGTTTATCTGCAAAGCAATAGGATGAGGCTGTTTAGTCGCACAGCCTGTTATAAGGCTTCCTAAAGCGACGATAGCGGCAATTTTAGTAACTGATAGCGTTGGCATGGTCATAACTAAGTTTCATGGAAAGGATGATTTCTGCATTCTACCTAGCGTTGATATGAAAATTAGTTATACACACTATAACAGGAGCTTGGGCTGATAGAGGGGTAATATTAGCAACAAGAAATAGATATCGAGGTGATTCATGCTCTTAACACAAGGTCCTCAATTTAATGGCAAACCATCAAAGCGAATGCATGTGATGGCTAAGCCTATTGGTGCAGTATGTAACATTGATTGCGACTACTGCTATTACCTAAGCAAACAGGATTTGTTGGAGTATAAACCAGGCTGCTCTCCGCAGATGGATGATGCGCTACTAGATAACTATATTCGTCAGTATATTGAAGGCCAGAACACCCCAGAAATCATCTTTTCATGGCAGGGTGGTGAACCGACAATGTTAGGTGTGGATTACTTCCGTCGAGTTGTTGAGCTACAAAAGAAATACTGTCCACAAGGCGTTGTGATTGCCAATGACCTACAAACTAACGGTACGTTATTGAATGACGAGTGGTGCGAGTTCTTAAAAGAGAATAACTTCCTTGTCGGGTTGAGTATTGATGGACCAGAGTTGTTACACAATGCTTACCGTACTAACCGCGCAGGGCGTGGCACATTCCGTCAGGTAATGAAAGCTGTAGACCTACTCCACAAGCACCAAGTTAAGTTTGCTACGTTAACGTGCGTCAACAACTTAACGAGTCAAAACCCACTTGAGGTTTATCGCTTCCTCCGTGATGTGGTTAAGTCACCACAAATGCAGTTTATCCCTATCGTCGAGCAAAAGACGTTTAGAGACGTCGCGCCTCAAAAAGATGAGAGGGACCAGCAATTGCGTCAAGGAGACAAACGTCTCATCCCAGGCCACAAAAACTCAATCATGGAGCCATGGTGTGTATCTGATGAAGCGTGGGGCAACTTTTTAATTGCGATATTTGATGAATGGCTTGCCAAAGACCTTGGCAAGGTATTCGTTCAGTATTTTGAGGCCAGTGTGGAAACTTGGATGGGGCGACCAAACCCACTTTGTACGCTCGGTTCGCTTTGTGGTAAGGGCTTAGCGATGGAACCTAATGGGGATGTGTTTAGTTGTGACCATTACGTTTATCCTGACTACAAAATCGGCAATATCAGTGAACAAGCTATTGATGAAATGGCGTACAGCGCTGAGCAACAAAAGTTTGGTTTTGCGAAGAGCAAAACTCTGACTTCACAGTGTGAAAAGTGTGATTACAAGTTTGCTTGTCACGGTGAATGTCCAAAAAATCGATTCATCAAGACAAGAGACGGTGAACCTGGCCTTAACTACTTATGTGCTGGATGGAAAAAGTTCTTCAAGCATGCAGATAAAGGATTTGCACAAATATTGCGAGCGACACGCAACCCAGTTGCGCATGGCTCGTTTAACGATCAGAAACTCAAAGAACTGATCGAACAACGTAAAACCTTTACTCTAAACATGTAGGAGTACTCTATGAAAGCGGCAAAAATTTTACTACTGAGTTTATTTGCGAGTACAGCGATTGCAGCGAGTAATCCTGCTGATCAAGCGAGCATCAACCCGCAAGGTAATACTCAATCGATTGAGACCTTGAAGTCTCAAGATCGAGCCACACAGCTTTCCTATATTGCCCAGGATAAGAGTGCGTCTGCAAAAGAACGTTCAGAAGCTTTGCAAGAGCTTGCCAGTTATCCAAGCCAGAATGCGTTAGTTGCGATAGCTCGTGCATTAAAATCCCCAAATGCGGAAATTCGAGCAGCTGCAGTTGCAGGAGCAATCCCGTATCAAGTTGAGTATCGTTGGCGTTTAGTGTCGCCATTGTTGCTAGACGACAATAAAGAGGTAAGGCATGCAGCAGCACTAAATCTAGCTAAAGACTATCAAGGCTTTAATGCCGAGCAGAAAAAGTTGTTGCTTGCACCTATTTCGGAGCTCAAAGAGGATTTAGGGGAGAAATCTGACTTAGAAAGTCAGTTAACCACCGCTAACTTAGAACGTTGGACCGGTCAGTACGATCAGGCTGCCAAAATGTATCAAGAGTTAACGTCTAAACCACTAGAAGCAACGGAAGAGGTATGGCTTAACTATGCAGACAACTTCAGAGCTCAATCTGATGACCAAAGCGCTCTTGCATTACTTGAAAAAGGCTTAACTCATCATAATGATAGCGCGAACTTGCATTACTCTAAAGCGCTGACATTAGTGCGACTTGAGAATCGCACAGAGGCGGCAAAGTCAATGGAGTCTGCGGCTAACCTGGCTGAATCAAACAGTTACTTCTGGTACCTAAACGGGGTTTTACAAGAAAACGTGAATATAGATGAGTCGGTAAAGTCATTTGAACAAGCTTACTTAATTTCTGGCTCACCTGAACAGCTTTATGCGTTATGCGATATCTACATCAAATCAAACAACGATAAAGCAGAATTGTGTATTCAAGAGTTGAGTAAAATTGCACCTGCTGACGTGATCGAAAGCTTAAAAAAGAGCTAATTTATAAACTTATATAGAAAGGTAGTTTGTAAAAATAAATGTGTGACTTTGCTTGTACTTTAGAAAGTTAGAAATCACAACATAGGTAATCTTAGTGTTTAGTTAATCAGCAATGAGCTCGCTAACCGATAGATGAATCGTATAAAGCATCTAAACCCTGTTCATTTTATAAAATGAGCGGGGTTTTGTTATTCTTGTAACTGGTACGATAAGTTGAATTTTTGTTATTGATGTGTAAATTTAACTAAGTAATTACACTTGATGAGGAAAGCACATGGAAATCGTCGAATATGCTTATGACATGATTGACTACTGGTCTGTGTATAAAAGTGCCGCGATAGGGTGCTTGTTTGTTCTCTCGATTTTAGTTGCGCTTTGTTGTTTACCACCAACTAGAAATTATATGGAATAAAGTATTGTATTCACACTGCCTTATTGGTACTCTGTACGGGTAATGGTTCTTAGTACTGGGATGTACTTTAATAATTCATATTTTTTGATTGATCGGGCACGCAGCCCGATTTTTTTTATCTGTTGCTTAGGGTCAAAGCTTTAGCTTCGCGTATAATTGTTCAAAATGAACAAAACAACTACAAGATGCTGAATTTCAAAACCCTTCTAGCCACCTTACTTGTCACGACTTCCGTACAAGCCGTCCCACTCAGCTTTTCAACAACACATCTGCCAATCACACTTGATGCACTTTTAGAGCATGAGCATGTAAATGAGGTTATTGAGTGTCCTCAGAACTTAAAAGAAGCACTATGCTTGCATTCACTGCAGTACTATTCCATCAGAAGTGACGCTATGTTGGAGCTTAATGAAGAGGGCGATGTTGCAAAGATTATACTTGAGGTCCCAAACAGTGCCTTCGCATTTAATCAGTTACATCTAAATATGCGTAGAGATCGCTGGAGTGTGGTTCGGGTTAATGCAGAGGCAGACGTTTACGATGTTGAACAGGAATTAGGGTCTAAATCTGTTGTCCAAGTAGACAAAGAGCTTGTTGCTTTTATTAATAAGACATCATCGATTTTTGAACGCCGGTTTGATTTTAAGTTAAGTGGCACTCATGAAACGTATACAGCCTCGTTAGTGACAACGCGAGAATCACTGGTTCTGTCAATTAATAATCAACCAATTGATTAATGTGAAATGGATCACCCCATTGGGTTACGGGACGTTTGTCGAATAACCAACGATTCTCTAATATAGCTTGCAGGTAAAATAAGGAGATTCCTGTGGTAGATAACGTAAGCAAAGTTGTAATGGCCTCTCAAGGCCCAGAGTTTTCTGAATTAGTACAGGGTTATTGGCGTTTGGCTGATTGGGGAATGACTCCTCAAGAAAGACTGACGTTTCTTAAAAAACACATCGAACTGGGTGTCACTACAGTAGACCATGCTGACATCTACGGTGGTTACGAGTGTGAACGTCTTTTTGGTGAAGCTCTAGCTCTGGACAAATCAGTACGTGATGACATTGAAATCGTCACTAAGTGCGATATTAATCTCTGCACGGACAAGAATCCAGAACGCAAGATCAATCACTACGATACCAGCAAGACTCACATCTTTAATTCGGTAAATAACTCACTAGAGCGCCTCGGTGTAGATAACATCGACGTTTTGTTGATTCATCGTCTAGATGTACTGATGGATGCTGATGAAGTCGCAGAAGCTTTTGCAGAGCTTCATAAAGTCGGCAAGGTAAAGCACTTCGGTGTCTCTAACTTCACGCCACGCCATTTCGAACTGCTTCAATCTCGTCTAGGCAAATCACTGGTGACGAACCAAGTTGAAATCAATCCTCTCAATTTCGAGGTTGCTCACGATGGTACGTTGGACCTGATGCAAACATTGCGTGTTCGTCCAATGGCATGGTCGTGTCTAGGTGGAGGTAGCATCTTCAATGGTGATACCGAGCAAGCGAAACGTGTTCGCGCAGAACTTGAGCTTATTCGTGAAGAAGTGGGTGCTCAAAGCATTGACCAGGTAATCTATGCTTGGGTACGTAAACTTCCGTCTAAACCACTACCAATTATTGGTTCTGGTAAAATTGAACGTGTGCAATCTGCAGTCGATGCTCTGAAAATTGAGCTGACACGTGAGCAGTGGTACCGAGTTTGGGTTGCATCTAAAGGACACGGTGTGCCATAGAACCAAAAACATAATCGATATACAGTAAAAGGCCGCTACCTATTGAAGGGTAGCGGCCTTTTTAATCCTATGTTACCCACAAGGGTCTAAAAGACTCGGTTAACTCCCTTCTAGTCCAGCCTTGTCGTAAGCTTTACTCAGTAGCGAGCGGCGCTCTGCTTCTAACAGCATTTTGCGCTTTTGTTCCAGATCTGCATCTTCATTAATTGCTTTTGGTACAAACACATAAAATTTATTAGTTGTCATCGTAGTGCCTCTAACAGTAGTGATGAGTTATCAGTTTAGGCAGAGCTTTTGTGATATACCTCATCCTTTTATAAAAAATATGAGGCGGAGTGGCACGGCGTAGAGTGAGGTGGAGTACGGAATAAGCGATATTACCTTTGGTAGGGTTTACAAATTGAAACAACTCATATCTGATTTTTGATACGCCTCGGACATTTCTATTTATCTAATTGTATAACGTGCTTGTGAAATTCTAATTTCGTATATTTACAATTGCTTATGGTTAACTCATGAATAGAAAACTACTTCTCGCTACAACAATTGGTGCGATTCTCATAACTGGATGTTCAGAGCCTTCGGGCCAGAAAGCCCAAGCTCCTTCTCCCAATGTTGTTACACAAGATGTTAGTGTAATCCCTCTGCAGTCCTCTCGCGCTTATATTGGACGTATTGAAGCGGTAGAAGATGCTTCAATCACTGCGCAAGTTTCTGGCTATATTTTGTCTCGAAACTTCACGGAAGGTCAGATTGTGCAAAAGGGTGAATTGTTATACACCATTGATCCAGCCCCTTTTGAAGCACTAGTTGCAAACGCAAAGGCTGCGGTTGCACAAGCAAATGCGGCATTAAAGAAAGCGCAACTTGATTTCGAGCGAGCACAAGACCTATTACCTCGCGGCAGTATTTCAAAATCAGAATATGATGCATTGAATGCTGCATTACTTGGCGCAGAAGCACAGTTAGAAGCAAGTCGTGCTCAATTGAACTCATCTGAAGTTAGCCTATCACATACTAAAATTGTCGCGCCTTTTAAAGGTCGTGTTGGTGAAAGCCAAGCAAGTATTGGTGACCTAGTATCACCAAATAGCGGCATCCTAACTACACTCGTTAGCTTAGATCCAATTCACACCTCGTTTAGCATGAGTGAGCGTGAGCGTCTGAACTTCGGTATGGACAAAATGGAAGGCGACGGAAGTAGTGAATCAAATAGCGTTGAAGTTCACGTCAAGTTAGAGAATGACGAGTACTTTGAGCACCTAGGACAACTTGATTTTATCGATAACCGCATTAACACCAATACCGGTACCATTTCTTTAAGAGCTATTGTTGATAACCCTGACTACCGACTGCTCCCTGGTCAGCATATCAGTGTTGAGCTAAGAGAAAAGCAAGCGAATGACGTTAACGTGATTCCTCGCCGCGCTGTTCAAACCGACTTAGAGGGCCATTTTGTGATGGTTGTTCGCGAGGGGAATATCGCTGAACGTGTCAACGTGACGCTGGGCGCACAAACTGAGCAGGGTATTGTTATCAAAACAGGCTTGCAGCCTGAAGATGTCGTGATCACTCAAGGCCTGCAGCGTGTGCGTAATGGTGTAACAGTTAAGGTGTCCGAACATGTCGATGTCGGTACTTCTGCTGAGCAATAATAGGCTGGAAAAAGTATGTTAAGTCGTTTCTTTATCCAGCGTCCTAAGTTCGCGCTGGTCATATCCATAATTCTCACGTTAGCAGGTGCAATCGCATTAGCTGTTTTGCCTGTCGCTGAGTATCCAAAAATCAGCCCACCATCTGTAAGCGTCACAGCATTTTACACAGGCGCAAGTGCCGAGTCTGTAGAGCAGGCCATTGCTGACCCGATAGAATCTTCGGTCAATGGTGTAGAAGGCATGATCTACATGTCCTCAAAGAGTGCGAATGATGGTTCTTATAACCTTAATGTGACCTTTGAAGTGGGTACCGATCCAGATATGGCTCAGGTAAACGTTCAGAACCGTGTATCCCAGATCGAATCTAAGCTTCCACAAGAAGTAAGAATGGTTGGTGTTACGGTTAAAAAACGCTCTCCTGATTTGTTGATGGTACTGAACTTCTTTTCTCCTGATGGCAAATATGATGACCAGTTCCTGATCAACTACATTAACCTAAATGTGAAAGATCAGTTGGCGCGTATCAAAGGCATCAGTGAGGTCAACGTACTCGGCGGTGGTGAGTTCGCAATGCGTGTGTGGGTTGACCCACTCAAACTTGCTAGCTTGAACATGACCACTTCTGATGTTTATGGCGCACTTGCTGAACAAAATGTCCAAGTGGCAGCAGGTCGTGTTGGTGCTGCGCCTTATAACAACGCTCAAGAAGTTCAGTTTAACCTAGTAACAAAAGGTCGATTAGAAACTGTTGATGAGTTTGAAAACGTTGTATTGCGTGCAAACCCAGATGGCACGACGGTTTATCTTAAAGATGTTGCACGTGTTGAACTAGGTAAGAAATTCTACGATGGCTCTGGTAAGTTCCGTGGTCAAGATGCTTCAATCGTAACGTTGTCACTTCAGTCCGATGCAAACGCACTGGAGAGTGGTAAGTTAGTGATGGATCTACTTGACCGCATGAGTGTTAATTTCCCAGACGGTTTAGCTTATGAAACGAGCTACGACACAACCCTGTTCGTTGCAGAGTCTATTAAAGGGGTGACAAAAACGCTGGTTGAAGCAATTTTGTTGGTTATCGCCGTAACTTACCTATTCTTAGGTAGTGCTCGTGCTACCTTGATTCCAGTTGTTGCTATTCCCGTATCCTTGATTGGTACCTTTGCAGTCATGCAGATGACAGGCTTTACCATTAATACCGTAACCTTGTTCGGCTTGATTCTCGCCATTGGTATCGTGGTGGATGATGCGATCCTCGTTATTGAAAACGTTGACTCGACAATGGCAAAGAACCCATCTATCTCACCTCGTCAAGCAACCTTGCAGGCGATGAAAGAGGTAACAGGCCCGATCGTTACGTCGACTTTGGTTCTTCTTGCGGTATTTTTACCTGTATCTATGCTGCCGGGTATTACAGGCATCATGTATCGTCAGTTTGCGTTGACAATCTGTATCTCTGTTGTGATTTCATCTATCAACGCACTGACACTATCTCCAGCATTGTGTTCATTAGTGCTTAAGCAAGGTGGTGGTAACACTTCAAGTTGGTTCCAAGCGTTCAACCGTGGCCTTGATCGTGTTACTCATCGTTATGGTCAGGTTGCTGGCTTACTAGTGAAGAAAGCGATCATGCTTGTGACCTTCTTCATCATTGCAGTAGGTGCAGTAACTTACTTTGCAAAGACCACTTCGACGGCATTTGTACCCCAAGAAGATAAAGGTATTTTGCTGGTTAACGTTCAACTGCCAGACTCGGCTTCTTTGTCACGTACGGAAGAAACGGCAGATCAATTGGTCGCAATGGTTGAACAGGAACCAGGCGTCGATGGGATTACCTTAGCCAACGGTTACGCATTCATGACCGGTGCTGCTGCATCAAATGGTGCATCGCTGTTTATCAAGCTCAAAGAGTGGGACGAGCGTAACAACTTAGAGGGCGACCATTCCGCACAAGCTATAGCAAACCGTATTAACGGCCGTGCTGCAATGGAGCTACCTCAAGCGATAGTATTTGCAATGGGCCCTCCAGCCGTGCCGGGTATGGGTGCCGCATCTGGTTTTGAGTTCGTACTAGAAGATACGCTAGGCCGTAGCCGTACCGATCTTGCGAATGTAATGAACGAGCTGATTCAGAAGGCGAATCAACAACCAGAGATTCGCCATACCTTCAGTACATTCCGAGCGAACGTACCTCACTACTATGTTGATATCGACCGTGATAAGGCGCAGCAGCTTGGTATTCCATTGTCTTCAATTTTCCAAACGCTACAGGGTAACCTTGGTTCGCTGTATGTGAATGACTTCACTATGTTTGGTAAGAACTTCCGTGTAACGATGCAGGCCGACAGCCAATATCGTAGCGGAATGGAAGATCTAGAATTGTTCCATGTTCGTTCTAATCAAGGTGAGATGGTACCACTAAGTACGTTGGTGTCTTACGAGCAAATCTTTGAACCAGATGTTGCTTGGCGTTACAACATGTACCGTAGTGCCGTTATTCAAGGTCAACCAGCAGATGGTTACTCAAGTGGTGATGCTATTGCAGCGATGGAACGTGTTGCAGCGGAAGTTCTACCACAAGGGTATCAGTACGAATGGACTGGCATGGCATACCAAGAAGTTTTGGCAGGTAACCAAGCGATCTACGCATTTGCTTTGGCATTGATCTTCATTTACTTGTTCATGGTTGCACAGTATGAGAGTTGGACTGTTCCACTTGCGATCATATTGGTAGTACCAATCGCGACATTAGGCTCATTCCTCGCATTGAACTTAGCGGGTATACCATTAAACCTATATGCTCAGATAGGACTCGTACTCTTGATAGCACTCGCCGCAAAGAATGCGATTTTGATTGTAGAGTTTGCTAAGAATGAACGTGAAGAGAATGAACTCGATCTTGATGAAGCAGCAGTGAAGGGCGGTAAACTGCGTTTCCGTGCAGTAAACATGACGTCATGGTCTTTCATCTTAGGTATGTTCCCACTGGTATTTGCTTCAGGTGCGGGTCACGTAAGCCAAAACTCGTTGGGTATTTCCCTAATTGGTGGTCTGCTCTGTGTATTACTTGCAGGTACATTCTTGATTCCTGGTTTCTATGCCATGATTCAACGTCTGAGAGAGAAAGCACATGGTGGCAACACTAAACTTGTTCCACTGGATGATGACGAGAAGTAATTCGTCACATTAACGTACAAACGCCGAACTTTATAAGTTCGGCGTTTTTAGTTCTAGGTTACAAAGGCGGTGCTTTAATCTAGAAGCATAGCATTTTCGATTTTCATTAAGCGTTCCTTAAGCCTTTTAAGGTCGTTGATGAAAATATTACCGCGTTCAAGACTCAGTTCATTTGCTGATTCCAAATTCTTTAACACTTCGTTTAGACGTGGACGAGATATCCCGGTGATAGTGCTAAGTTGCTTTTGTGACAACTCCAAGCGAATAACGCTTCCTTGAATATTTTGTGCATATTCAGCTAGTTCAGTGAGGGTGTAGACAATACGAGTTTCTTTATCGAAAAGCGTAACCAATTGTGATGTTAACCAACTTGATGTCATCGCTTCACGAGAATGATAAAGGAACTTATACACTTCTAAATTCACCTCACAGAGCTTGTTGAGTTTGTCATGTGGGAAAAACACCAGTTGCAACGGAGATACTTCCTCCACGTGGCTATGAACTTGAATACGTTTGTTTTGTTCCGGACTCCCGACCCAGATACCTCGACGAATCACCGCGGAGTTCATGGTATTCACGACGGTTTCTGGAGAGAAATGAACAAACGCAATCCCATGTAACACATAGAATACGCCTTGTTCGTTAGGGTGAGATAGGCTGTCTGTAGTCTGAGCTATATCAATCAGGGCCTGTTTTGTATCCTCGCTTAGAGGACATGGCCATTGAATAGAATCCATTTTAGTCAACGAGATATCGCCTTTTTCTAGGTTCAAATATAACAACGACGACTGATAGAAGTCGCCGCTTAATCACACATTTATAAATCTAACGCTTTTATTCAGTGACTGCGACGGATTTTTCAATCCGTTTTTGAAAATGCTTCTGGCAGTATTCAAAGAAGTTCTGGGCTGACATTGGCTTCGCCAAATAATAACCTTGTAAAACATCACAGCCAAGTTGTGCAAGTCGACGCGCTTGCCCTTGGGTTTCGACACCTTCTGCTACGACCTTTAAATCTAAACTCTTACTCAACGCAATGACGAAACGAATAGCCGCTAAGTGTTTATCATTCTGTAGCATTTCTTTAACGAAGAATTGATCAATTTTAAGCTCAGTGAAAGGGCTCGAAATGAGCTGGGTTAGGGAAGAATGGCCTGTACCGAAATCATCGATCGAGATTGAAACTCCGCGCATACGCAAACGACTCGTGTTTTCAAGTGAACGAGCGAGGTCTGTTGCTAACTCAGTTTCAGTGACTTCAAGTGTTAACTTGTTAGGTGGAAAACGGGCTTCTTCAAGTATCTGAATAACACGATCGGCAAAGTCATCGTGCTCGAGATCAGAAGGAGTGACGTTGACGGATATGCCCATTTGCCATCCTGCTCGATGCCAGCTTGCAGCAATATCTATTGAACGCCGAATCATGATGCACGACAGCTGATAACTCAACCCTAGTTCGACTAGCTGGTCGAGAAAGTGGATAGGAGTAAGAATGCCTAAGCTAGGGTGTTGCCAACGAATTAAAGACTCAGCACCGATTAATCGACCATTTCTGGCATCAAAATGAGCTTGGAAAAACGGTACGAACTCATCGGAGTAAAGCGCACGTTTAATGTCTTGATTGTTAATTGTGGTATCAACATTTGCTTTGGTATGGGTAGGTAAGGTTTCTTGGGCTACCCAATCGAGCATTTCAGAGACTTGTTCACGCTTTAAAGGCTTAATAAGGTTAGTTACCTTCTTAATACCATATGAGCGAGACATCTCTATCACTGCACTTTGTACATCAGAGGCAGCGCTACTTGTGAACACGACAGTTGGCGAGATCCCTTGATCAGCCAGTTGACGAACAAATTCCACACCATCCATCTCTGGCATGTAGAGGTCACAAAAGATGACATCTGGAATCGTTTTCTTCACCCTCTCTAAGGCTTCAATGCCATTTGAAGCGGTATGAATGTGAGCATGATTAATTGTAGAGAGCATGCGCTCTAAAATACGACGTTGAAAAAGATCATCTTCAACAATCAGAATATTACAAATTTCCATATTTATGCCACTGGGTTGGATTGTAAATCTTTGAAGTCGAGTTGTTGTGCAAGAATCTTGCTTTGAGCATAGAACTCTTTTGACTTAATAAAGTCTGTTCCTTTTAGTTGCTCTCGACATCGAAGGACCAGTGACGTTACCTCGCGACGACCCATG
The DNA here is from genome assembly GCF_003415655.1 of Vibrio maerlii. Taxonomy (GTDB): domain Bacteria; phylum Pseudomonadota; class Gammaproteobacteria; order Enterobacterales; family Vibrionaceae; genus Vibrio; species Vibrio maerlii. Next base: position 278,047 of record NZ_QRHC01000004.1, read on the forward strand.
TTTGCAGGCCATGCACGAGTAAGAACACCTAGTAATAATTTCGCTATTTCCGGATCGGCAGCTTGAGAGTCGATCGCTTTAGCCAAAATAATACTCGCGCGTTCAAAATTTCGATTTTCAATACAACGAATCGCTTCTTTCTTCATTTTATTTGCGGATTCGCTAAGGCGCTCAGACTTGCTTCGCCATTGAGACATATATGCGAGTACTGCTTTATGTTCACTCGTAAAAGGCTCACGTTTAAGTTTGATGTTAATCGCTTCACTTTGTTTAATGTAGTCTGAGTGATTACCCATAAGTAACGTAACTCTAGAAAGCTCTATTTGTTCGAACAAGCTCGGAGTGTGGTTTTCTAACTGAGCGATTAACTGGTTGTACTCATCAAGACATTCGCGCGCTTTTGTTAGGTTACTTTTAAGTATATTACCGCGAGCATAAAGCAAGAGCTCCATAGGCTTGTACGTAAGTCGGTCAAAATTTGCGCGCCAGCTTTCAACCCACTTAGTAAATGCAGATAAATGAACAAGTCGCGACTTGTGAGAGGAGAACTGAGCTTGATCAAGAAGCAGTAGTGCGCCGAGTTGGTACATTTCAACGCTTTCTCGAAAAGAATGGCGTGATTCAAGGATCATGCTTTTGATGGCTTGAATGGCGATTGGCAGCTCGAACAACGCCATGTGCAAGTACACTTTTAGCCAATGGCGTTGAATCATTTTCGGCGAAATAGTGATCGCATTATCAATCTCTTCAATCGCTTCTCTAAATTGGATTTGAGCGACATTGAGCTCAGACGATAGGTGAGAGGCCGCTGCGGAAAGAAAGGTGTCTTTCTTCAATGGCTTTAACAGGAAAATCCCTTGCTTGTATTGGCGTTGCTTTAGCGCAATTTGACCAAGCGCTAGCATTACACGGCCATTTTCACCGCTGTCTTTCAAATTTATAAGCACATTACGCGCTTCGTCTAAGCGGTCGAGTTTGATGAGTGCATTGGCTTTTATTAACTGAGAGCGAACGATGATATCGTCATCGGTATAAAAGTTCTCATCAATAAGCGTAATCGCTGATTCATATTGTTTTTTGTCATAAGTAACGAGAACGTCTGAGAGTAACTTTTTTTTACGGATAAAGCCTGGTAGACGTTCTTTTAATGTGGAGTAGTTGAGAGGCTTGAGTAAGTAGCCATCTGGTTCTAACTCCATAAATCCACGAACTACATCTGCAGTAGCGTCGCCAGTGACAATGATGGTTACGCAATCGGCTGCTAACAACCCTTTGGTTTGCAGTTCATCAATTAATTGGAAACCATTCGCCTTATCGCCAAGGTTGTAATCGAAGAAAACCAATCCGTAAGAATGCTGTCGACAGCGCAATAGTGCTTCTTTCGCATCTTGTGCAAAGTGAAGCATTTCTCCTTCGTAGCCGAGCTTTTGTAACATTCCTTTCGCAGCTGTGCGATACATCGAGCTATCGTCGATGATGAGTACAGGTCTTGATTTATCTATCGAATTAAATGGCATGAATGACAGTTGTGAGAGTTTATCAACTGTCATATTGTTTACTATTTTTATACAGATGTCTGTTCCCTAAAGAACAGAAGTGCGTGTTAAAACAAAATATACTGTATCAAATACTGATAAATATTCTGAGTTTGATGACTGTGCAATTGAATTATAAATCTATGGTTAAAATAGGGAGTCTCGTTACGACATGGCTATTCCTACTCGTACTTAACACTTCAATTGCCAGTGACTCAATATCTAATGCCGAAAAGTCGAATGGGCAGACTATTGTCATCGGTATGTCTAGTCGTGAAAAGGGAACCAACTATCTTTCTGATAGTGAACGGGATGATTTCATAGGCGGCTTAACAAGTTATTGGAATTACTGGGGAAAGCAGAATAACTTTAATATCGAGTTTCTTGATGACACTCAAGAAAATCTCTTACTTGCATTAGAGCTTGGGGAGGTCGATATCATCGCGCTATCGGCTTTTAAGGAATCAAGACGATTCAAATTTCAATATTCAATCCCTTATATCGAGTTTCAGGGTATTTTGTATAAAAGCCTCAACCCCTCGACAGCTGAACCCCAAATAGCCTTAAATTTACCCCTTGGTGTCTATCCAAATACACTCAATGAACAACTAGATGTTGCCGCTCATAACCCTATTATCAGTAACATCATTACGCGGGCGCACGAAGTTGACTATATCTACAGTTGGAACACCGTAGACTTTGATGAAGCGCTAGTGCGATCCAACCATCACACCAAGTTCGTTAAAGTCGCCAACGATCAGCAGATACTGGTACGTGCCGTCGTTAAAGAAGAAAACTTTGAATTACTAGAGGCTGTTAACCGGGGAATTCGTCATATTGATAAAGAAGTCGTAGACTCATTTTTTACCTCCGAGATTTCAACGCAGAATATATCCTACCGTCACTTGGTTGGCAGTTACTTAACTAACTTAACGCCTGAACAAGAAAGCCTTGTGACACAAACACCAGTGATGACATACGCACACCTAATTCAGGGAGAAGAGCCTTACTTTATAAGCCAAGACTTTTACTATGAAGGCTACATGACGGACATCATGCGTGATCTCCAAAAATCATTGGGGGTTACGTTTAAACCGGTCGCTTTTCATTCATTTCAAGATGCATTAGACGCTGTTAATTCGGGTAAAATCAACGTATTCCCTGGCATCTACCAAACAGACGCACGTGAAAGTACGCTGAGTTTTACTACCCACGTAGATTCTTCAAGTTTAGCTATTGTTAGTGAACAAGATGTGTACTCGCTAGAAGAGCTTGAAGGGAAGCGGATTGCATCTGTTCGTGGCTTTTATGAAAACGAATTAGTAAGCGAAAAGCTTAAAAACAATCCTGTAATCTATGTCGATACTGCTAAAGATGCGATTGTGGCGGTTGCAGAGGGTAACGCTGATGCTTATATCGGTAAACTTCTCAAGAGTGCATATATTATCAACCAAGAAGATCTGCATGTTCTTGACCTGCATAAAGCCAATGACTTTCATAGTCAGTTTCTTCCGCGATTAGCGTTAGCGAAACATGAGTTGAACTGGATAGATCTGCTGAATTTAGGGATCTTCGCGCTTGGCGAAGACTATCAAGAGGATATGCAAGCGTACTGGAAGCGTAACCTATTTCTAGCCGAAGAGTCTGAGAAAGTGAGGAAGCTCTACAAGAACATCCTTGTTGCGACAGCATTTGTGGCGATCTTCATGCTCTTCTTGTTCACTTTCCACCGTTATCAGTTGAATAAAAGAAACAATGTTCAACAATCACTTGAGCGCGCACTTAAGGAAGCTGAACAAGCTAAACGAGAAGCCGAAGACATGACGCTTGCGAAATCCGATTTCTTAGCGCGAATGAGTCACGAAATTCGGACACCAATGAATGGTGTACTTGGTATGGCAGAAGCAATCTCTTTTACCAAACTTGATAAAGAACAAGCGGACTTGCTGCAGACGTTAAACGGGTCCGCTCGAAACCTGATGGCACTACTAAACGATGTTCTCGATTTTTCCAAAATGGATGCGGGTAAGCTGACTTTGGAGTCGATGACATGTGATATCAGCACACTTTTAACGAGTGTTATTGGCAACTTTAAACATAAAGCGAATGCTAAGAACCTTGAAATGACGAGCCGCATGGATAGTCACCTGCAACATGCTTACTTGTGTGATTCCACTCGTTTGATGCAAGTTTTAAATAACCTGGTTTCTAACTCCGTTAAGTTTACCCAAAAAGGCTATATCGAGCTAAGCGCTCAATTGATTACGCAAGAATATAAGGTGACGGAAGATGGTACGCGTGTAGACCTTATTGGATTTCACGTGCGTGACAGTGGAATTGGTGTACCAACAGATAAACTCAACTCACTATTTGACCCGTTTGTACAAGCTGATGGTGACATTACCCGTAAGTTTGGTGGGACTGGTTTGGGTTTAAGTATCTGTAAAGAGATCATTTCCGAAATGGGTGGTGATATTCGAGTGTCATCTGTTGTCGATCATGGTTCATTGTTTAGCATCACGCTTCCTTTGGTTTTGGATAACAGCAACGAGCAGATGGTCGTGACAGATACTCAGCTTGAAGAAAACAACAATGAGGTTAAAGAACTTGGCCAACTTAAGGTTCTATTCGCGGAAGACAACGAAGTAAACCGCAAAGTCATTGGCGGTCAATTGAAGCGTCTTGGCGTTAACTTCGATGAGGCTGAAAACGGTAAAATAGCACACGAAAAATTTCTTGCTGACCCAACTTATGACATTGTGTTATCAGATTGCCATATGCCCGAAATGGATGGTTTTGCGCTTGCTGGGGAACTATCAAAGAATCGCAAGAACAATACTCCTTATTTAATCGCGATTACTGCGGATGCATTAAGTGGTGCGGCGAAACGTTGTAAAGATGCTGGCTTTGATGATTACATCTCTAAACCATGTCCGATGGACATACTGGAGAGTAAGCTTCGTGATGCTGCTGTTACCACACATACTGACATGTCTGATTTCTCACAGAGCCCGAATTCATTGACAGATTGGTTGGATGCGAATAGTTCTGATAATGAAGATGGGCTACGAGAGGAAAACGTTCAAGGAGATCAACAGGTTCCTGTAGATTGGCTAACAGAAGAGTTTAGTGGTGACTACAACGCACTCATCGATGAAGACCTCAGTTGGTTGAGTGATTTTGAAACAGAGTCGGTGCAAGAGGACATCGTCTTAACCGAGTCTGATATCGATGCGAAGTTTCAAGCGAGCCTAAGTCCCAATATGGTTACCTCTGTGTGGGATGACAATGAGGAGGGTGCGTTTGAGCTTCTTTCTCAAGGCGCAAATAAACAAGCAGATCTAATATCCGATGAAGCTCAAACGATTGACGATCCTTATGAAGACATGTTTGAAACTATCGATCAAAACCATGACTCGAACACTGCTTTGAGTGAGCATGATCAAAACCTTCTTGATGACCTAAACAGCTTCCTGGAAGCGACTGACGAAGACTCTACAGAAAACTTCGAAGACGAGTTTGAAGCATTTTTGAATCAAGGTTTTGATGACATACAAAGCGATGGGTTATTCGACGTAGAATCAGAAGCAAGTGACATTGCATTGACCGACCTCCTGACTGAACTCACAAATCATGAAGGCGAACCTTCAAGTCCTATTCCAGAAATAGAACCGTTCGACCCTGTTCATGTTCTAGCAATGAGTGGAGATGACGAAGAGATAGCAGCAGAAATATTAGATAGCTTTATTAGTGCATATCAGAGAGACATTCAAGAACTCCAAACAGTTCTAGCAAGTGCCGATACAAATCACTTGAAAGATACGGCACACAGGATCAAAGGAAGTGCTCTATATCTCGGTAACAGCGCTTTATCAGAAACGGCTAAAGCGTTAGAGCATGAAAGTGCAAAAGGAAGCCTAGAATCAGCCCAAGAGCGCGTGGACTTTATTTGCCAAGCCCTGCAAGTGTTAGGGCAAGAAGTCGAAACTTATCGAGCAGCGCTAGGTGTATCTTAATGACAAATAGACCTATTTCGATAATTAAGGGGCTGCGAGCTCTCCTCGTGCAATACGGAGCATTAGCATTGCTGGTGGTTGGGGTTGGTGCAGGCAGTATGTATTACTTCGAGCGTCAACATTGGATATCGACAGTAGCTGAAATTTATCGAGTTCATGCTTTGAGCCTGATTCGTGCTGAGTTTGATAACTTGCACTCAGCTATATTCGATATTGCAGACAATCAATATATTGATTTCAGTTCGAAAAAAAATGATAGTCAACCGCTCTTACAGTCTTTACAACAGACACATTATTCCAAACCTTCAGCAGTGATAGTTCAAGACCAACACGGAGCGCTGTTGTATGGCGAAGCTGTGTTAGGCGAAGCGATGTTGGATGCCTTGCTTCCATTGCATCAATCTATCGATACCTCTCCATTTAAGGCTCGTAGAGATACAGGTGTAGACTTCATTGAGGGTCGAGTCTTTCTTTATTCAAGTGAATTGATCGTAACTCCTGAAAATCGAGTTGTTCAAGTCACCTTGTTCAAGGAGGCTGGAAATGAATTACTGTTGAATTTAAGCGAGCGGTTGGGGCAGAAGATTGAACTCATTCATAAATCAGCCAGCCTGCGCGTTACTCAGATTAGCTATACCAAGGGCTATAAACTTGTTGCAAGTAATATAAGACATGAACCGAACACTATGGTGGTTGAATACTCAACCATTTTAGATTCAGGACGAGTTCAGCCTGCTGATTTAGCCGTCAGTATTCACCTTGATAGCTATGAACTCTTTAGTCCAATGTTTTTCTTTGGCTTTATTCTAATTAGCCTATTGTTGATCTCGTGGTTTAGTTGGCAATCAATATGGAATCAAATCGTAAAGCCAACATTCAAACATGTGGACACGATCACCGATGTTGAAACGCATACGGGTCAAAAGGAAGATCTAGACAGCGCTTCGCTCCCGAAAGAGCTGAAAAACCTGCATGAAAGTTTTGCTTCAATGTATAGCAGTATGGCAGAGCAAAACAATTTCAGTAATCTGTTGGTTGACGCAATTGGTGATGTAATCATCACAGTTGATAAAGAGGGGGTGATTCGCTATATCAATCCGGCAGCAGAGCACTGGTTGGGATTTGCAGAGGAGAAAATACACGGCCAACCAATAGACTTGTACATCAATAATCTAGATGACCGTTCAAGCAATGTTCAGCAATGGATTTATAAATCGAATGAGAAAAAGCAACGAACCCAGTGTCGCTCGATAATTAGTAGTCTCGCCAAACACCATAAAGCTTATGTGGTGGACGTCATTTGTCAGCCTCTGACCTTAATGACCAATCAAGAATACCAATCCACTTCGGTACTCGTTATTCGTATTAAGGACCGAATTGACATTGATCCCTATAGCGCGAAGTTTTCGGCGTCTATCTACACCAACCATTAAACCGGTGTAGATAGCAGCTTCAACTACTTCATTAACGCCGCGTTTAACCATTGGTCAAATTGACCTTTTGGTAGTGCACCATTAATCATGTCGACCTTTTGGCCGTTTTTAAACACCATTACGGTTGGGATACTACGAATTTGATACTGTGCAGCCAGTTGTTGCTGTGCCTCAGTATCCACTTTCATAAATCTTACTTGACCACTACGTTCATCGGCTGTCTGTTCAAATACTGGAGCAAAACCGACACATGGGTTGCACCATGGTGCCCAGAAGTCGATAACGATCGGCGTGTTACTAGACAACAAAGCGGTAAGGTTTTCTGCAGTACCTTCTATAGGTGCGCCATCTAACAACTTTGATTTACACTTGCCGCAGAGTGGAGACTCATTAGCACGTTCAGACGGGATTCTATTTAGCCCTTTACAAGAAGGACAGCGTGTTTTGAATGAAGACATATTAGTTACTTTCTTAGGATTGTTTATTTATTAGTCGTTGGTTTCATCACGACCTTATAAGATCGAAAAGATGAGCGTATACTGCGAAATAAACAAAGACAATATAAGAGCAACACAATGAATAATGTTTTCGCTGAAATCACCGGCTGGGGTAAATGCTTACCACCTGCAGTACTATCAAATGATGACCTATCTACCTTTTTAGATACATCTGATGAATGGATCCGCCCAAGGACAGGTATCGCTTCTCGCCGAATTAGCCACGTAAATACCTCAGAGCTCGCAACCGTTGCCGCAAAGCGCGCAATCGCGTGTGCAGGTATCGACGAGACTGATATCGATTTAATCATTGTTGCTACGTGTTCACCAGATTCACTTATCCCAAACACAGCATCTAAAGTACAACAGAACCTTGGCTTAAGCAGCTGTGCGGCTTTTGACTTGAATGCAGCGTGTACGGGTTTCGTCTACGGCTTAGAAACCGCGACTCGCTTGATTCAAGCGGGTAACTACCGTCATGCCGTTGTCATTGGCGCTGAGCGTCTTTCTTTCTTCATTGATTGGACTCAACGCGATACGGCGGTTTTATTTGGTGATGGCGCTGGTGCGGTTGTGCTGTCACGCACCGACAAGCAAGTAGGTCTGCAAGAAGCGAAAATTGGCTGTGATTCAGAAGGTCGCGACATTCTATCAGTACCAAAATTTGGTACATCAATGGAACGTTTTGCAGCGGACAACGGTTACTTCGACTTCAATTTTGAAGGTCGTGAGATCTTTAAGCGTGCTGTAAAAGGCATGGGGGCTGCTGCGCAAACTGTACTTGCGAAGAGTCAATTAGACACCTCAAAGATTGATGTTGTGATTCCACACCAAGCCAACATCCGTATTATCCAAACCTTGTGTGACCTGTCCGGTATCCCACAGGAAAAAGCTTTTGTTAACATCCAAAATTACGGCAACACATCAGCAGCAACTGTGCCTATCGCGATCAGTGAAGCGGTAGAGCAGGGCAAAGTTAATCCAAATGATGACATTTTGCTGGCTGCGTTTGGGGCTGGTTTAACCTGGGGTGCTGGTCACCTAAAATGGGGAGAGCGTGTGACACCAGTTAAAGAAAGTGACGCACAGCTACCTGAATGTGATAAATCTGCACTAGAGCTGATTGAACAAGCGATTGCACACTGTAAAAATCGTCCCCAAGCCTAGCTCTTGATGAGACATACCAAGTTAGAGCTTTATTCCTAGATTAGCTCTCACAAAAAAGCCGCTCATATTACTATGAGCGGCTTTTTTATCCTTGTGGCTGTTTAACGTTAGTTAATGGCCATTGATATGAGGTAACCAACAAAGGTGGCTGAAGCAACACTCGTTAAACCAATAATCATGAAGCTGTGGTTGAGTACATATTTGCCGATTCTTGTCGTACCGGTTCGGTCAAACTCGATAGCTGCCAGATCGCTTGGATAGAACGGGAAGAAAAAGTACGCATAACAAGCCGGAATAATACCAACCAGCACTGCAGGGTCGATACCTAGGCTGATTCCGAGTGGTAGTAGAGCGGTTAAACATGCTGCTTGAGATTTGATGAATGCTGAAGCACAGGCGAGCGCAAGCGCAAACATCCACGGGTACAGACTAATTACATCGCCCAGCGACTCAATAATATATTCTTTGTGGTGAGATATGATTGTGTCAGAAAGCCATGCAATACCAAAAATAGTGACCAGCGCACTCATTCCGGCAATGAAGACATTTGAACGCACAATCTTCTTCGTATCTACCTTACAAGACATTAGAATAACTGCACCCACTGTCAACATGAGCATTTGAATAACAACGCCTAAGCTTGTCCCTGCGGGCAACAAGTTCATACCAAATAAAGCGACAGTAACCAATACTGCAATGCCACTGAGGAAAATTGATAATCCTCGCTTAGCAATTTTTTTCTCTTCGGGAGCTTGCTCGGTTGTTGTAGCTTCTGAAACTAGGTTCGCTCTAAATTCAGGGTCTTCACAACGCTTCTTAAACTCATCATCAAACTCAAGCTCTTTCCCTTTTTTCAAAGAGATAGTGGCACCGACAAGAACGCCAACAAACGTTGCAGGGATGGTCACCGCAAGGATTGACCCTAGTCCAATACCCCACGATTCGTTGAAAGAAGCTGTTACCATAACCGCCACCGCAGCACTCAGTGGAGAAGCAGTGATACCCATTTGGCTTGCAACTGTGCTCATTGGCATGACACGTTCAGGTCGAATTCCTTTGGAATACGCTACATCGTAGATGACCGGTAACAATGGATAAACTGAATGACCAGTACCAACTAGGGCAGTTAGGCTCCAAGTCGTAATCGGGGCCAAGTACACGATACGGTCAGGGTTTTTCCTTAGTATCTTTTCAGCCAACTTAACCAATAAGTTAAGACCGCCAGTGACCTCTAGCGTTGCAGACGCTGCAACGACAGCTAGGATTATCAGCATCACTGAAACGGGTGGGGAACCTGCAGGTACGTCAAAAAAGACGCCCATAATAGTGACGCCCATACCACCGAGTAGGCCGAATGCAACACCTCCATACCTAATACCAACAAATATAACGATGAGTAGCAGCGCTAAATGAAGACTAAACATTAGAGACTCCTTACTTACTTAAAAAACATGCTCTATTATCAAAATATCATTTTGTATTAGTTATTAAGTTTTACCGGTTCAAATAATGAAACTTATAATAATATATTTTCTCTAAATTTGGCTTGGATCACTTAGATAAAATATGGTTACTTAATATAAATGGAGTAAATGCAAATTAAATATTAATTACCCGTTGAATTGTATTTTTTAATAATTTGGATGAATGGAACACCTGTATAATAAACCTAACAAAATGTTACATATTGGTTTGATAGTTACATTAGTTCTAAATTCTAAGTTATTCTAGCATGGAGCTGCAGTTTGGCTTTAATATCAATGGTTTATATCACACTGTAGAGATTCAAACACCTAGGGAAACTGGTGTTCTTGATGATAGGTGTAAATAGATAAAAGAAATAATTACCCAAGCTTGAACTCCATCACCTTAATAGTCGTAATTACATGCATAATTAATATCAAACCCTACGGAGAATAATATTATGGCAGTTAAAGAACTCAAATTATTAAGACGTCAATACAACTCTGGAGAGATCCGTACTGAAGAAGAGCTTCATCATAAGATACAAGAATTTTACGCAAATAAAAGAAGTGACCGGTTTGGTATGGCTAAAGTGGTATTCAGCCAGCAGCCGAACATTGTTAAGAAAATTCAAGCGGATGAGTTTGAAAGTGGAGCGATTAAACTCTATGAAGACTTCAAATCTAGAAAATTAAGACCTATCGATTACCGTTATTATTTCGAATGTGCTAAACAAGGCTCGCATATCATTATGAAAGCACAGGAAGTATTTGGAGATGATTTTGAGGTCTTTGAGGCTAAAGCAAAGCTTGAAATTGAGCGTTGGCTCAACGAGAAGGTACTTACCGCGGACAACATCGTTCATTACATTCATAGCCAAAGTGAAGCGTATGCCAATAGCTATTACAAAGCCTTCTTCTTGAAAGTTTTGAACAAATCCTTAGCGAGATTAAGGCCACGTCGAATCTTGGTCACGTCTTAAAACAAACTAGGGCTTTCAATACAAAGTTTGAAAGCCCACTTTTCTGCTTTGATTCCTTAAGCCCGATAGATGCCAAAATCTACGCTTATACAACAGTTATTGTATGCTTCTAAGCACGTGAAAACTTATAAGTTCGATATCCACCGATTAAATTTCTCGCCTTGTAACCATTATTCACTAGTTGACGATAAGCCACGTTACCACGTAACCCAACTTGGCAGTAGATAACAATCTCTTTGTCTTTCGGAAGTTCGTTCATTCGATGACGAAGTTGATCCACAGGAATATTGATTGCACCTTCTATGTAACCAACACTTTCTAGTTCACCTGGATTACGAACATCTAGCAAGACTTGCTCGTCAGTCAGAGAGTCCATTTCATCAAAGTGAATCGCGGTAGAGTCGCCCTTAATGATATTGCTTGCCACAAAGGCCGCTTGGTTGATGACATCTTTCGCTGATCCAAATGGTGGCGCATAAGTAAGTTCAAGATGCTGAAGTTGCTCAACTGTCATGCCAGCACGTTGTGCAACTGCCATTACGTCGATGCGTTTATCGACGCCATCTTTACCAACCGCTTGAGCACCGAGGATTTTGCCTGTTTTCGGGTCAAACATCATTTTGAATGACACTGTTTCAGCGCCTGGGTAGTAGCTTGCGTGGCTAGCTGTATGTATATACACTTTTTCACACGCGATGCCTTCACGTTGAAGTTGTTTCTCGTTTTTACCCGTAGATGCAACAGCAAGGTCGAAAATCTTACAAATTGCTGTGCCTTGGGTTCCTTGGTAGCTTTCATTACGTCCAAGCATGTTATCAGCTGCCATGCGCCCTTGGCGGTTTGCTGGGCCGGCTAGTGGTACTAATGTTTGCTTGCCCGTGACAAAGTCTTTCTCTTCAACTGCGTCACCGACAGCATAGATAGCAGGATCACTGGTTTGCATCGTATCAGTGGTCCAGATACCGCCAAGCTCGCCAACTTTCAACCCTGAATCTTGCGCAAGACTTGTTTCTGGACGAACACCTATCGCCATGATCAAAAGCTCTGTCTCTAAGAATTCGCCGTCACTGAGTTTTAGATCTAGGCTACCGATAAGGTGCTGTTGGTGGGCTTTTTCGCCTGCTTCTTCATTAGCAATAGTTTGGTTAGCTTTAAACTCGACAGCTTCTAGCGCCACACCAAGGCGTAAGTCGATACCTTTGTCGCGGATTTCTTGGTGGGCAAAGCCTGCCATTTCACGATCAACTGGTGTCATCACTTGATCAGAAAGCTCGATAAGCGAAGTATCAATCCCTAGTTGATGCAAAGCTTCCATCATCTCTAGGCCAATAAAACCACCACCGACGACTGTTGCGTGTTTTGGTTTGTTCATTCCAATAGTGTGGATAATCTTATCCATATCAGGAATGTTGCGTAGTGAATGAGTCAGTGGATTGTCAATGCCCGGAATAGACGGCACGATTGGCGCTGCACCTGGGCTTAGGAGTAGAAAATCGTATGATTCAACGTAGTTTGTTCCATCTACTAGATTAGAAACGGTTACCTGTTTGTTTGAACGATCTATTGAAGTAACTTCATTCATGACACGTACATCGACATTAAAACGAGCTAAAAAACTCTCTGGAGTTTGAAGTAATAGTTTACTTCGTTCCTGAATGTCACCTCCAATGTGATAGGGCAAACCACAATTAGCGAACGATACAAAAGGCCCTCGCTCAAACATGATAATTTCAGCATCTTCACTTAAACGACGCGCTCTTGCCGCAGCGGACGCACCACCGGCTACACCGCCAATAATTAGGATCTTAGTCATTTTTACGCTCTGTAATGATTCAAACTGTTTCTATACCACCACATTAAATTAGCATTGTCTAATGTTAATTTACCTAAATATTAAATTACTAATTTAGCATTGACTAATTTATATTTAACTCTAATATAAAATGGAACCATGAGGAGACAAACATGGAAATGACCATTGATGAAATGCAAGACAATGCGATAGAGGCTGCTGATTTACTTAAGTTGATTGCTCACCCAGAGCGATTACTGGTTGTATGCCAACTCGCAAAAGGGGAGTTAGGTGTGGGTGAGTTACAACAGTTATCTAGCTTGAGTCAATCTGCGTTTTCTCAGCATCTCACTGTATTACGTAAACACAATATTATTCGAGCTAGGAAAGAATCTCAGCACGTTTACTATTCATTGAGCGATGAACGGGTCAACATCATTGTTGATAGTTTATACCGCGTATTTTGTAGAAATTAGAGGCTGTTATGTTTGAAGTGATTCCTTGGTCTTCATTGTTTGGTGGGATCTTACTTGGTATCTCTGCGGTACTTTTACTTTTATTCAACGGAAAAGTGGCAGGCATTAGCGGCGTGCTAAACGGATTACTTGCCAACACTTCTGGCGACCGCTCTTGGCGAGCTCTTTTTTTAATCGGTCTATTAGTAGGTGGAGGAGTAGCAATTCCTCTGCTTGATTTAGCTATTCCGCAATTTGAACAAACTTCAATGCTCACTTTTGTGGTGGCTGGTTTATTGGTTGGAATCGGAACTCGTATCGGAAACGGCTGTACCAGTGGGCATGGTATCTGCGGAATGGGAAGACTTTCCAAACGTTCTATTGTAGCGACATTGACCTTTATGGCTGTTGCTGCAGTCACCGTCTTCATTCGACTTCATTTGATCTAGGAGCTAACCATGTATCGATTAATTCCATTGTTGAGTGGCTTACTGTTTGGATTAGGCATGGCGGTTTCTGGCATGACAGATCCAGTTAATGTTATCAACTTCCTTGATTTTTCAGGTAATTGGGACCCGAGTTTAGCTTTTGTAATGGGCGGTGCGATTGCTGTTTTCATGCCAAGTTACTTTTTAGTTATCAAGCAGCGAAAACGCGCGCTAGACGGAGAAGAAGTATGTTTACCAACTAATTCTGTGATTGATAAAAAGCTACTGGCAGGCGCGTCGCTATTTGGATTGGGGTGGGGAGTGAGTGGTATCTGCCCAGGTCCTGCACTAGCAAGTGCTTTTTATGGAAATCTATCTATATATCTCTTTATATTGGCAATGATTTTTGGCTCTCTCATGGCTAAAAAGACACTACAGTAGTCTACTTCTCTTTATTTCCATTAATGTACTTTAGCCTTAACTGGGCAATGGTCACTTAACTTATAGTTCAGCACATGCTCAACAGGAAAAACCTGTTGGGCAACACTGTATGCTTTAATATTCCCACCGATAACGATATGGTCGATAAGACTTCTAAATTGATGTGTTCGATTTGGGTTCTTGTTCGAACGAACTTTACACTTCACATCAGTATTGCGCGTAGCCAAATCTGCCTTTGTCTGCTTAGTCATCACGTTCCAAAACCAGTCATTTGGGTAGCTTAAGTTGTGATTGAAATCACCAAGCACTATATATTGTTGTCTTTTTGCTTCGCGCTGTTTAATCCAATCATTTAACACGCTGCCTTGTTCGCGCAGTATGCTACAGCTTCGATTGGATTTAAAAGCGCCGCTACAGCCTGCTTTTAAGTGAACGGATACCACATGGATAGGTTCTGACGTATTTGCTTCAATTACCATATAGGATGCAAATCGAAGTTTGCTCTGCGAGTCATTGAGCAGTCTGAAATCAGCATGTTGCACATACTCAATGCCATTGCGTATGGCGAAACCAGTGTACTGGTTCAAGTCTTTAAATTGTATATGATGATACTTACTCGTTGAGCGATCAGATAGATAGATTTGATATTCATTTCCCACGATACGCCTCAAAGCGTCAACATCATTCACCTCTTGGAAAGCTAATACATCGGGATTTAGCTTATCAAATTCTTTGGCAAGGACTTGGTAATCTTCGTCGGTTCTATTCGCTTCTTCGATACGGTGGTTGCTACCGGACGCAAGCCATTCGATGTTCCATGTGGCAACAACAGTAGGATCTGCTGCGGTACTAAAACTAAAAAATAGTAGACCTAACCCAAAAGTGAGAGCGTGCAAAATTCTGTGACTCATCAAATAATTCCTACAAAACACCGTTAGCCTATATCCTATCAGGCTTTAAAAAATTGCAACCAAATTTATCTCAATTTCATGATTTTCATTTTTAAATTAAGAAGTGAGAAGCTGGCTAGAAGATCGTGTCGTTCTTGTTCGATGCTCCGACTTTATTGATCTAGATCATTACTTTTCATTGGTGCTTTTCGTTTAATACGGCCACAATATGTAGTGTCAGTAGAACAATAATTCGCCCTATATAGTGTATTTGTGGATAAGTCTGTGAGTATTCTGGGGTAAGGAGAAAAGGTGAAACCAATCGTAATCAAGCGAGACGGCTCAAGAGCTCCGTTTAGCAGGGATCGTATTCAAGCAGCAGTGGAAGCCGCTTCAGAGCAAGCAGATAAAGAAATTGCTATCTACGCGTTAAATGTCGCGTTAGCAGTTGAGCTGCAGCTAAAAGATCACGATGAAGTGCACATCAATGATATCCAGACCCTAGTTGAAAACGAGTTGATGCAAGGTCCTTACAAGTCACTGGCGCGTTCTTACATTGAATACCGTCATGACCGTGATATCGCGCGTGAAAAACAGAGTGCTCTAACTCAAGAAATTGAGGGCCTTATTGAAGAGAGCAACGTTGATCTCATCAACGAAAATGCGAACAAAGATGGCAAGGTAATCCCTACTCAACGCGATTTACTTGCTGGTATCGTTGCAAAACACTATGCGAAAACACACATTTTACCGCGCGATATCGTTCAAGCTCATGAAGAAGGTGATATTCACTACCATGATCTAGACTACGCGCCATTCTTCCCGATGTTTAACTGTATGCTTATCGATCTGAAAGGCATGCTAACGCGCGGTTTTAAAATGGGTAACGCTGAGATTGATACGCCAAAATCAATTTCAACAGCGACAGCAGTAACTGCACAAATTATTGCGCAAGTTGCGAGCCATATCTACGGCGGTACAACCATCAACCGTATCGATGAGGTACTGGAACCTTACGTACTGACGAGCTACAACAAACATTTAGAAATCGCAAAAGAGTGGGACATTCATAACCCTGAAGGTTTCGCAATGGCCCGCACAGAGAAAGAGTGTTACGACGCATTCCAATCTCTTGAGTATGAAGTAAACACACTTCACACAGCAAATGGTCAAACTCCGTTTGTTACTTTTGGTTTTGGTCTTGGTACGAGCTGGGCGTCGAAACTGATTCAAGAGTCTATCTTGAAGAACCGAATCGCAGGTCTAGGTAAAAACCGTAAAACAGCGGTATTCCCTAAGCTTGTTTTCGCTATCAAAGATGGCTTAAATCACAAAGAGCAAGATCCAAACTACGACATCAAAAAACTGGCACTTGAGTGTGCATCTAAGCGCATGTACCCAGATATCCTAAACTACGACAAAGTGGTTGAAGTAACGGGTTCATTTAAGACCCCAATGGGTTGCCGTAGCTTCCTGAACACCTACGAAGAAAACGGTGAGTTGATTCACGAAGGTCGTAACAACTTAGGTGTTGTAAGTCTCAACCTTCCGCGTATCGCGATTAAAGCAAAGGGTAGCGAAGAAAAATTCTACGCTCTACTTGATGAGAAACTGAAACTTGCTCGTCGTGCGCTTGAGACTCGCATTAGTCGCCTAGAAAATGTGAAAGCTCGTGTTGCTCCTATCCTATACATGGAAGGAGCGTGTGGTGTTCGTCTCAATGCTGACGACTCGATTGCTGACATTTTTAAAAACGGCCGTGCTTCTATTTCTCTTGGCTACATTGGTATCCACGAGACAATTACTGCATTGTTCAGCGGTGAAGACCATGTTTACGATGCACCAGAGTTGCGTGAAAAAGCATTGGCAATCGTTGAACACATGAAAGAAGCCGTAAATAGCTGGACTGCAGAAACAGGTTATGCATTTAGCCTATACGGTACACCAAGTGAGAACCTATGTAGCCGATTCTGCCGCATCGACACCAAAGAGTTTGGCGTGATTGAAGGCGTAACGGATCGTGGTTACTACACGAACAGCTTCCACTTAGATGTGCAAAAGAAGGTTAACCCATACGATAAAATCGACTTTGAGATGCCTTATCCTCACATCTCTAGCGGTGGTTTTATCTGTTACGGAGAATTCCCAAACATGCAGAATAACATCGAAGCGCTAGAAAACGTGTGGGATTACAGTTACAGCCGAGTGCCATATTACGGAACCAACACACCCATTGATGAATGTTATGAGTGTGGTTACAACGGTGAGTTTGATTGTACGAGTAAGGGCTTTACCTGCCCGAAATGTGGTAACCACGACTCGACCAAAGTATCAGTAACTCGTCGTGTTTGTGGTTATCTTGGCAGCCCTGATGCACGACCTTTTAACTTCGGTAAACAAGAAGAAGTGAAGCGTCGAGTTAAACACCTATAACTCCATAAACGTTAACTAATAACTTGTTTTCATAATAACCCGGCTCAATGAGTCGGGTTACTTATCTAAGGGCGTAAGCTCACACTTAAGAGTAAAGATATGAACTATCACCAATATCATCCAATTGACGTTGTAAATGGCCCTGGTACGCGTTGCACACTGTTTGTATCTGGCTGTGTACACCAGTGCCGCGGTTGTTATAACCAATCAACCCAACGTCTGGATTCTGGTCATCATTTTACTCAAGAGTTGGAAGATCACATCATTGCGGATTTAAACGACACACGTATTAAAAAACGGGGTTTATCTCTGTCTGGTGGTGACCCATTGCATCCTGCCAATGTGGGAGATGTGCTTAGATTAGTAAAACGAGTTAGAGAAGAGTGCCCAGGAAAAGACATCTGGATGTGGACTGGATACGAGTTATCAGAGCTAAGCAAAGAACAACAAGAAGTCGTTACTTATATCGATACCTTGATTGATGGTCGATTTGAACAAGAGTTTTATGACCCAAGCTTAAAATGGCGTGGGAGTTCGAATCAGGTCATTCATACCTTTAAATGTGACCAAATCGATTAATCTGCAATCAATCAGCATCGAGTTTTTTATCTAACTCAATTATTTCTTCGCTAATAGATAACATAATGGTAACTTGAGGGTCATTACTTGAATTTCAAAGGGTTGTGACTTTCATGTTCTCACAGTTACCAAAACCAGTTTTAGATCCAATCATCTCTCTATCCGTTGCATACCGTAACGATCCTCGCGATAACAAAGTTGACCTAGGCATTGGTGTATACCGAAATAGCCAAGGTGAAACACCAATAATGAAGGCCGTCCAACAAGCTCAAGATGTTGTCGTTGAACACCAAAAATCAAAGGCTTATGTTGGCTTAGCTGGTTGTGAAGAGTTCAACCAAAGCATGATTGATCTTTTGCTAAAGGGCACTTCAGCGGAAAGTCGTGTTTCAGCGGTACAGACACCTGGCGCAAGTGGTGCACTTCGTATGCTTGGGGATCTTATGAAGGTCGCGCAACCTGAGACGACCGTTTGGATTTCGAATCCAAGTTACGTGAACCATAAGCCTGTGATGGAAGCTGCTGGTCTCAAAGTAAAATACTACTCTTACTTCAGCACTGAGACGAAGCAAGTCGATACCGCTCGTATGCTCGAAGATCTGTCGCATGCCGGTCCAAAAGATGTTGTTCTCCTACACGGTTGTTGCCACAACCCAACAGGTGCCGACATTGATTTTTCTGCATGGCAAGAAATAACTAAACTTTCACAACAGAATGGCTTCACTCCATTTGTCGACATTGCGTACCAAGGCTTTGGTGATGGCTTAGAAGAAGACGCTAAAGGCCTACAGTTTATGGCTGATAACGTTGAAGAAATGTTGATTACCACTTCATGCTCAAAGAATTTTGGCTTGTACCGCGAACGTACTGGTGCTGCGATTGTCATCGGTAACAACCAAGATGAAGCGAACAATGCAAAGGGCAAGATCCTAACACTAGCTCGTTCTACTTACACAATGCCACCAGATCATGGCGCTGCACTTGTTAAAACTATCCTACAAGATGAAACGTTAACTCTAACATGGAAGCAAGAGTTGAGTGAGATGCAGCAGCGCTTACTGAGTCTTCGCCAAACGCTTTGTAGTGAACTACGAAATACTCACAATACATCGCAATTTGATTTCATTGAAAATCACAAAGGCATGTTTACTGTGCTAGGCTTTACACAAGAGCAAATGGCGCAACTACGTGAAGAATATGGAATTTATGGCGTAGGGGATGGTCGTATCAACATCGCTGGTTTGTCTGAAAGTCATATTCCTTTCGTCGCGCAAGCAATCAACGCAGTAGCAAAATAATCTGATCACGAGCTCGACTTATGAAGTCTAGCTCGTGAATAAGAAGTCAAATAAGAAGTATGTTGGGGAAGTTATATGAGTAAATGGAAGTTTGTGATTCCAGTTATTTTGAGCGGTGGCTTAATGGCATGTTCAACCACTGGTGAACAACCAGTTGAACCAGAAGAGAAGCCACAAATAGAACAACCAAAGCCAGAAACTCCTGTTGAGCCTGTTGAGCCTGTTGAGCCAGAAGAACCTACCGAGCCAGAAGTAGTACCAGAGCCTGAGCCAGAGGTAAAACCCGAACCTCCAAAACCGAAACCACTTCCAACGAAAACTGCCGACGGCAAACTTATCTTAGGTGAGCAAGAGTGGGTTTATCTTCCAAGCATCAAAAAGACCACCAAAGCGCGAATTGATACAGGCGCAACTACCTCATCACTCAGCGTGAATGAGATGGTTAAATTTGAACGCGATGGTAAAGAATGGGTGAAGTTTGTCATTGAGCATGATGACTTAAAAAGTGAAGAGCTAAGTTATCCTGTCGATCGCTGGGTCAAAATAGTTCAATCAAGCTCTGATGAGTCAGAACGTCGTCCTGTGATTACCGCATGGATAGAAGTCGGCGGAGTGAAAGAGAAAACTCAGTTCACTCTAGCGAATCGTAGCCACTTAACTTTTCCAGTGCTGCTTGGGCGTAGCTTCTTCCGTGACATTGCAGTCGTAGATGTTGGTCGAAAGTACGTTCAACCTAAGAAGTAAATTCTTGAAAAACATAGCCTCGATTTAAAAATGGCCTTCAGAGTGAAGGCCATTTTTGTAACTTTAAGATTCTAAAACAACTCTAAATAATTAAAGTTGGAAGCGTACCGTCATAGAAACTTGTGGACCATATAGGCCATTATTGTATGCCTCTAAAGATAGAGACAGTTGCTCAGTTGAGTGGAAACGAGCACCAGCGGCGAAAATAGAGTGGTCGTTAATGAAACCACCTTTAATCGACCCTTCAATTTGGTTTGTTAACCAAACACGTCCACCAAGGTTTAACTCTGTCTCTACTGAACTGCTTTCTGAAGCGTCATTTGGGTAGTTGACATAGTGAACTAAGATTTGACCTGTAATATCAAAAAATTGACTCATAGGACCGTTAAAACCAACACCGGCAGCTAAGTCTGCATCGTTGTCCATTTGCGTATTTGCTCGTAGAACCATGTGTGCGTTCTGAGTCAATAGTGCGCTGAACTCACCACCAAAAGAAGAGGGACTAGCACCGATTCGAACTTCGCCGTAATTGTAATTAAAGTTATTCGCTTGCGAGAAACCGGAAAAAGCTAGTGCACTAGCGAGCAGTGCTACCTTTGATGCTTTGTTAAGCATGATGACCCCATAAAAAAGTGTGATGTGCCATAAAAACGGCAAAAAGTGACTATACAAAAAAAGCCTGCAAAATGCAGGCCGTTTTGTATAAATCAAAGTTATAATTATCGATTATAGTAGTTGAATATGGTCAACTTCGATTTCTGGTGTGCTGCCACCTTCATATTCGCCGAATATACGTACTTTTGTCTCTGCATTTAAAGGTGCTTTCAAACGTACATCATCTAAGTCGATTTGAATCTCGTTGCTACCGTCGCTAAACACAAACACGTCCTTTGACAGTTGCTTGATGATTTGGCCATCAATTGCCACGTTATCGACTTCAGCAAACATACTTGTGTCTTCAAGTAGTGTAGCTACCGAAGTTGTTTCAATTGGTCCTGTGTATTGAATGGAATGATCTTTATCATGCTTACCTCCAGCAAGAGCAAGAGTCGGAGCAAGGATTAGAGTCGAAGCAATAGCGATAACAGTCTTTTTCATGATGTTGTCCTTTTTTAAGTAATCTAGTGAGGGTTAAGAGTCACACCTCGTGTTCGTTAAGGCTATTAAAGCGCACTCTGTTTGAATTACTGGTGAGCCAGCTATTCATATTCCATTCATTTATTCATTTGTTATTTAATCTATAAAAGTTAAAATTGTTATGGCTTGAAAGATAAAGAGAAATCCGCGACGTGCGATCCCTTAAAAAACTATTTAAACACTCTATTTTGTTCACATCCGTACTATGTGTGAGTCACTTTGTTCATGCAGATACGTTACGTGTTTACGCTGCATCATCAATGACAAACGTCATGGACGAGATAGCAACTGTGTACAAGCAAGAATCCGATGTAGAGATCACGAACGTCTTTGGCTCTTCTTCTTCCTTGGCTCGTCAAATCAGCTTCGGTGCACCAGCCGATATTTATATTTCTGCGAATGAACATTGGATGGATTATCTAGTTGATGAAGAGATTATTGCTCGTGAACGTGTGACGCCCCTTGTTGGGAATGAACTTGTTGTCATTGCCAGTAAATCAGAGCATAAACCTGACTCTATCAACCTATCCTCGGTTCAGGCATGGCAAGATGCACTAAAAGGGAACAGATTGGCCATTGGTGAGCCATCTTCTGTTCCGGCTGGTATGTACGCGAAACAAGCATTATCCAACCTAGGTATTTGGCCGTCTATACAATCTCAGTTAGCCCCAACCAAAAACGTACGTATGGCTTTGGCGCTAGTAGCAAGAGGGGAAGTTCCACTAGGGATAGTTTATGCTACGGATGCAAAACAAGAAGATGGGGTACAGACATACGCTACGTTGTCACAAAATGATTATGATCGCATTGAATACCCGATTGCTGCTGTCACACTAAGTTCAAACACTCAGGATTTTATTGAATTTTTGACCTCAGAGCGCGCGCAATCAATTTTTCAGTCTTACGGGTTTAGTACTATCAACCCAATGAAAAAACTTATCCCAAATAAGACCACCCATTCAGATAAAGCTATCAATTAATGGATATCACGTTAACACCTTACGAGATTGATGCATTACTACTGAGCTTAAAGGTTTCAGCCTATGCAACGCTATGGCTTCTTCCCATCGGCATCTTTTTAGCTTGGCTCCTATCTACTCGCCAATTCTTTGGTAAGCAAATTCTAGACAGCATCATTCATCTACCACTGGTTTTACCGCCAGTGGTGATTGGTTATCTACTTCTCATTTCTACAGGTAGGCGAGGCTGGTTAGGTGATTGGTTGTACGACACCTTTGGGTTGGTATTTAGCTTTAGTTGGAGAGGAGCGGTGTTGGCTTGTATTGTTGTCTCTTTACCTTTAATGGTTCGATCTGTTCGTCTGAGCTTAGACAGCGTTGACTTTAAACTTCAACAAGCAGCTCGTACTCTTGGCGCTTCTTCCATCAGAGTATTCTTCACTATTACACTGCCACTGATTTTGCCCGGCGTTATTACAGGTATTATGCTGTCTTTTGCGAGGAGCCTAGGTGAGTTTGGTGCAACAATTAGCTTTGTATCTAATATCCCTGGTGAAACACAAACCATCCCACTGGCCATGTTCAACTACATCGAAACACCAGGTGCAGAAATGCAGGCGGCGCGCCTTTGTATCATCTCTATTGTTATAGCGCTAACGTCACTCCTTGCCTCAGAATGGATGGCAAGACGAGTCAAACGTAGACTTGGTCAGGAGTTAAACGGATGATTACAATAAAGGTACAAAAACAGTTTGGTGATTGTGGGATGGATTTCAACTTAACAATCCCAAGCAAAGGTATTACAGCTATATTTGGCCGTTCAGGTGCTGGCAAAACTTCGTTAATTAAGCTCTTTAGTGGCTTACATATGCCTGACAGCGGTGTCGTCTCAATTAAAGATCGTCGACTGTTTGTTCAAGAAGGTACACGTAACAAACCAAGCGTTAACGTGCCGATACACAAGCGCAATATTGGATATGTTTTTCAAGAGCCGAGACTGTTTCCTCATTATTCAGTGAAGGGCAATTTGAACTATGGTGTAAAGCAGGCTGACCAATCGTACTTTGAACGTGTAACTAAACTACTGGGTATTGAATCATTACTTGAACGACAACCCAATGCGCTTTCTGGTGGCGAGCAACAACGCGTTGCTATTGCTCGAGCTTTGTTGTCTAAGCCCGATATCTTGATTATGGATGAGCCACTTGCTTCATTGGATTTGCCACGAAAAAAAGAAGTCATGCCGTTTCTAGAGAAACTCACTCAGGAAGTCGAGATCCCCATTCTGTATGTGACACATAGCCTAAGTGAAGTATTACGCCTAGCCGATCATATGGTATTACTAGCAAATGGCAGAGTCGCTGCGTCGGATACGATTGAAAATATATGGGCATCAAAGCTCATGCGCCCATGGCAATCGTTCTCAGAACAAAGCAGTATCTTTGAAGCGGTTGTACAACAACATCATGAAGAATACGCATTAACCCAAGTTGCATTAACAGCTAACTCATCCCTGTGGGTTCAAGGTATAGACGCAGAACAAGGGGCAAAGGTACGTGTCCAAATCCGGGCGAATGATGTATCTGTTACGTTAGATGCACCACAACGAACTTCAATTCGTAATATCCTAAAAGCCACTATTAGCGATATTGAAGCGTCCATCTCGCACGGCAAAAAGAGTGTGTCGGTGACATTGGATGTAGGCGAGAAGAAGCCTCTGTTTGCGAACATAACACCTTGGGCATTAGACGAACTTGAACTCACTATAGGTCAAAAGGTATATGTGCAGATTAAAGGAGTCAGTGTGACCCAAAAAGACATGAGCTTAATGCACGATTTGTAATGGCGTCCTATCCACCTTATTAACGATGATTTATAGTTTATTGAGAACAAAACACCCAGCATATGCTGGGTGTTGGCATTTAGATTTAAGCGTCAATCACATCATCCTTAATGTGGTCAACGTAGTTCTTAGGCGGTGGTGTCCAACCACGCTCCGTAACTGAGTGTTTGTCACCACGATCACGACCCATTGCTTCAGCAATGTGCTCTTCCAAGTGAATAAACAAGTCTCGGTAGTTGTTATCGAAACGCTCACCTTCAGAACCCTCAGCCCAAGCTTCATAGAGTAGATCAGACTTCTTATCTTCCACATTCTTGTACATGGTTTTCTTATGCTCTACTGAGAACGGGTGTACACCAACTTCAACCATCGCTTTACCACCAAGTTCTAGTGCTGAATGGTAGGTTTCAGATTCTATAATGTCAGCACCCGCTTGGCGAAGAAGGTAACCATGTCCGCGGTCGAATGCACGCGCTAGAACTTTCACATGTGGGTAGGTATGTTTTACATACTTAACCATCTCAATGCTTGTTTCTTGGTTATCGATAGCTACGACCAGCAGCTTCGCATGTTCGATGCCCGCAGTGTGTAATAGGTCGGGTTTACTCGCATCACCATAATAAGCTTTCGTGTTAATACGACGCATGTTATCTACCTGATCTGCTTGGTAATCGACGGCTACCGTTGGGATATTGTTCGTAACCAATAGTCGATTTACAATCTGACCAAAGCGACCGATACCCGCAATAATCACTAAGCCTTTGTCTTCGATAGTATCTTCTTCACGATCGTTAGACTTCTGTTCAAAACGAGGAAGAATCACTTTATCGAACAAAATAAACAGACCCGGAGTAAAGAACATCGATAGTGCGACAACGAGGGATAATGTTTGAGCGATATCGATAGGTAGAACATGGTTTTGAACGGTAAAGCTCAGTAGTACGAAACCAAATTCACCCGCCTGGGCAAGACTGAGTGTAAACAACCAGCGGTTACTGTCTTTAATGCGGAAGATCAGAGCTAATACGTAAAGAACGGCTGCCTTAAGAACCATTACACCAATAGTGAGACCGATGATAAGTGCAAAATCATTGAATAAGATACCAAAGTCGATACCAGCGCCTACCGTAATGAAGAAGAGACCAAGCAATAACCCTTTGAATGGGTCGATATTCGACTCTAGCTCATGACGGAACTCACTGTTTGCCAGTACAACACCAGCTAAGAAGGTACCAAGGGCAGGAGATAGGCCAACCAAGCTCATCAATGCTGCAATTCCAACAACCAACATCAATGCCGTTGCTGTGAAAATTTCGCGTAAGCCTGAGCTTGCAACAAAACGGAACAGTGGTCGGCTTAAGAAGTGACCACCAATAACAACAAATGCAATTGAGCCCGCAACAACCAAGCCGTAAGCCCAGCTAGGTAAGTGAGCCACGATTGACAGCTCGGCATGATGATCATTTGCAGTATCCGCTAATGCTTTTGAGGCCTCTACAAGCTCCGGGATAGCCAATAATGGGATAAACGCCAACATTGGAATCACGGCAATATCTTGGAACAGCAAAACAGAGAAGGCGTTTTGACCACCCTCAGTTTTATTCAGACCTTTTTCGTTAAAAGTTTGAAGTACGATAGCTGTAGACGACAGGGCGAAGATCAAACCAATAGTTAGAGCGATATTCCAAGGCTGACCAAATAGCATCGCGATGCCCATTACCGCTGCAGTTGTACCACCAACTTGCAAGCCACCTAGCCCAATGAGGCGATTGCGCATTGCCCATAGCATTTTCGGTTCTAACTCTAAACCAACTAGGAACAGCATCATAACCACGCCAAATTCAGCAAAGTGTTGAATCGTCGTCGTTTCATCACCTACAAGCCCAATAACTGGGCCAATAACCACACCGGCAATTAAGTAACCAAGAACTGAGCCTAAGCCAAGTCGTTTAGCAATTGGCACTGCAATGACAGCAGCGATAAGGTAGATAAATGCTTGTAAGAAATAACCGGTCATAGTTCCTCCGGAAGCTGATCGATATACGTCGCTAGGTTTGAAGTAATCTCTACATCATCAAATGCACTAGGGTCTTGCACGAGGCGTTTTAAGACCTCTTCATAAGACTCAATGTGATGAGACAGCTTATTATCTTCAACAGCAGTACGAGCCCCAAATAGCGCAAATGGGGCTAGATAAGTCATGCCCGTCAAACTTGCCATATTTTCAAGTGGTCGCAATAAATCTTCGATTGGATAGTTGTTACTGCCCTCAGGACGATAAGCGGATTTTGGGCCACCAGCCGATATTGCACAGAGAAACTTCTTGCCGTGTAGCGCTTTTCCATCGTGACCGTAGGCGAATCCATATTCTAGAATGAGATCTTGCCATTCTTTTAAAATGGCAGGGGTCGAATACCAAAAGAGTGGGAATTGAAAAATGACAACATCATGATCAATAAGACGCTGTTGTTCTTTAGCGATATTAATATTGTAAGTTGGGTATTCTCCATAAAGGTCAACGGCTGTGACACCATCCATGTTTTTTGCAACGTTAAATAATGGACGGTTTACTTCGGAGCGAGATTGAGAGGGGTGGGCGAATAGAACAAGTACTTTGTTTTCCATTGCAGTCTCACTTTATGCTTTTTATGATGACATAAATTTAACATATAGCATCAGCTTTAAAAAACAATAATTTAAGACTCCTTAAAAACAAAAAAAGCTGCATGAAATTCATGCAGCTTGGAATTAGGAAAACAAAAAGATTTTATTTCGCAAATACTTCGCGGAAGTCGCGCTTAAGAATTGGGTCACGGCGTGCTTTCTTCATTTGCTTAACCATATCTTTCACACAATTGTGAAGTAGTTGATCAAGAAGCTGTGCGCGGTATTCTTCTTTTTCTTCGTCAGTCATACCTTCAGGAAGGTTAAGAGTTGGGAACTCTTCCATTAGGTTAACACCAGCAAAAGACTGGCTAACAGAGATTAGAGCATGGAACTGTTCGAAGTTATCTAAAACATTCTGGGCACTTGCTGGAAGCGAATCCCACGCTTCGCGCACTGCTTCTTCTGATACTTCGTGAATAGAGGTAACCATTTCGTACATTGCTTCTGGCACGCCATCAAACTCAATAACTTGCTTGAGTTCTGGAGAAACCGTAGAAAGATCGATGGTTTTTTGTTCGTTATTTTGATTTTCGGACATGGACATTATCTCTGACAAAAACGCTATGCTATGAACTTAGAAAAAAAAGTCAATTGCTTTCCACTAAGTGCTTGTATTCACGCTATTCTTATAGTTAATGTTATGAGATAAGTGTGCCTAGAGTCATAAAAAGGATGAATATGGTTGGACACAACACGCCGGTGAAGATCTTATTAGTCGACGATGTACAAATGGATCGAATGCAGCTATCGATACGATTGAAACAGCTTGGTCACCACGTTGAGGTCGCCGCCAATGGTAAAGAGGGCCTCGAAAAATACGCAGCTTTCGATCCTGAATTGGTTTTGCTCGACATTTCGATGCCAGATATGGACGGGTTTGATGTATCCCGACGTATACGCGCTCTCTACCCTGACTGGGTTCCTATCATCTTTTTAAGCGGTCACGATGAACCAGAAGTTATTGCCCAAGCTATTGAAGCGGGTGGGGATGACTACTTAGTGAAGCCCGTTGACCGTCTAGTTTTAAATTCAAAGTTAATTGCTATGCAGCGCATTGCTAACATGAGAAGAGAGCTTAAATTATTGACCTCTAAGCTTGAAGAACTCAATGCTAGCCTAATGGAACAAGCCAATATTGATGGCCTAACCTCGGTTTATAACCGTCGATATATCGATAAGAAACTCGAAGAAATGATCAGTTGGCACGGCCGACACACATTACCCTTAGGCATCCTGCTGTTAGATGTAGATAACTTTAAGGCGTTTAATGACAATTACGGTCATATTGAAGGAGATAAGTGTTTACAGGCGATTGCAAGTACTTTGAAATCAACTTTTACACGTAGCGGTGAGTACGTTGGCCGATACGGCGGTGAAGAGTTCATCATCGTCATTAGCAACTTTAATCCCGATGACTCTATCGCTCAAGCAGAACGTACAAAAGAAGCGATTTTCAATCTCAATTACCCACATGCTTATTCTCAAACCGCTGAATACGTGACCGTATCACAAGGGGGTTACGTGTTCATCCCACAAGGCAACGAAACGAAAGAGGAGATCTACTCGAAAGCCGACTCACGCCTTTATGAAGCCAAGCACAGAGGCAGAAACGGTTACGTTTTCGATTAAACGTTTCTAGGGTCTGTTGACCTTTCGAGCTGGTTTTTGCAGCAGTTTGTGGGAAATTTCCACAAGGCAGAGGCTTTGATGTGTAGCTAGCCTACATGAGAAGCCGATAACACAGTGGGAATGAAGCACAAACGCTGCCCGAAGGGTTCGGCAAAAATCGTTTTATGCTTTGTTAAGGGGTATTTACTTAGAATGACTAGGCTACACACCCCTTGCCGCGCCTATAACGATTTTATCTCGAACAAAATTTAACCACGAAAGGTCAACAGACCCTAGCATTAGAGTAATTAAATGACGCGATATTTAACAGTTATAGCAGCACTAGTATGCAGCGCTACTGTTTATGCGCTTGAAGTAGATCGTAACCTTGTAAAGAAAAGCTTCGAGCAAGACTTTGCTGCCACGGTGATCCTCACAAACAGCGATGTCGTGACTTTTGGTATTGTTGACTTTAACCCCAACGAGTTGCTCCGTACCGATAACGAAGAATTGGGGAGTGAACAAGCACTGGAGTCACGTAAAAATATCGGTGTGACGACTTTACCTTACACCTTCTCATTAGATCCTGATGACGAGGTGCAGAACCATTTCTTAACCCTAAAGCTCGCAGCACTTCGTATCGAACAAGATGTGGATTTACGAGGTTTCGAGGGCTCAGATATACATGTAGAGATCATTGTTGATGGATACGTACGTTATCAGTACAAGAAGTATCTTAATGATAGCTGGGATATTACCTATGGTCTTGGCAGCCACCTTATGTATTACCACAGTGATTATCGCTACCAGTCTTCACCATTAGGTAATTTCAAGCAATTTCTAGACGGTGATGTCGTTAATACATCAGCTTGGTCCAACATTATAGAACCAGAAGCCGTTATTAGTTATACCAAACCGACTGACTGGGGTAGTTGGACATTTAAGTCTGGGTATCATTATATGTATGGTGTGAGTTGGGGTGAGGCCAACAAAGGAGATTTAGGTAACCCTGAGGGATGGTATGTAACCAATGGTATCGAAGGCTTCTACGATGTTGTTCACTGGGGACGTTCAGTACAAACCTTGTTTGGTCGTGTGAATAGGGTCGATATTGGGGGAGATGTCAGTGAGCCATTTGGCACCAATCACTATTATGAAGGGACAATAGGTTGGCTAATGACACCGCCATTCAATTCAGACTGGATTGATAACTTTGGAATCGGAATTAATATAAATTACGGTAGCGCACTTAAAGGGGGAAGTATTATCTTATTGTTCAATCAAGATTAATTTTATTCATAGATGCAAACGCAGTTTCTACCACCTTCTTTCGCCTGATAGAGAGCCTTATCCGCAAACTTAATCACTTCTTGTGGATCTCGAGATTCACGGCTATCTGATACCCCAATACTAATCGTGATCTTCACGCTCTTGGTTGATGACTCTTTTCCGCGGCTTTTCTTACCCAACTTATTATCCTCTGGTCGAGACTCTGAGTTACGAATCACCATCTCATAGTCTTCAACCTCTTGGCGTAGAGTATCCAAAAAATCAATGACTTGTTCTGCGTGTTTGCGCTTGAACAACAAGGTAAATTCTTCACCACCGTAACGATAGATTCGAGCTCTTCCTTGGAGTGAGCGCATCTTACTCGCGACTAACTTCAAAACATCATCACCTGTGTCGTGGCCGTAGGTATCGTTGAACGATTTGAAGTGATCAATATCTAACATTGCTATCGAATATCTGCGTCCAAGCTGTTTAAGTTCACTATCGAGAGCGTATCGTCCTGGTATTCCTGTTAACTGATCCATAAATGCAAGCTCATGGCTTGCCGACAGCACATAAACAATTAAAAGTAGGCCTGCTAACGAAAATAGTACGCTCGAAATATAGGGAATATGGAAACCGATAAAAGTTAGTGAGGTCAGCAAAATAGTGGAGTAGATGACCACATCAATCGCACGGTTGAACTTCAAAACCAAAATGGCAGTCAATCCGATCAATGCAAAAAGATAGGCAACAAGCACGAAAGGGATTCGGGAGAGTTCAGGGATACGAAATAGGACACCTTCTCGCATGGTTTCAATAAAAGGTTCACCAGCGAAGTGATCCACGGTCATCACCGACCACACGGTAAAGAAAGCAAGAACAGCGAAATATTTAATTCCACTTTTAGAGAAGACACGATTGTCGGCAAAAATATGCACACTCAGGCAAGATACAGGCAAAAGAAAAGTCAACAACGTCAACTTAAGAATAGTAGTGTCGTTAGACAATGGGGCCTGTAAGCTCGTTTGTATAATAAAATAACTATAAGCTAACGCGACAGCGACGTAACCAGTTCGCCCTTGATTGAAGCTATGGGAGAGTAGAATAGCAATGCCGGTGAACAGGTACGGTAAATTCAGGACAAGAGATTGATTGAGATCAGCAAGGATCGTTACATTGTCACGCCCAATAAATAATATTGTAACTAGCAGTATCGGAAACAAGCATCGAAAAAGACTAGTTGTGGCAAAATTTGACAACATCGTAACATTTATAAAAATGGGTGAACGACTAGCATACGTTTCTCAACTTATTTTCCAAGTAAATTCATAAATTTGTTGGTGAAAATCAGAGCGTTCGGCTAAATTTTAATCTATATATTCAAACATTTATTTCATCTTGATATATACTTTACTTCATGCTGTATAGGATAGGGTGACTTTATGCATATCAGAGAAGACGTACATAATTACATGGAAACTATTGTAGGAAACCTGCTCTCCCACGAAAGTTATGTCGAAAAATATGACAATGAGCAGCTAGCCGATCTTGCTTGTATCGCTTTGAACCAACTTCGTCCTATTTACATTCGTTACACCATCGACTTTTTATCGTCGCTTCCTGAAGAGAAAATTGTAGCAATAACAGCACAAGCTCAGACTGCTATCGATGCAGGTCTGCCTCTTATTGATGATGACCGTCGTACAAACCGTTTTGAAAATGTGCCGGCGATCACTCGAGATATTAGATTTGACGAAGAAGTGTCGTTAGAATGGTTTGAGACTTCCTATCTCAAATCGCAGCAAAATTAATATATTAAGGGGATACTAGTGGGATTTTTCTCCAAACTATTCGGCGGTAAACAAGAAACCAAAGCGCCAGCGGTAGAGCCAATTGAACACAAAGGCTTTCTTATCTACCCAGAAGCAAAAAGCGAAGGCGGGCAGTATCGGATTAACGGCCGCATAACAAAGGGCGAAGGCGAAGACCTTAAAACTCATCACTTCATTCGTTCTGATGTTTTAGCATCTAAAGACGACGCTAATGAGTTTATGCTCAAAAAAGCAAAAATGTTCATCGATCAAATGGGTGACAACATTTTCGGGTAATCTCACTATTTGATTGATATCCCTCATTATTTAAAGAGCCATAAGTCAGTATGCTTATGGCTCTTTTTTTATTTTCTGTCACTTAAGTGAAGCACCTAGCGGTTGATCTTAAGGGGCAAAAAAATTTAACTCTAAGATAAATTATTACTCTTTTTAGGGATTGAACTTAACATCTGGTTTGACCTCTGTTGTGTTGAGGGTATGTTGTTTTTTTACCGTTAAAACGTAAGAATCACAAAATATCCAACCTGGAACACGGTTAAGCTTTGTAGCTTTACTACAATGTTTAAGTTCTAAGTCACTACAAGTTTTTAAGTTATGCAATAGTCAAGGAATCGCTATGCAAAAAATTGGTGTACCAAGAGAATCTCTCTCAGGAGAGACCAGGGTCGCTGCCTCACCTAAATCGGTGGAGCAGCTACTCAAGTTGGGATTTGAAGTCTCAGTAGAATCGCAAGCGGGTGCGCTTGCAAGTTTTGAAGACGCAGCGTTTGAAGCTGCCGGTGCAAAGGTTGTTTCAAAAGACGAAGTTTGGGCTTCTGATCTTATCTTCAAAGTCAATGCACCTAGCGAAGACGAAATCGCGTTAATCAAAGACGGTGCAAGTCTTATCAGTTTTATCTGGCCAGCTCAAAATCCTGAGCTAATGGAAAAACTCTCTAGTCGTAATATCAACGTTATGGCAATGGACGCCGTTCCTCGTATCTCACGAGCACAAGCTCTTGATGCTCTTTCTTCTATGGCAAACATTGCAGGCTATCGTGCTGTTGTTGAAGCGGCACATGAGTTTGGCCGTTTCTTTACCGGCCAAATTACCGCTGCAGGTAAAGTTCCACCGGCAAAGGTACTGGTTGCAGGTGCAGGTGTTGCTGGTCTTGCTGCCATTGGCGCTGCGGGTAGCCTTGGGGCAATCGTCCGAGCATTCGATGTCCGCCCAGAAGTAAAAGAGCAAGTCCAATCAATGGGCGCAGAGTTCCTAGAGGTCGATTACAAAGAAGACTCAGGCTCTGGTGATGGCTACGCGAAAGAAATGTCTGACGAGTTCAACAAAAAAGCGGCGGAGCTTTACGCTGAACAAGCAAAAGATGTTGATATCATTGTTACTACAGCGCTAATCCCTGGGCGTCCTGCGCCGAAGCTTATCACCAAAGAGATGGTCGATAGCATGAAAGCGGGTAGTGTGATTGTCGATCTTGCAGCCGCCAATGGCGGTAACTGCGAGTACACCGTAGCTGATCAGGTCATTACAACGTCAAACGGTGTAAAAGTTGTCGGTTACACCGATATGGTTGGCCGTTTACCGACTCAATCATCACAGCTTTACGCAACCAATATCGTCAACCTCCTGAAACTATTGTGCAAAGAGAAAGACGGCAATATTGATATTAACTTCGAAGATGTTGTTCTTCGCGGTGTAACTGTCGTTAAAGAAGGCGAAGTAACTTGGCCTGCGCCACCGATTCAGGTTTCTGCTCAGCCAGAACAAAAACCAAAAGAAGCGCCAAAGCCAGTCCAAGAGAAAGTAGAAGAGCCGACGTCACCAGTTAAGAAATTTGCGGCATTAGCCGTGGGTGTGGGTGCATTCGCATGGATTGCGAGCGTTGCTCCCGCTGCATTCCTTTCTCACTTTACTGTGTTCGTTCTGGCTTGTGTGGTTGGGTATTACGTCGTATGGAATGTAACACACGCTCTGCATACTCCACTGATGTCTGTGACCAATGCTATCTCCGGTATTATTGTTGTAGGCGCACTATTGCAAATAGGCCAAGGAAATGGCGTGGTATCGGTGCTTTCCTTCATAGCCGTGCTTATCGCAAGTATCAACATCTTCGGTGGTTTCACCGTAACCAAGCGTATGCTTGAAATGTTCCGTAAAGACTAAGGAGTAGTAGGAATGTCTGCAGGATTAGTACAAGCAGCTTACATTATTGCTGCGTTATTCTTTATTTTGAGCCTAGCGGGTTTATCAAAGCAGGAGTCTGCTCGCTCAGGTAACTACTATGGTATCGCGGGTATGACGATCGCGCTGATCGCGACGATTTTTGGCCCTGAATCAGAAGGGTTAGTTTGGATCATTATCGCGATGGTGATCGGTGGTGGTATCGGTATCCACTATGCTAAAAAAGTAGAAATGACAGAAATGCCTGAACTGGTGGCGATTCTCCACAGTTTTGTCGGTATGGCAGCGGTATTAGTGGGTTATAACAGCCTTCTCGATGCGCCAGAAGCTGCAACCCATGCTGAGCACGTGATCCACTTGGTTGAAGTTTACCTTGGTGTGTTTATCGGTGCCGTTACCTTTACCGGTTCGGTTGTAGCCTTTGGCAAACTCAGTGGCATGATTTCTTCTTCACCGTTGAGTCTGCCACATAAGCACAAACTTAACCTTGCTGCGATTGTAGTATCACTTCTGTTAATGAAATGGTACCTCAGCACCGACGGTGGTGTTTTCCCATTGATTCTGATGACACTGATTGCCTTTGCATTCGGTTATCACTTAGTTGCATCAATTGGTGGTGCAGATATGCCAGTCGTAGTTTCAATGCTTAACTCATACTCAGGTTGGGCAGCGGCTGCAGCGGGCTTTATGCTAGCAAACGATCTTCTCATTGTGACAGGTGCATTAGTAGGTTCTTCAGGTGCGATTCTGTCTTACATCATGTGTAAGGCAATGAACCGTTCATTTATTAGTGTTATTGCCGGTGGTTTTGGTCAAGAAGTCGTGATTTCTGAAGATGTAGAGCAGGGTGAACACCGTGAAACATCTGCTGAAGAAGTCGCTGAAATGTTGAAAAACTCTAAGTCAGTGATCATCACTCCGGGATATGGCATGGCAGTAGCACAAGCACAATACCCAGTTCATGAAATCACAGAGAAACTCCGTGCACAAGGCATCGAAGTTCGCTTTGGTATTCACCCGGTAGCAGGTCGTCTTCCTGGCCACATGAACGTACTGTTAGCTGAAGCTAAAGTACCGTACGATATCGTTTTAGAAATGGACGAAATCAATGACGACTTCACTGAAACGGATACTGTTTTGGTTATTGGTGCAAATGACACGGTTAACCCAGCTGCACTCGAAGATCCAAACAGCCCGATTGCTGGGATGCCAGTACTTGAAGTTTGGGACGCTCAGAATGTTATCGTGTTCAAACGTTCTATGAATACAGGCTACGCTGGTGTTCAGAACCCGCTATTCTTCAAAGAAAACACTCAAATGCTATTTGGTGATGCGAAGGAAAGTGTCGACGCGATTTCTAAAGCGCTTTAACGCTATACTGCGTCAATTTTATGTCAATAAAAAGGCTAGCCTCATCGCTAGCCTTTTATTTTGTCGTTTTGCGTGTAATCTCTGCTTCTTTTGCTGTAACTTTCTTTAATATGTCCTATATTCATAGGGTTAAGTTAAACATCAACTCAGAGGTAATGAGTGAAATTATCGGTTTTAATGACACTGTCACTTTTACTTCTGCCAATTACCGCAACCGCGAACACGTTACCTGAACGTATCGAGAATTTTACAGAGCAGATTGACTACTCTAAAGCGCTTGTATCTTATGATATTCGAATCCTGCATTCGGAATATCCAACCAAACTTATCGCGTCTGAATCTATGTATCCCCAGACGTCTTCATACCCTTTAAAAGATGTTCAGCTTCTTTTTAGTCTTAGTCAATCCTGTACTGGTAAACTGCCAGTCAGTCCATTAATTACCGAGCCTTTAGTTTTTACTCGAGCTATTTGTAAAGGAACACCGCTGTCAGAAAAGTGGTTCGCGCGCTCAAACCTAATTCACCCAGGGGGCGGCACTTACGCGGCACGCTACGTCGATAAGTTTCCGGATCTGTATGAAGAGCTAGAGCACTTTATGCATGTAAAAGAGCGCCCACTTGGTGTGGTAGGTAGTATGCTATCTCGCTTGCAAACCATGACGCCTAGCGAGGTAGACGCTTTAATCTCAGCAGCCTCAATGTTCGTACAGGGTGACGATCTCTGGCTTAGAAGGGGTGATAGCTATTACATCTTTGATCAAGAAACCTGGCTGCCTCTCGTCGACAAAAATGAATTGCAATACAACATTACCTCAGGGAGTGGTACTTGTTTTGTACAGCGCGGAAACATTTGCTGGTCTATAAAAGATCACTCAAAGGTGTGGCGACTTAGCTTAATAGCTCTTATTGCGTTCAACATCGTAGGTTTATTCGTATGGTTTTACTATCGATGGAAAACCAAGCGACAAGAATTACAGAGCCGTATGTTAGTACTTCAAATTCTAACCCATGAACTGAGGACACCGATTGCGAGTCTCTCTATGACTGTGGAAGGCTTTAGACGCGAGTTCGAACATTTACCGGAGTCGGTATATGACGAGTTTAGGCGCTTATGTGAAGATACACGACGACTACGCCAGCTTGCTGAGGCGAGTAAAGATTACCTACAGTCTGATAAACAACAGTTGGCGACAGAATGGGTACCATCTGTCCAGGAGTGGCTCGACTATTTATTAGAAGATTATCATGAGCATGATATTAAGCTGATGATATCAAAAGATTTTTCTATGAAAGCTAATATATACTGGCTCGGTACATGCATCGATAACCTGCTTAGAAATGCGGTGAAGTATGGTGTTAGTCCAATAGAGCTCATCGTCGAGCAGAACACAAATTGCGTGACAATTTCGGTAAAAGATGGCGGTAACCTTACCGCTAAAGATTGGAAAAACTTGAAAAAACCATTTGTTAGTAAAAGTGGTCTTGGTTTAGGTTTAACTATAGTGGAATCAATGGTGGAACGCATGGGCGGCACAATGCGCTTGATTGGTCCACCGACAACATTTATTTTGGAGATCCCTTGTGAAACAGACATTGCTTCTAGTTGAAGATGATAAAAACTTAGCCGACGGACTTTTAGTTAGCTTAGAGCAAGCTGGCTATGAGTGTCTGCACGCAGAAACAATCGCTGATGTTGCACCTCTATGGGAGAAAGCAGACCTAGTGATTCTGGATAGACAACTCCCTGATGGTGACTCTGTAGACCATCTAGCGGACTGGAAAGCCATCAACAACATTCCAGTTATTCTATTAACAGCCCTAGTCACGATTAAAGACAAAGTTGCGGGCCTAGACTCTGGTGCAAATGACTACCTAACAAAACCTTTCGCTGAGGCGGAGCTCTTTGCACGTATCCGCGCTCAGTTACGTCAACCAGAAGCGGAAGAGTCTGAGCAGGACAAAGTTGTCGCTACTAATCTTGTTATTGATAGAGCGACTCGTGAAGTTTTTTATCAAGATGAACTTGTGACGCTTACTCGTACCGAATTTGATTTGCTACTTTTCTTGGCAAGCAATCTTGGCCGTGTATTCACACGTGACGAACTGCTTGACCATGTATGGGGCTACAACCATTTCCCGACAACACGAACGGTAGACACACACGTTCTTCAATTGCGCCAGAAACTACCCGGCTTAGAAATTGAAACGCTACGTGGTGTTGGTTATAAGATGAAGGCGTAACCATGTCTCGAATCGCGGTAATTGGGTTAATTGCATATTCGCCGTTTCTCACGGCGGATTGGTTCAGCACCAATAATGCTTTGAATAAAGCCCATGAAAGTCTACTCACCAACGACTTAGCATCTAGTTTTACCGCTATGGTAGAGGTGTGGCAAAAACCGGCCACACCCGCGATTAAAGACAACCTGAACAATCTGTTAATTCAATCTCTAGATGTTGATTGTGGCCGAACATTGAGTAATAAAGCGTTACCAGTTTGGATTCAATCTCTTTCTATCACTAGACAAACATTAGAAAGCCCAGGACGCAGAACCTTTAGAGCCGTTCTTAATGCGACGGCTACAGAATCCATAAAAACACTCTCATTTAAGTCTTTGTCTGATAAAGCAATTTCTATAGATGCAGAGTCTACCGAACCTAGTGACGGCGTCACAGATAACCACACATTTCAAACTCGATACAACCTTAATTACAACCTGGACATCGGTTTATACGAGGTTGAAATAGAATCTGACAGTGGAAAAAGTTGGAGTCACTGGGTCATCATCAGCGAATCACCAGAAAAATACACAGCTCGTTGGACTGGCAAGGACAGCTGGACAATAGAAAAAACATTTATCCCTAATAGATACTGCTCACTTCCATTACTTCAAGTCGCACTCTACGATTACAAAGACAACGCTTATACTGAAAAGTGGAGTCAACAGTACGAATCGGACTACCCACAAACTATTGATGCCAGTGAGCTAGAACCGCAGCGCTATATTCTTGCCATATCAATGACACACGAACGCTGGCAGGGCGACATAGTTCTGAAAGATCAACGGGTCATCAGCAAGTCTTACGATCTTACAGCCGACAAGGAATGATTCTTGCTTGATTTATAGCAAAGGGGTAATTGTTGCCGCTAAACTATAAATAATACCGAAGAATTCATTATGAAAAATCTATTCAAACTGACTGCAGTGGCGCTGTCTGTTGTTGCAGGGACTGCACAAGCTGCTAGCTACGCGACGGACGCGCGTGGTGAAGCGATGGGTGGCGTTGGCGCAGTATCAGCGACCTACTTAACCGCTCCGTTTTACAACCCAGCTCTCACCGCCATCTACCGAAGAAACGATGACGCAGGTATGCTTCTACCTAGTCTTGGCCTTATGTATGATGATGAATCTCAATTACTTGATAATATCGATACAATCGTAGATTTAGACTTAAGCAACCCAAACAATGAACAAGAAGCAGAACAATTACTCAATGATCTAGCTAATGCTCAATCAAAAGTGGAACTTGGGGGGGCAGTAGCCTTTGGTCTTCCAAATCAATACATATCCGCCACTGTCTTTGGTAAAGCTTACTCTGAATCATTCATAGAAAGTGTTGTTGATACAGATCCAAACTCAACGGTAGGGGAACGTCTTGATAATTCAGGAGTAAAAGCGGTGTCTATCGGTGTAACAGAAGCTGGTATCTCCCTCGCGAAATACTACACACTACTTGGGCAACACGTTTCTTTTGGCGTTTCACCTAAGCTACAACGTATCTACACATACTCTTATGCCGAAACTTTGGATGGTTACGATCTTTCAGACATTCGTGATAATGGCCAGGGTGAGACCATGTTCAACATGGATGCGGGTGCACTTTGGTTCAGTGGTCCTCTACGTATTGGCTTTTCAGCCAAGAACCTAGTCTCTAGAGACATTGAGACGAAAAGAGCGACAAGCGGAAATGTAACTGTACAAGGTGCATACAAGCTTGAACCTCAATATACACTTGGTGCAGGTTTTGTTATGGACTACGCATCACTGTCGGTTGATTACGACCTTCGTGAAGAGAAGAAGTTCGAAGGATTCAACGACAATACGCAAATGCTAAGAGTAGGGGCGGAAGTCGATATTATGCGCCAGCTTTATTTACGCGCAGGATATAAGAAGAATCTAGTGGGTACAGAGCAAGACACTGTGACTGCTGGCGTCGGCTTCGCACCACTAGGATTATTTGAGCTTGATGTAGCAGCGAGTTACACAGACAAAAACGCAATGGGCGCATACGTAAACTTCCTTGCGACTTACTAATATTCTCGTTATATTCGGCTCCTAACAAACGGAGTCGAAAATGTTTTCAGATTTACCAACTCTATCGCACGAAGAGCAGCAACAAGCTGTAGAGCGAATTCAAAAACTGATGGCAGAAGGGGTGAGTACCGCAGAAGCTATCAAGATAATCGCTCAGCAAATTCGAGAAGAACAAGAGTCAAAAAGCGCATCGTAAGATGCGCTTTTTTTATACCCGCATAATACCCCTAAATTCCACCATTCTCGGTAAACGTTTACTCGCGGGCGCTTTCAGCCAAATAGGGCGCTTACTCTAAGTGTTACAGGGCTAAAACGTGACACACTCTCATTTTGATTCAGACAAAGACCGCGATAATAGCATTAACCCCTTGAATACAATGACTTACAATGGAATTATTCACTGGTAATTACAAAAGGGAAATCACTCACAGAAAATTTGTAATTAAATTACAAACCAAGCTACATTTGTATTATTAGGATTCTAATTTTTAACGTAAGATTCTGTATTTATTAGCTTTCAATTATCTAAAATTGTTCCACTTCCAATTTTAAGAGTTATAAAAATACAAATAGAAAAGCTGTTTGTCTCATTTTGGGCTTGTCAAAACGCTAGTCCTACAGACCTAAGTGACAGTGTCACTTAGGTTGTGAATAAGTTACGTTAATAGAAAGAAATGCAGCCAACAGACGTAGCTACAGAGTTTATTGGTGGGCTAATGTTTACTGTTGATTAGAGGAGATACTTCTGAGGAACCTAAGTTGCTGTTTGTATACTGCATTAACATTATCAGCGTATACCAATCCCCACATAGTGCCTTCACGCTGTAGATATTGGCTTTGAAGGTAGGCGATCTTGGCATCTTTGTAAGCTATCCATTTTTTCTGCATATCCGATAGCTGGACATTGTCTGAACCACCTAAATCCTGATAAATACGATTCAACTCTAAATCAACATACTCAAGTTCTAAATTGAGGCAATCCTGCTTGCCAAGCGTAGATGGGTTTAAAGACAAGCAGTTCTTTGAAGCGACTTCTATAGGATCGACACTCAAGTGTGGGTCAATAACTGAGACATTTAAATCTAGCGCTTCAAAATGTGCGTAGGGGCCAAATTGCTTACTGTAGCGTACGAAAACGTGGTCCGATAACTGATTATGTTCAAAAGACTCTCCATATTCATAAAGCTGCTCAAAAAGTTCAGGTGCTATTGAGTAAGTTACGTAAATTTCTTCGGAATTAACGTTCTTGAGCACGATAGCATTGGGATCCGAGATTCTCACAAACTGTGTAGGAATACCTTCCGATGGTAGGTACGAATCTAAAGCAACAGTCGGTGTCGTGTTTGCATATACAGAAGTTGAAAACAGCGTCGCAGTAGCGACAGCTCTCAGTAATGTCATGAGTAGAGCCTTTTGATAGACGAGGTATGTTTAACACAACAGATTAAACCTAATCGGAAAAACGTGTGCTGATTGATAGACAACCAGAAAAGAAAGATGTTCAATTGAGCCGGTTATCCTGACTTAATGCTGATAAAGAAGATATCACACAAGTGCGTATTATCTATCTTATGGTAAATTATATATCATTCTACGTGGGATATTATCGCTTAGACCTCTACTTCTCCTACTTAACGCATTAGCTTTTAACATAAGTGCTATTTACCATAAAATAGCTAATCTACATATTCTTGTTTCACAGAATATTTTGCCTAGCTTTGACTTTATCAAACGTCATAGTTTCTGATTTACTAGGTACGTTTACAAGTTACAAAAAAGCCGCAGAGAAATTAATCCCTACGGCTACGTTCTAGTTGGCTTCGGTAACGCTAGAAATTAACCGCCGGCTAATTTAACTGTGTGACCTTTTTTCTCAAGGATCTGCTTAAGTTTCTCACGAACATCACCCTGAATTTCAATCGTGCCATCTTTTACAGATCCACCACAGCCACACTGCTTTTTAAGCTCTGCTGCGAGTAGCTTTAGCGGTGCGTCATCAAGGTCTAAACCTGTAACAATAGAAACGCCTTTACCTTTGCGTCCCTTGGTTTGTTTAATGATTCGAACAACACCATCGCCTTTTGGGCGTTCTACTTTTTCTTCTTCCGGCTTAATACGACCAGTTTCTGTTGAATAAACTAAACTCATTATCTTTTCGCTTGTTTTGCTTTTGCAACAGCAAGTGCTTTCATATAAGCCTCAATGTGCTTTTGAATCGCTACTTTGCTACCCTTTAGAAGCTTGCCATTAAACATACAGTACCACCCATTTGGTTCACCTGTATCGTTCTTGAGTTGTTGACCCGCAAAAACTTCAGAGGTCGCTTTCCCGGAACCTGGGCGCGCTGCTTTAACGTCACTAAAGCTTTTAGGATCAATAATTTGTGCGGTATCTACCCACCAATCAATGCTCTTTTTAACTGCTGCAAGATTCCCAGATAAGACGTGATTCTTAATCTTTACTTGCCATAAGTCTTGCGAACTGCCAGCACCTTTAAGGTTGAAACCTCTATAATTTGTAATTGCCATAGCTTATGAATGTGTTGCGTTTGATAAATTTGATATTACTTGTATACGGTAACTTAGCAAGAAA
Source organism: Vibrio maerlii (assembly GCF_003415655.1). Lineage (GTDB taxonomy): Bacteria > Pseudomonadota > Gammaproteobacteria > Enterobacterales > Vibrionaceae > Vibrio > Vibrio maerlii. The sequence goes on from NZ_QRHC01000004.1 coordinate 319,975, forward strand.
TATCTCCACCGAACAGCATTTACAGTATATCGCCTTATATGAAGTCAAAGTTACTTCACGTTTTAGGCAGCTAATTACTTGTTGATACTCGTATTTATTGCTGAGTATAGGTAATCACTAAAGCTATGACCATTGTTCTCTAGCATTTTTGGGAACATGGAGATTGGAGTCATACCTGGGAAAGTATTCACCTCATTCAAAAACAGTTCATTTTCTTCCGTTAGGAAGAAGTCGATACGAGAAAGATCTTTAAGTTTCATGTGCTTAAAGACGCGTTCTGAATAATCCGCAATTTGATCTTTCTGTTCTTCTGTTAGATTGTCAGCAACAACTTTCGTCGTAGAGTGACTACCCGAACCATATTTTTCATCGTAAGTATAGAAACCGTCTTCTGGTGCAATAACCTCTCCTGCGCGCGTAATATGAAGCTTGCCATCAAATTCATATGCCGCGACCTCCAACTCTCTTGGTTTCACTGCTTTTTCTATCAGAACTTGATCCGAAAAAGTAAACGCAAGGTCGATGGTTTCGTCCAAAGTCTCTGCGTTTTCTACACAGTAACAGCCAACGGATGAGCCCTGCTTCGCTGCTTTAACAAAAATCTTTCCCCACTGTTCAAGCGCAAGTTTCGCATCGCTTTTGGCTTCTGCACCATTCTCAGTCAGAAATAAGTATGGTGTATTTGGAACTTTGATTGCGTCATACCATAGCTTAGAGGTGATCTTGTTGAAGCTATTACTGCTCGCTTCAGCGCCACAACCAAAGTAAGGAACTCCAGCTAGCTCGAACAATGGTTGAATGTCTCCAGTTTCACCAGGGAAACCATGAATACATGGGACAATGTAGTCAACTTTGAAGGTTTCTTTGCTTGAAACCAAGCTACCAGTCTCAATATCCAAGCGCACTTTATGACCTTCAGAAGAGAACCATGCGCCATCACGTATTTCGACCCGATCTACCAACAAATCGTCATGTAGCTTAAGTTGTTGCTCTACATAGTTTGCAGATACTAGTGATACTTCGTGTTCGCTCGATCCACCACCACAAAGTAAAAGGACTCTAATTTTTGACATGCGTAGTCGTTCCGTGATTTTTCTCTTAATTGATAAAGATTCTAACGAGATATTGATTATCTCGCACAGGTATTTAGCCAATATAACCTTAGGAGAGTGTTACTTGGTTAGTTTTAAGCCAAAAAAAGGGGCTATAAAGCCCCTTTTTGATTATTTAATCTTAACGATATCAGGAAATTCTGAATTCTTAATACTGTCGATACTCTTAATGAAAGGTTTCAGGTCACGGAAACTTTCTGGAAGCTGAGCAATAGCTTTTTCTGCCTCTTTACGTGTACCAAAATCACCGTAAAGCACGCTATACCACTTGGTACCGTTTACGACTTTATAGTGTTCCCATACAGGTTGACCATTATTTGGCAATTGACGAGCGAAGCTAGACACTTTTGCTTGTGTACCGACTGCTGCTACCTGCACTGTGTAGCCATAGCGCGCCGCTTGTGACATCTGCTTCTGACTTGGTGGAATAATTTTAACTTGCTGCTGAGCATCGTTAGCTGGTGCAAGTTTCACAACCGTTCTCTCTTCCTGAGGTACAACCTTCGCAACACTTGTTTGTTGCGTCATGACTGTCTCTTCAGCAACCGCTGTTTGAATTGGTTTTTCAATCGGTGCCGGTTGGAATTCTTCACGATAACTTTCTGATGTTACTTCCGTCTCATAAGTATTTGACACACATGCTGAAAGTAATAGTGAAAGGCTGACAATTGTAATTTTTTTCATATTTGATGTTTAACCAATAAATAGACTACCGGAGATCATGCCGTTTGGGTTGAATTTAATCAAGGGCTTACTGAAATATAACGCGTAGTGATTGTGATGGGTAGCTCAAATTTCTATCCCTGTTTAACAATCGATAAACAAACGCTCCCTATCTACTAACGAGTGCCCTATTATTTTAGCGACAATGACAAGGAGGTTGCTATGTATTCATTAGATAGTCTGTTCAATCCTCGCTCAATCGCGATCATCGGAGCCAGCTCCAACCTACAACGAGCTGGCTACATTGTAACCAATAACATTCTATCCGGTGGCTACAATGGCATCGTTCTTCCTGTTTCTCTAAAGTATCGCTCAGTTTGTGGTGTTCTTGCATATAAAAGTATTGATGAACTTCCTTTATCCCCGGAACTTGCAGTCTTATGCACCAAACGCGAACTTAATACTAAAATTCTGACCCAGTTGGCTGAACGTGGTACAAAATGTGCCATCGTGCTTGAGTCTGATTTATCCGAACAGCTTAAGCAAGACCAGTTCTATACAACGCTTGCTGAACAACTCAACATTAGGATCATCGGTCCAAATAGCCTTGGCATTATTTTGCCTTGGATATCATTAAACGCCTCTTTCTCACCTATCTCTGCTATTCCAGGAAAGATCGCCTTCATTTCACAATCCGCGGCTGTATGTACTTCAGTTCTCGATTGGGCGTGGGAAAAGAACATCGGTTTCTCTAGTTTTATATCTATCGGGCATGCGCAAGATATCGACTTTGCTGAACTGCTAGATCGATTGGCACTCGACAGTAAAACCGAGTCCATTCTTTTATACGTGGATCATATAGAAGATGCGCGTCGATTTATTTCAGCTGCTCGTGCAACGTCGAGAAACAAACGAATATTGGTATTAAAAGGAGGTCAATCAAAGGCAGGGCGAGTTGCCGCTCAATGGCATTCACAAGGCAAAGAGTCACTCGATATAGTGTACGATTCTGCGATTAGAAGGAGTGGCATGCTGCGAGTTCAAAACAACCACGAACTGTTTGCCGCTGTAGAAACCTTAACTCACTCTATACCCCTTCGTGGTGAACGGATCGCAATCGTAACCAATGGCGGCGGTCCTGCCGTATTAGCAACAGATACTCTCTCATTACGTGGTGGTAAACTAGCCGAATTATCAGAGACCACTCTGAATAAATTAACTGAAGCCGTTGGACACAACGTTCCTATTTCTTGTCCAATAGATATCGGCGGAGACGCATGTATTCAGCGTTATTCTCGTTGTATCGATATTCTTTTAGACTCAGAGGAGCTGGACGCCATATTAGTAATGTACAGCCCTTCAGCCATTGCTGCCCCAAAAGCGACTGCGAGCGCTGTCATTGAGAGTTTTAAATCCAACCCTAAACATAGAAAATTTAATCTTCTCACCAATTGGGCTGGTGAAACGTCTGCAAAAGAAGCGCGCCTTCTATTCACGTCTGCCGGCATTCCTACCTATAGAACGCCTGAAAGTGCCGCCATTGCATACATGCACTTAGTGGAATATAGACGTAACCAAAAGCAATTAAGAGAAACTCCTGTTTCAACAGAGAAAGTCGATTCGGCTCAACAAACGCTCGCCAATCAACATATCAACGACTGTCTGTCTGATGATTTACTAGAGCTAGAAAGCTATCAGTCAAACCCTATTTTTCATGCGTATGGTTTGAACGTTTTACCTACGCATATTGCCCATGACGCAGCAGAAGCAGCACATATCGCTAACGAATTAAGTTACCCTGTAGCGCTCAAGCTCTGTAGCCATGATATTGCGCATAAGTCCGACGTTCACGGTGTCATGCTCAATCTCAGAACAGCGAGCGAAGTATCAGACGCTGCACACGCTATCATGGTGCGAGCAAAAACCGCATTTCCAAGCTCTCATTTATTGGGCTTAACTGTCCAGCCAATGGCCGACCTGAGTAATTCTCTAGAGCTTAGAATAAAAGTCAAAAGCGACCCTACATTTGGTCCAGTAATCTTGCTTGGTCAAGGTGGTTCGGAGTGGGATGAAGATACAGACGCCGCGGCAGCACTCCCGCCATTAAATATGACTCTGGCAAGATACCTCATTGTTCGAGCGATTAAAGATAAAAACATAAGAGTTCAAACGCTTCCGGTACCTATCAATATTCAAGCGCTGAGTGAAGTGCTCGTTAGGATATCTCAACTGATCGTTGATCAACCTTTAATCGACGAACTTGATATTCATCCATTGCTGCTTTCAGGTGACAATGTCACCATTATTGACGCGAATATTTCGCTTATTACAGAGTCTGATATTAATCCTAACCGACTGGCAATCAAACCCTACCCAACTGAGTATGAGCAAGAGGTCGAACTTAAGAATGGTGAAACGGTATTACTTCGCCCTATACTTCCAGAGGACGAGCCTCATCATGCAGAGTTTATGCGTAAGGTTTCTAAAGAGGATCTGTATAAACGCTTCTTTAGTGATATCGGTGAGATAAACCATGAAATGTTAGCCAACTTTACTCAAATCGACTTTGACCGCGAGATAGCCTTTGTCGCAGTAAGACACAGTGGTACCTCATCGGAAATCATTGGGGTCTCACGCGGTTTGATTAACCCTCAAAAAACAGATGCAGAGTTTGCTATTCTGATTCGCTCGGACCTGAAGGGAGTTGGGCTAGGTAAGATTTTGATGAATAAGCTAATCCAATATTGTGAGAATAAAGGAACTAAGCAGATTAGTGGCATGACGATGCCAACCAACACAGGGATGTTAACCCTAGCAAAACATCTAGGGTTTAAGATTAATATTGATTTTGAAGATGGTACCGCTGATATGGTACTAGCGCTTAGCTAGCGGAAACTTCTTCTTAAGATATTGTATACACCAAGACTTAGCTTCCCCCATCTGGTTTCGGCGCCAATTCACTGCAATGTCGAAGCCTTGTTCATCAGTACCTTCTATCTGCTTTAACGTTCCATTCTCTATCAGGGGTTGGGCGATCTGTTTTGGCAGCGTACCTATACCGAGCCCATGAACCAGTGAGTCGACCTTTGCAGGGAAGTTGGTGACGGTTAAACGCGGCTGTTTTTCTAATACGTTAATACTAAGCGGTGCTTGCTCTCTTGCAGTATCAGCAATTGCTATAATCCGGTACTTCTGTTGAGCTATTTCGTCAAAAGTTTCGCGGTGAGAACGAGAATGAACGTAGTGGTCTGCTTTGGCAACCCAAACCATAGACAGGGAGCCAATCACTTCACTCTTAATATCTTGAGGGACTTTGCCTATATGAGGGCATATTAATAAATCAGCCCTACCCGCATTCAACGCTTCCCATCCACCAGCTAAAATTTCCTCTTGAAGCTTAACGCGAGTTTTACTCACGACGCCTAGCTCATCAACTAAACCGTACAAGTTATGAACAGGGATAATGCCGTCATAAGCAATAGAAATATCGAGCTCCCAGCCATTGGCTAACAAACTTGCGTCATCGACAAGTTTTTGAGTGGCCGAGAGAATCAAACGACCTCTTTCCAAAATAAGCTTACCCGCATCGGTGAAAGATGCTTTGTGCCCGGAACGATCAAATATATTGATATCGAGATCTTGCTCTAACTTCTGGATCTGATAAGTCAATGAAGATGGGGCCTTATCTAGCTCTTGTGCGGCAGCGGCAAAGCTCCCTCGTCTATCGATTGCATCTAAAATGTACAGCGCTTCTAGTGTTATAGAACTATGCATACGCTTCCTTTTGTGATCTAGATCTCATTAATGAAAACACCCCCAACAATAAGGGAACTCAACTATCTGTATGATAAATAAAGATTATTAACTCTAAATCGAAAGTTTACTTAGCTAAAAAGCATTAATATACAAATAAAAATGATATTAATTATCATTAAGATCCAATATTATCTTTTCCGATTTCAAGCCTATATGGATTTTAAGGTAACTAATTAAAATGTTTAAGAAAAGACTTTTAGCAACTTCCATTGTTGTTGCACTTAGCCCCATTGCTCAAGCAGAAGAAGTATCAGTATTTGATGAGGTTGTTGTTTCAGCAACACGAACAGAACAAAGCAAACAAGACGTTAGTAGCTCTATCGAATCAGTATCATCAGACGATCTAGATGATTCTCTAGCGAGTGATTTAAAAGATGCAGTCCAATACACACCTGGTGTTGAAGCGACGACAGAAGGCCGCTTTGGTGTATCTGGTTTTAATATTCGTGGTATGGAAGGCGATCGAGTAAAAGTTATTGTTGACGGTGTCAACCAAACAACGCCTTTCAACCCAGGTGGTGGTAACGTACAAGCCTTCTACCCTAACGCCATCGAACTTGATACTTTGACCGCTATCGAAGTAAACAAAGGCCCATCTTCAGTACTTTATGGTAGTGATGCTCTAGGTGGATCTGTTGTGATGCGCACTAAAGATCCAGAGGACATATTAGTCACTGATGGTGACGAACACCGTTTTGGTATCAAGTCTAGCTACACCTCTAAAGATAATCAGTTTAAAAACACGCTGACTTGGGCTATGCGTCAAGGTGACCTGGAAACTATTGTTATTGGTACTTATGCAGAAGGTAACGAAACTGAAACCTTTGGTGATGGTGCCGATGTTGAAGGCAGTGATCGCGGATTAGAAAACCCTGCAGATAAAGACTTGAGCAATATCCTAGCTAAGGCTTATTATCAATTAAATACAGCACATCGTGTGGGCGTTGTATTTGAGCGCTATAACTCAACATACGATGAAAACCGTCTAGAGAACAACTACGTCTTAGATATGGGGATGGCTGGAAGCTATACGTATACAGACTCTCGTAGTGATGACACAAACACACGAACTCGCTACGGTATTAACCATGAATGGTTAGCAAACAATGCGGCTTTCGATAAGCTATTTTGGCAACTGAACTATCAAGTATCAGAAACAGAAAACGAAAACTCGTCTGGCTTAGTTATTGATGACCCGTTTGGTATGTTCGGTGGTGATTATGCTGGCGATAGGACTCGTGTACGACAAGCCGAAGATAAAACGATCCAACTGGATGCACAGTTTGACAAGTTCGTTGAGTTTGACACAAGTTTCCATGAGTTCACTTATGGCTTCAACTATTCCTCGACAGATTTCTCTTTAGAAAATAACGATTACTACCATGCAGACCCAAGTAAAAACAAACCAGGTAGTACAACCATTCCAGATGCTCAAGTGACACAATGGGGTATCTTCGCCCAAGATAACATGTTCTTGCTCGATGAAAGACTAGTGCTTAATGCCGGCATTCGCTACGACTCGTTCGAAGCTGACCCATCAACAGACGATGGCTTCACGACTGAGAACAAAAAGAACAGTAACGACGCATTTACAGGTAAGTTAGGCGCGGTTTACCACCTGAACTCGAAGCTAAGTACATTCGCACAAATTAGCCAAGGCTTTAAGGCTCCAACCGTTGAACAGTTATATTACGAATACGACAAAGGGGCAGACTTTACACCTAACTCGGATCTAGAAGCTGAAAAGAGCACATCGTATGAGCTAGGTTTCCGTGGTCAAAACAATTCGGCTCAGTTTGAAATTGTTGGTTTCTTCAATGATTACACCGACTTTATCGCTACAAAAGACCTTGATGAGAAAACACCTGGCAAAGATCACTATACCCTTGAGAACTTAGACTCCGCTGAAATCAAAGGTGTCGAGTTCTCGACAACAATCTTACTGGATGAAGCGTTCGATGCCCCAACAGGTATGTACACCAAATTAAGCGTTGCATACGCAGAAGGCAAGGATAAGCAAAACGATACAAACCTAGACTCAGTTGCACCTTTAACGAGTGTGTTTGGTTTAGGTTACGACAATGCGCAATACCAATTTGGTGGTTTAGCTAATCTAACTATGGTTGCAGCAAAAGATGATTGGTCTGATGAAGATAATGTTAACGCTGCGGGTTACGGTAAACTAGACATCACAGCTTACTACCGTCCAATACGAGATCTAACACTACGAGCTGGTTTATTTAATGCTTTAGACAAAAAATACTGGGCATACACTGATTTTCGTGGTCTAGAGTCTGACGATAACTTAGATTTCTACTCTCAGCCAGGACGCAACTGGGGTGTAAGTTTAGACTACCAATTCTAACTACTCCAAAAACCAAAAAAGCCAGCAATAAGCTGGCTTTTTTCATATCTATCAACAATTAAAAATGATTTAAAAAGGACTGCTGATATTTATTGGTATAGCGCGAATTACTTCTTAGCCATTTCTTTCTTCACCATTACCGCTGAAGCAACGATAAAAGCTATGATAAGACCTAGTTCCATGACAACCTCGACATTTGGACTAAATTTACTTAATTAAATAAGCTAGTGGTTATTGTATCACCAATCACCAAACATGATACCCATTAACCAAATATTTACCTAAATATCGATTTAGATCAAAGAATGTTCATCTGCATAATTAGAAATATCTAGGTGCTAACACCAATCGCTCACCTTATTTTATGGTGCATCTTAATAGTATCTGATCAGAATTTAAGAGATAATCACTAATAGATTAGCTATATACAATACTTTATGAACATAACACGTATAGAAATCAAGGTTTTATAAACTAGCAATATTAACTTTTTCATCAATACTCACACTGCGAATCCTAGCTGTTAAACCGTTAAGTTTACAAATGACCTCACCCTTGGCACTTATCTAATTTCGGTATACCCTTTATTTAATTTGTATAGTCATTAAGTAGCCCATGAGTAGCTCTCCGCGTTATATCCAGATCAAACAACACATACTCAAAAATATACACGCCAAGATTTGGAATACTGGCGATCGTATAACAACAGAACTCGAGTTAACTCGCGAGTTTGATGTGAGCCGGATGACGGTCAATAAAGCGATTCGCGATTTAGTGAATGAAGGGATACTCGTTCGTAAACCGCGCTTAGGGACATTCGTCAGAGAGAAAGAACCCAAAGCGGAATCACCACTAACGGGCGTAAGCAACATTGCTGAAGAAATACGCTCTCGCGGAAAGACCTACTCATGCCGAGTTAACAAACTGCAAATCGTCACACTTGATGAGCATGCAGCGACAAATTTAGGTCTCAAGATCAGTGACGAAGCCTTTTACAGTGAAGTTATTCATTATGAAGACTCAGTGCCTATCCAACTTGAAAAGCGCTGGGTCAATCAAGCTCAAGTGCCCCAATACCTTGAACAAAACTTTGAGACTATCACCCCAAATCAATACTTAACTTCAAGTTGCCCACTTTCCACGATTGAGCATACCGTTGAAGCGGTCATGCCTAACCCTAGTATTCAAAATGACTTGGGAATGCTCGCCCACCAGCCATGTCTACTTCTGAACAGAAGAACCTGGAGCGATACACAACTTGTTAGCTTTGCCATGCTGTATCACCCTGCTGACCGCTATAAGTTAAGCTCTAAGATCAACGTTTAGATCATCACTACAACCCTACTTTCCCATCACAGAAATAACATCTGATTCTTGAGTGTGCGCATAATTTCGACTAATTTAATTGTATATACATTTAATTAAAGAAGCTTTCAGGATGAACACAAGTCTCATCAATGCACGATTAGTTACATGTCAGCCGGGATATGAGGGTTATCAACCTTCTCCTTTGAGCAAAGTCGTCATCAAAGATGGTTTAATCGATGCGGTTGGTCCAATGGAACAATCAATAGAAGACGATGATCAATCTCTTTCTATTGACTGCGAAGGTAAACTATTAACGCCTGGATTCATTGATTGCCATACTCATCTTATCTTCGCGGGCCAAAGATCCAATGAATTTGAGCAGCGTTTAAACGGTCAAAGCTATCAAGACATACTGAATGCTGGTGGCGGTATTCTATCAACGGTGAGAGAAACCAGAAAAGCGTCACATCAGGAGCTTTTAGATCTAGCGCTTCCTAGATTAGACGGGCTCATTTCATCTGGTGTCACCAGCATCGAAGTTAAATCAGGATACGGTTTAACGCTTGAAGATGAACTTAAAATGTTGAGGGTTGCAAAAGATCTCTCACAACATCGCGCGATTAAAGTTTCAACCACCCTACTCGCCGCGCATACCCTACCTCCTGAGTATTCCCATCGTTCAGATGATTACGTAGATTTGATTTGCGAAGAGATAATCCCGCATGCCGCAGAACATAGACTCGCAGATTCAATCGATGTTTTCTGTGAATCGATTGGCTTTAATCTTTCGCAAACAGAGCGAATTTTCAAGTCAGCCCACCAACACGGCTTACCGATAAAAGGTCATACCGAGCAACTCTCAAACCTTGGTGGAAGTGCTCTAGCAGCCAAGTATTCCGCACTCTCTGTTGATCATATTGAATATCTTGATGCTATTGGAGTCGAGGCGATAGCACGTTCAGGTACCGTTGCTACTCTACTCCCTGGTGCCTTTTACTTTTTAAATGAGCAGCAACATCCACCCATTGAACTCTTGCGCGCAGCGAACGTTCCTATGGCTCTGGCTACGGATTTAAACCCTGGGACTTCTCCCTTTGCCAATCTCCTCCTCATGCTGAACATGGGCTGTACACTGTTTGGATTAACTCCTGAAGAAGCACTACGTGGCGTTACTTGCCACGCAGCAAAAGCTCTCGGACTTAGCGAGAGCCGTGGTCAGATTGCAGTGGGATATGAAGCGGACTTTACGCTTTGGGATATCCAATCTCCCGCAGAACTGAGTTATCAATTTGGGGTTCCAATACTCTCTTCCAGAATCGTCGATGGAGTAAGAATTAATGACTGATTTAGATACCAGTTACGTCTGGCAAGGACGTAACGATGCTGAGGATGGTGAGTTAGGGCTTCGAGTACATCATATCGTTTGCCGAGACGAGGAAAATGATTCTAATGTCGCCTTGCTGGGATTTGCCACAGATGAAGGTGTCAAAAGAAACAAAGGGCGAACTGGAGCGATACGAGGGCCTGATGAGATTCGAAACGCCTTATCAAGTATGGCTTGGCATTGCTCAAATAGGCTTACTGATCTAGGCAATATTGTTTGTAACGATGGTAACTTGGAGACCTCACAATCTCAATGCGCACAGGTTATCACTCAAGCGCTTAGCGATAAAAAAATCATGCTATTAGGTGGTGGCCACGAAATAGCCTTCTCTTCCTTCAAAGGCATCGTTGAGCACCTAAAGGAGGTCTCACGGGATGGAGAAAAGCCCAAGCTTGGTATCATCAACTTCGATGCGCATTTTGATCTCCGCGCATTTCAACATCCTACTCAGCCGCTTAAAGCTAGCTCAGGGACACCATTTAATCAAAGCGCCCAATGGTGTAGAGACAATAATTGGTCATTCCTTTATACCTGTATTGGCGTCAGTCGCGCTAGCAATACACAAGCACTCTATGACCGCGCAAACGCACTCAACGTTCTTTATATTGAGGACAATCAGCTCAACATCCAGCAGCAAAGTCATCATTTAGCCTCACTCAATGACTTTATTGGTCAATGTGATTATCTCTATCTCACTATCGATTTGGACGTGTTCTCATCTGCTATCGCACCCGGTGTCAGCGCACCTAACCCTCGCGGCATGAGTTACGAACAGCTATGGCCCTTCATTGAACTTACGTTACAGCATAACAAAAAGATACTCGTTGCAGACATTGCTGAGTACAACCCAACTTACGATATCGATCATTCAACGGCTCGTTTAGCGGCAAGACTTTCATGGGAGATACTTCACGCCCTTTTAAACGAGTAATACCTACATAAAAACCATAATAATGCGCCTACACAAAAGGAACTGACATGAATCATCACAACCCCCAACATGACTCACGTACAGACACAGAAAGAACCATAAGAGCCCCAAGGGGGGCTGAGATATCAGCTAAATCGTGGCTAACAGAAGCACCTCTACGTATGCTGATGAACAACCTCGATCCAGACGTTGCGGAGCATCCTCACTCTCTTGTGGTTTATGGTGGCATTGGCCGCGCAGCTCGTAACTGGCAATGCTTTGATAAGATCGTCGAAGTTCTAAAACGTTTGGAAGATGATGAAACTCTCCTTGTTCAATCAGGTAAACCAGTTGGCGTATTTCCGACTCACAAAAACGCGCCTCGTGTTCTAATCGCAAACTCAAATCTCGTGCCTCACTGGGCGAACTGGGAACATTTCAATGAGCTAGATAAGCAAGGTTTGATGATGTATGGCCAAATGACCGCCGGAAGTTGGATCTACATCGGCTCTCAAGGCATCGTTCAAGGGACTTATGAGACGTTTGTATCCGTTGCAAAAAAGCATTTTAGAGGGAGTACCAATGGTCGATGGATCTTAACAGGAGGGCTTGGTGGTATGGGTGGCGCACAACCACTTGCAGCTACGATGGCCGGTTTTTCTATGCTCGCTGTGGAATGTGACGAGTCAAGAATCGACTACCGTTTACGCACAGGATATGTCGACAAAAAAGCGACTACGCTTGATGAGGCACTGTCTTTAATCCAAGACTCGCAAGAACCCGTTTCTGTTGGCCTTCACGGTAACGCTGCAGATATCTTCCCACAACTGGTTGAGCGTGGTATCACTCCCGATGTCGTTACGGATCAAACCTCAGCACACGATCCTCTAAATGGCTACCTTCCACTAGGGTGGACACTCGAGTACGCAAGCGAGCAGCGAAAAATCGATGAAGCGAAGGTTGTCAATTCGGCGAAGGAGTCGATGGCAGTTCAAGTTAAAGCAATGCTGGAGCTACAAAAACGCGGGGCTGCAACACTCGATTACGGCAACAATATTCGACAAATGGCGCTTGAGAAAGGCGTAGAGAACGCATTTGATTTCCCGGGTTTTGTGCCTGCTTACATTCGCCCGCTATTTTGTGAAGGCATTGGACCATTTCGCTGGGCGGCACTATCTGGTGACCCTGAAGACATCTACAAAACAGATCAAAAAGTAAAAGAATTAATCCCAGATAACCCCCACCTACATAATTGGTTGGATATGGCTCGCGAACGGATTCAGTTCCAAGGGCTGCCAGCACGTATCTGTTGGGTTGGTTTAAAAGACAGAGAGCGCCTAGGGCAAGCTTTTAACGAGATGGTAAAAAATGGCGAACTCAAAGCGCCCGTTGTTATTGGGCGAGATCATTTAGACTCTGGTTCAGTCGCGAGTCCGAATCGTGAAACCGAAGGCATGATCGATGGTTCGGACGCTGTCTCAGATTGGCCACTGTTGAATGCTATGCTCAATACTGCTGGTGGTGCGACATGGGTGTCGTTACATCATGGCGGCGGCGTAGGTATGGGCTTTTCGCAACATTCCGGAATGGTCATTTGTTGTGATGGTAGTGATGATGCCTCTAAACGAATCGCTCGTGTGCTTCACAATGACCCTGCAACGGGTGTGATGCGTCATGCAGACGCCGGCTATGATATTGCCAAGCGGTGTGCACAAGAACAAAAAATAGATTTACCCATGCTCAACAATGATAAGTAAAGGATACGCGGTATGTTGAACTTAGTATTAGATCCTGGCCACCTGAACTTACGCCAGTTGAGGAGTATTAGCCGCAGCCCTATTATGCTATCACTCGACCCCAGCTCTCATGACGCAATTAACGAAAGCACCCAAATCGTCAACCAAGTCATTGAAGAAGGTAGAACCGTTTATGGTATTAATACAGGTTTTGGCCTGTTAGCGAACACAAAAATTGAGCCAGAAGACCTAGAAACGTTACAACGTAGTATTGTGCTTTCTCACGCAGCTGGCATTGGCAAGCTGATGTCTGACGAAACTGTTCGCCTAATGATGGTTCTTAAAATCAATAGCTTATCCCGTGGTTACTCTGGGATTCGTCTCGAAGTCATTCAAGCTTTGATTGAGTTAGTTAACTGTCAAATCTACCCATGCGTACCAGAAAAAGGATCGGTTGGAGCCTCTGGAGATCTCGCTCCACTGGCACACATGAGTACCGTTTTACTTGGTGAAGGGCACGCTCGTCATAACGGCAAAATCATCTCAGGATTAGAAGCATTAAAGGTCGCAGGGCTGTCTCCTATCACACTAGCACCAAAAGAAGGCTTGGCATTACTAAACGGCACTCAAGCATCCACAGCACTGGCGTTAGAAGGGCTATTCTATGCTGAGGATCTATTCGCCTCTGCGATCACCTGCGGTGCAATGTCGGTGGAAGCGGCCCTTGGCAGTCGCAAACCGTTTGACCCACGCGTGCATCGCGTCCGTGGCCATCGAGGACAGATGGACGCCGCACTTGCGTACAGACATTTATTAGGACAACAAAGCGAAATCGGCGACTCGCACTCATGCTGTGAAAAGGTTCAAGACCCCTATTCATTGCGCTGCCAGCCTCAAGTAATGGGAGCATGCTTACAGCAAATCCGAAACGCCGCCGATATCCTACAAATTGAGAGCAACTCGGTCTCGGATAACCCACTGGTCTTTGCTGACGATGGGGACATCATCTCTGGCGGTAACTTCCACGCAGAGCCTGTCGCAATGGCAGCCGACAACCTAGCGCTTGGTATAGCTGAGATAGGCAGCTTGTCAGAAAGGCGTATGGCGTTGCTCATTGACAGCGCTCTCAGTAAGTTGCCCCCATTTTTGGTCGATAATGGAGGTGTTAACTCTGGATTCATGATAGCGCAAGTCACATCGGCTGCACTCGCCAGTGAGAACAAGACCCTAGCTCACCCAGCATCAGTCGACAGCTTACCTACCTCAGCTAACCAAGAAGACCATGTCTCAATGGCGACATTTGCAGGAAGAAGACTGAATGAAATGGCAGCAAACACTCGTGGCATCCTCGCTGTTGAGTATTTATCTGCTGCACAGGGTCTAGATTTCAGAGCACCTAACCTTTCTTCTCCTTCTATCGAGCATGCCAAATCGATACTTCGTGAACAGGTCTCTTTTTATGATAAAGACCGATACTTTGCCCCCGATATTGAGAAAGCCAACAACTTGCTCAAGCTGGCAGTCCACAATGAACTTATGCCAGAAAAGCTATTACCGAGTATCTAGCCGTTATTCATAGTTATAGTTAACACGCCGCCCATAATCTCTATTTGGCGGCTTCTTGGCATCAAAAGAAAGAACCTACAACCTATAACCTATAACCTATAACCTACTTTATTCATAAAAGTGAATAGATAGTCTAAAGTTAGGGATATCACCCCGAGGATTTTCTATCCATCCCGCATAAAAATACACATTCCCAAATAGCCACAACGACTAGATCACAGAATGTAGTCGTCTGAACAAGCTACTATTTAACAGCATAATCAAAAGGAATTAACATGATCAAAATGCTAGTGTGTGACTTCGATGGAACAATTAGTGGCGGTAGTTCGTCAGGTATAGACAAGCTCAACCACTATGTAACGCGTCAATCACCCTTGAATTTCATTGTGGCAACAGGAAGAACCCTTTCATCTATCCGAGACGGACTTTCTGGTGACAACTTTCCCACACCGATAAGCATTGTGAGTGATGTTGGCACACGCATTCATCATGCTGAGAACAACCAATCCGATTCTCATTGGTCGAAACACGTCGAGCGTAACTGGCAACCTGAGCAAGTACAGGAAGCGATTCGGTCACTCCCATTTCTTGGTAAGCAGTCTAATCAGCATCAGAGTCGATACAAGATCACAATCGAAGGACAATTAGACTTTGCAGAATATCAGGAACTAAAAGCTGTACTAGAAACAGCAAAGATCAAGGTTGATCTCACCTATTCACACAACTGGTTTCTGGATATCACTCCAAAAGGGGTTTGTAAGGCTTCCGCAATTCGTTTTCTCATGAACAAGCACAACATAAAAGCAGAAGAAGTATGTGTTGCCGGTGACTCAGCTAACGATTCGACAATGTTGACGATGGAGGGTATTAACGGGATCTTGGTAGCGAATCATTACCCTGAAGTTGCACACCTTTCTGATTCTAAGAGTATATACACCAGTAAAGCGACACACGCCGAAGGTGTGCTTGAAGGGTTAATCCATTGGCAACAATTGAGGGCCTAAACTCCCTCAACGAGGCAGTATTCAAACATTGACGACCTTACTATCATCTTCTGCCTGATAGCGAGCCCATAACTCCATGAGACTTTCTTTACTCAACTCTATCTCTTTTTCCTTTAGGAACTCTTCGTTGTAGAGTTTCGAATACGAACGCTCAGCAAGGTCACAACAGAAAGTAACGATGGTTTTGCCTTTGCCCATTCTGGCAGCGGCATAAAATGCACCCGCGACATTCAATGCAGAGCTACTACCAAGTAAAATACCGTCTTGGTCGGCCACGAGTCTCGATATCGTTACCAAGTCTTGATCGGGCAGTGTTATTGCATGATTGATCTTCGCTTGTCTGAAGTTATCAACGGTTCGCATGATGCCAATGCCTTCAGTAAATGAACTACCCGAGGATTTGTATTCTCCGTTTTTTAAGAACGAGTAGATGCCGGATCCATGAGGATCAATCAACCAAGTCTTAAAATCTGGATTTTTCTCAGATAGATAATGTGAGTTCCCTGCAATTGTCCCGCCAGTCCCAACTGCACAAACCAACGCATCAATTTGGCCTTTGGTTTGTTCCCAGATCTCAGGCCCAGTATTAAGGTAATGTGCGCGATAGTTGCTCAAGTTCTCAAACTGATCTGCCCACCAATAGTCTTCGTGCTCTGCGCCAATACGCTTTGCGGTGTGGTAAAAATGCTCAGGGTTTGCGAAAGGACAAGGGTCAACCAGAAGCAGGTCTGCACCATGAAGCGCGATCATCCGTTCTTTTTCTTTGGCCTGCCCCTTTGGCATAACGACTAACATTTTATAACCTAGCGCTTTAGCCACCAACGCTAGGCCAATGCCTGTGTTCCCTGCTGTTCCTTCAACAATAGTCATTCCTGGTTTGAGTTTTCCCGCCTCTATCGCGTCAGTGACGAGTTGAAGAGCAGCCCTATCTTTGATCGAACCTCCTGGGTTCTGATGCTCGCACTTGAGGAGAATTTCACATCCAGAAATATCGGATAGGCTATTGATCCGCACAAGATCCGTGTTGCCTATCAATTCACTGACATTACTTGCAATCGATGCTATGGGCATAACAACTCCGCTTAATTATTGATTTTATGATAGATAGCCTTAAGCGTAGCTCTGCGTAACCCTGAGTCAAGCTCAGTAAAAGTCGTTATCCCTCTCATATCAGAAATAACAATTATAATTAACAGTGTTCACATCTATTAAGGGCAGGACAAATGTTTTTGAAAGAGAGAAAGAGCGGCGACTTAGTCGACGTGGTTGAAACGACTAGTTTAACAAACCTGTATCACGATTGTGTCGAAGGACGACTCCAAGCCGGTGAAGAGCAGCAAGACCCTCAATTATTCAAGAAGTCTGAATTAGTGTTTATGTCTGGTGAAGAACTACCACGCTGTTGGACAGATCCAGACTATCGGTCGAGAACTAAATAGACTTTGAGAGTGCTTTGATAACAATGACTTCGAAAATGAAAAAAGCGAGCACTAGGCTCGCTTTTCAATTTGGGATTGTTGCTATCTACTATAGCAATTCAACAGATTGTTTTGCGATTACAAACTCTTCGTTTGTTGGGATAACCATAGCAACTGCGTTTAGGATGTCAGACTTAGCAATAATGCCAGAGTTACCGAAGCGTGCATCTTCGTTGCCTTTTTCATCTTCAACAAAACCAAGAAGATTTAGGTTCTTCAGGATTTCACGACGGATTGGTAGAGAGTTCTCACCAATACCACCAGTGAAGATAACTGCGTCTAGGCTGTTTAGTGGAATCATGTAAGAACCAATGTATTTCGCTACGCGGTAGGTAAATACTTCAAATGCTAGCTTCGCACCTTCGTGACCATTTTCCATCGCTTCTAGGATGCCACGTGCGTCAGAAGTTAGGCCAGATACACCTAGGAAACCAGACTTTTTGTTTAGCGTGTCGAAGATCTTTTCTGTTGTCCAACCTTTCTTAATTAGGAACTCGATAACGCCCGGGTCAAGGTCACCAGAACGCGTTCCCATCATTAGACCCGCTAGCGGAGTGAAACCCATTGAAGTATCAACAGATTCGCCGTTGCTGATAGCACATACAGATGCGCCGTTACCTAAGTGAACAGAAATGAAGCTAGATTCTTCAACTGGTTTGTTTAGCATCTTCGCAGCTTCACGGCTTACGAAGTAGTGGCTAGTACCGTGGAAACCGTAACGACGGATGCCGTACTCACTGTATAGCTCGTTTGCGATACCACCGGTGAACGCTTTTTCAGGCATAGTTTGGTGGAAAGCGGTGTCGAATACAGCGAACTGTGGTAGAGATGGGAAAGCTTCAATTGCAGCGCGGATACCAATTGCACCTGCTGGGTTATGAAGAGGTGCAAGGTCAGACAGTTTTTCAATCTCTTCGGTTACTTCATCAGTAATGCGAACTGTCTTAGTAAATTTCTCACCACCGTGAACGATACGGTGACCAACAGCAACTATTTTATCTGCTAGACCAAGTTCGCTTGTCAAGCCAACCAGTTTACCGATTGCGATTTTATGGTGGCTACCCTCACCTTCAATTGCGATCTCTGTTTTTTCGCCATTAAATTTCCAGCTCATGCATGACTCTGGAAGTCCAAAACATTCACCTAAACCAGTGAGAACTGCATCACCAGAGTGAGAGTCGATAACGGCAAACTTAAGAGATGAGCTACCTGAGTTGATAACAAGTACGAACGAGTCAGACATGATAAGTGTTTCCTGCAAAAAGAGTGTTAGCGTAGAGCTTAATTATTGAATATGTTTTAGTTCTGAGGCCATTATTCAATAATTTTTTAAACATTCAACTTTTATTGATACCACTTTAGGGTAAGAGCATCATTTTATTGATCAACCTCAAAAACTGATTTAATTCGATCTTAAAATTAAAAAATAGTTGAATGAAACCAACCCAATTATAGCGTTCAAACGCAAAAAAGCCGAGCAAATCGCTCGGCTTTCAAATTTATTTGAATACAAAGTATTAATGAACGTAAACGTTATTAACCTTCGTTACGGTTACCACGGCCGTGACCGCGTTCACCACGGTAGTTACCACGGTGATCACCACCACGGTTGCGATCGAAACGACGCTCACCACCTTCACGGTTGCCATCGCGGTTACCATCACGGTTGCCACGGTAACCACCGCCATCACGACCACCACGGCCACCTTCACGGTTGCCACGGTAACCACCACCATCACGACCACCACGGCCACCTTCACGGTTGCCACGGTAACCACCGCCATCACGACGACCGCCACCGTTACCACCATTACGAGGAGCACGGAAGTCATCAAAGTCACACACTACTGCACCCACTTCTTTTTGACGGATACGTAGTTTGCTCAGTTTACCAGCAGTTTCAGAGTTCATTGCTTTTGGAAGCTGAACATAAGTCTCGCCGCGGTCTAGTTTGATAGCACCGATAGAACCTTTAGTTAGACCAAGTTCGTTAGCTAGTGCACCAACGATATCTTTAACTTGAACGCCTTGCTCGCGACCAACTTGTAGTTGGTAAGTATCCCAATCTTGGTTGTTGCCGTAACCACGACCGCCATCGCGACCACCTTCACGGCGCTCTTTACGACGTTTCTTATCGCGCTCGATCGCTTCGATCATTGGGTCTGGACCTTTGTAGAACAGAGGACGCTTACCTTGTTGACGCTTAAGAAGCATTGCAGCTAGCGTTGTTGCATCTAGCTCTAGAGTTTCTTGAAGCTTCTCGATTAGCTCTGCGAATGATTCTAGTGCTACGTGCTCTTTCTCTGCCTCTAGCTCAGCGCCAAGCTTAGCTAGACGAGCTTCTGCCACTTTGTCACGTAGAGGAAGTTGGATTTCTTCCATAGAAGACTTAGTAACACGCTCGATAGTGCGAAGCATACGGATTTGGTTAGTGCGAACTAGAAGGATCGCTTTACCTTTACGTCCAGCACGGCCAGTACGACCGATACGGTGGATGTATGACTCAACATCGAATGGGATGTCGTAGTTGAATACGTGTGTAATACGTGGAACATCAAGACCACGAGCAACAACGTCTGTTGCAACTAGGATGTCGATAACACCTTTTTTGATGTGATCAACAGTACGCTCACGTAGAGACTGAGGAATGTCACCGTGAAGTGCCGCAGCTTTAAAACCGCGAGCAGATAGCCAATCAGCTAGGCGCTCAGTATCTTGACGAGTACGTACGAATACGATTGATGCGTCAGTTTCTTCAGTTTCAAGAAGACGAGACATTGCTTCGTCCTTCTCAACACCTTTAACTACCCAAAACTGCTGCTCTACTTTATCAACTGTGTGGTTTTTACCAGCAACGTCGATGTACTCTGGCTCACGCAGGAAGCGTTCAACAATGTTCTTAAGCATTGGAGGCATAGTTGCAGAGAATAGTACACGTTGTGCTGTTTCTGGAGCGTGCTCCATGATTTCCGTTACGTCGTCAACGAAACCCATGTTTAGCATCTCATCCGCTTCATCAAGAACGAATGTATGTACTTCATCTAGGTGTAGACGGTCACGGTTGATAAGGTCTTGAACACGACCAGGAGTACCAACAACGATATGAGCACCTGATTTAAGTGCACGCATTTGATCAACGATAGATGCACCACCGTAGATTTCTAGTACTTTAAGGCCTTGAACGTTTTGACCTAGGTTCTTGATTTCAGCCGCAACTTGAATCGCTAGCTCACGAGTAGGAGCAAGAACGATCGCTTGTGGCTTACGCTGACCAAGGTCAAGTTTGTTTAGTAGAGGTAGAGAAAATGCTGCTGTTTTACCAGTACCTGTTTGCGCTTTACCTAGCGCATCTTTACCTTCTAAAAGGTGAGGGATTGCTGCTGCCTGGATAGGAGTTGGAGATACGAAGCCCATTCCGTCAAGTGCTGAAAGAATTGAGTCGTTAAGTGCTAATTCACTGAATTGAATTACAGAATCTGTCATTGGGATCCCACTAAGATTAATAAACAAAAGGTCCCACGAGCTCTACCAATTCCAATACCAATCCAAGTTAAGAGCTGAATCCATTCAGATGCGGATAAGTGTTAAAACGCATCAAGCCGCTAGGGACGACTAAGGGAGGCGGATTATTCCTTAAATGCATAAAAAAAGCCAGAAAAAATTGAAACACATCACAATTTTTCTCAAATATTAGGAAAACGGACATCAAACAGTCATATTTTGTTCACATCGCCGCCAACAATTTGGGGCAAAGCTAAGTAAACCATCAGTTTCACTAGAAAACCCCTACCGCAATCATTATAGTGTGCGCATCTTAATGACGAAATGTGTGACTATGTTCCAAGACAACCCGCTTCTTGCTCAGCTTAAGCAACAAATTCAAGAAACACTGCCTAAAAAAGAAGGTACGATTAAAGCCACTGAAAAAGGCTTCGGCTTTTTAGAAGTTGACAGCAAAACCAGCTTCTTTATCCCGCCACCATATATGAAGAAATGTATGCATGGTGACAAAGTCATGGCGATCATCCGTACTGAGAAAGAAAAAGAAGTTGCAGAGCCAGAAGAGCTACTTGAGCAAGGTGTGACACGTTTTATCGGACGCGTAAAGCTATTTAAAGGTCGTCTAAACGTAGTACCAGACCATCCGCAACTAAAAAAGCTTCAATTAAAAGCCAAAGCGAAGAAAGGCCTTGATGCTAAATCTTTTAACGAAGGTGACTGGGTTGTTGGTCAGGTTATTCGACACCCATTGAAAGGCGATGATGGCTTCTTCGTAGAGATCACCTCAAAAATCACAGACGCAGATGACAAGATTGCTCCTTGGTGGGTAACGCTCGCGCAAAACGACCTACCAAACAGCGAGCCAGCTGGTATCGATAACTGGCAGATCAATGACGATGC
Source organism: Vibrio maerlii (assembly GCF_003415655.1). GTDB lineage: Bacteria > Pseudomonadota > Gammaproteobacteria > Enterobacterales > Vibrionaceae > Vibrio > Vibrio maerlii. Next base: position 341,718 of record NZ_QRHC01000004.1, read on the forward strand.
CGATCTCACTCGTGTTGACATGACCGATGTACCTTTCGTGACTATCGATGGTGAATCAACCAAAGATATGGACGATGCATTGTATGCGAAGAAACTCGAGTCTGGTGAATTCGAACTGACTATTGCGATTGCCGACCCAACGGCTTACATCTCACCGGAAGATGAGATGGACCAAGTAGCGCGTGAACGCGGATTCACGATCTACCTGCCTGGTCGTAACATACCTATGCTACCTCGCGATCTTGCCGACGACCTTTGTTCTCTGAAAGAAGACGAAGTGCGCCCTGCTCTTTGCTGTAAAGTGACAGTAGCGGCTGACGGCACTATCGGTGAGAACATCGAGTTCTTCGCTGCAACGATGAAGTCACATGCGCGACTTGCCTATGACAAGGTGTCAGATTGGTTAGAGACCCCAGAAACAGCTGAATGGGAACCGACTGAAGCTATCGCGCCTATCGTAAAAGATCTGTATGACTTTTCTCGTGCTCGCGCAACATGGCGTGAAACAAATGCAGTTGTATTCCCAGACCGCCCTGATTACCGCTTTGAACTGAGCGAAGACAACGATGTTGTCGCAATCCATGCAGATATGCGCCGCACCGCTAACCGACTTGTCGAAGAAGCGATGATCACGGCGAACATCTGTGCTGGCCGTATCCTTAAGTCTTCTGAATCACTTGGTGTCTACAATACACACGCTGGCTTCAAAACAGAGAAGATAAAAGATGTGATCGAGCTAGTTAACCCAGAGGGCGAACTACCATTCACACAAGAAAGCATCGCGACTCTAGAAGGTTTCGCTGAACTCCGTCGTTGGTTAGGCCATCAAGAGACAAGTTACCTAGATAACCGTATTCGTAAGTACCAGACTTACAGTGAAATGGGTAACGAAGCCCTGCCTCACTACGCAATGGGTCTAGACATCTACGCGACTTGGACCTCACCAATTCGTAAATACGGCGACATGATCAATCACCGTCTACTGAAATCACACATTCTTGGTAAAGAAAGTGTCCAAGTAGCCGATGAAGCGGTAGGTGAAGAGCTTGCTTTACATCGTAAGCACCACAAAATTGCAGAGCGCAATGTTGGTGACTGGCTATACGCTCGTACACTTGCTGAAGAGCCGTCTAAAGGTACTATCTTCAATGGTGAGATCTTCGATATCAACCGTGCGGGTATGCGTGTGAGACTGATCGAAAATGGCGCTGCAGCATTCATCCCAGGTTCGCTAATTCTTGATAATAAAGAAAGAATCGAATGTAATAGTGACCTTGGTACTGTTTCTATCGACAAAGAGATGGTATACCAACTAGGTGATACGCTAGAAATCATTCTATCTGACGTGAATGTTGACACTAGAAGCATCGTAGCAAAACCAAAAGAAGTGTTTGCCGACAAACCTAGTGAAAAAACCACTGCAGAATAAGCAATGTTAAGGCGTCCTAGGACGCCTTTTTTGTTCCCCAATTCTTGGAATTTTTATGCCTATAGTAGAAACACATCTCTATACCCACTTTTATGAACGCAAGCGCGACCGCTACCCTGCATCTCGCAACGGCATTTATTACATTGAAAGTGGAGCGATGTCGTTTACTCTGCAAAATGGACAACGCGGATTTCTAAAAGCGGGAGATTTCACACTCTATAGTTCAGGCGCTGTCTTCGATATCAAGACCCATGAAGAATATGGACCGTTTAAAGCCCACGCAGTGGTGCTAGATCTATCCATTTTTCAAGAGTTTCGTAACAGTTTTGATAACTCAGTGCTTCCATACGAACCCGAAGAGTTCTATACCTTTCAACTTGGTAACAACCAACCAAGTCACTTACTAACAACCTTATTAGAATTCACCAAGTCTGTACAAACCAATGAGTTCACACTCAAGCATGTTGCCCTTTCTCTTTTGGGTTGTATGGTTCACGAACACCCTTCTCTGTACAAGATCATTGCTTCAGCTTCTCAACTCACCGTCACTCAGAAGGTCATTCATCTCATTGAAAGGAACATAGAGGATGAGATCACGCTAGAGTCGATGTCTAAGCGTGTTGGCATGTCGACCGCAACGTTAAAACGCAAGTTAGCTTCTGAGGGGCTTTCATTCTCTTCATTACTGAAGATTAAGCGTATTACACACGCAACTAACCAACTGAGATCAACAGAGAAAAGCATTACCCAAATTGCTTACGAGTCTGGCTTTAAGAGCGCCGCACACTTCAGTACAGCGTTTAAGGGCGTACAAGGGATGACGCCGAAAGAGTTCAGATTGAAAATCTCACAAGAATCGAATCGAGTGTAAAGGATACAAACCATATTTAATACCTTCGTTTATGCGCTCCAAAAACTCTCTTGCGGATCTTTTTCGAGCTCATGAAGAACAATAGACAGCTCATCACTGGTAGGTAGGAAAGGATACGTTACCCAAACGACTTTCTCTGAGTTGTCTAAAGACTGAGGCATGTAAATTCGCCATCGGTTTAACTCAGCCACCCAAGTCACTTTGGCTACCGGGCTGACATAATCAACGTGCATCGAGTCACAGAGGTAATGAGCCTTAGAGAACATCACACCATCTGATAGCGTGTCAAATTGCGCCTTTCCTAACTCAGCCGGTAAATTAGCATTTCGACTCTCGCACAATGCTTCAGATTGCCTCGTAAGCCGAATTCGCACTATTTCAGGGAGTAGATCCATAATCGTTTCCTAAAGCTAGTATGCCTTGAGTATAACAGTTATCACGCTTGATACTGTGACTGACTTAGTAGAGGTGATTAAGTAAAGATAAACTATAAACGTGAGTCATAGCTTTCAGTAATCTCTTGTAACACAGGCGTTCACATTTCTGTCATCTTAACGAAATATGATACCAATCGAATTCACTAATAAAACTTGGAGTATCACATGTTTAGAGTTGCACTGGCCTCTCTCCTTTCTGTCTGCTTTCTGAGTCCGGTACATGCCGAACAAGTTACCATTTCTGGTTCTACATCGGTTGCTCGAGTCATGGATGTAATTGCAGAGCGATACAATACCGACCACAAAGATACCTATATCGCGGTACAAAGCATCGGCTCTACTGCTGGTATTACGCTGCTTGAAAAAGGGGTATCTGATATCGCAATGAGTTCACGCTTTTTGACAGATAGAGAGCAGAACGAATCACTGACCGTTACTCCTATTGCTTATGATGGTCTTGCAGTCGTGGTTAACCGTATCAACAACACACAAAACCTATCACGCGAACAACTCTATAAAATCTATAAAGGTGAGATTACGAACTGGAAAGAAGTGGGCGGAGATGATCGCCAAATCGCAGTGGTGACTCGCGAGGCTTCTTCTGGTACTCGCTACAGTTTCGAAAGCTTATTGGGATTAACTAAGATCGTGAACAACCGCGTTGTATCTGATATCAACACAGATAATTTGGTGGTGAACAGCAACAGCATGGTAAAAACCATTGTTAACCATAACCCACATGCCGTCGGTTACATCTCTGTTGGATCAGTAGACAGTTCAGTGAAAGCAGTCAACTTTGAAGGTGTAAGTCCTTCAAACAAAAAAATTGCAGAAGAGAAGTATCAACTGGCTCGTCCTTTTATGATTCTGTATAAAACAGAAGAGATTGAGCAAGATGCAAAAGAGTTTATTGATTACATGAAGAGCGACGAGGCAAAGCTCATCATCGAAGAGTACGGCTACACACCTATCAAGCGCAAATAGTCACTGACCATAATGCAAAAATAAAACAGGGAGCCATCGGCTCCCTGTTTTATTTTAAATCGATTAACTAATTAAAAGTGCAATTGAATCACAGAGACCGCAACACACCCCGGGCGACGAACACCTTCAATCTCAACACGGATCTCTTGCTCAATCTCAATGCCCTTTTTGATTGGGGTTGCTTTAAGCAATGTTGTTTTTGCGCGTACGTTGCTACCCGATTTTACTGGGTATGGAAAACGCACTTGGTTCAGACCAAGATTAACGGTCATTTTTGCCGTTGGGTACTGAGGTTTCTCAGGGTCGACAGAGTCTGTTAGACGTGGCAACAAGGCTAATGTTAAGAAACCATGGGCAATAGTCGTCTTGAATGGCGATTCTTCTCCAGCTCGCTCAGGATTAGTGTGGATCCATTGCATGTCACCTGTTACAGAACCAAATTGATTGATCATCTCTTGGTCTACATGGACAAAGTCACCTGTGTGAATAACTTCACCAACTTGTGTTTCAAGATAGTCATACAGCTCTTGCGCTGCAGGCTTCATAACGATCGGTGCTTCGACTGGTTGCTCTTCATTAACCGCTGGCTTCGCGTGATCACGAACCCAAGTTAAAAGCGGGTTTGAATGTGCTTTATTGACCGCTTCATTCAAATATTCACGTAGCGACGGAGAAACCCACTGCATCACTTCAGTGTTAAGTTTCAAAGACTCGCGATGATGTTTAAATAAGCTAGCAACTTTCATATTTGCCCCTGCAATAACTTCTATAAATTGGTCATTAATCCGCTAATTTTGAACGACTTCACATAAAGGAGCAAATACTTTCGAGCGCACAACTGTAATCTTAAATAAAAATAACCTTAAGAAACATATAGATATAAATAAAACAGTGTATTATTTTTCTTATACAACCCGAACAATAACTCTAATTCTCGGGCTGTATTACTCATGCTACGGCTTCTATGCGGGTTTTAATTTGACTGATCTCGTCAATAACAGGAATATCGAGATCATCCACTTCAGAGCCTAAATTTTGCGTCTTATAAAGTAATGTCTCGACTCCGGCATTAACTCCCGCTAGCGCTCCCTTTGGGGTGTCATCAATATAGAGACATTCATTGACTGAAAAGCCCATATTCATCATCGCAAGATGTATCAAATCGGGTTCAGGCTTCCAGCTATTAGCGTCAAATGCTGAATAGATCTTCCCTTCAAAACGTTCCACCAGATCGGTCAGTTGCAGTGATAAACGAATTTTTTCGGTTGGCGCGTTAGATGCAACACAATATGCGATACCTTGGGTATCAAGGTAGTCCAAAACAGTTTCAATACCTTGAGTTGGTTGCAGATGAAGTTCAAATAAACGTTTGGTTTCAGCTCGATACTTCGGCTCTAGTTCATCAAGAGAAATGTCCAACTCAAGTTGGTCGAGGGTATGAGATAGGATGTCGGCCAGTTTTCCCCCTTGAAAATACTTCATGTACTCTTCAGCGGGTAACTCGCGACCGAACTCGGTAAACACATTGGCAAGTGCCTGACAACAGAGCCTTTCACTGTCAACCAGGGTGCCATCACAATCGAAAATGACGCATTTAATCTTTGACATAGTAAGCTCCTGACTTTCAACTTATAGCTTCGATGCTACTGAAAATCCCAAGAGCTCTGCTATGAGCCAGTTAACAGAATTGTAATCTCTAAAACATTTCGACAATATTTAGGAATAAGGTCACGTTCTGTAGAGACAATATTATGCTTCTACCCAAATATGAGTCACCGGTTCTGCGTATACCTTATTCACCATCGCCACAACATCTTGCTGTAAAAGATCAGATTGAGTGATGATTAAGTCGCCGATCAAAAGCGAATGTTCTATTTTAGTTAGCGTAAACGCGCTCACCAACCCACTTCCATCACCAACGATATATAGCTCAACAACATCATCTAGAATTATCTGCGACAAAAATTCTAGAACGAGTGCTCGTTCTTCACCTTTCCAGCGAGAGGCTTGAAGGTCTGCAAACATCACCGTCAAGCGATGAAAATCCACTTTATGAAGGTCGAAACCGACAATGTCTTCATTAGATACTTCAACTGGTTCTATAGAGCACTGCTTTGAGTATTCTTGATAAAGGGAACGTCCAAGAAGGCTTTCTTTGGTTGGGTAAGGTACATCAACATGAGAAGATAGCCATTGATTTTTAGCTTCAACGAGTTGGTTACTGATAGACATTTTTCGTTCTCTCGTCTTAATTTGATGACAGGGTAACATCGTGGCTTACAACATACAGCGAAATTTTAGCCTTTCATTGCTTTTAGTGATTGTTTTATCGAGATTTACTGACAATAATCAGATTCATTGATTGTTCAAAAGGAAATTATCATGAAAAAGCTGCTTTTAGCGCTCGGTATTTCTAGCTTACTCTTGGGCTGTTCTGATAACGAAGTCGGTGACGTTTCACTCGGCCTATTCACATTAAAAGATATTAAGATCTCTCACCTCGATGATGAAAAAGTGCCAGGTGTAACCTGTCACATTGCATCTATTGAGGCTGATTTCTCCCTAGCAGACCCAAGCGACAGCTCCATTTCATGTCGACAGACTGGCGACATAACACCAGAGATGATCGCTAAAATCGATAAAAGTGCATCGGGTGAAGTTGTATTCAAGCAGTCGAAAAGTATTTTCTTTAAAACCATGAAGGTTCGCCGAATCTACGACTCAGAGAATCAAACTCTTCTTTATCTCTCTTACACCACCAAAGAGACTGAAGGCAGTTTTAAACATAGCTTGTCTACCGTTCCATTATGGGGAACCAAAGCCTACGTCGAACCGACTATGGACACGAAATAATCATTTAAGGGCGTTCATCAGAGCGCCCTTATTTTTGTTTTTTACGCAAACGATACCCTTAGATAAAAAGCACATCTCTGTGTAATTTTTATGAAACTTGGCGTCGAGTTTTGTGATATATTCGACACAATTTTTTCAGTTGACTCAAATCCCTATGAAATTTCCAGGCCAACGTAAATCAAAACACTACTTTCCGATTCATGACCGTGAAACGTTATTGAGTAAAGTACAGCCAACGCCAAAGTTCCACCGCCCTATTATTGTGGGCGTCGGTCAAACGATCGTCGATATCGAAGCGCGTGTGGATGACTCTTTCTTAGAGAAGTATGAGTTGAGCAAAGGACACTCATTGGTTGTCGAAGAATCAGTGGCAGAAGCTCTTTATCAGGAGTTGGTCGATAAACAACTGATAACCCACCAGCACCCTGGTGACACAATCGGCAATACACTCCACAACTACTCCGTGCTTGCGGATAGTAAATCAGTCTTACTAGGCGTAATGTCGAAAAATATTGAGGTTGGTTCGTACGGTTATCGTTACCTTTGCCGCACCTCATCACGAGTTAACTTGAATCATCTTCAAACCGTGGATGGTCCTATTGGTCGCTGTTACACATTGATCACGCCGGATGGTGAACGTACGTTCGCGATCAATGAAGGTCATATGAACCAACTTGAACCAACAAGCATCCCAGAGCAGGTCTTCGAAAAGAGTGCGGCGCTTGTTGTGTCTTCTTACTTAATGCGTGGCAAGCCTGAAGACCCAATGCCAAAAGCGGTTCAACGCGCTATTGAGCTGGCGAAGAAACATGACGTGCCCGTCGTTCTTACACTAGGAACAAAATACGTCATTGAAGGTAATGCAGAGTGGTGGAAAAACTACCTCAAAGAAAACGTCACAGTTGTAGCAATGAACGAGGAAGAAGGTGAGGCGTTAACAGGTGAATCCGATCCACTTACTGCTGCCAACATCGCTCTTGAGTGGGTTGATATGGTGCTATGTACCGCAGGCCCTGAAGGCCTGTACATGGCAGGCTTCTGTGATAATAACGAATTGCGTGAAACCACTCATCCCCTTCTTACCAGCTCAATCGAAGAGTTTAACCGTTTTGAGTTTAGCCGATCGATGAGAAAAGCTGACTGTACTGATCCAGTGAAAGTATACTCTCACATCGGTCCTTATCTTGGTGGTCCACTAGAGATCAAGAACACCAATGGTGCAGGAGATGGCGCACTTTCTGCTGTCCTTCACGATATGGCATCAAACCTGTTCCATAAGAACAACGTACCTAATTCAGACAAACACGCTGCAAGTTGCCTGACGTATTCTTCACTTTCTCAGATTTGTAAGTATGCAAACCGTGTAAGCTACGAGGTGCTCACTCAGCACTCACCACGTTTATCACGTGCTTTACCTGAACGTGAAGACTCGCTGGAAGAAGCATACTGGGATCGTTAATCGAAACTCAAACATAAAAATCGTGCTAGAGGCTGAAGTTTTCAGCCTCTTTTTTGTTTATAGTCAATTAAATCGTCAGATGGGAGTTAAAGTCTCTTCAACACTCTTTACAAAGTAATTTTGGCCAGTATCATGCCGACGCAAACGTTTACGTCACTATCATTCGCTTCTTTTAAGGTGTTTTATGCTCTCTGATATTGAAATTTGTCAATCAGCTTCACTGTCCCCAATTTCAGATATTGCTCGCTCAATGGGTTTGCATGAATCTGAGATTTGCACTTATGGACAATCTAAAGCAAAAGTATCTCTGAACAGCCTAGAACGCCTGAAAGAAAAATCCGCAGGTAAACTCGTACTCGTTACCGCCATTACCCCTACTCCATTTGGTGAAGGCAAAACAGTGACGACAATTGGTCTTGCTCAAGGTTTAAAGAAACTGGAGCAATCTGTCGCCGCTTGTATCCGTCAACCTTCTATGGGACCGGTATTCGGTGTTAAAGGTGGCGCAGCTGGTGGCGGATACAGCCAAGTGGCGCCAATGGATGAACTCAACCTTCACCTTACTGGAGATATCCACTCAGTATCTGCAGCACATAACCTTGCTTCTGCAGCCATCGATGCTCGCATCTTCCATGAACAAAAAAATGGTTATGAAGCGTTCGAAGAAAAGACGGAACTGAAGGCGCTGAAGATCGATCCAAACAATGTGGTTTGGAAGCGAGTGGTAGACCATAACGATCGTGCATTGCGCATGGTAACGGTTGGCATTAACCAACCAGGCAAAACCGTTAATGGCTTCGAGCGTGAAGACGGTTTTGACATATCTGCGGCATCGGAACTTATGGCAATCCTTGCATTAGCCAGCGATCTACAAGACTTGAGAAAACGTATCGGTCGAATCGTCGTAGCGTATAATCTTGATGGGCAGCCAGTAACAACCGAAGATCTGCAAGTCGCAGGTGCGATGGCAGTCTGTCTAAAAGACGCAATTGAACCAACATTAATGCAAACATTAGAAGGCGTTCCGACACTCGTTCATGCTGGCCCATTTGCGAACATCGCTCACGGCAACTCTTCTATCATAGCCGACAATATCGCAACCAAACTGTCCGATTACACAGTCACTGAAGGCGGGTTTGGTTCAGACATGGGTTTTGAAAAAGCCTGTAATATCAAAGCGCAAACTTCAGGGACATCACCGGATTGTGCCGTGATTGTGGCGACAGTCAAAGCTCTGAAAGCGAACGCAGCGTCAGGAGACCGCGCACTATCTGACATAGAGCTTCTAACTCTTGGTTTCGAAAACCTAAAATGGCACATCAATAACGTTAAGAAATATGGCGTACCAGCCGTTGTTGCCATTAACCAGTTCCCACAGGATACCGATGAAGAGTTAGAGCTTCTAAACCAATTGGTAAAAACCGCCTTCCCAGACACCGATATTGCAATCAGCCAAGCATTCGCTAAAGGCGGTGAAGGTACGATCGAGCTTGCAAAGAAAGTGATTCATGCTTGTGAGCGTCCTACCGACTTCCACCCTCTATACAAGCTAGAACAAGGCTTAGAAGAGAAACTGATGGCGGTAACTGAAGTCGGTTATGGTGCTGCAAACATCGAGTTGTCAGAACTTGCGAAACAGCAATTAGAAAAGTTCTCTACTCTAGGATACAACAAACTTGCGGTTTGCCTGGCTAAAACACCGATGTCTATCTCATCGGATCCATCATTAAAAGGAGCGCCAGCCGGGTTTACTGTACCAGTTAGAGAACTAAAGCTTTGTGCGGGTGCGGGTTTCATATACGCGCTTTGTGGCAACGTAATGACAATGCCGGGATTACCAGAAAAACCTGCATTCATGAACTTAGATATTGATGAGAGTGGAAACATCGTTGGTCTAAGCTAGCTGCAAATTTTTGATAACGAAAAACATAAAACCCGACAGTGTTGTATTGTCGGGTTTTCCTATTTAAGAGCCCGTGACAATGTCACGGTAGTGGAGATATTTAATCGTAGTACCGGCGTGCTTGTGTGGTTTACGACTTAACGATTTTACTTTGTTAAAAAGCGCTTTCGCGACATCCTTTGATTTAACCGGCTTTAGCTTAGATAAAGGGCCTAACATCAAAGGATTTAAAACCTTCAGTACCGCTTGTACGGCTTTTTCATCGGATCTAGGCTGCTCTCGTTCCCCCACTAACGGCCCAGGTCTGGCAAATACGATGCTATCAAAACCAATTTCCGATACCGCTTGTTCCATCGTCCCTTTACATCGTAAATAATGACTCACCGACGATGCGTTCGCACCGTAACTAGAAACAATGCCAATGTGCTTTACACCCGCTAGATGCATTTGTTGCGCTAAATGAACCACAAGGTCATGGTCGACGTACCACAAGCCTGCGTTACTGCCCGCTTGTTTTTTGGTTGTCCCTAAACAAATAAAGCCCAACGAAGGTGAATTTGAGGAAGTATTAGAGGCTTGATGTTGTAGATCAACTGAACCTAAATCACCAGTGACAACATGTTCCCAGCTAGGGTTGCTGTTTAATGGGATCTTGCGCCCTATTTGCACAACGTTTTTGTAGGCTTTTAAAGATTTGATTAACGAGGTTCCTACAAGACCGGAACCTCCAGCAACAAAGACTCGACCGTTGTTTTTGTCGTCCATAAGTAAACTCGTTTTAAAGCATCTCTTTTGAGATTAAGTGAAGCAAGAAGGTCTCACGCTCAATACTCATCCCTTTTTTAGGGCTTTCAGCAATGGTTTTCTCATTGTGTGCGATCGCTGCATGGATATTAATCCAAACTGGGCGCATTCCATTCTTCACTTCGTAGTCTTCATATGCGGTTTCACCAAGTTCACGATTAATCTTACAGGTGTAGCAATATGAGATCATATGGACAATATCGGCATCGTCTTTATACCAAGGACGAAACTCTTCGTAGATACCGTAGGGTTTAATGTCATGGATATTTTTAGCGCCCGTTTCTTCTTCAAGCTCACGAACCATACCAGCAAGAATATCTTCACCTTCATCAATACCACCGCCTGGAATTGAGTAGTCATGGTAACGCTCTGTGTAAAGGAGCAAAATATCTTCGCCACTGATGACGATTGCTCTTGCGGCATTGCGCTTAAAGATAATGGAATTGTCTAAATGTTCAATATCAGGATGAACGGTGGTTTTTAGATGTCTCATTACAAACTCGATCTAGAAATACTTTATTGCGAATACTAACACAACCCATCTTTTTCTTGAGAATTTGTGCGTAAAATCAATCAGATTGAGAAACACTTTTCTCTTTTTCTCCTACACTTAAACCAATACTAACAATCTGTTGAGGTAATACATGAAAGCATCTCACCTACTTTGTCTCATTGGTATCTCAATCATTACCGTTGGCTGTAGCAGTGAACCTGATGAGTATGAGGTAAAGGAGTATCAACAAGCAGCAAACCCAGCTGCTGTTTATTGTGTTCAACAAGATGGTGAATTGGAAACAGTGACCGAAGATGGCCGTCGAGTGACCTACTGCTTACTACCGGATGATGAACGAATTGAACAGTGGGAATACTATCGTCAGAACCACAAGAAAGAAGATGACATGTCGTCCTAAGACTAATAGCGCCGGTATCAACAAATCACCCTCCTCCAAGATCAACAAAAGCCTCATTTGAGGCTTTTGTTTGGTTTGCTCATTAATCTTGTGTAGGGATCACACTACACGGTGACTTTGGAAGTCTAGAGTCGATTAATGAAACTTTTTGTTTGCTTCTTTACTCGTTTCTTTCCAGTACTGTACTCGAACACGATGAAGCTGTGCTTTTCTAGTTTTTTTCATAATACACCTACGTTACAACACCCTTTGTATCAGTGAGTTAACAGCTTCTCTGCCACTCCAAAGGTCTTTTTCTTTATTTAATTCACACTATAAAATTAACCATTTAAGCCAAGTCGGTCTATGACTAGGATCACAAATCAGTAACCGTACAAACATCTTATACCACTTAAGTGTGATGGCGATCAGTATGTAAGCTTAAAGCGCAACGAAGAGAATTAACGGTGAACGTGAGTAAAACAGAACAAACTCGATAGATTTACATGTCTGTTCTTCTGATAGCATTTCGAAACTTACCATCGAACAGGTTATTAGGATCAAAAACGCCAGCATCATTGATGCTGGCGCTTTAGAAAGTTTTTTAAAAGACTAGCGCATTAAGCCTAAATCTTTTTGCATGTGACCAGATAGGTCTGATGCGTAATATGTACTTTCTACTTCACCCTTGCCGAAAAGAATATCTAGCAAGTGCATCATCAATCCTTTGAAGTTAACCGAGTAGGTTTTTTTATCCATAGAGTCTGTAGCAGCGATAGTATCGAATTGGATTGCTTGTGCCATAGTAGCCTCTCTATAAATTCTGTTAACTTGTTTTGTTCTGTTGGGCTAATAATAGGGCTTAATTCGCTGCTACAAAAATGAACTAATTTTAAATTTCGAATAAGTTTTTCTAATGAAACAACCAGTTAACACAAACAAAATATGCATACGCAACGAACCTGCATAGATAGTCATAATTTAGTTAATTATATGCATAACTTAAATTAACAGGACTTCATCAATCCTAATTGTTACATTTAATTAACTAAAAATAGTTTTACACTAGACTAAAAAAACAAGATTTTGCGTCATTTGGACAAAAATTTGTTATCCAAATCATTTCCACCGTAGTGAAACTATTATGCTAACCATCGAGATTGGAGGTGTTCTTTTGAACCTAGGTAGTCTATTAACCATCCAATAAGTTTATTGCTGTTATCTTTCTTCCAAACCAAGCAACATTGGCTTGCAGGTTTTATGTCTTCTAACTGTTTAGCCACCAACTCTCCATTATCAAGATATGGCTTAGCCATGTGCATTGGCATGTATCCTACCCCCACACCACTTTTTAAACTCTCTATCGCACAATACCAATTTGGTAAGAGCAACCGCCTTTGATTTTTAAAGTACCCCGTATGACGCTTTGGCAGCACTTGAGAGGTGTCGTCTAAACAGATCGCGGGATATTGACTCACACTCTTCTCATCGAGAAATTCGATTTCAGTGCAAGGGTGATGGGGTGCCATAACAAAAACCCACTCTAAAGCGCCCATATCTTTTAACTCAAACTCTCCGCCAACAGGGATTGCCGAAGTTGCCCCAATCACAACATCTGCTCGATTTTGCGAAATGGCTTCCCAGGATCCATTAAACACCTCCATGTTGATCTGCAACTCGGCAAATTCAAACTCTTGGTAGAAATCGTTAATCAAATCGTTGAGTGTCGAAACATTTACAATATTGTCTAAAGTAATCCTCAACGTAGATTGCCAACCCAGCGCTATTCTTCGTGTTTGAGTCTGAACTTGGTCCATTTGCCTGAGCAGGTGCCGAGCCTGATCGATGAAAACCTCACCAGCCGGTGTCAACTCCACACGTCGAGGCAAACGCTTGAACAACACGACGTCCAACTCCTCCTCAGCTTGCCTCACGCTGTAACTAATTGCCGAAGGGACTTTATGCAATACCTCTGCAGCAGCGGTAAAACTCCCAAGCTGAGCGACTATATCTAACATTTCTAATGAAGAGCGACTGAACATATTTTACCCATCAAAAATTTTGATTCATAACCCACTATTTTAGCGTTTCATTTTTCTTAAGTCGAAAACTACAATCCGAAACCTTGTTATAGCAAGAGCTCTGTGTACACACAGAGAAAAAAAGAATCCCGATTTAATACAAAATTTTTAATCTAATTATGAAAATATCAAATTATCAGCTCTTCTACCTCGCAGTCCTTTCTATGCTTGGCTTTATCGCTACAGACATGTACCTACCCGCATTTAAGGTAATTGAAGCTTCGCTCAACACCGGCCCTGAAAAAGTTGCGCTATCTCTAACTGTCTTTTTAGTTGGTATGGGGCTAGGTCAAATTAGCTGGGGGATTATTTCCGACCGCATTGGTCATCGTGCGTCGTTACTGATTGGCTTAAGCATTTTTGCAATCTCTTCAGCTGGCTTAGCCATAGCTGACCAAGTATGGCAGCTACTATCATTAAGATTTGTACAAGCGATTGGTGTGTGTGCACCAGCAGTGATATGGCAAGCTATTGTCATTCAAAGGTACTCAAGCAATAGCCAGCAGATTTTCGCTACTTTGATGCCTTTGGTTGCACTATCCCCTGCTCTCGCACCGCAATTTGGTGTACTTTTGGTTAACTCATTTGGCTGGCAAAGTATCTTCTGGAGCTTGGGAGTCATTGGCGTGCTCCTAGTTATAGCTACAATCAAGCAAAGCGAATCTCAAAATGTATCGAGTAATAGAAACACAGTAGCGGATATCAAAGGCCTTTTTGGATCTAAGCTGTACGTGGGGAACGTGGTTATCTTCGCAAGTGCAAGTGCTGCTTTCTTTGCCTACCTAACTGGTATGCCAGAATTAATGACTCAACTCGGTTATGATACAGAAGCCATTGGGCTTAGCTTTGTGCCTCAAACCATCGCCTTTATGTTAGGGGGATACCTCGGTAAACGCTCTGTTAAGCGATTCGGTGATGAAAAGGTTTTGCGTAATCTGATTGCCATGTTGACCATCGCAGGGTTACTGCTGTTTATGACCTCGCAATGGACGCTGACTTCTATCTGGCCGATACTCGCACCGTTTTGTCTACTTGCGCTAGCAAATGGTGCGCTTTATCCGATTGTGGTTAACCGTGCGCTTTCAAGTGCGAGCCATTCACCAGCGACAGCAGCAGGTTTACAAAATAGTATTCAAATCTGCATCAGTAGTGTCGCAAGCGGTGCCGTTGCACTTTATGCAAGCCAGGTTCAAACCGCGACAGGTATCGCGATCATACTCTGTATTGCAGGTATTTGGTTGGGTTATATTATCTCTAACCAATCTCTCTCTTCACAGTTCACAACACCTGACAATTCACGCGTTGCAAGAGATGAAGAGTTCTAAGAGCGAGTAGTTATTTAAGCGAACTGTTATTCAAGCAAAGCTAAAAGCTAAGAGAGACAAAAAAGCCAGTGGATCAGCCGATTCACTGGCCTATTTGAACTATGGGTATACGAACGCGATTGCTGACCAGGCTGAAAGCCAAATTGTAATCAACGCGACGTCAGTCCACTTATGTTTCCACATTGTTGTTGCCTTATAGTGCTCAACCAAGCTCTATTAAGCAATTTATACGCCAATCTTACTTACCTTTTCCCGCCAGAACAGTAATTCCTATTTAAGCGTATCTTGTCTGTCTTTACGGTAACTTAAGTTAAGAGGTCACTTGAGTAAAGTGGCGACAAACCTTAGCAAGCTTATTTGGATCATCTTTCAAAAAAGTAACCATACAATCTGCCATTGAGTATTGAGTCGTCCCTACCGTTCCCACTGTATTCAAGATTGCGTTATAACCTTCTTTACCTTTCATTGTGTAAGCCGATGACGTACCGCGATAAATGGTATCTGGCTTTACCGATTGCCACTGCTCATCTTTATAGACCAATAAATTGGCAATCCTTTTACCTTGTGGCTGACTAGCTAGATAATCAAACTTGAGATTGTAGGTGTATGGATAGCTCCCTGATCCGGTTCCTTCAACGCCATTGTTAATTGCATTATCAATTGCCCCCTCCAAAATGGCGGCAATGGTGTGACCGGACACTGAGTAATAACCAATCGGTACGGCAAAAGGTAGCAGCTTGCCGGCAATATCAGCTGTCGAGATCTTGCCTTCGTTTAGCGAGTTTCGGACTCCCCCTGCATTGTGGATTGCAAAGTCGAGCTCTATTCCATCTTGCCCTAGCGTAAATAAGAAAGACTCGGCAACTAATGGAGCGATCTCACTAGCACCTTTCTCATCAGGTAACCGCACATGGCGAAGCTTTCTAGGTGCGTAGCCAATAATATCTCTTTGAAGCTCACGAACCTTTGGCATGTACTTTTCAACCAATATTGCTTGGGTATCGTGATCCTTTTTACACACTGAAACATTTGGGTGATTGTCGATGAGCTGACGCACTCGACGATAGGTATCATCTGTAGCAACCTGATCCATTGAAGCATTGAGAAACAGCTGGCGACCAAGCAAAAGCTCATTCTTGCCTGTAAAGTGTGTGACTTCACCTGACTCAGAAAAATCAATTTCACAGTGACCCATTGTTAGAGAGTGGAAACCCGCTTGCACGATACGCGTGTCATTCACTTTCAAGCCATACTCATCATCTTTGCCAAGCCCTAGCGATGAAAAGTCTCCTTGCAGCTTATGGCTATGCCCTCCGACGATGAGTGAAATACCTTTTACTTGCTCAGCGAGATCCATATCACCCTCATAACCCAGATGGCTAAGTAGAATGATCTTGTTGATGCCCTGCTTGTTGAGTTGCTCCACGGTATTACGCGCAACTTGAATAGCATTCACAAACGGCGTGTCTGTATCGGGCTGGGCAATATCCATCATCTTATCGAGCGACAAGCCAAAGATTGCCACAGGCTCTTCATCAAACTCTTTGACGATGTAAGTTGCCGTATTTGTTTGCGGTTGATATGGCTTGATATTCTCACAGTCATTTAGACGACAAGTTTTGGTCGTTAACTCTTGGCTAATATCCCAGTTGCCCGCTAGAAGAGGAAACCCAATACGTTTAGCAAAGTTCACGACCGGCTCATTGCCCATATCGAGTTCGTGGTTGCCAATAGTCATCGCATCAAGATTCAACGCCGAAAGCATGTCTGCGTTCGCTTTCCCTTTGAATAAGGAAAAATAAAGCGTGCCTTGGAAACAATCTCCAGCGTGTAAAAATAGGAAATGACGACCTTGCTCACTCGCATGCTGTTTTAACTGATTACGGCGCGCAGCAATGCGAGCAAAACCACCGGCGCTCACATAAGGCGTAATAGCGTTGCCATCTAGGTCTACGGTTAATTGGAGAGCGCTTGGCTCAAAGTAGGAATGGGTGTCATTAATATGTGCCAGAGTCACCTTAACTGGCTTAGATGTTCTCTTCATCTTTTTACTCTTCTCTTTTTCATTCCTAACATCTTGATGGCGAATCATGACAGAAACGTGACGAATATCAACTATAGCAGCATCGCGTCACTCAACGAATGATGTTGAAATTTTTCATGAAAAATCACTGTCTTTATTATTGTGCTTGTTGAGCTTTCAACCTTCCCAATAACAATTCTGTGAGCACCTATTCATACGATCCTCGTAAAATTAGTTATGCTTTAGTAAACAGCGATTTAGTAAACAACGATTAAGTTGGAGCGATGTATGCAGTTAGAACGTATCGAGATTTCCGGCTTCAGGGGTATTAAACGTTTAAGTCTTCAGTTCGATCAACTGACAACGCTTATTGGTGAAAATACCTGGGGTAAGTCATCACTGTTAGATGCCTTATCAGTGGTGTTGCCATCAGATGGCGTTCCTTACCAATTTGAGATGCAAGACTTTCACGTCGACTATGCTATTTCACATCCACAATCTCAGCATCTACAAATTATCCTTCAATTTAAATCCACCGACAAAAATGAAATACGCTCCGGTAGATACAGAAAAATCAAGCCTATATGGGTGACAGACGAATCTGGCCAGTCTTATATCTTTTATCGAATCAGTGCCTCGCTCAATGAATTTAAGGTCACGACTCGCTATCACTTCTTAGATCTAGGAGGTGAACCAATCCAACTTCATCAATCTGAAAAACTGGCAATGGAGTTAATGTCGTTACACCCTGTCATTCGATTAAGAGACGCGCGCAGGACGCCGACAGCAAACATTGAGACCAACGGTAAGAATGCTCGCATTGAGAAACGTATCGCTAATACTTGTCGTCGATTGCTTTCAACACCTGGTCACGTAAACAAAGGGGAAATTAAGAGCTCTTTGAGTTCAATGGAAACGCTGATAGAACACTACTTTTCTTTCAAAACACGTGGAACCAGAGATAAAAGAAAACCGAGAGATGGGCTATTCTCAGTTTCCACTAGCAATGAGAACAGTCTTCTTAGGGTATTAGAGCAGGAGAAAAACAAGCAAACACGCTTGTTGTTACTCGGCCTACTCAACACCTATTTACAAGCTAAAGGCCCAAATGAATTGCGTCGATGCTCTCGGCCAATCCTAATTATTGAAGATCCAGAGAGTCGCCTGCACCCAACACACTTAGCTCGCGCTTGGGGTTTATTGCAACTACTACCCATGCAAAAAATCTTAACCACAAATAGTGCAATATTGCTTGGTGCTGTGCCCCTTTTCTCTATTCGTCGTCTTGTCAGACAGTCGGATAAAACCATCGCTACGTCGGTTCCAACTCATATCCTTTCTAATGACGAACTAAGGCGAGTAGGTTTTCACATCAGATTTCACCGGTCTGGTGCGCTGTTTGCACGCTGTTGGTTGCTAGTAGAGGGTGAAACCGAAGTTTGGTTGTTCAATGAAATGGCTAAACTGTGCGGTTATGACCTTGCCGCAGAAGGTATACAGATTATCGAATTTGCTCAGTCAGGACTTAAAGCTCTGATCAAGGTGGCAAAGGCCTATGGTATTGATTGGCACGTTGTGACCGATGGTGATGCTGCAGGTAAAAAATACTCTGCTACCGTTCGAAGCCAATTAGACAATGATCAAGAGCGTCACCGCCTTACGGAGCTGCCTGATAGAGACATCGAGCACTACTTATATACTCATGGCTTTGAGTATTTCTTTAAAGACATGCTGCATATCCCACATGATCACCCTATTCCACCGAAAAAGGTTGTGACACGAGTATTGAAAAAGTACGCCAAACCCGATTTGGCTCTGGCTATTGTAAACTACTGTGAGAGTAAGGACTTAGAATGTATCCCGCTGCTCATTCGCTGGACGCTAAAACGGGTCATTACGATGGCAAACGGAAATACGTAAAAATTAATCAGATGGTTCTAGCGAGTTTTAGAAGCTGAACAAATTGCACTTATGCGGCTTTCACCGCAGTTTTTGCACTTAACCACTCGCCCGACGTTTTCATAAGAAAGCCAAACACGCCACCAAGCATCAGTGATGGTACAACCAACTGCCAGTCACCACCCGCGGCAAACGTAGCACATGAGCCAATAAAGGTACCTGGGATGTAAGCTAGAATCTGTTTCTTCGCTTGAATACACATAAAGAATGCAACGATAGACGTGACAACGTAGCCTGCAACCTCAAGATTAATCAACTGTGATGACTCGATAATCACCATCGCCCAGAAAACACCCGACAAGTTCGTCAGCAAGCTTTCCATTAAACCTTTACTGCCGCTGTTTGGAGATGCGAAAAAGCTCGTACAACCAAGAAACCCTGCCCATGAGAGCAATCCGAAGCTAAATGCCATCCAACCCCAAATTCCTGAAAGAATGCCTGTGGTCAGTGAAATGGCGAATAATACGTTCATCGAGTTTCCTTATATGTGTTATCACATTTTCATTACGCCCAGTGTAACGAGCTAAGGAAACTCAACCACAACACAGATCACACTAATCATGTATGCGACACTCTCGATTTCATAAATATTTGAACGCAATCGTATAACTAGCGAAGTGTCTTAATCAGAATACTGACGGCTTTCCCTTCATCATTCTAAGCCCTTCACGTTTAAAACTCTCGACTAATGGGTTTTCCGCCATATCTGCACGCCAGATGAAAGACAATGTACGCTCCATATCCAATTCAGGTACGTTAAGTGCCACTAAACGCCCTGCTTCGATTGATCGCTCAACATCCAAGTAAGGTAAGCAGGTAAGGTAAGGCCCGTTTTCCACCATAGTACGAAGCACGGGAACGTGTTCGTATTCACGCCATACATCCAAATCCTGAATAAGGTGATCAACCGAGCTTTCAAAAACTTTACGAGTACCAGAACCGTGTTCACGCAATACCCATCGAGCTTGCTCTAACTGTGCCAAGCTAACACGCTCTCTTTTTGCAAAAGGATGATGCGCAGAAGCAACTACAGTTAGGTGGTCTCTACACCAGGTCTCTTGATGAATTCGGCTATCGTCACAGCGCCCCTCAATGATCCCCAAGTCATAGCGATAATCTAAAATCCCTTCAATTACGGTTTGAGTACTCTCGACACCTAAAGAGATACGAAGCTCTGGGAAGTCATTATCAATAATACTGATAAGCTCTGGCACCATATGTTCAGCCGGCGTTTGACTAGCACACAGTCGTAATTCACCACTTAACAAATGCTGCTCTAAGAAACCCATTTCTATTTGTTGAGCATCTTGCAATAGACGCTTAGCTTTGGGTCTTAACCATACCCCCCAATGCGTCAAGCGCATCTGCTTTCCTTGGCGCTCAAACAAAGGTCTACCTAACATCTTCTCGAGTTGAGCGAGTGACATGCTCGTCGCCGATTGGGTTAACGCCAGTTTATCCGCTGCTAGGCTAACGCTTCCTAAGTCAGAAATGGCGTCGAATACTGCTAACTGCTTAAGTGAATACCGCACGTTCTATCTTCCTTTCATATTCAACTTTGTTCATTTTACATCGTAAAAAGACGATATCAATTAATTTGATATCAACTCAAAGAAATATCAATTTTACCGGTAGATATTCGCTGAATATATTGATTAGGCAGTAAGGATTCACAACGACTGTATGGCATTACACATTAACAAAGGAGTTTCTATGTCAACGTTAGGATCTGAGCCGAGACAACTGTTTACTCCAGTAGAGATGATGCGTGAAGCAGAACAATTCGCGCTTAGCAAATCAAAGAAATCTACTGGAATGATATTAAGTCTAGCCATTATGGCTGGAGTGTTTATCGGTTTAGCGTTCTTGTTCTATATCACTGTCACTACGGAAAGTGACTCGGGCTGGGGCACCAACCGTTTCATCGGTGGTTTGGCTTTTAGTATGGGGTTAATACTAATTGTCATCTGCGGTGGTGAGCTATTCACGAGCTCAGTGCTGTCAGCTATCTCGTGGGCTAACAAACAAATAAAGATGAGCACCATGTTCGCGATTTGGGGCAAGGTCTATATCGGCAACTTTTTGGGCGCAACACTGTTATTGCTTTTAGTCACTGGTGCACAGCTTTATCAACTTGACCACGGTCAGTGGGGCTTGAATGCGTTAAACATTGCGCAGCACAAGCTTCATCACACCCCAGTTCAGGCTTTCTCTTTGGGGGTTTTATGTAACTTACTGGTATGTCTCGCTATTTGGTTAACGTTCAGTTCCAACAACGCAATGACCAAAGCCTTCATGGTGATACTTCCAGTTTCAATGTTTGTCAGCAGTGGCTTTGAACACTGCGTAGCGAACATGTTCATGGTTCCTCTGGGCATTGTGATTCAAAACTTCGCCCCAGAAAGCTTTTGGACAGCAGTAAATGCGACACCAGCACAATACGCTGATCTTAATGTCGCAACATTTATTACAGCAAACCTAATCCCTGTCACCTTAGGAAACATTGTTGGAGGGGCTGTGCTTGTTGGCTTATCTAACTGGAACATATACAGCAAGCCTCTTTTAAAAGCAGCAGTTACACCAATTACAACAGCGCAATCACTCACGTCAGTTAAGGATATCGATATGAATACTCAAATTTTTGCAAAAGACATCATGAATACACAACCAGCAGTTCTAAACGCGGATATGCCTATTCCATTAGCTATGGACATCCTAGAGCAAAAAGCGATGAGCTCAGCACCTGTTTGTGATGTGAATGGTCGCTTGGTTGGTTTCCTTTCCGCACACGATGTCATGGTAGAGCTATGGTGCCAAGATTACCTGCCTAACAAAGAGATGAAAGTGGTTGATTTAATGTCTCGTGATATCGTCGCTATCGATGCTAATGAAAGCCTTGTAAATATCGTCGAGTTCCTTGCCATCGACAAAGAGCAAGTCTTCCCAACGACCTCTATGGGCTACGCTACAAGCTTTACGACACTCTCGTTAGAAGAGCGTGCAAAAGCAGCAAAAGTGAAAAAACCACAAGTATTGCCAGTACTAGAACACGGCCAATTTGTAGGTGTGGTATCTCGGGTTGAAGTAATGCACGCATTGCGCCCAATTTATGGGGACAAAATTAATGTTGTAAACCAAGAAACGAAAGTTCTAGAAACCGCTTAATAAATTTCTATACCGACCTATTATAGCCCCGACACCCGTTGGGGCTTTTGTATTTTTACCCTTTGATTATTTCATGAGTTCTTCACAAACTCGGTCTAAAGTTTCAAGACACGCTAAAACAGACATCCAAAAACAAAGAGTTATTGTGAAGCCCTTAAAACGCTATCAATACGAACGCTACGCTGTTCTCTGTAATCTCGCCTACCCTCGCGTTTTCAAACAAACAAAGTACGGCTTTGACCCCAATGGTCAAAGGATCATTAAGAACGCTTCTGGCAAAACAATGATACGAGTCCTTTGGAGTGAAGACGACAATGAGGTGGTGGTAGTCATTAAAGGCTCTCATAGCATTAAGGACTGGCTACTCAATCTTGTACTTTGGACTCGAAGCTGTAAGCCTATAGGACTCAATTACCGAATCCATGCAGGCTTCTATTATCTACTGTTTCAAGAAAGCCAACCTAGTAGAAACGATGACAAACTGGGTCTAAGCGTATTCGAACGATTGGAGTCGACACTTCAACCTTTGCTGGCTAAAGGCAAGCGTATAGCGATTACCGGTCATTCTTCGGGAGGAGCTATCGGGTGCGTATTTGCAGATTATCTTGACCAGAAGTATCCAAGATCAATTAAACGTGTCGTGACCTTTGGGCAGCCTGCTATTGGGGATTGGCGAATCAGAAATTCTTATACCTTATATAAGAAGACATACCGAATCTGTTGCGACCTCGACGTAGTCACCTTCATGCCTCCTATTCCACTGCTCTACTGGCATGTTGGGAAAATGCTTTGGCTCTACAATGGTAAGGTCTATGAAAACACGCCTACGCTGATAAGAATGGGGCGCTCGTTGTTTAGTTGGATGATTCGTCCATTCTCATATCATTTAATGAGTAAGTACATACGGAACAAAGATTACTTTGATAAGCATTAGGGTCTCAAATTAACTTAAAGAAAGGTATTCAAAACGAAAAAAAGCAGCCACGAAAAAGTGACTGCTAGATAGAGACGACTCGATTTAAAAACTAAACTTAGATAGTCATCATTGAGTAAAGAACACCCATTGCACCTAGTGACGCCAGTGTTGCAA
Source organism: Vibrio maerlii (assembly GCF_003415655.1). Lineage (GTDB taxonomy): Bacteria > Pseudomonadota > Gammaproteobacteria > Enterobacterales > Vibrionaceae > Vibrio > Vibrio maerlii. The sequence continues at coordinate 364,991 of NZ_QRHC01000004.1, forward strand.
CACCTTTTCTTGCCATAACGCCACCGTTTTCTGCCGCTTTACCAAACATGCCGAACACTAATGGGTGAACAAGGAATGTCATTGCAAACGTAAAGGTGATCAAGCTTGCAGCCGTTGCACCAAACATACCCTCTTGTACTGCCGCATATAGGCCGAAGTGAGAAAGACCCGATGATGCCGACATAGAAGCGTGCTCAAGAGACATTCCAGCCAGAGATAGCATAGTAAAGCTACCGAATACTGCCATAATCTGCCAACCCAACGAGAACTGCATCAAGCCTTTAACTTCTGTTTGCTCACAACCCGATGCTTTACGTAGGTTTTTAAGTGAAAGCGCCACACATGCTGCACCAGCAAGAATCAGCGGGATAGTGTACTCAACCATCAGTACTCCCTTTTCTGCACTTGCCGCGAGAATCGTGAACACAAAGATATGACCGGCAAACGGTACGTTAATCATAATTGGCGCACGAGAAGCCGCAGTATTACCAAAGTCACCTGCTGTACATGCACCAGTTAAACCAGAGTGAGAAAGACCACCTGCCATACCTGGAGCTAGGTTACGAAGGTAGTTCGCTTTACCTGCAAAGATAAGTAGAGCCAAACCACCAAACATCCAGAATACCTGACCAGCAAAACCGTACACGATAACGCTCTGTAGACCAGGAATACCAAATGCTTCAATCATGTGAGAACCACCAACCAAGAAGCCACCAGAAAGTACTAATGGAATACCAGCAAATAGCAGAGAGTTCATTGTTGGGCCCAGCTTCCATTTAGGCAGCATCATGCCAAGACCCGACGATAGAATCATCGCGAAGAAGATTTGTGGTAAACCAATTACCGTGGAAACCGCTTGAGAGATAATCAGTGACAGCTTAAGAACCACGATAATCGCTAGAATCTCAACCAAACCTTTTCTTAGGTAAAGCGCTTTGTTAGACGATTTAGCATTCTTATCAACGAAGATGAATCCGATAGAAAGACATACGTACGCGAACAGTAAGAAAGAGTCACCGAGCGTTGCGCTTGCCGCACGACCAGAAAGCAACACATCTGCTGCTTGAATACCAACTAATAGAAAGAAGCCACGTACGATGTATGCGAGTTGAGTACTTGTTGTACCCATGAATGCTTCTTTATTCGAAGGAACAAACAAACCACAATCCGCTTGTTGATTGTTTTGCTTTGACAGTAGGCGTTTTATCTCTTGACCACCAACAAAGAAAGAAGCAATCAAAGCGATAACCGTTGTCTGTCCGACAAGAACAATAACTGGGAACTCACCAAGACCTGGCTGCGCCATACCTGTAGAAACGAGTAAGGCACCTAAGCCTAGACCCGCGACCACAATAACAAGTAGTGACGAGTACTTGGTGCCAGCCACAATGGTGCGTGCCACTAGGATCATGATTGTTAGAGCGACTAGCGCAATGATTAAGTGGTTAAATGCATATAAATGGGAAACTTGTTCCATTACAACTCCGAGAATAGATTCATACTGCTCACCAACCTCTTGCGATGATTGAGTGAGTACATAGGTGTTTCAAATGTTAAGCGACGATCGCTTCTTTAATTGGTTCAACGACTTCAACTACCGTCGCTTTCGGTTCTGCAAACTTCGGCTCTGAAAACAACGTGCGCAGTGCTTTTAAGACTTCTAAGCGCGATACAACGCCGACGTACTTACCTTGATCAAGGACAGGAAGCATTTGAGGCTTACTTACTTTGATGGTTCGAGCACGCTCTTCTACAGTGAGTGTGGTAAAGCTTGTTGCGTAACCCATCGCTGTTGTTGGATATAGCTGCTTTTTGTCTAAAGCAAAAAACTCAAGCGTGTCAGTGAGCTGATCGCTAATATCTGCAGTAACAAGATCGGTTTTCATCAGATCCCCTACTTTCACAGATTCGTTAGGTACATAGTCTTGGCACCACATTTCAATCATTAGATCGTGTGTTGAAAAGAAACCAACCAACTGGCCATCAGCATCGCAAACTGGCGCTCCATTAATTTGGCATTCAACAAGTGAATCGATCGCTTTCGATAATGGAGTATCTATTTTTAATGTCGTTATTTCAGAGTTAACAATATTTCCTATAGTTAATTCACGAGTCATAACGCTCTCCTTAGTTAAATATGATATTTGGTGTTATCTGAATTGAAAGGAATAACTCATCAACTCAGTGACTAAGGACAAATTACAGTCGTAGATTAAAAACGTAAAATTGAATTTATTTAATGAAAAAATCAAAATAATTGATACTTGATAAATTGGTTAAAAACCAAGATAACGCTCTAGCACCCAAAATCAATAATTCTGATATCCAATGCAGCGACCTTGTAAGACTAGGCTTCCTTATCCCTAACCGCCTACAGTAGTGGGTTCAACCTTACAAAGACTCAAAGAGAATCTCATTATTAATGAGATAAGTTTAATATATATACCAAAACCGAAATGATAATTCGGAAAAACTTTATACAATAAAAATCAAACCTGAAACATATGAAATAAAAAGTAATCATTCATAGGGTTAATTTACACAAAGGAAACTTACCTTTTGTTACAAATAAGACCAAGTATAAATATCATATGCAAGAGCTATTAATAATTACTTGGTAGTATTATGTATTCCATTTCTTACAGTATTATATATTTAACGATAGGTATATTGGTGCGTTATTCATTAAAACAATTAGCAGTCTATGATGCAGTAGCAGAACTTGGCAGCGTTAGTAATGCTGCTGACAAATTGGCGATCACACAATCAGCGGCAAGTATGTCCCTCAGCCAACTTGAGAAGCTACTAGGACGAGAGCTATTTGTGCGCCAAGGAAAAGAAATGCGTTTAAGTCACTGGGGAAATTGGTTACGCCCCCGTGCTAAAAGGCTCCTACAGGACGCTGAACAGATTGACGCTGGCTTTTACGATCAACACCTTTTTAGTGGCACCATTAATATTGGTGCAAGCCAGACTCCTGCTGAGCACTTAGTGCCTGAGCTCATCAGTACTCTTGATTCAGACTTCCCAGAAGTCCGAACTGGCTTAGAGGTTAAATCAACTCAATGCATCATTGATGGCGTACTTAACTACAAGTACGACATAGGTATCATCGAGGGACGCTGTGATGACAATAGGACACACCAAGAAGAGTGGTGTCGTGACCATCTAGTCATCGTCAGCTCCTCACACCACCCGTTTAGTAAACGAGAGCGTGTTAGCCTTGCTCAGTTAGAGCAAGCCCAGTGGATTCTACGTGAGGGCGGTGCTGGTACACGCTCTATCTTTGAAAGTGCCATGTTCCCTCTCATTCCGGATTTAGATGTATGGCGTGAATACTCACACGTACCGGTGATCAGAACCATGGTTGCCAATGGCCAGTATTTATCATGCCTACCCTACTTAGATGTAAAGCCGCATATAGAATCCGGTAAGCTGGTGGCACTGAACGTGCCTGAACTAAAAATGGAACGTGCGATTTCTTTTATCTGGCGAGCAGAGATGGGGGATCACCCTCTTGTCGAGTGTATCAAGCACGCAGGCCATAGAATGATGAAGAATCGTAGTATCTAAAAAATTGATACTGTTTATGAAGAACTGAGGGTTCAAAAAGTCCGGGCACTAGAACCCCCTCCAACTCCCCCTTCCTAACCTGCATCGGCCAGTTAGAAACAACGAATAGGGTGAGAGCTATCCGAGCTTACTCTGCACTAATGAGCCTACATAGCCATAACACCAAAGAATTCTCTCCCCACATCAACCACTTTTAACGAGACAGATAACCCCATATTGAGTGGGCACTGGAGGATGTGGAAAAACAAACAGTTCAGATAGCAAAAAGCCCCAGCATTTCTGCTAGGGCTTTCCGAAAAGAATGGAGGCGCGTCCCGGAGTCGAACCGAGGTCCACGGATTTGCAATCCGCTGCATAGCCACTCTGCCAACACGCCTCAATTTTTTAAGCAGGTTTGAGAACCTTACTTTTTGTAGATGGTGCCCCGGGCCGGACTTGAACCGGCACAACGCGAACGTCGAGGGATTTTAAATCCCTTGTGTCTACCAATTCCACCACCAGGGCACGCAATTTCTTGCGATGGGTAAACACCATCTTTAATTATCACTAAAGCAATAATTTTTAATTTGGAGCGACTCGGCTGGATTCAGACACGAGGTTCCTCGTGTGACAACCGGCTATTCCGAAATTTGGAGCGACACACGAGGTTCGAACTCGTGACCTCAACCTTGGCAAGGTTGCGCTCTACCAGCTGAGCTAGTGTCGCCTTGTTCTCTCAAAGAAGAAAATGGAGGCGCGTCCCGGAGTCGAACCGAGGTCCACGGATTTGCAATCCGCTGCATAGCCACTCTGCCAACACGCCGATGCTTCTGGGCTTTTGCCCTGAGAACGAGGTGTACTTTACCGAATATATTAATCGATGCAATGTATTTTTTGCCTTTTTTGTTCAAGTGGTTAGACAATGTCTAATCCGGTGAACAATCATGCATTCTGCACCTAAATTATCACCAGCGCTTAAACAGGCGATCCATCATTGAAGGGTGATATTCCCAGGTATGGTCGAACATGCTCATCAATGCAGGATTACCATACTTCGACAAGCTAATGGCATGAAAGCGATTGTGGTTGGCTTTCAGCGCCTCAACTTCTTGCAGCATCTCATCAGATTGCTTCGGTGCTATAAAGTCTGATAACACCAATAGATCGGCATTTTGATAACGATCACTACGCATCAGTTGGATTGACTTAATCATTGCAGATTCGATGTCAGTGCCACCAGCAAAACGGTAAGAGAGAAAATCACTCACCTCTCGCAAACCATCTTGTTTGGTTAGCTCATAAGTAATCAACTCAGTAGAAAACAGCATGACATAACAATCACGATGCTCAGCTAAGGCGATTTGCATCAGCGCATATGCAATGGCCTTTGCAGATTGCTCAGGAAACCCACTCATAGATCCAGAGGCATCCACACATAGAATAAACGGTCCTTTGTCCAAATCAGGCTCACCAGTGTCCGCTTCTGGTAGGTGAACTCGCTTGATTTTTCGCGCTTTACCCTTGGTTCGGTAATTCATCAAACGTTTATCGATAAGGTTCTTGTAGAAAACAACTTCAAGTTCTGGGTGCGTCAAGAAAAGGGTTTCATTTGGTAGTAACTTATTAAGATCGTCACTCTCATGAACACCTACAATGTCATCAACGGCTTCACTGCTTAGCTCTTCTACTGGCTTCGCTTGTTCTTTTGGGGCATTACTCTTATGCGCATCTTGGCAATCACTCGCCATACGACCAAGCTTATCTGCAATCTCCTGAATACCTTTATGTTTGCGAAGAAACTCAGCGTGACCGTGTAACGATGCAACATCGCTTTTGGTTAGCTTTGTTCCTGCCATATCCCATAAACGACCGGCCGCATTTTCATTCCCAGATTCAGTCACCCCGTCCATGTTCTTGATGTTCTCAAGTCTTTGGTAAAGGTCTGTAAGTAATTTCTCTTTGTCATCTTCAAGCTCATGAATCTGAGCCTGATGAATGGATTCCGATAAGCTCTTGTACCACTCGCTACAGAAATGCTGAGCAAACATCGGGTTCAGTTTGGTCTCGTTCTCTTCCACAAGCTGGCGAGCACGAACGTAAAACTGAGACTTCTGTTTTAGGCGTTCCAACAAGGAATCAATATTTAAATAGAAGTGTTCTTCTTCCCAGTGAATCACTTCCTGATAGATAGCAAGCTCTTCCTGAAATTCTTCAGCCTCACTTACTTTGGTTAGACGTTGACGTACATTAGAGCGCCAGCGTTGAAGTTGTCTAGTGACCGACGCTTTAACGCCGTTATTCTCTGCCATGACCATCACCTGACTATTACCCAGTAAATCCGTTACTGCGGTATCAATGATTCCCGACTCTGCGATCATTAGAGCCAGGTTTAAGCTATCTGCACCTAACATGATGATCCCTACTCAAAAAAACGGTCTAAGTTCAAGATTCGAGTAGCGGATTTATCAACCTGCTTACCTACTTGTTCTAGCTTATGGAGAGTATTTTGCAACGACTCTTCAATCTGAATCGGCAAGGCTGGTGAAACAAAAATATGTGGTAGTGCGGAATGGAAACTCGAACGTACGCGTAAAAGGCGAGTCTCGACCTCTTGCAACGTATTCTGAATGGATTCCGCTTTTTCTTTCCATTCTGCGTACAGCGTTTCATCTATACCATTCTCAGTGACTAGCGTCACTAATACAGAACGATTAGCAATATCTTTAACGACTAGACAGTTCGCCGCATCGAGCTCAACGCGAAGACGACACATGGTAGTACTTTGGTTCACATAGCCATAGACATCCCCTGCTCCGTCTTTCACCACGCGCTCGAACTCATCTTTAGTTACATATACCCAGCGCGTATCCCCTTTTTCAGACTCAGATACTGATAGGTTGCTCTGTAATAAAACTAGCTTGATGAGGTTACGAGTTTGCCCAACTTGATAAATCTTAGCTTTACGCAGATCGTAGTGATACACCTCTTTCTTGCGCAGACCTGTCGCGACTTCCATGGACGTTTCCATTGCGAACTGGTCTTCAATACTGTTTTGTAGCGCCTCGATGTCGTTTTCACAAACTTGGAGCGTTTCCGTTACATATTGCTGATCAAAAGCATGATTCAACGCGAACTCGCGAATCACTTGGTTAACCACCGCGTGGGTCTCTGGGCTATTCCACAAACAATCTTGTAATAGTAGGAGATCAAGCGAATTCACTTCATCACGACCATTAAAGAATGCACTCGCTTTCAACAGTTTTACAGCTTTCTTCCAACGACGGTCTGAAACATAAAGGTCGGTATCAGATATATCCACACCTTGCTCTTCCGCTCTCGCTTCAAGCATCGTCTTCAACTGGTAAAGTTTTTCAAACGCTTCATCATTCAAAGGCAATGTATTTAGCGCATCTTGCCAGCGATGGTATTCGTCATCGGTGATAGCCAAGCCTGGTGGTACTTCGGCTTCTTCGTTAGTACCAACCGTTAGCATTGACTTAAAGTTTTGCTTGTTCTGGATACGATTTACATACACACGCACAAGCATACGATCGTATAGCGCTTCTAAACCGCTCTCTTCATCTGGAAGCTCGTTGGAAGCTGATACCAACAAACGCATAGGTACGCGCTCAATTTCATTACCATTTTTAAACGTCTTTTCGTTAACCACAGTAAGCAGTGTGTTAAGAATCGCAGGGCCTGCTTTCCAGATTTCATCAAGGAAAACCACTTGTGCTGTCGGAAGGTAACCTTCAGTAAGGCGTACATAGCGGCCGTTATCTTTAAGCTCTTGGATACTTAGCGGGCCAAACACCTCTTCAGGTGTCGAGAAGCGAGTCATGAGGTATTCAAAATAACTACTATTATCAAATGCTTTGATTAAGCGCTTTGCAATCAGACTCTTAGCGATACCTGGAGGACCAAGTAGGAAGACACTTTCACCTGCTAGCGCCGCTAATAAACAGAGTTTAATCGTACTCTCTCTTTCATAAACACCATCCGATAGTGCATTGACTAAATTTTGGATGCGCTCTGAGAGTAAAGCGCTTTCTGCATGGGAAGGACGTGTGCTGGAGAAAGAAGAGACTGAATTCATAGAGGACCTCAGTTACCGTCAATCGATAGTTTTGACGATTGATGGTTAACGCAAAATATATTATTGATAGTTATAACAAAGCGATAGCTTACATTCGTGATGCAATCTATGTTTGCATAAACATATAGTTTAATTTTCAAAAATGGAAAACATTTCGTTACAAATATTTAGATTTGATCAGGAATCAGCAATAACTCGCACTAACGCGTTGTGTTTAAAAGCGAATAACATTAGGATTTTCTTTTTCCCCTAGCTCGTTAAGGATCTATGAGCAAAATCATTCATCAATGGAAGCGAATCTCTCTAAACGAAGATCAAGTCACGCTTCCTACCGGACAGACAATCACCCACACCACCATACATCACCCTGGGGCGGCGGTTATCCTTCCGATCTTGGAAGATGGTCGACTGGTTTTGGTTCGTCAGTTCCGTCCTTCTCTCAACAAGTGGATCCTTGAACTTCCTGCAGGCACCATTGAAGAAAATGAGCTGCCTTTGGCTTGTGCCAAGCGTGAACTGAAAGAAGAGACAGGCTACGAGTGTGAGAAATTTATCGATTTAGGACAGCTCACTCCCCTCGCTGGCTTCTGCGATGAAATTCAACATCTATTTATCGCGACAGATGTAAAACAAGTGTGTGGCCTCAATTGCGATGACGATGAAATTATAGAGATCCAACTGCTCACCGTTGACGAGCTAGAAAACTTAATAAAAACAAATCAAATTTCAGATACCAAAACCATCGCTTGCTTAAGCAAAGCAAAGCTGTGTGGTTATATTTAGGAGCCTGCCATGGATTTTCGTTCAGATACTGTCACTCAACCTACTCAAGCCATGCGTGAAGCCATGATGAATGCACCTGTCGGTGATGATGTTTATGGTGATGACCCTACCGTCAATGAATTAGAAGCGTTTGCTGCGAAAGAAACAGGATTCGAGGCTGCACTCTTCACTACCTCTGGCACCCAAGCCAACTTGCTTGGCCTAATGGCTCACTGTGAACGCGGCGACGAATACCTATGCGGTCAGCAAGCTCATAACTACAAGTATGAAGCTGGCGGCGCGGCAGTACTTGGATCTATTCAACCACAACCTGTAGAGAACAACCCTGACGGTACATTGCCTTTCGATAAGCTAGAAGCGGTAATCAAACCTGATGATTTTCACTTCGCTCGCACTAAACTGCTAAGCCTTGAAAACACCATCAACGGTAAAGTGCTACCGATGAGTTACCTGGCTGAAGCGCGTGAATTTGTTAACAAACACAAGCTGCAGATGCATCTTGATGGCGCTCGTGTCTACAACGCAGCGGTTGCACTAGATGTAGAAATCCGCGAGATTGCTCAGTACTTTGATTCAATGACAATTTGTCTATCAAAAGGACTTGCCGCTCCAGTAGGTTCGCTACTTTTGGGCTCAAAAGAGTACATAGAAAAAGCACGACGCATCAGAAAAATGCTTGGGGGTGCCATGCGCCAAGCGGGTATCCTAGCCGCTGCGGGTAAACTTGCACTGACTGAACAAGTTGCTCAATTAAAAACTGACCACGTAAACGCGAAGAAACTTGCAACCGGCCTGTCTCAGATTAGTGGTTTTAAAGTTAATCCCGACTTCATCCAAACCAACATCGTCTTTGCAAAACTTGATGCCAGTATCATTAATATAGATGACATCGCTGAAAAACTTGCAGAAGATGGCATCACTATCTCACCGAGCAACCCAGTACGCTTTGTTACTCACAAAGACATTTCGAATAAAGATATTGATCTTCTTCTTGAAAAGCTAAAGCAATACGCATAAAAACAAAAAATAATGCGGATTAGATTGAGCTTCCCCCTAGGGGAAGCTTTATCCTTTTGAACATCCGTTATTTTGTTGAACTGACGTCATGAACAAGATTCTTTTAGTGTGCCTAGTATTCACTACTTTTTCTGCAACACAATCCATCGCGAGCGCAGGGAACCCTGAGCTGGGTAAAGTAAAGGCGCCAAGTTGCATCTACTGTCATAACCCCAATGGTCGCCCTTCACAAACCGACTACCCCAATATTAATGGCCAGGATGCACTGTATCTATTTAATGCGATGAAGGCATATCAACAAGGGCTGCGTTCTGGCGCCTATGCTGACATGATGGCTGCACAACTTCGACACCTAAATGATGAAGATCTTAAAGATATTGCAGCCTTTTATGCACAAAGTGGCCAATAGCTAGCACTGTTTTAAGATAAAAATAAGGCTCCGATTGACGGAGCCTTAGTGGTCTGTAGTCTAATTAGTTTACGAAGTACAAGTCTTTAGCGTAAATATTACCTTTAGGATTATTTTCCGGGAGCCCTTTCAGCGTGCTGCGCACCAATCGAGTATGATTGTAGTGATAAAGTGGAATGATCGGTGCTGCTTCTGCCAAAATAGCTTCCGCTTGGCTATACAGATCATATCGTGCTTCTTCGGTCGGCGCTGACGCTGCTTTTGCCATCAACTCATCGTACTTTTCATTGCAGTACTTGCTCTCGTTCGCCACGTGGTTACAAGTAAAGGCTTCTAGTATTGAAGAGGGTTCTGGGTAGTCACCAAACGCCCACGAGCGCGCGACTTGGTAATCACCATTACTTTTCGCCGCCACGTAAGCTTTCCACTCCATATTCTCTAAATTGACTTTTACCCCGATGGATTTCCACATCGAAGCAATTGCCAGCGCGATTTTCTTATGGTTCTCACTTGTGTTGTATGTCAGCGTAAATTCGAGCGGATTATCTCGGTCGTAGCCCGCTTCTTTAAGTAGTTGGCGAGCTTCACCAATGCGAGCTGGTTGAGTTAGTTTCGCGAAGCTTGGTAACGGTGCTTGATAACCCGGAATGGTCGTTGGTACCGCGCTCAGTGCTTTTGGTTCACCCTGTCCGGTGATCTTTTCCACCAGAATGTTTCTGTCTACGCCCATAGTCAGCGCTTTACGTACACGAACGTCATCAAATGGGGGCTGAGTGGTATTAAACGAATAAATATAAGATCCTAACAGAGCTTGTGCTTTAATCTCGTCAGGGCTTTCTTTCATGAACCTTTGGTACTGCTCAAGTTGAACTCGATTGGTCATGTCGATCTCACCAGCTTGGTAGCGTACTAACTCAGCATTTTGAGAAGACAAACCTAAATAGGTAACACGTTCAATAACCGTTTTATCGTTGTCCCAATACTCAGGATTACGTGTCACCTCAACGTACTCGTTTGGTACCCACTTCTTCAGTTTGTATGCACCGTTGGTGACGATATTTTCAGCTTTTGTCCACTTATCTCCAAACTGTTCAACGGTATCTTGTGGTACTGGGAAAAAGGTTTTAACGCTCATCAAGCTCATTAGGTAAGGCGTTGGTTTCGCAAGTGTGATTTTTACTGTATGAGGACTCACAGCTTGAATGCCAAGTGACTCTGGGGACTTCTCTCCGGCTTGAATCTCCTTAGCATTAAGAATATTAGCCGTAGTGAAGTAGTGTCCTGTGTCATTACCGGTACTGGGATTAACGCCGCGCTGCCAAGCATAAACATAATCACTGGCTGTTACGGGTTTACCGTTCGACCACTTCGCCTCTTTTCGTAAGTTGAAAGTGTAGGTTTTTCCATCTTCAGAAACTTTCCAACTTGTCGCTTGCCCCGGAATAATCGCACCATTTGCATTTTCAATGACAAAGCCTTCAAACATGTCGTTGACGATAATATCCCCTGGCATGCCCGAATTTACAAATGAGGGATCTAAAGTCGCAGGTTCTGCACCATTACCACGAACAAAGTGTTGTTCAGAAGCAAGCGTTACTTCAGACGGAATATTGGCAGCAATAGCAGGAATAGTAAGAGTGGCTGCAATCAACACAGCAAGAGGTGATTTGATCATTATGTATATCCTATACAACGAAGACTATACCATTAGTCTTTAAAGAGGTTAGCCCTCTACTATATACAGTCACTCATCCGCAAAGCAACAGACTATTTACAATCTTAACTTTATTTTTTGATTCAATCTGATCCTAAAAAAGCCCCAGTCCAACAATGAACTAGGGCTAAAGATGCTAAATCAAAAATGATGCGTTAAATCATTTTGCTGGTTTAATGTTGTATAAGATTGCAAACACAACTGGTACAACGATCAGTGTCAGGATGGTAGCAAAGCCCAAACCTGCCATGATAGTTACTGCCATAGAACCAAAGAATGCATCGAACAGCAGTGGAATCATACCCAAAATCGTTGTCAGTGCCGCCATACTTACTGGACGAACACGTGATATTGCACTATCAAATACTGCTTGGTATGGGTCCTTACCAGACGACAGCTCAATATTGATTTGATCAAGCAATACAATACCGTTTTTCAAAATCATGCCACTTAAGCTCAATAGACCAAGTAGTGCGGTGAAACTCATTGGCATATCTGTCAACAACAGTCCGTAAGCAACACCAATGATAGAAAGCGGCACGGTTACCCAAACCACAATTGGTTTACGTACTGAGTTAAACAGCAACATAGTTACGATGAACATGAATAGATAGCCCATCGGCAGAGAAGCAAACAACATGGTTTGTGCGTCTGTCGATGACTCATATTCACCACCCCACTCTATGCTGTAGCCACTTGGCAATGGAATTGCTTCAACATTTGGACGAATACGATTGAATAAGCTCGCTGCGGTCTCTTCACCCAATATGTCGTGGTCCGCTAACACTGTTAGAGTGCGTTTTCTATCTTTACGTAAAATCAGTGGCTCTTGCCAATCCAGCGATACACCATCAATTACTTGCTCAGCTGGAATATAACTTTGAAGCGTTGGACTCCAGATCTTAATGTTGGTCAGTGATTCGAAATCAACACGCTCGTTCTCTGGCAGGCGTGCGATGATTGGTAGCATGTGGGTACCATCGCGCAATAGACCAATCGTTGAACCGCCAAACGCCATCTGTAGAGTATTAGATAGATCTTCTTTTGAGATACCTAAGCGACGTGCTTTTGATTCGTTAAACTGAGGTACTAGAACCTTAGTTCGCTCGCGCCAGTCATGACGAACGTTACGAGCACCAGGATCTTGCAATAAGACATCTTCTACTTGAACAGCAAGGTCACGTAGTACTTGTGGATCAGGGCCCGTAATACGTGCTTCAATTTTAGAAGCTGGTGATGGACCATTTTCTACCACTTTCAACTGGAACATTGGCTCAGTAAACGTCGTCGCCAACTCGCTATCCAACTTATTCAATAGAGTGTACATACTCTCTAAATCAGTGGTACGAACTTGGATCTGACCATACGCTTCATAGCTCTTCTCTGGTTGGTAAGTCAGTGCGTAACGCTGTATGCCTTGCCCGGTTGATGAAGAAACAAACTCAATATTGTCCTGCTCTAATAGGTACTCTTCGATATCTTCAACTTTATCGACAGTTTTACGAATATCTGTGCCTTCCGGCATCCAAACATCAACAAAGAACATCGGCGTGTTTGAAGCCGGGAAAAACGCCTGTTTTACCATGCCAAACGCGACAACCGCTGATACCAATAACGCAACCATCGATACCGCTGTAAACCAACGAAAACGTAGAGCAAACTTGAGTGAGGCACCAAATACCGTGTACAACAAGCCCTTATATGGATCAACCAGTTCCCCGTTTTCTGCGGTCTTCTCTTCTTTAAGAAGAAGGTCAGCTAAGAATGGAGTCAAAGTAAGTGCGGTGATCCAGCTCAAGAATAGTGAGTAACACAGTACCCAGAATAACGAGCCCATGAACTCACCAGTCGCATCTTGCGAAAGACCGATTGGTGCGAATGCCGTAATTGCTATAACCGTTGCACCGAGTAAAGGCCATTGTGTTTGTGTCACAATGTCTTTTGCCGCCTGTACTTTGGTACGTCCACGCTTCTGCCCAACCAGAATACCTTCTACAACTACGATGGCGTTATCCACCAACATACCAAGCGCAATAATCAAAGCACCTAACGATATCCGGTGCAGTTCAATATTGTTGTAGCTCATCATAATGAAGGTACCGAACACCGTCAGCAGAAGAACTAAACCAATAATGATGCCGCTTCGCAGCCCCATGGTGAATAGCAGCACCACAATAACAATGCCAACGGCTTGAGCTAGGCTCACTACGAAGTCAGCAACCGATTTTTCTACTTCCGCAGACTGGTTGTAGAAATAATTGATATCAACGCCGGCTGGCTTAATGCTTTCGAGAACCGAAAGCTCCGCTTCAATCGCTTTACCAACTTCAACAACATTGACACCTGAAGAGAACGAAATCGCTACGTTGATTGCAGGCTTACCATTGAAGTTAAGGACATTCGATGGTTTTTCTTGAATACCGCGAGTAACGGTTGCTACGTCTTTCAGGCGAATTAGGTTACCTGTGTCTCGACCATGAATGATCAGATCTTGAAGTGCTTCTTCAGATGTCAGTGTTCCGTTTGGACGAATCGTGATCGATTGACCGTTCACCATCACTTCACCAGAGGATTGAACATTATTTTGCTGATTTAGCAGGCCAACAACCGTACTCATATCTAGGTTTAATGCGGCTAGACGTTCAAGAGACATCTCAACAAACAGTTGCTCTTGTTGATCCCCTGCGATAGCTACCTTACCGACACCATCAACCAGTTCTAGCTCACGACGCAAGTAATCCGCATAACGCTTTAACTCAACATAGTCGTACCCATCACCGGTTAGCATCAGCATCACACCGTATACATCACCAAAGTCATCAATAACGGAAAGCGAGTTTACGCCAGAAGGCAGTGTCGGCTTGAGATCATTGATCTTTCGACGCATTTCATCCCAAATTTGCGGAAGCTCATCAGGGCCATACTCCATCTTCATGCTCACCATGATCTGAGACTTACCCTCAGATGAGATAGAGGTGATCTTATCGATATACGGCAATTGACGGATCGCCTTCTCAAGCGGGTATGTCAACTCTTCTTCCACTTCTTGCGCTGTTGCACCTGGGTAAGTTGAAAGAACCATTGCATCTTTGATGGTAAACGCTGGGTCTTCTAGTCGACCCAAGTCATTGAACGAGGTTACACCACCAATGGCAAGAATGATGAGAAATAGCCAGCTAATGACCTTGTTCTTTATTGAATACTCAGCGATGTTCATTTAGCTGCCCCTGTCAGTTCCATATCTTGCTTTAGTCTGCGCTGATTTGTCGTGATGATGATATCGCCAGCCTCAATGCCCGACACCACGATAGCACCACGGCTATTGATTTGGTCAACCGCCACTGGATAACGCTTTGCTAGGTTGTTTTCAAGCTTCCATACATAGAACTCTTGAGGCTCACGTCCCGATTCTATTGCTTGCATTGGCACTTGGAACCCACGATAAGTCGCTAGCCCCGCTTCAGCCATATCCACCAATACTCGTGCACTGGTTCCAGGCAGAACTCTAGGCTTCACTTGAGGCATAGCCATCCAGATTTCATAAGTTTGAGTTTCAGGGGACAGTTCACTGGTGTGCTCTAGGTAAGAAAGTTGGAAATCACCTCCATGGCCCGAGAATTCAACATCTGGCTGGTAACCATCCTGAGAGCGATTTTGGGGATTCAACGTCGCAAGTACCGAGTCAGAAACTTCAATCTTTACGTACACTTTGTCATCTTGATAAATTGAAACAACGGTTTCACCAGGAGTTACATTCTCAAACTTTTTCTTGTCTACGGCAGAAATTACACCATCAAACGGAGCTTTTAGGCGCGTGTATTTGAGACGAGCTTTCGCTGATTCTAAGTTTGCCGTTGTTAACTTGTAGTTTGCGCTCAGTTCATCTAACTCAGCAGCAGAAATCATATTATTGCCACGTAACTCTTTACCACGCTTTAACTGTTTGGATGCTAAGCGATAGCGCGCTTCCGCATCAGCCAAAGACTGTTTTAGGCGACTGTCATCAAGTGTCGCTAAAGTTTGGCCTTTGATCACTCGTTCACCTTCTTGAACAGATACTGAAGAAATCTCACCATCTAAACGAAACGCTAAGGGAGTTAGTTCAGCAGCGACCGTTTGTGCATTGAAGGTACGGGATTGCTTTTCGATTGCAGGCGCAACAACAAAGGTTTCAACCTTAATATCTACGACTGGACGATGCTCAGCTTGAGGCTTACATGCCATAAGCGACATAGCAGCCAGAGCAACGGCAGAATATTTGAATAATTTCACGTTAGATACCGCCCTCTTTCTTCCAAGGCTTCACTTCTTGGCCTTCGTATAGTTTACCAACACCCGCTTCGACAATAAGGTCACCGGTATTCAGCCCACCAATCACTTTGCCACTCTCATCAAGGGTCACTTCAATTTTTTGTAGTGAGCTGTTTTTTGGGTCAAAGCGGAACAGCTCGCCTTTACTACCTTCTTTCTCCACCCATGCTGATTCAGAGATTGCAATACCAATATCGTCTTGAGACTTGTAAACACTCACGAGACCAGTCATCCCAGAAAGCAAGTTAACTTGTTCTGGACGCTCAATGGTCAGCGTCGCGCTGTAGCTGTTGGTATCTTGGTTAGGTTGCGTCGAGATTTCTTTGAAAATCGCCGGGATCTTCAGGTCACGGCGGCTATCGGGAGTAACGGTTAGAGCAGTACTATAAAAATGATCGATGCCATTTTTCTCGATGTAAGTCACCGGTACCGTGAACACCACATCCAGTACCTGATTATCAATCACATTTAAGATTGGTTGGCTCGCCCCCACGACTTGATGTTCTTTAGCAAACGCCAACGAGATCACACCATCGTATGGTGCAGAAATGCGAGTGTAGCTCAGATCCGTTTTCGCTTGGTCGAGCGCCGCTCGCGCTGCTTTATAGCTGGTTTCTGTGCGATCAAACTCATCAGTACTGATTAAGCGCTTGATGTAAAGTTGCTCTGAACGTTTAAATGCCGTTTCGGCTAATTCAAACTCAGCTTGTTTTGCATCAAGAGCGAGTTGATAGTCAGTCGGGTCAAGCATAGCAAGCTCTTGTCCTTTACGAACGTGTGCCCCCATATTGACGGTTATACCTGATATCTCACCCGCTACCTGAAATGACAAAGTAGCGCGCTCGGTCGCGTCTACTTTTGCGATGAAGGAATCAACGTGATCTTTAGAAACATCAGGAATTTCAACTAACTTCACTGGCGTGACAACCGCGACTGATTCTTCAGATATCGCGTCATTACAACCGATTAGTGAAAGCCCTAACACCCCTACAGCGAGCCACTTTGCTATTGGCTTCATTCTGAATTGGCTAGACTTCATGAGTTTTGCTCGTTTTATTAGTTTATTACACAGTTGTGCAGTATAAGAGTTTAATGACTTCCGTCAATATATTTTCCACCTGTGCAATATAAATTTGAAAAGTGAAATCCACTAAGGCTAAAATAAGCATCGAGAAAAGACATTTTTGAGAGAAATCGATGGCTGAACGTAAGCAAGGTAAACGAAGCGCACAAGCGGCAGAAGAGACAAAAAGGCTGATCATCATTGCGGCGGCGGAGTTATTTTGCGATTTAGGGTATGAACGAGTCTCGATTCGTAACATCAGTGATAAGGCAGGCGTATCACACAGTTTGATTCGTCACCACTTTGGTAGCAAAGAGAAAATCTGGCATGCGATCAGTGATACTTTGCACGACCACATGCAAGATACGATGAAAAAAATGCTTGAATCGATTCCTACGCAATTACCACTAAACGCACGTCTGTATCAGTTTAGCTGTAAGATGCTCTCTCAAATCATCAGATATCCAATGCCGATGCAACTAATCGCGGATGGTATTCGCCAAGAAGACAAGCTGTTTGACTACTTTCTAACAGGAAAACACAAGGTCGCAGATACGGTTTTCCACCTATACGATGAGCTCAACGAGACTCGAACCAATCCAATTGATTTCTGGGAAGTGAAGTGGCAATTAACTTTATACGCACATGGCGCGATTAGCTTGAAACCATTGCTTCATCAAACCTACTTAGAGTTCGAAGGCGATAAGGACAAATGTTTGCTCAAACATTGGCAACTATTTGAGCAGCAAATGGCACGACTATTTGAAGTGAAAAATATCGAACGACTCAACCCTACTCGTATTGATGAGCTCATAGTGGAACTAGACTGTAACTGGTCAACAAGCTAACTCTCTAGGTTTTCATTCTCGACGTAAAACGATTGCGTTGACACCACATAGATATCACTTAAGCTATACAGGAAAAGCACCTAACTGGTGCATTTCCTAAAACTATAAGTATAAGTAAGTCTATGAACTACCAAGCACTTCCAAAGATCGACCTTCACTGCCACCTAGATGGCAGCGTTCGCCCTCAAACACTTATCGACCTCGCTAAAGAGCAGTCCGTAAAACTTGAATCTTACAAGCTTCCTGATGTCACCGAAGCGATGATTGCTCCTGAAGATTGCCCTAACCTCATTGAGTATCTAAAGCGATTTGATATCGCACTTTCGGTGATGCAAAAAGCTGAAGCAATTGAACGCATCTCATACGAGCTATTCGCCGATGCGGCAGAAGAAAACGTAAAATACATGGAAGTGCGCTTCGGCCCTCTACTCCACCTACAACAAGGTTTGAGTATTGGTGAAGTGATTGAGAGTGCGATTAAGGGTATGAAACGTGCCGAAGATAATCACGATATTCGTGGTAACTACATTCTATCGATTGTTAAAGGGACCCCTGAAGAACAAGTACCTGAGCTAATTGAAATCGGTGCTCAGTACCTAGACAAAGGCGTTGTAGCAATCGATCTAGCGGGAGCTGAACTTCCACACTTTGCTTCTGAATATCAACATTATATCGATTCAGCACGCGCAAAAGGTTACCGCGTAACTATTCATGCAGGCGAACAGGGTGACGGCAACAATGTACTTGAAGCGATTACCCTGCTGGGTGCGGAGCGTATTGGTCACGGAATTGGTATCAAGGACCATCCGCAAGCATACGAAGTGACTAAGAAAGAAGAGGTAGCTCTTGAAACCTGCCCAACCAGTAACATCCAAACGAAAGCGGTTCAATCACTTGAAGAGCACCCTGCTCGAGCTTTCTTTGACGATAAGCTCAATGTCACAATCAACACGGACAACCGAACGGTATCAAATACAACAATGACCGATGAAGTTCGTAAGACGATTGAAGCGTTTAACTTCTCTGAGCAAGAATATTTAGAGGTGTATAAAATCAGCGTTCTAAAATCTTTTGCGACTGATGAAGTGAAGCAAGAGCTACTTAAATACGCTTAAGCCCCCACCCATTACATCCGATACAAACGTAAAAAGTCAGCGAAACGCTGACTTTTTTGTTGACCCATTCTCGAATCGATTACTTTCGGCGCTTACCGCGGTTTTGGTGGATCTTCATCTTCGCTTTCATCTTTCTCTTATCTGCTGAACGACCGCGACGACGAGGTGACTTCTCAGGCTCCACATCTTCAACCAAGCTCGGTTCAAAACCTTGCAACCATTCTTGCGGTAGACGCTGATCTAATAGGTTCTCAATCGCTTCGAGTAAGTATTCTTGGTCACGAGACATAAGAGAAACCGCTAAACCTTCATTTCCGGCGCGACCAGTACGACCAATGCGATGGATGTAATCTTCGGCTTTAAATGGAAGATCATAGTTGATCACCACTTCCAAAGATTGAATATCAATACCACGAGCCGCTACATCGGTTGCGATGAGCGCACGTATCTTGCCTGACTTGAAATCATCCAATGCTTTCTGTCGTGCTCCTTGGCTTTTATCACCATTGATTGACGTAGCCTTGATACCGTCTAGCTTCAGTTCCCCAACTAGAGCGTCACTGCCCTGCTTAGTCTTGGTAAACACCAAAGCTTGCTGCCAGTTACGTGAACCAATCAAGTATGCTAATAGTTCACTCTTACGCTTCTTATCTACCGGGTATAACATCTGTTTGACGGTATCAGCAGTGGTATTCTGAGGCGTTGCTTGAACTTCCACAGGTTGATTAAGAAGGCGCTGAGCTAAGTCACGAATACGCTTATCAAACGTCGCAGAAAACAACATAGTCTGACGTTCGCTATTCATGCGTTTCATAATGCGTTGAATATCAGGCATAAAGCCCATATCGAGCATGCGATCCGCTTCATCAAATACCAGATATTGCGTATGAGATAACGTAATGTTCTTTGAAAACACATGATCTAGCAAACGACCAGGTGTTGCTACCAAGATATCGACACCCTTTTTGATGTTAGCGGTTTGCACATTGATACTGGTCCCGCCATAGGCAACTACCACTTTGATCGCTGTAGCAGAAGCGTAGGCGTTAAGGTTGTCAAAGACTTGTTGTGCGAGCTCACGAGTCGGAGTAAGTACTAGAGCCTTTACAGCTTGAGGGGCGCTAGGCTCTCGTTCGAGTAACTTAAACTCATCTTGGCGAGCAATCAGCTTTTCAATTAAGGGCAAGCCAAACGCCGCTGTTTTACCTGTTCCTGTTTGTGCCCCTGCTAAAATGTCTTTCCCTTCTAAAACAACAGGTATTGCTTGTTGCTGGATCTCTGTTGGTTGTTTCAAACCTAGTTCAGCAATGGAGTCGACCAAGCCTTGAGAGAGACCAAATTGATTGAAGGTATTATCAGACATTTTGTTACCGTATTGTACTTAAGGGGCGCAGATTGTATCAGAGTTCATCCTATGCAATCTATCGAAGTTGCGCGGCCATAAGCCTCGATTCAGCTAAAACTTGCGGATAGAGGTCGAGAAATGCCTCTCGAAGCGTTTGATAGTGGTTCACCAGGCTATCAGCACAATCCGCGAGCGGCCCCATTCTATCGCTTCTCATGGACATTCTTTCTAGCGCGTATGCGATATTCTCCATATCTTTATATGACAGTAGCCATTGCTCTGCCCACATAAAGTGATGAACTCGGCGGTAACGCTGAGGTATCGCTTCAGAATCAAATCGAGAGAGATCTTTATTGAGTTGAGACTCACAGCTTTCTAAAAAACACGTTAGTGGCTGAGTATGGAAGCTTTGCCATTCATTCGCTAAGCAATGATCCCAAAACATATCTAAAGCAATCGGTGAGAAACGCCGCAGCCTGTCTGGAAACAATGGTTTTAATGAGGTAACAAGATTGTGGGTATCAGTATATCGATCAACAAAACGATGTAATTGAATACCTTGTACAATATCTGCTGGATATTTATCGCTCGGATCTCCTTTTACAAAGTCACCCAGTAGATTACCAAGTAGATGACTTTGGCTATGATCCGCGATATGTAGGTGTGCGAGAAAGTTCATGACTATCCATATCAACTTTAGTTACGGATAGTCTAGGTTGTTAAACTTAATTTGTAATCAAAAACTCAGGCATTGAGACTACGAGTCTAACTATTCTTGGTCTATTAATTGTGTTGAATCAGCAAGAGTCTCTTGCTCTTGTGAGTAGTCGCTTGCACAAAATACGATGCCAATCTCCATTGCATCTAGCATTTCTAAGCTTTGTTCGTTTGCATATAACTCACTCATGGCTATCTCCTTCAATGTGTCGCCATTCATATATCTTGCGTTTATATAACTCCTGTACTCCTTATAACTTACGTTATATGACACTTTGATGTCATAGCCGAATATTATTACAGCAAAACATGAACGGCGTCTCAGGCAAACGATTACCTTAGGTGCATTCAACCAAAAAAAAGAGGAACCATTTGGCTCCTCTACTTTACGATTTTGACCTTAAGCTCGCTTCAACTCAGAATTGGCTCGAAACATCAAGCTATACAACACAGGGACAACACCTAGCGTCAGCAGCGTACCCACCGCCATACCAAAGATCATCACAATAGCCATCGAGTACCAGAATTCACCACCAGAGATAGCTAGAGGAATAAGACCAAGTATGGTCGTTAAAGTAGTCATCACAATTGGACGCAAGCGACTCATACACGCCTCAACAATCGCTTCTTTAATCGTCATCCCCTCATCACGAGCTTGTTCAATAGAGTCAATCAGAACAATACCATTATTGATGATGATCCCTGCCAAGCTGAATAACCCAAGCATTGCAGGGAATGTGAAGTACGCATCCATCGCTAACAAGCCACCTACTGCCCCAATCAATGACAAGGGAATCGTCATCAAGATAATTGCGGGGCGTCGAACAGAGTTGAATTGTGCCAATAGCAGCAACACCATCACAGCAAAACACTGAGGTAGATAACCTAGTAGTGCTCCATTCGCTTTACTCGCGCCTTTTAGCTCACCACCCAGGAGGATTTCATAACCCATAGGGACATCAAGTTTGCTTAAGTACGGTTGTACTAACTTATTCAACTCGCTGGCTTGTAAGGATTCATGTTTTACGCTGACAGTGACAGTGCGTTCTAAATTAAATCGACGAATTACCGACGGTTCGCTTACCCCAACTAATTTTGCGAATTGAGACAATGGTACCGTGTCACTACCTGCAACTGAGACGAGCTGAGTATTGAGTAGTTTGTCGATGTGCTTTTCGCTATCTTCTACCGTCGCTACAACGGGAATAACATCTTCACCAGAACGAAAACTCGTGATTTCACTACCACGTAAATAGCCTTCTAAGCTCAGTGCGATGTCTCTGCTTGTCACTCCCGCGCGCGCAGCTAAACCTTGATCAATATTGAGAATCAACTTAGGTACATTGTTTTCCCAATCGTTGACCACACCAACGGTGCCAGGGATCTTACGTAGTGCGGTTTCAATTTCACTCGCTATAGAGGTGATCACTTTGGCATCTTCACCTACCACCTGATATTCAACCAAACCAAGTTCAGTACCACCTAACCACATGCGCTTTGCCTGGCCGGTTGCCTCAGGAAGCTGTGTACGAATGAAATCGTTGGTTTTTTCTACCATATCCAAAGCACTGTCCATATCCTTGGTATTCACTACCATGAAGGATACATTTGGTGCTCGCTCGACTGGAGACAATGCCAAGAAGAATCGTGGACCGCCATCACCCACATAAGCAACCGTGCTGGTTACATCTGGGTTCTGATCTCTATCAAGTAACCAATGATTTAGACGTTGTGTCACCCTATCAGTCTCTGTTGCTAGCGTGCCAGCAGGTAAATTTAAAAACACCAGATACTGGTTACGCTCAGAGCCAGGCATGAACTGAACAGTGATAAACCGGAAACCGTAGATGGCAACAGCAAATATCATCAATACCGTAGCCAAGGTAATAATGCGCTGATTTAGCATTCCCGAAATAATACTTTGGTAGACTGAATAAAATTTACCTTGATAGCGAGGTTTATCACTGTGTGTTTTTGTATTCGGTTTTAAGAACCAGACACACATTACCGGTGTTGCAAACAGACACAAAAACCAAGATGAAAGCAGCGCTAGTGTAATGACTTGCGACAGCGAACGTAGATACTCACCAGTCACATCTTGAGCCAATAACAAGGGCATGAAAGCAAGGATCGTCGTTAGCGAGGAGGTCAAGAGCGGTAGAGCCATCTTCTTTGATGCTTCAATCGCGGCTTCTGTTTTATCCTTACCGTTACTAATTTGCGACTTAATGTATTCAGCGATCACGATACCGTTATCTACCAGCAAGCCCAGAGCAATGATGATAGCGGCAATCGACATACGCTGAAGCTCGACGCCCCAAACAGACATGCCTGCCACAGTCATTAAAATGGTTAACGGAACGATACTTCCCACGATCAGTCCCATTTTTAGCCCTAGAAACAGCATTACAACAGCCAGCACAACCGCAACCGTCTGCATCAGATTTGTCGTTGCGGCACTGACCGAGGCCTCCACTTTTTCAGGTTGGAACGTCGCAATTTCAAGGTTCATCCCAATGGGCAATCTTTCGGTATTTGTTGCTAAGAATTCTTGAATTGATATGCCAAACTCTTCACTTTGCGCGCCTTCCACCATCGACGCGGCAATAACGACAGCTCGCTCTCCGTTGAAGTAAACGGGCGTATTGAAAGGGTCTTCGTATCCTTGCTCTACTCTTGCTAAGTCTTGAACATAAACATCGTTTCCACTTTCACGCTCGAATAGGTTGGTGTTTTGAATATCTTCAACCGATTCGAAATTACCAGTAGGTTCGATCTCTACCTGTAAGGTATCTGTCTCAATTAAGCCACCAGGCAATACTACATTGCGGTTTTGAAGCGCTGCACTAATATGAGCGAAGTGGAATTTATTGTTATCGAGCGTTCCTTTCTTTGCTTTGATCCAAACACGATCCTTATTTACACCATAAAGATCCACTTGTGAGATGGTGCTTAAGCTACTTAGTCGATCTTGCAGCTTTTCTGCTGTTTTGCGTAACTCACGTGGTGAGAAGTCAGCACCGGTTAACGCTAACGTTGCAGAATAAACGCGACCAAAATCATCGTTAACGAATGGTCCTTGCGTCCCTGCTGGTAAGCCAGCGGCTGCAGATTCTACCTTGTTACGCAGGTTGTCCCAAATGGGTTGCAAGTTAGTGTAACGGTCATGAACCGCGACATTAATCTGCATCACTCCGGTGCGTGACCATGATTTAATATCGGTCACTTCTGGGATTTGCTTAATCGCTCGTTCTAGTGGTTTTGTAATGAAGTTTTCAATTCGTTCTGGTGACATACCAGGGAATTGAGCAGTTACAACCGCATTCCGAATTAAGATCTCCGGATCTTCTTTGCTTGGTGCATTCTTGAACGCGCTAAAACCAAGTACAATCAACATAAGCAGAAAGATTTGGGTAAAGCGGTTGAGCTTTAATGCAAGTTCAGTTAAACGATGCATGCTACTCCCTTAGTATCCTTGCCAAAGGTTGACTTTCTGCCCTTCGTATAAATAAGGCACGCCAGCGACAACGACGAGTTCACCTTCTTCTAAATTGTCTAGAACAACAACTTGATGATTGATTTTGCGTAGTAACTTCACGTAACGACGCTCTAAATGGTGAGTGTCTGGATTGACAACGAAGATTGCGGCATTGTTGTTCTCATCACCATGAGACTTATCATCAAAATCAAATGCTTCTAAAGGAAGACGGACGATGTTTTCATTGTGAGTACCAACATTAAGGCGAATGATGGCAGACATACCGTTTCGTAGCCTCGACGTATCACCATTGACACGAACGGTTACGGTATAAGCATTACCCTTACGAACGACAGCACCGATTTCACTGACGTTACCAACAAGTGCTTCTTCAGGGAGTGATGGGAAAGTGATATCCACTTCTTCGCCATACTGAACTTCTTGGATTAGAGATTCAGGCACAAGGAAATCGATGTCAAAACTGTCGTTATTAACCAGTTCAATGATCTTTTGACCTGAGTTTACTTTGGTAAAATCATCAACCAATACATCACTTATCAATCCAGTATATGGCGCATAAAGAACAGTACGAGCAAGATTAAGCTCAGCGTTGTTGAGATCAGACATCGCGAGGTTTTGCTGTTCCAATTTTGCATCGAAGTCAGCTCGAATTGCTGTCAGTTCAGAATCGCTAATAAAGCCACTTTCATTTAGTTTTGCAGCTCGCGTGAACTTATCTTCCGCTTGAATACGTGATGCATTCGCTGCCCCAAGTGAAGCTTTCGCTTTGTTTAAAGCAAGCGTGAATTCTTCAGTGCCAAGCTGGGCCAAGATTTGACCTTTGTTGACACGCTGACCTTTAAGAACCAATACCTGATTAACAGTCCCACCTACTTTGAAGCTGATTGGGGAGGTTTGAGCGCTTTTTACTAACCCCGAAAATTCTCGCACCTGACGGTGAGATTCGTATTTAGTTGTAATGAACTTAACGCTGCGAACTGCCTGTTCTTGAGGTTTTACTTGCGTGTCCTGTCCTTCACACGCAATTAGTGATAATGAAATTAGAGGGATAAGAAATGCTTTCACAATATCGTACTCAAGTTATGGTATGGCATGCATTGTACACCATACTATATCTAAAGTTGAATTAATGATCGTAATATTTCGTACTGTGTCGGATAAATTTACATTTTTTCGATAGAAGTCTTATCTTTACAGCAAGTTACGTAGGCCTATCTATGAATCTCGTTGAGTTAATTGAGTATCTTGCTTTGATTTGTATCGAGGTAAACCTTGTTGTTCACGTTTAGTCCCCCACAGTAAACAAAGTACACGTCCCTTCCTGAATAATTTATCGAGCGCATCCAACCATCAAGTTCGATAAACTCTTCATGTTTACAACGACCGGACTTTATCAAAGCTTCTGTGTGTTGATGCATGATCTCTTTATAAGTTTTGTAGTCATCAGAGCCACCAATTAATCCCTCGATCATCTCGTCTGTCTCTTTACTTGAGATAGTTGGTTTTTCATCCGCAAGCTTGTTTGAGTTAACCCAGTTGGCAATCTCTTCACCGCCCTCTTCAAGGACTATGTAAGGCGTGATACGCGTGAAAGAAGAACTCTCTTCATAGGTATCTACTTCTTCACCTTTGTAAAGGCGATCCTCTACATACTGACCATTCGGCTCGTTAACGACTTCAACACCATTTTCAGTAACATAGCGCTTTCTGACTTGATATTCAGGTTCTTGTTGTTCAGTTTCTGAAAGCTCAGTGTCTGGCTTTTCTTGACCAGCACTCGGCTTTACAATCGGCTCACTAACAGCAGCGTCTCCACTACCCTCATTTTGATATACAAAGAAGTAGTAACCGGCAGCAGCGCCAGCAAGAAGCATCAATGTAACAACAGCAATAATGATTTTTTTCATATTGTTCTTTGAAAAAGTAGAACCCACACGACAGGATAGAATTGACAGTCAAATAAGACTTTACCATATTTATTAATAAGATAGTTAACACAGAGCGAGATGTCACTCGAGATGAGTAGAGTTCGAGTTGTACGCCAATTAATCCTGACCTTCCCCTTTTACTTTGCTGCTGGAGCGTACGCTGAATTCAATGCATGCAATGAAGACTATTGGGTTGAAACACTACAGAAGTATGAAAAATCAGAACGCTCATACAACAAAGCGGCAGAAAACTATAACCAAACCTTAAGTTTTCACACGCAAAAGCCTCTTATTCATCAGAAAATGGCATTTGATGACTTGGTTTATATGTGGAGCCCGAGATATCAAGCTATCCATCCGTCGCTCAATGAACAGGTGAACTTCGCCCGAGCTCAGTCACTCATATTCGAAAAAGTGGCTTTAGAAGCCGAAAAGGAAAAGCGCGATTTAGCATCGTTGCTCAGTCGTTGGTCAATAATCATTGAGCATTGCATTGAACAAAGAAAGTTGACCAATGCTCAACATGGCAAGAATTACAAAGAGCAAACTAGGAGTTTGCTCAGTGATATAAAACAGCTACAAAAGAAACAGTTAACACTCAGTAAGCTATATCAACAAGAGATGTCGCTGATTGAGCGGTCCCGTCTCACTTATGACCAAAATAAGCGACGTCAAAAACTCTCAGAACATCCGGCGTCGAACTAAAGTCAGGTATTCTGAGTTACCAATGCTTCAGCGGTCGCATCCTGAATCGATAAGAACATTGATTTTACCTCGCCCGTTGGGGCTCTCATCGGGTTAAGCGTTACGTTCTGGTACATGAATTCTGCTTGCTGGGTAATTGGCCTCACATTACGACAACGGAATAAGTAAGGTCTCTGTTGCCAGGTTATAAAGCTGCGGCAACCTAGGCCATAAACCGGTTTCGTCTTTAAAATAAACCATTCGCGCGGGATCTCAGGGAACAACTCAAACAGGCTTTTACCGATAGCTTCATGAGATTGTAAGCCACTGTGGTGCGTCATAAAGCCATTCCATACTTGAACCGTATAATCACGATCCAATACGACCAAGCCCATGTCGACATTCTGAACCATGTCAATCATCCAGTGAAACTGCTCAAACTCAGCGGGTAGATTCAACATGCTCAATCCTCCATTAAGTAAGCAAGTTTATTATCGATTAACGGCATTGACTCATCGACAAACATAAACAGAAGATCACAACGAATTGACGTACCTTCAATGTTATAGCTGACTTCAAATGTCATGGTATTTGAGAATGAGCCACTGGTTGACTCAACAACGGAGTCAATAGAGATGTGCTGACCTAGTAGAACAGGGGAACTTTGAAAGAATCTTACTTCCGCTTGCTCTCCTATTCCATTAAGGAATGAGCCAACGAGGATATTAGATACGTCCATAAGTAGCTCAAGCTCTTCGAGATCTTGACTGCCAGCGGGCACTTCCATCAACTTTCGAAGATCATTCACTGAAGAATCGCTAAGCAAAACTAGGGCTTCACCAGCAATGCCTTCACCACTGAACCCCTGACAGACTCCGGATACCTGATCGTTGTTTGCTAAGTCACGCAGAGCCATATGAAGTTCGCTGAGCTCAAGGATGTTAACATTAGGTAGAGGAAGTTCGACAAACACATCAAAGTGCCTGGCAAGTGCATCTGCTGCTCGACCAATAGCAACGTTGGCAACTTCCATATAGATATCTCGTCGGCGTAATACCGGCAGTTCAATCTGTGAAGGAATGATCATTTGAGGCGCAGAAGGCACAACCTCAAGTGATTCCAAAACATCTTTAAGTTCAGATTTGTCTAAAGGCTTTTTAATAAAAGCTTTGGCACCTAAGTCAAAAACACGTTCTTGGGCTTT
Organism: Vibrio maerlii; assembly: GCF_003415655.1. Taxonomy (GTDB): domain Bacteria; phylum Pseudomonadota; class Gammaproteobacteria; order Enterobacterales; family Vibrionaceae; genus Vibrio; species Vibrio maerlii. The sequence continues at coordinate 393,276 of NZ_QRHC01000004.1, forward strand.
CGGCTGAATATCGCCAGACACGACAACCACATCTATATCGATACTGAGACGCTTAATCTCTTCCAAAGTCCCAAAGCCATCTAGCTCTGGCATCGTGAGATCGAGGAACATCAATTTGAAGGGGGTATGACCGAGTTTTTCAATTGCATCTCGACCATGAACGGCAAATGTTACATCCGCTTGCAGCGAAGCAGGTAGAGAGCGCGCCATCATCTTCCGAGCTAGTGCGGAATCATCACAAATTAAGACAGGATATGACATCTCACTCACCTATATAGAATTTTAGATGAGTGTATCAGAACTTTAGGGTATTCGGTACGGAAGTTTAACAACTATTAAGCATGTCGTTGACGTTTTATCAAACTAAAAAGAAAGTATAGAGCGCAACCTTCAAAACAACAGCGACCAACACTAACGCCACACCAATACGATACCATTTGTATTCAGCGATATTCATTTGTACACGCTTAAAAAACATCGTCACTAATCCGGACCAATCAGAGCTCCTGCGACCATACATATACATCGAGGTAAGAATACTCAGAATGCCCGCGACTAGTAGAACCTTTTCTAACCAAAAAAGCGTGAAATCCATTTTACCACTCCATGAACTACGTGTGTTACACAAACTAAAACTGGGTTAAGCATAACTTGCTTAACCCAGCTTTTCCGTTCAACTATGGTCGTATAGACGTGGATTTGCGTTAAGCCGGAATCCCTGTCGTTCTTAAAGCTTTAGTCATGCGTTTGTCTCTAATGAGGAACAATACATATGAACTTACTATTAGATAAAACAAGTAAGAAAGTGAGAATGTTAATGGTGAGGTGATTAGATCGTTGGTGATACCCCAACTAACACCTGCCACAGTAACACCAATCTTAGCCATCAACCCACAAATCAACAAAACTAAACCAAGTGCTGGATATTTGAATGAACGAAAAGCAAACCAATAACAAGCAGATACTGCTAATGCTGCGATGAAAAAACCCAGGAGATATGAATGGATATGGTTAGCTGATGCTACACCACCACTTACAGACACCAGTCCAATTAAAAGTAATTTCATAATGACCTCTACAGCTAAACAATCTCAAAAACGCAAACTTATTTTCCACTTTGTACACCATAGATTCAAGAGCAGACTTCCACTCATAATGAAGCCCTTTACTACTTTTAAAGTTAATTTAACATTTTATAAACATTAACCAGTCGTCTAAAATGATTAAAAACTTACTTATCAATTAGTTAATGAATTAAGATTCAACACTAAAGAAAAATAAAACAAAACATTTACAATTAGTTTTATTTGGTAAAATAGTGTTTCTGTGACAAAAACCCCTTCTTCACGGCACAACCACACCAATACCACTTAAGTATTAAGTGCTGGTATGTCGTTCTTTTCTTTGCTAAACCCTCATTCCCATTGACTAAAAAAATTTTTCTTAAAACGAAAAAAGAGATTCCAATCACAATATTATTGTATATAATCCGCGCACCTTATAAGTTCTGTTTAATAAAACAAACTTATTTTGAAGAACCATGTCTATTCACCCGTTCAGATTTTTGAGCAAAACAGAGAAATAAAATGAGCAAGATTGATAAAGCTATGCGCATCCTGATCGCAGGATTTTCTATCAACCTTTGTCTTGGCATCCTTTATGCCTGGAGTGTATTTAACAAAGCACTAGTTTCAGACTGGGGCTGGAGCGCTGCTGACGCATCTTCTCCTTATGCTATCGCTACAATCACATTCTCTATCTGCCTTTTAGTAGCGGGTATCCTTCAAGACCGTATGGGTCCACGTAAGATCCTTATTCTAGGTACGACTCTTACTGGCCTAGGTATGATCGCATCGGGCTTCGCAAGTTCTGTGATGGCGCTTAACGTAACGTTTGGTGTTATCGCTGGTGCAGGTATCGGCTTTGGTTACGCTTGTCTATCACCATCTGCAATGAAGTGGTTCCACACGTCTAAGAAAGGCATGGTTAACGGCATCATTGCTGCTGGTTTCGGCCTTGCTGCTATCTACTTGGCACCTGTTACTTCAGCGCTAATCGGTAGCCTAGGCATCAACACAGCATTCATGATCCTAGGTGCAGGTGTACTCGTTATTGCAGTTCCACTAGCATGTACAATCACTAACCCACCAGCGGATTACACACCAGCAGAACCTAAAGTAAAAGACGGCCAAGCTCCAAAAGCGGTTAAGAAAGCAAGCGACATCAACTGGAAAGTAATGCTGAAAACACCTCAGTTCTACTCTCTATGGGTTATGTACGCATTCGCAGCTTCTGCGGGTCTTATGATCATCGGTAACATCACTAACATTGCAAGTATGCAAGCAAACCTGCCAAACGCAGTGTACCTAGCTTCTATCCTAGCGGTATTTAACTCAGGCGGTCGTGTTGCTGCTGGTATCCTAGCAGACAAAATCGGTGGTGTTCGTACGCTACTAATTGCCTGTACGCTACAAGGTATCAACATGGTGCTGTTCTCAACATTTGATTCAGAGCTAACTCTAATCATCGGTACAGCAATTGCAGCGGTAGGTTACGGTACTCTACTAGCAGTATTCCCTACTCTAACTGCTGAGTTCTACGGCCTGAAAAACTACGGTACTAACTACGGTGTTTTATACACAGCATGGGGTATCGGTGGTGCAATCGGCGCGGCAATCGTTGGTTACTCAATGACTAACGGTGGCAACTACGGTCTGGCTTACACAATCTCTGCAGCAATGATGGGTGTATGTGTAGTATTAGCTATCGTAACTAAGCCAATCTCTGAAGAGAAAGCAGCGGAACTAGAAGCTGCTGCATAATCGCTATGTGATTCAAGAATTTAAATATCAAAAAGCACGCTAATCAGCGTGCTTTTTTGTTTCCTGCTTTCACAAAAATTTCGTGCTATATCCTATATAACGAGCTATTTTTAACAGAGTTGTTACAGGAATAACCTTATGAAATTAAATCGATTATTCACTATTGCGCTTGCAATACTGTTTTCAGGTTGTGCAACCTATGCAGGCCTTAACTATGACCAACTGTTTGGAGAGCCTGAGGTACGAAACCGTGTCGTCGAACACAACTCTACTGCTGGGCAAGACTTTTTGGCAGAAGTTAAACCTATTCTCGATAATCGATGTGTCGTTTGCCACGCCTGTTACGACGCGCCATGTCAACTTAAGCTCTCTTCGGTAGACGGTATTGAACGCGGTTCAAGTAAAGAATTAGTTTACCAAGGTACTCGCCTAACCGCAGCTCAACCAACACGGCTTTTTGAAGATGCCCTGACCACCCAAGAGTGGCGTGAACTCGGCTTTCATCCAGTCCTCAACGAGCGCGACCAAAATGTTACGGCTAACCTAGAAGCTGGTGTTATGGCTAAAATGCTGGCACAGAAAGAACTCTATCCACAACCACAACAAGACCAGCTAGAAGGCTTCGATTTTGCTGTCGATAGAACCCAAGTATGTCCCACTGTCGAGGAGTTTGATAAGTATCAACAACAACACCCTACATGGGGAATGCCTTATGGCTTACCTAATTTAGATCCAGAAGAATACGCTACATTAAAAACGTGGCTTGCTGAGGGAGCTCAAATGAGCCCACCGGTACCATTATCACCAGAAGAAATGGAACAAGTAGAGACCTGGGAGCATTTTTTCAACAAAGGTTCTCGCAAAGTCCAGTTAACCAGTCGCTATGTCTATGAACATATTTATCTGTTTAACCTCTATTTCTCAGACCTCAATTTAAAGCCAGGGCAATCTCCGCGATTTTTCAGCCTTATTCGCTCGTCTACACCACCCGGAGAGCCAGTTCAGCGTATTGTCACTCGCCGTCCTTATGATGATCCTCAAGTTGATCGAGTGTACTATCGCTTAGTATCGGTACCCGGCACGATTGTAGACAAGACACATATGCCTTATACGCTTAACTCGACCAAGCTCATTGAATGGACGGAGTGGTTCTTAGCGGATGACTATGATGTGCCTGAGCTGCCTTCCTATGATGTTGATATAGCGGCTAACCCCATGACAGCCTTTGACGCACTCCCAGTCAATGCACGCTTTAAGTTTTTGCTGCAAGACGCTCAAAATACAATACAAGCATTTATCAAAGGCCCTGTATGTCGTGGGCAATTAGCGCTGAACGTGATTAATGACCGTTTTTGGGTGTTTTTCGTTGACCCTGATAAAGCTGATTTGCCCGAAGTAAATGAGTTTTATGATTCGCAGCGTGATAACTTAAAACTTCCTGGTGAACTCGATAGTAATACATTACCTGTGTTGAATTGGGTAAAGTATTCCAAGCAGCAAGCCCGCTACCTTAAAGCCAAATCTGAATTTACGAACAAATGGTTCAAGGATGGAGAGCATCTGACCACGGATATCATTTGGGATGGAAACGGCAGCAACGATACTGCTGCGCTTACTGTATTCCGACACTTTGATAGTGCCTCCGTTGTAAAAGGTCTGGTTGGTGAACAACCTAAAACAGCTTGGGTTATCGACTACGCACTACTAGAACGCATCCACTACCTGTTGGTGGCTGGGTTTGACGTTTACGGCAATTTTGGTCACCAGTTGATTACACGCCTATACATGGATTTTTTACGTCTAGAGGGTGAAAGTCACTTCCTTACTCTACTCCCTGAAGACATGCGTCATGAGGAGCATCAAAGTTGGTATATTGACAAACCCAAGGAGCTAAACGACTTTCTACAAAGCAATGTACAGCCGTTTAGCCAGCCAACAGGTGAGCAGTATCTTACCGATGACCCCAAAGCCGAACTGTTCACCAAACTGAAAGAGAAATTAGCACCGGTGCTTGATGATCGCTATGAAATCACCAACACCACATTGGCAAACAACAATGAAGAAATGCTTGCTAAGATCGATAAGATTGACAGTGATGGCATCCAGTTCTTCCCTCAATTAATCACCATCGTTGTCGACAGTGAGGAAGGTCAGCCCGAGCTGTTTACTCTCATTCACAACAATGCGCATAAAAACATCTCAAGCCTGTTCTCTGAGGACAACAATCGTATACCGGAGGACGATGATTTAACACTTGTTCGCGGTGTTGTCGGTAGCTACCCAGCCGCTTTACTTCGGTTAAATGAAAATGAAATCGAAAAATTTGTTTCTCTTGTATCAACAGTGTCAAGTGAAGCGGACTACGTTAAGCTTTTGGATCAATTCGCAATTCGCCGCAGCTCGTCAGAGTTTTGGCCAACGAGTGATTTAATTCATCAGGTGTACCAAGTCCAACAACCGATCGAAGCCGGATTATTAGACTATAATCGACTTGAGAATCGCTAGGGTCTGAGGACCTAATAAACGGCACTGTCACTGTCGAAGCAACTCTGACGGTGTCATCGACATCAACAGAAACGGAGATTCACAATGAGCATCCGTGACAATATTGAAATGCTTGAACAGCAGATATATGTCGCCTGCTCTGAAGATGATTATGAGACAGTGCGACAGCTTGAAGACCAACTAGAAATGTTGAGAACCCGCGTGGATTTTCTGCATGAGGGAGACAGGCTAGACGACAATTGGGTGAACTTTGAAGACACGTCCAAGTGATGCCCATCGGAAGAAAAGAGAAGCTCACTACACATAGACTGAACTAATACACATAGTCACATGGGGTGAGCTTCTTTGTATTTCGTGATATCAAAACTGACTAAGCTTGATATGGTTTTAATGCAATCAAAGACTGTTGGTAAATATTCTGTAGATTTTCTCGTTCAGCTAGGTACTTTTCATTAGGATTGGGAGCTGCTTCTATACTATGACAAAGCGTTCTCAGCTGCTCTAATCCAAGACTACCCGCCGAACCTTTTAGCTTGTGCGTTAAGCTTTTCACTTTACTCCCATCACCAGCTTCTGATGACTGCTGTAACTCTTCAAGCAATGGTTCACTCGACTCAATAAATAAGCGAATAATTGTCGCGACGGTTTCTGTTCCCAGTACATTGATGTCTTGTTCGATTACCGATTGTTCTAGAATACTGTCTGTCATATTTTCTTGTTCTTCTCTTTGAGGAGAGTTTGCTATTTTACTATCATCAATAACTTGGTCGAGTATCAACATTCGTCCATTCAACTCTCGATTGACTGTCTTCTCTAATTGCTCTTTGTTAATTGGTTTCGCTAGATAACTATTAAAGCCTGATGCAAGATAAGACTCTACATCCTCACTGAACACATGTGCGGAAACTGCTATCATCGGTATCGGCTCTCGCTGTAAACTCTCATCAATCGTCTTTAATTCTTGAAGTAATTCTACACCGTTGCAATCAGGTAAGTTGATGTCTAGCAGTGCGATATCAAACTCTTCATCCTGATACAAATCTCGTGCTTGTCTACCGTCTTCAGCGATAAGGACTTGGTGCCCGGATTTTTCTAAAAAGCCTTTCGCCACCATGCTGTTTACGGGGTTGTCTTCTACAAGCAATACTTTAGCAATCACTTGAGTATGTGCCGGCTCATGCTGAACCTGTTCTTCATTGTCGCACTCTTCCGCTTCTTCAAGTTTAATCACAAAGCTAAATGTACTGCCTACACCGACTTCTGAATCGAGTTCAATGGTTGACCCAAAAGCCTCAACGATCTTCTGACTAATTGCTAAACCCAAACCGGTTCCTCCTGCTTGAGAGATCCCCTGTTCTGCTTGAGCAAAGGCATTAAATAGTGACGATTGTGCGTCTTCTTCAATTCCAACACCACTATCGCTGACCTCAAAGTACAAGCTGTCTTCACCTTCAACATCAACAAAAATATCGACATGGCCTTGGTGGGTAAACTTGATTGCATTACCCACTAAATTACTAAGAACTTGGCGTAGGCGAAGGTCATCACCTAAGTAGCAGGATTTCACATCAGACCCAATGACCATATTCAAATCAAGCTGCTTCTCCAGTGATCTACTCTGGAAAAGCTCAAAGACATCATTAACAACAGTCTTTAGGTTAAATGGAGCGTTTCGAACGGCGAGCTTTCCGGCTTCGATTTTTGAATAATCGAGTACGTCATTAAGAAGTTCTAGTAACGCCTTTCCGCTGCGGTTAATCACATCTACATAATGTGCTTGAGAGCGACTTAGTCCCTCTTCTTTTAATAAAGCGGCAGTACCTAGTACACCATTCATTGGAGTGCGAATTTCATGGCTCATAGTGGCTAGGAATGCCGATTTAGCACGGTTAGCCTGCTCTGCTTCTTTACGAGCTTCGGCGTGGTTATCGACCTCGACTTCTAAGCGGTCGTTCGCCTCAACAAGCTGATGTGTTCGCTCGGTTACTAGCTCTTCCAAGTGATCTTTATGGTCTTGTAAGGCTTGTTTTGCTTTCTTCTCTGCCTCACCAACCACCACCAACTCTTTTGCAGTATCACGAGCATTGACAATCGCTTTACCCATCCGTGCTAACTCATCACTGCCGCTAGTATCAATTTCGATATCATGTTTCCCTATCGCAATCGATTGAAGCGCTGATGAGTATGCGTCTAACCGCCTCACGACAGAACGATACACAACTCGCCACATGATGATTACTATGATCATCAAACCAATAAATGAGATCCCTAAAAGGCTCATTCTTGCTAAGTTAAGGGTTGTCGTTAGTTCATCTATCGCAGCTGTCGTGGCACTGTTAGATTCATTGATAAGCACTCCGACGGTGGTATTCAGTTGTGCAAAGTGCTCTAAGGTTTGTTGAGTAAGCTGCTCTGATCGGGCTTCTGCTTCTCCGCGTTGAAGCAGAAGATCAAATAGCACAGAACCCATATTAAGCTTAGCAACCAACCCTAACATCAACTCAGAACGGGTTGGGTCCTCAACCGTTATTACTCGGCGCTGTATGATCTTCAAGTTACCGTCAAAGAGTTCTTTCAGTTCTGAGATACGTTTTACATCAGATACTGTTCTAGATTCCTCAATCTCAGTTACTAATTGATAAGCCAATAGATGTAACTCGTGAAGGCGCTCGGACATATCCATATCCACTTCCACAAGCGTGTCTAACGCTTTCAATGCATCATCAATCCTGTTGCTTTCGAGGAGATCGTAGATATGGGTAACGTTCGCAACGGCTACTGTACTAGTATTGAGCACTTGAGTGCGAGTTAGGTCTTCAAGCTCATCGGCCAATAGCCGCATCGCTTCAACACGTTGCTTGATTTCCTGATTGAGCCAAAGTTTCTCTTCTACTGTCGTACCAAGGTTGGCGATAGTATCAATGATGTTCTGTACTGATGTCTCCAGTGCGTACAATACTTGTGCGTCGAATGACTCAACACCAATCGACTTAATGTGCATTAGTAGTGACTCAAGCTGCTCAGATGCTTGCTGACCAGATTCCCGTCTTTGGGATTCAAAACGCGCATTGGCAAGCTCTTGAACCGAGGACGTGATGCGTGCACTCAGTAGAGAAATCTCTCGCGCTTCAATCATCGAAGGAATAGCAGACTCTACTACTTTCTGTTCCGTCTTTTCGACAAAGCGAAATCCAGATACACCGATAAGAGCCGATAATAAGATTAAGCTCGCCAGTGCACTAAACGAAAATAATAATCTGCGGCCGATACTGGCTGGGGCAAGGATCATAACGGAGTAGCCTATACTTCTTAATTCAATACGAATGGTTTATATTGTGCGGTGTTTAACGCTGAGATTCCAATGATATCAATGAATTCAGCGTCATTACTCAATTCATTATCCCTTTGGTTTTCTATGCGCTTATTCTTAACACTACTATCTCTTCTCGGTACCGCTTTTGCCACACACGCAATCGAGGTTAAATCTAAGAACAAGGCATCAGAAACCAAACCTCGTATCTGCGCGATTTACCCACACCTAAAAGATTCCTACTGGTTGTCAGTTAATTACGGAATGGTCGATGAAGCCAAAAAGCTTGGGGCAGAACTCAGAGTCCTTGAGTCTGGCGGCTACCCGAATATCGATAAGCAACGTCAGCAGCTTTCCTTGTGTGTCAACTGGCAAGCCGATGCGATCATTCTGGGTACAGTCTCTCCCGACGCTTATATGGGGAATCTAGAGGACATCATTGGTAACACGCCTGTTTTTGCAACTGTAAACGCTTTAGACATTTCTGAAGACCAAGAAAGCCTACTTAAAGGCAGTGTCGGTGTCGACTGGTATTGGATGGGATACTACACCGGCCAATACTTGAATAGAGCTCACTCTAAAGACTCCAAGGAAACAAGAGTTGCTCTCCTACCCGGCCCAAACTCTAGTGGTGGTACAAAACCTGTAATAAAAGGATTTTATGATGCTATTCAAGATAGTAACGTCATCATCTCCAGCACACATTGGGAAGATAATGACAAGGAGTTACAGCGTAACTTAATCCAGCAAATTATCGATAAAGAAGATGTCGATTACATCGTTGGTAGCGCCGTTGCTATCGAAGCCGCTATCAGTGAATTACGCTCAGCAAATAAAACCGGTGAAATTGGACTGATTTCAACTTATCTCAGCCATGGTGTTTATCGCGGGCTTATCCGTGACCGAGTAGAGTTTGCCCCTACCGATCAAATGGTTGAACAAGGGCGATTATCTATTCAGCAAGTGATGCATTGGTATAACCAAGAACCGTACCAAAATAAGCTATCACCTGACATTGTGCCTTTAACGCAACACAATTTAACGGATGAAGTGATCAAAAACTCGCTGTCCCCCTCAGAATTCAGACCCGTATTTCACGTAGAATAGAAAGATTAGAAGTATATAACTAGGAAACAACATGGAAAAAACAACCCGCACGATGCCCGCACACAAACACATTGCACTTGTCGCTCACGATAATTGTAAGCCTGAACTATTACGCTGGGTAGCGGAAAACAAGGAGTCTCTACAAGGCCACTTTCTTTATGCAACGGGTACAACCGGCTCAATGTTGAGCAAAGAAACTGGCTTAGCGATCAAAAGCATGATCAGTGGCCCAATGGGGGGTGACCAACAACTGGGCGCACTCATCTCTGAAGGTAAAATCGACATGCTAATTTTCTTCTGGGATCCACTTAATGCCGTTCCTCACGATCCAGACGTGAAAGCACTACTTCGTATCGCAAGTGTTTGGAATATCCCTACAGCAACTAACCGTGCAACTGCGAACTTCCTCATCGCTTCACCGCTACTAGGGCAAGAAACCGATATCGAGATTCCAGACTACGAAGCTTACCTAGCCAAGCGTACATAGTTTTATTAATTATCCACAATTCAAACTAAGAGAGAGCCATTAAACGGCTCTCTTTTTATACTGGCTAAGAATATCGAGCCGGGTTACTCTCGATCACTCCATACAGCCAATTCATTGCCGCTTGGCTCTTTAAAATGGAAACGCCTCCCTCCCGGGAATGCAAATATAGGCACATGAACCACGCCACCAGCCTGCTCAATCTTACTTTGCGTCGCTTCCAAGTCTTGGCTATAAATGACAATTAATGCTGCACCTGATTCCGTTGAGCTAGCTTTATCCGAGAGATAAAACCCTCCAGTCAGCCCTTTTGCTTCAAAGGCAGTGTATTCATCACCATAATCCTCAAAACTCCAATTAAAGACCTGGTTAAAAAACTGTTTTGTCGTAGACAAATCTTGGGCAGGAAACTCAACATAGTTTATGGATTCATGTTCCATTGCATCATCCTTTGATTGTTGGATATTGACTAGATTGTAGTTCAGTCACAAACACTGATGGCGCTGCACCAAAGCAGACCCAAACATGTTTTTTGGCTCGAGTCATGGCTACATAGAATAATCGACGCTCTTCAGCATGTTCATACCCTTCACCACTTGAAAGTAATGCATTATCCAAATGCACCTGACGCTCACGAGCTGGAAATTGACCATCATCAACTGATAAAACAAACACAAAGTCTGCTTCTCGACCTTTACTTGCATGACAAGTCATAAACTCGATCTCGATCAGATCGAATGCCGTTTTCCATTCATCAAAACTCTCTGGCTTGTGATAATGGTTTCTACCCAACAACAATACTTTCGCACCACGATTGCGTTCGTTGTTGAGCTTCTCCAACTGAACTTCAAGTTTGTTGTTTGGAAGTAATGTTACCGCTTTTTTCTTTTGCTCTTTGTGTGATTCTAGATTCTTTTTAATCTGAGAGGGGTTTTGCTGCACAAATTGGTTGGCGACTGCCCCAATTTGATTATTAAAACGGTAAGTTGTTTGTAGCGAGTGCGACGACGAGTGAGGGAAACGCGCTGCGAAGCCTGTAGTCAGATCCACATCCGATCCCGCGAACTGATAAATCGATTGCCAATCATCCCCTACAGCAAACAAAGAGGGTTTACCTTCTGCTGTTTCAAGGTTACAAAGCCCTTCAATCAGCTCTAATCGATCCGGTGAAATATCTTGGTACTCATCCACCATGATGAACTTCCAGCCGCTCTTAAACTTACTCTTAGCTACATAGTTACTTGCTTTAGCGATCATTGCAGGAAAATCTAATTGATTGGATTCCTTCAACATTTGTAACCAAGCTTGATAACAAGGCCAGACCAAGGATAGTTCACTATTTAGACGTGGGTAATCCTGATGATCAACAATCTCCTGTTGAACCGATTTCTTATTCATACCGAGGCTATTCAAAATATCCAACTGAGAGGCTAACCAAGCAATCAGCTTCGGGTTTTCGGCATTGCTTCCGAGCTCATCATCACCTGTGATATAAGCAATAGGCCATTGAGACAAGTGTTTTTGCCAACGCTTGAAATTGGTTGGTGTCATCCAGTGCTTTTTAAGCCAATCAATACACCATGCCTTCTTTTGATTTTCATCGGTTGCGATGCGCGAGATTTCAACATTAGCCCCCTCAACCTCACGGATGATCTTCAAACCAAGTTGGTGGAATGTCGCCACTGTCACTCTTTCTGCTGCAAGGCCAAATTTTTCCTTTAAACGCACTCGCATTTCTTCAGCGGCTTTACGACCGAATGCGAGTAACAGAATCTGCTCACCCTGAGCTTGGTGACTTTGAAGCAAATAAGCAACGCGAGCCATCAAGACCGATGTTTTACCTGTCCCTGCCCCAGCTAAAATTAAGTTGTGATCATTGTTGAGCAATACTGCTTCTTGTTGAGAACGGTTGAGAGCTGAAGATTCGACTTGAGAAAAAAGTACAGACCAATTGTGACGCTCTGTCTCTAACCATTTTAAGTTGCGATTAGAAAGTGCCAAATCACAATCAAGTAGCCAATTGCTGATGACTTCCATTCGATTAGGCATCCAATGCGACGCCTCTTCGAGTGAAATACTCATCGTTTCAAAGTCACTAGTCACTTGCTGTACCCACCCACTCACGCTTGAATACGGTAAGAAACTTTGTAGTTGAACCAGTCGATGCAGTTCTCTTTCCCAAGTTGGCAGGTAGGCATTTAGGGTTTCACATTGCCTTTCATGCCAAGCTTGATATTGAGACACAATCTGATGGGCAAATCGCTTGCTTTCACTTTTGGGCAAGCCTTGTACCTTCCATGCCATTTGCTTATCTTGCTTCGGGTGAGCCCAAACAACAAGAGAATCCCATACGAGTCCACGCTCCAATTCCAACTCACCATTCCAGATGGAGAAAGGGATACGCTCCTCACTGCTCTCCGAGCTGACGACTAAGGTGTCATCCTCGACAGAAAGGTCGTGGTAAGCATTTTGGGTAAAGAATCGTGCAGAGCGACTCGCACATACATCCATAATAAATCACTCTCAAATTGGAACGTGTTAACGATGATACTTATATCAGACATTACCACAGAAAAAATATCTTTAGAATCAGAGGCCATTGGCTTGTTTCGTTAATACTAAGGCGTTGATTAATGCTAAAATAGTGTTTTAGCCAAGCTGCTCTCTTGATCTCAACAATAAGTTCCCGTGCAAAAAACTAACTACCTACGTCAATTAGGCGCAAATCGTACGATTAGCTACAGTATCCTTATTTTACTCACCTTTTTAGGTGTTGTTGTACCCGCTTGGCATTTCGAACAAACTCAGCTCATCACACCATTAATACTGGGTGTAATCGCTGCTGCACTGGCGGAAAGTGACGACAGTTTTTTTGGTCGACTAAAAGCACTACTACTGACATTTATCTGCTTCGCCATTGCCGCTTTCTCCATAGAGCTACTGTTCAAAACACCTATTCTGTTTGCTATCGGCCTATTTGTTTCTACCTTCGGATTTATCATGCTTGGCTCCATCGGGCCAAGGTATGCAAGTATCGCGTTTGGTTCATTACTTATCGCCATTTACGCTATGTTGGGAGCCCATGAGAGCACCAATATCTGGTTCCAACCTTTACTACTGCTCGCTGGTGCTGCTTGGTATTATCTATTGTCGATGATTTGGCAAATCATTTGGCCGATGCAACCCGTGCAACAAAGCTTAAGCAACGTTTTCATCACGCTCGCTGATTACCTTGAACTCAAGAGTGATCTGTTCCACCCTAAATCTAATCTCGACCCACAGCCTTTTCGTATTCTCGAAGCGAAATTGAATGCGAATACCGTATCATCACTCAATGGCTGTAAAGCGACATTACTTCATCGCTCAAAACATGGTCACATTGACGGCCCGAGTGACCGATTTCTCAATGTTTACTTCTTAGCGCAAGATATTCACGAACGTGTCAGCTCAAGCCACTATCGATACCAAGATCTTGCCAATCAATTTGAACGCTCAGATATTCTTTTTCGCTTTAAGCATTTACTTCAAGAACAAGCGAAAGCGTGTCGTAAGATCGCTAACTCGATCGCGCTTGGCCAGACATATACCCATAACGATGACTCAATTTTATCGTTAGATGAGCTGCAACAATCTCTTGCTTTTTTAACTGAGCAGAACAACCCTCAATGGCGTCAATCAATTAGTCAATTGAGTTATTTGTTCAACAACTTGGCGATGGTTGAGAAGCAGCTATCTAATGTTTCAAACCCTGATACGCACCATATCGAAGAAGAGCGTCAACTGGATGACACAAGTGTTCACACACCGAAAACTATGTGGAGTCGAATTCGTTCTAACCTAAATCCAAGCTCGATGCTGTTCAGACATGCAATTCGTATGTCAATTGCTCTAACTTTGGGTTACGCCATCATTCAGACCTTTGATATTGAACGCGGATATTGGATATTGCTAACAACGCTATTCGTTTGCCAACCAAACTACAGCGCAACGAAACAAAAACTCAAAGACCGTGTTATCGGCACCGTCGCTGGCTTACTCATTGGGGGCATGCTGTTAACACTCTTCCCGTCGCAAGAGAGCCAACTTGCCTTCATCATATTGTCGGGTGTGATGTTCTTTGCATTTCGTATCAACAATTACAGTTACGCTACCGGATTTATTACCCTATTGGTTCTCTTCTGCTTCAACCAATTAGGTGAAGGTTACGCGGTTATATTACCCCGTTTAGGAGATACTTTAGTTGGCTGTGCATTGGCTGTGTTGGCTGTTACCTACATACTACCCGACTGGCAATCAAGTAAGTTGCACCGTGTGATGGCAAGCTCAATGAGTGCCAATCGCAATTATCTTGCACAGATTATTGGCCAATATCGTGTCGGTAAGAAAGATAGTCTAAGTTATCGTATAGCACGTCGTGAAGCGCATAACCAAGATGCCGCTCTCTCTGTGGCTATAAGTAATATGCTCGTTGAACCAGGGCGTTACCGCTCAGCGACTGATGAGAGCTTTAGATTCCTCACCTTAAATCATGCGCTCTTGAGCTACATTTCTGCACTGGGAGCGCACCGAACTCGCATTGAGGATGAAAGTACTCATAAACTGATCTTCGATGCGCACAATGTTATCCATCAGCATCTACAAATTCTACACGAGCAACTTTTCAATCACTCTGCTGCTTGTGATCTTTCATCGCTATATAATCAAGGTATCGAAGCAAGACTGAAAGAATGGCGCGAAGATGATGATGAGTCTGTGAAAATGGTATTACAGCAGTTACATCTGATTTACATTATGCTGCCAGAGCTACACTCACTTGCGAGCAAATTTGCGGTACGAGTGGACAAAAGTGATAATGAGAAGTGACACTCCATAGATGAGGTCTATCACGCTTTGTAGGCATATTCTGTCACTGCATTAAACTAACTCTGACATTAAGATAACATTACAAAGTGGCGGATATTTAAACTAGACCCTATATTTTAAGAGTACACATGTTTAGGTTTCGCCATGTCACAGCATCAGTTTGAACTACTCCAACAACAACTAGAACAACTGAGTCCGTCACAATTAAAAGCTTTGAGTGACCAAATCAATGCGTCTATTGAAGAAAAAACACCTGAGAAACAAGATATCCTAACAGACGAAGAGCGCGACGCTATCTCTAAACTGTTCCTCTAATCTGCTGGTTATAACCCACGCTCGATTTATCTCCAATATTGTTTGCCCTATCAGCTTCCCACAACCTTATACAACACACCACACGAAATAATGACATTCGCCGTTCTTCATCATATGATGAGATCATCCACACACGGACGGTGAACGATTTCAATGAACAACAACGACCTCAATCGATTCTTAGTACCCGGCGCAGCGGTTAGTATTACCCTCGAAGCTAACGGTTCTGCCAAATATAATTTTTCAGCAATTTATATCGGCAATAAACCCACGAAATACGTGGTATTCGAACTCACGCAACAAGCGATGGATAAAATCACTGAAACAGAATCCGCATCAGTTAACATCATTGTACGAGCGATCAGTGATACCGAGTATGGGCATGTCATAGCATTTAAATGCAACGTAATCCAAGCGATTTCCGCACCCGCTCTTCAGGTATTTATGTCCGCACCAACCAGTATTGCCAGCAAGCCCATCCGTGAACACGAGAGATATAAACTTAACCTCAATGCTGCGGTCCGTCTAAGAGAACACTACTTACAAGGCTATATGATCGACTTTTCTGTATCAGGGTGCGGGTTGTTATTAAATGATACTGGGGTATTAGAGATCGGTAACGAAGTGAGTATAGACTCTGAGTTGAACAGAATGCTGCCGAGTGACTTGGTGAGCAGAGTCGTCAGTATTAGAAAACAAGCTACGGGGTTTATCGTAGGTATTCAATTTGAAAGCCCCATCCTATTAACTCACGATCTTAAGCGAGAGTTACTCGAACAGAGCTTTAAATCTGGAAACCTAGGTTAGAGCGAGATCATTCTTCAACGCAACAAACGCATTATAAAGCGTTATTTCCTGCAGGGGTTTGACAAGTACTAAGTTCGCTCCTGCATTAAAGAACGCTTGGCGAGTTTCGCTTAAGCCATCAGCCGTACATGCATAAATTGGGGTAGTAAGTTTTAGCTGATTGCGGATTTTTTCTGTCGTATCAATACCACTAATTGTCGGCAGTTGATTATCCATCAAGATCAGGTCAAACGGCTGTTCAGCCACTAGCTCTAACGCTTCTTGACCATCTTTCGCCCAAACCACATCCATCTGATACTTCTTGCAAAACGCTTGAGCAATAAATGCGTTAGTGTGATTGTCTTCAACCAACAAAATATTAAGCGGTTTTCCAAAAAGCCCGTAATCAATCGGAAAGGCTTCGTCTTCTTGTGCTTCTTCGAACACTGAAGCGACTTTCACTGGCACTTGTACGCTGAATACTGAGCCTTCCCCTACACTGCTTTTCACATTGATGTCACCACCAAGCATATCAACAAGATTTTTAACGATGGTTAGTCCCAGACCACTACCACCATATTCTCGGGTAATCGTAGGCTCAGCTTGGACAAAGGGTTCAAACATGTTCTTTAGTCGCGACTTCTCAATGCCAATTCCGGTATCAGTGACGTCAATATTGAGCTGCTTACGTTGTCTATCATGCCAATGAATGGCTACAGTTACCTTTCCTTGATGAGTAAACTTTACTGCGTTACTAACGAGATTTAAGATAATCTGCTTAAGACGTGTTTGATCCGATATCAGAAGCAGCTCTTCCTCAACATCGGTCGCGAGCTCAAAATCCACACCTTTGGTCAAACACAGGGTCTGGAATATATTGAATACCGGCTTCACTAGATCCGCATACTTAAACTCTTGTAAGATAATTTCGAACTTACCTTGTTCAATCTTACTGAAGTCAAGCACATCATTGAGCACTTCTAACAAGTGCTCTCCACTGTTATGAAGAACCTCAACCTGCTTTTTCTGTTCGGGCGTTGAAATAGATTCTTTAAGTAGTTGAGAGATACCTAAAATGCCGTTAAGTGGCGTTCTTATCTCATGGCTCATACGCGCAAGAAAATCAGCTCGTGCGTGTGCAGCACTTTCTGCCTCAATTCGAGCCCGCTCACTCTGCTTCTCTGCTTCAATAAGCGAGGTTACATCAGAGCCTTGGGTAATAATGGTGTGAACACCATTTTCTAGTTGAATTGGAGAGATCGTCCAACGGAATACCCGCTCTCCGACAGGTACGTAAACCTCGGTTTGAGGCTTTCCGTCCAATGACGTCGATAAATAGCCTCCAATGTCGAGAAGAAACTGGCTAAACTGGCTTGAAGGGCCTTGATGGTCGAGTACCTCTCGAGCTGCCGGGTTTATCTGCAAAACATGAAGATTGCTGTCCCAAATGATCACAAGCGATGGCGAGAAGTTAAATAGATCTTGGAAAGAGCGCTCTCGCTCCATCAGTTGCTCAAAAGTATTTTCTAGCGTGTATCCAATATGATGAAACTCTTTGATCTTCGAACCTGAATAAACAGGGGCAGTCTCATGATGACCGGCATTCTTCGTAAATTCCATTAAGTTGGTGAGCTCTTTCGCCACCTGACGGTCAAAATACGCTTTGCCGATCAAAGATAAGATGACCAGTAAAACTAACATGGAAGCGAGGTTTCGAAGCTGGCTAGTGCGCAGTTCGTTGATACTCGAGTTATTAAGGACACTGATTACCAATAGTGGAGATGGTTCGCCGTCAATGTTCAAACGGGTATAGGAAGTAATATACTGACCTCCCATCGTCGTCCCCTGAGTGGTCAATAGTAGGTCAGAGACCTGATAGTCGATCTCTCTGCTCAGTGTATCCGCGACTGGAGTCGAGTTGACAGATAACAGTACATCCAATGTATCACTAGCGTTCTGCAAGCTTTCAACCAAACTAAAACTATTGTCTAGGATTTGGATAATATAGAGTTGAGAAAGGACTCGCCCCGTATCTTGCTCGATCATCGGAGCACGGCGCATCAAAACGTGTCGTTTGCCTAATGCTCCATCTACAGAGGAAGAATACCAGTCAGCACTAAATGCCACTTTGACGGCCAAAGCTTCGAGATCTTGACTGCTCAAACCGTAAAACTGCGCGTTGCCGTCATCCCAAAATAATCCATTGTCATCAAATATGAAGCGGATATCAGGAGTATTTTGAGGTGTAGCTTCATCGAGCCCTAGAAAGTAGTAGTCTAAGCCACTGAGATCTCGCTTGTTGTACAAATCCGCTACCGTTGTACTGTTAGCATTACGGTCTTGTTGAATTTGTCGAATATTGAGGTGGTAATCAAACTGATTTTGTATAAGGCTAGACACCCTTTGAAGGTTACTGTTGATCTCTTCATTAATGATGCTCGAGCTAAATCGGTAGTGTTGAAGCATCGCGATGACAAGCGAAAAACCCATAACAAAAACCACTACACGGGTGATGTAGTTAGTTAAAGATTTCTTATTGTGGGTTTTAATCATTTTTACCATTGCGATGCATTTGTCTCTTAGTTATCCGAGTAACGAAAAGCTCGCTGTTTCAACAGTTCAATTCGTTCAGGAGTATCATCTTGTGTTACTAGTTCAAAGTCCCCTGAATAGGTCGTTGGCACAGGCTTACCCTCGATGTCCCACTTGATCGCATCGGCCATAGCAATACCAGTATCATCGTTCATACGCATGACAGTCACATCTAAGCCACCCTCTTTGATCGACTCTAATTCCGCAGAGCCCCCACCCCAGCCGTTAATCAGCACGTCTTCACGGTTCGACTCTTTAAGAGCTTCTATCGCACCCAGTGCTACGTCCGTTGAGCACGCATAGATAAATTCTATCTCTGGGTTTCTCTCCAGAATGTTAAGTGTAGCTGAATAGCTACTCCCCTTGTTTGCTTGGGTATAATATGACGACGCCAACTTGTAGTTATCTTGATGGCTCATCTTTTCAATAAAAGTATCGCCACGAGCATCACTGACATAACCTTGCGACCGATAAAGAACAGAGTAACTCCCCTTTTCTTCTACTCTTTCATCAAAATAGTCCGCCAGCATTCGGCTGCCAGTCGCATGGTCAAAGCCAACGTACATAAACGGTTGGTTGTTATTCCAAGCGCGGACAGGGGTAGTAATGTTTTGCAGGATCAGTTTTGTCTCTGAACTGTTTAGTACATGCTCAATGAACTTGCGGTGGCGAGTAGTATCCAGGGTAAATACGAGGTAATCCGGTGCGTTCTTGACGGCTTCCATCAAAGATAAACTTTGCTGACGAATATCTAGACTTGGCCTTGTAAAGACTTGGTTTATTTCATACTGAATGCCGAGCTTATCTAAACGTTTTTCAAACGCCTTGATGTTACGAACCCAATAATCCGAAATTTGCTGACCAGGATAAACCACCGAAATCTGGATGGGTTTGGTTTGTTCTGCAACCAAAGGAACTGGTGCGCTTTCAACCGAGTCTACCAGCGCTTTGGTTAGTTTTTGTTGAGCCGGATGTGCATTGAGAAATTCATTGTATTCCCAATACCCACTGAGATTTTGTGCCGATTGGGCAAGCGGTGATAAGACCACCGTCACTAGAAGAGTCGTTATTTGTTTTTTCATAATTATACTGCGCTTTACGCTTATATTTTGTGCTCTTGGAGAGCTAGCCAATGACGTTTATTACGTTCTATGAGCAAATTATCGCATATTTCGTGAAGAAGATAATCATTGAAAGGCATATTTTACAAAATAACAAACCATAAAAATCATAAGGGTTCTATTCGGAGCTTAATATGTAACTACTCTGCTCCGCTACTAGGTTTTCTTTCGTCTTCTTTGATAACTTTTTGATTGCGTGTTCGATTTTAAGTGCTTCGCTTTTTGATTCGGCACTCTGATTCCACACCAGTTTTAGAGGACCTTTGCCTCGCAAGGCTTTCGCCCCTTTACCTTCACAGTGTTGCTTAAAACGACGCTCTAGATCATTTGTGATTCCACAGTAAAGGGAGTTAGATTTAGTGCGAACCAAATAAACAAACCAGCTTTCGCTGGTTTGTTGGATCTTTTCTGAAGTCATTGTCTTTATCAGGCTCATTGCCGAAAAGGTTGATCAAGAAAAAGGGGAATTAAGAAATCAACTGATTAACCGTTTCTTTTAGCTCAGCTAGTTCTGCTTTTAGCTCTTGAACTTGTTGCTCGAGCTCATCGATACGAGCATTACCTGCTACAGATGATTGAGAAACAGGAGCTGCAGCTTCTAAAGCGGCTAAATCCACTTCACCGCTAAATAGGTGCTGATAACGGGACTCGCGCTTACCTGGTTCACGAGGTAACTTCACGACCAAAGCACCAGCTTCACGATTTGCCATCGCCTCTAGTGTTGCCTCAACTTCTTTCACATCGGTGAACTGACATAGGCGATTAGTGCGCGTTCTTAACTCACCAGGCGTTTGTGCGCCGCGTACTAGCATTGAACAAACAATACCGCGCTCTTTTTCATTCAGTTGAAGATCACCAAATTCTGTATTGCAGAAACGGTGTTGATACTTTGATACGCGGCTATTAAAACTACTCTCATCACTCACTAAACGACGAGAAATCAGCGCTTCAACAGCATCAAGTACATCTGATTCAGTCAGATCCATCACAGGTTCGCGATTGCTTTTCTGATTACAAGCACTCGTTAAGCTATTCAGCGTTAATGGGTAGTGATCTGGAGTCGTCACTTCTTTTTCTATAAGGCAGCCAATCACGCGTGCTTCAACTGGTGAAAGTTCAATGTTCATTTGCGATTCCTTGTTGTTCTAGTTCTATTATTGAGTCAACTCAGTTTTGTTGATCTAATGTTCTTTTATTAAAGGTAGCTGAACAGGTTTGCCTTCCTGATCTACTATCACGATCTTTGCTCGATTCATCTCAATTTCAACTATCTCTAGTTGTCGCTTTTCTTGTTTATAGGCTTCAGCGAGACGACCTGAGTGTTTTCCTTTATTTAACTCGGCCTCTTGAGGTTCTGAGGCGTGGTGACTTTTGTCTGTCATGTTGTCAGTGCATAATATCTCGGTATAGTCGCATCATAGCCTTTTCTCACGGCTGTAGACAATTGATTGCAACGAGATCGCATGTTTTTTACCCATCAGCCTGTAGGTATTGATCTTAAGACTGTTCTGAGCAGTTTCTATGTGGTTTAATCAAACGCAGGTAAATCAATTAAGTTAGGAAAACTAGCCATGAGCAGCGTATTTGAAATCGTTAACCAAGCGCGTCGTAAAAACAAACTAAAGCGTGAACTTCTAGACAACGAGAAGAAAGTTCGTGACAACCGTAAACGTGTTGATCTTCTTGAGAACCTACTAGACTACATTAAAGCTGACATGTCTCACGACGAAATCGTGGCAATCATCAAAAACATGAAAGCTGACTACGAAGACCGCGTAGATGATCACATCATCAAGAGCGCAGAGATCTCTAAAGCTCGTCGTGACATCAGCCGTCGTATCCGTGAACTAACGGAAGAAGACAAGCAACAGCAACAAGGTAAGTAATCCTTAAGCTTGCTTAGAATTTTCAAAACCCGCTTCGGCGGGTTTTTTATTGTTTCAGTACTGTTACGACAAACGGCTTCAACAAATTTGGTTTCTGAAATCGTTTATTTTTCATAAAAACGTTTGCGTAATCGCTAACCTTCTCTGAACCCATATTTTGGGGTAGTCGTCACATTTTCTCGCTGCTATAGTCTGCCCATCAAAACGCTCATCGAAGAAAATTGAGGCAAAAACGATGGAATTTAACTTTGTAGAAATCTTAGGCTACGCTGCATCAATCATGGTTGCTATCTCACTTACTATGAAAGACATCGTTAAATTACGTATTCTGAACTTCATTGGCTGTGGCCTGTTCAGTGCTTACGGTTTGATGATCGATTCATGGCCTGTTGTGGTAACAAACACGTTTATTGCTTGTGTGAACGTCTACTTCCTACTGAAGATGCAGCAAGAAAAAAAGCAATTGCAAAACGCATAGATAAAGAATCATAAAAAATGGCGAGGACCCTTTTCACTGGGACCTCGCCATTTTTTTTCTATGTAAACTAACCTGCGTTTAATCTCTTAAACGATCTCTAACCAAGGTTATTTACCTTAATTGTCCATAAGCTGAATCGCCTTGCGATACGCACTGGGTGACACACCATGATAGCGCCTAAAACGATGCGTGAAATTATATGGGTCTCGATAACCCAAGCGATTCGCAATCATCGCTATCGACCAATCCTTGTGGTTTAGAAGCTCACACGCTTTCTCCATACGTAAAGTTATCAGCCGACTTCGAGGCGACTGACCGTACAAAGCCTTGCTGATTCGACTTAATTGCTCCTCACTAATAAAGCAACTTTGTGCCATCTCTGATACCTTCCACGGCAAGTGAAGCTGACTTTCGACCTCGTTAAATAGTGCTTGAACTCGCACAGAAGATGTCGTGGCCTTTTCCTCAATCGCATTTAAATATCGAACCAATTCACTCAACAGCAAACGTCTGAATGCCGCACGTCCGTGTATCTCACAATGAATAAGATTGGTTAACGACCAAATCTGTTCGCACTCATGAAATGGGATGACCTTTTTATTGAGGTTGATCAAGTGCTCCCATTTCCCTGTAGGCCGAGGAAGGAACCAGACCATTTTCCACTTTTTGATTTGAGGGTTGATTTCGAATCGAAACGGCGTATGTGCAGGAAGAACCACCATCGTATTTGGTTCAATCAACTTAACCCAGTCTTTGGTGACCAACACACCTCCACCTTCTACTGTGAATAAGATGGTATGGACATCAACCGATTGGCGCTCAACGTAATAACTCTCTTCCAACTGTGCTAAGCCCGCCATAAAGATATCTTGCTCATCAAACTCAGGAATTTGGCTGTGGCTCAAGAAGCGCTCTTTACATAAATCAGATAGATGCACTTCATCTTTCCACTCAAGCTTGGGTGAAAAATCATCAATGACGGATTTGCACAGGTTTTCTCGTTTTTCAAACATGTATTTATAAACCGCTCTTCACTATAGTTGCGCTAAATTGAGAGGGGAAATTAATGACAACAAAAACACAGCCTAAAACAACAGACAATACACTTCCAGACCATATGCTTAGCCGTGTGGTTAAACTCGCGTTTCCGGTAGCAATCCAAAGTGCACTCGTGGCAATTTTGGCGCTTGCTGACGTCTTAATGGTGAGTGACTTTGGTAAGGAAGCGACTGCGGCTGTGGGAATTGCATCAAAATGGCATTTCGTTGCTATCATGATCATGGCTGGTCTTTCATCTGCTAATGGTACCCTTGTCGCACAGTATTGGGGCAAAGGTGACCGAGCAAGCGCAAAAACTGTCACCTCACTAGCCATTCAATTTGGCTTGAAAGTACTGATCCCTGTCACACTGATTATTACGTTGGGTTCTCAGTTCATCATGATGTTACAAACCAGCGATGAACAAGTCATCCACTTGGGAGCGACTTACCTTTGGTATGGCTTCCCTGTATTGATGTTGACTCATGTAGTTATCGCAATTGAATCGAGCATGCGCTCTTCAGGTGACGCTGTCACTCCACTATTAATTGGTGCCATTACAATCTTCATCAATATTGCATTGAACTTCTGGTTAATCAAAGGGGGATTCGGTGTTCCAGCAATGGGGGTTGCTGGTGCAGCTTTGGCCACAACAATTTCGCGCCTGCTCCAAGTCTTGATGATCCTTGGTGTGATGAAGCTAAGAAACCACTGGCTGCTTTCAACTCAAGCATCAATGGAGCGCCCATCACTTTGGCTGGCATACAAGCGCCTCGCTTTCCCATTAACAGTTAACGCCGTGCTTTGGGCAATGGGCACCATGGCATACCAAATGATTTTTGGTCATATGGGCACAACTGAGCTCGCAGTATTTAGCATGCTTGGTCCATTTGAATCACTGTGTTATTCGGTCTTCTTTGGTCTGTCAGTGGCCTGCTCTGTACTGATGGGACAATCATTAGGGCGCGATGAGTTTGGCCAAGCGAAAGAGATGGCGAAATTCTTCATCCGTATGGTGCTGCTGTTTGGCGTGACTGTTGGTGGTGGAATGCTGTTGATCCGTGAACCTATCCTAGAGTGGTTAAACCTAACTCAGCCTGAGTTGTACCCATTGGCACAGCCAGCGATTATCATCCTATGTAGTGCGATCGTTATTCGTATGACCAACATGATTGTCATTAACGGTATTCTTCGTGCGGGTGGTGATAACCATTTCTGCTTAAGAATGGACTTTATTGCGATGTGGGTCATTGGTATCCCAGTTTGTACCCTAGCCGCTTTCGTCATCGGTCTTGAATTCAAGTACGTGTACGCAATGATGTTGGTTGAAGAAGTAGTGAAGCTCACTCTCTGTTTCCGCCGTTACCTACAAGGTGAATGGATGAACAATCTAACCATCATCACCAATGAAAATGATGTTAAAAACACAGCGAAGAAACGCTCAAAATTTCGCATCATTTCAAGATTAAAAAGAAGAGTGAACGCTTAACCAGTGTTGCTATTCATAAAATAACTAAAATGCCGCATGATTCACCAAATTCATTCGGCATTTTTAATTATGAAATCTAGCGTCGCTTCTTTCTCATTGCTCGATTAGAAGCATTTAGTGCCGGTTTATCTGGAACTGGACGCTTCTCATGACGCAAGTGACGAATAGCCAGTAGAGGATGATGAATCAGCATCCTAGGGCCACCAAAGCGCATCACTTGACGCATCTGCTCTTTTTCTTCTGGCTTGTAGCAATGTATCGGACATTTATTGCAAGTTGGCTTGCCTTGCCCATATGGACAGCGATCTAGCCGCATTTCTGCGTAATCCAGTAACGTTCTACATGTAGTGCACAGCCCCTCTTCTTTTTCAGCCTGAGGGTGATGCTTCTTACAATATAGAACGGTCATGTGGTGAACCGTTTTAAATTCGGTCAACAGCTCTCCGGTTAAAATGTCACTGAATACTTTAGACATGCTATACCTTACCGATGTCATTCATAGAACTGCTATAACTCTGCTTGTTAGAAGCTATGTTTATCAAAGCCGAACCTTAATAGAAACTAAGTCAGTTGTAACAAAAGGAAAAACCCTTTATTCTCGCCGGCTACTATTATTTTTGTAGATTAAGCATGATAGCGAGTAAAGAAGATGAATCGTAAGAAGAAGATCAATGAAACACTAAAAAAGAAGCTTAAGAAGAAAAACGCTAAGCTTCATAAGAGTAACAAGCCTCGCTACATCTCAAAAGCAGAACGAGCGAAGCTAGAGGCGGAAGAGCAAGCAAACCAAGGACCTGTGGTTGCCGAAACTGCAGACTCGACAGAGAAAGAATCAGCGGCCGAGTAATAAATCATCTGAGATTGGCGTGTAGCTATCACAAACCTCAATGAGGTTTTGTGCAGTCAACCCTGGCACGCCATAGACTTCTACTCGTTTGCCAAAACGTTGTTGTATACGCTCGACTAACACACCAAAATCTCCATCACCAGATAACAAGATAATCGTATCTACGCTCTCTGCAGCCTCAATAGCATCTAGAGCAATACCAACATCCCAATCCCCTTTCGCACTACCGTCACGTCGTTGAATGAACGGCTTTAATTGAACACTAAAACCAATACCACGCAGTATATGATGGAACTGACGCTGTTTAGGGTCTGTTGAGGCAATCGCATAGGCATTTGCACAAACCACGTCTCTTCCTTCCGTCGCGATATACCAGAAATGGTTGTAATCGAAGTTGGCTCGATACTTATCTTTAGTTGTGTAGTAGATATTTTGGATATCTGCGAAGATGGCGACCTTTTCCATACTGCTCTCTGGACGGGGATTAAAGTCGACCACTCTAACAAATCATACTGATCAGCACATCACTATTAAGGATTAAAGTTGAAAATGGTGGTTGTGAATCTCGTATTCTCAGATGGTGGCTATTTACAGTTTTTACGTAGAAATTAAAACGGGCACCTTAAAAAGATAAGGTGCCCGTTAAACAAACATATTGATTGGCTACAGCTTTATTTGTTAAACCAATCTAATTTCTCATGCAGTTGAGCAACGCTACCTACAACAATTAATGCCGGGCTTTGAGCTTGACTGGCTAAATTAGCTAGGTCTTTTAAGCCGCCACGAAATACTTTCTGCTCTTTGCGTGTGCCATTTTCGATAATAGCTACCGGCATTTCGTCACTCATACCATTATCTTGAAGATTTTTTTGAATATTAGGGCTCTCTTTCAAACCCATATAGAATACAAGCGTGTGATTGTGCTGAGCGAGAGATTGCCAATCAATATCTTCACCGTCCTTCTTCAGGTGGCCAGTGATAAATTGAACGCTTTGCGCATGGTCACGATGTGTAAGCGGGATGCCAGCATAAGCCGTTGCACCTGCTGCTGCAGTAATACCCGGAACGACTTCAAACGCGATATCATTCTCAGCCAGAGTTTCACACTCTTCACCACCACGACCAAAGATGAACGAGTCACCGCCTTTTAAGCGAACAACGAACTTACCCTCTCGTGCTTTATCGACAAGAAGATCATTAATTTGATCTTGAGGAACGCAATGGTGGTCCAGCTTCTTACCAACATACAAGCGTTCTGCATCCTCACTCGCAAGGGCAAGAATATCTTTAGAAACGAGTCGATCGTAGACCAACACCTCTGCCTTTTGAATCGCTTTATAAGCCTTCATAGTAAGTAGTTCAGGGTCTCCTGGACCTGCGCCTACTAATGAAACAAAACCTGATTGTGTCATCTGCTTATCAGTCATTTTTGTGCCTGTACTCAAAACTAATTAGGTTCACTGTATCAAGGTTGAAATTAAACGTCGATCACAGTTTTATATAAATAATAACTTTTTATCCATTGAAATTAATCAAATAACCCTTATGAATTATTACGTTATCCAACCAACGACATATAATATTCGGACAAAGTTGAAGATTGTCTAGCCAAGACATTAATGTGGCAAAAGTTAAAGTGAATATGGCGTAATTGTCCTTATTCAAGAGTTAAAGTTAAAAGTTCCCCTCCGGATTGAATACCCTTTTCCAACTGATTCTCAAATACCAAAAAGCCCCAACCGAAGTTAGGGCTTTTGAATCTTTTCAGTAATCTTAAGATTACTTAGCGTTGAATGCCGCTTCTGCTTTCACTGATTCTTCTGAATCTAGTGCTGGTGCAGTTTTAGCGTGAGTTAGGTATAGAGGGATACAAGTCATTAGTAGACCACCCACGATGTTACCTAGGATTGTAGGAATTAGGTTGAAGTTCAACCAAGTCGCGATACCGAAATCAGCACCAAGAATCATGCCTAGTGGGAATAGGAACATGTTTACAACTGTGTGCTCGAATACTAGTGCGAAGAAGATGAAGATTGGGAACCACATCATTGCAACACGGCCAGCAACAGTACGTGCAGTCATGTTACCGATTACACCTAGGCACACCATTAGGTTACAGAAGATACCGCGAACAAAACACGTGATCCATCCGTCCACACCCATCGCTTCGAAGCCTGCGCTACGTGCTGTAGAAACTGCGATGAACTTCTTAGCAACAGCATTTAGTTCCAGAGAGAAGTTACCTGTTAGAGAAACAGCGACTAGGTAAGCAACGATTAGAGAACCAATTAGGTTACCAAGACCAACAAGGCCCCAGCAACGGAATACGCGGTTCCAAGTGATACCTGGACGACCTTCAAATTTAGCCAATGGTGCTAGACCAAATACACCTGTTACTAGGTCATAACCCATTACAGAAAGAATAACGAAACCTACTGGGAACACGAGTGCGCCAACAACACCAACACCTGTTTGAACGATAGTTGTAATAGCAACAACAACCGCTAGCGACAGGATAATACCCGCCATTGTGCCACGCAGAAGTAGATCACGAGCGCTTGTTTTTGTTTTCGCTTCACCGACGTTGATCATCGTTTGAACGAATTCAGCTGGTTTAAAATCAGTAGACATAAATTGCCCTTATTAAAAAGTTAAAGTTAAAAGTTGAGATTGAATAGTGAAAGGCTCTCACTGAACTCATTAACAAATTCGTCATTAATAAAATTCAGGCAAAAAAAGAGAAGCCTTTAGGCTATTAAATCTCTGCTATGCGTCGGGATTAACCCTTAGGAAGTTGCTCCCTACGCACAGCAGAAAAACTTTATACTCTTCATACTTGAAGCCGCAGCGTCGTTAACTACGTAATTTCACCCTAATCACATAGAGCATCTATGCTCATAGGGCTGAACTTACTTGTTGCCTAGCTGCAACTCCAATTATTTTGAGTATGTACGTAACGCCTTACGCTGCGATTTCTACCGCACCTTTAACAACGCGAGCTTTATAAGATTTCACATTAAACTGCTCATCTTCCATACACACGCCTGTTGCTAGGTTGAAGCGTTGCTTCTTAAGTGGACTTGCTACCCATAGCTCGTCTTTGTGCTCACAGATAAGGCCGCGAGAAAGTACGTTTGCTTGGAAGAATGGGTCCATGTTGTTGATAGCGAACACTTCTTCAGTTGCACGTGGGCGGAAGATAGCTACTTGCTCACCGTTTAGTAGTGCAACAACACCAGTACCTGGGATGATGTCTTCGATTTTACAAACTTTTGTAAATGCCATGATGTCGCTCCCGATTACTCTGCTGCTACGTGAAGGATGTCGCCCTTCGCTTCTGGGTGTTTTTCAGTAAATGTCGCTGGACGGTGTTGCTCACGACCATCAGTAACGAACATTACGTTGTCATCACGCTCGTCAGAGTTAACGAAGTGTGAGAAACGCTTAAGTTGTGATTCGTCGTTGATCGTGTCAGTCCACTCACAGCTAAACTCTTCGATTAGCTTCGCTACATCAGCTTCAAGTTGGTCATTGATACCAAGCTTGTCTTCGATAACTACTTCACGTAGGTAGTCGATGCCGCCTTCTAGGTTCTCGAACCATACAGAAGTACGTTGTAGTGGCGCAGCCGTACGTACGTAGAACATCATGTAACGGTCGATGTACTTGATTAGCGTTTCAGTATCTAGGTCACCTGCAAGTAGCGTTGCGTGACGTGGAGTCATACCGCCGTTACCCGCTACATACATGTTCCAACCTGCGTCAGTTGCGATGATACCAAGGTCTTTACCTTGTGCTTCCGCACACTCACGAGTACAGCCAGATACGCCGAACTTCATCTTATGAGGAGCACGGATACCTTTGTAACGGTTCTCAAGCATTACACCAAGACCTACAGAGTCTTGAACGCCGTAACGACACCAAGTTGAACCTACACAAGTCTTAACCATACGTAGAGACTTACCGTAAGCTTGGCCTGTTTCGTAGCCCGCTGTGATTAGCTTCTTCCAGATTGCTGGAAGGTCATCTTTTTGAGCACCGAATAGACCGATACGCTGTGCACCAGTGATCTTGGTGTAAAGGTTGTACTCTGCCGCTACGTCTGCAAGAACAGATAGAGCTTGAGGAGTCACTTCACCACCCGCCATACGAGGGATTACAGAGTAAGTACCGTCTTTCTGCATGTTACCTAGGAAGTTGTCGTTGGTATCGTGCAGTTTAACTAGAGACGGCTTAAGGATGTGGTCACCCCAGTTTGAAGCAAGGATAGAACCTGCTAGAGGCTTACATACTTCACAACCGTAACCCGTACCGTGCTTCTCAAGTAGCTCTTCAAACGACTTGATTTCACCGATGCGTACTAGGTGGAATAGCTCTTGACGAGAGTATGCAAAGTGCTCACATACGTCGTTCTTCACTTCAACACCCGCTTTTTCAAGCTCAGCGTTTAGAACAGAAGTCACTAGAGGGATACAACCACCACAACCAGTACCTGCACCAGTTACCGCTTTGATATCACCGATAGTGTGGTGACCTTCAGCAACTGCTTCTGCGATCTTGCCTTTTGTTACGTCAAAACAAGAACAGATAACTGCTGATTCTGGTAGTGCGTCTGCGCCTAGAGTTGGCTTCTCTGCGCCTGCGTGTGCAGGTAGGATTAGCGCATCTGGGTGCTCTGGTAGGTCGATTTCATTCAGCATAAGCTGTAGAAGATCGCCGTAGTCAGACGTATCACCAACCATTACTGCACCAAGAAGTTTCTTGTTGTCTTCAGAAACGATTAGACGTTTGTAAACTTCTTGCTCTTCGTTTTGGTATACGTAGCTCTTACAGCCAGGAGTACGACCGTTAGCGTCACCAATAGAGCCTACCTTCACGCCAAGAAGCTTAAGCTTCGCAGACATGTCAGCGCCTTCAAATTGGCTGTCGTTACCTACAACGTGGTCAACAGCAACAGTCGCCATCTTATAGCCAGGAGCCACTAGACCGAAGAATGTTTCATTCCAAGACGCACACTCACCGATTGCGTAGATGTTCTCATCAGAAGTCTGACAGAAGTTGTTGATTGCAATACCACCGCGCGGTGCGATGTCTAGCTTCATTTCGCGAGCCAGTTTATCTTGAGGACGGATACCCGCTGAGAAGACGATGAAGTCAGTCTCTAGCTCTGTACCGTCAGCAAAGCGCATAACGTTACGTGCGTCTTTACCTTCAGGAGCGATTTCAAGCGTGTTCTTACTTGTGTGAACACGAACGCCCATGCTTTCAATTTTTTGACGAAGTTGGTTACCACCAGCTTGGTCTAGCTGTTCTGCCATTAGTTTAGGAGCAAACTCAACCACGTGAGTTTCCATACCTAGAGCTTTAAGTGCACCAGCAGCTTCAAGGCCTAGAAGACCACCACCAATTACCACACCCACTTTGCTCTTCTTCGCACACGCTTCGATCGCTTTTAGATCTTCAATAGTACGGTAAACAAAACAGTCTTTGCTTTCACGACCCTTGATTGGTGGTACGAATGGGAATGAACCTGTTGCCATGATCAGCTTGTCGTATTGGATTTCACGACCAGAGCTTGAGTAAACAGTGTTCTTTTCACGGTTAACGTTGATAGCACGTTCGCCGATTAGCATGTTGATGCCGTGCTTCTCGTAAAAGCCTTCTTTTACAAGAGACAGCTCGTCTGCTGTGTGGTGAGAAAAGTAAGAAGATAGGTGAACACGGTCGTAAGCAACACGTGGTTCTTCACAGAAAACTGTGATCTCGTATTGAGATGCATCAGTCTTTTCAACTAGGTCTTCGATGTAGCGATGGCCAACCATGCCGTTACCGATTACTACCAGTTTCAACTTGCTCATAGATACTTCCTAAGGGTTATCTTTTAATCTTCGCGCATTGTGATTTGTGACACATTATTAATACATGATATAAATCAATTTCGGTAAAAAACTACCCTTTAGGGTTAGATGGCGTAAATCCTCTATTTATTTAGGGGTATGAAATAAATACTTTGATGTTGTAGCGAATGTGCCGCGTTCTTACGTGAAGAGAGTACGTTTCAGCTAACGCTGTTCATAATCTGTCTTAATCTGTCAGAATAAATTGTTTTCTCTTTTTTTCTGGAATAGTTGAGCATCTTCAACTGAGAAGTCGAGATATACAAAAGCCCTTACGATACAAGTATCATAAGGGCTTCGAATCAAGCAGATTACATTAAGAATGAGGGTAAATTACTGACGAATACCTTCTACATGTAGCTCCATGTCTACGTAGCTTGACGTCCCCATTACAGGAATATTGAAATCTTTAAGTTCTAGGCGAGTGTTACCAACAAAACCAACACGGTAACCACCCCATGGGTCCTGCCCTTCACCAACAAATTCAGCTGCAATAGTAATTGGCTTTGTTACACCGTGAAGTGTTAAGTCACCCATGATATCTAACGTGCCATCACCTTTATCCTGTACACCCGTACTCGTGAACGTTGCAGATGTAAACTTCGATGCATTAATAAAGTCATCGCTGCGAATATGCTTATCACGCTCTGCATGGTTTGAATCTAGACTACGAGTATTCACTGTTACGTTAACCGTAGATGCCGCAACGTCATTACTGTCGTAAGAGAAGTTACCACTGAAATCGTTGAAGCGACCTTTGATAAAACTGTAGCCAAGATGGCTCACTTTAAAGTTAACCGATGCGTGCGCGCCATTGGTGTCGATTACATAGTCTGCTGCATTTACAGCAGTTGGTAGAGCCATTAGCGCCGCTAGTCCGGTAGCAATTAAAGTCTTCTTCATTTTGAAACTCCTAACATTTTACGTAATGTGTCATCTTTATCGATAAAGTGATGTTTTAGTGCAGCCAACGCATGTACCCCAGCTAAAACAATCAGTACAAGTGCTGCGTAATAGTGAACCGTACCAGCAAGATCAGGTTGGTTTGCGAACAACTCCCCTAGCCCTGGTACAGTAAACCAAGTAAATACTTCAATACCTCGGCCATCAGCAGTTGAGATCAGGTAACCTGAAACAAAAACCACCGCGAGCAGTAGATACATCATGTGATGTGCTGCCTTAGCCGCTTTAACCTCAAGAGGTTTACCCTCTATTTCTGGTGAGCCTTTCACTTTCTTCCAAATCACACGAAACAGAGTAAGCAAGGCGAGCAAGATACCGACAGATTTATGCCAATGCGGGGCCGTGCGATACCACTCACTATAGTATGAGAGGTCTACCATCCACCAACCCACAGCAAACATACCGATAATAGTAAAAGCAGAAATCCAGTGAACGAGTCGTGAGACTGGGTGATAGTTTCTTGTATCCCTTTGCATATCTATTTCCATTAAGTGAGATTGAAAGTGCGCTTCAACCGTTGATGGTTAAAGTATTCACTATGTTGTAGAAGGCGAACAGAGTATAGACTTGTTCGACTTATTCAAAATATTTGAATGAGAAGACATCGCATTTGTTTTAGTCGAACTTTTCGAGTTGATAAATCTCGTCATTGATATCCATAAACTTTTTATCAATCACTTTTTGCACATCTTCCAGAGCTTGGTTGTATATCACTTTACCCAATGATTGGGCTAGATGATCAACGATAAACTCGGCATCAAATTGACCAACGTCTATATCGAGTTCGTCTTCGCAATATTGCTGAAGCTTTTGAGCCAGTTCAGTTTTTTCCTGACGACTGATCTCGATTTTATCCATCTCTTTCTCTCCTTTTTTGAATCTATTGTTAAATATTGTTACCGAGCTCAGATAATTAATAAGCGAATGATCTTCCTTGCTCGGGATGCTGCCATTATTATTGCATACGGTATTGGATTAGCTAATGTAAGCCAAAGGCATATATAAGGACGTTTAATTGTTACTCGATTTAGTTGTGCAAAGCATCCAAGAGTTTCAAAAGGATTGTTTAAATCTTTTTGAAAGAAACTACCCCGCAGTCCACAACCGTGGAATGACTGAACAACATCTAGGCCAAGCGTTTGCTCGAAGACTGTGCCGTACACTTGATAGCTTCTCACAACCTCACCATTTTGCGACGCTAGAAAGCTGTAATGATAAAGATCAACCACATCGATTCAGAATCAGTACGGAGCATGGAACTGTATGGTTAGTGACTCAACATATGGTGAGTGCAGGTAAACACTGCCGCGAAAACCTACTCAACGACATCCATGAATGGCAATCAGAATACTGCTACGCCATCCAACCCAACGACCTATTACTAGTCATTAGCGATCATTGGTTAAGTCGAAGCAAACAAAGCAGAGAAATACTACATTGGTGGATGGGCGAACTGCCTGATGCTGTAGATGAATATGCAGAACAAGGTATAACGCTTTATCAAAGCGGCTCATTACTATCACAGGAGTTAGATAAGCGCTTTAATCTTTCGCCCTGTTTTCTAAAATTTGGCCATCCTTTAAAGCGATTAAAAGATCAACAGATGGTAAGAAAATATTTGCAACTTTACGCAGTTGTCCAGTGGCAATAACACTTACCACTTTGTGGCTATTTTTTATACAAATAAAAACTAATAACCCTTTAAATGATGTGATTAATGGAATCCTCTTCTAATATTTACTAATTCATTATGTTTGCCTAATACTTTTGTCAGTCAAATAATTGACAAATCTCTTGATTATGACAAAATTATGGCAATTATACTTTAGAGGTCAGACCATGCTGCACGAATATTGTGCGTGGCTCTGTGAGTAATCGAGCTTTTATGACAACAGCACGCTTAAATTACGATATAGCTGGAAATGTGTCTCAAGACGCAGAAGGTCTCTATATTGCTGAATTTGAAGGCTATCTTCTTTCAAGCGTATTCCAACCAATATTTAATAAGAATCTTGACCCTATTGGTGCAGAAGCTCTTCTCAGAATTTCGACTGACAGTGGTGAAGTCATTCCTCCAAGTATATTCTTTAGCCAACACCTGAAAACTGACATTGAACTCGCCTACGCCGAAAGTTTAAGTCGTCATATTCACATCAGAAACTTCTCTCAGTCTGAATACGCCCATTTAAAGCTCTTCCTCAACGTTCTTCCGAACAATAGTCACTCAATGACTTCGAACGAGATTGAAAGTGTGATGATTGGTAATAAGGTTATTGCACCCACTTCCCTTTCGAGTGAGCAGATAGTAATGGAAGTACTAGAACAAGATACGCATTGTGAATCTACCTTGTCACGAACAACAGGAAGATTAGCTCAAGAAGGCTTTATTATAGCGATTGATGACTATGGGACTAAGGCGTCTAACGATTATCGTATCGCAATGCTAAAACCAGATATTGTAAAACTGGATCGCACTATCATCGAAGATTACTGCAAAGGTCAGTCAGATAAGCTTAAAGCGGGTTTAGAAGCAGCGAAAAGTGTAGGAGCTCAGATCATCGCTGAAGGCATCGAAACAGCGGATCAATTTAGACGTATGCGTTTACTCGGAATAGATATGTTTCAAGGGTACTACCTAGCTCACCCCCATATTGCAAAGCCCCTTTAACGCACTTCCAGCTAAGATACAGAACAATTAGGGCGAGATAGTGATTTCACTATCTCGCCCTTTTAGTATTCTAGGCAACTTACTCTTGAGCAAGTACCTTATTTTTTCCTTTCACGATAGAAGCGAATACTGCGCCCGTCATAACCACAAGTAACACAGTGAGCGACAACCATGTTGGTACTTCCCAACTTGTTCCGACCAATATCATCTTGGTACCGATAAATACCATGATGATAGACAATGCAGGTTTGAGGTACACAAACTTGTCCATCATACCTTGTAGTACAAAGTAGAGAGAGCGAAGACCTAACAGAGCGAATACGTTCGCAGCCAACACCAAGAATGGTTCACGTGTCACAGCAAAGATTGCTGGAATCGAGTCCAAAGCAAACATCACGTCCATGAACGCAATAACGGTAATAACAATGAACATAGGTGTTACCAAGCGCTTTCCGTTCTCTTTGGTAAATAGCTTATTACCTTGATAACCTTCACTCACTGAGAAGAAACGACGAATAATTCGCTCTGGTACTGGGTTGACCTCTTCTTCACCTTTGTCACGAGCTAGCTGAATACCCGTCCAAATCAAGAAAGCCGCAAACAAGTATAGTACCCAATGGTATTGCTCTAATAATTGTGCGCCTACCGCAATCATAATCGCACGCAAGACAAGAGCACCGATAACACCCCATAACAAAGCACGTGGTCTTAAGTGTTCAGGAACAGCGTATTGATGAAATATGATTGCAAATACAAACAAGTTATCAACGCTTAAGGATTTTTCTAGTAGGTACCCTGTCACGAACGCTACCGTCGCTTTTTGAGCGCTATAATCACTCAATGGCGCATAGAAATCCCAGTAAACATAGATAGCCGCTGCAAAAACAAATGCAAGAGCGAACCACACCAAGCTCCAGATTGCCGCCTTCTTAATGCTGACAGCCCCACCACGGGTTTGCCAAATATCAAGAGCAACTAGCGCCAGTGTCATCACTGCGAAGCCAAGGTAAATCGTTGAAGTCATATTTCCTCCAGGACGGAGGGATTGA
Source organism: Vibrio maerlii (assembly GCF_003415655.1). Lineage (GTDB taxonomy): Bacteria > Pseudomonadota > Gammaproteobacteria > Enterobacterales > Vibrionaceae > Vibrio > Vibrio maerlii. Next base: position 429,496 of record NZ_QRHC01000004.1, read on the forward strand.
AAAGATATAAAGACAATCCCACCGCATACAAAAGCAAAACCCCACGTCATAGACATGTGATCGTAATGAATGCGTTGGTCTCGTCGAAGTTAAGCGATGCTTGAACTTATACTTACCGGATAGAGGCACAAATCAGTTTGTGCTCTAACGAGATGACGATAAGTAAACCAGAGGCGACTACTCCCCAAACAGCGCGGATTCTATTCCTCTGAATGCGCTACGTCTAGTCATTTTGTTCTGATTTTTGACAAATATTTTCTATCTATACGAATAGATAACGCCGACGTTAATTCGCTCTACTGGCACATAACAGTCGTTTATGATTGATGCATTTGTAGTGCCCTACAAATCAAAGCGTAGTAGGATAAGACGAATCATAAACACGACGTTAAGCAAGCAAAAACATCATGCGCATACCTACTAATATTATCACTGGTTTTCTAGGGACCGGTAAGACAACCACCATTCTTAATCTTCTCAAAAACAAACCAGAACAAGAAAACTGGGCAGTATTAGTTAACGAGTTTGGTGAGATTGGAATCGATGGCGCAATGATGACCGATCAGGGTGCGCTGATTAAAGAAGTCCCTGGCGGATGCATGTGTTGCGCAGCGGGCGTTCCTATGTCGGTTGCAATTACAGCTCTGCTCCGCACCAATCCAGATAGATTAATTGTAGAGCCAACAGGTTTAGGCCATGCTCATAAGGTTCTAGCTACACTATCGTCTTCGCAATTTGCTGACTACATTGACCTTCGTGCAACCATTGGATTAGTTGATCCTCGAAACCTCTCTATTGAAAAATACACCACCAACCAGAACTTCAATGACCAGTTGGCTATCTCTGACATCATAATCGGCAATAAAGCCGACCAGTGTAGCGAGGAAGACAAACAAGCCTTCTCTGAATGGGTCAGTCAACAAGTCCCTGAAAAATCATTTTCGCAATTGGTAGAAAATGGTGACTTTGCATTTGAACTTTTGGATATGCCAAGCAACGCCCAACAAAGTGAGCAAGTAGAAAGCCACCATCACGAACACGCAGAGATGGAGCCTCAGTTCCAACTGCCGCCAAATCAAAGCTTCATTAGAAAAGAAAATAAGGGCCAAGGTTACTTTAGTTGCGGGTGGATTTTCGGCTCAGAAGTTACCTTTAACTTTAATGACCTGTTCTCTGTGTTATCCGATCTCACAGCTGAACGAGTAAAAGGTGTGATGAATACCGGTGACGGTTGCTATACGTTCAATGTTAGCAATGGTGTGGTATCCGTTAATCAGGTGACATTGGAAGGTTTTGAGAGCCGTCTAGAAGTAATAGATAATCAACTGTTGCCGTGGGACCAGCTTGAGCAAGTGTTGCTTTCTATTAGCTCTGAGAATGATAGATAGAAAAAGTACTGTTTATCCCTTTTCGCCAGGATAAAAGCTAAAGATAACTCTTTTAAAATAACAAAAGGCGTACCGTCTAGTGTACGCCTTTCACCTCGTTACTCAATCGTGAGTTCGCGAACCATAACCGGACTATAGATGCCACTTGGTCTTGTACGAGGAATTAGAATTGAATAATGAATCCATCCAAATTGTGAGTAAGACCGATTGTTCCTCCCTGCAGGTCATTTGCCTTACGCTTTAAATATGGACCATATCCGGCGATTCGCAAGTTTTTAGGCATAAAAAAATGACTATTCGGAGATATATTGACGTAAGTCTCGTTTTTTATCCGCTATGCTAAGATTTTATCCATGTCGAAACTACGCAAATCTACCACTTTTTTGTTAGACTAGCGCGCACCAGATACAGCCATCCCCCAAGGAGCCTACTTGTGAACCTCAGACGCTTTACCAATGTTAAGAATGTGCCTCCATCACAGGCATCTCTAGCATTAGGCGTGATAGGTTTAGGGCAAGCGTGGTCACTCTATTTGCCAGGGGTCGGCGATACATTGCGCCCCTACTGTGTGCTCATCGGCGCATTGTTGCTGATTCCCGTTTTACTCAAATACTTCACCAGCTACACAACCTTCATCAATGACATCAAACACCCGCTGAGTGGCAGTTTGATGGCGCCGATGAGTATGGCACTGTTGGTGCTGTGTGATTACCTCGCTATTGTCAGTCCGAAAGTAGCGTATGTTCTGTGGTTTTTCGCCCTATCGCTGCATGTCACCATGATGGTGCTATTTTTCTCTTTCCAACTACAAAACTTTAAGATTTCCAACATCGTACCAAGTTGGTTTCTGTATCCTGTAGGGATAATCAGCAGTTCTCTAGCCGGTTCCGAATTAGGGTTAACGCAGTTTTCTGAAACTATCGCGATGATCTGTATCGCGATCTATTTCTTTATGTTGCCATTGGTTCTCTATCGCCTAGTGTTCGAAGGCAGCCTGCCACGAAGAGCTCGTCCAACTTTGGCGATTATGGCTGCACCCATCAACCTGACGCTGACTGCATACTTGGTTAACTATAAGCAACCCGACCCAGTATTAACTGGCGCACTAGCGGGCATCGCAATTACGATGACGATGTTGATTTACCTATGCTACGTCAGACTCATGCGTTTAAAGTTCCAGCCCTCTATCGCTGCGGTTACCTTCCCGTCGGTCATTAGCTCAATCGCTATGCATCGCCTGACTACTTGGTTTGAAAGCGACCACCCTCACTGGTATTGGCTACACAAGTTCGGCTTCTTAGAGCTTACGATCGCGACTATTTTGGTTATTTGGGTGTCTGGTGCTTATGTGAAGATGTACTGGCCGGAAAAGTTTGCGCCGAAACGATTCAAAGAAAGGCGTGAAGAGTATCTAAAGCATCGCCGAATTCGCTCTAAGAAATCGAAATCCGACCAAGCAAACTAGGGGTTATCCTCTTCTAGATACAAAAATGCCCACCGTTTACGATGGGCATTTTCATTCAATACTCTCAAGTTAGGGGCATAATAAACCTAGTTTGCCGCTTGAACTATCAGGGCACTTGCCTCTTGCTCCAATGAACTCACTAACTTCACCACTTCTTTGATAGAGTTAATACCCGGGTTATTCTTACGGTAACTCATGTAAAGTGGTTTCTGTAGCTGATCACATCCTGCCACTTTAAATAGCTGCTCACTCTCAATGAACGGCTCCACCAGCGCCTTTGGTAAGAATGCGTAACCACCTCGCTCGAGCATGAAGTCCAATGCAATCTTACCTGTCGATGTTCTAAGATAAGGAATAATTGAGTTCGGAATCAACTCTGAGTGTTTGCGAGCAAATTGCGTTCCCCAGTCTACATACACATAACGTAAGTCGCTTTGCGCATGAAGATCACCTGGGTGCGTCGATACCAACACAAGGTCAATAAGATCGATCACTTCACAGTGGAACTCATCTGCTTTCAATGGATCGAGTGAGAATGCCATATCCAGAGTTCGATCTAACAAACTACGATTAAGCTGTTCACGGCTTTGCGATTCAGCAGTAAAACCGTAGCCGGCCAATGAAATTGTCATCTTGCTTAATGCACTCTGAAGATAAGCATCCCAAGTATTTGGTGTTCCACCAATAATCAATTGCATCTGCTTGTGCTGCTCAAGCGTCAATTCAAGCTTTGCTTGTTGTAGTGTACTTACCATCGCTTCCGCATAAGGAATCAAACGCTCCCCTGAAGAAGTCAGCCGAATGTTATTCTTGGTTCTTTCAAACAACTGAGTGTCGAAATAGCCTTCGAGTTGTTTAACCCTCGCACTAACGGCTGCTTGAGTAATAAACAAGTTCTCCGCTGCACGCCCAAAATGGCGCTCTTTTGCCACTTCCAGAAGCGTTTTAAAAACCTTTACGTCCACACTAATACCTCTGCCCATTTAGGGCTATAAGATGCTGTTACCGTGTTGATTTGGCAACAATATTCTCTATCAGTTCGATAATTCTTTTTTGCTGTTGTTTCTCAAGTTTTGGCTTTACCTTTGCGCCGATGAACGTTTGTTGTTGTTCATTCATCACTCTACCAATTAACGAGAAATTAACCATGGATACTGAAATCCGCTTTGGCAAAAAACGTTTTTACGATCACAATAAGTTCCCTCGTGGCTTCGCTAAATCTGGCGACTTCACCCTTCTAGAAGAAGATTTATTGGTCACTTACGGTGAAACTCTTCTTGCATTAGAAAGTGGAGAGTTGTCTCCGGAAAACGCTGAAGAAAAACACTTCGTTAAAGTTGTCGCTCACCCAAATAAAGCAAAATCAAAGATTGAGCATACTTGGTTGAAGTATACGACGTTAGCGCGTGGCCGCCGCCGTTTCCACACCCTCAACAGTAGAGGTAAAGTGCAAGCACCACAAGCGGATGTGTACGAAGCTGATTACGATATCGAACTGGACTAATACAAATGAAAGCGCTCTTCGGAGCGCTTTCTTTTTTCTATTAACTCAACTTAAGCATTTGAACGCTTAGATGTCTCTTTTGCATTCTTCTCGATGAATTCGAAAATCATATCAGCGACGTCTTTGTTTGTTGCGTTTTCAATACCTTGCAGACCCGGCGAAGAGTTTACTTCCATCACTACAGGGCCGTTCTTAGACTGCAGCAAGTCTACGCCACATACGTTTAGACCCATTGCTTTCGCTGCCGCAATCGCCGTTGCACGCTCTTCTTTTGTAAGTTTAACCAGAGTCGCTGTACCACCACGGTGCAGGTTAGAGCGGAACTCACCCTCACCTGCTTGACGTTTCATCGCAGCAATCACTTTGTTGCCAACAACGAAGCAACGAAGGTCTGCGCCTTTTGCCTCTTCAATAAACTCTTGAACCAAGATGTTCGCTTTCATACCCATAAAAGCTTCAATCACGCTTTCAGCTGCTTTGTTGGTTTCTGCCAGTACAACACCAATGCCTTGGGTACCTTCCAGTAGCTTGATAACTAATGGTGCACCACCAACGTTCTTGATCAAGTCCTGGATCTTGTCAGGCTGGCTAGCAAATCCTGTACGTGGTAGTCCAATACCTTTACGAGACAGCAACTGAAGCGAACGTAGCTTGTCTCGAGAACGACTGATTGAGATCGAGTCGTTCACACAGAAGGTACCCATCATTTCAAATTGACGAACCACTGCTGTGCCGTAGAAAGTAATAGAAGCACCAATTCGTGGAATCACCGCATCATACTTAGGCAAATCTTGCCCTTTGTATCGCACCTTAGGTGAGTTACTAGTGATATCCATATAACAATGTAATGTATCGATAACATCAACAATGTGACCACGAGCTTCGCCCGCTTCTTTTAGTCGACGAGTAGAATATAGATTCTCATCTCTAGATAAGATTGCAATACGCATGATGCTTTCCCAAGTTATGGTTTTTAAGTGTTGGCTCGACTGAGCCGTGTTATACGGTCCGGGTGGACCTAGAGAGCATCGCTTCCTTCACTTTTTTTAATCGTTAGCAAAGGTATTTGATGATGGCGCGAAAGGTAACTGTTGAACGGAACAAAGAAAAACAAAAAAAAATTGTCGATACGATAAGCTAAGTAAATCTCAGCTACAAACAACAATAAAACAAAGAGTTAGCCCTTAAATACAGAGCAGTTTCCTGCCTTATTTAGTATAAAAAACACAAAACCCCGCAATTAGCGGGGTTCTATAAGTTCGATTGTTGTAGAGAAGCTATCTTAAACCGTGGAAAAACTCTGCACGAGTTGCTGGGTTTGATTTAAAGATCCCGCCCAGTGCTGTCGTGGTGGTCTCACTGGTTGCGTCCATTACGCCGCGTGATTTTACGCAATAGTGCGTTGCATCAATGGTCACGGCAACGTCTTCTGACTCTAGCAACGTTTGAAGTGCAATGAGGATCTGCTGCGTCATGCGCTCTTGAACTTGTGGGCGTTGAGCGAAGAAACGAACGATACGGTTGATCTTAGATAAACCAATGATTTTTCCGCGTGGGATATAAGCGACAGCCGCTTTGCCATCGATCGTCACGAGGTGATGTTCACACGTACTGGTCACAGTGATGTCTTTCACACGAACCATTTCGCTCACGTTCATCTTATTTTCGATGACCGTAATCTTCGGGAAATTTTGGTAGTTTAAGCCAGAGAAAACCTCATCAACATACATTTTCGCTATTCGGTGTGGGGTTTCCTCCAAGCTATCATCAGAGAGGTCTAGCTCTAAAAGAGAGAGGATTTCACGCATATGGTGTTCAATCTTTTCTTTCTTCTCTTCACGGCTGAATTCGTTTGGCAGCATCGGGGTTTCTAAGCCTCGACTTTCAAGCGCAGACTTCACTAATTGCGCTGATTCGCTCAATGCAGACATTGATTTCCCTCTTTAATGACAATATCAGCGCAAAGGATACTTGGATTTTTTAACAATTACACTTTTTTTTAAGCGCACGTTTTCTTGTTATCTCTTGATCTCAGGCATATTGCATCGCTAGAGGCAAAACACGATATATGCTAAGGTTCTTCGCCTAAAAATGATAATGATAGGAATCACTCATGGGTTGTTGTGACGCACCAGGCTTAATGCCAATTGAACAAGCACTAGAAAAGCTGCTTAACCCTGTTTCTCCAATTTCAGAGACACAAACCCTGCCCCTTGCAGACGCTTTAGGGTTTGTACTTGCGAAAGATATTCTCTCTCCAATTTTTGTTCCGCCATTCGACAATTCAGCAATGGATGGATATGCACTACGTCTCACCGATCTCGAGCAATCAAACGTGATGCCATTGGCAGGAAAATCATTCGCCGGCCAGCCTTTTGAAGGTGAGTGGCCTCAAGGTACCTGTATTCGTATCATGACAGGCGCAAAGATCCCTGACGGTTGCGATGCGGTTATCATGCAAGAGAACACTGAAGTGACAGACTCCGGCATTGTGTTCAATCAAACCGACGTAAAACCACAAAACAACATTCGTCCTACTGGTGATGACATTCGCCAGGGTGATGTTGTACTTGAGAAAGGTGCTCGCCTCTCGCCACGTGATATTCCTATGATTGCGTCTTTGGGTATCAGCCACATTGAAGTTATTCGCAAACCTAAGGTTGCGTTCTTCTCTACGGGCGACGAACTGAAAAAGCTTGGCGAATCACTCGAAGAAGGTCAAATCTACGACAGCAACCGCTACGGCATTAAGCCTCTTATCGAAAACTTTGGCTGTGAAGCGATCGACCTAGGTATTATCCCTGACTGTCCAGCAACCCTAAAAGCGACGTTTGAGAAAGCACAAGAGCTCGCCGATGTGGTGATTACTTCTGGTGGTGTCAGTGTCGGTGAAGCAGATTACACCAAGGATATTCTAGAAGAGTTAGGCCAAATCGGTTTTTGGAAACTGGCTATTAAGCCAGGTAAGCCTTTTGCATTTGGCTCGTTGGATAACGCGTGGTTCTGTGGGCTACCAGGCAACCCAGTGTCTGCAGTCTTGACCATGTATGTTCTAGTACAACCAATGTTAGCTAAGCTTTCTGGTCACACTCAATGGAAAGCACCTGAATCCATCCCAGCAACCACTCGTAGCGCTTTCAAGAAGGGTCCTGGCCGTACCGACTACCAACGTGGCATCTATACTATTGAGAACGGACAATTCTTCGTTGAAACCACAGGCAACCAAAGCTCTGGTGCATTCCGATCTATGAGTTTGGCTAACTGTTTTGTGGTTCTAGAGCGCGACCGTGGCAACGTTCAGGTTGGTGAAACGGTTCAAATTGAACTTTTTAACTCAACCCTTTACTAGGAAAGGTCATGGATATTCTTTCTGATACGGAGATCCTCTCCGATGAAGAAATGCTTAGGTATAACCGCCAGATTATCCTGAGACAGTTTGACTTTGAGGGCCAAGAAGCCCTCAAACAAGCATCTATATTGATTATCGGTGCTGGTGGTCTAGGTTGTGCCGCAAGTCAATATCTTGCAACGGCCGGAGTTGGCTCTATCACTCTTGTTGATGACGATATTGTTGAGCTATCTAATCTACAACGTCAGGTTCTCCACACAGATGAAGACATAAACCGTCCTAAAGTCGAGTCAGCAGCAGAGTCATTGAAAGCGCTGAACCCTCACTTGAGCGTGGATACACTTAAAAAACGACTCAGTGACAATGAACTGCAGCAGCTTGTTGATTCCCACACGCTCGTTTTAGATGCGACAGATAACGTCGATACTCGTAATCAACTGAACAAGCTTTGTTTTACGAGCAAAACGCCAATGGTATCTGGCGCCGCTATTCGTATGGAAGGACAAGTCAGCGTCTTCACCTACCAAGATGAAGAGCCTTGTTATCAATGCCTGAGTGCTTTGTTTGGTGATGGAACACTATCATGCGTAGAAGCCGGCATTATGGCACCTGTTGTTGGCATTATCGGTGCGATGCAAGCCCTTGAAGCAATAAAGGTGATAGCTAACCTAGGTCAACCACTTACAGGTAAGGTACTTATCTTTGATGCGATGACATTAAGTTGGCGCGAAATGAAGCTCATGAAGTTACCTTCTTGCCCTGTATGTAGCCAATAGACTGAGTTGCAGCGATAAGAAAAGGAATCACCATATGAACAATCCGAAGACCCTTATCGCTGCCTTTATTGTTGCCTGTATTCTGCTTTATACCGTACTAAAACTGTTCCAATCAGAGTCAAACGAAACCGTCACCGCCACAGTAGTTTCACAAACCCTAACTCAGTCTTTAGACGGACACCGTCGCTACCTAAACATTAAAACGAGTGATGGCGAAATCGCTTTATTGACGATTCCACCTTCTCAAGATTGCCCTGAAGGCTCACAAGTAAAACTCTCTAAACAATCCTATCAAGCGACAGATAAGCCAACGATGCGATTTATTAGTTGTCACCCACCCGTCAATTAACCTCTCACACTCGAAATCAAACTCGCTTAATACTTCATCTGCTCATCTAGGTTAAGGACTGTTAAGGCATTGCTTACGCTAGTTGCAATCACATCAATCGCCCCCGTTCTTAATGCACCCAATAAAGCGAGAGGTTTTGACGTTTCTGACGCTATCGCAATGACCTCGGCAATCGGTTTAAATTCTTCAATACTCAAGCCAATCACGCGATCATTCATAACCGTTGAAACCACTTCACCATTGACATCAAAGAAGTCATAACCTGCAAAGTCTCCAACTACACCCTGAAGTAAGCGAGATTGCACTACCTCACCGGCCGTGAACCATCCGAGTTGAACCATATGGCTGTTCTCGTTCATATCACCGACACCCACTAGAGCCAAATCAGCTTTGCGAGCAAGGTCTAAGGTTTGTTTCACTGTTGAGTTCTGCATGAACGCATCTTTTTGCGCTTTAGTTTCTGCATAGGCTGGCGCATAAAGCGTTTCAGAGGTACCACCATATTTCTTAGCTAGATGGCGACATATATGGTCGGCGTTGAATTTGCCCCCTCTTGGGTGGATACCACCGATGCCACATACAAACTTACACTCTCGCGGAGCAATTACACCGACATGGTGAGCGACCGACGCCACATTGCGACCTTGACCCACAGCGACCACAGTTCCGTTCTTTAAAGTAGAGGATAGATAGTTAGAAACTAAACCACCGATCATTTGCCGTTGATGCTCATCATCATCCTGATCCAGAGCGATTAATGCGCGCTTTACGCCAAAACGTTCGATTAAGCGCTCTTCGATACGCGCACTAAAAACCGGGTGATACTTAACCGTGATTTCAACGATCCCCTCATCACGAGCTTGCTTTAGTAAACGACCTACTTTTGCTCGTGAGACTGAAAATTTCTTGGATATCTCTTCTTGGGTTGCACCGTTTTGGTAATAGCTGACTGCAATCTCAGTCAATAAATCGGTATGTTCGGATGGGGATTCAACTTGCTGTGACATATTTGGACCTGGTTCAAGGCATTAACAGTAGCAATAATTCTACCTCTAACTTAGAGAAGCGTGCAACATTCGCTCACTACCATTACATATGCTCACACCTTGATTTATCCACTGTATGGTGAGCAAATGTCCACGCAAACGGTAAGCCTATAAGCAACGAACAATTATTAGTGACACTCATCACTTCTGAGCAAGATCACACATTGACTAATAAAGAAAATGGCGCTAATTATGGAATCAACATTTACACAGCAAGTGGGCAGATGTTCAAAGTTTCAATCACAATGAACATCACTCAACAATCACGTTAAACGCCCATTAATTTAACTTGCTTAACAAACGCTAAAACACTAGCCAACTAATGCTGAGTGTTGCCCCCAAGAGATAGGACGATCGAAATGAGCAATAAACTAGAACAACTTCGTAAATTAACGACAGTAGTAGCAGACACTGGTGAGATTGATGCGATTAAGAAATACCAACCAGAAGACGCAACAACGAACCCATCTCTTATCCTAAAAGCAGCTCAAATTGAAGAGTACGCACCGCTAATTGAACAGTCGATTGCTTACGCAAAGTCTCAAAGCTCAGACAAAGCTCAGCAAATCCAAGACACTTGTGATGCGCTTGCAGTAAACATCGGTAAAGAAATCCTTAACGTCATTCCTGGCCGTATCTCTACAGAAGTAGACGCGCGTCTTTCTTACGACACTGAAGGCAGTGTTGCTAAAGCGCGTCAGCTAATCAAGATGTACAACGATGCGGGCATTTCTAACGATCGCATCCTAATCAAACTGGCTTCTACTTGGGAAGGTATCCGCGCTGCTGAAATCCTAGAGAAAGAGGGCATCAACTGTAACCTAACACTTCTATTCTCTTTCGCTCAGGCTCGTGCGTGTGCTGAAGCTGGCGTATTCCTGATCTCACCATTCGTTGGTCGCATCATGGATTGGTACAAAGCGAAAGAAGGTCGTGACTTTGAAGCTCAAGAAGACCCAGGCGTAATCTCTGTATCAAGCATCTACAACTACTACAAAGAGCACGGTTACAACACTGTAGTGATGGGCGCAAGCTTCCGTAACATCGGTGAGATTCTAGAACTTGCTGGTTGTGACCGCCTAACTATCGCTCCTGCGCTTCTTGCTGAACTAGAAGCTGCTGAAGGCGAAGTAGTAGAGAAGCTGGTTGACACTAAGGGCACTAAAGAGCGCCCTGCTCCAATGACTCACGCTGAGTTCCTATGGGAGCACAACCTAGACCCAATGGCTGTAGAGAAAGTTGCTGAAGGTATCCGTAACTTCGCTGTAGACCAAGGCAAACTAGAAGACATGATTGCAGCGAAGCTATAAGAATTTCAGTTCCTAGCCGAGAGTAACCTAGTTCCTAGATGAATCAATTCTAGGAACTAGCAACTAAGAACTTCTCTTCCTACATAAAAAATTCAATCGAGAAACACACATGAATCGTCCATCTATTTCAAAAAAAGATTTAGCAAACGCAATCCGTGCACTAAGCATGGACGGTGTACAACAAGCAAACTCTGGTCACCCAGGCGCGCCTATGGGTATGGCTGATATCGCCGAAGTTCTTTGGCGTGATCACCTAAACCACAACCCACAAAACCCAGAGTGGGCTGACCGCGACCGTTTCGTTCTTTCAAACGGCCACGGTTCAATGCTTATTTACTCTCTGCTTCACCTAAGCGGCTACGAGCTATCAATTGATGATCTGAAAAACTTCCGCCAGCTTCACTCTAAGACTCCTGGTCACCCAGAGTACGGCTACGCACCGGGTATCGAGACAACAACCGGTCCTCTAGGTCAAGGCATTACTAACGCGGTTGGTATGGCGATGGCTGAGAAAGCATTGGCTGCTCAGTTCAACAAAGAAGGTCACGATATCGTAGACCACTTCACTTACGCATTCATGGGTGACGGCTGCCTTATGGAAGGTATCTCGCATGAGGCATGTTCTCTTGCCGGTACTCTTGGTCTAGGCAAACTGATCGCATTCTGGGATGACAACGGTATCTCTATCGATGGTCACGTTGAAGGTTGGTTCTCTGATGATACGCCTAAGCGTTTCGAATCTTACGGCTGGCACGTAATCCCAGCAGTAGACGGTCACGATCCTGAAGCGATCAACACTGCGATTGAAGCGGCGAAGGCAGACCCTCGCCCTACTCTAATCTGTACTAAGACGATCATCGGTTTTGGTTCACCAAACAAATCTGGTTCTCACGACTGTCACGGTGCACCTCTTGGCCATGATGAAATTGCGGCATCAAAAGAAGCATTGGGTTGGGCACACGGTCCATTCGAAGTCCCTGCTGATATCTACGCTGAGTGGGATGCAAAAGAAGCGGGCGCAGTAAAAGAAGCGGCTTGGAACGAGAAGTTTGACGCATATGCAGCGGCTTATCCTGCAGAAGCAGCAGAGTTTAAGCGTCGTATCAATGGCGACCTACCTGCTGAGTGGGAAGAGAAAGCAAACGCAATCATCGCTGATCTTCAAGCAAACCCTGCTGACATCGCATCACGTAAAGCCTCTCAAAATGCATTAGAAGCGTTTGGTCAAATGCTTCCTGAGTTCATGGGTGGCTCTGCTGACCTTGCTCCCTCAAACCTAACCATGTGGTCTGGCTCTAAGTCTCTCACTGGTGAAGACTTCTCTGGTAACTACATCCACTACGGTGTCCGTGAGTTTGGTATGACGGCTATCATGAACGGTATCGCACTGCACGGTGGTTTCGTTCCTTACGGTGCGACTTTCCTAATGTTCATGGAATACGCACGTAACGCGATGCGCATGGCGGCTCTGATGAAAGTTCAGAACATCCAGGTTTACACGCACGACTCTATTGGTCTGGGTGAAGATGGTCCTACGCACCAACCTGTTGAGCAAATGGCTTCTCTACGTCTAACGCCAAACATGAGCACATGGCGTCCATGTGACCAAGTGGAATCTGCAGTAGCTTGGAAACTGGCTATCGAGCGTAAAGATGCACCAACAGCACTTATCTTCTCTCGTCAAAACCTTGCACAGCAAGAGCGTAACGCAGAACAAGTAGCGAACATCGCTAAGGGTGCATACATCCTGAAAGATTGTGAAGGCAAACCAGAGCTTATCCTTATCGCAACAGGTTCTGAGGTTGAGTTAGCAGTTGAAGCTGCAGCGCAGCTAACAGCTGAAGGTAAGCAAGTACGCGTTGTTTCAATGCCTTCTACTGATGCATTCGACAAGCAAGACGCCGCTTACCGTGAAGCAGTTCTACCATCAGACGTAACAGCTCGTATCGCTATCGAAGCGGGTATTGCTGACTTCTGGTACAAGTACGTTGGCTTCGGTGGCAAGATCATCGGTATGACTACGTTCGGTGAATCTGCACCAGCAGGCGAACTGTTCAAGATGTTCGGTTTCACAACTGAAAACGTGGTGAACACAGCGAAGGAGCTTCTAGCTTAATCCTAAAGAAGCCCAAACGAATGAAGCCTCGCAACTGCGAGGCTTCTTTTTATCTACAGCATTTCTGATTAAAACGTTGCGTTGATACCAACGAAGTGGATACGGCCATCGAATGTGCCAACTTGTCCAATATTCGCTCTATTAATATCGACACTACCTAAGTCTGCATACTCATAGAAGAAATCAATCGTGGTGGCATTCCATTTGGTTGATGCACCCACTGAGTAACGCCATTGCTCACCAACGGGAAGATCAGCCCACTGTTTCTTGGCATCATCTTGAGGCGAAGACTCATAAGAAATACCCGTCTTTAGTCTCCAATCAGAATTTAATCGGTAATCAGCTGCTACGGCAAGTTTCCAAACGTCGTCCCAATCACGATTAATTTCGATCGGGGTCCTATTTGGCAATAGACCAAAATCTAAAACTGTGCTGTCCCATTCACTCCAGCGGTGTAATTGAACACTTGTAAGTAAATTTAAGTCTTCTGTAAGACCATATCGCACGCTAATATCAGCGATAGCTGGAACGTTGATGTCAGTTGAAACTTGGTTAAGTAAGTTTAACTCTTCAATATCTGTACGGTTTTTCACATCAGCACTAAACTCGTGCTCTAAGCGTGATCTAAAACTAAAGCCGACATCTAAATTATCTGAATGACGATACATTACACCCATATTGAAGCCATAAGCCCAATCAGCGTCCTGTTGGATAGAGAGAGCTTCCGTATCTTGTTCTAGAGATCCCCAACTAAACTGAGCTCCCATGCCCCATGACCATTGGTCGTTCACCTTAAAAGAAAGCGATGGGTTGATCTGCAATACATTCAGTGTAATGCTGTCGAGCGTGTTTGCTCCCGCCCAGTTAGTTCCATATGTAAGACTAGAACCACCAGCCGCACCAAAAGCCACACCGAAATGAACATCGTCATTTAGTTGACGAGTATGAAATACAGCTACTGATGGAAGATAAGATTGAGCACTGCCATCACCACTTCCAAGCTTATCGTCGAAGTCCATCTTAAGATCAAACGCTAATGCATTCACTGTTGTCATCGACTCGCCCATATGTGACATAGTTGCTGGGTTTGCCCACATCGCAGCAGCAGATTCGGTGTAAACACCATCACCTGCGCCCGTTGTACCAGCATTGGCAACAACAGCTTCTTGCAGGAATAAGCCACTCGCCATACTGGTCGTTGAAAAGGTTGCGGCGATTAGAAATGAAAGAGAACGAATCTTAGGGGTGAAACGGTGTGTGCTATTCGACATAACAATGCTCAATTCAAAAGTGTTCAATAAAAAGTTTAAACGCGCACTGATTGTATGACAGAACAATATAGCTAATAGGAATACTCGTTATTCCTTGAGTTAAAGCGACAAATATACAATCTAAGATTCAAAGATTGATCCTATGTTTACACGACACATCCTCCAAATGGGTGATTAAAGCCAGCACCAATTCAGTTATATTTCCAAATCAGATGACAGAATTATGACAACGCATTAACAACGCTAGGCTTAACCTCGGCGCAACACCATAAAATAATCAAAATTAACCGCGCCTATTCATTCCACTACCCCCATGAAAATCTAAGGATGGATATATGACTCAAACTTCAACTCTTGTTTACAACGCAATTTGTAGTCTTTCTAAACAACCCGCTTCCGAGCATGCTCAAATACGTCAAGAGCTTTACAACACCCTGCAGCTGTCTAATACCAAACAATTTGCACTCTACTCTTATGTATTAGGCCCTGCTAGTGCTGGCAAAATTTTTGATGTGCAAAGTGCCGTAAACTCAGCTTTAGACATTATCGAGCCAACTCACTAGGGTCTGTTGACCTAACATCTTAATATCAAGTCTTAGTCAACTAGCCTCAGTACGAGGCTTTTTGTGTTTCCCTTTAACTACTTTTGAAATCTAGTTACAAGTTAAAGCCCATTCTCTGCAGGCCACTTTAATTCTCATGCCTAAAGTAGAGAATATCGTGATACACATCACACACTAAAAACCCACCACCACAACACCAACAAGATCCCGATCACATAAAATATGTAAAATTTGGTTACCGTCACACTGCGTATGATACATTTCTGCCGATTGCACAATTGCATATACTCCATACGATAAAACATGAGGTCACCATGATATCTCCAGATTCAAAAATCAAAGCACAAAGCGTAGGACGCTTTTTGTCGAATATGGTGATGCCTAACATCGCAGCGTTTATCGCGTGGGGATTGATATCTGCACTATTTATTCCAACAGGTTGGATGCCCAACGCGCAACTAGCGCAAATCGTTGAGCCTATGATCAACTACTTGTTGCCACTGTTAATCGGCTATACCGGTGGTCGCATGCTCCATGGAGAACGCGGAGCTGTAGTAAGTAGCATCATGACAATGGGGCTGATCGTGGGTGCTGATATACCGATGTTAATGGGTGCGATGGTTGTTGGTCCTCTTGGTGGCTTATGCATGAGAGAGTTCGACAAACTCACTAACAACCGTATCAAGAATGGCTTTGAGATGTTGGTAAACAACTTCTCTGCCGGCATTATAGGAATGATTGGCGCTATCGTGGCTTTTTACTTCATTGGCCCAGCGGTGACGGTTGTTTCAGCCATGCTGACCGCAGGTGTTGAGGTAATGGTTGACACAGGTACTCTTGTTATCGTCGCTGTTCTGATCGAGCCAGCTAAGGTGCTTTTCCTTAACAACGCCATTAACCATGGCGTGCTCTCACCAATTGGTGTTCAGCAAGTTCAAGAATTTGGCCACTCAATCTTCTTCTTAATCGAATCTAACCCTGGCCCTGGTCTCGGTATTTTGCTCGCTTACATGATGACGACACAAGGCCAAGTAAAACAGACGGCTGCAGGCGCAACGATCATCCACTTTTTTGGTGGTATCCAAGAAGTGTATTTCCCATATGTAATGATGAAGCCTCGCCTACTAATCGCTTTAATATTGGGTAGCATGACAGGCATTGCGATCCTCAGCGTGTTCAACTCAGGCCTTATTTCTGCCGCTTCTCCTGGCTCTATCGTGTCAATCCTACTAATGACACCAAAATCATCACTGTTAGGTGTTAGCCTATCGGTACTTGTATCGACTGCAGTGTCATTTTTAACCGCTTTAACCTTGATCAAATGGGAAAAACGCAGAGAGCAATCAGAGACTAGACAATACGAGCAAGATTTCGTTATCGAAGAACCGGAACATTTTGAGCATACCGTCGGCAAGCAAACGTTATCGGTATCAGAACAAAACATCTTCTTGGGACTAAAAGCAGAGTCAAAAGAGGAAGCCATTAAATTTGCCGGAGAGCAATTGGTCAAACTAGGCAATGTTCAACAAGAATATGTTGACGGTATGCTTAAACGCGAAGCTTTACTCTCAACGTATCTTGGGGAAGGCATCGCTCTTCCACACGGTATGATTGGTGAAAAACAATATGTTAACCAAACGGGTGTGGTCTTCTGTCAATTCAACGAGGGTGTACTTTGGGGAGTTGATGAGAGCGACACTGCACAGATCGTTGTGGCTATTGCTGCAAAAGGAGACCAACACATACAGGTTATCTCGTCGATCAGCAACGCACTGGATGATAACGAAGCGCTTCAAACTCTAAAACAAACAACCAATGTTGAAGACGTTATTCGCATCCTAAACAAACAATAATAACTACACTTAAAGTCAGTTAAAAAACACGAAAATACAATGATGGTTCAATCACGGCTTAATGAATCCATCCACTTACCTAACGAAAATGAGTTGCTTGAGGTTATCTCGCAAGCTGATAACGCAAGCTCGGTGATTAACGCGGCCTACCATGCGTTAGACGACGCGGTCGGGGCTTTGACTCAGCGGCTGTTCGCTCACAATGATTGTGCCATTCAGTTTGTTGTCGATCCTTTAATGAGCAACGATGGCCCACTGGGCGATATGATCGTCAGAAGCAAGCTTTTGTTAGGTTTGGGGATGATTCCTAAAGAAAATTACGAAGATATCGAGTGCTTTGTCCGCTTGAAGGACTGGCTCGAAAAGCAAGAAAATAAAGTCATCGACTTCACTCAACCGGTACTTCTTACTGAACTAAGGACGGTCCAAGCGATTAAGCGATGTATGCCGATAGAGTATGACCCAAGCATGATTAGTGGTCTATCAGACAGCATGCTAAAAATGTTCATCGAACGCCACAATCAGAAAGTGAAGTCGACGATTGTGATCGCAATTACTGATATCGTGAGTCAATTACGCTCAACCGAGCCCTATAACCCTAGCTAAACTCCAGGTGCAACTTTAGTTTGCACCTCTCTTTCCAAACATTCTATCTACCGTGGCCATTCTAAATAACGGTTTTTTCTATAAAACACCTTCTATCTCGCCTAGCAAATAAACAACTGATATCACCAAGCACTTTATTTCGTGACTTAGGGTTACAATCCCGGCTGTTAATTGTGTATATTTATTGTAAAGCGCAGAACAAGATATTGTTAACAATGCCGTTAATTAAAGTGAGATATCTTAGGTTGTTAAGGAGTAACACATGACTAAGCTAGAAAGCTTGTTGAACATTTATGAGATATCAGAAGAAGATATCAAGATGATTGCTGAGCTTGGTGAACGAGCGATCCCTCTACTCGATGATTACGTAGAGGAGTTTTACACTTGGCTAGCGCCACAACCTGAATTCCGCCAATACTTCTCTGACCCTAATAGGCTTCAACACGTTAAAGCAGCACAAAAGAACTATTGGCATCAAGTATTTATCGCTAATGTTGATGATAACTACCTATCAAGTCGTGAAAACTTAGGTATTGCCCACGCAAAAATTGGCCTTAGTCTCTCTAGCTACTTTTCAGGAATGAGCAAGAGTTTAGCGTTTTTCCAAGAAGCACTCACCGACGATTCCAATCCTGAATATTTCGACAAACAACAAATCGCGTTGGCAAAGCTCGTTCACTTAGAAACAGCGGTAGTTGTGGAAGCGTACTCAAACGTAACGCAACAAAAGATCGAGCAGCAGAGTCGTTCTCTAAT
Organism: Vibrio maerlii; assembly: GCF_003415655.1. Taxonomy (GTDB): domain Bacteria; phylum Pseudomonadota; class Gammaproteobacteria; order Enterobacterales; family Vibrionaceae; genus Vibrio; species Vibrio maerlii. The sequence continues at coordinate 447,848 of NZ_QRHC01000004.1, forward strand.
CGAAATGTCTACTCCTGTGACCTCCATTTGGGATGGCGTTTTGATGCTACCTATCGTCGGTATTCTCGACTCCAAGCGCGCACAAGACTTAATGCATACCGTACTTGCTAAGATTGGTGAGACGCGATCTAAAGTGATCATTCTGGATATCAGTGGTGTGGCAGTAGTCGACACTGCCGTTGCCAACCACATCATTAAAATTACCAAGGCTTCTAAGCTGATGGGCTGTGGCTGTATTGTTTCTGGCTTATCTCCTGCTATCGCACAAACGATCGTCGAGTTGGGCATCGATGTTGATAGCCTGACGACAACGGCAACATTGAGCGATGCTCTAGAATCCGCATTGACCGCTGTTGGTTTGCGAATCGTAGCTGGGTAATCCTATGTTTAGTGATAGTGCCGTTGTATTGAACAAAGTCGGGAATGCGCTGATCGTTACTCTGCAAACTACCTTGACTGACGAAGTTCTGAACCAGTTCCAAGCGCGTATTCTCAGTAAGATTTCCGAGGTAAAGGTCAGTTATATCGTCTGTGACCTCTCGGGTATGGAACTCATCGATATGGAGGAATATGCCTCTATTACCACCAGCTTGAAAATGGCGGCAGTCATGGGTGTCAAAACCATCATCGTGGGCTTAAACCCTGGGGTTGCAGCCATGATTGTCGATTCAGACCTCGATTGTGATTCGTTTAAATATGCGCTCAATATTGAGCAAGGCCTTTCATTGGCAAAACAGTAGTAATCATCTAGACGTAAATATGGAAGTGAACGATGACAGAGCGTTATGAAGTCAATGATGAAGCGAGTTTTCAAACTGCTCTTATCGAAGTGCGGACCAACCTAGCGCAAACCGGATTCAATGAGATTCAAGCTGCCAAGTTCTTAACCGCGGTGTCTGAGTTGGCACGCAACATTCTTAAGTACGCAGAGCGCGGGTGGTTAGAAGTAACACCTATCCATCATCTTAACCGATCTGGTTTGCAGGTGGATGCCATCGATTTTGGGCAAGGAATTGACGATATAGAGAAAGCCATGTCAGAGCACTACAGTTCAAGTGGGACACTTGGCCAAGGCTTACCCGGTGCAAAACGATTGGTCGATGAGTTCGATATTAATACTTCACCACAGGGAACGACGGTTCGAGTGAGGTCTTGGGTTTGATGACATTTTCTCGCTATGCCATAAAAAACCGAGCTTTTTGGAATGAAAGTGTCAGTGGAGACACCGTCGTTTATCAGGAACGTGATTCACAAGCGCTTATGGCAGTCATAGATGGCGCAGGTCATGGTATCGACGCTCATAACCTCTCTTCTAAGATGGGTGATTTTTTAAATGACAGTCAGGATTGGTCAAACCCATCTCAGCTAATTGAACAATTGCATCAGATATTTTCCCCAAGCATTGGTGCTGCAGTGGGGATCGCGGTAGTAGACAATATCCAGCGTACCATCACCTTTGCCGGTGTAGGAAACATCTCGGCTTATTTACTTGGTTTCAACGATCAAAGTCTAACCTCTACCGATGGCAGTGTGGGTTACAACATGCGCAAGATTTCGGTTTCGACAACAGACCTTTCTGCTGGAGATATTGTTCTGCTCCACAGTGATGGCATTCAGTCTCGTTTCTATACTCAGTATGACCCTGACTGCAAGAAACAAAGCGCCAACGAAATTCTAGACTACGTATTTAAAAATTTTGAAAAACAACATGATGATGCGTCATGCATTGTCTATCGAGTTTAATATGAGTTCTCTTGCCCAATTAACCATTAACAGTCCAGATACGATCTACAGTGTTCGTAAGAAGATCTTCGAAGTCGGTAAGTTATGCGGCTTAGAAAACATCTACATGGTCCGAGCAGTTGGTGCCGTATCCACACTGCTTAAGCGGCTCTACAAAAAGAATGGACCGCAGAACCTTGCAGAGCTGTCGATCACGCACCATGTATCAAGCTCTAAAAACCAATTAGTTATTGAAATATCGACGGTTGAGATGATCCCCCTCTCAGCAGAAAAAGAGCTTTTATTCGAATGTAACTTTGTCGAATTAGCTGATCAAAACCGAACGTTGATTCAGCTCGCGATACCGCTAACAAGTGTTCAATCGAATACACTAGATAATAATACCGCGCAGATACAAGAAACCTTTAATCACAAGTCTCGCCAAGAGCTACTGTCTGAACTCGAACTAAAAAATCTGTCTTTAGAGAACCATTCAAAAGCACTAGAAGAAGAAGTGACTCAACGTACTGAGCAGCTTCAACAAGCAAAACTACAAGCGGACTCAGCAAACAAAGCCAAAAGTGACTTTCTTGCCAATATGAGTCATGAGATACGAACCCCGATGAACGCGATTATCGGTATGTCTCACCTGGTGTTACAGACTCAGTTAGAGCGTAAACAGCGCAACTATATTGAGAAGGTTAACCTCTCAGCAGAATCCCTCTTGGGGATCATCAACGACATCCTCGACTTCTCTAAGATAGAAGCAGGTAAATTGCAGCTTGAGCACATTCCTTTCCGCTTAGAAAGCGTGATGGAAAATCTTGCCAACCTAATTACCTTTAAAGCAGAAGAGAAAGAGCTCGAATTTCTGTTTGATATAGACTCAAATGTGCCTAACGCGCTTATCGGAGATCCACTGCGCCTTGGGCAAGTCCTTATTAATCTTGCTAACAACGCCGTTAAATTTACTGAGTCAGGCCAAGTAGTCGTTAGAGTGACTTCAGAGCGGTCTAGTCATGAAAAACTGACACTCAAGTTTGCAGTGGTTGATTCTGGTATCGGTATGACCCAAGAGCAACAAGGCAAATTGTTCCAGTCATTCTCTCAAGCAGATACTTCAACAACACGTAAATATGGTGGCACAGGGCTTGGCCTCACCATCTCGCAAAAACTGGTTCAACTCATGGGTGGCGAGATAAACGTGCAGAGTGAACGTGGCGAGGGAAGTACCTTTACCTTCACTGCAGAAGTGGACATCGATGCCTCCTACGATGCAAACAAGACAACCAGCCCAAATATTCCACAGTTACAGAACCTTAAAGTTCTCTCTGTTGATGACAACTCAACGGCTAATGAGATCCTCACTCACCTCCTCCGCTCTTTCGGCTACGACGTCGTTACACTGAACTCTGGTCAAAAGGCGATCGACCTTTTAAATCAGCCCGACCATGGCATCGACCTCGCAATTATTGACTGGAAGATGCCAGGATTAGACGGTTACAGCACGGCAAAGATCATCAAAGAATCCATGGATTTACCCATTATCATGGTTTCTGCTGCGAGCTTAAATGAGCTCAAAGCACACGATGAATCCATTCTTGATGGGGTATTGAGTAAGCCTGTATCGGCGTCCTCGTTATACGACACCTTGATGGAAACCTTTGGCTTCCATGACAATAAACAACAGGATCGCAAACAGATCTCCAATGATGCATTGGAGGCCCATATTGCGAAACTCGCCGGTTCGCAGGTACTTTTAGTCGAGGATAACGAGTTAAACCAAGAACTGGCACTCGAATTTCTCACCTCAAAAGGTATTTCCGTCACGGTGGCAGAAAATGGGCTTAAAGCACTGAACCTAGTTAAGAACTCTGAGTTTGATGGTGTTTTGATGGATTGCCAGATGCCAGTGATGGACGGCTTTGAAGCAACCAAAAACATCCGTGGGCTTGGTGGTGAGTATACCAATCTACCGATTATCGCAATGACTGCTAATGTAATGACATCGGATCGCCAGAAAGTGATCGAAGCAGGTATGAACGATCACATTGGTAAACCGATACGCGTAGAAGATATGTTTGCGACCATGGCTCATTGGATAACACCGGCTAATCCTGTCGAAGTAACCATTACTGATACGTCTGAAGCTAGCCGCAATCCCGAACTCCACGTTGCTCTCGCCGAAATCAAGGATTTGGATACAGAGAAAGGCCTTTTCAACACGCAAAACAACGTAAAGCTCTATCACAAGCTTTTGACTCAATTTGTATCAAGTCAATCTTCATTTTCTGAACAGTTCGCATCAAGTTTCTCTAACAAAGACTACGCCACATGTACACGCCTAGCTCACACTCTCAAAGGCTTATCAGCGACCATAGGGCACCAAACGTTGGCAGACCTCGCCGGACAACTGGAACATGCGTGTGAAGCCCAAGACGTAATAGAGATACAGCGACCACTGGAGAGCGTTCAACCACTACTCACTAGCTTCTTAAAAGCACTGAGTGCGATGAATGGTGAAAAAACCACACAATCCTCAGTAGCGAATGAGATGTCTAATGATGAGCTTGTTTCACGCTTGAACAAACTTGCTGAAGCATGTGATGAATTTGACTCAAGCGCTCCGGACCAGCTTGATGAGATCTTTGAATACACAATTGATCCGAGCTTGAGCCTGGAGTTAAAGACAGTTAAAAAATCACTCGAAGAGTATGACTTCGATACTGGCTCCGAGCTCATACAAGCCCTGATTCAGCGAATCGAAAGCTAAATTACATAATACGAGCTCAGGCCAAGGATACGAACTAAGACAAACGGGAAGCCGAGGCTTCCCGTTAAAATTCTAAATTGGCTACGCTAATGACTTTTCAACCGCGGCCTTGGCGTGAATAGCCGTGGTGTCAAATAATGGCACGCTGGTATCTTGCTGCTGAACAAGCATTGCAATCTCAGTACAACCCAAAATTACCGCTTGTGCGCCTTGCTCATGAAGATCTTGAATGATTGTAAGGAAGTCGGTTCGAGAGCGATTATTCACGATGCCTTGTACAAGCTCTTGATAAATAACATCGTGTACCAACTTTCTTTGCACCCCATTGGGTACGATAACGTCAATACCATGCTGCTCTTGTAGACGACCTTTGTAGAAATCCTGCTCCATCGTAAAAGCGGTACCGAGCAAGCCAACTTTATGCACACCCGCTGCTTTAAGCGCTTCAGCGGTTGCATCCGCGATGTGCAATAGTGGGATAGTAATGGCATCTTCAATTTGATTTGCCACTTTGTGCATGGTGTTAGTGCAAATCAACACGAAGTCGGCACCCGCTCGCTCTACTGATTGTGCTGCTTGAGACAACATTTCTGCAGTTTGCCCCCACTCCCCTGCATGTTGGAGTTTTTCTATCTCATCAAAGTTGACACTCACCATGGCGATTTTTGCAGAATGAAACCCACCTAGCTGTTGCTTCGTCAGTTCATTGATTTCTTTGTAGTAGTTTGCTGTCGATTCCCAGCTCATACCACCTAACATGCCTATAGTTTTCATATATATCCTTTATGAAATGCGTTGAGACCAACAAAAGAATAACAATGCACTAAGGGAATACAAGCATGTTTATGAGATTACAAAAACAAGAAAGCGGAGCCCAAAGGCTCCGCTAGTCACTATGAAGTATGTTAACCGTATTAAGCTACGAGATTAGAATTCGTAGAATAGACGTACACGTGCACCGAAGTCATCGTGCTCATCAAATGCGTTTGCATCGTTAGTCTTGTTATCAACAGTTGTGTAGTAAGTACCTAGTAGTACAGAGAAGTCTTGTACAGATAGTACGTCAGCAAACTCGTAAGACGCGTAAACAGTGTTTACATCCACATCACCTTCTGCGTAACCAGAGATTTCTTTGTTTTCGTACTCAGACGTACCGTAGATGTATCCTAGACCAAAGCCTTTGTAAACTGCGTTTAGGCCAGCAGACATGTTAGTCTCATCTACAGCATCCATATATGCAAGGTTTGCATTAACTGTAATGTCTTCTTTAGCCCAAGTACCTGTCAAACCGTAGCCTGTACGATCCATTAGGTCGATTGTTTTACCACCTTGAGTAACTGTTAACGCATCTTTAACTAGTTGCGTCTCAATTGCTGCTGCAAAGCTAAAGTCACCCACTGAGTAACCTACAACCGGACGAAGAGCAAACGAGTCTTTCGCGTCATCATTGATTTGTTGACCGTGGTAAGTACCACCAACACCGTCAGCAAAGAAGTTTGTGCGATCACCAATCATGGCACCTACTTCTACGTATAGGCCACCAAAGTCTTGCGAGTACATGATTTGACCATCAGCACCACGACCACGCGCTTCTTTCATTTGGTAAACATACGAAGTTCCGTCAACGTATAGTTCGTTCGACGTGTCACCTGAGTACTCTAGGAATACATCTAGACCCACAGGGAACATGTCGTATGCTTCAAAACGACCAGCTTTAACACCCCAACCATCTACTTTACCGAACTCAAAGTACGCATCATCCATTGCGACGTTGCCAGTGCTTTCGAAAAGTGGTTGAGCTTTAACACCTACGTAGTGGCCGTTGTCAGAGAACTTCTGGCCAGCAAACTCGATAAGAACACGACCATCCTGGTTGAACTCGCTATCGTCTTTCATATCACGGTCTTGGTAGTTGAAGTTAAGCTCAACGTTACCACCGATAGAGAAGTTACCTTCTTCACTATCTACGATGCTGATGCCTGCGTTCGCAGCCATAGCAGATGAAACAAGTACAGCTGCAAGTGATAATTTAAATGTATTTTTCATGTTAACCCCAAGGTTGCATTATTATGATTTATTTTATTTTTCACTCTCTTGCTTAATCACTAACGCTATTTTTTGGAAACCGTTATGTAAGACCAACAAGAGAATCAAATTTGTTGTCGAAAGAAACTTGTCTGAGCTCTTTCGTTTCGATGGGGAGAATTCTGCACAATAAAACAGTGTTCAACAATTTAAGTTCAGATAAATTGCCTACCTAAATCACGTTTTTAGAAAAATAAAAACAGCCTTTAAAATCAACAACTTAAAATCTAAAGCAGCAAAATATATATTGTTTTTGACGATTTGACACTTTTGAGGGGAACTTTAGATTTATTGACCATACAAATGTGATAAGCGTCAACATTTAAAGGAGTTCCATACCGTTAAAAATATAGAATGGCTCCCCGTATGATATTGATGGATATCACACCCCATGTTTCATTAAACTTTCTGATAATTACACTCTGCCTGCATAGCTTAAGACTATAAATGTCTAGTATTCAGGCAAAAGAAAAGGCGAGCCTATCGCTCACCTTATATTTGATTACATTAATTATGATATTAATTGGCTAAAGTAATCTTATTCAACTTCATATCATCTGCCGTTTTCCACTGATACACGACTTCTTTTATCCCTGTACCATCTGGGCTTTTCCAAATCCCTTCACTCGACTGTACACCACCAATCTGTTCGTAGAACTTCATCGCTTGTTCATTCCCTTGCAAAACCTCTAAATACAAACCCGAGCCTGTAAAATAGTTATCGACCCAATCACATAAGCCCGTCAATAGCTGCTGGCCTACTCCTCGCCCCTGGCATTCTGGCAGAACATGAAGATTGTCGATCAAGGTCCCACGCTCGACATCATGATTGCCGTAAGCACACACGAAGCCACACAGCTTGTCGTTCTCTTCTGCTAACAGCACAAACTCATTAAAAGAGGGATTGATAAGGCGGGTTTGCCATAACACGCTGCGATCATCATCAACCTCGTGCTCTAGGTAATCTTGAGAAAGGATATTGTTGTAGTAACGCTTCCAGCTTTGCGCGTGAAGTTCGGCAATACGCTGATAATCCTTATATTCAGCTAGTCTAAATTCCATTTAATAGTCCTTAAATCCATTAAGGTAGTAAGTTAACACATTTCATACTACATACTGTTAACAAGAAAGCCAATATTGCTACTCACATTTTTACACTTATTGTTTTGACTTACAGGTGTGCGCTGATATTCTAGCGCACAACTGTTAGCCCAAAGGTAAGTTTTCAATGGAAATGCACTCTAAATCTGAAGGAAATGGCAAGCCACCTATCATCTGGCTTAACGTCTTTGTCTTCGTTTCTACTCTTTTAATCGCTCTTATCGCTGTGCCTTGGTACGGCTTCGAACACGGATACAGCAGTGAGCACTGGGTTTGGCTATTGATTACCTTCAGCTTCTGTAACCTGTCTATTACTGCTGGTTATCACCGCCTGTGGTCACACAAAGCATTTGAGGCGAACTCCGTGCTCCGTGCTATCTTTGCCTTAGGCGGCGCATTCGCAATGCAAAACAGTGCTCTGCATTGGTCTTCTGATCACCGTATCCACCACAAGCACGTTGATAATAATGATAAAGACCCGTATTCGGCGAAACGTGGCTTTTGGTTCAGCCATATTGGTTGGATGATTCGCGAATACAGCATGAACCCTTATGAGAACTACAAGAACTGTCGTGATCTTCAACGTGACAAGATCTTGATGTGGCAGCACAAGTATTACTTAGCTTTAATGCTTGCGATGAACTTCGGTATCCCTATCGCGCTTGGCCTCATTTATAACGACCTGTTGGGCATGATTCTGATTGTGGGTGTTTTGCGTCTTGTGCTGAGTCATCACACTACCTTCTTTATTAACTCTCTTGCTCACATCTGGGGTAAGCAAACCTATACCGATAAGAACACAGCACGAGATAACGGTATCTTGGCGATCTTTACTTTTGGCGAGGGTTACCACAACTATCATCATATTTTTGAGCACGACTACCGTAATGGCATCCAATGGTGGCAGTATGACCCAACAAAATGGTTCATTAAGGCATGCTCATGGCTGAAGCTAACAAGTAACCTTAAGGTCGCACCGCCCGCTAAAGTTGAACAAGCTCGCGCACAGATGCAGTTGAAACTAACGAAAGACAAGGTCTCTGCCCTACCCAACGGTCAATACATCGCATCTAAGTTGCAAGATGAGTTTAATACCCTGTCAAAGCAACTCAATGAGTACTATGCACTAAAAAAAGAATTGCTAGAGAAGAAGCGTTGCAAGCTGCAAAAGCAGTACGAGCTCTCTTTATTAAAACTGCAAATTGAACAAATGAAGGTGAAGTTACAACAGCAGCGTAAGGAGTGGTCGCAACTAACGGCACAATACGCTTAATCGATTTTCCTTTTTATCAATAGCAAATAGAGCCTGATCTTATCAGGCTCTATTTTTTGTCCTCTATATAGAGGCTGTAAACATAGAAACTAGAAACAAAAAAGCTTTAGACAAAAAAAAGCCCACTCAGCTTATGTATTAAAGAACATAAAACTGAGTGGGCTGGCTTAAGGTCTGTTTGACTTGGTTAACATCTATTGGAAAGGGGGTGAGCCTCCAGATCTGTCACCTTTATCGGTTCTAAGCCTAAGACTACCAAATAAACAAATCTAGCAACTGATTGCCATTGAACTTCGTTAGGTAAGCTCAACACCAGTCATCAATGGCTAGTTTGTCTCCTTGACATTGGTATTCATGAAAATTGTTTAAGCTAAAGTCATTCCTAGCTTGATGGTGTTTGCTATATTTCTCGCCGAACGTGTTAGGTTAAATTCCGCTTCTTCTAGCACCTGAGCTAAAGGTTGAGGCGAACGTACGGTACCGAACACACTCTCCAATGCATGGTACAAACCATCGACTTCTTTACCTAGCGATCCTGCAATACCAACCACTGGAATACCCTTTGCCTGCGCACGTTTCGCAACGCCGTAAGGGGTTTTACCTTGGAGGGTTTGATTATCCATCTGCCCTTCGCCGGTAATCACCAGCGTGGCGTTTTCTAGAATCTCATCAAAGCAAAGCGTATCTAAAACCATCTCAATACCTGGTTTGATCTGCACATTAAACGCAAGACTCAATCCCATAGGCGTGCCACCCGCGGCGCCAAACCCCGGCGTATTAATCGAATTAATGCCAGTTAGCGCCTCACCTTTTGATGCAAGGTTCGCTAACGCTTTATCTAATAGCTCAACATCTTGTTCGCTCGCCCCTTTTTGGGGGCCAAAGATTGCACTTGCACCGTTGTTACCACAAAGTGGGTTATCAACATCGCACGCAATCACGAACTCAACATCCTTACAACGAGGATGAAGCTCAGAAAACTCAATAGAGGCTAGCTCATTCAGTGCAGCACCACCATTAGCAATAGTATTTCCTTCATTATCTAGTAGCTTTCCACCAAGCGCCTTGAGAATACCTGCGCCACCATCGTTGGTTGCACTGCCACCAAGGCCGATAATGATCTTCTCTACGCCTTTATCCAGTGCTTCACGAATTACAAGGCCAGTACCAAACGTGCTCGCCTCTAACACTCGACGGGTTTCAGGTGCAATCAAATCGATACCCGATGCCGCAGCAACTTCAATTAATGCCGTCTTTCCGTTATCGAGAAGAGCCCACATTGCTTCAACAGACTCACCTAACGCATTCTCTACGTTTGAATATTGCTTCTCGCCTTTCAAGCCTTGCATCAATACTTCAACCGTCCCTTCGCCACCATCAGCCAAAGGCACTTTTACATATTCAGCTTGTGGAAATACTTGAGAAAAACCATTCTCAATAGCTGTAGCGACAGCCATAGCATCAAGGGATTCTTTAAATGAGTCAGGAGCGATTACGATCTTCATGAGAGCTCTCTTTTTATGTGATTTGTCTGGTTTAGAACAGTTAGACGTTTAGCAAAAGACATAAATAGGTCAACGATATCTTTTGATAAATATCTAGAATTGGAAAATCAGCCCCACTTTCATGGGGCTGGTGACTAAGATTGAAAAGCACTGAGGTTTACGAAAACAGATTTTTCTCCATTCTCAGTGCACTAATCCTAGCTTTCTAGCTTTCTAGCTTTCTAGCTTTCTAGCTTTAAAATTTAACTTTAAAGCTCTTAGCTGCACAAGATTTTAGCTGACCGAATGATTCTGAGCTTACTTGAGTGTCTAGCTCACGCTCATCCATACCAACTTCTGTCCAAGAAGTGACTGCTTTAGCGAACTTAACACCGTCTTCGATTGCACCCTGCTCTACTGGGTTGTACACACGAATGATCAGTGCATCATCATCTTCTGCCTTTTTCAGCACACTCAGTACTGCACCTTTCTGCTCTTTCTCTAGCAAGCTATAAGTAAGAGGAAGATTTTGCTCACCAACGTTTAGCTTCATCGCGTTGTAAGGAATCTTGTTGTAAACGCTGATAGGTGTGACATTGTCACGCGCCTCTGCCATTACATTTGCTTCAATGTGGTTGCCGGCGAAGCCAAACAATGCAAACTCACAAACAATCTTGCCGCGTACTTGCGAATCTGGTGTTGGGATCTTGATACCAGACGGACGACCCGGACGAAGAAGCAGTTCTTCTTTACCCAGAACACCGATACCACGGAACAGTGTCAGAGCAAATGTGTCACGCTGCTCACCTTCTTTCGCAATAACTTCAAACTCGCGAAGGCCGTTAGTCATGATCGCCATGCCCGCTTTACCGTTTTCTAGCGCTGCAAAGTTCATTAGCTGGTAAACAGGAACTGGCGCTTCTTTCCACTTCTCTTGTTCCCAAACTTCCATTGCTGCATCGTCAGTGGTACGAGTAATCAAACCGAATTGGTTATCCGCAACAACATGCTCTGTCACTAAGTTGGTAGGAATCAAAGCACGAACGCGGTGGTCGTCTGCTTGGTTATCAAGTTCCATACGTACTTCGATACGACGAGTGCCTTGTTTTAAGATAACTTGGCAATCTACATCCACATAACCCGCTTGGTTTGTACGCTCTTCACGAGATTGTAGGTTCTCTGGTACATCCATACGCAGCTTGATACTTGCTACCGATTGGAAACCTTCGTGCTTGATGTTCGTTTCTGCTTTGAACTCATCAGAGTAGATTAGCCACTCTTTACGAGATGGAGAGTAATCGTACTCATCACCGTCATCAGAGCCATCTTCTAGACGAAGTACTTGGTCGAACGTCTCTTCTGTTTCTTTATCGAAGATCGTTAGTGTGCCGTTGTCGTTAACCTTGATGCTGTAGAACTCATTCTCCATCACACGATCGGTTTCTAACAGTGCATTTTGCTCTGCAACTTTTACTGCACCCTTCTCGTTACCCTGGATGTGTAACGTAGTGAAGCCCATTGCCGGCACTGCATACTTGATTTGGATGTCGTATTCTACAAATGGGTCATAGTTACCGTAGTGAACGATCTGACGGTCAATCTTACCTGGGTCGATAATGCGTTGATCTTGGATGAAGTACTCAACCTTGTTGCCATTGTCATCAAAGATGTTGAACTCATTCGCACGGATAGTGATGGTTGTGTTGATCACTTCTTCACGCTCGTATGGAGACAGGTTGAAGAATGCTAGTTTGTCACAACCTTCACGCGCTGGCATGTGGTCAACGATCTTACGCTTGTAGAAGTTGATGAGGTTTGTCGCCATGTCGTCCGCTAGGATGTAACGGTTTAGGATCTCAGCGTGAACCTTGTCAGAACAGCAGCAACCAATAGAATCGTGAGCGTGGTTCTTCATGCTCTCTTTCCACATTTTCTCGATCAGACCGTGGTGGTATTCAAAACCTAGTGTCCAAGCGATTGATGCTAGAGGCTCAAGGATGTTTACAATCTTGTTTTCAACTTCAGCGTGAATCAGTTTGATGTCCATACGAGTTGAAGAGATCGTACGGTGAACACGCATATATTTACCGTCGTTAAACTCACCTTTGATCGTATCTAGGTTGTCACGCTCTTCACGAATGCGGTCAAACACTTCTTCAAAGCGGCTCATTACGAACTCACGATCTGGGTAGATTTCACGAAGCTTTTCCATCACCTCAAAGATGTTGTTTTGAATTGGCATCTGATCGTGGCCGTTTGGTAGCAAGATGTCTTTAGTTACAGACGGCTTCTCTAATACAGGGAAGTACTTGTCTAGACGAGCACGAAGACCTTCTTCATCTTCTGGAAGGTATTTACCAATCGCGTAACCAAGAGGAAGTACTTGCGCCATCACCTCTGAGCCATCATTTGATTGCCATAGGAATTCAGTTTTGTCTGTGCCGTGACGCTCAGAACAACCACGCCAGAACATTGCTGTATCGATACCAAAACCGTTGTAGATCATTGGTAGTTGCGAGCTCATAGAGAATGAATCTGGTAGGTAACCAATCTTCATTGGCTCACCAAACTGTAGACAGTCACGGATACCATACATCATGTTACGTACGATAGACTCACCAGATACTTGCATAGTGTCTGTTTGAGAATACCAAGGACCGATGATCAGCTTACCAGCCTGAACCAGTGATTTAACACGTTCTAGATTCTCTGGCTTGATTGCGAAGTAGTCTTCTAGTACCGCTGTTTGACCGTCAAGAACATAGTATTTGTACTCTGGATCGTTCTCCAGACGTTGCATGATTTCTTCCATGTTGTTCACAAGAAGAATACGAGACTCTTCTGTTGTGAAATACCATTCACGGTCCCAGTGCATGTGAGGAGTAATGTGAACGCGAGATGTAGTCATAATCGTGTACCTAATGATGATGCCGTTCTCTGCTGGTGATTTATTATGAGTCCAACAAAGAATGTGTTCGAAAAATTTTTTCAATATCAAGGAGTTTTTTATCAGGGCATCTACCTAGATGCCCTGTATATCTATTTATTATTTTGCTTGGGTTTAGTTTTGAGTCGCTACTTGCGCCTCAAATTTGCCCTTTTTTACTGCATGGGCTCTCCATGCTAGTAGTGTGATTGTTGAGATTGCAGTACCAATAATCGCTGCACCGAACCAGATAGCTGCTGCTGTAAACGCACCCAGACCTGAATCGTGTAGTAGGAAGATTGAGAAGATACCCGCACCCGGAGTTGATAGACCGATACCTGCTGCGCCAATCATTGCACCTGTTACTACTGAACCTAGTAGGAATGAGCCGATAACGCGGATTGGGTCTTCAATCGCCATTGGGATTGCACCCTCAGTGATACCCGCTAGACCTAGCAACCAAGTTGATTTACCCGTTTCAATTTCAAAGTCTTTAAATAGACGCGGAGCAATCATAGTAGAAGCGGTTACAGTGAACGCTGATACCATTTTTACTGAACCGAAGATTGCGTAAGGGCCGTAGACACCGTTTGCCATCGCACCTAGACAGAATGCGTAAGCCGCTTTGTTTACTGGACCACCTAAGTCGAAAGATACGAATAGACCGATGACTGCACCGAGTAGAAGTGCGTTAGTACCAGACATACCGTTCAACCAATCTGTTAGGCCTTGGTTCAACCATGCTACTGGCTTACCAATGACAAACAGCATTAGAGAACCTGCTACCAAAGTACCGATTACCGGGTAAAGGTAGAATGTTAGGAAACCATTGAATGCAGGAGAAAGGCGAACGTTCTCTTTAACCCAGCGCATTACGTAACCAGCGATAAGACCGCCAACTACACCACCAAGGAAACCTGAACCGATAAGGTTTGCGGCAATACCCGCTGCAAAACCAGGACCTAACGCCGGTTTATCCGCTAGAGAGTAAGCCGTGTATGCAGCAAGTACTGGCACCATTAGCGTACCCAGTAGACCACCACCTAGCTTACGGTACATCCAAAGCCAAGAACCGTCTGTCGCGTAAAGATCTTGAAGCTCAAAAATTTGTGCAATCAGGACTGCAACTGCGAGTACCGTACCACCTGCAACAATCAACGGAACTGCGTAAGAGATACCAGATAAAAGTGCTTGTTTTAGTTCTGTCTTAAGAGGTAGCTTTTTCGGCTTATCGCTTGTAGCAACCGCTGCGTCTGCACTGCGACCCGCTTTACCCGCTTCGATAGCTTCGTTTAGGATGCGCTCAGAGTGTTTAATCGGCTCTGCTACTGGCACTTCAACACGTGGAATGCCATTGAAACGCTCAAGTTCTTTAATCGCAACTTCTGCTGCAAATACTACTGCTGTTGCGTTGTTCAGCTGTTCAGCAGTCAGGCGATCTTCAATACCATTCGCGCCTTGTTTTTCCACATGAACTTTGTAGCCTAATTTTTTACCTGTTTTTTCAAGGTATTCAGCTGCCATGTAAGTGTGAGCAATACCTGCTGGGCATGCTGTTACAGCAATGATAGTCGGAGCATCTTCAGCAACGGTTTCTTCTGTTGCTTGCGCTTGTTCTTCTTGACCACCAAGCAGTTGCATAATTTGTTCTACATTTGTCGCATTCAGAACTGCTTCACGTACATCATCATCAACCAGTGTGGTTGTTAGTTCTGTAAGCAGGTGCATGTGCGTAGAGCCCGCTTCTGCATTTGGAATCGCAATAAGGAAGATAAGATTTACGTCTTCGTCTTCATCCAGACCTTTCCATTTAAGGTCTTGTTTTAGTGTTGCAACGGCGAATGCTGCTTCTTTTACCGCATCTGTTTTACCGTGAGGTACCGCAAGGCCTTCGCCTAGAGCCGTTGGCCCTTGTTCTTCACGTGCAAATACAGCTTGTAGGTACTCGTCTTTATTGTGTAGCTTGCCTTGTTGATCTAATTGTTCGGCAAGTGCGCGGATTGCTTCATCACGGCTTGCAAACGTTGTTTGCAGGTTGATGAGCGACGCATTAGTGAGCTGTGTTAGTTTCATAACCTTTGTCCCATTGTCACAAAATATGTTCACGAATTGTTGTCATAAACAACTGGCGACAATAATACCTATTAAATACAAATAAAACGTGACAAATATCTCATTAATCCAATTTTATGTATTAAAGTTGTATTGAATTAATTTGTATCCATTTAATTCAATCACTTGTCATATCGCATATAATACGTATCATACAAATACATTCTAAGAAAAATTGCTTAACACTAAGTCTAGCGACTAACTGCCCATTAAGTATTGAGCTAGGCACATAATGATGATTCCGAGGTATCAATGGCTCGTCTACCGATGTACAGACAAATTGCCGACACAATTCGCTATAAGATCAGTGAAGGTGAATATAAAGCAGGTGAAGCCCTGCCAACTGAAGCTCAACTAAGGCAAGAGTTTGATGTAAGCCGTGTGACGGTTCGTCAGGCACTTAAGTTATTGATCGAGAATGGCGAGCTAGAGAGCATTCAAGGCAGTGGCACCTATGTTAAAGAGAACAAGGTTAACTACGATATCTACCGCCAGACGAGCTTCGATGAGAAATGGGCTCACTTAAACGTAGCCACGCACAGTGAGGTTATTGCATTTGAGATCTCTCAAGCCAACCTAACGATGGCAGAGCACCTTGATATTGAAGAGAATGAGCGAATCATCTACGTAAAGCGCGTTCGATTTCTAGAAGATAACCCAATCACGGTTGAAGAAACTTGGTTGCCTTTAAGTTTGTTCCCTGATCTGTCATACAACGTGATGCAAAAATCAAAGTATGACTATATTGAGAACCAGAAAGGTCTCGTTATTGACCGCAGTGAACAAGAGATCATCCCTGTGCATCCACCTGAAGATGTATCAGAGTTGTTAGGTATTGATCCTAACCAACCGATTATCGAAAAGCGGACTCGTGGCTATTTGTCTGATGACACAGTATTTGAATATAGCCGCAACTATTTTAAATCGAGTGACTACAAGTTCACGCTTGTCGCTAAACGTCACTCTTCATAGAGCTTAGTCTTCATAAAGCTTAGTCTTCACAATACCCCCTCTTTATAAGAGCCTCCTTCAAAAAGCCACCTCTGTCATTGAGGTGGTAAATGCACTATGTTGCATTTTAGTCCCTGTTTTTAATGGCCATTAACAACTCAGAACCTTAGCGTCAACATCAGTAGCACATCAATTACACAAAATATTTATCTACCTTTATCATCAAAACTAATTTTTTGTTTTAGATCATCACTCAGTTGAGTAGTTAGTGTGCTGCTTTGGTAAATTTTGTACATTCTCTGACATATTTAGAAACATTTTACAAAATTTCCATTCAAGGGGAGCACCATGTTAGAGCTGTTGATTGGCTTCGTTGTCACAATCGCGGTGGGTTACTTCATCGTCAAAGGTTATCGAGCCGCAGGCGTACTATTAACCGCAGGTATTTTTTTATTATTGTTAACCGGTATTTTGGGTCACACGGTACTGCCGAGCAAAATCGCATCAACGGGTAACTTCGTGACGGATGCGCTTGAGTACGTGAAGTACATGCTCCAGTACCGTGGCGGCGGCTTAGGTATGCAAATCATGCTGCTTTGTGGCTTCGCTTCTTTCATGACCCATATTGGCGCAAATAATGTCGTAGTAAAACAGTTTTCAAAACCTCTTTCCGTCATTAAATCACCATACATTCTTCTCGTGGCGGCATATATTGTGGCGTGTTTGATGTCTCTGGCTGTCAGCTCTGCAACGGGTCTGGGAGTACTATTGATGGCAACCTTATTCCCAATGATGGTTGCGATGGGTATTTCACGCCCAGCAGCCGTTGCGGTTTGTGCATCACCAGCAGCTATCATTCTTTCTCCTACCTCTGGTGATGTGGTTATCGCAGCAGAAAAATCTGGCTTAGCGCTTGATGTCTTTGCAGTGCAAACTGTTCTACCAGTATCAATCAGCGCAATCGCTGTAATGGCAGTGGCGGCTTTCTTCTGGAACAAATACCTAGATAAAAAAGAAAACACACCAATGGAACGCATTGATGTGTCTGAGATTGAAGCAGATGCGCCAGCGTTTTTTGCGGTATTGCCATTCCTGCCGATCATCGGTGTTTTCTTGTTCAACGGCCGCACAATTCCGGGCCTTAGCCTAGACATCTACACCATTGTTGTTGGATCAATCTTCCTTGGTGCGCTAGTGGTGTTATTCACTAACAAGTTTAACGGTAAGAAGGTTCTCGAAGACCTTGAATCTTGCTATGAAGGTATGGCTGACGCATTCAAAGGCGTGGTAATGCTATTAGTAGCGGCAGGCGTTTTTGCTCAAGGCCTAATGTCAATCGGTGCGATTGATAACCTAATTGGTTTGGCGGAAGCTGCAGGCGCTGGTGGTATCGCACTGATGCTAATCCTAACAGGCCTAACCGTTGCTGCTGCAATCGCAACTGGCTCTGGTAATGCGCCATTCTATGCGTTCGTTGAACTGGCTCCTTCATTAGCAGCTAAGATGGGACTAAATCCAGCATTCCTGATTATTCCAATGCTACAAGCTTCGAACCTAGGCCGTACCATTTCTCCGGTATCTGGTGTAATCGTTGCGACTTCAGGTATGGGTAAAATCAGTCCGTTTGAAGTAGTAAAACGTACTTCAGTGCCCGTTATTTGCGGTTTAGTGACTGTGATTGTTGGTACTCTGATTCTTGTTCCAATGGCTGCTTAACCATTACTCTATTGCTATCAAAGCACGATAGATACTTGAAAGGCTCACTTCGGTGAGCCTTTCTTTTAGGTTGAGAATAAAACTAATTAAACTCGTTACCTATGATGAGGTAAAGCGAATCCAGTCCATTCTCAGCACGACCATAAGATAAGAATACAGGACCAATGGGCGTATCTATTCCACTAAAGATGGAACCAGCGCCGATCAAGGGAGCGTCACTTGCATCAGTATCCGCGGTTGACCAAACCCCCCCATACTCAGCGGACGCACCGATATATAGTGGGGTTTTGAACATACCAAAATCATTGTCAAACCAACGGTAACGATAGGTTAAACGACCATAGAGCATATTTGCCCCAACCAGGCTATTTCGCGGTAGACCCGATAAATGATTGAAACCACCGAGTTCGTGAGGGTTAATAGGTAACTCATAGCCATTGGTTTCAGTCAGGCCAATCTCACTATGTGCTATTAAGGTATGCTTCTCGATAGAATAAGCGCCAGTGAGTGTTGAACTAATGGTGTTCACGCGCTCATCAAAGTTCTCATTTTCTCCCATACTTTTCATATCGACATCGTCATAACTCATCTCATATCGCACATCGAACAACACCCCTTTCGTTGGAAGTGCAATAT
The DNA here is from genome assembly GCF_003415655.1 of Vibrio maerlii. Taxonomy (GTDB): domain Bacteria; phylum Pseudomonadota; class Gammaproteobacteria; order Enterobacterales; family Vibrionaceae; genus Vibrio; species Vibrio maerlii. The sequence goes on from NZ_QRHC01000004.1 coordinate 466,627, forward strand.
CATCTAATGAATCGTAATTATATTCGGCGAATAGACCCTTGCGTTTATATTCGGTATTGCCGATAGAAGGAATACCCGTCAACTCCAACTTACCAGCAGATAAGAAGCCACCAGCCTCTATACTTTGATAACGACTTGGTTGAAACCCTAGCCCTGCAGCCCAAGAAATATCTTTATAACTTAACGGGAAGTAGTCCATGTCCTTCTCAGGCTCTACTTCTTCTAAGCCATTGCTGGCTATACTTCGTTTGCGGTCACTATAGCCAAGTATAGAACGACCATAGACCTCACTTCTTTCCGAAATCGGGAAATAAAGGTCGGCATCGATCAGTTTATCCGTTCCCAATTCAAAGTTTGTTCTCAACTCTGCACCACTGTCATTCAAGCCTGTAAAATCCGCGGATACCCCAAGACCATATTGGCTCTGAGTATCGAAGTCCTCTTCTAAGAAAAAGCGAAAGTTGAGATAATTTGGCCCCCAACTTTTTTCTTCAAGCTTGAGGTTCAAGATTGACTGACCATTTTTATCTTCTTGGAAGGAATAAGTCACACGTTCAAACTTATCACTAGAGTAAAGGCGACTAATTTTTTCTTCGATCTCTTCGGTACTCAATGCCTCCCCTTCGTCTGATGTCAGTAGTTTTTCAAGTTTCTGATCATTGTAATGACTGATATTGGTTACCGTAATTTCATCAATAACCTTGCCATCAGGGTAGGTAACATTTGGTAATTTCATTGCGATGGTTTGCTTATATCGACGGTAATCAGACTCCGAAATCGACAAGCTACTAAGCGTTTCTTTCTGCTGCATCGCCGTCACATAGCCCTCTTGATAGGCTTGAGGCATCGCACTGAAGTCAGTAGTTTCGATTTGACCAACCGCAGGGTTTAGAAGAATATCGTTGTCGCTCAGGTTGTTGATCTGATCTTGAGTGCTTCGACGGACGAGGTAATTGGACAGTTGAGAGCCTACATCAAACAACGTATTTATCTCGTCTTTCGTTTTGTAGTCCGAACTAATATCAACTGCGATGACCACATCAGCACCCAGTTCTTTAGCAAGATCGACTGGCATATTATTAGTGACACCACCGTCAATCAGGAGTCGCCCTTCGATTTCATACGGGGGTAATGCGGCAGGGACTGACATACTTGCCATCATTGCGTCAACGAGGTAGCCACGGTCAAGCACCACCTGTTCCAACGACACAATATCAGTAGCGACTGATCGGTAACGTATAGGAAAATCATCAAAAGATTGAATCCAAGCTGGATTCCCGGTTGTTTGGCGCAAAATCTTCAGCATGTTATGACCAGGAATCGCGGACTTTGGCACCTCAACGCCCTCTTCACTCAACCCTAACCCCGACGTGATTTGATAGCGATCTTCATATTTTTTATCACGGATAGACTTTTCAACCCTTTCAACACCATCTTGGTATCCGCTATACCAGTCTACAGACGTCAAATACCCTTCTATTTCATCAATGCTCTTACCGCTAGAATAAAGACCACCAACGTATGCCCCCATGCTCGTACCGGTAATAATATCAACAGGAATATTCAGCTCTTCTAAAGCTCTTAACACTCCGATGTGCGCTGCCCCTTTTGCCCCACCGCCCGCAAGAACGACCGCGATCGTCGGCCTGTCGTTTTGTGTCGGCGCTTCGTCTTGGGATTTTGCATACAGGGAAGGGGCAAGAAAGAAGCTTAAAATGAGGAATAGCAACGATGGGATGCGCAACATAAAAGACTCACTCGGGTTGGGTTGAAATCAAGAGGTTATACATTGATTAGCTTAGCATAGGCTCCACAACCTATTGAATTTAAATAGTTCATCAAGATTGAGAAACTGTGTCACGAATTCGCAATGATTCTACCGTCCAAAGGATTCATGTATACTCTGCCGAAATGAAACGACTCCAAAGGTGACAAGATGTCTCTTGATTACACATACGAAAGCTTAAAGTCCTTTTCTAGAGACGAACTAGAACAATTCAGCTTAAGAATGATCCATCGACTTATTCCGGAAGAGACCATGACGGAGCTGTTCACCTTCGAGCAAGAAGAAACGGATAGTGACGAGCGCCTGCAATCAGCACAGTTTGATGCCATGTTACGTATGTCTGCCATTGCATTAAGTGAAATCCCGAACGCATTCTCAGAATCAGAAAGTGCGCAGCAGAACATTGAACGTATGAGCCGTCTACTTTTGTGGCACTTTTATGCGATATCTTTCCAGCTTGAGAAAGCCATTCCGCTAGAGGTCCACTGCAATCATGCAGAAACATTGGTGAAGAAAGGCCAAATAGATGTGTTCCAGTGGGTAAAGTCGTTAACTGAGCTCCTCCATACCTATGCAGAAATCAGCGAAAAGTACAACAAATAGAACCTCAAAGCAGCCCAACCCCTGGGCTGTTTTTCTTTTTACTCTTTCCCATCAAAATGTACCCCTAAAGAACTAAATCTTGCTCTAACACTCCAACAAGCCACTGTACGTCTATACTGATTACACCTTCCATTGATTGGTAATACGTATGTATAAAGTGATGATTCTAACTCTCATTATGAGTACTAATTGCCTCGCCGCCGACATTTCAGCCCTTTATGAAACCGAGCAAGAGTTTACGTACGATGATCTGGTGGTCGATGTTAAAGGCTACAAAGTTCCGACACTCGCCGCGTTTAAAGGCTGGATGTTAATGAACCATGCAGAAGATAAAGTGAGAAAGATAGGTAATCATTTTAAAGAGAGAGGTGTAACCAACCAAAACACCATGCCGCTCCATTTAGTCCTCCTACAAGGAACTAACTGGGTGCTCAATGATACCTCAGTATTCACTCTCCCCAACGCCAAGCATATCGATAATATGGCCAACACTCTTCTGTTTGTTCAGAAGTATATAGAACCAGAAATTGGCGTCGTTGTGCCTGTCTCTGGCGAGAGGAACAAATTCTATAACGACACCTCGGGTGGAGCACCAAGCAGCAAACACTTAGAGTTTTGTGCGTTAGATATGGTACCGCTCGAAGATATTAACCGACCAGATTTACATAAAAAGCTTGATAAGATTTGGTCAACTCACGGCAAAGAACATAATGTAGGTCTTGGATTGTATTCTGGGGTACGTTTCCATATCGATACGTGCGGCTTTCGCCGCTGGTGAGTAGAATGTGACCAAACGGTTACTGCTACCTTGTTTAATTGATTGTTAAGTCAATATCAACATTATATAGTACAGAAAACTGTTACTGTAATGAGATGGTCATATGTTACGCCACGTAATGATGGTGAACTGCAGAACCGAGTGTACTTCTACACATATAACAAAGATCGCAAAAGAATTTATGAAGCTGCCTGATTTTATCCCGGGTTTCGCACATATCGAGTGGGGAATCGATGAAGGCATTCAAGACGGAAGCAAAACTCTTTGCCTGTTATTTATCTTCGGCGAAGAAGAAGATAGACAACACTGTTTAAACCACCCTCGATTTATCGCCCTCAACAAGCATATTGAACCAGCGGCAAACTTTGTTCAAAGCTTTCAATATACTCCCCAGTTTTAGCTCTCGCTAAACTCAAAAAACAAAAGAGAAGCAACAGCTTCTCTTTTTACATCGTTCAAATCACAAGTACGTTAGTCTTTGTAAGCGACGCCCATCACTACCTTTCTCGAGCCACTCTTGGTTTCTATCTCAAAGGCTTCAGACACGGTAACTTCATTAAAGCCTACCGAGTAAAGTGATGAAGAAATGCGTTGTTTGGTCATTCCGTATGCAGAATCACTGCCTTCTTCTGAAAGCCAATCCCACTGAACAAAATAACCACCGTTTTCCAGGATTGAGAAAACAATATCCATCACATCTTGGTAATTAGGTAAGAAACTACATACCGACGAAGCGATAACTAAATCAAACTGCTTTCTGAATGCAGGGTGCTGAGCAGCGAGGCCTCTGGATAATACATCGACAACAGGCTCAACATTGTTGAGAGCTTTCTTGTCTAGCTCTTCAATCATCGATTCAGAAGCGTCGAGCGCTACAATACTTTTCGCTTGATCGTTAAGTAATTGGCTAAGCAGTCCGGTGCCACATCCAAAATCTAGAATGTGCTTACCATCGATCGAAGTTATCTGGGTTAGTTGTTCAAACGCAGAGCGAGCGAAGGTGTGTGTTGCTTCATCTTGCTCCCACTCTTCTGCATATTGGTCCCATTCGTTACTCATTGGGGTCTCCATCCCTACTACATAACTGTTTCATCGCACAGATTAAAACAAATCATCAATGAAATCATCGCTTTTCCATAAATTATGTTAGCCCACTTCACGAAAGATAGATCTGCAAACCTCTACAACCCGTACTATTCTCTCATTGTTAACAGGGTTTGTTGCCCAGATGAAAGGAGAACACAATGAAGCGACCTCTACTGCTAGCATTAAGCGTCATGTCATCTGCAGTCATTGCAGGGGAAGACGTCGTCTACTCAGTTAATGGCGAAAACTACCAAGGGTATTGGAGCGAAGTGAGCGAAGATGCTCCCCTTGTCCTACTGGTTCACGATTGGGACGGATTAACCGACTATGAAGTGAAACGCGCTGAAATGCTTAACCAACAGGGTTATAACGTGTTTGCGGTCGACTTATTTGGCCAAGGAGTGCGGCCGACTGAGGTGAAAGACAAAAAGCAACATACTGGTGAGCTATATAAAGATAGAGCAAAACTGCAAAGTCTGATGTCGGGCAGCTTAGCGCAAGCCGGTGAGCTGGGTGGCAATCTAGATAACGTAGTGGTCATGGGCTATTGCTTTGGTGGTGCAGCAGTACTCGAGTCGGCTCGCGCAGGGATGAATGCCAAGGGCTTTGTCACGTTCCATGGCGGCTTAACCACGCCAGAAGGCCAAGACTACACTAAGACCAAGGCACCGATATTAGTTCTGCATGGTACTGCGGATACCGCAATTACAATGCAACACTTTGCTGACCTAGCAGTAGAGCTTGAGCAAACGGGTGTTCAACATGAAATGATCACATACAGTGGCGCCCCCCATGCTTTCACCGTGTTTGGTTCAAATCGCTACCATAAAGAAGCCGACAGAAAATCGTGGCAATCATTCAACGAGTTCCTTGGCATACAAACAGGTCAAACGATGACCATTCAATAGCACTCGAACATGGAGTCAGGTTCACCCTGACTCCATTTTGTGACATATCGCACAAAGCATCGCCAATCAAGCCATTTTCCGGTATGATTCCGCCCCCATATGAATCTTGACTCGCTCAGCAATAAGCCACAGGCAATTCAATGACCAATACCGCAAAACCGACATCTTCTGAATCCAAGTCTACAAAAGCACCATCCTCCAAGCCATCACTCGCTAAACAACTGTTTAAAATGACATGGCCAATGTTATTTGGTGTGCTGTCATTAATGGGGTTTCAGCTAGTAGATAGTGCATTCATTGGTCAGTTGGGCGTGTTACCGCTTGCGGCTCAAGGCTTTACCCTACCCATTCAAATGGTGATCATTGGTGTTCAAGTTGGTTTAGGTATCGCAACCACTGCCGTTATATCTCGTGCACTAGGTGCAAATGAAAACACCTACGCAAAGCAACTCGGTGGCTTAATCCTATTGCTGGGCAGCCTGAGTGTAGCAATCATTGGTGTCGGTATTTGGTTTTCACGTGAGCTGATATTGCAAATGCTGAGCGCCCCTGAAGCTGTATATGCGGTTGTTGATTCTTACTGGCCATATTGGCTTGTTAGTTCATGGGTAGGTGCCGTTCTCTATTTCCTTTACAGTATCTGCCGCTCAAACGGTAACACCATGCTGCCAGGCACCATGATGATGGTGACCAGTGTATTGAACCTGATCCTCGACCCTATCTTCATCTTTACACTGGAGCTCGGCATTAATGGTGCCGCGATTGCCACCATAACCGCATTCGGTATTGGTTGCTTAGTTGTAGCCCCCAAAGTGATTAAAAAACAATGGATGACTTTCTCATGGGACGGCCTAGACATTGCTCGAAGCCTTAAGAGCATCCTAAATATCATGGGACCTGCGATGATCAGCCAGCTGTTACCACCTCTATCTTCTATGATGGCAACTAAGTTAGTCGCAGGTTTCGGCACTGCCGCAGTTGCTTCATGGGCGCTGGGCTCTCGTTATGAGTTTTTTGCCATCGTCTCAGTTTTAGCGTTAACTATGTCTATGCCTCCGATGGTAGGAAGATTACTGGGCGCTAAAAAGACTGAAGATATTCGTGAGCTCATTGTTATCGCTTGTAAGTTTATTCTCGGTTTCCAACTTGCCATTGCAGCCGTTACCTTCGTTTTTTCTGGTACTTTATCGTCGTTAATGACCAGTGAATCAGAAGTTGAAATGATCCTTAACTGGCATCTAATGTTAGTTCCACTTAGCCTCGGGCCACTTGGCATCTGCATGTTGATGGTTTCAGTTTCCAATGCATTAGGTAAATCTTACACGGCACTCACTATTTCAGGGCTTCGTCTTTTTGCCTTCTTCCTGCCTGCAGTATGGTTAGGTGCAAGCTTGGGTGGTATTCAAGGTATCTTCATTGGCGCGCTTATTGGTAATATCCTCGCGGGTCTGTGTGCATGGTTTATGTACCAAGGGGCTATGAAAAAAGTCGAAGCTCGCATCACTGCATTGGCTTAATTCGTTTCTATGCGAGACAATCAAGAAAACTTACAAAACATCTGAGTTATTCATTTCGCTCTACTATTGCGGTATCAGAATTTTATTCGTTATGATACCAGCAGTTCAGCGTCAATTATTTTATAGAGGGAATCATGGTAACAAAGTGGGCTCAACGCTTTTATCAAATGGCCGAGTTAGTGGCGTCTTGGAGTAAAGATCCATCAACACAAGTTGGTGCAGTGATTACGAAAAACAATCGAATCGTATCTGTAGGCTTTAATGGCTACCCTCACGGTATTTCTGACAGCGCTGCTACTGATGATCGCGATATGAAATACCTCAAGACACTTCACGCAGAAGAAAACGCAATCCTATTTGCAAAGCGTGACCTTGATGGTTGTGACATTTGGGTAACACACTTCCCTTGTCCTAACTGTGCTGCCAAGATCATACAAACCGGTATCGCTGCGGTGCACTGCCCGGAACAAACTGAAGACTTCCTGTCTCGCTGGGGAGATAAGATCAAAGTTAGCCAAGATATGTTCTTGCAAGCTGGTGTTAAGGTGAATTGGTTACCTCTTGAATTACTTGAGAACGCGTCTCCACGAGAATCATAAGCCATTAAGCCGCACTCCTTCAAAAGCACGCTTATCTCAGCGTGCTTTTTCGATTCTTGCCCATACTTGAACTCGTTAATTTTTCTTTCATTAAATTATTTCTTGAATAGCAGAAATATCAGGCGTATATTCATCGTCAAAAGACGATAAAGAACAACTATGACTAACTGTAGCACTGAAAACTGCAATGCGTTCAGCTTAACTGATGAGCAGCTTCAGCAGAGTGAGAAACTTGCAGCGCTTGCGAAAGCGATTGGCCACCCTGCTCGAGTTAAGATCCTCAAAATACTGATTGAGTTAGATAACCGAGGTGGTTGCTTAAACAGCGATTTGGTTTCTGAGTTAGACCTCGCTCAGTCTACGGTGTCAGAACACCTAAGAATTTTAAAAAAGTCGCAGCTAATTACGGCAGAACCTATTCCGCCAAAGATGTGTTACCGCGTGAATCGCGAACAAATAGAGCTAGTTAGTACGCTGTTTAGTGCGCTAACTCAATAATATCATCGAGCCAAGACACATCTTGGCTTTTATTTTTACTTATACATCGTTATTCGACGATAAACGAAATGAAATAAACCATGACGAGTGCAACGGAAACATCTCCAAAACTGGGCTTTTTAGACCGCTACCTAACATTGTGGATTTTTATCGCGATGGGTATTGGTATTCTAATCGGCGTCGCATTCCCTCAAGTGACAGAACTTAATGAAAGCATGTCGGTTGGTAGCACCAATATCCCTCTCGCAATTGGTCTGATCCTGATGATGTATCCACCTCTTGCAAAAGTGAATTACCGACTGCTTGGTACGGTGACAAAAGATAAGCAAGCGATCAAGCTATCGCTAATCATGAACTGGATTGTCGGTCCTATCTTGATGTTTGTGTTGGCACTGACCTTCCTTGCAGATCACCCAGGTTACATGGTTGGTATCATATTAATTGGTCTTGCACGTTGTATTGCAATGGTGTTGGTTTGGAACGATATCGGTGGTGGTAACCGCGAATACGGTGCGGCTTTAGTTGCACTTAATAGCGCATTCCAAATTGTGACTTATAGCTTCATGGCGTGGCTATTCATTACCGTTCTACCACCAATCTTCGGCTATGAAGGTATGGTTGTTGATATTTCAATGGGTGACATTGCGGAAAGCGTGGCGATTTACTTAGGTATTCCGTTCCTTGCAGGTTTCCTATCTCGCGAAATCTTAGTGCGAGCGAAAGGTGAGCAGTGGTATAACGAGGTGTTTATTCCGCGTATTTCTCCAATTACATTGATTGCTCTTCTAGCGACTATTGTTCTTATGTTCAGCCTTAAAGGTGAGATGATCGTAGAGCTACCAATGGATGTGGTCCGCGTCGCGATTCCTTTGGCTATCTACTTCGTCTTGATGTTCTTTGTCAGCTTTGAAGTCGGCAAGCGTATGGGTATCCCTTACGACAAAAATGCTTCTATCGCTTACACCGCAACGGGTAACAACTTTGAGCTAGCGATTGCAGTATCTATCGCAGTATTCGGTATCAACTCAGACCAAGCCTTTGCCGGTGTTATTGGCCCACTGATCGAAGTGCCTGTATTGATCGCTCTGGTGAATGTAGCTTTGAAACTGAAAAAATCTTATCCGGTGGCGCAGCAAGCTTAAATCATACTGGTTCTATAGATACAAGGGCTCTCAATCGGGAGCCCTTTTTACATCGGCTCAGAAAAATACTCTATTCATCATACGTTCAGGTTCGGAGATATAAGATACAAACATACAAAAAGCAGGAGGTTCTATGAAACGCTTATTAATTGGTATTTCAGCAATTGTTGTTGGCTTTTTCTCACTGATAATGACACTCGTATTGGCTCTTCCACTCGCGATTTTTACTGCTATCGTCGGCTCTAAAGCAGTAAAGGCAGCCAAACAGCAACAGGCTCAAGCTGATGGCAACACCTATGAGGGTGAGTTCGAGTACGTAGCAAAATAGTCACTTGAAACTGAATGATATTGGGTGTCAGGGATGTCACCTAACCTTCCCACTACAAATGTAATTTGATGTATTGAGTCGGCGTTATGCCACGTTGTTTTTTAAACATTCGCTCAAAGCTAATTCGATTCTCATAACCCAACAATTTCGACACATCATCAACTGATACTCCATTTCTCAAGTGCTTCGTAGCAACCGAACTCAGTACATAACCCATCATTTGGGTGAAATTGACATTCATTGCTCGAAGTTTTCTCTGCAACTGCTGAGAAGACAAACCCACGATTTGTGCTGTTCGCTCCAATGTAGGGAGACCGTCATGCGAGATGTAGTTGATAACCTCGTACACCACTTTTATATGGTCATCGGCAGAAGGCATGTTGAGGTAGTCATCCAGCTCATGGTAGCTCATTGCAAGATTCGGTCTAGGCGCTCCACTCACTCTTGGGGGAGATTGTCGGACTTTAGAGTCAAACCATACTTCTGTTTGTGAATGGTTCCATTCTACTTTACAACCAAAATACTCTTCATACAGGTGGTCGTCTGATCGCTTTCCCGTACACATCACCCTCGATGGGACAAAATCATCGCCCAGGTATTCTCGTAATATCTTTAGCATGAAAATGGCAACACGAACGCTATCATGTACTCTCGCTGCGACACTAAAGTTTGGGTTGTGATAACACCACTTAATCAATGTTCCAGTCATCGAGGCAGATAAATATCCACCAGACTGCAAACTGCCTAGCGCTACATTCACACGTCGAACCGTACTGACAAGATCACGATTATGAAACAACCAACGTCCCAGAGCACCCAACTGGCTTAGTTGAATAGATCTTGAGTATTCCAAAACAATGTTAGGCTTCTGCGTTTTCTCATCCAATAATGAGTACCAGCGATCAATTTCCTGTACAGGAATCAGCGTCATCGGGTTCACAAACACAGAAGAAGCAATACCAAAATCCTCTGGAGTTAACCCCAACTGAGCTGTCATTTTATCCTGTAGGTTCTTAATACCGATTGAACGCATAAAATAAACATTTTTCACAACTGACTCACAATACAGATCACGTCACATAATCATATAAATTCAATCAATCTGTTGCAATAAATCACTGTTCAAAATAAATAATGAGAATAGCCGCACTGAAATTTATAGAGGCTATCCATGAGTTTATTAAGCGTTCCTTTCGTTGGAACATCTGCAGATACAGTTCTTCATGTTGTTGCTGCAGTTGTACTCGTTGCAACAGTAGGTGCAGTTGCTATTGGATTCTGGAAATTCCACGAATTGCCAATCCACAAAGCACACAGTAGAGACCACCACCAGATTGGGTTAATTACTGCCCTCACCTGGATTGGCTTCATCTGGCACTGGGTATGGGTAGTCGCAGTTATTGTTGCATTTGTTGATATGGAAAAAGCAATCATCAACCTTCGTGATACTTGGCGTCATGCTCCTGAGAGCCAACGAGCTCAGTCAGCTGCGAACTCAGAGTTGGAATCATCAAAAACCAATGAGGAGGCGGCATAATGTTAGAAGGTTTAGCGGTATGGGCTCTATTTATCTATTTACTGCGTCTAGTAGGTATGCCTTGGAATAAATTCACAAAAGGGTTTGCCTACATTGGTGGTGTCAGCTGGTTGATGTTCGTGTGGGTTGGTCTTATTAACTATACACCCATGGACTTGTCTGGTGGTTCTGTTGTGCAATCTCCACATATCCAACTGCGCCCAGACTCATCGAATGTAACGGGCAAAGCTGACGAGATTTACATCAAACCGAACCAAGCTATCACCAAAGGCCAACCAATCTATAAGATTGACGAAACCTCTTATATGATTGCTAAGGAACAAGCTGAGATTGATCTCAAAGCAGCAAATGTTGCACTTGAATCTGCGATCCAAGAAGTGGCGATTGCACAAGCAAATCATCAATCGCTACTAAAAAGCCTAAAGGCAGAGCAAGCAAAAATTGCGTCAGAAGAAGCCGATCTCGTATTGCAAAAGAAAACTCTGAAGCGTTACCGCGATCAGAATACCGTGGTTAAACACACAATTACTGAAAGTGATATAGACAATCAAACCACTAAAGTAGAGCTAGCTCGCTTAGATGTGGAAACACTAAAGTCCCAATACGAGACAAAACTGGTTGATGTTGAAAAGGCAAAACTGTCGATCAACAAAGCGAAATCGGCCGTTGCTTCAAAACAAACACAGGTTGAGAAGTCGCGTAATGCTCTCGAGAAAGCTCAATGGGATCTGGATAGCACATTGGTAACAGCGCCTGCAGATGGCTTTGTAACTAACTTCATCCTACGAGAAGGCCAGCGTGTATCCTTGATGCCACGTATCAACATGTACACCAATGAAAAGTACGTATTAATGCGAGTTAACCATCAAGCAATTCGCAACATCAAAGTAGGTCAGGCGGCTGAGTTTGCCTCTGCGGTATACCCAGGAAAGATTTTCTCAGCGCAAGTAGAAGGTATTGTCGAAGCGACGGGTGAGTCACAAGGTAACCTACTTGGTATGGATGATTCTGTACGTGCAACAACCGGTAAGAACCTGCAGAACAAACATCACTTTGTTCGCTTGAAGATTGAAGAGACTGAAGGCTACGACATTCCTGTAGGCTCCGTAGGTTTAGCATGGGTAAGTGGCGAGAAACCCATTGGCTTCTTGGGCTTTCTGGACGTTATTCGCGGTATCATTATCCGTATGAAGTCTCAGTTGTACTACTTCTATTCAATCTAACGCCACCTAGTCAACTCAATAAACTAAAAAAGCATAGCTTTCAAAAGAGGCTATGCTTTTTCTTTACAACTTTGTTAATAGCAATGTGTTTCATATATGCAATTTGCATTTGCATATTGCAACAAAGTTAAGCTAAACCGGTTGAAATCATCAAAAACGCTTAGTTTTACGTAGCTTTATTTTTGGCACGCTAACTGCATTAATGTAAATGACCCTTATTAAGCCGAGGGTCACCTAGCCAACTGACGTTGTTAGTGAACCTAATTTGTTCACATCTTATACGAGCTATACGCATTTGCGGATAGCTCTTTTTTTTATCCGCTCATTGAGATATGAGCTAAAAGGTATTCGCGATTACTTGTAAAACGCTTCAACTTCACCTTTTAGTTTGATCAGCATAGGCTGACCCCAACGGTCTTTCGCTTTTGGTGAAGGGATTTTTACCCAACCTTCGCTAACACAGTACTCTTCAACATCAGTACGCTCTTTACCGTTTAGGCGAATACCAATTTGGTGCTCAAAACACTCTTCTACAAAGTGCGGGCTGCGTGGGTTGCCTGATAGGTGGTCCGGTAAAGTTGGTTTATCGCTCATTATTATTACCTGAGGTAGTTTAGAAAACGCAATTGTAGTCAATGCTTATGACAGGCTCAAGATAAGAAGATTAACACTCGAAGAAAATTACACGTTAGTCGCAGCGTTTAACGCTATCTATACGAAATTAAGTATCGCCCCAGTGACGATTTTAACGTATTTCTATCCTGAGAGACGCTAAGTAAAATTGATTGACTTTGAGGAAGTCATCATTACGCTCGCTGCCATTTCCGTCGTATGACACGCTTAAGAACTAAGGTTCATTCTTGGAGAGCCAATAAATAAATCCACTCCCATCACGTAGTGATCTTCTTCTGCTTCCGCCTCAACTTCTGACCAACCAAGGCCTTTGTATAATTTTGGCACGTGGGTATAAGCATACAGGGAGAGGTTCTTAAGTGCTTTCACATCAAACATCGCTTGTTGAATCAGTTTGGTAGCTATCCCCTGCCCCCTATACTCACGGCTAATGAATACTGCATTAACCCACAACGCGATTCCCTTTGATTGGGGAGCTTTGAAAAAGGTATAGGCTAAACCACCAACAACTGAGCCATCAATTAACCCGACCAGTGGGCTAGGAAGCGCATCATTGTAGTCAACAAAGGTAAAATCAGACCATTGTGATTGAAATAGTGACTCTAGTTTCTGGGAGTTAGCGTCACCGATTGAGCATTTGATAATCTGTATATTTTGTATTCCGCGCATTAGAAACTAGAGTCCGGCTGTTCAAGAAACTCTAATTCTTCCTGTGTCGACACTCTGCCTAAGACCTGATTTCGGTGTGGATACCGTCCAAATCGCTCAATGATTACTTTGTGCTTTCGCTCAAACTCTAGATTGCTTTGTATTCCGAGCGATTCAAACAGTTTCATAGCCTCATTGTGAATCACAGAGGACTCACTATGCATAAATGGCATGTAGAGAAATACTCTCTGCGAATCAGAAAGTTGAGCATCTAAACCTTTAGATATGGCGAACTGAGATAATGCCAGAGCAAGGGGATCGGCCGAAAATGATTGAGGTTGATCGCGATAGATATTGCGTGAAAATTGATCGAGTACAATCACTTCTGCGAGGCTTCCTAGTGCAGACTCTCGCCACTCAAACAATTCACCAGCAATCGCTTGTTGATGAAGTTTTCCAAAACGCGTTTGAATCATCAGATCAAACGCATCATCTTTTTGCCACCACTGTGCGGGCTCTAGCTCTTCAAACCAAAACTGAATAACGTCCTTATACATTTTTAACAGTTCCCTTTTTGTCTTTTAGTTACGCTGAGTGAGTTGCAATAGGTCCCATTTGTTACCGTAAAGGTCTTCAAATACAACAACCGTACCGTACTCTTCCACTCTTGGCTCTTCGTGGAAAACAACGCCATTCGCTTTCATGAGATCATAATCGCGCCAGAAGTCGTTCGTCTGCAAAAATAAGAATACGCGTCCACCGGCTTGGTTGCCAACCGCCTGTTTCTGCTCATCATTACTTGCTTCAGCGAGAAGTAGATTGGTGCCTGTCGAGTTAGGTGGTGATACCTGAACCCAACGCTTCCCCGCACCCAAGTCGGTATCTTCAATAAGCGTAAATTGCAATTTTTGGGTATAGAACTCGATAGCACCATCATAATTATCGACGACAAGTGCAATGTTACCAATTTGCTGTTGAACGGGTTGAGACATAGTAGGATTCACTTATTAGTTAATTTAATACCGTAGAGTGTATAGCACAGTTCTGATAGGTACGAGATTGGCTATACAAAACAAGGGACAATTGAGCATTACGGCGACAACGATCATAGAGTTACTTTCACAAAAAAGCTTTAACACTTACAAATCGTGTTCTGCTCGCTCATCCTTGCATTCATATGAACCCATTTCAAACTCTCGGCAAATCCATGGTCGATTTTCATAAATCGTACACATATAGCTTTCACGGTCTAAAGCTGAACACCAGCCATCTGAGAGTCGGAGCATAGTTTCACCTCCCCAACTGTCTCGCTTGATATGTTCTTCTGGCACACCGGTATCTGAAATAATCATAACTTCAAGTCTGCAGCAGCAAGCCTTGCAGTTAGAGCATAAAACTTCAGAGGAGGAATAGGATTTGATGGGTATATTCATAAAATTCAGTATAAAGGCTAATCGAATATTATACCTCAATATGCTTGTATAGGCTGCTGTATAACAGGGTTAGTTCTGTTCCGAAGGGATAGCTCGGTTAGCCATGTCTCATAAACACAACTTATTGTCTTAAAACAGCCAATTGCAGAGCCTGATGCGTTAGCCCAAACTCTTCTTGGTTTAATGGTTTAGACCTGAGACAATTGGTTCGACACTTTTACTAAGCGAAATAAAGTAATCCCATGAAAGACTGCAATCAGTGCGGAAAGTGCTGTATCAAATATGGTGGAGAAGACTTGGCTGCTACACAAGAAGAAATAGACTTATGGGAGTTGTTCAACCCTGATATTTTCGAGTATGTGAAAGATGGAAAAATTTGGTTTGATCCTCAAACAAGAGAGCCACTAAGCCACTGCCCCTTCCTAGAACTGGTACCAAAAACTAAAGCGGATGAAAAAGATAAATACACGTGCAGTATTTACCTTGACCGCCCAGAAGACTGCCGTCACTACCCTAGCCTTATTAGTGAAATGGTTCGAGATGAATGTGAGATGATAGAAGTCATCGATTTAGAAAACCCAAAGAAAGCCCAGAAGAAATTAGACGACTTAATGTGTTCAAGCCGACCATCTAGCCATTCCTGATTATAATGTTGTACTCACACATGACGTCCAATCAAGTGACAGCCGGCATTCAAACTTAATGGTTATCAACCTGTACGCAGCGCCAATATAGCCGGAATATCCGTAACATTAGCGTAACGCGATAGATTTTCTTCTCGAGATTCAACAGCTACAATGGACATTCTATCTGCTAGCTCATTGCCTTCGATACCTACATGCCCATTCACATGATGGATTGTAATCTTAGATGCAATTTGCTGATACAAAGCAAAAGTTGGCTTAATGATATCTAAGTTCTTGATTTCACCACCCGGTTTCTTCCAACCTTTTTTCTCCCAGCCTGTTGCCCACTTAGTAATACAATCGATTGAGTATTTAGAATCACAAAAGATTGCAACACGATGACCTAAAGTTAGCTTTTCTTTGGCGAGTAAGAGTGACTGATGTAAGCCATGTAACTCAGCTGTATTATTTGTCCCTAGCGATTGATATAAGCCATACCAAAGCTCACTCAGTTGATTATTTTCATAAACTGCTAGACCAGTACCCGCCTCACCAGGGTTTGGATCACACGCTCCATCGGTATAGATTTTTACGTCGAACTCCATAGCGTCTATTTGTGCTTGGTTCAGAGGTACAGCTTTCCCTTTTGTCGTGCCTTTTGGGCTTGCTTTAGCTTTCGTAGCAGTGCCGGTGGAGTTCCCACCAAATGCAGATTCAGCCTCTTCAAGCGTTGGAAACGATTTATATCGAGCGCCAGCGAAGCCATCAACTAATGACTTGCATTTAGGCCAAGTGGTAAAAATACCGGTTTCACGGCCTTTCCAGACAACATAATATTTTTTAGCCACACGGGTTCCTTCGTTCATTTTGTTCACTACACGCAACGTGGTGCAGAGTGCAGAGTGCAGAGTGCAGAGTGCAGAGTCACGTTAACATCGAACTAATATCATTGCACCATAAAGACAAAAGCAACGATAGAATGAAAATGCCATGTCTTGGGAATCTGTTTTAAATTGTCTGTTAGTTGCCCATTTTACGCGCCAGTGCTAACATTTGTACACACACTACATTTTTAAGAGTCTATCATGGACACCAGAATTCAATTTCGCGTTGATGACGAAACAAAACGCCTAGCTCAACAGATGGCAGAAAGCCAAGGCCGTACACTTAGTGATGCTTGCCGTGAACTCACAGAGCAAATGGCAGAGCAACAACGAAAAGCATTATCTCACGATGCTTGGTTGACGGAACAGGTTAATCTTGCTTTTGATAAGTATGGCTCAGGCAAAGCCGTCTTTGTCGACAATGAATCCGCAAAATCTCGTATGGAAGAGCGAAAAGCTAGAATTCGAAGCAGAGGTAAACAATGATTCTGTGGGAAGAAGAGTCCCTAAATGATCGAGAGAAGATCTTTGAGTTTCTGTATGACTTTAACCCTGATGTTGCAGAAAGAACCGACAACATCATTGAAGCTAAGGTCGAGAGCCTACTTGAGCATCCATTAAAGGGCGTACAACGTGATGGAATCCGAGGAAGATTGCTGATTATTCCTGAAGTTTCGATGAGCGTTTCTTATTGGGTGGAAGGTTCAATCATTCGCATCATGCGTGTTCTGCACCAGAAACAGAAATTTCCTACGGACTAGTGCGGCGTACGGCAACTAACGCCCAATTAAGGGGTGAACCACACTGCCACCACACTCAAATTGGACGCCGTAAACACTGAACTAGAGCCAAACCAAAAATGCCAAGCGCGGGGGAATCACTCTTAAACGCTTTGTTATAAGACAATTATTGCTCAGTTCTATCTAAAGATTTAGGGGTGGGGATCACACCTATAAAACGAGCCAAGCTTAACAAAGTCATAAACAAACCAATCAATGCCTGCCCAATAACTAGTGAGTATGCAACTACACCCAAAGGAATAACGTTGTAAAAACCAAAGCTCGTCATCACTACAAAACTAGTGTAAACAGCACCCAATACACTTTCATGTGAGCCTGCAACATTAAAATCAAACATACTATGGAAGAATATATACTGAGCAGCAAACCAAAAAATTATTTCAAAGTAATTCTGCATTAGCAGTATGACAATACGCCTATACCCATGTAGCGCATACTCACGCCCTGCCTTAATCGCTCGATATTCGTCAAACAAGAGTACATTGGTCTGATAAATTACCACCTCGAACACTCGAAGTAATGCATATAAAGCTATGGCAAAGCCTATCAATCTATTGTCTATATATAGTACTGCTGGAACAGAAGCTATCGACAAAAATACATGCCCTAGAGCCCAAATTTCGGAAAATCGCCCGGTTCTGGCTTTTGGAAATATCTTCCGAACCAGATTAAAAAACGATATTTTCCCTAATAACTCAAAGACCTTAGCCCAGAAATCTACAATAAATGAATCTGATTTTTCCACATAACCTCCTTGTCTTATAACGCCGCATTAAGGTGTGAGCGACGCTTGGCTATACTTGAGCGAAGCGAAACTGCCAAGTGTTGCGAATCACTCTTAAATGCTTTGTTATACGCGTTTCTAGCGACGCACACCGTTTGTCGATGTAAAGCCTTTTTGAGCATACTCTTGCATTACAGCTGCCTTTGCTACCTCAAGCTCTTCACTTTTAGCTTCGCCTGCTTCCTTTGTGATTTCTACATCAAAATCAGCAGCTAAACCGATATCAACAACAGATATTAACCCAGGACGATCCTCAAAATTGGCATTATTACCATCATCTTTACTACCATCTTTGCTTTTAAACATAGCCACTAATTCTGACTTCGATTTATTCATATAGCCTTTATTTGTAGTTACATAACAAGCATTTAGTTGCTTAGAAAAGAATACAATGACATCTCTTTGTGACATAAAAACCTCTCAATCAGTACAAAAGTTACATTATACCACGTGATAGATGGTAAATTTCAACGAAAGCGTATAACGCCGCGTTAAGTTGATGAGATGGTCTCCCCCTACCACTTCACATGACTATCAGCCATGCTTGGAGTGTTCAGGCCCGAAGCAAAAGGAGAAGACCATGACTCAGCATAAAATCATCGGCATCGACTTAGCAAAAAGTATTTTCTTTCTTTTTGAAATCAATCATAAAGGAAAGAACCTTGGCCGTAAAAAGCTTCAACGAAGCAAGCTACTTAACTACGTCGCAAATCAAAGTCCATCCATCATCGCCATGGAGGCTTGTTCTGGAG
>NZ_QRHC01000031.1 GCF_003415655.1 Vibrio maerlii
TGTCTAATCTGGGCTTATCGCAAGTTAATACGTCCTTCATCGCCTCTGACTGCCAAGGCATCCACCGTGTACGCTTAGTCACTTAACCATACAACCCCAAGAGGTTTCGATTTGCTTTCACTTTTTAAAAGTGAAGACAAAAAGGTGTATGGCAAACAACCAAGGTTTTGTCTCTCATTATTGAATGAGCGAGAGACATTCGATTTTGCCGGACTCAAATATAAACAACTTTCGTTGTTTCCAAGAACACTTGAATGTGTGTTGGTACCTACATCTCTAAGAGACATAGGATTTGAGAACTTTTAATTGAATAACAACGCATATCTRAAGATATGGGGATTGTTGTTATTCGTCAGCTTTCCAAATTGTTAAAGAGCATGTTTTCAATAAACATTTTCTAAGGACTTTCGGCGGCAAAAATTCCAACCACATACGTCTTACTGAAGTGGTTTGGAAATACTTAATCCAAAAATACTTAGAGAATGGTGGGCGATACCGGGCTCGAACCAGTGACCCCCTGCTTGTAAGGCAGGTGCTCTCCCAACTGAGCTAATCGCCCACRATAAGTTTTAATTCCTTCGTGGWGAAAGAATGGTGGGTCGTGCAGGATTCGAACCTGCGACCAATTGATTAAAAGTCAACTGCTCTACCAACTGAGCTAACGACCCAATGGTATCCCGTAGGGGAGTCGAACCCCTGTTACCGCCGTGAAAGGGCGGTGTCCTAGGCCTCTAGACGAACGGGACACTAGGTTTACTTTCACTTTTTAAAAGTGAAAACAAACTGTTGTAAGTGTTGGGCACTTACTATCTCTTTACTTTTCTAAACCGTATCAATCTGTGTGAACACTCATCGCAATAATCTTTCGTATAAGGAGGTGATCCAGCCCCAGGTTCCCCTAGGGCTACCTTGTTACGACTTCACCCCAGTCATGAACCACAAAGTGGTGAGCGTCCTCCCGAAGGTTAAACTACCCACTTCTTTTGCAGCCCACTCCCATGGTGTGACGGGCGGTGTGTACAAGGCCCGGGAACGTATTCACCGTGGCATTCTGAT
>NZ_QRHC01000032.1 GCF_003415655.1 Vibrio maerlii
CAATAATGTGCTCCAGAACAAGCCTCCAATAATGTGCTCCAGAACAAGCCTCCATGGCGATGATGGATGGACTTTGATTTGCGACGTAGTTAAGTAGCTTGCTTCGTTGAAGCTTTTTACGGCCAAGGTTCTTTCCTTTATGATTGATTTCAAAAAGAAAGAAAATACTTTTTGCTAAGTCGATGCCGATGATTTTATGCTGAGTCATGGTCTTCTCCTTTTGCTTCGGGCCTGAACACTCCAAGCATGGCTGATAGTCATGTGAAGTGGTAGGGGGAGACCATCTCATCAACTTAATGCGGCGTTAGTTGCCAATGAAGAAAAAGTAACTAAATCAGCAATTTTAGGGCTAATGTCAGCGTGTTTTTGGCTAGGTTTTCGTGTTTCACCTTCTAGCTTTTCGAATCGGTGATAGTTTAGTTCTGGTTGGTGTGTCGCTGGATTCTCTGTTTCAGAAGCTGATTCGCTCGTTGAAAGTCTGCTCTGTTGCTTAGTCTTTCCAAGAGCGTTCTTTTGTGTTCAAAGTCCGTTTTCTGCGTCGCTGCAAATTCCAAGTGGTTTCAGTAACAGTCGCTTTGAAACTGCGCTTGATTTGAGTTTGTTAGAGTCAGTGAAAACAGTGTTGGCAAAGCCTCAATAAGCTTCAAGTTAAAGCGTTAGGGTAGGCAACTAACAAACAATTTAAGCAGATTCACAACGCTTGTCGATCTGCATTCTAGGTTAAGTTTAGTGTTTTATGGCACAATGTTTCAGTTAGGTGGTCGCGTTGTTCACTTATATGGTCTCCCCCGGTTTTGCAAGTCAGCAGCGTGATTAAAAGTGCAGGTTAACTACCATATATACGGCCTGTTTTAGCGGCTATTGCCTTGGCCAAGATGAGGCAGTCGAACACGCAGTCCTGATCAACTTATCGACTTTAAAAGCCAGTGTGAGCATAAGGTTTTCAACGTGTAGGATTTATCCTGTTATTCATCTCACTACGTACTTTGCAAAGGGTTGGTGGTGCATGGTGTTTTATGC
>NZ_QRHC01000033.1 GCF_003415655.1 Vibrio maerlii
TGTAAGCGTTGTGAGGCGTTGAGCTAACCTGTACTAATTGCCCGTGAGGCTTAACCATACAACACCCAAGGGGTTTTGATGGACTCAAAGCAAGAACAGATTGAATGTGTATAACTAGAACTAAAAACAGCTTTCCGAATTAAGAATTTGCTTGGCGACCATAGCGTTGTGGACCCACCTGATTCCATKCCGAACTCAGAAGTGAAACGCAACAGCGCCGATGGTAGTGTGGGGCTTCCCCATGTGAGAGTAGGTCATCGCCAGGCTTTAATTTTTGACCGTTTTCTGTATAGAAAACAGTCACCATAAAGTTTTAAGAAATATCTTAGAGTTTTATGTTGACTTACAGAGTCAATCGCGTATTATACGCATCCGCTCTTGAGGTTAACCCCTTGAAAGCAAAGCTCTTTAACAATTTAAACCTATCAATCTGTGTGGGCACTCGTTGATGATAATCAAAAGAATGAAACTTCGGTTTCAACTTTGGTTTCAATGAACTGAGTGACCAAACGATGACTTCGGTCATTGGCACAGTCAATTCATTATCGTTCTGTTGGAACGATAATAGCTTTAGAATTACATTAGTAGTTTTGAAGTCAGTATTCATTGAGCCGACAAAATCTTAAATTGAAGAGTTTGATCATGGCTCAGATTGAACGCTGGCGGCAGGCCTAACACATGCAAGTCGAGCGGAAACGAGTTATCTGAACCTTCGGGGGACGATAACGGCGTCGAGCGGCGGACGGGTGAGTAATGCCTGGGAATATGCCTTGATGTGGGGGATAACCATTGGAAACGATGGCTAATACCGCATAAYGCCTTCGGGCCAAAGAGGGGGACCTTCGGGCCTCTCGCGTCAAGATTAGCCCAGGTGGGATTAGCTAGTTGGTGAGGTAAAGGCTCACCAAGGCGACGATCCCTAGCTGGTCTGAGAGGATGATCAGCCACACTGGAACTGAGACACGGTCCAGACTCCTACGGGAGGCAGCAGTGG
>NZ_QRHC01000034.1 GCF_003415655.1 Vibrio maerlii
GGACCGGAGTGGACGAACCTCTGGTGTTCGGGTTGTCATGCCAATGGCATTGCCCGGTAGCTAAGTTCGGAATCGATAACCGCTGAAAGCATCTAAGCGGGAAGCGAGCCCTGAGATGAGTCTTCCCTGGCACTTTAAGTGTCCTAAAGGGTTGTTCGAGACTAGAACGTTGATAGGCAGGGTGTGTAAGCGTTGTGAGGCGTTGAGCTAACCTGTACTAATTGCCCGTGAGGCTTAACCATACAACACCCAAGGGGTTTTGATGGACTCARATAAGAACATTGAATGTGTAATTAAAATTAAGAACTAAACACAGCTTTCCAGATTTTTTGCTTTCACTTTTTTAGAAAAAGTGAAGACAAAAACAGAATTTGCTTGGCGACCATAGCGTTGTGGACCCACCTGATTCCATGCCGAACTCAGAAGTGAAACGCAACAGCGCCGATGGTAGTGTGGGGCTTCCCCATGTGAGAGTAGGTCATCGCCAGGCTTTAATTTTGACCGTTTTCTGTATAGAAAACAGTCACCATAAAGTTTTAAACATTTTGCCTTTAGATTTTTTAAAATCTGAAAATAAAAAAGTTTAGAGTTTTATGTTGACTTACAGAGTCAATCGCGTATTATACGCATCCGCTCTTGAGGTTAACCCCTTGAAAGCAAAGCTCTTTAACAATTTAAACCTATCAATCTGTGTGGGCACTCGTTGATGATAATCAAAAGAATGAAACTCCGGTTTCAACTTTGGTTTCAATGAACTGAGTGACCAAACGATGACTTCGGTCATTGGCACAGTCAATTCATTATCGTTCTGTTGGAACGATAATAGCTTTAGAATTACATTAGTAGTTTTGAAGTCAGTATTCATTGAGCCGACAAAATCTTAAATTGAAGAGTTTGATCATGGCTCAGATTGAACGCTGGCGGCAGGCC
>NZ_QRHC01000035.1 GCF_003415655.1 Vibrio maerlii
GGTGGTCTGTAAGGGCTGCTGGAGGTATCAGAAGTGCGAATGCTGACATGAGTAACGATAAAGGGGGTGAAAAACCTCCTCGCCGGAAGACCAAGGGTTCCTGTCCAACGTTAATCGGGGCAGGGTAAGTCGACCCCTAAGGCGAGGCCGAAAGGCGTAGTCGATGGGAAACGGGTTAATATTCCCGTACTTCTTACAATTGCGATGGGGGGACGGAGAAGGCTAGGTGGGCCTGGCGATGGTTGTCCAGGTTCAAGTGCGTAGGCTGAAGGTTTAGGTAAATCCGGACCTTCTTAAGGCTGAGACACGAYGTCGAGCTACTACGGTAGTGAAGTCATTGATGCCATGCTTCCAGGAAAAGCCTCTAAGCTTCAGATTGTAAGGAATCGTACCCCAAACCGACACAGGTGGTCGGGTAGAGAATACCAAGGCGCTTGAGAGAACTCGGGTGAAGGAACTAGGCAAAATGGTACCGTAACTTCGGGAGAAGGTACGCTCTTAACGGTGAAGTCCCTTGCGGATGGAGCTGTCGAGAGTCGCAGATACCAGGTGGCTGCAACTGTTTATTAAAAACACAGCACTGTGCAAAATCGTAAGATGACGTATACGGTGTGACGCCTGCCCGGTGCCGGAAGGTTAATTGATGGGGTTAGACTTAGGTCGAAGCTCTTGATCGAAGCCCCGGTAAACGGCGGCCGTAACTATAACGGTCCTAAGGTAGCGAAATTCCTTGTCGGGTAAGTTCCGACCTGCACGAATGGCGTAATGATGGCCACGCTGTCTCCACCCGAGACTCAGTGAAATTGAAATCGCTGTGAAGATGCAGTGTACCCGCGGCTAGACGGAAAGACCCCGTGAACCTTTACTACAGCTTGGCACTGAACATTG
>NZ_QRHC01000036.1 GCF_003415655.1 Vibrio maerlii
CAGCGATACTTACTTATGTAAGTGGGTTTCCCCATTCGGAAATCCCAGACTCAAAGACTTTTACTGTCTAATCTGGGCTTATCGCAAGTTAATACGTCCTTCATCGCCTCTGACTGCCAAGGCATCCACCGTGTACGCTTAGTCACTTAACCATACAACCCCAAGAGGTTTCGATTTGCTTTCACTTTTTAAAAGTGAAGACAAAAAGGTGTATGGCAAACAACCAAGGTTTGTCTCTCATTATTTGAATGAGCGAGAGACATTCGATTTTGCCGGACTCAAATATTAAACATCACAGTAAACTGTGGTGTTTCCAAGAACACTTGAATGTGTGTTGGTACCTAAATCATCTCTTTATAAAAAGACATCATCTAGGATTTGAGAACTTTTAATTGAATAACAACGCATATCCGAAGATATGGGGATTGTTGTTATTCGTCAGCTTTCCAAATTGTTAAAGAGCTAATCACTTCAAAGAAGTAACCATTTTTAAACACACTCATAAGAATGCTTAAAGATGGTATCCCGTAGGGGAGTCGAACCCCTGTTACCGCCGTGAAAGGGCGGTGTCCTAGGCCTCTAGACGAACGGGACACTAAGAGTTGCTCTAACTTTCTAAACCATACCAATCTGTGTGAACACTCATCGCAATAATCTTTCGTATAAGGAGGTGATCCAGCCCCAGGTTCCCCTAGGGCTACCTTGTTACGACTTCACCCCAGTCATGAACCACAAAGTGGTGAGCGTCCTCCCGAAGGTTAAACTACCCACTTCTTTTGCAGCCCACTCCCATGGTGTGACGGGCGGTGTGTACAAGGCCCGGGAACGTATTCACCGTGGCATTCTGATCCACGATTACTAGCGATTCCGACTTCATGGAGTCGAGT
>NZ_QRHC01000037.1 GCF_003415655.1 Vibrio maerlii
CGTTTAACGACACATTTGGTAATGCACAAAGTATCACTATCAACGCAAAAGAAGGCGATGATATTGAAGAAGTAGCGACTTACATCAACGGTCAACAAGACTTCGTAAAAGCGTCAGTAGACGAAGATGGCAAACTACAGATGTTTGCAGGTAACAACAAAGTTGACGGCGCAGTGACGTTCTCTGGCGCACTAGCGGGTGACCTGACCATGGGCGCTGCTCAAGCTGTGACGGTTGATACTATCGATGTAACGTCAGTAGGTGGTGCACAAGAGTCTGTTGCAATCATCGATGCAGCACTTAAATATGTAGATAGCCACCGTGCAGAGCTGGGTGCATTCCAGAACCGCTTTGACCACGCTATCAACAACCTAGACAACATTAACGAGAACGTGAACGCATCGAAGAGCCGCATCAAAGACACTGACTTCGCTAAGGAAACAACGGCGATGACTAAGTCTCAGATTCTGTCTCAAGCTTCAAGCTCAATCCTAGCTCAAGCGAAGCAAGCACCAAACTCGGCACTAAGCCTACTAGGTTAATCGCTTTAGTTCTCAGGAACGTTTTAATACAAACCCAGCTTCGGCTGGGTTTGTTGTTTTTTATCCTTAGATAACGAGAGCGCTCCGCTTCTGGAAAACTAGATATCTAGATTCTGGCAAACAAACGAAATAGAAAAAATAAGAGGTTGACGTATACACGCCAACCTCTTATTTTTTCTCTAGCTCTCTAGCTCTCTAGCTCTCTAGCTCTCTAGCTCTCTAGCTCTCTAGCTCTCTAGCTCTCTAGCTCTCTAGCTCTCTAGCTCTCTAGCTCTCTAGCTCTCTAGCTCTCTAGCTCTCTAGCTCTCTAGCTCTCTAGCTCTCTAGCTCTCT
>NZ_QRHC01000038.1 GCF_003415655.1 Vibrio maerlii
GTTGAGCTAACCTGTACTAATTGCCCGTGAGGCTTAACCATACAACACCCAAGGGGTTTTGATGGACTCAAATAAGAACATTGAATGTAGTGTAGAACGAAACAGCTTTCCGAATTAAAGAATTTGCTTGGCGACCATAGCGTTGTGGACCCACCTGATTCCATGCCGAACTCAGAAGTGAAACGCAACAGCGCCGATGGTAGTGTGGGGCTTCCCCATGTGAGAGTAGGTCATCGCCAGGCTTGTTTACTTGTTTTCAGATTTTGAAAAAATCTGAATGCAAAACTAGATAAAGCAATCTAACCATAAGACTTTATTTAGTAAAAGATACCACTGCGGAGTGGTAGTTCAGTTGGTTAGAATACCGGCCTGTCACGCCGGGGGTCGCGGGTTCGAGTCCCGTCCACTCCGCCACTTATTAAGAAGCCTCAGCAGAAATGCTGAGGCTTTCTTGCATTTGGAGCAAGGTAAAATTAACGATCACCACTAGAGAGTGGTAGTTCAGTTGGTTAGGCTATGTTTAAAAGAACGCGGCCTATCACGCCGGGGGACGTGTCGCTCTCAAGGGAGACTGTCTTAAATTCTGTGTAACTGTCTAAACTTAAAGCCGTAATGGCTAAGGATAGGCACATGGATAAGAAAGCACTTGAAGCTTTTGCTAAAGAAGCTGCAAAGGGAATTAAAACTCCCGAAGACTTAACTGAATTCAGTCAGATGCTCAAAAAGATCACTGTTGAGGCTGCTCTCAACGCTGAAATGGATGAGCATCTTGGCTATGAAAAACACCAACCTTCTAAATCCAATAACAGCCGAAATGGAAAGAGTTCCAAGAGTGTA
>NZ_QRHC01000039.1 GCF_003415655.1 Vibrio maerlii
ACGTCCCCCGGCGTGATAGGCCGCGTTCTTTTAAACATAGCCTAACCAACTGAACTACCACTCTCTAGTGGTGATCGTTAATTTTACCTTGCTCCAAATGCAAGAAAGCCTCAGCATTTCTGCTGAGGCTTCTTAATAAGTGGCGGAGTGGACGGGACTCGAACCCGCGACCCCCGGCGTGACAGGCCGGTATTCTAACCAACTGAACTACCACTCCGCAGTGGTATTTTTTACTAAATAAAGTCTTATGGTTAGATTGCTTTATCTAGTTTTGCCTCCAGATTGTTTAAAATCTGAAAACAAGTAAACAAGCCTGGCGATGACCTACTCTCACATGGGGAAGCCCCACACTACCATCGGCGCTATTGCGTTTCACTTCTGAGTTCGGCATGGAATCAGGTGGGTCCACAACGCTATGGTCGCCAAGCAAATTCATGGTGCTAGTACCCAGATTTGAACTGGGGACCTCACCCTTACCAAGGGTGCGCTCTACCAACTGAGCTATACCAGCAAAATTTTGCTTGATAGACGAAAAAACCCGCTTTACAAGCGGGTTTTTTCTTAATTTAAAGCCTGGCGATGACCTACTCTCACATGGGGAAGCCCCACACTACCATCGGCGCTGTTGCGTTTCACTTCTGAGTTCGGCATGGAATCAGGTGGGTCCACAACGCTATGGTCGCCAAGCAAATTCTTTAATTCGGAAAGCTGTTTCGTTCTACACTACATTCAATGTTCTTATTTGAGTCCATCAAAACCCCTTGGGTGTTGTATGGTTAAGCCTCACGGGCAATTAGTACAGGTTAGCTCAACGCCTCACAACGCTTACACAC
>NZ_QRHC01000040.1 GCF_003415655.1 Vibrio maerlii
AGAGAGCTAGAGAGCTAGAGAGCTAGAGAGCTAGAGAGCTAGAGAGCTAGAGAGCTAGAGAGCTAGAGAGCTAGAGAGCTAGAGAGCTAGAGAGCTAGAGAGCTAGAGAGCTAGAGAGCTAGAGAGCTAGAGAGCTAGAGAGCTAGAGAGCTAGATTTTTGGCGGTTTGACTTTTGGTGTCAACCCTTTTTCGACCTTGAAGTTCACGATCTAGATATCTAGTTTTCTAGAAGCGAAGCGTCCCATAGGACGAAGTCCGTTCTAGCATTTCATGCAAAAAGGCCTTAGTCTTTCGACTAAGGCCTTAAATATGGCAGGGGTGGAGAGATTCGAACTCCCAACACGCGGATTTGGAATCCGCTGCTCTGCCAATTGGAGCTACACCCCTATCTTCGTGTTTATTGAGACGACTCTCAAATAAGTGGCGGAGTGGACGGGACTCGAACCCGCGACCCCCGGCGTGACAGGCCGGTATTCTAACCAACTGAACTACCACTCCGCAGTGGCTTACTCGCTATTAAGCAAGTGTCCATAATTTAAAGCCTGGCGATGACCTACTCTCACATGGGGAAGCCCCACACTACCATCGGCGCTGTTGCGTTTCACTTCTGAGTTCGGAATGGAATCAGGTGGGTCCACAACGCTATGGTCGCCAAGCAAATTCTTAATTCGGAAAGCTGTTTTTAGTTCTAGTTATACACATTCAATCTGTTCTTGCTTTGAGTCCATCAAAACCCCTTGGGTGTTGTATGGTTAAGCCTCACGGGCAATTAGTACAGGTTAGCTCAACGCCTCACAACGCTTACA
>NZ_QRHC01000005.1 GCF_003415655.1 Vibrio maerlii
TACACTCTTGGAACTCTTTCCATTTCGGCTGTTATTGGATTTAGAAGGTTGGTGTTTTTCATAGCCAAGATGCTCATCCATTTCAGCGTTGAGAGCAGCCTCAACAGTGATCTTTTTGAGCATCTGACTGAATTCAGTTAAGTCTTCGGGAGTTTTAATTCCCTTTGCAGCTTCTTTAGCAAAAGCTTCAAGTGCTTTCTTATCCATGTGCCTATCCTTAGCCATTACGGCTTTAAGTTTAGACAGTTACACAGAATTTAAGACAGTCTCATAAGGTCAGCATCAAAGTCATAAATCTCAACTTGTTGCTTTTGAATACCGATGCCTTTTTCAATAATTGTTTCCGCTAATTGTTCACCATCAATTAGAACGATAGGAACGCAACCTGGCTTGAATGAAACCTCTTGGGCTTCTTTTGTAAAGCTGCTCGTCGTTATAAAAATTCCTTGCTCGTACTCACCGGTAATGTCGCCTCGAAACTGAGAAACATCCGGACGGCCAACTTTACTGTTTTCAGCATACCGTTTACATTGAGCTGCAACTCTCATCTCTGCAATGCCAATTTTCAAAGCTCCTTTCACATCAATCCCACCATCTCTACCAACAGAGGTAACATTCATACTTTTAAAGCCATACCGGTTTAAAAACAACTCACTGAACTCTTCAAATTCACTTGGAGTTAAAGCCCTTAGGTAAGAAAGGATTTCAGCTTTACACTTCTCTTTTTGTTGTGCAGCCAACTCAAAAATTTGCTCAGCACAATCATCGCTTTGAATTTCTTCAGGAGAAGGTTCTTTTACTTCATAACCTACTGAAAACTTGCGGTACTCATCCAAAAGCTCATACTTTCCGTTTGTATGCTTATAAAAATACCTTTCAGCATTCATTTTTGTAAACGCTTTGTTCTTAGTGTGTTTATCCATTGTCACGCGAAGAACTTCAACCGGCTTCTTTGCCCCAAAAACATATAACTGCTCATCAACAATCGCTTCATAAACTTCAGATGCAGTTGCTGGT
Organism: Vibrio maerlii; assembly: GCF_003415655.1. GTDB lineage: Bacteria > Pseudomonadota > Gammaproteobacteria > Enterobacterales > Vibrionaceae > Vibrio > Vibrio maerlii. The sequence continues at coordinate 1,018 of NZ_QRHC01000005.1, forward strand.
TTTTGGAGAGAGTTTAATGCCGCTATAGCAGCTTCATAAATTTTCATCACTACAAGTATTGTTTAATCTTTTCAATAATTTCCGCTAATGGTAACTCTTTTGTTTGATAACACCAAGACATACGAATCGCACTATCGATACGATCTTCATCCAGCCCCATAGCAGTTAGAACATGACTAGGTGTGTAGCTTGAAGAAGTACAAGCAGAACCATTTGAAACAGCAACAATACCCTTTAAAGCAACCATAGCAGCCTCAGAGTTAACTTCTGGAATAGAAAAATTAAGTACATGTGGTGCAGTATTTTTTCCATTAACCTCTATTCCAATCTCAGATAAAGCACTCAAAGCTTTATCTTTTAAAGATTGGCAATGTTGCGACCAAGCATCTGAATACTTTTGAGATAAAGAACATGCTTCACCAAGCCCTGCAACTAATGCGACAGGTAGCGTTCCCGGCCTCAAACCTCGCTCTTGCCCGCCACCAAACATCAATGGTTGTAGAGGAACCTTTTTAAAGCCTCGGCGCTTAACAATAAGAGCTCCAATACCTTTCGGGCCATACAACTTATGACCACTTATACTCATCATATCAACACGGCTATGTTTTAAAGGTTCACTGTACTTCCCAAAACCTTGTGCAGCGTCCACATGGAAATATGCAGTGTGGTTTTCTAAAACTTCACAATACCCGGAAATGTCCTGAATAGAACCAGTTTCATTGTTGACATGCATAATGCTCACTAAACAAGTATCGTCTCTCAAGGACTCTGCTAATGACTCTTTCGATACCAGTCCAGATTCGTCGCAATCTAAATAGGTAACATCGAACCCTTCTTTTTGAAGAACTTCAAATGGTTCTAAAACCGCTTTATGCTCAATTTTAGTGGTTATGATGTGTTTTTTGTTTTGGCTATTTGCCCATGACTTCAGACCTAAAATAGCAATATTATTGCTTTCAGTTGCACCACTAGTGAAAATCACCTCATTCTTCCCAGCTCCAACAACATCCGCAACTTGTTGCCTTGCTAACTCAGTAGCTTGCTTTGCCCTTACACCAAATTCATGAGTTCGACTTCCTGCATTTCCGTACTCTTCGAACATATATTTACTAACAATTTCAGCGGCCTCTGGTGCTATTGGAGTTGTTGCGTTGCAGTCTAGATATGTAGTCATTGGAAAGCCTTAACAAAGTGGGAGACATTGGAATCTGAGTAGCGTATAGTACACGCCATTGTTCGTACGAACAAATCTCATTGTTCGTAAAAACACCAATAAATAGATAATGATATGACTGATGTAATTTCGGGAACTTCATTCCCAGCCATAAAAGGCATACAAGCAGATACTGAATTCTACACGGTGATGTGCCCCCTAAAAAGGCTTAAGCGCATATTTACATTTGATGAAAGTACACTCCCTGTAAATGAACGTGCTCAAAGGATATTAAACCCGGAACGAATCCCTGAAATAAGCAACTATATCCTTGAGAACCGAGATAGTTATGTATTTTCAGCTTTAACTGCATGCATTGACGGTGAAACAGGCTTTGTTCCAATCGGGCCAGGTAAGCATCAACAGAAAATAGGCACATTAACTATTGATGACGATGCTGAAGTTTACATTACTGACGGTCAGCATCGTAATGCCGCAATTCAAGAAGCTTTGAAGCAGGATCCATCACTTGGCGAAGAGAACATTTCAGTTGTATTCTTTGTTGGAAAGTCTTTACCTGAAAGACAAAAAATCTTCAAAGATCTAAACTTATACCCCGTAAAAACCGATAGCTCTTTAAGTATTACTTACGATGGAAAACCCGATGCACTTCTATCTAAAAACGTCGTATTCGAGAGCAAAGTACTTTCTAAACTAATACACATGGAAAACAGCAACTTAGGCAAACGATCTAAGAAACTGGTAAGCCACAGTGCGCTAAACAAAGCGACGAAAGAACTATTCGATGTAATTGACGAAAGTTCATACGAAAAGCAGGCAACAATTGCTCGCGAGTTTTGGGAACATTTAGTCGATATGATACCGGCTTGGAAACTTGTCTATAAAGAGCAAGTCTCAGGCGGTGAAGTAAGAGAAGAATCCATTCATGCATACTCCGTTACTTTCCAAGCATTAGGCATCGTAGGCAATTGGCTACTAAATCACGATCCTTCATGGAAAAAGACAACCGAATCGCTCAAAGATATTGATTGGTCACGAAGTAATAAAAAAGACTGGGAAGGTCGATGTGTTGTCAATGGTGCAATGAGGAACTCCTCCGTTGCTATGAAACTGACAGCAAATAGGATCAAGCACTATTTATCTATACCTCTAAGCTCGAAAGAAAAAGCTGAAGAAGACAAATTCAACCAAGCGAAGCGAAACAAGTAAGCCCCCGGGTAAATTAAATTATGACAGTAAATACTCAACAAGCACGTTATTCTGCATTTAACGAGCTTGGGTTCAAAGAAACAATCCAACGCTTAGTTGCCAAAACAAAAGAACTTTACCAAAAGGATGATATTCCTTGGGTTATAGGTTATAGCGGCGGTAAAGATTCAACAGCCATACTTCAAATTGTTTGGAATGCAGTATCCGAACTGAAAGAAGAAGGAAAAGCGACTAAGCCTGTTCACGTCATTAGCACCGACACATTAGTCGAAAATCCAATCGTAGCTCTTTGGGTTGATCGTTCTCTTAAACAAATGCAGAAAGCAGTTGATGAACAAGAACTGCCTATTCATCCTCATCGTCTTACACCAAAAACTGAAGACAGGTTCTGGGTTAACTTAATTGGTAAAGGTTACCCTGCACCACGCTATAAGTTCCGTTGGTGTACAGATCGATTAAAGATCAGCCCTTCAAACACATTTATTCAGGATGTTGTTAAAAAGAACGGCGAAGCGATTTTAGTACTAGGTACTCGTAAACATGAGAGCACAGTTCGCGCTGCGAGTATGGAGAACATAGAAAACCGCTCAGACAATACTCGTAAAGATGATGGATTAAACGTAAATACTCAGCTTGATCGCGTATGGGTATATACACCCGTGGAAGATTGGACAAATGATGATGTTTGGTCTTTTCTAACCCAACAGAAAAACCCTTGGGGTTATAGAAACACAGACCTCTTAGGTATGTACCAAGGTGCTACTGACGGTGGTGAATGTCCTCTTGTCGTTGATAAGTCTACTCCAAGTTGTGGTGACAGCCGTTTTGGTTGTTACGTATGCACTATGGTAGGGGAAGATAAGTCTATGGCAGCAATGATTGCTAATGACGAAGAAAAAGAGTGGATGTTACCACTGCTTGCTCTGCGCAATGAGATAGACATCAATGACTCTAACAAAGACGCTAAAGCCAATAAAATCGCGAGAGATAAACACAATCGCGACTTTAGAAGAATGAATGGTAGCCTTACCGTTCATATCAGCATGAAAGAGTTCAGCGAACAAAAAGATCTGGCTGATAGTGAGGATATGTTTGAGTTGTTAGCTCAATATGAAGATAACACCGATTTTAAGTACGAAAATTTACCTGCTGATATTGTTCGTGGTCCTTATAAACAGACCTTCAGGGAATCAATGCTTCGTAAAGTTCTGCAAGCTCAGATGGAAGTTAGAGAGTGCGGACCATCTGATGTTAAAAATCTAGAGCTTCTAACACTTGATGATCTAGAAGAGATTCGCCGTATTTGGGTTGATGAAAAAAATGAGGCGGAAGACAACGTTCCTCTAATCTATCAAGAGGTCACAGGAAAGAAATATGACGGTGCGCCTAGAGCTTATAGCCCCGTTGTTAACCACAAGATTCTTAGCCAACTCAAAGAGTTTTGTGCAAAACATGACGACCCTGACGAACTTAAGTACCAACAGCTTAGAACGCTGCTTTCTATTGAAGATAGATATAAGCACCAACTGAGAAGAGCTAAAATTTCAGATGACTTAGAGTCTGCTATCGACAAGGGTGCATTTGAGAGCATCGATCATGCTCGTCGCTTTGCGTTAGACAAAGTGAAAAATGAAGCACTCGTTAAACTGAATCGCCTTCAAACTGTTGGACATGAACATGAGTTCTTAAAGAATCTAGCTTCAAACCTTCAGATTCTGGATGCTAAGAAAGAGATAAGTAAAGTAAAGAAATACAAAGCTTATTACGTTGAGCTAACTTCAGATAGCCACCAAGCTGACGAAGCATTCACATTAGAAATTAAATTAGTAAATGGCCTAACTAAACTATACGAATATTATATTTATCAAATTGATAAATCTTTTGCTCTACTAGATCGCAAAGCTCAAGAAACCCTCGAAATGAATAACCGTAATAACAAACTATTGTCTGCCGACAACTTAATTGCAACGGGAGACAAATAGTGATTTTTGAACAAGTAACGCTCAACAACTTTGGTATCTACCAAGGCGAACATATCGTAGATCTTAATGTCACAGACCACACTAAACCTGTTGTTTTATTTGGAGGGTTGAATGGTGGAGGAAAAACGACGTTTCTAGACTCTCTTCAGCTAGCGCTATACGGGAAAAACGCGAAATGTTCTAATCGTGGCAAATTGTCGTACAGCGACTATCTAAAGCAAGCAGTCAATAGATACAGTGAGAACAAGTCCGCCTCTGTAGCCTTGTCTTTCCGACATACTCAAAGAACCCAGACCAAGCGATACGAAGTCATTCGCTCATGGGAGGCTACTGCTAACAAAGAAATCACGGACAAAGTTCAAGTTCTAGTTAATGGAGAACTTGATAAACTGTTAACGGATAATTGGAACGACTTCGTATCCGAATTTATTCCTCAAAGCATGTCAGAGCTGTTCTTTTTTGACGGCGAAAAGATTGAAGACTTAGCAGATCCAGTTCGCTCTGCACAACTACTAAAAACAGGTATTGAAGCTCTCCTTGGGTTAGAACTCTTCACTCAACTATCCAAGGATCTAAATAGCCAAAAGCGTCGTCGTCAAGAGCGTAACTTAGATAGCACTGCGATTAAAAAAGTTGAAGAGCTCAAGCAAAGAAAAGAACTTCTAGATAACAACCTTCTGGGTATCGAGAAAAATATTCAGAACATGCTAGATGAAGAGAACGTTCTAACAGACCAACTAAAAGACATCGAAATTCAAATGCAAACCTCTGGTGCTAACTTGCTGGACGATGTTAACGACATTCAACTTGACCGAAGAGCAATTACTTCCCAATTAGAAGCAATTGATCACAACCTTATCAAGCTGGCTGCGGGGGCTATGCCGTTGTCTCTTGCTCAAACTTTACTGCAAGAGACAAAACAGCAAGCTCTATTAGAGGATGAGGTTACTGGTTTTGATAATGCACAAAAGCATATCAAAGCAAATAATGACGAACTAGTTAAACGCTTAAAAGCTACAGCTACTAACGATGTTGCTGCGCAAGTGGACCAGTTACTAAACTCTATATGGAAAGAGTCTAAGGATAGCTTAAGCCAAGAAAAGTATCTAAACACTAACCCTGTAATATTTGACTTTGCCGAAACCGCAATAGAATCAGATAAAACAGAGTGTGAGGAACTAATAAAGCAGAAAAAAGAGCTACAAGAAACTCTAGCTCTATTAGACAAAAAGCTTGATGCTGTTCCAGATTCAGAATCTGTTAAAGAACAGATTAAGGAAAAAGGTAGAATTGAAGCGTCTATTGCTCATTCGAAAACAACCTTAGACTCTCTCATGGAAGAGATGGCTTTATGTAAAACTCAAATAAATGAGAATGAAGCACGTCTAGATGCTACTTTGATCCAACAAAATGCTGAAGACTTTGAAGGTAAACGCAACGAACAAGTCGCCGAACATCTCGTCGAAATGAAAGGCATTGTGGATGCATTCAAAGCGCAACTTATTAAAGAAAACATTGCGACATTAGAAAAGCGTATTAAAAGTAAGTTTGATTCTCTAGAGAGAAAATCTGAACTGGTCGCAAAAGTTAAGATTAACCCAGAAACGTTTAACTTAACTCTTTTAGGCTTAGACGGCTTAGCTTTAGATACTAAACGTCTTTCTGCAGGTGAACGCCAACTATTATCTGTGGCTATTCTTTGGGCATTGGCGGAAGCATCAGGAAAAGAAATTCCAACTATCATCGACACCCCTATGGGACGACTAGATGGTAAGCATAGAACAAAACTTGTTGAAAACTATTTCCCAGAGGCTGCTGGTCAAGTCATTCTCCTATCAACCGATGAAGAGATCGCTGGACAGTACTACAAAAAACTAAAACCTTCAGTAGCGAAGGAATATCACATTAGCTATGAAGAGGCAGTCAAAACATCAACTATTACTAAAGGCTACTTTGGAGAGTCAGTATGAGCATTGAAACCGTTCGCTTATCAGAAAAAGCCAAAGGGCAACTTATCACAGTAAAAAAGAACACCAAAATCGATAACTGGAACGTACTTTGTCGTTGGGCATTAATGCTTTCCTTGAAAGAGGAAAGTATCCCACCACATGAAGACATCGTTACTAATAGTAATGTTGAAATGACATGGAAAGTATTTGGTGGTGAATTTTCAGATATCTATTTAGCGATACTGCGTCAGAGAATAAAGACCGACTTTGGGGAAATAGATGAAGATGAACTCAATTATCACTTTAAGCTTCATCTTCACCGTGGGGTATCATACTTATCTGGAAATAGCAGATCTATAGACTACTTAATTTCACTATAATTATATTATATGCACCATACTGTTAATTCTTTAACGTGGTGCATTATATTCAAACTATATATTTTTTGAGTTCAGGGATTATTCTTGATACATAGTCTTCAATTTCACCCCAAGCATAAAACTTTCTTGGCGCTGTTTTTTCAGTGTCAGATAAAATATAGAACCGACCACCACACAAAGATGGCTTCTCAGAGAAGTAGCAATGAAAGGTATGTTCTACAGCCTGAGTAATTGACTTAGAAGAGTATCTTTTAACTAAAGAGGAAACAATCCCACCTACATATATAGAGTAAAAGCGCACACTCCCAAGCTCCCATTCATCTTCAAAATATTTAAGTCTAGGAGAAAAATTTGTTTTGTTAGACAAATGATCGGAAAATCGTTTTACTGGATGGCCCTGTGTTTCTCCAATATAAACGTATTCTTTATATTGAATAATATAAACATATGGGCCTTTGACAGGCCCATCAAATAGACAAATAACTTCCACTAGTTAAATATATCCTGATTACCTGACGCCCAGTTTTCCATGTTATATGAAGCAACGCGGTGGTACTTCTCGAATACTTTCAAGATATCTGCGTGCTCTAAATCATGTAAGTTTTCTTCTGTCTTTTTCTCACCTAAAGCCAGGGAATAAAGTAGCCCTTCTATAGCCACTCTTGTTTTATCTCCTTCAGGTAAAGATGACAATATAAGCTGATAGAATAGGTGATTTTTATTAATTCGAATATAAACACCTTCAACTTCATCGTATTCAGACTTAAATATCACACTTTTAAATATTGCATCTGTATATCTTATTTTTTTAAAAGATCCATCATCGGAATCATTGATTTTATTATCTTTCGGTGCCTCATTACTTTCATAAGAACCACCTTCATTTTCATTTTTTTTTGACTCTTCATTATTCTTTTTACGACGAGCTTTTTGCTCTTCTTTATTAACTGGTGAATAGTCTATATCAGGGTCTTCTTCTGAAAATACCTCTAGTGTATCATTCGTCTTCTTCCCCTCTTTTTCACCGTTTCGCCCTTCGATGATACCACATAGCGCTCTCGCTGATTCAGCTTGTGATAATGGAACCCTACATGCAAGTTGCAAACTATCTAAAAACTGCTCGGATAATTCAAGGTTCTGCTTTGAAACATCAACATGTAAGACTTCATCATGTGCAGTTTCCAGTGAAATCGTAGCTCGGAAGTTAATGTCATCTCGGCTTGATATTCCCAGACCATCCCCCCATTTAATTAGTCTTCCATTTCTAAAAATAAAGAAACCGCTATTCTTTCTACTTATCTCATAAGATTTTATTGCACTTCTTTCATCTTCTGAAAAAGCTGCATTTTTCTTCATTGAATCTTTAGGGAAGATAACTGCTCTTACTTTTATAGATGGAGCCCCAGATATCTCAATCTCTCTATCCAACGCCAACTTAGGCGTAATACCATCGTACTGATCTGGGTCAAAAGTGCCTGTACAGTCATCCCAAGACAAGATATCTCTCGGTTTAACGGCTTCTATACCGTTGTTACATATGATATTTAATTTAATTCCATGTTCCTTTATTAACTCGCAGTACAAAACACCGAGCCTTTCTCTTAAATGCTTAAGTGTCTTGTTGGCAGAGTCATGAGGTGTATTGATTTTAGTAATTTCGACTACTGTGCCGTTTTCATAATTACTTAAAAAGCTATCATTAGAATCTATCGATTCTATACAAGCTCCATACACACCCTTATCTTTTATAATGTCTCGATCGACATAATGACGATTGCTATATATACCCTTTTGCTTAGAGTAAACACTTACCCGTCGCCCAAGAGAGAAACCGGCACTCTTCAGGCCAAAGCCATATTTTGACAAACTATTTTTCTTGTATATTACATCAGAACCGAGGTCTAGAGCTTTCTCTAAGCCAAGTTCATCCATACCTATTCCATTATCAATTACGCGAACTGAGATAACTTTGCTTTTTTCTCTCGTTGTTGCTCCGTCGGTAAGTTCCAAAACAATATCAATATGTGTAGCTTCCGCTGCAATCGAATTATCGACAAGATCCTCAATTGCAGCGTGAAAAGTGTATCCAATCTTTGAGATACCTTCACATATGCGGTCAGCGTTTTGTTTCCTTTCTACAAATGTCATTTTTCAACCTACTATTATATTTTGTACTCTAATTTAACAAAAAGTTTGGTAGCAAATACTATTGGATGATCTCCCAGAATGCCCGGTCTCTCATTGGGAGTATTTTCTTCGCTCCATCAATGTATAAGCTGTAGTGTTTCTCTAGCTTATTGATGGTTTCCATCAGCTTCTCTTGCTCAGCTTTTTCATTGACACCAAACATGGCTTTCAGCTCTTGTGGGCGAATCTTCGCGACGCGGTGAATTACCCATGTAAGTACGTAGCTTGAGTAGTCGTTTTCACCAGTTTGGAAGTGGGTGATATCTTGCGTAGAAAGAATCACACCTACCCCATATTCACGACCTTCCTTCAAGATCTTACGTAAGCTTGGGAAGTTCTGAGACATAAAGTTGTCGGCTTCATCCACCAAGATCATCTTAGTAATTTGACGGAAATCGCCCTGCACTTCTGGCTTACCCTTCTTCTGCATCTGTGAGTAGAAAAGGTCTAACGTAAGTGCAACTACAAGGTTTTGGATCTCTGATGGGTAACCCGCTAGTTCAACCACTGTGATGCCATCCACCAAGTCATAAAGGCTCATGCACTTGGTGTTGTCGTCTTCAAAAATTTCTAGCTCGTACAGGCTCTCAAGTGCCGCATATAATGAATCTTCATCTGGGTCTGTTTCAATGAACAAGTCCCATACTTGTGAGATTGTCGGGGCTGGCTTTGACCAAGTGCTTGGATCTGCTTTGCGGATACCCGCTAACTCATACGCTTCACCTACTAGCTTACGCAAACGCAGTTGTTGTTTTTGCCCTAGGCCAAACGCTTTACCCATGGTTTCAGAGAAACCACGCGCGGTATGTACTGGCAACATTGGCGTATCACCAAACAAGCTCAATGGGTTGTACGGCAGTTTGTGAAGGTTGAACTTCTTACCTGCAGTCGCTTGTTGGAACTTATCGTCTACATAATCGGATTTATAGTCGAAAATAAGCATACCAATAGGCGCACCGTTTACGTTGTCAGCTTGGTTGCGGTAAAGCTGAGTGATCACCGACTTGGTAAACTGAGTTTTACCCGTACCCATGGTGCCGATAATACCGGTATTGGTATTCATGAATTTGGCAGTATTGGTTGGCTCCCAGTTCAGTGGTGCTCGTGTTAGCGCATTGTGGCCAAATAGCACGTTTAGGTTACTGTTAACCTCAACCTTCATAGGCTCAACTGCTGGCACTACTTGCTCTTCAACAGCAGGCTGTTCAGGCTGCGCTGATTCTGTAGTCTCAACCTCATCAGATCCCACCACTACAGGCTGTGATTCAGCTTCAGGGAGTTGTTCTAACCGAGTTTCACCATTTAGCACATACTCACTTGGCACGTGGCAAAGTTTCACTACATCTAATTCGTTCAACACTTCTTGCAGCGGAGTTTCCACCAAGCCAGGAAGTAGCCCCATTGGTAGATCAACTTTTAACACCCCTTCCAGCATTTGGTAGTCAGGTTGTAAACAGCCAGCCCCTTCAAGGTGGCTAACCACAAAGCCTTCTGGGTAATCTGCGATTTGGCCCAGTGAATAATCACCTCTTAGCCACTCTTCTTTGTTTGCCAGCAAAGTGTCGAAGTAATCATCAGCGAACACCTTGTATAAACGATACTTATCAACTTGCATCAAAACTTGGCGCATGAACAAACCACGGTATAACTTGCTCGCTAAGTCTTTGTTGCCAAGTAAGTCTTGGCTTAAGTAACGCAATAGCTCTTTTGATTGTTTAACGGCTTTGTTGTAATTCGGCACCGAGCCCGTTTTCACTTCGACAGGTAGCAAGTACATGTCTTGGTCTTTGAAACCAACCAGCAATACATCGTCAGAAATTTCGCCTTTCTTGTAACCTTGAACGTTACGGGAGAACTCGCTGTCAGACATCTTCAGACCAATATTACCCGATACTCGAATCATCTCGGCAACAGACAGCGGCACCCACGTAATGTCTGAACCATGGACTAGGCTAGTCACAAACTTGTAGGCACCAATCACGCCTTTGCGCTCTTTATTGATGGTTGGCGCGCAAGTCATCATTTTCAACAGCCAATCACCGTTGAACGCGTTGAACTCATTGATTTGGCCACCATCACCTTGCTTGATGACTTTTTCAAACAAACCGCGCTGAGCAGTAACAGTGATTGCATCGTAGCTAGAAGAGCTGGTGTACTGATCTGAATAGTGAATCAATACTACGTCTTCATTACTGTGGAAGAAGTCTAAGGTCACTTTAGGGTCAATAATGGTCGTCCAGATAGAGCTATCGTATGAACGTTCAAGTAAGCCTTTAAAGTCCTCACTGACTGCTAAGGCAACTGCATTTGCACCGTGATATTGAGTGTTCGATTTGAGTGCTGGCTTCAATAGAGCGCCAACATACTTCGCCATCATTAAGTGTGGGTGGTCTTGGTAGTCCGTACCTTTCAAGCCAAAGCCCGTAAAGTACGAACCTGATTTACTTTCAGAAGCATCACCCGTTAGCAGGCCATCACATGCAATGCCTGATGCCATGTCTTCTATCGCAATATCTGAACAATCAACCTTGTCGTTATTACGGAAGAAAGAAAGGTGCGCGTAAGACTGGCCATCTTTTTCAGCCTGCGCATTCGTGAACTTACTGTACGTTAGACGAGTACGAAGGATATCGATAATAGTATCGGCAACCTCACGCACTTTACCCTTGTTAAGCTCTAACCACTCTTTTAGTTCATCGTAATTGGCTGTTTCTGCGAATCGGTCAAACGCATTGAACGCCAGTTTATCGTCATACAGGTTAATGTGAATTGATGCTGACTGCTCTTGATTGCTACGGATGTAATCCACCAGCCCCATAAACAGCTCTTCAGCACTGTCTTGATTCACCGCATTAACGATAATGCTCTTCTCAGAACCAGTGAATAGTTGGCTGAATGCAGTTTGGAACTCATCGATTTTCTCTTTTACCAGCTTACGAACGAACGTAAGAGAACTTTTCTCTTGAGGCACGCTCTTGATCCAAAACGCGTTCTCTTTCACCTGCTGGTTGTAGGAAAACTCATGTTTAGGATGGTAAACATATGGCAGCAAACCTTTTGGCGACAAGCGTTCAAAGGTAACATCAGGAAGCTGAGCAAAGCTCTTATCATCACGAATCGCACCTCTTAGGTTGAGGTAATAAGCCAAAATCAGCGGATGGAAAGGCGAGTAGTACTCTTCATCTTCAGATTGAACCAATCCGATTTTCAGCGCTGATTTTTGTTCTTTTGTCAACATGCTACCCGTTGGGATTGCTTCAAAGTACGCTAAGCAAGCATCAACTGTATTTTGGACGAGTGTTGTAAACTCATCGCCCCAAGACGCCAACGATGGCGTACTACGGCGCTGCTCAAGGTAATCAAAAAGCTCAACATAAGAAGAGTGAATAGCCTCATCAATCGCTTGCAGGTCATCAAGCTTAAGCGCACCCAAGTCAGCAATAGAAACAACTTTTTGGTTGATGAACTCTTCTTCCCAACGAAGCAGCTTTAAACGAACACCTGGTACAACGAACTCACTATTATCGATACCCACTTTGCCTTTTTGAGAATAAAACTCGCCGTTATATTCATCTTTGAAAAGCTTGTGATAACGACCTCTATTAAGCAGTAAAGGCAAACTCAATGAATCAGTCGCTACTGCACCTTCAACATTAAACTTAAGCTGGTTATCACCTGATTTAACGGCAAAATCTATTTCGTCAGCTTCATTGGCAAGTGCTTCAAAATCCACGAAGGCGTAATCTGCAGCATCGACAACCTGCTTGGCATCAAGCAGTGAACATGCGCTGCCTTCACTGTCTCTGATTTTCAGTTTGTTCTCTTCCATGTTCAAGGTTAAACGCTGCTTCGCTGGTGCAGGCTCTACCAAGAAGATGTTTTTAAATGGCTCAATATAGAACTCGCCTTTACGAACCACTAAACAACGGAAGTTATAAACCTCAGATTTGTTTTCGCGCTTCAAAGCCAAGTTAAAAAACAATGGCTCGTGCTTATAGGTACCTTTTAAGCTAGCTCGTGTCGTTTTTAGACCGTTAAGTGTGGTAATCACTTCCTCGTTGTTGAGCGCTTTTGCAGGCTGAATTTTGAATTGGCTTTTCTCAAGATTACTCGCACCTTGGAAGATCAGCTTCAGTTCAAACTCATTTACATCTTCATCTAACTCGATGATTAAGTGGCGGTCACGCATGCCCGCTTTGGTCTCTGCACGGTTACGAGCCGTGATGGTCATACCGTCGCAAGCCTGCTCTTCTTCAAGAACTAGCTGCTGCTGAGCATTGCGCTTTTTCTCTTGTAGGAATGCTTCGAGCTCAACGTCTTTCCATGCATCCGTTTCTGAGAAATTCTCCTTAATAAACTTCTCGCCGAATGATTTCAAGCGGTCTTGAAGCTGACCACCAAAGTGTTCAACCTCAAAAGAGAGTTCTTCGTAAAGTGCACGGTTGTCTTCTAGGCGTTTTTTAATTTGCTTAGGATTGCCGCTCATTTCAGCGACAAGAGGATCTTCAAACATACCCAATTCATTGAAGCGCAAGTCACCGTCTTCAACGGCTTTGTATAGAGACTCGAAACCAAACATGGTTGCGCCATCTTCTAAAATGGCATCGAATTGATCATCAAGCAGGCAATTTGACACATCGCGCCCTTTGTCTTGCTGATCAATTAATCCTTTCATTGCGGCTTTGATCTTTGATGCGCTCCAAACCTGCCCCACTTGAGCTAAGTCTTCTGCAGAGTTTATCAAGGTGTCCAGCAAGCTATTGTGGATCACAACTAGCGCGCAGCCTTTTAAGTAGCCAGATTGACTCGCCACTTCATCACGTAGATGAGAGATGTAGTTTTCAGTAAAGCCTTCGAACTCTGCTGGGTTTTCGCTATGAATCACAGGCACGATTTTACAGCCTGAAAGTTCAATGAATGGCAATTTGATATCGTTAGTCGCATCAATACTGTTTTCAGAATGAGCCGTCATCGCCTCATACAAGCGCATGCTATTTTCATTATCTGGCGACTTAAACTGATAACGGAAACCTGCCTTAATGTGTGTTTCAGCATCCGCTAAAAACTGCTCTACTAGAAAGGTCTCAAATTGTTTTACGGACATAAACTGCGTCTCCACTATCACTCATGCGCTCTACGTTACCAATGCGCTCATAGAATTTAATTAGTTCTTGTTCTGTTTGTTTATCAACGAAAATCCCACGTTGCTCAAAGGCTGTGATCAGTTCGTGGAAACGGAGTTTGTCCTTTTCTCCAACAACAAGGTTGGTCAATAAGATGATGTAGTCTTGGTTGAGCACTAATACTCGACCGCTGCGGCCTCGACTTTGAATGAAGTGAGACGCTAAGTACTTCTCTACTTCTGACACATACTTCTTGTTGATATTGAAACGCTCACCAAAGCTAAACTGTGCGGATGCGAGCTTCATTATGTTACCGAGCCAGTCGAGCGCCAGTTCTGATTCATCTAGAGCTGTGTCTAGATTACGCTGTGACTTAAACGCTCTGGCAAAGTTTTCTAGTTGTTCTTTTAAATGCGTCGACTTCGACTCTTGAATACCCTTCGATATTTCCCACAGAGGTACTTTTATCGCGCTTTTATCACCAGCCCCCGGTTGAAGCAGCTCGAGCATCATCAGCATAGGCAACAGTCGAGTGGCTGACTCATTAAACAACTTATAACCATGATTCTTTATATGGGTGCGTTCGTTACTGGCACGCTCATGATCCATAATGAAATATAAAGGCTTAGCCACTGGCTCTTGACCACTACGCCAATCAGTTATCGCTAAACTCAGCTGCGCGGTGTATGCGAAACCATAAAAAGACAAGAACGACTCAATTTCACTAAGCAGATACTTAGGGCGACTTGCCAAGAATTTCAGGTCGTCACGGAATGCTTTCGAAAGATAAGGTAGATACGGTTTCTCGCTCGCTTGCAATGACGAGTCAGACTTCATTTTTCCGCGAAGCGTAGAAAGCATTTCACGTTCAATAAAGTTTAATTTGGCATCAAATTCTTCTACACGCATGTTCTGAAGTAAATTGGTGTACATAGAAGCAACACGTGAATCACCTGCTGCAAATTCACCTTTTTGAGCACGGAACAGAAGGAGTTCAGGGCTCACAGTAAAGATGTCTTTGTTTTCAAAATACATCTCTTTTAGCACTTGCCAAAACTCTTCTTCACCAAGCTTTTCTTCAAACGCACTTTGGCAATCGGCTACAAACTGTTCGTAGCTATAACCTTCAACCTTTTTACGCAGAAGCCCGCGCAAAACCAAACCGATGACAGCATCAAAATCAAAATCATTGCCTTTAGTTCGAATAGGTAAGTAGCTGGTTAGGCTGTTTTTATTCGGCACGCCTTCCGCAGTTTGTGGCAGCGATTGATTAAATGGTTGGGTGTAATTGTCCATTGTCATTTTATAAGCCACTCACTTCGAAATATTCATCATCTTCATTCACGATCTTGTAGCGTTTGTCGTTTTTCAGAATAAACAGAGTATTCTTTTCGTTCGCTACCGTGATGATCTGCTCTATTACTTCATCCAACAAAAGTACGGCATTTTTGTCATGCTTGTTCGGACGGTACCCTTGGTTGATTTTATCCAATAACTCCAACAAGTTAATACTTATCGGCATTGGCAGAAGTGAATGATCATCAACTCGAATATGAGCGTTAAATGAGCCAATCTTGCTCACCTCTTGGGTTTTAATCGATGAGAAATCAGGTTTCACTTCAAGTTCAGCCGCTGTTTTAAAGCCGTTGTATTCAGATATAAAGAACTGGTCTTTATCAAGTGATGGCGAATTGCGGTTACAATAGCGGTGTACAGCCGCAATGAGAGTGTCTTTATAAAACTTATTCAGTTCTTTTTTCTGCTTTCCAGAAAACTCGCTATGAAGTAGCCAGATGTTTGCGTATTGCTCAACCAAAGAGTTATCAAAGTCTGCTTTCAGCTCATTGATGTAGCCATTCGCAAATTGCTCTTCGTCTTTCAACAGGTAAACCATGCGCAAGTATGAAGCTGCGGTGAGCACATCAAATACACCCTGTGCTTTCACCTGATCTTTCAGTTTTGTAAAACCGTCATCTTCAATACCCAAACCAAACTGAAGAACAAACTCATCTACTTTGCGAGTGTGGATATTGCTTGGATCAAAGCTTTGAATATGCTCTAAAAGCTCGTTATCTGAGCCAGAGAATAGGTTGTCGAACAGGTAATCATCGCCCGCTAAGATCTGGTAAACAAAGTCCAATAGCGCTCGCGCCGTTAGGAACTGATCTTTGATTAAGCGAGCTTTCAGTAACAAAGAAATAATATTCTTTTGCACAGATTCCAGCCCCAGCAAAGCATAGTTTGCCGTGAGCTTGCTATGACCTAGTTTTTGCACTTCACTGTCATACAGTGCGTAAAAGGGGTTATCTAGCGTTGACTCAGTCAAGCGAGCTAGAAACTTAGCTGCAAAGTCAGAAGTGCTAACTTCATGGCCCAGCGTAAATTTCGGGTATTGCTCGAAATCTAAGAAAATGTGGTTCGTTGGAATATCGTCCGTTTTGTTTTCCAAGAACGCTTTTATAGAAACTTTAATATCGTCATGTTTCTCAGCACCTTCCTCAGCATAGTTGCCTAACATTCCGATATTAATGCCAACAACAAGTGGCTTTTCATTTCCTTTGAACTGTGAGAATCGCTCATCCAACGCATTAATTGCGGTTTGATTTGGATTAAAGCTGTGTGTCGCATCAAGATGAAACTCATGTGTCGCTTTGTGCTTCTGGCTGTATTGAGTCAGGATCTCAGACTTACCGTCACCACTACTACCACACAAGAAAATGATATCGTTGCTGTGAGAAGACAATAGCTCCTGTTTAAAATCAACTTCAATATCAGTAGTGATATATACATGGCTCTTATAGTCAGCCAGAAGATCTTGATTTTGCTCTCTTTCTGTACTTACCGCATAAGGTGAAGACTTGGAGAGAATGCTGAGGGCGTGTGCTAAATTCAAGGCTATTTCTCTTAAAACATTGATTAAGTGGACGTAATTTATAGAACCGCATACTATCAAATTATTGAAACAAGCTAAACTTGTACGGGGCCAATTTAACAAATATGAATATGCAACTATGGACCATAATACTACTCATACAGTAGTCAAGCTTTGATATACTTAAAATTTTATTTAATTGAATCAAAAGTTAAGCATTTGAGTGAGTCAAAAAGCACATTTCTGAAAATCTGATAATAGCTAATCTTTATTAACTCATTCTTATTGCGGTTGTTCTTGTAACACTGACCATTTCACGCCAAGAGAGTAATAGCTTCCACCGCCCCCTAATTAACTGATACTCATTACATTTTTATCGTCTTGTCTGCATATCCAACTTTTTTAATATCTACAACTAATGTAATCTAACTTTCGACTCTACAAAGCTAATAACGTTGATTGGATGGTTGATAGAATTCTTATCAGCCCACTTTCAACAATAAACAGAGTCACTAATTTAATGGATTAACACCTAGATTTGCTTGCTCATTGATACAGCAGATTGGCTAAATAAAAAGGTTCACAAGGATGTTTAAAAGCAATCGTTTTAACAACTCTTTTTCCAAAAACAACAGCTTCCAAAAATCTCTTCTTGCTAGCTTGGTAATCGCTTGCCTGCCAGCAACTGCCGCAACAATTCCAGACAATGTAACGCTTGCTGACGAACAACACATCGTTCGCGGTAATGATGCTGAAGTCGCAACTCTCGATCCGGCCAATGCCGAAGGTTTACCAGAGATGCATGTTATTCGAGACATCTTCGAAGGCTTAGTGATTCAAGACAAAGATGGCAACGTGATTCCAGGTGTCGCGACCTCTTGGGAAACGTCTGACAACCAGACGTTCGTATTCAAACTAAGACAAGATGCTAAATGGTCTAACGGTGAACCCGTTACGGCGCACGACTTTGTGTACAGCTTAAAGCGCGCCATTGATCCGAACTTTGCCTCTGCAAACGGTTGGTATCTTAAACTGACAAAAATTGAAAACATCGATGCGATCATTGATGGAGAAAAGCCTGTCGATACTATTGGTGTAAAAGCGCTGGATGATTACACCCTTGAATATAAGCTAGAAAGCAAAGTCCCCTACTTTGTGGCGATGACAGGCCACACTTCGATGATGCCGGTACCTAAATCAATAGTAGAAGAACACGGCAGCAAGTGGGTATCCCCGGACCACATCGTTTCTAATGGTGCATTTACCCTAGATAAGTGGGTGGTCAATGAGCGTATTGAGCTCAAGAGAAACAATCAATACTGGGATGCGAATGACACTGTTCTCAATGCAGTGACTTACATCCCGTTCGAAAACCAAACTGCCGCGATGACTCGCTACAGTTCGGGTGAAGTTGACATCACGTCAGATGTACCTACTCAGCTAGCGCCTAAGCTGCAAAAAGAACAAGCCGATGCGTACAAGGTTGTCCCACTACTTTGTACCTACTATTACGCCTTCAACACAACCAAAGCACCGTTTAACGATGAGCGTGTTCGTAAAGCAGCGTCGTACACTATGATGCGTGACATCATCACCGATGGTATTACTCAAGTAGGTAATATTCCGGCTTATACCTTTACTCACAAGTACATTGCAGGCTTTGAAGCAACACAACCTGAATACGCGAGTTGGACTCAACAACAGCGTGATGAAAAGGCTCGCGAGCTATTAGCAGAGGCGGGGTATGGTCCAGAAAATCCACTGAATATGAAGCTTCTATACAACACCAGTGAAAACAACAAAGCGATTGCGGTTGGTATTGCTTCGATGTTCAGCAAGAACTTAGGGGCAAAAGTAGAACTAGAGAACCAAGAATGGAAGTCATACCTAGTTGCGCGCAGAGCGGGTGAGTTTGACGTGATCCGTACTTCTTGGTGTGGTGACTACAACGAGGCTTCAACCTTCCTGACTCTGTTAACATCAGACAGCGATGGTAACTACGCGTTCTATAAGAGCGATAGCTACGACAAAGCGATTGAAAATGCGCTAAGTGCGACTTCAGAATCGGAAAGATTTAAGTACTACGACGAATCAGAGGCTATCCTAAGTAAAGACATGCCAATCGCACCGATTTACTACTACATGCAAGCTCGCTTAGTTCGTCCAAATGTAGGTGGCTTCCCAACCAATAACGTAGAGGGACGTATCTACTCAAAAGACTTGTATCGTATTGCAGACTAATGTCGGTGTGACTCGTTATTTGAGAAGATTACCTCGATGGATATGAAGCAATTACGTACGCGCTCTGAACGCGCCTCTTTCGAAGTCAATCCAGTCAAATATGGACAATCCGTATTAGGTGCCCCATTACTCTATTTTCCCGCCCAAACGGGTGAGGAAAATAGAGGGCTTATCATCGCCGGTACTCACGGCGATGAAACAGCTTCCATGGTGGCACTCTCTTGCGCGATTCGCTCTATTCAAGCTGGAACGTTAAAACACGATGTTGTGATTTCAGTCAACCCTGATGGAAACCAACTAGGCACGCGTGCAAACGCCAACCAAGTCGACTTAAACCGCGCTTTTCCAACCACAAATTGGAATTCTAGTGATGAGGTCTACCGATGGAGTACCAATAGTGACGTCAGAGACGTGAAAGTCAGCACTGGCTCAGAGTTTCCCAGAGAGCCAGAAGTGACTCACTTAATCGAGCTAATAAACGAGAGAAAGCCAGAGTTTATTGTCAGCTTTCACGACCCACTCGCCTGTGTTGATGACCCTGACAAAACCGAACTTGCCCACTGGCTTGCGAGTAAGTTTAACTTACCTCTGGTCGAAGACGTAGGCTACGACACTCCAGGATCGTTTGGCACTTGGTGTAAAGAGCAAACGATTCCGTGCGTGACCGTCGAATTCCCACCCATTTCCAATGATGAAGCCATCGAAGACTATCTTTTACCGATGGTTGAGTTGCTACAAAAGTAATAGGTAAATCGTGACCGATTTAATGCAAAATAACACCGTATTACCTGAAAATAACACCGACTTTGACACCTATAGGGAGGAATTCGAAGCTGACAATATCGGGCTCTACCTCGCCAGTGCCCATACTCCGGACAAACCGATTGTATCGATTAATAGTGATTTTAGTTTCTATCCTGCAAGTGTATGTAAGTTGTTCTACTTAGCTTGCTTCTATGACAAGGTGCAAAACCGAGAACTTGAAGCCGATGATGAAGATTGGCGCGCAATCCATAACATGGTTGCTCAGTCTTCAAATGATGCAACGGGTTATATTCTGAACCGTCTTTGTGACACTTCAACGGGAGCAAAGCTAAAGGAAGCAAAACTGCAACCATGGTTGGAGAAACGAAAAACTGTCCAGAAATGGTTAGCGACCCACTCCCCGAACATTCCTCAAGATCAATATCAGCTCTATCACTCTACTTTCGATGAAAGCCCTTATGGCAGAGATAAACAAGCGAGAGAGGTGCTTGGTGGAAATCTGGTCTCCCCCTTTGCCTGCGCTCAAATGATGGCGAGTATTTTTGAAGAAAATACCTTTCAGCCCGAATATCAACAGCAAATAAAGCAACTGCTTTCCAAAAACAATGGAGACAACCGATTCGCTGCAGATGGCTTTGACCAAGTTACTCCCTTTATCGGAGGTGCTCTACCTGAAAATGCTAACTACTGGAGTAAAGCGGGTTGGACATCATCTGTGAAACATGAAACCGCTTATATCACTCTGAACAAACAAGATTCTTACGTTGTTTCAATATTCACCAAAGGTGAGGAGTTAGTAGAAGATGAGTATCTGTTTTCAGAACTAACCCAACGCCTATTGGCATCTTTAAACGCTAATGGATGAAAATAAACGATGATCAAGATAGACGCTCAACCGCACAGCATCGAACTTGCCACTCCTTTTGTCATATCACGAGGAGCACGAACTCACTGTCACACCGTAAGAGTCACTGTCTCTTTTGACGATAACCAAGGCATTGGCGAATGTACCCCCTACCCAAGGTATGGTGAGAGTGTTGATTCGGTGATCGAACAAATTAACAGTTGGATTGAAGATCTACACAGACTCAAGCCTAAAGCGGCGAAGCAACAGTTACAAACCAAGCCAGCCGGCGCTGCGCGTAACGCTCTCGACTGCGCCTTATGGGATTTACTTGGCAAAATAGAGGGTAAGACATTCCCTTCCCCACACTTCGATATCAATAGCTCGATTGAAACGGCAATGACTGTGTCTGTCGGTAATGCTGAGACGATGGCTCGACAAGCAAAGCAATATGTCGAACAAGGCGCGACTTTGCTAAAGGTAAAGCTGGATGCAGATGATGTTATTGAGCGGGTGGCAGCCGTGAGAGCAGCTGCTCCAGACTGCAAAATCATTCTCGATGCCAACGAGGCGTGGCAATCGTTAGATCTTGCCTCTCTATTTGTGCAGCTCGCCCCATACAACATAGCTATGATTGAACAGCCGCTCCCGTCAGGAGAAGATCAATCGCTGGCAAACATCGCCCACCCTATTCCACTCTGTGCAGATGAGAGCTGTCATACCCGAAGCGAGTTAGCTGAGTTATCCGGTCTATACGAAATGATCAACATTAAGCTCGATAAAACTGGCGGTTTAACAGAAGCACTGTTGCTAGAACAGCAAGCTAGAGAGCAAGGTTTTACGATCATGGTTGGCTGCATGCTAGGCACATCAGTAGCCATGAAAGCCGCATTACCAATCGCGACAAGGGCTGAAATCGTCGACTTAGATGGACCAGTGTTACTTGGGCAAGATATAGAAGATGGATTGAAATATCACTCAGGGAAGCTTCATTTAGACTAGCTCTACGAATAAAACTAACCCCAGCATTTTTACTGGGGTTTTCTGATTATAGGCATCAGCCTTAACAAACAGAGCTCTACAATCTTCTATCTTGATAGTGTTACACTCTGCGCATCAGAATTACCGAGAAACAACTCATGTTTATCCACCGTGTTAACGACATCGACTGGTTAGTGATTACCGCTTTTGAAGAGCTTAAGCCTCTATTTATAGAAGAAGCTGGTCCGATTCCCTCTTACTTTTCTACCACCAGCGAGTTGAGCTTAATTGACCAAGCTAAGCGTGCTTATGGATATTTACCCACGCTAAAAGGCGTGATCACAGATACAGGTACCTATCAGAGGCCGGACAATGAAGAAGACCTGAACCCACAACTTGCGTGTATTGTTGAGGGACGTGGTCGAGTGTTTATCTATCACGGCAGCTTTGTTGCTTTTGTGGATGACGAACAAACCTTTATTACTCGAATGGATTAATAATAATCCTTAAGCTGGAATAGATGTACGAGCGCCCCTCAAAGAAAGGGGCCGCTTTTAGCTTAGGCGTATTAGTTCAAGTGATTAATAACAACACCTACTTTACTATCGAGATCAATCACTATCACCTTCATTATGCTATTGCTACAGTATGGGATAAGCACTTCAAAAGTCTGAGAATTTCTTTGACTTCGTAAAGTTCCAAACTGCTTGTCATCTGAAGTCACCAAGATCTCCCCATCAATGTCGCTTCCACCTTTTTTCAATGAAAATGAAGTAAGTTCGAGTGCCTCGAACGCTCCATCAATAAGCGCTAAATGATAGTCACCGGCATCACAATGATTATCCTCCAGAACACAGTTGATAAACTCGATACCTGTTACTTCTGAAACAAATTCCATTTTTTTATCCAGCTTAAAAATTTCAGGCAGCATGAAACCAATGGCTAAGAAAATGAAAACACCTACGAGTTTAATCCACATTTTTAGGAGATAAAGCGTTCACTTGTCTGATTCAACTCATCAATTGATTGTGTCAGTTCGTCAATAGATAGTTTTTGGCTCTCTGACTGCTGCGCTATGATACTTGATGAGCGGTTAACCCCCGACATAGTCTCTGTTATTTGGTCCAATGTCATAGACTGCTCACCGACAGCATTAGCTACTTGATACATTTGCTTATTCACATCTTCAACATTAATCGACACTTGCTGCGTCGCATCAATAATATCGTTAACAGATCGGTACACCTCATCAGAATAATCGATAACATTAACGATATTCTTCGTGGACAATTTAATGTTCTTATCTAGTACGGATAATGACTGATTAATTTCTTCTACGCTCGCGTTTGTTCGAGTAGCCAACTGTCGAACCTCATCGGCAACCACAGCAAACCCTCTACCAGCTTCACCTGCTCGAGCCGCTTCTATAGAAGCGTTGAGTGCTAGGAGATTAGTTTGCTCAGAAATCCCTGTAATCGTCTCTAAAATATTATGAATGCTTTCAGTATCTTTAGTGACGTTAACAACATTTTCCTGGGTTTCATGCACTGTCGCTCTTAGTGACTCGAGCGTCACACGGCAATTTGAAGATTTTTCTAACGCATTAGCGCTAAAATCACTTGCGCACTGGGTTGTATCATTACACGTTTGAGCCGTTGCAGACATACTGTGAAATGAATGACCTAGTTCTTCGATCGCCGCGGCTACCATTTCCGCGTTTTCAGCATTTTGAGAAACCTCTCGATCAACAGTGATAATGTTGTTCGAAAAATTTCCAGACACATTTTGCAGGCTGTGTATCGCTTGTTTTTGCGTTGCGACCATACCTTGCAACTGGGTAACTAAACTATTGAAACGATTATAGAAATCATCACCCTTTTCAAGGGGGATATTTAAATGCAACTTGTCTTCCTGAACCAACTTCTCAACAGATTGAGTGACGTATTCAGTCCTGCGTATACTTTGCGCAAGATTCAACGATGCATACATCGTGATGCTAGCTTGGAAGACGGCGTACAAACAATGCTCTATTACCATATTAAGGCTCCCGCCTTGCGGAAATATGTATATTGGCACACCAGAGTTTTGAAGCATGAAGAATCCAACGTGATGAATTGCTGCTGCGACTAGAGTATGCAACACCATCAACCAGTCGTTATATAAGACCATTAGCCCTAGCAAAATGAAGACTTCGAAGTGCAGCATCACATCACCATAAGCCTGATGTATATGCAAAGCAACGAACCCATACATCACATACGGAATAGCAAAGCGGAACCTTTGATTATTCATGGAAAAAGCGGCAACCGTGAGCACTAACCCGACGATCAAATCTGTGGTAGAGAAGCCATATCGAAAGAAATAAACGAGGGTCAGCAACGATAATGGGGTCGCTATAACGTATGTTTTATCTTTAAAATTGAGTACTCGGCTAAAGATCATTTTTATTCCTACATCTATCCTTCAAATTGCTAAGGTTTTTCTGTTCGTCATATTTATTGCGGCTCAAACTATTGAGCTCACCAGCAGTTACACTAACGCAACCTAACACCACAAAAATTAACACTATCACAACCAATCAAACAGAACAATATCCCATTTATTTTAAAGGTGGCCGCTAGAGTCCCACGTTAAATAGAGGAATTTTGAGATTATAGGAACCCACGCTTGAGCGGATTTGGCTGATACCTAAAACAACGTTAAAGTTTGCTCAGTTCGCCAACCTTTGCGGTAAAAAAAAGGAGGCATTTTGCCTCCTTCTTAATTTCACCATAGGTACTATTTAACTAGACGTGCATAAGAGACTGCCACCCGACACCACTGCTCTCTGCGAAGTAGAAATATCAGAGCAGCAATCAGCAGCATCCAACTACTTAGAGAACCACCGCTACCGCCAGAAGACGAACCACCCGTTTCATCGCTCACTGGGGCCTCACTATTAGCGAGAACAGCCACGGTGCCTGGATCTTCAACAATACCATTTGCTAGACCATCAGCGTCATTTGGCCCACCATCTTCTATAGTAAGCAAGATACAATCATTACCCTCTACTAAGCCTTGTGATAAACCTTCATCATAAATCGCATCATCTGCTGCCGGGCAATTTCCATTAATATCAGCGATAGTAGAGCTGATTGAGTTACGACTGTCTTCAACAAAAGCATACCAACCCAGTTCTGGTGTGTATTTTCGATATACAGCATCTGCTGGAAGTGTATAACCAGATGGCATAGGAATAACAACGCTTACAGATATTCCTGGTTCAGCCAAACCACCAATGGCAAAATTATACAATGGTGTGGTGATAACAAAATCAGCGTCGTTAATACTCGCTGCATCATCTCCAAGAACACTGATAAGGTCTTCAAGACTAAATGAAGCCGAGTTAACACCCACACCTAATTTCGTAGCCAAGCTACCCAAGGATAGGGATAAACCATCAAGTACTTGCATTGGTTGTTCACCCTCACCCGTTGGGAGGCGGGCAACGTTATCATCACTGTCTAGATAGTCCGCGATACCATCTCCATCACTATCTCCATAGCCTTCGTGCAGGTCATTGATACCATCGTTATCGCTATCATTTCCAACACTTAAGTCAGGTAAATCGACTACGATAAACTGGCCATCTTGGCTAACATTCAACATATCATTGGTATTATCTTCTGCGACGGTTACAGAAAATTGATAAATACCATTAGAGAGTAAACTAGGATCAACCTCAAAGGTCGCTGTGTCATCATCAAGCAACTCATCAAACATTGCCGAATCTACCTGCCAATCGATCGTGTGTGTATCTGCCTGGTTTACATCTGTGATTGTCGCAAAAATTGTCACAAGCCCATCATCTGGATCGACCAAGATAGTATTATTACCGCCTTGAGATATAGATAAATGAAGTTGAGGTGTCACGTTATCGTCAGTCACTACAAGCTGACTTTCTGTGTTACCATCAATAAAGGCATTCTCAACGCCATCAATGCGAAGCATAAATGAATCGGACTCACTCAACCCATCAGGAACAGAGATTGATACACTCCCACGTTGACCGGAAGTGATCTCTACATTTTCTTGCTGCACGGCAACACCATTTGTCACCAGGCTATATGAAACGGTCACTGGATAACTGCTCGCTTCACCACTTAAGAACAAGCTAACATCATAGTCGCCTCCTGCCTCAACCGTCATTTGTTCTACAAGGGTGAGTTCAGGCAAAATATTGACGAGTAATGTCACTACCGCTCTATTACCAGCATTATCAATTGCTTCCATATCGACAATGTGTTGGCCCGATTCACGTAGTGCCTCCCCGTCAACAGTCGCATCAATATCACCATCAACCAAGTCATAAGCGGTAATTGCTAGCGCACTGTTTAAATCAGTTAAGTACCCTTGAGCATGAATATCAATAATTCCTGCACTTGTGATCGTTGGTGGGGTTGTATCAGTGACCGTAACGAGCTGCTCAGCTGTAGACTGGTTACCCGAAGCATCGGTAGCCGTCCAGACCACTACGTGCTGCCCAACACTGAAGACGTAACTTGCACGACCATACTCTACAGTTGGATTACTATCGTTATCATCGACAACGGTTGGCTCTGGTACATAAATACGAGTGAACTCATAAACCGCTTCATAAGTGATATCGACTATGCCACTGATAACGGGCGCTACGGTATCCTTTTCACCCGGAATCAATGGGTTCTCGTCATTTACATCGAGAACACCATCACCATCGTCATCAGTGTCTTCGTTGTTACCAATCAGATCATTGTCGGTATCCAACCACTCATTAGGATCGTTCGGGAATGCATCCGAGTTATCACCGACATCGTCACTGTCCGAGTCTAACCACTCGTTTGGATCATTCGGAAACGCGTCCGAGTTATCACCGACATTGTCACTGTCCGAGTCTAACCACTCGTTTGGATCGTTCGGGAACGCATCCGAATTATCGCCAACATCATCACTGTCTGAGTCTAGCCATTCCGTCGAATCATTATCGAATGCATCTTCATATGCCCAATAACCGTCACCATCGGCATCACGATAGACACTGCTGTTAAATACTAAAGCTGGGTATTGGGTTGATGAGCCATAATCCCAATAGGTATCCGACCATGAGTTGTCATAAGGTGTCGCACTACAGCTTTCATCGCTGGTTGAGCGAGGGCACTGCAGTTCACTCGTGGTATAGGCGGTGCCTTGATCGCCAAAGGTGCTGGCAATGCCCGAGGCTTCGCTATCCCAGTGAGCATCATCGACGGTAAGCGTAGAGTCCGAGCTATAACCCAAGATGCCGCCAGTATTGGTATTCAAACCATCATTGGTTGTGATAGCGCCATACGCGATGACATTGGTGAACGTAGAGTCACCATTAAGGTCACCGGCAATACCACCAATGATCGAATCACCGGTTAGATTTACGGCAGAATATGAATTGGTAATGGTGATTGGGTCGACAATATTACCAATGAGGCCGCCAATCTGCGTCTCACCTGAGATAGAGCCTTGAGCGAATACACGAGTTAACGTACCGCTACTTTCCAACTTACCAAATAGACCACCCGATTGATCCGTGGTTGTGGTGATCTCCACGATTGCGTAGCTGTCATTCACTGTCACGTTTGCCGCATCACCGACTAAACCACCAGCAGAGTTGTACGTGTCAATCTGCCCCTCAAAGCTGGTGAAATCTAGTGTCGATGTACCCGATAGCTGACCAAACAAGCCACCTGTATCAGAGCCGATATCTTCATCCGATTCGCCTTCATTGTAAGTAATTGAAGTAATACTACCTTGAGCGTGAACCTCATCAGCATCTAGATCATACAGCTTACCCGCCACTAGACCACTGTCATCGACACCAACCACGGTACCGCTAACATAAATATTGGCAAGAACGCTTGAATCCGAGCTGCCATTACGACCAATTAAAATCGCCGCTTCATCTTTACCCGTTACACTGGTCAATGCGCCGTCAATAGTCAGGTTACTTACCGTTATCGAACCAATATAACCAAATAACGCTTGATGATCTTCATCAGGACGATTGATAAATAAGTTGCTGATTGTATGACCATTACCATCAAAGTGACCGGTATAAGGCGTATCTTCCGTACCGATTGTTATCCAACCAGCACCTGCGTTGTAGTAACCTTCATCTGATAAATCACCGTCGCCATTGGTATCAAAATCTAGGTCAGCTTTTAACTCGAAACCATTACAACCAGTGCCATCTGTCAGGCCTGCACAACCCGCTGTAACGCCATTTAAGCTAGCGCCAGTTAAGTCATTACGGATCGCATCAAGGTCTGCCAGCGTGTAGATTTCAATCAAGCCATCATCGTCGAGATCCACATCGTCTGCGGCAACACTGCCCGAGCCGTCATAAGGGTATAGGTCTTGCTCGTTATCGACACCATCACCATCAATGTCTGGATCGGAGTTGTCACCAATGCGATCGCCATCGGTATCGTGTGTTTCGGTTGGATCATTAGGAAAGGCATCCGCATTATCACCGACGTCATCGCTATCAGAGTCAGTATCTTCTGCCGGATCATCCGGGAAAGCATCAACGGCATCAGGCGTGCCGTCACTGTCTCTATCACGATAAGCCACACCATTAATGATCGGAACCGGGTACTGTGAGGTGGTACCAAAATCCCAATAGTTCGCATCCCAGTTTTCATAAATGCCACTATTGGACACCGTGTTTTGCAGTTCGGCTGTAGTTTTACCGGTACCTGCGGCACTCACGTCATTAAAACTGGTCTCGGTATCCCAATACACATCCGTTGCTGTAATAATGCCAGCACCAACCGCCCCACCGTTATCACGACTGCCCCTCGCTCGACCCATAGAATAGCTTGCTAGCAGATTGTTGTTAGCGTTAGAAGAAGAGGCTATCAATCCACCTGTTGCATTGTTTGCCGTCACATCGATATCTGAAGCCACATTGGAGATAGTTGTACTGGTTACACTACCAACAGCGCCCCCAGCAACCGTTCCTGATGAATCAATCTCACCGACGACAAAACAATTGTCGATAGAACTGTTGGCCGCTGTGCCGGCAATACCACCGGATTGATTGTTAGAGGTGGCGGCCAAATTTACGTAACATTGGCTCAAGCTAACATTATTTACTTTAGCGATCAGGCCACCCATATAGCCATTGCTAAGCGTGCCAGTGATATCCCCGATGAACGACACATTCACCACACTACTTGGACTATCACCTAAGATGATGCCTGCAAGACTACCTATATACCCGCCAGATCCTGAGATACTGCCTTTAAGGTGGAGGTTTTGAATCGTACTGCCATCAACATAACCAAACAGGCCAACGGCGTCTGTTTCGCTGTCATTGGTCGTATCGTTGATATAAAAGTTTGAGATCGTGTAACCGTTACCCTCGAACGTCGCCTCAAACAGTGCGCCTTCAGTACCGATAGCTACCCAGCCATGACCGGTGTTAAAGGTATCGTTATCAACATCATCGCCGTTTTCATCAAAGTTCAGGTTATTGGTTAGCTCATAACCATGACAACTGAGGATGTCATCACCATTGCCACAACCGGTAGTTACGTCACCACTGCCATTGTTGTATCCGGTACCAAAGAGGTTATTGCGGATATTGTTTAGCTCATCAAGGGTTGAAATTTCAATCAAGCCATCGCCGTCAACATCGATATCAGTACCGTCAAAGATGCCGTCACTATCGGTATCCGTGCTATCGCCAAGGTCGTGTTCATAAGGATTAGATAACACGCCTAACGCCACCTGGTAATCGTTGCTACTATGCTCACCACCATAAGCAAAATTGTGACTTCCTAGCTGAACGGCGTTTGAAAAATCGGCATTTGCATCAAAGACAGTTCGAATATAGCCTGAGCCATCTAAGCGAGTATCAAGTCGTCCGTCACTGGTCAGTTGGACTGTCTGAATACCTTGTGTGCTGCTACTGGTAAATGTATTGGCAATGACTAATGTCCCGTTTGCTTGCTCAATCACGCTTAATGCTTCAAAGCTAATGCCCTTTTGTTGATATTGATATGAACCATTATCACCAAAACTGGTATCAATCTCGCCAGTTGCGAGATAAACAACAAGTGTCCCATCAGATTCAAGAACAGCAAACCGACCATCCGAAAGTTGAATAACATCCGTAAAACTACCGTGCTCTAAGTAGCCAGAGCTCCCAAAGCTGGAATTAAGCACTCCTTCAGGGGTGAGTTCCGTAAACACCAAATTACTATTCGGTCTAAAAGCAATCAGCAAGTTGCCACTAGCTTGTTCGAATAGATGAAGAACGCTCTCCCAACCAAAGCCACTATTATAATCAATGGTGTAAATACCATCGGTTGCAAAATCGGTGTCTAGCTCTCCTGCACTAGTAAGCTTTTCTATATAAGCCTTACCGTTTTGAGTTGCTGTGCTAGACCCTGTATAAAAAGTGCCATTTGATGACTCATAGACCGCCGGAGCAATGTTTTTTGCACCCGATAATGTTAAAAAGCCACTAGCGTATTTATCTGTATTGACCTGACCACTTTGAGTAATAGACAAAACTTGTGCGTTGTTGGCACTATTTTCTAAGCCAATCAAGTACCAGCCATCATTTGCAATGGAGATGCTGCCAACGCTGCCATTGATATCGTGAGTGTGCCCATAGAAAAAACCGTCCTCTGCGAAGGTCGTGTCTAAAGAGCCATCAGGATTAACACGAACAACGACCATGTAATCATCACTGACGATGTCATCTTCGAAGTAGTAGTAGCCACCAAATAAGATTTTATCGCCGTCTTGTCCCATCGCCTCAAACTGAAATTCATCCAGTACTCCAGCAGTGACATCAAAAAACAGCGCTTGCCCCCCATTAAACTGGGCATCAATAACAACATTCGCATCCATAACGTCGTTATGGTCTGTGCCTTGAAGGATTTCATCAATGTCTAGAATGCTGTCGCTGTCGCTATCAACAAACACATCGTTTGGGTCAAGAGAATCAAAACCATGCAGGTCTTCTAGCTCATCAGATAAACCATCGCCATCATCATCAAGATCAACACTGTCATAGACGCCATCATTATCAGTATCTACTTCTAATGCGTAAATTGAACTAGAGAACGTTATCGCACCAATTGAAGCAGCCAATAACGAAAGTACCATCCTTGTACCCATAGAATTCACTCACTACTACTAAACTTATAACAACCAACCTAGCAAAATTTAGACAAACAACAACGCCACAAAGATTATGGTTAATCATTGAACTAATTGATAATTTAGACGATA
The DNA here is from genome assembly GCF_003415655.1 of Vibrio maerlii. Lineage (GTDB taxonomy): Bacteria > Pseudomonadota > Gammaproteobacteria > Enterobacterales > Vibrionaceae > Vibrio > Vibrio maerlii. The sequence continues at coordinate 32,022 of NZ_QRHC01000005.1, forward strand.
TGTATTTACTCAGATTGACTCCATGTAAAGGCTTTACAATGGTCTTGAGGTCGACGGCGAGTAATTGCGCTCGACTAGTACCCAAGCATTAAAACTAAATAAATGTGAACTAATAGTTAAAGTTCTCATAAATGAGACAGCAGCTGGAGTGCAATTAACATAATTCACCCCTACCTCGCAGAGAATCGAGGTAGCAACAGGCTTACAGCCAATCCGACAAATAGAAAGTAAATCTTAAACAGAGATAGGTTATCTAAGTTTTTGCTCAACACTAGAGAAAGACCGCCATAACTTAACTGTATGCTAGTCACAGATGTCCTCAGCATGAAAGGTACTATTGACGAGATTTAGACAGGTATATGTAGATTGTGCCACTCAAAGTGGTCTACATACTTCAGAAATGAAAAAAGCACTGACGAATCAGTGCTTTTGGAATCTGGCGGGAGAGAGACCTCACACTTAAATTTATAAGTTTTTGATAAATAATAATTTAAAAGATAAACACAAAAGAAAGTATTACCTTAAGTATTACTTAAAACATGCATTAAAAGCTTTACTTACTTGATTCACGGTATTAATAAGCACCTGAAATACCACAGGAAACTTAAGCTTTTCAATCTAAGGATTCACCAAACATACACCACTCTAAATAAACTATATTTTTGGGGTAAATACTTGTTAGCAACTATATCCGGAACATTGGAAAAGTAGCTTTTATAGCCTGCTACTAGATGACAAAATTGTAGAATTAAACTGACAGGCTCTAAGAGTTCGATAAAGTAACGTTGTAATTAAAACCCAGAATCTGGTTGTTCCAAGAAATCTCGCTCTGCATCGGTAGACTCTCGCCTTAAAATTTCATTGCGATGCGGGTAACGACCAAATCGGTCAATGATAGCTTTATGCTTATGTTCAAACTCAAGGTTATTTTCAATGCCGATAGCCTCAAATAACTTTACTGCTTCAACATGAATTAACCTAGACTCACTATGCATATATGGCATACATAAGAAGACTCGTTGTATATCCGTGAGATCTTTGTCTAAACCTCGGGAAATTGCCGACTGTGCCAATACTAGAGCCATTGCATCACTGGCAAATGCGTTTGGGGTATCTCGATAGATATTGCGAGAGAACTGATCGAGTACAATAACTTCTGCCAAACAGCCTTTTGCGCTTTCTCTCCATAAATACAGCTCGCCTGCTATAGCCTGCTCGTGAACTCTACCAAAGCGAGACTTGATCATTTGGTCGAAAGCTTCATCTTTCTCCCACCACTGCTGTGGTTCTAGTTCGTTAAACCAAAAATCGATGATTTCCTTGTGCATCTTGAATTCCAATTCTCTAATGGTTAAATAGCAGAAAGGTATTGCACTTATTCAGTCATGCAATACCTTCAATACTTAATTGTTAAACTCTTCGTAAAAGCTGAGTTTATAGACGTTTAGGGTCTACAGCTCTGTCTAGCATAAGCTTCATTGTAGTAGACAACATTTTCACAGGCGTTAATTTCGACATAAATACCATGATATTGTTACGAATACCTGGCACGGTTACTAGGCGACGTCCAATACCCTCTAACGCTAATTGTGCTACTTTTTCTGGTGTTTTTGCAGCCATTGGTACCTTTGACCAGTTCACACCAGTAGCGTTCGCCATAGGTGTTTTGGTTAACCCTGGAGATAGAATACTAACATCAATGCCTTTTGGTTTTAGTTCACTATATAGAGACTGACCAAAGTTCATCACGAATGCTTTTGAGCCAGCATAAGTTGAAAAGTATGGTGATGCCATCTGACCAAACATACTTGCAACTAACAAGATCGCGCCTTTGCCACGCTCTACCATCGTGTTACTAAAGTGATGGCTTAATTCCATTGTCGAAGTGACATTCACTTGGAGCAAACGGCGCTCACCATCTAGGTCTAACTTCTCGAAAGCACCATTGGTTTCTAAGCCTGCCGATAGAGCAACAAGTGCAATGTCTTGCTTCACCGCTTTTACTTGATCTACGCCAGCTTGTGTTGCGAGATCTGCAACGATGATATCCGATTTAACACCATACTTTTCTGCAAGAGTGTTCGCATATTCTTTTAACTCAGCTTCTCGTCTTGCAACGAGAACAACGTTCATACCGTCTGCCGCAAGTTGCTCTGCCATCTGCTCACCAATACCTGATGTAGCACCAGTTACCAAAGCCCATTCACCGTATTTTTGTTTAAAATTAAAAGACATTGTTCATACTCCAGCATCTATTGCTTTGAAATTTTTTAAGGTCTTTTTCTCAAAGGAACCTTATGTAGAGGGCTATGTCTCCCTCACCGATGTAGAGACTATAAAACAACAATAACGATCGTTCAAGTTATTTTGAACACCTGTTCAAAAAAAGATTTGGAGACAAAAAAGCCGACAATGAATCTGTCGGCTCTTACTAGGGGATTATGGTTAACTTAACGTTGGAATTGTTTAAATACTAAAGTCGCATTTGTCCCACCAAAGCCGAAACTGTTGCTCATTACCGCCTTTAGATCATGGTCTTGAGTTTCAGTCACAATGGGCAGATCAACTAACTTTTCATCTAAGTTTTTCACATTAATGCTTGGTGCAACAAAGCCATTTTCCATCATTAGTAAGCTGTAGATGGCTTCATGGATGCCCGCAGCGCCCAACCCATGACCTGCCATCGATTTTGTTGAGCTGATCATTGGTAGATGGTCACCAAACACCTCTAAAACAGCCGCTAGTTCTTTGGTATCACCAACGGGTGTCGAAGTTCCGTGAGTATTGAGATAATCTACCTTTGTTACGCCATTTCGTTCTGCTTTTTCTAGCGCCATGGTCATACAGCGAGCAGCACCCTCACCCGATGGTGCAACCATATCGTCACCGTCTGATGTCGCACCATACCCAACGATCTCTGCGTAGATATGCGCTCCACGAGCTAAAGCATGTTCAAGCTCCTCAACCACGACAATGCCACCACCACCAGAAATAACAAAACCGTCTCGTTCGCTATCATAAGGTCGTGATGCTTCACTCGGGTTATCATTATACTTAGTGGATAACGCACCCATCGCATCAAAGCCCATCGCTTGTGTCCAGTTCAATTCATCTCCTGCACCAGCGAAGATGATATCTTGGTTACCGAGTTGTATTTGTTCCCATGCATGACCTATCGCATGGCTACCTGTCGCACAAGCTGATGATAATGAATAGCTCAGCCCTTTAATCTTAAATGGTGTCGCTAAGGTTGCAGAAGCAGTCGAAGCCATCGTTTGAGTGATCAGGTATGGACCAATTCTGCGTACCCCTTTCTCACGTAGTGTATCTGCCGCTTGTACTTGGCTTTGACCCGAAGCACCACCAGAGCCAACAACTAACCCTGTTCTTGGATTGCTAATTTGCTCGGGTGTTAGTTTTGCGTCTTTGATTGCTTGCTGCATCGATAAATACGCATAGGCAGATGCATCTCCCATAAAGCGAAGAGTTTTGCGGTCAATATGTTCTTTAGGGTCGATCTTTAGCGCCCCCCAAACTTTACTGCGCAAACCCATTTCTTCAAACTCTTTAGAATAAGTGATGCCGCTTTTTGCATTGCGTAGTGAATCGGTCACCTCTTCAGCATTATTACCAATACTAGAGATGATCCCAATACCTGTGATTACTGCTCGTTTCATAGTGTTACCTTTCGCTATTTAAACTACGTTCAATCGTTGTCGGCACGTAGAGTCATTGCGTCCATATTTGAGCGGTTCACTAGAAATGATGGCTCGAATATGAGTCGTTAACAACTCACTGATGGGTAAACTATACGCCCACAAGAACAATCGTTCAAGATTATTTGAACGATTGTTCATTTTCGGTTGATATAATCGTTTTTTATCAAGGTAGGAAAGAGATTACGTGATCCCGCATCCATTGCTTCTACGGGTCGCTCTCACGACGAGCTAGAGATAGTGATAGACAGTGGGATTAACAGCCTAATCAAAGTAAGTTGAACATTCGTTCATATTTGTTAGTATATATGCTAATTAATACATTTAATGATTTGAGATATCCAAATGAATACTGATTTAATACTGTCTTTGACTGGGCTGCTCATTACTGGACTTGGTTCGTTTAACTACTTTTCTAAAGTGAAAAAGAATAAAACGCCTCAAGTGCCAGTGCTATTCATCTCCTCTTTAGTTATCGGCTCAATACTGGGAGTTGCAGCGATTTTTCATCTCAGTTTTTCATTACCATTCGCTTCTTTGATTAGTATCCCAATAGCGCTGCTTCCACTCATTATGACAGTGCTCGTATATATAACACTCAAAGGAAGCAAAGCACCCTTGGGAGACATCACAGTAAAAGTTGGTGATCAGTTACCGAACTTCTCAAGCACGACTTACTTCAATACGCCATTTGGAAACGATGACTTAGTTGGCAAACGTATTTTCCTTAAATTCTACCGTGGCTCATGGTGTCCGTACTGTAGTACAGAGTTAAGAATGTTCGAAGATATGAAGCCTATATTTGATAATTACAGCGTAGAAGTGGTAGCCGTATCGAATGACTCACCTCAACACGCTATGATCCATAAGAAGCGTGACAAGCTCTCTCATACCCTGCTTTCAGATATTGAATTATCAATGATTAGAGCGTTTGGTGTTGAGCACCATAAGGCACTAGGTGGTGACTCGGAGGGAGTAATGACGGTATTTGGTCTACCCTTCCCTAAGAAAATGAAATTTAAACCAATGGCAGTTCCGACATCGATTCTAGTGGATGAAAATGGGATTATTCAATGGATTGACCAGTCCGATGATATTCGTATTCGAGCAAGCGAAGAGCGTGTGACAGCAGCACTTCGCACCGCTTTTGAATGATCCTGATATCCCATTTTAACGCCCACTATCGTGGGCGTTGCTTATCCTCTGCGCCATCTATGAAATTTTTCCAAAAGCTTTAGTGCTAACTGCGGAGCATGGTTACGCTTCCATTCGCCAGCAACATACTTATTCCCTTCAGCCCAAGTGGGATAGCTATGGATCGTACCAAGGATTTTGTTCAGCCCTAATCCATATTTCATCGCTAAAACAAACTCAGCAATAAGTTCCCAAGCATGCTCAGAGTCGATCGTAACTCCAAGGATTCCAACAAAAGTTATTCAAAAACCGTCTTCATTACATCAAGTAAAACTTAAAGACTATCTCATGTATACGATGAACAAATAAATATGCTCTCTCAGCTTTCTGAATGAATGAACTAAAACTCAACACAGCCAAAACTAAACATAAAACAACCTTCTTCTAAATCAGGTACTCTTACGTTTCTATCGCTGGTCTTCCTACTCTCTTTTGTTTGTTTTGCCTTGCGCTGAACTTTCATTCTTGCTTCTTCGTTCAAATCTGAGGCTGGAACATTTGTGTCAGAATGTACTGCGTCTTTCATTCTACTCTCCTAGCAATCATTTATACACAATATAGAACGATCGTTCAAAATATAATATCTTCAATTTTGAATGTTGTTCATGCAAAAGTGAACGTAAGAAAGATTTACCGATGAGGGTCACATGAGAGAGTTCGCAGTCATTGTTTTAAATGCCATTGTCAATACACTATTAGCATGTGCCAAGGTCATTATCGGCACCCTATTCCATTCCCCCGTTTTAGTGGCTGATGGTGTCCATTCCTTTTCAGATCTTGTCACTGATATCTTTGCTGCTATTGGTCTAAAAGTATCAAACAGAGCACCTGATGATGCCCACCCTTTCGGCCATGGCGGGGCTGAATACATCTTTAATGCAACGGTGGCAATAATCATCTTTGTTTTCACGCTCCTCATCACAGTAGACTTCATCCAGACTCTTACAGTTCCATCCGAAACAGTTTCTTCATTAGTGATCATGACTGCGATAGCAACGTTTGCGGTTAAGTTGATTGTGAGTCAATTCACTCTAAAGAAAGGCGAGGAACTCTCATCCGAAACACTTAAAAACAGTGGACTGGAAGGACGAGGAGATGCCATAACATCACTTGTTATGGTTGTTGGTGTTTTAATCACTTCATTTGGTATTGAACAGGATATACGGTTTCTTCAGTACGCTGACAAGGTAGCTACGTTATATATTATCTATATCCTTGTAGGTGTATCGCTTGAGATCTATCGCAATGCCTTAATTAATGCAGCGACCACGCATACTAGTGACCAGGTAAAGGAATAATATCTCAATACTATCCACCAATTCGATATAGATGCCCCCTTACACAGCCTTTTGGTGTTCAAGAATGGCACTCAAAACAAACTAATCGTTAATTTAGAAAGCCATCACTTTTTTAAAATTGATGATCTTCTGCTTTACTCAAAACAGCTTCGGCTTCACCTAAAAGCAGCACACCCTGAAATCGCATACATTGTTATGGAATATATTCAACAAGCTTGAACGAACGTTCAGATGGCATTATCATTAGCTCTCCTACACTTATGGCACTTCGCTAGAAAAGAACACATTATTGGAGCTAAGATGCAATTCAGCCTAATGAACAATACCCCTGTACATTTTATTTTCGGGATTATCATGGTGATCATTTTTATAATCACCACATTTAAATTGAAAGGTCCCCAAAAGAAGCTTGGCTTAAGGGCTATGCACATTGTTTTTGTACCCGTTTTTTTATCGGGAGCGTACATATGGACGATAGTGCCATTTAGCATTCCGCTTCTTATAAAGAGTGTTGCTGCATCCATTGCATTCTTCTTCATGACAAAAATCGCTAAAGACCCATCAGACCTCACTAATTGGGTAGTCTGTGGAACACTAATCTCTATTGGTGGAACTCTTGCCGTTACGATGATTTAAAGGCGTTGTAAATCCTTATGAAACAACAAGAACTTTTTCAGTTATCTCTATGGATGACTGGCTCAATGAGCAAAGCAAACCAATTGCTTATCAGTGTATTTAAACGAACTGACTATATAGATTTTTTCAAAATGCAGTGTTCACAGCGATTACGTAAAGTCTACGAGACATTTCAAGCTGAAAGTTTCAGTCAGGAAATATGCGAAGAAGAGATCGAACTATTGTCGGTTAACCACCGACTATTAAAACAGATATTACACCTTCCTCTTGATTCAAGAATTGCCATTGGGCTACAAACTGTTATGGGAATGACCATCGATGAGATAGCCTACATAACAAGCAAGAATATCACACAAGTCACATACGACCTTTACTCTGGTCGATTGCCCCTCGCACAATATGCATCGCTGATTTCAGAGTCGGAAGGCATTGCCCTAAAACAACATTCGATAGGTCTAGAAGGCCGATGACGTTATTAACTAATAAAAAACTTCATCAGTGGATCCTAGCCTTAATCCCAATTCAATTCGTATTCCTTTGGAGTACAGGGTTTATTGGAGCGAAGTTTACTGTAGCTTATAGCGACCCTTTCTGGCTGTTATTCCTAAGAGGTTTCTTTTCTTGCATTACCTTCATCATCATCGCATCAATACTTAAGTCGCCATGGCCAAGTTGGACGACAATTAAAAAGCAAATGATAGCTGGGATCATGCTGCAAGCGATGTTCTTGGGAGGTGCATTTAAGGCAATCAGCCTGAATATGCCTGCAACTTTTGTCTCTTTAGTTACAGGACTTCAACCAATTTTAACTGCTCTTATTATCTCTAGAAAGGGACAAGGCTATCTTGGCTTCAATGGGGAGGGATTATCGTAGGGTTTGCAGGCGTATTCCTTGTCCTCTCTCCATTCAGTGCAGATACAACCAATATCTCTCTTGACGCCTTTCTACTTTCCATCACTGCTTTGCTTGGGATTACTCTTGGTACCTTATATCAGAAAAGCTTCACTAGTGATGGTTCATTGATTACCCAGATTCTATTCCAATATTTGGCATTAACTCTTGTCATGGGAGTTTTGTCACTTGTATACGAAGATCAGAGCGTTCAATGGAGTCTATCTTTTGTATTAGGTTTAGGCTGGCTTGTTGTTGGACTGTCACTATCTGCTACTTTGCTGTTGATGCATATGATCAAACATGGCGAGGCAACGAAAGTATCCAGTTATTTCTATTTGGTGCCTTCATTCACAGCTGTAGAGTCATGGATTATTTTTCAAGAAAGCATCACTCCTCTAGCATTCTTTGGAATGATTTTAACAATGATTGGGCTTGTAATGTTCTCTCTCAAAAAACAATAGCGACTCTGCGCATAAACGATAGAAACAACAAAAAGCCGCATCAATGTGCGGCTTGGAGTCAAATATCAAAAGGTTTAAATTGATTTAGCTAACCTGTTTGTTATGCCTTTGGCGCTGGTTCAAGAAGAACCTTAGTAACAAAAAGACGAACCGTTGGTGCCACTACTGCTAATAACATAAGCGCTGACGGAAGCATTTGACCAAGTGCTGCAACCCAAGCATCAAAAAATGACATTCCATTTGGTAGATTTTTATAAACCATAATCGCTGGCATGCTAAGTAGCATTGTTGGAAGAACCATTGAAACCATTAGCGGATATTGGAATTTACGTGGAAGCTTTTTCATTTTTTGACTCCGATTGACTAACTGATGGCTGTATTCTAGGCTAGCCTTTGCGAATCAAAAACAGACAATTCTGAATTTAAAGCGTGCATATATGAAAGCAAAAGACATCTCAAACTTATATCTATTCTGTCAATCTGTTGAGTGTGGGGGCTTTGCTGCGGCAAGCTTGAAGACCAATGTCTCTGCACCGACCTTATCACGTGCTGTTGCCCACCTTGAAGAGCAATTGAGTGAAAAGCTAGTGCATCGTAACGCTAAACAGTTCCAACTGACAACGGCTGGTAATGAGTACTACCAACGTTTTGCCTCAATCTTCTCTCAGCTCGATGACCAGTGGATTCAGCTTTCCAATAGTCAACCTGTATTAACGGGTGAAATACGTATTTCTTGTCCAGAGCCATTCGCAGATTACTTCCTACAACAAATGGCGATTGATTTTATGGAGATGCACCCCGAGGTATCCATCTCGATTCAATTTAGCTCTGGCACAGAACGCTTTTTTGACGAGCAGATTGATCTGGCTTTGGTGACGACCCCGCCTCATGCTTCTCACTTAATTCAGCGCCGCTTATTTCAATCACCACTGGTTTTGGCGGCGGCACCAAACTACATCGACAGGCATGGTATGCCTAGTAAAGTTGAAGAGTTAATCAATCACAAACTATTAGCAGGCAACGAAATGCCTTACTGGGAGTTTAAAGAGAATGGGACCCCAGTCCGAATTCCGTTTAAACCAAGCTATTCAGTAAACAGCCTAAGACTGACAATTGAGGCAGCCTTAGCGGGCGTTGGTATTTGTTTGATGCCTCAAGCCCCTTTTGAACAATTTGCAGCTCAAGGAAAATTGCTTCCAATACTTCCAGACGTAGAGGGACCAACAGGCACAGCTTACATGATATGGGCAGATCGAAAGCTTATCTCAGCGAGAGTTGTAGCATTTCGAGATATGATCTTTGAGCGTTTTCAACAACCCTCTGGTTTCCTTTCTTCTATTGGCACAAAGAAAACCGATTGAGAGGACTCTTACACATAGAAAAGAGCCAAGCATTCGCTTGGCTCATTCAACTATTGGTATTCTCTGGCAGACGATACGGCAGAGTAAAGAGAAACGCAAAATGGCACGCAATATGACAAAGCAGCCTTTATTCCCCTTTGTATATCCATTTGATTATTGAATAGCGCTTCACCATGGTTGATGAGCATCAAAATAGTCCCAACCAACAAGGCAATTTTTAGAGACTTTGCGATTAGATGGGCATCTATCAACGAAAAAGCATTCTGTTGTTGTGATTTCATACTACACCTCAAAGCTTAATGGATACTGGTTAAACATCTTGTCAATGTTCCTTTCCATTTCCTGCGTATCCCCACTTCCTTTAAGATAAGAGCGCATGCCAATGATCTGAATCTGTAGATGTTTTGCCAATTCATTTGCAGACAGTTGAGACACAAGCTCATTTTGTTCCAATGCCTGCGTAAATATGACTGCCATCGCCTGTTCAAATTTCTCTAATAACCGTTGAGCCTCTTCCAACAAGTCACGATTTTCATCGGTTAATTCACTGATCGTTTTCGTGAGCATACAGATACCACTCGGAGCAGATTCCGCACTTTCTAACACTGATGTTTTAGTGATTGCAATTAATGCCTGATGAGCAGACCCGCTCCTTGAAGCAATGTCGTTCATCATTTCGACAAACGTATCTGCATAATAGTTGAGAGCTTCTTTATACAGCCCCTCTTTACTGTCAAACGTTGCGTAGATGCTTCCTGCTTTTAAATTCACAACGTCTTGCAGATTACGTATTGATGTTGCATTGAATCCTTTCTCCCAATAGAGATTCATCGCTTTTTTTAAGACTTCTTCTCGATCGAATTTAGGATAGTTAGCCATGATAAAACTCTTACTTGAACAATCGTTCATATTGTAAGTATAACTATGAATAAATGCCAGTCAAAATGGAAAATTAGTTCAACTCGTCAATGAAATTTATCGAGAGTATTTTGCTCTGATTGCCAAAAAGCTTTCAAGATTATCTAGGGTCTGTTGACCTTTCGTGGTTAAATTTTGTTCGAGATAAAATCGTTTTAGGCGCGGCAAGGGGTGTGTAGCCTAGTCATTCTAAGTAAATACCCCTTAACAAAGCATAAAACGATTTTAGCCGAACCCTTCGGGCAGCGTTTGTGCTTCATTCCCACTGTGTTATCGGCTTCTCATGTAGGCTAGCTACACATCAAAGCCTCTGCCTTGTGGAAATTTCCCACAAACTGCTGCAAAAACCAGCTCGAAAGGTCAACAGACCCTTGCAGTAGATCAACCAGTGCAGGGTCAAAGTGTTTGCCTTTTTCTTCTTTAAATAACGCAATAATTTTCTCAATAGACCACGCTAGTTTATAAACTCGTTCAGTACCAAGTGCATCAAAAACATCAGCGATAGCCGTAATTCGACCGTAGATATGAATGTCTTCCCCAATTAACCCATGGGGATAACCTGAGCCATCCCACTTTTCATGGTGCTCGCCAGCTATGATAGCAGCAGCCTTTAAAATAGGACGTTCTGAGTGATTTAACAGCTCGTAACCGAGTTTGGCGTACCCTTTCATGGAAGATTTCGACAGGATGCAACCACACTAAAAACGATCATTTAAACACTTTAACGGAATCCTATCCTATATGTTTCATCAAATGGGTTGTGTATAGTGTAGACAGCAACATAAGGGGGCTTCAATGTCACACAATATAGGTGGTTTCAACCTTGAATCCATGCTGAATGCATTACCAGATAGAGTCTTTGTCATCTCGGAATCTGGTAAGTTTTTAAAGCTCTACGGTGGCAAAGAAAGCCAATTTGATTACCAAAAAGATTCCATGATTGGCATGTCATTCTACGACATATTTCATTTTGCCCCTGAGCAAGCTGACAGAATGAAAGCCCTTATCAATGAAGCCCTAGATTCAAATGGTGCGAGAAATATCACCTATCAGCTCTCTCCAGAAACCTTTCCTGACGTTCCTGGCTTAAAGGTGCCAGATTCCACCCAGTGGTTTGAGGGCAGAGTTCAAGCCCTTCCCCATACCGTTGACGGACATCGAGCGGTGGTTTGGGTCGCACGTAATGTTACTGAAAATGAACAACTAAAATCTGAACTTAAAAAGAAAGCTGAACAGGATTATCTAACAGGGCTTCTCAATAAGCGCTCCCTCGATGGCAAAGTTCGACAGCTTATCGAACGAAAAAGTAACGAACCTTGTGACGGAACACTACTTCTCCTTGATATCGACCATTTTAAGAAAGTGAATGATACCTATGGTCACTTAACTGGGGATGACGTAATTCAAGCCGTAGCTTCCATCATCAAGAACAATACCGATGAGTTTGGTTATTCAGGCAGAATTGGAGGCGAAGAATTTGGTGGGTTGCTATGCAATATGAGTGATGAGCAGGCAACCGATATAGCAGAGTCTATAAGACAACAAGTTGAAGCAATAACGTTCACTTCGATTAATGGTGATTCGTTCTCTATTACTATCAGCATTGGTATTGGAAAAATAGAGCCAGCAGACACTCTACTATCACAAGTATTTCATCGCTCAGACACCGCCCTTTATGTGTCTAAAGAAAGCGGACGTAATCAAGTTAATTGGTTCAAGTAGTATGGCGATCATCGATGGCAAAATGCCTTTGATCACCATAAGTGCGATGAATATTCCGCCAGGTTCATCGAAAAAACCAAAGCTCAAATAAATAATAGGCACGAGCGAGACAAAACGTGCAAATAGCAAAAAAGGCATCCTTTTACAGGATGCCCAGATATCATTTAATAGCGACATATTAGGTCGAAGTTTTTAGCCTAGAAGCAGTTTCAAGTACTCTTCTTCAGCATCAATCTGTAGGAAGTGCCCTGCATTTTCGATCTGCTGAACCGAGATGTTCTTAAATGTATTTGAAAGAATTGAACCAGGACCTTCCCAAGATTGATGTGGGTCTTTCATTGCCCAAATTAGGTTTACTGGCAGCTCAACTTTCTTCAGAGCTTCCATATTCGCTTTAGTATCTTCGTTAGTTAGGCTACGAAGAAGATTAGCGAATTCAGCACGACCTACTTCATGGCTCAGTTTTGAATCTAAGAATACCGCTTCAAGGATCTCATCTGTAATCTGATGTTTGTTCATAAAAGTTGAGCGGATGAATGGACCTAGCTCACCGCCAATCGCACCTGCTTCTGCTGCCATTTCAAATTGCTCAGCGCTTGCAGCGTCAATTAGACCTTGCATTGCAGGTACAGGCCAAGTATCTGCTGTGATGGAGTTTGAAAGCGTTGCTTTTTCAAACGCTGCTTCATTTGCAACCAGAAGACCTTGAGCAACACCACCACCAATGTCGTGTGCGATTAACCAAATATTTTTCCAACCTTCAGCAACAATCCAATCATTCAAGAGATTTGCACTCGCCTGAATACCGTAGTGCGCTTTATCAGCCACTCGTGTTTCACCAAAACCAGGTAGATCAGGGGCAACTTACATAGTTACCCACTCTTCACTGCGCGTTGGATGAATCGCCACAACAGAATCAAAACGGCTTTTGTATTCTCGGAACGCAACTATTGGTCATCTCATGTTCAACCAACAACTTGTGCTACGTGCTTAAGTGAAGAAACCACCGCACTTGGCTGGATATTCCAAGGATCAAACACAACGTTTGGGTCTCTCTTAACCCATGCAGATCTAAACCCTGCGGAAATAGAGCCAGTCACATCAAATGGGTTACTTGAAATTAGCCATGCTTTATCCATCGTGCTATCCGCTGCTCTTAAAAAATGCTCGTAAACTTCAGGGTCGGGTTTAAAGCTCTGAACATCAGCACAGCTAACTACACCATCAAAATAGTGATAGATCCCTGCTTGTTTCAATAAACCAGATACGGCTTCTGAACTGCCATTTGAGAAAGCATAAAGAGCCATGTCTTTCTCTTTTAAAGCCTCTAAGGCCGGGACCACATCATCGAATGCAGGCAGAGCCTTATAAACGTTCATGAGTTGTATTTTTTGCTCATCATTTAACTCAACTTTTTGGTCAAGCAGCGCATACTCCAAAGCATCTTTGGTACAAACTGAAAAATCGACATAATCACGCATCAAGCCACGGCGAAATGAGTATTCCAATTGTTTTTCTCGCCAAAGTTTGGAAACCGACAATGCATCGCTAGTTTCTAACCATTTTTCAAGCGTTCTCAAAACACCTTGCGTATCAATTAAAGTGCCGTAAACATCAAATGCCAATGTAGTTTTCATGTGGTACCTCTTTCCCCAATGAGTGAAAACGAAAAACGCCAACATTCCGTTGGCGTTTAAATCGATTAGTAATTCTTTTTGTATAGGTAAGCATTAAGCCACGCTAACGCCAAAATAACCAATGTCATTACAGGTGGTTTTGACTGAAGTGGTAACACTTCTGCTGGTACGCTTGGTAGTAAATGAACATATACCGCGACAAACATGATAATCGTAGTCAGTGCAGTTGAAGCATACATTGCCTTTGTCAGCAATTCTCGTGGCAGTGATTTTTCACCAATCATCACAACAATCAGCAGCGCACCTGCACCCATTTCACCCAATTGACCAGCCCAGCGAGAAAGGAAAGGGAAAGGAAGTTCACTCAGTGCAATCTGCTGAGTAAACATTGTGGTGAACGGGTCAAAGAACTTCACCGTACCTGCCATCAGTAAGAAGGTACCAATTAAGCCTGTCAGAATTTTCTGTGCTTTCAGTGAAATAGAGTCACTTGCATTATATGAACGAACTAAAAAGAAGCCCGTAATAAGGATCATAGAACCGATTAAAGATAACTCTAGGATTAGTTGTTGCGTACTCATATTAATGCCCTCTTTTACTGTCCGTTTTATTGCTTGTTGGTTGTTTGCAAATCTTGAAAGATTCATCAATTCGTTTCGATGGAGTAATAGTAGATCAATCGTTAAATTTCAAAAACAGGCAATATTGAAATCCATTCGTGCATAATTGAAAGGTTAATCAAATCGAAATTAAATGAGATGTAGATCACATTTATACTTCCCTTTTCTTTTAAACAGTGCCACTATACATAAAACATGAACAAACGTTCAAATTGTTAAACAAAATAATATAGGTAACGTGATATGACAAATAAGTTAAAACTAGAAATTATCTCTGATGTGGTTTGTCCTTGGTGCATTATCGGCTATAACAACCTACAAGCTGCTATTAAAGAACTTGATGTTGCAGATAAGATTGAGATCGAGTGGCTTCCCTTTGAGTTAAACCCTGATATGCCAGCAGAAGGCGAAAACCTTCGTGACCATGTAAAGAGAAAGTATGGCTCTAGTCGAGAAGACAGCGATCGTGCTCGTATCAGCATTGCTCAAAAAGGCGCAGAGCATGGCTTTGAGTTCAACTATTTCGAAGATATGCGTATGGTTAACACCCTTGAAGCACATGTACTGTTAGATTTTGCCAAGCAGTTTGGCAAACAGACAGAACTTAAACTTCGCTTGTTTAATGCTTTCTTTAGCGAGCAAAAAGACGTATCTGACCGCAATGTTCTTCGCAACGAACTTATCGCTGTTGGTTTAGACGCTGACGAAGGTATTGCATGGTTAGATAAGCCAGAACTAAAAGAAGACGTTCGCATGCAGGAAGCTGTTTGGCAACAGCACGGTGTTAGCGGTGTACCGACTATGGTCTTTAACCGTGAATCAGCAGTGACTGGTGCTCATCCTGTAGAGAACTACAAACAGATTCTAACTGAATTACTTAACGACCCTACAGATACGCAAGACTGAACTTGAACGAGTGTTAATAAATTCGCTATAATCCACGCATTAAGACCCAATCACCTAGGTAACATTATGAGTAAAAGAGCACAATTTGATCGAGAAGATGTGATCATTAAAGCGAAGGACCTCTACTGGGCAAAGGGATATCACGGTACTTCTATGCGAGCACTACAGGACGCACTTGATATGCGCCCTGGTAGTATCTATGCAACATTTGGTAATAAAGATAAGTTGTTTATCGAAGCGATCGAACGCTACGGACAGGACAGCGACCAGTTACTAGAGAGCAGCTTAGCTGAAGCTCCAACCAAGATTGACGGCTTGAAAAGCTTCATCCGAAAGATCATCTTAGAAGGGCGAGATACCGCACCTAGTGGTATGTGTATGGTCGTAAAATCTGTTTCTGAGTTAACGGAAGAAGACAACCCAGATCTACTAGATACAGCAAAACGCCTATTGAGTGACATTGAAAAGGCATTCACCGCTATTTTAACTTCAGCAATTGCTGATGGTGAAGTCAGTGCTGATAAAGACCCAGTTGAGCTAGCACGCTTTGTCCAAGTTCAGATTATTGGGCTTCGCACTTTTGCTCGTGCAACAGAAGAGCTTGATGCAGTAGAGAAGTTTATTGACGACATCTTTGTGAGTGGTCCATTTAAGTAAGCCACCAATCATATCATAGATTCTAAGCCCAACCTTGTGTTGGGCTTTCTTTTACCTGCTATCTTCCCCCTTTCCGAAGATCAACATATTGACCCATTCTTTCTATCAACCAATCACCACCCACTCATTAAAAATTAAACTAGAATACTTTCAACAACTTAAGATAGATATAGCAATAAATTGAACAAGTGTTCAATTTATTGCTTGAACGATCGCTCACTTGGCGCTATAGTTATTCCAACTTAACGGGGCACACAAACCTCATCAGCGAATCAACATAAGAGAACGTAATCATGACTGCATTTAAAATCCACACTGAAGAAACTGTTTCACCAAAAGCTAAAGCTATCTTCGCTGGCGCTAAAAAGCAGATGGGCGTTATTCCTAACCTTTACGGCACAATGGGCGAGTCTCCTGAGCTGCTAAAAGCATACACTCAGCTTCATCAACTGTTCCTAGAAACGTCATTCACGGCTGAAGAGAAAACAGTGGTATGGCAAGCAATTAACGTTGAGCACGAATGTCACTACTGTGTTCCTGCACACACTGGTATTGCACACTCAATGAAAGTTGATCCTGCTCTAACTGAAGCACTGCGTAATGAAGAAGCGATGCCAACCGAGAAGCTTCAAGCTCTTAAAGACTTTACGCTTGAGATCGTTCGTCAACGTGGCAACGTAACTGAAGAGCAAATGGAAGCGTTCTTTGCAGCAGGTTACACACAACAAAACGTTCTTGAGATTATCCTTGGTTTATCTCAAAAAGTAATCAGCAACTACACAAACCACGTTGCGAAAACACCTGTAGATGCAATGTTCCAGCAGTTTGCTTGGGAAAAAAAATAACCATATCAATTGGTTAATTTAAACTGAAAGAGCACCTACTGGCTAAACTATGGTGCATAAGCATTTATCGAACCAATACCTGCTGTGTAGTTAAATACACAGCAGGTATTTTTTATCAAGGTATCAGATGCCCCACTTTACCATCCACTCTCTTAAAAGCGCTCCAGTCGGTAGTAAAAATACTCTTCGAAAAGAAGTAAAAAAACATGGTGCTGTAATCAATCTATTTGGAATTTTGGCTGAATCACCTCAAACACTCCAAGCGTATTTGCACCTTTACAACTTGCTATCAGAGTCTTCACTAAATAACGAGGAAAAAACGGTTATATGGCAAGTACTTAATATTGAGCATGACTGTACTTATTGCGTTCCTGCACATACTGCCTTAGCCAACGTCATGGGAGTCCATCATTCACTGACAGCCGCTCTACGTAACCAGCACCCATTACCTACCAAGCAACTTGAAGCACTAAAAGATTTCACCCTTGAGATGGTACGAACACGGGGCCGTGTTGATGACGTACAGATAGAGCGGTTCCTCAATGCTGGTTTCACTCAACAAAATGTTTTAGAGATCATCCTGGCTTTATCTCATAAGGTAATCAGCAACTATACAAATCATGTCGCCTATACTCCGTTAGATCCCATGTTTGTACATCATAAGTGGCCCTAGAGTAATTACCACCTCCACTTTCAACATTACACCAACAGCAATATAACAATCCACCACTAATCACACCAGGCAGTGTGAATGACTCTACAACAAAATCAATAAAAAAGTAACTAATATTCAATAACTTAGAATCAAAAAGTATTTATTTGAACATTCGCTCAAATAAATACTTGAACAGTTGCTCAAATATACTTATAGTAACTGCAACTTAACGGGGACAACCCCAGTACCAAATCATTGATGAGAGAACGTAATCATGACTGCATTTAAAATCCATACTGAAGAAACTGTTTCACCAAAAGCTAAAGCTATTTTCGCTGGCGCTAAAAAGCAGATGGGCGTTATTCCTAACCTTTACGGCACGATGGGCGAGTCTCCTGAGCTGCTAAAAGCATACACTCAGCTTCATCAACTGTTCCTAGAAACGTCATTCACGGCTGAAGAGAAAACAGTGGTATGGCAAGCAATTAACGTTGAGCACGAATGTCACTACTGTGTTCCTGCACACACTGGTATTGCACACTCAATGAAAGTTGATCCTACTTTAACTGAAGCACTGCGTAATGAAGAAGCGATGCCAACTGAGAAGCTTCAAGCTCTTAAAGACTTTACGCTTGAGATCGTTCGTCAACGTGGCAACGTAACTGAAGAGCAAATGGAAGCCTTCTTTTCTGCGGGTTACACACAACAAAACGTTCTTGAGATCATCCTTGGCTTATCTCAAAAAGTGATCAGCAACTACACAAACCACGTTGCGAAGACACCTGTAGATTCAATGTTCCAGCAATTTGCTTGGGAAAAGAAATAAGTAAGTTGTCCAAAGATTTTTAGGGAAACCTTTCTATTGTTTCCCTTTTTTAAACACTAAAACACTGCCTTGTTTTATAGTTAGCCGTAGCCCGTCTGCGGTTTTTTTATATGAGCGACAATGATCAGTTTTTCTTGCGAAAATCTTCTAGGAACCGTCTAAAATCTTCGTTTTTAAGAAGTTGTTCCCTCCCCTCTTGCACAAGTAGATCAACTTGCTCTTTTTCTAGATTCAATGCTGTTGGAATATTGTTTAACGAAACCCTACGCTCTTCATCTGTAACATCATTAAGGTTAATATCGACAAAGTATGTTGATACTGACTGTCCACGCTCAGTAGCTGCTTGTCCATTGCGCTTTAACGTCTCTCTAATCAAATTCTTAGTTAAGTCATTATAACGATGCAATTGAATGTCCGTCATGAATGAAATCGTATCAGTAACGTCTGGTTTTTCGACACTCTGCCCCATAGTATTCTGGGGTTTGGCAGAAGCGTCCACGGAAATAACAACCACATAAGGCTTTAGATCTGCCCCCATATCGGTAAAGAACCCTTCCTGCCCACCATGCATTGCCATCATGTCATACAAGGAAAACAGACCGAGATTGTCAGTGATACCCCCATCAACTAAGTGAATGTATTTCGTCTGCTCTTTATCTAAATAGTGACTTAACGATGAATGTGTGGATTTTGCAACGCTATTTAATTCTGATTGCTCAACAAGATTAGTGATATTGCTGTCACCACAATCACCATAGTTTTCCAATACAACAGGGTTAAAGAATACAGGAACCGCTGCTGAAGCCGCCACAGCGTTAGCAACTGGGTATTGAGAGATATCAGAGCACAGTAAGTCAAAGTACTCTTGCACATAAGAAAAACGAACTCCTGTCCCTAAATCAGTCGCATTGATAACGACTAATGGCTTATCTGTTTGATTGATATCAGCGAACGTTGCGCCTTTGAATAGCTCTTCTTGGTAGTACGTGATGGCTTCATCCGTAATACCAGAACTTGAGAACCAGAGTGTAGGAGTCAAAAAACGCTGCAATAATGATGTCGTCACATCGTTATAGAGAAACTCTTGTTCAAAGTCAGTAAACAACTTATCGCCATAAAGCCCATAATAAGCAGCAGTAAAGCTTCCGCCCGATACCGAAGATATATTATCAACTTCGTCAAGAAAGCTAACATCATACGACTGTGACTCTAAGGGCTGATCTCGCATTCCCTCCATAACACCATAAGCAAATGCAGCGGCTCTTGTTCCCCCTCCAGAAAAAGCAACAAGAACCATCACTTCGCCTGAATTGTAGCGTTTCACAGAATTTTGATAAGAATACGATTGAGATAAATCGCTATCCTGAAGCGTAGGTTTATTCTGTGGAGTGCCGTAGGTAGCACACCCTTGTAATATGGCAGTAATACCAAGTGTTACGAATACTGTTGACTTCACTATCGACCGACTCTATCCAATCATTCACTCTGTAATACTATAGAGTAATGTCGATGTTTCAACAGGTTAAAAAAAACCGCCAGGTGGTGACCTAGCGGTTTAAATTGTAATATCAGAATTTATTTCAACTTGAGCACAGCATCAATATCTTCAGCACTGTGACGTTCAGGAACATTCTCCCAATCTTCACCCCAGGTACGATTAACCGTTCTACCTCGCTTCACAGCAGGACGCTCTGCAATCTCATTTGCCCAACGTAAAACATTTGGGTAGCTATCCACATCCAAAAACTCTTTAGCACTGTATAACGCACCTAGAACTAGGTTGCCGTACCATGGCCAAGTAGCAATATCTGCAATCGAATACTCGTCACCACCTA
The DNA here is from genome assembly GCF_003415655.1 of Vibrio maerlii. Taxonomy (GTDB): domain Bacteria; phylum Pseudomonadota; class Gammaproteobacteria; order Enterobacterales; family Vibrionaceae; genus Vibrio; species Vibrio maerlii. The sequence goes on from NZ_QRHC01000005.1 coordinate 52,204, forward strand.
AGTAACGATTATTCGCTAACTGCTTGTCTAATACGTCTAGTTGACGCTTAGTTTCCATCGTAAAACGATTAATTGGGTATTCAAACTTTTCTGGAGCATACGCATAGAAATGCCCAAAACCACCACCTAGATATGGTGCAGAACCATGAAGCCAGAATAACCAATTCATCACTTTCACTTTTGCTTGCGCATCTTTCGGAAGGAATGCATCAAACTTTTCAGCAAGGTAAAGTAGGATAGAAGCTGATTCAAAAACATTCGTTGGTGTCTCAGTCGAGTTATCCACCAATGCTGGAATCTTTGAGTTAGGGTTTACATCGACAAAACCTGATGAGAACTGGTCACCTTCACCAATTTTAATAAGATGCGCATCATATTCTGCATTTTTACCTGCCGCTAACAACTCTTCCAGCATGATAGTCGCTTTTTGACCGTTAGGTGTTGCGATTGAGTAAAGTTGGAGGGGATGCTTACCTGCTGGTAGTACTTCCTCATGAGTAGCACCAGACTCAGGACGATTAATTTTAGCCCACTCACCGCCATTTTCGCTGTCGTGAGTCCATACTTTTGGTGGTTGATATTCGTTAGTCATTCCGATATTCCTTCAAAATAAGCAAGCTCGAATGAGCTTGCTCTTAACTATTTGTTGTTAGCGTTTAACTCATGCTTTTGGGTAGTTTGATGGGAAAAATGCACGGCGAGCTTCTTCATCAAATTCGCTTTTAAACTCTACACCTTTGTCGATTTCACGAGCACGCAGCGCAGCAGGACGACTGTTTACAGCATCAAACCAACGGCTTAGGTTTGGATATTGTTTAAGACCTTCTTCACCAAGCACTACAGTTGCTTTGTCAATCCAGCCCCAAGCGGCAACGTCTACAAGCGTGAACTCGTTACCAACGATAAATTCACGACCTTCCATATGTTGCTCTAACACTTCGTAGTGACGCTGAGCTTCACGTAGGTAACGGTTAACAGCGTAATCTAGACCTTCAGGTGCGGCATGACGGAAATGAACAGACTGACCAGAGTATGGACCTAGACCTGTTGCAATAAACATCAACCACGATAGAAGCTCTGCACGATCTTCAGGTTGACCACCTAGCTTGCCTGTTTTCTCCGATAGATATAGCAAGATAGCATTTGAATCAAATACACGTTGACCATCATCTTCAATTGCAGGCGTTTTACCGTTAGGGTTAATCAAACGGTACTCTGGAGTATGCTGGTCACCTTTTAATGTATCTACTGGTACCAATTGGAAATCAAGACCTGTCTCTTCTAGGAACAGGGCTATCTTCATTGGGTTTGGGGTTTGGTGGAAATAAAACTTAAGCATAATGTTCTCCCTTATCTTGAACATTCATTCAACAAGGAAAATTAAACCACCTTTGGAACGATTGTTCAAGTGGTTTGTATTTATTTTTGAAATCTTCTAAACAGTATAAGCCCACATCAATACAACCATTTCTGAAAGGCAAACTTTCAAGCCTGAATGATTACATTATTGAACGATCGTTAAAGGTTGACTATTATAGAGCGAGTTAAGAATAGCGAGGTGGTGTAATGCAGAAAGATGCAATAGGTAACTTTAACTTAGAAACGATGCTAGGCGTGCTCCCTGATCGTATATTTGTTATTTCAGCCGAGAGTGTTTTTCTGAAAGTATATGGTGGTACGGATATCAACATTGAGTACGTAAATGAGCAGCTTATTGGAAAGAGCTTTTACGACCTATTTTCAGATGACCTACCCCGTGCAAAGCATTATCACGGTGTTATACAGAAAGCGATTGAAACAGGCGAAACACAAAAGTTCATGTACGAACTGGGACCTGGACTGATGCCAAATGTTGCAACTCATATCACGTTGAATAGTCAGGAATGGTATGAAGGTAGGATCCAACGCCTGCCTGAGGATATCAATGGTGAGCCTGCGGTCGTTTGGATTGTTAGAAACGTTACAGAGAGTGAGAAAGCCAAGTTAGATCTCAAGAAAATGTCCGAGGTGGACTATCTAACCAATATTCTCAACAAGCGCTCATTTACAGCCAAAACTTTACAAAGCTTGAATAAGCCGCACAAAACACAATCTACTCTACTCTTACTTGATATCGACCACTTCAAGAACGTCAATGACCAGTATGGTCACTTAGTCGGTGATGAAGTCATTAAGCGAGTAGCCAAAATCATGTCAGAGCAAGTACGATCACATGATTATGTTGGTCGAGTTGGAGGTGAAGAGTTTGCAGTGCTACTAACGCAAGCTGACTTCGAGCAAGCCGTAAATGTTGCTGAGCGTATCCGCTGTGCCATCGAGGGCGATGCCTTTAATTTCTCGGGGGAAGACCTAGCCATTACCATCTCAATTGGTTTAAGCCAAACCCAGCAAGGGGAGCGAGATATTAAAGAGCTATACCATCGTGCAGATATTGCTCTGTATGCTTCGAAGAACCATGGGCGTAACCAAGTTCAGTCTTATTCTGCACGCTTGAATTAACCCAGCCTACTTTGATGGCCTGCTAAGATACATTGCTATGCAACAGGTCGGAGTACAATTCAGCTGTAACACGTCTCTGGACAATTGTGAGTTTCGAAAGTGACTTGAAATCCACAAGTCACTTCCACAGTATTCTACTTGATTAACACCTTCTCACATTCCAAAGCAACCCACTCAGGAGTCCCTTTAGTACCACCTTTAAGTGCGAGAATTTGAGGCACAACTTGCTCCCAAGCTTTATGCGATTCGACATAGCAAGGTCGCGTTTTCAAGCTGGCTAACCAACTCTTTATGTTCGAGTATTTTTCCAGAACAGCTTCATAATTCTCGTCAATCTCTAGCGCGACTACCTCGCAGGCATACAAAATATCTGCCGCAGAAATGACATCACCACACAAGTATTGCTTGCCAGATAGCATCAAATCCAGCTGCTTGAACATCGAGTGTAGCGCCTCTAATTTCGCTTCAATCTCAGCCTCTGGCGGCTTAGAGAAACCAAGGTATGCTGGCATCAACAGGACAGGCAAAAAATAATCAAGCGTTGATACTTTTCTTAGGTTGGTATGATACCAGGATAAGTATTTGTTTACGGTCGCTTTAGTACAAATATCGTAACCAAACCACTCATCACTGCATCCTTTAATATCAGTGATGTAGTTCATAATTGCTGTTGCTTCTGACAAGCAAAAATCACCGTGTTGCATCGCAGGAACCTGATGCAGTGGATTCACCTTCAGGAACTCTTTCGATATGTGTTCACCGCGAGTAAGCCAAATGTATCGAATGTCAAAAGCAATTCCAGCTTCAAGTGCTAACCAGTGAACGGCTCTACTCGGCTCTGAAGTTGGGTCGTGAAAAATAGTAACGGTATCGCTCATGTTTGCCTCTTATTGTAATTGCTCTAGGTAATCGATGCTGGCTGCTTTTGCGCTTTCACGAATTACAACATGCTCTTTTTGCTGAAGTTCTAAGTAAATATAAACGCAATGCATCAGTGCTGAAATAAGTGACTCTTTTTCTGGTAGTGCGACTGTTTTTGCGAGCTTCTGTGCAAACTCTGGTAGCCTTTTCTCAATAGTACGAACTCCTGATGGCGTTAACCCAGCTTGTTTAAGTGCAAGTGGTGAAAGAGCGGAAAAACGAAGGAAAGAGATAAACTCCAGTGTTTCAAAATACTCTCCACGAGCAATCTTGGTTGCTGCATAATGCACCCAAATCCACATTCGGTCTTCTATCCATTGCGGGTCTGGTTGTGGATATTGAGGGACTCTCGTTGCAAAGACATCACTCAACATTGTGCCTCGTTCCCACAATACTTGAGTATCGTCTACACGTTGAGCTGCATCTGGTAATGAGACAAACTTGAAATCGACATGAACAACGGTGTCACCACCAAACAGTGAAACAATCAATCTTGGTTCTCCAACGTGCTCACCAGTAAAGGCAGCGAGTATATCGTTGAACTGATTTAGAATGTCAAAGCGCTGTGACATAACCTCTTGGTGATATTCAGGTTTTACAGCAATGACAAAATCTAAATCGCTGTACTGATCCATCGAGTTTGATGCGTAAGAGCCGCTACAACCGATGCCACAGAATCGTTCGTCCTGAGACAGTACGTTCACGATATGAACTAAAAGAGTCTTGTGAGAAGAAGGAAGTGATGCAGGAAACTTCATATTTTTACCTATTAAATTTGCTTCGATAATTGCAACTGCTAGTGCGGTAAAATTTATGCAGTAGTCCAGAATATCAAAATCCAATTTATAATTGCAAGAGAAGTAACCAATAGATCATTGGAGATTTTTGTCCGAAACAAACTTGGGGGCAGATCTGAGCTAGCCACATATGGGCCAGCTCGAAGATAAACAGATTTAATCTAGTGAGACGATTTAGCATTATGCTGTAGGAGATTGCCACCTAAGAAAAAACCCCAGCATTTCTGCTGGGGTTTAGAATTTGGCGGAGAGAGAGGGATTCGAACCCTCGATACGTTTCCGTATACACACTTTCCAGGCGTGCTCCTTCGGCCACTCGGACATCTCTCCAAATTTTGGCTGACAGCGTGTGTCAACGAGGCGCTAATTTAATGACTATCTAGCTGTTGGTCAAGCGCTTTTTCGATAAAAAGACCTTTTATCGAACCGACTGGTCACTTAATCACTCATTATGTGATTTTTTAAGCACTTTGGTAGTAACCAGGTACTCGGAACCACTTACGACACATATCTAAGAAGTAGCCATACAGCACACCCATGCCACATGATATTACAGCATTACTTGATACAGCAGTGATGATTTGGTCAGTCGATGCGCCCACTGCTAACAAAATGCCTGCATAAACCGGCGATTGGAACAATACGTAAGCAATGAGATCTGACACGTTCTTTGCAATCGATGAAGTGGATACGCGAGCACCTTGTCGTAGAACCCAATCGCGGAACACACCATAAGGCCAAGCAATAGCAATGTTCACAGGTATCGAAAGTAAGCGCGAAGCCAAAGATTGCTCAAATGTCATACCCGAGATAAAGATCTCGATGATCATTCCAGAAACAAAACAGAACACAACCATAGCGAAGGTGTCCGCTGCGGCGTTGCGGATACAGAATGGGCCTTTTGACTTCATTTAACTTACCAAAAAGAACTAAAAACTAGAGTAACGAAAGAATGATAGATGCATGAACTAGCACACTAGCTACCATCCAGTTTATTTCGCTATTAAATCACACATTACCTAGTTATAAAGTTTAAAGTTTTCAGTAAGTGGTAATTAAATTACTAATATTTCCGATTAAACTAGATGCATTCACTACTTTTTGGGGTTTAGGTCACATTTTATTCAAATCATGAAATAAAAGTACAAATTGAATACTTCACGTTAACTAAGCCATTGACATCGTAAGCTCATCAACATCTTCTGGTGATGGCTCTACACCTTGCTCTAGCTTGATCTTTATTCTCACCAGCAAATCGTTCAGCGGGCTTCCTCTCTCTAAGGAGTTGAGCATAGTGTTAACGGTAGACAAAGCTTCTGATAACTGGTTGTTTTCTAGAGCTATATAAAACTCGACTAGCATTGCCTCATTGAGGCTATTAATCTCACCTTGGTTAGCACTTTCTGTTATACCGCTTAAATTTTCATCACCATTAAATTGACTAAATTGGAAAAGACGTTCTGCATGACTAGCGAGTGCATCATCGAGTTCTCTCTCATCAATAGGCTTAGCGATGATGTAATCGGCCCCCGCATACAACATTCTTTCTCGCGTTTCTCGGAAAACATCTGCTGTACAGCCGAAAATGACAATATCATTTCGCTGGTCTGTTAGATTGCGAATGGCGGTAATAGATTCAACGCCATCCATCACCGGCATATGGTTATCCATGAGCACCAAATCAAACTGATGTTCTTCCATTGCATGAATCGCGAGCTCACCGTTTTCGACACAAACCGTTTTGAAGCCCTTCGACTTCATAAAACTATCAATGATGATGGTATTGGTTCGATTATCTTCAACGATAAGAACTGATAGACCTTGATAATTGAGCTTTCTAGCCACCATCAGCTGCTTATCCTCAGGTTCACACTGAACCATAGCAAGACGGACTTCAAAGCTCGTACCGATTCCCTCTTCACTGGTAACAGAAACTCCACCTTCCATCAGCTCAGCGATCTGTTTAACGATAGATAATCCTAAGCCAGTACCACCAAATCGGCGCGTGGTGCTCGACTCTGCTTGCTCGAAAGGTTTGAAAATACGCTCTTGTGCATTCTTAGGAATACCGATGCCCGTATCTCTAACTCGGATAATCAGAAAGTTTCGCCCATTAACTAACTGTTCATCGAAGTAAACCTCCACGAACCCTTTAGACGTAAACTTCACTGCGTTATTGAGAAGATTGAAAAGCACCTGACGTAAGCGCGCCTTATCGGAGTGATACCAACGCACTGCTGATACATTACTGTGCACTCTAAACTGGAGCCCTTTCTCAGTGCATAAGGTGTGATAAACACTATTTACACTACCGATGATCGAGTCGAACGCAAAATTGGTCTTGTCCAACTCCAGGTGACCCTGCTCTATCTTAGAGAAATCTAATATTTCATTCAGCAATGTCATCATGTGATCACCTGAGTCATAAAGACTCTTTAGGTACTTCTTCTGCTCAACATCGAGTTTAGTTTTGAGCAGTATCTGCGCCGTCCCCAATACCCCATTCATTGGAGTGCGAACTTCATGAGACAATGTTGCTAGAAAAGCAGTTTTAGCTTTGGTTGAGGCTTGAGCCTTTACCCTTTCTTGATCAAGATGGATAGTTTTCTGATTAAATGAATCTATTAGGTGGCGAATTTCATCCTGGCTCTTGTAATAGATATCGATAATGCCACCGAGATGTGAGTCATCGACTTTCTGTGCAATGATGGTGATCGGTTTGATTAGATATCGGTTAAGTAAGTAGTAGCCCACCATAATGTAAATGAGTAGGAATGGGACGATACCCGCTTCAACACTCATCACCTGCTCGTAGACTTCTTCTGCTACTAGCCTTCCTGCATTCACCACCTCAACTTGCCAGTTAAACTCTCCAAAATCGAACTTACTAATGTAGATATCATCAACAATCTTGAAGTCATGTTCTACGACGACTACGTCATTAGAGTCACGTAGCAACACCCCGAGCGAGTAGTCCTCAGCATGCGTTTTTACAAACTTCACCAGTTCATCTAGTGAAATATCGACTGTTGCTACACCAGCAAACTGACTCTCAATGTAATAAGGCGTTGATGCGGTGATCATCTGAACGTGGGTATAAGGGTCGATATATACTTCTGACCAGGCCACGGTACCTGGTGATTTGCCAACGACCGACGAGTACCAGGGCTCATGGTCATAGCCTGAAAGCTGTGGGTTGTTCCAAGATAAAACGCGGTCGATACCACCGCGACTGTTCTTATTGTAAAAAAGACTCGAATACTTAACGTCTGGATCGATAGTGTAAGGTTGTGGCCACACACCACCACTTACCACAACACTATCACTTGCAAGCAACATGGAAGGAAGTAGTGTGTCTAGGTTGTCGTAATTACTCTCAGATGAGGTGACGGCTTGAATCGAATGTAAGACACCAACTGAACTGTGAATTGGCTCTTCGATTTGCGCAGAAAGTAATTGAGTTCGTAAATCTAGGTTTTGTTGTAGCTTGTCTCTAACGGGTGGCTCAACAGTCAAATAGGTGACGCTACCAATGGTCGCGATGAAGAAACAGAGGTAAACCCCTAATGCGACGATACTTTTTCTTTTCAACGATGAGCGAACATCCATTTAAATTCCCTGCCCAATTCCTTTATACAGAGTTACTGTACTACAGTTTGTTAACATATTGCTTCAGTTTCTGAGTTAAAAATCCTTGATTTGTTACCGTTCCCCTATGTTGAGCCTAAGAACATTGATAAGATTGCCGACAATTTGATACCGGACGTAAAGGCGCACACTTGAGCTTACAAGAAATCATTAGCCACCCTGAATTGGATGGCAAGCTACTCAACTACCCAACAACACTTGGGTTTATCACCTCAATGGCAGCAGCGCCGCACATGCTCTCACCGCACGACTGGTTACCATACCTGTGGGGTGGTGAAGAAACGGCACCTTTCACAAATGGTGAGCAATTAGAACAATACGTAGAAGCCGTTGTTCAGTACTGGAATGAATACCGTCCAGCTCTTCTTGGTGGCACTTGGGTATGGCCTGAAGGCTGTGCTCTGGACGAAACCGATATTGTTAACGAGCAAACAAAAGACTTCTGTCAGGGCATCTTACAAGGTTGGCAGCTAGCGCGCGATGACTGGGAAACCATCATGCCAGAGCACAGTGAAGATAACGCCCTGCTAGGCGGTGTACTACTATCACTTAGCATGTTGTTCGACCCTGAAACCACACTTACTATGCTAGAAGAACAAGGCCTTCAAGGCTTGGACCAGTTTGAAGAAATCTTCAACTCAATTCCAGTCATGCTTTGCGGTCTAACTCAACGTGGTGCCGCAATTGTCGAAGCAAGCGAAGACGAAGCAGAATAAGACTTCAAAAAACAGTATAAAAACAAAAGGGTCAGCAACTGCTGACCCTTTCTCATTTCAATCATTAAGATAACGCTTATGCGTTACCTTTAACCTGAACGTTCAGTTGTTCAGCAAAATCTAACATGCGGTTCAATGGGATAAGTGACTTAACACGAAGCTCTTCATCAACAAAGATTTCATGCTCTTTACCGCCTTCGGCCAGAGCAGCTTCGATTTGTTTTAGACCGTTCATTGCCATCCAAGGACAGTGCGCACAGCTTCGACAAGTTGCACCGGCACCCGCGGTTGGTGCTTCAATCAGTTCTTTCTCTGGCACCATTTGTTGCATTTTGAAGAAGATGCCTTTGTCAGTTGCCACAATCATTTGCTTGTGAGGCAGCTCTTTCGCTGCTTTGATCAGCTGACTTGTTGAACCAACAGAATCCGCTAGCTCAACGACACTTGCTGGAGATTCAGGGTGAACTAGAATCGCCGCTTCTGGGTATACCGACTTCATTTTACGCAGTGCATCTGATGAGAACTCATCGTGAACGATACATTCACCGTTCCAAAGCAGCATATCTGCGCCAGTCTTATTTGAAATATAAGAACCTAGGTGGCGGTCAGGCCCCCAAATAATGGGTTTATCTTCCGCGTCTAAGTGTTCAACAATCTCTAAAGCGATACTTGATGTAACCACCCAATCAGCGCGCGCCTTAACTGCTGCAGATGTGTTCGCGTAAACAACAACTGTGTGGTCGGGGTGTTGATCACAGAACTCGCTGAACTTGTCAGCTGGGCAACCGAGGTCAAGAGAACACTCAGCTTCAAGTGTTGGCATTAAGATCGTTTTTTCTGGAGTCAAGATCTTCGCTGACTCACCCATGAAGCGTACACCCGCAATAATGAGTGTTTTAGCTGGGTGACGATTGCCAAATTTTGCCATTTCAAGCGAATCACCAACAAAACCACCTGTTTCTTCAGCAAGCGCTTGGATTTCTGGATCCGTGTAGTAATGAGCGATCAGGACCGCATCTTTTTCTACTAATAGCTTTTTGATGTTAGCAACGTAAGTTAGCTTTTCTTCGTCTGAAAGAGGAACCGGCTTCGGTGGGAATGGGTATACAGTGTTTTCTACAATATCTAATAGGTGGCTCATTGCTCTTGCTCTACGCAACTTCCAAGTAATCAGCGCATTGTACACCCTATCGTACTCGCAATTCCAATTTTCTTAGTAGACGGCCATTTTTGTTTACTGACATAAAAAACCCCGCTAGTGCGGGGTCTTTGAAAACAGAGAGTTATCTACTAAAGATTTGCCTTTGCAGATTTCGCTGAAGCGCTTGTTGGGTACTCATCAACAACTTGTTGGTAGTACTCCTTAGCTTTAGCAGCGTTATTATTACGCTTTGCAATATCACCTAGCTTCACAAGTGCGTCAGCACGTTTATTGGAGTCTTTGAAACCAACTACAGCTATGAAGTTTTTCGCTGCTTCTTTGTCTTGCTTTTTAGCGAAGTGCAATTGACCGAGCCAATAATGGGCATTCGGTGCATAAACGGAATCTGGGTACGTTGCTTGGAAAGACTCGAACGCTGTAATTGCGCCAGTGTAGTCTTTCTGCTTTAAGATCAGATCAACCGCGTTCTGGTAAGCTGTTTGTTCGTCAGCGTTGCTTGAATAAGTGCCGCCTTTTTCAGCTGGTGTTTCTGCAGGAACAGCCGCTACAGCAGGCGCTGTCTTCACATCATTTCTGACTTTATCAAGTTCGACAAACAACTCTCTTTGACGTTGCAACATTTGCTGCATGTCGTAGGTATTCTTTTCTAGTTGACCACGTAGATCACTGATTTCCAATGACATATCGTCAATCTGTTGCTGTAACTGGAGCTGAAGACGATTGCTATTTTGCAGTAATCTCTCAAGACGTTGAGTTTCTGTCTCGTTACTTGAGCGGGTTGCTGCTTGAGCACTTGTGGTTGTAGTTGCAACTGCAGTGTTGCTAGTTGAACTGCCGATTTCTGAAACTGGTGCAGGTGCAGCAAGCACTGGGCTTGCTGCACTCGCCAATAACATCAGCGCAGCAGTACGCTTAAAGTTACTGAGCATGAGGTTTTCCTCAAAATTTAAGTTCTTGATACTAATGATATTAGTATACTAGAACAGCACGACGGTTTTTAGCGTACACATCTTCAGATTGACCTAGAAGAAGTGGCTTCTCTTCACCGTAGCTTACAATAGAGATTTGGTCAGCTTGAACACCTAGTGCTTGTAGGTAGTTAGCGACTGCTTGTGCTCGACGCTCGCCTAGTGCGATGTTGTACTCAGGAGTACCGCGCTCATCAGCGTGACCTTCGATAGTTACTTTGATAGATGCATCTTTGCTTAGGAATGCTGCGTGTGCAGCAAGCATCTCTTCGTAGTCGCCGGCGATAGTCGCGTTGTCGAATGCGAAGTAGATAGTTTGAGTTTCACGAAGCGCTTGCTCTTTTAGTTCTTGCTCAGAAAGCTGGCCGTTCGCATCAATTGGAGAAACAACCGTTGTATCAACGCCTTGGTTCTCGCCCGCAGCCGCTTCATTTGTTGTAGTTTGGCTAGAAGCATCAGTTGCTTCATCGCTTGAGCTACATGCTGTAACAGCTAGTACTGGTAGTGCAATTAGAAGCCCCTTAAGAACTTTGTTTAGTTGCATCTTATCTTCCTTTTTAAATCAATTTAAGTGCTATAAAAACGGTGACCATGCAGGAGCTCTTACACGCCCGTTGGTTACCGGTAATCTTGCTTTGAATCGACCATCGATAGAAACCATCGAAAGGACGTTCTGTTTGTTATAGATGGAGCTATAAATCACCATACCACCGTTTGGTGCAATGCTTGGTGATTCATCGAGTAGCGTCTTGGTGAGTATTTGTACTGCACCAGACTCTAAATCTTGTTTTGCTAGGTTAAATCCACTGTTACTTTGATTCACCATAACCAGGAATCGACCATCTGGCGTAATCTGACCACTGAGATTTTGTCGGCCTTGCCAAGTGAGGCGGCTAGATGAGTTATCGGCCAAATTTACTCGATAAATCTGAGGTTTACCACCCCTATCCGATGTGAAGACTAAGCTTTTGCCATCTGGGTGCCAGTATGGTTCTGTGTTATTTGAACGACCTCTAGTTACCTGAGTAAGCTTTTTAGATTGCAGGTCTAATGTGTAGACATGAAGACTACCAGTTTTAGACAGTACTAAAGCAAGTGACTTACCGTCAGGAGAGAACCTTGGAGCGCCGTTATGTCTTGGGTACGAGGTCACTTTTTCACGCTTACCTGAGTAGATATTCATGATAAAGATTTCGGCTTGGCCGTTTTGGAAACTCACGTACGCAAGTTTTTCGCCATCTGGAGACCAAGCAGGTGACATGAGTGGCTGCTTAGAGCGAAGGACCAACTTCTCATTGTAACCATCGTAATCCGCTACACGTAATTGGTAAGGGTACTTGTCTTTCTCATTCACTACGACGTAAGCAATACGTGTCATGAACGCACCACGGTCACCCGTCAGCTCTTCATATACAAGATCTGAAATTCGGTGAGCGTATTCACGAAGGCGTGGACCAGGGATTGTTGCTCGCTTGCTAAATAGAACATGATCTTTTGACAGAACAAGCTCGCCGTCAGAGCCTAGAGATTTACTTTGGCCTTTAGTGAGCTGACCTCGTACGATGTCGACTAACTGGTAACTGATGACATAGTTGCCTTCGGCATTCTGCGTAATGCTGCCCGTCAGAAGCGCATCGACACCTTTTTCGGTCCAAGCATCAAAGTTTACTTGTGCTTCTGTATAAGGCGTTTGAGGCATCTTGCTGGTTGCAATGGGGCTAAATTTACCACTGCGTTGAAGGTCAGAGGCGATCACCGCTGAAACATCATGAGGTAACTTGGTTGTACCTTCCCACTGGAATGGTACCACTGCGATTGGTCGTGCTGAGTTAATACCATCGGTAATCACTAACTCCAATGCAGCGTGGGCTAGATTCACGCTGTTTACGGCTAGGATAGTTAGCCCTAATAAAAGTCGTTTTATCACACTACATTCCTTTATAGTTCAACAGTTAGGTTAATGTTTTTAAGTTTGCTTACGACAGCAGGGTCACTCGGAAGCGGAAACGTATTCGTTTGAGCTACCGCTCTTTTCGTTGCGGAGCAAAGTCGAGAGTCCCCGCCTAAAATCGAAAGATTACCCACAACAGCGCTGCTTCCCGCAGGGATCAGTTTGAGATTAACTCGACAAGACTTTCCCGCAAAACTGTCCTCTACAAGCAAGTTGTTTTGGATCATCTGTTTATAAATTTCACCGTAACGACTCACCTCACTCGTTACGGCTTGTTGGGCCGCGCTTGAATTCGCAGAAGCCTCTGTTTCTAGACCAGCAAAGATGTCATTGAGAGCTGCTTCTTGCTCTTTACGTTCTCTTTCCAACTGCTCTAAACGTTCTTTTTCTTGACGAGCTTTTTCAGCGGCTTCTGCTGCTGCTTTCTCTTTCGCGATGCGTTCACGTTCAGCTTGTTCTGCACGTTCTTTCTCTAATCGAGCTTTCTCTGCCGCCTCTTTTGCTGCTTTCTCTTCAGCTATGCGTTGCTCTTCTGCTCTCTTCGCCGCTAATTCTCGCTCTTTACGTGCCTGTTCAGCTTTTGCTGCCGCAGCTTCTTTCGCTTTGCGGTCCGCTTCAGCCTTCGCTGCACGCTCTTTCTCAACACGAAGTTTTTCTTGCTGAGCTTTTTGTTCTTTCTCACGTGCGATGCGCTTTTTCTCAGCTTCTCGAGCGGCTTTAGCTTCTTTAGCCTGCTGCTCTTTTAGCTTACGAATACGCTCTTCTTCCGCCTTACGGTTCTTCTCTAAACGCTCACTTTCGCGGCGAAGCTTATCAAGGCGATCTTGTTCGGCTTTTGCCGTCGCTTGACGTTTCTCACGAATTTGTTGAGCTTGCTTTTGAACTAAAGAAGGATCGATAACCACAGCCTGAACCATGTTTCCTTGTGGCTCTGGTTTAGACATAGTGAAATCGGCGCCCCATAACAGAGCGACGATCAATAAGGCATGGAGGCCAAAAGATATGACAAGTGCTTTTTTTAGGTTGCTTTTCTTACTCATTGACGTGACAACTATTCCCTAATGTCAGTTAACAACCCTACTTTAGGGATTCCTGCACGGCTCAATTCATCGAGTAGCAAAACAACTTCTGCGTAAGGTGTTGCAGCATCACCGCCGACTGCAACTGGAGAGGTTGGATTGATAGAACGCTCTGCTTTCACGCGTACGATAATGTCTTGAAGAGAAAGGCCGCGTTGAACCTCATCATTATTGACGCTCAGACCGAGGTTACCCTCTTTATCGATTTCAACAATGATAAAGCTGCTCGCCTCATCACCCATCAACTCCGAAGCTGACTTTACGTTAGAAGCTTCTGGTAAATCGACATCAACACCCTGGGTAACGAATGGAGAGGTCACCATGAAAATGATCAGCAGTACCAACATCACATCGATATATGGCACCACATTAATTTCAGCGGTCATCTTTCTCTTTTTACGCTGATAACCTGCCATGGTTATTCCTTACCTGCTGTTTCCTGCCCCGCCATCGCTTGACGGTGTAGCACGCTATGGAACTCTTCAGAAAACGTCGCGTAATTATGCTCAAGCTTACTGACTTTGTTACTTAGGCGGTTGTATGCCATTACCGCTGGAATCGCAGCAAATAGGCCCATTGCTGTTGCGACAAGAGCTTCTGCGATACCCGGAGCAACCATTGCAAGCGTTGCTTGCTTCACAGCACCCAACGCGATGAATGCATGCATGATACCCCAAACAGTACCAAACAAGCCGATATAAGGGCTAATTGAACCAACGGTTGCTAAAAATGGCAGGCTAGTTTCCAAGTCATCAACTTCACGAGCTACTGCGACGCGCATTGAACGACCAGTACCTTCCATAATGAAATCGGGTGATGTTGCATTGGTCCTACTAAGACGGGCAAACTCTGTAAAGCCTGAATAGAAAATCTCTTCACTGCCCGCTAAGTCATCTTTGCGTTTTTTAACGTCTTGGTAGATCTTGCCTAAGTCTTCACCAGACCAAAAGCGGTCCTCAAAGTTTTCAGCGTCCTTTTCCGCCGCTGAAAGTATCTTGCTGCGATTGATGATCATTGCCCAAGAAGCAACGGACATACCCAACAGCACGAGCATTACACATTTAACTAACAAGCTCGCTTGCAGGAAGAGATCTAGAATCGATAGTTCAGCATTCACTCTTTGTTAACTCCAAAATAATAAATTGCGGTATGGCTTGAGGCTTCATTTTCACATTGTTGACACATGCTACCTTAACCAGTGCTTTACACAACGCTTGCCCCTCAGGATTGACTAACTCCTGACAGAAAGTAATTGACGCACGTTTTAGCTCTGAAACCGTAGTTAAAACATTCAGTTGCTCATCAAGCCGAGCGCCTTGAATGAAGTCAAGATCCATGTGTTTAACAACAAAACCAATGTTTTCTTCCAATAGGATATGTTGAGAGACACCGATACTGCGCAGCAGTTCCGTTCTTGCTCTCTCAAAGAATTTTAGATAGTTGGAATGGTAGACAACTCCACCAGCATCAGTGTCTTCGTAATAGATGGTGATGGGCCATGAGAATGGCTTGGCTAGTCCTTGCAAAATAATTCCAAAAAATAATCGAATATAAACAAGATACTATAATGAAACTGACCGAACAGGCTAGTTACAACTTGAGAATTACAGAACTTTAAACAAAAAAAGTGAGGTACTTGGCAACGCAAGACCTCACTTTGATTAGTTGTTCACCAACTGGTCGTTAGAACAACCACGCTGCTGAAAACAAGACAAGTATTAGATATGAGATGTATGGACTAAAAAGTACCTGCCAAATCCACAGAATAGGAATAAAACCGACGCTGTACACCATGCTTGAACAAATCGCCCATACAAAGCAGATGCCCATCAGTGGTGTAAAGCCACCGATTTGTTCCGCGTAAACCTCTGGTTCCCACATAAAAACGCCTACATGTGCCACTGCAATGATAAACAGAGCAACGCGCAACCAAACCTTGTTCATTGGTTGGTGCAGACGATTAAATGTGGTATTCAGGTTACTCACTATCCTTATCCATCATCTCAGAGTGCTCTAACCATAGAGCATTTATGATGCCGAATGCACACGCTAGCAATACACCCAGAATCCAAGCGAAATACCACATAATTAATCTCCTAAATTCGTATTACTATCGATTAGTAAGCTGACACATCGTTATCTTCGATGTGCTTCTTGTCCAGACGACCAAACATTTTGTAGTAAGTCCAAGTCGTGTAACCAAGGATGATTGGAACCATAACAAACGCTACGCCTGTCATTAGGTTCAGAGTTAGCTCACTTGATGTTGAATCCCACATAGTCAGGCTGTGGTCCGGCGTTAGGCTTGAAGGCATAACGAATGGGAACATAGCAAAACCTGCAGTTAAGATAACACCTGCGTTAGTCAAGCTTGATGCGATGAACGCTAGAGCGCCCTTCTCTGCTTTTGACGCGATGATAGCAATCACTGGCATCAATACACCTAGTGCTGGCGCAAGCCACATTAGTGGGTATTTTTCAAAGTTCATCATCCAAGCACCAGCTTCTAGAGCCACTTCTTTCGCAAGAGGGTTAGAAGGTGCAGCGATGTCGATTTCACTTGTAATCACGTAACCTTCGATACTTTGTACCCAGAAGCCCGCACCTACAAAGGTTGCGATAACCACTAGACCAGCGATTTGTGCAATAGAACGTGAACGTTCGTGCACCGCTTCAGTCGTTTTCATTTGTAGCCATGTTGCACCTTGCATGATGAACATTGCTAGACTCACAACACCACAAAGCAGTGCAAATGGATTAAGTAGACCGAAGAACGAACCGTGGTATGTCGGCATCATGAAGTCATTAAGCTCAAACGGTACACCTTGAAGAAGGTTACCAAAAGCCACACCGAAGATGACCGGCGGTACTACACCACTAATGCACAATGCGATATCCCATGCATTTCGCCATTTTGGATCTTCTACCTTTGAGCGGTAATCAAGACCAAGAGGACGTAGCCAAAGTGCTGCCAACGTTACGATCATCGCAAAGTAGAAACCAGAGAATGACGTTGCGTAAACAAGAGGCCACGCAGCAAATAGTGCGCCACCTGCTGTGATCAACCATACTTGGTTACCGTCCCAGTGCGGAGCAATTGTATTAATCATGACACGACGTTCAGTGTCGTTCTTACCAACAACAGGAACAAGAGCACCAACACCCAAGTCAAAGCCGTCAGTCACTGCGAAACCTACCATGAGTACACCGATCAGTACCCACCAGATAAGTCTTAAGATTTCGTAATCAAACATCTTATAAATCCTTTCCTTACGCTTCTACTTGGCGACCAACTTTGTCAGCAACTGAGTTTTCTTGCTGCTCGAAGTGGTAGCGACCTGTTTTCAGGCTACTCGGGCCTTTGCGCGCAAATTTCACCATTAGGTACACTTCTGCAATTAGGAACACGGTGTAAAGTGCCAAGATTGCAAACAGTGATGTCCATAGCTGACCAACCGTCAGAGCAGACGCAGCAACGTGTACAGGTAGGATTTCACCTACAGCCCAAGGTTGACGGCCATATTCTGCAACGAACCAACCCGCTTCAATTGCGATCCATGGTAGTGGAATACTGAATAGCGCTGCTTTAAGTACCCATGGTTTCTGTTCGATCTTCTGGCGGCACGTTTGAACAAACGCTGCACCAAATACGAATAGCATGATGAAGCCACAACCAACCATCAGACGGAAAGACCAGAATAGAGGCCAAACTGTTGGGATAGAATCATCCGCAGCTGCTTGGATTTGGTCTTCAGTTGCATCAACAACATCGTCAGTGTATCGCTTAAGAAGCAGACCGTAACCTAGGTCACCTTTCACTTCGTCAAACGCTGCCATGTTTTCTTCTGATTTATCACCCGCACGAAGCTTAGTTAGAAGCTCATATGCGTACATACCCGTACGGATACGCTCAACGTGGTCGTCACGAAGGTCACGTAGACCCGTTACTTCTTCGTCAAAAGAACGCGTCGCGATGATACCCATTACGTATGGGATCTTAATAGCGTAGTCAGTGTGCATTGTTTCTTGGTTTGGCAGGCCAAACAGAGTGAATGCAGCTGGAGCTTCTTCGGTGTGCCATTCAGCTTCAATCGCTGCGAGCTTCACTTTCTGAACTTCACCCAGCTCGTAACCAGATTCATCACCTAGCACGATTACCGATAAGATTGATGCCATACCGAAAGAGGCTGCAATAGCGAACGAGCGGCGTGCAAATGCAACGTCACGACCTTTCAATAGGTAGTAACCACTGATGCCTAGGACGAACATCGCACCACACGTATAGCCAGAGGCTACTGTGTGAACAAACTTAACCTGAGCTACTGGATTAAGAACAACTTCTGCAAAGCTCACCATTTCCATACGCATGGTTTCAAAGTTGAACTCTGCACCGACAGGGTTTTGCATCCAACCGTTCGCAACAAGAATCCAAAGTGCAGAGAAGTTTGAACCAAGCGCTACTAACCAAGTTACAACCAGGTGTTGACGTTTGGACAGGCGATCCCAACCAAAGAAGAATAGACCAACAAAGGTGGATTCTAAGAAGAAGGCAATCAGTGCTTCGATGGCGAGAGGTGCACCAAATATGTCACCAACATAGTGGGAATAGTATGACCAGTTTGTACCAAACTGGAACTCCATGGTTAAGCCCGTCGCTACACCTAGAGCAAAGTTAATACCGAACAGCTTACCCCAGAACTTAGTCATGTCCTTATAGATTTGCTTGTTCGTCATAACGTACATTGATTCCATGATGGCAAGGAGGAATGCCATACCTAGAGTCAATGGTACGAATAGGAAGTGATACATCGCTGTGAGAGCAAACTGCAATCGCGACAGATCAACTACGTCAATCATGGTAACTCCTTTCGTGTCGGCTGAAAGACACATTCACCATAGTGCAACTTAGTTCTAATCGTTGAGAATAGATGCGATTGTTAAGATTAATCGACACCTTGTTGCAACTATGTACCGCTTTGGTTAGTTAATTGTTAAGCATCAGCTAATATAGCTGCGGCTAATATTACTGGTAATGAAAGCTAGTTTCAAAAGGTTTATGACAGAAAAACACCTTGACCAAAATCAATTTTTTTACTGTCTGAATGATTAATAAAGCAGCAAAATGATTCAAATCAATTTTTGTAGTGTGAGTTATTACAGAGTCGTTAACAGCCGATAAGCCATCCTGGCAAGTAGTAACATAACCATTACAACAGTAAGGTTTTTCCATACCCCTTTAGGATCAGGAGTTATATCAGAAATGTGAGCTTGATCAAATAGGCCAAGCAGTATGCTTGGCCTATAAAAAGTTCGTTTGATTAGTTTCTATCCAATCCAAAGTGCAGATACGACCGATCAGTAGCAATTCGCCCTCTAGGAGTTCGTTGCAAGTAACCTTGTTGTATTAGATAAGGCTCTAAAACATCTTCAATCGTGTCTTTCTCTTCACCAATTGCTGCCGCTAAGTTGTCGAGGCCTACAGGCCCACCGCCAAATTTTTCCATAATTGCGAGCAGAAGCTTTCTGTCCATGTAATCGAAGCCCTGATTATCGACATCCAACATATTAAGAGCATTATCGGCAACGTTCTGGCATATATGGCCATTACCCTTCACTTCTGCAAAATCTCTCACACGACGAAGTAAACGGTTGGCGATACGCGGTGTGCCACGAGCACGGCGCGCAACCTCCAACGCCCCCTCCGACTCCATGGAGAGGTTTAGACAATCTGCACTACGCTGAACAATGTGCTGAAGATCCTCAATCTTGTAGTACTCCAGACGTTGAACAATACCAAATCGATCGCGAAGCGGTGACGTCAAAGATCCGGCACGTGTCGTCGCGCCAATCAAAGTAAACGGTGGAAGGTCAATCTTAATCGAACGGGCGGCTGGTCCTTCGCCAATCATGATATCGAGTTGGTAATCCTCCATTGCAGGATAAAGTACTTCTTCCACCATAGGGCTCAAACGGTGGATCTCATCAATGAACAAGATGTCGTTTTCTTCAAGGTTAGTCAGAAGTGCCGCCAAATCACCCGCTTTTTCCAATACAGGACCAGAGGTCGTGCGAATGTTCACTTCCATCTCGTTAGCAACGATATTCGCTAGTGTGGTTTTACCAAGGCCAGGGGGACCAAAAATTAGCAAATGATCAAGGGCTTCATTACGTAACTGCGCCGCTTTAATGAAAATTTCCATTTGATCACGTACGTGATCCTGTCCTCGGTAATCAGCTAACTTTTTAGGACGTATAGCACGGTCAATCACATCTTCTTCTTTGAAGACTGGATTCTCAGGTGCAATAAGGCGATCTGCTTCGATCATAGGTTTGATTTCCTAGTTGCAAGAATCCTAGCGCCTAGAAAGGAGTTCGGAAATTCTGGGAACTCACTTCTAGGTACTAGGAACTTATACATTTAAACCATTGATTTCAGTGCTTCACGGATGAGCTCTTCACTACTCATACCCGCTTTAGCAACTTGGCTAACAACTTTAGACGCTTGAGCTGGCTTATAGCCTAGAGCAAGGAGTGCACTCACCGCTTCTTCTTCAGCGTTTTGTTCCGGTACAGGCGAAGAGTCAATTGGAGCTGCGTCTGTAGCAGGAGTAAAGAGATCACCTGCGCCCCAGCCTTTCAGGCGGTCTTTCATTTCGACGACTAGGCGTTCAGCCGTCTTCTTACCTACGCCAGGAAGTTTGACCAGCGTTGAAATATCTTCTCGTTCAACACAAGCTACGAATTGGCTTGCTGTCATACCAGAAAGAATTCCCAGCCCCAGTTTGGGACCAACACCATTGGCTTTGATTACTTCTCTAAACAGAGAACGCTCTTTAACGGTATTGAAACCATAAAGCAGTTGCGCATCCTCGCGAACAACAAAGTGAGTGTAAATAATCGCTTCTTCACCAATGTTTGGTAATTCGTAAAAACAGCTCATTGGCATTTGAACTTCATAACCAATGCCGTTCACTTCAATTAATAATTCTGGTGGTTGCTTTTCAATAAGCGTTCCGCGAAGACGTCCAATCACTTCATATACCCATAACAATAAATTTGTCACAGAATAATAAAGAACTGGATAGACATCCAGTCCTTTCCGAGAGATTCACAATATAGAAGAGATTTTGTTCACTATCCGAGCAGTCAGCAAACAGTTATAGAAGAAGTTAGTATTTTCGGGTTTTACGGATAATTAAACCCAACATCATAGTGAACACCGCGATCGCACAAGAGATCATACCCGTCCACTTTTCATTACCTGTGAGCCTTTGCATGTTGAGACCTAGCGTAAAGAACAGCATGCCAACTAGGTAAGACAGACGTTCATATTCTCTGGCTTTATCCTTGCCTTTCTGCACCACTTATTATTCCTTCAGTTGCATTTAACACAATAACAACATGGCAAACTGTAATTTACAATAGGGAGAATGTCATTTCGATATCAATTGCTTCTTTATTACTCTTTAACTGTTACGTGAAGCACACTCAGTATCTGTTGCTAACGATATCGCCCCTTTCTTGCCCCTGTCGCCTTCCCTGCTAAGGCAACCAATGTCTTGTTGGTATTCGCATGACAAATCGCAACACCCAATGCATCAGCTGCATCAGCTTGTGGTTTTGCTGGCAGCTTTAGCATGTGCTGAACCATATGCTGAACTTGTGACTTATCTGCCCCACCAGTGCCTACCACCGCTTGCTTAATCAAACGTGCCGCATACTCATGAACTGGCAGATCCGCATTTACAGCTGCCACTATCGCACTGCCTCTTGCTTGACCTAGCTTTAGTGCAGAATCGGCGTTTTTAGACATAAAGACCTGCTCAATAGCAAACACATCAGGTTGAAACTGGGTGATGATTTCTGTGACACCCGCGTAAATCTGCCTCAAACGTCCTGGAAGTTCTTTCTCTGACATGCGAATACATCCGCTACCTAAATACTGAAGATGCCTTCCTTGCTGTCGGATAACGCCGTAACCGGTAATACGGGAGCCTGGATCTATTCCAAGAATGATGGACATTTAAACCACTGATTATTTATACATATATTTGTACTTAGTATATCGAAGACGAAAAAAAATGCCCGCGAAAATTCGCGGGCATTTTTAATCAGCGGAGAAAGAAAAATTACTCTTCTTCTTTCTCCGCTGCTTTCACAGCAATTGCTAGCTCTTCAAGCGCTGCTGGGTTAGCTAGGCTTGGTGCGTCTGTTAGTAGACATGAAGCATTCGTTGTTTTCGGGAAGGCGATAACGTCACGAATGTTTTCAGTACCACATAGCAGCATAACTAGACGGTCAAGACCGAATGCTAAACCTGCGTGCGGTGGTGTACCGAACTTAAGTGCGTCCAGTAGGAAGCCGAACTTCGCTTTTTGCTCGTCAGCTTCAATACCTAGGATATCGAATACTGCTGATTGCATTTCAGCGTTGTGGATACGTACAGAACCGCCGCCCACTTCGTAGCCGTTTAGAACCATGTCGTATGCGTTAGAGTTCGCAGCCGCTGGATTTGCTTTCAGCTCTTCTGCCGTCACACCTAGAGGCGATGTGAATGGATGGTGCATTGCGTGTAGGTTGCCTTCGTCGTCTTCTTCAAACATTGGGAAGTCAACAACCCATAATGGTGCCCATGCAGACTCGTTAGTCAGCTCAAGGTCAGTACCTAATTTTAGACGTAGTGCGCCCATCGCTTCAGAAACTGTGTTTGCTTTGTCTGCACCGAATAGGATGATGTCGCCAGACTCAGCGCCAGTGCGCTCAAGAATGCCGTTGATCACTTCTTCGTTTAGGAACTTAGCCACTGGAGATTGGATACCTTCCATGCCTGCTGCACGGTCGTTAACCTTCATCCATGCCAGGCCTTTCGCGCCGTAGATACCAACGAACTCGCCGTAGCTGTCAATCTGCTTACGAGTTAACTTAGCGCCACCTGGTACGCGGATTACTGCAACACGACCTTTCTCGTCGTTAGCAGGGCCAGAGAATACTTTGAACTCAACGTCTTTCACTAGGTCAGCAACGTCTACTAGCTCTAGTGGGTTACGTAGGTCTGGTTTGTCAGAACCGAAACGACGCATCGCTTCAGAGAATGGCATGATTGGGAACTCGCCTAGATCAACGTCTAGCAGCTCTTGCCACATATCACGAACCATCTTTTCAGTCGTTGCACGAACTTGCTCAGCGCTCATGAATGATGTTTCGATATCGATCTGTGTGAATTCTGGCTGACGGTCAGCACGTAGGTCTTCATCACGGAAACACTTAACGATTTGGTAGTAACGGTCGAAGCCAGACATCATTAGCAGCTGTTTGAATAGCTGTGGAGACTGAGGCAGCGCGTAGAATGAACCTTTGTGAACACGGCTTGGTACTAGGTAGTCACGTGCACCTTCTGGCGTCGCTTTTGTTAGTACTGGTGTTTCGATGTCTAGGAAACCGTTGTCATCTAGGAAACGACGAACAAAGCTTGATGCTTTAGCACGTAGCTTGATGCGGTCACTCATTTCTGGACGACGTAGGTCTAGGTAACGGTATTTTAGACGCTGCTCTTCTGAGTTCTTCTGGTTGAAGTCTAGTGGCAGAACGTCAGCACGGTTGATGATTTCAAGGCCTGTAGCAATGATCTCTACTTCACCCGTTGCCATGTCTTTGTTTACTTGGCTGTCTGGACGAACGCGCACTTCACCCGTTAGTTTGATACAGAATTCATTACGAAGTGTGTTAGCTACTTCATACGCATCGGCCATATCTGGGTCTACAACTACCTGAACGATACCTTCACGATCTCGCATATCGATGAAAATAAGACCGCCCAAATCACGACGACGGTTAACCCAGCCGCAAAGTTCTACAGTTTGTCCTGCAAGGGACTTGTTCAGGTTACCACAGTAATGGGTACGCATAATGAAATTCCCAATCTCTCTAATAAATTGATTACGTTCTGCTCAACGCAAAGGCCAAACAGATTAAAGCTCCATTTATACGCTGAAAGTAATCGAAAATCGACTGCTCAGCGTACGAATAATTGTGTTTTATCATGCATTGATGCATTTTGATACTACAAGTGCTCAAAAGCACATCAATTGATAAATATAAGCCGAGATTATAGCGTGAATTTGGTCATTTCTTCAAAAATCTCGTAATCTAGTTTGGTCGTGACAATGACTATCTCGGCTCTAGACAATTAGAAAGTGAAATAGAAAAAGGAACTTTAGGAATCATCATGCTTACCCCTCCTCCGCTTAGACTTGGTTTAACCATGTGGTCACACAATAACTGGCAACAAGGCTTTTACGGCTCAGGTACCAAGCCAAACGAGCGATTGGAGCGCTACGCCCAAGTTTTCAATACCGTCGAGGGCAACACCACGTTCTACGCGACACCGAATATCAGCACAGTGAACAACTGGAAATCGGCGACTAGTGATGATTTTCGCTTCACCTTTAAACTACCACAAGCGATAACCCACCAGCAGATGCTGAAAGGCTGTCAAAGCGAGCTTAAAGCATTTATGCAGGTTATGGCGCCGCTTCACGAACGCATTGGTCAGTGGACAATCCAACTACCTGCTGCCTTTGGTCCTGAGCACTTTGAGACACTCAAACAATTTTGTGCTCTATTTCCTGACGATTTTCAAATCGGTATAGAAGTGCGACACTCGGCTTTTTTCGCCAAAGGTAATGAAGAAAAAGCATTTAATCATTGGTTAATCGAGAATGGTTACGACCGTATAATTATGGACAGTCGCCCTGTATTTTCTGAACACCTCACTGAACAGCATCCACACTATAAATCTTTATTGGATGCACAACAGAAAAAGCCCAAGGTTCCGGTACATGCTATCGCGACAGCCAACAACCCGATGGTTCGATTTATCGGTCATCCGCAAGAAGAAAAGAACATCGCGTTCTTCAAACCTTGGATAAGCAAATTACCTGTATGGATTAAGGAAGGTAAACAACCCTACCTCATGATCCACACTTCAGATAACGTCATTGCCCCCGAGCTGGCTGCCAATTTATATAAGACACTTCAGAATTCTATACATTTACCGGACTTGGCAACTTTCCCAGCCCTTGGTGGCAACAATCAAATACAGATGTTTTGACTATAGTTTTCTCTTACACATGACATGGGCGTGAAATTCCCATAAAATACGCGCCTTTTTTGATGCTTGCTTGCCGAGAATCTCGGCTATTGAGAGAAACGTTATGAATCCTAACAGCAATCCGGACAACATTTTTTCGGCTCCAATCGATAAGATTGGTGACTTTACGTTCGATGAGCGTGTAGCCGAAGTCTTCCCTGATATGATTCAGCGTTCAGTACCAGGCTACAGCAATATCATTTCTGCTATTGGTATGCTCGCTCAACGTTTTGTTAAGCCACATTCTAACATCTATGATCTTGGTTGTTCTCTTGGGGCAGCAACGCTCTCAATGCGCCGCAATATTTCTCAAGAAGGTTGTCAGATCATCGCTGTCGATAACAGCGCAGCAATGGTTGAACGCTGTAAGCTACACATTAACGCCTACCGCAGTGATACTCCGGTCAATGTGGTCGAGGCCGATATTCGTGATATTGAGATTGAGAACGCGTCGGTAGTTGTTTTAAATTTCACGCTTCAGTTCCTCTCTCCAGAAGATCGTTACGCGCTCCTCGAGAAGATCTATGCGGGTCTTCGCCCAGGCGGTATTTTGATTCTATCTGAGAAATTCGTGTTCGAAGATGAAACAGCGAATGAACTACTCATCGACCTTCACCATGACTTCAAACGTGCCAATGGTTATAGCGAACTTGAAATCAGCCAAAAACGTAGCGCTATCGAAAATGTGATGCGCCCTGACTCGAAAAAAGAGCATAAAGAACGTTTTGCCAAAATTGGCTTTACCAGCTTTGACGTTTGGTTCCAGTGCTTTAACTTCGGCTCGATGTTTGCGATTAAGTAAAATAATAGTTCCTAGTTGAAAGATCCTAGTGCCTAGAAAAGCACTAAAGAACATCTCTAGGAACTAGAAACTCATTTCTAGGAACTCTATCCATGTTTAACTTTGCCAATTTCTATCAACTCATCGCTCAAGATACGCGCCTTCAGCCGTGGCTAAATGTTCTTCCACAACAGCTAACAGATTGGCAAAACGCAGAACACGGTGATTTCGACCGTTGGCTTCGTGCTTTAAACAAGATCCCGCAAGGCGCACCCGATCAAGTAGATCTAAAAAACTCCGTAACGCTGACTAACGATACGCCTCACCATCAAGGTGAACTTAAGAAGTTAGAAAATTTACTGAAGACGTTCCATCCTTGGCGTAAAGGCCCATACACCGTACACAGTATTCATATTGATACTGAGTGGCGCAGTGATTGGAAATGGGACCGTGTGCTTCCTCATATTTCTCCATTAAAGAACCGTAGCGTACTCGACGTGGGTTGCGGTAATGGCTACCACATGTGGCGAATGCTAGGAGAAGGTGCACGCTTAACTGTGGGTATCGACCCTTCACATCTATTTCTGATTCAGTTTGAAGCGATTCGTAAACTAATGGGTGATGATCAGCGCGCTCACCTACTTCCGTTGGGTATTGAACAATTACCAAAACTAGAAGCGTTTGACACCGTTTTTAGCATGGGTGTGCTTTACCATCGCCGCTCTCCACTTGATCATTTAATCCAGCTAAAAGACCAATTGGTATCTGGTGGTGAACTGATTCTAGAAACCTTGGTTATCGAAGGCGATGAAAACGCAGTACTAGTACCTGCCGATCGTTATGCTCAGATGCGTAATGTATATTTCTTCCCTTCTGCGCGCGCACTTAAGCGTTGGTTAGAGCAAACTGGCTTCGTCAATGTTCGTATCGTGGATGAGAATGTGACCACAGTTGGTGAACAACGCACTACTAATTGGATGACACACAATTCGCTACCTGATTATCTTGACCCAAATGACCCAAGTAAGACGGTTGAGGGTCACCCTGCACCTCGTCGCGCGATTTTGGTGGCTGATAAACCATAATTGACACATTTTTTACTTGGCTATTCTATAAAGTCAGGTAATCTGCATGCAAACTTCAAAAGGATGCTTCTCGCATCCTTTTTTGTAAGCTACACTTCACAAATAACAACAACTTAGTTACGTTTTATAAGGTCGTTGATGTACAAATTATTCGTTACCGCTGCTATGATTTCTTTAACAGCAGGGTGTGCAACCAAACAATTAGAAACGAACCATCAAGAAACACTCGGCACACTTAAGAATATCGAGAGTAAATTTGATAACAAATTAGAAAAAATTGAGTCACAACTTAACGAGCAAGACCATTATATTTATAGCCTTGAACAAGAAATGTTGGTTTTGCGCTCAAAAGTTGACTCGCTAACTCACTTAGCAGCAGCTCGACAAGCAGAGGAGCACGCCAAACTTGAACAGGAAGGTGAGTTGGAAGTGGCAGTCATGCCACGAATTGCTCCAATCAATGCCCCTGTAGTTCTAGGTTCTGTTGAAAAAGTAACGATTAACGACATCGATACCAATTTTGATGCTCGTATTGATACTGGTGCACAAACATCGTCGATCAACGCGTCAGATATTCAAGAGTTCGAAAGAAATGGTAAACGCTGGGTTCGTTTCCATATGTTCGATGAAACACAACCTGAACTATCAGAAGTATGGATTGAGTCACCAGTAATCCGATTTGCGAAAATTCGCCAATCAACCAGTTCTGAAACTGAACGCAGAGCCGTTGTAGAGCTTTGGGTGAAGCTTGGAGCTGTTCGAG
The DNA here is from genome assembly GCF_003415655.1 of Vibrio maerlii. GTDB lineage: Bacteria > Pseudomonadota > Gammaproteobacteria > Enterobacterales > Vibrionaceae > Vibrio > Vibrio maerlii. The sequence goes on from NZ_QRHC01000005.1 coordinate 79,723, forward strand.
AAAAAGCACAATTTACGTTGGCCGACCGCTCTCACATGAGCCACCCAGTTTTACTGGGTAGAGAGTTTATCAAGGACATCGCGTTGGTTGATGTAAGTAAACAATTTATTCATTCGGAAGAAAACTAAGATCCGACAGCTGAATCTTACTAATAACAAAGCTTAACGATCTAAAAACGATAGGACTGTTTATGACTTCAAAAGTGCCATTTTATATAGCGGTTGCACTACTCATCGTGAGTGGTATCGCGTTGAGTGTCTTAAGACATGACAACTACGGCGTACCTTGGACTCCGGGCGAATCTAGGCAAATATGGGATATTGAGGCTCGTGTTGAATTTCAGGCGCTAGGGGAAGCCGCTAAGGTTTCATTAGCAGCACCAAACACGCAAGATGGCTATACGCTGATCACGGAATCAGCATCTTCTCCGGGTTACGGCGTTTCTTATGTCAGTTCTGACTCTGGTCGCCGAGCTGAATGGTCTATACGCGAGGCCAATGGCGCACAAACCATTTATTACAAAGTTCAATTCTTAGTCGACGAGCAAGCAAACCCAGAAATAGAAGCTCCTACAGCGGAAGTTGAACAACCAACGTTTGATGGCCCAGTAGAGGCTGCAGCGATTGCTCTTATTGATAAAGCAACACAACGTTCAGCAGACAACATCACTTTTACGCGCGAACTTATCAAGGCTCTGAACGATAAAGACAGCCAAAACGCAGCACTTTTCCTAGCGAATATGGAAAAATCGCAAGCACTTGAAAAACTTCTTTCCTACGCAAAAGTCCCAAGTAAGTTAGTTGGTGTGGTTGAGCTAGAAGATGGCCGCCGCCGTCAACTTATCCAGCAAATGGTCCAAGTTTGGAGTGGAGATAGCTGGGAGCTATTTAGCCCTGAATCGCCTACACAAACGTTTGACGCTAATGTTCTAATCTGGGATGAGTCGAATGTTTCTTTGCTTGATGTCATCGGAGGTAAGAACAGCCAAGTTCATTTCTCGATGATTGCACAAGACATTAGCCCACGAGATGCAACCGCTCAGAAAGTAGAAGCAGACCAGTTACTTAACTTTTCAATCCATAGCTTGCCGTTAGAAGAACAATCGATGTTCAAAACCATCATGTTGATCCCTATCGGTGCGCTTATCGTGGTATTCCTTCGCGTCATCATCGGCTTGAAAACATCAGGTACCTTCATGCCAGTGCTAATCGCAGTTGCGTTTGTACAAACTCAACTTGTGACTGGTATCGTTGGTTTCCTATTGATTGTCGGTACCGGTCTGATTATCCGAAGCTATCTATCCAAACTTAACCTTCTGTTAGTTGCGAGGATCTCTGCGGTCATTATCACCGTGATCTTGATCATCGGTGCCTTTACCGTTGTCGCATTCAAGATTGGATTAACCGCGGGACTATCAATTACCTTCTTCCCTATGATTATCCTTTCTTGGACAATCGAACGTATGTCTATCCTTTGGGAAGAGGAAGGGCCAAAAGAAGTCGTGCTGCAAGGTGGCGGCTCATTAATGACAGCTGTACTGGTTTATTTGGCAATGACCAACCCGTACGTCCAACACCTGACGTTTAACTTCATTGGTCTACAGCTTATCGTCCTTGCATGTATCTTACTACTTGGTACATACACAGGTTACCGCCTAACCGAGCTACGTCGTTTTAAACCACTAGCGGAGGACTAAGCCTATGTTCAATAGACTCACCTCCCCTAGCAAGCTTAAAGCGAAAGGTATTATGGGTATGAACCAACGTAACCATAGTTACATTGGTCGTTACAATGATCGCTCGAAATACCCATTAGTAGATGACAAGCTAAAGACCAAAATTATTGCTCAGGAGCACGGTGCAACGACACCGGCTCTTATCGGCACCATCGGCAGCCAAGTGGAAGTGAAAAACATCCACAAAATGGTCAAAGATTGGCCAGGCTTTGTAATCAAACCAGCTCAAGGCAGTGGCGGTAAAGGCATTTTAGTTATCCTTTCTCATAAAGATGGAGTTTATACCAAGCCATCAGGAGAAACGGTTAATGAGGAAGATGTAGAGCGCCACATCAGTAACACGCTAGCGGGTCTATTCTCACTTGGCGGGAAGAATGACGTCGCAGTCGTTGAGAACCTCATTAAGTTTGATGACTGTTTCGATGGCTTCAGCTACGAAGGTGTGCCAGATGTACGAATCATCGTCTTTAAAGGCTACCCCGTGATGGCGATGATGCGTTTATCGACTTCCGCTTCAGACGGTAAAGCTAACCTGCACCAAGGCGCTGTGGGCGTTGGTATTGACATCGCTACTGGTAAGGCAGTTCGTGCAGTTCAGTTCGATTTACCTGTTACTGAGCACCCAGACACAGGTAAAGACCTAAGTACTCTGCAAGTCCCACACTGGCCAAAGCTACTGACACTAGCATCAAGTGCATGGGAGATGACTGGACTTGGCTATATGGGCACTGACATGGTGCTAGACCGTGAAGAAGGCCCGATGGTTCTTGAACTTAACGCTCGTCCTGGTCTGGCGATTCAAATCGCTAACGGCGCAGGCCTACTTCCTCGCCTACAACACATCGAGAACCTAGGCACTCCGAAGACCTACCCGACCGCTGAAGAGCGCGTGCACTACGCAGCAAAACACTTCGGTGTTCACGCTAATGAATTAGTACAGGGTGAGAGCTAGAGAGCTAGAGAGCTAGAGAGCTAGAGAGCTAGAGAGCTAGAGAGCTAGAGAGCTAGAGAGCTAGAGAGCTAGAGAGCTAGAGAGCTAGAGAGCTAGAGAGCTAGAGAAAAATAAGAGGTTGGCGTGTATACGTCAACCTCTTTTATTTTCATTAACTTAACCGTGTCATCCTCAAGAGGGAGGGACGAACGAGTTGGGGATCTTTCCGAATCCTTTGGCAAACGGGTCGATAGAGTAGTTAGAGGACATCATGGATAAAGATCTCCTACCACGCTCCTTCATCGCTATAGGAGATGACGAACATTATCTCAATCACACACCTGTCTATCTATATTCTGCAGGACGAAGTCCGTTCTAAAATCTACAGGCGCAGTCGTTCTAACAGGGCGAAGCCCGCTTACTTACCCAACGCTTCTTTGTAGTGCGTACGACAAACAGACACGTACTTATCGTTACCGCCGATCGCGACTTGGTCGCCTTCTGCAATCGCGACACCGTGTTCATCGGTACGAATAACCATGTTCGCTTTACGGCCACAGTGACAGATGGTTTTCAGTTCAACCAACTTGTCAGCCCAAGATAGGAGGTACTTACTGCCCTCAAATAACTCACCTAGGAAGTCAGTTCGTAAACCGTAGCAAAGCACTGGGATGTTCAGCTTGTCGACCACTTCAGTTAACTGATATACCTGCTCTTTAGACAAGAACTGGCATTCATCGACTAAAACGCAGTGATGCTTCTCTTTTTCGTTAAGTTGTTTGATTGATTCAAACAGGTCCGTTTCACTTTGGAAAAGATGCGCTTCTGCTTGTAGGCCAATTCGTGAACTTACTTTACCTACGCCGTAACGGTCATCCAGTGCCGCAGTAAAGATCACTGGATTCATACCACGTTCTTGGTAGTTAAAAGAAGATTGAAGAAGAGTTGTCGATTTACCTGCGTTCATAGCAGAGTAATAAAAGTACATCTGTGCCACGGGGCGTTACCTAAAATCAGAAAATTATAAAATCTATAAACAAAAGGGCTGAAGAATCAGCCCTTTGTGGTGTTAGTTATTCGCTTACTTACGACGCCAAGTTGTACCCTCTGGACCATCTTCCAGAACGATACCCATCTCAGTTAGTTTGTCGCGTGCCATATCAGCATTCGCCCAATCTTTTGCCGCACGTGAATCGTTACGTAGCTTAATCAGCGCTTCAATCTCAGCAACTTCATCATCATTGCCTGCATCACCTTTTAAGAAAGCTTCTGGGTCTTGGTGAAGAATACCAATAACGTCTGCCAGTTCACGCATTAGAGCACCCAGTGCACTCGCTTTCTCAAGGCTTTCAGTCTTGAGGCGGTTAACTTCACGAGCCATATCGAACAGTACTGAGTATGCTTCTGGAGTGTTAAAGTCATCATTCATCGCCGTCGTAAAGCGAGTCACGTACTCTTCACCACCAGCAGGTGATACCGTTAGATCAAGACCGCGTAGAGATGTGTACAGACGCTCAAGTGCTGAACGCGCTTGGTTTAGGTTATCTTCGCTGTAGTTCAACTGGCTACGGTAGTGACCAGACATCAGGAAGTAACGCACTGTTTCTGCATCGTAATGATTGAGTACATCACGGATTGTAAAGAAGTTACCAAGAGATTTAGACATTTTCTCTTGATCAACCATTACCATACCGCTGTGCATCCAAGTGTTCACATATTGAGTATCATGAGCACAGCATGATTGAGCAATCTCATTCTCATGGTGTGGGAACTGAAGATCCGAACCACCACCATGGATATCAAAGTGATTACCAAGAATCGACGAGTTCATCGCAGAACATTCAATGTGCCAACCTGGACGACCCGGACCCCATGGTGATTCCCATGTAGGTTCGCCCGGCTTAGACATCTTCCAAAGCACAAAATCCATTGGGCTGCGCTTAGCTGAGTCAACGTCTACGCGAGCACCCGCTTGAAGTTGCTCCAAATCCTGGCGAGATAGCTTGCCGTACTCGTCAAACTTCTTCACTTCAAACATTACATCGCCGTTTTCAGCCACGTATGCATAGCCACGTTCAATCAGACGCTCAACGAGGTCTACAATTTCTTGGATGTACGCCGTAGCACGAGGCTCAACGTCTGGGCGCTTCATGTTTAGCGCGTCGAAGTCAGCGTGCATTTCGCCAATAAGGCGCTCGGTTAGTGAATCGCAAGACTCGCCGTTCTCATTTGCACGCTTGATGATCTTGTCGTCGATATCTGTGATATTACGAACGAATGTTAAGTCGTAACCTAAGTAGCGAAGGTAACGAGAAACAACATCAAAAGAAACGAACGTACGACCGTGTCCAATGTGACATAAATCGTAGATGGTTACCCCACAGACATACATGCCGACTTTGCCAGCTGTAATTGGTTTGAATTCCTCTTTCTGTCTTGTGAGTGTGTTGTATATCTTTAGCATCTTCTCTTCTACTTAAGTGAGTACAAATAAAGTCAATTAGGCGAGAGTATACCAACTCATCCAGGGTTAAGTAATAGCAATTAGAACGAAATCATGTAATTGACTATTCTTAACTCAAATGTCTCATTTATGTGCTTCCACTATAACCCTAATTGCTATTTCGTTATCTCGTCACGAGTTTGAGATTTAATTGTGGGAAAAGTTAAGCTAGAATCCAGATTCTTAAAACAAAAAAACAGTATAGGTATCAATCATGATCATCCTTCACACAAACTTCGGTGACATTAAGATTCAACTGAACGAAGAGAAAGCGCCAGAAACAAGCGCAAACTTCCTAGAGTATTGCCGTGACGGTTTTTATGACAACACTCTATTCCACCGTGTTATCGATGGTTTCATGATTCAAGGTGGCGGCATGACTTCTGGTCTTAAAGAGAAGGCAACGCGCGCACCAATCAAAAACGAAGCAAACAACGGCCTAAGCAACAAAGTCGGTACGCTTGCTATGGCTCGTACGATGGAACCGCACTCAGCGAGTTCTCAATTCTTCATCAACGTAAACAACAACACATTCCTAGACTTCCGTTCAGAAAGCCTAGATGGTTGGGGTTACTGTGTATTCGGTGAAGTTGCAGAAGGCATGGACATTGTAAACAAGATTAAAGGTGTGAGCACAGGCACTATGGGTATGCACCAAGACGTACCTCTAGAAGAAGTGATCATCACTGGTACTACAATCGAAGAATAATATAAGCTTCGTTTACATTCAGAATGGATAAGGGGAGCTTTAATGCTCCCTTTTTTATAGTTATATCATGAAAACACTATTTATCTCAGATCTTCACCTCACGCCATCACGTCCAGATATTACTGATTGTTTTATTCAGTTCATGCGTGATGAGGCACCACAAGCCGACGCTGTCTATGTGTTAGGCGATCTGTTCGAGTTTTGGATTGGCGACGATGATACACGTCCGTTTGCTAAACAGATTCGTGATGAGTTCAAACAACTGACAGAGAAAGGCATCCCCTGCTTCTTCAGCCACGGTAACCGTGACTTTTTAGTGGGTAAGCGCTTCTCTAGACAAACCGGCGTTCAGCTGCTTGATGAAGAAGCAATCATTGATTTATATGGTCGCAAAGCACTGGTCATGCACGGTGATACCTTGTGTACCGACGATGTAAAATACTTGGCATACAGAGAAAAGGTTCATCAGCCTTGGTTGCAATGGGTCTTCAATCGTATCCCATTTTTCCTTAAGAAGAAGATTGTTGGCAAGGTTCAGTCCGATATAAAAGACGAGAAAAAAGACAAGTCTCTCGACATCATGGATGTTAACCAAAGCGCGGTGGAATCAACAATGAAAAGGCATGGGGTTGAGCTTTTAATTCATGGTCACACCCATCGTCCAGACATACATACGTTCACCTATGGTGAAGAAAAAATGACACGCATCGTACTCGGTGACTGGTATGAACAAGGTTCCGTATTAGAATTTACCGGCGACGATTTTTCACTTCAGGCACGCGCTTTTTCATCAAATAAAGCGTGATACTTAGCCGCAAGTTGATTTATAGATGTAGCTAAAAAGATACAAAGTCGTTACTATGTCGATCAGTATAAACAGAATGCGATACCAACGATAGTGAATTACTCTTACGTAGCAAGGCAGCCTATACTCGATAAAAACCGAGAAACGGTCGGCTACGAACTCTTATTTAGAGATGGTCCAAATAATACCTTTCCAGAAGTCGAGGCAGAATATGCAACGAGCCGACTTTTGACGGACCATATGCTAACCACTCACTACAAAACTCTTGATGGAAAGTTAGGCTTTGTTAACTTTCCGTATCAAAGTATCGTCAAACAAATTCCCACTCTCTTTCCTAATGACTCACTAATTGTCGAGATTTTAGAAGGTTGTGAACCAACCGATGAGCTTTTTGAAGCCGTTAAGAAGCTTTCCGTTCAAGGGTATAAGTTGGCTCTAGATGATTTCATTCCAAAACCGGAATGGAAGCGTTTTTTACCTTACATTTCTATCATAAAGTTCGATATTCGTCAGATCCCATTAGAAAAAGCAGCAGTATTCATTCAGAAGCTCCAAGGCAGCAAGATACGATTTATTGCAGAAAAGGTCGAAACCTACCAAGAGTTTTCCCAAGCAAAAAACGCCGGGTTTGATTGGTTTCAAGGTTACTTCTTTAGTAAACCGGAGATGATGAAAAACAGCGCAATATCACCTTTGTATATAACGGTCTCACAGATGCTGCAAGAGGTATCAAGTAACCCTGTCGATTTTGGAAAGCTAGAACGAATAATTACAGCGGATGTTAGCCTGTCATACAAACTGCTCAAGTACGTTAATAACGTTACGCACTTAGCGAACGAGATTAAGTCATTCCATCAGGCGTTAGTCTATTTAGGTGAAGAGCAACTACGTCGTTTCATCTCTCTATTAGCCATTGCCAACACTAACACGGGTAAACCTAGCTCTTTGTATGCTCTGTCTGTACAACGTGCTTTTTTTTGTGAAGAGCTGTGTATCAAGCACTTACCTAATATAGAGGTTGGGCAAGCATTCATCATGGGCATGTTTTCGCTGCTAGATTCGATCCTCGATCAACCACTAGAAGATCTATTGAACACGATTGCGATTGATAACGATGTGTATAAGGCACTTCTGTGTAACCAGGGGACTCTGGGTAAGCTGCTTGCGCTCACTAAAGCTTACGAAAAGGCCGACTGGAGCTGCGTGATGTCTCTATCAGAAGAGCTTGGAATATCGGGGCATACGCTCTCTCGAAGCTATGCAGATGCCGTTGCTTGGTCTGAAAGTGTTCTGGCAGTGAGATAATTTAGCAGTATAATTGCGCTAAATTTTCTATTGAGTTCCACCTATGTCTCAACCTTGCCCTTGCCATAGCAACAAGCTTTACAGCGATTGTTGCGAACCTGCTCATTTAAACCACTCATCAGTAACCACTCCAGAACAGTTGATGCGTTCACGCTATGCTGCTCATGAGCTTCGACTCGTTGACTATGTGATTAATACCTATCATCCGAGTTGTAATGCAGAAGAACAACGAGAAGGCATTGCGGATTCAGTACACAGTGACTGGTGTGGACTCGAGGTAACAAACACTGAAGCTGGAAGTCATGAGAACGAAGGTTTTGTTACCTTCAATGCTTATCTCAATGAAGATGGACAACAGCTTTGCTTAACCGAGCGTTCTCGTTTCTTGAAAGAAGACGGTTTGTGGTACTACATCGATGGTACGTTCCCGCAAGCACAGAAAGAGCCCGTTGTTGATGAGCGCCTAAACCAGCCAATTTCTAGTCTCAAGGTTGGGCGCAATGACCCATGTATTTGTGGTAGCGGCAAGAAGTATAAGAAATGCTGTGGCTAAACCCAAGTAAAGTACGCTCAAAGAAAATGCCCGCTCATTCTCAAGAATAAGCGGGCATTTTTCATTTAGTATCAGTACTTGCTACGAAAATAGGTGGCAGCGAGTGTAATGATTTGATGCTATCTGTACTGGTTCAGGTAGATACTCTGTACATTCCGCTTTGGCATTCGGACAACGAGCTGCATACGGGCAACCTGTTTTCTCTGGCGACCACATTGGCGTTTCCAGTGAACGGTGTGTGGGTAGCTTGTCATGAATACTACGGCTAGGGTCCGGCACTGCAGCTAGAAGTAACTGAGTATACGGGTGTTGTGGATTTTGAGTAATAGCTTCTGTTGAACCCCATTCCACCATATGCCCACAGTAAAGCACGATTGTATCTTCGGCAAAGTAACGCGCTGTCGCGATGTCATGCGTGATGTACATGAATGCCTTGTTCATTTCATGCTTCATCTTATTCATAAGATTTAAAACACCAATACGAATCGAAACATCGAGCATCGATGTCGGCTCATCCGCCAAGATAACTTTTGCCCCGATCACCAAAGTCTTAGCTAGGAAAACACGCTGGCGTTGACCGCCTGAAAGCTGATGCGGGAATTTTTCCAGTACTTCTTTCGCTGGCGTTAACCCTACCTCTTCCAAGATATCGATGAGCTTCTGCTCCATCTCTTCTGGCGTTACTTTATGGTAAAGCTTCATTGCGCGAGTGAGATGATAACGTATGGTATGCAGTGGGTTTAATGAGCTGAACGGGTCTTGAAACACCATCTGTACTTCGCGGCGATAAGCATCCAGCTCTTCGCTTGAAGTAATGTCATCAATGTTTTTACCCTTGTAGTAAATGCCACCTTGTGTCGCTTTATGGATCTTAGTCGCGATTTTTGCACTGGTACTTTTACCACATCCAGACTCGCCAACAACAGCAAGACAACGCCCCTCTCTTAACTGGAAGTTCAAACCATTGAGGGCTCTTAGGTATTGCTTTGGTTTGAATAGCGAGCCACCAGACTTCTTAAAGTCAATGGTAAGGTCTTTCGCTTCGATAATCACTTGGCCTAGCTCTTTCGCTTCGGCTAATGTTGCTTGGTTTAATGCATTCATTTTAAGCCTCCACTACGCTTAACTTTACTTCGACGTCATCAACCATCTTTGACGGTATCTCTAATGGTCTGTGACAAGATACCCATCGATTATCGCCCGACTTCGCCAGTTGTGGCGACTGACGATGACAAATATCAGAAGCATGGAAACAACGAGAAACGAATCGACATCCGTCCGGCACATTACGCAGGTCAAGCGGGTTACCCGGAATACCCTTCATCTCTTGAAGTTCACCCTTCAAGGTTGGGAACGAATCCCCCAAACCTTTCGCATATGGGTGCATTGGTTCACTTAGGATCTCTTTGGAAGGTGCTAGCTCCACCAGCTGGCCAGAATACATGATGCCGATACGGTCGCAGAACTCGACCATCAAACTCAAATCGTGAGTAATGAACAGAATAGAGAAACCAAATTGCTGCTTCAGTTCGTACACTTTTTGTAAGATTTCACGCTGAACCACCACATCAAGAGCCGTTGTTGGTTCATCCATGACCAACAGTTTTGGCTTAAGCGCAAGCGCCATGGCGATAACTACACGTTGACGCATGCCCCCAGAGAACTGGTGTGGGTAGTCAAATAAACGCTCTGCAGGAATATCGACAATTTGAAGCAGTTCTTTCGCCTTTTCAATCGACTCTTCACGGCTGCTCACCATGTTATGAGCATCAAAAATATCCCAGAATTGGTATTCAATGGTTTTCACAGGGTTAAGGCAGTTCATCGCACTCTGAAATACCATTGAAGCATCTTTCCAACGGAAAGAACGAAGCTCTTCCTCGTCCATCTTAAGGACATCTTGCCCTTCAAACAGGACTTCCCCTTCAGAGATGAGTGCTGGCGGACGGTGCAAACGCATCAAAGCAAAGGCAATCGTCGACTTACCACAACCAGATTCACCAGCAAGACCTAGGGTTTCACCACGACCAATATGAAAATCAACACTGTTAACCGCACGCACTTTGCCATCGAACGTAACATAATCAACGCATAGGTTTTTTACTTCCACTAATTTATCGTTACTCATTATGCGTTACCTTCTTGTGCTAGCTTCTCTTTTTGTTGCTGAGCTTTTGCTAGCTCTTTAGCCGCCTTTTTCTCTTCACGACGGAAGCGAGTCATAATGCGTTGTGCTTTCAGTTTAGGGTTAGAAATTTCATCAATTGAGAAGTTAATCAGTGCTAAACCAATCGCTACAGAAGCAAGACCGACACTTGGTGCCAAGATTTCCCACCATGCTCCGATTCGAATCGCTGAGGTCTGCTGAGCGTTGTAAAGCATTACGCCCCATGTCACTTCTAACGGGTCACCTAGGCCAATGAATTCAAGTGTTGCTTCAGTCATGATGGCGTAAATAACCGTACCAATGAACAGCGAAGCCAAGATTGACATCATGTTCGGCATTACTTCTGCAAACAGCATGCGTTTTTTCGTCTCACCCATTACTTCTGCTGCGTGGATGAAATCTCGGTTACGAATCGCTAACGTTTGAGAACGCAAAACCCTCGCCCCCCACGGCCAGGAGGTGGCCCCGATTATAATGGCGATAACCATTGGTGAAACTTGGTCAAGGAAAGCAGCTAGTACAAGCATCAATGGTAGGCTAGGAATAACCATCACAAGGTTGGTGAAGAATGACAATGTGTTGTCAATCCATCCACCGAAGTAGCCAGCTGAGATGCCAACAAGCATTGCCATAAAGATGACAAAGGTACCTGCAATAAAGCCGACCAACAGAGATGTACGGCCGCCGTACAGGAACTGAGCCCAAACGTCACGCCCCATACGCGTCGTACCAAGGATGTTGTCCATATTAGGCGCTTGGTGAGGACGCGCCACACGTGCGTTAGGTGCAATATCGGTGAAGAGCGGTGCAAATATACACATGAATACCACAACAGTCACAATGGTAATACCAAACGCTGCTTTTGGGTTATCCAATAAAAATTGTTTAATTGTTTTCCACATGATGATTCTCCCCTTAGTCCAGTTGAGCAGATAGACGAGGGTCTAACTTGAATAGAAGGCAGTCAGCAATGAAGTTCGCACCAAGAACCATGATCGTCATGATCAATAGGTATCCTTGAATCAATGGATAATCGCGAGCAAGCATCGCTTGGAACATTACCTGGCCTAAGCCTGGGTAGTTAAAGATAATCTCGATGATCAAAGAGCCGGCGAAGATGCCACCTACTGACATAGCAAAGGTCGTGATCATTGGTAGAACTGCGTTACGAGCACCGTACTGGAACATCACTTTCTTGTCTTCTACGCCTTTTGCCCAACCCATCACGATGAAGTCTTCGCCTAATTGGTTGATCATGTTTGAGCGCATGCCCATTACGTTACCCATGCCGAGTAGCACCATGCTGAGTAAAGGAAGTGCCAAGTGGTAAGCAACACTGCCGACAAATTCAAACGATAAGGCAGGGTCTAAATCTGGGTGATAAGCATAACTGGTTGGGAACCAACCTAAATCAGAAGCAAACAAGAAATACATCAGTAGCGCCATTACAACCGCAGGGATTGAAGAAATAACCACTGACGATACCGTGATGATGGAATCTACCCAAGTACCACGCTTCCAAGCCACATAAATACCTAACAAGGTTGTCAATGTGTAAGAAACTAATAGATAAGTACCAACTAGTAGCAATGTCCAAAGCATACCGCGGCCAAGTACATCCATTACAGGTTGGAAGAATCGAGTTGATAAGCCCCACTCACCAATTAAGATGTTTTGTAAGTAGGTAAGAAATTGTTCAAACAGAGGAACGCTGGTTGAGTAACCATAAAGTGCTTCTAAAGAAGCAATCGTCTCTGGAGTAATCTGTCCACCAGACTGCGCGAGTCGAGCAAGAAAAGATTGAATTGGGTCACCTGGCATCATGCGAGGTAAGAAAAAGTTGATGGTCACCGCAGCTAAAAACGCCAAAACGTAGAAACCAAAACGGCTAAGGATATATCTCATATACTCCTCACTTACTGATTTTCTTATAATTAATTATGGCTCTTTGGATAGTCATCCATTGAGACTGGAGAGGCCTTCAACCCCGGCACGCTTCCATGTGCCGGGATTGAAGAAGTGAGATTATTGCTTAGGTTTTAGGTGCATTAGGTGAACCATACGGCTCATACCATCCCATGGCGCAGGGTGAATGAATGGGTTGTCTGCGTTCGCCCAACCTTCGAAACGAGAGTCGTTGTACGCGTACCAAACGCCGTTGTAGTACAGAGGAATCATGATTACGTTCTCTGCCATGTGCTGCTCGATCTTCGCTACATACTCTTTTTGCGTCGCTTCATCTTTAGATTGACCTAGTGATTCAATCCACTGGTCTAGCTCTGGGTTCACGTAGTTAGTTGAAGATGTAGACCACCAAATAGGTGATTTTTGGTAGCGTGAGTGCATAGTGTAGTCGTAGAATTTCCAAACTGACGATTGCAATGAACCACCACCGAACTGCGCATCAAAGTTACCTGATTCCCAGTTCTTCGCGTATGCGTTTGCTTCTGGCGTTACCACTGATGCATTGATGCCCGCTTCACGTAGGCCTTCAACAGCAATTGACGTGTTGTTTACCCAATCACTCCAGCCACTTGGTACCTGAATCTTAAATTGGAACTCACTACCGTCTGGGTTTTCAACAAAACCGTCACCGGTAACATCTTTAAAGCCACCTTTCGCTAGCATCTCTTTTGCTGCTTTAACATCGTAACGAGCAAGTTGTTCCCACATTGCATCTGCTGTAGCATCACGCCAACGCCATTGAGCAGTTGGTAAGTTTGTTGCTGGGTTGTCACCTTTCACATAACCGTATGCGCCGATCATCATCATCGCATCACGATCCATCGATAGACTCACCGCTTTACGGAAATTCACATCAGAGAACGCTTTCTTCGCACTTTCGTTATCAGTAGCGAAATTGAATGTTAGACGAACACCGTCACTCGATGGGAACCAATATTTATTGTTAGGACTCTTTTCAACGTACGTTCTTTCAATATCAGGTACAAAAATACCCGCCCAATCAATGGTACCCTTCGCCATCATTTCTAGAGCAGCATCGTTATTAGACATTTGTGGGAATTCCACACAATCAACTTTCAGGTCTTTGTTCCAGTAGTTCGGGTTCTTACACAATACGTACACTTGAGGAGTAAAACGTTGAACAACCGTAAAAGGACCAGTAGCAACTGGGTTTGCATTCACTTCTGCTGCTGGGTTTTCGATGTTTTCCCAGATATGTTTAGGAACAATCTTTGTGAACTCGCCAATAACATCTTGCGCGGCAAAAGCATTTGGTTCGTTAAGTTTGATTTCAACTTGGTGATCATTAATTGCAGTGATAGACGCTACTTTTTGACCTAGACCAGAGGTGTCGATTGCAGGGTGTGCTTTTGGATATTCAAAGCTAAATACTACATCTTCTGCCGTAAACGCTTCACCATCTGACCATTTAACACCTTCACGTAGGTCAACAGTCAATGTCGTTAGGTCATCAGATAGCTCATAGCCAGTTGCAAGGAAATAGTGTTCTTTCGAGTCATCCAGTAGGTCAAACAATACAAGGGATTCATAAGAGAAGTTCTGGCGACCGCCGATCCAAGGGTTGAAGTTTTGTACCCAACCAGTAGAAAACTCAGAAAGAATTCGTAGATTAGGGGTATCCGCATCATTTGCTACAGCCATTGTCGGAATAGACATTAATGACGTTGCTGTAATAGCAGCTGCGAGTAGGGTCTTTTTCATCGTTATTTCCTTATTATTATTGGCTTCAACGCTACTGTTTTAATTAGTAAGTTGACCAGATTGTGTAGAAAGATAATAACGACTGAATTGTTGCTCGAATGTGACTAAATTCTCACCCTACCCGCTAGCTATTGACCAATGTTCGATAATAAGAATATCAGCACAAATAACATTGCCCAAAGAAACAAATATAAAACATTTACTTATTATATTTATAAAAACAATGGCTTATCTTGAAACATCTAGAGCCTTTTGCAGCTTTCCCTAGCGATCAAGTTGACATTAGGCGCATCGTATTTAGGTTTATAACCATTAATCAAATCAATTAAATACCTAATTGCGATACTTCCCAGTTCTTTAAAGGGTTGACGTATCGTAGTTAATCTTGGAATAAAGTACTTTGATAAAGGCAAGTCATCGAAGCCAACTATCGATATATCATTCGGTACAGAAATATTGTGCTGATACAGAGCTTGAATTGCACCATAGCTACACACGTCATTGGAAACAAATATTCCAGTAAATGGTACCCCTCGCTTGAGAAGCTTTTCAATTGCTCTAAAGCCACCATCTTCTGAGTATTCACCATCAACAATCAATTTATCGTTGATTTCCATTCCCGCAGAGTTGAGTGCGCGCTTGTACCCGGCTAGACGATCCCTTGCATCTTGGCTTTGCATCGGCCCATGGATATGCGCAATCTTTGTGTGACCAAGTTGAATAAGGTGATTGGTTGCCATGTAGCCCCCAAGTTCACTGTCCACATTAAAATCAGGAAAAATACCTTGTGGACTTCGGCAAATAGTCAGCGTAGGCAAGTCACCAACGATCTCTTTAATGATAGATTCTTCAAGTAAACCACCCATGATGACTAAACCGTCGACACCACTACGAACTAAGTTCTCTAACTCCCTCTTTTCTCGCTCAACCTTCCATTGCGTAGTTTCGATAATAATTTCATAGGCAAGGTGGTACATACCCATATCCATACCATCGAGTAAGTGAGTCACATAAGAGGTCTCATAGGAGGGTGCAACCACCCCAATACGCATCGTTCGATTAGCTTTGTTACCTCTAGGCTTTGGTCTAAATCCGAGGTCGTAAATTGCTCGCTCAATCGCTGTGACTTTTTCTTTGGCGATTGCTGAGGTTCGGTTCAAGTAACGGGATACGGTAGCTGGCGATACGTTCGCTTCTTCAGCCACATCGTAAATCGTGGCCTTATCTTTTATAGTCATTGTTTTCGATAGGTGAGACGTTGTGTATGCCTAAAATAATCAAGCTAAATCGACCTAGCAATCTTGATCGCCGTTGATTCTTATCAGGATCACAGAATGAATAACTATTACTGAGTGTTTTCCACAAAAAAGCCTCTATCAGCAAACGCAGATAGAGGCCGTAATTGATTGTGTCGGTTTAAACTAGTAACTGTTAGTTAGGTGGTAGACTCGTAGCGAGTTAGCCAATTCATCCAGTTGGTCACCGATGTATTTCACTTCTTTACGCTGATTTGGCAATAGTGTGAAGCTTGAATCACTAAAACGTCCATCACCATCAAACTCAACATGAACATAGAAAGCTGGCTTGTCTGTTGTGAAGGTTAAAGTATCACCATTTACCTCGACAGATACATTCGCTTTCTCAAGTGGCAACCCTTTCACTTCTGGCGTCGAGAACCATGTATTCTGGATGTATTCACCCTCTACATCAGCTTCCACATAGAAGAAATAATCTTGTGCAGTAGAGTGCCATTGAGCTTTCTCCAGCGTCCAGATTTCTTGATTATCGTCTGGCTTAGCTTCCACGTTGATATCCCAGCTATTCAAGATTTCACCTGACCACGTGGATTGCACAATCTTAGCATTGACTGCTTTCACTTCGCGGCGGTTATTCGATACTCGTACCGTCAATGCATCTTCTGTTTCAACAAACGGTAAGTACGTCGGTGCGAAGAAACGTTTAGCGTGGTAATGGAGCTGTTTCCAACGGCCACTGTACTCTAGGCTAGACCAAGAGCTCACCGGCCAACAATCATTAAGCTGCCAGTAGAGCATGCCACGACATGTTGGACCGATAGAGCGCCAATACTCACAGCCTGTCTTAATCGCCACGGATTGCTGAACTTGGCTTAGGTAAAGCATCTGCTCAAAGTTTGCAGGGAATCGGAAGTAACGAGTAAACATCTCAGTGATAATACTGTTGCCCGAACCATTCTTTTGGTGGCTCTCAAACGTTGGTGAAGTAACATTCCAATCTTGCTCAGGCACAAACGATTTCACTTCTGAGAACGACGGCCATGATTGGAAGCCAAACTCCGAGCAGAAGCGAGGTTGAATATCTAAGTAGGCCTTGAAAGATGAACCAGAATGCCACACATCCCAGAAGTGCATATCACCACGATTGTCATCATGCCATGCATCACCATAATCAAGATCCCCGTTACATGGGGACGAAGGCCAGAATGTACGTGTGGTGTCTTCACCTTGAATCACTTCTGATAAACGGCGATTTAAACGGTCGTAGTTGACTGTGTACTTATCACGTTGGTTCTTCGATTCGTCGTACCAGTTCAACGCGCCGATAACTTCGTTATCCCCACACCAAATCGCAATACAGGCATGATCTTTAAGGCGACGTATTTGCTGCGCTATTTCTGGTTCTACATCTGCAATAAACTCTGGTGTTGATGGGTATAATGCACAAGAGAACATCATGTCTTGCCACACTAACAATCCAAGTTCATCACAGGTATTGTAGAAGGTTTCAGATTCGTAATGTCCACCACCCCAGACGCGAATCATGTTCATGTTCGCTTCTTTGGCCGAGGTTAGGAGTGCACGGTAACGCTCTTCTGATTCCAGAGATGGCATGGCATCAATTGGAATCCAGTTTGCGCCTTTCGCTGTAATGGGGAATCCATTGACTCGGAATTCCATCGCAGAACCAATATCGTCAGCTTCGGTATTCAACTCTAAATGGCGCAGACCAATCCTCTTCTCAACCGTCTGGCCCGCAAGTTCAACCTTGAGGTCGTACAATGGTTGATCACCATAGCCAGCTGGCCACCATAACTTAGGGTTTTCAACCATAAATCTGATTACTGTCGAGCCATGAGTAACGCATGCTGCTTGTTGTGTGTGACCATTAAAGTGAGCAACCACTTCTTGCTCAACGCCCTTTGAATGATCAATATTCAGCACTAACTCAACGCTACCATCCTCTGCCCAAATTTGCTCCGTCGTCACATAGTTCAGTCGAACATCACCAACCTCTTCAACGATAATAGGGTCATAAATACCCGAGACTGGAAGACAGATACCCCAGTCCCAACCAGTATGACATTGCGTTTTACGCAGAATATTCATATGCGGAACTTGATTGTTGTCACCCATTGAAGACGGTATAGGGAATGGAAGTTGATCCGCTCGGCGCTTCGCTTCTGCAATCGCTTGAGCAAACTCAATACGCATCGAGTTTTCACCCGCCTTAACGAATGACTTAATATCTACCTGATGTTTCTGGAACATATTCGAAGCACTTAACACTAACTCTTCGTTAACGTAAACCGATGCGACCGTGTCTAATCGAGTAAAGCTCACGACCAGTTGATTGCAGCTCAATTGCTCTGGTTCAACAACAAACGTACGCTCTATCTGCCAATCACATTCGCGAACCCACTGCACGTCATGTTCGTTACAACCGTAATATGGGTTTTCAATCATGCCCGCCTTTAATAACGCATTGTAGTTATCACCTGGAATCATCATCGATATATTGATCTCAGGTCTTTGTTTGGAGGTTAGCGTCCACTCACCATTTAATACTGTCATCTCTTATCCTCTATCCAGAGTCATTCTAATTAGACTTAAAACTTGGAAGATAATAAGAGTCTTGATGAGAGGTTATTGTGACAATTTTCACACCCAACTATTAACTCATACATTAATTTCTCAATTTCAGAGCACTCCCCCAATCTCATTGAAAACCATGAAACTTACACCGGATATAACTCACAAATCTCTTTTCATTCAGATAGATAAAGAGAAACTAATATTAATGAACTGACTAAGAGATTCAAAATCAGAAAAACTAACCATTTCAGCGCAAACAACTGAAATATAATGCAAAATCTATGCATTGAGCATTTTAGTTTCATTTAAGGATTGGAATTGTGCTCATCCATTGATATTTGTTGTTTGCTCAGACAAATAACAGACCCATGCGAATTTGCTCACGAATTTACTTTTTTCACTTCCCTACACTGGCAAATGTAAATTAAGGCTAAGGAGAAAATAATGGCATTTCGTGATGATTTTATTTGGGGCGCAGCAGCAGCCAGCTATCAAATTGAAGGCAACACTCAAGGCGTAGATGGATGTGCTGATTCCGTATGGGACATGTGTTCCCGACGCAAAGGTTTTGTATTAGACGGTAATACCGGCTTTAACGCGTGTGATCATTACAACCGTTATGAAGAAGATGTCCAGATCATGAAATCCCTTTCCCTAGATGCGTATCGTCTGAGCATCATGTGGCCCCGCGTTATGCCAGAGGGAACGGGGAAAGTAAATCAAACGGGCTTAGATTACTATGACCGTTTAGTCGATGAGCTTCTTGCTAATGGCATTGATCCTTGGGTCACGCTCTTCCACTGGGACTATCCAATGGCACTCTTTCATAAGGGCGGCTGGCTAAATGACGACTCTAGCGATTGGTTTGCAGAGTACACCCGTGTGATTGTTGATAAACTATCCGATCGTGTCAGCAACTGGTTTACTCTCAATGAACAAGCCTGCTTTATTGGTCTTGGCCATCAATCTGGTATGCATGCACCGGGGTTACAATTAGCCACCAAAGAAGTCAACAGAGCGTGGCATAACGCATTATTAGCTCACGGAAAGGCGGTGAAAATTCTTCGAGAGGAAGCGAAAAAACCAGCGAAAGTAGGCGCTGCACCATGTTTTAGAACCGCTGCACCCGCTTCTAACTCAGAGCAAGATATTGAAGCCGCTCGTCAACGAACCTTTAACGTTGTAGATGACCAGATGTTCAACGCAACTTGGTGGATGGATCCGGCATTCAAAGGCGAATACCCACAAGATGGTTTAGCACTATTTGGCAATGATGCACCCGAAGTCAAAGATGGCGATATGGATATCATATGCCAACCTCTCGATTTTGTTGGTATCAACGTTTACAACTCTGAATTAGTTAAGATGGGTGCAAATGGTCAACCAGAGGTGGTGCCATACCCTAACGACTACCCATACACGCATTTCCGCTGGCCAGTAACACCGGAATCATTACGCTGGACTACTCAGTTCCTTTACGAGCGTTACAACAAACCTTTGATCATCACTGAGAACGGTTTAAGTACCAATGATTGGGTTAGCCTAGACGGTAAGGTTCATGACACCACGCGTATCGATTTCTTGAATCGTTACTTACTTGGTCTAAAACAAGCAGCTGATTCTGGCGTTGATATTATGGGTTACTTCCAGTGGTCAATCTTAGACAACTTCGAATGGGCGGAAGGTTACCTGCAACGCTTCGGATTGGTTCATGTGGATTACGCGACTCAAAAACGTACCATTAAAGATTCGGGCTTCTGGTATAAATCTGTGATCGAATCAAATGGCAGTGTGCTTGGGAGTTCAAATCCATTGGATGGCTGGAGAGCACCTGAGGATTTTAATAGGAATATAAAGAGCTAGAGAAAAATAAGAGGTTGGCGTGTGTACGTCAACCTCTTTCTATTTCGTTTGTTTGCCAGAATCTAGATATCTAGTTTTCCAGCAGCGTAGCGCTCTAGTTATCTAGAGGACAGGGTCCATTTTCACACTCTCTTATTTATGACGCTCTTTCAGCTTGTTGACCACATCATTCATAGACAAGCCTTGGTCTTGAAGAAGAACCATTAGGTGATAAATCAGGTCTGCGGATTCACACACTAGCTCCGCCTTGTCACCCGACGTCGCCGCAAGCGCGACTTCAACCCCTTCTTCGCCCACTTTCTGCGAAATACGCTTGGTGCCACGCGAATATAGGTGTGCTGTGTAAGAGGATTCAGGATCGGCGTCCTTGCGGGCAGCCAATAGCTGCTCAAGTTGATGAAGCCACACCATTTGGCTCTCTTCTTGAGGATCAACGTCCCAACACGTCGTGTTACCTAAGTGGCAAGTTGGACCGATTGGGTTCACCTTCACCAATAATGTGTCGTTGTCACAATCAAGGGACATATTTTTAAGCTGCAGTACGTTGCCTGAGGTTTCACCTTTTGTCCAAAGACGCTCTTTGGTTCGAGAGAAGAAGGTTACCTGCTCTGTATCAGCCGTTTTTTTCAATGCGTCCTGATTCATGTATCCCATCATTAGCACTTGGCTTGATTGGAAATCTTGAACGATCGCAGGAACAAGGCCGTCCACCTTATCCCAATTAATTTTTTCAATCAGAGTGTTTACTTCTGCGGTGGCAAAACTCATAGACGCACCTCTACACCTTGTTGTTTTAGATATTGTTTAAGTTCACCGATGTTGATCACTTGCTTATGGAATACGGAAGCCGCAAGAGCACCATCTACGTTGGTTTGCTTGTAAGCGTCAGCAAAGTGCTCCATTGCACCTGCACCACCTGATGCAATAAGTGGTACCTTACACACTTCACGAACCATGTTCAGCTGCTCTAGGTCGTAACCGTTTCGCACCCCATCTTGGTTCATCATGTTAAGTACGATTTCACCGGCGCCACGCTTTTGCACTTCTTGCACCCAATCTTTGGTTTCCCATTGGGTCGCCTTGGTTCGCGCTTCATCACCAGTGAATTGGTAAACCTGATATTTGCCTGTTTCTTTGTCGTAGTAGGAGTCGATACCCACTACGATACATTGCACACCAAACTTATCGGCGAGCTCTGTAATTAACTCAGGGTTCGCCAATGCAGGTGAATTGATAGAAACCTTGTCTGCGCCAAATTCAAGAATACGTGCCGCATCTTCAGCTGACTTGATACCACCAGCCACACAGAAGGGAATATCGATAACCTCTGCGACGCGCTGAACCCAGCTTTTATCGACCACACGGCCATCACTTGATGCGGTGATATCGTAGAAGACCAATTCATCTGCACCTTCTTCGGCGTAACGCTGCGCAAGAGGCACGATGTCACCAATGATTTCGTGGTTGCGGAATTGAACGCCCTTCACTACCTGTCCATCACGGACGTCCAGACATGGGATTATTCGCTTTGCCAACATGCAAATGCCTCCTCTGCTGTGAACTTACCATCTAGAAGCGCGCGACCAACAATCACACCAGATACGCCTGTGCCTTTTAGTGCTTCAATATCTGCGAGTGAACCAATACCGCCTGAAGACTGGAATTGAACCTGTGGGTATTGCTTACATAGGTCAACGTATAACTCAACGTTTGAACCGGCGAGTGTGCCATCACGCGAGATGTCAGTACAAAGCACGTGTTTAAGGCCTACGGTTAGGTAGTCATCGATTAGCGCTTCGATTGTTACACCTGAGTCTTCTTGCCACCCAGAAATCGCAACCTTGCGAGTGCCGTTTTCATCGATGTTGATGTCCAGTGCAAGAACGATTTTCTCTGCGCCGTACTTTTCCATCCATCCTTTAACAAGCTCAGTTTGTTTAACTGCTGTTGAGCCAACCACTACGCGTTGGGCGCCCGCTTCTAGAAGGTCTACTACGTCTTGCTCAGAACGAACACCGCCGCCAATTTGAATGTTTGCAGGCGTGCTAGCAAGCAGCTTCGCGATTAGATCTAGCTGACGTGCCGTGGTGTCTTTCGCACCGGTTAGGTCAACAAGGTGCAACCAACCTGCACCTGCTTGGTGGTATAGGTTGAACTGCTCTGCAGGGTCAACCTTGTATTCTGTTACTTGGCCGTAGTCACCTTGGTAAAGGCGAACTACCTGACCTTCGATTAAATCTAGTGCTGGAATAATCACTTCGTTATGTCCTTATCCTCAGGATCGGTTTACCCTAGCGAACTACAGTTCTAGGAAATTCTGAATCAGTTTAGAGCCGGCTTTTGAAGATCGCTCTGGATGGAACTGCACACCATAGTAGTTACCGCTTTGAACAGCAGCGGTGAATGGCTTGCCATACTCACACTCTGCAATGGTGTAATCGCCTACTGGCATACCAAAGCTATGTACAAAGTAGAAGTACTCACCTTCTTCAATCTCTTTAAACAGCGGGTGCTCAGGTTTCGCTTTCACTGTGTTCCAGCCCATGTGTGGCAATGGAAGCTCGCCCGTTTCTAGCAATTTCACTTCGCCTTCACAAAGGCCAAGACATTCAACGAGCTCATCCGCTTTTTGGCCCTTCTCTTGCGAAACTTTTCCTAGCAGTTGCATACCGAGGCAGATACCAAGTAGTGGCTTTTCCACCTTTTTAACCAGTTCAATGAGGTCACGCTCAGCAAGGTTTTTCATCGCCTCACTTGCGGTGCCCACACCTGGTAGAAACAGTTTATCTGCATCCAGTACCACTTCTGGCTCTTTTGAAATAGTTACTGGGTAGCCCAGACGTTCAATCGCAAACTTTACCGATGAAACGTTGGCACACCCTGTATCAATAATGACGACTTTTTGATCTTTCATTATTCAATCCTTTCGCTTTTAAAGCGTTCCTTTGCTACTTGGCAGCTCGTTACCTTCTACCTTGATTGCCTGACGCATGGTGCGGCCAAAGGCTTTAAATAGGCTCTCAATGATGTGGTGATCGTTGTTGCCCGCAGAAGAAAGGTGCAGCGTACAAGCTAAAGTGTCGGTTAGTGAGCGGAAGAAGTGAACCACCATCTCAGTTGAAAGGTCACCCACTTGCTCACGGCTGAACTCGGCTTCGAATTTCAAGTAAGGACGACCAGAAAGGTCTAACGCACATTGTGCCAAGCACTCATCCATTGGCAAGCTAAAGCCAAAACGGCCGATACCACGCTTGTCGCCTAGTGCTTCTTTCAAAGCAGAACCAAGCGCAAGCGCTGTGTCTTCAATGGTGTGGTGATCATCAATATGTAGATCACCAACCACGTTACACTTCATTTGGAAGCCACCGTGTGTCGCGATTTGATCTAGCATGTGGTCGAAGAAACCAAGGCCGGTTGTGATTTCATTGCCGCCCTGCTCATCAAGGTTAACAAACACCTTAATGTCGGTTTCTTTCGTCGTGCGAACCACTTCCGCTTTACGCGCATTGACTGTTAGGTCTTTCAGGATTTGCTTCCAACCCATCGTTTCTGGGTTGTACTGGATACCTCGAATTGCCATATTCTCAGCAAGCTGAAGGTCTGTTTGGCGATCACCAATCACTACTGAGTGTTTAAAATCAACCTTGCCACCTTGAAGGTACTCTTTCACCATACCTAGTTTTGGCTTGCGGCATGAGCAGTTATCTTCGTCAAAGTGTGGACAAATAAGCACATCATCAAACTTCACACCCTGAGACTCAAAGATCTCCATCATCATGTCGTGCGGTGCGTCAAAATCTGCTTGTGGGTAGCTGTCTGTACCTAAACCATCTTGGTTCGTTACCATCACTAGGCGGTAGCCTGCATCTTGCAGTGATAATAGGCTTGGAATAACAAACGGCTCTAATTTGAGTTTATCTAAGCGGTCAACTTGGAAATCCACCGGTGGCTCAACGATAAGCGTGCCATCACGGTCGATAAATAGAATTTTCTGTTGTGTACTCACTTGAACTTCCTTATTGCAAATTTGAAGGCTCTTACAACGGATAAGAACCGAAATCTTTTCTTAATTAAATCGTTTTATTGATAGTAATTTCTAATAAAGCCGAGTGTTTTCTCACACTCTTCGCGGCTACCAACACTGATGCGAACGCAATCTTCGATTGGTGAATTACGCAGGATAATACCGGTATCCCAAGCGGCCTTGAAAAGCTCGTCGCCTTGAGGGAATTTAACCAGTAGATAGTTACCCCAACCCTCAAACACTTCTAAGCCTTCATGCCCATCTTTATCAGAAAGAATAGATAGGCCTGCTTGTAAATAAGCTCGATTCGCATTCAGCTCAGCTACTTGGTATTTCGCACGCGCAAGGCCAGCTTCAGATAGCGCTTGAGTTGCAATATCTGCAACAGGGATAGGCACAGGGTATGGCGCAATCACCTTAAGTAGAACATTGATTAGCTCTTCATTAGCTAGTGTGAAACCACAACGAAGGCCCGCTAGCGCAAAGGCTTTTGACAGTGTACGTAAGATCGCGAGGTTCGAGTATTGATCGAGAAGATCTTTGGTTGACGCTTCTGGACAGAAATCAATATAGGCTTCGTCCATCACAACAATTGCACGATCTTTTGTCATCTCTAGCAACGAAACGATGTCGTCACGATTAACTAGGTTACCCGTTGGGTTATTTGGACTACAAACGAAGATAACCTTCACTGAATCTAGGTTTTCTTCAATACCTTTAAGATCAAGCTGCCAATCCGCAGTTAGTGGAACGGTTTTACGTTCTACACCAATGGTTTCAGCACTGATTGAGTACATTCCATATGTCGGTGGACAGTAAAGAATTGAATCTTCGCCCGGCTCACAGAAGGCACGAATAAGAAGTTCGATACCTTCATCTGCGCCACGTGAAGTCAGAGTTTGTTCGGGCTTCACACCAGCGTATGCTGCATAAGCTTCGATCAACTCTTTTGGTTGGCATTCGCTGTAACGATTAAGACGAGCAAAATCCGTCTTATATTCGTTATCGAATGGCGATTCATTAGCGTTCAACCACACGTCACCACTACCACCGATGCGGCGAGCAGAGAGATATGGCGTCAATGCCTGAACTTGTTTGCGTGCTAACTTTTCCATGTCGCTCTTCCTTAACCTTGCTTTGCTAGCTTTTCTACGCGAATCGTCACGGCACGTTTGTGTGCATCCAAACCTTCCGCTTCAGCCATAGTAACGACCGTTGGAGCAAGGTTACGTAAACCATCTGCTGACAACTCTTGAACCGTCATGCGTTTCGAGAAATCAGCTAAACCAAGGCTAGAGTAGGTTTTGGTGTAACCGTAAGTAGGAAGAACGTGGTTGGTACCTGAAGCATAATCACCTGCTGATTCTGGAGACCAGTCACCTAAGAAGATAGAGCCTGCGTTGTCTAGAAGAGGCAACAGCTCACGTGGGTTCTTAGTTTGAACAATTAGGTGCTCAGGACCATAGAAGTTTGAAATCGAGATCGCTTGAGTCAGCGACTCAGCAATAATGATTAAGCTTGATGCCAGCGCTTTCTCTGCAATGTCTGCTCGTGACAGCTCTTTCAGTTGACGCTGAACCGCGTCGGTGACTTGGTCTGCTACAATCGGTGATGGTGTTACAAGTACCACTTGTGAATCAGGGCCGTGCTCTGCTTGAGAAAGTAGGTCTGCCGCGATGAAATCCGCATCCGCAGTTTCGTCTGCAATTACCAAAACCTCAGAAGGACCAGCTGGCATATCAATCGCTGCGCCGCGGAAGTCATTACTTACCTGGCGTTTCGCTTCTGTCACGTATGCGTTACCTGGGCCGAAGATCTTATCGACTTTAGATACGCTCTCAGTGCCATAAGCCATTGCAGCAACCGCTTGACCACCACCAACGTTGTACACTTCATCGATATCACACAGCTTAGCTACGTAAAGAATCTCATCAGCTATTGGCGGTGGAGAACAAAGCACCACTTTCTGGCAACCTGCAATTTTAGCTGGTACGCCAAGCATTAGAACCGTTGATGGCAGTGGTGCACTACCACCAGGAATGTACAAACCAACCTTCTGAATCGCTCGTGTCACTTGCTCACAAACCACACCCGGTTGAGTCTCAACCTTAATTGGCTGTGGCTTCTGTGCTTTGTGGAAAGTCGAAATGTTTGAATAAGCTTGTTCAAGCGCTTGCTTCATTTCATCGGTAAGACGAGCCGACGCGTCTTCAATCTCTTGTGTGGAAACACAGATCGACTCGGGCTTAACGCGATCGAATTTCTCTGTTAGTTCAAATAACGCTGCATCACCTTCTGCGCGTACTTTAGCGATAACTTCAGAAACCGCTGCAGTAATGTTCGCGCCTTCCGTAATCGCTGGACGCTCTAGGATAGAATCTTGCTGAGATTCGCTCAGCGACTGCCATACAACCGTTCTCATCGTACTTACCCCATCATCTTCTCAATAGGAAGAACAAGGATTGAGCTCGCACCAAGTTCTTTAAGCTGCTCCATCGTTTCCCAGAATAAATTCTCGGTACTTACTAGGTGGATAGCCACTTTTTCAGTGTCCATTGATAGAGGCAGCACTGTTGGGTCTTCTGCACCAGGAAGCAGCGCTTTCACTTGCTCTAGCTTATCGGTTGGCGCGTGTAGCATGATGTATTTCGATTCTTTCGCTTGCTGAACGCCTTGCATACGCGTCAGAAGCTTCTCGATTAGCGCTTGCTTGTCTGCATCGAACTCACCAACGCGTTGGATTAGAGTCGCTTTAGATTGGAAAATCACTTCTGCTTCTTTCAGGCCATTTGCTTCTAGCGTAGCACCCGTAGAAACAAGGTCAGCGATAGCATCAGCAAGGCCAGCACGAGGAGCGACTTCTACCGAACCAGTTAGCATACAAGTTGAGAACGGTACGCCCTGCTCGTCCATGTAAGCTTTAAGAAGTTGGGGGTATGTGGTTGCGATACGCTTGCCTGCAAGGTCTTGTGGGCCGTTGTACTCTTCGTCTTTGTCGATTGCGATAGACAGACGACAACCACCAAAATCAAGGCGACGAAGTTGAACGAACTCTGAAGGTTCACTGAGTGCTTTACGGTCTAGGCGAACTTCTTCCAGTTCGTTCTCACCGATAAAGCCAAGGTCAACCACACCATCCATAATTAGGCCTGGAATATCGTCATCACGAACAAGGAGAAGATCGATAGGCATGTTTTCTGCGTGAACTACAAGACGTTCACCCATGATGTTGAATTTCGCACCGCATTTTTTAAGCAAGTCTTGACACTCTTTGCTTAGACGGCCTTTCTTTTGGATTGCGATTCTTAGGCGTTGTGATTGCATAACTATTTCCCTGTGCAAATTCAATTTTGTTAAATCTTGTTGTTATTTGGCTTCATTTACAATCGGTAAAAATGAATACCCTAATACGAAAAAACCCTTGGAAGCTTGTTTCTCCCAAGGGCCTAAATCTGATTTCTTTTGACTTAACCTTCGGGAGTTTTCCTATCCCCCGAGTATGCGCGCATCTCCCGAAAGACTAGACTGGGTGATGATGGTGATGATGTTTCACTACAAAGTTGCGCATAATAATTCTCTCTTCTCAACGAACAGTTTTTGTTAACCAGTTCGATTTCTTGATAACCACACTAACTAAGCTGGTTAGGTTTTTCAACCTCTAATTCACCTTTTTTTAAACTAATTTTTAGTTCAGTAAAAAGCGATTTAAATCTTCAATACAAAAAGGCTCTGCAATAGAAATTGCAGAGCCTGAAGATTACTCAAGAACCGTTAGGGATTCTTATTTATGCACTTGGACAGCTAGCCATTTTTGACTTTGAGATGCTTGCCAGTACGAAACAAGTGATGACGAATGCAACCGATGCTACTGCGAAAGAAATAGCAACTGATGAAGTCATACCTAGAGCGATAAAGCCAATACAAGAAACAATCGCTACTGAAATTGCATATGGAAGCTGTGTAGCAACGTGGTCGATGTGGTTACAACGCGCACCCGTCGAAGACAGAATCGTAGTATCTGAGATTGGAGAACAGTGATCACCAAAAACAGAACCTGCCAGTACAGCACTTAACATTGGAAGCATTAGTGCTAGGTCTGTTGCACCCGCCATGTCACCAGCGATAGGAAGCATGATACCGAACGTACCCCACGAAGTACCCGTTGAGAACGCCATTAGACCAGACAGTAGGAACAGGATAACTGGTAACCAGCTAGGGTCAATGTTGCCTTGTACTAGAGAAGATAGGTAAGCACCGGTGTTCATGTCACCGATGACTGAACCGATAGTCCATGCAAATACCAAGATTAGAATAGCGCCAAACATAGATTTCGCACCGATCCACAAGGTTTTCGCGATGTCAGATGCCGGTAGTTTTTGCTTCAATACAGTAAGTAGAGCAACAGCAAGGCCGATGACACCACCGTAGATAAGGGACATACCTACATCAGTGTTCTCGAATGCGCCAAGAAGATTAAATGCAAGACCATCAGACGCAAGCGCTTGGTTACCGGTGTAAAGCATAGCGGCTACTGTCGCAACGATTAGTGATACGATTGGCATTACTAGGTCAGCCACAGAGCCACGAGAGCTTTCTTCAATATCCAGCTCTTCGTTTAGGTCGTGAGCTGCTTGAGAGTCATTGCCTTCATCAAAACCACGACCTTGAGATGCCTCGATCTCGTGGCGACGCATTTGACCAACGTCTAGCTTGAACCATGCAACAGCAAACACCATCAGTAGCGCGAATACTGCGTAAAAGTTCATAGGAATTAGACGAACATAGGCACCCAACGCAGAGTAATCCGTCATACCGTGAGACACCAAGATGCCACCGATAATCGTCATGATATATGCACCCCAGCTTGATGCTGGCATAAGCACACACATTGGCGCCGCCGTTGAGTCAAGAATGTAGGCAAGCTTTGCACGTGATACGTAGAAGCGATCTGTCACAGGACGAGAAATCGACCCCACTGCTAGGCTGTTAAAGTAATCGTCCACAAAAATGAATACGCCTAGGAATGCAGCAAGAAGTTTAGAACCACGCTTACTCTTAACGCGAACTTGTGCCCATTCAGCAAATGCGCGAGTACCACCTGACAATGTCAGCAATGCTGTCATCATACCTAGTAGCAATAAGAAGCCGACTATACTCATGTTCCATGAGTTAATACCACCGTCCTCAATAAAGACACCTGATACTTTTTCAAATGTATAGCTTAGTGCACCGCCAATTGAATAATCAGCAAGAAGGATTGCGCCTAGGAGAATACCTACGCCCAGAGAAACAAGTACACGACGTGTTACGATCGCAAGAGTCAGAGCTACCACTGGAGGCAACAATGAGATAGGAGATGATGCGAAATCAATTAAATTCATGATCTTCAAAAACCAAGTTTGGCTAGAGATCTACTGCAGACAAATTACGCCTATAGCGTAAGACTTGTTGAAATTAGCGGAAGGAAAGCGATTGCTTTTCCCTGCCCTACAGTAGCGCTCCATAGTTTAACAACAATAGACTATGGCAGTGTTGTACCTATTTGATACAACCCCAGCAACACACTTTGATGAGTAATGCTGCTTCGGCAGTAAGACCTTTCCACTTTGTTCTTTGGCATCACCCCAACAAAGTTTACTATTTATTACTGCGCCTCTACATCAAGATTAGTAGATATCACTAAAAAAACATCGTTTTTACAATTGATTAACTACTAACTTGCATTAGGTGGCCGCCATTCTACCGATCCGAATCAGTATTGCAACCCTTAACAACTAAATCGTTTGAGTCCTTCGATGTACATATGAAACTACTACCACTAACCTTTCGACTTCAGTTGTTTTTTGAAAGTGTGAGTTATTCATTTAATTTCACAATTAGTGTGCGGTTATATCGGTTAGTTACGTAAAAAAGTATTTATTATTTTGTCCTAAAAAACTAAATCGTATTAATTGATAAATATTTTTGCGGATTTCATTGTTATATTTTTTTTCACTGTTATTATCTAACTATTATATAGCGGCCTATTTTTGATAAGGAATAGCGATGTCTGAACTAACAAAAACACTACTAAATATCCGTAGCCTACGTGCTTTCTCTCGTGAGCTTACTCTAGAGCAATTAGAAGAAGCTCTAGATAAACTAACTACGGTAGTTACTGAGCGCCAAGAAGCAGAAGCTGAAGAGCGTGCAGCTAAAGCAGAACGTGAAGCTAAACTTGCTGAATATGCAGCAATGATTGCTAAAGATGGTATTGATTTAGATGAACTAGTTGCTGCAATGGCTGGTGAAGCTAAACCAAAAGCAAAACAAAAACGCGCTCCTCGCCCAGCTAAATACAAATATGTAGATGGGTCTGGCGAAGAAAAAACTTGGACAGGCCAAGGTCGTACACCTTCTGCAATTCAAGAGCAGCTTGATGCAGGTAAGTCTCTTGATGACTTCCTAATCTAAGAGATATAAAGTTTGATGAAAAGCGAGCAGCTATGCTCGCTTTTTTTGTATCTTTAAAATGACAACGCCCAATAAAATACAGCTTAAGTTAATGACTATTTAAAAAAAAGAGCCCATTGATAAATCAACAGGCTCTCATAATCAAAGGCAATGAGTTACATTAGAAATATAAGGATTAACGTTCCCAGTATGCTTCTTCCAAGCTATCTTCACGCTCAGGTAAACCACGAGATAAACGCGGAGAATGCTGAACTAAGACTTCATAGCTCGCACGGTTAGAGTACTTACATACTTGTGAGAATGAAGAATAAGTTAGATGAGTATGCTGATGCTTACTTGAGTTTGGAACATTCTCTTTGTGGTATTTATTTGCTGCCATATCGTGAAGTAAAGCAGACAGCGCAGCGTCGCCTGCACCATTGGTATTCTTAATCTTCTCTGGACCACCCATATAAGGCGCAATATGTGAATATACTTTAATTGGTGTTTCACAGGTTGCTTTTGCAGCCGGACGACTAAACTCAAAGCGGTTAAATTCAGCAATTGCACCCGGTAATAAAGGAAGACTGGTTTCGCGCTTTGCGGACTCTTCCGTATAGCCGGCCATATAAAGACCTATCGGGCCTGCTGTGCATAACACAAGATCAACCCACTCTAGCGCTTTATCAGACGCCATTAAAGGATCGCTCTCACCCGTTAATGCTTCGGCTTCATCTTCATTCATTGCAACAACTGTAACGTGTTGCTTTAAGAATTCACGCCAGAACTCAGGGTCGTCTTGAATAACAAACTTAGTACCTAGGGTTAATACAACGGGTACATCGTGCTTCTTAGCATATTCAATTGCCTGCATCGTTGCTTCTGGCATAGGGTCGCCTTCTTTACAACGGACTAAATAAGCGGTAATCACCAAAGCCGATGCATTCTTAAATATTTTTTCTTGAATACTTTCGGGACGCAGTTGGTTCATTTGTCCTTCACTAATTGCGAAAGTACGCTCACCATCTTCAGTAATTAAAGTAAAGCAACGACCGATCGCACCTTCTACGCCTTGTAAATGAGTTAAATCCATTCGACTAGAAGTATTACAAAGATAGCGATACCCATAACTACCGATTTTAATATCTTGGCTCATAACACCAAGTAGTGTTGAGCGGTCATCGGCTAATACAGAATAGTTGTGCAGTGTATTACCAATCGTGCCGCCAGCAAATTCATTGGTAATTAGATTCCCTTCTTTCAACTCGTTATAAAGCGTTTCCGCCGTTTGGTCGTCAATAACCAACGAGTGACCTTTACTTAATCCAAACTTCTCAATGAAATCAGCTGAAACTTTCGCTTCAATATCAACCAATGTTTGGTCAATACCAATAATATGAGTGCGAGCCATTTTCTTACTAGATTGCGATTGGCTGACTAGCGGATCACGAGCATGAACCGGGAAGTAATGTTTAGACTTTCTTTGACCAGGAAATTTCATAAAGGCGACTTTCGTGAAAATAGAATAAAAAGGGGTGAGATTTTACCGCGCCCAATTGGACACGGCAATAACACAAAATAACGCAAACGGTTGCGATACCAATTAGATCAGAAGAATTTACTCACCCTCCATAAAACCTAAATCAGGAAGTTGATCTAAATGTTCACTATAACGCTTTAGATTAAATTGAGCGTCATTTTTCATAACATCAAAGATTTCAATTGAAACGGCACAAGCCATCATTGCAACCGCGTCTTCTCGTGGTGTACCCGTCATCATTAAACGCATCAAAGTTTCTTTAACTTTAAGTGGATTACTATCAGCAAGTTGGTTCTCAACGATCTCTATAAGCTCTGCTTCTTGCATGAATTCATTTTGTTCAGACATTTTTATCTCTAGCACTTGGATTTTGGCAAACTATGCCACATATAGTGCTGACATCATAGTAGATACCAAGGGTTTAGGTATCTTTACAACTCATTGGAGCACAGGGTTTACAAGACAGAAAGTGTGATTCCGATCTCGGAACTGTCACCTTGATTTCGTTTCTGTTAGAATCTGCCTCCGGTTAAAAAAAGTGGTATTAAATCATGTCTAACAACAGTTCTGAGAATAGCCAAAAGAAAGTAATCGTCGGTATGTCCGGCGGTGTCGATTCATCTGTATCTGCCTATTTATTACAACAACAGGGATATCAAGTTGAAGGCTTGTTCATGAAGAACTGGGAAGAAGATGATAACGAAGAATACTGTACAGCAGCAGAAGACCTTGCTGATGCACAAGCAGTATGTGACAAGTTAGGTATCCACCTACATACCATTAACTTTGCCGCTGAATACTGGGACAACGTGTTTGAATACTTTCTTGCTGAATACAAAGCAGGTCGTACACCAAACCCGGATATCCTATGTAATAAAGAAATTAAATTTAAAGCCTTCCTAGAGTTTGCTGACGAAGTACTCGACGCTGATTATATCGCAATGGGTCACTACGTTCGCCGTACTTTCCCTACAGCTGAAGAACAAGCAAACGGTGTTCGTGCGAAAATGCTGCGCGGCCTAGATGGCAACAAAGATCAAAGCTACTTCCTTTATACACTGAGTGCTGACCAAGTTGAACGCAGCTTGTTCCCAGTGGGTGAACTAGAAAAACCTGAAGTTCGCCGCATTGCTGAAGAGCAAGACCTAATTACAGCTAAGAAGAAAGATTCAACGGGCATCTGTTTTATTGGTGAGCGTAAATTTACTGACTTCCTTGGTCGCTACCTTCCAGCTCAACCTGGTGATATTGAAACACCAGAAGGAAAAGTGATTGGTAAGCACAATGGCTTGATGTACCACACACTAGGCCAACGCAAAGGCCTTCATATCGGCGGTACTAAAGGTGGTGGCGGTAACGAAGAGCCGTGGTTTGTTGGTGAGAAAGACCTAGATCGCAACGTTTTGATTGCAGTACAAGGTAAAGATCACCCAATGCTTAAATCTCAAGGGCTTATTGCCTCACAATTGCACTGGGTAGATCGCGCTGCGATTAAAGAACCGTTACAATGCACCGTGAAAACTCGCTACCGTCAAACCGATATCCCTTGTACTATCATCCCTATCGATGATGAGAACATTAAAGTTATCTTTGACGAGCCACAAATCGCGGTAACACCAGGTCAATCAGCGGTGTTCTATAGCGAAGACGTATGTCTTGGTGGCGGTATCATCGAGCAACGCATCTAATTTAATAAATTGATTAGCCATCACATTATTGTGGTGGCTAACTGTTTGAAGACGTTTGATAATACGTCATCAGCAACCATTGCAGTTTTACAGGAGTAAATTACGTGGCAAACACACTCTATGATCGCACTATTGCCTTTGCTGGTATCTGTCAAGCGGTAGCACTTGTTCAAGAAGTAGCAAAGAATGGCCACTGTGACCGCGATGCTTTTGAAACTGCAATCAAATCGATCATTTGTATGAACCCATCGAATACAGTGGGTGTTTACGGACGCGAAGCAGACCTTAAACTCGGTCTAGAAACCTTAGTAAAAGGTATCGATAGTACCCCAACAGGAAGTGAGCTTACTCGTTATATCATTAGCTTGATGGCGCTCGAACGTAAGCTTGATAGCCGCCCTGACGCAATGTCACAACTAGGTGACCGCATCTCTATGGCAGAGCGCCAGACGGAACACTTCGAAATCTTAGAAGATCAAATGCTCAGCAATCTTGCAAGTATCTACTTAGATGTGATCAGCCCTATCGGCCCTCGTATTCAAGTTTCTGGCACTCCTTCGGTTTTACAACAAACATCGAATCAACACAAAGTACGTGCACTACTCCTTGCCGGTATCCGCAGTTCAGTACTTTGGCGACAAGTTGGCGGTAAGCGTCGTCACTTGATCTTCGGCCGTAAAAAGATGGTCGAACAAGCACAAATACTGCTTGCACGTATCTAAACAATTTATCCAGCTCGCGCTTCGTCGCGAGCTGATTTTTTATACCAAAGCTGTAGTGAAATAACTTTAAAGCAAACGTTTGCGCAATATTCGTGACAATCGCTCAAGTTATTGGTATAAAGCACACGAAAATTTTGACACTCAATTCAGGAGAACATCATGGAACTGTCAGCATTGACTGCTGTTTCACCAGTAGACGGCCGTTACGGAAGCAAAACAACAGCACTTCGCAGCATCTTTAGTGAGTTTGGCCTACTAAAGTACCGCTCTATCGTTGAAATCCGTTGGTTACAAAAGCTTGCAGCTACAGACGCGATTGCAGAAGTACCAGCTTTCAGTGCAGAAGCAAACAAGTTCCTAGATGAACTAGCAGCAAACTTCTCTGAAGAAGATGCAGCACGCATTAAAGAGATCGAGCGTACAACGAACCACGACGTTAAGGCAGTAGAGTACTTCCTTAAAGAGAAAGTGGCAGGTGTTCCTGAGCTTCACGCTGTGAATGAGTTCATCCACTTTGCATGTACTTCAGAAGACATCAACAACACGTCTCACGCTCTAATGCTTAAAGAAGCACGTGATGAAGTGATTCTTCCTGAAATCCAAAACATCATTGACGCAATCAAAGCACTTGCTGTTGAGTACCGCGACATTCCTCTTCTTTCTCGTACACACGGTCAGCCAGCTTCTCCATCTACAATGGGTAAAGAAATGGCGAACGTTGCGTACCGTATGGAACGCCAATACAAGCAAATCGCTAACGTTGAGATTCTAGGTAAAATCAACGGTGCAGTAGGTAACTACAATGCACACCTATCTGCTTACCCAGAAGTTGACTGGCACCAGTTCTCTGAAGAGTTCATCACTGAGTCTCTAGGCGTAACGTGGAACCCATACACAACTCAAATCGAACCGCACGATTACATCGCTGAGCTATTCGACGCAGTTGCACGTTTCAACACCATTCTAATCGACTTCGACCGCGACGTTTGGGGCTACATCGCTCTGGGTCACTTCAAGCAAAAGACCATTGCTGGTGAAATCGGTTCATCAACAATGCCTCACAAAGTTAACCCAATCGACTTTGAAAACTCTGAAGGTAACCTAGGTCTTGCGAATGCAGTATTCGGTCACCTAGCTCAGAAACTGCCAATCTCTCGCTGGCAGCGTGACCTAACTGACTCAACGGTTCTACGTAACCTTGGTGTTGGTGTTGGCTACGCAATCATTGCCTACACTTCAACTCTGAAAGGTATTAGCAAGCTAGAAGTTAACCGTGACGCACTGCTTGCGGAACTAGACCAAAACTGGGAAGTTCTAGCAGAGCCTGTACAGACAGTAATGCGTCGCTACGGCATCGAGAAACCATACGAGAAGCTAAAAGAGCTAACTCGTGGTAAGCGTGTAGATGGTGAAGCAATGCGTAACTTCATCGATGGACTTGAGCTTCCTGAGCATGAGAAAGCACGTCTAAAAGAGATGACGCCAGCGAACTACATCGGTCAAGCAATTGAGCTGACAGATAAGCTGTAATCAGCGTATAATCTCGCGCGAAGCAAAAGGTTGGCTTAGGCCAACCTTTTTTATTTCTGTTCCTCAAAAAATGTAAAAGAGACACAACATGTATCAACTCAGTTTTTCACTTGAAGAGTTCCTGGCAGAGTATTGGCAGAAGAAACCAACCATTATTAAGGGTGGCTTTGCTAACTTCCAAGATCCTATTTCTCCCGAAGAGATTGCCGGCCTTTCAATGGAAGAAGAAGTTGATTCTCGATTTGTCTCTAACTTGAATGATGAATGGAGTGCCGAACACGGTCCATTCCCAGAAGAAAAATTCGCTCAGCTTCCAGAAACTCACTGGCAGCTGATTGTTCAAGCCGCAAATCACTGGCACCAAGGTGCAGCAGAAATGCTAGAACCTTTTAAGGCCATGCCTAACTGGCTGTTTGACGACCTCATGGTTCTTTACTCTGTGGAGGGAGGCGGCGTAGGCCCACACATCGACCAATACGATGTGTTTATTGTTCAGGGCCAAGGCAAACGTTACTGGCGTGTAGGCGAAAAAGACCATGGCCAATACAATGAAAACCATCGCCATACTGCGCTACGCCAGATTGAATCATTCGATACGTTAATCGAAGGCGAATTGGAACCAGGGGACATTCTTTACATCCCACCAGGTTTCCCTCATGAAGGTAAAACACTTGAGCCTTCAATGAGCTACTCGGTTGGTTATCGCTCTCCAAAAGAACAAGAGCTATTAAGCAATTTTGCTGACTATGTACTTGCTCACGAACAAGGCGATATGCACTTGCACAACCCAGAATTGAACACTCGTCGCAATCACAGTGAAGTAAGCAATAATGATATCGCTGATCTTACCAAGATGCTGAAAGCGGCCATGGCCTCTCAAGACAACGTCAATCAGTTCTTGGGTTGTATGTTGAGTCAATCACGCCATCAACTTGATATCGTCGCTCCTGAAGAAGTATGGCAAGCAGAGGAGTTGGTAGACTTTCTTCAATCGGGCAAGAGCCTATACAAAGTTTCTGGTTTAAAATCTTTGTTCTTAGAAGACAAACCAAACATTGCCTACATCAATGGTGAGATCTTTGAGTTTGATAGTGAAGAAACTCATATCGTCACGACACTGTGTAACTATGATGAAATCTCTGCGGAAGATTTCACGCAGATCTCCCATGAAAGCCTAATTCACCTGACAGCACTGCTTAACAAGGGGTACTGGTTTGTTGCGGACTAGGGGCTTTTGACCCTAATTATTAGCGCCGAATCAAAAACGGCGAGCACAATGCTCGCCGTTATTTCATCGGTTAAAGATAAAGTGTATCAGACCTTAAACTGATTGATTAAACCTTGCTGCTTCTCTGCGAGACTCTCTATCTTACGACCGTCAGCCTCTGACTGTTCTGCCTGATGCAGGATTTCACCACTCAGTTCTCTAATATTAGCAACATTAAGGTTTACTTCGTTCGATACAGATTGTTGCTCTTGAGCTGCTCTTACTATCTCACTGTTCATATTGTGAATCTCAGTGATGGACTCAAACACTGCACCTAAGTTATTCACTGCGTTTTGCACCGTCTCTGCGGTATCGTTCGCCAGAACGTTACCCTCTTCGATTGCCTCAACCACGTCCTGTGTACCCGTTTGCACATTTTCAATAACTCCGCGTATCTCATCCACAGAATCGCGAGTACGGCTTGCTAAGCTACGAACTTCATCCGCCACAACTGCAAAGCCTCTCCCCTGCTCACCAGCACGTGCAGCCTCAATAGCAGCGTTCAATGCCAACAAGTTAGTTTGCTCTGAAATACCCTCAATAACCCCTAGAATTTCGGTGATATTATTGTTGTTCACTTCAAGCTCTTTCACCACTGGCACAGCGCGTGTCATGCTTTCCACCAGTTTTCGCATCTCACGAGCAGAGCGCTCTACTATTTCTTGACCATCACTTGCTGACTGATTTGCACTAGTCGCAGCCTTAACAGCTAAATCTGCATTCTGTACTACTAGGGCAGCTGTTTGTGTCATCTCTTCTGAAGCCGTAGCAACTAAATCTACTTCTTTAAACTGAGCATCACTACTCTGTCTTGTTTGTTGCGCAGTCTTGCGCCCTGCTGTTGATACTTGTGATACTTCGTGAGATGTTGTGACTACTTCTTTGATGGTCACTTGTAGCTTATCTAGGAACAGATTGAAGCCCTTGGCTAACTGACCCACTTCATCACTGCTTTTTACTTCCAAACGCTGAGTTAAATCACCTTCTCCAGAAGCAATGTCATCAAGGCGTGCCACTACCTCACGAATCGGCTTGACCAAAGCTTTCGATGCGAGGGTAATGATCAGCAGGCCCGCGACAATAAATACAGCACCAATCGTCAATTGCTTAACCAAGCTTTCTTCTACGTATTGATTGATTACAGAGTCAAGTACTTCAGCGTCAGCCATCACACTATCGCGTGGTACCTGAAATAAGATCCCCCAAGTTTGGTTTGCCACCTCAACTGGGGCAAACACGTTAAGCTGCGTGTCTTCTCTATTCCAAAACGCCGAAACTTCTTGGCCATACAGCAAGTTCGTGAGTTCATCTAAGGTAACCATTGGTGATGAAAATGCACTGCCCACTTGCGTCTGTGGATTATCAGAAGCAATGACACTGCCATCAAGGCTAACAATATCAATCGACCCATTACCATTGAAAAGGCTCTTATCTGACTGCTCAACAATCGCAGATAAACCATCCAAACGCAGATCTAAACCAAAGAAGCCAACTACATCACCTTCAACTCTTAAGGGAACTGAGATAGAAGAGGTTAAGAAAGTACCGGTATCATTATTAATTACTTGAGGTGTGCTAACACATGTTGCACCACTTGATAGAGGGCAGAAAAAACGCTCTGCGTTAGAAGGTTCACTTAGCAATTGAGTGCTTAACGTATTCGACAGGACGTCTTCACCTGTTAATGAAGATAACCAGTAAGTCGCAAATTGACCGACATCGTTTGAACCCACGTAATCTGCAAATATATAGTTGCTGTCTTCCCCGTCTAGCGCATTAGGTTTGAAGACTAAATAGGCTCCCTGAATCGAATCAAAGTTTATTACAGATTGACGAACCATATCATCAAGCATGGCGCGTAGATCATCACTCGCCATGAAATTATCTTCAGCATTACTTTTAATGAATAGTGCACTAGACGCAAGCATTTCAGCGCGATAGGTTGCCTCTTCAAAGTACTGTTGAACTTCTTTCGCACCGAGCTGAGATGTGGATTCTAGTAACTGCTGCGATTTCGTTCCAACCGATTCGAAGCTGACTGATTGAGTCGCCAATTGGCTCTGTTTAGCGTTATAAATTGAAAATGCGACAAGCGATAAAGAGGTAACCAACAGGCAGAGGCCTGCTAATAAGGTGATCTTCCACTGCACGGAAAGAGACTTCATAGGACATCCTTTTACTACATTAAGCTGCGATCTGTGGATTATTATGTCTTTATGTTCCATTTTCGACGTAAATCACAGCGATAATGCATTTAAACATAGAAATTGAGAACATCAAGATATTGTTTATAAAAGTGTTAATTTCCTGCTATTTTTCGATAACTTAATGAATTCCTTTGAGATGCTTCTTTAGCCCGATGGTAAATGTTAAGCTCAACAACAAATGACAATTGAGAATGGATCACAAATGAAAGTCGTCAGCTTTAATATCAATGGCCTTCGTGCCCGCCTTCACCAGCTCCAAGCACTTATCGATAAACATCAACCAGATGTAATTGGTCTACAAGAGATCAAGGTGCACGACGAAGCGTTTCCTATCGAGGACGTCGAAGCAATGGGTTATAAGGTTTACTTCCATGGTCAAAAAGCACATTACGGTGTTGCAATGCTGTGTAAGCAAGAGCCAATTTCTGTTCAGAAGGGTTTCCCGACGGACAACGAAGAGCACCAAAAGCGCATGATTATGGCGACGTTTGAAGACACCAACGGCGAGAAAGTGACGGTACTCAATGGATATTTTCCTCAAGGTGACAACATCAATCACGAGACTAAGTTCCCATACAAAGAACAGTTCTATAAAGATTTGATGGCTTATCTAGACGATGCGCACTCAAATGACGAGAAGGTTATTGTAATGGGTGACATCAATATTAGTCCTATTGATGCTGACATCGGTATTGGCGAACCAAACCGTAAACGTTGGTTGAAAACCGGTAAATGTTCTTTCCAACCTATTGAGCGTGAGTGGCTTAAAACACTACTAGACTGGGGTTTTGTTGATACTTTCCGTCAACTTCACCCAGATGCTGATGACAAGTTCTCATGGTTTGACTATCGCTCAAAAGGCTTCCCTGATAACCGTGGTCTTCGCATCGACGTGATTCTAGCGACACCTTCACTTGCTGAAAGCTGTGTGGAGTCCGATATCGACTATGAGTTGCGTGGTATTGAAAAACCGTCTGATCACGCCCCGATTTGGTCAACATTTGAAGTGTAGGGCTTTATACAAGATTAAATTGCTATTGCCTAAATACTAAAAAACCGAAGCGATAAGCTTCGGTTTTTTTTTGATTAACTTCTTTGTTCAACTAATGGGTAGCGTTTACTGAGAACCAAGTGGACGCATGTAAGCTAAGAAGCGTTTCTCTGCGTGTTTAAATATCCAAAGGATGATAAACGTTAGTCCCATATAGAACAGGCCAGCGGTTAAGAAGGATTCAAAGGGTGCGTAGTAGCGAGAGTTAACAAGACGCGCTGCGCCTGTAAGATCAAGAATCGTCACGATACCTGCTACAGCACTACCGTGTAGCATGAAGATCACTTCATTGCTGTAAGCTGGCAACGCGCGACGCAATGCGCTCGGCAATATAATTCGACGATAAGTCATGAATGTACTCATACCGTAAGCCTTTGCTGCTTCAACCTCGCCCTTAGGCAAACCATTAATCGCACCGCGCACGATCTCAGAGGTATAAGCCGAGGTATTCAGCACGAAAGCGACCAGAGCACAAAACCAAGCGTTTTCCCAAAGCGTATCTTTCACAGGGAAAAACTGGTCCATGCCGTAGTAGATTAGGTAAAGCTGCACGAGAAGTGGCGTGCCACGAAAAAAGTAGATGAACGCCCATGCTGGCCCCATCAATAGATAATTCTTACTGTTGCGCGCAATTGCCATCGGGACTGCGACAAAAATACCAATAAATAGCGACAGCGCGACTAACCAGGTCGTTGTCCATAAGCCTTCTAAGTAAACAGGAAAGCTTTCAAAAATAAGTGAAAAGTCCATGGTTACCTCGCGTGAATGCTAAATTTACGTTCAACAAGCTTCAATAAGCCCGTTGATACTGCTGTAAGCAGAAGGAAAATGAGTGCTACAGCCATGTAGAAGGTAAATGGCATTTTTGTTGAGCCTGCGGCCAATGAACTGACTCGGACCATATCTTCAAGCCCAATAATCGAGACAAGTGCTGTGGTTTTCAGTAACACCAACCAGTTGTTACCAAAGCCAGGTAATGCGTGACGAATCATTTGCGGGAGCAAGATACGACGGAATGCCATTGGGCCGCTCATACCATAAGCTTTAGCCGCTTCCATTTCGCCTTTATCTACTGCCATGATTGCCCCACGGAAAGTCTCAGCCATGTAAGCACCAAAGATAAAGCCTATCGTAAGCACGCCAGCAATAAATGGACTGACATCGATATAATCCGGTAGGTAGGAAGTCCACTCGTGATTTGGGTCGCTCGAGGTGAACCACTCATTTAGCCACTCGTTGATTGAGTACAGGCTATTATTCAGCAGGATCTGGCCACCGAAGAAGATCAACATCATTAACACTAAGTCAGGGATACCACGAATGATAGTGGTATATAAGGTCGCAATAGCACGCGCCCAGCGGTACGGAGCAAGCTTAGCTAGCGCCCCGAGCATCCCCAAAATAACAGAAAGAGTCAGCGACAATACCGCAACCTCAACGGTTAGGATTGCACCTTTGAATATAGAGGCTTCATACCCCTGCAGATCAAGCATAATAATATCCAACAAACGGCTTTGAATATTGAAAGGGCAGCATTAGGACATAAAATCCTGAGGCTGCCCTGTATTTGTTACGTTTCGGCTGATTTATTATTGGCCGTAAACGTCGTATTTGAAGTATTTAGCAGCGATTTCCTGGTAAACACCTTTCTCACGTAGAGATTCGATCGCAGCATCAAGCTTCTTCGTTAAGTCTTTGTCTTGCTTGCGAACCGCGATACCCATACCGTCACCGAACCATTTAGGGTCAGTAAGAGAAGGACCAACGAACTCGTATGCTTCACCACCCGCCTTATTGATCACACCTTCTTCAAGTGCAGACGCATCACCTAATACCGCTGCGATACGGCCGTTTGCAAGATCGAGGTAAGCCTCATCGAAAGAACCGTAACGAACGATGTCGATTTTCTTGCCATAAGTATCAGTTAGGTATTTGTCGTGCGTCGTTGCGCGCTGAACACCGATCTTCGCACCATCTAGGTTGTCGAAGTTAAGATCAGCGCCTTTTTTAGCGATGAACTTGTTAGGGATTTGTGCGTATTTACCAGTGAAATCAACCTTCTTCTTACGTTCTTCAGTGATAGACATAGCCGCGATGATAGCATCGTACTTACGAGCCAGTAGTGATGGAATAATGCCATCCCAGTCTTGAGGAACGATCTTACATTTCACTTCCATCTCTTTACAAAGCGCGTTAGCCATATCTACGTCAAAGCCAGCGATTGAACCATCAGCCTCTGTCCAGCTAAATGGAGGGTAAGCACCTTCAATACCAAAGCGTACGACTTTCCAATCCTTTGCCATTGCTACGCCTGAAGTCGCTGTCGCTGCTAGTGCAGCCGCTAGTAACCACTTTTTCATTTCCATACTCCTGTGATTTACGGATAGTTTTTGTTGTGTGTACAAGTGAGGTCTACGCCTCGTTTATATGCCGATCTGTGCCGGCACTATTAAATTTTTAATAAATAGATGAGATGAACTGCTGCAAGCGCTCAGACTCTGGGTTCGTAAATAGTTTTGCAGGATCACCCTGCTCTTCAACTAACCCTTGATGTAAGAACATCACATGATTGGACACATCACGAGCAAATGCCATTTCGTGCGTCACCACCAACATGGTTCGCCCTTCATCGGCAAGATCACGCATGACACCTAACACCTCTCCCACAAGCTCTGGATCGAGTGCAGATGTTGGTTCGTCAAACAGCATAACCTCTGGATCTACCGCAAGCGCACGAGCAATAGCTGCGCGCTGTTGCTGACCACCAGAAAGGTGGCCTGGGTAATAATCTTTTCGCTCGTATAATCCTACTTTCTTTAGCAACACTTCTGCGTTTTCGATAGCTTGGGATCTTGGTACACCGAGCACGTGAATCGGTGCTTCGATGACGTTTTCGAGAACGGTCAAATGTGACCAGAGGTTAAAACCTTGGAAAACCATCGCAAGACGTGAGCGAATGCGCTGTACCTGTTTTTCATTGGCAGGGACCGACTCACCTTGACGGTTATTCTTCATCTGAATCAGTTCACCGTTCACCCAGATTTCACCTGCTGTCGGTGTTTCTAATAGGTTGATACAACGAAGGAACGTACTCTTTCCAGAACCGGAAGAGCCAATAATTGAAATAACATCGCCTTTATGTGCTTCTAAAGAGATGCCTTTTAGGACTTCGTTCTGACCGAACGTTTTGTGCAGTTCTTTTATGTCCAGCGCTGGTACATCTTTCATGCGCTAATTGCTCCCTAATCTATTGCGACTGCAAGGTGCTCCGACCTTCGACTGACTACACGCT
This sequence comes from Vibrio maerlii, assembly GCF_003415655.1. Lineage (GTDB taxonomy): Bacteria > Pseudomonadota > Gammaproteobacteria > Enterobacterales > Vibrionaceae > Vibrio > Vibrio maerlii. The sequence goes on from NZ_QRHC01000005.1 coordinate 123,585, forward strand.
AGCATTGCATGTTTACAGTTGCAACAAATTATTAACCTGCCGCAACCTTATATTCAGTCAATATAGCTAAATTTATATTCACAATACAGCTTTTTATGCTCCATAATTCGCATAAAAAAGCCAAGTGGAGAATATTTAGTCACTTCTCATAGGTAAGGATTATTAATTTAATTTGTGACATAAGTGATTTTGTAAATGTTCACATGTTCTTTATTGAGGGCAATTGTTAACGACTAGTGATTTTTAACACATTAGTAACGTTGCAATATTTCTTCTAGCACGTCGCAATCGTAAGAAAAATGGCTCAAACTCTATAAGCTGAAGTTAATTCTCAACCTTTATGGCCCATAAAGCTTAATTTGTGTGCGATTGTGTAGTTTTATTTCACTAATATTAAGAAAGTGATCTAAATCAATCCCCCTTTTGGGTAGGCTTGATAGACTCAGCGGCAATCATAAGAAGCACATATAAATCACTCTTTTTGAACGTGCTTTCTTGGTTAGGTTCCTTGGATATGCTCATGGTTGTTTATGAGTGTTGTAGATTTCAAGCACAATAACCTCGGTCTAGAAGAGTGTGTCATATGGCTGTAGCAGTTTTACATAATCATCAGAATTAATAACTTTATAGACGAGGAATCTATGTCAGACGCAGTAAATAAAGCGCACTCTGATTCGGATATCGAGACAAAGAGCTATCAAGAGCTTCACCGTCCTTCATCTGAGTTCGCTAGCCGTTCGGACTACCTAGACCACGAACTTCAAATCATGAAACCACGCCGTTACGGTTTAAACCTTCCTGGTCGTGATTTCCGCTTCGAATTAGAAGATCTTGTTCCAGCACTTGCAGGTACTATCGGCATCATCGCGATGTACTCAGCAGTAATGATGTCTTGGGCTGAAGGCCTAACTGCTGCTTGGGACCACGTTCAACTAGGCAAAGACTTCGCTATCGAGGTTGCGCGTGTTGAGATGCTTATTCCAGCACTACTCTTCTGTGTGCTTGCTTCTGGCTTCATTAACCCGAAGGCCAACCTCGCAGGTAACCACGGGCCAATGATCCCTCTTATCGGCACAATCGCTCTGGCGGGTGCACACCCTCTTGCATTGGCTATCTTAATCGGTGTGTTTGGCTTGATTCTGAGTTTCCTAAAAGGTGGCTCTAAACTGGTTAACTTAACCTCTGAAGGTACCGCAGGTGGTCTCTTAATCTTCTTAGGCTTAACCGGAACGATGAGCCAGATCAACTCAATCCAAGCGTGGGCTGTTGGCTTGCAATCAGACACGGTTGCTGCGGGTAGCATGGGTTATGTTGGTCTTATCGTTCTAGCAGTAACGATTGCAATCTACGCATTCCTAGCGAAAGTGAACAAGCGTTGGCTTGCAATCCCAGTTTGTGCGTTTACTGGTCTTGCTATCGCATTGGTACTTGGTGCGGGCTTCGATATTGTATTCGAAACAGAGACGGGGATCCCTAACCTAAACCCAGTTTACTGGTGGGGCTCTGAGACAGAAGGTTGGATGCTTGGTCTTCCAAACGTTGAGCACTTCATTGCATCTCTACCATTTGCAATTCTTGCGGTTGCGATGTGGTCTCCTGACTTCCTTGGCCACCGTATCTTCCAAGAGCTTAACTACCCTAAAAAATCTGAAAAAGTACTGATGGATGTTGATGACACAATGACTATGTGTTCTGTACGTCAAATGGTTGGTACAGCTGTGGGTGGTGGTAACATCACTTCATCTTGGGGTACTTACATGATTCCTGCGGCTATCGCTAAACGCCCTATCCCAGCAGGTTCTATCCTACTTGGTTCTCTATGTATCATCGTAGCAATCCTTGGTTTCCCGATGGACATCGCGACATGGCCTCCGTTCATGCGTGTCGCTCTTCTAGTGGGTGTATCTCTACCTCTACTTGAAGCGGGTATGCAGATGGTTAAAGACAGCAAAGATTCACAGGCGGCAGGTATCTGTATCTTCGGTTCGGCAGTCGTGAACCCAGTTCTAGCTTGGGCACTCACTATGCTGCTTGATAACAACGGTCTTATCGGTGACAAAGAGCGTGCTCAGCGTCTATCTTTTGTAGACAAGATTGTTATCCCAGTAGGTGTTCTAGTTATCTGTCTAGTCGCGATGCTGGCTGTAGGCATGCTTGAAGGCCAATACGGCATCAAAGCGTTCCTATAATGATTCAATGAAGTTGAGAGCCAAATTCGGCTCTCAACTTTTTTTGAATGCAAATGCTTACATTAAAATTTTTTTTAATAATTTGGCATTTATTGATTTAGTTTAAGGTTTGCAAAAAAATTTTAGTTTAACCTTGAACTCAAGATAGAGAGTCCACATATACTGTAGTGGTTCTTTATACCCCAAAAGGGTTGTTGCACGATTCTTAGTTTAGGATAGTGACAATATTTATATCTGTACTAAAACTAGTACGTATAAATATTGTTATTAATAGAGTGTACTGCGCTTAGCGATAAGCTAGCTGGCTCAACGGCGAAAACAGTACGTGTTTTTACTACTAAAAAGGTAGGTATGTCATGGCAGAGCAATTTGCTAAAGCTTGGGAAGGTTTTGCTGAAGGTGATTGGCAAAACGAAGTAAACGTTCGTGATTTCATTCAAAAGAACTACACGCCGTATGAAGGCGATGAAGCTTTCCTAGTTTCTGAAGGTACTGAAGCAACTAACAAGCTTTGGGCTAAAGTAATGGAAGGTATCAAACTGGAAAACAGCACTCACGCTCCAGTTGATTTCGATACTGACGTAATCTCTACCATCACTTCACACGATGCTGGTTACATCGAGAAAGACCTAGAAACTATCGTTGGTCTTCAAACTGAAGCGCCTCTAAAGCGTGCACTTATCCCTAACGGTGGTGTACGTATGATCGAAGGTTCTTGTAAAGCATACGGTCGTACTCTAGATCCTCAAATCTCTAAGATCTACTCTGAGTACCGCAAAACACACAACCAAGGTGTTTTCGATGTTTACTCTCCTGACATCCTAAAATGTCGTAAGTCTGGTGTTCTAACTGGTCTTCCTGATGCATACGGTCGTGGTCGTATCATCGGTGACTACCGTCGTGTAGCACTTTACGGTATTGACTTCCTAATGAAGGACAAAGTAGCTCAGTTCCACTCAACTCAAGAACAACTTGAGTCTGGTGATGACCTACAGATGACAATGCAACTTCGTGAAGAGATCCAAGAGCAGCACCGTGCTCTAGGTCAAATCAAAGAAATGGCTGCATCTTACGGCTACGACATCTCTGGTCCTGCTACTTCAGCTCAAGAAGCTATTCAGTGGACTTACTTCGGTTACCTAGCTGCTGTTAAATCTCAAAACGGCGCGGCAATGTCTCTAGGTCGTACTTCTACGTTCCTTGACGTTTACGTTGAGCGTGATATCGCTGCTGGCATCATCACTGAAGAACAAGCTCAGGAAATGATCGACCACTTCGTAATGAAGCTACGTATGGTTCGTTTCCTACGTACTCCTGAGTACGATGAGCTATTCTCTGGCGACCCAATCTGGGCAACAGAATCTATGGGTGGTATGGGTGTTGACGGTCGTACGCTAGTTACACGTACTAACTTCCGTTTCCTAAACACGCTATACACTATGGGTCCTTCTCCAGAGCCAAACATCACTGTTCTTTGGTCTGAGCAACTACCTGACGGCTTCAAGAAGTTCTGTGCGAAGGTATCTATCGATACTTCTTCTATCCAGTACGAGAACGATGACCTAATGCGTCCAGACTTCGACAACGATGACTACGCTATCGCTTGTTGTGTATCTCCAATGATCATCGGTAAGCACATGCAGTTCTTCGGCGCTCGTGCAAACCTTGCTAAGACTCTACTTTACGTTATCAACGGCGGTGTAGATGAGAAGCTTAAGATCCAAGTTGGTCCTAAATCTGAAGCGATGACTGACGAAGTACTAGACTTCGACAAAGTTTGGGCTGGTCTAGACACATTCATGGATTGGCTAGCTAAGCAATACGTGACTGCACTAAACGCAATCCACTACTCACACGACAAGTACTCTTACGAAGCGTCTCTAATGGCTCTTCATGACCGTGACGTTCGTCGTACTATGGCTTGTGGTATTGCTGGTCTATCTGTTGCAGCTGACTCACTATCTGCAATCAAATACGGTACTGTTAAACCAGTTCGTGACGAAGACGGCATCGCAGTAGATTTCGAAATCTCTGGCGACTACCCTAAATTCGGTAACAACGATGCTCGCGTAGATGACATGGCTTGTGAACTAGTTTCTAGCTTCATGAACAAGATCCGTAAGCTTAAGACTTACCGTGATGCTATCCCTACTCAGTCTATCCTTACTATCACATCTAACGTTGTATACGGTAAGAAGACTGGTACTACGCCAGACGGTCGTAAAGCAGGCGCTCCTTTCGCTCCTGGTGCGAACCCAATGCACGGTCGTGATGAGAAAGGTGCTGTAGCATCTCTAACATCTGTAGGTAAACTACCGTTTGCTGACGCGAAAGATGGTATCTCTTACACGTTCTCTATCGTACCTAACGCTCTAGGTAAAGAAGAAGATTCACAGCGCGCTAACCTTGCTGGTCTAATGGATGGTTACTTTCACCACGAAACTGGTATCGAAGGCGGTCAGCACCTGAACGTTAACGTTCTTAACCGCGACACTCTAGAAGACGCTGTTAAGCACCCTGAGAAATACCCTCAGCTAACAATCCGTGTATCTGGTTACGCTGTTCGCTTCAACTCTCTAACTGCAGAGCAACAAGCTGACGTAATCGCACGTACTTTCACTGAGTCTCTATAATTCTCAACTTAAAGATGCTTGATAAAACCCCGCTTCGGCGGGGTTTTTTATTATCAGAGAAATAGTTAGAAACACTTTTTTAGAACCCACTTCATATTGTTAAAGTTAGAGTAGATATTTCATTATTAAGCATTTGCCCAATAATCAAACTGCTGTAATATCACCGTTCACTTTTTAATGCAGTATTCTTATGAAGTTTGTTCGCCTTTTACCTCTTTTACTCGCAATCCCTTTTGCCTCCCATGCTTCAGATCGTTCGACTGTTACTTTTGCTCTCGATAACGATGGTATCTTTGGTGTTGACCAAGACTATACAAATGGTATTTTCCTCTCTTATACGTCTGGAGCGATCACACCTTATTCTTGGGCAAAACCGTTGAGTTTAGGTTATTGGGGCGCCGCTTCTTTAGATAAGATCGAGTTCATCCTGGGACACAAGATGTACACCCCAAGTGATATTGAGGCAGCCGAGCCTTTGGCCAACGACAGACCATACGCAGGTTACCTAAACGGCGAATTCAATTACATCAGCCTACACCCTCAGCAAGCTCAACGTTTTAATCTAACGCTAGGTACGACTGGGGATAGTGCTCTCTCTGAAGAAGCACAAAAACTAGTACACTCGATCACCAAATCAGATGAGCCAAATGGCTGGGACTATCAGGTTGATGACAAGTTTGTGGGTAGCGTTGGCTACACAGGCCACTTCAACCTGCTTAGAACACCCGCCATAGCGAATACAGACTGGGAAATTTCAAACGTGTCTGAAGTCAATGCCGGTAACTTTCGGAGTGATGTATCAACGGGCTTGATGTTTCGTTGGGGTACTGACCTTGGTGGTAACTTTGGTTCAGCACAAATTGATTTCGAGAACCCCTTCCGCGCGGGTATGATCGGAGCATCAAACACCGGATGGTTCGTATTCGGTGGTGTTGAAGCTCGCTACCGATTCAATGATATTACGATCGAAGGTGATCGCTCTGGTATCGAGGATGATCCAAACATTTCTGATCCTTCGATTTATGATGTGACCTTAGAAAACGTACAAGCAAACGGTGTACTTGGTGTCGCTTGGTACAACCAATATGTTGGTGCGAGCTTATCCACCAGCATCAAAACACCTGATTATAAAGAAGCACCAGATTCATTCTATGGCACGGGTAATATAACCCTCTTCGCCTTCTTCTAAACACTCTCTACTTAACCGCGATTTTGGTTACATCAAAGTCGCGGTAATGCGACCAATTGCCTGTCTTATCCCTACATTTTGTAATAAAATAACCACAATTATATTTATAAGAGATTTGCTCATGTCTACTACTGGTCGCATTCATTCATTTGAATCTTGTGGTACCGTCGATGGTCCAGGTATCCGCTTTATTGTTTTCCTTCAAGGCTGTTTAATGCGTTGTCAGTATTGCCACAACCGTGATACTTGGGATACGCATGATGGTAAAGAAGTGACGGTTGAAGAAATCATCAACGAAGCCAAATCTTACCGACACTTTATGAACGCTTCTGGCGGTGGTGTGACATGTTCAGGTGGTGAAGCGATGCTTCAACCTGAGTTCGTACGCGATTTCTTCCGTTCGGCTAAAGACAATGGCATCCATACTTGTCTTGATACCAACGGTTACATCCGTAAACACACCGACGTTATCGATGAGGTTCTTGAGGTTTCAGACCTTGTGATGCTTGACCTTAAGCATATGCGCGACGAAATTCACAAAGACTTTATCGGTGTATCGAACACTCGTGTACTTGACTTCGCTCGCTACCTACACAAAGTCGGGCAAAAAACCTGGATCCGTTACGTTATCGTTCCCGGCTATACAGACTCTTTGGAAGATGCTCGTCTATTGGGTGAATTCATCAAAGATATGGATAACATCGAGAAAATCGAACTACTTCCTTATCACAAGCTTGGTGCTCACAAGTGGGAAGCACTCGGTATTGAGTACCCTCTTGAGGGCGTTAACCCGCCAAGCAAAGAAACAATGGATTCGATTGTAGAAGTGCTGTCTGAATACCACGACAACATCAAATACTAACCACTTCCAGAATATACAAATTGTTACATTCAATGCCGAGTTTTCAGTCGGCATTTTGTTTTTATTTCATACAAAACCGTCCAAACTCGTGTTGAGATCATGTTTCAAACACGCTGATTACTGTTAGTCTTAGTGTTAACAAAAAAATGAAAATATAGTGAGGCTCTTCCCATGGAAATGACTAACGCTCAACGTTTGATCCTTTCAAATCAATACTACCTAATGTCAAAGCTGACGCCAGAAAACGCAGAAAAGTATGAACGTCTACAAACAATCGTAGAGCGTGGCTACGAGCTACAAATGCGTGAGCTCAACAAGGAGTTTGGCTGTTTAGTAGAAGACGAGTGCCGTGAAGTAATCGACATTATGGAGATGTATCACGCGATGCAAGAGTCAAACAAGATGCTTGCGGAAGAAGAGCGAAAGGAAGTCGATCAACGTCGCCTTAACTTCCTAGGTTTTGACATCGCGACCGAAGCTCAATTGGTTAACTACGTACGCTTCCTAACAGACTCTGAAGGTTTATATCCTCAATTCGATAAAGCGGATCACCACTTTAACGCACAAATGCCAATGCTAGAGAAATACCGTCGTATGCTGACAACATGGCGCAACTGTCCTCGTCAATACCACCTATCAGCGGCTGAGTTCAAGCAAATATTTAACGCTTAGTTACCGCTTCTAGCTTTTTAGCATAGAGATCCAAAAGGGTTGCCATCTGGCAACCCTTTCTCGTTTATTCTTATTCAAACCAATTAAAATACGTAAGCGACACCAAAATTCACTGACGTATATACGCCGCTTTCAATCAAAGGACTCTTTTCGATTTCGCCCTCAAGGTTCGTATAGCGAACACCACCCGTAACTCGTACGTTTGGTGTTACGTATGCATAGCCCGAAAGACCGATAAAGTACTGACCATCCCAATCAGCATCAAACGCTTCAAGCTGTCCAGAAGATTTTTTTGCTTCAGAAGTTGACACGCCGTATAGATGATTATTAATACGCTCACTATTATACGAATAACCAATAGATGGTGTAAAACCCCAACCCTTGCGACGAATAGGTAGTCGCCAAGAAGCCTCGGCGTATAAACCATTATGCGTGCCACCCACATCGGTACCTCCACCCATTTCGAAAATGCCAGCTAGGGTGATTACTTGATATGAGATACCTCCAAGTACTGTCGCCTCGCGCTCATCAACGTATTTACTAATGATTTCATTATCTGAATCTTCAGGTTTAAGAGTACGTGGGTCATAGCCCAGACGAAAAATAACGTTCTGCGGAGATCCTAGTGGTGCTAGACGATAGCCTGCAGTGAAGCCGCGTAAGAATAAGTGCTCGCCCTCGTAACCCACAACAGGAATTACCGTTTTGTTTGAATCTGTATCTTTATAAACAGCTGGAGAGTATGAAGCCGCCGCTCCCAAAGACCATTGAGAGATTTTCGCTTGAGCGACGGTAGGGATAGACACAATTGCTGTCATTAGAGCAGCTTTAACAAAACAGTTCACGGAGTTACCTATATTTTTATGGAATAGCAGACGGCGTGGATTATATGGAACTCCATACCAGCAAACAAGATTAAACATCCAACATTTGGTAAAAATCATCATTACTTTCGCAGGTATCAGCCCATCAAACATTCATAAAGCAAATACAACTTCAGTTATCGTAATTTCGATTCATTAAACTCCCCTCTTAGACCGTAAGAAACCATAGCGCAAAAAAATAGTAAGGAATTTAAACACATCATTATTAAGCAAAATTCCAAATTCATGACTAGGATTTAAATGAGGGAGAACAGTTCTGTATTTGAGGATGAGCAAGGGGAATTCGCTATGAGTATTTTTGACCATTACCAATCTAGATATGAAGCAGCAAAAGACGAAGAGCTTTCGCTTCAAGAATTTTTATCACTGTGTAAAGACGACAAGAGCGCCTACGCCAATGCTGCAGAGCGGCTGTTGCTAGCTATCGGTGAGCCTGAACTCATTGATACTTCGACTGACCCACGACTCAGTCGTATCTTTTCTAACCGCATCATTTCTCGATACAAAACATTCGAAGACTTCTATGGAATGGAAGATGCGATCGAGCAAATTGTGTCTTATCTAAAACATGCAGCGCAGGGCCTCGAAGAACGTAAACAGATCCTTTATTTACTTGGTCCAGTGGGTGGTGGTAAGTCGTCACTAGCAGAAAAACTCAAAGCTTTAATGCAAAAACAGCCTATCTATGTACTCTCTGCAAACGGTGAACGCAGCCCTGTAAATGACCACCCTTTCTGTCTGTTTGACGTGAACGAAGACGGCAATTTACTCAAGAGCGAATATGGCATCGAGAAACGCTACCTACGCTCAATCATGTCACCATGGGCAGCGAAACGCTTACATGAGTTCGGTGGCGACATTACCAAATTCAAGGTTGTAAAACTGCGTCCTTCGATCCTTGATCAAGTAGCCATCGCAAAAACAGAGCCAGGGGACGAAAACAATCAAGACATTTCATCGCTGGTCGGTAAAGTAGATATTCGCCAATTAGAACACTTTGCACAAGACGACCCTGATGCTTACAGCTACTCAGGCGCACTATGTAAAGCAAACCAAGGTGTAATGGAGTTTGTCGAGATGTTTAAAGCACCTATTAAAGTGCTTCACCCTCTACTTACAGCGACTCAAGAAGGTAACTATAACGGTACCGAAGGCCTGTCTGCGCTGCCGTTTGACGGTATGATCCTTGCGCACTCGAACGAGTCAGAATGGCAGACCTTCCGAAATAACAAGAACAACGAAGCTTTTCTCGATCGTGTGTACATCGTTAAAGTGCCTTATTGTCTGCGCGTTTCTGAAGAAGTTAAGATTTATCAGAAACTACTGGATCATTCAGAGCTATCTCATGCCCCATGTTCGCCAAGTACACTAGAGCTACTCTCTCAGTTCAGTGTGTTATCGCGTCTTAAAGAACCTGAAAACTCATCGTTGTTCTCAAAAATGCGTGTCTATGACGGTGAAACATTGAAAGACACCGACCCGAAAGCAAAGAGTTACCAAGAGTATCGTGATTTTGCCGGTGTTGACGAAGGCATGTCTGGGCTATCTACTCGTTTCGCATTCAAGATTCTCTCTCGTGTATTCAACTTCGATCAAACTGAAGTGGCGGCAAACCCTGTGCATCTGTTCTACGTTATCGAGCAGCAAATCGAGCGTGAACAGTTCCCAACCGATCAGGCAGAGCGTTACCTAGAATTCTTAAAAGGCTTCTTAGTACCTCGTTATGTAGAATTTATTGGCAAAGAAATTCAAACTGCATACCTCGAGTCCTACTCTGAGTACGGTCAGAATATCTTCGACCGCTATGTCACTTATGCTGACTTCTGGATTCAAGACCAAGAGTATCGCGACCCAGAAACTGGTCAGCTATTCGACCGTGCTTCATTGAATGAAGAGCTTGAAAAGATCGAGAAAACAGCAGGCATCAGTAATCCTAAAGATTTCCGTAATGAAATTGTGAACTTTGTACTTCGCGCTAAAGCAAACAACAACGGTAAGAATCCTGTTTGGACCAGTTACGAAAAACTTCGCACGGTTATCGAGAAGAAAATGTTCTCGAATACAGAAGAACTACTTCCTGTTATTTCGTTTAACACTAAAACCTCTTCTGATGATCAGAAGAAACATGACGATTTTGTCGCTCGTATGATGGAGAAAGGCTATACCGAGAAGCAAGTACGTCTATTGTCTGAGTGGTATTTACGTGTTCGTAAGTCCTCATAAACCTGCTCAGGGTCTACTGTGACCTAACACTTGAGCAGTTTTAACATGGAGGAACGGATATAACGTGGAGGATCTATGGCACAATTTATCGATAGACGGCTCAACGGGAAAAACAAAAGCGCTGTAAATAGGCAGCGCTTCATCCGCCGTCATAAAGACCAAATCAAAGAGTCGGTGTCGGACGCTGTTAACCGGCGCTCGATTACCAATACCGAGTCTGGTGAGGATGTGTCTATCCCCACCAAAGACATCAATGAGCCTTCCTTTCATCAAGGGCAAGGGGGAATGCGTGAACGCGTGCACCCTGGCAATGACCAATTCATCACGGGTGACAAGATAGAGCGTCCAAAAGGCGGTGGTGGGCAAGGAGGTTCTGGTCAAGGTGATGCGAGCCCTGACGGTGAAGGCTCTGACGATTTTGTATTCCAAATCTCAAAAGATGAGTATCTCGATATCCTTTTTGAAGATTTAGAGCTACCTAACTTAGAAAAGAATCAGATTAACAAGATAATTGAGTGGAAGACACACCGTGCGGGTTTTCAAACGGCAGGTATTCCATCAAACATCGCTATCGTACGTTCACTTCAGCAATCACTAGCTCGACGGACAGCCATGACAGCGGGTAAGAAGCGAATGCTCAAAGAACTTGAGTCGGAACTCGACCGAATCAAAAAAAGTGAACCCGCGCAACTCACGCTTGAAGACGAGCTAAAAGCAGAGATTACTGCGCTACGTAAAAAGATAGAGTCAGTGCCTTTCATTGATAGCTTTGATTTACGTTTTAAAAACTACGAGAAGCGACCTATCCCTTCCAGCCAAGCGGTCATGTTCTGTTTGATGGATGTATCAGGTTCAATGGATCAAGCCACCAAAGACATTGCGAAGCGCTTTTACGTACTGCTGTACCTATTTTTAAACCGCACCTATGAGAACGTTGAAGTCATCTTTATTCGGCATCATACGCAAGCGAAAGAAGTGGATGAACATGAGTTCTTCTATTCACAAGAAACCGGCGGCACCATTGTTTCGAGTGCGTTGAAACTGATGGACGAAATTGTCGACAAGCGCTTTCCTGTCGCGGAATGGAATATCTATGCCGCTCAAGCATCAGATGGCGATAACTGGGCAGACGACTCACCACGATGTAAGGAGTTACTCACAAACAAAATACTACCTAAATGTCAGTACTACTCGTATATAGAGATCACTCGACGTTCACACCAAACCCTTTGGCATGAATACCTCAAGTTGTTTGCTAGTCACAACAACTTCGCGATGAAGAATATCAAAGGTGTGGAAGACATATACCCAGTGTTCCGAGAACTATTTCAAAAAGAGATCACTTAGGAGAGGTTTATGGAGACAGCAACAAAAAAGACCACACTTCCCGATGGACCGGATTGGACCTTTGAGTTGTTAGAGCGATACCACAAAGAAATTAAACGTGTCGCTGAACACTATAAACTCGATACCTACCCTAACCAAATCGAAGTGATTACCTCTGAGCAAATGATGGATGCGTATTCCAGTATCGGTATGCCTATCAATTATCATCATTGGTCATTTGGTAAGAAGTTTATTCAAACAGAACAAAACTATAAGCACGGTCAAATGGGCTTGGCGTACGAGATTGTAATTAACTCTAACCCGTGTATTGCTTATTTGATGGAAGAGAACACCGTCACTATGCAAGCGCTTGTAATGGCGCATGCGTGTTACGGCCATAACTCTTTCTTTAAGGGAAATTATCTGTTCCAGACTTGGACAGACGCGAGCTCAATTATTGACTACCTACTCTTCGCTAAGAACTACATATCTGAATGCGAGCAGAAATACGGTACCGAAGAAGTAGAGAAAACCCTAGACTCCTGCCACGCCTTAATGAACTTTGGTGTCGACAGATACAAGCGACCCGAAAAAATTTCCATCGCAGAGGAAACTGCCCGCCAACAAGAGCGAGAGAAGTACCTACAATCTCAAGTGAATGATCTTTGGAGAACGGTTCCTCGATCTGAATCAAAGGACGAGAAAGAGAAAATTCGCTTTCCATCAGAGCCCCAAGAAAACATTCTCTATTTTATTGAGAAACATGCTCCGTTGCTAGAACCTTGGCAGCGCGAAGTAGTGAGGATTGTGCGTAAAATTAGCCAATACTTCTACCCTCAGAAACAAACTCAGGTAATGAACGAAGGATGGGCAACGTTCTGGCACTACACTATTCTCAATCATCTTTATGACGAGGGCTTAGTGTCTGAAAAATTCATTCTGGAGTTTTTGCATAGCCACACAAGTGTTGTTGCACAGCCCGCATACAATAGTCCGTACTTCAGCGGCATCAACCCTTATGCATTGGGCTTTGCTATGTTCCGCGATATTCGTCGAATCTGTGAAGAGCCAACTGATGAGGACAAAGAGTGGTTCCCAGATCTCGCGGGTTCAGATTGGTTAGAAGCCGTGCATTTCGCGATGCATAACTTTAAGGATGAGAGTTTTATTAGCCAATACCTATCCCCTCGCCTCATCCGTGAGTTCAAGTTGTTTTCCATTGTCGACGATGACCGTAAAACCTATGTCGAAGTAAACGCTATCCATGATGATATCGGCTATCGAAAAATCCGAGAAACACTCGCTGCACAGTACAATTTGAGCAACCTCGAACCCAACATTCAGGTTTACAACGTCGATGTTCGTGGAGACCGCTCAATCACGTTGCAATATGTACCGCACAATCGCATCCCCCTTGATAAGAGCTATGACCAAGTACTTAGACACTTTTATCGATTATGGGGCTTTGACGTCATCCTCGAAGAACTCAAAGATACCGGACATCGAGACATTCTTTCGACATGCCCTAAACGTGAACCCTACAACTCGACTATTTAGCCGTAATTATCAATGAGATCCCCATCACACACCGCGCCGTTACGGCGCGGTTTTCGTCTAACCCCATTGGGTTAGAATACGAAACCACACCCATAAACCGCACTTCATTCTACAACGTTGCCATTTGTGATCTGTCTATTATTTTTCAGTTTAATCACCTGTATAAATGAGAGCTAACCCTGCAAAACCGTTTTAGCCGCATTTAAATTTCAAATGCCATTCGTTTAAATAGCATCGTCCCTACAAAAATAGACAAGAAAATTACAACCTTGTCATACATGGAGTTCTTATGAAAAAGATCACAACTACAATTTCTGCTGTTGCATTAGGCGTTATCTCTGCAAGTGCGGTAGCAGCTCCTACTGAAGTAACTATTTGGCGTCACCAAACAAACGCAGCTGAGATGAATGCATCTAAAGCTATGGTTGAACGCTTCAATGCTTCACAGAGTGAATACAAGATCATCCAGGAAGCTATTCCAGAAGGCACATACACACAAACAATCACGGCTGCAGCAAAAGCTGGCAAACTTCCTTGTGTAATTGAGCTTGACCAACCTTTAGTTCCAAACTTTGCATGGAACGGCTTCCTACGTCCTCTTGAAGGCTTCATGTCAGACGCAACTCTTGCTGACATCAACACATCAGGTAAAGGTACTTACAACGGTAAGGTTTACTCTGTAGGTCAGTTCGACGTAGCACTTTCTCTGTTCACAACAAAATCTCTACTTAAAGAAGTTGGCGCCCGTACGCCAACGGCAGAAAACCCATGGACTAAAGATGAGTTCATGGCTGTTCTAGATAAGATTAAAGCATCAGGCAAGTACCCTTACGCTCTAGATATTGAAGCTGGTAATACAGGTGAGTGGGTTCCTTACGCGTGGTCTCCACTGATGATTTCTTGGGGTGCAGACCTAATCAACCGTGACAACTACGTTGAAGCTGATGGCACTCTAAACTCAGATGCTGCAATCGAGTTCGGTGAGTGGATGCGCTCTCTAGTAACAGATGGTTACGTAGATCGTAAGCCTTCAGATTTCGATGGCTTCCCTGCTGGTCGTGTTGCAATGCAGTACACAGGCTCATGGGCTGTTGGCCGCTTCGATGCGAAATTCGGTGACGACCTAGCTATCCTACCAGTGCCTGATTTCGGTACCGGTCCTTCAATCGGTGGTGGTTCTTGGCACTGGGCTGCAACAAACTCTTGTGCACACCCAGAAGCAGCGTCTGCATTCCTAAACCACGTTGCATCGTCTGAAGAAATCGCAGCAACGTCGACAGCGACAAGCCTTATCCCAACTTCAGAGAAAGCAGCTAACTTGACTGACAACTACCAAGAAGGCGGCAAATGGCGCGGCTTCTACGAGTTCTCTGGTAAGTTCGCGAAACTACGTCCAGAAACGCCAGCGTACGCGGTAATTTCTAGCTCTTACGACAAAGCAATGCACGACATTCTTGACGGTAAAGACCCAGTAGAAGCGTTAGACATCGCAGTAGACAACATTGAAGCAGCTATCGAGAAGAACGATGGCTACGGCTTCCCAATGAACTAATTGACTCTGTCTAAATCGCAATACTCCAGAGCCCCTCTAAGGGGCTCTTAACACCGACTAAATGGTGACACACATGACCAGCAATGTGACATCACTGAATAATCAAAGCAATTTAGCGACTGATTCAACGCCAGTGAAAAAGAAAAAAATGAACCGCAGCTCAAAATACGGCATCGCGATGGGATCCCCGGCATTCTTCGGGCTTGGCATGTTCCTATTGCTACCATTCTTAATGGCAATTTTTTTGTCGTTCACAAACTCTCGACTACTTTCTCCAAATGCAACGGAATTCGTTGGGTTTGATAACTACAACCAGCTTCTAGCGGTAAACTACATTGTTCTGCAACCAGAGCTAGACAAAAATGGCGAGTACAAACTTGATCGTGATGGTGATAAAAAGTACCCACGCGTTCGTCGCCACCTAAGAAAGAACTTCCCTGAGTTACGTTCTTACTACGAGTTGACGTCTTTTTCTTGGGGTGAAAATGACAAGGTTGTAATTCTTGCTAAAGACCCAATTTTCTGGAAATCCCTTTGGAATACAGCCGCTTTCGCCTTTATGGTTATCCCTCTTCAATGTGGTATGGCACTCGCGCTCGCACTATTAATCAACCGTAAGCTCAAAGGAACAAACTTCTTCAGAACCATCTACTTTGCACCAGTAGTAACCTCAATGGTTGTTGTAGCTATTGTATGGACGTTCCTCTACCACAAAGATTTTGGTTTGATTAACCAGTACATCAATACCCTCACCTTCGGCCTCGTCGATAACATTAACTGGTTAGGTGACGAAGAGTGGTCGATGAAGGCGATTGTTATCATGTCGGCTTGGCAGGGTGCAGGTGTTCAAATGCTCATCTTCCTAGCGGGTTTACAAGGTATTCCACAAGATCGATACGAAGCAGCCTCAATTGATGGTGCAAACGAATGGCAGAAATTCCGCTATATCACGATTCCAGGACTGAAGAACACAATCACATTCATCATTATCTCGACCACAATCGCCGCATTCGGTCTATTTGTTCAGGTTGACGTAATGACGGGTGGTGGTCCACTGGATTCGACTTCAACAGTCATGCTTCACGCTATCAATAAAGGCTTTAACGAGCAAGACACCGCTTACGGTTCAACGATTACGGTTATCTACTTTGTAATCATTCTTAGCATCGCGTTGGCACAGAAACTGTACTTCGCTAAGAAGGAGGCTTAATTATGAGCTCTGCAGGCACTATCAATACCGTGGATCCATATGCGGTTCCTAAAAAAGTAGCAACCTACGCGGTCATGCTACTACTGGGTTACATCTTTGTATTCCCACTATTATTCATGTTTTCAAGCTCTCTAAAGCCTCAAGCGCAGATCTTTGAAGACTTGTACAGCTTCGCTGCGGTACTGCCAACAGGTGACATTTCACTGGCAAACTACACCAGCGTTTTCGAATCCACTCGAATTGGTCTGTACTTCTTTAACTCATTCTTCATCACTGGCACAACCATGGTATTGAGCCTACTGGTGAACTCTATGGTGGCGTACTCACTTGTTCGCCTTGATTGGAAAGGCCGCGGATTTGTCATGACGTTCATCATTGCACTCATGATCATTCCACTAGATGGTATCGCGATTCCGCTATTAATGCTGGTTTCTCACCTACCATGGATTGGCTGGGACGGCGGTCTGGTTCTAGAAACAACTTGGTTGAACTCATACCACGTACAGATTTTACCTTTGGTCGCGAACCCATTCTTCATCTTCCTGTTTGTCTCTTTCTTCAAAGACATTCCAAAGGACTTCGATGAAGCAGCAGCCATCGATGGTGCAACTCCGTTCCAGATTTACTGGAGAATCATCATCCCAATGTCTAAGCCAGTGTTTGCAACCGTAGCAATCCTGCAGTTCTTAGGCGGCTGGAACCAATACCTCTTCCCAGTGTTATTCACACAATCGGAAGGTGTACGCCCAGTCATGCTAGGTATTCAACAGTTCTTCGGTAACAACACAGAATGGGGTGAGATCATGGCTTATGCATCGCTAATCACTCTACCTGTACTGGTTGTATTCCTAATCTTCCAACGTCAGTTCGTGCAGTCTATGGCTGGCGCAGGCGTGAAGGGCTAACTCTCTATTCGTTGCGCTGAGTATCACTCAGCGCAGCATAAAAGGTATTTAAGATGTTACTTTCTCAAGACCCATACCGCCCAGAGCTTCACTTTACCGCTCCTTTTGGCTGGTTGAATGATCCTAACGGTCTAGTATTCGTTGACGGTGAATGGCACCTGTTCTACCAGTACTACCCTTACGGTAATAAATGGAACGACATGCACTGGGGTCACGCAGTGAGCCGTGATCTTACTAACTGGAAGCACCTACCTATTGCACTAAAACCTAATGAGTTGGGTGTTTGTTTTTCAGGTTCTGCTGTGATTGACCACAACAATACTTCTGGTTTCTTTAAAGATGGCGACCTAAACCTTGTTGCGTTCTACACCAACACTATGGGTCTTTCACCGAATCAAGCTGACGGCCTACAGATGAACTCTGTTGCTTCAAGCACAGATGGCATCACGTTCGATCAGCATGTTGCTATCAACCCTATCATCCCAAATACAGGGCTAAAGAACTTCCGTGACCCGAAGGTATTCTGGCATGAAGAATCACAACGCTGGGTTATGGTTCTAACAGAAGGTGAAGAGGTTGGCATCTACAACTCAGAGAACCTAACCGAGTGGACTCGCGTTTCTGGTTGGGGTAAAGGCGAGGCCTACACGGACGGTGGTCCATTTGAGTGTCCAGACCTTTTCTCTATCGTTGATGATAAGGGCGTAACACGCTGGGTGATGGTCATGGGTACCATTTTCCAATCGTACACTGAAGGCTCTGGTACTCAGTATGTGATTGGTGATTTTGATGGTAAGACGTTCACTCGCGTAGACGATCATCCAGATGTACTTTGGATGGATTACGGTAAGGATTTCTACGCCACTCAATCTTGGTCCAACACGCCAAATAATCGCAATGTAGCCATCGCATGGATGAGCAATTGGCTGTACTCGAATGATGTACCGGCAACCTCACACCGCAGTGCAATGAGTTTCCCTCGTGAACTTGCTCTTGTAACAACAAGCCAAGGTCTACGTATGGCTCAAACATTTGCATCAGACGGCATGGTGGCTACAGATAACTGTGCGGAGCTATGGGGTCGCGTTGTCAAATCAAACGAGACAGTGACTTTGTCTGATCCTGAACTGGCTTCAATGATCGACCTCGAGCTAACACTGGACAATCAAACGGAAATTCTGCTGTCACCACTTGGCAGCGAAGCGCTTCAATACCGAATTAAGAAAGCTGACAAAGGCTATCAAGTCACTATGTCACGTCAACGTATGGTTGATGGTGACGAACGATATCAACAAAACTTCGCGTGCGAATACAACCTAGAGTTAGCAGACAACGAAACATTGTCACTCTCAATCGTACGTGACCGTACTAGTTGCGAAATTATTTATAACGACGGCACAGTATCTACAACTGATTGCGCTTTCACTCACTCATTTGGTGAGTTCAACCTAGAAGTCCTACAAGGCAATGCCGTCATCAACACAATCAAAGAATCAGTAAAAGGGTAATCATCATGGGCAGTGTAAAACTAAGCAATGTAATCAAGCGTTTTGGCGACACTCAAACCATTCACGGTGTAGACATCGATATCAAAGACGGTGAGTTCGTCGTATTTGTTGGTCCATCTGGTTGTGGTAAATCTACCCTACTTCGTATGGTTGCAGGTCTAGAGAGCATCACAGACGGTACTATCTCTATCAATGACCAAGTGGTTAACGACCTTCAGCCTTCTGATCGTGGTATTGCGATGGTATTCCAATCATACGCTCTATACCCGCACATGACGGTACGTGAAAACATCGGTTTCTCAATGAAGCTGGCGGGTACGCCAAAAGAAGAGATGGATAAGAAGATTGAACTAGCGGCGAAATCTCTACAACTAGAGCCACTTCTAGACCGTAAGCCAGCAAACATGTCTGGTGGTCAACGTCAGCGTGTTGCTATCGGCCGTGCCATCGTTCGTAACCCAGAAGTATTCCTGTTCGATGAGCCGCTATCAAACCTAGATGCTGAATTGCGTGTAAACATGCGTATGGAAATTGCACGCCTGCACAAAGAACTTGATTCAACAATGATCTACGTAACACACGATCAGGTAGAAGCAATGACACTGGCAGATAAGATCGTGGTACTGAGCGCTGGTCAAGTAGAGCAAATCGGTACGCCACTAGAGCTATATCAATACCCAGATAACCTATTCGTAGCTGGCTTCATCGGTTCACCTAAGATGAACTTCATCAAAGGTCAGGTAGAATCAATCCAAGACGGCAAAGTTTCAATTCAGCTTGGTGATAACAGCTTGATTACCATCCCAGAGCGTTCGAAGCCAGTACGCGTTGGCGAGCAAGTGACTATTGGTGTACGTCCTGAGCACTTAAACGTTGATGCTGAGAAGCCGTTCACAATTTCAGTACTACCAAACGTTGTAGAAAACCTAGGTGGTCACAGCTTCCTATACACTGAATTTGCTGGTGATAACGTATCGGTTGAAATGGAAGGCATCTACACTCACGATGACGATTCAAACATCGTACTAGGTGCAGACATTGAGAACGTACACCTGTTTGACGAAAACGGGAAAGCGGTACGTTAATGCTCCTCATTTATGGCTAAGGGACACGCTTCTCTTAGCCTTATTTGATTAAGTCTCTGCACTCAGAGATTTAATCAAATAACGAAGCAATAAACACAACAACAAAGTCCGTACCCTATGAGTAATATTAAAGACGTAGCTGC
Source organism: Vibrio maerlii (assembly GCF_003415655.1). Taxonomy (GTDB): domain Bacteria; phylum Pseudomonadota; class Gammaproteobacteria; order Enterobacterales; family Vibrionaceae; genus Vibrio; species Vibrio maerlii. The sequence continues at coordinate 143,523 of NZ_QRHC01000005.1, forward strand.
ACACGCGGGCGTATCTTTTAAGACGGTGGCTAGAGTCGTCAACAACGAGCCATCGGTTCGTGAAAGCACGCGCGAAAAAGTATTACGCTCAATTGAAGCGTTGAATTACCGTCCAAATACCTCTGCGAAAATGATGCGCAACCAAAAGTCGGGGGTGTTTGGTATCATCATGGAAACCCGCAGTTCAATGGCTCCTGCGGTAAAGATCATCCAAGAGGCTCAGCACTATGCGCGTAAGCATGGCAAGTTGGTCATCACTTCAAACGTCACCGAACACGACCGTGCAAGTGCGATCGAACAAATGCTCAACCTACGTGTCGATGGCATTATCTACGCGACCATGTACCATCGTGAAGTCGAGATCCCGCCAGAATTAGAAGGCACACCGATGGTGTTAGTCAACTGCTTCAGCAAGAACCCTAACATCCCAGCCATTGTTCCAAATGAACACCAAGCAGGCTTAGAGTTGACTCAACGCATGCTGAATAAAGGCTTCCGAAAGATTGCGTTTCTCAACCTAAACGGTCGAGTAATCGCGGCAAGTGAGCGCTTACAAGGCTATAAATCAGCGCTTTCTATGTCAGGTATTACCGTTAATCCTGATTATCTCAAATATGCAGAAATAGAAAGTCACCAAGGCGGAGCCAGTTCTATCAGCGTTACTGACCAGGTGTTGACTGAGCTGCTTGAGATGAACAACCCACCCGATGCCATTATCTGCGGTAAGGATGAAATCGCACTTGAGGTGTACTTGTATTTGGCACACAAAGGCATCAAACCCGGTACTGAACTTGGTATTGGATCGTTCGATAACATGGAGCACATCACTCGTTGGCTAAAACCTTCGCTTTCAACCATGGAGCTTCCTCATACTAAGATGGGTCAAGTCGCGATGCAGTACCTGCTCGGCGAGCCACTAAACCGCAACCAATATTTGGTAGATTGGGATTTTGTCGAAGGAACTTCGTTCTAAAACCTCTAACTTAGTTACTCTAATGGCGGCAATTATGCTGCCATTTCCCCACATAGAGCCTTAATCCATGCTGTCCAATAACACTGATTCTGCTAATCAAGCCCAAGAAAACGATGTAATTAAGCACTGCCCTTATCGACTCGGCTTTCATATCATTCCTTCATCTGGTTGGATTAATGACCCGAACGGGTTGGTCTTTCACGGTGGTCTCTATCACGCCTTCTTCCAATACCATCCTTATTCTTCAGTCTGGGGACCAATGCACTGGGGACATGTTACTAGTGAAGATATGGTTCATTGGCAGCGTCAACCCGTCGCGTTAGCACCAGGTGATGAAGGCACTTGCTTTTCTGGCTCTGCGGTTAGCGATAATGGTGAGCTTCACCTGTTCTACACGGGTCATCATTGGACCAAGCAGGAGAATGATTGGCAAAACTTCAAGCAAACACAGTGTTTGGCCACCAGCGTAGACGGCGTCAGTTTTGAAAAGAAAGGCATCGTCATTGCAGATTCTCCCCTACCGCACATCCAAGATTTCAGAGATCCAAAGGTCTGGAAAGAAGGTGGAAAATGGCATTTGATATTGGGCGCTCAAGACAATGGCACAGGCCAAGTACTTTATTACCAAGGACAAACCCCTGAGCAATGGGAATATCGAGGCGTACTTGTTGAGGCCGACGAATCGGAAGGCTATATGTGGGAGTGCCCAGACTTATTTAAACTTGGAAGCAAGCATATTCTTGCTGCTTCTCCACAAGGATTACCAAAACACGGATATCACAATTTAAGCGAATATCAGTGCGGTTATTTTGTTGGTGAGTTTGATGGACAATCATTCTCTCACTCGGTTTTTACTGAGTTCGATGTAGGGCATGATTTTTACGCTTGCCAAACATTTGAAACACCTGATGGCCGAAGAGTCATGCAAGCATGGATGGGGCTACCTGCTACGCTTATGGAGACTCAAGACAGTGGTTGGGCAGGCGCTCTTTCACTTCCTAGAGAGTTAACTCTCGACGAGCAACAACGAGTCATCCAAAAACCAATTAAAGAGCTCACAGGCTTACGCCAAGCTGAACTACTGTCAGTACAAAATAGCGAAATAGAAGCAGGCCGTCATCCGCTTGATGTTCAAGGTGAGTTACTCGAAATTGAACTTAGTTTTTGTTTACAAGAGCGTACTGCTGAGCGGTTCGGTATCTTGCTTCGTTGCGGGGAAAACCAAGAGCAAACCATGATTGGCTACGATGCCATGGCCGAGCGCATCTATCTTGACCGGAATCTATCCGGGCATGTTCAAGGCGTTCGCAGCACTGAGCATGACGGTAGCGACCATGTAGATCTACATATTTACTTAGACAGGTCTTGTGTCGAGATCTTCTCAGATACGGCCTACCAGACCATCACAAGCCGTATCTATCCTGAGGAGAATAGCTCCAAAGTAAATATTTTCTCTGAGAATGGAAAAGTAACGCTTAAGTCACTCAACATCTGGCAACTCAAAGATATTTGGCACCCTTAACCCAATCTAACTCGGTTACCGTCTAATCAGCAGGAGTAGCCGAGCCTTCACAGCCACAACCTACACAGCCACTCTAGTCTTTCGATACTTTCACAATGTTCAAATTACTAATGGTAAATATTTACTCTTTAGGTTTTAATTTAGTGATCCAGTTAACGTAAATATTTACGAAAGATCTGCATAATCAACTCATCAAGAACATAGACCTATCGCTCTCCCCTACTCTGTTACCCAAGAGCGATACACACAAAAGGTAAATTACGATGAAAGTTGCTGTACTACGCGGTCCTAAAGATTTCCATATTGAAGAACGCCCAATGCCAGAAATTGGCCCAACAGAAGCCCTGGTTAAGATCTCGGTTTGTGGTATCTGTGCGTCAGAAATTCACGACTACTGTGAAACACCTGCAGGGTCTGAGCGTGTGCTTGGCCATGAAGCAGTTGGTATCGTTCAAGAAGTGGGGGTTGGTGTAACTAAGTTTAAGAAAGGCGATCGTGTCACTGGCGTTATCATGCAAGGTTTCGCTGAATATGGCAAAGCTGAAGAAGAGTTACTGACACTTGTACCAGAATCACTAGAAGATTCAGAAGCAATTGGCGAACCTCTAGGCTGTCTAATGAGCGGTGCTAACCGCACTCCAGTAGAGTACGGTCAAAAAGTAGCAATCATTGGTCTTGGTTACATGGGTCTGGGCTTCCTGCAGCTAATGAAGATGAAAAACCCAGTTAAATTGATCGGTATTGATCCTCGTGAAGAAGCTCGCCAAAAAGCACTTGAGTTAGGCGCAGACGAAGTGTACCACCCAGCTGACGTTCCAGAAGAATACAAAGTAACAGAATTTGGTGAAAATGGCCGCCACGAAGGTAAAGCATTTGATGTAGTTGCTGAAACGTCAGGCTCTCAACCTGGTCTTGACCTAGCAGCTGAGATCACCGCCGTACACGGTCTGATGTCTATTGTTGGTTTCCACCAAGGTGAACGTCGCAATGTTGATATGTGCATGTGGAACTGGAAAGCATTCTCTGTTGTTAACGCGCACGAACGTCACCTTGAGCGTCTAGTAAAAGGTACAGCGACCGCACTTAAACTGATTGAAGCTGGCAAGCTAGATACCAAAACGTTAATCACGCACAAGTTCTCACTAGAGCAAGTGGGCGACGCATACGATGCAATCATCGGTAAGCCAGAAGGCTTCGTCAAAGCTTACGTGAAAATCGCAGATTAATAGCAATAAGGAAAGACTCATGACTCAATTCAATATCGCTATTATCGGTTGTGGCAACATCGCTCGTACTAAACACGCTTTAGCTCTATCGAAAATGGAACAAGTAAACCTCGTTGGCTTCTTTGATGTGTTCAAAGAAACCGCACAAAAGCTCTGTGATGATTTCGGTGCTGAAGGTGCTGTGGTTTACGACAACCTAGATGATATCTTCAAAAATCAGGACATCGACGTTGTTCATATCTGTACTCCAAACAACACGCATGCAGAGTACAGTATTGCAGCAATGAAACATGGCAAGCACGTGATGTGTGAAAAACCAATGGCAACAACGGTTGAAGATGCACAGCGCATGGTCGAAGTAAGTCGTGAAACAGGTAAAACGCTGTCTATCAGCTACCAAAACCGCTTCACAAACGAAAACTTATACCTGAAGAAAGAGATTGATGCTGGCCGTCTAGGTGAAATCTACTTTGCCAAAGCTCACGCTGTTCGTCGTCGTATCGTCCCAACTTGGGGTAGCTTCTTAGATAAAGAAGTACAAGGTGGTGGCGCACTGATCGATATCGGCACACATGCTCTTGATCTCGCCTTACACCTCGTGGGCAACTACGATGTGCACAGCGTTAATGGCGTCGCTTACGACAAGTTCAAAAACCAAACGGAAACCGGTAATATGTTTGGTGATTGGGATGCTGACAAGTACACGATTGACGACTCTTCTTTCGGCTTCATTCGCATGAAAAATGGCGCAACGATCTTCCTAGAGTCGAGCTGGGCGTTGAATACACTTGATGTCGGCGAAGCGCAAGTGACCCTTTGTGGTGACAAAGCAGGCGCCGACAACCGCAATGGCCTGCGTATCAATGGTGTGCGCAACGATGCACTGTATGTCGAAGAACCATCTTTCTATGAGGATGACTGCCTAGCTGCAGAAATGAAGCAATGGATCTCTGCGCTTGAAAACGGCACAGACGCTGAAGTGACACCTGAGCAAGCATTGACAGTCACCAAGGTTCTGGAAGCCATCTACGAATCTTCAGAGACCAAACAACCGGTCATTTTTGACTGATGTCTTAAGAAATCAAAAAGCTCTGGTTGCGCCAGAGCTTTTTATTTTTTATGGTTTCTATTCAAGGCGTAAATATTTACCCTCTACGCAAAATTATCTAATAACAATAAGCTATTACACATGTCAGATACCCAGACTCTCGATGTCAGTAAAATTAATATTCACGAAGTAGCCAAACAAGCAAATGTCTCTATCGCTTCGGTGAGTCGCGCACTCAACAATAAGCCGGGAGTCAGTGAAAAGACCAAAAACAAGATCCTAGCAATATGCGAAGAGCTTGGGTTTGCTACTGGTGGTTACGCGAGAGAGCTGGTAAGCAAGCATAGAGACAGCATTGCCATTTCTATGGGGCCTTTTTACCAAGCCTCACGCTACCTTGGGTTGATTTGGCCTGCCATTTCCATCGCTATGCGAGAGCAAGGCAAAAGCCTGCTACCTATCGAGCTTGATGAGAATAACTTCGACCAAATTGGTGGTGTGGTACTGCTTAGTGCAGAACACGACGACCCTCGAATTAAAACACTCAAAGAAAAAAACATTCCCTTCGTTTGTTTAGGCGTCGTAGAAGGCGAATTTTGGATTGCCTCGGATGACTTTAATGGTGGTCGTCTAGCGACTCAACACCTGCTGGATACTGGCAAGCGACATATTGCATTCGTAACCCCTAATGCGCCAGAGGTCAACTACCAGTCTCGATTGCAAGGCTATACCTCAGTCATGGCAACAGAAGGCATTGCGATTCATACGATTCGCACGGGTAAAGACCCAATCGGTGAATTAGCTGCCTATCAATCCATCATGGACTTAGACCCAAATCAACTGGAAAGCATAGATGGTTTAGTCTGCGAAAATGACGAGATTGCTCTTGGGGTAAAAACCGCCTTAGTTCGACGTGGGATTAACATACCTGAACAAATATCCGTTGTCGGTTACGATGGCATACCAAGTATTTCAGATGGTTTAACCACCGTTGTCCAAGATTACAAGAAGATCGCTGAACATATCGCTACTTTACTTGGCAAGGCCGCGAATAACGAGGCTCCGATGGGTATTGTTGTCCCTGTTTCGTTGAAGAAAAGCCTGTCATCTTGAAAAAGTGGTATCCAACAGCACCTTCAACGCATAACCTCTCATAAATACGATTCCAACCCACTTGCTAAATCGATTTAGGAAGAAGATCACAGAAATTATTTTTTACTAGCTAAATAATAGTCGCCATATATGACTATTTACGAATATGGCTAGGAGAAACCATGTTAACTCATCAGCAGGGACAGAAAGCCCTCAAGCAGGTGCTTGAATCAATCGAGCTTCCTAAATTAACCAAAAAAGACAACGTTGTATTTCAAAAGCGTTTAGAACAATACTTCCCTCCTCTAGCACAAAAACTCCATGAGCTATACGGTCATCAGTACGACTTCTTCTATCATCTTCAACAACTCGTTATCACACTAGCTAATGCCTTTGCTTCTCGTAAACCGGCAATGAAGAAGCGCGATGAGCTGCGTTTGAAGAATCCGACTTGGTATCGCAGTGAAGATATGCTGGGCATGGCCGTTTATGTTGATCTGTTTGCCGGTGACCTGAAGAAACTTAAAGAAAAAATCCCTTACCTCAAAGAGCTTGGTATCACCTATCTGCACCTAATGCCCCTTTATCAAGCGCCTGAAGGTGACAGTGACGGTGGCTACGCAGTGTCTGACTACCGTAAGGTCGATCCAAAGTTAGGTTCAGAAAAAGACCTTGTTACGTTGGCGACTGCATTACGCGATGCTGATATTAGCCTGGTACTGGATTTCGTTTTCAACCATACGTCAGACGAACACCGTTGGGCTGAAGGTGCGAAAGCCGGCGATCCTGAGCTACAAGATTTCTACTATTTCTTTGAAAACAAGCAAGACGTTGATGATTACAACCAAACATGTCGCGAAATCTTCCCGACAGTACGTCGAGGTAGTTTCACCTTCCTAGAAGCGCAACAGAAGTGGGTTTGGACGACCTTCAATAGTTTCCAGTGGGATCTGAACTATTCCAACCCAGCCGTTTTCAATGCGATTACTGATGAGATGTTATTCTTAGCAAACATTGGCTGCGAAGGCCTACGATTGGATGCACTTGCCTTTATTTGGAAAGAGAAATGGACTCAGTGTGAGAGCCTACCGAAAGCACATACCTTGATTCAGTGCTTCAACTCTTGTCTACAAATCGTCGCTCCAGCGGTTCAATTCAAATCTGAAGCGATTGTTCATCCTGATGAAGTAGCAAAATACATTGGTAAAGATGAATGTCAGCTTTCTTACAATCCTCTTATGATGGCTCTCATGTGGGAAAGCCTCGCCACTCGTGAAACTAAGCTGCTTACGGCTTCTCTCAAAAAGAGTTTCCAGATTTCTCCTGACTGCAGCTGGGTTAACTACATTCGCTGTCATGACGATATCGGCTGGACGTTTGATGATGCCGTTGCTGACCAACTTGGCATTGATGGCTTCAATCACCGTCGCTTCCTAAATCAATTCTATACGGGCCGTTTCGAAGGCTCATTTGCCGAGGGTGTCCCGTTCCAGGAGAACCCGACTACAGGAGATTGCCGTGTTTGTGGTTCATTGGCTGCGTTGACGGGTCTGGAAACCGCAGTTGCCAACCAAGATGCAAACGCGACTAAACTGGCTCAAAAGCGAATTCGCCTACTAAACAGTATTAACTTAAGTATCGGCGGCATACCTCTGATCTATCAAGGTGATGAACTTGCGATGTTTAATGACCACAGCTACCTTGATGATCCGTTCAAGCGTGATGATTCTCGTTGGGTAAACCGACCTCAGATTACCGAAGCGGATATTGCGACAATTGACGACCCTAGCCATGCCGCTTTCAAGGTCTCAAATGATCTCAAGCAGATGATTGAACTGCGTAAATCATCACCGGTATTTGGTGAAGCTCGCACCGAAATTCTGGAAACTTACCAACCACACCTTTTCGCTTATGCTCGCATTCATGAAAATGGTGAGAAGCTGCTAGCAATCTGTAACTTTAGCGAATACGAACAATCTGTTCCTGCATCAATCTGTGACATTTTAGGGGCAGACAGCATCATCAATACTCTTGATGGTCAGGATGTTAATATGCAGGGAGACATCTCACTGGATGCCTACGATGTTCTTTGGCTTCGTCAGAAGTAATGAGGTACAAGTCGATTGCCATAGTGAAGAACTAACCCGTTCTTTTCGGATTAATAGTGGTTTACACGTTTAACCACGACCAAAAATCGAATTGTATTATTAGGAGGAGCTTATCGCTCCTCCTTTTTTATTACTTTAAATACAAATATGTACATACCGATAATATGTATTATAATTTGTACTCTAGGTATTAAATTGATATTAAGCATGGAAACTGTCATTTATCCATCGTAGAATGGCCACATAACCATCATAAAAAACCTCTGGATATGGAAATGACACACCTATTTAAACTAGATAACGTAATCCAAGATTACATCTGGGGTAGTAAGACCTCTATTGCTTCGCTGTTCGAAATCGAGAACACAGAAAACGCTCACCAAGCAGAAATCTGGATGGGTGCTCACCCAAATGGTTGCTCTAAGCGTGACAACGACAAAGCACTGCTAAGCGAGCTCATCAAGGCGCAACCTGAAGCGTTTCTCGGCCAGCGTACAACAGAACAATACGGCGAACTGCCATACCTTCTTAAAGTATTGGCCGCAGCTAAACCGCTTTCTATTCAAGTTCACCCGGAAAAAAGTCGCGCAGCTGCAGGATTCGAGAACGAAAATCAAGCAGGGATCCCTGTAACTGCTGGCAACCGCAACTACAAAGATCCAAACCATAAACCTGAGCTTGTTTATGCCCTGACTCCTTACTTGGCGATGAACGGCTTCCGTGTATTTGAAGAGATCATCAGTCTATTTGAGCAAGCGAGCGTTCCAAGCCTAGAAACTGAGCTTGCTGCACTTAAAGCAAACCCAGAATCGAGCCAACTTAAAGCATTCTTTGAAGCCGTTATGTCGCTAGAGGGTGAAGCACGCGATACCGCACTAGCAGAACTACTAGAGAACATCGATAGCAAAGGTCAAACAGAGCTCGCTAAGCAAGCGTTCGCTATGGTCGTTGAGTTCCACGCCGAATACCCAACCGATATTGGCCTGTTCGCACCTCTAATGCTTAACCTGATTGAGCTGCAACCTGGCGAAGCTATGTTCCTTTTTGCTGAAACACCACACGCATACCTACGTGGTACAGGCATGGAAATCATGGCGAACTCTGATAACGTACTTCGCGCAGGCCTAACGCCTAAGTTCATCGATGTGCCAGAGCTTATCGATAATACTAAGTTTGAGCCTATTCCATTCGACACGCTAAAAACGGCTCCAGTCGTTGAAGGATACCGTACTTGCTTCCCTGTACCTGTTGAAGACTTTAAGATTGATATCCTGACTTCAACAGATCAGGCTGCTTCTCTTAACACGGAAAGTGGTGAAATCCTTTTCTGCCTGACAGGTAATGTTACGGTGAAAACAGGTCAAGAATCCGTTGTACTGAAGTCTGGCGAATCGGTATTTGTTCCTTTTGCAGCAGGCGAATACCAGTTTGAGGGGGAAGGTCAGTTAGTACGTGCTTACAACTAATTGATACCCTTAAGTTCTGACGTAAAAGACAACAAAGCCACGGTACCTACCGTGGCTTTTGCTATGTACACCCAAGGCGAAACTACAGAGTGAACACAACTCTCGCAGCAAGCAGGATTAAAACAATACCCGACAAGCGATCTATCAATACCGCTTTAGACTTTATTTTATCCACGACCTTTGAGTTGGATAAAACAAGAGTAATAAAGGTATACCATAAACCATCAACAATCAGTGGCGTCGCTACTATGATTGCTTGGTTGCTAAAATCGTTAGCGATAGCAACAAACTGGCTAAACAGTGCGATGAAGAACAACGCAATCTTTGGGCTTAAGATCGATATCAAGAAACCTTCTTTCGCAGATTGTCCGACACTCACCTTTTCACCAGATTCGAGTTTCGCAGCAACCCCCCCTTTAGAACGTATCGCGTTAAAACCTAGATACGCCAGATAACCCGCACCTGCTAAGCTAATACCTTTAAACAACATTGGACTCTGTTGTAGCACTACAGCAAGACCAATGATGGTTACAAAAGCATAAATGCCGATACCTAATGCATGAGCCCAAGACGTTGCTAGTCCATTGATTCGCCCACCAGCTAGAGAATGTTTTGCAACAATCGCTAAGCTCGGCCCCGGAGACATCGCACCAAGAATACAAACGGTGAATAAAGATAACCAAATAGTGAATGTCATAATCAAACTCCTCTTTGGTTATAGAGTATCAAGAATGGTGTTATAAAATGAAATCAAAGTTACTCATCATTATAATGATCTGAGATCATACCGATGCTGTGTTTTGACACCCGCATGATTGCGTAGACTTCTTCTCTCACCCAGGCGTGAGCTGGGTCGAGATCGTATTTAGGGTGCCACATCAACCAATACATATGAGCGGGCGTGTCAAAAGGAAGGGCCTTATATGTTAAAGCATGATGCTTGGAGAGGTTATGAGCGATATGCTCAGGCACTATCATCAATAAGTCACTATTCAACAACCTATTGATCGCTGAAGAAAAGAAGGGAACCTTAAGAGAGACTCGACGCGAACGCCCTCTTTCACGCAAAGCAATATCGACGAACGAATCTTTGTCCCCTCCCCCTGTCACTTTGACATGATTGAATCTTACCAAGTCATCAATTGATAAATCTGGCTTGTGAGTTAACGGATGATCTTTTCTCATCAAGCAAACTGCATAATCTTCACCGAGCTTCTTACTCGACAGCTCTTTCGGTTTATCCGGCAACATAGAGGATGCTAACTGGATAGGTGTATCAGCTAACTTATCTAAGAAATCAGGATGCCAAAGCTGGTATGCAAGATTAAGGTTTGGCGCAGTTTGAGAGAGGTGCTGAGCAATGTCTGGGACAATATATTGAGCGACATAATCACTTGAGGAAAGAGTCAACTCTCCATGCCATTCCAGTGGTTCAAAAGGTTTGTCAGAGAAAAGGTCGTCAAACTCGATTGCAAGGATGCCGAGTTTATTTTGCAGAACTAGAGCTCTAGATGTGGGAACAAGGTTGTTCCGGTCACGAACGAGAAGAGGATCGCCCGTCAACTCACGTAATTGAGCTAGCTGTCTACTTACGGCTGATTGGGTGATATTGAGCCGCTCAGCTGCGCGGCTCACATGGCACTCTTCAAGTAAAACATGCAAAGAGCGAAGCAAGTTTAAGTTGATATTACCTAACATTACTCCCTCTCTGATTCGATCTTACTTACTTTGTAGCCACGAGCGCTCGAACTTGTTCGAGATCTTCTGGAGTATCAACACCCGCAGCAGGAGCTTCTAGTGCTTTCTCAACATGAATCTTTTCACCATGCCAAAGAACACGCAATTGCTCTAGAGACTCAATACGTTCAATCGGACTTGGCTGCCAGTTAATGTAGGTATTGATGAAACCGGCGCGATATGCGTAGATACCAATATGACGAAGCAGAGGCTGTTCAATCACTTTGTCTTGTTTGGCGAAGTTGTCTCGATCCCATGGGATCGTCGCTCGACTGAAGTAAAGTGCGTAGCCTTCTTTATCAGTTACAACTTTAACCGCGTTAGGGTTGAAGACTTCTTCTTCATCAGAGATTTCAACACCTAGAGTCGCCATTGGCGCGACGCTCGCAGCTAGGTTGTCCGCAACTTGACGAATAATAGTTGGTGGGATTAACGGCTCGTCGCCTTGAACATTAACGATAATATGGTCATCAGCAATGCCCATTTTCGTTACGACTTCAGCAAGACGCTCAGTACCTGATTCATGATCTGGAGATGTCATACAAACTTGGCCCCCGAAGGCCAGTACGGCTTGCTGAACACGTTCATCATCGGTTGCAACAATCACGGTATCAGCACCGGCTTGAAGTGCTTGTTCATAAACCCATTGAACCATTGGTTTGCCACCAATATCAGCAAGTGGCTTCCCTGGTAAACGCGTCGATTGATAGCGAGCAGGGATAACAACAGTAAAAGACATTAGCGTCCCTCTTCCATTGATAGCGAACGTGCTTCTGGCTCAAGTAGTACCGGAATACCATCTTTGATTGGGTATGCTAAACGATCCAGCTTACAAATAAGCTCTTGGTTGTCCTTATCTAGCATCAGCTTACCTTTACATACTGGGCAAGCTACGATCTCAAGAAGTCGATGATCCATAATGTTCCATTACCTTGTTTAATTTTTCTAGAATACGCTGTTCATCTGCATGACTAAAGTTTGCAGAAACAGGTACATACCACCAGTTGCCTTTGGCAAAGCTATCGCATTTTACTGCGTCTTTCTCTGTCATAATTAACTGGCTGTTGGGTTGTTCTATTTTCTCTATGTCTTGTAGAGAGTACGCCTGATGATCAGGGAAAGCATGCGTCGCAATCACGTCAGCTTTGAGCTCATCTAGCGTACTAAAAAATCTTGGAGGGTGGCCAATACCAGCAAAAGCGACCAGATTACCTAAACTTGATACCTCTTTCCGCTCACCGGTTTTAAGGTTCACAGCCATATCCGGATGCAACGCAAAGCCAAGCTCGTTACTTTTCGGTTCACCACCATTAGTGACAATAAAGTCGACACTATTTAAACGCTCTAATCCTTCGCGTAGTGGGCCTAATGGCATATAAGCCTGATTACCAAAGCGTCTCGCTCCATCAACAACGACAAATTCAACATCTCTCTGAAGTGCGTAATGTTGAAGACCGTCATCGGTAATGACGATATCGACCCCTTGCTCCATCAATAATTTCACGGCGTTGCTTCGCACGGGGTCAACCGCTACTGGGGCGCCGGTACGAACATGAATCAGGCGAGGCTCATCTCCACAGTGCTCAGCTGGGGTCGAGGTTGTCACTAACAATGGGTAATTCGGCGCTTTACCGCCATATCCTCGAGATACCACACCAGGTTTATAACCTTGCTTAGATAACTGCTCTACCAGCCAAACGACCATCGGCGTTTTGCCATTGCCACCCGCAGTAATATTCCCCACGACAATGACGGGAACATCTGCTTTATAGCTTGGTCTTATACCATTTTGAAAATCAGATTTTCGTTTTTCACTGATACGTTTAAACAAACGACTTAATGGCCACAAAAGTGGCCATAGTAGGATTCCAGCTGGGTGTTTGTCGAACCAGATTTTTTCGATCATTGCTCACCAAACTGGTTGCTGTGCAGTTGAGCATAAACGCCATCTTGAGCTAATAGCTCGTTGTGGTTACCACGTTCGATTATTTGACCATCATCCACAACCAAAATTTGATCTGCGTTTTCAATGGTTGAAAGTCTGTGTGCGATAACTAGAACCGTCTTATCCTTCTGTAGCTCATCAAGTGCAGACTGAATCGCTTTTTCTGATTCATTATCCAAAGCTGACGTTGCCTCATCCAGAATCAGCACTGGTGCATTGCGCAGTAAAGCACGCGCAATAGCGACTCGCTGACGTTGACCTCCTGACAGGCTTGCACCATCTTCACCAATAATCGTGTCTAGACCGTCATCTAGCCCATTAACGAAGTCCATACAATAAGCAAGCTCAGCGGCTCTTTCGATGTCTTCACGAGAATATTTATCTTCTGCCGCGTAGGCAATGTTGTTCGCAATTGTATCGTTAAATAGGTGCACGTTTTGCGAAACCAGGGCGAAATGAGTGCGTAGGTTCGTCAATTTAAAATCACGAATATCGGTCCCATCAAGCTCTATCGAACCCGAGTCTACATCATAAAAACGTGTAAATAGATTAGCAATAGTACTCTTGCCTGAACCAGAACGACCTACCAGAGCAACCGTTTTGCCTGTGGGGATATCGAAAGAGACGTTCTCCAAGGCCGGTTTCTCGCTGCCTTGATAGGTGAAAGTAATATCTTTGACCGCAACTTCACCTTTAACTTCTTTTGCTTCGAATTTGCCCTTGTCGACCTCGGTGTCCATGTCCATTAACGCAAACAGTGTCTGGCTTGCAGCCATACCGCGTTGGAATTGAGAGGTTACGTTAGTTAGTGCTTTTAGCGGGCGCATCAAGCCAAACATCGCAGAAAAGATAACGGTGAAGGTACCTGGAGTCAGTTCACTGCGGATAGAGTCAACGCTTGCCAAAAACAGAACACTCACAAGTGCAACAGAAGCGATCATTTGGATAACAGGGTTGGCAATCGCCTGTGCTGAAATCAACTTCATCGACTGCTGACGCATTTGGTTACTCACACGGTCAAAACGTTGCTTTTCAATCTCCTGACCACCGTAAGTTAGTACAACTTTATGACCGCGCAGCATTTGCTCAGAGGATGCAGATACTTTACCCATTGCGGTCTGCATATTTTTTGAAATCTTGCGGAAGCGCTTAGAGACAATACCAATCGCCCACGCCACTACTGGCGCGACTAAAAGTAGTACCAGTGAAAGCTGCCAGCTATTCCAAAACATCAAAGCAAGTAAACCTATGATACTGGCACCTTCGCGCACTATACTGACTAACGCTTTACTGGTTGCCGATGCGACTTGCTCTGAATCATAAGTAATACGTGATAACAACTCACCCTTCGATTCTTTATCAAAGAAGGAGACTGGCATATGCATGAAATGATTGAACACGTTTTGACGGATCAACATTACGACATTGCTCGATACCCAACTCAAACAGTATGTCGATACGAAACCACTCACTCCTCGAACAAACATCATGCCGAAGATGATGAGAGGAAGAATTCTTAAGAAATTAGACTCAATGTCACCAAAGCCTTCATCGAGCAACGGCTTCAGTAGTGAAATCATATAGGTATCGGCAATAGCGTTAACAATCAACGCTACGACAGCAACCGCTAATCCCTTTTTATAAAGGCGAATAAATTTCCATAAACGACCGAAAGTTTGTCGTGTCGTTTCATCGTGTTGATCAGACATAAAGTGCTTATTTTTATTAGGTAATTACTTTCATTCTACTCCCTTCCTCAGCATCTGCCTATACCAAGGTGTGTATTCGGCGTTTCGCTGTTTAACTATTCGCCAATCACTATTGTTAAAATAAGCCGTTACTTGTCCATCATCACCAGTAATATAAACCTCAACTCCGTATTTAACGTAACGCTGCAACACCTCTGGGTGGGGTAGGCTCCAACGTCCTTGTTTAGCCGCAGTAAAAATAGCAACTTTAGGATTTACTGCTTTAATGAAGGCACTGGTTGATGACGTTCGGCTGCCATGGTGAGGAACGATAAGTATATCACTTGAGATACTCTCACCGCTTCGCGCCAATAAGTACTCACTAACGGCATCAATATCACCGGGAATTAAAACACTCGAGCCGTACCGAGGATCGGTAACTCTAACCACACAAGATTGGGGATTAAAAGGACGCTCGACAGTTTGTTGTGGCCATAAGAAATCAAATATTAAGCCTTGCCAATGATATTGCTCTCCCTGAACGCAACGGAGATGCCGAACCTGAACATCATTTTCTTCTGAATGCCTCGTTCTGCTACTCAAGAACCACTTATATTCCTGGTCTTGGTTTAGGTCTACTAACCCTCCGGCATGGTCATTATCGAAGTGACTAATCACTACACCATCTAAGTTCATCAAATTCCGTTGTTTAATATTTGGCAATAACACCCCTTGAGTCATACTGCCACCGCCCCAGGCTGCACCTGTATCAAACAAAACGAGTTTATGATTTTTCTCTAACAACAGTGCTGTTCCATGTCCTACATCGAATACATCAAACCGCCATTGGTAAACTCTATAGTCGAAGCCAAGTGCGAGTAAACCCACACTCAATAACGGAAATACTAAATACCGATAAGCAAACAGCTTACTGGCGCTAACAGTGAGCAGCACTATCAACAACAGAACTAATGCTCCTTGTGAAGCCTCAATCCAACTACCGTCGATTAACCCAATAATGTAGTTAATCAGCGATAGACTACGATCTGTCACTGTTAAAGGGAACTCAGCAAGCGCAGGGAATACGAGCATCAGGGCTATTGAGAGGAACAACAGTGGAATGGTAACGAAAAGAAATAATGGAACAGCGAAAGCATTGACAATGATGGATGAAAGACTAAAGCCTGTGAAGAAATACATCGATATCAAAGAAAACAACAATGTAGACACCAAGTGAAACATCAACGCCGAAATCAATGCCCTTCGAAGGTTAGAGCTCAACAATACCGGTTTCTGGCTAGACATCATCAGCACCAAATGTTGAGTAATATGCCAAGCCAGATAAATGAAGCTCACCGCAGTAAACGACAGCCAAAAGCTCATCTGTAGGCTAGCAAGCGGGTTAACAATCAGTATCAATACTGCGGTGAGAGTGAGCTTTGTAAATGTGTCAAGATGCCTTCGGCTTAAGACTAGAAACACAGCCAGTGCACACATGACAAGTGCTCTCAAAGTAGGAATAGCAAAACCAGCAAGAGATGCGTAAGCAAACGCACACAAAACCCCGAATAGCAGTGGTAAGCTTTGTACTCCGATAAGCCTCCTGAATATACGCCCTACTTTGACCCCAATAACAAACATCATTCCAATATGTAGACCAGAAATCGCGATGAGATGTAGGATCCCGGCGTCTCTCCATGCATTCCATACATTCGAATCGATATCCCCTCTTTCTGCTAAACTGAGAGCTTTAATCAACGCAACATTTGCAAGTCGGCCATGAAACTCTTCCAAGCCTTGCGAGAGAAATAAGCGAAAGCTATCCGATTGACTAATACGGATTGCTGTCATTGGTATCAGCTTAGCTTTGGCAAAAACACCCCGACCACCGTAGTACCGCTCGAGATCAAATCCATACTCATTGCCCAATCCATACACGGGTCGCATATTAACCCTGAACTGCCAACGTTCACCAAGGTTTAATGGGAAGGGAGAACTTAAACGAACAGAGGGTTGTTCAAAAATTGACAGTTTCACGTCTCCAATTTGATGTACCACAAAAGTCACTTCATATCCGTGACTTATTTGCTTAAAAAAGCTGTCAACTTCTCCTTTTATGGTAATATCACTGCCTGCTGAATAGAGGTGCTTACTCATTGATTGGTAGCGATTCGCATGGCCAATG
The DNA here is from genome assembly GCF_003415655.1 of Vibrio maerlii. Classification (GTDB taxonomy): domain Bacteria; phylum Pseudomonadota; class Gammaproteobacteria; order Enterobacterales; family Vibrionaceae; genus Vibrio; species Vibrio maerlii. The sequence goes on from NZ_QRHC01000005.1 coordinate 160,513, forward strand.
AGAACAATCAAAACGATAATGAAGGGAACTAAAATCCTGAAGAAAAACGTTCTTCTATACTTGATGAAGCAGCAAGTTACTGCCCATAAGAGCAAAGCCCACAAGTAGTGAGGAATGCCGACCCAATACGGGAAACTAAGCAGTAATAGTAAGTTAACGGTTATTGACCACCGATTTAGATAGCGAGTCATTTTCCCCTATGCCAAGACAATTTATCCGACGCTTCATGCCTGACCCTGACCTAATTCGACGTCAAAAGGCCTTAAGGATATTCGGCAACGTGCTATATAACCCAAACCTTTGGGTGCTTAACCGACGCTCGGCAGCAGGCGCTTTCGCCGTCGGACTATTCATGGCATTCGTTCCACTACCTAGCCAGATGATCATGTCTGCAGGCGTCGCTATATTTTGTGGTGTAAATCTTCCCTTATCTGTTGCTCTGGTATGGATCAGTAACCCTGTCACCATGCCGGTTATGTTCTACTTTGCCTATAAAGTAGGTGCTGTCGCAATGCAAGTCCCACCGCAGCCTTTTCACTTCGAACTGTCTTGGGACTTTATCATCGCGCAAATGCAAACCATTGGACCTCCATTCTTGCTTGGTTGTGCCATCTGTGCGGTCGTTTCTTCCATCATCGGTTACTTTGGTATTCGAGGTCTCTGGCGCTACTCAGTAGTGCGCAGTTGGGAACAAAGAAAACTTAGGATTTGGCAGCGTAAGAACTAGCAGCTCGTGAATTGAGATAAGATAACGACCCGATAGCTTGATGCTAGTCTTAACTCGTCAAACATTGCGGTAGACATACCCTAGAATGAAATAGAATGTCGACTCAGTTTGATTTCGCGGGAGCTAATATTAAAAAAGAGCCTTAACGGCTCTTTTTCGTTTTAGTGGTCAGCTTTACTTAGCACTCAGCACAGCGGCTGGATTCATTTGAGCCGCTCTTGTCGCTGGGTACCAAGTAGCAATTAAACTTAAAACAATTGCGGTTCCCGAGACGAGTAAGACATCACTCCATACCAATTCTGACGGAAGGAAATCGACAAAATAAATATCACCGGAAAGAAACTGATGATCAATTAAGTTCTCTAGGGCTTTTATCATTGGAGTCAAATTCAGTGCGGCCATCACACCAAGTGCGCTACCGATAAGACTGCCCATCACACCAGAAAATACGCCTTGCCATACAAAGATACGCTTTATAAGGCCATTTGATGCTCCCATCGTTCTTAGTATCGCAATCTCAGATGCCCTATCTTTCACGGCCATCATCAACGTCGAGACAATATTGAAACAGGCAACACTGATCACCAATACCATAACTAAGTACATAATGGTTCTGACCAACTGAATATCGCGATGTAGATATCCAAACTTCTGTTTCCAACTGCGCAGGTACACGTATTCTGAAACCTGACTACCGACTTGACGCACGATGTTTTGAGCATCCAAAACATCAGAGACCTTCAAAGAAACACCCGTTACCTTGTCTCCTAACTTCATATAGCCTTGAGCATCAGATAAAGGAATCAATGCTAAGCTATGATCAATTTGGCCACTTAGGCTCAGTAAACCAACAACTTTTACTCTTACTCGCTTTGGCGCCTGAACTTTAGTTGTTGAACCCAAGCTTGGTAGCATCAAGGTAATTGAGTCTCCTACGCTTGCACCTAGGGCATCTGCAACACCTTTACCGAGAATAACCGAGTTGTTCCCTGGCTTGAACGATTGCCAGGCTTCTTTACCGACATAGCTAGAAAGCGTAGAGACTTCGCTTTCTAGCTCTGGTTCAATACCTCGAACCTCAAGTGCTTTGAGTTGAGTTCCACGCTCAGCAAGCGCTGTCATTCGCACGTAAGGGGCTGCAGCTTCAACCTCAGGATGCTTGTTGGCATCTTGCACCATTTTCTGCCAGTTCTGCACCGGAGCATTGACGCCCTCAAGTTCCGCGTGTGGGATAACCGATAGCACGCGATTTTGCAGCTCTCTTTCAAACCCATTCATCGCTGACAAACCGATAATGATCACCGCAACACCTACCGTGATGCCTATAATCGAAGATAGAGAAATAAACGAGACCATTTTTTCTCGTTGCTTCGCTTGGCTAAAACGCCGACCGATGACGAGAGACAGGTTTGAAAACACTAGGCTAACTCCTCATCAGATTGTGTTTGATTCACATCGACCAACAAACCATCCTGCATGTGTAGCTTACGATCCATCTTGGCAGCCAACTCACCGTCATGGGTCACCACCAAAAACGCGGTACCTGATTCTCGATTGAGCTCGCGCATCAAATCGTAAATCGCTAATGCCGTTTTATGGTCTAGGTTACCCGTTGGTTCATCTGCAAGTACCAAAGCAGGTTTATTCACCAATGCACGGGCGATTGCAACACGTTGACGCTCGCCACCAGACAGCTCCGATGGTCGATGGTCGATACGATGAGATAGTCCGACTTTATCTAACAACTTTGTTGCTTCTTCTCTAGCTTTTGTCGCAGATGTGCCGCCAATCAACAGTGGCATTGCCACGTTTTCAACCGCAGAGAAATCAGCAAGCAAGTGGTGAAACTGGTATACAAACCCCAAGTACTGATTTCGTAATTTGGCTTGCTTGTTTGAGCTCAACTTCGACAAATCTTGTTGCTTAAAGTTGACGCTACCGCTAGAGGCATCATCCAATGCACCTAATATATGCAGCAAGGTGCTTTTACCTGAACCAGAAGTACCGATAATTGAGACCAGTTCCCCTTCTTTTATCTCGAAAGAAACCCCTTTCAACACCTCGGTATCGAGAGACCCTTCACGATAGGTTTTCTTAATATCATGACATTGTAAAAGATTACTCATACCTTAAAGCCTCAGCAGGTTTCACAGAAGATGCTCTGTAAGAAGGGAAAATAGTGGCTATTAAGCTTAACGCAACCGCAAGCACAACAACCGTTGTGATTTGAGTGGGATCGATTTGAACAGGAAGGTGACCGCCTAGTGCGAGTAATGATGATCCTGTCATAGATAATACAGTATTGAGATTCATTGATAGAGCCACACCCAGAGCACCACCTACCAATGCGCCAATTACGCCACTACTTGCGCCTTGGACCATGAAAATCGCCAATACTTGGTTATTCGACATACCTTGAGTCTTCAAGATAGCAACCTCAGATTGCTTCTCCATCACGACCATAATTAGAGCTGATATAATGTTGAACGCGGCAACTCCAACGATAAGACTCAGCATCAACCCCATCATATTCTTTTCCATGCGTACAGCTTGGAAAACTTCACCTCTTTGTTCACGCCAATCACTCCAGTGCCAACCTTCAGGCAATGGGCGCTGGGATAGCTCTGCGACATCAAATGGATCGTTTAGGTAAAGGCGCCAACCCGAAATTGTATCGCTCTTAAACTTCATCAAACGACCAGCATCTCGGATATGAGTGATCATGAGTTGATCGTCGATATCTGAACCCGTATTGAATAGCCCTGCGACGGTAAAATTACGTTGACTAGGAATGCGACCTAAAGGTGTGAACTGGCTAGCACTGGTCACCATAAGCCTTACTTTGTCACCAACAGAGACTTGAAGTGAACGAGCAAGTTTATGACCAAGAAATACCTGATATTTACCCGCTTGCAACGATTGAACACGGCCCATTACTAGGTAGTTAGCGATAGGGTCGTCCTCGCTGGCATCAATACCCACCAGCAGACCGGCGGCGAGTTGCGCACTACTTTGAATAACCGCCTCACTGCGAACGATAGGCTCCGGTTCGGCAGTTGACCATGGTTGCGCGAATTCCGGCGATCCTGTTGAGCCATCGGTTTTCATGCCGTCCTGATAAATCACGGCTTGAGGCAGAACTCCCAAGATTCGAGACTTGAGTTGGGATTCAAAGCCATTCATTACCGAAAGCACGGTCACTAAAGCCATTACACCGATGGTAATTCCGGCCGTCGACATATAGGAAACGAATCGACTAAATCGGTCTCCTGAGCGTCCTCGTAGATAACGAAGACCTATAAATAATGATACTGGGTGAAACATAGTCATGACCTGAGCTCAAAGGCTTGAGCGTATAAATTCCATCTAAAACATGTTCAATGCAGAACGTGTCACGTAATGTACCGAGAATTGATGTTAGATGACAGCTATGGAGCTGAAATAATCAGAAAAACAACGGAATAGAAAGAAATATTTGCTATGTCGACAGACATTGAGATAATTGATCTATTGCCAACAAGGAAGCTGTTATGTCTCAACAAGAATTTTTCACTGTCCATCATGCGCTCACCGCAAATATAGAACCTCTCGATGAACAATTTACGCTGCCAAGCGTTCAAGATTTCGAAAGTGAGATACCAGCACCATTCGTTGTTGCGAGTGATTTTAGTCAACTCGACCTTCTTACCGATAGCGCAAAGCAAGAGCTTAAAAATAGCGATTTCAAACACCTAATCCAACTGTTAGATGCGCAGAACAGCAAACTTAACCTGTTGCTGACGTTTATGCTCGCCCAACAAGATGACGAGCAATTCCGAGCAAACACCATTAGCTTTGGCGCGAGTCAGTTCACCTATAAAAGCAGCACTGCACTTAAAATTGACCAACTCGCTAGAGTAAAGCTGTTTGTTGAGCAGCCAGCTGCCGCTATCTACTGCTACGCTTATGTAGCGGATTGCCAAGCATCGGGCAAAGATTATGAGATCACGATGCGTTACAAGCTGCTTCGAGACAACGACCAAGATCTATTAATTAAGGCTGCACTTATCCAGCAGCAAAAACTACTGCGTCAACGCTCTTTAGACCGAGACACCAAGTAAACTATGTCAGATAACGCCATTCTTTCTATCACTGCTCCCGCAGGAGCCGGTGACAAAAAACAAACCGGTAACCTTACAGGTGCTTCACTTGCACTCGCTATTGCCGAACTTGATAAGCAACATAAAGGGCATACTCTATTAGCGGTTCCTGACCCACAGTTAGCCTTAAAACTTCTATCAGAAGTCGAACAATTTACTAACCAAGATGTATCGTTGTTCCCTGATTGGGAGACCTTACCCTACGATAACTTCTCACCGCATCAGGAAATCATTTCTGACCGAATCGCGAAGCTCTACCAGCTACCGGCTCAGACGTGTGGCATCACTATTGTCCCTATCAATACCCTGCTTCAACGTCAGTCTCCACGAGATTTCTTGCTACAACATACCCTGATGGTAAAAGTCGGCGATCTCTACTCTCTAGAAAAGTTGCGTATTCAGCTTGAGAAGTCAGGTTACCGACACGTAGATCAAGTTTTTGGTCCTGGTGAGTATGCAAGTCGAGGCTCGATCCTCGACCTGTTCCCTATGGGCAGTAGGGCACCTTATCGTATCGACTTCTTCGATGATGAGATCGATACCATTCGAACGTTCGATCCGGAAAATCAACGCTCTCTGGAAGATATGGATGAAATCCGTCTACTTCCTGCACACGAATTTCCAACCTCCGAGACTGCGATTGAAGATTTTCGTATTCGTTGGCGTCAGCAATTTGAAGCGCGCCGAGAACCAGAATCTATCTATGTACAAGTCTCGAAAGGCACTTGGCCTGCTGGTATCGAATATTGGCAACCACTGTTCTTTGAACATACTGAGACGCTGTTTGATTACATAGCAGATAACTCTCAGATTATTACTGTCGGTGACATTGAAACCTCAATTGACTCTTTCTTAGCGGATGTTGAGCATCGCTACGATCAGCGTGGCGTTGACCCTCTGCGTCCTTTGCTCGAACCAAAGGTGCTGTGGCAACAAAAAGATGAACTCTTCAGTAATCTTAAAAAGTATCCACAAGCTTCTCTGTTTATCGAAGCGATTGAAGAGAAGGCTGGCCGCAACAACGGTGCTGTTCAAGCATTGCCTGATTTAAGCACTAAACAGCAAAACAAAGAACCTCTTGCCTCACTGCGTCAGTTTAGTGAAAGCTTCAGTGGCAAAGTCGTGTTTTCAGTAGAGTCAGAAGGCCGACGTGAAGCCCTAACAGAACTTTTAGCAGGAATTAAGGTTCGACCAGTCGTCTATGAAAACCTCCAACAAGCCATCAATGGCGAAGATAAGTTCAGCTTGGTTCTTGGCTCTGCTGAGCACGGCTTTATTCTTACCGATTGTAACCTAGCGTTTATCTGTGAGAGCGACTTGCTTGGCGACCGAGTTATTCAACGACGCAAAAAAGATAAGCGGACTGTAAACAGTGACACCGTTATCCGTCACCTAGCGGAGCTAAAACCGGGTCAGCCAGTGGTTCATATTGATCATGGTATCGGTCGTTATATTGGTCTTCAAACACTTGAAGCTGGTGGTATGAAGACCGAATACGTGACACTTGAATACCAAAACGAAGCCAAGCTTTACGTACCAGTAGCGTCCCTAAACCTCATTGGTCGCTATTCTGGCGGCGCAGAAGAAAGTGCGCCTCTGCACAAATTAGGTGGTGAGGCTTGGTCTAAAGCTCGTCGCCGAGCTGCCGAAAAAGTCCGTGATGTCGCCGCAGAACTACTCGATGTTTATGCAAAACGTGAATTGAAACCGGGCTATAAGTTTAAGCTTGATAGAGAACAGTACGCGACGTTCAAGTCAGGCTTCCCATTTGAAGAAACCGACGATCAAGCAATGGCAATTAATGCTGTACTATCTGATATGTGCCAAGCGAAAGCAATGGACCGTTTGGTGTGTGGTGATGTTGGTTTCGGTAAAACAGAAGTGGCGATGCGTGCTGCGTTTGTCAGCACAGACAACGCTAAACAAGTGGCGGTGCTGGTTCCCACTACCCTACTTGCTCAACAGCATTTTGAGAATTTCCGTGACCGCTTCGCCAATTTACCGATTCGCGTAGAGGTACTTTCACGCTTTAAATCTGCAAAAGAGCAGAAAGAAGTACTGCAAGATGTTGCAGACGGAAAGGTCGACATTATCGTTGGCACCCATAAGTTACTTCAAGACGATATCAAGTTTGCGGATCTTGGCCTTCTGATAGTTGACGAAGAGCACCGCTTTGGTGTTCGTCAAAAAGAGAAGATGAAAACGATGCGCGCAGACGTGGATATTCTGACACTAACCGCAACGCCAATTCCTCGAACGCTTAATATGGCTATGAGTGGTATGCGTGACCTTTCAATCATTGCAACACCACCAGCACGCCGATTGGCGATTAAGACCTTTGTTCGTCAAAGCGATGATGCTGTAGTCCGTGAAGCCGTGCTGCGTGAGATCATGCGTGGTGGCCAGGTCTACTTCCTGCACAACCAAGTCGAGACCATTGAGAAAGTAGCCGCTGACCTAGAAAAGCTCGTTCCTGAAGCTCGAGTCACCGTCGCACACGGTCAAATGCGTGAGCGCGAGCTAGAGCGCATCATGAACGACTTCTACCATCAGCGATTTAATCTGCTGGTTTGTACAACGATCATCGAAACCGGTATCGACGTACCGACGGCAAATACCATCTTGATGGATCGTGCAGATAATCTCGGTCTTGCTCAGCTTCACCAGTTACGTGGTCGTGTCGGTCGTTCTCACCACCAAGCGTATGCTTACCTATTGACGCCTCACCCTAAGGCTATTACCAAGGATGCAGTTAAACGACTCGATGCGATTGCTTCACTTGAAGACCTTGGGGCTGGCTTTACCCTAGCGACCCATGATTTGGAGATCCGAGGTGCAGGTGAGTTACTTGGTGATGATCAGAGTGGTCAGATCCAATCAGTTGGGTTCTCACTCTACATGGAAATGCTCGATCAAGCCGTCGAGGCGCTCAAACAAGGTAAAGAGCCTTCTCTTGATGATCTGCTCAGAGAGCAAACCGAAGTCGAAATGCGCCTACCCGCTCTTTTACCTGACGATTACATTCCAGACGTTAATATGCGCTTGTCTATGTATAAACGTATTGCAAGTGTTGATGGTGAAGGCGAACTGGCAGAACTTAAAGTTGAGCTTATCGACCGCTTTGGCCCGTTGCCAGACGCTACGAAGAACTTACTATCAGTAAGCCAAGTTAAGTTAGATGCAGCTAAGATTAAGGTTAAAAAGATCGAGGCTCATGATAAGGGCGGGTACATCGAGTTTTATCCTGACGCTGACATCAACCCAACGTTCTTGGTTACACTATTGCAAACGGAACCAACAAAATACGGACTGGATGGACCGACGAAACTCAAGTTCATGCAACCTTTGGTGGATCGTAGAAAACGCATCCAGTTTGTATCTGAATTAATTGGCAAATTTTCACAGAACCTATTGCCATCTGCATCCTAGTAAGATTAACTAACCTTAATTCGGATGCTCGCCGGTGTAAGCCTTTAACCCACCGGCACATTTATGGAGAAAGAATGAAAAAACTGATTCCTTTGCTGCTTTTGATGGTTTCAATGCCATCACTTGCTCAGCGTCAATTTGATATTGAAGTACTTATATTCAAACGCGCCGTTGATGCCGAGCAAACCAAAGAAGCTTGGCCAAATGTGATGCCAGAAATAAACGTAACCAATGCACGCTCTTTCCAAGATGCTTCTTATAGAAGCTCCAAAGGCGTGCAAATGCTGGGATACAACCAATACGAGTTGACCGAACAAAAAGATAAACTGCAGAAACATGCCGGCTTTAAAGTTCTGTTGCATACCGCTTGGCGCCAAGGCGACCAAGGTCGAGCAAGTGCTCCAGTGTTCAGAATTCAAGCCGGTCAGGACTTCTCCGATAAGTTCAACTCCGACGGTAGTTCAAAGGAAGACGGCTCTAACACGACGAGTGTAAATGGTATCCAAGAGCAGAGCATCGATAACCCACTCTACGAGTTAGACGGAAAGTTTCAGGTCTATGTTCAGCACTATCTCTACGCTGAAACCACACTAGATCTTAAAGCACCAAGTGTTCGTGAAGTGATACTGGAAGATCGACAACTTGATCTCAACACCGAGACAGAATCTCTTGATCCTAATACGACGTTTGAAAACACCACTGTACAAGTAGGCAACCTTGAAGACGTGTCTCCTGAAGTTCGTGTAGAAGAGTTTCTAAAAAGCTACCGTATGGATCAAAAGCGCCGTATGCGCAGCACGGAAACACATTATCTCGATCACCCGTTAATGGGAATCATCATCCAAGTGCGTCGCGTCCCTCAAGCTAGCTAACGTAACCTTTATGAAAGCCCCTGTCTTTGTACAGGGGCTTTTTGTATCGGAGTGTCTTTATTTATATAAAACGGAAAGGAACACCGTGTCTCCAGACTTTACCATTATCACTCCCTCCATCCAGCTCAAGCTCATCCCCTTATCTGAGGCAGAAATTTTTACTCTCGGTATTAAGCAGTCGCCGTCATTACACCAATGGCTTGATTGGACTGACAGTGATTTTACCATGACGGACGGCCAAGAATTTTTGACGGCTACACGTTTGAGTTGGATAAAAGCCCAAGCTTATGGTTTCGGGATTTATCAACGGCAAACCGAACAATTAGTCGGCATGGTTGCCATTAATGAGTTCTCCCCTACTTTCAACCAGGCCAGTATCGGCTATTGGATCTTTGATAGGTTCCAACGCCAGGGTTTTGCCCTTAAAGGTGTTGACGCATTAATAGAGTTCGCATTTGATAAGCTACTGTTAACTCGATTAGAGCTAGTGTGTGACCCTAATAATGTGTCGAGTCAGAGGTTCGCGGAAAGGTGCGGAGCTACCTTTGAAGCAAAAGCAAGAAACCGTTTTATCTATAATGGTAAGCCCAAAGAAGGGCTGGTTTACTCTATTATCCCCGACGATAAAAAGTAATTGTTTGCAAGCTCTCGTCCTTCATTAATACGCCCATAAAAAAATCCCCAGCCAATGAGCCAGGGATTTAATAACTAACAAGTGATTAGTGCAGTTTCAAGTTTGGACGCAGTACTCGGTTGATGCGTCCCATCAAGATAATCAGCGCCGTCTTAAACACACCGTGCAGCGCCATTTGATGCAGGCGATAAAGTGAGATGTAAACAACGCGAGCGATGCGGCCTTCAACCATCATTGAGCCTTTAGTTAGGTTACCCATCAGGCTACCAACGGTTGAGAAACGGCTTAGTGATACTAGAGAGCCTTTATCTTTGTAGACATACGGCTTCATTTCACGACCATTTAGTTTAGCAACGATGTTTGCGTAAGCGCGACTTGCCATTTGGTGAGCAGCTTGAGCACGCGGCGGGACAAATGAGCCATCAGCTTGAGTACATTGCGCTAGGTCACCGATAACAAAGATGTTCTCATCACGTGTCGTTTGCAGGGTATCGTTTACCACAAGTTGGTTGATACGGTTACTCTCTAGACCGCCAATTTCTTTCATGAAATCCGGTGCCTTGATTCCCGCAGCCCAAACCATGATTTGTGCAGGGATCTTATCACCATCTTTCGTTGTCAGGCCTTCAGAGTCAGCTTGAGTCACCATCGTCGCTGTACGCACGTTTACGCCTAGTTTCGTTAGCTCTTGATGCGCTGCAGATGAAATGCGTGGTGGTAGAGCAGGTAGTATACGCTCACCTGCTTCCACTAGGTTTACGTTGAGTTTACTTGAATCTAGGTCACCAAAGCCGTAGGTACGCAGCTCTTTAATCGCGTTATGTAGCTCAGCAGAGAGCTCAACACCTGTTGCACCTGCACCGACAATAGCAATATCAACTTTACCTTCACCGTTGCGAGCATGAAGCTTCAAGAATTGATTATTCATCTCTGTACGGAAACGGTGTGCCTGCTCTGGGCTATCTAAGAAGATACAGTTTTCGCGTACACCTGGTGTGTTAAAGTCATTTGATGTTGAACCAATCGCTAGCACAAGCACATCGTACTCAAGCTCACGTGAAGGCATCAGTAGCTCACCACTCTCATCTTGTAGCTCATCAAGCATGATCACTTTACGTTCACGATCGATATCTTTTAGGCTACCTAACTGGAAATCAAAGTGGTGGTTCTTGGCATGAGCGCGGTAGCTCAATGCATCAACCCCTTCGTCCAAAGAACCTGTTGCTACTTCGTGCAGTAGAGGTTTCCATAAGTGGCTACCTTTACGATCTACCAGCGTAATTTTCGCTCGGTTTTTGCGGCCTAGAGTGCGGCCAAGTTTGGTTGCTAGTTCCAAACCACCAGCACCGCCGCCAACAACGATAATACGTGTCACAATAGTCTTCCTCAAAAGTTACAAATATTGCTAACCCGGCTAAGTGGCCCAGTTAGAGAAATTCTTAAGGTCCCGACTTGGTCGACCTACAAGTGTAAGAAAAATCGTAATTGGAGTGTGTTCGGCCATTTTCCGGCTCTGGCACACAAATTATGGGCAAGTTTCTCACTCGCTCTCAATTTTTTTTGATATTTATCAAATTATTTTATGGTTAGCTATTATATAGAGCAAAATAGCCTCCGCAATAGGCGATTTAGTTTGAAGGGTGAAATAAAAGAAAAAAACTGCACTTTTTTCATGGTTAAGGTCTATTTTGACCCGTCTAAAGAACCAAAAACGGCCACCATATGGTGACCGTTGAATAAAAAATGCAGCGTGTTCGAAAGTTAGATTAACTCTCTTTGAATGCTTTCATCGCTTGCAGATGTTGTGAGATCTTCTTGAACTTGTGAGATTGATTCTCATCCCAAATGATATCGTAATAATCTTCAAGCTCAGACGCGGTTACGCTGTTGTCATGAATTTCATCTTCACGAGACAACACCACTAAACAGCGTTGCTTGTTTTTCATTCGATACTGTTCAACACATTTGGTCGCAATATCTTCATACTCTTCAGGGCGGTCGATACGACCCACCATATTACGCTCTGGGTGTAAGTTCGGGTTAAAGATAACCTGCTTAATACCACATAAAAATCCAATACGCTCGGACCAGTAACCGCCAAGGCCAACACCACAGATGATCGGGTGTGGATCATCTGATTGCTCAATCACCTTATGCACTTCTTTTAATAGGTGCTGCATATCATGCTTAGGATGAAGAGTGCTGTAGTTTATAAAACGGACGTCATCGTCAATGAATTGCAACTGCAGAACTTTTTCGTGGTTACCTGGGCTTGTTGAGTCATAGCCATGTAAATAGATAATCATGGTACCTCCTTGATCCTTATGGGTACTTATTCATGCACGATGAAATTAAACTCGAATAAAAATCGAAACGTGCTTTATTAAATCTACCACTAATGTAAGGGTTTTAAAGGGGAATGAAAGGATAAAAAGATGACGATTTACTAAACAGTGATCTTAGCTACAAATTGTGTGCTTGATCTGATTTGCACTGTCTAGATATTGAGCATCACCCCAAAGTTTATAACCAAGAAGGAACCACAGCATTGCTAACACTCGAACTCTAGGAATCCACTTTTCTACGTCCTGCTGCCACTCTTCGACTTGCTCAATATTTCTTTGCATACAGTAGTGATAAACAAACGCATCAAGATCTGCATTGGTTAAATCCACCATCATCGCTAGGTCAATTCTGGGATCAGAAACTGCCGCATACTCCCAATCGATCACTCCAATTGCGCTATCGGTTTGGATAAGGTTATAACTACCCAAGTCAAAGTGGCACAATGCCACCTGAGCAGAATGCATTTCTGGTAACGCACGCCAATAACGATAAATGGCTTCAAACTCACTGTTTTTGTACTGCGAGGCTATTTGGAACCAGTAATGGTCAAGTCGAGCAACATAACTAAAGGGAGCGACCGGAAGTTTATCAATAGGCAAATTATGAATGTCAGTGGCTAGTCGAATCAATGAAGCTTCATCAATACCTTGATGTAGCGTTTCACCTTCAAGCCACTCCACGAGAAGACCTTGCTCGCAGTTAAAGACAGGTGCTGGGGACACAAAAGAAGAAACGGTAGATTGGGTTACAAACTCAAGAACTGCTCTCTCTTGGTCACGAGATACCGAAAAAGCACGGGAGTGTTCACTGCAAGGCCGCCAAACATAGCTTGTTCCATTTTGACCATGAACACGCCAGCAACGGTTAGTTAAGCCTCCGGATAACAACTGAACAGTTTTAGGAGGCTTTGAGAAGAAGGATGTTAACGCTAAGAGAGAATCATCAAGTTGTATGGCTTCTTGCCAGCCTATATGAATCATCTACATCAACATCCTTTCAAGTGGCTGAATCACAGGCCTAGTAGGCTCTTCGACTCTTGCTTACGGATCTCAGTTTCGTCCGCCCACTCAATTAGACCAGTCTCGATATCCATAAGACGCATCGTCATCTTGTAGTAAACGTCTTTGTCGCTACCTGCACTCTTCACGATGCTAGAAAGGTTACCGTAAAGCATGTACTGTGCGCCGACCATCTTACCGAACTGAATAGCAGAACTCTGGTTAGCTAGCTCATCATTGTTTTGGAAGTTAAGCTGCTTACGTACAGACTCAACACGGTCCATATCAACAAAACGGAACTTTCCAGAGTTCAGCATCTTAGTGCTGATTGAATCAGTGATCGACTCTGTATCGATATGCTCGCTTGTCTTGTTCTTAATTCGCTCAACAAATACCACTGGGCGGCTGTCACGAGTGATTGCAGCTACAGAGCCCGATACCAGCATGCTGTCGACCATTTCACCAGCGATCTTTTGCAGATCCGTTGAACCGAAATCAATTGTGGTTGTTTCTGTTGCTTGTGCGTCGCCATAGCTCACTTTGTTTGAACAACCGCCAAGAATAACCGCTAGGCCCAGTAACGCGATAACGCTCTTTTTCATAACAATTCCTACTTCATAACTACTTAAATGGTCGCGAGACCTTATTCTGCTTCTCTAATCGTCACTCGGAACTGAGTACCATTAGGGTTAACGGAAGCTTCTGAGATTGAAAAGCTTTCAAAGCCTCTCACCACAACTCGACGCCAAGGTGCCAGCTTGGTATTCACTTCAAGGCCCTGATCGTCATACCAATAGAATCGGTACTGAATAATCTGGTCACCTTTATACTGACTGGAAAATTGGACAATGCCTCGAGCACGATCGTCGGCTTGTACCGTACGGATGCTATCAATGTTCAAGCGACTGCCCAAAACATTGTCAGCGAAAATGATTTTTTGGCTTTGACCATCGATGTTGAGTCCGGCAGTGTTATCCGCACACCCAGCTAGGATGACGGCCATACCCAGTGCCACTATCCACTTCTTCATAAAATACTCCCAAGTTGCTTGTGCCAAACAACATTATTATTCCCTTGTCGAGACAACCATACTAGCGTGGTTTGCCCAGAGCGAACCGGGAATGAATAGTCCTTACCATTTGACGATATCGTATGTGTGCCTTCATTTGTTACGAAAGAATGACTCTTAATAGAAGCTGGCAATGTCAGCCAGCTTCGAGTATCTGGTTGTTCCGTCACTGTATTCCAGATATTCAGAACCAAATTCCCGACGTCATCCCCTCTCGCTGCCTCTTTGCGAATTCTGTCTTTCAACCAAACTCGCACAGCTTGTCTTAATACAATAGCAGTTATTTCTTCTGATAAATGCTGTTGAGCCATCAGGTTAACATTCGTTAACTCATTACCGTTAGACGATTTATTGTCAATCGTCAGCGGTGACATACGCTCAACACTTGTATTCGGGTAGTACGGCAGGGCGACAGAATAGATCGCTCCGTTGCCTCGACTGTCATAAATCGGTAAATCTAGACGCCATCCTTGCATGGCTTGTACAACCGATTGTTCGTCAAGCACGATAACTCTCCCTTCACCTTCTTTCAAAGGTTCTGGCTGGCTGTATTTTTTAGACAACAACGCAAGGTCTTCATTCATTCCTAAATAACGCGCTAGTCTCATCGTGCGATCAATGATTTCAGGGTTATTTGGAGCGACAGCTAAGGCTCGCTTGTAATCGATATAGGCGGCATTTAAGTCACCGTCAGTCTCATACAAGAGTGCCGACAAAAACAATAAGTAACCGTTTTGCACAGCCTGAAGCTTCTTGCCTGCATCGGGATAACGAGAAATGATGCTTCCCACGCTTGGACTGATGCCATTACTCTCGGCTTCATTTTGCGCTTTTTGTAACTCGGCTTCACGTGCTTGTTTAGCTCGTTCTTGCGCCATATTACCGCGACGTATTTCAACCAGCGCACCTTCTAAATCGTTCTTCTGCAGGTAATTCAATGTTGAATATAAGTAAAGAAAACTCAGCTCATAATCTGCTGGTTGATACGTTGTGAGATTGTCATTGACCGCAAGCGAGCCAATGTTGGTTACCGTTTCTGAGACAGACACAAGCGCTTGGTCTTGCTGCTCTCTCACCGCTTGGTTACTCAAGGTTAATGCTTGAAGGCTTTGATCGTATTGCTCGTTAAGAAATTCGACACGCCCTTTTTCCATGTTATCGAGAATATCACCCGCAACGGACTCCGATAATAGGGACTGTGCTTGCTGGTAATCACCCGTTCCGACCGCCGTATAAAGGGCACGATTTTGGGCGCTATAGTGACTAAAAAGACTACCGGCAGAAAAATTGGCGCAAGCTGTGAGCAACGCAGATATGCTCATCACAACTGCAAAACGAAAGGACGGTTTCAAATACTCCCCCAAAACCGATTGGTTCGATACCTTATACGTGGACACTTTACCATAGACAGCAACAGAATAATAAAGTGCCCTACTTTCCAATGATATTTGGGGGTAATTGTTACTATTTAAACAACGCCTAGCTCACCAACATTGGACCTAGTGGCTCACCACCGACAAGATGCATGTGAATATGGTAAACCTCTTGGCCGCCATGAGCATTACAGTTCACTATCAAGCGGTAGCCATCTTGATCGATACCCTCTTCGGCAGCAAGTTTCTTCGCAACAGTGAACAATCGACCTAATGCTCGCTCGTCTTGCTCTTCTACATCATTGACAGTTGGGATCAACTTATTAGGAATAATAAGAATATGGCTGGAAGCACGAGGATTGATATCACGAAATGCAGTAACCAAATCATCTTGGTATACCACGTCTGCGGGGATCTCTTTACGGATAATCTTGCTAAAAATTGTTTCTTCTGCCATGAAAAATACTCCAGTAATTAAGGGCTTATGTCATTGATAAAATCAGTATGATCGAATTTGCGACAAACCTCAATAAAATAGATTTTTCCTGACAAAATACTCAATAGAACACCGTAGACAATGCTGAATATCATACGTACAGCACATATTGTGTTAATCAATATGAATAGAATACGGCTTTTATTTGGTTGTTTTTACTTTTGAGTTTTTAGGGAGAGACGATGAAAGGATCGGTAATTAAACGGATGTATGCCGGATTCGCACTCATCATTATTATGTTTGCGGCCACCATCACTTTGATGATGCAAGGCATGAATCAAATCCACACTGAGTTCGGCAAGGTGTCTACCTCATCTCTGCCACTGGTTTCCACATCAAGCCAAACTAGCGTCAGCCTTTTATCTGCAGACAAGGTTTTCAAAGACTACCTCACCACACAAGACAGCACGAAAATGGCAGAAATGCGCGAGCAATTTTTAAAGTCAGAGCAGTCTTTCACTGAAGTATTCTCTCAGCTAGAAAACATCTCAGCACAACATCCAAGCCTTTACGATGAGATTGAACAACTACGTGAAATAGAAACCCGCTACTTTGAAGAAGCAAAGCAAGCGATGGTGAATTATTCTGAGATGTTTGATGCGCAAGCAAATGTACAGACCTTGTCTCGTAACTTCCAACGTCTACACTCTGATTTATCGGTTGGAATGAAAGAATACATTGACGACCAAACAAGTATCTCAGTCAAGATGATGGCGAAAAGCTATTTCGTAAAGCTGAAAGACGCAGAAGTTGTGACCTCTGATGCACTATCAAGCTCCGACCCAGAATTCGTTGCCAAGTCGGTTTCAGCTAACCGCAAAGCTGTGACACACCTAGGATACTCATACCAAGGGTTAGCTGCGATGCTTCCTGAGCTCAAAACTCAGTTCGATGAATCTGTAGACAAGTTCATCAATGACGTGGGTAAACCAGGCGGCGTACTTGATCAGCATGCTAACTATTTAGCCTCTCAGACAGCTCTGTATCAAAACATCGCAAATCTAGCTAAAGAAATCGATACCGCAATGATTTTACTCGATTCTTTTAATGATTACGCAGGTCAGAACCTTCAAGGTTCATTGGACGAGGCTGGGTCTATCTATCAACAAGGTATTGTCAAAGCCGTCGTTATCGCTGCCGTTGTCACTGTCTTTGCCGCAGCCATTGGTTATCACATCGCACAAAGCGTACGTGAGCCAATGAGTCGAATCCTTGTCACACTTGAAGCGTTGACTAAAGGGGATATGACTCAACGTATTGATATCCGCTACAACAACGAGTTTAGCCGTGTAAGTGGCCACATTAATACACTCGCAGATAGTCTTCACAATATCTTGGTCAAACTGAACGATGCATCAGACAACCTCACCAATGCGGCTGAAAATAATGAGAACACCTCTTCGAAAGCTCAAAGCCAGCTGAGTCAACAACGTGAACAAACCGCAAGCGTTGCCACAGCGATGGCGCAGATGTCTCATTCCGTGCAAGAGGTTGCCCAAAGCGCGCAAAGTTCACTGGATATGGTTCATCAAGTTGAATCTGCATCAGAATCTGGCCGCTCTATCATGAGCACAAATATCACCACTATCAATCAACTAGAGAGTCGTTTAAACGAGTCTGTTGACGCTGTTGGCGAGCTACAGAAAATGAGCAGCCAGATTGGTTCTATTCTTGATGTTATTCGCAATATTGCTGAGCAAACTAACCTGCTCGCTCTCAATGCTGCTATCGAAGCAGCACGCGCGGGGGAACAAGGTCGTGGATTTGCCGTAGTTGCTGATGAAGTTCGTGTTCTTGCCCAGCGCACGACGGAGTCTACGTCTGAAATTGAGACCATGATTAGCAATCTACAGTCCAGCTCTAAAGACGCAAGCAAGGTCATCGAAAGCTGTATGAGCGAGATGGACTCATCTGTCGAGCAAGCGTCTAATGCCAACAGCGCAATGGAAGAAATCCAGGCACTGATTATCGAGATCAGTCACATGAGTACCCACATATCACAAGCAGCAGGAGAGCAAAGTGCGACGACCTCAGAGATCGCACAAAGCCTTGAAGACATTAACCTTATTGCGGATGAAAGCTACAAAGCGATGTCGACAATTGCCAGCGTCAGTGAAGAGCTCACCGCCCTAGCGAGCCAACAAGGCGATCTAGTCCATCAATTCAAACTGTAAGCTAAATGTAATTTGATTCTTATCAAGTTACATTTAACTCGCTGAACAAGAGCGATTTTTTGTATATATCGCTCTTGTTTTTTATGACACCAGGCTCTATATCCTTTATAGAGCTTGCACTTTCGCTTTTATTTTCTCAGTTTGCAGGCCAATAGAATGAAGGATATTTTATGGCCATTCACGTTGGCATTATTGACCAAGACCCCATTCGTCTTTTGACTCCCCTTCTGGATGAACGCACCGTCAGCCAGCATATCGTTTTTATCGGAGACGAAACCCAGAAAGAGATGTACCAACGCCTGAGCACAGTTTTAACCAAGCGTGATATCACCGTTGAGTTTTTTGAGATCCCTCAAGCAGTCAACACTTCACTAATCAAGCAGTCCATCATGAAATTGGCTGAAGAGCTCAAGTCTCGTGGACAAGAGATCAAACTCAACGCGAGTTGTGGTTTACGACATCGCCTTCTTTCTGTTTACGAAGTTTTCCGCAGTTATCATTGGCCCATTTTTGTGGTTGAGCCCAATAGTGATCGCTTGTGTTGGCTTTATCCAAACAGCCAAGAGGATGCACAAGTTCAAGACCGTATTACCATCGAAGATTACCTGACTGTGTTTGGAGCTCGTGGTGAATTTAACCATCAAGAGCTTCCTCCACAACTCGACCAGAAACTTTATGAACTCGGCGAACGTTGGGCCAGCAATGCTTTAGAACTTGGTCCAGGTTTGGCGACCTTGAACTACCTCGCTACAACGTGTCGTAAAGAGCAAAAGCTCGATGTTGAGTTAACCGAGAAGCAACAAGGCTATCGAGAACTCAATATGCTTCTGTCTGATCTCGTCGACGCTAAGATCGCTACCTATGATCAGGGCGTACTTACTTTCGCTAACGAAGATGCACGACGTTTTTCTAATGGTGAGTGGTTAGAAACGTTGGTTAACAGCACAGTTAAGCAAATCCAAGAAACACTGCCGACCATTCAAGACCGCTCTTTGAACGTTCAGGTATACCGTGAGATTGGTGATCGAGAAGTACGGAATGAGCTTGATGTTGCTACTGTTGTAAACAACAAACTTCACATCATCGAATGTAAAACCAAAGGTATGCGTGATGATGGTGATGATACACTTTACAAGCTGGAATCACTTCGTGATCTACTTGGCGGACTACAAGCTCGAGCGATGCTAGTAAGCTTCCGTCCTCTTCGCTACAACGATATTACTCGTGCTGAAGATTTGGGGCTTGCGTTGATCGGTCCGGATGAGCTGAAAGATCTAAAAAGTCATCTATCCAAATGGTTTAACGAAGCTGGTGGGCACGAAGAGCTGTAGAGGCTAGAGGCTAGAGGCTAGAGGCTAGAGGCTAGAGGCTAGAGGCTAGAGGAAAAATTAGAGGTTGGCGTTTATACGTCAACCTCTTTTCACGCTAAGATAGTTATCTAGTTATCTAGTTATCTAGTTATCTAGTTATCTAGTTATCTAGTTATCTAGATTCTAACAGTAAAACGCTCCGTCCTTCCTACTTAGTAAAAAAGAGCGTGACCCGTCCTACTTCAACACCAAACTTCTTAATTTTGGTGATATTAAATACGCGTTTCTCATCATGACGGTAAAGCCAATCGTCGAACTCAACTTCAATTTGCTCTCCGTCAACTTCGAGCTCAAAATCGTACACCCAATGTACCACGTTGCCGTGCTCTTCTCCGTCTGCGTATCCAACGATGTCGTCTGCTTTACCTCTATAGGTATTATTGCCCTTACGTTCGATAGTCCAGATTCTCTGCTTTTCATCACCGTCAGCAAAAATAAAGTCCTCAACAAGGACCAAAGTGTCCCCATTCACTTGTCCATCGATCTCAACAGTAAAACGACGGGTTAATCTATCACTGTAGTCTTGCACCATTCCCCAGGCGTAAGTGTCGCCCTCAAAGTACCCAAACAGGTCAAAGCTCGGTTCTGTTTGCTGGTACTCTTGAACATCAGTAGAGCACGAGCTGAGCGCTAAACAAGCCCCCATAGCAAAGAAGAAGTTTCGTAGTTTGTACGTCATCGCTTTCATTTACTTCACCCCTACTAATTGATCCCTGAGGTCACGATACTCGCTATTAGGTGCTAGCCAGATTGCTAAAAACGCATCGTTGAGATTTTCATTTTCAACCCGACCAATCAATCTATTGCTAAAAAATTTACTCGAGTGATAAAAACTACCCACCTGCCCATCGGTGACGTAGGCGAGCTTATCCCCTTCTCTAATATTGGGATAAATCGCTTTCATCGTTGCGATCCAACTGCCTTGCTCACCCTTACTCACTCCAAGTTTAGTCCATTGGTCTTGAGTTGCTTCAATGAGCTGTTCTGCACTTATGTCGCGCTGGTACTCGATAGTTAAGGCGAGTGGGTGCGGCGTTACGTCGTCTGATAGCTGATAGTAGCCATTTGGCGTTGTGAGGCGAGATTGATAGATGTCGAAAAAAAACCACGATAGCTGCGCTTCACCGACTAAAGGCCATTGCTGCCACTGGTTTTTATTTACAGCCTCTTGCTGGCGGGTGAGCGACGCTGATGATTGGAAACTTGTAACCAGCATGAGTAAACCGAGCAAATTGGCTGTGTAGTTTAGAAGAATGCGTCCCATCGATACTGCTCCCTTTGGATGCTATCAGTTATTTACGTACTGGTTAGAAAACCACTCCTTTTTAGAAGCAAACAAGATGAGACTCGTAAGTAATGCCCACTCAATCATTAATATTATGAAGGTAGTCATAAATGGAATCCCCCACTCAACCGCACCGAACTTAACGCCTGCGAAGTAACTGAGTGCTCCTCCCATTGCTCCTAATGCTATTACGACTAAATGAGGCAATGTGCTCAATCGCGCAGCCATTAAATTTGCATACCAACCAAACGCAAACCACAGTGCAACCAACCAAAGGGGAATAAAATGAGAAGGGAATATAAACAAACCGCCAGCTTGATTCAGGCTGTCCACCAGCACGCCAACCACAGAAAAAGCAACGGCTTGTGATAAAAAATGCTTGCCGAGAGTCATTAGCCAGACATAACTCGCGACCACAAGGGCGAATAACCAAACTTGGTAGTGGCTCTGGCCTAACACGGCCAAGAACCATAATAGTTGAAACCAAACCGAAATAGCGACCAGCCTCATCACAATACCTACGAATCTTGAGCCGAAGAGGGGCGCGATAAAGTTAGGTGAATTGTCGATATGCTATTAGCCAAAAATCCGCCCTCGCAATAGCAGAAGTAATAACGCCACATACGAATGAAACGCTCATCGTACCCTAACTCTCTAACACGTCGCTCTGCATGGTTAAAACGTACTCTCCATTCTTTCAGCGTCTTCGCGTAGTCCTGCCCAATATCAAACAGGTCACGAATCACTAAATCACTGTGTTTCGTGGCAGCAGCTGCTAATGACGTCACTGACGGCAGAAATCCACCCGGGAAAATGTACTTCTGGATAAAATCAACATCATTACTGTAAGAATCATATCTCTGGTCTGCGATAGTGATCGCTTGTATAGCCATTAGCCCACCCGGCTTAAGCAAGGACTGGCACTTTTTGATGTATGACGGTAAGTACTCTTTCCCTACCGCCTCAATCATCTCGATCGATACTAGTTTGTCGTACTGCCCTGTTAAGTTGCGGTAGTCTTCTTTAAGCAAAGTAATCTTATCTTCTAACCCTTCAGACTGAATACGCTGCTGAGTATAGGCGTGCTGCTCTTCCGATATCGTGGTTGTCGTCACTTCAACCTGATAATGCTTCACCATATAGATAGCCATTGCGCCCCAACCGGTGCCAATTTCGATCACTTTATCTCCAGCTTGAAGGTTTAATTGTTGACACAAACGTTCCATTTTATTGAGCTGGGCCTGTTCCAATGTATCGCTTTCATCTTTGAAATAGGCAGATGAGTAAAGCATCTCTTTATCTAGAAATGTAAAGTACAAGTCGTTACCGAGATCATAATGGGCATGGATGTTTTTCTTTGAATTTTCAATAGAGTTTCTGTTGAGCCAGTGAACGCATTTTTTCAACACGTTCGTTGTCCAATTCGATTCTTTTTCCATACGGTCAACAGACTCTAGATTCAGCGCCATTAGCTTCATGACCAGTGTGAGATCAGGGCTGTCCCACCAATCATCCATATAAGCCTCACCCGCAGCGATGCTACCGCCCGAGAGCACTCGTTTATAGAAGTCAGGGTGTTTTACTTCAATCAAGGCGTTTATCTTGTTGTCACCAATAGGTTTAGGGCCGAACTGGCGATAACTCACAACAGATTCTTCTACGTCACTATCGAACTGTTCCAAAATTGTTAACTGGCCAAATTTGAGACTGTCTAGCGTCTTAAACATCAATTGCTGCGCGGCTCTCTGTGTGGTTGTGAGTCCCTTTCTCGACGCCAATACACTGCTGTTCAACATTGTGAATTCTCCTTAACTTGCACAGAACTGCTGCCATCTTGAGCCGAATCTGATTGATTTTGTTTTAAGTCATTCTTAGTTTCGTGATTACCAGGATGATCAAATATAGGGACACGCTTAAGCCACAGCTTGAGTGCATGCCAATAAATGCCAAACATCACATACACCGCCATTACTGGAACGCGCATTAATTGGGTGAGCATCTCACGTGATGTGAACAAATGCTTCTTCATCGCCATCGTCGCATCGAACACCTTATCGCCCTTGTGACACTCAAGGTGAATAAAAAGCTTTTTATCTAAAGGGTTAACGCGCCAAACGTATTCCTGATCCATAGGATTAAATGGGGAAACATGGAACGCTTTGGCGTGCCTCCAGCTCTTGCCTGCTTCAACTGCTGAAGCTGGTATTGCGTAATAATGCCTTTCATTCCACGGTGTATTACTTACTTCCGCCAACAAGTACCGCCACGTACCCGCATCATCATGCACATAGTAAAAGTTCACAGGGCTGAAATAGATGCCCATATATCTGAGATGACAAACGGCAATGACTCGTCCCGTCGTCTCGTCGCCGGTAAGCTCTTGCACTTTACAGTGCACAGCCGCCTTGAGGTTGCCCTCTCCTAAATAATCTTCACGTTTGAATCTCGCCCAATGCCACCAACGAGTACCAAAGAGCATCACCGACTTTTCTAATTGCTCAATCTCATCAAGGTCAATTGCTGGCATAAACAAGACGTAGTTCAAGCTGTGCTTTTGAGGTGTAAAGCGTCGATGCCTTACATCGCCCACCATAAGTGAAGAGTTGAGTTCAGCCATCATGCCGCCCCTTTTACCTGGGATTGCTCATCATTGTGTGTTTCTGCAAGTACTTGTATTCCCCGCACCACATCCAGTGCACTACGCACTCCGTCCTCATGGAAGCCGTTGTACCAATAAGCACCGCAAAACCAGGTTTTATTCACACCATTGATTTCTTCTTTGCGTTGCTGTGCTTTCAAAGACTGTGTAGTGAATACAGGGTGGTCATAGACGAATGTACGTAGGACCTTATCGGGGTTAATCTTGTCTGAGCAATTCAAAGACACGCAGAAGGTATGATTCGACTCAATGTGCTGGAGAATATTCATATCGTAAGTCAGTGTCGGCAGTTGGAACTCTTCTCCCGCTTTACCCTCTAATTTATAGTTCCAGGCGGCCCAAGCGGCAGTGCGCTTTGGCAACAGCTCGGTATCTGTATGTAATATCACTTCATTCGCTTGATACGCCATGTCACCAAAGATCTCTTGTTCCTTATTACTAGCATCACTGAGAAGCGCTAATGATTGATTACTATGAGATGCAAAGATGACATGATCGTAACGTTCTGTTTGCCCATTACTTTCCACTAATACCCCTTCAACCGAACGGGTGACTGAACCAACCGGACTATTGAGACGAATGCGGTCCTTAAAGCCACGAGTCAAGGGTTCTATATAACTGCGTGAGCCACCGTCTATCACATACCATTGAGGTCGATTGACAACATCTAATAAGCCATGGTTCAAGAAAAATCGTAAGAAAAAACCCAGTGGGAAAGCACGCATGTCAGCTAATGTCGATGACCAAATCGCCGCCCCCATTGGCAGAATGTAGTTCTCACAAAAATAATCAGAAAAATTATTTTCAGAAAGGAAGTCACCCAGCGTTTGACCATCTTCTACGTGTTGCTCAACTCTGCTTTTAGATAGCTTGTTGAAACGTACGATTTCATAGATGAACTTGTAAAATTTAGGCTTGAATAGATTGCTCTTTTGAGCGAATAGCGTTGCAATTGTGTGCCCATTGTACTCCAGACCTTGCTTGTCGTTGCGTACACTAAAGCTCATTTCGGTCGGAGTAGTTGATACACCAATTTCGTTAAGTAAGCGGATGAAGTTTGGGTACGTTCTATCGTTGTAAACAATAAATCCCGTATCGACCGCGTAATTCTTGTTATCTAGCTGTACGTCAATAGTAGCTGTGTGTCCGCCGACATAATCATTGGCTTCGTAGACAGTGATATCGTGCTCTTTATGAAGATAGTAGCCGCATGTTAGGCCAGAAATTCCGCTTCCTATTATCGCGATTTTCATGATGACTCCTTTATCACTGTTTATGTTGAGATGGCGTCTGGTTAGCACCAGATTCTGATTTAACTAACTTGCTCACCAACCAGTACTGCCAGTTATATGGCAGAAGGCCAATTACTCGTAAAATAGACGTGAAGACAAATGGGAAGTAAATATTTGTCTTCCCAGCTTCAATGCCCCTACGAATAGATCTAGAAGCCTCTTCTACCGACACAATCATTGGCATATCGAAGGTGTTTTTGTCGGTAAGTGGTGTCTTAACAAAACCAGGAAATACTGAGACAACATCGATACCTTGTGGCGCAAGATCTAAGCGAAGAGTACGTGCTAGATAACCGAGGGCGGCCTTTGAGGCTCCGTACGCTTCCGCTCTTGGTAGAGCAACCTCACTGGCAATAGAACCAACGACGACAACTTTATGCCCAGCCTCAAAATGTGATTGGAAGGCCTCGATGCAGTTCGCTACACCAGTCACGTTTGTGTTCATCACTCTCGCAAACAGACCAGAATCAATCTGACCGTCGTCAATATATTCACAATCCCCAGCGTTTAGTATCCAAACAGCCGGATGCCATGACTTGTCTAAACTCGCGAGTTGTTTTGCAGCGTCTTGAGCAGACGACGTATCCGTAATGTCGAAGCTGAGTGACTTAATATTGTCCGAAGTTTCCTCAAGGTCTTCGAGTCGTGACTGGTTTCTACCGCAACAAATTACTTTGACACCACTTTGAGCGTAATCCTTAGCGAGCTGCATTCCTATACCGGAGGTTGCTCCGGTAATTAAGACGCAGTTATTAGCGATTGTACTGTCCATTACGACTTACCTAGCTTGAGTTTGATCGAACGAATGATTGCGCCGAGTATCGGGAGGTTTTCATAGAGCATCTCGCCCAAGTCGAAATAATCGCGGTGATAAATGACCTTACCATCGCTGAATTTGAGGTGACTTACTCCTTTGACGACGACGAGTTGTCCAGCTTTCAGCTTGGGGTGTTTAAGCGACATCTCCCATACTAAGAAACCCACGTTTCCAATTTGCTGGTGTTCAGTAATATTGAAATCACAGCTCGTTACGTTACTGTACAAGCTATCAAAGTAAGCCGATAAAGCGCTCCAACCTTCTAATGTATGAGCAGCATCCTCAAACACAACATCATTGTGATATACGTTCTCTAGCATCGAGAGATTGTTCTTGCTGAGCTGCTGATAGACTTTTCCGACCGCTTCGATATTCATTGTCACCTTCCAACTGTTACAACCATTTAGGATGTTTGAACCAGGGTTGTACAAAATTTGTAGATGTATAACTTAAAGGTAGTGCATACCCAAAAGTTGTACAAATTTTATTTTGTATAACTTTTTCGGTTTATTACGCAGAGAAGGAAGGATGCGATCAAAAAAGGCTTGGAAAATCCAAGCCTTTATATATTAGTAGGTTATAGCGCCTTATAGAGGCTATCCCACGATGTTACATGTTGTAACCACGCAGCGCATCGATACGCTTGTCTAACGGTGGGTGGCTCATCAGTAGTTCGGTTAGAGAACGCTTACCGTTGATACCAAATGCCATCATTGAACCCTCTAGTTGAGGTTCATGGCTGACTTTTAGTCGCTCCAGTGCCGCAATCATCTTGTGCTTACCGACCAGTTTCGCCGCACCGTAGTCAGCGTGGAACTCGCGGTGACGGCTGTACCACATCGTAATAAAGCTTGCTAAGAAGCCGAAAACTAGCTCAAGCACCATAGATACACCGAAGTAAACCATCATGTTACTACCTTGACCCTCTTCATCATCGTTAGATGCAACAATATTTGCGATAAAACGAGATAAGAAGATAACGAAGGTATTCACAACGCCTTGCATCAAAGTCATAGTGACCATGTCACCATTCGCGATGTGGCTAACTTCGTGAGCAAGTACCGCCTCAGCCTCGTCACGAGTCATGTTGTGCAGTAAACCTGTTGATACTGCAACCAAAGAATCATCACGCTTTGCACCTGTCGCAAATGCGTTGATATCCGGAGAGTCATAAATCGCAACGGTCGGCATACCAATACCTACTTGCTGTGATTGACGAGAAACTGTCTCAAGTAGCCAGTGCTCTGTTTCGTTGCGTGGGCTTTCAATCACTGCACCACCGACTGAGCGAAGAGCCATACCCTTCGACATCATCAATGAGATGAAAGAACCACCAAAACCAAATACCGCAGCCATCACCAATAGACCTGACAAGCTTCCCGGCTGCATTCCCGTTACTGCATAAACAACATTAAGCACCACGCTTAATACCAGCACGACGGCTAGGTTCGTTGCTAGGAATAACATCACTCGTTTCATTACTCTCTCCAAATAGGATGATTTATTTTTATATTGAATAGTAAGGCAGTCACTTACCTACTACCTATATAGATAGTGTCTAAGATTTGAATTACAAGGTTAAGCGATAAATTGAAACATTTAATGACACATGAGGCTAGAGGCTAGAGGCTAGAGGCTAGAGGCTAGAGGCTAGAGGCTAGAGAATCATGATGACGTAAAACGGCCTCCGTCAACCTTCTCCGCTCAAACCATAATTCTCAAACTCAATTCTATCCTGATATGCCACCGTACGCTTAAATAATATACCTAGCCTAATTATTCAGACTCCAACCATTACCTCTTAAGTATAAAAAACACCATTCCATTACGAGATCTGCCTCACATTACTATCCCAAACAAAGCAGATATTTAGCTAAATCGGTTTTGCTTCACAGTTTTGAAGCACATGGTTTTGTAATTTTCCGTACGAACAAACAAGAGCAGAGCCTAGGGCTCTATTTTTATAACAATATCTGACAACGTTGTAATACCAGATGCAACGACTTGAGCGTAGCGCTAATTGCGTTCGTAAATAACGATTGGAAACACCTATGAAAAACCAAGTACAACTCATCACTTATGCTGATCGCCTATCAAATGGTGGCATCGATGACCTATCTAGCATTCTTGATAGCTCACTGAAAAACCTGTTTTCTGGCGTACACGTTTTGCCATTTTACTACCCTATCGATGGCAGTGACGCAGGTTTCGACCCTATCGATCACGCACAAGTAGATGAAAGATTAGGTGATTGGGACAGCGTTAAGAAGCTTGGTGACAAAGTAGAGATCATGGCTGACTTAATCGTAAACCACGCGTCTGCGCAGTCTCCTGAGTTCCAGGATGTACTGGAAAAAGGCCAAGACTCTGAATACTGGTCAATGTTCCTAAAAGAAACAGATATCTTTCCTAACGGTATTACAGAACAAGAAGCTGCAACGATTTACCGACCTCGCCCGGGTAGCTGTTTCAGTGAGAAAGAACTGAAGTCAGGTGACAAGGTGAACTTCTGGACGACCTTCACTGACAACCAAGTTGATATCAACGTAGAGTCACCAGCAGGTGATGCTTATCTTGAGAAAGTATTGAAACTGTTTGCTGAGAATGGCGTTAAAATTATTCGCCTAGATGCTGCAGGTTATGCAATTAAGCGTGCTGGTACTAGCTGCTTCATGACTGACGAAGCTTTCGCTTTCATCAACAAGCTATCAAACCGTGCAAACGAGCTTGGTATGGAAACCATCGCTGAGATCCACAGTTACTACAAAACACAAGTAGATGTGGCAAGCAAAGTAAACCGTGTTTATGACTTCGCACTTCCACCACTGATTCTTCACAGCTTGTTCAATAGCAATGTTGATGCGTTGATTAAGTGGCTAAAAATTGCACCTAAGAACTGTCTGACTGTTCTTGATACTCACGATGGTATCGGCATCATTGATGCGGGTCCTGAAGGGGATAAACCAGGCCTACTTACGCCAGAAGAAATTGATACGCTTGTAGAAACAATGCACGACAACAGCCTAGGTCAGAGCCGCAAAGCAACGGGCGCAGCAGCGAGCAACGTTGACCTATACCAAGTGAACTGTACTTATTACGATGCGCTCGCGTGTAACGATGTGCACTACCTATTTTCTCGTGCTATTCAGTTCTTCAGCCCTGGTGTACCTCAAGTCTATTATGGTGGCCTACTGGCAATGCAGAATGATATGACGTTGCTAGAAAACACTAATGTCGGTCGTGATATCAACCGCCCTTACCTAACTGAAGGCGTGGTTGCTGAGCAACTGACTAAACCTGTAGTAAAAGGACTGGCTAAGCTGATTGAGATTCGTAATACATCAGATGCATTTAATGGTGAAGTAGTTATTGAAGGTGAAGGTCACGCGCTGACTATGGCATGGACAAACAAAGAGTCGAAAGCGGTATTGGACCTGAACCTTGAAGCATCAAGCGGTAAGATTACCCTGACTGAGGGCAATGAAACTACCGAATATGACCTAGTTTCATTGGCCAATGGTCAACTCTAATAAATAATTAATGAGGAACGCCTGAACTTCTCATACCCCAAAATGCCCACTAACTTAGTGGGCATTATTGTATAAATGCATATCAAGTTTCGTCTCGAGCACTAATAACTACTTGAGTTGTTCAATCAATGCATCAGCGGCAACTTTGTGACCGGCTGTCGTAGGGTGAATTTGGTCAAAGAACAAATACCCCTCGCAATACCAATCCGTCGGCGTAATAGTGCCAAGGGGAGTCAGTGCAAAGTTGCATTGATTGATTACGTTAGTAAAACCGTATTTACCTGGATTCTGAATAGCCTCCTGCGAGACACCAGCAAAATCGAACAAGGTCAACTCTAACTCTGGGTATTCATTACGCAAAGACCTGACTCCTCGAGTTAATGCGTAATTGTAAGTTGTGCTCAAATTGCTTGCGGTAAGGTTAAAGAAACCCGATTGCAGTTGCTCCTTAAATGTGTCGGCTTGAAACAGCATTGATTGACGAATGTAATCATTCTCGGGGATTGAGCCAATATTAGGCGTATTTACAATGACGATGTTCCCCGCCCCCCGCTCAGCAAGTCTCTCTATCTGAGTGATTGTTTCTTTAGCCGCTTCACGAACCTGCTTAAAAGCCACCTTCCTTGGGCGCTCTACCGACCGATTTAAGATCTGATCAGATAGAAAGCTGCGTGCGGCACGTACGTCATTTCCCCCAATTGTAATAAAGAAGAGAGTAGAGTCAGATAAATGAGAAGATTGGAAAGAAAGGTAGGTATCCAATTGAGTACTGAGCACGTTCCGGGCGCTAGCTTCATCGGTCGCTAATGCCACAGCACCGGCAACCGCGAAATTGTTACTATTGGCTTGCTGTAGAGCGATAGGCACGATATTACCTAGCTGCAAAGATTGAGAGACGTATTCAGCAAGCAATGGTCCATTTGAAAACCTTGGACCATAGGTTTGACGAGCAGGTCCCAAAGCACCTGATATATCTAATGCATAGAGGTTACCGTTATCCGATAAGCTATCGCCAAAAACCACCATGTTCGTGTATTCATCAGCGACCGCTGCTGAAGATACCATCCATGCTAAACCAAGTGCGACTTTACTCAATTTCATATTATTCCCTAGTTATCTTGTCCGTAAACAGGACTAAACGTAGTAGAACAAATACTCTTTCGCGTCGATAAAACGAACAAGATGTGAAAACGCTCACCTTTTAGGACGCTACAACTTAGAACACATATGCATCCAATTTGACCATTTTCAACTCATTTATCGACTTGTTTATGTAACTGATAAAGGCTCATCTGGCTTTCAACAACTAAATATGTAACGTTTACACCATAAAAACCACCACACCAATCTACTGTATTCCAAAGCAAAAATACCCGCCAAAAGGCGGGTATTTAAACTTTATAAGTAAGTAATAATTATATTTCTAAAACGACCTCTATGAGCAATACTCCGTCCAATATTGGAAAGCTTGATCAAAGGCTCTATCTCTATCGTGAGTTTGTGCAAACAGCACAGCTGTAAGCGTGGCAACAACGGAGTTTGCCATCGTATTTAGATCTTCTTCAGGTGTGCCAAGAACACAAGCGGCTGGAAGCGGTAGTTCAGTCAACATTTGTTCAGACCAGTAAAAAGACTCCACTCCCTCGGGGCGGCTCAACCATACTGTTTGGCTCACCTTCGGATTGTATTCTGACTCTCCTGATTGGCCCTTAAATGAGATAACCGAATGGGAAACTTCACCAATAACGTTCTCGACTTCCGCGTGAAGTTGTTGAAAACCGGGATGAAAACTACCACGCAAACCAACTTTACCTCCTCCAGGGTTCAATGCACGAACCACAGTATTGATTGGAGTTCTTAGACCATAACGAGATTTCCAACCAATCATAGTTTCTGCCATTGGTGCAAAGTTCGCGAGTGGCAAATAGGCAATGCTATCGGATTCCAACAGTGTCTTGGCGTGTTGAGGGTCGTTAGCTAAAGGGATCCCTAGCTGCTCCAAATACGCTTCAATATGTTCACGACCCGCGGGTTTGTCGTTATACCCATGAAGCAATACTTTATAACCCTGATCAGCTAAGATTTTAGCCGCTAGCGCGTGCCAAGGTTTACCCGCTGCTGCTCGTTTACCTGCATAGCAAGGCCAATCTATATCCGCGCCCAAGTTTGGCACTCTTGACTGGAACGCTTTCACAAAACCCGCAATTTCTGCATTAGTTTCGTTCTGAACTCGAATAAGCATTAACAGCATCGCCATTTGGTCATCACCTACTTGGCCATCCAAATACTCATCCATTACTTTGTACGCTTGTTCAAAGGTCAGCGGTTTACGACCACGCTCTCCACGACCAACCGTTCTGATACATTCTAAAATTGAGCTCATAATTTCCTTATCGCTTACAATGCTGTAAAGCTGACTAATCGTTATTTATTTTTTATAATCGACAGTCTGCCCAGTTATCAATAAGTTTTCACGCTTTATTTAATCTCAATTTTGAGTGACTCATCAACCAGTCTCGAAACCTCTGGTAAACAAGAGCCGCAGTTTGTACCACATTTTAATTTAGCCTGTACTTGCTGAAGGGAGGAACACCCCAAACTCTCAATGGCTGAGATGATTTGCTCATCCGTTATTTTAAAACAACTACAAACCAACTTACTGAGATTCTGGCTCCCCACCACTTCAATCAACTTGGATAGCTCTAGAGGTTGGCCAACCAATTGACTCAGCCCTTCAACGTTCATCGCTAACGGCTCAGTAGAAATAGCGAGTATTCCCATCACATTTGGCAAAGTAGACGACTCCGTGCTGTGCTCCGCGCAATGCACCGCCAACCAACCGCCATCAATATCTAGATTGATTACATGCTGAAACGAAGTTAGCCAATCTCGCTTTGCTTGATGGGCTTGCGTGGCAAACCTCCAAACACCTTGCCTTGTTTGCTGATAGCTAATATAGATCATGTCCTTCGGTGCCCACTCTGAGCCAATATAAAGCCCGTACTGCTCTACGGAATAAGGCTTTACTTGCACTGAGTTAGATTTAAAAGCTGGTTGCCCCGAATAAGGGTCAAAATTGGCCTCGACGACTCGGTTGGCTTGAGCGCTCCCACCAAAACGCCCTGCCCAATGCATACTCATGAATAGTTGTTGATGAGCTAAGCCCTCATCAACATCGGCTTTGGTGATTAAGGCTTGATTCGTCTTCGAAGTGATCTCTAACAGCTGCCCTGGAACTAATTCCAGTTCATCCATGGATGATTGACTCATATACACTGTTGGTTCGCTTTCATGGTGACTCAAGCTTTCGATGTGACCCGTTCTAGTCATGGTGTGCCACTGATCCCGCTGTCGACCACTATTAAGCCACCAGCCACTATGTTCCTGATCTGAAGCGGAAACCAATACAAACTGCGCTTTTCCACTAGGAGTGGAATACCCTGAATCAAGAGGATGATTATCATCGAATGGCCAAGCTTTCGGTTGCCAGTTCTGATAGTCCAGTTCAGTCATAGTTGATAAAGAAGAGAGGTCGAACTTAAGATTGGAGTCGTTATTAATAGCAGATAACTGAGCATGCTCGCGGAAAATATCAGCAGGAGACTGATATGCAAAAGCATCGGTCACGCCTTGATGGCGGCAAAGTTTCTGACCCACTTGAGAAATCGCCCACCAATCAGGTTTAGCCTCACCCGGAGCTGCTGTAAACGCTCTTTGACGAGAAAGCATGCGTTCAGAATTGGTCACCATCCCCTCTTTTTCCCCCCAGCCTGAAGCAGGGAGTAATATGTCTGCATACTGGGTGATATCAGAATGTTCTGTAATATCTGAGACTATCACACACTCACATTGCTCCAAGGCTCGCTTTACGAAGCTGGTGTCAGGCATAGAGACCACAGGATTAGTTGCCATAATCCAAATGACTTTAATATCACCCCGCTCTACCGCTTGAAACAGCTCCACGGCTTTTAGGCCGGGCTTCTTTGCCATATTAGGCGCATTCCAAAATTTAGAAACATACCCAATGGATTGTGCATCAAACCCTCGATGGGCCGCGAGTTGATTGGCGAGCCCGCCGACCTCTCGACCTCCCATCGCATTTGGCTGCCCTGTAATAGAAAAAGGCCCACAACCGCCACGGCCAATTTTCCCCGTCGATAGATGAACATTGATAATAGCGTTGGCTTTATCACTACCATATTCTGATTGATTCACACCTTGACAAAATAGAGTGACCGCCGAGTCCACCTCAGCAAACCAACGATAAAAAGTTTCTAATACCTCTGCTTCTAACCCGATTGAATTGGCTACCGGCTGCAATTGATATTTATCTTTTCTACATTCCGCAAATATCTCAGCGAAATTTTCTGTCTGCTTGTTAATGTAATCCTCATCATGCGCATGGTTAGCAACACAATACGCCAACAAACCATTAAAGAGAGCGATGTCACTGTCGTTGGAGATAGGGAGGTGTAAATCAGCTTGTTGGGCTGTCACGGTTTCTCTTGGGTCAATGACCACAATTTTCATTTCCGGGCGCTGTTGTTTTGCCTCCTGAATTCGACGGTAAAGAACAGGGTGAGTCCAAGCGGTGTTAGCACCTACTATCACAAGTAAGTCTGTTTTTTCGACATCCTCATAACTGACGGGCACCAGATCTTCACCAAATGCTCGAGTATGGGCAACAACAGCAGAAGACATACAAAGTCGCGAGTTGGTATCAATATTTGCGCTTCCTACAAACCCCTTCATCAACTTATTTGCTACATAATAGTCTTCAGTGAGTAGCTGACCAGACACATACATTGCAACTGAGTCAGAACCATGCGCGTCAATGCTACTGTGTATTTTTTCTGCAATAAGATCTGTTGCTGCGCCCCACTCTATTTCACTCCAACCGTCATTATTTTTTAACTTGGGATAAAGCAGCCTAGAAGGCATCTGTAAGCTTTCTGATAGTGCGCTACCCTTTACACATAACTTTCCTTGATTCGCAGGGTGAGCAGAATCACCTTTCACTTGGCAGGTTTTTCCTATCGTTTGAGAGACTTCAACCCCACACCCAACTCCACAATAGGGGCAAGCCGTTTTCGTTTTTCCTTGCACCAGCTCTATACTCATCTTGAATCCTTTCAATACATCAATGTCCGTTAGTAGAATAAAAAACGCCTTACCCCTGATGATTCAGAGATAAGGCGTCATTACCAACTTAGTTCGTTTTTTATTTATCTCAGCAATTAGCAAGCCAAATTAATTAACTCAAATTATCAATAGCTTAATCATTACATTGGTCTCTAATGCACTATGAATGTGCAGACAATTGTTCGAACCGTGCACTTTCTTCAATATAAACGCTGACTATTACTCGCTAAACAAACGCTGTTTATGGCACACTTCGTCCTCTCTTTGTCAACATCGACTGTGTGGTTATGAAATTTAAAGCAGCAATTTTCGATATGGATGGGCTTTTACTCGATACTGAGCGTGTGTGCATGGACATTTTCCAGCAAACATGTGAAGCACTCAACTTGCCGTTCTATCCAGACAAATACCTACAAATCATAGGTCGCAACGCTGCTGGAATTGAGCACATCATCAAACAAGGATGGGGAGATGACCTTGATTACCCAACATTGAATGCGGAATGGCGGACTCGATACAATGCTGTTGTGAAACATCAAGCCATTCCAAAAAAGAGCGGCGTTATAGCATTGCTAGATTGGTTGAAACATCAGGGTTACGCGATTGCAGTTGCAACATCGACACAAAACGATGTTGCAAAGGTCAAGCTTCAACTCGCAGAGATCGATCATTACTTCGATGTTTATGCAACAGGTTGTGAAGTGAAAAATGGCAAACCCGATCCAGAAATCTTCTTGTTAGCGGCTGAGCGCCTCGGTGTTTGCCCTACGGAGTGCATTGCTTTTGAAGATTCAAATAACGGTGCTCGTGCAGCGGTAGCCGCAAACATGACTACATTCCAGATCCCTGATCTAGTATCACCGTGTGAAGAAGTTCGCTCTATGGTCCATTTCGTCAAGCCTTCTTTAGACGACGTGTTGAGCTACTTAAAGCTAAATGTCACATCAGCATAGTCAAAGATGACAGAGCTGCGATTGCCACCGAGGCAGCGCAGCTTATTTTTACATACGAACTTCAAATTCACTTGATTGGAGTATGATCAACAAGGATTAGGTCCTTGGTATTAAAACCAATGTTCTTAGCTTGTGCCTTGAACGACTCCAACACTTCATCGCTAACTTCAGGTGAGCGTGCCAATAGCCATAAGTAGGCGGTATCTGGCCCTGAAACAAACGCATATTGATAGTCTTTTTCATCAAGCTCAAATACCACATAAGAGCCATAAAAAGGGCCAAAGAAAGACACCTTCAAATAAGCAAGGTCTTCGTGTTCAACGAAATAGGCCTTGCCTTCGGCTTGTTGCCATTTGCTGTCACTCGCCGAATATCCCTTGTTAATGACTCTTACGCCACCATCGTCGCGCATCGTATAGCTAGCAGTGACATGACTCAGACCTCGCTCAAAAGAATGGTCAAGCCTGGCGACTTCGTACCAAGTGCCCAGATAACGGTCTAACTCAAAATTACTGATTGGCTCTACTTTGTTTGGCATACCCAAACACCCAGTGAGTAGCAGCGTAATCAAAATCGAAAAGTACTTCATCCACGACTCCTTAAACACATTCAATTACGAACTCTAAATCCAGTTAGCTCAATAAGGTCATACGCTAGAATAAAAAAGGAGAGCAATCTGCTCTCCTTACTAAACCGCTTCTATTGCCATAATGAGGTCAAGGCACTGGTGAGTCCAGAGGATGCGCCCTGCGCTTCTAACCCTTGGAGGACCAAAGGTGCAAATTGAGCAACTAACGCAGGATCAAGTCCCATACTCGTGAATGCTGCGTTCACACTGTCCATGCTAGTGATCATGTTCACAAGGCCAGTAGAACTCAGCAGGCTAGCGCCCGGAACTAAACTGTTCAGTTCTTGCTTCTGTTCTGTACCTAATGCATTTTGCGCGACAGAAAGTAGTGCACCCACACCACCAACCGCTTGTTCTGTCGTCACTGATAGTTCATTTTGAACCGAATCAACAACCGGGGTTTCTTGAGTAGCTTGCTGTTGGCTATAGAGTGAAATAGCGGTATTCAGCGCTGTCGACATCAGAGCTGCGTTACTATTTGTCGAAGAAGTATCTGCCTGAGTCGATGTTTGCGAAGCATCGTTAGATTGACAAGCAGTTAGGGATAGCACAACGAGTGACGCAAGGAGAGTTTTTTTCATAGCGGTGTCCTTTTTACCAGCTTTCTTACTGTTTGAACCAATATATTACATAGAATTTCACATTACTATTACTTTAGATTAACCGGTTGGATATATTGATTTTTTGCGACTAATTTTTATCCATTTTTTATTTTCGCCCTCAACAAGAAAGAAGAAAGGCATAGCAGGTCTGAATTGGCACAAATGAATCAAAGGTCATCAGCTAAAAAGCGAGCTTCTCGTGCTTGCTTCATTGAACAGTTGGTCGCTTCCATCAACTCAGCAAGGGTAACCGCATCGTTCTGCTCGATTAATCTTGCTAAGCTCTCTTCCATGCTGATCGCTTTTATTGCCGGTGTGGCTTTCTCCAACCCCTGTTCCATTTTCCTTAAAGCATAATCCAAATCGTCATTCGGTTGACTTACCAGCGTGGCTTTTAATTGTTTCAACTGCTCAAGCTCACCATTAACTTGCCAGTTTCGCGAACGTCTTACCCGTTTAACCACACAACCGTGCTCAACGGCGAGTTGTTGCAATTCAATCCGCCCTTCCTTCCCGACTCGATGAATTAGAGATGGCAATGGAATGCTTAAAACGTGCGAGGACATATTAAGGTTGAACCTTGGTGATAACACAGAAGCGCCCTGCCTCTGCTTTTAAACTCTTAAGCACTACTTATATATTAAATCAGCCCAACGAGCGAGCCCTGCTGTTACAGAACCAAAGTAGCTGCCGCTCACTATCGGGGTATCTGGCAAAATATTTTTTACCGCTTGAGTTAATATAGGTGACCGAGAAGATCCACCAGTCATGTACACGATGTCAGGCTTAATGCTGCTTTGTTTTACCGCCTCTGCCACCAGCGCTTGAATCTTAGTCGTTGGCACTTCTATCGCTTGTTGCAGCTGTTCTACCGTTACGTCAACCATCACTTGTTCAGTCAAAAGATTAATTACCGCTTGAGTCGACTCTTGCTCTGCTATAGCGATCTTAACCTGTTCGGCTTGGCGAATCACACCATAACCCAGAGTTTCTTTGTGTAACTGTGCTAATCGAACAAGCTTTTCAGGTTCTTTCGCTTCTTTAACGATCTGTTTCAACACTTTTAGATTATCGTGTGCATAGAATTTACGTTGAGCTTGCACGTCATTGATCGCGATTGGGTTCCAGAACTGGGTCGTTGGAATCTCCAGTCCTCCCAGAGTTTGAGTGCCTCGACCAAACTCAGGCATGAATGAGCGGAATGCAGTGTGAATATCTAAATCGTTTCCTCCCACCATTTGTCCAGTGTGCCCAAGCAACGAGTCTTTTCGATTATCAAGATGCTTCCAGCTTGGTCCCATCTGTATAAAGGAGCAGTCTGTCGTACCACCGCCAATATCAACCACAAGTACGTTTTTGTCTTCATGCAGAGTTGACTCATATTCAAGGCCTGCAGCAACCGGTTCAAACTGGAACTCAACTTCTTTGAAACCCGCCCTGGTTGCCGCACGACGCAGAATGCCCTCAGCTTGAATATTCGACTCTTCACCGCCTCTACCCAAAAAGTTGACTGGGCGGCCAATGACGGTCTGGGTAATCTCTCTGTCCAACGTGATTTCGGCATGAGACTTGATGTTATTCATCATCGAGCACACCAAATCCTCGAAGAATGAGAGCTGCATGTCACGCAGCCCCATAGCGCCTAAAAAGGACTTTGGTGACTTAACGTAATACACATCACGTGGGTCTTCTAAATATAGGTCTAGTGCTTCGCTGCCATACTTTACGTCATCAGAGCGAACCTCTAAGCCTTCTTCACGATTGACCTTGATTGCACGACGCAATACCGCTTCACCGACCTCACCCCAAGGTTTGATATCCTGAGTACGAAATAGGTGTTCAGATACCGTTTCTGAGGTTGGCGCACACAGGGTAGAAGCAATATAGTTATCACCATTCGCAAGAGGAATACGCTTTACTTCACCATCAACAAGCTGTGCTATCGAACAGTTTGCCGTGCCATAGTCAAAACCAATTGCCATCATATTCTCCTGTCTACCCTTTATAAATCGAGCGCGCGATTCTAAAGCCTACACCTTAGACAGGTCACGTACTTTTTGACTTTTTACAACATAGGCAATGTAGAGCCGATAAGTAACACCGCCATAAAAATATTGAAGCCTCGCACTCTCCATGGTGTCGTCAACCAACGCTGTAACTCTCTACCAACTAGGATCCAAAAGGTTCCTGAAGGAAAGTTCACAAACCAAAAGCAGCACGATATCACTAGCAGAGTCCACCAATTGCCACCATCGCTATACAAGGTCACAGCACTGAGCGCCATCGACCACCCCTTGGGGTTAACCCATTGAAAAGCCACTGCCCCAAAAAATGTCATAGGCTTAAAATCTGACTTAGTTTCCGCTTTACCACTCATTGCAATTTTGCACGCCAGATAGGCCAGATACCCTAAACTCGCATATTTTAGAATAGTGTGAGTCATTGGGTAGGCATTAAAGACGCTAATCAAGCCAATTCCAACCATCAAAACCATAAAAGCAAAACCAAACGCAATCCCTAGCATATGAGGCACAGTTCGAGCGAAACCTACGTTGGCACCTGAGGTCATTAGCATCAAGTTGTTGGGTCCTGGTGTAAAAGTCGATACGGAAGCAAAAAGTAGTAATGCGCCGAGTTGTTGAAGCTCCATATTCTCTCCTTAAAGAACTCGCTGATGAATATTTATTTCAATAGCAGTGCATCAAAACAATGAAGTTCTATATTAGGTGGAACTGTACGCAATTATGTGTTTTTATTCGAAGACAACCTAACAAATACACAATGATTGATAACTATGGATAAGTTTGACGAAAGAATATTGCACGAACTAAAGCAAGACGGCAGGATCTCCAACGTTGAGCTTTCAGAAAGAATAGGGTTATCTCCTTCTGCAACCCTCAGGCGAGTACAAGAACTAGAGAAATCCCGCATTATCAAAGGCTACCGAGCAATCTGTGATAACACGCAACTGGGTATTGGATTTGTTGCTTACGTGTCCATCGGACTTGCCAGTCATAGAAAGCAAGCACAGCTCGAGTTTGAGCAACATGTTCAATTTGTCGACGAGGTCGTGGAATGCCACAACATCACTGGCTCAAATGAGTATTTACTGCGGGTAGAGACGCAAGATCTGCCAAGCTACAAAAAGTTTCATGCTGATGTTTTGGGTGAATGCCCTCAGGTCAACTCTATTACAACCATGGTAGTGATGGATTCTCCAAAAGATGAGCGATAATCCGTGATTTACTGCAAGCTTTTTAATCAAGTCAACTAATTTACATTCACATCGCGCTAATCCGATCACACTGCAATACAATAACCCGTATAATAGGAGCATTAGCTCGGAGAGTATGAATGAACGCGCAAGCCCTACAAGAAATACAAAGCATTTTTGCTCAGTTTCAAAACCACCCTGGTCAACACGGCTCTGATGCCATCGCACGACGTGCTGAACAAATTTGCAACCACTATGGTATTGAAATGCCAGAGGCGCAACACGCATTCATTCAAGCACTAAAGCTTGACCGAGCTGACAATCTGGAGGGAGCTATCGAGCACTACACTTTGTGCATAAAGCGCTGTACACCAGAAGATAAAGTCCTTCGACTTCACGCCTCAATGCTGCTTGGTTCCGTCTACTCAGACCGTGAGGAGTATCAACAAGCTTACTTCCTCTTTAAGCAAGTTCTCGACAACATCACTTTACTAGACGACTCATATCGTTCACTCGCTTATACCAATATTAGTGATCTATTGCTGTCTTTGAAGCAGTACCAAGCAGCGTTTGATCTCGCTAAGTTAGGGGCAGAGGCAGGCCTGAGAATCAGTAATACGACCAATCGAGCGATTTGCTTATTGAACATGGGGTATGCACTAGGTCATTTAAACCAATGTGCCCAAGCATTACCGTATCTGGATCTCGCGATTTCAAGTGCCAAAGACATGAACATCCTACGTAGTCAGGCGATTGGTTACAGTTATAAAGCGCAGATCATGTCGATCGACAACCGTTACCCTGTCGACGATGTCATCACCTTGTTTGAAATGGCGAGTCAAACCTTTGCTCAAATTAACGATAAACACCATCGTAATGAAAACGGTGTTTACTATGCGGAGTACCTCAACAAGCATGATTGTCTTGAGCAAGCTTCTAAACTGTGCCAGAAACTGCTCAAAGACATCGATATGGAACGTAACTACACCTTCGCAGGTGTATTACTCAAAACCCTGATCAGTATTACTAGCAAACAAGGCTTACTTGAAGAAACAGTTCAATACCAACAACGTTATATAGAGATAACTGACACTCATTTTGAACGTAGCCAACAACGTGAGTTTGAGTCATTACTGAAACAGGTCGAAGAGACAACAGCAGAACAAGAGAAACACCTGCTTGCAAAAATGCAATCGCATATCGGTGTCATCACTCAAATAGGGCAACACATCGCAACTACGGACGACATTGGTGAGCAGCTCCCTCATATTTTTGAGCAAGTTCAAACTATATTCCCTAGTACCGAGTTTGGTATTGCACTTTACGAGCGAGACAACCAAGTCCTCGACTACCGCTATTTCTGCGACAATGATGGTGCGGTTCCACCTATACAGATTCATTGTGAGCACGAACATTCTGTTGGCAGCTACGTCATCAAGAATCAGGCTACCGTTCATTTGAACCGCATTAACGATGAAATCCTTTCGCAGTTTGTGCCGACTGAACAGCGCAAGCAGTCTGAAAATATCTACTTCAATGAGGATGAGAAGCCGGCTCAATCCATCATGCTAACCCCCATTATGATCGATGGACGAGTGCTTGGCTTGATGTCTTCTCAGCACTCCCTTCCTGAGCAATATCATCAGCATCACTGCCAACTGTTTGAGCAGCTGGCGAGCTTTATTGCGATATCTTTAGAGAACCGTGCACAAAAAGAGAGCTTGAAACAAGCAAACTCAACACTAGATAAACTAACTCGCACCGAGCCACTAACCGGACTGTATAACCGCTATCAGCTCGATCACATTGCACCTCAACTTATCCATAACGCGACCGTCACCAACAACCCTATTGCTGTGACTATACTCGATATCGATTATTACAAGGGTTACAACGATTACTTTGGTCACCACGATGGAGACAAGGCACTACAGATCGTGGCTGAAAAAATGAGGCAAGTTTTTCATTTATCAAGTGACCATTTATTCCGCTATGGTGGGGATGAGTTTTTGATCCTTAGCTATGGTCAATCCAAAGAGCAGCTCACTGACAAACTTGAAAAGCTACAATGTGCCATTAAGCAAACAGGGTTGACCAACCCACGCTCCCAATGCAGCGAACGACTAACTCTTTCGATTGGTTCCATCAATCACATTAACGATTACTCAAATTCAATGTCATTTGAGAGTTTATTTGAACTCGCAGATAAAGCACTTTTCAAAGCCAAAGAAGCTGGGCGCAATCAGTTTGTGTTAGTTTGATAACAAGGTCCTCTCGAAATCACAAACTAATCTAGGTAGACTTCCCCCACAAATATACTTTAACGTGGGCCATCAATTGAATACCGTCAAACAACTAAAAAGCGGTGAGTTAGTTGGAATTAAACGACTCAAACTCTCTGAAAAATTAACTGAACTACCTCAAGAAATTGTCAGTTTGGCGGATTCACTAGAAATCTTAGATGTATCGGGCAACTTGTTAACTGAACTTCCAGATTTTTTGGCTAACCTACCAAAACTCAAAATAATTTTTGCGTCCAGTAATAACTTCACCCATCTGCCCAGCGTTCTGGGTGCATGTCCGAGCCTTGAAATGGTTGGGTTTAAAAGCAACCAGATAAAGCATGTCAGTAGTGACTCTCTTCCTCCGAGATTGCGTTGGTTAATCTTAACTGACAACCAAATAGAAATCCTACCGGAGGTGCTTGGCGAAAGAAGCAAACTACAAAAGCTCGCGCTTGCCGGAAACCGAATCCAAAAACTGCCTGACAGTTTTTCTCAATTAATAAATCTCGAGCTTGTTCGTTTATCGGCAAACAACTTACAGGCTTTCCCTGACGTGTTACTCAAACTACCTAAACTAGCTTGGATGGCGTTTTCAGGGAATCCTTTCTGTCACAGTGAAGAAGAACGATGCAATGTTCCTACCGTGGCTTCTAGTTCCTACTCCATTAATCATACACTTGGACAAGGTGCTTCGGGGGTCATTTCTCATGCAACTTGGTTAAACGAAGAACTCGACTTTCCTGCACAAGTGGCTGTTAAAGTTTTTAAAGGCGAAATAACCAGTGACGGCTATCCAAAAGACGAGCTCGAAGCTTGTTTAGCAACGGGGCATCACGAGAACCTAGTAAAATCAATTGGGCAAGTTAACGAAGTTGACCACCTATCACTAGTAATGGAACTCATCCCAGAGCACTTCGATAATCTTGGTCTACCACCAACGTTAGAAACATGCACAAGGGATGTTTTTAAACCTGAATTTCAACTATCAATAAACCAAATTGAAAAAGTGGTCACTCAAATGATTGATGTGTTTGAA
The DNA here is from genome assembly GCF_003415655.1 of Vibrio maerlii. Taxonomy (GTDB): domain Bacteria; phylum Pseudomonadota; class Gammaproteobacteria; order Enterobacterales; family Vibrionaceae; genus Vibrio; species Vibrio maerlii. Next base: position 203,583 of record NZ_QRHC01000005.1, read on the forward strand.
CATCTACATTCAGCTAAGGTGTGCCATGGTGATCTTTACGCTCACAATGTCCTTGTTGATAATGAAAGCAATATCATTTTTGGTGATTTTGGCGCAGCATCTATTTACGGATATTTAAGTGAAATTCAGCAATATGGTGTAAGAGCGGTAGAGGCAAGAGCTCTTGGCCATTTCATAGACGATTTATTGAGTGTATGTAAACCAATAGAAAAGCAAACGGCTGCTTATTCCTCATTACAAAAATTAGCTAAGTTAATTCGTTAACTTCGGCAAAATCCAGCTCAAAAGACCTAGTCTAATTCGAGGTCTTTTGCTTCAACTTCGATACCCAACTCGGTACGTTTTCTCTTACTTAGACCAAGTGCAACTAATCGATAGGACTCGGATAAATAATATTCGAGTTCTTCATCAAGACTGCCACCCGTATCAATTTGTTGAATCCATTTCATCCCACGTGAAGCAAAGTATGGTGCGGGAATATAGCCTTCACTGTCACTTAAAAAATCGAAGTTAAGCGGCGATGTCTTGAAAGTATAAGCGGGCGTTCCTTTTTTAGTGGTGAAACCGATCGCGAACACCTTCCCTCCTACTTTCCATACTTCTGAGTCACCCCACTGAACAACATGTGATGTTGCTGCAAATTGACTGCAAAACTGGTTGAACGCATCTAGGTTCATCTCAAATCCCTTTAACCCTATGAATATTCTAGTTATAGCTTGTTTGCACGTAAGCCACAATATTGGCAAATTCTAACTATGAACTTGCTCATCCAACACTACGCATTAGCTATTAGACTTAAGTCTTATTGAGCATCTTGGTGAAGAAAGATAAATTCATTCCAAACACAATAACCGTGTCACAAGAAGGATACTCTCATGGTTAATGATACAACTTACAGCATGGCTATCGATCTATTGTGCTGTCACCTAGGTTTATCAGAAGACGAAGCACGCGACCAATTAGGGCTAGAGTCTGATCAAGCACTACAACAACGCATTACAGAAACCCAAGAAGCATTATTGGGCTTACAAGACTAGTAGTGGCTTCATCAGAACGAAAAGGGCTGCCAAATACGTTTGGCAGCCCTTAATCTTTATCCCGTTTGGGTAAGATTATTCGGCTAGAATAGAATCTAACTTGATGTACTTACCTAGATCGCGGCTCTTAGCTCTTGGAATATAAGGGATCTCGCCTAGCTTTGGCGCCCCCATTTGCTTCTCAAGTAGTGCAATAATCTCAGCATAATGTTCTGTGCCAGGGTTAATTCGGTTTGCAACCCAGCCAACCACATTCAAGCCATCGTTACGAATGGCTTCTGCTGTCAAAATAGCGTGGCTCAAACAGCCGAGCTTGATGCCGACAACAAGTACAACAGGTAGTTGTTCTTTCTTCACCCAGCTCGATAGATAATCTGTATCTGAGATTGGCACACGCCAACCACCAGCACCTTCCACAAGAACAATATCTGAGTTTTCTTTGTGTTCATCAAGTTTGCTAGTGATAACGTCTTGCTCAATCTCCACTCCATCACACTTAGCAGCAAAGTGCGGAGATGCAGGTACTTTCAATGCGTATGGATTGACATCATCGTATTTTAGATCAAGGGTTGCTGCTTCTTGTAAATGAAGTGCATCTGAGTTTCTCAAACCTTCAGCTGTTTCTTCACAACCTGCTGCCACAGGTTTATAACCGATGGTCTTAAGACCCTTAGCGCCAAGAGCTTGTAGTATTGCTTTTGATACTACAGTTTTGCCTACTTCGGTATCCGTACCGGCAACAAAAAAAGCATTCATCATAATTGAATGACCCCTAAACAAACGTGATAAGTCGCTGGTAGACGACCTTGAGAGTTTTGAAAACGTGAGTAAGCCTTCTCGACAGAGTTGAGAACTTGTCGACTTGCTAACCCCTGCGAACGACCAGAAACATGGGTTGCCCCGATCCCCTTAAGGTCTCGCATGAGTTCAAGTGCTCGATCATACCAGAGCGTAATGTGCGGCAAGTCTAGTTGATAGTTTTGGCAACCTGATTGCGCTAACGCAATTTTTATGGCTTTTTCGCTAAGAAACTGATTTACATGTTGATATGAATCAATTTCGCTCCAAGCTTCAGATAGCTCAAACAACGAACCCTCAACCAAGGTAGAGAAAACACAATGGCCGCCTTGCTTAGTCACACGTTTAATTTCATTTAAGGGAATCGCTAAGTCGTCACACCATTGTAGCGCTAAGCTAGAAAACACTAAGTCAAATTGATTGGCTTCAAAAGGAAGGTTTTCTGCGTCCGCCAGCTGATAGGAGATATGCGGTTGGTTGTCACACCTGATCTTTGCTTGCTGTAACATATCGGCAGATAAATCGGCGCACGTCACTCGAGCACCTCTCTCTGCCAGCTTTTTAGAAAAGTATCCAGTACCACACCCTAGATCTAAAACCTCATAACCAGTAAGCGATGAAGGCAATTTATCCAACAGGCGACGTCCAACATCACGCTGGAACTCAGCATGACGGTCGTAAGTGTGTGCAGCCCGACCAAACGCACATGCAATGGCTTGCTTATCTGCATAGACTAATGCATCGTCGAACTTAAACGCGTTGTTCGTCATTTATGCCGTATCTCCCTGAAACCTTAAGCAGCTTTCCGCCAGCTTATCGATGTCACTAACCTGATGATTAGCGGTAAGTGTGATCCTGAGTCGAGCTGTGCCGTTCGGCACTGTCGGTGGACGAATTGCCGTCACCCATAACCCGCAAGATTTTAAGGACGTAGCTAGCTTCACCGCTCTTTCCGAACCACCAATGAGCAATGGTTTGATTGGCGTCGATGTCTGCTGATAACCACGAATCTCCCGCATTTTATGGTCATATCGTTCATTGAGTTCGAGTAGCTTGTCTCGACGCCACTGCTGAGTTTTGATCATGTCCACGGCATGGGAGAGTGCATAAGCTTGAGAAGGTGGGATAGCAGTCGAATAGACATGATGTCGGGCAAACTGAGTGAGATAGTCACCCGTTAGTGAATCACACATGATCGCGGCACCAGAGAGGCCAAATGCCTTACCAAATGTCACCACCAAGATATTGGGACGAACATCAACTGCATCACAACTACCACGCCCTGCTTCACCTAGGACTCCTATCCCGTGAGCATCGTCAACAGCTAGCCAAGCGCTACTAGTACTGGTCAGTTCGGCTAGATGTTTCAACGGCGCTCTATCACCATCCATACTAAATACGCCTTCCGTAACTACTAGTGCGGCTGTATCTGAACTTTTAGAGCTGACTATTGATGAACAATGAGCAATATCGTTGTGCCTGAAACGTTTCATTGTAGCAGGCGACAACATCCCCGCCTCCATCAAAGAGGCGTGATTAAGCTTGTCTTGCAGTAACAGGTCACCCTTGTCTAGCATCGAAAATAACAAAGCCTGATTTGCGCTAAAGCCTGAGCCAAATAGAACTGCTCGCTCATAGCCCAGCCAGTCACAAAGTTTATTCTCAAGATGTTGATGTACTGAGCTAAAGCCCGTCACGAGAGGTGATGCACCGCTACCGACACCGTACTTATCAATACCAGACTGCCAAGCTTTACCAAGCTCTTGAGAAGTCGCTAAACCCAAGTAGTCGTTGCTCGAAAAGTTAACGTATCGCTCGCCCGACTGTTCAAACACCGTTTTGTTGCCATCGGTTAACGGGGCAAGTTGACGATTCAACCCTTGCTCTCGACGAGAGTCGAGAACAGCTTGTATCCTAGATCTAAACACTTGCGTCGTAAAAAATATCGTCTTTAGTCGGGCGCGCTGCAACGCGCTCGACAACTTGGTCTAACAGTTCATTCTCTTGGATTTCATCAGGTTTTTGCGATACCTGCTGACTATTGATACCCAGCTTCTTAAACAGCTGCATATCAGTATCTTCATCTGGGTTTGGAGTGGTTAGTAGCTTACATCCATAAAAAATAGAATTGGCACCAGCCATAAAGCACAGGGCTTGCATCTGTTCATTCATATTTTCACGACCGGCTGACAGGCGAACCGCAGAATTGGGCATCATAATTCGTGCAATAGCGATCAAGCGAATGAAATCAAACGGCTCTACATCGTCAACATCTTCCATTGGTGTGCCTTTTACTTTAACCAACATATTGATTGGCACACTCTCTGGATGAGCCGGCAAGTTAGCTAGTTCAACAAGCAGGCCTGCACGGTCGTTGGTACTTTCACCCATACCGATAATACCACCAGAGCAAATTTTCATCCCGGCATCGCGTACGTGAGACAGTGTGTCGAGTCGATCTTGGTAAGTACGAGTAGTAATGATGTTGCCGTAAAACTCAGGCGAAGTGTCAAGGTTATGGTTGTAGTAATCCAAACCTGCATCTGACAAAGTCTGTGCCTGCTCAGGAGTTAGCATACCAAGCGTCATGCAGGTCTCTAGCCCCATCTCTTTTACACCCTGAATCATCTGAGTAAGGTGTGCCATGTCCCGCTCTTTTGGATTCTTCCAAGCGGCACCCATACAAAAGCGTGTTGAGCCAGAGTTTTTCGCTTTTAGTGCTGCGTCAAGTACACGTTCCACTTCCATCAGACGCTCTTTATCGATATCAGTTCGATAGTGGGCACTCTGCGGACAGTATTTGCAATCCTCTGGACACGCACCTGTCTTAATGGAAAGCAGCGTACTGACTTGGACATGATTGTGTTGTTGAAATTGACGATGTACCAACTGTGCTTCAAACAGCAGATCCATAAATGGTTTTTCAAGCAGAGAACGGACTTCTTCGACAGTCCAATTGTGACGAACTTCCACAGGGCTTCCTTATTTTGGTCGATTGACCGTTAATTTTGGTTGTAATTCTATTTTTGACTAGTGCTCCGACTTGGCTAGTCTACCGACAAGCGGTAGACTGTCAACACAAAGAAAACACATAAGGTTTACATGTGATTAATATTCACACAAACCAATAAACGGAAGCTCACATGGATCTCGCCTTCGATCGCCAGCATATCTGGCATCCTTACACCTCAACACTTACACCTCTGACCTGTTACCCAGTTACATCAGCAAAAGGCGTCTACATAGAGCTTGAGGATGGAAAACAACTCGTGGATGGAATGTCCTCTTGGTGGTCAACCATCCATGGATATAATCATCCTGTATTGAATGAAGCCGCTCATGGGCAAATCGATAAAGTTTCTCATGTCATGTTTGGTGGTATGACGCATCAACCAGCGATCGACTTATGTAAGAAGTTACTCAAACTAGCACCAAGCAACCTTGAGCACGTTTTCTTAGCGGATTCTGGTTCGGTATCGGTTGAGGTGAGCCTAAAGATGGCACTTCAATATTGGCACGCAAAAGGGACACCACGTTCTAAATTTTTAACGCTTCGAGATGGTTATCATGGGGATACATTTGCAGCGATGTCTGTCACCGACCCAGACAACTCGATGCACTCCTTATACAAAGGTTTCTTACCCGAGCATATCTTTGCAAAATCTCCTCAGTGTGGTTTTTGGCATGAGTGGCACGAATCAGACATCGACGACTTTAAACATAAGATTTCGCAACACAATGATGAGATCGCCGCAGTTATCCTTGAGCCTATCGTCCAAGGTGCCGGAGGTATGCGTATTTATCATCCCGAGTTCTTACGTAGAGTGAGAGCACTATGCGATGAACACAATGTATTGCTCATTCTGGATGAAATCGCTACTGGCTTTGGTCGTACTGGTAAACTTTTCGCCTGTGAGCATGCCGACGTTCAACCAGATATTCTATGCCTAGGTAAAGCGTTAACCGGCGGCTACATGACTTTATCTGCGACACTAGCGAGTAAAAATGTTGCCGATACCGTTTGTGGGGGGGAAGCCGGCTGCTTTATGCACGGTCCAACCTTCATGGGTAACCCACTAGCCTGTGCTGTGGGCAGCGCAAGTTTGTCTTTGATAGAAGAAGAAAACTGGCAAGCTCAAACCAACATGATTGAGCATCAGTTCGCAACTCGATTACCTAAACTCCGACAATACTCGCAAGTCAAAGATATTCGTTGGCTAGGAGCAATCGGCGTGGTTGAGACTCATCACCCAGTAAATATGGAAGCGATCCAAGCACTGTTCGTTGAACAAGGCGTATGGATAAGACCATTCGGTCGATTGATCTACATGATGCCCCCATTCATTAGCGAGCAGGAACATATTGGTAAGCTGGTTGACGCAATAGAAATAGCGCTGCAAACAGAAGACTGTTTTCAAAGCTGAAGCAGTATTTTTGAACAAAGCTGAGCACTATAGCCCTATCGTCTTTCCCTCATTAGGTTAAGAGTGTGTTGATAGGGCTAAAGTAGAGCCTAAAGGTTACGCAGTATATTTTCGCTCGCTTCTTCAATCAGATCGAGAACAAGCTCGAATTCCTGATCTCCACCGTAGTATGGATCCGGAATTTCGTTATAGCTGCTCTGTGAATGACTCAAAAAAAGGGACAATTTATGTCTTAAGTGTTCTGGGCAGATGTCGGTCAGATCGGCTAAGTTCGCTTTGTCTGCGGCAAGTATATAGTCAAAATAATCAAAGTCTTCTGAGACCACTTTGCGGGAGTGAATGCCCTTAAAAGAATAGCCTCGTGCTTCGCCAGCGGCTTTCGAACGCGAGTCTGGAGAGTTACCTTGATGAAAACCAATCGTACCAGCGGAATCAACTTCGATGGAAATCCCTAATTCTTGACTCTTCGCTCGTAAAACTGCCTCACCTGTTGGTGAGCGGCATATATTGCCCATACAAACCACTAATATTTTCTTCATAGACACCTACCTAAAACTGTCTCCTTAAAAATCTTATACCCTGATTTTATTGGGGTTTTAGACTTCTTCAAATTCATTTCAATTACGTTATGATAGACAGATTATTCGCGAATCAGCAAGGACTCCGCATGTCAGTCGAAGACAATAAAGAATCACGTCACAAAGCTCGCCAACAAAAAGTAAAAGAACAAGTTGATGCTAAGGTCGCCGCAGCTCAAGAAGAGAAAGGGTTACTACTTATCATCACAGGAAACGGTAAAGGTAAATCCACATCTGGATTTGGCACGATAGCTCGAGCGGTTGGCCATAATAAGAAAGCAGCAGTTGCTCAGTTCATTAAAGGTACGTGGGCAAATGGCGAACGTAACCTATTAGAGAAGCTTGGCGTTGAATTTCACGTTATGGCGACAGGCTTTACCTGGGAAACTCAAAACAAAGCGGCTGATACTGAAGCGGCACAAAAGGTTTGGCAAGAATGTAAGCGTTTGCTCACCGATGAGTCCATCGATGTCATCCTGTTTGACGAACTCACATACATGGTAAGTTACGGCTACATTGATTTAGATGAAGTGGTCGAAGCGCTAAGCAATCGTCCTAAAATGCAGTCCGTTATTATCACCGGCCGTGGCGCGCATAGAACTCTAATTGAAATGGCCGATACGGTGTCTGAAGTGAAGAATGTAAAACACGCTTTTGAAAGTGGCGTAAAAGCACTACAGGGTGTCGATTGGTAGAGCTAGAGAGCTAGAGAGCTAGAGAGCTAGAGAGCTAGAGAGCTAGAGAGCTAGAGAGCTAGAGAGCTAGAGAGCTAGAGAGCTAGAGAGCTAGAGAGCTAGAGAGCTAGAGAGCTAGAGAGCTAGAGAGCTAGAGAATTTTGAAGGGTTGACGTTTAACGTCAACCCTTTTTAGTGCGGTAGATTAAAGAATCTAGATATCCAATTTTCCAGCAGCGAAGCGATCTCGTTATCTTGAAGCGCAGCGCTCTAGCTTTCTAGAGGACGAAGTCCGTTCTAGGTACCTATACCAACGTTGCGTTGATGTCAGCCAATACCTGTGCTGGATCTGCCGCTTGTGTAATTGGACGACCGATTACTAGGTAGTCTGAGCCTGCTTGGATGGCGTCGTATGGAGTCATGATACGCTTCTGATCACCCGCGGCTGAACCTGCTGGACGAATGCCTGGCGTTACTAGTTTGAACTCTTGACCCAGTGCTGATTTAAGCAAAGATGACTCTTGTGCTGAGCATACCACACCATCTAGGCCTGCATTCTTTGTTAGATTTGCTAGGCGCATAACTTGCTCTTGAGGTTGAACATCAAGGCCAATACCCGCTAGATCTGCTTGTTCCATGCTAGTGAGCACTGTAACACCAATAAGTAGCGGGCGATCCTTACCATAAGGTTCAATAATCTCTCGAGATGCTGCCATCATCTTTTCACCACCGCCAGCATGCACGTTAACCATCCACACACCCATTTCTGCAGCAGCGCGAACAGCTTTAGAACATGTGTTTGGAATATCGTGAAACTTAAGGTCTAGGAATACCGAGAACCCACGCTTGTGCAGTTCGCGAACAAACTCAGGACCAAACAGAGTAAACATTTCTTTACCGACTTTTAGGCGACAAGAGCTTGGGTCAATTCTATCTACAAATGCAAGTGCATCCGCTTGGTTGTCATAATCCAGTGCTACGATTACTTTTTGGTCGACCATTTTCTCTCCTAATGATTCTGAGCTTATAAAAATGCTGCCCAATGGCAGCCTTTACCTAAAAGAAAGCAATGCCCTTGCAAGCATTGCCTTGTTGAAATTTATTCTCCGTCTAAGCCACGGATCGGCTTAATCGTCCCCCACCCTTTACACGAAGGACAATGCCAGTAAAGAGCATGGGTCGAGAAACCACACTTACGACATCGGTAATGCGGCTTCACTTTAAGTTGCTCACCCACCAGTTTCTGTAGGGTGGTTAAGCTGTCTTTTGCCCGCCCCTCTTCCGCCTCAGCTAAATGGTAATCCATCAGACGATAAAAGCCTTTCATGGTAGGATTTTTTACCAATTGGCGAGTCAATAATTCTTGTGCAGAGGCGGTGTTTTCATGGCTGGCTACCATTTGAGCTAGCATAAGCTCCGCCGATACCCCAGCCTTACGCTCAATACATGAACGCAGAAACTCAACCAGTTGGTCTTCACGGCCAATATGGTGATAACACTCTGCAAGGGTTGGTAGTACTTCGCTAATAAAATCGATATCTTGTTCAAGCACACGCTCTAAGTAAGCAATGGTGTCTTGGTACTCTTCATTTTCAAGGCTTAGCTTACTGAGCAGAATACTTGCTCGAACACATTTAGGGTCGATATCCAGAGCTTTCTTGAAGTGGCCAATCGCTTTCTTTCGTTGCCCTTCCGATTGCTCTAATACCGCCAACTCACAATAGAAATGAGCAATGTTGGACTTCATTCGCTTACGGCCCATTTTTACCAAGATATTGGCGTAATGAATCGCTTTATCCCACTCACGAGTTTGCTGATAGATGGCAACCAACTGTTGTAAAGCACCTTCCTTATGGTCTGGCTCTTCAACAAGTTGTTCAAAGATTTTCTCTGCTCGATCTAAAAAGCCAGATACCATGTAATCTTTCGCTAACTGTTGCAGCGCAAGGTTCTTTTGGTCAATCGTTAAGCCTGAGCGGGAGATGAGGTTTTGGTGAATACGAATAGCGCGGTCTACTTCACCACGAGAGCGGAATAGATTGCCGAGAGCAAGGTGAGTATCGATAGTTTCATTATCGACCTGAAGAAGTTCGATAAAGTGATCAACCGCTTTATCCGATTGATCAGAAAGGAGTAGGTTCAGACCCGTCACATATTGACGGGATATCTGGTGTGATTGCTTTTGCTTATCTTGCTGTGCACTTCGATTACCCATATACCAGCCATAGGCCGCGGCAATAGGTAACAACAAGAAAAGTAACTCTAACATCAATTAAACCTACAAGAGTCCTTAGTTATGCTTTGCTTTCTGTCGGTACAGCAGAGGTAGTATCACCACCTTGTTGCTTTTTCAGCTTGCGGTTCAAACGCTTAATCTTCAATTGTGCCTTTAGGTACATAGTTCCGAAGATAAGCCACGCTACACCAAACGCCGCAGCAAACACAACGCCAAGTAGTGTTGAGAGGTGGAATTCACCTTTTGCTAGCAGGTAGTTAAAGGTCACAACTTCTTGGTTTTCAGCGCCCAAAGCTAATGTAATGAGGAATAACGCGATTACGAGGATTATTTTTATAATTTTCACGGTCGATGCCCCTAGAAAAATCGAGTCTTTGATTATGCAGCAAAAAGCAGATTCAAGCTACGATTAACCGCTACGTTATCGTCATAAAAAAGCGGCATACCTAGGCATACCGCTTTTTAAGTCTTTTGATAAATCAAAAAAACAAATTTTTAACTACTCTTATTACATAGACGCATTAACGCGCTCACGTAATTCCTTACCTGGCTTAAAGTGTGGAACGTATTTACCTTCCAGCTCCACTTTATCACCCGTCTTAGGGTTACGGCCTAGGCGAGGCTCACGGTAGTGTAGTGAGAAACTGCCAAATCCACGAATCTCGATTCGGTCACCACCCTCAAGTGTTGTCGCCATCTGTTCAAGAATATCTTTGACTGCATCTTCGATTTCTTTTGCTGATAAATGGGTTTGCTCGGCACAAAGTCGCTCGATCAACTCAGACTTAGTCATAATGTTCCTCAGTTCGTTTTTCTTTTTAAGAATTATAGACCTATCGAAAAATTAAGCAAAAAAAAAGGAGCCTTTCGGCTCCTTTTCTAGCGATAATTTAAATTATTCGCCTTTTGCAGCTTTGAATGCGTCTGCCATAGCGTTACCGAACGAAGCGTCGTCAGCTTTGTTCAGAGAAGCCATTGCTTCTTGCTCTTCAGCTTCATCTTTAGCTTTGATAGATAGGTTGATTACGCGGTTCTTACGGTCTACACCTGTGAACTTAGCTTCAACACTGTCACCAGCACTTAGGATTAGAGAAGCGTCTTCGATACGGTCACGAGATACTTCAGAAGCACGGATGTAACCTTCAACGCCGTCTACTAGTTCGATAGTAGCACCTTTAGCGTCAACAGCAGTTACAGTACCGTTTACTAGAGCACCTTTCTTGTTGTCAGCTACGTATGCGTTGAACGGGTCGTTTTCCATTTGCTTGATGCCAAGAGAAATACGCTCACGGTCAGCGTCTACTGCTAGAACAACTGCAGAGATTTCGTCACCTTTCTTGTACTCACGTACTGCTTCTTCACCTGTAACATTCCAAGAAATGTCAGATAGGTGAACAAGACCGTCGATGCCGCCTTCTAGACCGATGAAGATACCGAAGTCAGTGATAGACTTGATCTTACCAGTAACTTTATCGCCTTTAGCTTGGATCTCTGCGAATGACTGCCATGGGTTAGCTTTACATTGTTTCAGACCTAGAGAGATACGACGACGTTCTTCGTCGATATCAAGAACCATAACCTCAACTTCGTCGCCAACATTAACAACTTTAGATGGGTGGATGTTCTTGTTAGTCCAATCCATTTCAGAAACGTGTACTAGACCTTCAACGCCTTCTTCGATTTCAACGAAGCAGCCGTAGTCAGTTAGGTTAGTAACACGGCCAGAAAGCTTGTGACCTTCTGGGTAACGCTTAGCGATTGCTACCCATGGATCTTCGCCTAGTTGCTTAAGACCTAGTGATACGCGAGTACGCTCACGGTCGAACTTAAGAACTTTAACTTGGATCTCGTCACCAACGTTAACGATCTCAGATGGGTGCTTAACACGCTTCCAAGCCATATCAGTGATATGTAGAAGACCGTCAACACCACCAAGGTCAACGAATGCACCGTAGTCAGTAAGGTTCTTAACGATACCTTTAACTTCAGAACCTTCTTGTAGAGTTTCAAGAAGTTCGTCACGCTCAACGCTGTTCTCAGATTCGATAACTGCGCGGCGAGAAACAACTACGTTGTTACGCTTCTGGTCAAGTTTGATAACTTTGAACTCTAGCTCTTTGTTTTCTAGGTGAGCAGTGTCACGGATAGGACGTACGTCTACAAGAGAGCCAGGAAGGAAAGCACGGATACCGTTTAGTTCAACAGTGAAACCGCCTTTAACTTTACCGTTGATGATACCAACAACAGTTTCAGCTTCTTCGTAAGCTTTCTCAAGAACGATCCAAGCTTCGTGACGCTTAGCTTTCTCACGAGAAAGTTGAGTTTCACCGAAACCATCTTCAACAGCGTCTAGAGCTACGTCTACTTCAGCGCCAACTTCAACTTCAAGTTCGCCAGCAGCGTTCTTGAATTGTTCAGCTGGGATAGCAGACTCAGACTTAAGACCAGCGTCAACAAGAACGAAACCGTTCTCGATAGCTACTACAGTACCTTTAACGATGCTGCCTTGTTGGAATTCTGTTTCGTTTAGAAACTCTTCAAAGAGTTGAGCAAAAGATTCAGTCATTATTTAATCTTCAATTAATTAAACGTCCATGGGTATCCTACCGCATGGGGTTGATAAATTCGCCGGTCATCATCCTTGCGACCAACGGTTCTTGCCTCTTACCTAATAAGAGCAATACCTGTTACCGAGGTAATAAGCACCGCCCTTAATTATAGAGTATTAAGCAAGCTTAGATTCGATATATTCACGTGCTTTTTCGACCACTTCATCGATACTCATCGATGTAGAGTCAAGCACTAGCGCATCCTCAGCGGGACGTAATGGCGCAACCGCACGGTTACGATCTCGGTCGTCTCGCTCTTGGATCTCGCTCAAAAGGTCGCCAAATTTAACATCTAAACCTTTAAGTTGCAACTGTTTAAGGCGTCTTTGAGCACGCTCTTCAGCACTTGCATCTAGGAAGATTTTTGCTTCAGCTTCTTGGAACACAACCGTCCCCATATCGCGACCATCAGCCACAAGGCCAGGTGCTTCTGCAAATGCACGTTGACGACGCAGCAGAGCTTCACGCACGCGTGGTAAAGCCGCTACTTTTGAAGCTGCCATTCCAGTCTCTTCTTTACGAAGCTCACCAGAAACATCTTCACCTTCAAGGATAACCTTTACCAGATCACCCTCAGCAATAAACTGTACATCTAAGTGTGTCGCTAGAGGCACTAACGCATCTTCAGACTCAAGGCTTACGCCGTGGTGAATCGCAGCAAGCGCAAGTACGCGATAAATCGCACCAGAGTCTAATAAATGAAAGCCGAGTTGTTTCGCCAACAGCATACAAAGCGTGCCTTTACCAGCACCGCTTGGTCCATCTACGGTAATTACCGGAGTGTGAGAGGACATAAGAACTCCACGTTGATGAGGATTATAGTATTCAGGCTCAAGCCTACTTTTTCGGTGGCATATTATAGGCGCAAAGCCACTGAGTAGCGAGGATAAATTGGGGAAACTTATCGACATGACAAAAAGAAAGGCTCTTTAGAACTGGTTCTAAAGAGCCTTATATACGTATCAATGCTTTTGGTTAAACGATTGGTTTTTGGCCTCTTTCAATCAGTTTAAGCAATACGTTATCCGCCGCTTTACCCGCAACACCGGCTAACTTATCAGCGAGCTTCTTCTTCTGCGTGTAATGGATAGCCAATACCGTCTTATTTTTACACGCTTCAATAACAAGGTCGTCTGATGTTTTTATTTCGTCGACAAGACCAAGCTCATGAGCCTGTGTGCCAAACCAATGTTCACCTGTCGCTACCTTTTCCAGATCAAGCTCAGGTCGATGGTCTCGAATAAAGTCTTTGAACAATACATGTGTCTCTTCGAGCTCTTGCTTGAATTTCTCTCGAGCTTTGTCAGTATTCTCACCGAACATAGTCAGTGTGCGCTTGTACTCGCCTGCTGTCAGTTGCTCATATTCGATATCAAACTTCTTAAGTACTTTATTGAAATTAGGTAACTGGGCAATGACACCAATAGATCCAACAATAGCAAACGGAGCAGAAACAATTTTATCGGCAATACATGCCATCATGTAGCCACCGCTTGCTGCAACCTTGTCGACAGAAATAGTCAGAGGCAAACCAGCCGCCTTGATACGATCAAGTTGAGAAGAAGCCAAACCGTAGGCGTGAACCATGCCACCTCCTGATTCCAAGCGCAGCAAAACTTCATCGCCTTCTTTTGCGACAGCAAGTACAGCAGTGACCTCTTCACGTAATGAAGCGACCTCTTTCGCATCAATACTGCCATTAAAATCAAGTACAAATAGGTGAGGTTCGTGCGTTGCTTTTAAATCACCTGACTTGGCGGCTTGCTTCACTTCTTTCTCACGTGCTTTTTGTTTGTCTTTTTCCGCTTTCTTTTCGGTTTTTGCACGTGCTTTTAAGAATGTGTCATCGTGCAGGTGGTGTTCTAGTTGGCTAACGGTATTCTTATAGCGCTCAGACAAGTCCGTTACTTCTAGCTCACCTTTTGCCGCACCTTGCTTAGAGCCGACAGCCTTTGCAATCACAAGAATAGCGATAATCGCAATTACGACAGTCGCAATCTTGGCTAAAAACAGCCCGTAATCTAACAAAAATTCCAATGTATTATCCTCTCCTTTCAGAATTGGTGTATTGTAACCGAAATTTCCCACAATAAAACTGACAAGGAAAACTGCGTGGACTACACAATTGCTGATAACGCCCTCAAAGATAAAGTCATTCTCGTTACTGGTGCAGGAGATGGCATCGGTAAGCAAGCCGCTATCAGCTATGCTGAACAGGGTGCAACGGTGATTCTTTTGGGCCGTACAGTAAAGAAACTAGAAGCGACCTACGACGCGATTGAAGCCGCTGGTTTCGCACAACCAGCCATCGTCCCTCTTGATATGAAGGGTGCGACGAAACAGAACTATATCGATATGGTTGAAACCATCGAAGGCCAATTCGGTCGCCTTGACGGTGTGCTTCACAGCGCAAGTCAATTAGGTGTGATTAGCCCGTTTGAACAAATCGACGAAGAGACTTATGACGAACTGATGCAAGTAAACGTAAAAGCTCAGTTCTTGATGACACAAGCAGTTTTACCTTTGCTACGTAAATCTGACGACGCCAGCCTTATCTTTACTTCTTCAACTGTCGGCCACAGCGGCCGAGCATTCTGGGGAACTTATGCAATGTCCAAGTTTGCTACTGAAGGCATGATGCAAGTTCTGGCGGATGAGCTAAGCGATACTTCTGTTCGAGTCAACGCAGTCAACCCTGGAGCGACACGCACAGGCATGCGTGCAAAAGCCTACCCGGCAGAAGACGCAATGACACTAAAAACGCCACTCGATATCATGCCATTATACCTTTACCTAATGGCGCCTGAGAGCAAAAGTGTTAACGGCCAGTGCATCGATGCACAGCCTAAACGATAGATCAGTTTAAGCTCGGTATAATACGAAGCGAAACTATTGCTACGTCTCAAAACAAAGGGGCTGACGTAAAAAACGTCAGCCCCCTTTTATTCCGCAATCGCGTGGCGATTAGCCGATGTGCGTCATGCCACTCATGTACTTCTGCAGTACAGCAGGAATTGCGATACGACCGTCAGCTTCTTGATTGTTTTCAAGGATTGCAACCATAGTACGACCAACTGCAAGACCAGAGCCGTTTAGCGTGTGTACTAGCTCAGGCTTCTTCTCGCCTTTACGACGGAAACGAGCTTGCATACGACGCGCTTGGAAGTCCCACATGTTTGAACAAGAAGAAATCTCACGGTAAGTCTCTTGTGCTGGTACCCAAACTTCTAGGTCGTAGGTCTTACGAGCGCCGAAGCCCATATCGCCAGTACACAGAACAACCTTACGGTATGGAAGCTCTAGAAGCTGTAGAACTTTCTCAGCGTGACCTGTTAGCTCTTCTAGTGCATCCATTGAGTCTTCTGGACGAGTAATTTGAACGAGTTCAACTTTATCGAACTGGTGCATACGGATAAGACCACGAGTATCACGACCGTAAGAACCCGCCTCTGAACGGAAGCATGGCGTGTGAGCTGTCATCTTAAGCGGTAGGTCCGCTTCATCAGAAATAGTGTCACGAACCATGTTCGTTACAGGTACTTCAGCAGTTGGAATCAGAGACAGTTTACGTGGCTCTTCATCGTTTACTTTCTCTTCAAGCGGCTCAGTGTGGAACAAGTCTTTACCAAACTTAGGAAGCTGACCTGTGCCATATAGGCTGTCTGCGTTCACTAGGTATGGTACGTACATCTCCGTGTAGCCGTGCTCATCAGTGTGAAGATCAAGCATGAACTGAGCGATTGCACGGTGTAGGCGTGCAAATTGACCTTTCATCACGATGAAGCGTGCGCCAGTGATTTTAGTCGCGCTAGCAAAGTCTAGACCACCAGCAATCTCACCAAGGTCAACATGATCTTTCACTTCAAAGTCGTAAGTCTTTGGTGTACCCCAACGAGAAACTTCTACGTTGTCGTCTTCATCTTTACCATCTGGCACTTCATCTGCAGGGAGGTTAGGTACAGATAGAGTAATATCTTCAAGCTTGCTCTGAACTTCTGCTAGCTCTATTTTCTTCTCTTCAAGGTCACTACCTAGTGTACCAATCTGCTTCTTGATCTCTTCGGCGCCTTCTTTATCGCCAGCCGCCATTTTTTGGCCAATTTGCTTAGAGATAGAGTTACGAGTGGATTGTAAATTTTCTACTTCTACCTGAATGGACTTGCGTTGTTCTTCAAGTGCACGAATAGTCTCTACGTCTAGCTTAAAGCCACGACGCGCCAGTTTAGCAGCTGTTTCATCCAGCTCTGTTCGAAGTAATTTAGAATCCAGCATTGTTAATCCTATGCTTTAGGTTGTGAAAAACGGATGAAAACCATTCATCCGTTATAAAAATTTTATCTTGGTAACGATAACGAAAAGACACTATTTTTCATAGCGCTTTTGTGGGCTTTTTGCGTCTAAATCAGCCAAGTAATCTAACTTTTCACCAATTTTGGTTTCTAAGCCTCGATTTGTTGGATGATAGTAACGAGTTTGTTCCATTTCTGGAGGGAAATAGACCTCCCCCGCAGCATAAGCGCCTGGTTCGTCATGCGCGTATCGATACTCAGCACCGTACCCAAGATCTTTCATCAAGTTAGTTGGCGCATTGCGTAGGTGATGAGGGACTTCATATTCGGGTAGATCTCGCGCATCTGACAACGCTTGCTTCCATGCTGTATAGACTGAGTTGCTCTTTGGAGCACAAGCAAGATAAACAACCGCTTGCGCTAGTGCCCTCTCACCTTCGTAAGCTCCCACTCGCTGGAAGCAATCCCAAGCCGATATTGCAACCTGCATAGCGCGAGGATCAGCATTGCCAATATCTTCAGAAGCAATAGCGAGTAGCCTACGAGCAATATACAAAGGGTCGCAACCAGCCGAAATCATTCTAGCTGACCAATATAAAGCCGCATCAGGGTTAGAGCCTCTAATCGACTTATGAACTGCCGAAATAAGGTCATACCAAATATCACCCTTGTTATCAAAGCGAGAGACTTTCGTCCCTGCTACCTCGGCTAGCAGCTC
The DNA here is from genome assembly GCF_003415655.1 of Vibrio maerlii. Classification (GTDB taxonomy): domain Bacteria; phylum Pseudomonadota; class Gammaproteobacteria; order Enterobacterales; family Vibrionaceae; genus Vibrio; species Vibrio maerlii. The sequence continues at coordinate 220,946 of NZ_QRHC01000005.1, forward strand.
TAAGGTGATAATCTTCTCACCTTCTGAGGTTTCCTGCGCCATATCATAAAGAAGTTCAAGGTAGTTCAGTGACATACGAGCATCACCATTCACTAGCTCTGAGAGACTATCAAGAACTTCATCATGAAACTGAGCTTTAACGTTACCTAAGCCACGCTCAGTATCTTCAACCGCTTGCGTTATGGCTTGTTTAATTTCTTCAGTAGAAAGGGAGGTGAGCTTATATACACGGGCACGTGATAACAATGCGTTGTTAAGCTCAAACGAGGGATTCTCAGTCGTAGCACCGATGAAGGTAACCGTACCGTCTTCAATATGCGGTAAGAAAGCATCTTGCTGCGATTTATTGAATCGGTGCACCTCATCAACAAACAAGATTGTTCTGCGCCCGCTGAGTTTGTTCTCTCGAGCTTTATCGATAGCCAGCCGAATGTCTTTTACGCCAGAAGTCACCGCCGACACGCGCTCTACTTCTGCATTAGCATAATTCGCAGCAACTTCAGCAAGCGTCGTTTTACCCGTACCGGGTGGGCCCCACAGAATCATCGAGTGGATATGACCCGCCTCTAACGCTCTACGCAGAGGTTTGTTTGGTCCAAGAACATGCTGTTGCCCTATGTACTGTTCGACAGTTTGTGGGCGCATTTTTGCAGCAAGGGGACGAAAATCTTCGTCCCCTGAAAAGTCTAATGAATAGTTGCTCATTAATAACTCTTATCGTTGATCGTCTATCTCAACGCCTTCAGGCACTTGGAAAGCAAAGCGTTTGCTATCTGGCTTTTGTTGTTCAATTTGAGCAAAAACAAATTCACTGCGTTGACCATCTTGCTCAACGACCTTAAAGCCTTTCACAACGCCATTATCGTCAATTTCAATGATGAACTGGCCCTGAGTTGAATCGTCAGCAGTTGGAAACAGAGTAAACTCATCGGCACTCTGCTCTACACGGTAAGCTTCCCAATCGCTTGCTTGATTACGAGTGAGTAGGACGAACGGCGTTTGCGCTGTCGCTTGCTCTTGCTTATAGATAGTTACTTGCTCGATAAACGGACTGTAATACCATAGGTCTTCACCATCAGAGACTAGCAAGTTCTCATCAGGGTAAGTGGTTTCCCAACGAAATAGACTAGGGCGAGCAATTTCTACGGTACCCTCACCTTCCATCAACAGTTCACCATCAGGGCTAATCACCTTTTGAGCAAACTCTGCACTGAAACCCTCGCTCATAGTCAAGCGTTGGTTGAGTTCTTCTTTTGGCGCAGCAAATACTGAGCAGCTTGCTAGCAATAAAACCAATAGTTTTTTCATTTATAATCCTAAAATTAATCTTTAATCGGCGGTGGCGCGAGAACTTCACGGTTACCGTTATGGCCCGGTGCACTCACAATACCCTGAGCTTCGAGTTGCTCAACAATACGCGCAGCTCGGTTATAGCCAATCTTAAACTTGCGCTGAACGCCTGAAACCGAGCCACGACGAGTCTCCGTTACATGCTCAACGACTTGGTCAAACAATGGATCGACATCCTCGTCGCCTTCCATCTTCTCTCCGGGAAGAAGGGTGTCCGCTGTTTGTTCCCCATTCGTGATCTCATCAATATATTGAGGCTTACCGCGCGCTTTCCAATCATTGACCACCGCGTGAACATCATCGTCCGAAGCAAACGCGCCGTGAACACGGATAGTGTGGCTTGAACCTGGCGGTAGATAAAGCATGTCACCCATTCCAAGTAACGATTCTGCCCCACCTTGGTCAAGGATAGTACGTGAGTCGGTCTTAGTAGAAACAGTGAAGGCGACACGCGTTGGAATGTTGGCTTTAATCAAACCGGTAATAACATCTACCGATGGACGTTGCGTCGCAAGAATCAAGTGAATACCCGCTGCACGTGCTTTTTGAGCAAGACGAGCAATCAGCTCTTCAACCTTTTTACCCACAACCATCATTAGGTCAGCGAATTCATCCACGACAACAACAATCGTCGGCAACTTCTCAAGTAACGGAGCCTCAGGGTCCATGCTATCGCCTGGCTGCCACAATGGATCTCGAATTGGGTGCCCTGCTTCCGCTGCCATCTTAAGTTTGTCGTTGTAGCCTTTTAGATTTCTTACACCGACCGCTGACATCAACTTGTATCGACGCTCCATTTCACCCACACACCAACGAAGTGCATTTGAAGCATCCTTCATGTCGGTAACCACTTCCGACAATAGATGTGGGATACCTTCATAGATAGAAAGTTCCAACATTTTCGGGTCGATCATAATGAAACGAAGATCTTCTGGCGTTGCTTTGTACAGCATACTCAAGATCATGACGTTTACACCCACCGACTTACCTGAACCGGTAGTACCAGCAACCAACACGTGAGGCATCTTGCCGATATCCGCAATCACTGCCTCACCTGCAATGTCCTGCCCCATAACCACGGTGGTTGGTGATTTAGCTTCAATAAACTGTTGGCTGCCTACCACATCAGAGAAGAATACGGTTTGACGGCTCATATTAGGTAGCTCAAGGCCTACATAAGGTTTACCAGGAATCACTTCGACAACACGCACTGCCATTGCAGACAAAGAACGCGCTAAGTCCATTGAAAGGCTTGAAATACGGCTTACCTTCACACCCGGAGCAAGGTCTAACTCAAAACGAGTGATCACGGGGCCAGGGAAAATATCCACTACTTCGGCTTTGATCTTGTAATCTGCCAGCTTAGCTTCAACCAAGCGAGCGATCTCTTCAAGTGCATCACGGTCGATGAAGTTGTCGCGCTTCTCTGGGTGATAAAGCAATTCTAATGTTGGCATTGGAGAGGTTGGCTTGGGTAAGTTCGGCTCTTTTTGTACCAAGAATGGATTTTGTTCTGCAGCCATATTGGCTTGTGCTTCAGATACAATACTTTGGAAAGCAGCTACATCCGCATCTTGATGAACCGGTGGCACTTCTGCAGCAATTTGTTCTGTCACTTCTTCAAACACTGGTGCCGAGACATCACTTTCAACATGTTGCTGCGCAACAACCTCTTCAAAACCTTGAGGTTCAACATTCGGTTGGTCAAAGACTCGTTCTTCAACAACTGGCTCAATAATTTGTGTTTCCGGAGTAAATACTGGTTGTTCAACAACAGGCTCAACAGTCGGTGTTTGTCGTACTACTTGCTCCGCAGAATCCGCTTCTGACGTTTGAGTAATGAACTCATGTTGAGTACTTTCTACTGCTGCAGTGATTTGTTCTGTCGTAGGCTCAATATGGTGATGAGCAGTATCAGACTCTTGCGCAATCTGCTGCAAAGTTTCCATCGAGATAAGAGGTTCTTCGACATCACTAATTTCTTGAACGGAAGTGGCTTCATCTTGTGCATGCACAACAGCTTCATTTTTCTGCTGAGTTTCAGTCTGAGTTATCTCGCGAGAAGCTAGCTGAGACTCTTGCTGCGCAAAGTCGTCATGTGCAATAGCATCTTGCTCAAGCTGATCAATTGTTGCACCCAGCTGTCTTGAACGTTCTTCATCAGCGTACTGTTCAATCTTATGAGAAGCATCTTGCTGAGTCGCTTGTTGATACACGGGGTGTGGATTTGTCGCTTGCTGCGCCATTTGATGATGTACAGGAGCTTGCTGTTCGACTGAATGCTCAGGTTCTGCATATTGAGGTGCTGAAGGCATATGAATATTAAATTGACGTTTCTCAGGCGTTTGAGTCTGTGGCTCAGTTTGAGTTGTCAGGGGATCATCAATGTCAACCTGATCCATTGGAATGGAGAAGCCAATCGTATTTTCATCTTGGTCAAGTTTCGGCTCTGGGTCATTCAGCTGAGCTTTGATAGTTTCATTGTTAGTTCCGCGGATTTTATTCACCACCCACGTGAAGCCATCAATCGCGCCGTTGCCAAGCCACTCGACTATCGTTAGCCAAGAAATCCCTGTGAGCAACGTAAAGCCAGCGCCCCATAAGAAAAGGAATACCAGTGTAGAACCTAGCACATTGAGAGTTGGCATAGCTAAGCTAGTGAGTACATCACCAACCACACCACCAGAAGAAAAATACCAGATATCGTCAAAGTTAATATCCGCTAGCCCACACCCAGTTAAAATGAGCAAAGTCAGACCTAAAAGACGAGTGCCCCAGATCATGAAATCAATTTTGTCTTCTTTATCTCGATTACGGAAACTGATCCAAGTAGCAGCCGTTAAAATAACCGGGATTGGGTAGGCTAATGAACCAAAAGTGAAGAAGAGTGTATCGGCAATCCAAGCACCTAATAGCCCACCAGCATTATTAACTGTGCCACCCCATGCGGTTTGTGACCATGAGGGATCGGCTGGGTTAAATGACAATAATGCGATAGCAAAAAAAATCGAGCTTAAAATACCCAGGATCAGACCGCATTCCCGCAAACGCTGAAAACCACTCAGCCTTGAGGTACTGTTCGACTCTTCCCCTGTCTTAAGAATTGTTTCAACGGTGTTTGGGTTCTCTTTGAGCATAAACCAACTAACTAAAAATAATCACATCCTGTGATGTCGAACCTTTCGAATCACAAATAAATAGAGCGGCTTACGCCGCTCTTGAGATTTAACCATATTCAGGACTAAATGTCATAAGCCTGAATGCGGGAATCAACTACCCTGAGTGATATTGACTATCGAGTCTTAATCACTAGTTGGTTACTTTGCTTCACTTCTTCCATTACTACGTATGTACGAGTGTCATTTACACCCGGAAGACGCAGTAGAGTATCGCCTAGTAACTTACGGTAAGCACTCATATCTGATACACGGGTCTTCAACAAGTAGTCGAAGTCACCGGATACTAAATGACACTCTTGGATATCATCCAGTTTTTGAACCGCTGTATTAAACTGTTCAAACACATCTGGTGCACCACGATTTAACGTAATTTCAACAAACACCAAAAGAGAGGCATCAAGATATTGAGGATTAAGAAGGGCTGTATAGCCAGTAATGTAGCCTTGACGTTCTAAACGACGAACACGCTCCAGACACGGCGTTGGAGACAAGCCCACTCGTTTAGACAGTTCAACGTTCGAAATTCGACCGTCTTTTTGTAGCTCATTTAAAATGTTGCGATCGATTCGATCGAGTTCCTTGGACGGCTTCTTATAATTTTCTGCCATTTTTTATTCCACCTTATTACTTCCTTGCAAATAAATATACTACAACTTTTTAATATTCAGTATCAAATTTTATTTATAGCGCTCTATACTAGATATTAATTCGACAGAATTACCCTACATATAGTTATAACAACCAAAATAAAACGAGGAGTCAGGATGATCATTGGCGTACCAAAAGAAATCAAAAACCACGAGTATCGTGTCGGTATGATCCCAGCTAGCGTGAGAGAACTTATCTCACATGGTCACCAAGTTTTTGTAGAAACTAATGCCGGCTCTGGCATCGGTTTTTCAGACGATGATTACATCGCTGTAGGTGCATCCATACTTCCTACTGCTGCTGAGGTTTTCGCCAAAGCAGAAATGATTGTAAAGGTTAAAGAACCTCAATCTGTTGAACGAGCTATGCTTCGTGAAGGGCAAATTTTATTTACTTATTTACACCTAGCACCAGATTTTCCACAAACTGATGAGCTAATCAAGAGCAAAGCTGTCTGTATTGCCTATGAGACTGTAACAGATAATATGGGTCGCTTGCCACTGTTAGCACCAATGTCTGAGGTTGCTGGGCGAATGTCTATCCAAGCTGGTGCACAAACACTCGAAAAATCACACGGCGGCCGCGGCCTATTACTTGGTGGTGTACCAGGTGTTGAACCTGCGAAAGTTGTCGTTGTTGGTGGTGGTGTTGTGGGTGCAAACGCCGCTCGTATGGCGGTGGGCATGCGTGCTGACGTGACTATTCTAGATCGCAACATTGATACGCTGCGTCGTTTAGATGAAGAGTTCCAAGGCCGTGCGAAAGTGGTTTACTCTACTGAAGACGCAATCGAGAAGCATGTTCTTGAGGCAGACCTAGTGATTGGCGCAGTACTCATCCCTGGAGCTGCAGCACCTAAGCTTGTGACTAAAGAACACATTGCGAAGATGAAACCTGGAGCAGCAGTTGTCGATGTCGCTATTGACCAAGGCGGTTGTTTCGATACTTCTCACGCCACAACCCACGCAGATCCAACTTATATTGTCGATGACGTAGTGCACTACTGTGTCGCAAACATGCCAGGTGCGGTTGCACGTACTTCTACGTTTGCTCTTAACAATGCAACGCTTCCTTACATTGTGAAGCTAGCAAATCAAGGCTATAAACAAGCGCTACTGACAGATAACGGCTTCCTAGAAGGCCTGAACGTTATCCACGGTAAAGTAACCTGTAAAGAAGTCGCTGAAAGCTTTGACCTTGAATATGTTGAGCCTAAATCAGCCATTGAAATGTTCAACTAATCAAGCTTGCGCTTAACCCGTCACCGGTTCAAAACGCTCACTTTGGTGGGCGTTTTTTGTTTCCATACTTCTTCGCTGTTTATATTTTCTACAACTTTTTATTTCATTAGTTATTAATATTTTACTTAGCCAACCGGTAGTTTACGTTTTTATTAATAATTGAGGTTAAATTTTCTAAAAGTAGACCTCGATCATGATTTATTTTGTGTATAAAAATTATATTTGCCGACTTTCGCTCATCCTTCTGTAAGGATGAGATTACCTTGCTATAAGATTCACCATGTTTAAAAAACTATCATTAAAAAATAAACTCGCAATATCAGCGAGTGTGGCCATCATAATTGGTGGACTTTTAGTCGAAGCGCTTTCTTTTAACGCTTCATTAGATCGCATGGATTCAGAAGTTGAACAACGCTTAGAAAGTACAACGGCTTCCTACAACCAGTACGTTACCGATTGGTTGCTCTCTAAAGAACGTTCACTGACTTCACTGTCTCAAGAAGTCAGCAGAGAAGCGATTGTTACTCACCTCAAACAAGTTAAGCACGCCGCCGCTTTTGACAATGTATTTTTAGCTTACCCAGATGGTAGCCAAGAAAATGCAAATGGTGTGGTATTACCACCAGGTAATGATGACCCACGCCAATGGGGTTGGTACATCAACGCCCTAGCTAACCCAAGCCAAGTGTTTATGGACAACCCAACGGTCGCTGCTGCAACAGGTGCTAACGTCGTTTCATTAGGTAAGGCGCTAAACCTTCACGGTCAACAAGTTGTACTAGGCGCAGATGTTGAGATCACGGATATTCTTAACAGCTTAGATAAAGTGATTTTACCTGGTGAAGGTTATATGTTCATTGCGAACAACCAAGGTAATGTCTTCACTCATGAGAATGCCAAACTATTAAACCAATCTGTGAGTCAACTCGGATTAGACTTCAATATCGTTCGCCGTGCATCGCAATCTGGTCGCTTTGAGCTAACTAATATTGAAGGTGACGAGTTTGTCATCTATGCACAACAGATCAAAGGCACTGCTTTAACGACAGTGACTGTCATTAATTATGACTCTCTAGTCGCCCCCCTGTTTGATGCCGTTTGGGGACAAGTACTTGTTACCGCAATTGTAGTGGTCCTTTGTACACTGCTGTTCAACCTACTTTGTAACATCCTATTCAGACCACTGAACAACGTTTCTCAAGCCCTAGAACAAATTGCAAATGGCAGTGGTGACCTGACCCAACGAATCGACGTTGAGAATAACGATGAAGTAGGTCGGCTAGCCAAAAACTTCAATACCTTTGTTGACAGTCTGCAACACCTGATTAGTCATGTGCGCGAGCAGTCTTACCTCATCAATGAGCAATCAAACAACAATACTCGCCGCGCTAATAACGCTGTTGCTGAAATTCATCAGCAGCAACAAGAGATTACGCTAGTGGCAACAGCGGTGACAGAACTTGCTAGTGCGACTAAAGAGATTGCGTCTCACGCAGAGCAAACAGCAAACGCGGCCCAAGGCTCGACGGAAAGCACAAACTACGGACAATCTCTCGTTCAGAAGACTCGTGGTTCAATCAACAGCCTAGCGACGGAACTGACAGAAGCGAGCTCGGTGATCAGCGAACTTGACCGCCATGCCCAAGAAATTTCTACGGTCCTATCGACTATTCAAGGCATTGCGGAGCAAACGAATCTACTTGCCCTTAACGCAGCAATTGAAGCCGCTCGCGCAGGTGAACAAGGCCGTGGCTTTGCTGTGGTCGCAGATGAGGTTCGAGTGTTGTCGCAACGCACTCATGCCTCAACAGAAGAGATCAAAGCAACGATCGATACACTACAACAAACAACGAATCGTGCAGTAGGCTTGATGGATACAAGTTCTGGTTTGGCGAATACTTCTGTCACTGATGCCGACGAAGCAACCAGTGCTTTGAGTGAAATTCATAACGCTGTGTCGCTTATCAGCGATATGGCAACACAAATTGCCACTGCTGCAGAAGAACAGACACATGTAACCGGTGAGATCACTCAAAACATAACTTCGATTAAAGATGTTGCAGATGACCTTGTGGTTAATACGCAAGATAGCTCCAACGAATCCAACAAGCTCAAGCAGCAAGCACAAGAGCTCACAAACAAAGTGGCTACCTTTAAGCTGTCTTAGATTACATCTAAAACATCTCGAAATTGCTGTATAGAAGAGACGAGGCTTTGTGCCTCGTCTTTTTACATTTAACTCGTGCAGATATGAGCTGCGTTAATCGTAACTTAAACTGGCGTGAATAATCAGATTTCGAGGGGTCACTTGCCTATCACAGAAAATGCTAAGCTGAGTTTGATAGCCATATTCATTTAAAAACGAAACCTTATCCATCGCGAGCCAAATTTCTAAAGGACGGCGGAATAATTGCTGCACTAAACTCAAACGCTCCATCAATTCAAATCGTTGCTGACCAATCGACTCATAACGCGGCCAATCATGCTCCATCAAACCAAACTGTTTCTTCTCTTCTGCCCAGCGACAGAACGCTTCAAATCCGTCATTCAGTTTAGACTTTTGAATACTTGGTACTGATTGATATTCTTGCTCATTGAGTTCATCGCAACGCAGCGCATCCAAGCCAAGCCGGTAGGACATTTCTAGCTGTCGGTGACGTTTTACTCGCTCTCCACCCGTTACCGTTTCTTGCAGTGGGATACGCAGCTCCGTTTTGTTCAGTTGAAGATCGAGTTGCTGGCCAAGCTGAGATAGGGGCTGGTAATGTTCATCATGAATGAGATGGTAACAACAGGGAGAGACGGTCATCGCAGGTAGTTGACTCTTTGCACCAAGCTTTAGCAGGCGTACATGTAAATCACCACACGCATGCAACGCAACAGCGTGTTGCTTAGATAGTACCGCGGCACCTTTTTCTGAGAACGCATCCCCTTGAACAAAGGTCATATTCAGCCCCAACTTGTTGGCCTCATGTTGTCCAGATTCACAAAGAGACTCTTGCCATTCAAAGCTCAGGGTTGGGTCACCAGAACCACTACTTAGAACTCTTCCTAGGTATCCTTTACCAGCACACCACTCGAGCCATTCGTCGCCTTGGTGATAAGCAAGTGCATACTGACCAAAGCGACGAATCTGTTCGACCTTTCTACCGGGAACTCCCGAAAAAATACTATTCAGGACAGGACTTTCTTCAGAATCCAAAGTGTCCAAGTTGGTTAATTGTTGCAAGACGCTAGCAACAGGAAACATTGAGTTGACCGCTTCAATCAACTTGCGGGTATCTTGCTTGTAGCTGTCTACCTCTTCCCAGGATAGGGATAACAGCCATTGATACAACTCAGGATACTGAACAGCCCATTCTACTTGAGATTTTCGACAAGCGTAAAAAGCCTCAACCTGCCAAAGTGGTCGATATTGTTGAAGTAGTTGACTGAGTTGTGTGAAAGCGGTTTGCATTATTCCCCCTACAAATTTCTCGCTGATTGTAAGGGGAAGTGGGTTAGGACAAAAGAAGAATGTTTAACGAACAGGAAGCTCGATATCTTTAAACATTTCCTCAATCTCTTGATTTGACTTCAGGGATATCGCTTGTTCGACGACGGGTCTAGTTAGATGAGGAGCGAAACGCTCCATAAAATCAAACATGTAAGAGCGTAAGAAGGTACCACGTCTAAAACCAATACTCGTGGTGCTCGAACCAAAGATATGGCTTGCATCAATCGCGACTAAATCATCGTCTTGGTCTTGGTCGATAGCCATACTCGCTATGACACCAACACCGATCCCCATGCGAACGTAAGTTTTTATCACATCGGCATCCGTTGCCGTGAATACAACCTTAGGGGTCAGACCAACTTTATTAAATGCAGTATCTAGCTCGGAGCGCCCAGTAAAACCAAAGACATAAGTGACCAGCGAATATGCTGCCAAATCTTCGATGGAAATCGTCTCTTTCTGTGCTAGCGGGTGGTCTTTGGTCACGACAATAGAGCGATTCCAATGATAACAAGGCAACATCACAGAATCTTGGTAGAGATGGAGCGCTTCTGTTGCTATGGCAAAATTCGCCGTACCTTTGGCTACCGCTTCTGACATCTGAGCAGGTGTACCTTGGTGCATGTGAAGCGACACTTTAGGGTACCGCGCCGTAAAGCCCTTGATGACATCAGGCAGAGCATAACGTGCTTGAGTATGAGTGGTAGAGATATTCAGTGTTCCCATCTCTGGGTGCGTGTGCTCACCTGCGACAGCTTTAATGCTTTCAACGCGTGATAAAATCTCTTGTGAAATGCGAATGATCTCTTCACCCGCGTTAGTCACTTGAGTTAGGTGCTTACCACTACGCTCAAAAATTTGAATACCGAGTTCATCTTCAAGCAGTCGAACTTGTTTACTGATACCTGGTTGAGAGGTATAGAGGCTTTCTGCGGTCGCAGAAACGTTAAGGTTATGATTAACAACCTCAACAATATACTTTAGCTGCTGCAGCTTCATTGCATGCTCCCTGTACAAATTCCTTTATAGAAAATTCTTTTATAGCTCTACGCTCTAGCTTAATCCAAATAGCAAAAAAGTAACAGCATCTATATAATGAATTGCTATAAAGCTAAAGTTATGAAATCTCCGACAAAACTTGGCTCAGCTTCCCACAATGCCTCACATATCTTTATCTTTTGCATCACAATTGGATTTTTTATTGTTAGAATGCCAAAAGTAAATGTTTTAGACGTGTGCAAATGAATGCCACTCTATAGAGAATAATGTATTCTTAAATTGTTAAGATAAGAACTCAGATACGGATTTTATGGATATTGGTTTAATCATTGCGTTAGTTGCTATTCTGCTGGTACTTGTACTTGGCTACAACGTTATGCTGCAGTACAAAATGAAGGTTGAAACGACGAAGCGCCAAGAATCGGCTCGATACTTAGCAGTCATCGATTCAACTGAAGACCTGATTAGCAGTGCTAACCACCTTCCATTTAGTAAGGAATTGCTGGTTTGCCTCAATACTCGTATCCTGGATTGCCTTGAGTCTATGCTAGAGCTAGACCCTAAGAATAAGCAGCTTGCTCAACGTGTTGAAAACATGCGCGCACAAGTTAAGCAACTAACAGAAAACTACGACCAAAAAGAGACAACACCGTTTAAGAGCCCTTCGAGCGATAAACAAGCGATTGTTATGCTCAAGTTGGTTAAAAAACTGCGCGATACAATCCGTAATGAACACAATAAGGGGCGCTTTGATACACAAAGTTACGTCGCTGAGAACGCTCGCCTAGAGACGATCCAAATCCGCATCAACATTGAAAATGTCATCAAGCGAGCTAATGAAGCCGTGGTTCGTGGCCAGCAAGGCACTGCACTACAGCTTCTCAAAAAAGGTATTGATGCACTGTCATCTAAAAATGACGCATACTCCAATAAAGCGCGTGAGAAACTGCAAGAAATGCTCAATGAGCTTGACCAAAAACGAGCAAATAAAAGTGCTGAAGAGCGTCAAGAGCTCGAAGACAAAGAAAAAGACAACGACATGGATGCTCTTTTTGGCGCGAAGAAGAAGTGGTAGTTTGCCACTCATAAGACTGATTCCGAAGGGCTGCAATCTGTGCAGCCTTTCTTTTATTTAAACGACAATCACTTTCTGACGAATTGTTATGTATCAAGAACTTCTAGAACCGATTCATTCTTTCTTAAAAGCACGCACCCCTGACGCTTGGATTGAGGAAGCGAAAAAACCAGAGAACCTTTCCGTGATCTTAAGGGATCACATGTTATGTGAACTTAAAGCCGCTCAAAGCGCCCTATTCCTCATTCGGAAATATGCGGTTGATAAAGAAAGTGCTATTCAGCTCAATGAGTGGATCAAACCATACGAGCTTTATGCTTACCGCCGCGAAGGAAGCTTAGAAACTCTTCGTGGAAAGAGTAACGCTTCAAAACAAATTACGCCAAAACAAGGCTGTGATTACGGACAAGACCTAATCGATAAAATGGTCTTGCTGATCAAAGAAGAACTGCACCACTTTTACCAAGTCATGGAACTGATGGAGAAAAAAGGCGTAACTTACGAGCCTATCGAAGCGGGCCGCTATGCAAAAGGGTTAATCAAACACGTCAAAACCTATGAGCCAGATGCGCTGGTCGACAAACTGATTATTGGAGCCTTTATTGAAGCTCGTTCATGCGAACGCTTTGCGAAATTGGCCCCTTTCCTAGAAGAAGATATGGAAAAGTTCTACGTCTCGCTTCTACGTTCAGAAGCTCGCCATTACCAAGATTACCTAGAACTAGCAGAGCAAATAGCAGGGAAAGATATCTCTGAGCGAGTTGAGCATTTTGCTCAAGTAGAGGCTGAACTCATCACCTCAATAGATGCTGACTTCAAGTTCCACAGTGGTATGCCCAAGTTAGAGAACTAGAGAGCTAGAGAGCTAGAGAGCTAGAGAGCTAGAATTTTGGAGGGTTGATGTGAACGCATCAACCCTCTTTATTTTGTTGCTCATTAGAAAATGATGACCGTTCACATTAAGTGATTAGCGACTAACACTGACGCCAGTATCATAAGATTTTGCTGCCTGACTCGAACTGTCATCAGCGATGATTGCTACTCTTCAACACTTAACTCTTGCCACTTCCTCAATTACCAATATACTGTATATATAAACAGTATATTGGTAATTGATATGTCTCTTCATTCTGTATCGGACACGCCCTCCTCCATCAAAGTGCTACAGCAGCAGAACCTACTGTGGTCTGCGAATCGTGCACCTGCGCAACAAGTGTTAAATAGCACTGGATTTTCAGATCTCGATGAAAAGCTTCAGGGTGGTTTTCCTACTCATGGGGTGGTTGAAATTGCTTCCGAGGCGGGGATTGGTGAATTACGACTCTTAATGCCTTACTTAAAGCAAGAATCAGAAGAAAGGTTGTGTGTCTTGATCAACCCACCGGCGGATGTGAATGGTCATGCTTTTTTAGAACAAGGGATCAATTACAACAATATCGTGATCATTGAGGAGCAAGATTTTAACGCAGCACTCTGGGCGGCAGAGCAATCACTCAAAAGTGGCTGTTGCGGTGCGGTATTGCTATGGCAACAAGAGCTCGAAATCCACCAAGCAAAACGTTTACAAGTCGCTAGCGAACATGGTAAATGCTTGCAGTTCGTGATGAAAAAGCCACAAGCGAACGCACTCTCTCTGCCTATTTCATTAAGCTTGGCTCTGAGCCCTGATCAGGAGGGGATCAGAGTGTCTATTACCAAACGTAAGGGCGGTTTTTCACGCTCAAGCTTTGTCGTATCAATGGGGCAATATTGGCCTCGCCTTACTAGTCAAGTTATCGAGGCACAAAGTGCGCAGATCGTTGCTTTCCCAGCACCACACAAGCGTTATGCTCACTAATTGTACACCACTATGCTTTGGCTCTACCTACACTTCCCGACATTACAACTCGATAGTCTGTTCGCTGATATTGAACAGCCTATTGCTGTGGTTGATGGGTTGCACCACCACATCGTTCAAGTCAATCAAGCGGCAAAGGAAGTCGGGATTAAAAGTGGTATGGGGCTCGCCAGTGCTGCGGCTTTGTGCCATGACATCCAAGTTCATCAATATAACGCCGAGATAGAGCACAATAAGATCAAAGATATTGCTCAGTGGTTGTATCTCAAAACATCGGATATTGCGCTTTATCCGCCACAAGGCATTCTTGTACGGGTGACTCATATGTTAAGTCTATATGAAGGTTTTCATAACTATTGGCAGCAACTCTCTGAGCATCTCGATGAGCTCAAGGTTAGTTACCACTTTGCTTTTGGCTATTCAATGCAACAAGCTCAACTGCTTGCTCTCTCAGGATCTCAATCGGCGACAACTGATGAAGCCTTATTGAAGCAGGCACTCTCGACCTTACCGATTGAGTTAACAGGTCTACATTCACATACCCATTTATCAACGAAAACCATTGAGCAGTTAAAAAGAGTCGGCATTAAAACCATCAAAGAGCTACTCGCTCTACCAATCCAGGAATTGGCCCGTAAGTTTGATATCCAGTTAGTGAATTACGTAGGTCAATTAAGCGGCCGGTTTAAAACCAATGTCACCTTTTATCACCCACCAGAGCAATTTTCTCGCTATGTTGAGCTACTTTATGACATCGAGAATATTCAATGGCTAGAAAAGCCCTTGGCAAAACTGTTCTCACAACTAGAAACTTTTCTACTGAGTCGCAACCTTGTTGTGTACGAACTTGAAATTGTCTTGCATCAGCGTGATACAAAGCCTCAAGCGTTTTCTGTCACCTCAGCGGCTGGAGAATATCGAGCCTCTCAATGGGCCCAACTATCAAAGCTGGTCATGGAAAGTATCCAAATAGAGTCCGCCGTCAATGGGCTTACTCTTAAAGCCGTTCGACAAGGCAATTTGGAAAGCCATAACGATGATCTTTTTGATAGTAAGAGGGGGCAATTATCACCTCTGGAGCTCATTTCCCTACTCCAAGCTAAATTAGGAAAAGAAAAGGTACAAAAGATCACCCCGACTTCAGACCCTAGGCCTGAATATTCAAATCGTCGCTATCCTGCTCATCAAGATGGAGAAAAGCGCAACATTGCATGTTCAGATAGCGTGAAATTACGCCCTAGTTTTCTGTACTCAGAGCCCAAACCGCTAGAGCATAAGTGCACGCTTATTTCAGGGCCAGAAAGAATAGTCACAGGCTGGTGGGATGAACACTCCGTGATGCGTGATTATTTCATTGCTCAAAGTGATGAAGGCCAGTGGTTATGGATATTTAAAAGCCCAGATAAACAGTGGTTTGTGCATGGGCTTTTTGGGTAAGCCGCCACAACGTATTTATTAGTCATTAGTCATGTATAAACGATGAAATACGCCGAACTTTTTTGCCAAAGTAACTTCTCTTTTCTCACCGGGGCATCCCACGCAGAGGAATTGGTGCTGCAAGCCGATTTCTTACGTTATGAGGCCATTGCTATCACCGATGAATGCTCCGTTGCCGGTGTCGTTCGTGCCCATACCGCCATCAAGGATCATCAACTTTCCATCAAGCAAATTGTCGGTAGCATGTTTTGGCTCAATGAGACCTGCCAGGTTGTATTGTTGTGTCCTAACAAACTCGCTTACGCCGAACTATGCCGCATCATTACTAATGCTCGACGTCGTTCCGAAAAAGGAGAGTATCAATTAGCTGAATGGGATTTGATGTCGATAAAGCATTGCTTCGTTTTATGGTTGCCGTGCGAAAAAGAATCTGACCAACACTGGGCACAATGGCTAAATCAACACCACCAGCATCGGCTATGGATTGGGGTTCAACGTCACCTACAAGACAGAGAAAAAGAGTTTCTACATTATTGTTATAAGCTCGGCCAACAATTTTCTATTCCTATTACCGCCTGCGGTGGCGTACTAATGCACACCGCAGAACGACTTTCACTCCAGCACACCTTAACTGCAATCAAACAGCTTAAACCTGTGGAACAACTTGGTTCAGAGCTTCTCAGTAATACTGAGCGGTCATTAAGAAGCAAAGAGAAGCTGTCTCGATTATTTCCAACTGAATGGATTGAAGAAAGCGTCTTTATCGCTCAGCAATGTACGTTTGAGCTGAAAGAATTAAGCTATCAATATCCTAGTGAGCTCATTCCACAAGGTGAAACACCCATGAGTTACCTACGTCAGCTAGTAGAGGGAGGAAAGCAATTGCGCTTTCCTCAGGGTGTGCCAAAAGATATCGCAGAGACAATCGAAAAAGAATTAACGTTAATCGAAGAACAAAAGTACCCATTCTTTTTTCTAACGATTCACGACATCGTCATGTTCGCAAAATCCCAAGGGATTCTGTACCAAGGTCGGGGTTCAGCTGCTAACTCTATCGTCTGTTATTGCTTGGAAATCACAGCGGTCGATCCTAGGCAAGTATCGGTACTGTTTGAACGGTTCATCAGTAAAGAACGTGATGAGCCGCCTGATATCGACGTAGACTTCGAACATGAGCGACGCGAAGAAGTCATCCAGTACATCTACACAAAATATGGGCGTGAAAGAGCGGCGCTAGCAGCAACTGTCATCTCTTATCGCTTTAAAAGCGCGGTGCGAGATGTTGGCAAAGCACTCGGCATTCAAGAGGCTCAACTCGACTTTTTCATTAAGAACGTGAATCGTCGTGACCGCTCACTGCCATGGCAATCTCAACTCGTCAAGCTAGGCATCCAACCCGATTCGCTTAAAGGGCGGCAGTTTATTGAACTGGTTGATGAGATCATCGGTTTTCCTCGTCACCTATCACAACACGTAGGTGGTTTTGTGATTGCCTCTGGGCCTCTCTACGAATTAGTTCCTGTGGAGAATGCGTCCATGACTGATCGTACTGTGATCCAATGGGATAAAGACGATTTAGAAAGCCTAGGGTTACTCAAGGTCGATGTACTTGCTCTCGGTATGCTGACCGCAATTCGTAAGTGCTTTACCGCCATCCAACAGAGAACGGGCAAACAATACAGCATTGCCGATATTACCAGACGCAAAGACGATCCTGCGGTTTATGCCATGCTGCAAAAAGCAGATACCGTTGGCGTCTTTCAAATCGAGTCTCGGGCGCAAATGAGTATGTTGCCACGTTTAAAACCGGCTTGTTACTACGACTTAGTGATTCAAATTGCGATTGTTCGCCCAGGACCGATACAGGGAGACATGGTACATCCATTCCTTAAACGACGTGATGGCATTGAGCCTATCACCTACCCTTCAGAAGAAGTGAAAGAGGTATTGGCACGAACCATGGGAGTCCCTATCTTCCAAGAGCAGGTGATCAAGCTTGCCATGGTAGCCGCTGGATTCAGCGGTGGTGAGGCAGACAAACTCAGACGAGCGATGGCAGCATGGAAAAAGAACGGTAATGTCTTCAAGTTCAAAGATAAACTCATTACTGGCATGTTGGCGAATGGTTATGAACTCCAATTCGCAGAGCAGTTATTTGACCAGATTTGTGGCTTTGGTGAGTACGGATTCCCAGAGAGCCATTCGGCCTCCTTTGCGGTACTCGCCTACACTTCTGCCTGGTTAAAGCATTATTACCCAGCTGAGTTTTATACTTCTCTATTGAACAGTTTACCTATGGGCTTTTACTCCGCATCACAGCTATTACAAGATGCCAAACGACATCAGATGAATATACAGCCTATCTGTGTAAACCATTCGGACTATCACCATAAGGTACTCAATGCATGTACTGTTCAATTAGGCTTACGCTTGATAAAAGGACTGAATCATCAAGCTGCCGAAACTATTCGTATTAACAGACCAGCACGAGGCTACCATCACCCGAACCAACTTAAGCAGATTGGATTGAATAAGGGAGAACTCGAAAAGCTTGCCTCTGCCAATGCCTTTCGAGCAATGAGCAACAATCGTTACGATGCGCGCTGGAAAATGATGGAAGACCTGCAAGATCTACCGCTATTTCAGGGCTTACAAGAAGAGGAAGCCAACTATCAATATGCTCCAAGTGATATGGATACATTATTGGAAGATCTCGAGTCCACCAGCATCAGTTTAGAGCATCATCCTATTACTCTACTGGAGCGCTCAGGTGCTTTGTCTAAATTCACTCGCATGACAGAACTCAAGCAACACTCTCATAAATCAATGGTAACGGTCGTTGGCGTAGTAACAGGACGACAATCACCAGGAACGGCAGCCGGAGTCACCTTCGTAACTCTAGAAGATGATACCGGAAATATTAACGTTGTGATTTGGGGATCGACCGCTCGAGCACAGCAGAAAGCATACTTAACCGCAAAGGTGATGATGGTCAAAGGGATCCTTGAACGTGAGGGAGAAGTCATTCACGTCATTGCGGGTAAGTTAATCGACCTGACCGATGAGCTTGGCAAGTTAAGTATTCACTCACGGGACTTTCATTAACACAACAACACTGCGAATACTAAAACGGACGCTAAAAGCGTCCGTTTAATTCATACTCAATAAGTAGACTGATTAACTGTCGTCTTCAGTGAAGTTAGTAGGAAGCGTTTGCTTCATTTCATTCCAGATCTCACGGCTTGAGATACCGTAGCTACGGATTGCTAGAGGTAGCTTTTCACGCTCATCGTTTTCACAGATTTGTAGCAGCTCTTGGTAGAATGCAATCGCAAGCTGGCGTGCTTCTGCATTAGAGAAGTAGTAGCTACCGATGCGATCATATAGCTTGCGCAGACCGTTGAAGATTAGGCCGTAAATCTGGTTTCCTGAGTGGAAAGCCAAACGTTGGAACAACATGTAATCATAGAAGTTGAATGTTTTCGCGATCAGAATTGATTGACGCTTCTCTTCATCTTTCTCACCATCATCTTTTACTGATTGACGAATTTTCTCTGCATAAGGTGAAGATTCAATAAACGTATCCCAGCTTTCTGCGTCGAGTAGGCTTTGACAGCTTTCAATCACATTAGTGATGGTCTTCTCGGACGCTTCTTTATTAACCTTAAATGCATAGCGCATGAAAATAGGGCTGATATTAGTACGCGCAGCAAGCAGATCTTCAACAATGTTGGTTGCATTATCGACATCTAGTGTCATTAGCGTGTCGAGAATGTGTAAACCAGATGTTTCCATGAACTGGTTAACTTTTGTCGGCTTACCATGTTGGATGGTTAGCCAACCATCACGAGCAAGACGCTGAAGAACTTCACGAAGAGTGGTACGAGTTACACCAATCAGTTCAGATAGCTCACGCTCTGCGGGTAGGATTGAGCCTGGAGGAAAGCGTCCATTCCAGATGCTTTCAATAATGTACTTCTCAGCGAAACCAGCTGGACTTTTTGCCTTAATGACCATCGAATCGATTATCCAATTTATTCGTTATAAAATTATTAATTCACTCATCATACCACTAGTTTTTGGGATTCTAAAATTTAACACCCTAGTTATACGATTACGCTTCAAAAGTACTTCCACCCCAAATGTTTCTGAATAAAACTAAGAGCAATACCTATCAATCATTAAGTTTTTTATCACCTTAATCAAAAAGTATTATTTAATCCCTTACTGTACGGTGGGTGTGGAATATCAACTCATTCACGAAAGCTCAGTTATTTTTGTCTCAAATCAACATTTCTTGTCACTAAACTGTAATTTTTAATCATTTCACCCCGTTTATAATTTAAAACTCTAGTAATCATAAAAAGCATGATATCCTACCCACATTGATCGCGTTTTTGACAATCCCTTTATATTTAATGTTGACTAAATGTTAAGTAAAGGTATTGTTGCGGTCGAGAATTTTGTACTGCTTATCGTCAAATGGGGAGTGACTTGGCAAGGTTGCAAACTTATATTGCAAACACCTTCTTGTTGCCTTTCTAAGTTACTGTTATTGAAGCGGATATCCGCAAATGGCGACGAGCTTTATTTCGTCTATTCAATTTTACACAAAGAGTATTACCATGCCGATGTCACTCGGAAATGCTTTCATCAAGAACTTTCTTGGCAAAGCACCTGATTGGTACAAAGTTGCCATCATTGCATTTCTTGTTATTAACCCGATCGTTTTCTTTTTTGTTGACCCGTTTGTTGCAGGTTGGTTGTTAGTTGTTGAATTTATTTTTACTCTAGCAATGGCACTGAAGTGTTATCCACTGCAACCTGGTGGCCTTTTAGCCATCGAAGCCATCGGTATGGGCATGACCAGTCCCGAATTGGTTTATCATGAGCTTCAAAACAACCTGCCAGTAATTCTTCTATTGGTCTTCATGGTTGCGGGTATCTACTTCATGAAAGAGCTACTGCTCTTCATCTTCACCAAGATACTACTTGGCATCCGCTCAAAAGTTCTTCTTTCTGTCGCATTCTGTGTTGCAGCAGCATTCCTATCAGCGTTCCTTGACGCACTAACCGTAATTGCGGTTGTTATCAGTGTCGCTGTTGGCTTCTACTCGATTTACCACAAGGTTGCTTCTGGTAAAGGCACAAACTCTTCACATGACCACACGCAAGACGAGCACTTTTCTGAGCTAACTCGTGATGACCTGGAAGACTACCGTGCATTCCTGCGTTCACTACTAATGCACGCTGGTGTGGGTACAGCACTTGGTGGTGTAATGACCATGGTAGGCGAGCCGCAAAACCTGGTAATTGCAAGCCAAGCGAGCTGGGATTTCGGTGAATTCATCGTACGTATGCTACCTGTTACTATCCCTGTATTTATCTGCGGTATTATCACTTGTGCATTGGTCGAGAAGCTAAAAGTATTCGGCTACGGCGCAGAGCTGCCAAACAACGTTCGTCAAATCCTAGTCGACTTCGATACTGAAGCGCGTAAGAACCGTACTAAACAAGATATCGCTAAGCTTTGGATTCAAGGTGCTATCGCGGTATGGCTAATCGTTGGCCTTGCGCTTCACGTGGCAGAAGTAGGTCTAATCGGTCTTTCTGTTATCATCCTTGCAACGGCGTTCACTGGCGTTATCGAAGAGCACTCTTTAGGAAAAGCGTTTGAAGAGGCACTACCTTTCACCGCACTACTTGCTGTTTTCTTCTCTATCGTTGCTGTGATCATCGACCAGGAGTTGTTCAAGCCAGTAATCGATGCAGTACTTGCTGTTGAAGATAAAGGTACGCAACTTGCCCTGTTCTACGTTGCAAACGGTGTTCTATCTATGGTGTCAGACAACGTATTCGTAGGTACGGTTTACATCAATGAAGTGAAAGCAGCGCTTGTTGAAGGTCTTATTACTCGTGATCAGTTTGATCTTCTTGCGGTAGCAATCAACACAGGTACTAACCTGCCTTCTGTTGCAACGCCAAACGGTCAAGCAGCATTCCTATTCCTACTAACATCTGCACTAGCACCGCTGATTCGTCTATCTTACGGACGCATGGTTATCATGGCACTGCCGTACACAATCGTGCTAGCGGTTGTTGGTCTAATGGGCATCATCTTCCTTGTTGAACCAATGACAGCATGGTTCTACGATGCAGGCTGGATCTCTCATCATGTTGGTGAAGCGACACACGCTGTATCGGGTGGTCATCACTAATTTGAAGAAATGACCTTTTAAGCACAATTTTTCTGTTGCTTAAGAAACTTTTCCAAGTTAAAAAGCTCTGAGTATTCAGGGCTTTTTTATTACCCAAGAATTTTATATTTCACACAAAGGAATGATTACTTGTGAGTTTTTTCCATTTCCTCAACGATTTCTCTAAACGCAGACTCTCTTGGGCTCTGCTACTCATCTTCATCATCTTCTTCGAGCTTTGCGCACTGTTTTTCCAACACGTGATGATGCTTGCTCCTTGCGTGATGTGTATTTATGAACGCATTGCGATGCTTGGAATTGGGGTTGGAGCCGCCATTGGGTTAATCGCACCTAACAACCCACTGGTTCGTTGGATTGGTCTAGCGGTATGGGGGGCAAGTGCGTACAAAGGCCTAGCTCTGTCGATGCAGCACGTTGACTTCCAGTTTAACCCATCGCCATTTGCCACTTGTGACCTATTTGTGACCTTCCCTGACTGGGCGCCACTAAACCAATGGGTTCCTTGGATGTTTGAAGCTTATGGTGAGTGTAGCAAGATTGTATGGCAGTTTATCGGCCTATCCATGCCACAATGGTTGGTAGTCATTTTTGCAGGTAACCTAGTTGCACTCGCGTTTATCGTGCTGGCTCAATTTTTCAAGAAAAGAGCGGAAGAATAAGTTCGAAAAAGCGTCCCTAGTTCCTTGAGTTAAGCCAAGGAGCTAGGAACTTCAATCTTAACGGTTACTTACCACAACACTTCTTGAATTTCTTGCCGCTTCCACAAGGACATGGGTCGTTACGACCCGTGCCTTTAAATGGGTTCACGCTTTGCGCTTTATTGCCCAGCATTTGTTCATCAGCTGCCAACGCCACTTCGGTCACCATTACATCTAGCTGATCCGTAAAGTCAGATAATGACGGCACATCATCCATACCTGCATCACGCATCTGTTGCTGAGTCGATTCTTCGTCGATCGCCAACATTAATGTAGTCAACAATGCCTGCAGCATACGCGCAGTGCCATCACTGAGTTTTTCGAAGTCCCATTGTTCACTCACAACAGGCCACACATTCATAAAACCTTCAGCAAATTCAGCGAGGGCATCGTCTCCTTCTAACAAAGAAGAAAGGCTGTATTCACTGCGCTGGATGAGATTGTGCTGACGGTTTATTTGTTCCGTAACTAATGACTCCAACTCTTCACTGACACCTGCAACCAAATTCGGCAGCCATTCTTTTGGGTCTAATGGTTTAGTTGCTAGGTTAGAGGCAAAAATCGCACCTTCAAAAAAGAAGCCTGCGTAATCAGTATCAAGACTAGAAAGGTCTAAGGTTTGGTAAGTCATGTTAGATCTGCTTATCAGTAAATTAATCTGGCGACATTATAGCCCTATTCATAATTAACTAAAGTGACGTTTCAGAGAACCTGTCGGCTGCCTAATAACTTAGGATTAGTGACAAGACTGAACATAGCTCGTACAATCACGCGTTCTTAATAGTACGGTGATAAACATGCGAGTAATCCTTGGCCCTATGGAGGGTGTTTTAGACCATTTAATGCGTGAGATTCTGACAGAGATTAATGATTACGATCTCTGTGTGACAGAGTTTGTGCGTGTGGTTGATCAATTACTCCCCCCTCACGTTTTTCAACGTATCTGCCCCGAGCTAAATCAAGGTTCGCAAACCATGGCGGGTGTACCTGTCCATGTTCAACTGCTTGGCCAACACCCTCAATGGATGGCAGAGAATGCCGTACAAGCAGCGAGCCTTGGCGCTAAAGGTATCGACCTTAACTTCGGTTGCCCAGCCAAGGCGGTGAACAAAAGTAATGGTGGCGCCTCATTACTCAAAGAGCCAGAGCTCATCTACCAAGTGGTGAAATCGTGTCGTGAAGCAGTACCTGCGCACATACCGGTCTCTGCCAAGATTCGCTTAGGCTGGGAAGATCCAGAAGAATGCTTTGAAATCGTCGATGCCATCGAGCAAGCGAAAGCAGACGAGTTGACCGTTCACGCGCGTACAAAAACAGGTGGCTACAAAGCGAGCGAGATCAAGTGGGATTACATAAACCAAATTCGTCAAAAGACCTCGTTACCACTGATTGCCAATGGCGAAATCTGGAATTACCAAGACGGACAAAACTGTATTGCAGCGACAGGTATTGACTCTTTAATGGTTTGCCGAGGTGCATTCAACGTCCCAAACCTAGGCAATGTGGTTAAGCACAACCATGCGCCAATGCCATGGGAAGATGTGCTACGTCTACTATTGCGTTATTCAGAGTTTGAAATTGAGGGCGATAAAGGGCTCTACTACCCTAACCGCGTAAAACAGTGGTTTGTTTACCTACGAAAGGAATACCCGGAAGCTGAAGAGATTTTCAGAGAGATCCGTACTTTCAAAAAGGCCACTCCTATTGTAGAACGTATTCAGCATTATCACGCAAAACTTGTCGCCTAAAAAGGAGCCTTTCGGCTCCTTTTTTAACTCAGCACTGAGTATAAATATCGGCAGTCATTGCCGGTAGCGTAATATCTAACGAGCCCTCAAGAATCTTCGTCGATTCTTGGCCTTCAGCTTGGAAAGAACCACTCTCAAACCCTAACTTCCACATAGGTACAGAGATGTCCTTCTGCTCTTGAGAGCTGTTGACGCTAACAAGTGTCACTTCATCACCATAAACCCGAGCAAACACCCAACATAATTCGTCACAGTACAGCTCTTGTAAGTGACCTTTCTGCAAACTGATACGCGACTTTCGTAGCTCAATTAAAGATCGGAAGTATGGAAACCAAGGAGAGGTACTCTCTTCGCCCCAAGGGAAACAGCGACGATTATCTGGATCCTGCCCACCTTTTAAGCCGACTTCGGTACCGTAGTACAGGCAAGGGGTGCCGAGGTAAGTCATCAATAAGGTTGCGGCTACTTTCAGCTTGCTTTCGTCGTTATCTATAAGAGAGATAAAGCGTGCGGTATCATGACTATCGAGTTGATTGAGTTGTGATAATTGGTTGAGCCAAGGCACCTTAGCTCTCGCTTCAGCAAGCCAATCTCTAAACTCAATCATATTGAGATCGATCGGCTGATAAGCGATGTCTTGTTTTGCAATTAACGCTCTCAAAGGGTGTGCAAAACCATAATAGTTCATGGCACCATCTTCTTGGTCACCCTGTAGCCATGGTGTCGCTTCGAAAAAGTGTTCACCGAGTACATAAGCTTCCGGATTTTCTTGTTTGGTTGCATCTCGGAACGCTTGTACATAGTGGGCGTTGTTCTTCGCGCCCTCGCCTTCTCCAAGCATATGAATCACGTCAAAACGCCAGCCATCAATATCATAAGGTGCACGCAGCCAATGTTTGATTACTGCATCGTCTGACTGATAGATGTAATCCTTCACTTGCTGATTTTCAAAATTCAGCACAGGTAATGAATCAATTCCCTTCCAACCGATGTAATTGGTTGAATCTTCCTTATCAAAAAAGTAGTAGTCATGATAAGGCGATTGAGGGTTTGCATACGCACCGCTATCAGTACGCTGCATACGGTCAAACCAAGCATGCTCTGTCGAGGTATGGTTAAATACCGCATCAAGAATCAGCCTCATTCCACGTTGCTTAGTATCCATGCGCAACAGAGCAAAATCTTCTTCACTGCCTAAATGTGGGTCGATACTCATGTAATCTTGGGTATCGTATTTATGATTACTTGGGGAGGTAAAAATCGGGTTTAGATAGAGTGCTGTGATACCCAAATCTTGTAGGTAATCGAGCTTATGATTGATACCGACTAAGTCGCCACCAAAAAATTCCGCAGCTCCGGTACCACCATGACCATCAACCGCATCCCCCCACTCTTTCGCGACTACAGGACGCTCGCCATTATTGAGGGCATACTCACCGGTTTTTACGCTAATTTCGGGGTTACCATTACAGAATCGATCAGGGAAAATTTGATAGAAAACTTGCTCAGACACCCATTCTGGAGGTTGGTGCTTTGCGTTAAACTTGAAGTGGAACTCATGACTTGGAATACGCTTTTGCACACCACGAGCATCTAGCCAATATTGCCCCTTCTCATCCTGAACTTTGAAAACGTATTTAGTGAGGTCTTTATCATGGTTGATTTCAAAGCTTGCTTGCCATTCGTGTAACCGTCCTACCTGACCAAGGTAGGTCATATCAACAAAGTACTCTTCATTATCAGGCTCATGACGAACCTGGACAGACAACCACTCTTTAGAGTCTGTGCGAAGTTTGACCTTCAGTTGGTTATTGGAAAACGACAGCCCATCTTGGGTTTGGGCATGAGAAAGGAAAACGGTCATTGCAAAGTACTCGCCATGTAACGCTCAATAATTCGAGCCAATTGGAAAACTTTGCTAAAGATAGAAATAATCCTTCAAACCACAACGACGTCATGTCGATAAGATTTGAAGGATCACACTTTGTAGAGGTTTAGAGTCTAAAATTCGAGCTTGAAAAGATTAGAACCAACGCTCAAGCGCTGTGTTATCGAGCTGTCGAAATGCACGGTTTAGAATAGCGGCCAGCTCTTTATAGCGTGGAGACGCTTTAGCAGGCTCTAGTGCAAAACCGGACTCTGTGATCTTCTGATGCAACTCGCGATACCATGAAGCCAGTGCTGGCGGCAGTTTGGTATTTGAGCGGTTACCCAACCACCACATGCCCTGAACGGGTAGGCTAATGGCAAACAATGCAGTAACAATAGCCTGCGGCATCGCTTCATAGTTATTAAACGCCATCTGCGTCAATACAGCGATCGCTGCAATCGCCGGCATCACCTTGATACCGAATTTGGTCGCCTTGATTATGCGTTGTTCAGGGAATAGAGGATTAAGCTCTCGGCGCACCGGCCAAAGATCCATGTACTTTTGCCCATCTTTAAGGCTATGAAACAATCCAACCTTATTTTCCATCACAGGACCTCACTAAAAAATAGTTGAGAAAACTCAACAAAATCCGCAAAAAATTGATAAAAGTTAATATTCTTTCAATTTTTTTTTGTTATCTTGGTCTATTATCGCTATCCTTTGCAGACCCTCAATCTCATTGTTGCTGTTATTTACAATTTTGGCAACCATGAGAGTTATCTGCACGGAAAGCAGACGGTTCTCAGCGTAAGCAATGAACTGCTCATATTAATACGGACATTACAGTATTTTTGACCAAGAAAAAGTGGTGGTTGCAAGCAACTCGTCTACTCTTCTTGTGAACATTTTCATCTAAGTGATTAATAGGTAATCAACCATGTCAAAGCTAGTTTTAGTTTTAAACTGCGGTAGTTCTTCTCTTAAGTTCGCGATCGTTGATGCAGACAACGGCGACGAGCATCTAACAGGTCTTGCTGAGTGTCTTCACCTTCCTGAAGCACGTATCAAGTGGAAACTTGATGGTAAGCACGAAGCTCAACTTGGTGACGGCGCTGCTCACGATGAAGCTCTATCTTTCATCGTAGAAACTATTCTTGCTTCTAAGCCAGAGCTTGCAGAGCAACTTGCTGCAATCGGCCACCGTGTTGTACACGGCGGTGAGAAATTCACTAAGTCTGTACTTATCACTGACGAAGTACTTAAAGGTATCGAAGACTGTGCAACTCTTGCACCTCTTCACAACCCAGCAGCTATCGTTGGTATCAAAGCAGCTCAAAAAGCGTTCCCTGCGCTTCAGAACTCTGCAGTATTTGATACAGCATTCCACCAAACAATGCCTGAAGAAGCGTACCTATACGCACTTCCATACAACCTATACAAAGAGCACGGTATCCGTCGCTACGGTATGCACGGTACTTCTCACCTATTCATCGCTCGTGAAGTTGCTGAGCGTCTAGGCAAGCCAGTTGAAGAACTAAACATCATCAACTGTCACCTAGGTAACGGTGCATCTGTATGTGCAATCAAGAACGGTCAATCTGTAGATACTTCTATGGGTCTTACTCCTCTTGAAGGTTTAGTAATGGGTACTCGTTCTGGTGACATCGATCCTGCGATCATCTTCCACCTACACGACGCTCTAGGTTACTCTGTTGAAGATATCAACAACATGCTAACTAAAGAGTCTGGCCTAATGGGTCTAACTGAAGTGACTCCTGATTGTCGTTACATCGAAGACAACTTCGGTAAAGAAGACGCAGCGACTCGCGCAATGGACGTAATGACTCGTCGCCTAGCGAAATACGTTGCTGGTTACACTGCAACTCTAGACGGTCGTCTAGACGCTATCGTATTCACTGGCGGTATCGGTGAGAACGGTGCTCCAATCCGTGAACTAGTACTTAACCGTCTAGGTATCTTCGGTATCGAAGTTGATGGTGAAGCTAACCTTAAAGCTCGTTTCGGCGGCGAAGGTGTTATCACTACTGCTGATAGCCGTATCCCAGCGATGGTTGTTTCGACTAACGAAGAACTAGTCATTGCTGAAGACACTGCGCGACTAGCAGGTCTTTAATAGTTAAGTCGGCTGCACCTCGGTGCAGCCGACTTGTTTTAGGCGCTAATTTATTTCGCCAATATTTCAGGCTTATCCTATTATTCCTCTTTATTGCCTTTGGCTCACTCTTCTGAGTGGAATAACAAGTTAAGCTTCTTTCCCCAATAGCTAAAGGTATTCTACGAATGTCTCGTACTATAATGCTCATCCCTACAAGTGCTGGTGTTGGTCTAACTAGCGCAAGCATGGGTGTTCTTCGCGCAATGGAGCGCAAAGGTGTTAAGGTTTCTTTCTACAAACCAATCTCTCAACCACGCTCTGGTGGCGACCAACCTGATCTAACGTCAACCATCGTTGGCGCTAACAGCGATGTTAAGATCGGCCAACCACTTGCTATGTCTGTTGCTGAAAGCCTAATCGGTAATGACAACATGGACGAGCTACTAGAAACAGTGGTAGAGCGTTACAACCAGATCAACAAAGATGCTGACGTAACGCTTATCGAAGGCCTAGTACCAACTCGTAAGCACCCATTTGCTAACCAAGTGAACGCAGAAATCGCAGCGACACTTGGCGCTGAGATTGTACTAGTTGCAACTCCGGGCACTGACAACCCAGCTCAACTTAAAGAGCGCATCGAAGTAGCATGTTCTAACTTCGGTGGCACAAAGAACAAAAACATCTCAGGTGTTATCATCAACAAGCTTAACGCACCAGTTGATGAAGCAGGCCGTACTCGCCCTGACCTATCTGAGATCTTCGACGATTCAGACAGCGCAAAACAAAACGAACTAAAAGTGATGGAGATCTTCAACACCTCTCCTATCCGTGTTCTTGGTTGCGTGCCATGGAGCATCGAGCTAATCGCAACGCGTGCTGCAGATATGGCTTCTCACCTGAATGCAGAAATCGTTAACGAAGGTGAATTGAACACTCGTCGTATCAAGAGCATCACGTTCTGTGCACGTTCACTGCCTCACATGATTGAACACTTCAAGCCAGGTTCACTACTAGTAACTTCGGCTGACCGCCCAGACGTAATCGTTGCAGCAGCGCTTGCAGCAATGAACGGCGTTGAGATTGGTGCTGTGCTTCTAACGGGTGGTTACGATATCCCTACAGAAATCCAAGATCTAATTAAGCCAGCTCTAGAAAGCGGCCTACCGATCTTCAAAGCACAAGGTAACACTTGGCAGACTTCTCTGAACCTACAAAGCTTCAGCCTAGAAGTTCCAGCTGACGATAAAGAGCGTATCGAGTTCATCAATGAGCACGTTGCGGGTCACATCGATGGTAACTGGATCGAGTCAATGACTGAAGGTACTCAGAAGTCTCGTCGCCTAAGCCCACCAGCATTCCGTTACCAGCTAACTGAATTTGCTCGTAAAGCAGCTAAGCGTATCGTACTTCCTGAAGGTGATGAGCCACGTACAGTTAAAGCTGCGGCTATCTGTGCTGAGCGCGGTATCGCGGAATGTGTACTTCTAGGTAACCCTGAAGAAATCAAGCGTGTTGCAGCACAACAAGGCGTTGAGCTAGGTGCTGGCGTTAAGATCATCAACTCTGACGAAGTGCGTGAAAACTACGTAGCACGTCTAGTTGAGCTACGTGGCGCGAAAGGCATGACTGAAGTTGTTGCTCGTGAGAAGCTACAAGATTCAGTATTCCTAGGCACAATGATGCTTGAGAACGACGAAGTTGACGGCCTAGTTTCTGGTGCGGTTCACACTACGGCGAACACTATCGTTCCTCCGTTCCAAATCATCAAGACGGCACCTGATGCGTCTATCGTATCTTCTGTATTCTTCATGCTACTGCCTGACCAAGTACTGGTTTACGGTGACTGTGCGATCAACCCTGATCCAACAGCTGAACAGCTTGCTGAAATCGCGATCCAATCTGCTGATTCTGCAGCAGCATTCGGTATCGACCCACGCGTTGCTATGATCTCTTACTCTACTGGTGAATCTGGTAAGGGTGCAGACGTAGATAAAGTACGTGAAGCAACGAAACTTGCTCAAGAGAAACGTCCAGATCTAGTGATCGACGGTCCTCTACAGTACGACGCAGCTATCATGGAAAACGTTGCAGCTTCTAAAGCGCCAAACTCTCCAGTAGCAGGTAAAGCGACAGTATTTGTGTTCCCAGACCTAAACACTGGTAACACGACTTACAAAGCGGTACAGCGTTCAGCAGACCTAGTATCTATCGGTCCAATGCTTCAAGGTATGCGTAAGCCTGTAAACGACCTGTCTCGCGGCGCTCTAGTTGACGACATCGTTTACACAGTAGCCCTAACGGCTATCCAAGCAGACCAAGCAGCTCAAGCTGAAGAAAAAGTAGTTAACTAATCTACTTTCCTTAAAATGAGTAGCTAAAGCTAGACAAACAAAACCCTCGCAAGTGCGAGGGTTTTTTATAGCTAGAGAGCTAGAGAGCTAGAGAGCTAGAGAGCTAGAGAGCTAGAGAATAGTGTCACGGCCATGTGCCGATTCCAAATCTAAGTACGGACCTTTCGGTACCACCTGAGTTGGGTTGATACCAGTATGGCTAAAGTAGTAATGACGTTTTATATGATAAAAATCCGTCGTCTCTTTTATGCCTTCAATCTGATACAACTCTTTTAGATACCCCTGTATATGCTTGTAATCAGCAATACGTTGCTTGTTACACTTGAAGTGTCCAACATAAACCGCATCAAAGCGAACGAGAGTCGTAAACAAGCGCCAATCTGCTTCGGTTATTTGATTACCCGCTAAATAACGATGAGTAGCAAGATGATCATCAACCTTATCTAACGCTGCGAAGAGCTTGTCATAGGCTTCTTCATACGCCTCTTGTGTGGTTGCGAAGCCACAGCGGTACACACCATTGTTGATATTTGGATAAACAAACTGGTTCCATTCATCAATGACGCTAGTCAGTGACTCAGGATAGTAATCATCGTTGTTCCCCGTCAGATCATTAAACTCACTGTTGAACATACGAATGATCTCTGAGGATTCATTACTCACAATCGTTTGAGTCTTCTTATCCCACAATACCGGCACTGTCACTCGACCTGTATAATCGAGTTTCGCCTTGGTATACACCTGATGAAGCTGAGTTAATCCATAGAGAGGCTCAGGCATACCAAAGGTCCAACCTTGATCCATCATATCAGGACAAACCACGGTGACATCAATATGCTCGGTTAGCCCCTTTAGCTTTCGAAAAATCAGCGTACGGTGGGCCCAAGGGCAAGCTAGAGAAACATAGAGGTGATAGCGGCCCGATTCTGGTTGAAACTGCGCATCTTGTGAGTTTTTTACCCAAGAACGAAAACCTGCATCTTCACGAACAAATTTTCCATTACTTGATTTTGTGTCGTACCACACATCGTGCCACACACCTTCGACTAACTTACCCATAACTTTTCCCTCTTGGTTAACTTATTACAATTTAGCGAACTTATAAGGAAAATATGAGGAGGGAGATTCGAGCAACTCGTTCAGAAAATTTGAAGACCACTTTATTGCAAAAAATGCAGGTATAAAAAAAGCGCGACCCCGATAAAAGAAGCCGCGCTTAAGCCCGTCACAGGCTGAATCGTTATTACTGTTTACACAGAAACATTTAGACAAGATACCGCATGGACATCATCGCCTTTAATCGTTGGTTTGGTCTTCGCACACTCTTCGGTTGCTTGAGGGCAACGAGTACGGAAAACACAACCTGATGGTGGGTTGATTGGTGATGGTAGGTCACCTTCCAACATCTGAATGGTTTTGCTGCGTTCAATCTTAGGATCTGGGATTGGAACGGCAGACATCAACGCCTTGGTGTATGGGTGCTTAGGATCGTCAAATAGAGCGTGAGCTTCGCCCAACTCGACTGCGTTACCTAGGTACATAACCAATACACGGTCAGAGATGTGTTTCACTACCGACAAGTCGTGGGCAATGAATACCAAAGACAGGCCTAGCTCTTTCTGCAGTTCTTTCAGAAGGTTTACTACCTGTGCCTGAATCGATACGTCTAGCGCCGATACGGGTTCGTCACAGATGATCATCTTAGGCTTCAGGATAAGTGCACGTGCAATACCGATACGCTGACACTGACCGCCTGAGAACTCGTGTGGATAACGGTTGATTACGTTTGGAAGAAGGCCAACACGTGCCATCATCTCTTTAACGCGATCTTTTACTTCTGCTTTAGAAAGCTCAGGATAGAACGTCTCTAGAGGCTCAGCAATGATGTTACCAACTGTCATACGTGGGTTAAGAGAAGCCAGAGGATCCTGGAAAATCATCTGGATTTCTTTACGTGTTTGACGTCGTTCAACCTCGTGCATCTTGGTTAGGTCGTTACCCATCCACACCACTTCACCGTCGGTAGCTTCAACAAGACCGATGATTGCACGAGCGAATGTCGACTTACCACAGCCAGACTCACCCACTACGCCGAGTGTTTCACCTTCGTACAGGTGTACATCTACACCGTCGACTGCTTTTAGGTTAGCCGGCTTAGACCAAGGCCAAGCAGATTTAGAGGCGATGCTAAAGTGAACTTTTAGGTTTTTAACATCTAAGATTAGTTGTTTTTCATTACTCATAGCGATGCCTTACCCTTGCTTAGCCCAAGTTGTCCAATCTGAGAAACATGCACGTTGACGGTGACCATCGAACGTCTGCAATACTGGTGCCTCTTTGCGGCACTGATCCGTTACACGGTGGCAACGTTCTTGGTAAGGACAGCCTGGTGGTAGACGAAGAAGGTTTGGCGGGTTGCCAGGGATTGTTGGCAGGATCTCGCCCTCGGTATCTAGACGAGGGATCGCTTTCAACAGACCTTCTGCGTATGGGTGGCTTGGGTTGTAGAAGATTTCATCTACTGTGCCGTATTCCATTGTACGACCTGCGTACATCACAAGTACCTTGTCACACGAACCCGCAACAACACCAAGATCGTGCGTGATCATGATGATTGCTGTATTGAACTCCTCTTTAAGTTCGTTCAGAAGATCCATGATCTGTGCTTGAACCGTTACGTCGAGTGCCGTTGTTGGTTCATCCGCAATCAGAAGCTTAGGACGACATAGTAGCGCCATTGCGATCATTACACGCTGGCGCATGCCGCCAGAAAACTCGTGCGGGTACATGGTAATACGCTTGCGAGCTTCAGGGATTTTAACCGCTTCAAGCATGCGTACTGATTCTTCAAACGCCTCTGCTTTACCCATGCCTTTGTGAAGCATAAGTACTTCCATTAGCTGATCGCTAACTTTCATGTATGGGTTTAGAGACGTCATTGGGTCCTGGAAGATCATTGCGATCTGCTCAGCACGAACCTTATTTAGCTCTTTTTCTGGAAGGTTAAGGATTTCCTTACCTTCAAACTTTGCACTACCAGAGATGATACCGTTCTTAGCCAGTAGCCCCATGATAGAGAATACAGTTTGAGACTTACCTGAACCTGACTCACCTACGATACCAAGCGTTTCACCTTGGTTTAGTGAGAAGTTCAAGTCATTCACTGCGGTTACGATACCATCTTGAGTGGTAAACTCGACGCGCAGGTCTTTTACATCTAATAGACTCATTATTCTTTCCTCAAAAATTCTTAGTCGGCTTAGCGATCTTTCGGATCAAGCGCGTCACGTAGGCCATCGCCCACGTAGTTAAAGCAGAACAGGGTAATTACCATGAACGCTGCTGGGAATGCGAGCTGCCAAATTGCAACTTCCATTGTGTTTGCACCTTCTTGAAGTAGTGCACCCCAGCTTGTCATTGGCTCCTGAACACCAAGACCAAGGAAAGAAAGGAATGATTCAGTCAAAATCATGCTTGGTACGAGTAGCGTTGAGTATACCGCTACGATACCTAGTACGTTTGGAACAATATGGCGAGTGATGATCTTCCACTTGCTCACACCACAAACGTGTGCCGCTTCGATGAACTCTTTGCTACGTAAGCTTAGAGTCTGACCACGTACGATACGCGCCATATCAAGCCATGCGATAGCACCGATAGCAACGAAGATAAGTACGATGTTACGACCAAAGAAAGTTACTAGTACGATTACTAGGAACATGAACGGAATCGCGTACAAGATCTCTAGAATACGCATCATAATACGGTCTACTTTACCGCCGATGAAGCCAGAAGCTGCACCGTAAAGCGTACCGATCGTTACCGCTACTAGTGCACCCATCACACCTACCATCAGTGAGATACGGCCACCCACTAGCGTACGAACGTAAAGGTCACGACCTAAACTGTCTGTACCGAAGAAGTGCTCCATTGATGGTGCTGCGTGCATTGCATACCAATCAGTATCTTCGTAAGTGTAAGCAGCAAACATCGGTAAGAAGATCACTGCTAGCGTGATTAAAAATAGGATGAATAGGCTCACCATCGCCGCTTTGTTACGCATAAAGCGGATGCGAGCATCTTGCCAAAGGCTGCGACCTTCGATCTCTAGATTTTCTGAGAACTTTTCGATCGCTTCTAAATTTTCTTTTTTCTGCAACATTTGTTGTCCGTCCCCAATTAGTAACGAATTTTCGGGTCGATGTAAGCGAGTAAAATATCTACAACCGCATTGAATAGGATAAATAGGAAACCAATAAGAATGGTTACACCCATTACAAGCGAGTAGTCACGGTTAAACGCTGCGTTTACGAACAACTTACCAATACCTGGTAGGCCAAAGATCGTTTCGATTACTACCGAACCTGTGATGATACCCACGAATGCAGGGCCCATGTAAGAAACAACAGGTAATAGAGCAGGACGAAGTGCGTGCTTAAGAATGATGTAGCGGTAACTTAGACCTTTTGCACGCGCAGTACGGATGAAGTTACTGTTCAGCGTTTCGATCATCGAACCACGAGTGATACGCGCGAACGTTGCTACGTAAAGTAATGACATACCGACAACGGGTAGTGCCATGTATTGGAACGAGCCATCGAACCAACCACCGGCTGGGAACCAACCCAAGTTAATCGAGAATAGGTAGATCAGTACGGGTGCCAACACGAAGGATGGCATTACCACCCCGAGCATGGCGGTCGCCATTATGGTGTAATCGAGCCAGCTGTTTTGCCTCAATGCGGCAATAGTTCCAACAGTCACCCCCATAATCACGGTAAAAATGAAGGCAGCGAAACCAACTTTTGCCGATACTGGAAGTGCATCAGCAACGAGCTCGTTTACTGTGAAGTCTTTGTATTTAAACGAAGGACCAAAGTCACCCTGCAGGATGTTTGTTAGGTACGTCGTGTACTGCTCGAATACTGGCTTGTCTAGGCCGTATTTAGCATTGATGTTCGCCATAACTTCTGGCGGTAGTGGGCGCTCACTTGAAAACGGGTTACCCGGTGCGAAGCGCATTAAGAAGAAGGAAATTGTAATCAACACCAACATTGTTGGGATTGCTTCAAAGATCCTCTTGGCAATGAATTTAAGCATAAACTCACTCTTTTCCAGTCTGTGACAAAAATTAGAATGCACAGCATGTGCGTTTCGCACATGCTGTGAGGTTTTTTATAGTTTTATTTAGCTGCTATTACTGAGCTTTAATGTATAGGTCTTTCGAGAAGATCTTGTCTTCAGCATTGTTTAGTGGGAAACCACCAACAGTAGGCTGAACTAGACGTGATTTAACGTATTGGTAGATAGGTGCAATCGGCATGTCACGAGCTAGAAGCTGTTCAGCTTTGATGTATAGCGCTTGACGTTCTTCTTCAGAAGTCGTAGCTAGAGCATCAGCCATCACTTTATCGTACTCAGCGTTGTGGTACTTAGGATCATTTGAGCTGTTGTTAGATTGCATTAGTGATAGGAAGCTTGATGCTTCGTTGTAATCACCACACCAACCCGCACGAGTCACATCGAAGTCACCGCTACGGCGAGTATCTAGGTATGTTTTCCACTCTTGGTTCTCTAGAGAAACTTCTACACCTAAACCACGTTTCCACATAGATTGGATAGCTGTCGCGATCTTCTTGTGGTTTTCAGACGTGTTGTATAGAAGAGTAAACTCAAGTGGGTTGTTCTCGTCGAAGCCCGCTTCTGCAAGAAGTTTCTTCGCTTCTGCAATACGTGCTTTCTGGTCCATCTTACCGTAAGCAGGTAGTTCTGGGTTGAAGCCAGCAGTGATTTCAGGAGTTAGGAAGTATGCTGGTTTCTGGCCTTGAGCAAGGATAGCGTCAGATACGATGTTACGGTCGATCGCGTAAGATAGTGCTTTACGAACACGTACATCATCAAATGGTGCTTTCTTGTTGTTGAAGCCGTAGTAGTAAGAACATAGGTTACCGCCTACAGAAACAGACTCTGGGTGCTCTTTCTTAAGACGCTTAAAGTGTTCAACTGGTAGTTCGTTAGTGAAGTGAATTTCACCAGATAGGAAACGGTTCATTTCAGCAACTTGGTTCTCGATTGGAAGGTAAGTTACTTTGTTTAGAACAGTTTTGTCGTTGTCCCAGTAGTTTTCGTTGCGAACAAGCTCGATACGCTCGTTTACACGCCAAGAATCGATAGTAAACGCACCGTTACCAACGAAGTTTTCTGGCTTAGTCCACTGATCACCGAACTTTTCAACAGTTGCGCGGTGTACTGGCTTAACTGTTGTGTGACCCATCATCATTACGAAGTAAGGAACTGCAGTTTCTAGTTTGATTTCTAGAGTGTTAGCGTCGATAGCTTTAACACCTAGAGTTTCTTTATCTGCTTTACCCGCGATGATGTCATCAGCGTTTTCCATCGTAGTCATTTCTAGGTACCACGAGTATGGAGAAGCCGTGTTTGGATCAACTGCACGCTTGAAGCTGTAAACGAAGTCTTCAGCTGTCACAGGGTCGCCATTAGACCATTTCGCATCTTTGCGTAGGTAGAACGTGAACGTTTTGTTGTCTTCAGTTTCCCAGCGCTCAGCAACACCAGGGATAGTGTTACCGTCTGCATCTTGGTTTACTAGGCCTTCTAATAGATCACGGATTACGTGAGACTCTGGAACGCCTTCAGTTTTGTGTGGGTCAAGAGAAGCAACCTCAGTACCGTTACCACGAACCAATTCTTGAACTGGTGCTAGTTTAGTACCTGCAGGAACGTCTGCAGCGAAAGCGTTAAGAGAAGTAGCAGAAACTGCTAGGCCAGCACCAAGAAGAAGTGCTTGGGTGATTTTGTTCTTGTACATGCATTAAACTCCAAGTTTTATATTTTGCATCCATGACTCTTTATTGCCTCACCAGAACGGAAGGCTAAT
The DNA here is from genome assembly GCF_003415655.1 of Vibrio maerlii. Taxonomy (GTDB): domain Bacteria; phylum Pseudomonadota; class Gammaproteobacteria; order Enterobacterales; family Vibrionaceae; genus Vibrio; species Vibrio maerlii. The sequence goes on from NZ_QRHC01000005.1 coordinate 258,107, forward strand.
TAGCTTTTTAGAAGGTTATAAAATGAGTAAAAAAAGCTAAACGGCAATAAAGATTGCAGCACACACTATCAATCATTGAAGCAATTTGCCATAAAAATTCAGCAAAATGTCGAATCATTCTCTTAAATTGATAGATAAGCAGCATTATTGGCTACTTGATAAATAAACCAAAAAACATACATCTAAAAAGAGTTTGCAAAGTAGTTCATCATTTCAATAGCTCTGTAATTTGACCGAAATTTAGCATCTTGTGCTATTTTTCGTCAAATAATTTAACATTTGATTCAATTGTTGTCTAACATGCTTTTACATTATATCGAGGAAATATAAGGGGAATGTGATTTAAATCACTAGAGGAATTAACTAGGTATGATATGGATATATTTATCAATAAATCTGTAATTTACAAAATACGCCAAATATTACGAACACAAAAAAAGCGACCAATAAAGGTCGCTTTTTCAATATGGCGGTTCAACTATCGGAATTGGTCCTAAGTCATTAATCGTGACTATCGACGATTAGCCCTGAATACCGACGATTAACCAAGGTGCATTTGGTACCGTTAAATCACGCTCTAAGTGCCAGATGTCTTCAATATCTTCTTCTACACCTTCGACTGCATCGCGGTAACGACCACTAAACTGCAAGCTTAGCTGTGCTTTACTTGCATCATGGTCCGCTCGAACGATCTCAGCATCAACGAACATCACATCAGTATGCTGCTCACCCTCAAGCTTCGCACGTTCAGATTTCAGGTCTTCGAACAAGCTAGGTGAAACATATTCTTCAATAGTGTGGAGCTCGTTGTGATTCCAAGCACCTTGAATAATACGGTAGTGTTCACGCGAACCGTTAATGAATGCTGCTTGATCAAACCCAGGTGGGTAGTTGTGGGGCACATCAGAATGTCCTGCCGCACCAAAACCGCCTGTTGCTTGAGGTTGCTCGAAGTTGTGTACATTCGCCTCGCGGAACTGAGCATCTTTTTGGAAGCCGTTTTCTTGGAAGCGACCATTTTGTTGCGACTGGTAAGATTGAGTGCCACCAAACGCAGGTTGCTGGCGCTGCTGATTCATACTGCCCTGCTTCGCACCAAGCATACCGCGTAGAAACTTAAACAGAACAAAACCGATAAGGCCCATGATAAGGATATCCATAAACTGAATACCTTCAAATGCACCACCGAAGAATGCTGCTAATAGACCACCGGCTAACAGACCACCTAGCAGACCACCCATCAAGCCTTTTTTGCTTGATGCTGTGTTTGTCTTGCCATCTTGTCTTAGCGTGTTGGTATTTTGCTGCTGTTGTTTAGGTGCCGGTGCAGTCTTGAAGCTTTTACCAAAAGACTTACCACCACCAAATTTTTTCGCTTCAACGATAGGGCTGGAAACCACAGACACCATCACTAAAGCCAGTAGAGTAAATAGACGTTTCATCTTGAACCTATTTTAGTTTTTTTGATAACGAGCATCATAGCCATCTCATCACAACAATGAAACAACTTAAATAACGAGACTTGTTTCAAACTATTGCTGCTGACACTGTGTTGACCATAAGCTGACCAATCTTTAGAATTGAACATCGTTCATTTAGGTACAACACAGTATAAAACGCATGGCACGCAGAAACGATCACACAAGAGATCAACTCATTGCTTTAACGTTAGATGCCGTTAAATCATTCTTGGAGTCCAAGTCTCACCACGAACTTAGCTTACGTAAAGTCGCTACGATGATTGGCTATGTCCCTAGTACCTTGGTCAACGTATTTGGTAACTATAATCTATTGTTACTGCGCGTTGTGGCAAACACTCTCGATGAGCTGTCTATGCTCGCTCAACAGAGTGTTGCAACTGCCACTGACAATCGAGACGCCCTTAAAAAGCTCGCATACCTGTACCACGACTTCGCTTGTGACAACCCCCACCGCTGGCAATTGATCTTTGCTCACTCAATGAATGGTGAACAACTGCCTGAGTGGCAAGCTAACCGCATTGATGGAATGACCGGTATGCTCGAACACCTATTAGTTAACATTGGTGAAAATAAGTCATGTGACGAAGTGGTAGAAGCAAGTCGTGTGCTTTGGGCTGGTGTGCACGGCATTACGATGCTCAGTGTCGATGATAAATTCTTTTCTCGCCAACCTATGGATGGAAAGGCTTTGATAGATAACTTACTAGACAGTTATCTGAGTAGTTGGTAAAGGCCTCGTTCATTATGCCATTTATTTGTTCTAACTCTTTACTGCGTAAACGTCGCTTTCTGCCCTATTTTATCACTCAGTTTTTTGGTGCGTTTAACGACAATATATTTAAGAATGTACTACTCCTTTTTGTCGCGTTCGCGAATGTCGACACATTACCCATGTCGAGCCATTTGTTCATCAATCTGGCGGCTGGCCTATTCATTCTTCCGTTCTTTTTATTTTCAGCGTCTGCTGGTGTATTAGCCGATAAATACGAGAAGTCCTGGTACATCCAAAAAGTTAAACAGGCCGAAATTCTGATTATGCTGATCGGGGCGCTGGGGTTCTTAACGCAGAGTTATACTCTACTCTTGGTTCTTCTATTCTTGATGGGCACACAGTCCGCATTCTTTGGCCCAGTAAAGTATGCACTGCTTCCTCAACAGTTAAAATCTAGTGAATTAGTTTCGGGAAATGCCCTGGTAGAGATGGGGACCTTCATTGCGATCCTAATCGGTACCATTGGCGCGGGCATTATAGCGTCAAGCGACAATGCCCACACTATTGCCGCTTTCTCAGTGGTGATTTTTGCTGTTTGTGGCTATCTATCAAGTAAACAGATACCGAAGATGACACCAGCCGACAGCTCCATTGAGTTTAAATGGCAACCCTATCAACAAGCAAAAGAGACACTACAAATCGCTCGCTGCGACAAGACGGTTTTTAAGTGCATCTTAGCGATCTCATGGTTCTGGTTCTTAGGTGCAACCTATCTAACACAATTTCCAAACTTCACTCGAATCCACCTAAACGGGATTGAAACATCGGTTTCCTTCCTACTGGCTTTGTTCTCGATTGGCATTGCACTTGGCTCTTTAGCGTGTGACCGATTATCCAACCATCGTGTTGAAGTTGGTATTGTCCCAATCGGCAGTTTTGGTATCACCGTATTCGGTGCATTGATGGTGTGTTCTATCCCCGATACGCTGCCGCAATTCTACAGCTTCCAGCAGTTTATCTTGTATCGTGAACTATGGCCGACATTCATTTACTTATTGCTGCTTGGGGCCTCCGGTGGACTGTTTATCGTTCCTTTGTATGCTTTAGTACAGCAAAAATCTAAGCGGGCTCAATGTGCTCGCGTTATTGCAGCTCTGAACATCTATAACTCTCTGTTTATGGTTGGTAGTGCGGTCCTAGGTATCGTGTGTCTGGCCTTACTCGAATTATCGATCCTGCAGCTATTTTTGTTGCTCGCTGTCGCAAACTTCGCAGTGACTCTGTGCATCTTCTATCAACTACCTGTCATTGCAGTTCGCTTCTTGGTGTGGGTACTGACCCATACTATGTATAGAGTTACTCATCGCAACCTAGATAACCTACCTAAAGAAGGCGGCGCTTTGATCGTTTGTAACCATGTGAGTTACATGGATGCACTGTTATTAAGTGCCGTAAGCCCTCGCCTCATTCGTTTTGTAATGGAAGAGGACTATGCAAACTATCGCCCTGTTCGCCGCTTCTTGAAGCGCGCCGGTGTGATTCCGATCTCTTCTCGACGCCGTGGCTCAATTCGCAAAGCATTTGATGAAGTTGAAAATGCGCTAAAAGAGGGTCACATCGTGTGTATCTTCCCTGAAGGTAAGTTGAGTAGTGATGGCGAAGTTGGCGAGTTCATGCGCGGTATGGATATCATCCTGCGTCGCTCACCAGTTCCTGTGATCCCGATGGCATTGAAAGGACTCTGGGGAAGCTATTTTAGCCGCTTCCACAAAGGCCGCGCTTGCTGCGGTTTACCTCGCCGCTTTTGGTCTAAGCTTGAAGTTGAGGCAGGAGAGCCCGTTCAACCACAAGACGCAACAGCAGATTACATGCGCGATAAGGTCATCGAACTTCGGGGTGAATGGCGCTAGCCAAATGGGCTCATATTAGGTTTATACTTGCGTTCATATTTTCTGAACGCAAGTTCACAATTATCAATCACACCAGAACAAAAAATTCAGTACACTATCCCGGTTCCTAAAACTCATTCGTGTAACTAATTTATGCCTACTTTTTCTCGTGCGTTGCCCTTCTGGGTCGCAGTAATGTTTTGTTTAACGCCATTTGCCACCTCTCCAACAGCCTTAATCGTTGGCTTTATGTTGGCTAATTTTGGTTTAGTCCCTAAAGGGTATCAGGTAGCGAAGTACACGAAGAAGCTACTGGCCTACTCTATTGTTGGTCTTGGTTTTGGTATTCAGTTTGAACAAGCACTGGCTGTAACCGGTGATGGCATAGGCTTAATCATCGCGTCCATTTTCGGTACACTGGTTGTTGGTTGGTATGCGACTAAAGCGATTGGACTGGAAACAAAAACGGGTTATCTCATTTCGTCGGGCACCGCGATTTGTGGTGGCAGTGCCATTGCAGCAGTATCACCCGCAATCAATGCAAAGGACGACCAAATAGGCCTGGCGTTGGCCACAGTATTCGTACTTAACTCTATTGCATTATTTGTTTTCCCTGTGATCGGGCATGCTTTAGGTTTAGACCAACAAACCTTTGGTACTTGGGCAGCGATCGCAATTCATGATACATCATCAGTAGTGGGAGCCGCTTCAGCATATGGTGAAGAAGCGTTAACAACCGCAACCACGTTAAAACTAGCTCGTGCGTTATGGATTGTACCCGTTGCTCTGGTGAGTGCGTTTATCTTCAAGAACAAATCAAAATCCATCACTATCCCCTACTTCATCCTATTCTATTGTGTCGCGATTGGATTTAGCGATCTGTTGCCTCAGTTTGAAGCGGCATATTCGGTGATCTTTGATATCTCGAAGAAAACTCTCGTCGTCTGTTTGTTTTTAATTGGGTGCGGAATTTCTGTCGAAAAGCTAAAGGCATCTGGGCCTAAGCCTCTTATCCTTGGGGTGGGTTTGTGGACGGTTATCTCTGTAAGTTCATTGGCTTATCTATTACTGGTGTAAAAGTAACGAACAGACAATCGGAACTAACCGATCTCTTCCGGCTCTATCTTTACCATTTCATTGTGTCGTCTGTGTTTGCGATGTTTTCTTACCGTAAACACAACGACGATAAACGCAGCTAACTCTGCCAGAGCTCTAATAATTCCTTCATTTTGAATTGCAATGGCAATCAGTATTCCGACCAACACAGTCGCTACTAGCTTCATTATCTATATCCATATAACCTAAAACACGTAGTTATTATGACGTATAGCTATATTGTGACTAAATTCTGATTTGCTCTATGAAAGTACAGAAAGTTACTAAGCCTTGCTAGGTCTCGTTAATAATTTGGATCCAGAGCTATTTTAGTTGTGTCTGTAGCCACTCTTTAACTGCTTTGCGTGAAATCTTGATACCGTTACCAAGTAGTGATTTGGGCATAGTGTAATAAGCGATTGGCCATTTAAACTTAGCGAGTTGATTAACTAGGTAGCTCTCAATATTTCGCTGCTCCACAGCCTTTGAGCTATCAATGACAACGGCAGGTCGATGTCCATATTCTGAATCGGCTATGGGTATCACTATTGACGTTTTAACACCATAAATCTGATTTATTACCGCTTCAATCTCCTCACAGTGAACATTCTCACCACCAGAGATAAACAGATTGTCGGCGCGACCAATAATCTTGATTCGCTCCCCTAGCCATTCACCGAGGTCTTTGCTGTCGAACCAACCTGATTCATCAACAATAGAAGTACAAACACCCTGTTTGTAATAACCTTCAGCGAGTGTCTCTCCACCAATATAGATCCGCTGATTCTCTATCTTGATTTGACGTCTAGGTAGTAATGACCCAGCGTCACATTGATCATCCACTCTTTTCGCTGTTACGGTTGAGGCTGCTTCTGTCATGCCATAACCAATCCAGGTTTCAATACCTTTTGAATTAGCCGCAAGGGCTAAGTCATGGGGAATATGGCTTCCCCCTAGCAATATATGTGTAAGATCGAGAGAGGCATACTGCCCCAACAAACGCTTTAATTGAGTCGCCACAAGAGATGCGTGAGTTACGCCCTGAATATCATGTCCTAACTCGCCCTCACCAAGTTTTAAACATGCACCGCGTAGCAGCCAACGATAAACGATCGCCAGTCCAGATACGTGATACATCGGCAGGCTTAAAAGCCATGTATCATGCTGCTGAAAAGCAAACCGACTAAGTAGGCCTTCAGCGGAAGCCAAATGCTGCGATGTGCTGTGAGCAACTGCCTTAGGTGTACCCGTAGAGCCCGAAGTAAAAATAATACTTGCGATTCGATCACGCTCAAATGGGTTGGCTTGACTATCAACCGGCTTAACTTCAACATGTTCTGATAAGGCAACACTCACCGTGCGCAATCCGCTTAAATCCTCTCTTCCTAACGCTGAATCAACCCAGATCCAATGATGTTCCTCTGGGCTATACAGAACGCTAAGCTTGGTATGAACTTCTGCTAATGATTGAGGCATCGTTGGCGCACAAACCGCGCCAAGCTCGCTGCATGCCAAGTGAAGAATGAGCAGTTCAACACTGTTCTTGCCAATAGCAACAACGACATCGCCTGAAGCAATACCCTGTGATGACAAACTATTAGCAACGCCGTTGACGCAGGCCAACAATTGCAGCCATGTGAAATCTCTCTCTGGTGTTTGCAGCGCTAACAAAGATGGGCTCGATTGAGCCCATTTATTAAGCGGAGAAGTCACGCCACTCATCGTGTCGACCATACCAACTCATGCTCATCAAGCGTTGTTAGCGGTAATGGACTCTTAGGCCAAGGCGTTTCCAGCTGGGCTTGATATAAACTGATCGTATCCAGACCTGGAACTTCATCAGGTGTGATCCAGTGCGCCAGTCTCGCCAGTTGATTTAGTCCTAAGCTAGACTCAATACTCGAACTAATAACCGCATGCATCCCCAGCTTATGCGCCTTTTCGACTAAAAACTTACAACGTTCAATTGACCCGATAAGTGTCGGCTTAATCACAATCGCTTTTACACCCGTCAGTTCTTCGAGTGCAAAGTCAGGGTGTCGAATTTCTTGTTGAAGGGTTTCATCCCAACCAATCGCAATCCCTGTATCGATTGCAAATGCGAGGCTATCGGCAGGATTTGCACAAGGCTCTTCTAAAAACTCGATACGCTGACGTAAAGATGGAGAAATGTAGCTTGCAAACTTCATCGCTTGCTCTTTCGTCCAAGCTCGATTCGCATCTAAACGCAAGGTTAAGTCAGGTATAGATTCCAACATCAAGTCCACCAGCATACCGTCACGAATCGGCTCATAGAGACCAACCTTAACCTTAGCCACTCGTTTGCCAGGCATGGCACTGAGTGACTCAATGATTTCATCAGGATCACCAGTGCAAAGTGGCGCTGCAACATAGTTGCCTTGTCGAGGCAGCTTTCCTTCTAACTCTGTCAATGCCATTGAGAAGCCAAAAGCAACAGAGGGCGGTAACTCATCGTAATTCTGCTTGTGTCCAGAGAACCAAGCCTCGAGAGCGCACTGCGCCGCTATTCCAGCTTCATCAAGCGATTCTTGACTAAAACCAATCAATGGTGCGACTTCACCACGAGCGATTTTTCCATTTTCATGGAGTTCAATGATCCAGCCAGTACGTTCGGTGAGTTTGTTCTCACGCAGAACAACGCCGCTGTCCATTGGTAGGGTATATTTGTATAGTTTGGCAGCTCTCATAGCGGCTCCCTTAGTATTACTTAGCAACTGAGTCGTCTCATACGAGACAGTTCTTAAATAGAGTACAGAAATTAAAGGCAGACTCTTGGTCTGCCTTTAGTGAAAGTCATGAACTTATGGGTTACGAGGAAATTTATCGAAGTCTGGGCGGCGCTTCTCATTAAACGCGTTACGACCTTCTTGTCCCTCTTCGGTCATGTAGAACATCATTGTTGCGTTACCAGCTAGCTCTTGCAGACCCGCTTGGCCATCACAGTCAGCGTTCAAAGCAGCTTTCAGGCAGCGCAGTGCCATTGGGCTATGTTGCAGAACTTCACGACACCAACGGACGGTTTCTTTCTCAAGCTCTTCTAGAGGAACGACGGTGTTTACCAGCCCCATATCCACAGCTTCTTGTGCATCATAGAAACGACATAGGAACCAAATCTCACGAGCTTTCTTTTGGCCGACAATACGCGCCATGTAAGAAGCACCCCAGCCACCATCAAATGAACCCACTTTAGGACCCGTTTGACCGAACTGAGCATTTTCTGCTGCGATTGTCAGGTCACACATCATATGCAGAACATGACCACCACCGACTGCCCAACCGGCAACCGAAGCTATCACAGGCTTAGGACATGTGCGGATTTGACGTTGGAAGTCTAGAACGTTTAAGTGGTGAGTACCTGAATCGTCTCGGTAACCGCCGTAATCGCCACGGATTTTCTGGTCACCACCGGAACAGAAAGCATCTTCACCAAGCCCAGTAAGAATGATTACGCCAACTTTCTCATCGTAACGAGCATCGGCCAATGCATTAATCATCTCTTTTATGGTTTGAGGACGAAAAGCATTGCGTACTTGTGGTCGAGCGATGGTGATCTTTGCAATACCATCTTCAGACTTGTGGTAATGAATATCTTCATATTGCTCGCTGCAATCCTGCCAGTTTACTGGCGCGTAAAGCTCTTGTTCAGAAATTCCAACTGTTTTTGCCATGGTTAATCTCGTTCTTGTTTACTTGTTCTTGTCTAGTTCGCTCGCGGAGCGTTCACTTGTGCAGTAGCCCAATCTCTGAGTAACCAACCGATGAATCAATTGAGAAAACTCATCAGGTGCCTCTAAATGGACGTTGTGACCCGCTTTTTCGATAACAGTGACAGCCAACTGGCTAGTTCGTGCCAATTGCTTAAATTTTTCATCTTTTCCACCACACACATAATGGACAGTTTTTTTCCAATCAAGTTCTTTTCTGTGTGGTGATTCGGTCAACAAATAAGGCTGCTTACCTAGTGAAGTAGATAACAGCATATTTGCAATTGATTCCCCAAGGTTAACACTTCGTTTTGTTACCAAGGTTTGTCTTTGCTCATCATTTAGGGAAGAAAATACCCTTTGGTGGTACCAATCGAGCAAAACCTGTTCGATTGGTTCAGTTCGAAAGCGATTTGCCCATTGGGTATCATGTTGTAAACGATGTTGCCTATCCGCTTCATTGGCAAGACCAAAGTTGCCCCCTTCGATCAATGAACCAATAAGATTGAAAGAAGAAAAGTAGTGGTTCGCCAACCCATACATACTAATGCGCCCACCTAATGAGTAGCCCACTAAAAACAGAGGGCGGCCCGATTCGGCATATTGAGCAAGCGTTAAGTTGATGAGATGGCAAGTATGGTCAAAATCAACGGCAGCAACATCAACGCTTTGTCCATGACCGGGTAAATCAATGGTGAGAGATGGGAGTGGAAGCCTTTCGATAACCCCCTGCCAATCTTCACCGCTACCCAATAGACCATGTAGAAACACCACCAGCGGCATATCATTATTGGTATCTATCGAAGTACTGTGAAGTAGAGCACTAAGCATTGAATCGCTTTCTTAATTGACGCATTTGATTCCCAACCTCATCAGGCGGCGTTTGTACCTCAATCAGCAAAGTGCCCTCCCCATTTTTCAGGTGGTGATTAACCAACTCCACATACGAGGTCACGCTCCTTGGGCACTCATAACCTAGGCCAAACTGCTTCGCTGCATGTTCAAATGTCAGGCCATGAGGCATTTGATAGAAAGATTGTTTTTGCGCTGAAGGGACTGGCAACATATCAAAAATAGCACCACCATCGTTGTTGATGACAGTAATAACCAACTTAGCTTTAGATTGAGTAAGCTTCGGTTGGCTAAGTAGGGCCAGAGAATTCAAATCGTAAAGTAGTGAAGTATCGCCGATCAGCAAGTGCAAAGGTTCGTTCAGAGTCTGTTGAACGCCTACCGCAGTTGCTACCAAACCATCAATGCCCGATGCGCCTCGGTTAGAATAGATCACTTGCTCACCAAGCTTGCTTACTATATCGACTAAGCGAACAATCATGCTGTTGCCGATAAAAGTATGACTGCTTTCTAATTGACTCAAACAACGAGCTAAAGAAAGCTCTGTTAGCTCGTCATCAATCAAATCCTCAATCGCAAGTGTTGCTTTTTGACTGTATTGATTGAGTTGTTCTGACCAAGCCTTGTCACACTGCCAAGTTAACCGCTCGTGCACAGCAAGCCATTGTTCGGCAGTAAGCTGGTAATGAGTTTGCGGGAGGTGGTGCTCGTTAAGTCGTTTATCTTCTTGGTGAACCAGTAAGTAAGCGCATGGTTTCGTCGTTATGTGAGAGGCAATCCATTGATTCAAGCGTTTGGACACGATACGTCCACCAAACTGAATAATGGCATCGCACTCAACGAGTTGTTCTTTCGCCTGCTCTAACTCAAACCACAAATCATAATGTGCCCATTTAGAACTCGTGCCTGATTGAGGGTCGCACAATACGGCCGCGCCAATTTGGTTGGCAAAACTGATCACTTTACGTGCTTGTTCATGATCAATACTGCCGACCACAAACACTGGTTTACGATAATTAGCCGCTACTTGAGCTTCCACACCCGACATCGACGATAAAATTCGTGAGGTATATGGTTTGTCACTTTCACCCCATTGAACAAGCGGTGCCATAAGAGCTTGAGCAAGCTTCTCATCGACTTCACCATACAACGGCTCGGGGAATGGACAGTTAATGTGTAACGAGCCGCCTAAAGATCGTTGTTTGTGCATCAACTGATCAACACTAGAAAGCAGCCAATTAAGATTAGTTCCAGAAAATGGATTTGGTAGTTCTAATGACGCGGTTACATGAGAACCAAAAATCTCTCGCTGATTGATCGCCTGATTAGCACCACAATCAATAAGGCTCTGTGGTCGATCTGCAGTTAATAAAATTAAGGGCTCACCGGTAATTGCACTCTCTGCGATAGCAGGCAACAGATTCGCTACTGCAGTTCCAGAAGTTACAATCACAGCGACAGGTTGCTTTGAAGCCTTTGCCACCCCCAAAGCTAGAAACCCGAGACCGCGCTCGTCAAAATGTGTGTGTGTGGTGATACCAGAATGAGCTTGAGCTTCTAAGGTGAGAGGTGTTGAACGAGAGCCCGGCGCGATACAGATATGGTTAACGCCATGTCGATAAAGCTCCTCAAGCATTACTCGGCACCATATTCGATTAAGGCTTGCTTGGTCTTTATTCTCGTTCATCATCAAATTGTCTTACTTAGTTGTTACATGATTATTTGCGTGTCTGTTTGACTGCGTATCCTGAATTTCTACGTAGTCATAGTTCTAGAGGCGATGTATCTATTCTCTATTCTCTATTCTCTATTCTCTATTCTCTATTCTCTATTCTCTATTCTCTATTCTCTATTCTCTATTCTCTATTCTCTATTCTCTATGATTCTAAGAGCTAAGATGCCACATTCAAGGGTAGATTTTCACTGATTAGGCTCAAGAGAGTCGACATCTTTTTGTTGATCTCTTGCCACTCTTTCTCTGCCTCAGAGCCTGGAACAATACCGGCACCCGCAAACAGTTGAAGTTGGTTGTTGAGAACCAGTGCACTTCGGATTGCGACACAAAACTCAGCTTTTTCGTGGCTCACATACCCCATAGAGCCCGCATACCAACCACGAGCAAAGGGTTCGTTCTCATAGATAAATTCCATCGCCTCTTTGCGTGGCAAACCCGCTACAGCAGCAGTCGGTTGCAAGGCATCTAATAACTCAACCCCGCGCACCATAGGCTTAAGCTCACAACGAATATTACGCTTCAAGTGCTGAACCTTTCTTAAACGCACCAAGCGCGTTTCCATCTCGGTGTCCATCGATTGGGTGAGAGGTTTTAGGCGCTCAATGATGTCATCAACCACAAACTGGTTTTCATTGAGGTTCTTACTGTCCTTGGAAAGCCAATTTGCCAGCTCCATATCTTGTTTTGCTGTTTCACCGCGCCCGATGGTGCCCGCTAGCGCTTCTGTATGCAGTTCACGACCTATACGTTGATATAAACACTCCGGTGTTGAACCAACAAAAGCATGGCTAGGGCTTAACGCCAACAAGAAGTGGAAACTATGATGATTCTTTTGATAGCTCGCTTTTAATAGCTGAGATGCTGAAACGGGTTGTTCAAGCGCTATGTCACTTCTCCTGGCAAGCACAACCTTATCAAATTGCAGATTTTCGATACCAAGCAAAACCTTGTCGACCAATTCCGTCCATTGAGCTTTCTCTGGAAAGTGCTTGATTGTCGCAATATTGGCCACTATTGGGCTTAACGAGGAACATTCCACTTTTAGCTTTTTGAGCGAAGAAAGCACACGATGAGGCTCGCTATTCAGATTCACAGAAAGCGACCATTGGTTATCAAAACGACTTAACTCAACCTGAGGCAAAAAAAAGAACGAAGATAAACAACGACGATTTTTATCCGTGTTACCGTCGAAAGAACGACCACCCCAGATTCTCTGATCTTTAGCTAATACCGTGTAGGCAGGAGCCAGCTCAGAAAAGGTGCGCACACTACCTAATGCAATCACCTCTTCTCGAGTATCACGAGATTGCCAATAAAACTTAGGAAATATAGGTTGTTGTTCAAGCCAATCTATCGCGCCAAACTCGTCTAGGCTATCAATGTTTACGCTGAGACGATGCTGATTAGTCGTTGATTGCTCGACCTTTTCGATCAGCGCCTGTATGGCTTGGTGAAGATTTGACAAGGTAACCCCAAATATTGATATGTCCCTGAGATGCTGTCGCTACTCTATTGATAGCGCTAGCGTAAATCAAGAATAAGCCTTAGTTTTGTGCTACACACACACCTTACAGCCTAAAAGAGCAGCAAACAGCTGCTTAATGAAAACTATTTATTGCCGAATATGCAGATTTTTATTCTTTCAATGACGTTTTTAATGTAACTTAATTTATGAAATATAAATGAATTTGGGGAATAAACCATGCAAAATATCGAGATGTCTAAAAAACTCGATAGTGTCTGCTATGACATAAGGGGTCCTGTACTTAAACATGCTAAACGCATGGAGGAAGAAGGACATAAAATCCTAAAGCTTAACATTGGCAACCCTGCCCCTTTTGGTTTTGACGCCCCAGATGAAATTCTAGTCGACGTAATCCGCAACTTGCCAACATCACAAGGTTATTGTGATTCAAAAGGTATCTACTCAGCACGTAAAGCGGTAGTTCAACATTACCAACGAAAGGGCCTACGTAGCTTGGACGTTGAGGACGTATATATCGGTAACGGTGTGTCTGAGCTGATCGTGATGGCGATGCAATCACTACTCAACAATGGTGATGAAATGTTGGTGCCAGCCCCAGATTACCCACTGTGGACAGCATCAGTTGCTTTATCTGGTGGCAAAGCGGTGCACTACATTTGTGATGAAGAATCAGATTGGTACCCAGACCTCGACGATATTCGCAAAAAGATCGGCCCTAAGACACGTGGGATCGTGCTGATTAACCCAAACAACCCAACCGGTGCCGTATACAGCCGAGATTTCCTGTTGGAAGTTATCAAGATTGCTCGTGAGCACAACCTGATCATCTTCGCCGATGAAATCTATGACAAGGTTTTGTACGACGGTGCGACTCACACCTCTATCGCTACCCTTGCAGATGACGTTTTGATGGTGACCTTTAACGGCCTATCTAAAGCCTATCGTGTATGTGGATTCCGTGGGGGTTGGATGTTCCTAACGGGCCCTAAACACTTAGCGAAAGGCTATATTGATGGTTTAGAAATGCTCGCCTCGATGCGATTGTGTGCCAACGTGCCAATGCAACACGCAATCCAAACTGCACTGGGGGGTTACCAGAGTATCAATGAGCTGATCTTACCTGGTGGTCGTTTGTTAGAGCAACGCGATAAGGCATACGAGTTGATCACTCAGATCCCCGGGATCTCCTGTGTGAAACCCAAAGGCGCAATGTATCTGTTCCCAAAAATCGATACCAAGATGTATAAGATCCATGATGACCAGAAAATGGTGCTGGACTTCTTGAAACAAGAGAAAGTACTACTAGTACAAGGTACTGGTTTCAACTGGCCGAAACCGGATCATTTCCGCATCGTGACTTTGCCACACATCGAAGATCTAGAAACCGCTATTGGTCGCTTTGAACGCTTTATTACTAGCTACAGTCAGTAGTAAAAGCATGAGAACTTTCATATAGTTAAAGGTGAGCTGATGCTCACCTTTTTTATTGGGAGTGACTCGTTTATGGATAAACCGCATCAAGAAAGCCATTTCTTTGCTCATCTTGCAAGAATGAACCTCATTCAACGCTGGCCGCTGATGCGTTCAGTGTCGAAAGAAAATATCTCAGAACACAGCCTTCAAGTTGCTTTTGTTGCCCACGCATTAGCGATCATCAAAAACAAACGTTTCGGTGGAACTAGCAACCCAGAACGAGTGGCATTGCTGGGGATGTACCATGATACCAGTGAAGTGTTAACCGGCGATCTTCCGACCCCTGTTAAGTACTACAACCCTGATATAGCGAAAGAGTACAAAAAGATTGAATCCGCTGCCGAACATAAATTGCTGTCCATGCTGCCAGAAGATCTGCAATCCGAGTTCGCTCCCTTCCTTATCTCAGACAGTGCACATTCCGAAGATAAGGCTATCGTCAAACAAGCTGATTCCATCTGTGCCTATCTAAAATGCTTAGAAGAACTCTCAGCGGGCAACCATGAGTACGCGCTTGCTAAACGTCGTTTAGAGGAAACCCTCAAGGAACGTGAAACACCAGAGATGAGAGTATTCTTAGATACCTTTGCTCCAAGCTTTGAGCTTACGTTAGACGAAATTACCGAGTAGTAAGGAACACATGTGACTGACCCGTTGACCATGCCCTTAGAGTGGCAAGACAGAATAAACCAAGAAGCGAAGCTCAGACGCAACGATCATCGTGACCCGTATCAGCGTGACCGTGCGCGTATCTTACACTCTGCTGCGTTTCGCCGTCTGCAATCAAAGACTCAGGTACACGGAACAGGACTCAATGACTTTCACCGCACCCGACTGACTCACTCACTAGAAGCTGCACAAATTGGTTCAGGTATTCTGGCCCAGATCGAACAAAAGCAACCAGAATACGCGGCTTTACTCCCCACTTTCAGCTTAATAGAAGCGCTTTGTTTAGCTCATGACATTGGTCACCCTCCCTACGGTCATGGAGGTGAGGTCGCTATCAACTATATGATGCGTAACCATGGAGGGTTTGAAGGCAACGCTCAAACCTTCCGTATTGTCTCTAAGCTTGAACCTTATACCAAAGAACACGGTATGAACCTGACAAGACGCGCGATGCTTGGCTTAATTAAATATCCTGCGCTGATCAGCCAAAGCCATGCATTAGAAACTCGCCCGGCCGTGCAACACCAACGTCAATTGAAGGCATCAGATTGGTCACCGGCTAAAGGTATTTATGACGCTGATAAAGCGCTGTTTGATTGGGTATTAGAGCCACTGAGTGGTCATGATAGGCAACAGTTCTCACGACTGAGGGAGCGAGCAAATGAGCCCTATACGCACAATAAAACACGCTATAAGTCCCTAGATTGTTCGATTATGGAACTGGCAGACGATATCGCTTATGGTGTACACGACTTAGAGGATGCGATAGTCCTTGGGATGATTGATAAGAACCAATGGTTAGAGCAGGCTGCAAGTAAATTAGCAGAGTGTGGCGACCAATGGTTTGAGGCCAACATTTCTACCATCAGTGACCTTTTATTTTCTGGGGAGCACTATCTAAGAAAAGATGCCATCGGTGGTATTGTAAACGCGCTGTTGACTAGCATTACAATCAAAAAAGCCCCTGCTCCTCAAGGTTTTGACAGCGCTTTACTAAGGTATAACGCTTACCTTACCCCAGAAATGGAATCCGCTCTGTTGGTGTTCAAACAGTTCGTTTTTGAACATGTTATACAAGTGCCACAAGTACAGATCTTCGAGTACAAAGGCCAACAAGTAATAATGGATATCTTTGAGGCTTTGAGCGCCGACCCACTTCGCCTTTTAACCGAAAGCACCAAGCTCGAATGGCAGCAAGCAGAATCAGAGTCGGAGAAGATGCGCGTTATCGCTGACCATATCTCAGCAATGACTGATGGCTCAGCGCAACGACTACATCAACAACTGTTTAGCGCTCATTCATTGTACTAGAGCCCACTCGCAGTAGTAATTGAATGTGCAAATTAAGGGTTGAGGTAATTACGTTCGTAGACACCTGGAGGCATCGCTTTGATATGGTCATCGACCATGCTATCAAAGGCCTCGAACAGTGGGCTAAAGTCCGTTTGGGGCTCAATCAGCGCCAAAGCGTGAGCAGTCGCCTCTACTGTCGATAAGCTGTTATCGCTTGGCGCTTTTCGAACACGATAATTGCCTTTGATGTTTTCTGGCAGATGTACCGCTTGCAGGTTATGTAGATTGGTAGACAGTTGCCAAATCTTATACGCCTTCTTCCATGTTGCATCGATGACAATTAAACGCACTGGTTTTTCACTCAAGTTACTTTGAGTTAATCGCGTAGAAACTTGCTCAGTAATTAGCATAGAATTGTCGCTAGGGTACAATACCCAATGTTGGAAAGATTGGTCTGCCAATAGTTTAGTAAGCTTGGTATCGTGTGAGAAATCTTCCCCAACAATGGATACACTGTTGGCTAATGAGAGAGAAAGGATTTTCGCAGTCCCTAGTGGGCGCTGGGTCTCCGTCTTGTGTTGTAGGATGATCAATTGCACATCAGTATCGATCGTACGAATATACTGACAAATACAGGCTACTTTCGCCTTCCCACATTTTGAACAATATCGAGACATGGAGTTTGCTTGTTCCTTTTACCTTTGCTCATTAGCTTGCTGTGCGTGCTCTTTCACCAAGACATGATTGAAGCAACCATGATTTGGAATCGTGAGTTGATTTACTCTGGTGAGTGGTGGCGAATCGTAACAGGAAACTTTACTCATACCAACCTTGCTCATTTAGCAATGAACTTGGCTGGGCTGTGGTTAATCACCTCAATATTCAAACCTAAGCCTTCTTTCCAACTCTGTTCAATCGGATTATTGAGTATTGGAGTCGGCATAGCCATCCTCTTGTCGGATATCAATATCTATCTTGGTATGTCTGGTGTATTACACGGTATGTTTGCTTGCTGGGCATTAGGTGAGGCTTTAAACAACCGACGTTCGTCATGGTTATTGGTACTAGGTATCGGTTTAAAAGTAGGCTGGGAAAACACTCTTGGAACTCCATCAGCAACCGCTGACTTAATTCAAGCCAACGTTGCTGTTGAAGCCCATTTGGCTGGGCTTATTCTTGGGTTATTCATCGCTACCGTTTATCACTTTGTGCTAAAGAGTGGCAACAGAAAAGCGAAAGACTAAATCTCAGTTAAGCAAGATTCGCTCTCTGTTTTTATCTACCGTTGCAGCACCAATACCCTTCACCTTAGACAAATCATCAGCAGATTTAAAAGCACCGTGTGTTTCACGATAAGCGACAATCTCTTTGGCTTTAGCCTGACCGATTCCTTTTAACAACGTAGCCAACTCGTCAGCATCTGCTCGATTAATATTAACGGTAATCTCAATTCCCTCGTAATGATCGGGTTTAGTTACTTTTTCTTCATCCATATTGGCGTAGGTTTGCAATGAAACCAAACTGATTAGCATGGCAACTAGCCAATGCTTTAAATGACCCATACTCTTTCTCCTTGTATTTAGTACTGAGCAAGAAAAGAGTAAGTCTTCGAGGGTTTAGAAAGAAACGACAAGATAAGAAAATAAAACGGGCCGCAATTGCGACCCGTACTGATAGATATGTTAGTTACATCAATTATTGGCTAACGATGTAATACTCAATATCCGTGTTTTGACGAAGAATCTGTACTACAGATGCTAGGTCTTGTTGTGAGCTAGTACGCTCAAGTTGCGCGCCAATCTGATCATTATAAGTGGAATCGATTTCCGCTTTAACATTAGTAAGCTCAACTACAAGGATGTCACCTGCTTGATCTTTCGCTTGTGCGTAAACTGGCTTGTCTTCCGCTGGTTTCATCATCGCAAACACAGTGCCAGCAAGTACAGAGCCACGGTCAATTGTTTCTAGTTCACCAAAGCTCACTGCTTTGTCTTCTAGAATAGACTGGTTGCCTTCGTTCAACGCTGCAACAAGTTCATCAGCAAGCTCGATAGCTTGTTGTTCACCTTTTACTCGTGCAAGCTGAATTGATACTTGCTCTTGCACTTCTGCTAGTGGCAGAACTGTTTCTGGACGAGTTTCTTCAACACGAACCACAATCACGTGTTCAGGAGCAACTTCAATCACTTCAGAGTTCAGGCCATCTTCACGTACTTCAGGCGATAGAATAGCTTGCATCACAGCTGGAGTCTTCAGAACATCTGGAGCATCAGCTTGTGAGATGAAGTCCGTTGATTCGACTGTACCGTTGATCGCTTCTGCAGCATCAATCAATGAATCAGGGTATTCAAATGCAACACGCTCTAGCTCAGTTTGTAGCTCATAGAATTGATCAACAGCTTGTTGATCCGCGAGTTCTTGCTTGATCTCCGCTTCAACCGCTTCAAATGGCTTAGCCACTGCATCTTGTAGTTCATCTAGCTTGATGATGTGGTAACCGAAATCAGATTTAACTAGACCAGTTACATCACCTACGTTTTGTAGTGCAAATGCTGCGTCTTCAAAAGCAGGGTCCATTACATCACGCTCAATAAAACCAAGAGAACCACCCTCTTCAGCACTACCGAAGTCATCTGATTTCTCAGCGGCAAGCGTAACAAAATCCGCTCCAGAGTTCAGCTCATCTAAGATAGCTTGTGCTTTTACTTCGTCATCACCTTGAATAAGGATGTGGCTAACTTTACGTTGCTCAGATGACGAGTACTTATCTAGGTGTTCGTCATAGTATTGACGTACTTCTTCTTCGCTGATCTCAAGCGCTTCTTTCATCGCGGCGGCGTTAAGCTCTAGGTAAGAGACTTTCGCTTGCTCTGGGCGCGTATAGCGTTGAGGGTTCTCTGTGTAGTAAGTATTAATTTCTTCGTCAGTCAGCTCTACTTTTTCTGCAAATTCAGCAGCAGATAGCGTGATAGAGCGAATCTCACGAGTTTGAGTGATTAACTTACCCTGCGCTTCAACCTCGCCTTTAAGAGAAAACTCACTGCCTTGCAGAGCTTCTAGAAGCTGGTTGCGCATTAGGTCACGACGCATGTATTCAGCAAAACTGTCTACACTGAAGCCAGCGCGACGAAGAGCGGCTTGATAAACCTCTTGGTCAAATTGACCAGCGTTTTGGAATTGAGGCATCTCAAGAATCATAGTACGAATTTGAGCGTCGCTGATACGTAGACCAAGAGACTCTGCGTGAAGCTCAAGTAAAAGGTCGTTGATCATACGGTCAAGCACAGACTTACGGAAAGACTCTACGTAAGCAGGATCACCCAGCATAGTTGAGAAGTAATCACCAAGTTGTGCTTGCATGCGGTTGCGTTCGTTTTGATACGCCTGCTCAAACTCACCACGGCTGATCTCACGATCACCCACTTTTGCAGCAGCGTTATTACCGCCACCCGTGATGTAGCTACCGACACCGGCAAATACGAATGAAAGGATGATTAATCCAAGGATAATTTTTACCGCGATGCTGTTCACGCCTTCGCGTAATCGATCCATCATAATTAAACTGCTCTCCGGAAAAGGCTCTCTAGCCCCGAGTGAAATGTATGAGTAGGGATAATATCAGAAAAAGAAATGCGCACCAGTAAGATGCGCATAAAATAAGGCTTGCTATTGATTTAGCAACAGATTCGAAGCGTAAGAATTAGTTACAAGCTTCTTTAAGTGCTTTACCAGCTTTGAATGCTGGAACTTTAGCTTCTGCGATTTGGATCTCTTCACCCGTTTTAGGGTTACGTCCAGTGCGAGCAGCACGAGTGCGTACGCTGAAAGTACCAAAACCAACAAGTGCAACTTGGTCACCAGATTGAAGAGTGTCACCAACTGCTTCGATGAAAGCGTCTAGAGCGCGGCCTGCAGATGCTTTTGAAATGTCTGCGTTGTCAGAAATTTTTTCTACTAATTGTGTTTTATTCACGAGAATTCCCCTTTGTCTGCCTAAGTTTTATTTTTGTCGGCAGTATTCATTTCGTTCCATTAGATTTTTACCGCCAACCCTTGTGTTTAAAGGGCTCGCAGTAATGTCAATAAAGTTAGCGCCCAATAAAAAGGCTGACAAGCGTTTTTCCACCTATCAGCCCATTCTTTTACTTATTTTTGGGATACGTCACTATTTTTTCGCTTCAAACTCAACGCCGGTCGGGTCTTGCTCCAGCGCAACCTTCAATACTTCGTCTATCCACTGCACTGGAATCACCTTAAGATCTGCGATTACGTTCTCAGGAATGTCTTCTAGATCACGCTCATTATCCTTAGGAATCAACACAGTTTTAATACCACCGCGGTGTGCGGCGAGTAGTTTTTCTTTCAAGCCGCCGATAGGAAGAACCTCACCACGTAAGGTGATTTCGCCCGTCATACCCACCTCTGCTTTCACAGGGTTACCCGTTAGACTAGAAACCAACGCAGTACACATTGCGATACCCGCACTTGGACCATCTTTCGGTGTTGCGCCTTCTGGTACGTGCACGTGAATATCACGCTTCTCGTAAAAATCTGAGTTGATACCCAGTTTTTCAGCGCGAGAGCGCACAACCGTCATCGCAGCCTGAATCGACTCTTTCATTACGTCACCAAGTGAACCTGTTTGAGTCAACTTGCCTTTGCCCGGCATCGATTCAGTTTCGATAGTGAGTAGGTCACCACCTACTTGCGTCCATGCAAGCCCGGTCACCTGACCTACGCGGTTGCTTTCGTCAGCTTTACCAAAGTCGTGGCGTTGAACGCCTAGGTACTCTTTCAGGTTGTCCATGCTTACCGTCACAGACTTCAGGTTTGCATCAAGCAGGATGTTCTTCACCGCTTTGCGACAGATCTTAGAGATTTCACGCTCAAGGCTACGTACACCCGCTTCACGTGTGTAGTAACGGATAATACCGATGATTGCAGAATCTTCGATCTCAATTTCATGCGGTTTCAGTCCATTTCGCTTCACTTGTTTATCAACAAGGTGACGCTTAGCAATATTAAGTTTTTCATCTTCGGTGTAACCCGACAGACGAATCACTTCCATGCGGTCTAGCAACGGACCAGGAATATCCATTGAGTTCGACGTCGCAACGAACATAACATCAGACAGGTCGTAATCCACTTCTAGGTAGTGATCGTTGAACGCGTTGTTTTGCTCCGGATCTAAAACCTCAAGCAGTGCTGAAGATGGGTCACCTCGCATATCAGAAGACATCTTATCGATCTCATCCAATAGGAACAGTGGGTTCTTAACACCAACCTTAGACATTTTTTGAATCAGCTTACCTGGTAGCGAGCCGATGTAAGTACGACGGTGACCACGGATCTCAGCTTCATCTCGAACGCCGCCTAGCGCCATGCGCGTATACTTACGACCCGTTGCCGCTGCGATAGAGCGACCAAGAGACGTTTTACCTACACCTGGAGGACCAACAAGGCAAAGGATCGGACCTTTAAGCTTATTGATACGATTTTGTACCGCCAAGTACTCAAGGATACGCTCTTTCACGCGCTCAAGGCCGTAGTGGTCTTCGTTTAAGACCTCTTCTGCTTTTGCTAGATTCTTCTTAACTTTTGAACGCTTAGTCCAAGGAACGCCAACCATCCAATCGATGTAGCTACGTACAACTGTCGCTTCAGCAGACATTGGAGACATCATCTTGAGCTTTTGCAGCTCTTGTTCCGTCTTCTCTTTTGCTTCTGCTGGCATTTTTGATTCTTCGATCTTCTGCTTAAGTGCTTCGAACTCATCAACGCCGTCTTCGGTTTCGCCTAGCTCTTTTTGAATGGCCTTCATCTGCTCGTTGAGGTAGTACTCACGCTGAGATTTTTCCATCTGCTTCTTAACTCGGCCGCGAATACGCTTCTCGACTTGCAGCAAATCGATTTCAGACTCCATTTGGCCCATTAGGAACTCAAGACGCTCAGTCACATCAAGCAGCTCTAGCACTTGCTGTTTGTCTTCAAGTTTAAGTGGCATATGCGCAGCGATCGTATCGGCAAGGCGTGCAGCCTCATCAATACCATTGAGCGACGTCAGCACTTCTGGTGGAATCTTTTTGTTTAGCTTAATAAAGCCTTCGAACTGGTTGATTGCACTACGAACAATCACTTCTTGCTCACGTTCATCCAGCTCTGGTGTTTGTAGATATTCAGCATCCGCTAAAAAGAAATCATTTTCTTTAAACTGATGAATACGCGCGCGCTGCTGACCTTCCACCAACACTTTTACCGTGCCATCTGGAAGCTTTAATAGTTGTAGAATAGTAGCGACTGTACCTACTTCAAATAGGTCGTCGATTGTAGGCTCGTCGGTATCAGCCTGCTTTTGGGCAACAAGCAGCACTTGCTTA
This sequence comes from Vibrio maerlii, assembly GCF_003415655.1. Classification (GTDB taxonomy): domain Bacteria; phylum Pseudomonadota; class Gammaproteobacteria; order Enterobacterales; family Vibrionaceae; genus Vibrio; species Vibrio maerlii. The sequence continues at coordinate 280,894 of NZ_QRHC01000005.1, forward strand.
TTGGCATCCATAGCGGTTTCTAGACAACGGATAGACTTCTCACGGCCCACAAACAGTGGAATAACCATGTGAGGGTAAACGACTACGTCTCTAAGGGGCAGTACTGGGATTTCAATACGCTCGGAACGTTCCAAGTTCATATAATTCTCTCTTCCGCTTACATATTAATTTTTTACTAATAAGCAGTATATGGGGCTTAAATGGTTGGATTCAATGAAAGAATAAAAAAAAGAGGAGGTAATTGCTTACCTCCTCTTTTATGAGTCTTTGTCGACTTTTGATTATTCAGCGCCAGCAGCTTGGTTTTCCGAGTTGCTGTAAATCAGTAGCGGTTCAGATTCGCCATTGATCACTGTTTCATCGATAACAACTTTGCTTACGTCCGTTACCGAAGGTAGCTCGTACATCGTTTCTAGAAGTACGCCTTCAAGGATAGAACGTAGACCACGAGCACCTGTTTTACGCTCCATTGCTTTCTTGGCAATAGCACGTAGTGCGTCTTCGCGGAACTCTAAATCAACACCTTCGATATCGAATAGCGCGCCATACTGCTTAGTCAGGGCGTTCTTCGGCTCACAAAGGATCTGAATAAGAGCCTCTTCGTCTAGTTCAGTTAGCGTTGTTGTTACTGGTAGACGACCAATGAATTCTGGAATTAGACCGTACTTCACTAGATCTTCTGGTTCTACCTGAGTAAACAGTTCACCTACTGTTTTCGTTTCGTCTTTAGAGCGGACTTCCGCACCGAAGCCGATACCAGTACCTGTTGCTACACGTTGCTCGATAACTTTATCCAGGCCGGCAAATGCACCACCACAGATAAATAGGATCTTCGAGGTATCAACTTGTAGGAACTCTTGTTGAGGATGCTTACGACCACCTTGAGGCGGAACTGAAGCAATCGTACCTTCAACAAGTTTTAGTAGCGCTTGCTGAACACCTTCACCCGATACATCACGAGTGATCGATGGGTTTTCAGCTTTACGTGAAATCTTGTCGATTTCATCAATGTAGACAATACCACGCTCGGCTTTTGCTACGTCGTAGTCACATTTTTGCAGAAGCTTCTGAATAATGTTTTCTACGTCTTCACCCACGTAACCAGCTTCGGTTAGCGTAGTTGCATCAGCCATAGTAAATGGTACATCTAGGAAACGAGCCAGCGTTTCAGCCAGTAGTGTTTTACCACTACCCGTTGGACCAATCAGTAGGATGTTACTCTTACCGAGCTCCACACCTTCGCTCGTTGTGTCCCCATTACGTAAACGCTTGTAGTGGTTATATACAGCAACTGCGAGTACTTTTTTCGCGTAATCTTGGCCAATTACATAGTCATCAAGGTGTTCACGAATCTCACGCGGTGTTGGCAGCGCCTCAGATTCTTTCTTAGGTAGAACATCCTTGATTTCTTCACGAATAATGTCGTTACAAAGATCGACACATTCGTCACAAATGTAAACTGAAGGGCCGGCGATTAATTTGCGAACTTCGTGCTGGCTTTTGCCGCAGAAAGAGCAGTACAGTAATTTACCGCTCTCTTTGCTTTTATCTGTCATTCGCTAACCTCTTAGCCTTTACTTTCATAGTTTGAGTTTATATCAGTTTCTAGCAAATTGCGTAGCGTTATTTACTCGCCACGGTGGCTAAGAACTGCGTCCACTAAACCGTACTCTACTGCCTGATCCGCCGACATAAAGTTGTCACGGTCAGTATCACGCTCAACCACTTCTAGAGGCTGACCAGTATGCTCTGCTAGTAGCTTATTCAGTTTCTGCTTAATCGTTAGAATTTCTTGAGCATGAATCTGAATATCAGATGCTTGGCCTTGGAAACCACCTAGTGGTTGGTGAATCATTACACGAGAGTTTGGAAGCGCATAACGCTTACCAGGTGCACCACCAGCTAGTAGAAATGCCCCCATAGAACACGCCTGGCCCATACATACCGTGCTCACATTCGGTTTGATAAACTGCATTGTGTCATAGATAGACATACCTGCAGTTACGCTGCCGCCTGGAGAATTGATGTATAGGAAAATGTCCTTATCAGGGTTTTCTGATTCTAAGAATAGCAACTGAGCCACGACAAGATTTGCCATATGGTCTTCAACTTGACCAGTTAAGAAAATCACTCGTTCTTTGAGTAGTCGTGAATAAATATCGTAAGAACGCTCACCACGAGAAGTTTGTTCAACCACCATTGGTACTAGCGCATCCATAATAGAAGGCATCGCGTTTTTTTCTTGGTAGCTCATAATCTTATGTCCCTAAAATAAATGGTCCGAGTGACTATATCACACGGACCATTGTTAGCAGAATTGTTAACGGTAAGTCAACCTTCTACACAAGATATTGCTAATTAAGCAGCAGGTTGTTGCTGGTTCATTAGCTCGTTGAAGCTAACTTCTTTGTCAGATACTTGTGCTTTAGCTAGGATCGCGTCGATTGCTTGCTCTTCTAGAGCAACGTTACGCATGTTGTTCATCATCTGCTCGTTTTGCTCGTAGTAAGCAATAACTTCTGATGGATCTTCGTAAGCAGTCGCCATCTCTTCGATTAGCTCTTTCACTTTCTCGTCGTCAGCTTTTAGCTCTTCAGACTTGATCACTTCACCAAGTAGAAGGCCTACAACTACGCGACGCTTAGCTTGCTCTTCGAAAAGCTCACGTGGAAGTTGGTCAGCAGCTTCAGTGTTACCACCGAAACGTTGAGCAGCTTGTTGACGTAGAGTAACGATTTCTTGATCGATAAGTGCAGCTGGTACATCGATTTCGTTAGCAGCAACAAGACCGTCGATTGCTTGCTCTTTGATCTTAGCTTTAACAGCTTGCTTAAGCTCACGCTCCATGTTCTTGCGAACTTCAGCTTTAAGAGCGTCAACGCCACCTTCAGCAACACCGAACTTAGCAACGAACTCGTCGTTGATTTCTGGAAGTTCACGCGCTTCTACTTTGATCACTTTGATAGCGAACTTAGCAGCTTTACCTTTTAGGTTTTCAGCGTGGTAATCTTCTGGGAAGTTTACGTCGATGTCGAATTCCATACCTGCAGATTTGCCGATGATGCCATCTTCAAAACCAGGGATCATGCGACCAGCACCCATCTCTAGAGGGAAGTTCTCAGCTTTACCGCCTTCAAACTCTTCACCGTCGATAGAACCAACGAAGTCGATAGTTGCACGAGAGTTCTCTTCAGCAGCGCCTTCAACTTCAGTCCAAGTTGCTTGTTGCTTGCGTAGAGTTTCGATCATCTCTTCAACGTCAGCGTCTTTAACTTCTACTGCTGGCTTCTCAACAGAGATGGTTTCTAGACCTGCTAGTTCAACTTCTGGGTAAACTTCAAAAGTTGCAGTGAAAACTAGGTCTTCACCTTCTTTAGACTCAACTGGAGCGAACGTAGGCGCGCCAGCTGGGTTGATTTTTTCTTTTACGATTGCTTCGATGAAGTGACGTTGCATAACTTCACCCATCACGTCGTTACGTACTGCTTTGCCGTACATTTTCGCAACCATTTTCAAAGGTACTTTACCTTTACGGAAACCATCGAAACGACGGTTTTTAGCGATGTTGCGAAGTTCCGCTGTAACTGCATCTTCGATGTTAGCAGCAGGAACAGTGATATTAAGACGGCGCTCTAGGCCTTCTAGCGTTTCAACAGTAACTTGCATTGTTTTTAAACCTCAAAAGTGGCTCAGTTTCCTGAGCGTATGAGCCAAAGGTAATGTACCTAGGCTTCATCCTTGTGTTGTGCCCTATCCGAACACTTGTAAACTAGTATCAAAATCAAGACTGACGTCTTAATCTTGGGCTAATAAGCGATACCCTTGCGTTTATTGCCACTCAATCGTGTCGATAAAGCGTAAAAGGTGTCTTTTATTAGTCTCTGGACAGAAATTTTAGACGCGACATTCTAGCGATATGAGCATAGCCTGTCGAGCTCTGAGGGAAATCCTCATCTATCTGCACAAAAAACTATCGAATATTGCAATTATTCAATTAATAACTGCATCTACGGCTTATAAATGGGGACAATAGCGGCTTTTTCAACAGATTTAAGCGCTTTTTTTATTAAGACGATAAAAAAGAGAGATAGATCTTGTTTTGCACTCTTTAATGTTTGAGCTTGTAATTCAAAATTAACATTTTCTACAGAATTCCATATTCAAACCATAAAATTTTCTCAGCACTGTTTCACATATTTTTGACATCGCTTGATGCAATCTGAACCCATACTGATGCGCAAAGTCGACATGTAGTCGTACTCTGTGACGCAACAAATTCCAAATAGATTAACTCGCACTCTTTCCACTGCCTTGAGTGCGAGTTTCCCTCTTTTTTCATAATCTCTCAATCCACGACTACACTAATATTATCGACCGTATAAAACGAGCAATCACGAGGGTTGATTAATGAAGGATATCAATAAAACCGACGTCGCGTATTACACAGAGACGGCCGTTATTGAGCACGATGAATTGAACATGGATACCGTCCAAGTTGACGGAGTTTACGTGGTTGAAAGGCGCAAGCGTATTGAAAGACGAACCCGAAATACCCCAGTTGCATTTGAACGACGCACATCCTGTGATCGTCGTAACAACCACAGGATCGATATCGAGGTTTGAAGATCTAGATTTGTTACTTGAGTTTAGATAGCCGCTCGCACTGCATTTGCGAGTCGTTTGGCAGCTCGCTCGGGGTCGGCGTTAGACTCATTGAAGAAGTTAGTGACGACATCAAAAATTGCATCTTGAGCATACGCTGTGGTCGACATCCCCTGGGAGATGCTCGGTACCAAATCACCCGAGTTACCCGCAAGTTTGAAGGCCTTCATCGATTCTTGAGCACAGATATCAAAACCGGTCATATCCATATCAAGTCGAACAGGGATCGAACCCTTGTTCAAATTAAATTGTTGTTGGAACTCTTTATCCATAATGGTCGCCGCCAGCGCGTGCTGCGCTTCTTTCGAGCTCTCGTCTTGCAATTCAAAAAAAGTGAAGCTATCCATGTTATAGGTAAACTGATCAGCCGTACCTGGTGCCGGAGCACAGACATAATCGACACCCGGTTGCTTTCCTGCAGCTGCAAATTCCCCTTTCGCCCAGTCACCCATGATCTGCATCGCGGCTTCACCCTCAATAACCATCTCTGAAGCTTGACTCCATGAACGCCCCCGGTACTTAGTATCAACGTACTGCTTAAAGCGCTTGAAGTGGGTAAACACCTCAACCATTTTTTCACCGGACAATGTCGCAGGGTCTAAATCAACAAAGGCTTTGGTATAGCCTTCTGAGCCTAAAACACTTAAGGCGATGGTTTCGAACAGCGTAGCGTTTTGCCATGCTTGCCCACCGTGAGCCAAAGGGATATAACCAGCGGCTTTAATTTTATCGGCTGCGGTATAGAACTCGTCAAGCGTACTAGGGATCTCAACTCCAACCTGTTTGAATACCTCAGGGTTTGCCCACAACCAATTAACGCGATGTACGTTCACGGGAACCGCAACATAATCACCCTGCCAACGCATGATTTCGTCGATTACAGGTGGCACAACGAGCTTCCAGTGCCCCTCATCCGCTACTTGGTTTAGGTCAGTAAGAAAACCCAGCTCTGCCCATTCACGAATATTGTGGCCCTTAATCTGAGCTGCCGAAGGAGGGTTACCAGATACCGCTCGTGTTTTTAGAACCGTCATAGCCGTATCGCCACCACCACCCGCAATGGCAAAGTCTTTCCATGAATGACCTTTAGCCTCAAGCATATCTTTAAGGGCTTCTACTGACTTCGCCTCACCACCCGATGTCCACCAGTGAAGCACTTCAACTTCACCCGCTGAACTTTGTAGGCTCATGGCTAAAAGAGGAAAGGTTAGCAGCGTACGACTTAAACTCATTGCTTGTCTCCAAAAAGATACTAGGGGTATAGACCCTAAACATCGAGATCCGTTGGGATATAGACTTCAACCAACAATCCGCCGGTTGGAATGTTGCTCATCAATAGGTCACCACCATGAGCATGGAGAATACTACGACAGATCCCTAACCCCAGTCCGTGACCTTCGCTATCATCTGCCAATCGGAAGTAAGGCTCAAATACCGCATCCATCTTATCTTCGGGAATACCCGGGCCGGTATCGCGAATGAAGACAACAATCCAATCCCCATTATCTTTTACGCTCACTTCGGCACTTCCGCCGTATTTCACCCCATTTTCGATCAAGTTGGTGAAAACGCGCTTGATTGCCAATGGTTTGCAGATAATCGGGTCGATATTGGTACACTCTATTGATACCAAAGGACGCTCTGCATTCTTCGATGAATAGGACAGTGAATTAAACGGCTCTGCAATAACTTGAAATAAGTCATTAAGATCAACGAAAGCATTGTTCTCATGCAAATCTGTTTCCCTCACACATTGCAACGCGCCTTTCACCATCATCTCAAGATCATCAAGATCACGATTAAACTTGTCGCGTTTTCTATCGTCATCCAGTAGCTCGGCTCTCAAACGCAGCCGAGTGATAGGCGTCTTCAAGTCATGAGAAATAGCAGAGAATAGATGCTCACGGTCAGAGATATAACGACGAATACGTTGCTGCATTCGGTTAAATGCCCGCGTCGCCAATACCAGTTCCGTAGCTCCCTCTTCTTTTAACTGCGGTTGGTCGATATCCATACTCATCTCATTTGCAGCACTTGCCAGTCTCTTCAAAGGACGAACTTGGCGTTTCATCATCAAGAAAGTGAGAATCAACAACAAGGCCGTAGAGAAGACTAAGAACACGGTTTGTTCGTTGGTAAGGATAGTGTCATCAAGGCTTACGTAGGGTGCTGGTAATAGTGCAGCAATGTAGATCCACTCATCTTCTGCTATTTGGATCTGTACCACCAAAACAGGAGGGTTCAATGGTTCAAGGGTCAATGTATGGTGCGCCCATGAACGCGGTAAATCCGCCAAATAGATATCGTTCTTCAACAGTCGCAGGTTTTCTGGCCAGGTAAAGTCGACCAATATCTGCTTAGCATTGGGTAATTTGGTATTGAGTACTCGGTCTACCGCTTCGATAGATACTTCTTTAAGTCGAGTCTCCCGAACCGGTTCAACGATCAATTCTTCACGGTTAAACGAAACAAAGAAACGCGTGCCGCCCATATCGCGAATTTGGTTCAGTACAATGTGACGATATTTGGTCGGTAGCGACTGGAAGAAATTAGTGGTAGAGGCAAACATTCCCGCCATGCTCTCAGAAGCCGACTGGATACCTTGTAACTCTTTTTGCTTGGATTGGTTATACCAAATTGCTGTCGCCACACCCTGAGCGAGAATGACTGCAAACAAGGTCAGCAGCAATGTTCTCGTCACCAATGAATTAAGACGAATGGTTCCGTAAAGCCGACGCATGAGTAATCTCGCTCAAATATGTTTTAAATTAGTGATGGAACTCTACTGGTACCGTCATGATATAACCGCTACCTCGAATAGTTTTAATGTAGTGTGGGAAGCGCGCACTCGTCCCTAAACGCTGGCGTAGTCGGCTCAATTGAACATCGATACCACGCTCAAAAGGCAAAGCCTCTCGCCCTTTTGTAGCAATGGAGATGGTGTCTTTGGTTAAAATCTCATTGGGATGTTGTAAGAACAACGACAACATTGCGAAATCGCTGCCAGTGAGATCAAACGACTTATCAGTATGAACATTGATAATACGTTGAGATACCGTATCTAGATTCCAATCACCAAACGAGATCAAGCGAGGCAATGAATCTGAGACTTCAGCATCTGAAATATGCGTACGGCGCAGTAATGCTTTAATCCTAGCCATTAACTGGCGAGGGTTAAACGGCTTCGCAATATAATCGTCCGCACCGATCTCTAAACCAATGATTTGATCGGTTTCGTCAGACACCGCAGTGAGCATTATGATAGGCACATTTGATTCTTTGCGAATACGCTGGCATAAGGTAAATCCATCGTCACCTGGCATCATCACATCTAGTAGGATCAAGTTTGGGTAGCCTGAGGTTTTCAAAAACAACTCAAGTTCTTTGCCATCATTGACCGTTGATACTCTGAAATTGGCGTTACTCAGATACTCATCAAGCAACTCACAGATTTCTGGATCGTCATCAACTACTAAGATATGTGTTTGGCCTTGCATTATTACCGCTCGTTATTTTGGAATTGGCACAGTCTACCGTTAATCGGCGAGTTTACTCATTATGACTGAATAGATTTTTGATTTTCGTCACTCGAAGTGGGCAAAAAAAGCCTCAAGATGAGCAACTGATTTCTAACTTCTTCCCCCAATCTGAAGGTAGCTGTGCGTAATGGTTGTATTTATGTTGGTCTGAAAATGGATTTTTCAATACCGAAGAGAGATTATTCACCTCACTAAAATCACCTTTTTCCGCTTTTTCAATCGCTTGCTGTGCAAGGTAAGTACGTAAAATATACTTTGGATTCACAGCCCGCATTGATCGACACCTCTGTTTCTTCGTTGTTTTCTCTAATCGACAACGCTTGATATATAAATCATACCAAGTGCTTAACTGATTTTGGAATTCAGGGAGTGTGTTCAGCTCTTTGATAGAGGTTAAAATCGTCTCTTCCCCTTGTCGATCAAGTTCAGACAACTGACGCATAAAATAGGTGTAATCCAATGCACCCTGCTTCAATACTGCAAACATCTCATCAAACAGTTCACCGTCACCATCGATGCGCTCGCGCAAGCCTAATTTCTTACGCATCAATAGACTAAACTCTCTGTTTAAATGCTGCTCGTAGTTCAAAAGTGCAGTTTCCAGGGCTTGCTTATCAATGAGTGGCGTCAGTGCATTGGCTAAGGCAGTCAGATTCCAAAGACCGATTCTAGGTTGCTGGTCAAAGGCATAACGACTCTCGTAGTCTGAATGATTACTGACAAAACCTGGCTGATAGTCGTCTAGAAAAGCAAAAGGGCCATAATCAATGGTTTCGCCAAGAATCGACATATTGTCCGTATTAAGCACTCCGTGAACAAAGCCACTGGCTTGCCATGTAGCGATCAATCGTGCCGTATTAAGCACTACCTGATCAAACATCGCTATATATGGATTCTCTGACTGTCTAGATTTTGGCCAATACCAATCAATCACTTTATCAGTCAGCAGTTTCAACTCAGTCAGTTTTCCCGTATAGAAAAAATGCTCAAAATGCCCAAAGCGGACATGCGTTGACGCTGTCCTCAATAGCATAGCCCCTTGTTCCACTTTTTCTCGATAGACAGGTGTGTCACTGGTCGCCATAGCGAGAGCTCTTGTCGTTGGTATTCCCAAACCATGCATAGCTTCACTGCACAGGTACTCGCGAATTGTTGAACGCAACACAGCTCGACCATCCCCCATACGAGAATAGGGTGTCAGCCCAGACCCTTTAAGGTGTAAATCAACCCAGTGACCAGCTCGGTTCATGACTTCACCTAATAGAACTCCACGGCCATCGCCCAAATCTGGGTTATAGACACCAAATTGGTGGCCTGCATATTTCATTGCTAATGGGCTGAAAGTCCGATGAATACTTTCACCAAATAAATACGGTGTGAGTTTCGTCGCCTGCGCTTGAGAACGCGGTAGGTTTAGCTGTGATGCTAGGTCACTGTTCCACGCAACTAGGGTTGTATTGTCCAGTGGTTGAGGTTCAATTAAAGTATAAAAAGCATCTGACAATTGCTGAAAACGATGGCCGATTTCAAGCACTAACAAGTCCTTCATTATCGCGCCTTGGTTATATTTTCGGAGCTAATGGATGTTACTAGCTTGTAAACAGATTAGCATGCAGTCGCGCAATTAAATAGGAATGGTTTAACTGAAAGTAATTAGAGAGGTTGGAGTCTAAGGCAATAGATAAAAAACAATTAGGATTGAGGATGCTTAGGGGATCGCAAGTTTACACATGCCTCCCCTAATAGCATTGATGATCAGATCATCGTAAGAACCGCAGAAATAGCTGCCAGACAAAATAGGCAAGTGCGGCTGATTAGACCAAAGTTAGAAGGTTGGATCATTTCGTTATGTTGCATAGGCTTAGCTCCTCGTTCATAGTTTTGTTACGCTTTAATTACACTATAATGAATATTCGGATTAAGCCCAAGCATAATAATATTAACCTTTTATGACAGCGTGTAATCTTTTTATCGCCAGTCTCACTTTTTAGTGGCTTTTTACCACGTCAGACGAGGAAACACGGTGCCTTTCTCCATAAATTCCATCTTTTGCAGCAACACCGCAACCAATGATCATACAGATTTGGTCACTGTTTCTTAGCCCTAACAGCTTTTTCGCCCTTACTGAGTCAAAACCTTCCATTGGGCAGGTGTCATAACCCTTATCTTTCATCGCATACATAAAGGTCATAGACGCAAGGGCTGCGCTTTTGTGTAGGCAAACGCGAACATCTTCCTTACTCACTTCACGAACCATTGGTTTTTTACGTCCAACAAAAGCACTCAACAGCTTTCGCCCGAGCCCTAGTAACCCCAGTTTATCGTTGCGGTAAACAAATGGGATTAATTTACCGTAGTACTTTAGTGCAGCTCGTGATGTAGCGTCTTCACGTCCTTCAAACGCCTTGCGTACAACCTCAGCGTTCATCTCTGCTCTCTGTTTCCAATTGTGTGGTGTCACGACAACTGCGACAAGCTCGTTCGCGGTTTTCACTGCGTTTTGCCCCATACAGATTTCCGCCAACTGAGCGCGCTTGTCTTCATCAATGACTCGATGAAATTCCCACATTTGCATATTGCTGCTATTTGGGCTGAGTAGTGCGAGCTCAAGAGCATCGGCCACATCTTGATGATCAAACTCGGCGTGTGAATCATATTTTCGGACAGAACGGCGGCTATGGACCAGGTTATCAAAAGATTGAGACATAATAGGAGTACTAGTTAACTAAATGAAAAACCAATTAATGCTGCCTGAAATAACATCTCCTCGCAAGCCAACAAATAGCGGTCAGTTCCATAGAGAAAAACGCCTCTAGGATTACTAGAGGCGTTTAAAAAGGAGCCGTTGTAGGGAACAGTTATGCTGAACTCGTTTTCAATGATTGTGCCTTACGCATATTCCACGCCAATAGTACCGCCAGAACAATCATCGCCGCGACTTCAATCATTGGGGTACCCAACACCATACATGCCGCTGCAGCAAGCCAAAGCAAGCGCTCAGCTTTGGTTAGATAACCAAACATGTAACCCTCAATGCTACCAGCAAAAGCGATAATCAAGGCGATTGTCGCAAGGGTTGCGAATGCAAAGCTCCCAACTTCTCCATCAACCCAGATAAGACCTGAGAATGCCATCATCATAGGGATTAAGAAAAAGCCTTGTGCCAATTTAAAGGCTTGAACGGCAGATTGCATTGGAGAGGATTTAGCGATGCCTGCGCCAGCAAACGCTGCCAGTGCAATAGGAGGTGTCACATTCGAGGTCTGTGATAACCAGAAGACGATCATATGTGCAGCAAGTAAGCTCACACCAAAATCAAGCAACGTTGGCACCGCCATGATAGAGAGCACTATATAGGCTGCTGTGACAGGCAAGCCCATTCCTAAGATCACCGCAGCTAAAGCAATCAAAGCTAACGCGGTAAATAGGTAACCACCAGAGAGTGCGATAAGGAACTGTGTAAATTGCAGACCAATACCAGTTTGACCAACAACGCCTACCACAATACCAGCAGTCGCACACGCTACAGAGATCGGCAACGCCAGAATCGCACCTTGCTTCATTCCTTCAAAAAATAACGGCAAAGTAATTCGACTGTGTTTCCTTAGCATTGATGCAATCAAGATGGCTGCACAGCCTGCAATTCCCACCAGCACCGGAGAGTAACTCATCATGAGCAAAGCGGTAATCAACACAAGTGGTACTAAGAAGTGCCAGCCGCGCTCCATGACAACCTTAAGCTTCTCATAGTTGTCCATCCCCTTAAGTCCAAGCTTACACGCCATGATATGAACATAAAGCAAGGTACAGGCGAAATAGAGGATCGCCGGCATAATAGAAACAATTAAGATCTCGCTATAGGGAATGCCAGTGAACTGCGCCATCACAAAAGCGCCAGCCCCCATCACCGGAGGCATAATTTGTCCACCTGTTGATGCTGCTGCTTCAATGCCTGCTGCTTGCTCTGGCTTGTAGCCAAGCTTTTTCATCATCGGAATCGTTAATGAACCGGTTGTTACCGTATTGGCAATCGCGGAACCTGAAATAGAACCTAGAGCTGCAGAAGAGATAACACTCGCTTTTGCCGGACCACCTCGATATTTACCTGCAATAGCGAATGCACTGTCGATAAAAAAGTTACCCGCCCCCGTGACTTGTAAAAATGCACCGAACAGCACGAAGATGAATACCACACCGGCTGCAATGGCAAGTGGCGCACCATAAACTCCGTTGGTCGAGAAAATATGGAAACGAATGATATCTTCCAAAGGAAAACCACTACTTGCGATGGCTGCGGGCAAATAGTTCCCATACATGGCATAAGTCAAGAACAACGCCGCAATAGAAACCATGACCATGCCTACGGTTCTGCGGGTTGCCTCTAAAAGCAGCACAATAGTGATACAACCTGCTAGCTTATCGGTTTCTCCAACACCCTCGATAAGAAACATGATGTCATCATAGTCAAACTTTGCAATTCGCCAAGTCGACCAAATAATGGCAACGGCAAACAAAGTATCGATTAAACGCCCAAGCTTGAATTGAAGAGAATGTTGTTGATGCTTGAAGAGCGGATGGGTCAATAAGACGAGAACAATAACCCAACTTAGATGTATTGGACGAAAAACTGGAGCAGATATCTCTGCAGTGATCCCCTGCCAGATCTGAAAGAAAGACAAGGCGATAGCCGCAACTGCGGCTATCTTCAAAGGGATATCAACCAGAATAGACGACTTAGGATCTGGCATTATTTATTTCCCTATTTCTTTTCATCAAGGTATTTTTTAGCACCTTCGTGAAGAGGAACACCTGCAAGTTTTTCCATATTTTCAAGCGTTGTGTAGCTTGTCACTTTGATGCTCTGACGTACTTGTTCAATGTTTTCAAACATAGATTTGGTCATTTCATAAACTAAGTCCGCGTCGGCATTTTTGTTCACAACCAATACGTTCCATACCGCTGGTGTGTTAAACGCAGGAACACTACGATAACTGTCTGCAGGTACTTCTAAAGGTTGGAATGACGGCATCGCCTCACTCACTTTCGCTAGTTCATCAGCAGAGAAAGACAGGATACGAATATCACGAGTTAAAGTAAGCTCGGTGACAGCACCCACACCCAGGCTACCCACGATGACACCCGCATCAATCTGCCCATTCGCCAATGCAGACGTTGTTGCTGTGTAGTTTAGGCTCTGAGCTTTCATATCCCCTTCAGAGATACCCAAAGCGCCTAAGATACCAATCGCACTGGTGCGTGTACCTGATCCTGGAGCACCAAGTGACACACGCTTACCTTTTAGGTCTGAAATGGTTTTAATATCTGAATCAGCTGGCACCATAAAGTGCACCACATTTGGATAAAGCGCAGAGACCACGGCAACATCCATCTTCGTTGGGAATGGCTTCTGACCTTCATAAGCTTTTTGCACCACGCTCCCCATAGCGATACCCGCGAGCTGCTTATTGGTCGCAACCTTAATGCTGTTCTCTACCGAGCCTGCCGTCACTTCTGCGCGCATGTTGAAATCTGGAATTGTTTCACCCCAAATTTTCGCCAAAGTACCGCCAAGAGGGTAGTAAGTACCACTTTGGCTACCAGTACCGATAGTGAAGTTGTTTGCAAATGCAGAGAAAGAAACCGCACCTGAAATAAGTGCGGTCAAAATGGTTTTTGATATCTTTTTCATTGTTTTAGCGTCCTGTGCTGTTGTGAGCAAACGTTGCGTGAATATTAATTTGCTCACTGAGCGTAGCTCCAAAGATCGATTTCAGACACTAAACTTTGGTCAAAAGAGATAACACGATCACCCGTAAAATAGAGAATATTTGACCGCGATCACCGTTTAAATATTGAGCAATTTATAATTTATCTTCTTATTTCCATGAAAATACTCTTTATCTCTTTCTGAGATGGATCTCACTACTTTGCATGGGTTACCAACCGCGACCACGTTTTCAGGAATATCTTTCGTTACAATACTACCTGCTCCAATCACACTGTTTTTACCTATGGTAACCCCCGGTAAAATGACACTGTTTGCGCCAATCCAAACATTTTCCTCGATATGAACGGGAAGATTGAACTGCCCTACTTTTCGGCGCAAATCAGGGTCAATGGGATGACCAGCTGTCGCTATAGTCACATTCGGAGCAATCATCACATAGTCACCAATGTAGACATGCGTATCATCAACGAGCGTAAGGTTGAAGTTAGCATAGACGTTATTCCCTAAGTGGGTATGCCTCCCCCAGTTTGCTCTTAGTGGTGGTTCGATGTAGCAATCCTTGCCCACTTCAGCAAATATTTCACTTAGCAATGCTTCTCGTTTGTCTGCTTCTGTTGGCCGCGTTTGGTTAAAATCGTATAGTCGATCCAAACACCGAGTTTGATCAGCAAACATCTCCTCCTCTTCACATAAAAAGACTTCTCCACTGTGTAACTTATCTTGATAACTCATTGACTCACCTACGTTATTGGGATGAAAACTTCACAATCCTGAGTTTTCTTTTGATTCTTCGACTTTCCGTTACTTGTATAGAAATAACCAAGTAAAATCTTAGCGATTATTATTATTTGCAATTCCGATCACTGTTTCTTGTTAATCTGAGCACTCGTTAATTCCGCGCTGTTTTTCAGCGTACAGAGGGACCATGAGTCAAGAAAAGGACAAATACAGTATTGAAAGTACCGATTACACAATCGGTCAAGACAATATTCAAAAGTGGGGCTTTGACGTCCACAACGCCGTGTTCAGCATCAGTGCTGGGCTTATTATTCTGTTTTTAGTTGCGCTGCTTCTTGTCGAGCCATCGACCGCCAAAAGTCTTCTCGATGGTGCTAAGTGGAAGATCATCGCTAACTTCGACTACCTGTTCATGTGGGCAGCCAATATTTTCGTCGTTTTCTGCCTATTCTTGGTGCTTTCACCATTTGGCAAAATTCGTATTGGTGGTACAGATGCTGTCGCTGAACACTCTACTGCTTCATGGATTGCGATGCTATTTGCCGCTGGTATGGGTATCGGCTTGATGTTTTGGGGAGTGGCAGAGCCAACAGCGTACTTCACGGGTTGGTACGAAACGCCACTTAATACTCCTGCTTATTCTGAAGGAGCGAAGGCCGTAGCATTGGGTACAACCATGTTCCACTGGGGTATTCATGGTTGGGCTATTTATTCCGTGGTTGCTCTTTCGATGGCCTTCTTTGCTTACAACAAAGGCTTGCCACTCTCAATGCGATCGGTCTTCTATCCTATCCTAGGTGATCGCGCGTGGGGTTGGTTTGGTCACATCATCGATATCATGGCAGTCATCGCGACCCTATTTGGTTTAGCGACCTCACTAGGATTAGGCGCACAACAAGCAGCAAGTGGCCTGTCGCATGTATTTGGTATCGAAGCGAACATTACCACCCAACTAATCATTATCGTCATCGTTTCCGGCTTAGCGATCCTATCTGTGATTCGCGGTATTGATGGTGGTGTAAAGGTGCTGAGTAATATCAACTTAATGACCGCTTTCGCGCTGCTGATGTTTGTCATTATCGTTGGTATCTCCATCTTCTTTGACTCAGTTTCTGCAGCATTTGTCGGTTATGTTGAAAACTTTATTCCTCTAAGTAATCCACACGGCCGTGAAGACGAAGCTTGGATGCACGGTTGGACTGTATTCTACTGGGCTTGGTGGATCTCTTGGTCACCATGTGTCGGCATGTTTATCGCGCGCGTGTCCAAAGGACGCACGGTTCGCCAATTCATCACTGCTGTAGTGTTCATTCCTACATTCATCACTCTGATTTGGATGTCGGCATTTGGTGGTCTTGCAATCGACCAAGTAGTGAACAAAGTGGGTGAGTTGGGCGCGAATGGGCTGTCCGATATCACGCTATCTCTCTTCTATGTTTACGATGCTCTGCCGTTAAGTAACTTACTTTCGGTTCTCTCTATTGCACTGATTATGGTCTTCTTTATCACCTCATCAGACTCAGCATCGTTAGTTGTCGATAGTATTGCTGCGGGCGGCAAGGTTGACGCACCAGTACAACAACGCATCTTCTGGGCAACAACCCAGGGTGCTATTGCTGCTGTTTTGCTTTGGGTCGGTGGTACTGAAGCCATCCAAGCGTTGCAAGCAGGAACCATTTCAACAGGTCTGCCTTTTACCATCATCTTGTTGACCATGTGTGTCAGCTTGGTGATGGGTCTAAAGACGGAACTTGAATACCAAAAGCCATCGTACGCTTAGATTGATCTCCTAAACTAAACTCCAATCCCCATTTGAGAAATCAGTGGGGATTTTTTCTTTCTCGCTTGCAAGCGAATCGACATCACCAATAAACTGATCGACCAAAATTTGCTCTAGAACAAGTTTTATTCATGTTTTTAATATGTAACAGATAAGTTGCGAGCGTAACGGGATTTTTTAAGGGCAAGTTTGACTATTCTAATGGTGACACCGAAGGGAAAAGAGTTAGGAGATTGCTATGAAATATCACAATATTCTCGTTGCTTTAGATCTAGAAGACTCAAGCAAACAGCTGGTAAGAAAAGCCGGTTTTCTAGCCGAACAATTTGGCGCGAATGTCTCATTTGTTCATATCGATGACACTCACGGTGAAATCTACCCAGAATTGATCGATATCTTGCATATTGAAGACGAGGCACCAATTAATATCGATGCATTGCAACAGCTAGAAAGCTTTGTTGAATATGCTACCTATCCTGTTAAGAATTGTTGGGTGGGCACCGGTGATCTAAGCACTAAAGTGCTGGATATGATTGCTGATCGACATATCGACTTTATTATTTGCGGACATCACCATGACTTCCTCAGCAAGTGGATTTCACATTCCAAACACCTCATCGACAAATCCCCTGTCGACATATTAGTGGTTCCCGTGTAATCCCATATAAACAAAGCCCTAGCATGTGCTAGGGCTTATTCTATCTGAGTCGTTAGATTACTCTTAGCAAAGAGAGTGCAATTAACGCCATGACGACCCCAACAAACAATTCCAAGAACTTCCACGCCTTAGGTTTATCAAAAACAGGGGCCAATAAACGAGCGCCAAACCCAAGAGAAAAGAAGAACACGAACGATGCACTCACCGCACCTAAAGCGAACAGATGCTGCTGCGGTTGATACTGAGTCGATATCGAACCAAGCAGAACTACCGTATCGAGATACACATGCGGATTTAACCAAGTAAATGCTAAGCATATTGCCACCGTCTTAGGTAACGAAGACTGAGATTGCTCACTCGCTTTTAGAGCATGATCGGTCGTCAATGCCGATTTGAAGCTCAATAGAGCATAAATGGTCAGAAACAGCGCGCCACCATAACGGGCAAAGGTCTCAATCTGAGGAAACTGTTTTACCAATGCACCAAAACCGCCCACTCCTAGTGAAATGAGTATCGCATCAGACAATGCACAGACTAAACACACCACAAACACGTGCTGTCGTTTTAGACCTTGCTTGAGCACAAACGCATTTTGCGATCCAATCGCTAAGATAAGTGACAAACCAAGAGAAAAACCGGCAAGATAAGTCGTCATTGTTGTTCGTCCTAAAGAGCAATGTTCTGAGTGCAACGTTCTGATAGCACCTTCGCTGCTGCCCTGATTAGTTGCATGTGCGGCTCTACGAGATCCTGATGATCTGTTCGGTATCCACCACCAACCACACATCCCACAGGTAGGTGTCTGTTGAGACAATGATTTAGCAACCAATAGTCTCGTTGATAAATCCCATCCGTAGAGACATTCAAATACCCTAGCTCATCATCAATGTGAATATCGACGCCTGCATCGTAGATAACAAGGTCCGGTTGGTGTAGGTTGATTGCTGTTTCCACCACCGACTTAAAAGTAGTTAAAAACTCTTGGTCTCCGACTTCCCGGTTGAGGTCAATGTCGATATCGGAGTCCGGTTTTCTTGCTGGAAAGTTTTTACCGCAGTGAAAAGAAAGGGTCACTACATCTGGCATGTTTTGGCACAGTGTCGCCGTCCCGTCACCATGATGCACATCGCTATCGATGATCAGCACTTTATCGACATCCGGGTGCTCAAGAGCTTTAAAGGCGGCAAGTGCGAGATCGTTAATCAAACAAAAGCCACTGCCAAAATCAAAATGAGCGTGGTGGTAACCTCCACTTAGGTGGATCGCAAAGCCATGCTCTATTGCCAACTCAGCGGTAGCCACGGTACCTCCTGCGGAGGTTAAGGTTCTTCGGATCAGTTGTTCGCTCCATGGAAAACCAATACGCCGCATCTTGGCTTCAGCTAACTGACCGCTAGTAAGAAGGTCAATATAGTCAGAACAATGAACTTTTTTCACCTCATCTACCGTCAGAGCTGTAGACTCAATCAACTGAATACAACCACTTTCAAGCTCTTGGTTCATCTGTTCATTAACCGCTTGATGTAAGCGCTTATACTTCGAGATAGGATATCGATGCTGTGGTGGAAGAGGAAGCTCAGAATAAATCGAGTGGTAAATGATGGGTAGCATGATAGTGATTATTGATTCGCAATAACCTCAGTGTACCCAATCAACTCTATGATTAAAATGGGCTAGTAATCAACGATTAGTGATGAGTAAGTTCGGTGTAAAGCTGGGTGTTACGCTTAATGAAGAACAATCGATAAGCGAATGCTAAACCAAGACAGAGAGATGCCGGAACGAGCAAAGCAATGAACTCTAATCTCTCAAAGATGACCGCACCAGTTGTGCCTCCGGATACGAAGCCAAATATGATAGTGACAAAAAGCTTGGCTTTGCGTTTATCAAAGGTTTCACCGCGTAAACTCGCTCCAATCATCAAGCCAAGGTCGGTAAACAATCCCGTTACGTGCGTCGTTCTTACTACTGCTCCGCTGTATCGTGTCGCCAACGCATTTTGTAACCCACAGGCCAGCGAAGCAATATAGTGGCCAATATGCACATCAAGTACTAACGAAACAGTCGCTAGGATGAGTAGTATCGCTTCAAGAATCAGCAGAGAGTCATAGTGACGCCCCACCTCAAACGACTCACCACACAACACTGCGCCAGAGATTGCCGAGCCGACGACAAAGCAAATCAGGACGCCAATAAGCTGCAAACCTAAGGTCCACTCAAAACCAGCCAGTTGCGCGCCGAGTAAGGTTGCAGATCCCGATAAATGAGAAACCGACTGATGTTGGAAGCCAAGTAAACCGATGACATTCACGTAACCTGCAATAAAAGCCAGAATAAATGAGCCCCATTCCACCCATTTTGGTAAACGTCTGATCATCAATATCACCCGTACTTCAGGTATAACCTGGATTTATAAAACGCGGATTGTACGCCGATTATGTAGGTAAATATTGACCTATCGCAAGCAGGCTTAACCTTTATAGGTGAAAGACGTATAGTGAGTAAAACGAAAAAGGAGAGATTATGGCAACCGTATTCATCACCGGTGCAAACAGAGGAATTGGCCTTGCATTGGCTAAGCAATTCTTGGAGCATAACTTCAAAGTTCTCGCCACCTATCGAGACAAAGCAAGCTCACAAGAGCTACTTGAACTTACAAAGAATCATCAAAGCTTAAGCGCGTTTCAGCTCGATGTAACCAATTACTCGCAAGTAGAAGATCTAGCCTCAGCGCTGCCAAATATCGACATCCTGATCAATAACGCGGGCTACTATGGTCCAAAGGGATATGATTTTGGTCACACTGATGTGGAGGAATGGCGAAAGGTTCTAGAAGTCAACACGATAGCGCCATTGAAACTGGTAGAGGCATTTTACCCAAGACTTGAAAAGAGTAGTTCGAAGACGATAGCTTGCCTCTCCTCTAAGGTTGGCAGCATGACCGAAAATACCTCGGGTGGCGGCTATATCTATCGCTCATCAAAAGCAGCACTAAACTCGGTTGTCAAAAGCCTCAGCAATGATCTATCAAGCCAAGGTTTTACAGTGCTTGCGCTTCACCCTGGATGGGTAAAAACCGAGATGGGTGGACCTAACGCACTTTTAGAGACGGACATCTCGGCACAAGGGTTATTTAATGTTATTCAAAATTCAACACCAGGAAACTCAGGACAATTTATCAACTTCGATGGCTCTGAGCTGCCTTGGTAATATCATTTAGAACTTTTCTTACGACGTGTGCCTGTTGTCGCTTTTGAGTTGTAATTGGCTTTGCCAGTACTTTTACGCTTACGTTTAAATGCTGGCCGCTCAACCTTAGGAAGATGGCGCAAGGATTCAGGAACTGGTCCTTGTTTCACTTGCGTCATCAAACCATCAATTTGATTTTGCAGTGCTTGCATAAAGGGTTGATAGGCCTGGTTTCTTTCTGCCATACCTTGAAGCTGGTGCTCCCAGTGTGCAGTCATGTCAGGGTAAGTCGAAGCGTCTGGCAAGGCATGAACTAGCCCTCTCCCAGCCGGACTGCTCAAGATGCTCTTTCCCTGTCGCTTGAGCAGCTGACGCTTAAATAGGATATCTAGGATACCCGCTCGCGTAGCCTCCGTTCCCAAGCCATCGGTTTCTTTGAGGATTTTCTTCAGTTCTTTGTCTTCAACAAATCGAGAAATACCCGTCATGGCTTGGAGCAACGTAGCTTCGGTGAAATGCTTGGGTGGCTCCGTTTTTTTGTCACCAATAAGGCCTTCACGACAAGTCAACACCTCACCCTCTATGAGTGCGGGCACTCTGTCTTCCGTTTGCTCTTCATCATCACTCTTACCCATTAGCGCTTTCCAACCCGCCGATATCATTTGACGTCCTTTAGCGATAAAGACTCCACCAGCGATATCAAACACCAGTTTAGAATCAGCATAAACAGCCGCAGGATAGAATTGCATAAGGTACTGGCGAGCAATTTGTGCATACACTTTCATTTCGTCTCCAGACAACCCATTCACTGAAGATTTCTTGGGTGTCGGGATGATCGCATGGTGCGCATCGACCTTGCTATCATTCCATGCTTTAGATTTGATCGACAAATCTGCACCTTGTGCTGCGGAAGCGAGATCTTTCGCATTATTGGCGATCGCATCAACCACAGAGCCCGCTTGCTTATAATGGTCTTTAGGTAAGTGACGGCTGTCTGAACGCGGGTAAGTGATGAGTTTGTGCTTCTCGTACAAAGACTGACACACATCTAATACATGTTGAGCACTCATACCAAAGCGCTTTGCCGCATCTATTTGTAAAGCGGAAAGAGAGTAAGGAAGTGGCGCATTCTGCTTAGTTTGTTTCTGCTCAGACTCTTTAACCGTCGCAGGCTGATTAGCGATACGAGCAGCGACATTCTCAACCAACTTACGATTGAGCACTCGTCCCTCTTCATCTTGCCAGGGTTGGCACGCATCACTTGGCTTCCAACGCGAACGAATATCAAACCAGCCATTATCGCCTTGATAGGGAATTAAAGCATGAAGCGTAAAATAGTCTTTAGGAACAAAGTTTTCGATCTCTTCATCCCGGCGGGTTACTAACCCTAAAACCGGTGTCTGTACCCGACCAACAGACAGTACACCTTGGTATCCCGCTTTTTGTCCCAACAGGGTATAAGCGCGGGTCATATTCATGCCATACAACCAGTCTGCTCTTGAACGAGCCAACGCGGATACTGACAGAGGAATAAAATCTCGATTATCTCGCATCGAGGACAATGCGCGCTTCACTGCCGGCAGGTTAAGGTCACTGATAAGAAGGCGTTTAATCGTCGCTTTCTTCTTTTGCGAGACCTTGCAGTAATCAATCACCTCGTCGACCAACAACTGCCCTTCTCGGTCTGGGTCACCGGCATGGACGATTTCATTGCATTCTCTAAGTAGCTTTCTGACCACCGTTAGCTGTTTGCTCGCCGTCTTCTTAGGTTTGAGTTGCCACAGCTCAGGAACAATTGGCAGATCGCCTATATTCCATTTTTTGTAGCGCTCGTCATAACTGTCCGGTTCAGCCTGCTCTAACAAGTGCCCAATGCACCAAGTGACAATATCGCCATTACCGCAACGGATAAAACCCTGTTCCTTCTTTTGAGGATTGGGTAAAGCAGTGGCAATCGCACGCCCTAGACTAGGTTTTTCGGCAATGAACAGACGAGACATAGAGAATTCATAACAAACAAATAATTAGGGCCACATTAACGAATGTGGCCCTAACAAATCAAGAAAAACTGTACTTTTAACCAGTGGTTTATGACTATAGATACTCAACGAACTTACTAATATCACGCTCTGGTACTTTCATTGGCGTACAACCTGGTGTGCCTAAGTACAAGAAGCCAACAATTTCATCTTCACCCTCTAGGCCGAAAGCTTGCCTTACGTTCTCATCAAACATCCATTTACCTGAGCGCCAGAAACCTTGGAAGCCTTGTGCTACCGCAGCCATCTGCATAGCCTGAACAGCGCAACCCGCTGACAAGTGTTGCTCAATGGCTGGTACTTTCTCATGCTCGGTAACCTTTGCAATGACAGTAATAACCATAGGTGCACGAAATGGTGCCTTTGACAATTTCTCAACAACCGCTTCTTCAGCACCAGCTTTCTTTGCCGCGTCCACCAGAATGTTCGCTAACTTCTGCAATCCCTCACTTTGAGAAATAACAAAACGCCAAGGTGTTAGGTTGGCGTGGTCTGGTGCTCGTAAACCGGCACGAATGATGTTTTCGAGCACCACGCCCTCTGGTGCTGGCTCAGATAATTTGGCAATTGAGCGTCGATTTAACAACAGTTCTAACGCATCCATTTGAAGTCCTTCTTAAGCTTTCTTTAGATTCTCTTTTGTTAAGAGTATTCACTACTTTAGCACAGAGTTTGGAATGATAATAACTCTCAAAAAGGACGAATGACTGCATTGTAATTGTGTGTCTTCACGTAGCTATGTAACCTTCAACGCTTTACAGCTTCGCGCCGAGCTCAACACCTTGACGAATTGCACGCACAGCATCTAACTCACCAGCTACATCTGCACCACCAATCAAGTGGAAGTGCTCGCCCAACTCTTGCCACTTCTCTTCAAACGGTCTCACTGAGACTTGCCCTGCACAGATCACCACTTTGTCTGCTGGCAATAACTCAATCTTTTTACCCTTGATGATATGTAAACCATCATCATCAATTTTTTCATATTGAATACCACCAAGGAGGTTTACACCACGCTTCTCGAGAGTGCGTTTGTGAATCCATCCTGTCGTTTTACCGGGACCTTTACCCACGCGACCTTTTTTGCGCTGCATGACCCAGACATTAAGCTCACTCTCTGCATCGGGGAATGGAAATAAACCACCCGGATGTTCTAATTGTTTATCAATACCCCAATCATGTAGCCAATCATCTAGAGTTTGATGCACAGGCTCCGTCAACATGGTCGCCACATCGATACCGATACCACCCGCCCCAATGATTGCTACGTTGTTACCGACGTGGGTTTTTTCTCGAATCAATGTCTGGTAGTCGACCACTTTCTCAGGGTTATCAATGCCTTCAATGTTGAGTTTTCTTGGCTCAACACCCGAGGCCATAACCACTTCGTCATACTCTTTGAGCTGTTCAAAATCAGCAGGTGTATCCAGCAATAAATTGACGCCTGTTTCATCTAAACGATTAGCAAAGTAACGAATAGTTTCTCTAAATTCTTCTTTGCCAGGAATCTGCATCGCGAGCCGGAACTGTCCGCCGATTCGGTCATTCTTCTCAATAAGATCAACATGGTGACCACGCTCTGCTAACGTCGTTGCACAAGCAAGGCCTGCAGGGCCTGCACCGACAACAGCAACACGCTTTTTATTTTTAGCCGGTTCAATCAGTAACTCAGTTTCATGACAAGCTCTCGGATTGACTAAGCAGCTTGCGCGTTTACCTTTAAATACATTGTCCAAACACGCTTGATTACACCCAATACAAGTATTGATATGCTGCGAGCGTGATTGCTCTGCTTTAAGTACAAATTCAGGATCAGCAAGGAATGGCCTTGCCATTGAAACCATATCCGCATGACCTTCACTCAGGATGCGCTCAGCCTCTTCTGGCGTATTAATACGGTTACAAGTTACGACTGGAATCGAGACATAAGGTTTTACTTTCTCCGTCACCCAAGTAAACGCGCCACGTGGAACTTGTGTTGCAATGGTCGGAATACGAGCTTCATGCCAACCAATACCGGTATTGATGATTGTGACCCCAACCTTTTCTAGCTCTTGAGCCAGCATCACGACATCTTCAAAGGTGCTACCCTCTTCAACAAGGTCAAGCATTGAAAGTCTAAAGATGATAATGAAGTCTTTTCCTACCACTTCACGCACCGCTTTTACTAACTCAATAGGGAAACGCATGCGTTTTTTATAGGTACCACCCCAATCGTCGTAACGCATATTGGTGCGTTTACAGATAAACTGGTTGATGAGGTAGCCTTCAGATCCCATAAGCTCAACCCCATCATAGCCTGCAGATTTGGCAAGTGATGCACTGTTGGCAAAAGCCTCAATCGTGTTGAGAATCTGACGTTCACTCATTTCACTCGGTGCAAACTTGGCAATCGGTGCTTTCATTGAAGAAGCACTTTGCGAGAATGGGTGCATCGCGTATCGCCCAGCATGCAAAAGCTGTAATGCGATTTTGCCACCGTGCTTGTGTACAGCTTCCGTCACGACTTGGTGTTCTTTTGCATGTTTTGGTCTGCTGAATTCAGCGCTAAATGGGCTCAAGCGGCCGCGTAAGTTTGGTGAGAAGCCTCCCGTCACAATTAAACCCACACCGCCTTTGGCTCGCTCTTCATAGAACGCAGCGAGCTTATGAAGCCCCTCTTTGTGTTCTTCGAGGCCAGTATGCATCGATCCCATGAGTACGCGATTGCGCAATTGGGTAAATCCGAGATCTAGAGGTTTTAGTAAGTGTGGGTACATGACATTCCATCGCTTTTATTATCATTCTGGTCTGACCACAATATTAGTCCACAAACTGAAAATCAAACAGCCGTTTACATATTTGCAACAAAGATCAATCTTGTTGGTAAACAAGAACGTAATACATTACGATTATAGGTATCTAATTTTTCAGGCTTTTATGTTTTCTTTAAAAGCTACCATACTGATACCGCCATGTTGCGGAGAAAAACTATGAAGACAATATTTCGATTTATTGGCCTTGTTCTTAAAGGGATTTGGAAGACCATAAGCTTCTTACGAGTGGCAGTACTAAACCTGTCATTTTTGTTGTTGATTGCGCTTCTGTACTTCGCTTATACCAAAACGGACAGCACCAAACCGGTTGAAGTTCAACCAAGAGCCTTGGTTCTCAACCTCTCTGGTCCAATTGTTGAGCAGAGCCGTTACGTCAACCCTATGGATTCAGTTACAGGCTCCCTGTTTGGTCGCGATCTACCAAAAGAGAATGTGCTTTTCGACATCGTTGAAACGATTCGTCATGCAAAAGACGACGATAAAATACTTGGTATTGTCTTAGCATTAAAAGAGTTGCCTGAAACTAACTTAACCAAGCTTCGTTATATCGCAAAGGCCCTAAATGAGTTCAAGGCATCAGGCAAGTCCATCTATGCCATTGGTGATATTTACAACCAGAGTCAATATTACCTAGCAAGCTATGCCGACAAAGTATTTCTCGCACCAGACGGTGCTGTAATGATTAAAGGCTACAGTGCTTACTCCCTTTATTACAAAACCTTACTAGAGAAGCTGGACGTCACTACGCATATCTTCCGTGTTGGGACATACAAGTCTGCCGTTGAACCCTTTCTTCGTGATGACATGTCTGACGAAGCGAAACAATCGGCATCTCGCTGGCTGAGTCAATTGTGGGGCGCGTTTGTTGATGATGTTGCGACCAATCGTTCAATCGACGTCGGTGCGCTCAACCCGTCTATGGACGACTTCTTAGCACAACTAAAAGCCGTGGATGGCGACCTAGCAAAACTATCATTGGAGCTTGGCTTGGTTGACCAGTTGGCGACTCGTCAAGAAATGCGTCGTTACCTGATTGATACGTACGGCAGCAATGGTGAAGACAGCTTTAAGCAAGTTAGCTACTACGATTACCAAAAATCGGTACACCCTGACTTTAATGGTCAACAAGATGATATCGCAGTTATTGTAGCAAGCGGTGCGATCTTAGACGGTCAACAACCACGTGGCTCAGTGGGTGGCGACACGGTTGCAAGCCTACTGCGCGAAGCAAAGAACGACAGCAAGGTTAAAGCAGTTGTCCTACGTGTCGACAGTCCTGGAGGCAGCGCATTTGCTTCTGAGGTGATTCGCAATGAGATTGTTGCACTGCGAAATGCTGGTAAGCCTGTTGTCGTTTCCATGTCAAGCCTTGCTGCCTCTGGCGGTTACTGGATTTCGATGAGCGCAGACAAGATCATCGCTCAGCCAACAACCCTTACCGGTTCAATTGGCATTTTTAGCGTGATCACTACGTTCGAAAAAGGCTTAAACAATATTGGGGTTTATACTGACGGCGTGGGCACATCGCCATTCTCTGGCCAAGGCTTAACGACGGGTTTGACTGAGCAAGCGTCTGATGCTTTCCAAATGGGGATAGAGCACGGTTACAATCGCTTTATCTCACTCGTGGGCGAAAACCGAGATATAGAAGTCAAGCAAGTAGACTCAATCGCTCAGGGTCGAGTTTGGACGGGACAAGATGCCATGCAACACGGTCTTGTAGACTCTATGGGTGACTTTGATGATGCTGTTGCAGCCGCCGCTGCGCTCGCTCAATTGGAGAGCTACAACATCTACTGGATTGAAGAACCCTTGTCACCAACAGAGCAATTGATTCAAGACTTCATGAATCAAGCGAAAGTCGAGTTTGGCTTGGATGTCAGCGCTTGGATTCCTCGTTCTTTAATGCCTGTTGCACAGCAAGTACAAACTGATTTAAGTCTGCTCGACAGCTTCAATGACCCGAAAGGTTACTACGCCTTCTGCTTACCGTGTAAGGTGGAGTAACCACCTAAAATTAGCATAGTTGGCTCCTTGATATTGACCGTTCTAGGAGCCAGCTCTCATTTACAACAACTCCATGATTTTTCGTCTTATTGGCTAATAGAATCCGCCTAGAAATTCTCCTTCCCGTTAAGCTCATCGTTCCACTTTTATAACTTCTTCCTATTCAGCTTTTTTTCGTTATAATCGCGCCACTGTTCCCTGACCCGTAGGCATTCAACATGGCAAAGAAACACATTTATATCGCATATACTGGCGGTACTATCGGTATGCAAAAATCCGATCACGGTTATATCCCAGTCGCCGGTTTTATGGAAAAACAACTGCAAAGTATGCCTGAGTTTCACCGACCAGAGATGCCTGATTACACGATTCATGAGTATGAGCCGCTGATCGACTCTTCAGACATGACTCCTATGGACTGGCAACAGATCGCTGACGATATCCGTGCCAACTACGACAAGTACGACGGTTTCGTCATTCTGCACGGCACTGACACTATGGCGTACACAGCCTCTGCGCTCTCTTTCATGCTAGAGAATTTAGGTAAACCAGTTATCGTAACTGGCTCCCAAATTCCGCTAGCCGAGCTTCGTTCAGACGGCCAAGCGAATTTACTCAATGCTCTGCACATCGCTGCAAACTACCCAATCAATGAAGTCACTCTTTTCTTCAACAATCAATTGATGCGGGGTAACCGCAGCACCAAGTCACATGCCGATGGCTTCAACGCGTTCACTTCACCGAACCTATCTCCTCTCCTAGAGGCGGGTATTAATATTCAAGTGAGCAATGGCGTTGAAGTTGATAAAAAGCCAGAAGGCGAGTTCAAGGTCCACAACATCACCCCACAACCAATCGGCGTGATCACTATGTACCCAGGTATCTCCCACGAAGTGATTCGCAATACCTTACGCCAACCTGTGAACGCGATGATTCTGCTGACATTTGGTGTCGGCAATGCACCACAAAACCCTGAACTGCTTGGTCACCTAAAAGAAGCGTCAGAGCGTGGCGTCATTGTTGTAAACCTCACTCAATGTTTGGCGGGCAAAGTCAACATGGGTGGCTACGCGACAGGTTGTGCGTTAGCAGATGCAGGCGTTATTAGCGGCTATGATATGACACCAGAAGCAGCATTGGCCAAGCTTCATTATCTGCTGAGTCAAGATCTAAGTTACGAAGAAATTAAGCAGAAAATGCAGCAGATTCTTCGTGGTGAGATGAGCCTATAAAGGTAGAAATGAGTCTTGAGAGTTGTAATTTGAGAGCAGATCTCATATCACAACTCTCAAATTTCAATACTAGGTTCCAGGAAACGAATCAATCTTGTTTGATTGGTATATCCCCAGCGCTAGACATAAACTGTTTCTTGAGTTCCATTTTTGACTTAAAGCTGATTTCGCCACCGGCCGCCACTGTCATATGCTGCGCTTCTTCATTGTGCTTCGATTGATAAAGCATCACGGCCTGCATACAACTATCTCTTTGTTCTTGTGATAAAGCTGTACCTTCTGGCCACTTGCCCGTTTCTACTGCATTCAGCAAACGCTCATACACTTCTGGAGTCATAGCAGCGAGTAGTTGATCAATATCCATAATGTCCCTTGAATAAATGATATTGTGTTGACGTTGACGATAGCGAGCCCTAGCATTGAGTCAAGATAACCCCATTAATTTACTGCTTTCGATCACAGTATATGAATCTAATAAAGATGCTCCTTGGAGCTACACTGGCCGTTGCTTTGACAGGTTGCCTTGAAGGCCGTAAAAATACCGATCAACTTTGCGACAAAAACCCTCGACTACAATGCGAGTTGTTCAATATGGGTGATGGTCAATGCCGCATTCCTCGCACCGATATGATTTGGCACCGTTACGAAGGACTCCCTTCCCCATCAGACGCTCATAAGATCGAACAGTACCATCTGGTAGCGAAGTATCAGCAATGCCTAGAGTTAGCATCGCAGATAGAGCCTCTCGACAAATCAAACGTTAAAGAGCTCCGTTTCCGTTCTTTAGTCAACGCAGGCAAAGAACTCGATCGCATCGTTAGTGAGTTAGAGCCATCGAAAACACCTCAAGCCCTATATTTCTTGTGGAGCCAGCTTGGAGACGAAAATGCTCAGCGTTCTTTCTTACAGTTAGAACCCACTGGGGCCCTAGATACTGCTGACATGCAATACGCCCTTGCTACCTTTTATACGGGGAAAGATAAGCTGAAGACTCGCGATCTACTACACCGTTCACTTGAACTTAGCCGCGACAAAGATTTAAACGTAGAAGTGATAAAGTCACTAGCGGGTGTGAACCAAAGCTTAAACAATCTTAAACAAGCTTATGTGTGGGCATTAATAGCCAAAGATTTAGGTGTTCCGGTAGCGTCAGAAAGCGAACTTCGTAGAATCTATCAATTTGACGATGAAACCCAGTCTCAATTGATGACGTTAAAAGGTTCGATAGAGGACGCCATAGACCAACGTCAATTCAATGCAGCACTTATCCCGCAAGGTATAGAAGAAAGCTAGCTCAATAAAGCCATCAATATTGAAAGAAAGTAACAAAAAAGACGCATTAAGCGTCTTTTTTGTTTTCATTGTTAAAAATTAACGACACTGAATTAACACAGAATCGTTCACCCGTGGTGGGTGGACCATCAGGGAAAACATGCCCCAGGTGACTATCACATGTCGCACATCGGATCTCGACACGCTTCATACCATGACTGAGATCTTCTAGGTAACGAATGGCCTTCTCATCGATCGCAGAATCAAAACTCGGCCAGCCACAACCTGAGTCGTACTTATTTTCAGACTTAAATAGAGGAGCTTCGCAGCATGTACACGCATAAACACCCGTTTCTCTATTATGCAGAAGCTTGCCAGTGAAAGGGGCTTCTGTGCCTTGTTGACGACATACAGCAAACTCTTGTTCTGTTAGTTGTTCTCGCCACTCTTGATCTGTTTTGACTACTCTCTCCATGTCCCTCTATTTAACCACTGGTTTATCAATTGCGAACATTATAACGAATTTCTTTGTCAAAAACTTGCACATCACCCTTGATGTAGCACATACTTTCTCTCCGTAACATGGATGACTAAAATTCTTGTTACGCCAACAAGGTTTGGCTAGCAAAAACTTTGGTAAAATGACAATTAAATACCCAAAAGGGATAAAAAGTAATCAAATACTACGAGTTATGAAAAAAAGCGACGCTTTTTTTTGACTTTAAACAAGTTAGGCTCGATTATCCCTTGCAGTCGAAGACTTGGTTTTGTAATTTTACTACCAGTTTATCTTTAATCAGAAATTAAGTTGTGGAGCAACTACAATGACTATCAAAGTAGGTATTAACGGTTTTGGCCGTATCGGTCGTTTCGTATTCCGTGCATCTGTTGAGCGCGCTGACATCGAAGTAGTAGGTATTAACGATCTAATCGACGTAGAGTACATGGCGTACATGCTTAAGTACGACTCAACTCACGGTCGTTTCAACGGCACTGTTGAAGTAAAAGACGGTAACCTAATCGTTAACGGTAAAACTGTACGCGTAACTGCTGAGCGTAACCCAACTGACCTTAAGTGGGACGAAATCGGCGTTGACGTTGTAGCTGAAGCAACTGGTATCTTCCTAACTGACGAAACTGCACGTCAGCACATCACTGCTGGTGCTAAGAAAGTTGTTCTAACTGGTCCTTCTAAAGACGCAACTCCAATGTTCGTTATGGGCGTAAACCAAGACACTTACGCTGGTCAAGACATCGTTTCTAACGCTTCTTGTACTACTAACTGTCTTGCACCTATCGCTAAAGTTCTTAACGACAAGTGGGGCATCGAGTCTGGTCTAATGACTACAGTTCACGCTACTACAGCAACTCAAAAAACTGTAGATGGTCCTTCTGCTAAAGACTGGCGTGGTGGTCGTGGTGCTTCTCAAAACATCATCCCATCTTCAACTGGTGCTGCTAAAGCTGTAGGCGTTGTTCTTCCAGAACTAAACGGCAAACTAACTGGTATGGCTTTCCGCGTACCAACTGCTAACGTTTCTGTAGTTGACCTAACAGTTAATCTAAAAGAAGCTGCTACTTACGCTGAAATCTGTGAAGCAATGAAAGCTGCTTCTGCAGGCGAAATGGCTGGCGTTCTAGGTTACACTGAAGACGCAGTAGTATCTCAAGACTTCATCGGCGAAACTCAAACTTCTGTATTTGACGCTGACGCTGGTGTTGCTCTAACTGACAAATTCGTTAAAGTTGTATCTTGGTACGATAACGAAATCGGTTACTCAAACAAAGTTCTTGACCTAATCGCTCACATCTCTAAGTAATTTCTTAGGATGCGCAATTAGCGTATGAATTTTGAAAAGGCGGCTCTCGAGTCGCCTTTTTTGTGTCTGCAGTTCCTAGAAAATAGTGCCTAGTTCCTAGATAGGGTGAGGTACGAGTACTCTAGGAACTAGGTTCTAGAAACTAGGAACGTATCTCATGAATTTAAATACTCTCCCTGCTGTCGCTGTTCTGTCGGACAACGTGACAATCGTTGAAATAGACTCAGTAAAAGTCGTTCGAGTGATTCACGACAAAGCTAACGCAGCAATTTCTCTGTTCGGTGGCCATGTCATTTCTTACCAACCACAAGGCCAAGAAGACCTTATTTGGATGAGCCAACAAGCTAAGTTTGATGGCAAAACAGCGTTACGCGGTGGCATTCCAATTTGCTGGCCATGGTTCGGTCGTATTGCGGCTCCAGCTCATGGCTTCGCGCGCAATTCTGAGTGGGAGCTGGTTGAGCATCGTGAAAGCGAAAACGGCGTCATTGTTGAACTCGCTCTGTTCGCGTCAGAAGAGACTCACGCAATCTGGCCATTCATGTTCGAAGCACGCCTGTTTGTCGAGATCGGTGAAGAGCTCAACGTATCTCTGAAAGTACAGAACATCGATGATGCTGAGTGGAAGTTCTCTGGTGCGCTTCATACGTACCTAAACCTTGGTGATATCGAACAAGCTAAAACTACGGGTATGGGCCCTGAATACATCGATAGCCTCGCTGAAGGTGCAATTGTTCAAGGTGGTGATGTCCTGAAACTCACTGACACGATTGATCGCGTTTACACAAAACCTGAAGCAAACATCCAAGTGAACGACGCCGTATTTGGCCGTACAATCAATGTAGCAAATGCAGGTCATAACTCTGCTGTACTATGGAACCCATGGGCAGCAGGTGCACAAGCAATGGGTGATATGCAGGACGACGGCTACAAAACGTTCCTTTGTGTAGAATCAACACTGCATGCGCCGAGCATCGAATCAGGTAAAACGCTTCAGCCTGGCGAAAGCTACGAGCTTAAGACGACGATTTCGGCTTAAGAGCTGAGAGCTAGAGGGTTGGCGTTTGTACGTCAACCCTTTTTTGTACCTTCGGAGCTAAACATCTAGATATCCGGTTTTCCAGCAGCACCCTAGCTATCTAACCCGAATTTCACTAGCTTATCCCTACTATCCCTTGTACCCTTAACGCATTCGTAATTGAGCCCCTAGATTTACCATGCCCTACTCCTGCCCTCTATGCCATCAAGCCTTATCACTGGATCAAAATACCTTTCGTTGTGCTAACAATCATCAATTTGATCTAGCTAAAGAAGGTTATGTTAACCTGATGCCAGCGCACCATAAGCGCTCGAAAGATCCAGGTGACAATAAAGAGATGATGCAGGCTCGACGTGAATTCTTGGACACCGATTATTACGCACCAATGCGTGAGCAAGTCTCTATGCAACTTCTTCAACACATCAATGCAGTGTCACCTACACTGTTAGATATTGGTTGTGGCGAAGGTTATTACACCCAGTATTTTTCAAAGCAACTCGCTGTAAAGTATCAAGGTTCACAAACCTTTGGTCTCGATATTTCCAAGGCTGCGATTCGATACGCAGCTAAGCGTTACACGACTAAGGATGACAACACCACTCACTTTTGTGTCGCTTCAAGCCATCGTGTGCCTTTTGCAGATCAAAGCCTAGATGCAATCGTTCGTATCTATGCACCGTGTAAGGCTGAGGAGCTTAATCGTGTTGTCAGTGCATCAGGTATCATTGTTACCGTCACTCCTGGCGCTCGCCACTTATACGAGTTGAGGGATAGAATCTATGATGGTGTCCGCCTCCATAGTGAAGAAGCGGAAGAGATCTCAGGCTTCGAGTTGATTGAAGAACAAAAAGTGAATTACTCGATGACCCTGACTTCTGGTCACGCGTATGACTTACTACAGATGACCCCATTTGCTTGGAAAGCAACTGAAGAGTTACGTGCTGAACTTAAGTCTAGTCAGGCATTTGAGTGCGAGGCAGATTTCAATATCCGTGTGTATCGAAAAACAAGCAACTAAATACAATTAGTTCTCATTTTCATTGAAACCTTTCGTCGCCTCCACTATCATCGTAATCCGAATATGGAGGCGACATGCGCACACTTACTTTACTCTCTCTAGCTCTTCTCTCTGGTTGCTCAGCAATGAGCAGCAAACACACTTTCGAGTCAGATAAGCAAACACCTATCTCACCGCTTCAATCCTATTACGATTACTCGCTTGCAACCCCAAGCGGTAACGGAGTCGATTTATCTCAACTCGCAAATAAACTAAAAGACTACGATGTGGTGCTAGTTGGCGAGTGGCACACTCATCCAGCCGTTCACTTATTCCAAGCTCAACTATTCCAACAACTTGCGACAAGCGGCGAACCACTTGCACTTTCAATGGAGCAGTTTTCTCGCCCTGAGCAGCCTATTATTGACCAATACTTAGCAGGTGAAGTCGGCGAACAAATCTTGATAAAACAGGGTAAAGCTTGGCCTAATTATGAAAGTGACTACCGCTCATTGGTGGAGCTTGCCAAAGCAAACAATAGCGACATCATTGCAGCGAACGCACCGAAAGATCTTGTGCGCTGTATTGGCCGAGAAGGAATTGAGTATCTAGATAGAGTCACACCAGAACAACGCCAAATGGTTGCATCGCAGATCGATCTCTCAGATACCCCTTACCGACAAAAATTCATGGCATCAATGCACCATGGTTCACCGGAACAAACGAGTAAGCAATATGCCGCTCAAGTCACCTGGGACGAAACGATGGCGGAAAGTATTGTTGAATACATTACTGAACACCCAACCTCTCAGGTAATACATGTGGCTGGTAAGTTTCATACAGAGGGCGGTTTAGGGACGGCTCAATCCATTCTTAAGCGAAATCCACAACTGTCTATCGCGATAGTAACGCCAGTTTCAGAATTTACTAGTGAAGGCTCTGACTACCAGCTTAAGGTACTGACTCCCCCAGCTCGATATGTAAAGAAAGAGAACCGAATGCAAGCTTATCATTCTCTCTCCAAACGTAATCATACCCTCACCTGTGAAGTGGAAGACTAGTCTACTATTTGGCCTGTAAATTGCTTGGGTTCAATCAATAAGACAAAAGCGGCAAGGATTGCCGCTTTGTTAGTTTGAGTTTGCTTGTTTGAACACCTATTCGAAATCTGAATATATAAAAAATAAATCACAAGTTTTTTACATCAGTGCCGATATAGTAATCAAGAGCGTATAGGAGGATGCTATGGGACCAGTTAGCTATAACAACGCGAATCTAAACAATGCCAATATTGCTAAGGCATCGACGCAATCGGCTGACGCACAACCAGCATCTTCAAATACACCTTTGAAGATAGAGCAAAATACCGTGACGCTTTCAGATGAAGGCAAAGCACTACTCGAAGCATTAAAGCAAATAGAACAGAGTCAACCTAAGCCAGAAAAGAAAGAAGGTATTACCGAACAAATGGAATCCTTTGCTCATGGCGCATTAGGTATGGACCATCCTGATAAAATCGAAGAAGAAGACGACAGCTCTTATTCTGCAGGCCAGTACCTTTCCGCAGCAGCTACCATAGGCGGTATTATTCTCGCTTTAGTGTAGCGCTCATATTCCCTTTTCATCCACTTTCTCTGGCATATGCAGATGTACATCCTGTTGAGGAAACGGAATGCTTATGCCTTCACGATCGAAGCGCAACTTCACTTCCTTGGTGACATCCCAATAAACATCCCAGTAATCATCAGTTCTCACCCAAGGGCGAACAATAAAGTCCACTGAGGATGTGTTCAGTGTATGGACCTTAATAATTGGTTCTGGTGTTTTTAATACCGACTCATGCTCAGTAACGATCTCTGTTAATACCGCTTCAGCTTTGAGCAAATCATCACTGTAGCCAATACCGAACACCATATCGACACGCCTGACTCGTTCGTGTGTTACATTCTTAATCACATCCCCCCATATCTTACTGTTAGGTACAATAATGATCTGGTTATCGAATGTCTTAATTGTGGTGTTTACCAAACTCATCGAGGCGACCTTTCCATCGACTCCACCAGCAAACACAAAGTCTCCGACATCGAATGGTCGATAGATTAACAACATCATACCGGCTGCAAAATTAGATAGTGTATCTTGCAAAGCAAAACCGATAATCACACCGGCAATACCGAAACCGGTGAGGATGGGAGCAAGATTTAAGCCGACTTGAGATAAGCCGACCATAATACCGATCACCCACACTACATTACCGGACATCCCAATGAAGAAGTCTCGCATCAACTGCGACATTTTCAGATTTTCTGAGACTACTGTTTTACTTACAATCTTACGGGTGATTTGCGCTAACATTTTAGCCACTAGCAAAATCAGGCCAAACACCATAAGTTGGAACAGGTGCTGTGGCGCGTTGTTTGCGACCCAATCCCAGGCATTTGCCGACCAGTGACTAATGATGGTCAACAGTACCTCCAGGTTAAGAATGTCTTGAGTAATACTCCCTGTGACCTCGAATAATAGGCGCTTGTATTCTGCACTATCAATTTCAAGTTGGTCCGCAATCACCACCAATGACTTCAAGCTATCAACAGAGATATCTAAGCGTTGTTTAATCACTAGTTGGCTAAGCTGTAGAGTCGATTTTTCACTTTCTGGGCTAGCCGATAATTGCTTGTCAAGCAATCCTAATTGTTGATAAAAGTATTCAACAGACGCCGAAGTTAATCTCAATCGCTGCTCTATGAGTAACCTAAAGCTCACAATCGCTTCTGACTCATCAACCCCTAATTGACGAAACCATTTTATATTTTGCCAACTCGCTATCGTCACCTGACTGAGATAAAACTGGAGCTCTTGATAATCATTTAGTAGTGCCAACCGCTCTTCATTTTTCGCATTATCAATTTGTTCGCTAAGGGTTTTAATCTTATCTTCTAGATACTCTGTTGCACCAATAGAGTACTTGTCTTGCTGCGTAACAAGCGCGATCAATTCGCCCTGAGGAATCGATTTATTGCGAATTGCATTGGATAACGCTGATCGAAGATCATCATTCTTTTGGAACAGCTTAAGTTGCAGAGCATCCTTTTCTTCACCAGCTGCTGTATTTAAGGTTTGTGAAAGGTCTTTAATATCCTGAGCTATCGTATTGAGTTGTTGCTCTATTCGGTTTACTGAGGGTGCTGTTGTATTAACACTCGTTGTATCTGCGTCATACGCTAGCGCTTTTTCTTCATTGGCGCATACCGTAGCGGAAAGCAGTAGCAATACGGTGATACAAAATCTTCTCAATCCAATACGGCGAATACCCATACTTACCTCTTCATCTCGACGTCACTTCTTTAGTTTACACCAAGGCACTGACCTCTTAATTATATATCGCACAAAGAAACACAGCCGCCATTGGCAGCTGTTCTCTTATCGATTTGGATGATTTTGGATATGGTCTTCCCAATCGACAACGTCAATCTCATACACTACTTTATTGCGAACACTCTCACCCGCTGCGTGCATTTCAGACTTCGAGCCTGTGATCAGTGGGTGCCACTCAGGGAGTGTTTTGCCCTCGGCAAGTAGGCGATACGCGCAAGTATCTGGTAACCAGTGAAACTCATCTATCTTGTCACGCGTCAGTTTTAAACACTCTTCACCAGATTCAAAACGGTTTAGGTAATCCTTACATGAACAGGTTTTACTATTTAGCCAACTGCAAGCCACATTGGTGTAATAGACCTCATCAGAGTCTTCATCCATCAACTTGTGCAGGCAACATTTACCACATCCATCACACAACGACTCCCATTGTTCTTCGGTCATAGAGTCTAATGAAGTGTTTTCCCAGAATGGCGTTGTCATAATGATGGTCTTACTGCTGATAGTGGATGCGTTTTATACCGCTCTAAAGGCGAAACTGCAAGTACTACGCGCTTAAATACCCCTGTACACGTGTGGAAATTTTGCTAATATCCGCGTTCATTTTTTCATTCGCTCTCGGAGACCATTATGGAATGTCGCTTAGGCTGTGGCGCCTGCTGTATCGCACCAAGTATTAGTTCTGCTATTCCTGGTATGCCAAATGGTAAGCCTGCTGGTGTCCGATGTATCCAACTGAATGAAAATAATCTGTGTAAGCTTTTTGGCACCAATGATCGCCCAAAGGTTTGTCACGACTTCAAGCCTTGCCCTGATATCTGCGGAAAAACAGATAAAGCAGCCATGGACAACCTCATCGAGTTAGAATCCATTACCTGACTCAGATCACTTTAGATTCAACTCAACCTAAATCCATAAGGGATTAATTTCTCATAACTCTGAAACTTACACTATCTTGTTGATACCCCCTTTCTAATTTAAGGAAGATTATGAACAAGTATCTTGCGGAAATGTTCGGTACGTTTTGGTTAGTGTTAGGTGGATGTGGTAGTGCTGTATTAGCAGCAGGTTTCCCAGATGTAGGCATTGGTTTACTTGGTGTCTCACTTGCCTTTGGTTTAACGGTTCTCACTATGGCTTACGCTATCGGCCATATATCTGGCTGTCACTTGAACCCCGCCGTCACCATAGGGCTCTGGAGTGGTGGTCGATTCGATGGCAAAGATGTTGCTCCTTATATCATCTCACAAGTCATTGGTGGCCTCATCGCGGGTGCTATCCTTTATATCATTGCTTCTGGGCAAGCAGGGTTCGATGCAGGCGCTTCGGGGTTCGCATCCAATGGATATGGCGAACACTCACCAGGTGGTTATTCAATGACAGCGGCACTTGTCTGTGAGGTCGTGATGACCATGATGTTCTTAATCATCATTATGGGTGCAACAGATGAAAAAGCCCCTGCAGGCTTTGCGCCTATCGCAATTGGCCTGGGTTTAACTCTCATCCATCTTATTTCTATTCCTGTGACCAATACTTCTGTTAACCCTGCTCGTAGTACGGGCGTTGCAGTGTTTGTTGGAGACTGGGCTATTTCACAGCTATGGCTTTTCTGGATCGCACCTATCGTTGGAGCCATTCTTGGGGCTGTGATCTATCGCGCGATTCGTGGCAAATAGAGAACGCTCGTTAAAAACGATATGCAATAAAAAAGCTCATGGTATTCCATGAGCTTTGGTGTATTCGAAACAAACGATGCTACCCGTTAGATCTTATGGCGACCTAACAATGAGTGAGATAGCGTGGTGCCATCTACAAGTTCTAGCTCACCACCAACAGGGACACCGTGAGCAATACGACTCGCACTGACTTCGTGTGCATGGCACAAGTCAGCAATGTATTGTGCCGTCGCTTCACCTTCAACCGTTGGGTTGGTCGCTAGGATCACTTCTTTAATATCACCACGGCGCAAACGGTAATCAAGAATATCCAAACCGATATCACTTGGCCCGATGCCATCGAGTGGCGAAAGATGCCCCATCAACACAAAGTATCGGCCAGAGAATTGACCGGTCGCTTCGACTGCAGCGATATCAGCAGGGCTTTCTACCACACAGATTTCGCCATTCGCTTGTCGCTTAGGGTTAGTACAGATATGGCAAGTTTCTTCCTCGGTAAACGTACGACACTCATTACAATGACCGATCTCGGTCATTGCTTGTCCTAACGCTTCCGCAAGGAATAAACCACCTTTTCTGTCTCGCTGTAACAAATGAAAGGCCATGCGTTGTGCCGACTTGGGACCAACCCCAGGTAGACAGCGCAAGGCCTCCATCAAATGTTCCAGCATATGACTGGTACGCATTAAATGTTCTGTTTATGCGTAATTTAGAATGGCATCTTCATACCTGGTGGTAGTTGCATACCACCAGTTACGCCAGCCATTTTTTCTTTTTGAGTCTCTTCTACTCGACGAGCTGCATCATTAAATGCTGCTGCGATAAGATCTTCAAGCATGTCTTTATCGTCTTCCATCAAGCTTTCGTCGATTTCAACACGACGAACACTGTGGCTACCCGTGATCGTTACTTTAACTAGGCCAGCACCAGACTCACCTGTGATTTCCATATTTGCGATTTCTTCTTGAAGCTTTTGCATGCGATCTTGCATTTGCTGGGCTTGCTTCATTAGGTTACCCATACCGCCTTTACCAAACATGTTTGTCTCTCTTTAATTAAGTTCCAAGCTTAAGCTTGGATAGCGTTAACGCTCAATGATTATTTAATATATTGGGGTTCAACGGAAAACATTCAACCCCAATTTCGTTTCCGTTTGTGACCGTGAGACTAAATGGGTCTCACGCTATCTTTATCCAGCTCGGCTAAAAAGCGCTGCTCAATAAATTTAATGTTTGGATCTGTCGCTAAGCTGGTAAACGCATTCTGCAGCTTACCTTGATACAGAGCTTCACGCAGCTCTAACGGCGTTTGACCCTCTTCACCAATGGTTACCGTTAGCTGACATTCTTCTCCTAAGGTCTCATTCAGTGCTCTTAACAATTCACTTTGAGCCTTGTCGGTGTTGAGGTGTGCTTGGCTAGAGCGAAGTTCTAACTCAACAACACTGCCCGTTTTTTTATAACGAGAGTTTAGCGCAAGTTGCTCGACCAGTTTTGCCGTATTCAAGCGACTAACGAGTGCTGCCCATTCATCCTGAGCAACAGACTCTTCAAACAGCTGCTGTGCCATCTCAGGCGTTTTTACGTGTTCCAACGCTTTTTTGATTTGCGTTGGTGTCAGCTCTTTCTTTTCTTCTTTGACTTCCGGCTGACTCGCCTTCCATTGGTAAGGCTCGTCCTTTGCTGGCTCTTGTGGTGCCTGGTTTATGCCTTGAGCATTTTGCGACACCTGAGCTCGTCCACCATGTGAAGCAACACGCTCCAGAACTGAAAGAGGTTTATCAGATGCCGCACTAGCCTTTTTTGAGCTAGTACCTTGTGAACGCGAAGCTGACAGCCCTTTACGCTGTGAGCGAAGCTGATGACGCAATCCACCAACCGGAGAGCTTGGCTTCTCTGGCGACGGTTCTTGCGATTGTTGCTGCTCTGGCTGTCGCTGCTGCGCTCGTGGTTGTGCCGAAGCGGGTCTCGTTGGCTCAGATGCGGGTGCGCCGTAATCACCCATGCTTGCGTATTCATCGTAAGATGACATTGGCGGCGCTTCTGGCGCACCATATGGCATCTCATTACCTGCAGAGTTAACTGGAGCAATATTAGGAGTCATCGGTGCAATTTGTGGAGCCGTTCTTACCGGGGTCGTTTGTTGTTGCACGTTCGGAGCAGAAACTGGATTAACCGCTTGCTGCACGGGTTCACACGTTGATGTTATTGCTGAAGTACTTGCTTGAGGTGCAACATTAGGTTGAGGCGCTGTATTCGATTGAGTCGAAATAGCTTGTGCACTTTGAGTCGCAACTGGCTTAAATGCCAACATTCGTAATAGCAGCATCTCGATACCAATACGAGCGCTAGGTGAGAAAGGAATATCTTCTCTGCCTTTTGTCGCGATCTGATAATAAAGCTGTACATCTTGTGGGGTTAACGCCTGACTCAGTACCTCGATTTTTTCTGCGTCAGGCTGAGACTTGTCTAGCGTAGAAGGCAGTGCTTGATACATCGCAATACGATGCAATTGAGTGGCAAGCTCTTGAAGCAATCCATCCCACTCAACACCGTTTTGAGCAAGATTCTCAACCGTGCTCATGATAGCTTGAGCTTGCTTGTGGCTGATCGCTTCCAGTAGGTGAATAGCTTGGTCTGTATCAAGTGTCCCAAGCATATGAGACACAGACTCAGCGAGAATTTCACCATTACCCAGAGCAATCGCTTGGTCAGTCAAACTTAGGGCATCACGCATACTGCCGTCCGCAGCATGAGAGATCATTCCCAAAGCGCGCGCTTCTGATTTCACCTGTTCTTTTTCAAGAATCGTATCTAACTGTTGATGAATGTCATCAACACTGATCGGTTTAAGATGGAACTGCAGACAGCGCGATAAAATCGTAATCGGGAGCTTTTGAGGATCGGTCGTTGCCAGTAGAAATTTCACATACTCTGGCGGCTCTTCTAACGTTTTCAACAACGCATTGAAACTATGACGAGATAACATGTGTACCTCGTCTATCAAGTAAACCTTGAATCGACCACGTGCAGGCTTGTATTGAACGTTATCCAATAGCTCACGCGTATCTTCAACCTTAGTGCGTGACGCTGCATCAATCTCTAGCAGATCA
The DNA here is from genome assembly GCF_003415655.1 of Vibrio maerlii. Classification (GTDB taxonomy): domain Bacteria; phylum Pseudomonadota; class Gammaproteobacteria; order Enterobacterales; family Vibrionaceae; genus Vibrio; species Vibrio maerlii. The sequence continues at coordinate 322,573 of NZ_QRHC01000005.1, forward strand.
ACAAAACGACCTTCATCGATCTCCTTACAGGTATCACAAACACCACAAGGGGTTGAAGTAATGCCCGTTTCACAGTTCAACCCTTTTGCAAAAAGTCGGCCGATCGACGTTTTACCGACACCACGAGTCCCGCTAAACAAGTAAGCATGGTGCAGTCTATTCTGCGCTAGAGCATTCTCTAGTGCGGTAAGGACGTGGCTTTGACCGACAACCTGATCAAAGGTCGATGGACGCCATTTTCGCGCTAAGGCAAGATAACTCATTAAAACTTCCGATTACTTGGAGAGGTTGGCGTATTAGTGGCCTTCGAACTCACAGATGCTGTAAACATTAAGACCTAGACCCTCTAGGCGCTTATCACCACCAATCTCTGGTAGGTTGATTACAAATGCTGCATGCTCAACTTCACCGCCCAGTTGACGAATCAGTTTAGTTGTCGCTTCAATCGTACCGCCAGTTGCTAGTAGATCATCAACAACCAATACTTTATCGCCTTCAGTGATTGCATCCGTGTGAATCTCAAGCGTGTCTGTACCGTACTCTAGGTCGTAAGTTTGAGCAATTGTGTTGCGTGGCAGTTTACCTGGCTTACGAACAGGAACGAAACCGACACCGAGTTCTAGAGCAAGCGGCGCACCAAACAGGAAGCCGCGAGCTTCTGTACCCACAATCTTAGTAAAGCCCATAGATTGGTATTTCTCTACTAGTAGGCGAATCGTTGCTTGGTATGCTGCAGGGTCTTCCATTAGGCTCGTCACGTCACGAAATAGAATGCCTGGTTTTGGGTAGTCTGCGATGCTTTTGATGCTTGATTTGATCAATGAGATGGTTTCAGTAGTCATAATATTGTTACTTCATCAAGTTAAGCGGGTTTCTGTAATTATCGCTATCGAAAGTCGCTTAACTATGGTTATGAGGTAGATGAGCCTCTACCACAAAAATAAACGCCCACAATATAGTGGGCACATTGGGTGGTAATTTTAGTGATTTTCAACTGAGTCAGCAACCTACTCATGGGTAGGCAAACGAATAAACCAAGTGATCAAAACCACAAGCAAGACAATCAGCATACATTTCACCCAAAAAACTGGCGCTACGTAGATCGAAAATGAAAAACTCAACAAAATAGTAATCAGACCATTGCGTTTCACTCGCTTTGTTACGGCTCTATTTTGATGCCAATTATGCAACATCGGACCTAAGGTCGGATGTTGATTCAACCAATGATGGAATCTTGGGCTGCCACGCATAAAGCAGGCACTAGCCAAAAGGACAAATGGCGTTGTTGGGAGTAAAGGAAGAAATATACCGAGAATGCCAAGCAGTAAGCTCACGCCACCAATAAGGTTGAAGAAGGTACGTCGAATGATGGTGCAAGCTCCTGAGGGTCGAGCTTTAAAGTGTAGCTCGGGCAAGAAAGCCTAGCGGCTAAGGATTTGCATCCAAGTCAGTGTCGCTGGCAAAGTTGGGATCAATAATACCGCGATAAAACCAAGAAAGTAGAAAATATTGTAAGGTTCTTTGAAGTTAGAGTCAGACATCCGTAATCACTCGACTAGTTAAATTAGGCGAGCAATATAACCAATAATCTCATTAACAAAAACCCAACAAAAATAGGGTTAATTGCACTGTATGATCTATATCTAATCTTGAAAAAGAACAGAAAGTGAAAAAGCAGGCAACAATTCTGCTTTGCCACCTGTTCTAATATTTCATCGGCTGATTTTAATCACTATTGCATCGGCTTGATTTCGAGGTTGAAGCTTACTGCCCCGACTTTACTTACTCTCAATTGACCAGATGACCCAATCTCTAGCCCGGTCGTCACGAAGTTTTTCGCACAATGATCGCCTAACTGATTACCACTCTCCACCTTGTGGTTGTGTTGACCCACAGCCCAAGTGGACTCAATTCCGGCAGGCATAATAGACACGCTTCCATCAGTCAGATCAGCCACACCAAAGAGTGCATTGACCGCTGGTGTTTCATCTGAACAGCACAAACCCTTCTCTATCGTCATCGCGACTTCTTTCAGGTCGACATGCATGCTGCGTGTATTGCGTAGGTAATCATCGAATAGCGCTCGTATCAACAACACGCTACCTACGGCATCTTCTGCGGAGTCTGCATCAACAAGATAAAAGGCAAATTGTCCATTCATCACCCAAGCATAATCAAACACTAACGGCATGTTTGTCGATGATTGAAGCAGACGATAGTTGCATTTCCAGTTACCTTGAGAGGTGTCCTTTTCTGGAAGCAATGCATGCAGCAAGTCGCGCGCAGCGCTTGGGTTATTTTGCAGGTAATCTAGGTGCCAGTGCAGCTCTTGCTCTTCAGGCACTTCTCCCCCACCCTCTACACGAAACCACTGAGCAGAAAAGTCACGCTGCCCATGAAGCAGGCTGGTAGAATCTTCAAGGGTGTTATCCACTGCAGAAAGCAGATGCCGATAGTTCTCTATTGGTTTGGGCAGAAAATCTTTAATACCAAAACGCAATGCCTTGGCGACCTCAGACATTTGCTCAGTGCCAGAGACAACAATGATAGGTAAGGATGGATACTCTAGCTGCACTTCTTCTACAAACTCGATACCATCTAGAATGGGCATAGAAAGATCACAAAGGACCAAATCTGGAACTTCAGACGAGAGGCTTTGCAAGCCATCTAATCCATTCTCAGATTCGGTTACTCGGTAGCCTTGGTGAGTCAAAAAGTTGGTGGTAACTCGTCGAAATACAGGGTCGTCATCGACAACAAGTATATGTTTTGGCTCTAACGAGCTATTGGCCATAACAACCGCTGACTGTTGTTGAGTGTCGTACATTCACTTCCCTCACAAAATTGTTCTACTACTTATTGTTATTATTAGATTTGTTGCATTAGCTTTAAGAATGGCGTTTTCATTCTTGACCTACTTAACAGTAGTCAGAAAAAGTCATGAGTTCAAATTCCATATACTAAGGCTTGTGGACTATGTTTAGAAAACCCCACAACATGTTGATATTTCTCAAGCTTATATAAGGTTAGTCGCGATAGATTAGTCCTTCAATGACATTTTAGTCACCAAGCCATAAGAAATGGTTTGAACAATGTTCTTTAGGAACAGATATTTATATGAAATTAGACGATTTAAATTTATTTAGACTTGTGGTCGAAAATGGGAGCTACACAGCAACATCCCGCAAGACCACGATCCCAGTTGCAACCATTACGCGACGTATCCAAGCTCTTGAAGACTCACTGAATCTAAGACTTCTCAATCGTCACGCCCGCAAGTTGGTGTTAACTGAAGTTGGTGAGCGTTTTTACGAGCAATGTGCTCCTTTACTTAAATCGTTAACGAATGTTACAGAAGAGATCACGGATGACTGTAAAGGTGCATCAGGTAAGTTGAAAATCTCTGCACCTTCTAACCTAACCAAACGATTGATCCTACCTACCCTGAATGCGTTTATGCATGCTTATCCAGATATCCAACTTGATATCACAATGAGCCCGCAAGCCGATCAGCTTGATCCAACCGAGTGGGATGTAATCTTCCGTGTTGGCCCACAACGAGACTCAAGCCTTATTGCTCGTAAGATCAACACGATCGAGGATATCTTGGTCGCAAGCCCTAGTTATTTAAAAGAGCACCCTGAACCGAAACACGCTGAAGAGCTGTGTGACCATCAGCTACTCAAAGGCTACCCTCTGATGAAGTGGAAGCTGGTCAATGGCCAAGGTGATATCGTGATCAACAATGACAAGGGTCGCTTTGAAGCCAACGCAATGAACGTTGTTCGCCGTGCATGTTCCGATGGTCTAGGCATCACTCTTATGCCTGATGTCATGCTACAAGAGTACTTCCGTACTGGCCACCTAGTTCGTATTCTCGATGACTGGCACGCAAACCCACGTGATGTATTCATGCTATACAACAACAAAGACCACCAGCCAGAGAAAGTGCGCCTGTTTATCGATTTCGTGATCAACTATCACGATAGTAAATCTTAAATAACGAGAAGCAGTAAGCAGCGAGTAAGATCGGAAACGCTAGAGACTAAAAAGCCAGATATAATCTCTGGCTTTTCTCTATCTGTTTGCAGTGACCTACTTCACAGCGACGAATTAAGCGCCCTCGTTGTGCAGCTCAAGGTTTGCTAGATCTTGCTGGATTTCACGCTGAACCTTCGCGTCGTCATTACGCAGTGAATCAAGGAAGTCTAGGTAAGCTTGATCGATATCACCTGTCACGTATTCACCGTTAAATACTGACGTATCGAACTGTGTAATTTCTTGGTTTCCTTGACCAACCGCTTCAACTAGGTCTTCTAGCGTTTGGAAGATAAGCGCATCCGCGCCGATCTGATCACAAATCGTTTGGTTGTCACGGCCGTGAGCAATCAACTCGTTTGCACTTGGCATATCAATGCCATACACGTTCGGGAAACGAACTTCTGGCGCAGCTGAAACCATGTATACCTTATTCGCACCTGAGTCACGAGCCATCTCGATGATCTGCTCAGACGTGGTACCACGAACAATAGAGTCATCAACGAGCAGTACGTTTTTGCCCTTAAACTCAGAACGAATAGCGTTAAGCTTGCGGCGAACAGACTTCTTACGTTGCTGTTGACCAGGCATAATAAAGGTACGTGCGATATAACGGTTCTTCACAAAGCCTTGACGGTATGGCTTGTCGATTGCTTGAGCAATACGCAAAGCGATATCATTTGAAGTCTCAGGGATTGGGATAACAACGTCGATATCTAGGTCTGAGTACTCTTCTTTGATGCGTTGGCCTAGCTTCTCACCCATTCCCACACGAGCGCTGTAAACCGAAATCTTGTCGATGAATGAATCAGGACGAGCGAAGTAAACAAACTCAAAGATACATGGGTTTAGTTTCGGGTTATCTGCACATTGTTTAGTGTGTAGTTGACCATCAAATGTCGCGTAAATCGCTTCACCTGGTGCTACGTCACGCACAAAGTCGAAACCTACCGCATCAAGTGCCACTGACTCAGACGCCACCATGTATTCGGTTTGACCTTCAACTTCACGCTTACCTAAGCAAAGTGGACGGATACCATTTGGATCACGGAAAGCAATCATGCCGTGGCCGATGATCATCGCAGCAACTGCGTAAGCACCACGGATAGTACGGTGAACATTCGCTACAGCGCGGAAAACGTCTTCAGAGGTTACGTTACCTTTTACTGTATCAATCTCATGCGCTAGCACGTTTAGTAGAACTTCAGAGTCTGAAGTCGTGTTAACGTGACGGCGATCTTTTTCGAAAAGCTTCTGACGAACATCCGCTGCATTGGTAAGGTTACCGTTGTGCGCAAGTGTGATACCAAAAGGAGAGTTTACGTAGAAAGGTTGAGCTTCTGAAGCGCTTGAGCTACCCGCGGTTGGGTAACGCACGTGACCAATACCTACAGTGCCTTGAAGGCGTTGCATGTGTTTAGCTTCAAATACGTCTTTCACTAGACCGTTTGCTTTACGCAGACGAAAACGATTGCTTTCTATGGTACAAATACCCGCTGCATCTTGGCCGCGATGTTGTAACACAGTAAGTGCATCATAAATTGACTGGTTTACGGGAGTGTTTCCCACCATACCAACGATACCACACATGCCATTATCCTCGATTTATCGACAATGTCTGGCACTAGATTGTGCCAGATAAAAAACTAGACGTTGCTTGCAAGTGTTCGAAAAACGGAGCAATGATTCGACGGAATTCCGGAATCAGCTCTGAGCTTTTCCACCACTCGGAACTTGGTGCAGATGTAAATGCATCCATGAAAAACAGTGCTGCCGAAACAATCAGTACCCCGCGAAGGCCACCAAAGACGATACCGAGAACTCTATCGGTACCAGACAGTCCTGTTTTTTGTACCAGTTGGGCTACGACATAATTGACGATTGCACCAACAATTAGTGTGGCAACAAACAATGCAGCAATAGCTGCACCATTTCGAACCATGTCATCTTCTATATTGGTAAAGTACACCGCGAGTTTCGCGTAGTACTGGCTAGCGATAAAAAACGCGCCAAACCAGATAACAAGAGACAGTGATTCTTTAACAAAACCACGAACTAAACTGATCAAGGCTGATAAGCCAATCACACCTAAAATGACGAAATCTATCCAAATCATGGGGTCTACATCTTTTAGTTGGCGCGCATTTTAACAGAAAAAATGCTGACGCAAACGTTTTCTTATGGGTTTAGTGGTTTAAATTTGAGCAATTGGCCCTTTGAGCCTGTAATTTTTTGTAACTCAACCAATTGTTTCTCTAACTTCGTTTTCGATACATCTGGCCCAATAATTACACGAGTAAATGAACTCTCTTGCTTGGTGTGTGCTTGATAACCTCGGTTTTGCAAATCCTTAACAAGGACTTTAGCATTCTCAGCATTCTTCAATGCCATTAGCTGAATGATCCAAGCGCTATCTTGATACTCATTTTTCTCAGCGACGGGTCGAGGCTTCACTTCAACTTTATCGTCTTGAGGTAGAGTCGCTGGTTCTGGTGGCGTCGATGCAATACCCGTATCTACCACCAATTCTTCACCTACTGTCGCCTCGACAGGTGACTCAGGCAGAACAGCGTTGTCTTCGATAGGTAATAGGACCTCGAAGGTTTCTGGATTTTGCTCAATCTCTGGCTTTAGCGGGATTGCAGCAAACTCTTCCTTGTAATGAAGTTTTTGACCATCAAACAAGTCCGGCAGGACAATCACGCCTGCCGCAACGAGAATGACAGTGCCAACTAGTCGGCTTTGAAACTTACTTGCCACTCTGTCTCCTTAGTTATTCATTTCCCAGTGCTCAAGCACTTCGCCCACAGTGTGGAATGAGCCTACAACCAATACTACATCTTCTTCGGCACACTCTGATATCGCTGCTTTAAACGCCGCTTTTGGAGTGTCATAAGGGGCAGTACCTTCCGGTAAGTAAGTTAGCAACTCTTCAGCCGTCGCTGCTCGTGGGCCCGTCAAAGATGCTGGGTACCAGTAGTGAGCGATTGGAGCAAGGGTTGCGATGGTTTCCTTGATGTCCTTGTCGTGGAGCATGGCCACAACGACATGAATCTGTTTCTCAGGGAAGCGTTTTTTGACTTGCTCAACCAGGTACTCAGCCGAATGCGGGTTGTGTGCAACATCGAGTACTATATGAGGTTTACAACCAAGCTTCTGCATACGTCCAGCAAGGCGCGCATTTTTAAGACCATTGACAATATTGATGTCAGTGATTGCCAGTTCAGCACAACCCAGAGCCATCAACGCAGTTGCAGCATTCTGAACTGGCAGTGTTGGTAAAGGCAGATCATCTAGTGTGAAGCTGCCACTACGCCAAATCCACTTATCGTCTTCAACTTGATAATCGTATTGAATACCAACTTGGTGTAGCTTCGCACCGATATCATCTGCGTGAGCAGCTACCGTTGCCGGTGGTTTTGGTTGACCACATACCGCAGGTTTGTTTGCACGGTAAATACCTGCTTTTTCAAAACCAATGACATTGATGTCATCGCCTAGCCAATCAACATGATCAATAGCAAGACTAGTAATAACAGAAACATCATGGTCGACGACATTGGTTGCATCTAAGCGACCACCTAGGCCCACTTCGAGCAATACAACTTCCACCTCTTCTGACTGGAACAAACGCAATGCAGCCAGAGTACCAAATTCAAACAAGCTTAAACTCGTTTCACCACGAGCCTGATTAATAAAATGGAAAGCTTCCGTGTGCTTATCATCTGAGAGATCACGGCCGTTTACACGTACACGCTCGTTGTACTTGATGAGGTGCGGTGAACTATAAACTCCGACAGAGTAACCTGCGTCTAAAAGCACGGCTTCCATGATCGCGCATGTTGAGCCTTTACCATTAGTGCCAGCAACAGTAATGACTGTTGGTGCAGGTTTAGTGAGGTTTGCTGATTGAGCGACAGATTGAACACGGTCTAAACCGAGGTCAATTGCAGAGGTATGTAGGTTGGTTAAATAATCAAGCCACATCTCTAATGATGATGTGGCTTGTGGAGTAGGAAAATTGTTCATCTAACGGGTAACCAAATGTAGTGTGGTTGTGTTAGAGACTACTTTACTATTTTTCTTTCGCTTCTGGTACTTCGTAAGCGTCTTGTTTTGGTGCTTCGTCGACAGAAACCACCAAAGGCGAGCTGTAATTGGTTAATTTTGCAACAATACCCGCTACTCGTTGACGCATTTCACGGCGGTCAACGATCATGTCGATAGCACCATGCTCAAGTAAAAATTCGCTGCGTTGGAAACCTTCAGGAAGATCTTCACGTACCGTTTGCTCAATAACACGACGGCCAGCGAAGCCAATCAGTGCTTTTGGCTCACCGATGTTGATATCACCTAGCATAGCCAAACTTGCCGACACACCACCCATTGTTGGGTCAGTCATCACTGAAATGTATGGCAGACCTTTATCAGAAAGACGCTCTAGAGCAGCACTGGTTTTCGCCATTTGCATTAGAGACATCAAGGCTTCTTGCATGCGAGCACCACCCGACGCAGAGAAACAGACTAGACCACAATTGTTTTCGATTGCAGCTTCAACAGCACGGACAAAACGAGCACCAACAACTGAGCCCATTGAGCCGCCCATGAATGAGAATTCAAAAGCACACGCTACGATTGGCATACCTAATAGTTCGCCTTTCATCACGATCAAAGCGTCTTTCTCGCCACTGTTCTTTTGAGCTGCAGAGATACGCTCTTTATAACGCTTGGAATCTTTAAACTTCAGTTTGTCTTGTGGCTCAAGATCCGTTGCGATTTCTTGACGGTTAGTCTCGTCAAGGAACGTCTCTAGGCGACGACGCGCTTTCATGCGCATGTGGTGATTACACTTAGGACAAACTTCTAGATTACGTTGAAGTTCTGCTTGATATAGTACCTGTTCACAAGAGGTACATTTCGTCCACACACCCTCAGGGATAGAAGCTTTGCGTGAACTTACGATGTTGCTTTTTTCTAAAATCTTTTCAAGCCAACTCATGGAAGACCTTTTCTCTCAACTCTTCCGCCTCATTGCGAAAGATAAAAATTCATTAATGCGTGTGGATTAAACCACATTCACGCCCAAGTGTAGATAAAAAACTGGTTGTACCTATTTTTAATAAAGCCGTTCAGAAATATCAAGCACTGTCATTCAGTTACCTAACAATGCTCGATAAATTAATTATTATCAGCTTAAATCATCCGGCAAGAAGAGAGGTCCAATAGGCTCACGCGGTAAATCAAACTCTTGTGGATAATCCACATCAACTAAGTAAAGACCTTCCGCTTTTGCTGTCGCGCCGGCTAATTTGCGATCTTTCGCTTCAAGTAGCCATTTGATCCACTCTGGCTTTTGCTCACCCTTACCGACCGCAATCAAGCTTCCGGTGATATTACGTACCATATGGTGAACAAATGCATTCGCCTTAATATCAATAATGACGTAGTGACCATGACGCGTCACGTTCAAGTGCATGATATTTCGCCATGGACTGCGAGACTGACAATGAACAGCACGGAAAGAGGTAAAATCGTTCTCACCGAGTAGGTATTGACCCGCCTCATGCATCTTTTGTTCATCAAGGTGTCCGTGATAATGACTAACACCACTTGATAGGATGCCTGGTCTCAATGCGTTATTGAAAATGATGTATCGGTAACGACGTGCCGTTGCAGAAAAGCGAGCATGAAACTCTTCCGGTACTTCTTTTGCCCAACGTACTGCGATGTCTTTTGGCATGTTGGCGTTTGCCCCCATCATCCACGCGACAAGCTTACGATTAGAGTCTGTTTCGAAATGCACCACTTGGCCTGTGCCATGCACACCTGCATCGGTGCGACCAGCACACTGAACCTCTACTGGGTGATTGGCAATTACAGTCAGCGCTTTTTCTAGCTCTTGTTGAACACTCTTCACATCTCTCTGGCGTTGCCAGCCAAAGTAGTGAGTACCGTTGTACTCAATACCCAAAGCAATCTTCATACTCATTATCTCTCATCGCGACGAACGCGGGATTATAATCGTTGAGGCGTTGAATACCAACCCGTGCCGATTTGATTACCATAAAAACAAGAGCAGCCATCAGGCTGCTCTTGAGTTATTAGGTTGATGTCTTCGCTATGAACGGTCGAGGTTATCAATCAAGCCCTTGGCTTCACGTCTAATATCATCGTTGCCAAATACGATCGCTTCTTCAAGAAGCTTTCTTGCACCGCTTGCATCATTCATTTCGATATAGATTTTAGCCAAATCGAGTTTACTCGATGCCTCCGCGTTCTCATCCACATCGTAATTACCAATATCACCAATCACGTCAGGAAACTCATTAAGACCGACATCCAACTTTAACTCTTCTTCGTCAGGGTCAATACCCTGCTCTTCAACCTCTACCTGAGCCATCAGTTCATCAATTGTCATAAACGGTTGTGCAGAAGGTTCGGCTACGGTCTCTTGGATTTGAGAATCTGGTTGTGTGATGGATGCAGTGCTGTCAAACCCAGCCCAATCATCACCATCTAATGCCTCAGTGCTTAACATGGACTCAAGATCCATGCCTGCACTATCGATATCGCTCTGTGCTAGCGACTCACTTGGTTTAAAGTCCGACAACTCATCCGAGAGTAAATTCGAGATGGTGTGTTCATCATTCCCTTTTTCAAGTTCGATATCATCAGAAGCGATCGCGTCTTGCTTGGATAAATCATCCGTCGGTGTTGAGAAGATATCATGCAGAGCATCTTGATCATTGTCAGCGCTCACTGGTGCAAGTTCGGATTGGAACGAACTATCGTCAGCAGTGAACTCTTGAGCAAAATCCTTCTCATTGATCTCAAAGTCACCCGCTTGAGCAAAAGACTCTAATGCTTGTTCTTCACCAAACTCAGGTAACTCAATATCATCGATACTAAAATCGTCTTGCTCTACATCTTGTTGAGATTCTGGCTCTGACAGCATCTCAGCTTCAAATGGCTCATCAGCAAACGCCTCGAATGCATCAGTTTCATCAAAAGTAGGAAGGTCAAAATCATCGAGCTCTAATTTATCATCATCTTCTGACTGAGGATCTAATGGTTCAGGTGGTTCAATCGCTGCTTCTAGCGCATCAGACTCATCAAACGTTGGTAGCTCAAGGTCGTCGAAATCAAAGAGATCTTCTTCAGACTTTGCGACGCTCTCTGAAACAGATTCCTGAACGTCCGGTACCTCAGTCGTTGGTTCCTCAGCTACCGCTTCAAACGCATCAGACTCATCAAACGTTGGTAGCTCAAGATCGTCGAAGTCAAAGAGCTCTTCCTCAGACTCTGCGACGGTCTCTGAAACAGGTTCCTGAACTTCCGGTACCTTAGTCGTTGGCTCCTCGGCTACCGCTTCAAACGCGTCAGACTCATCGAACGTTGGCAGTTCAAGGTCGTCGAAATCAAAAGTATCTTCATCAAATTTTGCTACAGACTCAGAAGCAGGCTCTTGAGTTTCAGGAGCTTCGATCGTTGGCTCTTCTGATAGAGCTTCAAACGCGTCAGACTCATCGAACGTTGGCAGTTCAAGGTCGTCGAAATCAAAAGTATCTTCATCAAATTTTTCTACAGACTCAGAAGCAGGCTCTTGAGTTTCAGGAGCTTCGATCGTTGGCTCTTCTGATAGAGCTTCAAACGCATCGGATTCATCAGACTTTGGTGCTGCCTCAGAAACAGGCTCTTGTACTTGAGGTGCCTCAATTGCTGGCTCTTCTACTGCTGGATGTTCAGATTCAGTTGCAAGTGAAGGCGCTTCCAACTCACCAGACACCATGCTTGGATCGACTGATTCAACATCTTCATCAAACAACCAGTCTTCGTCTTGAGGGATACCAAACTCATTAGGTTCCATGCCCGCCGAGATTGCAGGCTCCTCAGGCTTTTTCTCCGACTCAGTAGTAAGCCCTAACTCTTCAAGCAGAGAGTCTTCTTGCTCCAAGCTGAGCTCGTCTTCGCTGCCAAACTCTTGCGTTGCTTCAATGCTTGGTTCGAAATCAAAACCATCAGACGTTGATTCTGTATTTTTAGGAGCTGAGCTTTCAAAAGACTCCAAGTCTTCAACGCTATCTTGTATATCGGCATCATCAAATAGATTGTTAAATTCTTCATTTACATCTTCAGGTGTCGACTCCGCTTGTTCTCTATCATCGAACAGAGGATCCCCAGCAGGAGCGATATCAGCCATGTCATCGATGAAGTCGTGACGATCAAAGCTTGGCTCCGATTTTAGTTCAGCAGGCGTTTTGTCCTCAGGCAGATCTAGAGAAAGACTATCTAGCGCATCGAGAGCCTCATCTTCAGCAGTATGTGATGCTGGCGCACCTCGTTCAAAGTCATCAATGGAGTCCGCAAGTAATTGGTCGAATTCTGACAGGCCTTCATCACCTGAGGATGCTAATTCATCTGAGGCCGTTTGCGGCTCTGATAGCAGTTCATCCAGCATCTCCGTGCTATCTTCATCGATTTCGAAAGCATCGCCTGGGCTGTCGTCACTCAATAGTTCGTCAAGTAACGCTGTCTCGTTATCAATATCTGAACTCTCGAGATCTAACAATTCATCCAACATAACCGTGCTATCAGATAAGTTGTGTTCGGATTCATCATCGAGTCCAATCAGCTCTTCAAAATCGTCTTTGTTGTCAGAACGAGCATTATCGGCAAGTAATGAATCGATATCGTCAAAATCGGTGTTTGATTCTGACTCTTCATCTAGACCAATTAACTCATCGAAATCATCAAGAGAACCAGGTGCGTTGTCTGCAAGTAACGAGTCAATGTCATCAACGCTATCGTTTGTGTCATCTAAGCCAATAAGTTCATCAAACTCACTAGAAGAACTGGTTGCAGGTGTCTCTTTCTCTGGTGCGTGGTCAGCAAGCAATGCATCGATATCATCAAAATCACCAACGGTGTCTGCCAATGCGCTGTCATCAACCATTTCATCGAGCAAATCAGTGCTGTTTGATGCCAACAAGGCATCAATATCATCACTGTCTAAATCAATGGATTCATCTAAAAGTTCTGTACTCTCTTCTGCATTACCTTCGCGCTCTACTTGCGCAAAAATATCATCGATGTCATCTAGGCTAGCGATGTCGTTATCGCTCGATGTATCTTCACTTGGACTTGATTCAGCGATCAGTGCGTCGATATCAAAATCATTATCGAGTAATTGGTCATCTTCAATGCCAGGTGCTTCTTCAGACGCTGTATTGAACAAGTCATCGAGCAGTGATTGATCTAAGCTATCGCCACCAAGCTCTTCATTTTCACCATCAGAGTCTAAAAGCGCTTCGATATCATCTTGTGAGATCGCGTCAGCGTCTGACAAATCGAAATCAGAGCCTTCGCTCTCAGCACTGATGTCATCAAGCGCGCGCTCCATCTCTTCCAGACCAACCGCTTTGTCTTCGCCGTCAACGCTAATACCGTTGGCACTCTCGTCAAGACCGGCAAAATCACCGTCATCACCGATGCTTGCGAATGGGTCATCTTCACCTTCGAGGTTGAAATCTAGATCGTCATCTTCAAGGTTAGAGAAGATGTCGTCACTACCGTCTTCTTTAGAGGCATCATCAAATAAGTTGTCATCACCAAACAAGTCATCATCCGTGCTAATGTCACCAAACAAGTCCTCTTCAAGGTCAATGTCATCATCGACATCGTCTTGCGGTAGGGTCGCAATATTCGATGCTTGATCAGTCGTTTGCTGAGCTTGTTGTGCAGGCTCTTCAGAGGATGAGCGTCGGCCCAATAACAGAACAACAATCAAGCCAATCAAAAGGCCTGGAATAATGGCTAATGCGGCAACCAACCAAGTATTTGAAAGCAGTTGATCGACCAAGGTTGGCTCAATACTCTTCAACTCGGCTTGACGCTGGCGCTCCTCAGAGAGTAAACGCTCGACTTCATCGCGGATTCTTGCTTCGTCATTTAATTCACCTTTCAGTGAATCCACCTCAACTTGCACTTCCGATAGCATCAATCTGAGTTGGTGATTACGCTCTTCAAGCGCCATCACCTCAGACTCTGAAGCATTCAGTTGTTTTTCTACATTGGCAAGCTCTGCTAATTGAGCCACATCTTTGGCCTTAGCTTCGGTATTTGGTTGCTCTTTTGGAGCAACCTCCTCAGGCTCTGGAACTAACTCTGGCTTGCTTTCAACTGGCTCCGGTTGAGGTTTCGGCTGGGGCTTGACAGGCGTTTGGGTTACTGGAGCTACTACAGGCGGCACGCTAGCTTGGTTTAACTTAGTCTGGTGCGCTTCCATCACGCGAACGGCTTCGTTCACAGAGACATTGCGAACCTGAGCTAAGGAAGGAACGCGCAAGCTGCTACCTGGGATCAAGCTATGAATATTTTGGTCTTCAAACGCTTGAGGATTTAATTGATAAATCGCGTAAAGGGTTTGTTGAACCGAAACACTCGTCGAAGGACGTAATGCGGAGGAAATTGACCACAAGGTCTCATTAGCCCCGGTTGGGCCATAGAAACGGGAAGGCTGCTGATTTGCAGAGTTCGTTGCACGATTAAATTGCTCAGAAAATTGGGGCGCAGAACGAACTTCTCCATTCGGGCCTAGAACCCGAATCACTTCTGCATTAGAAGACGATATCTGAGTGGCAATCGCTAACGTGGCAGGTAGTAGCAATTGCTTGAAAAATTGACGCATAAAAGCTCAGCCGATGCTCTGTTAATAAATTTTAAAATTTGATCTACCTAATATATCGGATAAACCGCGCAAAACTATAGTTAACACTGCGAAAAATGTGTCACTGAAGCAATAAACAACCGAATAATCATCAGACTGCCGGTAAATTGAGCATAAAAAACGCCTCCCTATGCTGAGAGGCGCTTTAATTTGGTCTTTTTGAGCTCCAGATGAAGAGCGGTATTAAGGTTAGAAGTAGTCTCGAATCAGTAGTTCTGCGATTTGCACTGCATTAGTCGCGGCACCTTTGCGCACATTGTCAGCAACTACCCACATGTTAAGGCCACTGTGATGGCTGATATCGTTACGGATACGGCCAACCATTACATGGTCCTTACCACCAGCATCACGAACTTGTGTTGGAAAGTCTTGACCATAGAACACTTCCACACCCTCTGTCTGCTCTAATAGTTGAGCTGCATGTTCTGCACCAATTGGGCTACGAGTTTCAATGTGTAGTGATTCAGCGTGACCGTAGAATACTGGTACACGAACACAGGTCGGATTCACTGTGATTGAAGCATCATTGAAGATCTTTTGTGTTTCCCAAACCATCTTCATTTCTTCACGCGTGTAGCCATTTTCCGTGAATTCATCGATTTGAGGAATGCAGTTAAATGCAATTTGCTGAGAGAACGCTTCCGGCTCTGCAGGCATACCATTCAGTAGCTTCGCTGTTTGGCCCGCTAACTCATCGATACCTGATTTACCTGCACCTGATACAGATTGGTAAGTCGATACGTTAATACGCTCGATACCCACTTCATCATGAATAGGCTTCAACGCGACTAACATCTGAATTGTTGAGCAGTTTGGGTTTGCAATGATGTTGCGGTTACGGAACTCTGCAACGGCTTCTGGGTTAACTTCTGGCACAACCAGAGGAATATCATACTCGTAACGGAATTTAGACGTGTTATCGATCACCACTACGCCTTCATCCGCTGCTATAGGTGCCCACTTCTCAGAAAGATCACCACCAGCAGAGAATAGTGCGATATGCACTTGTGACCAATCAAAGTCTTCTACGTTTTGAACGCGAACGGTCTTACCATTGAAACGGTAAGTTTTGCCTTCACTGCGCTCACTTGCTAATAAGAAAAGCTCGCCAACCGGAAACTTACGCTCTTGAAGTACTTCAAGCATGGTTTCGCCTACGGCACCCGTTGCTCCGAAAATAGCGACATTAAATTCTTGGCTCATTGCTTATCTCGTATTGTTAGTTGAATATATCGTTAGTTAGATATTTTGATCATAAAACCTAATTTTGATAGTGGCTCTAGATTACAACTAGAGTCTCCTACCAAAGTGATCGCACTGTATTCGCGTCTATCCCAGTATTGCTTGCGCATCAGGTCAAAAGCCTCTGGCTTTTCGATTTCACGACGGAACAATGCATCGTCATAGCGCACATCATAAATCAACTGAGTTAAATTGTGCAGTGTTGCTTCATCCCATGCTCGATTCAGGGTGACTTCAGGCACTGGAGCTATCGGTAAAAGACCAGCGGCGTTAGCCCAAAGATCGCGCCCTAGGAACTCACAGTAGCTATTGAAAATCATCGTCGTTCCGCGAGCTTTACCTTCAAGGCCATAACCTGCGACATGCGGCGTCGCAAAGGCGAGTAATGGTAGAAGCTCAAGATCAACCTTTGGCTCGAACTCAAATACATCTAATACAGCAGTAAAGCCGTCGTTTACGAGAAGGCGATTCTTCAGCGCCGTATTGTCAACAATTGGACCACGCGCAGCGTTAATTAGGATTTGATCACCACGAAGTGAGGCTAAACGCGCTTCATCCATTAGATGATAAGTGGGATGATCCCCTGTTTTCTCGATAGGCGTATGCAGGGTAATGACGTCAGATTGCTCTAACAAGGTATCCAAATCAGTAAACCGTCGTGTATCGCCCGCTTCTTGTTTTGGTGGGTCATTGATCAGTACATTGATACCAATGCCTTGCAAACATTCAGCTAGGTAGCTACCCACCTGACCAGCACCGATAATACCGACTGTCTTATCAAAAACTGAGAAGCCTTTTTGTTGTGATAACACCATGAGTGAGCTAAATACATACTCTGCCACGCCGACTTTGTTGCAGCCAGGCGCAGCTGTGAAGAAGATTCCTTTTTCAGCCAATAAACCTTGATCGACATGATCCATTCCGGCTGTTGCTGTGCCGACAAACTTTAGTTTATTGGCTTTTTCTAGCAGGTTCTCATTTACCTTAGTCACTGAGCGAATCATTAACGCATCGACATCAATCAGGTCGTCGGTGGTAATTTCACGTCCAGATTTCAGTGTTACTTCACCCAGTTGCTCAAACAGCTCAACCGCATAAGGCATCGCTTCATCGATTAGAATCTTCATCCGTTTACTCTATTTTCTTTGGCCTGCTGACCTTTTTTCATAGTTCGATTGTGCTAAAAACTGACTTGAGTAGCAAATAGTATTGCCTTATCACTTATTCCTATACACCAGATAGCAAAAAGCCCGGCACAAAGGCCGGGCAAAACATCCAGAACAAAAGGATCTTATCCCGCTCTCCAGTGAGATAAATCTGCGTCTGTTCGATCAGCGAGGCTGATCAGCTCTGGAAACCAGTCAATTCCGTGACTCTTGGTCTTATTTGCTTTTAATCAAAAATAACGACTACTAAGCTTGGTACTTCTTCATCACTAGAGTGGCGTTAGTACCACCGAAACCGAAGCTGTTAGACATCACTGTTGTTAGCTCTTGCTCGCGAGCTTCAGTTACGATGTCTAAGCCTGCTGCTGCTTCATCTAGGTTTTCAACGTTAACGCTTGGTGCGATAAAGCCGTGCTCTAGCATTAGCGTTGAGTAAATTGCTTCGTGAACGCCGGCTGCACCCAATGCGTGACCTGTCATCGCTTTGGTTGCAGAAATTGCAGGGCTATTACCGCCAAACACTTCTTGGATTGCGCCTAGCTCTTTTACGTCACCGACTGGAGTCGATGTACCGTGAGTGTTCACATAGTCCACGCCATCTACGTTTTGCATTGCCATCTTCATACAACGAACAGCGCCTTCGCCAGATGGTGCTACCATGTCGTAACCGTCTGATGTTGCGCCGTAGCCTACGATTTCACCGTAGATCTTCGCTCCACGAGCCAGAGCATGTTCTAGCTCTTCAATCACTAGCATGCCGCCGCCGCCAGAGATAACAAAACCATCGCGGCCTGCATCGTATGTACGAGATGCTTTGTCTGGAGTCTCATTGTATTTCGTTGATAGAGCGCCCATTGCGTCGAACATCATAGTCAGAGACCAATCTAGTTCTTCACCACCACCAGCGAAAACAACATCTTGCTTACCAAGTTGGATAAGCTCCATTGCATGGCCAATACAGTGTGCAGAAGTCGCACATGCAGAGCTCATCGAGTAGTTAACGCCTTTGATTTTAAACGGTGTAGCAAGACAAGCTGACACTGTCGAAGCCATCGTACGTGGAACCATGTAAGGTCCAACACGCTTAACGCCTTTTTCGCGCAAGATATCAACCGCATTCACTTGGTTAAGAGAAGATGCACCACCTGAGCCTGCCACGATACCAGTGCGCTCGTTAGATACTTGCTCATCAGTCAGACCCGAGTCCGCAATCGCTTGTTCCATAGATAGGTAAGCAAACGCCGCCGCATCACCCATAAAGCGCATTTTCTTGCGATCAATGTGCTCAGCAGGGTTCATTTTCAAGTTACCCCAAACCTGAGAGCGTAGTCCTTGCTCTTTAAACTGTTCAGAGGCTGTGATACCTGATTTGCCTGCTTTTAGTGAAGCTAATACTTCTTCGACGTTGTTACCGATACTTGAAACAATACCCATACCGGTGATTACGACTCGTTTCATGTGACATTCCTATAATTCAAAAATCCGCTAGATGATAACCAAAGAGGCCAACAAAAGTGGTCAGCTTTCCCATAAATTCGTACAATCGCCGCCAGATAACGTCCAAACTGTGAAAAGAACCCAAAGTTATGAGCAAAATCAGTAATGCCGAATTAGAGTGGAACGAAGCAGGAACCCCTGTTTCAGACCAATTTGATGATGTTTATTTCTCAAACGTGAACGGCCTTGAAGAGACCCGTTATGTTTTCATTGAGCAAAATCATCTCAATTCAAGATGGCAAACGTATGAACAGCGCCGTTTTGTCATCGCAGAGACTGGCTTTGGTACAGGATTAAATTTCCTTGCTGCATGGCAACATTTCAATGAGTTTAGACAACAAAACCCAAATGCAGAGTTGAAAGAGCTTCATTTTGTCAGTTTTGAGAAGTTCCCCCTAAACAAAGACGACCTCATCAAGGCTCATCAAGCTTGGCCAGAACTGGCTGACCTTGCGACTAAACTGCAAGAGCACTACCCGATCGCACTACCAGAATGCCAACGTATCGTTCTCGATGATGGTGCTGTCACTCTCGATCTGTGGTTTGGTGATATCAAGGATTGCATGCCACTCGTTCCGACAAATGGAGAAGGTATCGTAGATGCTTGGTTCTTAGATGGCTTTGCACCAAGTAAGAACCCTGAAATGTGGAATCAAAACTTGTTCAATGGCATGGCAAAACTGGCACGCCAGGACTGTACCTGTGCAACGTTTACAGCGGCGGGCTTTGTTCGCCGTGGACTGATTGAAGCCGGCTTTGAAATGAAGAAAGTCAAAGGGTTTGGTACTAAGCGAGAAATGATTGCTGGTCGCTATAATGCACCAGAGCAAATAAACACAGACAACACCAAGCCTTGGTATCAACTCTCAAACAGCAAACACGCCAAAGACATTGCCATCATAGGTGGTGGCGTGGCGAGCGCTGCGTTAGCAACCACTCTTTTACGCCGTGGTAAAAAAGTCACCATCTATTGTAAAGATGAAAAGGGAGCTTTAGGCGCATCAGGAAATCGTCAAGGAGCTGTGTATCCTCTGCTAAACCACTCTCGAGATGGAGTGACGCGTGTATTTACCCCAGCTTTCTTGTTCGCCAAACAATTCGTCAATCAAGCTGCACAGCAATTTAGTTTTGATCACGATTGGTGTGGCGTCACCATGCTGAAATGGGATGAAAAGACAGCCGCAAAACTCGATAAGGTACTAGCCGCTGATTATCACCCGGAGCTCATTCACGCTCTTGATGCACAGCAAACCAATGACTTACTTGGACTCGACACCAATCTAGCAAGCGCTCACCTGCCTCTGGGCGGGTGGTTGTCGCCAGCTCAACTTACTCAAGGTTTACTGATACAGTTGGATGAACACCCGAACGGAAAAGTACTATACAACCAAAACATCAAACAACTGAATCACAGTGAAAGTGGTTGGAACCTAACTTCTGAAGGTAATCAAACCTACCTACATGAGGTTGCCGTGGTAGCCAATGGCCATTTGTTTGGTCAATTTGAGCAAACTGCTTCTATCCCCTTGAGCCAAGTTAAGGGGCAAGTGAGTCATATCCCTACAACTGAGAGCCTTTCAAAGTTGAAGTCGGTTATTTGCTATGACGGCTACATGACACCAGTAAATCCAAACAATCACCATCATTGTATTGGGGCTAGCTACGACAGGGCGAATATCGACCAAGAATTTGACCCGATGGCACAACAACAAAATGGCCGACGCATCAGAGAGTGTATTCCCGACCAGCAATGGCCACACGATGTCGATACATCGGGTAACCTTTCAAGACAAGGTGTCCGCTGTGTCAGCCGAGATCACCTGCCATTTGTCGGCAGCATCGGTGATTTTGAGGCCATCAAAACACAATACCAAAACTTGAACAAACAAGATGAAAGCTCTGCACAACCTATTGCTAATTACCCAGACCTGTACGGTTTTATTGGCTTAGGCTCTCGTGGTTTAAGTTCAGCGCCCCTACTCGCAGAGGTTTTGGCTTCACAAATCTGTCATGATCCAATACCGCTTCCAGTTGATGTGCTAGAGAGCTTACACCCAAGTCGAATGTGGGTTCGACGACTAAGAAAAGGTAAAGCACTTACATCGCTTTAAGCAACGCCTCGCAATAGATAAGTCCTACAATGCCAGAAAGCCCCGCAATCGCGGGGCTTCATCAATCTCTTTTGAGGCTAGGCAGTCTCGTGCTTTTTATGCCGTTAGCGTCGCCACAGCTTGTTTGAGCTGCTCGGCGATCTCTGCATTTGAGATTGAGCCTGACTCGAAGTCAAAGTTATCGTAGAAGCTTGGTACGGATACTGATGCTTTAACGTTACCACCAAAGTAAGGAGCAGAGCCCGTTGCCGCAGCTAACACCGTCTGTGCACCACCAGGACCAGGGGATGTTGCTAGGTATATTGCTGGTTTGCTCTTAAACACTTCACGATCGATACGTGTCGCCCAATCAAACAAGTTTTTGTATGCCGCTGGGTAATGACCATTGTGCTCTGCATATGAGATCACAAAAACGTCTGCCTCATCAAGGTCTCTCAGAAAGGCTTGAGCACCTTCAGCTTGACCGATCTCTTTCTCTTTGTCTTCACTGAACATTGGTACTTGATAGTTGTTAATATCCAATACTTTTACTTCAGCACCATCGATTAGATTAGCTGCGTATGTCGCTAGAGCTTTGTTAATTGAAGTAGAGCTTGTGCTTGCGCCGAATGTAATGACTTTCATAATGATGACCCTGTCGTTGTTCTGTGTCGTTGAGTAAAAGAATAACGCTTAGTCCAAAACCAACAAGATTAAAAAACTCACGGTGTTATTCGAAAATTTCGAACAACACCGTGAGTCTTAAATTAAGTCTATTTTTTGACGAACCGAAACGTTAGATTTCGTTCTGCAACTCTTGCCAAAGATCATTCACAATAGTGCGATCAGCCGGTGCAAGTTCAGAGCGTGCCGCTTCAAGACTAGCAACAATGCGTCCTTTCAACTGCTCGATATCGTTAATACCTTCCGCTTCACAGTCTGCTGCAGATAGTGAAATATGACCACGCAGATAGCCACCAGCAAACAGCTCATCATCAGAGGCTGTTTCAACGCGCTGATCAATCAGGGCTAGGAGTTGTTCTTCAAATTCAATAATCATTCTGTGTCTCTTTTATTTCACTATAAACTGGCTAGGGTGCAGTGGCTCGACATTGTAAAACTTACGCAGTGAATCTGAAAGCATCTTCACTCGTGGGGGTAAACCGACCTCAAAGATCCTAAGCACTTCTTGATAGACCTTGTTCATAAAACCGATACGGTCTGGCTCAAAGTCCCCGTGTAAGTTGTCACAGCTTACCGTAAAAGGAAAGCCTGCACTCAAAGATAAAATCCATTCATAAGCTTGTGGGCGTATTTCTACTTTTTCGAACTCGGCTTGAACCGCTTCGGTACGGCCATCGGGTTCGTACCAGTAACCAAAATCTTCCATTAGACGACGCTCAGGACCAGCCACACACCAGTGGGCAATCTCATGCATCCCAGAAGCATAGAATCCACGAGCAAAAATAATGCGATGATGTGGGTGCTCTTCATCGGCAGGAAGGTAAATAGGCTCATCCCCGCCCAGCTCTAAGCGAGTATTGAACTCTTGCTCGAACGTGTGATTGAAAACTTCAATTAGGTCTTGGTAATTGTGACTCATAAGTACAGCAGGTTAATTTAAGTATGGATATTTTACGCAATCTGGTGCTCGTTATTCTATGCCAAATTGATTAGTAAAACTAATTCTGCACGACCTTTGCCATACATAATTTCATTCGTCAGCAACAGCACTTAGCCCTATAATTCGCGCTTATTTTATAGTTAGATAGTAGTTTTATAGAGCAATCCATGTTACTGAGTACCCTATACATTGTTGGAATTACCGCAGAAGCGATGACTGGTGCTTTAGCCGCTGGTAAACAAAAAATGGATTGGTTCGGCGTCATGCTAGTCGCCAGTGCGACAGCCATTGGTGGCGGTACCGTGCGTGATATTTTACTCGGTCACTATCCTCTTGGCTGGGTTGAGAACCCACAATTTCTCGTCATCACGTGCGTGGCTGGCGTTGTCACAACTGGGCTTGCTAAATGGGTGGTGAAGCTAAAAGGTCTGTTCATTCGACTTGATGCGCTGGGTCTGATAGTTTTCAGCATTATAGGCACCAAAGTCGCAATGAGTATGGGCCTTCATCCGTTTATTTGCATGGTCTCAGCTCTAGTAACAGGGGCATTTGGAGGTCTGCTGCGAGATCTTATCTGTAGACAAACGCCGCTTGTCTTACACAAAGAGCTGTATGCTTCGATAGCCCTTGCGGCCTCTGGTTTGTATCTAACTTTGTTAGAGTTAGGTTTAACAGACATAGTGGCGACTAGTGCCACCTTAGTTGTTGGCTACTTACTGAGAATGGCAGCTGTACGTTTTAAATGGTGCTTACCTTCGTTTCACTTTGAATCCGAAGAGCCACTGCATTAACACATCATTTGTGACTCATATAAAAACGCCCTCAACAATGAGGGCGCCTTACAACAACTTAATGGCTTAATAATTAAACAGGTGCATTAAATCTTTGGCGTTTCGGTTTGCACACCAAAGTTTTGTCCACGATGACGAAGCAAGTGATCAAGTAACACAATCGCTAGCATCGCTTCTGCAATCGGTACTGCACGAATACCCACACATGGATCGTGACGACCTTTGGTAATCAGCTCTGTTGGTTCGCCTTGTTTGGTAATAGTTTCACCCGGAACAGTAATACTCGACGTCGGCTTAAGAGCAATGTTCGCTACAATGTCTTGACCCGTTGAGATACCACCTAGGATGCCACCTGCATGGTTACTCTTAAAGCCATTTGGCGTTAGTGGGTCACGATGTTCACTGCCCTTTTGGCTGACGACATCGAAACCATCACCAATCTCAACACCTTTCACTGCGTTGATGCTCATCAGCGCATGCGCCACATCGGCATCTAGACGATCAAAGATTGGCTCACCAAGACCGACTGGAACATTGGTTGCAACTACCTGTAATTTAGCCCCAATGGAATCGCCTTCTTTCTTCAGGTCACGAATCAATTGGTCAAATGCATCGACTTTGTCGACATCAGGACAGAAGAATGCGTTGTTCTCGATCTCGCTCCAATCCACTTTATCGATCTTCACGTCACCCATCTGTGATAGGTAAGCACGGATCTCAACACCAAACTCTTGCTTTAGATATTTCTTAGCAATCGCACCAGCAGCAACACGCATTGCTGTTTCACGGGCAGAAGAGCGACCACCACCACGGTAATCACGCACACCATATTTTTGGTGGTAGGTGTAATCAGCGTGCCCAGGGCGAAACTTATCTTTGATCTCAGAGTAGTCTTTTGAGCGCTGGTCAGTATTTTCAATCAGAAGACCGATAGACGTACCGGTCGTTTGACCTTCGAAAACACCAGAGAGAATTTTAACTTCATCTGGTTCACGGCGTTGTGTGGTATAACGAGAAGTACCAGGGCGGCGGCGATCAAGGTCTGCCTGCATATCTGCTTCTGTTAGTTCTAAACCCGGAGGGCAGCCGTCTACGATACATCCAAGTGCGATACCGTGACTCTCTCCGAATGTCGTCACTCGAAAGTGTTGTCCGATACTGTTTCCTGCCATTGCTTCCTCTTAACCACCTAAATGTACTTATTTGTTTACACTCAGGCCAATTTCAATTTTTCGTGCCCTCATAGTGGCTGTAATAAGAAATGATGTAAACCCTAAAATTTTAACATTTAACCCCTTTGGTGAAGAAAAGCTCATCAAGTCGTAAAAATTGACATTTGCGCACGGTTACCGACATGCATATTTATTGCTATCTAGCTCACGTTGGAGACGATACGGTATGGAGAAACACTTTTTTCTAGATCATGATGAAATTTAATTGATGATCGGCAGGTCTGGGTTATGTGCAAGTTATACAGAGCCAGAATGAACATCAAAGGGTTAAGATCCAACCATCTCTTTGATGAATCGGTTTGCTAATACCTAGCTATCGATTACCATCTTCATTCACCTTGAGATAACAAAAACACCACAATCGCCACACTAACTTTATGGATGACGTTATGAAACCTGTTCTAGCTTCCTTAGCCAAGACGATTGGCTTGAGTGCAACCCTCATTGGTTCAACTTCTGTTTTTGCCGAAAATTGGAAAGCCATCGAAGATGCTGCGCAGGGGCAGACTGTCTATTTTCATGCTTGGGGTGGTAGCCAAGAGATCAATCAATACATCCAATGGGCTGGGAAGCAGCTTCAACGCGACCATGGCGTAACACTCAAACATGTAAAGATCACCGATACAGCAGAAACTGTGACCCGCCTTATCGCGGCTAAAGCCGTTAATAAGAATGAAGCGGGCAGCGTTGATATGGTTTGGATTAACGGCGAAAACTTCAAATCGATGAAGGACAACAAGCTTCTATTTGGTCCATTTACTGAGACTCTGCCTAACTGGACATACGTTGATAAAACGTTACCAATCGATGTCGATTTCTCAGAGCCAACAGAGGGTCTAGAAGCACCTTGGGGTGTAGGGCAACTCGTATTTATCCACGACAGTGAAACGCTAAATAATCCACCCGCAAATTTCAGTGAGATGTTGAGCTATGCACAAGCGTATCCAAATCGTTTGAGCTACCCTCGCCCACCAGAGTTTCACGGTACGAGCTTTATCAAAGCCCTGCTGATTGAGTTAACCAACAACGACCCTGCGCTTTCCAAGCCTGTAACAGATGAATCATTCCAAAAAGTTACCCAACCATTATGGGCATATCTGGATACGTTCCATAGAGTCGCTTGGCGACAAGGTAAACAATTCCCAGCAGGTACCGCAGAAAGCGTGCAGCTATTAGATGACGGGCAACTCGACCTTGCTATCACCTTTAACCCTAATGCAGTCTATTCAGCTCAAGCAAGTGGCAAGTTAGCAGAGTCAACGAAGGCTTATGCCCTAGAAACGGGGGCACTATCCAACATTCACTTCTTAGCGATTCCTTGGAACGCTAGCGCCAAAGAAGGTGCGCAGGTAGCCATCAACTTCCTTTTGAGCCCTAGGGCGCAATCTCGAAAAGGAGATTTAAATGTATGGGGTGATCCATCCGTGCTTTCTAGCCAATACTTAGAAGGAAGTGCCAAGAATACGCCTCAGTTTAAATCCGTCTCTGAGCCGCATCCAAGTTGGCAAGCCGCACTAGAAAAAGAGTGGCTCAAGCGTTATGGCAGCTAAGCAAAGAAACTAAAACGACGAGAGGCATAGGCCTCTCACACCAAACCCGCTGATTGAGTAGTAAGTAGCGAAGAGCACTATGTTACGAACCCTTTATTTGATGACCGTGATCATTTGTATCGTCCCTTTATTACCAGGGGTGGCGGGTGTTCTGTTTTCTTCTCTAGGTTATATCCCACCTATTGGACTCAATGAGCTGTCGATAGATGGTTTCAAGCAACTGTTCGCATGGCAGGGTGTTTGGCAATCTATTGGCCTTTCCGTTTTTTCATCTCTAGCAAGCAGTTACTTGGCCTGCATTATGAGCTTTGCCGTATTGCAAAGCTGTTGGAATAGTAAGCTTTGGAAGCCTATTGAACTGCTGCTATCTCCACTTCTTGCGATGCCCCATGTCGCTTTTGCGATTGGTTTTGCTTTTTTATTTTCCCCGACGGGCATGGGTATGCGTCTAGCGCACACTCTCTTTGATGGTGGTTCAGCGAATCAATCAGACTTAGCCCTACTGGTTAAAGACCCGTATGCGCTTGGTTTAGTCGTCATGCTTGCCTTCAAAGAGGTGCCGTTCTTACTCCTGATGAGCATTCCGATTCTTCGTCAGATCGATGTCAGCAAACAGATCAAGGTTGGCGCTTCGCTGGGTTATAACGATAAACAGATTTGGTGGAAGACTATTCTGCCTCTTTGGTTCAATAAACTTCGTTTTCCGATGCTAGCGGTTATTGCCTACAGCCTTTCTGTTGTTGACCTTGCCTTGATTATGGGCCCGACGAACCCTCCAACCTTTGCTGTTTTGGTTTGGCAGTGGTTTAGCGACCCTGATTTATCTTTACTACCAAGGGCAGCCGCTGGCGCAGTTGTGCTGTTTGTTCTGGCCTCTTTGCTTATTGCGGTTGCTCGTCTTGTAGAATGGCTAGTCGTTAAAAAATGTCAGAGTTGGCAGTTCTCTGGCCGTTCTGGTATTGCGTTGCCGGGTAAAACGTTATTTACCTCTCTATGCACTATGGCCGCCGCTATGCTTCCTATGCTCTTTTTATGGAGCGTTGCTCAGCGTTGGCGTTTTCCTGATTTATTGCCCTCGCGCTACAGCATGCGATTTTGGGAATATGAATGGGATGGTGTGATGTCCACCATTAATGACAGCCTACTCATCGCTATCATTTCAGCGACAAGTGCGCTGTTTTTGGCCCTAATTGCTCACGAGTATCGACTGCGTTACAAACTGCAAGTGCCGGGCTTCATCATCGCCATCCCGATGCTGGTCCCACAGCTTTCCATCTTGTTTGGTCTGCAGGTCACCACACTATACCTTTCAGAAAACAGCTATTTTTTCTGGGTATGTTGGTCGCATATTTTCTTTGCGTTTCCTTTTGTCTACTTGTCACTCGATGGTCCTTGGCGAGCATTCGACAATAAGTTGATGCACGTAGCTCTGAGTCTGGGTAAAACACCTTTGCACGCCTGGATGAAGGTGAAACTGCCGCTTCTCTTCCCTGCGGTATTATTTGCTTGGGCGATAGGCATGAGTGTAAGTCTCGCACAGTATTTACCTACCCTAATGCTGGGCGCTGGACGTATTGCAACGATTACCACTGAGGCCGTTGCGCTATCGAGTGGTTTTGATCGTCGTGTCACTGCTATTTATGCACTATGGCAAGCCTTGTTACCGTTATTTTTCTTCTCATTTGCAATCGCAATAAGCCGCTTTAGTGGCAAGAAGCAACACTCAAAAATTAAGGATTCTCAACGACATGAGTCTATGTCTCACAAACCTCGCCATCCGTAATTCTGTCGGTGATGTGTTATTTTCTAACCTGAATCTCAATGTTGAAGCCGGTGAACTGGTGACCTTAATGGGGCCAAGTGGTTGCGGTAAGTCGACATTACTCGATGTCATTGCTGGGCACCTTGCTGATGAGTTCACTGCTAATGGTGAGGTTTCTTTAAACAACGAAAAGCTCAACAATGTCTCCCCTCACTTGAGAGAGGTTGGTATTTTGTTCCAAGAGGATCTCTTGTTCCCGCATTTGAATGTGTGGCAAAACTTAGCCTTTGCACTGCCGAACTGCGTTAAAGGTTCGGAGCGTTATACCCAAGCCATTCACGCATTAGAACAAATCGACCTTGCCGCGCTAGCCGACTCTTACCCAGATCAAATATCGGGAGGACAACGAGCACGTATTGCGTTGACCCGTATGCTGCTAGCCAAACCTAAAGCGGTACTGTTAGACGAGCCTTTTAGCAAGCTCGACCAAGACTCTAGAAAGCAATTTCGAACTTGGGTGTTTGGGCAATTAAAACAAGCTAACATACCCGCTTTAATGGTCACGCATGATATCTCTGACGTGCCTGAGAATGGCAAAGTCCTCAGCTGGCCTTGGGAGAGTACGCATGCTTGATAGACTCAGTATTAAAGTCATTCGCTGGCCGCTTACCCAATCAGCCAAAGTGCTCGACAGCTTTGGAGCAACGGCGAATCAAATCACCTTAACAGGCTTCTTGTTAGGATGCTTAGCCTTCCCTGCTCTGATATTAGAGGAGTATCTATGGGCTCTATTATTCATCTCACTCAATCGTATTTTTGATGGCTTGGATGGTGCTTTAGCACGCAAGCAGGGTATTAGCGATGCGGGCGGTTTCCTCGATATCAGCCTAGACTTCCTCTTCTACTCATTGATCCCATTTGGCTTTGTGCTTGCCAATCCTGAGCAGAATGCGATTGCTGGTGCATTTTTGATTTTCTCATTCATTGGCACAGGCACGAGTTTTCTCGCATTTGCCGTTATGGCGGGTAAAAGAGGCATTGAGAATCCAGTCTATAAGAACAAATCTTTGTACTACATGAGCGGTTTGACCGAGGGTACGGAGACTATCACCTGCTTTGTGCTCTTCTGCTTGCTACCCAATCACTTCGATACTATCGCATATATCTTCGGTGCAGCTTGCTGGTTCACCACATTTACCCGTATCTATTCTGGCTTCCAGACATTAGACGATACACAGAACGGTAATAACTGACCCGCGATGAACCACGACGCAATCAATAAAAAAAGGAGCCATTGGCTCCTTTTTTCGCATCTAGACATCACATTACAAGGTTAATCTTTGTAAAGAGCGAACTCTTCTGCGTGCTCTAAGATTTGATCACGCGTTAGCATGAACACACCGTGACCGCCATTTTCAAACTCAATCCAAGTGAATGGGATCTGAGGGTATTGTTCCATCATGTGAACCATAGAGTTACCCACTTCGCAGACTAGGATACCATCGTCTGTTAGGTAGTCTGGTGCGTTCGCTAGAATACGACGAACTAGTTTAAGACCGTCCGTACCTGCTGCTAAACCAAGTTCAGGCTCATGAGTAAACTCATCCGGTAGGCTGTTCATGTCTTCTTCATCCACATATGGTGGGTTAGACACAATCAGGTTGTACTTCTCTTTTGGCAAATCACGGAAAAGATCAGAGCGAATCGGGAACACTTGTTGTTCCATACCGTGATCCTGTACATTTTGCTCAGCAACTTGAAGTGCATCTGCTGAGATATCAATCGCATCAACTTCTGCTTCAGGGAAAGCGTGCGCACAAGCAATTGCGATACAGCCACTACCCGTACACAAGTCCATGATGCGAACTGGTTCTTCTGCTAACCAAGGTTGGAACTGAGCTTCAATAAGCTCACCAATTGGTGAACGAGGAACAAGCACACGTTCATCAACGAAGAACTCTAGGCCACAGAACCAAGCTTTGTTCGTCAGGTATGCGGTTGGTGTACGCTCATTGATACGCTTAACTACGCGCTCAACAATGCGTAAACGTTCACTGCTTGTTAGTCGAGAGTTTAGAACATGCGGAGGAACATCAATCGGCAGATAAAGGGTTGGAAGGATTAACTGAACCGCTTCATCCCATGCGTTATCTGTGCCATGACCATAAAATAGGTTTGCTGCATTAAAGCGGCTCACAGTCCAACGAATCAGGTCTTGAAGCGTGTGTAGTTCAGAAACCGCTTCATCTACAAAAATCTTATCCAAAATTGCCTCCAAAAAGCGCTACAATACTGCCAATAGTTGTATTAATTAGATGAAAAGCGATGCGTGACCAAGATAACCACGATGATGACTTTGCACTTTTCAAAGATGCAGTAAAGGGCGTAAAAAAGTTGCAACAGGATACCATAGTCCAGCAGCCAACAAAAAACCCTAAGCAAAAAGAAATTAAACGCACCAGTCGTGAAGCGAGTGACAGCGAGTTCTACTTCTCTGATGAGTTCGTTCCGCTACTAAGTGAAGACGGACCAACGCGCTACTCTCGTGATGATGTATCGACTTATGAGGTGAAGAGATTGCGCCGTGGTGTCTATGTGCCGGATGTTTTTCTGGATATGCATGGAATGACACAACAAGAGGCGAAGCGTGAGCTCGGTGCTATGATTTCGTATTGTGTAAAAAATGACGTTCACTGTGCTTGTGTTCAACATGGTATTGGTAAACACATTCTGAAGCAGAAAGCTCCGCTGTGGCTGGCACAACATCCTGATGTGATGGCGTTTCATCAAGCACCACTTGAATTTGGTGGTGATGGCGCATTGCTCGTACTACTCTCTATCCCAGAGAAGTAATACGAGTTATTTCGCAGATTCAATGTCTGTAGGCTCGGTTGCTACAATGGACCGAGCTTTTTATAGACTCAGCTTTTAAGGGTGGATTTTCCAAACCAGTTCGCCCTGCTGACGTTCAAGGTCAAATTCAATGCACACTAAGCCTGACGTTGGAAACATTGGTGGTGCAATATCACGCACAAACTCAGAAGTCAGGTAACCAACCAACGGTAAATGAGAGACCAGCAGAATCGATTCCAAGTTTTGTGTTTCCGCTAGTGCACAAACAAACTCAAAAACATCATCTGATTGACCATAAGGGGTGATGTCGTCACTGGTTTGCACATCATCAGAACCAAAATGCTCCGAGATCGCCTGCCAAGTTTGCTGCGCTCGAATATAAGGGCTCACAAGAACCGTATCAAATTCACTGACGCCCTGCTGTACACATGCTCTTGCCACAGCTTTTGATTGACTCACACCATTTGGTGTCAGGTTTCGTTCAGCATCACTCGACGCGAAGTGTTCTGCTTCGCCATGACGCATGATAAAAATCTTCATCTGGGTATTCCTACTACTTGATTATTCAAGTATATCAACTCAGCTGATGAAGGCACTGACAAATCTAACATTTTGAAAATAAAACGTTAGCGAATGTTTGCAGACTCATCTTTCACAGTCATACTAGTAATGCCCCCCTGAAAATCTGGAGTTCCGACTGTGCACCTGAGTCCCAACGATACTAATCAATACCAAACTCTCACCCTAGATAATGGGTTACGGGTGCTGTTAATCCAAGATGAGAAAACCACCAAAAGCGCTGCTGCGCTGGCGGTAAACGTCGGCCACTTTGATGATCCTAATGAGCGAGAAGGGTTGGCACATTACCTAGAGCATATGTTGTTTCTTGGTACTGAAAAATACCCAACGGTTGGCGAATTCCAACAGTTTATTAGCCAGCATGGGGGTAGCAATAATGCATGGACAGGCACAGAGCATACCTGCTTTTTCTTCGATATTACGCCGAGTTTGTTTGAACCGGCACTCGATCGCTTCAGCCAATTCTTTACCGCTCCGCTATTCAACGAAGAAGCGTTAGATAAAGAGCGCCAAGCCGTTGAATCCGAATATAAAATGAAACTCAATGACGACTCGCGTCGTCAGTATCAAGTGCTCAAAGAAGTGATGAATCCTGAGCACCCCTTTGCCAAGTTTTCGGTGGGTAACCTTGAGACTCTAGGAGACCGAAATGGACTATCCATTCGCCAAGAAATCATCGACTTCCACCAGCAGCAATACTCTGCAGATTTAATGACGTTAACCGTGCTGAGTTCGCACTCACTTGAAGTCACACGTGTATGGGCCGAATCTATGTTTGGTTCAATTCCCAATCATCAACGCTTTCCTAAAACGGTTGAAATCCCTTTCTCAACCCAAAACAGCAAACAGATATGGGTTGATATAGAACCGGTCAAAGAGATGCGTAAGCTCTCAATGAGCTTTGCACTCCCGAGTTTGAACGAGCAGTATCACACCAAGCCTCTTTCTTACTTCGCTCACCTACTTGGTTATGAAGGGGAAGGCAGCCTATTAATGCACTTAAAAGGGCTTGGTTGGGTGAGTGCACTTTCTGCTGGTGGTGGTGTTAGTGGCAGTAACTTCCGAGAGTTCACGATCAACTTCAGCATGACACAGGAAGGGCTTGAACATACCGATGACATCATTGAAGCCACCTTCGCTTATATTCAACTGATCGCTAAAGAAGGCTTAGATAACTGGCGTTATCTCGAGAAAAAGGCCGTTCTTGAGTCTGCATTTCGCTTTCAAGAATCTAGCCGGGCCCTCGATATTGTTAGTCACCTAGTGGTGAACATGCAGCACTATGAAAGTGACGATATCATCTACGGTGACTACAAGATGTCACACTATGATGAACCAGAATTAACTTCGGTACTTCAGCTGATGACCGTTGACAATCTAAAAGTCACTAGGGCATTAAAAGGCGTTGAAACAAACAAAGAAGCTAAATGGTACTTCACCCCTTATGCAATCAAGCCTTTGACTCACAAGCAAATAGCCCGCTGGAGTGAGCCAAGGATTGACGACAGCTTACAGCTACCCGAAAAGAACCCGTTCATTTGTTACGAGCTCGATCCAGAGCCACTTCAAGGCGACTCTTCACTGCCAGAAGTGGTACAAGACCTGCCTGGATTCCGCTTGTGGCACCTGCAAGAAAAAGAGTTCCGTGTACCAAAAGGGGTCGTTTACGTCGCGATCGATAGCCCTCAAGCTGTCGCCACACCAAGAAAGATTGTAAAGACTCGCCTTTGTGTCGAGATGTTCTTAGACTCACTTGCGTCTCAAACGTATCAGGCTGAAATTGCTGGTATGGGCTATAACCTTTACGCTCATCAAGGTGGTGTGACTCTATCGCTTTCTGGATTTAGTCAAAAAATTCCACAGCTGCTAGAAATTATTCTTAAACGCTTTGCAGATCGAGACTTCAAACCAGAACGCTTTGAACTCATCAAACAACAACTTCTACGAAGTTGGCGCAACGCAGCGCAAGATCGTCCAATTTCGCAGCTTTTCAATGCCATGTCTGGAATATTGCAGCCCAACAATCCTCCATACCCAACATTGATTGAAGCGCTAGAGTCTATTGAAGTTGATGAGCTACCCGCGTTTGTTGAATCTATTCTGGCAGAGATCCATATCGATACCTTTGTCTACGGCGATTGGCCAGAGAAAAAAGCACACGATATGGCTGAAGTGCTAAAAGATGCGCTACGTGTTCAAAATCAGAAGTACGAAGAGGCACTTCGCCCATTGGTTATGCTGGGTGATAGTGGCACCTTCCAACGCAGTGTACATTGTGATCAAGATGACTCAGCAATTGTGGTTTATTACCAAAGTGAAGCGGTATCACCGAAAGCGACGGCACTTTACCTGCTCGCAAACCACCTTATGTCTGCCGCTTTCTTCCACGAGATCCGAACCAAGCAGCAGTTAGGTTACATGGTGGGTACTGGCAACATGCCTCTCAATCGCCACCCCGGGATTGTGTTTTATGTTCAATCACCCAACGCTGCGCCAATAGACTTAATTTCATCGATCGATGAGTTCTTAAATGCCTTCTATATGGTGTTGTTAGAGTTGAGCGAAGAGCGCTGGCAAAGCAGTAAACAAGGTTTGGTAAACCAAATACTCACACCTGATACAACGCTAAGGGGTCGTGGTCAGCGTCTTTGGGTCGCGATCGGCAATAAAGATGAATCTTTCGACCACCGAGAGCAGGTTTTAGCAGAGCTTGAATCGTTGAATCGTAGTGAGATGATTCGATTTGTTATCAACGAGCTTAAACCACGCACATCGAATCGCTTAGTGATGCATTCTAAAGGTAATGCTCACGATAACTCGTGTCCGCTGAGTTTAGGTCAGGAGATAGGGTCCATTGAAGAGTTCCAAATGAGACCAAGAGATTGTGAGTTGGGGTGAAAGGTTATAGGTTATAGGTTATAGGTTATAGGTTATAGGTTATAGGACCCCGTAAGAGTAGCCCTGTCAACCTATGCCGTTACCTGTAGCAAAAGCGTCCTGCTACCCATGGGCGCAGCGACCCTTTTACCTTAAAATTAAGCTTTACAGTTCACACTGCGCAAGCAGCGCACCATCAAAGGTTTTCACCATCAATGTATTGTTGTCAAACAAGCCGTAGCTTGCAGGGTGATCATTACGTGGAAAGGTCACAGAACTAGGATTAAAAATAATCTGCTCGCCAACCCATTCAGCTTGAGGGATATGAGTATGACCATGTGCAACGATATCGCCCTTATTCAATGGGGGACGCTTGTCTGTGTTGTATAGGTGCCCATGAGTAAGAAAGAGTCTCTGACCGTTTGGCAACAATACCCAACTGTAATCCATCATCATCGGGAAACTTAAAAGCATCTGATCAACTTCGCTGTCACAGTTACCACGTACGGCAATTATTTTACTCGCGTATGCATTCAACAATTCAGCCACAACAGGGGGATTATAGCCTTCTGGCACCGGATTACGTGGACCATGATTCAGAATGTCACCAAGCAGAATCAAGTGTTCTGCTTGGGAGGCTTCAAACTCCTGTAGCATGGCTTTAGTGCATGGTTCACTGCCGTGAAGATCTGAGGCAAAAAATAGTTTCATCGTAAAATCCAAACTTATCTAATTCCCCCTATTCTAACGGGGTTAATCGTCCACTGCCATGCCATTGATAACGATGTTGTTATAGCTCACCATGCCAATCACCGCACCATTCTCAAGAACTGGGGCTCTACTTATGCCAAAGCGCTCAAACAATCGAGCACAGTACTTAACGTTCATATCAGGAGAAACCGATAATGCAGGCTTGGTCATCACCTCATAGATGTTAGTACGTCGTGTTGAACGATTTTGAGCCAATACTTTTTTAGCAATGTCGTTCATTAATACGATCCCGTATTCATCGTCATCGTGACGCTTATTCACAATCAACGCTTTGACCTGATGTTTACGCGCTAAGACTATCCCCTCATGAACGGTAGTCAAGCCATCAACTACTACATAGGTGCTTGCCATCACCTCACGAACTCTTTTTGCCGGAACTTGACTCATAACTCATCCTCGACCACTTTGGTTAGTGTTTCTACTTGATGTGCAACGCCGACCGCGTCTTCAATGTCTATCTGAATGGCGATCCCCTGCCCTGACTCTTCCTCAAACTCGCCGACTTCATTTATCGTTTCTAAAATATGACGAGATAAGTGTTCCTCGACCACAAACAACAGCATATCTTTTTGCACTTCGAGCGTCAGACC
Source organism: Vibrio maerlii (assembly GCF_003415655.1). Taxonomy (GTDB): domain Bacteria; phylum Pseudomonadota; class Gammaproteobacteria; order Enterobacterales; family Vibrionaceae; genus Vibrio; species Vibrio maerlii. The sequence continues at coordinate 357,961 of NZ_QRHC01000005.1, forward strand.
AAAAAAAGTACGTTTTTGATTCAACCCTTCTCCTCGAGCATTATTGATAACCGTTGCGCCGGTCGCTCCCGCATTGCGCGCAGCATCAAGCACCTTGTCTGTCTTACTGTCTTCTACAAATGCAATTAATAATTTAAAGCGCATTACGCCCCTCCTTTGAGGATTGTTCTTCCTTATTTAGCCACTGCGTGATTTGTGCGTAGCCCATAACAGAGATAATTGGAAACAGACTGGCAAAAGCGATTAAGCCAAAGCCATCAATCATTGGATTTCTTCCCGGTACCGTAGACGCAAGCCCTAGTCCAAGAGCTGTGACTAACGGCACCGTCACTGTAGATGTCGTCACGCCACCAGAATCATAAGCAAGTGGGACAATCATCTTAGGTGCATAGTAGGTTTGAGTCACTACCACGATATAACCAGCAATGATGTAGTAATGGATCGGGTCACCCACCACGATGCGATAACTACCCAAAGCAATACCCACCGCCACACCAAGCGCAACGGCAATTCGCAGCCCATTAGTACTGATACTGCCACCGGACACTTGATTGGCCTTCATCGCGACTGCAATTAACGAAGGCTCTGCAATGGTGGTACTGAACCCGATGGCAAATGCAAAGATATAAACCCAATAGTAATCCTCCCAACTCAAACTGGTTTCTAGTCCCAGCTTCATCTCGGCGAGAAAAGCTGGTGCGGTGAGTTGTTTTGCCATGGTTTCCCCTAGAGGAAACAGCGCCATTTCCAACCCCATCAAGAACAGAGACAAACCTAAAATGACATAAACAAAGCCAAGGATAACGCGTCTGAGATTACTAATAGATTTACGTAGAATTGCGGTCTGAAAGCCGAAGATGATGACGACAATAGGAAAGACATCACGTATCGTTGACAGCAGCGTTGTCGCAAAATAGTCAAAGCCACTCATACCATCACCATCCCGTAGATCATGACGAACATCATTGGCAATAGAGAGGCGAAAGCGATGAGACCAAAGCCATCAATCATTGGGTTGCGGCCTTTGATTGATGATGCAAGCCCAACGCCCAGTGCAGTTACGAGTGGAACGGTAATCGTGGAAGTGGTCACCCCACCAGAGTCGTAAGCGATACCGATAATACTCTCAGGAGCAAATACAGTGAGAACCACTACGCCTAAATAGCCACCTATAATCATGATATGAATTGGCCAGCCTTTAAGGATGCGGATAACACCAAGAACGATAGCTAACCCAACAGAGAGAGCAACGGTTATCCTCAGACCCGTGGAATACTCGAGCAACGATTCTTCAGATCCGGGAATCAATCCCCCTTCCGCGGCAACTTCAGCCGCTTCGGCTGCCACAGCGGTCAATGCAGGCTCCGCTATTGTTGTGCCAAAACCGAGACAAAATGCAAAAACGAGTAACCAGAATACGCTTCCCTTACGAGCAAAGGCTTGTGCCATGCTTTCACCAATAGGAAAGAGTCCCATCTCTAGCCCAAAAATAAATAGCGTTAAACCAAGGACAACCAGTATCAAGCCTGCGATGATTGAGAGAAAATTAGGAAGGGGTTCTTGAAGGACAAACAGCTGAAAACAACCTATAACGACAATAATAGGCAGGAGATCTCTCAAGCTATTCAGCATGGCACGAAATAGTGCCAATATTGCAGGCATCGCATCTCCTTCTGTCATCGTTATGCATATAGTGTGACAGAATGTCGTGTAACAATATGTGACAAGTGCGTGTTTTATGAGCTGATCTAATCACTATCAACTCGTCTATAATCATAGTTAATAAACAGCACAAGGATGAGGCATGAAGGTATTACTTACTGGCGGTACAGGATTTATTGGTCGCGAACTGGTTAAACATTATCGAACACACGACATCGTCCTCCTGACTCGATCACCTTCACAAGCTCAACAAACGCTTCATCATGTGCCTGGTGATAACCTCACTTTTATCACATCACTCGATGAGCTTTCAAATCTCAATGATTTTGATTTAGTCATTAACCTCGCTGGTGAACCCATTGCTGACAAGCGCTGGAGCAAGAAACAGAAAAAGAGAATTTGCGACAGTCGCTGGAAGCTCACGCAACAGATCGTCGAGCTCATTCATGCCAGCACCACACCCCCTAAAACCTTTATAAGTGGATCAGCGGTGGGCTTCTATGGCGATCAACAACATCACCCTTTCGATGAGTCCTTGCACGTGCATCAAGAGAACTTTCCACACTTTGTTTGCAGTGAATGGGAAAAGATCGCTTTGTCGGCCCAGTCTGATCAAACTCGAGTTTGTATCCTGAGAACAGGGATCGTTTTGGCTCCTCATGGAGGCGCATTAAAGAAAATGCTGCCTCCCTATCGTCTTGGGCTTGGAGGGGCTATAGGTAGTGGTGAGCAATATATGCCTTGGATCCACCTCAACGATATGACTCGTGGGATATCGCACCTCAGTGAACAAGAACATGCCCAAGGCGTCTATAATTTCTGCGCTCCTCATGCTGTGACGAATAAAGTGTTTAGTCAGACCTTAGCTAGGGTATTAAGAAGACCACATGTGCTTTTCACCCCAAAATGGGTGCTTTCAACATTGATGGGTGAGTCTGCTTGTTTGTTATTTGATAGCGTGCGTGCAAAACCGAAACGCCTCACAGAACTTGGGTTTAATTTTAACTTCTCTCACCTCGAACCAGCCTTGAAGAACCTATTGCAAAATAACTAGATAGCCGATAATTTCACATGCTTACACCATAATTTAGGGACAAGTATGCGTTCAATATTGATTACAGGATGTTCTACAGGAATTGGCTACACGTGTGCACATGCGTTAAAAGATAGAGGTTACGACGTAATAGCATCTTGCCGTTCAATTGAAGATGTTGAGAGACTGCAAAGAGAGGGTTTGACCACTATTCAGCTCGACCTAAACTCTCAAACCAGTATCGATAGTGCTGTAAAGCAGGTCATTAGCATGACAGAGGGAAAGCTCTACGCGGTATTTAACAATGGCGCCTATGGTCAACCCGGCGCACTGGAAGATCTCCCAACTCAAGCTCTAAGAGAACAGTTTGAAACCAATTTTTTCGGTTGGCATGAACTATTGCGACAGCTACTGCCTATCCTTCGGGCTCAACCTGAAGCTCGTATTATTCAAAACAGCTCCGTCCTCGGCTTTGCTGCCATGAAATATCGAGGGGCATACAATGCCTCTAAGTTTGCGCTCGAGGGTTGGACGGACACACTACGATTAGAGCTTGCTGATACTAATATTCAAGTATCTCTTATTGAACCAGGACCTATAGAAACACAATTCAGAGCCAATGCCTTAGCCAAGTTTAAACAATGGATAAGCGTCGAACACAGTGCCCACAAAGCAGCTTATGAATTACAAGAAGAGCGCCTAGTGAAAGAGAGCTCAAACAATCAGTTTGTACTCCCTGCTTCCTCTTGTGTTGATCCCCTTGTCGATGCATTGGAGTCTACCAAGCCCAAGTTACGTTACCGAATAACGACACCAACCAAGGTATTTTCAGTGTTAAAGCGATTGCTTCCTGCCCGTGTACTAGATCGAATCCTGCAGAAAGCGGCTTGATACCACTTGCAAACTATCTGAAATGATAAGAATCCCATCTCAAGTATGAATAAATGTTGAGATTGTCATAAGGTCGTAACATAACTTAGTAATACTCCCACCATCGAAACGATCTTTCGATCAATTAAACGGATCTGTTTAATTGACTTTCTAGCGTATCATTCGGTGTACACATGTCCTTAAACCAACTAAATTGGGTGGGTGTGGGTGTAGCGCTTGTCGTGTTATTGACATTTTAGCACCTTCGCTTGCTGCAAAAATGAATACCAACAAAGCCACTATCGCTTCTTGCATAGTGGCTTTGTTGGTTTTTGCGCTTCAAGATCTTGATATTTTTACCGATTGACCCAAAGTATCAGATAACAAAACAACGAAAGGCATAGTGAAATGCAGTCACCATATATTGTTGAACTCAACGAACAGAATTTTCAGCAAACCCTAGAGGGGTCAATGCAAACACCAGTATTGGTTCACTTTTGGGCTTCAATGAGTCAAGAGAGCAGCGAAATCATTCCCGCGCTTCAAGGATTGGCTCAGCAATACAAAGGTGCTTTCACACTTGCACTCCTTAATTGCGAACAGCAACAAGGCCTTGCTGCACAGTTTGGTGTTCAGACTCTTCCAACCATCGCTTTATTCGTGAATGGACAAGCCGTTGACGGTATGGGTGGACCTCAAACCATTGAGGCCGTTGCAGCTATGCTCGGCAAACACCTACCGAGTCAAGATGAGCTAGTACTTAAGCAAGCGATAGATCTTTGTCAACAAGGAGAATATCAACAAGCGATAGCCGCAATAGCGACTCTACCAGAAGAGTATTTAGATAAAGGTGAAGTGAAACTGATCCTCGCTCAATGCTACATCGAGACTCAGCAGTTTGACCTCGCAGAACCCTTACTGGCCACTATGCCTCTGCAGTTTCAGCAACAAGATTATAAAAACCTGGTTGCTAAACTGGAGCTGCACAAACAAGCTGCAGACAGCCCAGAGCTTAAAGCACTAGAAGAGGCTCTAGCTAAAGACTCATCGAATGCTCAACTCGCGATGGAACTCGCCCTGCAGTACCATCAAGTGAATCGTAACGATGAAGCATTAGAGCTCGCATGGTCATTTCTAGTTAAAGACCTCAATGCTTGTGACGGCGACATGAAAAAAACCTTCATGGACATTTTGAGTGCCCTTGGTCAAACCAACCCATTTACGGGTAAGTATCGTCGCCAGCTGTATTCATTACTCTACTAGAGCGTTGATTTTTTCGACAACAATCCTGTAACCAGCTGAAAATACGTGAGTAAGTTTCGACCTTACTCACTTATTTTTTGTCTAACATTTGCAGTCGAACAAATTTCAAGCAACACTAAAACATCAGAAAGGTTTAAAAGGAATGAGTCATGCCTATTGATATTTTAGTTACTGTTGGTGTCTTTGTTATCATCGCAATCATGTTTATTGCTGCTGGAGTCAAGACGGTCCCTCAGGGTAATAACTGGACGGTTGAACGATTCGGGCGATTCACCCACACACTCAAGCCAGGGCTCAACTTAATCATTCCTTTCATCGACCGAATCGGTAATCGAATCAATATGATGGAGCGCGTTTTAGACATTCCTGCGCAAGAAGTTATCTCAAAAGACAACGCAAATGTCGTCATTGATGCGGTCTGTTTCGTCCAAGTGATTGACGCAGCTAAGGCTGCCTATGAAGTTAACGACTTAGAGCATGCGATTCGTAACCTTACGCTCACCAATATTCGTACTGTTTTGGGGTCCATGGAGCTTGATGAGATGCTTAGCCAGCGTGACATGATTAACACCAAGCTATTAACGATTGTCGATGACGCAACGAACCCTTGGGGTGTAAAAGTCACTCGTATCGAGATCAAAGATGTTCAACCACCAGCAGACCTAACAGCCGCGATGAACGCACAAATGAAGGCTGAACGGAATAAGCGTGCTGATATCCTCGAGGCAGAAGGCGTTCGTCAAGCGGAGATACTAAAAGCTGAGGGTCACAAGCAATCCGAAATTTTGAAAGCAGAAGGTGAGAAACAAGCTGCAATCCTGCAAGCTGAAGCTCGTGAGCGTGCCGCAGAGGCCGAAGCAAAGGCAACAGATATGGTATCCCAAGCAATTGCTCAAGGTGACATGCAAGCCGTCAATTACTTTATTGCTCAGGGCTATACCGATGCTTTGAAATCGATCGGACAAGCTGAAAACGGTAAAATCATCATGCTTCCTTTAGAAGCAACAGGATTGATGGGGTCTGTGGCTGGTATTGCAGAAATGTTCCAAAACTCAAAACCTAATAGTACCGCTACCAAGCAATAAATTAACTATGATTATAACTCTTCTCGAACAAATGAACTTTTGGCATTGGTTAGCCTTTGGCTTAGCCTTGCTACTCGTTGAGCTTTTAGGAACTGCTGGTTATTTCCTTTGGCTTGGATTGTCAGGTTTAATTGTCGGTATATTGCTCACATTCATACCGATGAGTTGGCAGCTTCAATGGATAAGCTTTGCGGTTTTTTCTCTAGTAACAACCTGGCTCTGGTGGCGAAAGCAATTAAGCACGGATAAACAATCTGACGACCAAAGGGAGCTAAATCAGAAGCATAAGCAGCTTATTGGTCAACGGGTCAAAATAGAGCAAGAAACTGACGAAGGTACGTTCCGAGTCAAACTTGGTGATACCACTTGGTCTGCTTACACGGAAGAAACTATTCCTGCTAAAACGATGGTTGAAGTCGTCGATGTGAAAGGGATTGTTCTGCACGTTAAACCCGTAGAGAAGTAACGACACATCATAGCTATTGGCAGGTTAATTAATTTCTTAACCTGCCGATTTTCCGCAACCTTTTAAATCATCAATAATCGGGCATTCACTACCTTGGTCGCCCGGGCATTTCGCTACCCATTCCTCTAATTGCGCTTTCATCTCATTAAGCTCAGCAATTTTCGCGTTCACTTCATCTAGCTTAGTCTGTGCCTTATGTTTCACCGCTTCACTGGTTCTGTGTGCATCATTTGATAAGCCGACCAATGAGCCGCATTCTTCGAGGGTGAAGCCAACTCTTCTGGCGCGAGCAATCACCAACAGCTCATCAATATGCTTCTGACCATACTGACGGTAGCCATTTTCGCCACGAATTGGTGGTGAGATTAAGGACTTGGACTCGTAGAGTCGGATAGATTTGGCTGACAATTGCGTCAGTTTAGCAACTTGGCTGATATTCATAGCGGATTCGAGTAAACAATCTTAATAAATTCTATAACCAACAAGCTGATACACACAAGTCATGTTAATAATCTACGCAAACAAAACGTGGTGCTATAAGAAGTTATCTAACACTAACAGTCAATCAGCCAGCTAACATTCAATAACTTAGCGAAATATTTTACACCCTAAATAAGCAGTAAAAAATATTTGAATCATTAAAATATTTTTGATCTTTTCCGCCACAGAACCATACTTAACAAAGCACTTTCAACAAGTGCTTTTTAAAGAGTAAGTTAAAGAGGATTTATTATGAGAACTTTAATGACATTTGTTTTTTCAGCAATGTTCAGTCTAAGTGTATCAGCGTATTCCGGCAGTTCTGCTGGGGGGCCTCACGTAGATTGCAAATTACCAAATGGTGACATGAAGTTTATCCCTGTCGAAGCGTGTAAGCAGCGTGGTGGCGAGATTAAACACTAGGGGTAATACCTAGCCCTGAGAAACTCAACTGTGACATTCGCAAGGTCGTTGTTTAGCGTTGGCCTTGCTCAACTCATAACCTATTTATATTCAGTCCTTGATCTCATTGTTGGCTTCAATTTCTTTTATTCGCTCTAAAAAATAACTAAACTTTCCCTAACAAATCGAGTGACTAACCAATCTTAACCCAGCTCGATCGTCAGGGATATGATTCAATGTTTAAAAAAAGTATTATCGCAGCTCTAGCGCTTGTGCCTACCTTAGCTACAGCAGAAGTAACCATTGATATTCCAAAAGGAGTTCAGTTACTTACGGTGAACCAAGAAGATGCTGGTTATTCTAGTTTAGGGTTTGATTACAAAGACAATTTAATTCTGAGGGACGGTGTAAACCAAGTCGTATTTCGCATATCGAAAATAGTCTTTGAAAGCGGAGCTGATAAAACGAAGTTTAAATCGGAACCTCTTGTCGCTACATTCAATGAATCAGACAAACAACTCAAACTGGAAGTACCAAATATCAAAACGCTAGATGAAGGGATGGCATTTAATAACAACCCTAGTTTCCAGTTGAAGTATCAGGGTGAGGATTTAGAAGGCGTTAAGAAAGACCAACTCGGTCTTGGCTTTAAGCTCATGCCGGACATGGTGCAAGAAGTTGAGAAGTATAACAAAAGCATGGAACCTGCTAGCTTAAAACACTTCGCCCACGAAGCTGTTAAGGTTGATATGCCTATACTCGAAGGCTCTAACTACGAGGTATTGAAAAGTGCATATGAAAGCGTATCAATAGAGGAAAAGAAAAAGTTTCTCACTTGGGCCATCAGCAATATGGAATAATTCCAAGTTAACGAGTTAAATAGACACAAAAAGCAGCCAAGCGCTGCTTTTTTCGTTTCCGTTATTTACCTATGCTGCAACAAAAAGCCAGTATCACCTCTGCTTTCCAACAAGCTCCAGTCAAACTGCGTGACCTCCAACACAAACTTACCACTCGTACATAGATCGAAAAAAGCCAGTTGCGAATACCGCAACTGGCAGAAAAGGCTGTCTGATAGCTAGTTAACTTAGAAGTAGTATTCTACGCCTAGTCCCCAACCGAACTCAGAATCTGAATCGTCTTTAGAGATCATGTATGGACGGAAGTATGTTAGTGCAGAATCATCTAGGAAGTACATTGCTTGAGCAGATACGATGTAGTCCTCTGTGCCTTTGACCTCAGTACTGTTTAAATCTGCTTCTAGGTTAGCTGCGTAGTTTAATTTGAAGTTCCAGTTTTCAACACCGCTATAAACCAAACCTATTGAATAACTGTCTTGCGAGATCTCAGTGCCATTCAACTCAGACAGATCTTCATTCGAGTCTGCAATAGAAATGTCTTCATATTCGGCTTCTTCCATCTTGTAGGCCGCATATACGCCGAAATCGTTGATGTAGTACTCGAAGCCCAAGATCGCAGCAAAAGTATCAGATTTAGCTGAAATACCGGTTAGATCGTCGGTAATAGAAGAACCAGGATTCTGATTCAACCAGTTGTTGTATGCCGTATCAAAGTCACTCACACTGCGACCTTCACCAACTTCGACACCACCATGTATGGTTAAACCACCCGTTGTGAAATGCGCACCCGCGCCGTAGAAGTTTGAGTCCTTATCTGACTCGGTACCACGACCAGCTGCTAGGTTGAACGTAAAGCCACCAAGGTTTGCTGAGTCATAACGGACCATGTTGGATTGACGGTCATAGCGAGCTCCACCGATAACATCCCCTCCCCAGTCAAAGATCGCGCCAGCACGTTGCCCTGAGTATGGCCAGTCTACAATTTGATAAAGCGGTGTCAGCATACGTCCGATACGAATTTTACCCGCATCTTCAAATTCAAAGCCAACAAAGGTGTCACGCACACCTAGCCCACTATTACCGCCGTCATCACCAACGTTACCACCTTCCATTTGCCAAATAAGCAAAGGTCCGCGAGCCAGGTCTTTAGAGCCGCGAAGACCAAAACGAGATTCATTTTCTAACTTAAGAGGTGCATCGCCACCGCCAATTTTATCTTCGCCAAATTGCCAAACAGCTAAGGCGACTTGACCATAAAGATCAACCGATTCTGTTGCTGGTTTTGCTTGAACTGAGCCTGCTAAAGCTGCTGTCGCCACTGCTGCACCGACTAGAGTGCGTTTAAACATTTTTTCCATGGAAAATACTCCTAAAAATGGATATAGCTGTTTTTATATTTTTTTATCCTTAGTTGGCCGCCGAGAATAAAAAAACCGTTCCTATTTGTTAAAGCTCTTCAATGCACTCCTACATATCGAGCCCTATATTTCCTGCATACACAGTGTGTATCCATGTACCAAAGACTAACTTCGCGATGCGAAACATCAAATAGAACTTAATTTTCTTCTAATAAAATTAGATCTGTAACAAAATTTTCACAAAACACCGAACTTGCTCATAATTTAAGCAAAACGGTTCCCCATAAAATAATGAACCTTTATTAATCATTACCTTATATAGACTCGAGTTTTAAATAGTTAGAAGTGCGTCGAAAATTTCCAAAACAAAAAAAACATCAAGAAATATCAAAAGATGTAGCAAGTGCTTTCAAGCATATGGCTGTTAAATTCAGGCATAAAAAAAGCCAACAGTGGGCACTGTTGGCTGAAGATAGTGTTAAATTTAGCGACTAGGCCCGCTATTTTGACAGTTCAATTAAGTCTTGTTCTGTCTTAATTTCAATCCCAAGCTCTTGAGCTTTGGTCAATTTAGAACCAGCAGCTTCACCAGCAAATAAGATATCCGTCTTTTTGGAGACACTACCGGTCACTTTTGCACCTAGCGATTGAAGTAAAGCCTTTGCGTCAGAGCGGGTCAATTGGCTCAGGCTACCGGTTAGAACCACAGTTTTACCAGCAAGTGGCTGTGGTACGTCAGCATCAAGTTCTTCAATCTCATCCCAAACGATACCTTGAGAAATCAGGTCTTCAACAACTGCCTGATTCCTTTCTTGTTTGAAGAAGCTCACAATGTGTTCGGCGACAACATCCCCAACATCAGAAACTTCAATCAACTGCTCATGAGTCGCGACTTTTATTGCGTCAAGCGTCTTGAAGTGCGTCGCGAGATTAAGCGCTGTCGCTTCGCCCACTTCACGAATGCCAAGAGAGTATAGGAATCGAGGTAATGTCGTTAGTTTTGACTTAACCAGCGCATCGACCACATTCTGTGCCGACTTTGGCCCCATACGATCAAGGACAGTCAGAACACCGGCAGACAACTTAAAGAGATCAGCAGGCGTTTCTACCATTTCCCGCTCTACAAGTTGCTCAATCACTTTTACACCAAGACCATCAACATCTAACGCTTTACGAGATACAAAGTGCTTCAATGCCTCTTTTCTTTGTGCTGAACAAACCAACCCGCCTGTACAGCGTGTTACAGCTTCACCCTCAATGCGCTCTACACCAGATTCACATACAGGGCATTGCATCGGATAAATAATCTCTCGCGCACTCTCTGGACGACGGTCAACCACAACAGCAACAATTTGTGGGATAACATCACCGGCACGGCGGATAATCACACTATCACCAACCATGACACCAAGACGCTCAATTTCATCTGCGTTATGCAGAGTCGCGTTGCTTACCGTCACTCCCCCCACGAACACAGGCTCAAGCTTGGCAACAGGCGTAATTGCACCCGTTCGACCTACTTGAAACTCTACATCGTTGAGCGTTGTAATCTCTTCTTGGGCAGGAAACTTATAAGCAATCGCCCAACGAGGTGCACGAGCAACAAACCCCAACTCTTCTTGTTGAAGTATGGCATCGACCTTAATCACTACTCCATCAATCTCATAAGCGAGGTCATCACGAGCGCTGAGAATGTCTTGGTAGTAAGCTTTAACCTCATCAAGAGTTGAAACTCGTTTAGTCTGAGGGCACATTGGTAAGCCCCAACCTTTCAGCTGCAGAAAACGTTCATAATGACTTCCAGATAAGGTTGCACCCTCAACGACGCCCACGCTGTATGCGTAGAAGCTTAATGGTCTTGTTGCTGTAATGCGCGAATCAAGTTGACGCAGGCTACCTGCTGCTGCATTACGTGGGTTAACGAAGACTTTTTCGCCCTTCTTTGCGGCTTGTTCATTCAACTTATCGAAACCCGCTTTAGGCATGAACACTTCACCGCGAACTTCTACACGACTAGGCCAGCCTTGACCCTGAAGTTTTAGCGGGATTGCCGTAATAGTTTTAACATTGTCAGTGATATTCTCTCCCGTTGCACCATCACCACGAGTTGCCGCTTGCACCAAAACACCATCAACGTAAAGTAAGCTTACCGCTAGACCATCAAGTTTAGGTTCACAACAGAACTGCTCAACCTTCTCACCGATTAAACGCTCATTCATTCGACGTTGAAAACCTTCAAGCTCTTCATCGCTGAAAGCATTGTCCAACGATAGCATCGGGATCTCATGTGTCACTTGTTCAAAATTGGATAGTGGTGCGCCACCAACACGTTGGCTTGGAGAATCGGTTGTCACTAGTTCTGGGTGATCAGACTCTAGATCAAGTAGTTCACGCATCATGCGGTCATATTCCGCATCCGGAATTTCAGGACTGTCTTCAACGTAATAACGAACAGCGTGGTAATGAAGTGAATCTCGAAGGCTTTCGAGCTTAGATTGAATTGAAGATGTCATCGTTTATTCTTCTTACAATAGATGGAATAGCAATAAGGCACTGTAAACAGTGCCTTATTCATTAATCGAGTGGTTTAAGTTTAGCTGGCTTTTTTTGCTTTGAAATCTTGAACTTGCTTGCGGTATGCATCCTGACGATTTGGCGTCATCAAATTACGTTGGTCATCCAACACATGCCCACCTAAATCATCAGCAATTTGCTGCGCCGTACGAAGCATTAGCTTGAAGTTTTGCTCAGCATCACCAAAGCAAGGCAACGTCATAAAGAATGAGATGCCTTTGGTGGTAAATTCGGCTGGGTCACCATGTGCGAGAGTGCCTGGTTGCATCATGTTTGCAACACTAAAGAGAACTTTCCCGGTACCTGAAAGATCGGCATGACGGTGGAAAATGTCCATTTCACCGTACAATAGACCATTTTGCTGCATACTATCGAACAGCTCAGTTCCAACAAACTCACCGTCACCTGCCGCATGAACATTGAGCACAATGACTTCTAGCTCGTCTTCTGCTTGTGGCTCTTCAGTAACGGGCGCAGCAATAATGGGCTCTACCTCTGGTTCAGCAATAATTTCTGGCTCTGGAGAGATCGGCTCTTCTGGATCATTTGTTGAAAATACTGGAGCTGATGGTTCATCAATATCATCGTTTTGAATCGATGAGAACGATGGAATCACCTCTTCTTCAGCTTCAACAGGTACTGGTTTTGTTGGTTCTGGTTGAGTCGTTTCGACAGAATCAAGCAGAGGATCAGAGGTTGTTGTTAACGGTTCTTCAATACCAAATGGAGAGTCTTTACGAATCACTTCAAAATCATCTGCGTTATCGGCATAGTCGTTATCTTCGACTTCTGGTTCTGATAGCTTTCCAAGAGGCTTGTCACCAAACTTAGTTTTCCCCTCTTTTTTACTGGTCCATAATCCATGAAATAAGAGTGCGGCGATAGCTAGGCCACCGACAATAATCAATACTAATCGCAATTCCTGCATGTTTTGCTCTCAACTGCTCGACGGTCGTCGAGTTCGGTTAAATCTGGTTGATTTTATTACTGTACCAAAAGAGTGCCTCAATATAGAAACACTTAATTGAAATTGATAGTAATTTACTGTGATGTTCTGCACGCTTTAATGTGACAACTTTTCTTCCACATCAACTTGGTTACAATAGCAGACACAAATCTCAACGAAGACATTTCAATGCAAAAATATAAACAACAAAGCGGGTTTGGTTATTTCTTTACCGGTTTATCGTTAGCTACGACACCAGGCATCCGCCAATTTGTTCTATTACCGCTGCTCGCAAACATTCTGCTTGTCGGTGGTGCACTGTTTTATCTCTTTTCTAACCTCACCACCTGGATCGATGGCTGGTTAGGTGGTTTACCCGAGTTTCTTTCTTGGCTTTACTATATTCTTTGGCCTTTGCTGGCTCTGACGATTCTTGCCACTTTCTCTTATTTCTTTAGCACATTAGCTAATTTTATTGCCGCACCATTCAACGGATTACTTGCTGAGAAGGTTGAAGCGCACATCACGGGGCAAAAACTCGATGACAGTGGCTTAATGGGCGCTCTTAAAGATACACCGCGCATCCTCGCTCGCGAATGGCGCAAGCTTATTTACACGCTACCAAAAGCGATTGGTTTGTTTTTGTTATTACTGATACCAGCACTTGGTCAAACAGTCGCGCCTTTTTTATGGTTTATCTTCACCGCTTGGATGTTAGCTATCCAATACTGTGACTACCCTTTTGATAACCACAAAGTCAGCTTCGATGACATGCGCCTTCAGTTAAAAGCCAAACAAGGCAAGGCCTACAGCTTCGGTAGTTTAGTGGCTCTATTCACGACTATCCCAATCCTGAACTTAATCGTAATGCCTGTTGCTGTCTGCGGTGCTACCGCAATGTGGGTGGGTGAGTTCAAAAATAGAACCTAGAAAACAAGTTCCTAGTCCCTAGATTTTCGATACTTCTAGGAACTAGGTGCTAGAGAGCTAGAGAGCTAGAGAGCTAGAGAGCTAGAGAGCTAGAGAGCTAGAGAGCTAGAGAGCTAGAGAGCTAGAGAGCTAGAGAGCTAGAGAGCTAGAGAGCTAGAGAGCTAGAGAGCTAGAGAGCTAGAGAGCTTATTTTGGGGGTTGACGCGTAGGCGTCAACCCTATTTCCATCTTCAGTTTTAAAATCTAGATATCTAGTTTTCCAGAAGCGAAGCGTTCTAGCTCATAGAGGGCAAAGCCCGACTCTTGCTTCATATCATATAACTTTTTAATCCTTTTCAACTTTTCCTCACTCCCCTAATCTGCTCAATAACACTACTCACCTCTAAGTTCTCAACTTTGCAGGCTTGAGGTGGATAAGAAATCAGTGAATAGTCATTACGTTGTCGTCACTCACAAGGCTCCAAGAAGAATCAGCTAAATGGAAAACGGCAACGACACAAAATATCGCGACACTTAGTCAAGGAAATGAAGGAACATCACAATGAGCAAGATCTACGAAGATAACTCCCAAACGATTGGTAATACTCCCCTAGTACGTCTTAACAAAGTCAGCAAAGGTAATGTTCTGGCTAAAGTTGAAGCACGTAACCCAAGCTTTAGCGTTAAGTGTCGTATCGGTGCGAACATGATCTGGGAAGCTGAGAAAGCTGGCACACTTAAGCCAGGTGTAGAGCTTGTTGAGCCAACAAGTGGTAACACTGGTGTCGCTCTAGCATTTGTTGCTGCAGCTCGCGGTTACAAACTAACACTTACCATGCCTGAGTCTATGAGCCTTGAGCGCCGTAAGCTACTTAAAGCACTAGGTGCAAACCTAGAACTAACGGAAGCAGCGAAGGGCATGAAGGGGGCAATCGCTAAAGCAGAAGAGATAGTTGCTAGCGACCCAAGTAAATACCTGCTTCTACAGCAATTCAACAACCCTGCTAACCCACAGATCCATGAAAAGACAACAGGTCCAGAAATCTGGGAAGCCACGGACGGCGAAGTAGATGTGTTCGTAGCAGGTGTGGGTACAGGTGGTACTATCACAGGTACTAGCCGCTACATTAAAGGCGAGAAAGGCAAGAACATCGTTTCTGTTGCAGTAGAGCCAGCAGAGTCTCCTGTCATTGCCCAAGCACTTGCGGGTGAGGATATTCAACCGGCACCACATAAAATCCAAGGTATCGGTGCAGGTTTCATCCCTGGTAACCTAGATCTGGAGCTGATTGACCGCGTTGAATCTGTAACATCTGAAGAAGCGATCGCAATGGCGCGTCGCCTAATGGAAGAAGAAGGTATCCTAGCAGGCATCTCATCTGGTGCAGCAGTTGTGGCAGCCAATCGTTTGGCTGAACTTCCTGAATTTGCTGGAAAAACTATCGTTACAGTGCTACCAAGCTCAGGTGAGCGTTACCTAAGTACAGCCCTATTTGCTGGCCTATTTAGCGAAAAAGAGAACGAACAGTAATACTGGTTCAAATCAAATTTTGATTCAAAAAAGCCCCTTTTTGGGGCTTTTTTGTTGATCCCACGAAAACCTTTGGTAATATCAGGGCTGTTTTATTTTAAGCTGTAAAATAAAAGCTTATTAGACTAGATTCTTCTCATTTCACTTTAATGAAGTGGGTAAAATTAAAACCGGCATAAGTTCTAACACGTAAAAAGCGTCTTCGCACTGGCGAAGTTTTTCGTTAGCGGTTAAGCTAAGTCGGCTAATAAACCAACAAATAAAAAATTAATTGGGGTATATCACATGTACGAGAAGCAAGTAGAAATCACTGCAGAAAACGGTCTTCACACTCGTCCGGCTGCACAGTTTGTTAAAGAAGCTAAAGCATTCGACGCAGACATCACTGTGACTTCTAACGGTAAAAGCGCTAGCGCGAAGAGCCTGTTCAAACTACAAACTCTAGGCCTAGTTAAAGGTACAGTAGTAACTATCTCTGCTGAAGGTCCACAAGCTACTGAAGCTGTAGACCACCTAGTTGCTCTAATGGATCAACTACACTAATCCCGAGCTTCCATATCAAAGCCATTTTATCGCAAGGTAAAATGGCTTTGTTGGAAATTGAGCGATTTATAAGCTAAACATACGTTAGCGCTAGTCCACATTCTCCCTTTTACTATTTGACCAATTTAAGGTAAGGCTATGATTTCAGGCATCCTAGCATCTCCTGGTATTGCTATCGGTAAAGCACTACTACTTCAAGAAGATGAAATTGTCCTAAACACTAACTCAATCACTGAAGACCAAGTTGAAGCAGAAGTTCAGCGTTTCTTTGACGCTCGCAACAAATCTGCAGCACAACTAGAAGTTGTAAAGCAAAAAGCACTTGAAACATTCGGTGAAGAGAAAGAAGCGATCTTTGAAGGTCACATCATGCTTCTTGAAGATGAAGAGCTAGAGGAAGAAATCCTAGCACTGATCAAGAACGACAAGATGTATGCTGATAACGCTATCCACACGGTTATCGAAGAGCAAGCATCTGCACTTGAGTCTCTAGACGACGAATACCTAAAAGAACGTGCAACGGATATCCGTGATATCGGTACACGTTTTGTTAAAAATGCTCTAGGCATCAACATCGTTTCTCTAAGCGACATCGATGAAGAAGTTATCCTAGTAGCGTACGACCTAACGCCATCAGAGACTGCACAAATCAACCTAGACTACGTTCTTGGTTTTGCATGTGACATCGGCGGTCGTACTTCTCACACATCTATCATGGCGCGTTCACTAGAGCTTCCAGCTATCGTTGGTACTAACGATATTACTAAGCAAGTGAAGAACGGCGACATGCTTATCCTAGATGCGATGAACAACAAGATTGTTATCAACCCATCTGAAGCTGAACTTGAAGAAGCAAAAGCAGTTAAAGCTGCATTCGTTGCTGAGAAAGAAGAGCTAGCTAAGCTTAAAGATCTACACGCTGAGACACTAGACGGTCACCGTGTAGAAGTTTGCGGTAACATCGGTACTGTTAAAGACTGTGACGGCATCATCCGTAACGGTGGTGAAGGCGTTGGTCTGTACCGTACTGAATTCCTATTTATGGACCGTGATGCACTTCCTACTGAAGAAGAGCAATACGTAGCTTACAAAGAAGTTGCTGAAGCAATGAACGGTGAGTCAGTGATCATCCGTACTATGGATATCGGTGGCGACAAAGATCTACCATACATGGATCTTCCAGAAGAGATGAACCCGTTCCTAGGCTGGCGTGCAGTACGTATCAGTCTAGACCGTCGCGAAATCCTACGCGACCAGCTACGTGGTATCCTACGTGCATCTGCACACGGTAAGCTTCGCATCATGTTCCCAATGATCATCTCTGTTGAAGAAATCCGTGAACTGAAGAAAGCTATCGAAGAGTACAAAGCTGAGCTACGTGCTGAAGGCCTAGCGTTCGACGAAAACATCGAAATCGGTGTAATGGTTGAAACTCCAGCTGCAGCAGCTATCGCACACCACCTAGCGAAAGAAGTTGCATTCTTCTCTATCGGTACTAACGACCTGACTCAGTACACGCTAGCAGTAGACCGTGGTAACGAGATGATTTCTCACCTATACAACCCACTATCTCCAGCAGTACTGACAGTGATCAAGCAAGTAATTGACGCTTCACACGCTGAAGGCAAGTGGACTGGTATGTGTGGTGAGCTTGCTGGTGATGAGCGCGCAACACTTCTTCTACTAGGTATGGGCCTAGATGAGTTCTCAATGAGCGGCATCTCAATCCCTAAAGTGAAGAAAGTAATCCGTAACTCTAACTTCGCTGAAGTTAAGGCTATGGCTGAAGAAGCGCTTTCTCTACCAACTGCTGAAGAAATCCAAGCAGTAGTAGAAAAGTTCATCGCAGAGAAAACTCAATAATCTCGCGAAATATATAAAGAAATAGGCGACCAAAGGGTCGTCTATTTTCTAAGATTGGTATAGTATAATTCCAACAGAATAAAACTAAACGTTAGGAGCACGACACAATGGGTCTGTTTGACAAACTAAAAAGCGCTTTTTCTGCAGAAAGCAACGATGCTGGCGCAATCGAAATCATCGCACCTCTTTCTGGTGAAATTGTTAACATCGAAGACGTGCCAGACGTAGTATTCGCAGAGAAAATCGTTGGTGACGGTATCGCAATCAAGCCATCTGGCGACAAAATGGTTGCTCCAGTAAACGGCACAATTGGTAAGATCTTCGAAACTAACCACGCATTCTCTATCGAGTCTGACGACGGTGTTGAGCTATTCGTACACTTCGGTATCGACACAGTTGAGCTAAAAGGTGAAGGCTTCACTCGCGTTGCTGAAGAAGGTCAATCTGTTAAAGCTGGTGACACTATCATCACTTTCGACCTAGCGACTCTAGAAGAGAAAGCAAAGTCTACTCTAACTCCTGTTGTTATCTCTAACATGGACGAAATCAAAGAGCTGAACAAGCTTGCTGGTTCTGTTGTTGTTGGTGAAACACCAGTACTGAAAGTGACTAAGTAATTCATACTTAGAGCATTTCAAAAGTTCAAAAAGCGCAGCCTAACGGCTGCGTTTTTTGTTGTCTGAAGATAAGCGACGGAGAGCTTTATCTTTAGGCCTTATAGCCATTCAAAAACAGTTCGACACTGCTCTTTAGATAAGCTCGCTGCTCCTCTACACTCTGTTTAATATCGGTGCCGAGATGGTGCCAATACACCGCTTTACCGTGGATCATCAACATAAACTGAACTGCAGCATGCTCCATACTCAGTTCGGCAACTAATATACCCTGCTTCTGTTGATGCTGTAGATAGTCTAACAACATCTGTGTTGTCCTCTCTGGACCAGCCTTCAAATATGCCTTGGCGAGATCAGGATGACTCTCTAACTGACTTACCGCTGTGCGGTGAATATTCAACGCTTCATCCGTCAACAACATATTTTGGAATCCAAGAGCAAAGTCAAACAATACACTTTCTATCTCTCGTGTATCCTCAAGCAGGCCCACCTTCGCTTTGGTCGTTTCGCATTTATCCATCACGCAGGTTTCAAACAACTCATCCTTGGTTTTGAAATGCGCATAAACCGTTTGTTTTGAAACCTGAGCAAGCTCAGCGATATTGTCCATACTGGTAGCGTATCCGTGCTGAGTAAACAACTGCCCAGCGGCTTGCAAAATTTGCTCTCTCTTTTTTGCACTTCTTGGTGATAACACCATAATCTATACACCTTTATTCTTTGAGAACAATCGTTCGAATCCAGAGCTTACTAGACTGGAGAGTCCAGTTTGACGATCGTCATCAAACTTTCATTGACTGTAATTTGATTATTAGCACATTCTAGTCTTAAATCAAACTAGACTGTCTAGTTTGATTTGGAATACAGAGATGGAATTTGTAAGATCTAACCTTCGTACATTATTAATAAGTGCTGCCTGTGTAGTGGCCTTATCTGGTTGCCAGCAAGAAGAACCCAAAGGCTCTGTTACCAAAGTACATAAACCCAGTGTCGAAGTCTTTATTCCAACCTTAACTGATCACTATACTGCTCAGCGTGAGTACGTCGGTTTCATTCGTGCAGAGGAACAGGCTCAATTAGGTTTCGAACTCAATGGCAAGGTAAATAAAATTTGGGTTGATATTGGTGATAGTGTCAACCAAGGTGACCCGCTGATCCAACTTGACACTCGTTTGTTAGTCACTGAAGAAAATCAACTGAAGGCGCGACAAGCTGAAGTTAAAGCCCAATTGAAACTCATCGAAACAAACCTCAAACGCCAGCGCTCTCTAAAAAGCAAAGGATTCAGTGCTGAAGCAGAAATCGATTCACTCACTAGCCAAAAAAGCGCCTACCTAGCCAACCTTCAGCAGTTAAGTGCCACTTTAGAGGCAAACACATTACAACAAAGTAAATCAACCTTGAGAGCGCCCTTTTCCGGGACGATCAGTAAGCGCTTTGTATCCATGGGCGACATCGTCACCGTTGCAATGCCAAGCTTAACCTTACTTGCCGATAGCGCTCCTCAAGCTCATATTGGTGTCCCTGCAAAGTTTGCTCAAGAGATCATCAATCAAGGTCATTGGCAGGTACGTGTTGGAGAATCTATGATTCCTGCCAAACTCATTAAATCCGGCGCGCAGATAAGTAGTCAATCACGAACAATAGAGCTACGTTTTCAGCTACCGGAAGACACACATTGGGTCGAAGGACAACTTGGGTATTTACAACATCAAAGCGTAAAGAATCAAGATGGTTTTTGGGTACCTGTTTCATCCTTGACTGACGGTATTCGAGGTACATGGAATATTTTTACCGTCGACAACAATGACCAAATTCGACGTCATCATGTTGAATTGATTTTTGCCGACAACAATGCTGCATTTATCTGGACCAACATAGATAACAATGAGCCAGTTGTCACCGCTGGCTTACATCGAGTCGTACCAGGACAACACGTTGCTAAAACCTTAGTAGACAACCCTGTTCGCTCTGTCCTCGTAAAAAGTGACAGCAAGGAGTAGAGAATGAAGGTACAGCAGCTGTTAAGAAACTCCCGTACACTTGCACTTTTTACTGCTCTGTTAGTTGTGGCGGGGCTATCGGCCCTTCAATCTTTACCTAGAGCTGAAGACCCAATAATAACCAACCGAAACGCGGCAATTATCACTTCGTATCAAGGGGCCACCCCGGAGCGCGTTGAAGCCCTAGTCAGTGAGGTCATCGAAACTGAGCTTAGAACTCTTGATACCATCAACTTAATCACATCGAGCTCTCGTCCTGGCATTTCGGTAGTGAACATCGAACTTCACGATTACATCACAGATTCAGAGCCTGTTTGGTCAAGGGTCCGAGACAAGTTAAATGATGTCCAAGCTAAGCTGCCTTCGGGGACCTCAACACCATCACTTGATAGCGACCACTCTTACGCATTTACTTACATTACAGCGGTAAAATGGCAGGGACAAGGAGAACCTAATCTCGTCGTTCTTAATCGCTACGCAAAAGAGCTCGCTCAGCAATTTAGAGCGATGAAAGGCACAGAATTCGTAGATGAATACGGTCTGGTTGATGAAGAAATATTGGTTCAAATCGACATTGCTGCTGCGTCTACTTTGGGCAGCAACGCACTCTCGCTATCTGATGCTATTGGTGGTGCGGATGCTAAAAATGCTGCTGGCGAGCTAGTGAATCAAGACAATCGCTTTGCTCTGGAAGTCAGCAAATCACTCGATACATTAGAACGTATTCGTCAGGTACCCGTTGCGGTTGACCAAGATGGCTACGTGATCCGCCTCGAAGACATCGCAACCACCACTCGCTCGATGGCGACACCCCCTGCACAAATAGCCTTAGTCGATGGTGAACCCGCGATCATTGTTGCTGCTCGCATGAACTCTGACATTCGAGTTGATAAATGGACACCAAGGGCGATAAATCTTGTTGAACGCTTTTCGCAACAGTTACCACAGAACATTGTCGTAGACACCTTATTTGAACAAAACAGTTACACACAATTGCGTCTATCTGAGCTGATGAACAGCCTATTGATTGGCTTCGGTCTTGTGTTGATCGTATTACTGCTGACACTCGGTGTAAATTCAGCGCTCATTGTTGCCCTATCTTTACCACTGACTGCCATGCTGACGCTAGCCCTAATGAAAGCGACGGGATTACCAATCAATCAGATGTCAGTTACAGGCCTGATCGTTGCCTTAGGCATTATGGTAGACAATGCCATCGTTATGGTGGATACCATTCAGAACTACCGCAGACAAGGAATGCGTCGCGTAGAGGCTGCTCTAGCGGCTATTCAACACCTTTGGACACCTTTATTAGGTTCCACACTGACAACCGTACTCGCATTCGCACCTATTTTCTTAATGCCAGGACCAGCAGGCGAGTTTGTTGGTGCTATTGCTATTACCGTCTCTTTCTCACTATTAGGCTCTTATTTGATCGCGCATACATTGGTCGCTGGCTTTGCTGCACGCTTCTTGCCATCAAGTAAGGTAGAAGAGAAATGGTATCAACATGGATTACAGGCCCCTGCACTAGCGAGTGCGTTCCGGAAAACGATATCGGCTGCTATCCATCACCCCAAAAAAACCGTTTTACTGGTCTGTGCAATCCCGTTATTTGGGTTCTGGAGCGCCGGTCAATTAACCGAACAGTTTTTCCCTCCATCGGATCGAGACATGTTTGAGATCCAGCTGTTCATGCCTCCTCAAGCCAGTATTTATGCAACTCAAGATGCAGCGCTCGAGGTTGAAAATATTATTAGAGACAACCCTAAGGTGGAAAGCATCAATTGGTTAGTGGGCACCAACTTCCCTTCTTTTTACTACAACATGCTTAGCATGCAACGTGGTGCCCCTTACTTCGCCCAAGCGATGGTAAAGATGGAGCACTTCTCTGATGCGAACGCGTTTATTCCAGAGCTCCAAGAAACACTCGATCGCTTAATTCCTCAAGCGCAAGTAATTGTTCGCAAACTAGAGCAAGGACCTCCATTCAACGCGCCGTTAGAAATTCGTGTGGTTGGCCATAACTTAGACACACTCAGCCAAATTGGTGAAGAACTGCGTTTGATTATGGCGGAAACACCGGATGTCACTCATACCCGCAGTACACTTCAACAAGGCATTCCGAAAATCTGGCTTGATGTGAATGAAGAGTCCACCATGCTCGGTGGCATGAACTTATCAGGACTGGCCTCAACGCTTGAAGCGACGCTGATGGGTAGGGTTCAAGGCAATATTATCGAGGGAGTGGAATCGATCCCTGTTCGAGTGCGTATAGCATCAGAACAAAAAGAGCAGTTATCTGATCTTAGCCAGCTCCCTCTATCAGTAAACACCGGCAACGGCATTGAAGTCTTGCCACTCGCAGCAATGACTGACTTTAAGATCACCCCGACACGCGGTGCTATAGTTCGACGTGACGGTCAACGCGTGAATACCATTGAAGGCTTTGTGGCTGCAGGTGTTTTACCTCAAACGGCTTTGAATGCGTTTAAAAATCGGGTTGATAGCTATCTGACTACACTTCCTCATGGCTACTATGTTGAGTTTGGTGGAGAGTCTGCTGAACGAGATGAGTCGGTCGCTCACTTACTTAGCAACCTTTCATTGGTTGTCACGCTGATGATCTTAGTGGTCGTTTTATCATTTAACTCTTTCCGCCTCAGCACAATCATCTTCCTTGTTGCCGCTCTAGCCGCTGGCCTCGGGTTGCTATCCGTTTGGGTATTCAGCTACCCATTTGGCTTCACCGTCATCATCGGCCTACTCGGTGTCGTCGGGTTGGCGATAAACGCAGCCATTATCATCCTTGCAGAACTAAAAAGTGATGAACAAGCTTGTTCGGGTGACAAACAAGCCATCACTCACGGCGTAATGAGCTGTACTCGTCATATCACCTCAACCACGATCACTACAATTGGCGGCTTCTTACCATTAATCCTAGGCGGAGGAGGCTTTTGGCCACCTTTTGCCGTCGCAGTTGCCGGTGGTACCTTGCTCACAACCCTGATTTCATTCTATGTCGTTCCACCGCTGTTTGTGCTGATGAATAGGAAGAAGAAAAATAAGGTGGTTGGAGAGTTGAGAGCTAGAGAGCTAGAGAGCTAGAGAGCTAGAGAGCTAGAGAGCTAGAGAGCTAGAGAGCTAGAGAGCTAATTTTGAGGGTTGACGTTAGGGCATCAACTCTTTTTCATCTTCAGATTGAAAAAATCTAGGTGTCTAGTTTTCCAAAGTGAAGCGCTCTAGTTATCTAAGGGGAAAAACAACAAACCCAGCCGAAGCTGGGTTTGTATTAAAACGTTCCTGAGAACTAAAGCGATTAACCAAGTAGGCTTAGTGCCGAGTTCGGTGCTTGCTTCGCTTGAGCTAGGATTGAGCTTGAAGCTTGAGACAGAATCTGAGACTTAGTCATCGCCGTTGTTTCCTTAGCGAAGTCTGTGTCTTTAATGCGGCTCTTCGAAGCGTTCACGTTCTCGTTGATGTTGTCTAGGTTGTTGATAGCGTGGTCAAAGCGGTTCTGGAATGCACCCAGCTCTGCACGGTGACTATCTACATATTTAAGTGCTGTATCGATGATTGCAACAGACTCTTGTGCACCACCTACTGACGTTACATCGATAGTATCAACCGTCACTGCTTGAGCAGCRCCCATGGTCAGGTCACCCGCTAGTGCGCCAGAGAACGTCACTGCGCCGTCAACTTTGTTGTTACCTGCAAACATCTGTAGTTTGCCATCTTCGTCTACTGACGCTTTTACGAAGTCTTGTTGACCGTTGATGTAAGTCGCTACTTCTTCAATATCATCGCCTTCTTTTGCGTTGATAGTGATRCTTTGTGCATTACCAAATGTGTCGTTAAACGCCATGGTAATCTCAGTTGTACCTGCTTGTACTTCCCAGCTTGCGTCTTTCGCATTCGTTGCGCCGTAGCTGCTACCACCCATTTGAGTGTTGTCAGAGCGCATATCGTTTAGGCTTAGCATTACCGCTTCACCGTTGTCCGCACCGATTTGGAAAGATTGAGTGCCGTACGTGCCGTTCAGTAGTTTGTTACCACCAAAAGACGTGGTTTCCGCAATACGGTTTAGCTCGTCGTTCAGTGCCGTTACTTCTTCTTGAATCGCTACGCGCTCTGCTTTTGAGTTTGAGCCATTCGCCGATTGTAGAGAAAGGTCACGCATACGTTGCAGGATGTTCGTCGTCTCGTTCATTGCACCTTCTGCTGTTTGTGCAATTG
>NZ_QRHC01000041.1 GCF_003415655.1 Vibrio maerlii
AAAGATTATTGCGATGAGTGTTCACACAGATTGGTATGGTTTAAAAAGTTTTAGAGACATCATGTTGGGTCTGTAGCTCAGCTGGTTAGAGCGCTCGCCTGATAAGCGGGAGGTCGGTGGTTCAAGTCCACTCAGACCCACCACTCTCTTCTCCCAGAAGGGTGTGGCGTAAACATGATATTTCGTTGGGGCTATAGCTCAGCTGGGAGAGCGCCTGCCTTGCACGCAGGAGGTCAGCAGTTCGATCCTGCTTAGCTCCACCATCTTTAAGCACATTCTCTTGAGTGTTTTTAAAAATGGTTCTTAACGAACTAGCTCTTTAACAATTTGGAAAGCTGACGAATAACAACAATCCCCATATCTTCGGATATGCGTTGTTATTCAATTAAAAGTTCTCAAATCCTAGATGATGTCTTTTCATAAAGAGATGATTTAGGTACCAACACACATTCAAGTGTTCTTGGAAACACCACAGTTTACTGTGATGTTTAATATTTGAGTCCGGCAAAATCGAATGTCTCTCGCTCATTYAAATAATGAGAGACAAAACCTTGGTTGTTTGCCATACACCTTTTTGTCTTCACTTTTAAAAAGTGAAAGCAAATCGAAACCTCTTGGGGTTGTATGGTTAAGTGACTAAGCGTACACGGTGGATGCCTTGGCAGTCAGAGGCGATGAAGGACGTATTAACTTGCGATAAGCCCAGATTAGACAGTAAAAGTCTTTGAGTCTGGGATTTCCGAATGGGGAAACCCACTTACATAAGTAAGTATCGCTGCATGAATACATAGTGCAGCGAGGC
>NZ_QRHC01000042.1 GCF_003415655.1 Vibrio maerlii
GAATCCCAAAAAGTGCGTCGTAGTCCGGATTGGAGTCTGCAACTCGACTCCATGAAGTCGGAATCGCTAGTAATCGTGGATCAGAATGCCACGGTGAATACGTTCCCGGGCCTTGTACACACCGCCCGTCACACCATGGGAGTGGGCTGCAAAAGAAGTGGGTAGTTTAACCTTCGGGAGGACGCTCACCACTTTGTGGTTCATGACTGGGGTGAAGTCGTAACAAGGTAGCCCTAGGGGAACCTGGGGCTGGATCACCTCCTTATACGAATAGATTATTGCGATGAGTGTTCACACAGATTGATATGGTTTAGAAAGTTAGAGCAACTCTTAGTGTCCCGTTCGTCTAGAGGCCTAGGACACCGCCCTTTCACGGCGGTAACAGGGGTTCGACTCCCCTACGGGATACCATCTTTAAGCATTCTTGTGAGTGTGTTTAAAAATGGTTACTTCTTTGAAGTGATTAGCTCTTTAACAATTTGGAAAGCTGACGAATAACAACAATCCCCATATCTTCGGGTATGCGTTGTTATTCAATTAAAAGTTCTCAAATCCTATATCTCTTAGAGATGTAGGTACCAACACACATTCAAGTGTTCTTGGAAACACCACAGTTTACTGTGATGTTTAATATTTGAGTCCGGCAAAATCGAATGTCTCTCGCTCATTCAATAATGAGAGACAAAACCTTGGTTGTTTGCCATACATGAAGACCTCTTGGGGTTGTATGGTTAAGTGACTAAGCGTACACGGTGGATGCCTTGGCAGTCAGAGGCGATGAAGGACGTATT
>NZ_QRHC01000043.1 GCF_003415655.1 Vibrio maerlii
GACTCCATGAAGTCGGAATCGCTAGTAATCGTGGATCAGAATGCCACGGTGAATACGTTCCCGGGCCTTGTACACACCGCCCGTCACACCATGGGAGTGGGCTGCAAAAGAAGTGGGTAGTTTAACCTTCGGGAGGACGCTCACCACTTTGTGGTTCATGACTGGGGTGAAGTCGTAACAAGGTAGCCCTAGGGGAACCTGGGGCTGGATCACCTCCTTATACGAAAGATTATTGCGATGAGTGTTCACACAGATTGGTATGGTTTAAAAATGTTAGAGCAAGGAAACTTTCAGTTGGGGCTATAGCTCAGCTGGGAGAGCGCTTCGCTGGCAGCGAAGAGGTCATCGGTTCGATCCCGATTAGCTCCACCATCTTTAAGTGTTTTTGTTCTCATAAAGAATATTTAAAAATGGTTACTTCATTTAAGAAGAAACTAGCTCTTTAACAATTTGGAAAGCTGACGAATAACAACAATCCCCATATCTTTAGATATGCGTTGTTATTCAATTAAAAGTTCTCAAATCCTATATCTCTTAGAGATGTAGGTACCAACACACATTCAAGTGTTCTTGGAAACACCACAGTTTACTGTGATGTTTAATATTTGAGTCCGGCAAAATCGAATGTCTCTCGCTCATTCAATAATGAGAGACAAAACCTTGGTTGTTTGCCATACATGAAGACCTCTTGGGGTTGTATGGTTAAGTGACTAAGCGTACACGGTGGATGCCTTGGCAGTCAGAGGCGATGAAGGACGTATT
>NZ_QRHC01000044.1 GCF_003415655.1 Vibrio maerlii
TAGAGAGCTAGAGAGCTAGAGAGCTAGAGAGCTAGAGAGCTAGAGAGCTAGAGAGCTAGAGAGCTAGAGAGCTAGAGAGCTAGAGAGCTAGAGAGCTAGAGAGCTAGAGAGCTAGAGAGCTAGAGAGCTAGAGAGCTAGAGAGCTAGAGAGCTAGAGAGCTAGAGAGCTAGAGAATTTTGAGGGGAGAGGTGAGCTTGTCAACCATTCTGCGATTGAAGATACGACTCTAGATATCCAGTTTCCTAAAAGCAAAGCGTTCTATAGGACGAAGCCCATCCTAAAGCCTCAACTCCTAAATGCAAGAAAGCCTCAGCATTTCTGCTGAGGCTTCTCAATAAGTGGCGGAGTGGACGGGACTCGAACCCGCGACCCCCGGCGTGACAGGCCGGTATTCTAACCAACTGAACTACCACTCCGCAGTGGTATCTTTTACTAAATAAAGTCTTATGGTCAGATTGCTTTATCTAGTTTTGCCTTCAGATTTTTCAAAATCTGAAAACAAGTAAACAAGCCTGGCGATGACCTACTCTCACATGGGGAAGCCCCACACTACCATCGGCGCTGTTGCGTTTCACTTCTGAGTTCGGCATGGAATCAGGTGGGTCCACAACGCTATGGTCGCCAAGCAAATTCTTTAATTCGGAAAGCTGTTTCGTTCTACACTACATTCAATGTTCTTATTTGAGTCCATCAAAACCCCTTGGGTGTTGTATGGTTAAGCCTCACGGGCAATTAGTACAGGTTAGCTCAAC
>NZ_QRHC01000045.1 GCF_003415655.1 Vibrio maerlii
CAATGGAACGTCTAGCGTCAGGTAGCAAAATCAACAGCGCGAAAGACGACGCAGCGGGTCTACAGATTTCGAACCGCTTGAACGTGCAAAGCCGCGGTCTTGATGTAGCGGTACGTAACGCAAACGACGGCATCTCAATTGCACAAACAGCAGAAGGTGCAATGAACGAGACGACGAACATCCTGCAACGTATGCGTGACCTTTCTCTACAATCGGCGAATGGCTCAAACTCAAAAGCAGAGCGCGTAGCGATTCAAGAAGAAGTAACGGCMCTGAACGACGAGCTAAACCGTATTGCGGAAACCACGTCTTTTGGTGGTAACAAACTACTGAACGGCACGTACGGCACTCAATCTTTCCAAATCGGTGCGGACAACGGTGAAGCGGTAATGCTAAGCCTAAACGACATGCGCTCTGACAACACTCAAATGGGTGGTAGCAGCTACGGCGCAACGAATGCGAAAGACGCTAGCTGGGAAGTCCAAGCAGGTACAACTGAGATTACCATGGCGTTTAACGACACATTTGGTAATGCACAAAGCATCACTATCAACGCAAAAGAAGGCGATGATATTGAAGAAGTAGCGACTTACATCAACGGTCAACAAGACTTCGTAAAAGCGTCAGTAGACGAAGATGGCAAACTACAGATGTTTGCAGGTAACAACAAAGTTGACGGCGCAGTGACGTTCTCTGGCGCACTAGCGGGTG
>NZ_QRHC01000046.1 GCF_003415655.1 Vibrio maerlii
ACCCACCACTCTCTTCTCCCAGAAGGGTGTGGCGTAAACATGATATTTCGTTGGGGCTATAGCTCAGCTGGGAGAGCGCCTGCCTTGCACGCAGGAGGTCAGCAGTTCGATCCTGCTTAGCTCCACCATCTTTAAGTGTTTTCTCTTTGAGAATATTTAAACATGGTTCTTAACGAACTAGCTCTTTAACAATTTGGAAAGCTGACGAATAACAACAATCCCCATATCTTCGGATATGCGTTGTTATTCAATTAAAAGTTCTCAAATCCTATATCTCTTAGAGATGTAGGTACCAACACACATTCAAGTGTTCTTGGAAACAACGAAAGTTGTTTATATTTGAGTCCGGCAAAATCGAATGTCTCTCGCTCATTTAAATAATGAGAGACAAAACCTTGGTTGTTTTCCATACACCTTTTTGTCTTCACTTTTAAAAAGTGAAAGCAAATCGAAACCTCTTGGGGTTGTATGGTTAAGTGACTAAGCGTACACGGTGGATGCCTTGGCAGTCAGAGGCGATGAAGGACGTATTAACTTGCGATAAGCCCAGATTAGACAGTAAAAGTCTTTGAGTCTGGGATTTCCGAATGGGGAAACCCACTTACATAAGTAAGTATCGCTGCATGAATACATAGTGCAGCGAGGCGAACCCGGGGAACTGAAACATCTAAGTACCC
>NZ_QRHC01000047.1 GCF_003415655.1 Vibrio maerlii
GTCGAGGTAYTCAAACGCATCGATATCATCACTGTCGGTATCGATGTCCGTTAAGGCCACTTTAGCGAACACCTCTACAGCAGCGGCGGCGCTGGTCTTAACGGTAAACCCAACCGTATCGCCTTCATTGACGTCGCCACCGCCTTCAATCCACACCTCTGGGCGGTCATCATCAGGATCATCACCCGGACCATCACCATCATCAAAGATGGTAGCGGTCGCGGAGTTCGGCTCACTTGCTGAAGCCACGGTGCCACTGTCTGGTGTTACGCCYACTGAAAAGTCTTCGGGACCTTCATACACGTTATCAGGCGAGGTCACCACTCGAAGCGCAACCGACGTCTCCTCAACGGGAATTGGGATCACGCCATCCACTGGCACGGCTTGCCAGATACCCTCATCGTCGAGGTACTCAAACGCATCGATATCATCACTGTCGGTRTCGATGTCCGTTAAGGCCACTTTAGCGAACACCTCTACAGCAGCGGCGGCGCTGGTCTTAACGGTAAACCCAACCGTATCGCCTTCATTGACGTCGCCACCGCCTTCAATCCACACCKCTGGRCGGTCRTCATCAGGMTCWTCACCCGGACCATCACCATCATCAAAGATGGTAGCGGTCGCGGAGTTCGGCTCACTTGCCGAAGCCACGGTGC
>NZ_QRHC01000048.1 GCF_003415655.1 Vibrio maerlii
TTCCCCACTGCTGCCTCCCGTAGGAGTCTGGACCGTGTCTCAGTTCCAGTGTGGCTGATCATCCTCTCAGACCAGCTAGGGATCGTCGCCTTGGTGAGCCTTTACCTCACCAACTAGCTAATCCCACCTGGGCTAATCTTGACGCGAGAGGCCCGAAGGTCCCCCTCTTTGGCCCGAAGGCATTATGCGGTATTAGCCATCGTTTCCAATGGTTATCCCCCACATCAAGGCATATTCCCAGGCATTACTCACCCGTCCGCCGCTCGACGCCCTTAACGTTCCCCGAAAGTTCAGTTAAGTCGTTTCCGCTCGACTTGCATGTGTTAGGCCTGCCGCCAGCGTTCAATCTGAGCCATGATCAAACTCTTCAATTTAAGATTTTGTCGGCTCAATGAATACTGACTTCAAAACTACTAATGTAATTCTAAAGCTATTATCGTTCCAACAGAACGATAATGAATTGACTGTGCCAATGACCGAAGTCATCGTTTGGTCACTCAGTTCATTGAAACCAAAGTTGAAACCGGAGTTTCATTCTTTTGATTATCATCAACGAGTGCCCACACAGATTGATAGGTTTAAATTGTTAAAGAGCTT
>NZ_QRHC01000049.1 GCF_003415655.1 Vibrio maerlii
GGCCACTTTAGCGAACACCTCTACAGCAGCGGCGGCGCTGGTCTTAACGGTAAACCCAACCGTATCGCCTTCATTGACGTCGCCACCGCCTTCAATCCACACCTCTGGGCGGTCATCATCAGGATCATCACCCGGACCATCACCATCATCAAAGATGGTAGCGGTCGCGGAGTTCGGCTCACTTGCCGAAGCCAYGGTGCCACTGTCTGGTGTTACGCCCACTGAAAAGTCTTCGGGACCTTCATACACGTTATCAGGCGAGGTCACCACTCGAAGCTCAACCGACGTCTCCTCAACGGGAATTGGGATCACCCCATCCACTGGCACGGCTTGCCAGATACCCTCATCGTCGAGGTAYTCAAACGCATCGATATCATCACTGTCGGTATCGATGTCCGTTAAGGCCACTTTAGCGAACACCTCTACAGCAGCGGCGGCGCTGGTCTTAACGGTAAACCCAACCGTATCGCCTTCATTGACGTCGCCACCGCCTTCAATCCACACCTCTGGGCGGTCATCATCAGGATCATCACCCGGACCATCACCATCATCAAAGATGGTAGCGGTCGCGGAGT
>NZ_QRHC01000050.1 GCF_003415655.1 Vibrio maerlii
CTAATCTGGGCTTATCGCAAGTTAATACGTCCTTCATCGCCTCTGACTGCCAAGGCATCCACCGTGTACGCTTAGTCACTTAACCATACAACCCCAAGAGGTTTCGATTTGCTTTCACTTTTTAAAAGTGAAGACAAAAAGGTGTATGGCAAACAACCAAGGTTTTGTCTCTCATTATTTAAATGAGCGAGAGACATTCGATTTTGCCGGACTCAAATATTAAACATCACAGTAAACTGTGGTGTTTCCAAGAACACTTGAATGTGTGTTGCTACCTAATGACTACGTCACTAGGATTTGAGAACTTTTAATTGAATAACAACGCATATCCGAAGATATGGGGATTGTTGTTATTCGTCAGCTTTCCAAATTGTTAAAGAGCTAGTTCGTTAAGAACCATGTTTAAATATTCTCAAAGAGAAAACACTTAAAGATGGTGGAGCTAAGCAGGATCGAACTGCTGACCTCCTGCGTGCAAGGCAGGCGCTCTCCCAGCTGAGCTATAGCCCCAACGAAATATCATGTTTACGCCACACCCTTCTGGGAGAAGAGAGTGGTGGGT
>NZ_QRHC01000006.1 GCF_003415655.1 Vibrio maerlii
GAGACTGTCTTAAATTCTGTGTAACTGTCTAAACTTAAAGCCGTAATGGCTAAGGATAGGCACATGGATAAGAAAGCACTTGAAGCTTTTGCTAAAGAAGCTGCAAAGGGAATTAAAACTCCCGAAGACTTAACTGAATTCAGTCAGATGCTCAAAAAGATCACTGTTGAGGCTGCTCTCAACGCTGAAATGGATGAGCATCTTGGCTATGAAAAACACCAACCTTCTAAATCCAATAACAGCCGAAATGGAAAGAGTTCCAAGAGTGTAAAAACTGAAGATGGAGAGTTTGAACTCGACACTCCTCGCGACCGCCTTGGCTCATTTAACCCTAAGCTCGTCAAAAAGCACCAAACACGATTTACCTCAATGGATGACAAGATCTTGTGGCTCTATGCGCAAGGTATGAGCACCCGCGACATCGTAAGCGCTTTTGATGAATGGTACGGTGCCGAAATATCACCAAGCCTCGTGTCGCGCGTTACAAATGCGGTGATAGAGGAAATCGTAGAGTGGCAATCTAGACCACTTGATGCCATTTATCCTATCGTTTATCTAGATTGTATCGTGGTCAAAATCCGCCAAGACAAACGCATTATTAATAAGTCTATCTTCCTTGCGTTGGGCATTAACACCGACGGTCAGAAAGAGCTGATGGGCATGTGGGTAGCCGAAAACGAGGGTGCGAAATTTTGGCTGAGTGTTCTAACTGAACTCAATCAACGTGGTGTTGAAGATATACTCATCGCCTGTGTAGATGGCTTGAAGGGCTTTCCTGATGCAATCAATACTGTTTTCCCCCAAACACACATTCAGCTTTGTATAGTCCATATGGTGCGAAACTCATTGAAGTATGTGTCGTGGAAAGACTACAAGGCGCTCACAGCCGATCTGAAGCGAGTGTATCGCTCAGCTACAGAAGATGAGGCTTTGCTTGAACTAGAGCGCTTTGGTGAAACCTGGGACAGCCAGTACCCACAAATCTCTAAGTCCTGGCGCAATCATTGGCAGAACCTCAACACGCTTTTTAACTACCCTGAAGATATCCGTCGGGCCATTTACACCACCAATGCGATTGAGTCTCTGAACAGCGTAATACGGAAAGCACTCAAGAAACGTAAGATCTTCCCAAACGACGAGGCCGCAACCAAGATGGTGTATCTAGCGATCAAAGACGCAAGCAAGAAATGGACAATGCCCATTCAAAACTGGCGTCAAGCTATGAGTCGATTTATTATCGAGTTCGAGGAACGATTAGAAAAATACATTAACTAGATGGCAGATACACAGAATCTGTTACAGCCTCCTCTAGCTCTCTAGCTCTCTAGCTCTCTAGCTCTCTAGCTCTCTAGCTCTCTAGCTCTCTAGCTCTCTAGCTCTCTACCTATGCGTTGGAGCCTTATAGAAATGGCTCTCTACCATTCTTTGCGTAATTTGGTGTGATGGTTCGGTAATAATCTTCTGCGTGTCACCTGATTCAACCACTTCACCTTCGTGCATGACTACAAGCTTATCAGTGATGTGCTTGACGATGCCGATGTGTTGAGACACATAAACAAAAGCAACCCCCATTTCTTCTTGAAGCTCTAAGAACAGGTTTATGATCTGCGAGCGCATCGCCATATCTAAGCCGTTTAATGCTTCGTCAGCGACGATGATCGATGGTTGGAGGATAAGAGCACGCGCTAAACACACACGTTGTTTCTGACCCGTTGCTAGCATCTGAGGGTAAAAGTAAGCATGTTCAGGAAGAAGCCCAACGCGGAGTAGGGTATCTTTTACGCGTCTTGCTCGCGCTTCTGGCGTCATCTCGGTGTTACGCTTTAATGGCCCTTCCAAGATACGACCGATTTGAATTCGTGGATTCAAGGAGGTGTTGGGGTCTTGGAAGATCATGCGAATCAGTTTACAACGCGTTGAATAATCCTTGTGTTCAAGTAAATCTCCATTCACGCGAATCTCGCCTGCAGTAGGTTCGACAACCCCAGCAAGCATACGAGCGATGGTGGATTTACCCGAGCCATTTTGGCCGATAAAGCCAATTGTCTGCCCAGCTTCGAGTGTAAAGTCTATGGGCTTAACTGCGTGCTGAACTTTTTTACGGAAAAGACCAGAGCGGACAACAAAGTCCTTTGATAAGCCCTTTACTTCTAACAAGGCGCTCATGATTTCTTCTCCATATTTAGCGGAAAGTGACAGGCAAACTTATGGTTCTTAATGCGTTGAGAATACGGGATCTCGATACATTGTTTCTGTGCATAGGGGCAACGAGGTCCCAAACGGCAACCAATAGGTAAATGTTGCAACGGTGGAATGGTGCCTGGCAGAGAGTCCAGCTTCTCTTTATGTGGAATCCACTCATCGAAGTCCGGCATCGCTTTTAGCAGTGCGACAGTATAAGGGTGCTTTGGCTCAGTGAGGATCTTATCTGTATCTGCAGATTCAACAGACTGTCCACAGTACATGACCGTGATGCGACTTGCCCATTGGGTAATGGTCGTTAAGTCGTGGCCGATCAAAATGATTGTGGTGTTTGCAATCTGATTCATACGACTCAATAAGCGCAAGATCTGCGACTGAGTGATTGGGTCCAGATCGTTTGTCGGTTCATCGGCAATCAGAATCTTAGGCTTAGCTGCAATCGCCATTGCGATCATCACCTTTTGACACTCACCATCGGTAAGTTCATAAGGGTAGCTATCCATCAAGCGTTTGTGGTCTTTGATACCGACTTTATGGAGAAGGGCGATTGCCTGCTTCTTCTTCCATTTAAATCGCTGCCACCATTTTCCTTCAAAAGATTTACTTGGGATCGATTCGATAAGCTGACGACCGATATCCTCCGAGGGATCTAAACAGGTTGAAGCCTCTTGGAAGATCATTGCGACTTCGCGGCCGATGACCTTCCTGCGTTCACGTGGTGTGAGTTGGAGCAAATCAATATTGCCAAGTCTCATCCGGTCAGCAGAGACTCGCCAGTTCTCTTTACATACGCCGACAATCGCTTTTGCAACCAAACTTTTACCTGAACCTGACTCGCCCACTAGACCGCGAATTTCGCCCTCATTTAGGGTAAAGCTCATGCGGTCTACGGCTTTCACCAACCCCTGTGGGGTCTCGATCTCTATCGTTAGGTGTCGAATATCTAATAATGGCATTATTCGATCCCTGTATTCAGTGCGCGGCGTACACCATCGCCCACGAGGTTGATGATGATAACCGTGAACATAATCGCAAGACCTGGCAAGGTCATGGTCCAAGGCGCTAGATAGATGAGCTCAACGGAGTCACCTAAGATTGCTCCCCACTCGGTACTCGGGGCTTGAGCACCAAGGCCTAAGAAGCCTAAAGCGGTGATATCAAGTATCGCGATCGAGAGAGCTAGGCTGGTTTCAGCAGCGATAACCGTCAATATGTTTGGAATAATTGAGTTCCATAGTAGGTAGAAATCGTTCGCACCATCTAGGCGAGCTGCCATGATGTAGTCTTTCTCTACTTCTGTGTGTACTGCGATATAAACCGATCGAATAAACCTCGGGATCAGCGCCAAACAGATCGCAAGCAATATATTAAACTCACCAAAGCCTAAGAAGGCGACAAAGATGATCGCCAATAACAGAGATGGAATCGACATAACGGTGTCGAGCAAGTGGTTCAAGGTACTGGATAGCAAACCTTTCGTCATGCCCGCAAGGATTCCGATGATGCAACCAATAACCGCTGCAATAAACGTGATGATGATAGCCGCGCCAAATGTCAGCTGAGAACCGACAATAAGACGAGATAGGATATCGCGGCCAAGGTCATCTGTACCTAAGAAAAACTCAACACTGCCCGCGGGATTCCAGGAGGGTGGTACCAGTAAGTGACGGGTTTGTTCTTGCGGGTCGTAAGGTGTGATCCATGGTGATGTGATCGTGATGAGTAACAGAAAACCCAAGCACCAAAGCCCAAACATCGCCATGTTGTTTGAACGGTAGCTGCGCCAAAAACGTTCAAACTGAGTCGGTATCTGTTCTTCTTGGTAGATACTATTTGTGAGCATACCATTCCTTCCTTACTAGAGGGTTGGCAATTGCGCCTACTAGCTCCGATAAAATATTGGCTGTGAGTACAAGTGTCGCGACGACCATTACACCCGCTTGGATTGCAACGTAATCTCGATTAGAGAGTGCGTCTAACAACCAACGACCAATCCCAGGCCAGTTGAAAATAGATTCCGTAATGATTGCAAGGGTAATCATGGTTGATAGCTGCACACCAATTTTTGGGATGATCGGTGGGATTGCATTTCTCAATACGTGCTCTGTGATGATTTCGTATTGAGATAGACCCTTAATACGTGCTGCGCGGATGTAGTTTTTGGTCATTACGTCGGCAACAGAGGCTCGCATCAATTGAATGACCTGTGTTGTTGGCGCGAGCGCCAGTACAATACATGGCAAAATCATATGTTGAATTACAGATTGTAATGCATGAGCGCGATATTTTCCGTCGGCCATGAAGGCATCGATAATGGCAAAACCTGTAACGTGGTTAATCTCGTAAAGCAAGTCGTAACGCCCCGCGACAGGTAGCATTTCTAGATGTAATGAGAAATACATAATCATGATCAACGCTACCCAAAAGATAGGCGCAGAGTAACCAGACATTGATGTAAAGCTGATCAGGTTGTCGACAAATTTTCCTTGTCGCATACCGGCCAGTGTGCCTAGAGGGATACCTATAATCAGCGAAAGAACAAAGGCAACGATGCAGAGTTCTAGGGTTGCCGGAAACACCTGAGCTAGCTGTGCTGAAATTGGTGATCCATCTTTCGCAACGCCAAAGTTTAAGTTAGCGAGTTCTCCTAAATAGGTTTGCCACCCAGGCCAGAAATCAACCAGAGCCCAAGGTGAAGTAGGGTCTAGTCTTAGAATGTTGTAACCCACTAGCGTCAAAATCAGCAAAGTGATAATGAAGAGGTTAAGTCGGCGAATGGTATAAACAAACATCGTTATTGTCTCCGCTCAACTTGATCAAAGGGTTGGCTATTAAATGGGCTGTATTTAAAGCCAGTTAAATCATTGGAGTTCACTTGGAACTGGACACCATGGGCCAATGGAATGACTGGAAACTCTTCGTTCAATAGATTCTGCGCCTGACGATATAGGTTTAGGCGATAGCGCTTCTTATTGGTCTCTTTTGCCAAATCGAGCAAGAAATCAAAGTCAGGGTTACACCACAACGAGACATTAATACCAGCGCGTTCTGACTCGCAAGAAAGCAAAGGCCGGAGGAAGTTATCAGGGTCACCGGTATCACCGATCCAGCCAGTTAACACCAAGTCTATATCACTGCTGCGGTCAGCCTCAGAACGTCGATAACGATCTTCAGTAATGATATTCAGCTTTATACCAACCTGGGCAAAGTTCGACTGGATGAGCTCGGCAGTTTTGCGAGGACTTGGATTGTAAGCCCTTGGCTCTAGGGGCACCCACATTGAAAGCTCGAGACCGTCACGATAGCCTGCCTCATTAAGTAGCGCTTGTGCATAGTTACGATCATAACGTATTTGAATGGTGTCTTTCTGATATGCCCAAGAAGAAGGAGGGAGTAAAGTAAAGGCGATATTACCAGTGCCGTAGTAGACAGAATCGAGAATGCTTTCGCGATTAATCGCCAGGTTGAGAGCTTTACGCACACGCATGTCATTCAACGCGGGGTGAGCTGTGTTCAAACCAATAAAGGATACGTTCATTGAGGGCTTAGCAACGAGTTCAACTTCGTCACGACGCTCGATGATAGGGATCTGACTAGAGCGAGGTGAAGTAAGCACGTCACATTCATTCCTCAGTAACTTGGCCAATGTACCTGTTCCTCGGTGAGAAACATCAAATACCACTTGCTCCATTTTTGGTGTGCCTTGCCAGTAATCGTTATGTCGACGAAGACGAACGAGATCATTAGGTTGAAACTCATCCAAGTAGAAGGGACCTGTGCCTACTGGCAGGCTGTCAAGTTTTTGCTTTTCATCTTTAGTTAGGAGTTGTCGTGCGTACTCTTGAGACAAAATCACTGCATGGCTAGTCGCAATGTTTGATAAGAATGAGTTGTCAGGTTGCGCTAATGTGAATTGAACCTTTAACGGTGCAATAGCTCTTACATCGAGTACTAGGTTTTGAAAATCGAGGCCAGTGAACCAAGGGTAGTTGCCGCCATTTACGTAATGGAATGGGTGTGTAGAATCGAGCAAACGTTGAAAACTGAACACCACATCTTGCGCATTTAAAGGGCGCGTTGGTGTAAACCAATCGGTGGTTTGAAACTCTACATTAGGCGTAAGTTCGAAGGTGTATATAGTCCCTGTCTCGTCAACTTGCCACTGCGCTGCAAGGCTTGGTTCTGGCAAATGAGAGTCAGGATTTAGAGTGAGTAGGGTACTATACAGCTGAGGGCTGAGTGACTCTGCAGTAATACCACTATCCACTAACTGCGGATTGAAAGTTGTAGGGCTACCTTGCCCACAATAGACAAAACCTGTGCGCTTAATTTTTGAATGGTCTACGTCATCACTGCATGCCGCAAGTATTGTGATGCTAAATAATCCGCAGATTAGTTTAATAATTGTATTCATATGACTTTGTTGAAAGCAGAGTTTGTCTGTCTTCATAAGGGCCTGTAAACCCAAGGAATCCGGCTAATTTACCACTCTTTAAAGAGTAGCTCCAAATGAAACCTAAGTTTTAACCTTTTATTTCTGAGAAATGTGTTGCCCAGTATCTATTTGATATTTGCGTACCATACCCCTGAATTGATGGTAGCTAAGGTTGAGTAACTCAGCGGCGTTCTTCTGGTTGAATTTCGCCTGCTCCATGACTGCATTGAGTAGTTTGATATCTTGTTGCTGCTGCCATTCCTTATAGTCGAGTGGAAATGAAGGGATAACTTTACTGTTCTGCTCGCCTGATACATCGGTTTTTACTGTTTCTGGGTGACGCCAAGGTGACTCAAATGGGTTGAGTTGAATCTGCTCGATAGGGGTTTCTGTTAATCCGTGTTGATAAACAGCACGTTCTATAACGTTTTTCAGTTCACGCACATTGCCAGGCCAATCGTAAGCCAGTAACTCGTTCTCGGCATGAAAAGAGAAACCGACGAAAAGCGGTAGTTCAAGCTCTCGACACATTTGCATGGCATAGAACTCTGCCAGTAATAAAATGTCTTCTTGCCTTTCTCGAAGCGGCGGCAGGTGAATAACATCAAAGGCAAGTCGGTCAAGGAGATCAGCACGAAACTGACCCTGGTTCGCCATTTCTAGAAGATCTGCATTGGTTGCACAAATTAACCTGACATCAGATTGCAGAGTTCGGGAGCCGCCCACTCGTTCGTACTCTCCATATTCAATGACACGGAGTAGTTTCTCTTGAACTGCTAAAGGGGCTGTTGCGAGCTCGTCTAGAAATAGACTCCCTTTTTCAGCGCGTTCAAAACGACCCTGGTGTTTACCTTTTGAGCCAGTAAAGGACCCCGATTCATGACCGAATAACTCAGAATCAATTAAACCTTCACTGAGTGTTGAACAATTCAGTGAAACAAGTGGGCTATCCCATCGCTTAGAAAGATAATGCAGGCGCTGAGCGATCAACTCTTTACCTGTACCACGCTCGCCAATAATAAGCACTGGTCTGTTTATTGGTGCAAGGCGAGAGACCTTTTCTAATACATTTAGGAATAATGGGGATTCACCAATTATCTTTTGCTGCATACTTATCTCACTAGTGGCGAAAAATACCAAAGGTTGGTTTATTTCATCATAGCATAGAGAGAGATAATGACGTGATAAAATTAACTTATTGATTTATCGTTGTTTTAAAGTTGGCACGAGGCTTGATTACTTATTAGTAAACTGAACAAGTCACTCGATTGTCGAGCTTATTATTACTGGAGTTTATTATGGGTATTTTTTCTCGTTTCGCAGACATCGTAAATTCAAACATCAGCGCATTACTGGATAAAGCTGAGGATCCAGAAAAAATGATCCGCCTGATTATCCAGGAGATGGAAGATACTTTAGTTGAAGTGCGCACCAATTCCGCGAAAGCCATCGCTGACAAAAAAGAGCTTGCACGCAAGGTTGAAGCGGTCGAATCTCAGATTGAAGATTGGCAGCAAAAAGCCTCGCTTGCACTAATTAAGCAACGCGAAGATTTAGCTCGTGCCGCGTTGATTGAAAAAC
Organism: Vibrio maerlii; assembly: GCF_003415655.1. Lineage (GTDB taxonomy): Bacteria > Pseudomonadota > Gammaproteobacteria > Enterobacterales > Vibrionaceae > Vibrio > Vibrio maerlii. The sequence goes on from NZ_QRHC01000006.1 coordinate 8,219, forward strand.
AAAAACTACAAGATGCTGTAAAAGGTCTGCACACAGAACAAACCTTGGTTGAAGAAACAATTGAAAAGCTAACCGGTGAAATTTCGAAATTAGAAACTAAAATCACCGAAACACGAGCGAAGCAGCAAGCACTTGCGATTCGTAGTCAAGCTGCGACAAATCGACGCGATATTCAACGCCACCTCAATGCTGGTCGTACTGAAGAAAGCATGGCGAAATTTGAGCGTTACTCACGTAAAGTGGACGAGTTAGAAGCGGAAGCCGATTTACTAGCAAATAGTGGTAAAGCGAAATCGCTAGAACAAGAGTTTGCTGAATTACAGGCGCAAGATGAAATCGAACAAGAGCTTGCGAAGCTGAAAAAGCAGGTTGAAGAACAAAACAAATAATAGAGGTGAAAGATGTCGACATTCTTAATCGCAGGTCCACTGATTGTATTTTTGATATTTGTGGCTCCGCTATGGTTGTTCCTTCACTATCGAAGTAAGAAAAGCAGTGCAAATGGTTTGAGCAGTGAAGAAATGCAGCAGCTTGAGTCCTTGGTTAGGCGAACTGAGCAGATGCAAGACCGTATTTCTACCTTAGAAAAGATCTTGGATTCAGAGTCACCAAATTGGAGACGAGATTATGGCAAGTAACGGCTTATATCGTGATGTAGAAAATAGAAAGTTAACCGGTGTTTGTGCCGGTTTAGCCAACTACTTTGGGATTGAAGTGTGGTTGGTTCGGATTCTATTTATGTCAGCGGCGCTGCTTGGTGGATTGTTTCTTGTTGTTCTTGCCTATATCGCTCTGACATTGATGGTTGAGAAGCAACCTGCAAATTACGTGAACCAAGTAAAGATGCAACAGGACCACACACTTAAGAGTAAACCATGGAAGGCGGGTAAAACACCAAGTGCGCTTCTATCGAATATACATAAAGATGTCGACCAAATGGAAACCTCTTTGCGTAATATCGAAGCGTATGTGACATCGGATGCTTTCAAAGTAAATCGTGAATTTAATAAACTTTAACACTTAGCCAGTTATAAACTCTTGATGAGATCTTACTTTAGATTTCACTAAGATAAATAACTGGCTGAATTTTATAACAAATACTTAAAAAGTATTGGTTAATCCCCCTATGTTCAACTATCTTAATATAAGTTGTTAATCATGGATGAACGCTATGTTAAGAAGAATGCCTCTCGCAGTTCTTGTTACCCTTGTCCTTTCCGGATGTGGTAAAGAGCTCCCCCCTGTCCCCGAGCCTGAATCTAGACCTGCCAAGCTCTTTACCGTGTCGGTCGGTGAACACTCTTTTACTCGAACTTTTCCCGCTGTTTCTGAAGCGGGTGACCGAGCCGTGTTGGCATTTCGTGTTCCAGGGCTGATGCAGACCATTGATGTTCGAGAGGGGCAAAAGGTTAAAAAGGGCGAGGTGCTGGCTACCCTAAACCCAGATGAGTACACATTGTTGATGCAGGCTGCTCAAGCCGAGTTTCAGCTAGTCAATGTGCAATACGAACGTATGAAGAAACTGCGCAAAGATAAAGTCGTTTCGGAACAAGACTTCGATCAAGCCCAAGCGAACTATAACTCGGCTAGAGCGTCACTATCGCAGGCAAAAGCCAATGTCAGTTATACCAGTCTCGTCGCGCCTTATGATGGAACAATTTCTTTAATCCCTGCTGAGAATCATGAGTACATTGCTGCCAAAGAAGGGGTAATGAATATTCAGACGGATCAGCTACTGAAAGTGATCTTCCAGCTGCCTGATTATTTACTGCGCAGAGCGAGTCGCGATCAGAAAGTGACAGCGACAATGAAATTTGATGCTTTTCCAGATGCAACTTTTGATGTCGAGTTCTTAGAAATTGATACCGAGGCTGATCCTTCAACCAGTGCCTACAAGGTGACCATGATAATGGAGCGACCTACCGACATCGGGATACTACCAGGCATGTCAGGTACGTTGACGGCGGTTATTCCAAAGGGCAATGCCTCTTCAATTCCAAAAAGCGCTTTGCTTCAAGAAGAGTCGGGTAACTTTGTTTGGCGAGTGAATGACGATAGCTTAGCGGAAAAAGTTGAAGTAGAGCTTAACGACAGCAATGAAGTGCTTGATGGCCTTGAAGATGGAGACCGTATTGTGATCAATGGCGTCAACAATATCGAAGCTGGCATGAAGCTTCGTGAGTGGGTGAAGGAGCGAGGACTGTAGTATGAAAAACAAAAATCGCGTTCTTATCTCTCTGTTTTGTGTTGCGGCGATTGCTGGTTGTGGACAAGTCGAGCTTGAACAAAAAGAGATGATTCCCAATGTCAGAACTTACGAGCTAGGCAATCGAACTCAGCTTGAAGACTCGCTTTACTTTCCTGCTGTGGCGACGGCTGCTGAACGTTCTCACTTGAGCTTCCGAGTTTCTGGAGAGATCAGTTCGTTAACGGTCAAAGAGGGTGATCGAGTGAGTAAGGGCGATTTAATTGCAGAGCTCGATCCAACTGACTATCAGCTTGACGTCGATAATGCTCAGGCAAGCTTTACTGTGTCTGACAGTCAGTTTAAGCGTTCTAAACCACTGGTTGAAAAAGGTTTGTTAGCAAAATCACAGTTCGATGAAATAGCCGCCCAGAGACAAATTGCTCTACGCCAGTTACAGCTAGCGAAGCTTAAATTGTCGTTTACAAAACTGATGGCGCCTGTAGATGGCATTATCTCGCGAGTTAGTGTGGATCAGTTTGAGAATATTCAGATTGGTCAACAGATCGTCAATATTCATAGTGTAGAAGCCGTAGAGGTCCAGGTTCAGGTTCCCGATAGCTTATATGTAAACCAACCAAGCGAGTTGGATTTAGAGAGCATTGAGGCGAGTGTAAGAATTGAGAGTGGTAATGAATATACCGCCAAGCTAAAAGAGTTCACGACGGAGCCGGATCCTCAGACGGGTAGTTACACAGTCACCTTGGTTCTTCCTATGCCAGAAGATGAGTTGATTCTTGATGGTATGGCAGTTGAAGTGACCACAAAGGGTGAAAGTGTCGGATTGGAACTCAATGCCGGTACGAGTGTGCCGATCGAAGCGGTGTTTAATGCCGATGGTGATTCCGTTCTTAGAACCAATAAGTTTGTTTGGGTGATCAACGATGACCAAACGGTATCGAAGACTCAAGTTGTCGTTGGTAAAGCGACCCGCTCGCATCTGCAAGTTCTGAGTGGGTTAGAAGAAGCCAAGCAAGTGGTGGTTGGTGGCGTGGCTAAATTACGAGAAGGGATGCAAGTCAATGTGCTTAAGTCGCAGGAGGCGAGTCAATGAGTGAAGTAAATAATACGCCCGCGCTAAATGACGACGATGAAAAGGGTATCGCGGCATATTTCATAAAGAATCGTGTCATCAGTTGGATGGTGTCACTGATTTTCTTAATTGGTGGTACGGCGGCTTTCTTTGGGTTGGGCCGATTGGAAGACCCTGCTTTTACCATTAAAGATGCGATGGTCATAACCTCGTATCCTGGGGCGACACCGCAGCAGGTCGAAGAAGAGGTGAGTTACCCGCTTGAGAAAGCGATTCAACAATTGACCTATGTTGATGAGGTCAACTCGATATCAAGCCGTGGCCTTTCCCAGATATCAGTAACGATGAAGAACAACTATGGTCCCGATGATCTTCCACAGATCTGGGATGAGTTGCGTCGTAAAGTCAATGATCTGGCACCTCAGCTTCCTCCTGGCGTGCAAGATCCAACGGTGATCGATGACTTCGGTGATGTTTACGGGATTTTGTTGGCAGTTACGGGAGATAGCTACTCGTATAAAGAGTTGCTTGATTACGTTGATTACTTGAGGCGTGAGCTTGAGCTTGTCGATGGTGTGAGCAAGATTTCTGTTTCTGGACAGCAACAAGAACAAGTCTTCATCGAGATCTCCATGAAGCGTTTGAGTACCTTAGGAATTTCTCCAAATACGGTTTTTAATCTGCTATCAACCCAAAACGTTGTGTCGAACGCGGGTGCGACTCGAATTGGAAGTGAGTACATTCGTATTCAGCCAACCGGTGAGTTCCAAGATGTAGATGAACTTGGTGACTTAATTTTATCGGAAGGTGGTGCTCAAGGGCTGCTGTACCTGCGTGATGTGGCTGAGATTAAGCGTGGTTATATCGAGATCCCTACCAATATCATTAACTTTAACGGCAATTTAGCGCTTAATGTCGGCGTTGCGTTCAGTAAAGGGGTTAACGTAGTAGAGGTCGGAAAGGCGTTCGACAGACGTTTGGCTGAGCTTAAATTTCAACAACCAGTGGGCATAGAGATCTCAGAGATCTATAGTCAGCCTAAAGAGGTGGATAAGTCGGTAAGTGGTTTTGTGATCAGCCTAGGTCAAGCCGTCGCAATCGTTATTATCGTATTACTTTTCTTCATGGGTTTGCGTTCAGGTCTATTGATTGGCTTGATTTTGTTGCTGACGGTGCTCGGCACTTTCATTTTCATGCAATACTTTGCAATTGACCTTCAACGTATCTCTTTGGGTGCACTTGTCATCGCTCTCGGTATGCTGGTGGACAATGCCATCGTGGTGGTTGAGGGGATATTGATAGGAACGCAGAAGGGCAGAACCCGGATGCAAGCTGCGACTGATATTGTGACTCAAACGAAATGGCCATTGCTAGGTGCGACCATTATTGCGGTTACTGCGTTTGCACCTATTGGCTTGTCGCAAGACTCAACCGGTGAGTACTGTGGAACCCTATTTACGGTGCTTCTGATTTCATTGATGCTAAGCTGGTTTACGGCGATTTCTCTTACCCCATTCTTTGCTGATATCTTCTTCAAAGGCCAGAAATTAACGGGTGGTGGAGAAGATTCAGACCCGTATCAGGGCGTGGTATTTGTTTTTTACAAACGATTCCTTGATTTCTGTATGCGTCGAGCGTGGTTCACAGTGATCATTTTGGTGATTGGTTTAGCTGCCAGTTTTTGGGGCTTTACCTTTATCAAACAATCTTTCTTCCCATCATCGACAACACCGATGTTCCAAACGGATGTGTGGTTGCCGGAAGGCACCGATATTCGTGCAACGAATACCAAGCTAAAAGCGCTTGAGTCTTGGCTTGCAGATCAAGATGGTGTGGAACATATCACCACGACAGCGGGTAAAGGTTTACAGCGTTTCATGCTGACCTATGCCCCAGAAAAAAGCTACGCCGCATATGGTGAAATAACCACTCGTGTTGCTAGCTACGAAGTGTTACAGCCACTGATGGAGCGCTTCCGTGAGCACATTCAGAATGAATTCCCAGAAGTGAACTATAAGCTTAAACAGATAGAGCTTGGTCCTGGTGGTGGTGCAAAGATTGAGGCTCGATTAGTCGGTTCCGATCCGACAATCTTACGCGGTTTAGCAGCTCAAGTAATCGACATCATGAATGCTGATCCAGGTGCGACCAATGTTCGTCATGACTGGCGTGAACGTACCAAGGTTCTTGAGCCTCAGTTTAACGAGAGTCAGGCTCGTCGCTACGGCATTACCAAGTCTGATGTCGATGAGTTCTTAGCCATGTCTTTCTCTGGTATTTCAGTAGGTGTCTATCGTGACGGTACAACGCTGATGCCGATTGTGACTCGCTTGCCGGAAGAAGAACGTGTCGATATTCGAAATATCGAAGGAATGAAGATCTGGAGCCCGGTTCTGAGTGAATACATTCCTCTGCAACAAGTGACTCAAGGCTACGAAATTCGTTGGGAAGACCCGATCATCGTGCGTAAAAACCGTAAGCGTATGCTGACGGTATTCGCTGATCCGGATTTGCTGGGTGATGAAACGGCAGCAACCCTGCAGGGGCGCTTGATGCCATTGATTGAAGCGATTGACTTCCCTCCAGGTTACAGCCTTGAATGGGGTGGTGAATATGAGTCATCAGGTGATGCACAGGCTTCATTGTTTACCACAATGCCGCTCGGTTATCTGTTTATGTTCTTGATCACTGTGTTCCTGTTTAATTCAGTGAAGGAGCCGCTGATCGTATGGTTGACCGTGCCGTTAGCGGTGATAGGGGTAACAACCGGCCTTCTGGCATTAGATACCCCATTTGGTTTTATGGCATTGCTTGGTTTCTTGAGTCTATCGGGGATGGTGCTTAAGAATGGTATCGTGCTATTGGATCAGATCTCGGTAGAGATAGCTTCAGGTAAAGAACCATACACTGCAGTAGGTGATGCAGCGCTAAGCCGTGTAAGACCGGTTTGTATGGCGGCAATCACGACGATTCTTGGCTTGGTTCCACTGCTTCCGGATATTTTCTTCCGCCCTATGGCAGTAACCATCATGTTCGGTTTAGGCTTTGCAACCGTTCTTACATTGATTGTTGTACCTGTGTTGTATCGATTGTTTTATCGATTAAAAGTCGCGTAGACTCAGGTTAACTTAACACTTGTACTGAAAAGCCTCGACAGAGGCTTTTCTTATATTTCGGGAGAGCTGAAATGGCAGAAAGATGCAGTTGGGCGGAGGTGTCTGACCTTGATAGGGACTACCATGATAACGAGTGGGGAGTACCTGAATATGATGACAACCGTTTGTTTGAGTGTATTTCACTAGAAGGTGCTCAAGCGGGGTTGAGTTGGAGTACCATTCTCAAGAAACGAGAAGGCTACCGCGCGGCTTTTCACTATTTTGATATTCAAGTGGTGAGCAAGATGACAGAAGCCGATGTTGAGCGTTTAGTATTGAACCCAGAAATTGTTAGGCACAGAGGCAAGATTGAATCGGTAATCAATAATGCAAAACAGTTGCTCGATATTCAAAAGGAGTTTGGTTCGGTGAGCGATTACTTCTGGGCCTATGTTGATCATAAACCGCAGGTCAATCAATGGAAGGAAATGTCAGATTTACCAGCCAGTACCGATTTATCTAAACAGATAAGTAAAGACCTTAAAAAGCGAGGTTTTAAATTCGTTGGTCCGACGACGGTTTATGCTTTCATGCAGGCTGTAGGGTTAGTTGATGACCACTTGGTCGACTGTGTCTGTCGAATACGAAAGAGTTAAATAGAGAACTAGAGAAATAGAGAACTAGAGAACTAGAGAACTAGAGAACTAGAGAACTAGAGAACTAGAGAACTAGAGAACTATTTTGGGGGTTGACGTTATTACGTCAACCCTTTTTGTTATCTGCGATTCAAACAAGCGAGATAACTCGTTTTAGACAGTAGCTTCTTTCTCTAGGATAAGTGCGTTGTAACGCTCAAAGCCTGCTTCTAGGTCAGCGATCAAGTCATCCACATTTTCTAAACCAATATGTACGCGAACTAGCGTGCCTTCAAAGTTGGGATTAGCGACGGTTCTCAAGCTATTAAAACTGCGTGGTTCATTGGCCAGAATTAAGCTTTCGAAACCACCCCATGAGTAACCCATAGAGAAATGTTTCATACCATCGAGTAGTGCGGTCGTCGCTTTAGGGTAGCTTGTATTCAATACAAATGAGAATAAGCCGTTCCCACCAGTAAAGTCACGTTTGAAGAACTCATGTCCAGGACAGCTTTCTAAGGCTGGGTGGCGAACGTGGTCAACTTCAGGGCGACTTTGTAGCCATTGTGCGACTTTTAGGCTATTTTCTGCGTGTTGTCTTAAGCGAACATCTAGCGTACGAATACCACGTAGACCAAGGTAAGCGTCGTCTGGAGAAACACATTGACCCATTAGGTAGCTTTGCTCACGCAACTGATCCCAGCACTTCTCATTAGCTACCGCGGTACCCAACATCACATCTGAGTGACCTACAATATATTTGGTCGCTGCCTGAATGGAGATATCGACACCGAAATCGAATGGTGAGAAGTTAACTCCCGCTGCCCAGGTGTTATCTAGCATCACGATGATGTCGTGTTCATGAGCGATGCGGGCCAGTGTAGGAACGTCTTGGACTTCCATCGTGATTGAACCTGGAGACTCAGTAAACAATACCGTTGTATTTGGCTGGATAAGGTCACCAATCTCTTCACCAATGGCAGGCTGATAATAAGTCGTTTCAATACCCATCTTTTTCAAAATGGTGTCACAGAAATCACGGGTTGGCTCGTAACAGGTGTCGACCATCAAGATATGATCACCTGTTTTTACAAAAGATAGGATTGCGTTGGAGATCGCTGCGGTGCCGCAAGGATACAATGCACAGCCAGTACCCCCTTCAAGGTCGACCATTGCATCTTGGAATGCGAAGTGAGTATTGGTGCCGCGACGGCCGTAAAATAGGGTCTTGTTTGCACGATTAATGGTTGCTTGCTGCTTCTCTGCAACGGTATCAAAAACTACAGTAGACGCTCGCTGAACAGGGGGGTTTACCACACCGTTTGTCCATTTTTTGTCTCGACCTGCCGTGATTAATTTGGTCTGTTTATGCTCAGACATCTGAATTCCTTATCTTTAAAATTGCATTACGTTATTTAAACCATGCATTGCAGGCGAAGATCAACCTTTTACTGAAGCCATCGACTATCAGCGATGGCTTTAGAAGCAATTAAAAGCAAAAGCAGACCAGCTTTACAGTAGTGGATTGAACAGATAGAAAACGCGTTCTAAGAAACGTGCCCCAATGTGGCGTTTTTTCCATATTTCAGGTTCAACGTCGTAAGAGTTAGCGATGTACTCTTTCTGCAGCCAGACTAACTCTTTGGTGAAGGCTTGGTCATCGACCGCAAGCGTAACCTCGAAGTTGAGCCATAGACTTCGCATGTCCATGTTTACCGTACCGACTAGACAGAAAGACTCGTCGATTACTACCGATTTTGTGTGCAGCAAGCCACCGTGGAACTCATGTATTGAAACTCCTGCTTGCATTAGCTCGCTGTAGAACGCTCTAGATGCCCATTTCACCATGATTGAGTCGTTCTTCTGTGGAATGATTAAGTCAATCGTTACACCACGTTGAGCCGTCATCTTGATGGTATCCAACAGCTCCTGGCTTGGAACGAAGTAGGGGGTGGTAATGGTGATATTGTGATTCGCTTGATGCATCGCAAGGATTAGCACTTGTTGAATCAAGTTGTCAGGCATACCAGGGCCTGATGGAACCACTTGAATAGGGTGGTGATTGGTCGCTAGATCGATCTTACACTCTGGCAGTGGTGGGAAGTGACGTTCACCTGTTTCCACTTCCCAGTCCCAACTATGAATGGCGGAAAGCACGTTAACGGTCGGGCCAGTGATACGAATCATGATGTCGATCCAATGTCCGACTCCGCTATTCTGCTTAAAGAATCGAGGGTCGACTAGGTTCATTGAACCGGTGTAGGCCACTTCGTTGTCAATCACGACAATTTTTCGATGTTGACGAAGGTCCATTCGTCTTAATGGGATACGCCAAGCACTTACTTCGAGTGCTTGCACAACCTTAACACCGCTATTCTTCATCATGGTGTACCAGTCGCTTCGGAAAAAACGGGGACTACCAGCGGAATCTAACAGTAGCTTTACTTCAACGCCACGTTTTGCTGCTCGAATCAGTGCACTAGATACTGAGTCGGCTAAGCCACCTGGATGCCAGATGTAGAACACCATCGAAATGGATTCTTGAGCGTTCTCTATATCTTCAATAATCGATTGAAGAATTTCTTCAGGGGAGTTTTGTAGCGATAAAGTGTTACCACTTAGCGATGGAATGCCCATTCGATTGTTACAAAGTTCGTCGATCCGGTAGATATGATCGCCTAAATGACCCACTGTGTGTGCTTGGCAATCGTTAAGTTGCCTAAACCATTGTTCAAAAGGAGAGAACATTTTATGTGCGCGTTCGGCTCTTTTTCGCCCTAAGTTTAACTCGCCAAACAGCAAATAACAGATCACCCCGAAGATAGGGATAATGTAAATGATCATAAGCCAAGCCAGAGAAACACTGACGGCGCGGCGTTTAAGCACGACGCGAATGGTGACACCTGCCACTAAAATCCAGTAGAGCGCAATACCAGCCAAAGTTAAGAAGTGGTAAAGCTTATCCATCTGCTATGCACCTGTAATATTTAAAGTTATCTATAGTTGAGTATATCTGAGTTAAGGACGAAGTGAATATTCTAGAGAAGGAAATAAGATGCAGAATATTACTGTTGTGATTGTGTAATAGAAAAGTTGAAAAATTAGACTTTGGTTAAATTATCAACATTTAGCAGGGATAATTACGCGATCGTACGGAAAAATGTACTGTTCGGGCTTCCAATTTTAATCTGAAACTGTTTTACTTGCTATACATTCAATCGTACTAGATAACTTTTAAAGTGTATAAAAATATGTACACACCTTTTGACGGTTGATGATGCAAACACAACACAATATTTGGAGATACCGTGGCTACAAGCACAAGCAGTCAACCTCGTGATACTTGGGGTTCAAAATTAGGCTTCGTCATGGCAGCAGCAGGATCAGCTGTAGGCCTTGGCAACATTTGGAAATTCCCGTACACCGCTGGTGAAAATGGTGGTGGTGCGTTCGTTCTAATCTATCTTTTCTTCGTAATCTTTATCGGTTTCAGCGTAATGCTGACTGAATTTGCTGTCGGCCGTAGAACACAGAAATCTGCGGTTGGTGCATTTAAGTCAACTGACCGTCGTTGGACATTTGCCGGTGTGATCGGGGTAATCAGTGGTCTACTTATCATGGGTTTCTACCCGGTAGTAGGTGGCTGGGCAATCGCGTACGTTGGCAAGGTTGGTACTGGTCTACTAAGTGCACCAGAAGCAATCGGTGACAGCTTCGGTGGTTTCATTTCTAACCCGGTTCAACCGCTAATGTGGATGGGTCTTTACCTACTGCTTAACATCGTAATCGTAATGAAAGGTATTTCTGGCGGTATCGAGAAAGCAGGTAAGATTCTAATGCCTCTACTATTCCTTATCCTGATCATCGTATCAGTGAAAGGTCTAATGCTACCTGGCGCGATGGCTGGTCTAGAATTCCTATTCAGCCCTGATTTTTCTAAGATTGACAGTGGTGTTGTTCTAGCGGCTCTTGGTCAGGCGTTCTTCTCACTATCCCTAGGTATGGGTTGTATGATCACTTACGGTTCTTACCTTAAGAAGAAAGAGAACCTAGTTCAGACAACTGCAATGGTTACTGCAATGGATACTGGTGTAGCTATCCTAGCTGGTATCGCAATGTTCCCTGCAATGTTTGCATTTGGCATGGCTCCAACAGCTGGTCCAGGTCTAGTATTCGTTGTTGTACCTCAGCTATTCGCTGAAATGGGTGGCGTAGGTGTAGTATTCGCACTAATGTTCTTCATCGGTCTAAGTGTTGCGGCACTAACTTCTTCAGTATCTCTTCTTGAAGTAGTTGTTTCGTACCTAATCGACGAGAAGGGTATGAGCCGTGCTAAAGCAGTAATCTCTGCAAGCGTTGTAATGGCAGTACTGTGTATCTTTGCTTCTCTATCTTTAGGCGGCGTAGGTCCAACTCTGTTTGAAACGGGTGCTTTCGATATCTTCGACCTACTAACTGATAAGATCTTCCTAGCGGTTGGCGGTATGCTTCTATGTATCTTCGCTGGCTGGCGCATGAAACGTGAAGACCTAGAAGACGAGATCACAAATGGCGGCGAAGTTAAGTTCCCACTATTCGGTCTATGGTACACGCTAGTTAAGTTCGTAATCCCATTCGCAATCGCAATCGTTGCATTCATGGGTATCTCATCTGGCTTCGATAGCGGTAAAGGTCCAATCATGTTATTGGGTATCGCTATCATCGCAATCTCAGCGTTATTCTCTAAGAAGCTGTAAGCGCGAGCAAATGATTAAAAAAGAGTCCTTCGGGGCTCTTTTTTTATGCCTGTTCGAAAAAGAGTGCGAGAGTGAGTTGGTTTACGCTCGCTTAATCACAATAGTCCGTTATACTTCTGGCTCCCAACAGGAGCCAGATTTTTATGTTCGATATCCTTTATAACCACGCTGATTTTGTTGCAATCAACAAGCATCCAGGTGTCTCTGTACACAAGGATGATGGGGATACTATGTTGATCCACGAAGTAGAAGAGTATCTAGGCGAATCCAAGCTCTACTTGGTGCATCGATTGGATAAAATGACATCGGGCATCCTGCTCCTGGCTAAGTCGTCAGAAGCGGCAAGTAAGCTTGCAAAGCTGTTTGCTGACCGAAACATTTCTAAGTTTTACCTCGCTATTGGAGCCAAGAAACCAAAGAAGAAACAGGGCTTGGTAATGGGGGATATGGAACGTTCCAGACGTTCTTCTTGGAAACTACTGAATTCCATGAATAATCCAGCGATCACTCAGTTCTTCTCTATGGCTGGGGAAAACGGCCAACGCTTGTTTTTATGTAAGCCCCACACGGGAAAAACACATCAAATTCGTGTGGCTCTCAACTCTGTAGGCTCTGCAATTATTGGTGACCCGATATACAATTCTGGTCAAAATGAAGATCGAGGTTACCTTCATGCCTATGCGACTCTTTTTGAGTATGAAGGTGAAGTTGTCTCTTTAGTATGCCCGCCCCGACTTCAAGCTGAAGTCGGCAAACATTGGTTATCCTCCTCAATGACCAAAGCACTAGAAGAGTGGAACGAACCGTGGTCACTAAACTGGCCAAAAATTAAAATGAACAACTCGATTAAATCAGCGTAAACCGCTGACTTACTCTAAAAAACATCGAAACTGAAAAGTAAATTGGTATGCAATATAGCGAACTTCCTAGATTTTTTTCACACCTCGAACAGCAGCTAGCAGAAACAAACGGCGAATTAAGGCGACTTTTTCACGGTCGAGGTCGTTGCTATACCGGTCTTGAGCAAATCACTTGTGATTGGACCGGCTCACAGTTACTCGTCACCTTGTTCAAGCCTGTTGATGATGTGTTTCTGCGAGACTTGAAAGCAGGTTTATTAGCATTAGCTGAGAGTGAGTTATGGTCTCAAGTAAACGGTAAAGCGATTTCATTGCAGCATCGTTATGAAGAGTTAGCTCCTTCTGAAGCGATCGTTGGTGAACTTGACGCTAAGCCTGTGGCGATTGAATCTGGCCTAAAGTACCAACTCGATATCGGCCGTAACCAAAACTTTGGCCTGTTCCTTGATATGCGTGCAGGGCGAGACTGGGTGGGCCAAAATGCTCACGGTAAGCGTGTACTCAACTTGTTTGCCTACACTTGCGGGTTCTCAGTTGCCGCTGTTGCGGGTGGGGCAGAGCAAGTTGTCAATGTTGATATGGCCCGTTCATCATTAAACAAGGGGCGTGATAATCATCGACTTAACGAACACGATATGCGCAAGGTAAGCTTTTTAGCTCACGACATATTTAAGTCTTGGGGGAAAATTAAGAAAGCTGGACCTTATGACTTGATCATTATCGATCCACCATCGTTTCAAAAAGGTAGCTTTGCATTGACTAAGGACTACAAGAAGATCTTACGTCGACTACCAGAGTTACTAACTGAAGGTGGAGAAGTCATGGCTTGTGTGAATTCCCCGTCAGTGAGCCCAGACTTCCTTATAGACTCAATGAAAGAAGAAGCACCTGAACTTGAATTCAAATATCGCCTCGATAATTTGCCAGAGTTTCGCGATGTTGACGAAGACTCTAGCTTGAAAGTTATGATGTTTAAGTAACCGATCGTACAACTAAAAACGCCCTAAAGATTGATGATCTTTAGGGCGTTTTTAGTATCTTGTTCTAGCTCTCTAGCTCTCTAGCTCTCTAGCTCTCTAGCTCTCTAGCTCATTGACAGCTTTGAGCTGTGATCAATGCGTCGACAAGTAATTGACCACGGTGATTTCGCATTTTTAGAGCGTAGCTTAATCCAAGGTCGAGGTTAGAGCGTATCTCTTGGTTGCTGCAATAGTCTGACAAAGTCTTGTTATAAACTTGTTGGACGGGCATTGCACCTGGAGCTTCTTGGTTATAGATCATCATAAGTTCTATGCTGGTACCTTTCGCCCGGGCGCTCATAATAGAAAGCGGCCCTTCCTCGAGCGGTAAGCCAGTAGAAAGAACGGTAGCTCGATTGTTAGCTAGCGCCTCGAGTTGCTTTTGTTGTTCACGTTCATTAGATGCACAACCAGAAATGATTGCGGTAGCAAACAGGCCTATGATGATCTTATGCATGATTAAAATACTTTCTTGAACGGCTTAACGATAACGTTTTGATAAACACCTGCTTCGATATATGGGTCTTGGTCTGCCCAAGTCTGAGCATCAGCAAGAGAGTCGAATTCCGCAATGACTGTTGAGCCTGTAAAGCCAGCTTCGCCTGGGTTATCACTATCAATTGCTGGCATCGGACCTGCAGTTAGAAGACGACCTTGGTCTTGTAGCTCTTGAAGGCGAGCAAGGTGAGCAGGGCGAACGCTTAAACGTTTTTCTAGAGAATTTTCAATGTCAGTTGAAAAGATCACATACCACATAGTTTCTTCCTTAAGTGAGGGCTTATTGTGCAGCTTATCGGTGTTAGTTTATCGACATTCAATGTTACGTGAATCAGTCGCTTATCGCATTCTTGAATTTGAATAACTTGACTGAGTTAGAGTTATTTATTAATCGCTCTAGGCTTACCATTTTCGTCAACCGCGACATAATTGAATGTGCCACCGCAGACTTTGTATCGGTCTCCAATACCATGGTCAAGAACAGGCTTCACCCATACCTCTAGCTCGATGCTCATCGAAGAGCGACCAATCTTGCTACAGTCGCCATAAACACATACAACATCACCAACCGATACAGGCTGCTTGAACTCAATAGAAGAGACACTGACAGTGACGATTTTTCCATTTGAAATCTCTTTTGCCAAGATTCCACCCGCTAAATCGAGTTGAGACATGATCCAGCCGCCAAAAATCTGCCCAGCGGCATTAGTGTCTGACGGCATTGCTAGAGTTCGTAGTAGAAGTGAGCCGATAGGGTTATGCGTAGATTGGATGGTCATTTTGTTGCTCTGTATTGGTAAGATTAATCGCGCTTTAGTTTGAAAACTAAAACGAAAACAGCGGCTTCTAATCAGAAAGCCGCTGCATTATAACATCAGTTATTCCTCTGACTCTTCTTTTGGCATCTTTTTATAGATGTAGATACCCGTGAGTAAGGTAAATCCAAAGGTCGCTGCAAGTAAGCCAAAGACTTTAAAGTTAACCCATGTATCCAAGGGAAGGCTAAATGCAATGTAGACATTGAGCACCGCGCAGAATGTAAAGAAAGCCACCCAAGCCCAGTTGATTTTATTCCACGTAATATCGGGCAGGATAATTTCTTTGCCTAACATCGCTTTGATTGCTGACTTACCCATTAAATGACTGATCGTTAATCCAAGCGCGAACACTGCGTATATGATAGTGACTTTCCACTTAATGAAGTTGTCATCGTGTAAGAAGATAGTCATGCCACCGAACACTGCAACCATAACGAACGTGATGAGCTGCATCTTTTCTACTTTTTTGAACAGAAGAAAGGTCAAGAGAACTTGTATGGCCGTAGCAACGATGAGAGCGCCCGTTGCTACGTAAATATCGTACAATTTATACAAGACAAAAAAGACAATGAGCGGGATGAAATCTATCAGCTGTTTCATGACATCAAAGAATTAAAGAGAGAGTTTCTTCAGTCTAGCTAAATTCCAATGCTAGCTAAAGGTTTCGAGACTATTGCTTCTGCAGTCACTCACTCTCACATCTGTTCAATGATGGGGAATCAGTGATTTAACATCTTCTAAATAGCCTTCGCTTTCCAACATCGACAGGGTTGTCTTTAGCTCTTCTAAATTCATAGCAAAACAAGAAGACTTACCCGATAACATATCTAGATATTGGTGGTATTCATTTTCAGAGTAATGACCAAGGCGGTCCATCAATAGCTCTTGGATACCGTGATGGATGAGATTGTAATAAGTCTGGCGTTGAGAGTGCATGATGACCTCCAGCAAAATCAATAAACATTCACTTTTTGGTTGAAAGTACAAAACACCTTAATGAACTAGACCGCATGTAGAACTGGCATCTTTCATTATCGGGGTTTGATCACTTAGTAATATGAAAGGAGCAATTGCTGTGCCGGGTTTGGCTATCTCAACATTATGCGTGAATTCATTGAGTTAACGACTCCATATCAATTTGAGAATAAGAGCGGAGTTTGCTGCATTATTGATTCTCTTTCTGCAATTCATTTTGGGATAGAGTGAAATGCTTACAATTGGAATGAAAAAAGCCACTCGAATGAGTGGCTTCTAATTCAGAACGAATTTCGCTTAAAGGGTCAAAGACCGTAGCAATTAAGCTTCTTGTTTTTGCATCTCTATTTCTTGCTCTGCAGCTTCTTCTTTTGCAATAGAGTCGATGATAACCGCACATGCTGCATCACCCGTGATGTTCAATGCTGTACGAATCATGTCGAAGATACGGTCTAGAGCGAACAATAGTGGTAGACCTTCGATTGGAATACCTGCCGCTAGAAGTACAGCTACAACTAGGAATGATGGACCAGGAACACCTGCTTGACCTACTGCACCCAGCGTAGAGGTTACGATGATTGCAATGTATGCACCCATTGAAAGGTCAATGTTGAATAGTTGTGCAAAGAAGATCGCAACCAGACCGTAGTAGATAGCGTTACCAGACATGTTGATTGTCGCACCCAGAGGCAGAACAAACGATGCTGTTGAGTTTTTAACGCCTAGCTCGTGCTCTACTGTATCCATTGTTACAGGTAGAGTTGCCATTGAAGATGCTGTAGATAGTGCAACCGCTTGTGGCTTCTTCATCGCAACTAGGAACTTCTTAGCAGAAGTCTTAGTGAAGAACTGAACCATTAGTGGGTATACAACGAAGCCGAAGATCAGGATTGCAGCAACGTAAACCACGAACAGTTTGAATACCACCATTAGGGCACCAAAACCGAACGTACCAACCGCTTCTGCCATTAGGCCGAATACACCGATAGGTGCAATGATCATTACCTTGTTGATCATCCATACCATAGCGTCGACGATGCAGTTTACGCCGTTGATGATTGGTTCGCGTTTCTCTTTCGATTGCTTAGATAGTGCAATACCGAAGAATAGGCAGAACACTAGGATTTGTAGAATGTTAGCTTCGTTTAGTGATTGGAAAACGTTAGTAGGGATCATACCGGTTACGGTAGCCCAAAAAGTAGGAAGTTCACCTTTAGAAGCGTACTCAGCAGAGAACATGCCTTCAACGCCTGAAACATCAATACCAAGACCTGGCTTGAATACTTCACCCATGAAAAGAGCAAGTGCTACAGCAAGTGCAGAAGTAAGACCAAAGTAAGCCAGTGTAGAAACACCCACTTTACCTGCGTTTGAGCTGTTACCAAGGCCAGCAGCACCAGAAATTAGCGCAACAGCGACCAATGGAATAACTAACATTTTAATTAGATTGATAAAGATTGCGCCTAATGGTGCAAACATCGCTGCAGATTCGCCCATTAGAGCACCAACAGCAGTACCAACGATCATTGCAATTACGACTTGAAAGCCGATATTGCTCATTAAATTCTTTTCTTTTAACACTTCCATAACCTCTATACTGAGAAAGTTAGCTTTTGTGGCATTACCATCTAAAGTACGCTGTACCATTGAAGTAATGTTTCGCTGCACTTTGTACAGCTTTTGGCAAAACGGATCAACAGTGAAGAGGGAGTTATTTTGATTTTATTATCAAAAAAACACGATATTGGGTATTTGTTGAACGATAGCAAACGTTTGCTTGGGTATTTGTATGTATATTGCTGTGAAAAGGTTGCTTGTTTGTGTTTGTTTTTATAGGGCCATAAAAAAAGCAGGGATTAGCTTTTCAGCCAATTCCTGCTCATGTTGTTACCGTTTTGTTTGTTTTAACTTTATCGCTACTTTTGCGTTGCCGCTTTCATGGGTCTAACGAAATCTGCCAACGCTGTCAGCATAGTTTCAGGTTGTTCTACATTAGATTCAATAATTTTTACAACAGCAGAGCCTGAGATTGCTCCCGCCGCACCAGCTTCGATTGCTTGCTTAACCTGCTCTGGCTCTGAAATACCAAAGCCAAGTAGAGCTGGTGGCGCATCAAACTTGTTTAAACGCTCTAGAAGCGTGCTTACTGGCATGTTTGCTTTGGTTTCTGCACCTGTTACGCCCGCACGCGAAAGTAGGTAAGTATAGCCGCCGCCAAGCTCTGCAACTTGAGTGAGTGTTTCATCAGACGCTGTTGGTGGTGCGATGAAAATAGGTTCTACGCCATGCTTTTTCGCCGCAGATACAAACTCCGCACTTTCATTCGTTGGTACGTCAGCGATAAGAACGGAATCGATACCAGCTTTTGCGCAGCGCTCGTAGAAGTTGTCGATGCCACGCGAGAACACAAGGTTTGCGTACATCAGAAGACCGATTGGTAGCTCTGGGTATTTAGCGCGGATTTGTGAAATAAGGTCGAAACAGATATCTGGAGTCGCACCTGAATCTAGAGCCCGAATGTTCGCGCCTTGAATGGTTGGGCCATCTGCCAATGGATCAGAAAATGGAATGCCTAGCTCCAGTGCATCTGCACCAGCTTCCACTAGTGTTTCCATGATCTTAAGTGATTGCTCAGCGTTAGGGTCTGACACCGTTACGAACGGAACAAATGCACCTTGGTTTTTCTCGTTTAGGCGCTCAAACATTCCTTTGTAACGATTGGCTTGGTAACGGCTCATTAGATTACTCCCTTTTCTTCAAGGATGGCGTGAACAGTGAAAATATCCTTATCACCACGACCAGATAGGTTTACAACAAGAAGCTGCTCTTTCTCAGGGTTTTCACGAGCCATGCGTAGTGCTTGTGCTAGTGCGTGAGAGGATTCTAGAGCAGGGATAATACCTTCGCTGCGAGCAAGCTCTTGGAATGCATCCAGTGCTTCATCATCAGTCACGTTGTCATATTCTGCTCGGCCAATCGCGTTTAGGTGAGCGTGTTGAGGACCAACAGAAGGGAAGTCTAGCCCCGCTGATACCGAGTAAGACTCTTCTACCTGACCGTTCTCATCTTGCATTAGTGGCGCTTTCATACCAAAGAAGATACCGGTTTTACCATGCTTAAGTGGCGCACCGTGTTGGTCGGTGTCGATACCTTTACCTGCAGGCTCTACACCGATCAGGCGAACTGATTCTTCTTCGATGAAATCTGCAAACATGCCGATAGCGTTTGAGCCACCGCCCACACAGGCGATAACTGCATCTGGTAGGCGACCTTCACGCGCCAGGATCTGATGCTTAGTTTCTTCACCAATCATACGCTGGAAGTCACGAACGATGGTTGGGAATGGGTGAGGACCTGCGGCAGTACCAAGTAGGTAGTGCGCATCTTCATAGCTTGCTGACCAGTCACGTAATGCTTCGTTACAGGCATCTTTCAGCGTTGCTGAACCTGAATGTACAGGAATCACTTCTGCACCCATAAGCTTCATGCGGAATACGTTCGGGCTTTGACGTTCGACGTCTTTTGCACCCATGTAAACGCGACATTTAAGGCCAAGAAGAGCACAAGCAAGAGCCGTTGCAACGCCGTGTTGACCTGCGCCAGTTTCAGCGATGATTTCTTCTTTACCCATGCGCTTGGCAAGCAGCGCCTGACCAAGGACTTGGTTGGTTTTGTGCGCGCCACCGTGAAGTAGATCTTCACGCTTTAGGTAAAGCTTAGTTTTCGTACCTTTGGTTAGGTTACGAGTCAGCGTTAGTGCTGTTGGGCGACCTGCGTACTCTTGCAATAGCCCCATGAACTCGCTGCGGAATTTCGGATCTTGTTGAGCGTCAATAAACGCTTGTTCTAATTGCTCAAGAGCTGGTACAAGGATCTGTGGTACGTATTGACCACCATATTCACCAAAGTAGGCATCGAGTTTTGCCATGATTTTATTCCTTAAATTTGGATTGCCGCTAGCGTTCTTTTTAAATTAAGTAACCAAGCAGCAATTTTGAATCTTATTCTTATATTCTATGTTTTATATGGTGACTAGTAGTCACGAATCGCTACAAATGCTTGCTGCAGCTTTTCTAAATCTTTTTTACCCGGTGCGCTTTCTACACCTGAGTTCAGGTCTAGACCTAAACAGCCTTGTAATGCTGCTTGCTTTGCGTTTTCTGGGGTGATGCCACCAGCAAGCATAATTTTTTCTGGTTGAGCAATCAGTGACCAATCGAACACGACACCTGTTCCACCAGATTGATTGCCAACTTTAGAATCAAATAGGTGACGATCGACACCTTGTTCAATGAGTGTTGGCGCTTGCTCAGTTACCCCGTAAGCCTTCCAAATTTCAATGTCTGATGGTAGCTCAGTGCGTAATGCAGAGATGTAATCTTGGTCTTCATCTCCATGCAGCTGTACCGCTTTTAAGCCAAGTTCAGTGGCTGTTGCTAGTACAGCAGATGCATCATGATTTTGGAAAACGCCAACGTATTTGAGTGGCGCGCCGCTCATGGTTAATCGAGCAGACTCAAGATCAACATAGCGCTTAGACTTCTCAACGAAGATAAGGCCACCGAAGATTGAACCCGCTTGGTAAGCTTTTGCTGCATCGTCTGGGTGGGTTAGACCACAAACCTTGTTTTCACCCAACGTCACCTTGCGTACCGCAAGCTCAAGGTTTTCTTCTGCCATCAGAGAGCTACCAATCAGGAAGCCATCAGCAAACGTAGCTAGGTCGCGTACTTGTTGGTGAGTGTAGATGCCAGATTCAGAAATTACCGTCGCCTCAGGTGCTAGCTCACGAATAAGTGGCGCAAGTTCTTTGGTGCGGTTTAGGTCAGTCGAAAGGTCACGCAGGTTACGGTTATTAATGCCGATAACCTTGGCGTTTAGTGCCACCGCGCGGTGAAGCTCTTCTTCATTACTTACTTCTGTTAATACACCCATGTTTAGGGAGTGGGCAACGTCTGCAAGTGCTTTGTATTCTTCGTCGTTAAGCACAGATAGCATCAGAAGGATTGCGTCAGCAGAGTAGTGACGAGCTAAGTAAACCTGGTAGGTGTCCACCATAAAGTCTTTACACAGAACCGGCTGTTTAACCTGCTTGCGAACTTGTGGCAGAAAGTCGAAGTTACCTTGGAAGTATTTTTCGTCGGTAAGCACAGAGATAGCATCCGCGTGGTTGTTATAAACTGATGCGATGTAATCTAGGTCGAAATCATCACGGATTAGACCTTTTGATGGTGACGCTTTCTTACACTCTGTGATGAAAACCGTTTTGTTACCGCTTAGCGCGTCGTAAAAACTACGATCAGATGGCGTCAGTTCTGCCTGAAAACCGTCTACTGGCTGAGCCTGCTTGCGAGCTTCAACCCATTGGTACTTGTCACGAACAATCTTCGCTAAAACTTCTGCCATTTCAGCTTCTTTGACTGAAACGTGAGTCGACAGTTTTTCGTTTGGTGTTGTCATTTCTCAATATCCGTTAGTTTTGCAGAGCGTCAGCGTTATGCGTGTTCAGCTAGTTGTCGTACAAGCTCGTAAGCTTTGCCTGAGTTCATCGCCTCAAGTGCTGTCTGAGCGTTTGCTTTTAGGTCCTCATGACCAAACAGGCGCATCAATAGTGCGACGTTGACCGCTACCGCACCAGACTGCGCTTCGGTTCCTTTACCCGTAAGGATATCGGTTGTGATTTCTTTGTTCTCTTCTGGCGTGCCACCCTTGATTGCTTCAAGAGGGTGCTGGTTTAGGCCAAAATCAGCAGGTGAAACGGTGTATTCGTGAATTTGACCATCTTTGATTTCAGCAACCGTGGTCTTGCCATGAATCGCGACTTCATCAAGACCACTACCGTGTACGACAGCAGCACGCTTCATACCCATTTTTAGCATGGTTTCTGCGATTGGTCGCACAAGTTCTTCACTGTAAACGCCCATTAGTTCAATATTTGGACGCGCAGGGTTAATCAGAGGACCAAGAATATTGAAGATCGTACGCGTTTTCATGGTCTGGCGCACAGGCATCGCATGGCGAACACCACTGTGATATTGCGGAGCAAATAGGAATGCAACACCTAGCTTGTCGACTGCAGTACGAGTGTCTTCTGCTGACATCGCTAGGTTGATGCCGAATTTGTCTAGAAGATCAGAAGAGCCAGACTTGCTTGATACGCTGCGGTTACCGTGCTTCGCGACCTTAAGGCCACATGCTGCGGCAACGAATGCAGAAGTTGTCGAGATATTGATCGTGTCATGGCCGTCACCACCTGTACCTACGATATCTGCGAAATCGTAATCTGGGCGTGGGAATGGGTTCGCGTTTGCTAGCAATGCTTTTGCTGCGCCTGCGATCTCATCTGGCGTTTCGCCTTTGATCTTAAGTGCAGTTAACGCTGATGCCATTAGAATAGGGTCTAAATCACCACGGATAATGGTATCGAAAAGTTGTTGGCTTTCTTCAAGAGTCAGAGCTTGCTGCTCGTATAGCTTATTGATGATCTGTTCCATGATAATGTCCTTATTCCATATCCTGAGAGTCGATAGGTTGAGAGTCAGCAGTTAGCGCCCATTCAATAGCGTTAGAAAGCAGTGTGGCACCGTAAGTGGTCATAATAGATTCTGGGTGGAACTGGAATCCACACACCTTGTCTTGTTCTTGAACCACAGACATGACGAGGTCATCAACTTCCGCAGTTATAGTCAAAGACTCTGGAACCTTGGTTGCAACGAGAGAGTGGTAACGAGCTATCGCCAGTGGAGACGGCAGATTCACGTAAGTTGCGTGGTTTTGGTGTTCCATCATGGATACTTTACCGTGAATGATTTCACCTGCGCCTGCCACTGTGCCACCGTAAGCTTCAACGATGGCTTGGTGACCGAGACAAATACCAATCATTGGCACTTTACCTTTAAGGCGTTGAATCACTTCTGGCATCGAGCCTGCGTCACTTGGCGCGCCTGGGCCAGGAGAGAGAAGCACCACTGGGTTTGCGAGTTCTTGAACCGCTTTTTCAATGGTTTCCGCAGCAATGTTGTTACGGTAGATTTTTACTTCGTGACCGAGTGAACGGAACTGATCAACAAGGTTGTAAGTAAAAGAATCAAAGTTATCAATAAATACGATGTTAGCCATGATAATTACTCCTGACCTTGTTGGTGAGCTGCCTGAATCGCGGAGATCACTGCCTGAGCTTTACCGCGAGTTTCATCAGCTTCTGCTTGCGGATCCGAATCGAATACCACACCAGCGCCAGCTTGTACCTGAGCAATACCATTCTCAACGTACGCTGAGCGAATAACGATACAGGTATCCAGTGTGCCTTCACCAGTTAGGTAACCAACAGCGCCACCGTAGCTACCGCGGCGAGCACCTTCAACGTCACGAATTAACTGCATTGCACGAATCTTTGGTGCGCCTGTTAACGTGCCCATGTTCATACAAGCTTGGTAAGCGTGCAGGGCATCGAGATCATCACGCAGTTGACCCACTACGCGAGATACCAAGTGCATTACGTGGCTATAACGGTCTACTTTCAGTAGGTCAGCTACGTGGCGTGTGCCTGCTTGAGAAATACGCGCCACATCGTTACGTGCTAGGTCAACCAGCATCATGTGTTCTGCGTTCTCTTTTTTGTCCGTGCGAAGTTCAAGCTCGATGCGGCTATCTAGGTCGAAATCAATCTCGCCATTCGGGCGTTTGCCTCTACGACGGGTACCTGCAATCGGGTAGATCTCAACTTGGTTTGTTTCCGTTTCGTATTTCAGTGCGCTCTCTGGTGATGCACCAAACAAAGTGAACAGCTCATCTTGCATGTAGAACATGTAAGGGCTTGGATTGCTCTGTTTTAGTGTTTTGTATGCAGCCAGTGGAGAAGGGCAAGGAAGCGTAAAGCGGCGTGATGGTACTACCTGGAACACATCGCCTTTTACAACGAATTCTTTTAGGTCAGTCACCGTTTGGCAGAAATCTTCGTCGGAGACGCTTGGTGTAGCGCTTACATCACTAAGCTGCTCGGCTTGTGGTAGCGCTTTAAGGTTTGCACATTGCTGTTGAATTTCAGCAAGGCGTGCTTTGAGCGTCTCTGTTTCATCTGAGTCAGAAAATACGGTTGCTTGTAGATCACATGACTCGCTTTGGTGATCAACAACAAGCAGTGTTTCTGCTACGTAAAAGACGTAGTCCGGACACTGGTTTGTCGCTTTCGCATCGCCCAGAGGTTCAAAATTAGCTACTAGGTCGTAAGCGAATAGACCACCGATGAAAACCGCGTGTTTGTCTTGCTCACTGATATCGAAACTGTGCTGTACCAAGCGTAGAGCATCAAAAGAGGATGCTTCACGCAGGCGAGAATCTTCATCAAGCGTATCGCAAGGTGTTTCAAAGTTTAACGTGAGCGTGTTGTCTGTTAGCTCATGCTCAACACCGGCCTTAATATTTTGGCTTAGGTGGGCAATAAGGTTCTGACCGTTGGCGGTGAGCGCAGTCATGGTTACTTGATGACCGAAGCAAACGATTCGAACAGCAGAATCAACGATCAGTAGGCTTTTTAGGTCTTGCTTAGAATCAATTTCGGCGGATTCTAATAGCAAGCTGTCAGTCTTGTTTTCACACAGAGTGTGGAAAAGGCGAGTTGGATCTTGTGTATAGGGTGCTGCTGCTTTTAGCACTTCCAACTGACCTAAATTTTCGATTTGAATGGCCTTGTTCACAAGACCTCCTTTTTATTCATAATTCTTTGATACTTCCTGTCGTACATACTCGCATAAAGCGAGGGGGCTCCCAATCATAAATCGTTTGATTTTGATTACTCTTTACCCATTTAACTGACAGTGTGAAGTGTAAATAAAAAGCCCGCTATAAAAGCGGGCTTTTTGATAACTTATTTATATCGCTTAGATATTAGAAGTACACGTTAGCCCACCAAGAACTTGTCCAAGTGCGCCACCAGTTCAACTCGGTGTGAGCCTCAACGTGTGCAGATGCTAGCGAGCTTTGAGCTTGCTGTTTTGCATTTTGGTTTTGGTTAAATTCTTGTAACATAGTGGACCTTAAATTCAGCACTTTGTATTTGTGTACTAGTTAACTAGTGCAAGGGTGAAAAGTCAACCCTTAAGACAGAAAAACATGAGAATAGATCTACATAGTCACACCACAGCCTCGGATGGTCGCTTAACACCATCGGAACTTATTGATAGAGCATTGAGCTTTAATATCGAAGTGCTGGCCATTACTGACCATGACACAATCGATGCACTGGGTGAAGCGCATAGTTATGTTGTTGATAATGACAAACCGATAGTCATTATTGATGGCATTGAGATCTCTACCGTTTGGCAGAACAAAGATATCCATATTGTTGGGCTAAACATTGACCGTGAAAGCCAAGAGTTGGTTGATTTAATCAGGCAGCAACAAGCTCATCGTGACGGTCGAGCTCGTCTTATTGCTGAGCGACTACAGAAAGCGACAAGGGAAGGTGTCTACGAAGAAGTCAGTGAGATTGCAGGTGATGCACCAATCACTCGTGCACACTTTGCTAAATGGCTAGTGGACAATGGTTACGCTAAGACCATGCAGCAGGTATTTAAGAAATTCCTGACTCGCAATAACCCGGGTTATGTACCGCCAGCGTGGTGCTCTATGGCTGATGCGGTGAATGCAATTCACGCTGCGGGTGGTCAGGCTGTGCTTGCGCATCCAGGACGTTACCAGCTGACGGCTAAATGGACGAAGCGGCTTATTGCAGCTTTTGTTGAAGCTGGTGGGGACGCTATGGAAGTCGCTCAACCTCAGCAAGGGCAACAAGAAAGGCGCAACTTGGCAGATTATGCGATACAATACAATCTATTAGCCTCTCAAGGCAGTGATTTTCATTACCCGTCACCATGGATGGAGTTGGGACGCAACCTCTGGTTACCTGCTGGCGTTGAGTCAGTGTGGAAGGATTGGAATTTAGAGCCGCGAAATACAGAGGTGGCTGATGCTGGAGAAAATAGAGTCGAGAGACTCAATAATGAGGAATAACAATGAGCCAGTTTTTTTATGTACACCCAGATAACCCGCAAGCTCGCTTGATCAATCAAGCGGTAGCAATTATTCGCAATGGCGGTGTGATCGTTTATCCAACAGACTCAGGTTATGCACTGGGCTGTCAGCTTGAGAACAAACAAGCATTAGATCGTATTTGTCAGATCCGTAAGATCGATGACAAGCACAACTTCACATTGTTGTGTCGTGACCTTTCAGAGCTATCCCTGTATGCGCGTGTTGATAATACCGCTTTCCGCTTACTAAAAAGTAACACTCCGGGTCCCTACACTTTTATTTTCAAAGGGACGAAAGAGGTACCTCGTCGTCTTATGAACTCCAAGCGTAAGACAATAGGTATTCGTGTACCTGACAATCAGATTGCTCTAGATTTACTTGAAGCGCTAGGTGAACCCTTGATGTCGACATCATTGATCCTACCTGGTAATGACTTTACAGAGTCTGATCCAGAAGAGATTAGAGACCGCCTAGAGCACGCAGTTGATGTCATCCTAAATGGTGGTTACCTAGGAGAGCAGCCTACGACTGTGATTGATTTTAGTGACGATGAAGCGGTTGTTGTTCGTCAGGGAGCTGGTGACCCAACCCCATTCGAGTAATCGATAAATACTGGAAAAGGAGGCGAATGCCTCCTTTTTTGTGCTCGCTTGGTAATGAATTACCTTAGCTAAAGCTGAAAATATCTATGTTGTTATTTTCTGCATAACTCATATAGCTAGAGTTAATGCCATTTAGCGTTAGTTCTATGTTGTATTCATCACTAGAGATGACTGCCCAACCTTGCGCATTGTAACTAATGTCAAAATCAGCTTGTGATGTTGCAAAGCTGTCTCGAGCATTGTCGTTATTTGTGTCTAGGCCAAGGTCGAGAACGATTTTATCTTGGAATATGTTGAAGTCTAAGATCTCAGCTTTGATCTCTATATCGTTGGTTGAAACAGGTTCATCAGCTGCACCCACCGCATATCGATTAGTTAAAACAAAAGTATCAGAACCAAAACCACCGGCTAGTACATTGTGACCATCACCAACAACGATGGTGTCATTACCTCGACCACCACTGATAAAGTTGTTTCCTGAATAGTCGATAATAAAATCATCACCGGAACCGCCGAATAGCCAATCATTATCAAGACCACCTGAGACATAATCATTGCCTCGTCCTCCAGCGACTAAATCGTCCCCACGACCACCGATCAATCGGTCATCGCCTCGACCACCAAAAATAAAATCATCGCCGTTATAACCGACAAACTCATCGTTTCCACGTTTGCCGACAAAAATATCAGCTTCATTGGTGCCACGCTCGTTATCATGCGAGCGAGTACCAAAAATCCTGTTGAAAATAGACATAATCAATCCCTTAGATCTAATAAGTAGTTGGGGTTTAGTGACTAGGGTCAACAGACCCTAAGATTTTGAGCCAATAAACACAGTTAATTTTATCAGCTGCTATGCTTACCCAAGGGATTAGCAGGAACCATATTTGTTTGATTCTATCTAAGACAAACTCATACTTTGATGAGATTCATTAATTTTATTAAAAGCAAAAAGAACACGAATAACCGCTACAATCTGTGCAAATCTTCTTACAATTGGTTGTGGAATCTCGTATAATCCGCGGTCGATATTCTCGGGCTCCTCCGAATCAATGATGACTACGTTCTTAATTTGAGAACACGACGTCTGTGAAGACGACATATTTTAGGTAGATAAATGAGCGAAAAATTACAGAAAGTTCTTGCACGCGCAGGTCACGGCTCTCGTCGCGAACTAGAAGCGATGATCAAAGCTGGTCGCGTGAGTGTAAATGGTGTGGTTGCAAAACTAGGTGAGCGCCTAGAGGACGAAGATGCAGTAATCCGTATCGATGGCCATACTGTGAACGCGAAAGAAGAAAATGAAGTGATTTGTCGAGTATTAGCTTACTACAAGCCTGAAGGTGAGCTATGTACCCGTCACGATCCTGAAGGTCGTCGTACCGTATTTGATCGTCTGCCTAAAATCCGCGGTTCTCGCTGGATCTCTGTTGGTCGTCTAGATGCGAACACTTCTGGTTTATTGCTTTTCACTACTGATGGTGAACTTGCTAACCGTCTAATGCACCCAAGCCGCCAAGTTGAGCGTGAGTACCTAGTGCGTGTATTCGGTGAAGTGAACGAGCAGAAAGTGAAAAACGTGACTCGTGGCGTTGAGCTTGAAGATGGTATGGCTCGTTTTGAAGACGTTGTGTATGCGGGTGGTGAAGGCATGAACCACACGTTCTACGTTGTAATCAACGAAGGCCGTAACCGTGAGGTTCGCCGCCTATGGGAATCTCAAGAGACAACAGTAAGTCGCCTTAAACGTGTTCGCTACGGTGATATCTACCTAGAGAAGTCACTGCCTCGTGGTGGTTGGATGGAGCTGAACCTCAAAGACGTGAACTACCTGCGTGAGCTTGTAGAACTGCGCCCAGAGAAGAACACAATGTTAGACTTGAATAAGGACAACACTTCTCGTAAACGTGAACGCTCGCGTCACCAAAAAATCCGTCGCGCAGTTAAGCGTCACGAAGAGCGCGTATCGACACCAAAGGGTCGTAGTAATAACCCAGCACGCCGCAAGCCAAAGAAAGCAGCAGGCGAACAAAGTGCTCGCAATAAGACTCGTCGTTAATACGACGATTTAAATGAACAATTGAAAAGGGCTGATGTTTTCTTGTAAACATCAGCCCTTTTTGTATCTGTGAGCTCACTTTTCGTTGACAGCAGATTCGATATTACCCAATCTTTCTCTAGCTCTCTAGCTCTCTAGCTCTCTAGCTCTCTAGCTCTCTAGCTCTCTAGCTCTCTAGCTCTCTAGCTCTCTAGCTCTCTAGCTCTCTAGCTCTCTAGCCACTCACTTATGATTTGAGAAGTTATCACCCTTTGCCAATCGGTCATAAAGCACTACGTTAACCGCGGCTGCTAAATTCATACAGCCATTCGTTGGTACGTAGATTGTCTCACGACAAAAGTCGGTGATCTCTTTCTTGAGGGTGCCGTCTTCTGGCCCAAAGATATAAAACGCTCGTGGTGGGTGCTTGTACTCTGGCAGCGGCTTTGCCCCTTCTATGAGGTCTACGGCCACAGGTACACAACCAACAGGTATAATATCCTTTAGATCTTCGACCCCTATTAATGGCAAGGCAAGGTGCTGCTCTTTCGTATCTGTTTGGAACTGTCGCGCATGGTCATAACGAGTACCTGTATAAAATACAGAGTTTGCACCGTAGCAACCGGCAGCTCGCATTACAGAACCAACATTTTCCGGAGTTTTTGGGTTTACCAACCCAACACACGCATACCCTTTTGACTGGGTATCTGTTTTCGCTTTAGTCATTGTCGAGCTCGATTAGTCACGCTTCCAAAGCATGTGGCAGAATTTATGGTCTGGGTCGCGGCTGATTAGCATGCGTGCAAACACATCATCGAGCACATCATCTTCTTCGTTCACTAAACCAATACGAACTTCTGCATAAGTTTCTTTGTCGACTTCAAAACCCACGTGTTCCACCCAGTCATCACCGGTTTCTACCAGCTCAGCTGCACCACGATCTTCAAATTGTGCAGTAAAAAGGATTACGTCTGCTGCTTCTAGGTTGTCAGGAGCCATCTCTAAGAAGATGTCATATGCTGCGTCAATTACGTCGTCGTAAGAGATTAAATCTGTCATGGTATGAGCCTTATAAGTTTGGATGAACAAAAAATGGGGCTTAATGCCCCATTTATCAAGTCGTAAGTTCCTTAAGTTCTGTAATTAGAGGTCGGGAATTATGCACGGCTCATGTATTTACGCTCAGCGGTGTTGATCACTACTTTGTCGCCAGTTGCGATGTACTCAGGTACTTGAACTGTCAGGCCTGTAGCGAAGCGAGCTGGTTTAGTACGAGCAGACGCTGATGCACCCTTGATCGAAGGGTCAGTTTCTTCGATAACAAGCTCAACAGAAGAAGGTAGCTCAAGTGTTGCAGCGTTGCCATCGATTAGGATTGCGTACATACCCTGAGTCTCTTCATTGATGAACAGTAGCTCTTCTTCGATAGCCTGAGCTGTGAAGATGTATTGCGTGTAATCTTCGTTGTCCATGAAGATGTATTCTTCGCCATCTACGTAAGAGAACATCACAGCACGCTTTGTGACGTCGATAGTCTCAACGATTTCATCTGCCTTAAAGCGAACTTCAGCTTTAGTACCCGTTGCAACGTCGCTGCCACGGAAACGGTAAATTTTTTGGCCACCGCGACCACCAGGAGTGGTGATTTCGATGTCTTTAACTAGAAGAGTTTTGCCATCAACGTCGATAGCAAAGCCTTTTTTGATTTCACTTGCTCTAGGCATTGTCGATATCCTTAAATGAATCGGGATTTTAGTGCGGCATATTATGCATTGGGATAAAATAATTTCATAGCAAGAAACCTTTTTGAGTTAACAAAAAATACTTTTAGAAGGTAAACTAGCTGAGCGCTCCTTTGTTCTTGACTTTACAAACGATTCTTCTCTATGTACCAACCAATTATCGACCCTAACGCACCCTTCCAGCCTGACTATGAACCGGTTGTTCAAGACCTGGTTTGCTTCTTACGTGGTGGTGTTGGAAAAAATCTCCATAGTATCTATGTCTATGGCAGTGTTGCTAACAAAGCAGCAAAAAAAGGGTTATCGAATATTGATGTTGTCGTTGTGACTCAAAAGGGTGATATCGAGAATCGCGCGACGGTCTTAAATAGTATCAAGTGGCGATTCAAGCAAAGCTTTCCATTTGTAAGAGATATCTCTTTGCAGGTGACTGATGTTGAAACGGTTACCGACCTCGAAAATATTTTTGTTTGGGGCTTTCTACTTCGGCACTTGGCGGTGTGTGTTCACGGTGAAAACCTTGGCGAGTGTTTTGGCGATTTCGAAACGAACTGGGAAATTGCCAAAAACTGGAATATGGATGTCGAAGATTGGATTGCGGTTTATCGGCAAAAGATAGCAGCGGCCAAAACCATAAACGAACAGATCTTTCTTCAATCTACGATAGCCAAGAAGCTTCTGCGCGCTAGTTACTCTTTAATCATGTATAAAGATAAGCGTTGGTTTAATCATCCCGTAGCTTGTGGGCGAGCTTTCTTGCATTACCATCCAGAGAAGCAGATTGAGATTGATCGTCTAGGTATTCTGTTCTCTGGAAAACCGGTACCCAAGCGTTCAGTGATTGGTTTTATCGATAGCTACGGTGCTTGGCTAGTTAAAGCCTACAAGAAAACTGAGTTTCGAATAGGCTAGACCCTCAAGTAAGTAAAAGGTTTTAAAATAACCCTAATTGAGGGGCGCTCAAGTCATCAAAGTTTAACACCACAAATGGCAAGATCGCTTCTGCAATAGGACGAAGCTGTTTATCAATATAGTGTTGGTAGTCGATTGGACTCTGCTGATACTCTTTTGGTTCCGGGCCATTTACGGTGATGACATACTCAATTCGTCCTTTGTTCTGATATTGCAAAGGGCGACCTAGCTTTTGATTCATCTCATCAGCCATTCTTGCTGCTCTTACTTGCGGCGGAATGTTTTTTTGGTATTCATGCAGTTTTCTTCGCAGGCGTTTTTGGTAGATCAAATCATCGTCATATAGGCCAGATGAAGTGTTCTCGACAAATTCACGCACGTAATCATCAGGTCTTTGACCATGAAAAACCATGTCATACAGGGTCTGTTGGAATTTTTGTGAAAGGGGAGTCCAGTCGGTGCGAGCACTCTCCAATCCTTTAAAGATGATTTTTTCACTACTCCCTTCACCAATAAGACCGGCATAGCGCTTTTTCGAGCCCGTTTCGGAGCCACGTATGGTCGGCATCAAGAATCGTCGGTAATGGGTTTCGTACTCAAGTTCTAGAATCGAAGTAAGGTTGAACTTCTCTTTGAGGTGATGGTTCCACCATGCGTTGATATCTTTGACGAGCGACTGTCCGATCTCATCGGCCTGTTGCTGAGAGTAATCCCCATTGAGAGAGACAAAGGTCGAATCTGTATCGCCATAAATCACCTGGTAACCCTTTTGTTCAATCAGCTTTTTGGTTTGCTTCATGATTTCATGGCCACGCATGGTGATTGAAGAAGCAAGGCGTGTGTCGAAGAAACGACAACCCGACGAGCCCAGAACTCCGTAAAACGAGTTCATTATGATTTTTATCGCTTGTGAGAAGGCCTTTTCGTTGTTTTTCTTTGCTACATCACGAGCCGCCCACAATGATTCGATCATTTCCGGTAGGAAATGCTTAGAACGATGGAATTGGGCGCCACGGAAACCGGGAACGGCTTGTTTGGGTTTATTGCCTATTTCTAATTTTAGTCCTTCGACGAGTCCCATTGGATCGATCAAGAAAGAACGAATAATAGATGGATAAAGAGACTTAAAGTCGAGTACCAATACTGAACCATATAGTCCCGGGATGGAGTCCATTACATAGCCTCCTGGACTTGCAAGCCAATTCTCTGGTTCTAAGTTTGGTGCTATGTACCCAGCACGATGCAGTTGAGGAAGGTAGAGGTTTGTGAAAGCCGCGACAGAGCCACCAATGCGATCGAGCTCAACCCCCGTCAATCGTGTGCGCTCAATGGCAAACTCCAGCATGTGGGTTAGCTCGAAGATGCGAGTGACTAGCTTACAATCTTGCAGATTGTACTTTGCTAGTGACGGTTTATCTTCGAAGAACATTCGATTGATTTCATCCATGCGGTCATGGACGTTGTGGATTTCTTTACCTTCACCGAGCAGCTCTTGTGAAACGAATTCAAGTGACCAAGAGCGGAAAGTGTAGGTTGCGGTTTTCAGTGTATCAATACCATCAAGTACGACTCGACCAGGAATGGTGATAAAGCCTTGTTGAGAAATATTTGAGGAACGAAAGAAACTTGTTTGCCCACCTCGCCCAATACGTAAGGCGAGTTTGTGTACTTCAGCGCGCTTGTGTAGCAGACGAAAATCAAAGTCGATCACGTTCCAGCCAATTAACACATCTGGGTCATACTCTTGTATCCAATCAACAAATGCAGCTAGTAAGGCCTTTTCATTGGCAACCCACTGGATGGTTGTTTCTGCTACTTCAGGCTCCCCAACCATAATGACTCGACTGTCTATTTGACTGTCAATGCCGATGGAGTAAAGGACACCTTTTTCAGAGCACTCAATATCAATCGATGCCATTGTAAGATTTGGTGTGTAATCTGCTTTACGACATTTCACTTGTTGCCAGGCTGTATGATGCTTCTTTTGTGTTGCATGGCCTGTAAACTCTATGCCGCCTTGAATAAAGCGTTCCATCAGATAACGATCGGTGAGTTTTATGTCAGATTCGTAGTGAGGAACGCCGGAGACATCAAGCAACTGCATTGCTACTTGTCTTACTTTGACCGAAGGGAAGTAACAAGCAGCCACACTGTTTTGTTGGAAATCTTTAAGCTCGAGTGGCTTGACGTTGCATTGAACTTGTTGGGCTTGAAACAGACGAGTTGCTTCTTCGACATGAGCCTGTTCGATAAAGAGAATCGATTGCTCTCCGCCAATGACCAACTGGTGCACACCTGAGTGGTTTTTTACCCATAGGTGGATATCCGTTGTGTTACCGTTCTCTTTGGTCTGACGGGTGAGAACAAAGCCTTGCTCAATATTCAATATGGCTACTCAGTCTGTTTTGCTTAGTTATGTGAGATTTTACCAAACCCTAGCAAAGAAGGAACATATCGATGA
This sequence comes from Vibrio maerlii, assembly GCF_003415655.1. Classification (GTDB taxonomy): domain Bacteria; phylum Pseudomonadota; class Gammaproteobacteria; order Enterobacterales; family Vibrionaceae; genus Vibrio; species Vibrio maerlii. Next base: position 41,920 of record NZ_QRHC01000006.1, read on the forward strand.
AGTTGTTTATCTATGCTACCTGTTGCTTTTTAAGCAGTTAACCGCCTATATTCCACACGAATAGAGATTGCTGTTGTAATTGCTCGAACTATATGAGATTTTAACCAAGCAGTCTCTTGCCTCCCTTATTAATTAATTGAAATATTAAGAAATTCAGGGAGATGTGATTAATGTAGACAAATAGTTTAATTAAGAATTTGCTAAAGTTTGCATTTGGGCACATATTTGATGTACGCATTTTATGACAAAGTGCGGTAATATAGGCAACCATGCTGTTATCCACTAACCTAGTGGGTGCAGAGCCAAGAAATTAGTGTGGAGATACAAGTTTGATAAATGTTTTCCTTGTAGATGATCACGAGCTGGTTCGCACAGGGATACGACGTATTATTGAAGACGTCCGTGGAATGAACGTAGCAGGGGAAGCTGAAAGCGGTGAAGATGCAGTAAAATGGTGTCGTAGCAATCATGCAGATGTCATTTTGATGGATATGAATATGCCGGGTATTGGTGGTTTAGAAGCTACCAAGAAGATCCTGCGTTTAAATCCTGACGTTAAGATTATCGTCCTAACCATTCATACGGAAAACCCTTTTCCGACGAAGGTCATGCAGGCGGGTGCAGCCGGTTATTTAACCAAAGGCGCCGGCCCGGATGAAATGGTTAATGCAATTCGTATGGTGAACAGTGGCCAGCGTTACATTTCGCCAGAGATTGCGCAACAAATGGCACTGAGTCAATTTTCATCGGCGTCTGAAAATCCGTTCAAGGAACTTTCAGAACGTGAATTGCAAATCATGATGATGATTACCAAAGGACAAAAGGTTACTGATATTTCAGAGCAATTGAGCCTGAGTCCAAAGACAGTCAATAGTTACCGTTACCGCTTGTTTAGTAAGTTAGACATTAGCGGTGATGTTGAGCTAACACACCTTGCTATTCGTCATGGCATGCTAGACACGGAAACACTCTAAACAGAGTATTTTGTGTTTGATTCTAAAAGTTTTCTAAAAACGGTTACCGACCAACCCGGCGTTTATCGAATGTATAACGCCGAGTCGGTCGTCATTTATGTTGGCAAAGCCAAAGACCTCAAGAAACGCCTTTCTAGCTACTTTCGCAAGAATCTCGATAGTGAAAAAACAAAAGCGTTAGTCAGCAATATCGATAAGATTGATGTTACGGTAACGCATACCGAGACAGAAGCACTAATCCTTGAGCACAACTACATTAAGCAGTACTTACCTAAGTACAATGTGTTGTTGCGTGATGATAAATCTTATCCGTATATCTTTCTAAGTCAGCATCAGCACCCTCGTTTGTCCATGCATCGTGGCGCGAAGAGACGAAAAGGGGAATATTTCGGGCCTTATCCAGATTCTGGTGCGGTGCGAGAAACGCTTCATCTGATCCAAAAGATCTTTCCCGTAAGGCAGTGTGAAGATACTGTCTATGCAAACCGCACCCGACCGTGTCTGATGTATCAAATTGGCCGCTGTGCGGGCCCTTGTGTCAGCAGCGTAATTTCCAGTGAAGAGTATGAAGAGCTAGTTAGCTACGTGCGTTTGTTCTTGCAGGGTAAAGATAAGCAAGTGGTCGAAACCCTAGTCGAGAAGATGGATGTCGCCAGCCGGACACTCAAGTTTGAGGAGGCGGCTAAGTTCAGAGATCAGATCCAAGCGATTCGTCGCATACAAGAGCAGCAGTTCGTTTCTGAAGACTCTAATGATGATATGGACGTATTGGGCTTTGCTCAAGAGAGTGGCGTCGCCTGTATCCACATTCTGATGATTCGTCAGGGTAAGGTATTAGGTAGCCGAAGTCATTTTCCTAAGATCCCACATAATACGACTCGTCAAGAGGTGTTTGATAGCTTCTTGAGTCAGTATTACCTTGCACATAGTGAAACGAGAACGTTACCGAGCCGATTGGTCTTAAACGATGGCCTATTAGACGATGTGACACCCATTCAACAAGCGATCAGTGATTTGCTTGGGCGAAAGGTGAACATTCATATTGCACCAACGGGAAGCCGTGGTCGTTACCTTAAACTCTCAAACACCAACGCTCTGACGGCTATTACCACCAAGATCAACCACAAAATGACCATCTCACAGCGCTTTAAAGAGTTGAGAGAAACCATGGGATTGGAATCGATCTCCCGTATGGAGTGTTTTGATATCTCACACACCATGGGGGAAAGCACCATTGCTTCTTGTGTAGTGTTCAATCATGAAGGGCCGGTTAAGCAAGAGTATCGTCGTTACAACATCACAGGCATTACTGGTGGTGATGACTATGCAGCGATGGGGCAGGTGTTAGAACGTCGTTACTCCAAGCAACTGGATGTTGAGAAGATTCCAGACATTATCTTTATCGATGGGGGGAAAGGGCAGTTAAACCGAGCGATAGAGATAATTTCTAAGTACTGGGATGATTGGCCTGTGAGACCTAGATTGGTCGGTATTGCCAAAGGCGTTACTCGTAAACCAGGCTTAGAAACGCTGATCACCGCAGAAGGCGATGAGTTCCATTTACCCAGTGACGCACCAGCGCTGCATTTGATCCAGCATATACGAGATGAAAGTCATAATCATGCCATTGCCGGACACAGAGCGAAACGAGGTAAAACGAGAAGAACGAGTGCTTTAGAAGGCATTGAAGGTATCGGACCTAAGCGTCGACAAGCCTTACTCAAATACATGGGTGGTTTACAAGAGTTAAAGCGAGCAAGTGTTGAAGATATAAGCAAAGTTCCCGGAATTAGCTTTTCTTTAGCAGAAAAGATTCATTCGGCGTTGAAAGAATAGGAAAAATACCGCACCATTAGCGCGCAGTATAAAAAGAGCCCAAAACTATGCGTTTTACTATACCTAATATTTTGACCATGCTACGCCTCGTACTCATACCTGTATGTGTTGTGGTGTTCTATCTTCCATACTCATGGGCACCATTTGCGGCGGCAATGGTATTCTGGGTAGCCGGTTTTACTGATTGGCTCGACGGTATGCTTGCTCGCAAGCTAGGTCAAACCTCGCGTTTTGGTGCTTTCCTTGACCCTGTGGCGGATAAAGTCATGGTGGCGACGGCACTCCTGCTAATTACCGACCATTACCACTCGATTTGGATAACTATCCCAGCTATCACTATGATTGGTCGAGAGATTATCATTTCAGCGCTGCGAGAGTGGATGGCTGAAATTGGCAAACGAGCGAGCGTTGCGGTTTCTTGGGTAGGTAAGTGGAAAACGGCTGCACAGATGTTTGCGCTTTGGGTTCTGATTTGGCGCTATGACGAGTGGATGGTTTGGGTTGGTTATGCCGCACTATACATCGCAACCTTCCTAACATATTGGTCAATGTACCAATATTTGAAAGCAGCAAAAGATGATTTGCTAGAAAGTGATTAAAGAAAAACGAGCTTCGGCTCGTTTTTTTGTTTTTGCGCACAGCGTCGGCAATGTGTATGTTGGTAAGTATGCTTGTGTATAAGGCTATAGAGAGTGTTTTTTCAACATACGGGTTACTAAAATAGCTAAAAAGGCGGTCTTTGCTGCAAAAACAAGCAAACGATTTAAAATATCAAAAAATAGTATTGACTCATTTCGGCGATTCCGTAAAATGCCTCCCCGTAGTCAAGAGCAACGCAAGAAATTGCAAAGCAAGTTGACGATAGAGATGGCGCCTTGGCAGAGTGGCTATGCAGCGGATTGCAAATCCGTGGACCTCGGTTCGACTCCGGGAGGCGCCTCCATTCTCTACTTTATCTTAGAGAATATGCGACACTAGCTCAGCTGGTAGAGCGCAACCTTGCCAAGGTTGAGGTCACGAGTTCGAACCTCGTGTGTCGCTCCAAATTTTAAGATAGCGATTCCCCAAAAAGGGTCGATATCAAGGATGGTGTCTCCATCACAAATTTTAGATTTGTGTGCCCTGGTGGTGGAATTGGTAGACACAAGGGATTTAAAATCCCTCGGCGTTCGCGCTGTGCCGGTTCAAGTCCGGCCCGGGGCACCATCTAAGTCTAAACAGATTAATGCGACACTAGCTCAGCTGGTAGAGCGCAACCTTGCCAAGGTTGAGGTCACGAGTTCGAACCTCGTGTGTCGCTCCAAATCGGAAAAGCTCATCAGAAATGATGAGCTTTTTTCGTATCTGCTAGGTTGATATTTTAAAGAAGTAGAACGATCTGCGTCCTGTAGAAGTTTAGGATTCAGTTTCTTTCATGCTGACTGTATCAGTTCAAGTTCTGCCCGGGGCATCATCTAAACCTTTTTATGCGACACTAGCTCAGTTGGTAGAGCGCAACCTTGCCAAGGTTGAGGTCACGCCTGATGCCTTGAAGATCGGGAACCTCGTGTGTCGCTCCAAATCGGAAAAGCTCATCAGAAATGATGAGCTTTTTTCGTATCTGCTAGGTTGGTATTTTAAAGAAGTAGAACGATCTGCGTCCTGTAGAAGTTTAGGATTCAGTTTCTTTCATGCTGACTGTATCAGTTCAAGTTCTGCCCGGGGCATCATCTAAACCTTTTTTATGCGACACTAGCTCAGTTGGTAGAGCGCAACCTTGCCAAGGTTGAGGTCACGCCTGATGCCTTGAAGATCGGGAACCTCGTGTGTCGCTCTAAATCGGAAAAGCTCATCAGAAATGATGAGCTTTTTTCGTATCTGCTAGGTTGATATTTTAAAGAAGTAGAACGATCTGCGTCCTGTAGAAGTTTAGGATTCAGTTTCTTTCATGCTGACTGTATCAGTTCAAGTTCTGCCCGGGGCATCATCTAAACCTTTTTTATGCGACACTAGCTCAGTTGGTAGAGCGCAACCTTGCCAAGGTTGAGGTCACGTCTGATGCCTTGAAGATCGGGAACCTCGTGTGTCGCTCCAAATTGAAAAAGCTCATCAGAAATGATGAGCTTTTTTCGTTTTAACGCTCTCAAAAATCACTCCAGCCCTTTTGAAACATCTCCTAATAGAAATCGTTGATAACATTGGCAATAAAATTGCCAATACAGACCATTGTATGGTAGATTCCCGCCCAATCTCGGAGTGAGTTTTCTATTAGTAGAAGCTTCTGGGGGATACGCGTGGTTTTCGACTAAGCTGACGAAGAACACGTAGGGTAGGTATCGATAAACCAATTATCGATAGACGGGATACTAATGTCGACAAGACTCGGCATGTTAATGGGAAACCCAACATTGAAATCAACACATCAACATAAATTCAACAGCCTTCTTCTACCTAAGTGTCCGGTATTGCGTACTCGCTGCATTACCGAGCCTTGATCGACCCTATTTATTTCGCACATTAATTTAGCGCGGCTTTTCGCGTCTGGATTTCGTGCATCTAATACTCCCTGTCTATGGAGGGAGTGCCTATGGAACAAATAAATTACGATCAATGGAACCATTATGAGCACTATGATTGAGCTGGGTAGCTCGTTTGCTTCAACTTTTTCAACACAAGTCCCAATTGTTGAGGGGCTGTACGACTTAACCCCTGATGCACTGTTACAAGAACAACAAGATAATGAATCGGCAGTGCGCTCTTATCCTCGCCGTCTTCCTATTGCGATCAAACAGGCGCATGGCTGTTTGGTAGAAGACACACGCGGCCAATTATTCTTAGATTGCCTTGCGGGCGCAGGAACACTGGCTTTGGGGTATAACAACCCTGAGATCAACCAAGCGCTTAAAGAGCAGCTTGATGCAGGCCTACCATATCAAACGCTCGACATTTCTACACCAGCAAAAGCGAACTTCACCAAAGCGGTAAAAGCATTTCTACCAAAAGAACTGAGTGAAGACAGTGTGATTCAATTCTGTGGCCCATCAGGCGCAGATGCGGTCGAAGCTGCAATCAAACTCGCCAAACAAACCACAGGTCGCAATACCATGTTTGCCTTCCGTGGCGCATACCATGGTATGACCAACGGCACGATGGGCATGATGGGCAACCTAGGCACTAAAGCTCGCCGTACAGGCTTGATGTCTGACGTGCACTTTATGCCTTTCCCTTATAGCCTACGCTGTCCATTCGGGCTAGGTGGTGATGAAGGTGCAAAAGCGAGCATTCGCTACATTGAACGCCTGCTTGCCGACGATGAAGCGGGTATTATGAAGCCTGCGGCAATCGTAGTAGAGCCAGTTCAGGGTGAGGGCGGCGTAATTCCTGCTCCGGCTTTCTGGCTGCGTGAACTTCGTCGTATTTGTGACGAGCACGATATCTTACTAATTCTTGACGAAATTCAATGTGGTGTGGGTAAAACCGGTCATCGGTTTGCGTTTGAAGAAGCAGGCATCATTCCTGATGTACTGTGTCTTTCAAAAGCGATTGGTGGCGGCATGCCGATGTCACTGCTAGTGATTAAAAAATCTCATGATACGTGGAATCCAGGTGAGCATACTGGTACGTTCCGTGGTAATCAGCTTGCGATGGTATCGGGTGCTAAAGCACTAGAAATCATTGAACGTGATAACCTCGTAGAGCACGCCCAAAACGCCGGTGATTACCTACGCAAAGGTCTAGAAACCCTGCAACAGCGAGTGAACTGTATTGCAGAGGTTCGTGGTAAAGGCTTAATGCTAGGCGTTGAGGTGAAATCGACATCTGGCGAAAAAAACAAGTTTGGTGAGCCACTAGCCGATGGTGAGTTAACGCTTGCGATTCAGCGTGCTGCGCTTGAACGTGGTTTGATGGTAGAAAAAGGTGGCCGTGATGGTTCAGTTCTACGCTTCCTACCACCTATGATCATTTCTTATGAGCAAATCGACTTCGCACTAAAAGTGATTGAAGAGGCTATGATTGCCTCTGGTGCAAGCTATGTGGATCATCAAGAGCAGCCATCTTGGTCTAAGCATTTTATCCATACTGGCGAAACGGGTGCTGATGAAATGGCTGCGGTTCTGCACCATACCGCAGAATCATTGCGAGATGTGTTCAATCACGTGGATAAGCCGTACTCTGGCATGAATCCACAGGAGCTTGAAGCCGCAATCAATCAAGTTGATTTAGATAATCAACAAACCTCTTTGAAAGAAGTGGTCGACAGCACATCAGAGCTTGTTGTTAAGAACGCTATCTTTACTCAACACCCAGACTGTATTGCCCATTTGCATACGCCACCATTAATGCCTTCAGTTGCCGCTGAAATGATCATTGGTGCACTGAACCAATCGATGGATTCGTGGGATCAAGCATCGTCAGCGACCTACGTAGAGCAGAAAGTCGTAGATTGGCTATGTGAGCGTTACGAACTGGGTAGCAAGGCGGATGGAATCTTCACCAGTGGTGGCACGCAAAGCAACCAAATGGGCTTAATGCTGGCTCGCGATTGGGCGGCAGATACGATCTCTGGTCACTCAATTCAAAAGCTAGGCCTTCCTGATTACGCGGATAAACTGCGTATCATCTGTTCTGATAAATCGCACTTTACCGTTCAGAAGTCAGCATCTTGGATGGGCTTGGGTGAGAAGGCTGTGACGACCGTTGCGACGAACCCTAACGGCACGATGAAATCAGAGCTACTGCAGATCACCATTGAAGAGATGAAGTCTGAAGGGCTTATCCCATTCGCGATCGTTGGCACAGCAGGCACAACCGATCACGGTGCGATTGATGACCTTGAAGCAATTGCAGATATTGCTGACAGCAATAACCTGTGGATGCACGTAGACGGGGCCTACGGTGGTGCGCTTATTCTAAGTAGCCAAAAAGCTCGACTAAAAGGTGTTGAGCGTGCTCATTCCGTCAGTGTCGACTTCCACAAGCTGTTCTATCAAACAATCAGTTGTGGTTCGCTTCTAGTGAAAGATAAAGCGAACTTCAAATACCTTCTACATCATGCGGATTACCTAAATCGTGAGCATGATGAACTCCCGAATTTGGTCGACAAGTCGATTGCAACCACCAAGCGATTTGATGCGCTTAAGGTCTTCATGACCATGCAATCGGTAGGACCAAAAGCATTAGGTGAGATGTACGATCACCTACTCGCGCAAACCTTTGAGGTGGCTGACCTTATTCGTCACCATTCGGACTTTGAATTACTGGCAGAACCGAGTCTGTCTACGGTTCTGTTCCGTTTAAAATCCGTTCGCGCTAAAAATGTGTCACAGGACCTTGATACACTAAACCAAACACTAAGAATTGAAGCGCTGACGCGTGGCGTAGCAGTTCTAGGTGAAACCGTTGTTGATGGAAAAACAGCGCTTAAATTTACGATTCTAAATCCTTGTCTTACACTTAAAGACTTTGAATCTTTGCTTTCTAAAATCAACAAGCTAGCGGCTGAGCTAGCAGAATAAAGGTAACGAAACTATGGCAATTCTACAGATTGGTGCAGGCGGCGTTGGCTGGGTAGTTGCACACAAAGCAGCACAAAACAACGACGTTCTAGGTGATATCACGATCGCTTCACGTACTGTGAGCAAGTGTGAAAAAATCATCGAGTCAATTCAGAAGAAAAACAACCTGAAAGATGCATCTAAAAAACTAGAAGCACGTGCAGTAAATGCAGATGACGTTGATGCACTCGTTGCGCTAATTAAAGAAGTTCAGCCTGACCTAGTAATTAACGCTGGTCCTCCGTGGGTCAACATCGCAATCATGGAAGCGTGTTACCAAGCTAAAGTATCTTACCTAGATACATCAGTAGCGGTTGACCTATGTTCTGAAGGCCAGCAAGTGCCTGAAGCTTACGATTGGCAGTGGGGCTACCGTGAGAAGTTCGCAGAAGCGGGCATCACGGGCATTCTTGGAGCTGGTTTCGATCCAGGTGTGGTATCAGTATTCGCAGCTTACGCAGTTAAGCACCTGTTCGATGAAATCGATACTATCGATGTAATGGACGTTAACGCGGGTGACCACGGTAAGAAATTCGCAACGAACTTCGATCCTGAAACAAACATGCTTGAGATCCAAGGCGATTCTTTCTACTGGGAAAACGAAGAGTGGAAACAAGTACCTTGTCACTCACGTATGCTTGAGTTTGATTTCCCGAACTGTGGTTCGCATAAAGTTTACTCAATGGCGCACGATGAAGTTCGTTCAATGAAAGAATTCATCCCTGCGAAACGTATCGAGTTCTGGATGGGCTTTGGTGATAAGTACCTAAACTACTTCAACTGTATGCGCGACATCGGTCTACTAAGCCCAGATCCGCTAACGCTACACGATGGTACAGTCGTTCAACCTCTACACGTACTAAAAGCACTACTACCAGACCCAACATCACTGGCACCAGGCTACACAGGCCTAACGTGTATCGGTACGTGGGTTCAAGGTAAGAAAGACGGTAAAGAGCGCAGCGTGTTCATCTACAACAACGCTGACCACGAAGTAGCATACGAAGACGTAGAGCACCAAGCGATTTCTTACACAACGGGCGTTCCTGCAATCACTGCTGCACTTCAGTTCTTCCGCGGCGAGTGGGCAGATAAAGGCGTGTTCAACATGGAACAGCTAAACCCAGACCCATTCCTAGCAACCATGCCTGAAATCGGTCTAGATTGGCATGTTCAAGAGCTAGAAGCAGGTCAAGGTCTTCCAGTGATTCACGAACTAAACAAAGACGCGTAATCTAACTTGTTATTTCTCTCCATTTCGTTGTCGTCTGTGCTCATTTATACTTATGACTTTTATAAGTATTATGGGCGCGCTGACTTCTAGAACTGAAGAGAAATTCCTGCGTTATATAGTGCAAAAAGGGAGCAGTGGATGTTCCCTTTTTCAATTGTTACTCAGTGGTGGTGTTTAATATTTTTAGTTTGTCTTGTTTGAACGAAGTGAGTTACAAAATAAAAATATTGAATGCCTCCTCTATCCATTCTGTTTGAGTGTACAAATGACATTTAAAAAAGAAGAATTAAAAACCCCATACTTCATGATCAACGAAGACAAGTTGATTGCGAACCTAGAAAAAGCAAAGCAGTTGAAAGAAATCTCTGGCGTGAAGCTGGTATTGGCGCTGAAGTGCTTCTCTACATGGGGTGTTTTCGACATTATCAAGCCTTACCTAGATGGCACCACAAGTTCGGGTCCATTTGAGGTGAAACTGGGTCAAGAGACTTTCGGCGGTGAGACACACGCTTACAGTGTGGGTTACAGCGAAGATGACGTTCGTGAAGTGGCAGATATCTGTGACAAGATGATCTTCAACTCGCAAAGCCAACTGGCAGCGTACCGTCATATTGTTGAGGGTAAAGCGTCACTGGGTCTTCGTCTTAACCCTGGCGTAAGTTACGCGGGTCAAGATCTTGCGAACCCTGCTCGTCAGTTCTCTCGTCTTGGCGTTCAAGCGGATCACATCAAACCTGAGGTATTTGAATCGGTTGATGGTGTGATGTTCCACATGAACTGTGAGAACAAAGATGTGGATGCGTTTATCGGCCTACTGGATTCGATCTCTGAACAGTTTGGTGAGCACTTAAACAAGCTAGATTGGGTAAGCCTTGGTGGTGGCGTGTTCTTCACGTGGCCGGGTTACGATATCGAGAAACTTGGTGCAGCGCTAAAAGCCTTCTCTGAAAAGCATGGCGTGCAGCTTTACCTTGAGCCAGGCGAAGCGATCATCACCAAAACAACCGACTTGGTTGTAACCGTGGTTGATATTGTTGAGAACGTGAAGAAAACGGCGATTGTGGACTCTGCGACTGAAGCACACCGTCTCGATACGTTAATTTACGACGAGCCAGCGTCTATCTTAGAAGCCTCTGAAAGCGGTGAACATGACTATGTTATTGGCTCATGTTCTTGTCTTGCAGGCGACCAGTTCTGTGAAGCGAACTTTGAGCAGCCGTTAGAGATTGGTCAGCGTCTGCATATCATGGACAGCGCGGGCTACACCATGGTGAAGCTGAACTGGTTTAATGGTCTACGCATGCCATCAATCTACTGCGAACGCTCAAGCGGTGAGATTCAGAAGCTGAACGAGTTTGATTACTCAGACTTTAAACGTTCCTTGTCTCAATGGGCAATCTCATAAATTATCTGCTCCATTTATATTAGATATTACTTAAGAATCCCTGCAGAAATGTAGGGATTTTTTTATTTGTTTCATAACGTTAGTAAGTTCAGAAGCCTAGTCTATACTTTTTAATTTAGCCTACGTCTTTTTACGATAATAAGAGTCCGCTTGTTAGCAAGGAGTGCAAATGAGCCCAATTTTGTACATTGAAGTCGGTAACGTGCTTTGGCAGGTCCTGCCAGACGGAACCTGGCAACAAATTCCGCTCGATACAGTGAAAGTAGATGGTGTGCTTGTCATTAAACAGGATGTAGACGGCAATACTCTGGTTGAAAACCAACAACAAACCGAAGAAGTCGCTGAACAGCTCGAGCAAGTTGTTGACCAGCTTTCTGAAGAGTTCTTATCCAATAACTTAGCGAATCCAAGTAATCAGGCTAACTCGCCGGAGTCCGCAAGTGCTTCATTTATCGAATATGTTCAAGCGACATTAGATGAAACTATCGCTCAAGCTGGTTTTGATACTAGGCCAGACACTCCTGAGCCAAATGAAGTGAACCGCCAAGACGAACAGATACAGGATGTTCTTGAGGCAAATGCTCAACTCACCGTCGATATTCTTGATGGTGGCGATTTCGTAGAAAACCGTTTCGAGGTTCCAAACGTCACTATTGAAGGTACTGCACCAGAAATGCGCGATGGGCGTATTGTGAATATCACCATCACGGATATTAATGGCAAGACGGTCACCACTACAGCAGTTACAGATAATGAAACCTATCGCGTCGAAGGTGTTGACCTTACTGGCTTGGCAGAAGGTCCATTAAACGTTGATGCCATCGTATCGGACAACTTTGGCAACAGTGTGTCGGCGGTCGATGATACAAACAAAGATACTCTCGCCGAGATTGAAGTTGATTTTGATGGTTTGGGAGACGAGTACTTCAACCAGTTTGAGGTATCGTCTACAAGAATTTTTGGTTCAATTGATTTTGTCGAAGATGGGCAACCGATTGAAATTACGATTAAAGACAGCCAAAACACTATCCTGACTTTCTCAACTATTGTCAGCGGAGGGACTTGGGAGATCCTTAACGAGGATTTCTCAGCTCTAGCAGAAGGCTTGTTGGAAGTTACGGCAGAAAGCATTGATATTGCCGGCAACCCAGCAATCGCAGTCGATACCATAGTTAAAGATACCATTGCGGGTATTACCGCTCAGATTGAGGATGGCGGTGATGCGGTTCTAAACGTTGAAGAGAAAAAGTCTGCTAACTTCTCTGGAGCTGTAACTGACGTTGAAGATGGTCAGAACGTCCACGTTGTGATTACTGACAGTAGTGGTGCGACACTTGAGTTCGATACGACCATTTCTAATGGAGAGTGGTCTGTTGAAGACGTTGATGTAACCTCGTTTGCTGATGGGGTTGTGACTGTTACCGCATCGTCTATTGATATTGCTGGTAACCCGACCTCTACCACGGATACGACGACGTCGATCGATACTACATTACCGACCATCGATATTGATACGTTAGCTGGTTTCAGTATTTTAGACTTCCGAACTGGCAACCTAACTACTCTACAGGGCACGACGACAGGTGTTGACGAAGGATTACCTATCTATGTGATTGTCAGTGATGGGAGCACCACTCTAACGTACGAGAGCACTATCAAGGCTGATGGCTCATGGGGTATGTCGGGTATCGATACTTCAACCCTAGACAGAAGCCAAACATGGACACTCGATGCAAAAGTTCTCAACGCCATAGGCAACGAAGCCGTTGATGATATGCCGACGTTGGTACTGCCTGATTCTATTATTTTCGCAGAAACTATTATTGGAATCTTGGGAAGCGAGGTCCAAACCTCTAATATCAACATAGAATTTGCTGAGTTTTCTTTCGCTAGCGACCAGTCTTTTCTAAACACTATCACTTCACAGGGGGTTGGTGTAACCGCAAATATCGCACCAGATGGTCTTTCGATTGAAGGGCGAGACTCTTTAAATGATCTAGTTTACTCCGCTGAAATAGTAGGTGACCAAGTACGAGTCACTTTTTACCAAGCAGTGGATCAAGGCGTAGATGTCGATAGCATTCAAACTGCGCTCTTGATTCAAGGTGTTCAAACCGACGCTGATGGGACAACAGAAACCGTTCTCGCTCACCTACCAATCGTTGTTAAAGACTCTGATCCTCTCGTGTTTGGTGAAAGCTATGACATGATTGAGGGCACAACCTCGTCGGGCAATTTCCTTAATAATGATATTGACCTCGATGGTGCACTACTCATTAGAGAAGTAACCGTTGGCAATGAAACGAAAGTGATAACAGGAAATCAACCGGTCACCTTCTTGACTGTAGATGGCTTGCTGACGGTTTTCGCCAATGGTCATTGGACAATGCAAGCCGATCGTAACTTAGACCATAGCACGGACCACCAGGTAGTCATCGACTATGTAGCGAGCGATGGCAGTAATGATTTTGGTACCGCAACTGCTACGATTGACATTTTTGATGGTAGCGCAGGTTCAATTAATGACGGTTCTACGCAAACCCAAGAAAACACATTAACCGATGGGGCACTGACAATCAGTGCTGATTTTAATGTTGAAGCAGGATCTGATAATCCTGATCCAGCCTCGATAGAGTTTGCAAGTACGAGCCTTGTATTGCTCAAAGCACTGGGTCTAGAGACGACTCTGAATCTAGAGAAGATCGACTATAGCCTGAGCGCCGATGGTAAAACGATAACTGCTACGGCAAATGGCGCAGCAATTTTTAGCTTAACCTTGAGTGCAGTAGCAAGTGGCGATGATGTTCTCGCGACAATCGAACTTAATCAGCAACAGCCTATCAGCCATCTTCTTGCCAGTGATGCTATAAAGCTGCCGTTGGAAATCAAAGGTAGCGATCTTGATGGAACAACACTCAATTCTGGTCGATTCGATTGGACGATCACTGATGGAGCAGACCCAACATTAAGCAATGCGCAGTCAATAGTTTTAAACGAGTCAGATCTTGCAACAGGACCTATTACTAGCTCGGGACAATTCTCTTTAACGATTGGCAGTGATTACTTAGATAGCGTGTTTTTTGACATAGCTGACCAACCTAGTTTAACAAGCGGTGGTGAAACAGTTGTGTACGTGGTCAATCCAGATGGTTCCTTATCTGCCTATGTTGAAGATGTGGACATTCCAAGGTCCCCGGACCTTGATAAGTTAGTATTCACTGTTAGCTTCACCCAACCAGCGAATAATGCCGACTCAACCATCAATTATGATCTTGTTCTCCATAGAGCATTGGATCAGAAAGGGACAGCAGAGTCTCTACCGATTGTGGTCACCGCAAGAGACCGTGATAATGATGAGACCAAATTAGAGTTAGATATCACCATTAACGATGATGGAGACCCAATTATTGGCTCGGGTGAAGTTGAACTCTCTGAAGTACCTATTGCAGATGGTATTACCGTTGGTCCAACAGCAAGTGTGACCTTTGATGTCACTGCATCTTATGACCCAATTGTCTTCCTTGGCTTGGAAGTTACGTCTGGCGCTCCTGTATTGGATACGGAAGGTAATCAAATCACGCAAAATGGTGAATCTTTGACTTGGCGCGATAATGGTGACGGTAGCTACGATGCTATTTTGCCAAACGGTCAATCAGTACTCCTTATTTCGTTACCTGCGAACTTTTCACTTGATCCTGAATCTAGCGCAACAGTTTCAGTCGATATAGAGCTCTATCAATCTATCGATCATATCGGCTCAGATGAAACGGCAAGCTCAATTACTGTTCCAGTCATTACCGTCGACTCCGATGGCACAACGAAAACTGTTGAATCGACCATCAAAATTTATGACGGCTTAAACCCAGTACTCGAAGTAGTGGGATCAATTGATGTTGATGAGGCAGGGCTGCTAACGGGTAATGTTGATTCTGGAAACGAAACGGACTCACCATCGATCGTTCTAACTGAAGGCTCAGATGATATCGTTGATATTACCGTTAATATTGCTGAATTTGACGCAGAGGGTTATACCAGCGGTGGTAAAGCCATTACCTTAAATGACAAAGACGCCGATGGTTATTATTTTGGTGTTACCTCTGATGGTTCTGAAATTTTCAGAGTGCGTTTTAATCTCGATGGCAGTGTTGAGTTTGATCTCTTAGCCCCCTTGGACCACGACCCTGTACAAGGCGAAAATAACCTACCGTTAGATTTTTCTATTAACGCGGTGGATGCTGATGGTGACCTGTCCGATCCCGTTGACTACACCGTAAATGTAAAGGACGACACGCCTCTTATTGATGGGGATTCTACGGTCTATTTAGTGGAAGGTGATCTTCTAACGGGTAACATCTTATCAGTTAACGACCGAGTTGGTGCTGATGGTGGTGAGATGGTAAGTCTCAATTATAAAGGGACTTTATATGTGTTTATCGAGCCAGAAACACCGGTCGTTATTGAGCTTATAAATGAAAATGATCTTTCGTCATATGGCACATTTACGGTCTACCAGAACGGTGACTTCACTCTGGAAACGAACCAAAGTGTAGATGCGGACCCTGCGTTACTGGATGACATAATTTATGTTATCGAGGATTTTGATGGTGATACCGACACTGGAACGATCAAATTATCTCTCGGTGATAATGAAGGTTTTATTCGAACTTACGACGTTGAAATTCGAGAAGACGAAGAAGCGACGTTAAGGATCGAGGTATCTCGTGGTGATGTTGACCAGGGGGAAACCGTTACTGAGATTTCCATTGATGCTGCGAGTTTACAGGGCGGAATACTATATCTAGATGGCATTGCTTTAGATATAGTTGATGGCAAGGTGACTATAACTAACTTAACCGTTGATGTGGGCAACCCCCTGCTTGTTGTTCCCGATGGTGTATTGACCTACAGACCTGCAGAGCATCAATCTAACACCACCTTAAATCCATCGCCAATCTCTTTGATAGTAGGTGCGGTTATCACTGCGGATAGCGGAACTCGTGATTTAAGCGAGGATTTGGATGTATCAGTATTACCCGTTGCTGACACACCAGAGTGGGGAAGTTCAACCTTTACCTACGAAATGATTGAGGATGATGAGTCTGGTCTCAATCTTGATATTACCGCGAATTTAGTCGATGCAACCGACGGTTCGGAAACGTTGAAGTACTCGATCTCAGGTGTCCCTGAGGGCATTACTATTTTCATCGATGGCCAACCGATTGAAGAAGGTAAAAACTACTCCCAGTCCAAACTGGACAAGATGGTGATCAAAACGGATGAAAACATCGCCGGCCAGTTCACCTTTACGATCACTGCAATTGCTATTGAAGATGGCAATGAATTTGCTTCCAATGATGACAAGCGCGCAGAGACGACTGAAACAGTTATCGTCAATGTACGTCCGGATGTAGATGAACCTTTCTTATCTGTAAAAGATATCAAAGGGCTAGAAGATGAACCGATCAACCTTAAAGATCATATTTTTGCTCACCTAACCGATACCGATGGCTCTGAAAGCCTCAGGATTCTTATTGAAGTTCAGGATGGCTGGGAAGTGATAGGTGGTGCTAAGACAGGTGCTAATTCCTACACTGTCACCGCTGAAGACCTTGAAAGCGGCTCGGTATTTTTGGTACCGAAGGAAGATATAAGCTCATTTACCGAAACCTTAGAGATCCAGGTTTCCGCAATTGCAACAGAGTCGACGCAAGACGGGTTGATTCCAAATAATCCGCAAGCGATCAGTCCAAAAGAAACGATCACGATCTTCTTAAAAGGTGTGGTTGATGAACCTACGGTTGTTGATGGTGGACAAGGGCATTGGCAGTACGATGATTCAACTAAGGTGATCAGTAACCTTGCTGACCTCAATGAAGATGAGCTTATTGCTTTAGATTTTGTTGTTCAAACCAGCGATGATGATGTGTCGGAAGAGATAAATATCCTACTGACTGATATCCCAGACGGTACTCAACTGGTGGATTCGTCTGGATCTCCAGTGGTACTCACTATCGCTTATGTTGATCCTATTACAGGACCAGTTTATCAGGTTTCAAACGCTGATCTCGCTAATATATTCCTCAAACCACAACAAGATTTTAGTGGCAATTTAACCTTAGATGTCATCGCTATTTCTACTGAACCGGACGGGGATTCGGGTGAGTTCCCAATGACGGTTGAGATTGAAGTGCTTCCTGTCGTCGATCAGAGTGATGGTGTTGCTGTGACAACATCGGGCGTTGAAGATCGTACCATTGGCCTTAATCTGATGCCTAGTATCAATGCCGATATCGATGGTAGTGAAAGCTTAACCGGCTATACGATTGTCGGGCTTGATGCAGACTTAACCCTGCTGTTTGATGGTGTTGAAGTAGCGGTAGAGGCTGGTGGTTTAGACTTATCAACGCTGCTTGATACCACATCCCCAACTCTTGAAGACCTCTTGCTAAGCGGACGTTTGAGTGTACAAGCGTCCGAAGATTTAAGTGGAACGTTTAATCTAGATATTAGCTATCAAGTTACCGATACATCGCCAACAGGTGCTGTGGATGTGAAGGATATTTCCGGTACATTGACCGTTGATGTTGCGGGAAAAGTTGAACTAGATACACGCCTCGAAAGTTCTGGTCAAATCTACACCAGTGATGATGGCTCACCGGTGAATATTTCTGATGCCGTTACCTTTTATGATGCGGATTTAGATGGTTCAGAATATCTCGATTACATCGTTATCTTTGTCCCCGACGGCGTCACTCTTATTGTCGACCACCCAAATGGCGCGAGCCAGAATGCGAATGGTGATTGGATTATCCCAGCAGATGGGCTAAGTAGTGATTCAGTAAAAGAAACGGCGGCTCGAATCTTAGAGAATGCCACAATCTCGAGTCCTCAAGACACTGAACTACTTGATATATTAGTGCGTGCTCGTGTAATCGATGATGAAGATGCTCGTTTTATTGATGCCACCTTCCAATTGCAGATTACCGGTCATTCAGGCGGTGGTGGAAGCTGTGATCCTGTTGGATCCCCTGGCGATATTCAATCAGATGACATTAAGCAACCTGAGGGTGAAGATATTGATCTTTCTGGGCTGCTTAATACTAATGTGGGTAGTGACCCTGACAACGAACTTTCATTCTACATTCCTGCAGATTCATTGCCTGAAGGCGTGACCATTGAGGGGGATGGCGTCACTGTTGAGTATGATCGTTTGGGTAATGTTATCGGTTACTCCATAACCCCTGAAGCATTGGGTAACCTAAAGCTTACCGGTATGGACGAGGACTTTGCTGGTTGCTTAACCTTTACGATAGAAACGATAGAAACGTCACCATGTAACGGTGATAGCGTCACAACAGAACAGACGATCACTATTCAAGTCACCCCGGTTGTCGATGACATCTCTATAGGTGCCGACTCGCTAACCATCGAAGAAGACACTCAGTCTAATCTCAACCTATCGTTGATTTTGGGAGATAGCGTTGAAGATGGGCAATTGATTACCGGAGAAGGTAACTCAGCGACGGGTAAAGAAACCGTGAACTCTTTGACGGTTTCTATAACTGCAGGTGCGAGCTTAGTCGGGCCTAATGACGTTCTTTCAGATAATGGGGATGGCACTTGGACCATTCTTGATCCTGCTCGATTAAATGAAGTTGAATTAGTACCCCCACTTCATTTTAGTGGAGAGCTGACGTTAACCTTTAGCGCCAATATTACGGATGCTGCTGATTGCGTCACGGAAACTGACACCCAAGATAAAACCACATCTATCACCATTGATGTTGCCCCCGTTACCGATTTGGCCAATCTCGTGACCAGTGATGTATTAGGGAATGAGGATGAGTATATCTCGCTATCTTCCATGACGGCAGAGCTGATAGACCAAGATGGCTCTGAGAGTATGTCGTTAAGCTTGAAAGGAGTACCGGAAGGGGCTGTTGTTGTCTACAAAGTGGGAGAAAGCTATGAGTTAGCACCAAACAATGGCGCTGATGGTGGCAGCTTCAATGGGGCAAATACTTATGAGTGGCAAGTCGATCCATCGCGAATCGCTGATCTATATATATTGCCTCCGCTAGACTTTAGCGGAGATATTCCACTGGCTTTAGAAGCCATTACTCAAGAAATTGAGAGTGGAGAGGTGAACTTTACAGAGTCTGAGTTTGTTGTTGGTGTATTACCCATTGGTGACAGAGTCGAGCTCGTCGACTTACCAGAAACAATTACTGGTGAAGAAAATGATGGTGTTGCGATTAACCTGGAAGCGTCTAGCTTTGAGACAAACAGTGACGAATATATTTCATTGACCGTTATTGTGAATGCGACCTCAGATTCAACCGCTTTATTCGGCTTAGATAAGATTCGTATAGGTATCAGTAGCGCCGCTTTTGTCACAAATTCAGACGGTAGTGCATCTGCGTCATTATTAGTTAGAGCCGATGAGATAGATAAGATCACCTTCTTCCCTGGTGATGCATACGGAGAAATGGATGTCACGATTCAAGCTCGTAGCTACGACGAAAATACTGTATTGGGTAATCTAGAGTTCGATTATGGAGATCCAGTGAGTGAAGACCTCACTATCATTATTGAACCAGAGCCAGATGAACCCATTCTGACAGTGGATTATGCGTCGATAATCTCAGAAGCTGACGGTGCGATACCACTAGGGTTGGATCTGTCCTTAATCAACCCTGCTCCGGACGAATCTGGCTTTATTGTTCTGTCTGGCTTGCCATCTAACTTGGAACTTAACGCTGGAGCCAAGAGCAATGGTAAATACACGGTTGATCTGGCTGATATTGAGGACCTTGCGATTATTAGTGGATACGATGGTGCTGACAGTTTTCAGTTGACTATCGAGCCAAGCGCCACGCTGGGAGGCTCAGAGGCGACAGGTATTGCACAAACCGTTGATGTGACATTGTTAGTGCCAGGAACCGACTCGATGGGCACCGGTGACAATGATCTATTTGTTATCAATAACAGCACGGGAACTGACAATATTGTGGACTTCGACTTCTCGGCTAATAGCGATGCCATAGATATCAGTGCGATTGTGAGTGGTGTAACGAACGGAACAAGCGCCGACGGACAAATTGATCTGGCTGAATCTGGTGCAGATGTGGTGATCTCTTTGAAACCCGATAGCAGCAATGTGCAACAAGAAGTGGTACTGAAAGGAGTGACCTTAGATAACCTCTATGGCGCAAGTGCGAATGGAGTCAGCGAAGCTGATATTTTGCAAAAGATGATTGATGACCAAAACCTAATCGTGCAGTAAGAGATGGAATCAATACATGGAAGGCAATGAAATAAAAGATCCTTGGATGACGAGCTTAATGTGGCTCAATGATCATTTTGATGTGCGTATGCATCAAGATAAGCTGTTGTCTGGCTTGCCATTATCACAAGGTCAGCTTGATCAATCTCTATTCCTAAGAGCGGTAGAGCGTTTGTCTTTAAGCGTCGTAAAAATTGATAGGAAGAATCTTGCGGAGGCCCAGTTTCCTGTCATCGTCTCTCTGCTAGATACAGGAACACCCATCGTAGTCACGTCACATCAAACGGGTACATTCCGTGTGATCGGAAGCAATGGACAAAGCGCCGAAATCGCCGACCTGAGTTCTCAAGTGGAAGAGTTTGGTTGGCAGATCGGTTGTGAAGCAAAATTGGATGCTCGAGTCGAACACGTAGAAAAGAAAAAAGGGCATTGGCTTTGGTCAACGGTTAGAGAGGTGAAACCTTGGTATCGAGACCTTCTTGTCGCGTCGTTAATGATTAATGTCCTTGCCTTGATTGTGCCTCTGTTTACCATGAATGTTTACGACCGCGTGGTCCCTAACCAAGCTTTTAATACCTTGTGGGTGCTCGTGATTGGTGTCTCCTGCGTGATAGTTTTTGACTGGTTACTGAGAGAAGCGCGAAGCTCCGTCACTGACTCTGCAGGCCAATATATCGATAACAAATTGTCATCCGTGCTTTTCAGTAAAGTACTTGGCATGAAACTGGAAAACCGTCCTCAATCGGTTGGGGCATTTGCTCGCCAAGTACAAGATTTTGACAGCGTTCGAGATTTCTTTACCTCAATCACTTTAGTGACCCTGGTTGATTTACCTTTTACTCTGTTATTTCTCGCGCTGATTGGCTGGTTAGGTGGGGCAATGATGTTCGTTCCTGTCGCGGTTATGTTCGCCTTGCTGCTTCTCAGTTTGACGATGAAAGGAAAAATAGAGCAAACCCAGACAGAGAGTGCTCAGTTATCCACTCAAAGACAAGCGCAACTCTTTGATTGCTTGAGCTCTTTGCCGGAGATTAAGCAGGGTAATGCACAGGGGGAGATGCAAAAGCGTTGGGAGCAAACCTCCGCCTCGTTATCCAACTGGCAAAATCGTTCCCGTCACTACTCAAACTTAGTTTCTCATTCGATCCAGTCCAGCCAACAGATTGTGACGATCTGTTTGATCGTGTTTGGTGTCTATCAGATATCGGAGGGTCTGCTTAGCATGGGGGGATTAATTGCGATTGTCATGCTAAGTGGCCGAGCAGCGGGTTCTATTAATCAACTCTCTATCCTGATGCTTAGGTACCAGCAAACTAAGACGGCAGTAGAAGGTTTAACCAATATTATTGAATTGCCACAAGAAGATGAACTTGGTCATCAGCTATCAAGTGGCTCTTTTAATGGCTCAGTGCGATTCCAGGATGTGAGCTATCAGTATCCTGATAGCCAAACTTTGAGCCTTAATTGTATTGAATTGAATATTCGTAGCGGAGAACGTGTTGGGGTTGTTGGTGCTGCGGGCTCAGGGAAATCGACTTTGCTATCCCTGATGGCAAAACAGTTGTCTGCCGAACAAGGTCGAGTGTTATTTGACGACATTGACGCTCAACTGTGGCCAAGCAGTGTGCTGAGGGCTAAAACTGGTTGGGTTGGACAAAACTCACAGCTTATCTACGGCTCTGTGATTGAGAACATTACCTTGGGTGATAAGTACATCGATCAGGAAAGAATCACTCACGCGGTTAACTTATCTGGGCTCAGTGGTCATATGGAGCGTCTAGAAAATGGTTTGGAAACTCAGGTTGGCGAGGGAGGCCGTTTTCTATCGGGTGGGCAACGCCAGTCTGTTGCCATCGCGAGAGCTCTGTACCGACAACCTAACCTGCTTTTAATGGATGAGCCAACGTCTTCTATGGATAAGGTGACAGAAACTCGCCTTTTCAATGGGCTGCAGAGTATGCCGAGGGATATCACTATGGTGATTACCTCTCACAAACCTTCGTTCCTTGCACTCTGTGACCGAATAATTGTGATGGATAAAGGCAAGATAGTTGGTGATGGTTCTCCATCTGAAATCTTCACATCATCGTCAGCTAAACAAGGCGGGCGTAGTCGAGTGCGTTCTATTTCCGTCGTTCAAGGTGGTCAAGTCGCTCAAAGCAGTCAAGATGTGCTGGGAGGTCAGAATGAGTAGTACGGCTTGGAATCCAGCATACGCTGCTAAGAAATCACGTAAGCTTATTTGGTTAAGTGCTGCGCTGATCGTTGCTGTGATTGGTTGGGCAACATGGGCAAAGCTTGAAGAAGTCGTCGTTGGGGAAGGTAAGGTTGTACCAAGCCTATCCGTCCAAACGATTCAAAGCCTTGAAGGTGGCTTAGTGAAAGAGTTATTGGTCAAGCAAGGCGAACGTGTGAAAGCTGGCCAAACTATTGCGGTTCTTGACGATACTCGATTTAGAGCTAGTTACTTAGAGACCGCTCAGCAAGCGGATTCGTTGTTAGCACAAAGAAAACGTTTAGAGGCGGAACTTGCCACGATTGTTGTAGAGCCGCTCAACGAGGCATGGCGTGAACAAGTGACAATTGTTCCTCAGAGTTTTGAACTGAATGAAAACAGCCACCCGGCGCTCATCAACGCCTGGGCGAATTATCAAGAACGCTTGGGACAACTGAAAACAGAGCTTGAGGAGTCTCAATTACGTATCGAGCAACAAGCTCAAGCATACAACGATACTCAACATTCGCTACGCACGCTTCGTAGCAGCCTCAATGTGGTTAATAAAGAACGAGATATGCTCAAAACGGTTGTTGAGAGTGGGGCGGTAGCTGAAGTTGAATTACTCAAGTTGAATCGAGATGTAATTAAGCTGGAAGGTGATATCGCTAGCTCTCAAGCCTCAGCACAAAAGCAGCGCGCGGCCTATTCAGAAGCAATTGCTGACCGACGCAGCACCGCTATCGATTTCCGAACCAAGGTGCAGGGCCAGTTAAATGAAGTGACAGCACAGTTGGCTCAACTTGGAGAAAGCCGACAAGCCATTGCTGATCAGCTGCAGCGAACCCAGCTTATCTCTCCAGTAGATGGACGTGTAAAAGAAGTCTTTGTCCGTACTATCGGTGGGGTAGTAAAACCCGGCGAACCTATCGTTGAGTTGGTTCCGGAAAACAGTGCGCTGATTGTTGAAGCAAAGATCGCACCTCAAGATATTGGCTTTGTCTCACCTGGATTAGAGGCAACAGTAAAATTTTCTGCCTATGATTTCGTTATATACGGAGGCGTAAAAGGAATCGTGACCTATGTCAGTGGGGATGCACTGCAGACGGAAGATGGTCATGCCTATTATCGCGCACATATTGAGTTAGATGGTGACACGCAACCGGAAGCTTTCACAGTTATTCCGGGTATGCAGGTCGCGGTCGATATTTTAACTGGGGAAAAAACGGTACTTAGCTACTGGCTAAAACCAATTCTGCGAGCGAAAGAGAGTGCTCTAAGAGAACGATAAAATAAGGAAGTAGAATGCGTTCTAAAACATTGTTGTTGGCGAGTATGTTGCTGTCCGCGCATACTCAAGCCGTTTCTCTGGAGGAGTCGGTTGCGTACGCTATCGATTACAGTCCAGAGATATTGGCACAATACTCGCGTTATCAATCTGTAGTAAGAGATGGAGATGCTGCTAGTGGGGATTATTTACCTCAGGCAAACCTCTACGGTGCGATTGGTTATCAGGGGACGAGATATGATAGTGATAACTATATCGATTCCGGAGACCGCAACGAAACCCGTTCAGAATTGGGATTAAGAGTCTCTCAACTTTTATTTGATGGCTTTGGTACCAGCGCCAATATTGATCGACTTACTTATGAAGCAGAAGCAGAAAGGCTTACGCTGATTTCTCGTGCAGAGAATGTTTCGCTTGATGTCGTACGTATTTACTTAGATCTACTCAAAGCGCAGACCTTATTAGAGCTCTCTGAACGAAATGTACGTGAGCACCAAGAAATCTATCAAGATGTGTTTGATAAGAAGCAGAAAGGGTTAAGTAGTAACTCGGACCTAGCACAAATTTCGGCTCGTGTTGCGACGGCGCAGTCATCGCTTATTTCAGCACAAAATAATCTCTATGATTTGCAGGCTCAGTTCTTACGCCTTGTCGGTAAAACACCAACGGATCTCGTCTATCCGATTTTCGATCAAGGTTTGTTACCGAGCAGTGTTGATGTCGCGAAATCTCAAGCTATTAATAACCATCCAGAGTTAAAAGCCGCGATGCTTGATCTTGACGCTGCTCGTAAAGAGGTACGTCGAGAAAAAGGGGATTATTACCCAGAGGTGAAATTAGAACTCGTTGCGAACAAAACGGATGATGTGGGTAATCAATCTGGTAAAGATGAAGATGCCAGAATTATGTTGACCGTTGACTATGACATCTTTAATGGTTTCTCAACCAACTCTCGAGTGGAGTCTTCCGCATGGCGTGTTGAAGAAGCCCGTGCGATTCGCTTAAGAACAGAACGAGAAATCGAAGAAGGGACGCAACTGGCGTGGAATGCTTATGACATGCTCGAGCGTCAAAAGGGTTTACTACAACAGAACGTAGACTCAGCAAAAATTGCCGAGCTTGGCTATATTCAACAGTTCCAAGTTGGCCGAAGAAGCTTATTGGATGTACTTGATGCGAAAGTCGAGGTATTTCTGGCGCGCCGGAATTATGTCAACACCCAGTATGACCATACGTTAGCTGCGTATCGACTATTGAATGCAATGGGAATGCTCACCTACGCATTGCGCATAGAGCACCCAGACGAGTGGCAGGAGAGTAAGTGATGAAGTACAAAAATCTAATGCTAGTGCTCTTTTCGCTCATCCTTCTTGGCTGTGCCCAAGAACCTGATTTAAATACGCATCGTCATCAGATTGATGATTTATCTGATGATGACAAAGATGGTGTGATTAATCAGCGTGACCTCTGTTTTGGTACTCCTGATGGTGTGCGCGTAGACACACAAGGTTGTGCAGATTGGGAAGTGAAAGAGCAAGCGAATGTTATTAGCTTCTTTTTCGCGATGGACCAAGACAAGGAAACGGTAGAACATCAGTCACCGCTCGAAGAGCTAGTGACGTTATTGAACGATAACCCAGAGGCAAGTGTCGTACTGATTGGCGATACTAGCCCTGAGGCGAGCTTAGCGTACAACCAAGCTCTGGCTGAGCGTCGCACTCATACCATTCGAGACATGCTTATTCGAGAGGGTATTGACCGTAACAGAATCTCAGAGCAAGAGTTTTCTCAAATTACCAACCTAACTTCCCATCTACATAAACGTAAGCGCCGCGCGATTGCCGTTGTCATGACAGATGATATGAGCGTCAAACCAAGTTGGACGATTTTTAGCTCGGAAGAGGTTCTAACCCCTGGCTCTCTTATTGAGAATCAAACATTCGTGGAGATTGATGATGAGAAGTAAACAATCAGCCTTAATGTTAGGGGTAATGCTAAGTTTATCGACATCAGTTTTTGCTGATGAAGAGCGAATTATAAGTTCTGTTGCCGTTGAAGAGTCCTTGTTACCTCTCATGGAGAATCTGGTTTCTGAAAAGCAAGCTGGTTTGGACCTAGTTGGAACTCACAATATCCCGATGATGATGATTAACGGCCAAGTACAAGTTGGGATCAGTTCGCGAAAATGGACGGACAAGGAAGTAGCAAAGTTCCAAAATGAAATGGGCTACAAGCCCACAGAACTTTATTTCACCGCTGACGTTGTAGCGGTTCTCGCGAACAAGGACAATCCCAACAATTTCGTTACCATGGATGAGGTGATTGATGTCTTTGGCTGTAACAAAGAAATTATCCCAGTTCGTTGGCAAAAATGGCAAGAGGGTGATTCACCCGTAATGGAGCCATATGCCATTGATGGTGGTTTAAAGCTTCATCAAAAAATGAATCAATGGGTGACTTGTAAGCCGGATTATTATGCCGCTACACAATATGTCGTTGATGGCGATGAGCTGGTGGAGAAAATGGATAGTTCTGAAGCTTCAATCGCTTATGTTACCTATTCAAGTGATTGGGATGAATATAAGCTTCTATCGATTGTAGATAAGCGTGGTGACCGATTCAGCGTTAATAAAGAAACCATCTTATCGGGTCGCTACCCACTGTCGAGCGTTTACTACATGTACCTCGACTTACCGCCGCATCGTAATTACTTCTCTGATAGTGAAAAGCTATTTATTAATTTGGCTTTGAATAGTGAGCTCAAAGCACAGCTTAATGAGTACGGCTTTATTAGCTTGCCTGAAGAAGCAATACGTCGAAATAAGGTACGACTGGGCTTGGAGCAACCAACCATTGAGGGTGGGTATAAGTAACAAAACTAGAGCGCTTCGCGTCTAGATACCTAGATAACGAGATCGCTTCGCTGCTGGAGATCTAGATATCGATATTTTCAGAAGCGTCGATAGTAAAAAGGGTTGACGTCCTAACGTCAACCCTTCAACATTCTCTAGCTCTCTAGCTCTCTAGCTCTCTAGCTCTCTAGCTCTCTAGCTCTCTAGCTCTCTAGCTCTCTAGCTCTCTAGCTCTCTAGCTCTCTAGCTCTCTAGCTCTCTAGCTCTCTAGCTCTCTAGCTCTCTAGCTCTCTAGCTCTCTAGCTCTCTAGCTCAATCGCCATATTGGCTGTGAATAAACTTGAGCTTACGCCACCCCCGCCTGCGATGAACACGCGTTGACAGTCCATGTCGAGGATATTAATACCTTGATTATCCAGTACGTGGGTGATTTCGTTAACGATACCAGCGCGATCATTGGAGTCTAAACGCACTTGGAATACTTGGTCTGGATTATGTGCTTTTGAGTCGCTATCGACAAACTGAACCATCAAACCATCTTGGGTTTCAAAGGCTTGTTTCACGATGGCTTCATTGTGTTTAGGGAGTTCTACTTTAATCACCGCGGCTACTTGGTTTTCAATAAAGTTTACTTTACTGATCAACCATTTACCGTCGTTTTCATGAGTGATAGCAGAAAGTCGTTTGATGGTAGATGGAGATGCGGTGCCGACAAAGTTCACAATAAAAGTGCTGTTCATAACGATAACCTCCAAAGGAAACACATTCACGTGGGTATATTCTCAGTTTAGGAGTTAGCGCAAAACAATGTTTGATGAGAGTCAACTTTCTGAACTAAGAATTACATGAAATCCTAAAAATCAAAGCCTTAGCACAAAAAAGGCGACCTTGAGGTCGCCTTTGACATGAATTTGGTGTTTAAAACGATATCTTCAGGGTCGCACCGTAGTATTGAGTGTCGTAATCAGCGCCAGCATTGAGTGCGTATTGCGCGGCATCTTGGTTGCCGTACCATGGGTCGAGATTGAAGTTTAGCTCGGCCTCACCGCCCCATGCATCCGTTACCCAATAGTGAATGTGTCCAACAGGGTTTAAGAAAAAGAGAGACACATCACCCATGGTGCGAGAGCCCCAAACTTCACCACCAGAGGCGATGAGATCTTGCTCTGCTTCAAACATCATTTCACCCACAACGGCACCGAAGAATGGTGTGATGAACAAGTCCTGCCAAGATGGAACTTCAGCGAAAGCTTCTACACCGTATTCCCAGAAGAAAGCAGACATGGTGAACGAGTACAGGAATGAGTCGAACTCATCGTAGCCCGCATGACGAGCTGCCGTATAGTAAACGCCACCAAAATAAGGGTGCATGATATAGTTTAGGAAGTGTTCATCGCGGTCCCAAACAGGGCCGTCTGATACGTTATCTTTCCATTTTTTACCTAATTTACTTAGGTCACGCTGATCCTCATCCCATTTTGTGATGCTTTCAGGTAAAAAGGTCATTAAACCTACGGTAGCGACACTAAGGCCTAAAATGGTATAGGTTTGTCCCATTAGGTAATCCCAGTCTTCTTCACTGCTTGGATTAAGGTGAAGTGGCATTGGGTTCGCATCTAGGTCTAGGTTATTATCGTCAGACAACGATAGTGTGGTTGCTTTGTAGCTGTAGGTACTGTCTGAGATACAATACTCAAGATTACAATTACTTAAGCTATCAAGGTTTAGAGGCATTGTGTTGTCTAAAGTGATAGCACTTGCAGCGCCAGAGGCTGCAAATAATGATGTAGCAATGCATCTTTTGAGCACTGTGTTCTCCATTAACAATACAAAGAATGATCTAGCGCACAATTATCTACTAAACTGTGCGTTAAGCAAAGCTAAGATATTAAAAAACAAATGATAGTTGCCTGTTTTTCTGATGTTTAAGCGCAAAGTTCTCCAAATCCTATTAATTGTAGGTTAGATTTTAGTTTCGTTGGAACCAACAACTAAAAATGTGCACTAAGTAGTGACTCGCACTCGATGTCTTGAGGTTTAAGAATGACAAAAATAGCAATGCTAAGTACCGGTGAAGAGGTGTTACTGGGTGATATCGTCGATACCAATGCGTCTTGGTTATCTGCGGAGTTTTATCAACAAGGTTATGCATTAAATAAACGTTCTACAGTTGGTGATAAATTAAGCTCTCTAGTGGAAGAGATGCTGAGCCTGAGTTTCAACCATGACGTAGTGATTGTGAACGGCGGACTAGGCCCTACGAGTGATGACATTACCGCCGAAGCTGCTGCTGTACTGTTGGAACAAGAACTTGTGCTTTTTGAGCAATGGTTAGAAGTGTTAGAAGAACGCTACAAAGCTTCGGGTAAAATCATGCCAGAAAGCAATGTTAAACAAGCGATGCTGCCAGAGAGTTCGGTTTTGATTGATAACCCAATTGGGACAGCCTGTGGATTTATGTTGGAGATCAACGATGCTCGCGTCTATTTCACACCAGGCGTGCCGAGCGAATTTAAGTTGATGGTCAGTCAGCAGATCCTGCCGGATGTGAAAGAGCATTTCCCAGTGAAGGACGAACCGTTGTGCAGCAGACTTTATACGTTTGGCCTCTCCGAATCAGGTATCTCGGATGTGTTGAATAAGTTCACTCTGCCCGATGGGTTTGAGTTTGGATATCGCTCATACCTTCCATTTATTGAAATTAAGCTATTTGGACCAAAGTCGGCAAATGATGAGCGTTTGCAGCTAATGAAGTTGATCTATCAGCACTTGCAGCAAAATGTAGTCAGTATTGATAAGCCTATGCTTGAACATGTGGTCAATTTGGTTGAACAATCTAAAACGACCATTGCCGTTGCCGAGCAATCTACAGGTGGTTGGCTCACCTCTTGGCTGCATAGCAACGAATCGCTAGAACCTTATTTCCAACAGTCTTGGTTTTTAAGCCATACGCTCGATAATTCTTTAAAAGAGAAAGATACCCTAGCTTCAGCATTTGCTTTGGCGGGTGCAACTCGCGAGAAGTGCAGTGTAGAGATCGCTGTCGTGACTGGGCAATGCGAGAACAATCAGTTCAGTGTTGCCATCTCAACCTCAAAAGGAGAGTGGGGCAGAGTGATGGAGTTCTCTCGTCAATATTCGCGTGAAAATCAACGCATGCTCATTTCTACTCTAGTTGTCGATATGATGCGTCGTTATCTGGAAGGTAAGGCCGTGTTTGCAGAGTATTCTTCATTGAAGAGTATTCGTGACATGCATATTCCGGTAACAAGTTTGGTTGACTAGAGTTATGAGCCTGAAATAACCATAAAAAAAACCAGCGAACAATCGCTGGTTTTGAGTCTAGATTGTGAGTTCTTGCTTAAGCTCGGCGCTGTTTCAATGAATATTGAACCTTATCGATTTCTATATCGGTTTTCGCTTTGCTGATGCAAGGTAAGATCTCATCTGGCTGAGTGTATGCCATAGCAAAACCAACAGTCTCGGTCTCTCCTGAGATAAGCTTACAGCGACAAGCGCCGCAATGCCCATCCCGGCAGTGATATTCTGCCTCAAGACCATTTGTCTCCATCGCATCCAAAATCGTCTGAGATGGGTTAGTGACGATCGTCACTTGACCGTTGATTTTTACTTGGCTCATTACAGCTCGAATCCTTCGAAGTCGTCTGCGTTTACTTCGTTGTCAATCTGGCCAACTAGGTAAGAGCTGATTTCCGCTTCCTGTGGTGCAACCTGTACGTTATCAGAAGACAACCAAGCGTTGATCCATGGGATTGGGTTCGACGTTGCTTCTGGGTAAGCCATTCCTAAGCCAACCGCTTGCATACGGATGTTAGTGATGTATTCAACATACTGACAAAGGATGTCTTTGTTCAGGCCGATCATTGAACCGTCTTTGAATAGGTATTCTGCCCACTCTTTCTCTTGCTCAGCGGCCGCTTTGAATAGGTCGAAACACTCTTGTTTACACTCTTCCGCGATTTGCATAAAGCTAAAGTCATCTTGACCGTTGCGCAGTAAGTTGATCATGTGTTGAGTGCCGGTAAGGTGTAGCGCTTCATCACGAGCGATCAGCTTGATGATCTTTGCGTTACCTTCCATCAGCTCGCGTTCGGCGAAAGCAAATGAACAAGCAAAGCTCACGTAGAAGCGGATTGCCTCCAATGCGTTCACTGACATCAAACACACGTAGAGTTTTTTCTTCAGTTCGTACAAGCTTACCTTGATTGTCTCGCCATTGACTTCGTGTGACCCCTCGCCGTAGCGGTGGTAATCGTTTGTCAGCTTGATCAGGTCATCGTAGTAGTGTGCGATATCTTTTGCACGCTTTAAGATGTGCTCGTTTTCTACGATGTCGTCAAACACGATTGCAGGGTCGTTCACGATGTTACGAATGATGTGCGTGTATGAACGTGAGTGGATCGTTTCTGAGAAAGACCACGTTTCAATCCATGTCTCGACTTCTGGAAGAGAAACCAGTGGAAGCAGCGCAACGTTCGGGCTACGGCCTTGGATTGAGTCCAGCAGCGTTTGGTATTTTAGGTTTGAGATGAAAATGTGTTTTTCATGCTCAGGCAGCTTGTTGTAGTCGATACGGTCACTAGAAACATCGACCTCTTCTGGACGCCAGAAGAACGACAGTTGTTTCTCGATCAGTTTTTCGAAGATCTCAAATTTTTGTTGGTCGTAACGAGCAACATTGACTGGTTGACCTAGGAACATTGGTTCCTTGAGTTGGTCGTTCTTTGTTTGAGTAAAAGTACTGTATGCCATGATACCTTAATTCCTTTTATACTCTTCATTCTAGAAATCTCAGCGTCGTTGACTGCATCAATTCGCCCTAATCAAATAATGGACTATGTTCAGAGGGCCGAATTGTCTTGTCGCCTAGCTGAGACTCCTATTATTTTGAGTATCGCCTTCTTAGTTACCTGCAACTGCAAAGGCTGATTAATTACATCTAGTTACGTTGAGCGTTAACTAGGTGATTAAATTTTACAACCGCCACCTGCGCAATCGTCATCTTGTGCTTGTACAGACTCGCCTTGCTCATCTTTCGCACCGTCACGGGTGTTGTGGTAGTACAGCGTCTTAACACCGAACTTGTATGCTGTGAGTAGGTCTTGAAGAAGCTTCTTCATAGGTACTTTACCTGACTCGTATACGCTTGGATCATAGTTTGTGTTTGCTGAAATCGCTTGGTCAACAAACTTTTGCATGATGCCCACTAGGTGCAGGTAACCGTCGTTAGAACCGATATCCCACAGTAGTTCGTAGTTATCTTTCAGGTTTGCGTAGTCTGGAACCACTTGCTTCAAGATGCCGTCTTTCGATGCTTTAACCGATACATAGCCACGTGGTGGCTCAATGCCGTTGGTTGCATTCGAGATTTGAGACGATGTCTCAGAAGGCATTAGTGCCGTTAGTGTAGAGTTACGCAGGCCGTGCTCTACAATCTCGCTGCGTAGAGCATCCCAGTCGTAGTGCAGTGGTTCTTCACAAACAAGGTCGATATCTTTCTTGTACGTGTCGATTGGCAGTAGGCCTTTCGCGTAGTTAGTTTCATCGAAAGAAGGACACTTGCCTTGCTCTTTCGCTAGACCCACAGACGCTTTCAATAGGTAGTATTGAATCGCTTCAAAAGTACGGTGAGTAAGACCGTTAGCGCTGCCGTCAGAGTACTTAACACCGTTCTTTGCTAGGTAGTATGCGTAGTTGATAACACCAACACCTAGAGTACGACGGTTCATTGTTGACTTGTACGCGGCTGGCAGTGGGTAATCTTGGTAATCAAGTAGTGCATCCAGTGCACGAACCACTAGCTCAGACAGCTCTTCTAGGTCATCCAGAGAATCGATAGCGCCCAGGTTAAACGCAGATAGAGTACATAGCGCGATTTCGCCAGAGTCGTCTTCAACGTTCTTCAGTGGCTTGGTTGGCAGTGCGATCTCCAAACATAGGTTTGATTGACGAACTGGCGCAACTTTAGAATCGAATGGGCTGTGTGTATTACAGTGATCCACGTTCTGGATGTAGATACGACCCGTCGAAGCGCGCTCTTGCATCAGTAGCGAGAATAGCTCTACAGCACGAACCGTTTCTTTCTTGATTGACGGATCGTTTTCGTATTGAACGTAGAGTGCTTCGAACTTCTCTTGGTCTTCGAAGAATGCATCGTATAGACCCGGTACGTCAGATGGTGAGAACAAAGTAATGTTGCCACCTTCTACAAGACGTTGGTACATCAGCTTGTTCAGCTGTACACCGTAATCCATGTGACGAACACGGTTTTCTTCAACACCACGGTTGTTCTTAAGAACCATCAATGACTGAACTTCGCCGTGCCATAGTGGGTAGAATACCGTTGCTGCGCCACCACGAACACCACCTTGAGAACAACATTTTACCGCTGTCTGGAAGTATTTGTAGAATGGGATACAACCCGTGTGGAATGCTTCACCGCCACGAATTTCAGAACCTAGAGCACGAATGCGACCTGCGTTGATACCGATACCCGCACGTTGAGAAACGTAACGAACGATAGAGCTTGCTGTCGCATTGATAGAATCAAGGCTGTCGCCACACTCAATCAGTACACATGAGCTGAACTGACGAGTAGGAGTACGTACACCCGACATGATAGGCGTAGGTAGAGAAATCTTGAACTGAGATGCTGCATCGTAGAAGCGCTTAATGTAATCAAGGCGCGTCTCTTTTGGATACTTAGCGAATAGGCATGCAGCAACCAGAATGTACAAGAACTGAGCACTTTCGTAGATCTCTTTCGTTACACGGTTCTGAACGAAGTATTTACCTTCAAGTTGCTTCACCGCGCCGTATGAGAAGTCTAGGTCACGCTTGTGGTCGATAAAGCCATCTAATAGGTCAAATTCTTCTTTGGTGTAATCTTCAAGAAGGTGCTGATCGTACTTGCCCATATCAACAAGTTTAGCCACGTGATCGAATAGTGCCGGTGGCTCATATTGACCGTAAGCTTTTTTACGAAGATGGAATACCGCTAGCCGAGCTGCTAGGTATTGGTAATCCGGTGTTTCTTCTGAGATAAGATCCGCTGCTGACTTGATAATCGTTTCATGGATATCAGTCGTCGTGATGCCTTCATAAAATTGGATGTGAGCTTTAAGCTCAACCTGAGAAACTGAGACGTTTTGAAGACCTTCGGCAGCCCACGTGATGACACGGTGGATTTTCTCTAGATCAATACTTTCTTTGCGCCCGTCACGCTTAGTGACAGTGAGTTGTTGGTTCATTCTGTTTGATTTCCCTAACAAAGCTGGGTAAAGCCGCATTTTGGTGTAATTTTTGTAAATCGTACGCTGGCTTTGTGATCCAAGTCGACCTATATCTAGGAGGGTAAACACTACATATAGGGGTGCTTTACATTTCGGATTACAAGATAGTGGTTAGACCGCACTTTTTCAAGTTTACGAATTGTGCCTACTTGTGGATAACCGTTGGAAAGAAAAAAATCAGTTAGTGTTTACTTACTGATGGCAATAGTTGCGAATTGATTGTAAGAAATATCGGCTTTGAGATCGGTTTAGATTTAACCGCAGCGAAAAATATTTTTCTTGATCTTTGACAAAAATTTACCTGAAAAATTGGCAGTTCAAAAATTGAATCAAGCGCACAGTTACAGCACAAAAATCGGTGTAAAAGTGTGCTTGCTAACATTTTATTTACTTCTATAGACGTTCAATAACGTTCGGTTCGGAAGCTGACTATTCAGTTAATGAATGTACTTATTTCATCTATCTTTTTTACCTGATAAACAAAAAGGCCAAGCACCGATAAGATACTTGGCCTGGAAAACGAGTTGAGCGACTAGTGAGCGTTAACTTTGAATGAAATGACTCTAGCCAAGGTTACTTCGGTAGTTGAGTATGCACGATGTAGTTGACATCGACATTGCGACCAAGTTTGTACGTGTCGGTCAACGGGTTGTAGTGCAGACCCGTGATACCAAGCTCTTGTAGTGGAGTAGCATCGATCATTTTCATCATCTCTGCTGGGCGGATGAACTTGTCGTGGTCGTGCGTTCCTTCAGGGACAATCTTAAGTAGTTTCTCGGCACCCACTATAGCAAATAGGTACGACTTGATGTTGCGGTTCAAGGTTGAGAAGAAAACTTGGCCACCTGGCTTGACCAACTTAGCGCAGGCTGCAATCACGGATTGAGGGTCGGGTACATGCTCAAGCATTTCCATACACGTTACCACGTCGTAGCTGCCAGGGTGTTCTTCAGCGTGTTGCTCGATGGTGTTTTGAATGTAAGTCACATTCTTAGTCCCAGTTTCTAATGCATGCAACCTGGCGACCTCTAATGGCTCTTTGCCCATGTCTAGGCCAGTCACTTCTGCACCTTCACGTGCCATGCTCTCTGCTAAGATACCGCCGCCACAGCCAACATCTAGCGCCTTTTTACCAAATAGGCCATTAGCCTGTGAAAGCACGTAGCCAAGACGCAGCGGGTTAATTTGATGAAGGGGTTTAAACTCACCCTCGAGATCCCACCAGCGAGAAGCCATGTCTTCGAATTTCTTGATTTCTGCAGGGTCGACATTGTGTTGTGTATTGGACATAGTGCTTTTTCTCAATGGGTGCTTCTTGATTACAAAGTTTTCTGCATTATAACCAGTTCCTAATATGAGACAAACTAGACTTTTTCTGGCTGAAAATTAGCCGTTTATCAGGTGGATATGTATTGAACGTGCAATTTCTCATCAATTGATTCACAACCAAGGTCACAACCTGATAAAAGGAGAGGGAAAGTGATGCCGTAAGGCTGGATTGTGTGTTATATTTTTCCGACTTATACGTATCGAAATAACGATCAAACTATAGAGGGACAATGGCTCTATGAGCGATCTAGCTAAAGAGATCACGCCCGTAAACATTGAAGATGAGCTTCGAGGTTCATACCTAGACTACGCGATGTCAGTTATCGTGGGTCGTGCTCTTCCAGATGTGCGTGACGGCCTAAAGCCAGTACACCGCCGCGTTCTATTCGCGATGAATGTACTTGGTAATGATTGGAACAAAGCATATAAAAAATCTGCCCGTGTGGTAGGTGATGTAATCGGTAAATATCACCCACATGGTGATAGTGCGGTGTACGACACAATCGTACGTATGGCTCAGCCATTTTCGCTTCGTTATATGCTGGTTGATGGACAAGGTAACTTTGGTTCCATCGATGGGGATTCAGCGGCGGCAATGCGTTACACCGAAGTACGCATGGCTAAAATTGCTCACGAGCTTTTGGCTGACCTCGACAAGGAAACGGTGGACTACGTACCAAACTATGATGGTACTGAGCAAATCCCAGCCGTTCTTCCAACAAAAATTCCTAACCTATTGGTAAACGGTTCCTCTGGTATCGCAGTAGGTATGGCGACAAACATTCCACCTCACAACCTTACTGAAGTTGTTGAGGGCTGTTTGGCGCTGATTAATAACGAAGACATCACTATCGATGAGCTCATGGACTACATCCCTGGTCCAGACTTCCCGACAGCTGCACTGATCAGTGGCCGTAAAGGCATTATCGATGCATATAAGACGGGTCGCGGTAAGGTTTACATGCGCTCAAAGGCGGATATCGAAGTAGAGAAGAACGGTAAAGAAACTATCGTTGTTACTGAGATCCCGTATCAAGTGAACAAAGCTCGCCTCATCGAGAAGATTGCAGAGCTTGTTAAAGATAAGAAAGTAGAAGGCATCAGTGCACTACGTGACGAGTCTGATAAAGACGGTATGCGTATTGTTATTGAATGTAAGCGCGATGCAGTGGGCGAAGTGGTTCTAAACAACCTTTACGCTAACACTCAGCTTCAAACGACTTTCGGCATCAACATGGTTGCGCTAGACAATGGCCAGCCTAAGCTATTCAACCTAAAAGACATGTTGAAGTGCTTCGTTGATCACCGTCGTGAAGTTGTAACCCGTCGTACTATCTACGAACTAAGAAAAGCACGTGATCGTGCACACATCTTAGAAGCGCTATCTTTGGCTCTGGCTAACATTGATGAAGTTATCGAGCTAATCAAGAATGCGCCAACGCCAGCTGAAGCAAAAGTTGGCCTAGTGTCTCGTGGTTGGGATCTGGGTGATGTTGCTTCTATGCTTGAGCGTGCAGGTACTGACGCAGCACGTCCAGATTGGCTAGAGCCAGAGTTTGGTATTCGTGACGGCAAGTACTACCTGACTGAAACACAAGCGCAAGCAATCCTTGAGCTTCGTCTACACCGTCTAACGGGCCTAGAGCACGAGAAGATCTTAGACGAATACAAAGCACTTCTTGATGAGATCGCTGAGTTAATGCATATCCTTGCAAGTACTGAGCGTCTAATGGAAGTGATCCGTGAAGAGCTAGAGCAAGTTCGTGACACCTATGGCGATGCTCGTCGTACTGAAATCACAGCGGCTAGCCATGATATCGATCTTGAAGAGCTGATTGCTCAAGAAGACGTAGTGGTAACGCTATCTCACGAAGGTTACGTCAAGTACCAAATCCTAAGCGACTACGAAGCACAGCGCCGTGGTGGTAAAGGTAAGAGTGCAACGAAGATGAAAGATGAGGATTACATCGAGCGTCTACTTGTTGCGAATACTCACGATAATATCTTGTGTTTCTCTACGCGTGGTAAGACTTACCGCTTGAAGGTATACCAATTGCCTCTCGCGAGCCGTACCGCTCGTGGTAAGCCGATCGTTAACATTCTTCCTCTAGAAGAAGGCGAGCGTATTACGGCTATCCTACCTGTTTCTGAGTTCAGCGATGACAAGTTCATCTTCATGGCAACAGGTGACGGTACCGTTAAGAAGACGTCTCTGGATCAGTTTGCAAATGTTCGTGCAAACGGCCTGATTGCGCTTAACCTGCGCGACGACGATGAGCTAATCGGTGTAGACATTACTACAGGTGCAAGCGACATCATGCTGTTCTCGAAAGAGGGTAAAGTAGTTCGCTTCAATGAAGATAAAGTACGTGCGATGGGTCGTACAGCGGCAGGTGTTCGCGGTATGAAACTAGCAGAAGCTGACCAAGTTGTTTCACTGATTGTTCCTTCTAACGAAGGTGACATCCTAACAGTGACGCAAAATGGTTACGGTAAGCGTACTGAGCTTGCAGAGTACCCAACTAAAGGTCGTGCAACTCAAGGTGTTGTCTCTATCAAAGTCTCTGAACGTAATGGCCCAGTAGTTGGCGCTATTCAGGTTGAAGAAGGCGATGAGATGATGATGATCACCGACGCAGGTACGTTGGTTCGTACTCGTGTAGCTGAAGTTAGCCAAGTCGGTCGTAACACTCAAGGTGTAACACTTATCCGTACTGCTGAAGATGAAAATGTTGTTGGTCTGCAGCGTATCGAAGAAATTGAAGAAGCTGAAATCATCGACACTGAAGTAGCAGAAGGCGAAACAGCTGAAGCGCCAGCGGCGGATGACGCGGCAACAGAAGAGGGTGGCGAGGAGTAATCTTCCCACTTCCAATCTGAATAATAAAAGCCGAGCAGTAATGCTCGGCTTTTTTGTAGGGAGCGCTTACGCGTTCGACTCGCACTCATGAATCTAGGCTGATGTCTGAACTGGTTGTGATAAGGTGGCCAATCATTCTTTACCTTGCCACCCAAA
This sequence comes from Vibrio maerlii, assembly GCF_003415655.1. GTDB lineage: Bacteria > Pseudomonadota > Gammaproteobacteria > Enterobacterales > Vibrionaceae > Vibrio > Vibrio maerlii. Next base: position 80,202 of record NZ_QRHC01000006.1, read on the forward strand.
TGTTACTTCAACTGTTCAACTCTATGATTTCGTATGAATTAATGACTTTTTTAGGCTCTGCCATTGTATTGTTCGCGAGCTCTAGGGCGAGTGTTGAGAGTGTGTCGCCGGCCAAAGAAAAGTCTTGGTAGTAACATAAAACCGGGACATCGAGCATTTGTAACAGGTTCAATGTCGCGGTAGAGGTACAGATCGTGATGTCCTCGCCGACTTTTTTTCCCTGGGCAATTGCTGCTCTTTTGAGCTGATGGGTGAGATGAACCGAAACCGTGATCACCGCATCACTAGTTGCTACGACCTCGTTGAGCGCTGATTCCACCTTGGCCTCGTCGGCTAAATCCAGCTTTATTGTGTTTAGGCGGATCCCTTGTGCAAGTTTGTTGTTTGAGGCTGCCTCAAACCCTGCTAGCTGGTTGATATAGTGCATATAATTATCATTAGCAGAGATGTAAGTGATGGACTTCTTTCCTTGGCTAATCAAATGTTCAACTGCTTCTTTGGTAAAAGCATAGTTATCGAAATCGAATTGATGGGTTGGGATTTTGAGATCACTTTGCCCAAAAGTCACCATCGGGATCTGCTTGTTCGCCAGCTTTGAAATCCTAAAATCTTTTGGCTCTAGTTGGGTTAAAACAAAGGCGTCAGGTCGAAATTTTGCCAGGTAACTCTCAAATACATCCTTCATCTCTTTGCGGCTGGTATAGGGCAGGAGTTTCATATTGTAACCGCAACTGTGAAGATTGCTCGAAAAGCCAGCGATGAGGTTGTACTGTGCGGCACCCATAGTCGATGCAGCACCTAGTCGGTCAAATGGGAGCATAATCGCAATCTCATAGGACTTGCCTGTTCGAAGAGCTTTTCCGGCCAAATTAGGTTGATAGCCTAGCTCTTTTGCGACTCCCATTACTCGTTCCAATGTATCTGGCTTTACCTGTTCAGGGGAAGCGAATACGCGGCCTACGGTAGCCACTGAGAGGTTCGCTTGGTGAGCGATTTCTTTGATGGTAACTCTTTTCTTTTTATTCTCTGACGTCATAAAAACTACTTATTGATCACACATTTAAAGATTGATAGGGGACGACAAGTTGACAGTCAAGATTATACAGAATATTTTTACAAAACAAATGAGAACGTTATCATTTTTATGAGTTCTCGTTTTTTATGATGATAAATGAGAACGTTCTCATAATAACTATTTAATTTAACGTGAAACATTACTCTACGTGGAGAAACCAATGAAAGGGAAAATGACCAAGCTTGCACTTGCCAGCCTCCTTGCTTCTAGTGGCATGAACGTATTTGCAGAAGAAGTATCAGTTGTTCATTTTTGGGTAACAGGAAGTGAATCCAAAGCGCTATCTGTGATATCGGATGATGTAAAGGATCAGGGCTTTGAGTGGAAAGACATATCGGGTAATAACCGCAGTACGGCGATTTCACTGTTTAACAATATGCGTGCAGCCAACCAACCTGTAGAAGCGGTAATTTGGCAACCAGGCCCTGGTCTTCATGAGATGGTTGATGCAGACCAGGTACGAAACCTTGATGGGCTTGCAGAAAGGCTTGCGTGGGATGAGAACTTCTACTCTTCGGTTCAAGAGTTAAGTAAGTACAAAGGATCATATTACTCCGTGCCGACCAACATTCATGGTGCTAACTGGATGTTCTATTCAAAAGAGGTGCTAGAAAAAGCTCAAGTAGAGCCACCAAAGAGTTGGCAAGAGTTTATGGAAGCTGCCCCTAAAATTCAGAAAGCGGGTTATATCCCACTGGCTTTAGGGGGCGAAGCTTGGCAAGAGCGCATTTTGTTCATGTCTCTCGCTTTAGGTGAAGGCGGTAAAGCTTGGTTCGATGATGTTTTCCTCAACGGAAATATCGAACAGCTTGACAGTGAAAAAGGTCGAAAAATCGTCTCCATGTTCCGCGACTTGAATCAATTTGTTGATAACGGCTCTCCGGGTCGAAACTGGAATGATACGACGGCGTTGTTAATTCAAGACAAAGCCGCGTTCCAATTCATGGGCGATTGGGCAAAGGGTGAATTTGCCGCTGCAGGGCAGAAAGCTAATGTTGATTATGGCTGTTCGGTCGCTCCTGGTTATGAAGCGTTAATGGTTCAGGTGGATAACTTTATTGCACCTGTTGGCGCAAATCAAACCGCTCAAGATGCATTTATCAAAGCCGCAACTTCAGCGGAATCTCAAGAGCAGTTTGCGTCATACAAAGGCTCGTTGCCGATTCGAAAAGATGCCAGTGTCGACCACTTAGATGCATGTGTCGGTTATGCCTTCAACTTACTTGAAGACAGTAACAAGCAAACATTGAATCCAACTCAGGTCATGTCGCCTGATGCGATGGGTGCCCTAATGGATGCGGTGACTAATTACTGGAATAACCCTCGTGTATCCGTAGACCAGGGTGTTAGTTCTATCATCGCTTCTGTAAGGATGGCTCAGTAATATGAAACGCTATTTAAAAAGCCAACATGTGGTTTTAGCCCCCATCATAATTGCCATAGTTTTGGTCTTTTATGGTCCGCTTTTGTGGACGCTGTTGATTTCCTTTACTTCATCTAAAGTATTGCCGACATATGACTTTGTTGGGTTTGCACAGTATGAGAGGTTGCTAGCGAATATCCGTTGGCAGACCGCAGTCGACAACATGTTCATATTCGGATTCTTATATGTGTTCTTTTGTCTAGCTATTGGCTTTTTTATAGCGGTTCTCATTGACCAGAAAATTCGAATGGAATCGGGTTTTCGCACGGCTATGCTGTATCCACTTGCCATTTCATTCATCGTAACGGGTTTGGTATGGCAGTGGATATTGCATCCTGAAATAGGCTTTCAAACGATTGTAAGGAGTATGGGTTTTGAATCCTTTACGTTTGATTGGTTAGCAAGATATGACAAGTCTATTTATGTCGTCGTCATTGCAGCAGTCTGGCACTCAGCAGGGTTGGTGATGGCACTCATGTTAGCGGGTCTACGTGGTGTTGATGACGATATATGGAAAGCCTCACAAGTGGATGGTATTGCTCGTTGGAAGATGTACCTTTTTATCATCATTCCAATGATCAAAGGCATGTTTATTACCGCCACGATCATACTTATTACGCACGTATTGAAGTCTTATGACCTGGTTGTGGCATTGACTAAGGGTGGCCCTGGGTTCTCCTCAGACATACCGAGCAAGTTCATCGTTGATCATTTATTTGATAGGGCAAACATCGGTTTTGCCAGCGCGGCAGCGGTATACATGTTGCTTATTATGGTCGCGATACTGACACCTTTCGTTTTAATTAAAAAGCTAAAAAGGGTTTAATGCATGAGCACGATATCTTTAGCGTCATCCGAGGCACCCATTGCCGTTCCGAGGAAGAAGAAGAAAATAACCACTCAGAAAGTGGTGGTGTATATTTTCTTATTCCTGTGCTCTATCTATTTCTTATTGCCTCTTTACATCATGGTCATTACATCATTTAAGGAGATGGAAGAAATCAGGCTAGGCAACATCCTTGCATGGCCACAAGAGTTTTCATTTTATGCGTGGGATAAAGCATGGAACAGCTCCTGCTCAGGCACATCTTGTCAGGGGATCAAGGTTGGGTTTATCAACTCATTAAAGATTGTGATCCCCTCGACTATTATTTCGGTTGTCCTTGCTGCAATCAGTGGTTATGCACTGGCACTTTGGAAAGTTCGATGGGGGAATTTGATTCTTTCCGCCTTGATGTTAGGCGCATTTGTACCGTATCAAGTCATCCTATATCCGTTGGTTAAGTTGATGGCGCTAACCGGACTCTATGGAACACTCCCTGGTGTGGTGCTTATTCACGTGATGTTTGGTTTACCCATTCATACGCTTATTTTTAGAAATTACTATGCAGCACTGCCAAGTGATTTGATTAAAGCGGCTCTCATTGATTCCGGGGATTTCTTTAAAATTTTCTTCCATATTATTTTGCCTCTGTCATCCAGCATCTTAATCGTCAGTACTATTTTGCAGGTGACCGCAATCTGGAATGACTACCTGATTGGTCTTACGTTTGCAGGTATAGATAACTTACCGATGACCGTGATGCTGAATAACATTGTTAATTCAACGTTTGGAGTAAAAGAGTACAACGTCGATATGGCAGTGACGATGATTACAGCTTTGCTGCCACTTGTTGTGTATTTATTTGCGGGCAAGTTCTTTATCAGAGGCATTACCAGTGGCGCAGTGAAAGGTTAGATAAAAATTATGGCAACTATAGAACTCAAAAACATCGATAAAATATACGCTGGAAAAACACACGTACTAAAAAATATCACGCATACGATTAAGTCCGGTGAATTTACCGTTTTGCTGGGGCCTTCTGGCTGTGGAAAATCAACGCTGCTGAATATTATTGCGGGTTTGGAAGAGGTGGAAGGAGGTTGTGTTTATATTGATGGCAAAGACGTCACAGACTTGCCCCCTAAGGAACGAGACATCGCCATGGTGTTCCAGTCCTACGCTCTATATCCGACCAAAAGCGTGAGAGGCAACATGGAATTTGGCCTCAAAATGGCGGGGGTTAAGAAAGAAGTGAGAGAGGCAAAGGTAAAGGAAGTGGCTGAGTTACTTCAGATCACCGAATTGCTTGATAGAAAACCCTCTCAACTTTCCGGTGGGCAAAGGCAACGTGTCGCCATTGGACGTGCATTGGTTCGGGATGCAAAGGTCTTCTTGTTTGATGAGCCGCTCTCGAATCTTGATGCGAAACTGCGAGCAGAAATGCGCAGTGAAATTAAGCTCCTTCATGAAAAGCTTGGGAAAACGATGATCTACGTGACTCATGACCAAGTGGAGGCAATGACGATGGGAACGAATATCGTTGTGATGAATGAAGGCATTATTCAACAATCAGACAGTTCAAAAAATGTCTACATGCAACCAGAAAATCTTTTTGTTGCAGGCTTTTTAGGGTCGCCTCCGATTAACAAAATTAACGGCCAATTTATCAAGGAAAAGCAGAACAAGTATTTTGAATTTGGCAATGGTACGCGCATTGAATTGTCCGGTTATGACTTTTCGAGAGAACCTTACGATGGCGAAGAGTTGGTACTTGCGATACGACCAGAGAATATTAAAGAGCCCGATAGTGCGGAGAAAGCAAAGACCTTCACATTTGATGTAGAACTGGCCGAGCCTCTGGGTTATAGCGCATTAATTAAATGCAATTTGGGTCAAAATAAAATCATATCGCGCGTTTCATATGATTACTACGAAAGTGTTCAAGACAGTAAAAGCATCGACTTAGCTTTTGACTTGGACAAGTTACTAATTTTCGAATCTCAATCTGGAAAGCTGTTGAAAGCGAATCTGGCATAAATCATAACTATAGGCTAATTATGCAACCGACTATTATTACCGATATTGAAGTAATTTTTACTAAACCTAAGGACCACAATTTAGTGGCGGTGAAAGTCTACACGGCAAATGATGTGTATGGGTTAGGATGTGCGACCTTCCAACAACGCCCTCTAGCTGTAAAAAACGTTATTGAGGAGTATTTGAAGCCACTCCTGATTGGCAGAGACGCCAACAACATTAGTGACCTGTGGAATATGATGATGGTCAATGCGTATTGGCGAAATGGTCCAGTGCTCAATAATGCCATCAGTGGGGTTGATATGGCGCTGTGGGATATTAAGGGTAAGTTGGCGAATATGCCGCTGTATCAACTGTTGGGTGGTAAAGCGAAAGACGCCATCGACGTTTACTATCATGCCGACGGCGCGACACCAGAAGAAGTGGAGGCCAATGCTAGAGCGTTAATGGATAAGGGCTTTCGTCATATCCGTTGTCAAATGGGTTTGTATGGGGGGAAAGCAGCTATCCCTCATTTGAATAAAGAACAAACCCATGGCGCTTATTATGATCAGAAGACATACATGCGCAGTGTTGTGACCTTATTTAAGCACCTGCGTGAAACATTGGGCTACGAGGTTGAGTTGCTTCATGACATTCATGAACGTTTACCACCTATTCAGGCCATCCAATTGATTAAAGATCTTGAACCCTATAAGCCGTACTTTATTGAAGATCCATTACCTCCTCACCAGACGGAATGGTTGGAAAATGTTCGAAGCCAATGTGCGACGCCGATTGCAATTGGAGAACTTTTCAACAATCCAATGGAATGGAGAAGTATCGTTGAGAAACGTCAACTGGATTTCATGCGTGTACATATTAGCCAAATTGGGGGGATCACTCCCGCGCTCAAGCTTGCAAATTTATGTGAGAATTATGGCGTCAGAATGGCTTGGCATGGCCCGCAGGATATGACTCCAATCGGGCATAGCGTTAATCTGCATTTGAATATTGCTCTATCGAACTCTGCCATTCAAGAATGGGATGCCCCGAACGACAACTTACGTCAGATCTTCCCGGGAGTGGTAGAGGCGGAGAATGGCTACCTATACGCATCTGATATACCGGGTATTGGTGTCGATCTTGATGTAGAGTTAGCAAAGCAGTTTGAACTCGATTGGGGAGTACAAGAGTGGACTCAATCCCGAACTCCAAATGGTGCGATACATACTCCATAATTGTTGTTTGAGCCGGAGTTAACCTCAGCTTGCTTTCAGAAATGCTTGGCATTAATCATGGCATGACTGGAGGCAAAGCTCGGCTCTATCAGCATGTTTTTTAATTGCCTACCTGATCTTGATTTCATTATAAAGCGATCATATAAAGGGTTTGATGATGCATCAGACTCTTTTTATCCCGCGGGCCTTCTAGCTAATTTTTCTCACTCCGAAATATTCCTTTTTATGCCAGTAGTTCATCAAAACTTTTATGCGGCCTAGCAATAAAAAGCTTCGATATCGCGACATAAGCTACACTTTTACCGTAAAACTGAACCCTAATTTCTAGAGGCTAGTTAATGGACTATCAGAGTAAAACATATAAAGAAGTTTACTTTTGGGCTTACGCTAATTTGGCAATGGCTCATATTGCATTGAAGGAATCGGCTGTTGAGTATCACCCACGGCATTATGGTCTTAGAAAAAAAATTTACAATGATTTATCAAATAGTCAGATCAGAATTCGTTCATTGTTTGATGATGAAAAAGCAAAAATAATGCAATCGAATATTTGTAGCTACTGCGGCTGTAATGAGTCCATAGCGATTGACCATTTATTACCTAGAGACAGAGGTGGTTCTGATTCGGGTGACAACTTAATACCGGCCTGTAAATCGTGCAATAGTTCAAAAAGCTCGAAAGATATGTTGAGTTGGGTTAGAGCAAGAGGAAAGAAACCTTCCATATTGCTCTATAGACGATATTTGAAGTTAGCTATTTCATACTGTAATGACCATAATTTGATGGAAAAGGCCGTATCTTCTTCAATATCGATCCCGTTTGACATTGAAGCGTTGTACGAAAGTGAAATACCGTTGTTAGGTTTAAAGCTTGAGAGTTGTTCCGATGAGAGAGCGGAGAACCAACAGCTTCTGGGTATTCCAATGCGAATAGCAAACTGGAACTTAGAGCGAGCCAATAATAAACGGCAACTCGTTCGAGCTCTTGAGCAGATAAAACTGATTGATGCCGCAATTATTGGATTAACGGAGTTAACGCCAAGCGTTGAGTGTCCTGATTATGAATACTCTTTGCTCTCTATCCCCTTTGAATCAGAGCCGTCAGATATATCTGCTGGAATATTTTCAAAATGGCCCATAGTTGAACCCATAGATACATATGATTCAAGGCTAGCTGTTTGCGCAAGGATCAGAACTTCGTTGGGCGACATATTGGTTTACGTGTGCATTATTCCATATGCTATGTCTGCTGTGCGTGGTGGGAAGTTCGGTAATCAAGGTTACAAGCCATGGCAAATGCATCGCGAACATGTTGATATGCTAAATAAAGACTGGAGAAAAATTCAACGTGAGAATAGTGATGCTCCATTGATTGCTTTAGGGGACTTTAATCAAGTTCGTGATGATATGCCTGGCGGTTATGGGCCCCAAGACTGCAGAGACAAATTAACCACTGTATTAGAAAACAACGCATTGGATTGTTTGACAGATATTAATTTTGCAGAGTTGGGTTATCTGTCACCTGATCCAAAGACCGGAAAAATAAGAAGGAACATAGACCATATATGTGTGCCAAAAGCGTTAGTCGATGAGTTAAAGAAAATCGAAGTTGGGGCTTGGGATCACTTCAACGAGAAAATGCAAAAGATGTCTGATCATAATGGTACTTATGTCGACCTATTTATCGATTAAGGTTAGTGTCTATCACAAGGGCTCATTACCGCAAAAGGAATAAGCGTGCGTTACATGGCGTGCAATGCGTCTGTTTTGCCCACATAAATGTTCTTCGATGGTTAAATCACGAAATTGTGAAATGCTTGTATTTTTATCCAACTAATACTACCTACGTAGTTTTTACACATCTATGTTGGTCTTTGATTATTACTCATTGATTTTAATGCCTTAATTTATTGGGAAGCATATTTCCTACGTAAAACTACGTAGAACTAAGGTCTAATGCTGTTTGCATTTACATCGAGATTGTCGGTGTTAGTGCTGATGTTAAATTGCTTTTCTTTGTCCATAGTGCATCTTGCAAGCCCGAGCAGGCGACTTGGGATAGTCATAAATGTAAATGGACGATAACGATGAATGTAATCAATAAGACAGTAGCGCGCGCGTTTAAACGTGTAGCGATTACCGCAGCAACATGTCTAGCACTAGTGAGTACCGGTTCTGTAGCAGCAGACAAGGTATACCGGTTAAAGCTTGCAGAGACCTGGGGGCCAAACTTCCCTATTTTTGGTGATGCGACCAAAAATATGGCGAAGATGGCGGAAGAGATGTCTAACGGGCGTCTACAGATCCGAATTGACTCAGCAAATAAACACAAAGCACCACTGGGTGTGTTTGATATGGTGAAATCGGGTCAGTACGATATGGGTCACTCGGCGTCTTACTACTGGAAAGGTAAAGTACCTAATACGCTTTATTTCACATCTATGCCTTTCGGTATGCTACCTACAGAACAATACGCATGGTTCTACTACGGTGGTGGTATGGAGCTAATGGAGAAGGTGTACTCTCCACACAATCTAATGTCATTTCCTGGTGGTAACACAGACGTACAGATGGGTGGTTGGTTCCAAAAAGAGATCAACTCAGTCGAAGACCTTCAAGGCCTTAAAATGCGAATCCCTGGTTTTGCGGGTGAGATCCTAGCAGAGCTTGGTGCTAAACCGACTAACATCGCTCCGGGTGAGCTATACACCTCTCTAGAGCGTCGTACCATTGATGCACTAGAATGGGTAGGCCCTTCACTTGACCTTCGCATGGGTTTCCACAAAATCGCACCTTATTACTACACAGGTTGGCATGAGCCGGCGACTGAGCTTCAATTCCTTGTGAACAAACGTACTTGGGATCGTCTACCAGCAGATCTTCAGGCTATCTTAAGCGTCGCGATGAAAACCGCTGCTTACGACATGTACACACAATCTAAGCATGAAAGTGGTAAGAACTGGGCTTCAATCCAGTCTGAATACCCAGATGTGAAGGTTAAGAACTTCCCTGATGAGGTGATGAGTGCACTTCGTGAAGCAAATGATCGTTTGCTAAAAGCGCACGCAGATAAAGACGCAATGGCGAAAGAGATCCAACAATCTCAAGCGGACTACCTAAATCAGGTTCGCCCATGGTCCGACATTTCTCACCGTGCGTACTTAAACAGCCAAGCACAGTAACCCACAATCCAACAGCAGAGTAAGTCCAAAGTGGATTTGCTCTGCAAAGCCCAAGAAAATTCATATAAAAACTAGCGCCACCTGTTTGAGTGGCGCTTTATTCAAATTCCATGGAGTAGGGAATGAGAAGCCTAATCTATATTGAGCGCCTATTTAATCGCTTTGGTGACTTCCTCGGTTGGTTATCGAGCATATTATTTATCTTGCTGCTTGCAAATGTCGTGTATGACGTAGTCATGCGTTACGTGTTTAACGATGTATCTATTGCATTCCAAGAAATGGAATGGCACTTGTTCTCTGCAGTATTCTTACTTGGTGTTCCTTACGCGATTAAAGCGGGTGGCCACGTGCGTGTGGACCTATTTTATGAGCGCTTATCAAATAAAGCTCAAGCTATTATTGATGTGCTTGGCACCCTTTTCTTTCTTCTTCCATTTTGTCTATTGGTCGCTTACTACGGGATTGATTTTGCCAAAGAGAGTTACGCACTGGGTGAAACGTCGGGAGATCCAGGCGGCCTACCTTATCGCTGGATAATCAAAGCGATGATCCCTCTTTCGTTTCTCTTTATGGCGTTAAGCGGCATTGGATTGCTTCTTCACTCTATCAACAAAATCGTCAATCCACATTTAATCTACCAACAAGAGCAGAAGTAAGGAGGCAGGGAAATGGTCGGTATTGTAATGTTTTTCGTAGCCTTGTTTGCTTTGCTACTTGGCTTTCCTGTGGCGTTCACCTTTGGTGGTATCGCTCTGATATTTGGAGTTTGGGCAGAAGGCATGGATATGTTTGCCTTCATGCCATATCGCATCCAGTCGATAATGGAAAACACCGTGCTAATGGCGGTGCCTTTGTTCGTCTTCATGGGTTTAGTTCTGCAAAAGACCCGTTTGGCAGAGCAGCTATTAGAATCCATGGGTAAGTTGTTTGGTGGCGTCCGAGGGGGAATTGCGATCTCGACGGTGCTAGTAGGCGCGCTTCTAGCTGCATCGACGGGCGTAGTTGGTGCATCCGTTGTTGCAATGGGCCTTATCTCATTGCCTGTTATGCTCAAGTACAACTATGATAAGGGCCTTGCTTGCGGCACCATCTGTGCGTCAGGGACGCTGGGTCAAATCATCCCTCCTTCTATTGTACTTATCTTATTGGGTGATGTGTTGGGAGTGCCAGTAGGAGACCTTTTCCAAGCCGCTATTTGGCCGGGACTTGTACTGGTTGGCGCTTATGTAATTTATATCCTTATTTACGCAAAGCTCAATCCCGAAGCGGCGCAACCAATTCCTGCTGACGAGAATATGGATCGCAGACAAGAGGTGATAGCGGCGCTGAAAGCTGTGATCCCGCCTCTTGCACTCATTGTTGTCGTACTCGGTTCTATCTTCGCTGGTGTGGCAACGCCAACGGAGTCAGCGGCATTGGGTGGTGCAGGTGCGATCGTTCTTGCGCTCCTTTACCGTCAATTCAGCTGGTTAATGGTGTATGAGGCAGCAAAAGAAACGGTGAAAGTGACCGCGATGGTGTTTGCCATCTTACTTGGTGCAACCGCGTTCTCAATGGCCTTTACTTATACGGGTGGGGATTACCTGGTTGAAGAGTGGATGCTGCAGATTCCGGGTGATAAATGGGGCTTTTTGATCATCACCATGTTGGTCATTTTAGTCCTGGGTTTCTTTATCGATTTCGTAGAGATTTGTTTCATCATCGTGCCAATCATCGCTCCGGTTGCCGAACTCATGGGTATAAACATGACTTGGTTTGCGATTTTGGTTGCAATGAACCTACAGACATCATTCTTAACACCACCATTTGGCTTTAGCTTGTTCTACTTGAAAGGGGTTGCACCAGATGGCGTCACAACACGCGATATCTATCGTGGGGTTATGCCATTTATTGCTATTCAAATCCTGGTGTTAGCGTCACTGCTTGTTTTCCCTGGATTCTACGGAATGTGATCACTTAGTTACGTTTTCTTTACAACTCTTGATAAAGTGAGGCTGTTTACGCACGAGTAAACAGCCTTTATCGTTTTTGGGAGGAAGGGAATGCCTCTACAAGCTAAATTAATCTTGCTCAGCCTGTTGCCCTTACTGCTGGTGACTGCACTGACAAGTTGGCTTTCAATACATCAAAGTAAGACACTGGGCGATCAGGAGATACAGATCTTTGAAGATGGTTTGATTCGCTCGAAAGAGACTGCGCTCAAGGATCATGTTGATCTGGCGTTTGATGCTATCTCACATATCTATAATGACGACTCTTTGCCTGAAGAAGTGGCCAAGCAGCGCGTGCGCGAAGTAATCTCAAAACTTCGTTATGGAAAGGACAGAGACGGTTACTTTTTCGTGTATGACCAGTCAGGTGTGAACCTAGTCCACCCAGTGATGCCAGAACTCATTGGTCAAAACCTACTGCATCTTCAAGACGAGAACGGCGATCATCTGATTGAGGCTTTGTTGTCTCAAGCACAGAGCGGAGGTGGTTTTCATCGTTATTTATGGCGAAAGCCTTCGACAGGAGAAAATGTGCCAAAGCTCAGCTATGCCGCTTGGTTAAGTAAGTGGGACTGGATGGTTGGAACTGGCTTATATATTGAAGATATCACCTATGAAGTCGCCAAGCTTAAGTCTGAGGTGAACAAGAACATTGAGACTACATTTTTCTCTGTCATCGTCATTGTTGTGGTGACTGTAGGGGTCATTGTGGTTATCACTCTTGCTGTGAATCTACATGAACACCGCTTGGCTGATCGCAGCTTAAAAGAGTTGGCCCACAAAACGGTGATGTTTCAGGAAGATGAGAAGAAGTATCTGGCTCGTGAGCTCCATGATGGTATTAACCAACTGCTCGTCTCCAGTAAGTGTCATTTAGGCCTTTTAGGTGAAGCGCTTAGTGACAATGATATTCCAGTCAGAGAAACCGTCACCAATCATTTAGAACAATCCAAGCATTCTTTGAGTACGGCGATCAATGAGGTTCGTCGGATCTCACATAATCTGCGACCAAGCGCACTCGATGATATCGGTTTGGAAGCAGCGCTTGCCACACTCTTGCAAGACTTTAAACAACACTCGGCTATCGAAGTTGAGGCAATTGTTAAAACACAAGGTGGAAAGCTGCAATCTGAAATAGCGACTACGCTTTATCGTGTTACCCAAGAGTCATTGACCAATATTGAAAAGCATGCCAAAGCGACGGCTGTGATGGTTTCACTTCAGCAACTAGGCAGGTCACTGCAATTGATCATCCGAGATAATGGTGTGGGCTTTTCGCCTAACGCGCAGAAACAATCATCCGGGATAGGGTTACGCAATATGCGAGAAAGAGTCGAGTTCATTGGTGGTGAAATCGAAATCAGTAGCGATATCGGACTAGGGACGGAAATAACCGTATTACTTCACTTAGAGGAGTTAGCGTAATGAGCGATGGAATTAACATTGTTATTGTCGATGACCATCAAGTTGTGCTCGATGGATTTCTTGCCAGGCTCGAGAAAGAGCCTGAAATTAATGTCGTGGGTACTGCCAGCAATGGTGTCGAAGCGTTAGAAGTGATTAAACACACCTCACCAGAGGTGGTGTTGATGGATATTAGCATGCCTATTATGAATGGCATTGAAGCGACTCAGCAACTGCAAGAAGATGGTACCAATGTAAAGGTGTTGATGCTCACCATGCATGACAACCGGGAATATATCATGAAGGTGATGCAAGCTGGTGCGGTAGGCTACATGCTCAAAGATGTCTCGGCGGACAATATGGTGCAAGCGATTAAAACCGTTCAGTCTGGTTCCACCTATTTTTGTGAATCGTCCACCCAGACTCTGTTCTCTCAACAAGTGATCCCTAACTCTTTTTCTAATAACCCACTTAGCCGCAGGGAAGAGTCGGTACTTAAGCTGATTGCCCAAGGAATGAGTAACAAAGCGATAGGTAAGCTATTGAACATTAGCTGCCGAACTGTGGAGACACATCGTCAAAACATCAAGCATAAACTTGATATTCATTCGATAGCAGGTTTGGCAAAGTACGCGTTGGCTAATGGGCTGGTGGATTAGCATAGGCTGTCGTGATGCCCTACCGGCTACGGATCGAGTCGAGAGTGTTTTAAACTCCGTGCAACGCTTTCTTTGCTACCCAGTAGGAAAGGTTCGTCAAAAGGTTGGTCTGTATCTTGGTAAGTTCGACAACGCCTCGAGAGTTCTCAAAGAAAGTAGAATAGTGAGGAAAGTTCTCTAGTTCCTTAGTCACCTGATTTGACGGCGTTTTCGTCGAAATCATTTTGGCGAGGTTCTTATCTTTGAGCCTTTTCTCCCATGCTTCGCTCCGACAGTTATACACCCAAGTGATTTCAACTTTATGGCCGGCTCCAATGCCATAGTGTCTATTCTCGATGGTGACTAGGTTAGTTTTGGCAAACAACGCGGTTGTTGCGACGTGTTCTTTATTACTCGTTCCAGGTTTTACTTTTTGTGTAAATTGCACAATCAATTTTCTCAATTCTTGCTTACCGTTTTTAAACACCACATTGGTTGAAAAATCTTCTTTCTTGAACAAATTGTCGATCGGAATAAATAGAGCTTTCAGTGATTTGTTGATGTGACTTTCCATCACTTTTTTCTCTGGAGAAAAGGGTTTTTTGGTATTAATGAAGACGACGATTTTGTTCATTTTTCGAGCCAGCAATGGCATGATCCCAAGATTTTCCAGGTGACCACCGTCAGAGTGCGGATATTCCTCGGCGACGGTGTTATCACCAGGTTTGGTATTTAAAGGTATGTGATAGAACTCGGGAAACCCGAGAGCTCCTAATCCTATATTTGATGTGATCTCTTGAGGAGCTGCGCCGGTGCTGGCGATGATGTCATTAAGAGAAAATGCTTTTTCATTCGTAATATCCAGACTGAGCACGGGTGCTTGTTTTACAAGTAGATGCTCACGGTCATCAATTACGCGTTTATTGTAAGGGCCTATACAATCGTACCCGCAACTGGTTATGTAGCCTCCCCCAAAACAATCATCACTAGTCCACGTATCCTTATCGATATGGCTAACCCTGACTCCCGAGTAAAAAGGTGTGTATTCTACATGGTACTTTTTGTCGGACTCGATGCCATCCTCATTAAGTACGGTGGCTCCGAGAATCAGATACGGTGCTTCATGGCGGACGTGGTAAAAAGTCGGTTTATAACCAGAAGGAAAGCCCTGGCGTGCTAATGTTTCCGTTTCTTCATTGAAGGTAAAATAACGACTCGGATCATGTAACCCATAGGGTTTAAGGAAAACTTTCCCAAGTGAATAAGCAAAACTCTCATCACCTTTGAGTTTAGTACCCGCCAAGATAAGGTGTTTGATGAGCGATGCATTCGTGATCGTGCTTTGAAATGATTTGGGAAAAACAGTTTTACTGTTCGTTTCTGTGATGGTCTCAGGATCACGTATGTCTCCAAAAAACTGGTCGGTATCGTTTGTGTAGGTGAAGGGTGTAGATGCCCAGCCGCCGCCAGAAACCGCGGAGATATACTTCACCCTTGGCAGTAAACCGAGTTCATTCAATGCTTTTAATTGACCGAGAGTACATGCTGCAGAACGAGTACCTCCTCCAGAAAAGGCGATGCCAAGATCTCGATGAGCGTAGTGCAGCTTAAAGCTATTTAAGTTCGTTTCAGGGAAACTATTTTGTTCAATCCACTCACTCGTCCAATAGTCCACATAAAACCTAGTCATCGTTACGTTCTCATCAGCCATTGACCTGAATAAATTTAGTTAAGCCTTTCATGATAAGCAAACCAATCATCCCCAGCCTCTCAAATTCCAGCATCGTGGTTGTGTTTGCTATCTATTCGATTCAAACCGTGATACTGCAGGTGAACGCACTCCCGGTTTGTTTCAAAAATGACCTTTTAGGAACGTCGCATTCTGTGATGATGCTTCCAAAGACTGAGCAAATAGTAGACTACTTTGAAAATGGTCATATGGAACAAAACACATATCTAACTCGGAGAAGGACTACAAATATGAATAGATTTTTAGTGTTAACCCTTGTTGTATCGATTGTTTTAAGTGGCTGTGTCTCAAAGCCAAACTCCATCGGAGCTTTTGGCAAGGCTACCGAAGACATTACTGAACAAGTGGATCAGGTGCTTGTTGATTTGATTGATGGCGAAGTAGAGAAAGATCTAATCGGTGTTGCGAGCAGAACAGGAGCGGGTGCTCAGAAGTTGGTTAGCTCTGACTTTGACAATATTGGTCCAGTCTTCGATGAAAAAGCAAAACAAAAACTAGCCTTGTATCAAGCCAATACAGCACTAACGAAATACGCAAAAGGATTACAAAATTTAGCGGGAGCGTCATCTCAAAACGACATTGATTTGGCTGTCGCCAATCTCTCACAGTCCATGGAGTCTGCTAACGGAAGTTATGTCGCGCTCACAGGTGAAGATGATGACCTATTTGCTAAAGAAGATGTAACGTTAGTGTATACAGCAATTGCTGTCATCGGTTCGAATTAAACAGAAAGAAAACGTCGGAAAGCCTTAAAGGACATTATCCTGAAAGCTGATCCTAAAATCATAACCATTACGAATAAACTGGTTGAGCAACTTGAGGATACTGGTATTCAAGACGCTTTAGTCTCACAGCGCGCTGAAATACTGGCGCAAATGATTAGAGCTTACAATAAACAAGCTGCGAGTAAACCGCTAACGTTAAAGGAAAGTGAAGCTTATACGAAAGATATTTTTGCGGTCTACACTAATATGGCATCCACCAAGGTAGATTTATCTAAATCCATTAAGGCACTACTTAGTATTCAAGCCGCCCACTCTAAATTAGCGTCTGAAGTCACTAATGACAAATTTGATGGACCTAAGATCATGGAGATAGTGGGTGAGTTACAAAACCAGTGGAAACATTATGGAGGTTACCGGGATTTAGTCAGTGAGTGCAATGGGAAGTGGGAGTTAGAGGAAGCAAAATCAGAGAATGAAAAGAATAACAAAGGAACCACCGGCAAAGTACTTATTTGTAAAATAGAAGAAAGCTAGATTCGAATGAAGGAGTGAACGCATGAGTACGTTACCTGGCAAAAATAAGCTTGTTCGTGAAGCGCTTTTGAGATCTATCAAGGAGTTAGACAAGCTTTATGAAGTCGAACTGGATGATGTGAAGGCCAACCAGCATCCTTGATGCTAGACAAGAACTACATGAGACGCTACTGGTGGCCGTTAAGCATGAATTAAGTGGTACTTCTGACGAGTTGGTCGAGGCGTTGGAGGCACTTAATCATTTAACCATGGTTTGCAAACAAGCCCATCAAGATATGGCAAAAGTGTCTGCAGCGGTCACTAAGGTTGCGGAAACCTTGGACAAAGTAGCAAAAGTGGTTAAGAAAACATCTGAGTTGTTACCTTTTGTCGTCTAGTGAGAGTAGATCTGAAAGTTCATTGGAGGTTGTTTGGAACAACTGTTTGTTCTTGGGATTAAGGCTTGGCATTGTCTCGAGGTTGAGGTTAGCAAAATCTGCGTAAACTATCGCCTGATAAGGGCGGTCAGTAATCACCGCGACGGTGTAGTAAATGCGACTAATTTAAATGCCGACAAATCTGAGCCTATCTCAATCCAACCTTGGAAATGTACATGGGGGTGATGTTTCAAATTGTGAACACAAAACTTTCTAAGGTGAGCAGAGGCCATTGATATACAGTTTTTCATGTGTTGTTGGATGTTTAAATCAATCAAAGACTTGAAGCTGGAACTCATTTATGCGTTAAAGTCGATAAGGTAAGAAAATGAAATACATCACCATTATTTTTTTCTCTTTCGTGATTGTGGGTTGCGCCACAATGTCACCCGAAGAAACAGAGGTCACGGTAGAAAAGTCAATAGAAAAGATCTCTATTCTTGTCAATACAATTGATGAACAGCTACCACAAGACATGAACCTGAGCGTTGAAAAGGCTTTGATTACACTGCACGCGCGACAGTCTGTTAAGGCTTCAGGCAAACTGGACGTTGTTGCCTCAGGACAATTAGAGAGCGGTACAGCGAATTCAATGCGATTGCAGTTTACTATAGAGCCAACAGCCACTGTAAACACTGAGGATGACAATGATGATATCAATGAAGTTATCAAGCATGTTATTAAAGCGGTAGCGGTTATTCAGAATGATCCGACATTCAAGCTACAACGCCTCTCCGTTCAGTTAGCAATGAAAATAACGAAAGGTGTTGATGGTGGTGTCAACATTGAATTCTTGGGTTTTGGATTTGGAACACAAGTCGAAGAACTCTATGAGTCGGGTAATAGTATCGACATTGTATTCACGTCACCACCTATGTAACAACGAAGACCATTCATCTTGATTTGGCTTAGGGCCGTCATTCGTGCTTTGACGTTGACACTTTGGTGAAGAAAGTAAGCCGAAGCGCCTATTGACTAAATTGAGACAGATGATATTGAAATCGCTTCTACAATACCCTTAGTGAAATGTTCAACGGCAGGGAATATTGACGTAATTAGTAGAGCTAATAGACAAATAGCCAGAGACATTTCAAGAACAGAGTGACCAGAATGTTTTTTCAAGAGTAGACCTATTTGCAATAAACCAAAGAACCAGTCCTCTGATACTTTGATAAGTAGATACCAAGCAACTCCTATGCTCAAAAAATGAGCGAGAATATTAATGGATAATGTTCATAATATCTACAGCTTTATTGTTGATTCATTGAATAATGGTGCTCTGACCCTAATCAAACTTGCTTTTAAATATTTGCATAGCCCAAAAAGCACGAAGGTGGCAGTGCATTACCATTAAGCTAGCTGTCGAACGCTAGAAACACACCGTCAAAACATCAAGCATAAACTTGATATTCATTCGATTGCATTTTTGGCAAAGTACGGCTTGGCTAATGGGCTGGTGGATTAGTCAGCGTTCAAATGAGAATGTTAGAAAAATCTGTCTGTATTTTGCACAAAAACAGAGGCTTAGCCGAATAGACTGAATATCCATGCTACACTTACTGCCATGTACCTAACTCCCTCAATGTGAAACTTAGGTGAACACAAACGTAGTGACCATGGTTGCGCTACAGGAAAAGAACTGGGCGGGTGGAACCGCCTAAAGTGAGGAGTCATGACAAAAGGTGTAGATAAGTACAGTATCGATAGTACCGATTATACAATCGGACAAGATAACGTACAGAAGTGGGGATTTGATGTACATAATGCCGTATTTGGCATTAGTGCAGGTTTGATTATTCTATTCTTGATTGCAGCAATGGTGTTGGATGCCAACACGGCTAAAGCGTTTCTTGATGGACTTAAGTGGCAGATTATTGGCTCTTTTGACTGGCTGTTTATTTGGTCCGGTAACATTTTCGTGGTCTTCTGCTTGGCATTGATTGTGAGCCCTTACGGTAAGATTCGTTTGGGTGGTAGCGACGCTGTTGCAGACTACTCATTCCTATCTTGGCTATCCATGCTGTTCGCAGCAGGTATGGGTATTGGCTTGATGTTCTGGAGTGTCGCAGAGCCGGTCGCCTACTTTACGGGCTGGTATGAAACTCCATTAGGCGTAGAAGCAAATACACCTGAGGCTGCTCGTTTAGCTATGGGTGCAACTATGTACCACTGGGGTCTTCACCCTTGGGCTATTTATGGTGTTGTTGCGCTTTCACTAGCCTTCTTTGCGTACAACAAAGGCCTTCCGCTTTCTATCCGCTCTATTTTCTATCCAATCCTTGGTGATCGTGCTTGGGGCTGGGCAGGTCATATTGTTGATATTCTTGCGGTTCTAGCTACGCTCTTTGGTCTCGCGACATCTTTGGGGCTAGGTGCTCAGCAAGCGGCGAGTGGTATCCACCACGTATTCGGTATCGATTCAGGCATTGGTCTGCAAGTGATTGTCATCGCAGTCGTAACGGGCCTTGCAATGCTATCTGTTATCCGTGGTATCGACGGCGGTGTGAAGGTTGTTAGTAACATCAACATGATTGTGGCGTTCTTGCTACTTATCCTTGTTGCTTTAATCGGTTTTGCAGTGGCGTTGGGTTCAATTCCTACAACATTAATGGCTTATCTAGAAAACCTGATCCCATTAAGTAATCCTCATGGTCGTGATGATGAAGCGTGGTTCCAAGGTTGGACGGTATTCTACTGGGCTTGGTGGATTTCTTGGTCACCATTCGTAGGTATGTTTATTGCTCGCGTTTCTCGTGGCCGTACCGTTCGTGAGTTCATCACTGCAGTTCTGCTGGTACCGACAGCCGTGACATTGATTTGGATGTCAGTATTTGGCGGTATGGCAATTGATCAGGTACTGAATAATGTGGGTGAACTAGGCTCGAAAGGTTTGACCGATGTGTCACTGGCCATGTTCCAGATGTTTGATTCATTGCCATTTGGTACCATGCTTTCAATCATTGCTGTTGTTTTAGTATTGGTATTCTTTATTACCTCATCGGACTCAGGTTCATTGGTTATCGATAGCATAACTGCTGGTGGTAAGGTCGATGCGCCAATCATGCAGCGTGTATTTTGGGCCTTCCTTGAAGGTGCTGTTGCGGTCGCTCTGCTGTGGGTCGGTGGTACTGAAGCGATTCAAGCTCTGCAAGCAGGTGCGATTTCAACTGCGTTGCCATTTACCTTTGTGTTACTGGCAATGTGTGTCAGTTTGATAATGGGTATGCGAACAGAGAAGGTTTGATACCAATCGCATCAATTATCTAATCATTCTTGCTTGTTAAAACCGCTGATAACTGCGTTAAAGATCTTGTAGGTAGAACAACTAGCTAGCTGCAATCTTCGCCTTGTTCTAAGCGGTTTTTCCTACGCAATTTTCTGAACATCTAATTAATGTGATTGGTATATTCAACTGATCGATTTGGTAAAAAGGTGAGCATTTGCTCACCTTTTTTGTGTTCATTGGTGTGGTTGAGTCTGAAATTTAGAGCCAGAAATCCCGCACTGGTAGGTCACCATCGTGATGATAGGCAATCTGAGCCTGTAGAAGTTCAGCTGTGGCAATGGCATCCGTAAGAGCATGATGCGGTGTGTAATCGGGTAGTCCATAACGGCGGCGGCTTTGAGCAAGCCTCACCGAACCAGGTTGTGCTCCCTTTAAGCGGTTCAGAATACCGCCCGTAACTTTTTTCTGAATGATAGACTCAATTTCCATGGTATCGAGCACTGGGAACTCAATGCCTTCTTTATAACGCTCCATCAGAGCATGCGCCAGAAACTCTCGCTCGATGCGCTGATAGTGCACCACCATGATTTTCCCAGACATCTCATTGAGGACTTCTTCAATTACTTCAGACAAGTCTGGTGCATCAAGAATGTCATTGTGGGTGATACCATGAATGACGACTGATTCTTCATCAAGTTGCTGACGTGGTCTTACTGTCCAGTGTTTTGCTCGGTTGAGGAACACCCGATTGAGATTAAAAGGCACAGTGCCAATAGTTAGAATCCCATCCTTTTTTGACTCTAATCCAGTAGTTTCAAAATCCATTGCGATGAATTCAATCTCAGATAGCGGTGTATTAGGAGCAGGCAATTCTTTGGAATAGAAATCGACCAATAAAGGATGCTTAGCTCTATCTTTCAGCGTTTTTTGCTTCTGGTTCCAAGCAATGCTCGGGCTTTTAAATAGTCTTTTCATAGTCTTTGCTCACTATTAGGCTATTTGAAGCTGTTGCTCGCTTGGTAGCGGAACTTCAAAAAGTTTTGCGCATTGCTCAGGATTTGGAACGCATCTTTGAGGTTGCGACGTTCAAAGTCTGACAAATTCTCGGGTTCGATATTGTTGTCTGGCTCAATCTCATTTTCGACATCTAATGCTTGGTGGCGAATACGCACCATAGATATAAACTCCATTGCATCTTTGATGTCTTGGGCACGTCCTTTAGGCAAGATGCCTGCATCAATAATGTCGTCTAGGCGCTCAAAGGAGTTCTTAGATCGGGATGCTACAGCCAAAGCGTGCACACGAACTAAATCGACGAGAGGGGCGGTACCACGGCGTTTAAGGTTGATGGAGTTCTTATGCTGGCCATCTTTCTCAACCACAAAACTTTGAAAGAAACCAAGTGGCGGAGTACGATTCAGCGCGTTACGCGCGAGGCATGCTAAGAAACGATTGTTTTTGCGAGCACGTCGCACGATGAAGCTGTTGAGTTGCTCTGCCCATTTTAATCGGCCATACACACCATCTAAATCGAAGAAGATAGACGCATTGAGCAGTGCTTTTGGATTTGGATCATCAATCCAATCTGCAAAGCACGCTTCCCATTCAGAACGTGTCATGCGCCATTCAGGGTTAGTCGCCATAATGTCACCAGTACAATAGCTATAGCCACATTGGTCGAGACCATCACAAACGAACTTGGCTAAGTCGGCGAAGTATTTATCATGGCGATCTTTCTTAAACGTGTCATCGAGAATGATAGCGTTGTCTTGGTCGGTAACGATGAGTTGTTCATCACGTCCCATTGACCCAAGAGCTAAGAAACAGTACTGAACCGGCGGTGGACCAAGCTTCTCTTCAGCAAGCTCAATAATACGTTGCTTAAAGCTACGCCCAATTACCGACATCGCACTGCCGACCATGTGCGAGTTTGCGTCTTCATTGACCAAACGCACAAAGCTATCTTTTACTTGCTCAGAGAGCGTCGCAAGTTCTTCGATCGTCTGCTGCTGGAAGATACTGCTTACCAGTAATAGAGAGTTTTGAGACTCGTAACGAACGATGTCCGTCGCTTCGATGATACCGATAGGTTTCTTATCTTTTACTACTGGTAGATGGTGCACGTTATATCGAAGCATGGTTAGCATAGCTTCATAGACATAGGCGTTATGATCTAGAGAAATAACCTCTGCTGTCATCACTGTAGACACTTCGTCTTCAGGGTTTAAACCTTCAGCAAGAACGCGAGTACACAAATCACGGTCTGTAATGATACCAATGACTGCTGATGAGTCATCTTCGTCATCTTCTACGATTTCAGGGTCGATGATCAGTAGTGAAGAAACATTTTCTTCTGCCATGATTTGCGCGGCATGTTGAATAGTTTGACCACGGTTGATGGTTGGTGCTTCGCGAGTGAGGAGTGTGCGTACCTTAGAGGTGGTAAGGTCGTTGGCATCGTTGTTGTCAGAGACAGCCTGACGCAGGCGTGCGTTGTCTTCAACTTCCACAAAGTCAGCAAACGAATCGTGGTTTTCATAAAGCTCTTGGAAAATAGCCTCTGGAATACAGTAAACCAACGTGTCTTCAATGGCTTTAACCGGGAAACGAACCTTGTTGTTGGTCAAGAGGCCCATTTGGCCGAACAGGTCACCTTCATCCATTCGGTTGTAAAGCTCGCCTTTACGTCGATACACCTCGACAACGCCACTTCGGACCATATATAGATCATGAATTTCATCACCAAAATGAATGATTGGTGTGCCTTCACGGTAGTATGAGATCTCAATACTTTTGGTTACCGTTTCAAGGGTTTCTTCGGGCAGCTCATTAAAAGGAGGGTATTGCGCGAGAAAGTTTTGAATTTCGAGTAATTCAGCTTCCATGTGTTCTTTTCCAATTTTGATAACACCTTGATGCTACCGCAATTTATAGTCGATAGATATGATTAACCTTAGCTAAGACCGTAGAAAAGAGTAGGGAAAACGATAAAGTTTTATGATGGTTCTCCCCAACAAAAGAAAGTGTAAAGAAAGAGCCAGCAAACGCTGGCTCGGAATCTTAAATTTGGTCGTTAAATGTTCTTAGGATTAAAGAACCGCTGCGATGCCCTTACATAGAGGGCCCATGTTGTTCTTGGTCATGCCTGCAACGCTGATGCGGCCAGAGCCTACAATGTAGATGCCAAACTCTTCTTTTAGGCGAGTTACTTGCTCTTTAGTTAGACCAGAGAATGAGAACATACCGTTTTGGCGCTCAATGAAGCTAAAGTCTGCATCCACACCTTCTGCTTTTAGTGTTGTAACGAACAGCTCACGCATCTCTTGGATACGGTCGCGCATTTCAGCAACTTCAGCTTCCCATTCAGCGCGTAGTGCTGCATCACCAAGGATTTGAGTGACGACTGCGCTACCGTGTGCTGGTGGGTTTGAGTAAATAGAGCGGATAATACTTTTTACTTGAGAGAATGCGGTTGTTGCTACTTCTTCGCTCTCAGCAACCAGTGTGAATGCACCCACACGCTCGTTGTAAAGGCCAAAGTTCTTAGAGAAAGAACTCGCAACTAGGATTTCTTTGTTGTATTTCGCGAATGTACGTAGACCCTGAGCATCTTCTTCAACACCTTTAGCGAAGCCTTGGTATGCGAAATCGAATAGTGGTAGTAAGCCTTTATCTGCAACCAGTTTTGCCAGTGTTTCCCACTCTTCAGCCGTTGGGTCGATACCTGTTGGGTTATGGCAGCAGCCGTGTAGCAGAACGATGTCACCTGCAGAAGCATTCTCTAGGTCTGCAACCATACCAGCAAAGTCTTTGTCTTTCGTTTCAGCGTTGTAGTAGCTGTATTGAGCTGTTTCGATACCCGTCGCAGAGAACACGCCATTATGGTTTGCCCACGTAGGGTTACTGATCCAGATTTTAACCTCACCAAGTTGACGCTTGATGAATTCACCGGCAACGCGAAGTGCACCCGTGCCACCAGGAGCTTGAGCTGTTTTCGCACGCTTTTGATTAACGATCTCTGCATCTGCGCCGAACAGCAGTTTTTGTACTGCTAGGCCATACTCAGCAGTACCTTCAATCGTTAGGTAAGATTTTGTTTTCTCGTTTTCTAATAGAACCGCTTCTGCTTTCTTTACGGTATTTAGAACAGGCGTTTGACCGTCTTCGTTCTTGTAAATACCAACACCTAGGTTGATCTTTTCAGCGCGAGAGTCTTTTTTAAACTCTTCAGTTAGGCCAAGGATAGGATCGGCAGGAGCCGCGAGTACTTTTTCAAACATAATCTTCGTCCGTGCAAAATTTAAGAGGGATAATAACTAGTTGTAGTTATACCTGTCTGAAAACGGGCTGACAACAAAAAGTATGAAAATAGTCGCTAGATGCAGTTTTACTCTTAGGAAACGAATTTGTGATGCTTAATGTGGGGGAAAAGTAAGGAAACTTCTGACTTTACATGTACTTTGCACGCTCAGTATCCCAATCTACTGGTTGGGTTAGGTCAATGCGACCACTTGCTTTTAAGCCAAGAAAGGAATCTAAATAAAAGTAGGGAGCGTTAGAAAGGTCACCATCAATAAAGTAAAAGTGGCAAACTCCCATGTTTGCAGCGTTCATTGGCTGATGAATAAATACAGGATAGCTATTGTTTAATGCATCTTGAATAAAGTTAGACGTAAGACTTCCTGAAGAGTTATTGGTGCCACCTTCATTTCCGTCACTCCATCGAGCCGAGTAGGTCAGCCCACCAAGTAGGTCGGTATTTGCAAGATCATTGATGGTGTGAGAGCAGGCCGTCACATTGTGAATGCCTGTTTTACTGCGGCTAAAATTGGGTTTGGGGTAGCATGAACCGTTGTTGTCGGTATAGATACCATTTGCGTTAAAACTGGTGTCACCAGCTCCATCTCGAGCTAAACAAACTGCATGAAAAATATCGATAGCAGAGCCAAAATCAGCAAACACTGCCGCTGCCGACTCGTTACCTGCCTCGCCAGACAGATTAATAAATCGAGGTGCTGCGAACACACTCAAAATACCGAGAATTACAATAACAACCACTAACTCTACAAGAGTAAATCCATTGTGTTTTCTGATTGTCATATTGAAATCCCTTTACGGCGTACTGCATAACGTAAGGTGACAATTTATTTACTTTTTGTCAACAACTCTAAGTGAGTTAATCCTC
Organism: Vibrio maerlii; assembly: GCF_003415655.1. Classification (GTDB taxonomy): domain Bacteria; phylum Pseudomonadota; class Gammaproteobacteria; order Enterobacterales; family Vibrionaceae; genus Vibrio; species Vibrio maerlii. The sequence continues at coordinate 105,830 of NZ_QRHC01000006.1, forward strand.
AAGGCTTGTATCCCAGGTAAAGCCGTTCGAGATGTCCTTACGACCATTGGCCATTTCACCGATATTGGCATCATAAAGTAAGAAAGGCGCTTCAGTAGTGTCTCCGGAGATAATATAAATTTGGCACGCAGCTTGTGCACCAGCATTTGGCCTTTGTACAAGTATGTCAAAGCCACTATCAATCTCGGTTTGCAAGGTGGCAGCTGTTACTCTTCGCCTTGAAACGTATGTGACGTTGTCGTCACGAAAGTAGTCGCCATCGACAAGAGATTGGATCATGTCATAACAGGAAGCTGCGCTATTGATTGTCCTTCTTGCGCGGTTGCTGTGCAGTACGGGATAGCAATTTCCTGCGTAACTAGAGTAGATGCCATCGATATTGAAGGCATCAGGTACGATTTGAGTCCGTGGATTGCTGGTATCTCCTCCTCTTGCGTAACAAACACCTTGAAAGAGGCTTACAGCTGAAGCAAAGCTACTTAATGACGCTGCGCCTACCTCATTATTTGCGCTGGACGAGAGGTTGATGAATCGGGGAGCGGCAACAACGGCTAAAATACCCAAGATGACAATAACGACAACCAGTTCTATCAATGTAAAACCAGTATTTGTTTTAGTAGAGTTTCTAAGATAGATAGGCAAGATATTTAACCACTTATTTACATCATCTGCATGAATCTAAAATAGCACTATAATTTTGATTTGTAATGAGCAGGCATAAAAAAACCTCCACAAGGTGGAGGTTTTTATCAACTAATTCATGTAATTAGAAGTTAGCAGAGCGTGGTGTACGAGGGAATGGAATCACGTCACGAACGTTACCCATACCTGTTACGTAAGACACTAGACGCTCAAAGCCTAGGCCGAAACCAGCGTGAGGCACTGTACCGTATTTACGTAGATCGCGGTACCAGCTCATGTGCTCAGGATCGATACCCACTTCACGCATACGCTCGTCTAGAATGTCTAGACGTTCTTCACGCTGAGAACCACCGATGATTTCACCGATACCAGGTGCCAGTACGTCCATTGCCGCTACTGTCTTACCGTCATCGTTAGCACGCATGTAGAATGCTTTGATGTCTTTCGGGTAGTTCTTAACAATTACTGGCGCTTTAAAGTGCTCTTCCGCTAGAAAACGCTCGTGCTCAGAAGACATATCGATACCCCATTCAACTGGGAATTCGAACTCACGACCTGAATCTAGAAGGATCTGGATTGCGTCCGTGTAGTCAACTTGTGCGAAGTCAGAAGAAACAAACTGCTCTAGGCGAGTGATTGCTTGTTTGTCGATGCGTTGAGCGAAGAACTCAAGGTCATCACGACACTCGTCAAGTACTGCTTTGAATACGAACTTAAGCATATCTTCTGATAGCTTAGCCACGTCGTCTAGGTCTGCGAATGCTACTTCAGGCTCAACCATCCAGAATTCCGCTAGGTGGCGGCTAGTGTTTGAGTTTTCAGCACGGAACGTAGGACCAAACGTGTAAACTTTGCTTAGTGCACAAGCGTAAGCTTCTGCGTTTAGCTGACCAGATACGGTTAGGAATGTCTCTTTACCGAAGAAATCTTCGTTGTAATCAACATCGCCTTTGTCTGTGCGAGGTAGGTTTTCCATGTCTAGCGTAGAAACGCGGAACATTTCACCAGCACCTTCTGCATCAGAAGCCGTGATCAGTGGAGCAGATACCCAGAAGAAACCTTGCGCGTGGTAGAAGCGGTGAATCGCTTGAGACAGACAGTTACGAACACGCGCTACTGCACCGATTACGTTAGTACGTGGACGTAGGTGTGCTACTTCACGTAAGTATTCGATAGAGTGGCGAGTTTTTGCCATTGGGTAAGTTTCTGCATCTTCAACCCAACCTACAACTTTAACGTCAGTCGCAGCAAGCTCGAAGTCTTGACCTTTCGCAGGAGACTCAACAATCTTACCTGTTACTTCGACAGAGCAGCCAGTGGTTAGCTTTAGTACTTCGTCTTCGTAATTATTAAGATTATTAGGGACCACGGCCTGAATCGGGTCGAAACAAGAGCCGTCATAAATGGCAAGGAAAGAGATTCCAGCTTTGGAATCACGACGTGAACGGATCCAGCCGCGTACAGTTACTTCACTGTCTACCGCTAGCTGACCTTTCAATACGTCTTTTACAGGCGCGTAAGTCATGTTGATTACATTCTCCATTGAGGTACAAAACACGTTATCTAGCGATCAAAAGGACGATCCCTAAACCCAACGTGCACAAAAATTTGGATTTAAACGAACATATTACCTGTCAAATGAATCGCTTCAACCTTTATTCTTGAGTTGAGTTGAATAATTGATCTAACTGGGTGCTTTTTCGACCACCTGACATTCGATGATTGTGTTTCGGTAGGATATCGGCGGGTTTTAGCTAATAATACCCGCGCGGAGATAGCGAGCGATGACTACGTAGAAATAGCGTCTCCGCACATAAGATAAAAATGTTTCAGGAAACCATTATGAAAACTGAGTTGTACAAAGAGTTTATGTTTGAAGCGGCGCACCATTTGCCAAATGTGCCAGAAGGGCACAAGTGTGGTCGTCTGCACGGGCACTCTTTTTTAGTTCGTCTTTATGTTGAAGGAGAAGTTGATCCACATACAGGTTGGGTGATCGACTTTTCTGAGATAAAAGCGGCGTTCAAGCCTATTTATAATCGCCTTGATCACTATTACTTAAATGACATCGAAGGGTTGGAAAACCCGACTAGTGAAGTGCTGGCAAAATGGATTTGGAATGAGCTAAAACCTTCTCTACCTTTATTGAGCAAGGTAGAGATTAAAGAAACCTGTACAGCAGGATGTATTTATAAAGGCGAGTAACAGGCTAGGGGGTGTTGTAGCTTCACTCACATGAGTGGAATACACTACAGCGCCCTTCTTAATACGTGTTGCAAACCGTAATCTCCACCCGAATACAGCTTGTTAGTATCCTCAAACCCAGACGTAACATATAAGTTGTAGCCCGCTACATTTTTCTTGTTTACCGTCAAGCAGAGTGTGCGGTATTCCGGGTAGCGCCCCTGAGCAATCATAGCCATTCGCTCTAACGCTTTTCTGCCATATCCCTTTCTTTGATGACCTTTGCCAATGAGTAAGTTTCTGACGCCCAAATCTTTAGGGTTAGCAAAGGTGTGGGTGTGAGAGTAAGCACGGTCAAAATAGAAAAAGCCGACAAGCACTTTATCAACCTCGATACAAAAGTAATCTTCATGAGGTTTTCTATTTGGGTAAGTCGACTCAAAATTGGAGGCAAAATGCTTTTGGTTGGGAAGCGGCTCTAAATTCATCAAAGCAGCAAAGTCTTTCAATTTAACTGGTCGAATAATCATGAATCTTCCCTCAACCGGAACGCATAAAAAAAGCGGCAGAATAGCCGCTTTCTATTATACGTATGATGTGCTGAATTAACAGACTACTTTTATCGCTAGGCCGCCTTGAGAGGTTTCTCGGTATTTAGCGTTCATGTCCTTGCCGGTTTCAAGCATGGTTTCAATAACTTTATCTAAAGAGACCGTTGGTGCTGAAGAGCGGCGCAGTGCCATGCGAGTCGAGTTTATTGCTTTTACCGCTGCAATACCATTGCGTTCAATACAAGGAACTTGCACCTGTCCAGCTACTGGGTCACACGTCAAACCGAGGTTGTGCTCCATCGCAATCTCTGCAGCCATGCAAACTTGTTCAGGGCTACCGCCAAGAAGCTCTGCCAAGCCCGCTGCAGCCATTGAGCAAGCAACACCAACTTCCCCCTGACAACCTACTTCAGCACCAGAAATAGATGCGTTTTGCTTGTATAGGCCCCCGATAGCACCAGAAGCTGCAAAGTAACGAATGTAATCTTTTTCAGTGACTGTCTGGATAAACTTATCGTAGTAAGCGAGTACTGCAGGGATGATTCCACATGCGCCGTTAGTTGGTGCAGTAACCACACGGCCACCTGCAGCGTTTTCTTCGTTGACGGCAAATGCGAACATGTTAACCCAATCGACCACTGCCATAGGATCGTTACTGGTTGACTCGGATGCGAGTAGTTGTTGGCGGAGAGCTGCTGCACGGCGAGGTACACGCAGAGGACCTGGAAGCAGACCTTCTTTGTTCATGCCACGCTCCATGCACTCACGCATGGTTTTCCAGATGTTAGCGTAGTTAGTTTTGATTTCGTCTTCTGCACCAACAGCTAGCTCGTTTGCCATAACCAAGGTACTGATTGATAAGCCATGCTCTTTACATTGTTCAACAAGCTCTGCTGCACTGTTGAAATCGTAAGGAACCTTAACTGGGTTCTCATCTTCTTTGCCGAAGTTTTCCTCATCAACAATAAAACCACCACCAATAGAGTAGTAGGTTTTTGAGTACGCTTTTTCGTCATCGATCCATGCATGGATCTGCATGCCATTCTCATGAAGCGCTAGGTTTGATGAATGGAAGTTCATACCCCCTTCACGAGGGAAAGAGACGGTATGGCAATGCATGCCTACTGGTAAACGTTCAGTCTCTTCAACTCGAGCGATAAAGCCTGGGATTGAATCAATATCAACGCGCTCAGGGCTATTGCCTGCTAATCCCATAATAATGGCGATATCTGTATGGTGACCTTTCCCGGTCAGTGATAGCGATCCATATACATCTACAGTGATCTTGGTGATATCACGCAGTTTACCCATTGCGCGTAGATCATCAATGAACTCTTTGCCGGCCTTCATTGGGCCAACGGTGTGAGAGCTCGATGGGCCAACACCTACTTTGTAGATATCAAAAACACTAATCATGTTGATTACCTCAGAAAAGAAGCCTCCCTCGAAGAGTGGGGAGGCTTTGGGGGCTTATTATTTTTATATCGTTTGGAGCGTCGAGATTACAGCGCGCCGTACACTACTGAAGTGATAGCTGCGACACCACATATTGCAGTGAAGATCTGTACTGGCGCAGATGTTTTGTACTTCGCCATTGCAGGTACCTTGTGCATCGCGATGACAGGCATTAGGAACAGGATTGCTGCAATCATTGGCGCGCCCATTGTCTCGATCATGCCTAGGATGCTTGGGTTAACAATCGCCACGATCCAGGTAGTGATAACGATGAACAGTAGTGAACCTTTTTCAATCTTGCTAACTGGTGTTTCAGAGCGAGATTTGATTAGACCAACTAGACCTTCATGAGCACCTAGGAAGTGACCAAAGTAGCTAGACGTGATTGCTGCGAATGCTACCAGTGGACCCATGTAAGAGATCAGTGGAGATTCATGTACGTTTGCTAGGTAAGAAAGAACAGAGATGTTCTCAGCTTTTGCTTGTGCGAGTTGCTCTGGAGATAGAGATAGTACAACAGAGAATACGAAGAACATGACAAAGCCCATTAGCATCATCGCTGCACCGCCAGTGATTGCGTCCGTTTTTTTAACGGCGTTCTCACCGTGTTGCAGACGCTGCTCTTTAGCAAACTGTGAGATTACTGGGCTGTGGTTGAAAGAGAACACGATGATTGGAATTGCTAGCCAAACAATTGAAGGCATAGAAGACCAGTCTGGTGCAACAGACATCATTGAGCTGTTCCAATCTGGAATTAAGTAGAAAGACAGTGCAAGCAGGATAGCCACCAGTGGGTAAACTAAAGCAGATGTCGCTTTAAGCATCAGCTCTTTACCAAACACAACACCAGCAGTCATAGCAGCGATCAACGCGCCAGATAGTAGCCAGCGAGGAATAGATTCCATACCTACTTGGTTGACTAGGAAAGAATCAACCGTGTTTGTGATGCCTACACCGTAGATAAGAACGATTGGGTAGATAGCGAAGAAGTATGCAAAAGTGATGATGTTTGCGCCGGTTTTACCAAAGTGTTCTTCTACTGTGTCTGTAATATCAGCTTCAGGATTTTTTGCAGACAGAACAAAACGTGCTAGAGATTTGTGTGCAAACCAAGTCATAGGTGCAGCAATTAGCGCTAGGATTACTAATGGCCAAAAACCACCCGCACCAGCTTTGATTGGTAAGAATAATACACCAGCACCTACAGCGGTACCGAACAGAGACAGACACCAAGTAAAGTCTTTATAAGTGAACTTACTAGAGGATTGTGCGGACTGAGCCGCGCTTGTTGTTGTATTCATTTTGTTAACTCATATTTTGGGAACAGGAAATAAGTCGACGTGGATTTTGCAAAAGAATTCAGAAGAAAAATACGATCCAAGTCATATATTACTTTGGTGGTAATTATAACCGTTGATAAACCTAGATTTGATCACGAAAAACATGTGCCACACACGATGAATTATAATGTTTCGGATTAGATTTATTTATCCTAATAGGGTGAGGTGTTATTTAATCGTTTGCGTCGAAAGGTGTGGTTTTGATGGCTTGAGCAAAGATTTATCTAAAGTGGGTAAAAATGATAGAAAACGCGGTTGGGGGATTAACTAAGTATTAACAATAAGGTGTGAATTAAACTTGAAACAAGTTAAGGGATAAGACTAGATCTGGGAAGTTTGTGGCCGTTAATCTGATAAAGGGCAATGCACTGGAGTGAGTTGTTTTTGAAATGCTTCGATTATTTGTCCGGTGACTCCCCAAATAAAATGTTCTTGGTACGGAATAGCGAAGATGCGGTGAATATGTTCGTTTATTTCGAACTGTTGGCTAAACAGGTTTTGCTTGTTAAACACAAACTCAGCAGGCGCTTCGAAAAGTAACTCGACTTCGTTGGCATCAATGACGGGTTGATAATCAGGGTTTACAAAAGCAATGATTGGCGTGACCAGGAACTGGCTGATAGTAGGTAATGTTGGTAATTGACCAACGACTTCGATCATCGAGGAGGGGATACCGACTTCTTCCTCTGCTTCGCGTATGGCGGTGTATGCTAATGACCCGTCGGTTTGCTCAAACTTTCCACCTGGGAAGCTGATTTGACCAGGATGATGGCGAAGGTGGCTAGCTCGCTTAGTAAAGATAACTTGTAAGCCATTAGGACGTTCAACCAGCGCGATTAAGACCGCAGCTTGGCGCATAGCGTCGGTTGGCGTTTTCTTGAGGCGGTTTAGGCTTTCTTGGTGATAAGCATGAGGAAGGGATAAATTGAAACGATGGAGAAATTGTTGTTTGTTCATTTTACCCCTCTTTTAAAATCTATTAGCTCTCTAGCTCTCTAGCTCTCTAGCTCTCTAGCTCTCTAGCTCTCTAGCTCTCTAGCTCTCTAGCTCTCTTTCTTTTCTAGTATAGGCAGAATTCGTGAGAGCTTATCAAATGTTTCTTGATACTCTGCATCACACTGGCTATCTGCGACGACGCCACCGCCAGCCCAAGCGAACAACTGGTTATTGTGTGCCACTAGCGTTCGAATGGTAATGCTGGTGTCCATGCGCCCACAACGACTGATGTATCCTATGCTTCCGCAATAGGTGCTGCGACGATGGGGTTCAAGCTCTTCGATGATCTGCATTGCTCGCACTTTAGGGGCGCCAGTAATGGATCCTCCAGGGAAGCATGCTCTCAAAAGATCGGTGGCATTGTATTCATCATCAAGCTTTGCTCGGATTGTGCTCACAAGGTGGTGAACGGCAGGAAAGCTCTCTATGTCAAATAGCTTTGGTACATGAACCGTACCAGGCTTAGCAACCCGACCGATATCGTTTCTCAACAGATCGACAATCATCAAGTTTTCAGCCTGATCTTTTTCAGCGGCTTTTAATTCGTTCGCACTGTTTTCATCTAGCGCAGGATCAGAGAAGCGTGGTCTCGTGCCTTTGATGGGCTTGGTTTCGATCTCGTGCTTATCGAGTAGTAAGAAGCGCTCTGGTGAAATACTTATTATGCTGCTTTCTTCTGTGCGAATAAAAGCAGAGAAAGGCGCTTTGTTTTGTTCATTCAGGCGATTGAAAGCATCCCACTCACTGCCTTGATATGACACGTTAAAGCGTTGCGCGAGATTAATTTGATAACAGTCTCCACTTAATAAGTACTCTTGAACCTGATCAAAGCGTTGGGAATACTCTTGCTTTGACATGTTTGATGTCCAATCAGAGGTCAATCCGAAATTAAGTTGAGGTTTCTTTTTCTGGTTATGTAACCACAGCATGAACTCTTTAGGATAAAGACCAATGCAATAAGCCGCTTTATCTTGATGGTCAATAATCACAGCCGTCTCATAGAGGCCAACAGCCATATCTTGATTATCAATATCATGCTTTGCCAGATTCGGTAGCGTTTCTACATGACGTCCCAAATCGTAAGAAAAGTAACCCAAGATCCCCCCGACAAATGGGCAATCTTGTGGGAGCACATACTTTGAAGTATCAATTTCGGCTAATTGTTCATCCATCACGCTTTCTATCGTGGTAAACGGGTCACCTTGGTGAGTGACTTTTTCTTCTAACGTTCTTTCGAAAGGTGAGTCTTGTTCGAAACGATATACAGAGGTAGTGGTATCGGTACCTTTCGTTGTCACAGTGGCTAAAGGGTTCGCAACGAGGATATCGAAGCGACTGTCAACATGCTCATTCGAAGACGAGCAAAGAAGCATTGCCCAAGGTAGTGCTTCAATAGGTTCAAATAACGAATAAGCTAACGTTGGCTCATAGTTAAGTGGAATGTATGAGAGGGCAGTCGGTTGTTTGTTATTCATTTGTTTAAATTTGTGACAAAGAAATGATTCGCTGCATAGCGCGTGATGGCGAGCAAGAGTATCATAAATAAATTAATGGGTTGCAGAAAAATCAACATGTGTAATCGATAGCCTATACCCAAAATAATTGGAGTTGCGGCGCGGCAGCAAGACAATTCAGCCCTATGAGCATAGATGCTCTATGTGACTAGGCTGCATTGACGCAGTTAGCAAAGCTGCGACTTCAAGTATGAAGAGTATAATCGGTATGCACCGACCCAGCCATGCACACGGACTAATGAGGCAAGCGATGACAGTCATTCGTAAACAGGATCTAATCAGCAGTGTAGCTGATGCTCTTCAATATATCTCTTATTACCATCCTTTGGATTTCGTTAAAGCGCTAGAAGAAGCATACAACCGTGAAGAGAGCCAAGCAGCGAAAGATGCTATCGCTCAAATTCTGATTAACTCACGCATGTCTGCAGAAGGCCACCGTCCTATCTGTCAGGATACCGGCATCGTGACTTGCTTTGTGAACATCGGTATGAACGTTCAGTGGGAAACCGATCAAACAGTCCAAGAGATGGTAGACGAAGGTGTTCGTCAAGCCTACACCAACCCAGATAACCCATTGCGTGCTTCGGTTCTGATGGACCCAGCAGGCAAGCGCATTAATACTAAAGACAATACTCCTGCCGTTGTGCACATCAATATGGTGCCAGGCGATAAAGTTGAAGTTCAAATTGCGGCTAAGGGCGGCGGCTCAGAGAACAAAACCAAGATGGTGATGCTCAATCCATCTGACGATATTGCAGAATGGGTAGAGAAGACACTACCGACGATGGGCGCTGGTTGGTGTCCACCGGGAATGCTAGGTATTGGTATTGGTGGCACAGCTGAAAAAGCCGCGGTACTAGCAAAAGAATCTCTGATGGAGCACATCGATATCCAAGAGCTTATCGACCGTGGCCCACAAAATGCGGAAGAAGAGCTGCGTTTGGATATCTTTAACCGTGTAAACAAATTGGGTATTGGTGCTCAAGGTCTAGGTGGCTTGACTACTGTTGTCGATGTGAAAATCAAAACAGCGCCAACGCATGCAGCGTCTAAGCCAGTTTGCTTGATTCCAAACTGCGCCGCGACACGACATGTTCACTTCACGCTTGATGGCTCAGGTCCAGCCGAGCTGACACCACCTAAACTGGAAGATTGGCCAGAAATCACTTGGGAAGCTGGCGAGAATACCCGTCGTGTCAACCTTGATACAGTGACGAAAGAAGATGTACAAGAATGGAAAACAGGCGAGACAGTTCTACTTTCTGGCAAGATCTTAACAGGTCGTGATGCGGCTCATAAACGTATTCAAGGCATGCTAGAAAGCGGTGAAGGCTTGCCAGAAGGCGTCGACCTGAAAGGTAAGTTTATCTACTACGTAGGCCCTGTTGATGCAGTTGGTGATGAAGTCGTTGGCCCAGCAGGCCCAACAACCTCGACTCGTATGGATAAGTTTACCGATATGATGCTCGAGGAAACGGGCATCATGGGTATGATTGGTAAAGCAGAGCGTGGTCCGGCAACCGTTGAATCGATCAAGAAGCACAAAGCTGTGTATCTGATGGCTGTTGGCGGCGCGGCTTACTTGGTTGCTAAAGCGATAAAGAAAGCACGTGTTGTGGCATTCGAAGATCTCGGTATGGAAGCAATCTACGAGTTTGACGTTGAAGATATGCCGGTGACCGTAGCGGTTGACTCTGATGGCGCGAATGCACACCAAATTGGCCCTGATACATGGAAAGTTAAGATCGCGGAGGCGGAACTTTAATAAGAAAAGGTGAAGCTTAGTATGGCTAAGTTTCACCTTGACTCAATTTCTAGTTGAAATTGGTCTAAGATAATATTTCAATAGAAAAACAAATACTTAATTGTCAGGGGTGACGATGCCAAAATTTATTCAAATTCTTCAGATTATTATTGCTGTGGTCATTGGTGCCTTTGTAGGTTATGACTTAATCCTGCATGGGATCAGTATTTTCGATAACAAATACGTGACCATCACGTGTGTGTTGTTCTTGCTGATCGAGATTGCATTGTTTGTTATCTACAAACTCATTGAAGACGATTAAAGCTTCTTCAATTTTAAAATCTGTTTAGATAAACCCCTGACAAACATGAGAGTAGTCAGGGGTTTTTAATAGGTTATATTTGATGAGTTGTTTAAGGGAACGCGTTGCGTTGAACAAGGCTGGTGCGATCTAGAGTGCGCGTATCCCAATAGGAGGGAGTATCAATAGAAGTGCTGGAAAATCCTATTATTTTGTCCCGCTTGCGGGCATAGCCATTGCTGTCGTGTCGATTCTTGTATTTGTCTTTTATCATGACCGCTAAGTAAGCTGACACAGTATCAAGCAGTCCTCAAATCGCATAAAGGATGTTGAATCACGCGGTAACTTAAGAAGTCTCTTCTGGCTCAAAGAGGTTAAAAACATTATTGATGTGTCTTTCGCCAGCTAAGTTATCGGAGCTGTTTTCCAGTTCAATTAACTCGAGAACCGTATTAATCAACTCCACTTTGCTGTAGCCAATGCTGGGGAACTGGTAAGTACCAAAATGGGAGAAAAAGGTATTATCAAAACCGATGATTGTTGGAATGTCGGTTTGGTTCTCAATGAAGTAATCAATCGCAGCCATTGCCATTGCATCTGATGTGCAAAGTATGGCGCTCTCCCGAGTGAATTTGTCGTTGCCTAGCTTGGCTAGAGTTTGCTTTGCTTCACTGTATTTGTAGTCACAGAAATTGATTGCCCTTATTTCCACACCTTGCTCTTGTAAATGTTTTTGGTAGAACTCGATACGCTTATGCTCAACAGCAGAGCTTTGTCTTCCAGCTAATAAGTACGCATGAGTGCTTCCTGATTTCGATGCGTATTGAACCGCAGATTGTATGGCGCCTTCCTCATCCAGCATCACTGACCATGTGTTCGACCAGTTTTGGCCATTGAGATTGATGACTTTGTTGGTTAGAAACAAATCCGGCATATCTTGTGGTTGAATCAGGTCCGAGAAAATGATGGCCGCATCGACTCGGTGAACAAACGCATTATTGGTAATAGAAGTGATGTCTTTCTCGGTTTTTAATCGAATGAAAACGGGTAGCTTACCGATCGTTTGCAGCCCTTGGATTAATTGGTCAAAGAGCTCCAAGTCACTGATGTCATCCATGCTATTTACAATCACAGCAACCAAGCCTGTCGTTTTACTATTCAGGCTCTGTGCAAACGGGTTGATCACATAACCTAATTCGGCTGCGGCATTGAGCACCCGCTCTTTTTTATCTTTCGAGATGGGTTTCTTTTCTTTTGAAAAGGCTCTAGAGGCGACGGCTTTTGAAACTCCAGCTTTATCAGCGACGTCTTGTAAGGTGGGCAGTGTTTTCTCTGTCATTTAAACTCTCTTACTACCATGTTGACTTTATCGTAGTCCGTTACCGTAATGGTATTTTCACAGCTTTCACTACCCATACTAACGTCGGTTTGCGAAGCCATAAGGCTTTGTCGTTGTGTTTTGCCTGATAAATGCAATTCTTGGACCCCGGTTTGAGCAATGAAACGCGCATTTTGGGCATTGACGCCTGCACCGGCCATAATGGAAATGCGTCCATCAGCTTGAGAGACTAAACGCTCTATCACGGGAATTCCAAGTTCGGCACTCTCATTTAACCCAGATGTGAGAACTCGTTCAACCTGATATTCGATAAGTGTTTCTAATGCCAGATTTGACTCTTTAACGAGGTCAAATGCGCGATGAAACGTAACTCCAATTCCATCTGCCGCTTTCGTCCATAAAGAGAGTGCGTGAGTGTTAATCGTGCCATCCGCATATAATGCACCGACAACAACCCCATCCACCCCCATGGACTTGTAAGTAGTGATTTCGTCCTTCATCATTTCAACTTCGATGTCATTAAATACGAAATCACCTTCGCGGGGACGGATCATGACATAGACAGGAACGGAGGAACGTTTGACAGCCTCACGGATCAGACCGAGTGAAGGCGTAAGTCCACCTAAAGCGAGTGCACTGCACAATTCAATGCGTTCCGCTCCTGCTTTGATGGCGGTCTTTAAGGACTCAATATTGTCGATGCAGACTTCAATTAACATAGCGATTTTTTGTCAATGGTGGTTGTAAGTAAGGGGAAAGAACGAGCTGTTTATCCTCTAAATTGATTCCAATTCGCTCGTTCTTTAGGGGGTAAATGATTACCAAGTACCGGTTAGTTTTGGTGGCTTAGCGTCCGCACCCCACCACTTATGGTACGACTCTTCGTATGCGCCAGAGTTGATGTACTCAGAAACAAACATATCCATCCAGCGTAGGTACTCTTCATCACCTTTGCGAACACCAATCGCAATTGGATCATTTGAGTGTAGGCCTTCCATTGTGACCAGTTTGTCGTTATTGGTCGCAAGGTAATCAATCAAAGAGCTGTCTTCGATACCCGCGTCTACGCGGCCTTGGCGAAGTAGCAATACACCGTCAGGAGCAAAGTTGTCAGTATATACAAGCTCAGCTTCTGGTACTTCACGCTTCAAGAAGCTTTCGCCTGTTGAACCGCGTCCTACTACAACACGCTTCCCTGCTAGATCAGCCAGTGAGTCTATATCTTGGTCTTTTTGGTGAACGATACGTAAGCCAGCTCTTGCATAAGGGATGGTAAAGTTTACGGATTTAGCACGCTCTAAGGTTGCAGACATGTTACCAATTACAGCATCAAGCTGATCTGAATACAACATGGATACCCTTGCATCACCGTGAACATCAGTGAAGCGAGCCTCTACTCCAAGTTTTTCAGCAAGACGTTTCGCAAGATCAACGTCGTAGCCAGCAGGTTGGTTTTTTTGATCACGAAAGCCAATAGGCTCACCACCAAGTGATACACCTATCTTGATATAACCTCGCTCGCGGATGTCTTCTAGTTTACCTGCGAAGGCAGAAGTTGAACCGATTGCAAGGGCGCTTGCAATCACGGTGGCAACGAGTGCTTTGAATTTCATCTTGTTCTCCATTTTATCTTCTTTCAGCAATTTTTTGCTGTGGTTTTTCCATGTCGGTCTTATAGACCCAGTATTTGATGTCTTCATCACAACCGACATTGATAACGCGATAGTTATCGTCTTTGTCTATTGCGTGAATAACAACGCCAGCTAAGAACCCAGTTGTTAGGTTATTCAGCTCTTCAATCGCCATGTCTATCGCTTGGTCAAGTGAATAACCTAAACGCATTGCCATGACAATTGAGTAAGAGGTATTGGCTCGAATGGTCATTTCACCGGTGTGAGTACACGCTGCAGCACCGTAACGACTGTCTGCATAGAATCCAGCTCCAGCTATAGGTGAATCGCCTAGACGACCAGGGTATTTCCACGCCCACCCTGATGTGCTGGTGGCTGCGTAGATACTTTCGTGCTTGTCTTTGGTGAGAAATACTGTGGTATCACGTACTTTTTCAGGATCCGTGATCATCGAGTTCAAACTTGCCAGTGGTCGCGTTGACATATCAGGATCTGCCTCACCGGTGACCTCTTGCAGTTTTTCGAACCACACTTTCTTCGAGTCTTCTAAAAGTGGGTTAGGACATTCAAATCCCATTTCATAGGCAAAGCGTGTAGCCCCTTCGCCTGTGAGGATTTCATGGTTGAGCTCTTCCATAACCTTTTTGGCGACTCGAGTGACATGGAAGTGATCTTTAATAGCGCCCACAGCCCCCGTTCGAAGCGTGTTGCCATCCATAACGGCACCATCAAACTCCATGTCTCCAACCATGTTTGGCCACCCGCCATAACCAACGCTACGGATTTTTGGTTCTGCTTCTACTTTCTCAATGCCACAGATAATGGCGTCCAAGCCATTGTCACCGTTATCTAACATAGAGGCCGTATCATCAATTCCCGGCCATGCTTCTGAATTCGATAAAACAATCATTTATTTACTATCCATCTTTTCTAAAAACCTGCGAATTCGTTCATCTTTTTTGCCACCCTCATTGGAAAAGAATGTGTCTTTATCCATGTCTGCACGCACAACGCCTTGGTCCAAAAAGACGATGCGATTGGATATCTTTTTAGCAAACGCAATTTCATGGGTGACGAAAATTAATGTGGTTCCTGTGCTGGCTAAGTTCGCTAATACATCCAGTACTTCAGAGGTCATTTCAGGATCCAAAGCACTGGTCACCTCATCCAGTAACAAACATTCAGGATTCATTGCTAAAGCACGGCAAATACCAATTCGTTGCTTTTGGCCGCCAGATAGTTGAGCTGGGAAACTTTGCTCTTTGTCAGCTAAGTCAACCAATCGAAGAAGCTCTCTAGCGTGCTCTTGTGCCTGCTCTTTGGTTTGGCCTAACACTTCAATCGGTGCCAATGTGATGTTGTCGAGAATCGTTAAATGAGGGTAGAGATTAAAATGTTGAAATACCGTTGATACAGACCGTCGGATCTTGCTCAAGTCATTTTTCTCTCGAACCGATAAAGACTTAAATTGAATATCACCGCCATTGAGAGTTTCTAACCCATTGATACAACGCAATAAGGTGGATTTACCTGAACCACTGGCACCAAGAATGGACACCACATCACCTTGGTTGATGTCGAGCGATATGCCTTTCAGTATTTGGTCATTTCCGAAGGACTTTTGTACGTCATTTATATAAATCATTGTTGAATCCTTATGCTAACGACCAGGTTTGATGTTTTTTAAGGTGTAGTTCTAGTTTGCTTCCCAGTTTTGAAATCGCCATAGAGAGGACAAAGTACGTACAGCCAATCACGGGCCATACAATGAATGGTTGCCAAGTGCGTTGATTCAAAATTGCACCAACTTTGGTGATATCCATGACACCAATCACTGAAACCAACGAGGTGACTTGTAACTGATTCACGGCTAAACCAACGAGTGGGGCAATCGCTACTAGTAGTGCTTGAGGTGTGATGATTTTCTTTAAAATGGTCTGCTCAGAAATACCAAACGAGCGAGCCGCATCAATCTGGCCTTTATCAATGGCCGCCATCGCTGTCACGATGATGACGGATACAAAAGCCGCAGTGTTACCTGTTAGCGTAATGGTGGCGGCAAGCTCAGCCGACATATCCATCGAAAGAAAAATCGGTAGGCCAAAATAAATAAGAAACAGTTGGACCAATACTGGAGAGTTTTTTAAAAACTCGCTGATGAAGATTGAAAGTTGCTTAAGAAAAGGAAATTGATAGTGGCGACAAAGCGCTAGACCAATACCTACCAAGCCGCCAAATAGGCTCGATATCAAAAACACTTTGAGTGAGACACCAATACCGCTAAGCAAAACGATGATGTCATAGGGTACAAACTCGTTACTGGACATTGTTATGCTCCTGCCTCAGAGAAACGATTTAATCGTTTGTGAATAAGCGTAATCAGAACAGATAAAATGTAGGTCAACACGCAGTAGAACAGCAGTAAGAAGAAATACACTTCAAAAGGTCTAAATGTCTCTGCTGCAATGATTTTTGCAGCGCCGGTGAGCTCGTTGAGTGTTACCGTCGAGAGAATAGATGTGGTCAGAATTAAGTTAACGAAGATGGAACCAAGTGGCTTGATTGAGTTTCGTAGCGCGATTGGTAACACAATCTTGCGATAAATGGTGGAGCGACTTAAACCGAACGATTGCGCGGCCTCGATAACATCCTTATCGACTTGCTGAACACTTGCGCGAAGCACATCTGCGCAATACGCGCCAACTGCGATAGATAAAGCAACTACGCCTGTAGTGTAAGGATCGATAAAAATCTTAAGTTCTGGCAACCCATAAAAGATGAAAAAGACTTGGACTATAAAAGGGATGTTTCGAAACGTATTTATGTAGGTATATCCTATTCTCGAAAGTGCCTTGGAATGGCTAATACACGCGAACATGATGAGCAGGCCAACACAAAAACTTCCTAAAATAGACGCGATGCTGATGCTTGCTGTAATTGCAAAACCATCAACAAAGGAGTCTATGTAGCGATACATTATCGATATATCAAACACGACCATCTCCTAAAATTGAAACTAGTTTCACTCTAGCTTTGCAAGCTTACATCGCAATAAGGCCTTACCAATTTTGATACCTAAATCAACAAAATGAATGAAAAATGTACAAAAAAAGTGAAACCGGTATCACTAAATTTGGTTATACATAAACTGCTGTTTCTAGAACTTATTTATAAAAGTGTGTTTGAAGAAAGGAGCTGACGAATAGGACTCATAGAGTCAACAAACGTAGCGAATAGAAACATGGGTAAGCAATCCCCATGGTTTGTTAGCGTTCAGCATTTGACTTGTTAGAGTCGATGAGTCACCCAGCTTTGGTAGGGAGCCGGAAGAAATATGAAAAGTAGAAACGTATCTGTAACTGATTATGTTGCTTAACTTAAAAGGGGTTTTTTGTTCATCATCGGTTAATCTTGTAACCTAGATAATAGTGATGCATTTGGTATCAATAAGGTGATAAATGAAAAAGTTGAATCAAGAAATGAATGATCTCTTCCATCGTTCGATGGACTCGCATCTGCGTTTGGCAGTGACGGGTTTATCTCGCGCGGGTAAGACGGCGTTCATCACGTCTTTGGTGAATCAACTGCTACACACCTCAACTCACGATAACCTGCCATTGTTTGCAGCCGCGAGAGACAAAAGAATTATAGGAGCACGTCGAGTTCCACAAGATAACCTTATGGTTCCGCGATTTGCTTATGATGAAGCGATGGATAGCTTGAATGGTTCTCCAACCGCATGGCCGGAACCCACACGAGATGTGTCAGAGATCCGCTTAGCGATTAAATTTAAGCGCACTAAAGGTGCGCGCCGATTAATTAGTAAGGAATCGACGCTTTATTTAGA
The DNA here is from genome assembly GCF_003415655.1 of Vibrio maerlii. Lineage (GTDB taxonomy): Bacteria > Pseudomonadota > Gammaproteobacteria > Enterobacterales > Vibrionaceae > Vibrio > Vibrio maerlii. The sequence continues at coordinate 123,374 of NZ_QRHC01000006.1, forward strand.
TATTGTCGATTACCCTGGTGAGTGGTTATTGGATCTGCCATTACTTTCATTGAGCTTTGAAGAGTGGAGTGCCAAACAGATAGAACTGCTAAAAGGAGACCGCAAGCAGTATGCTCAAGATTGGCTTCAAGAAAACGAATCGGTGGATCTAATGGTGGAAGGTAACGAGAAGCTGTTGGCGAACGTATCAGCTCGTTTTACTGACTATCTACATCGCTGTAAAGAGGCTGGGCTACATTGGGTTCAGCCTGGACGGTTTGTTCTTCCTGGTGAGCTTGAAGGTGCGCCTGTATTACAGTTCTATCCTGTTGACCATAGTAAGCAAACCTATGAAAACGCTGATAAGCATAGCGGTTATTCATTGTTGAAGCAGCGCTATGAAGAGTATAAAAAGAACGTTGTGAAAGCCTTTTATAAGCAGCATTTCTCGACCTTTGATCGTCAGATTATTTTAGTGGATTGCCTACAACCACTGAATGTCGGCCCTGAAGCATTTAATGATATGAAGATGGCTATCGACCAGCTGATGGACAGCTTTAAATATGGCAAGAGTAATTTCTTACGTCGTTTGTTTTCACCGAAGATCGATCGGTTATTGTTCGCTGCTACCAAAGTTGATCACGTGACGCCGGAGCAACACACTAACTTGCTCTCTTTGCTTCAACAGATGGTCCATCCTGCATGGCAGCATACCTCATTCGAAGGAATTGAAATGCAATGTATGGGTATCGCCTCTATCAAAGCGACTGATGCCGGGTTTGTTAATAGCCAGGATAAAAGTATTCCAGCGATTCAGGGCATCAAACTTGATGGTAATGAGTTGACGATCTACCCAGGAGAGGTACCGAGGAAGCTGCCACAAAGAGAGTTCTGGGAAGCTTTTGATGGCAAGCCAGCTTTTGAATTTCATAGCTTTCTGCCGAAGCCAAACCCAAGTGATGAGCCGTGTGCCCATATTCGCTTAGATAAAGCGTTAGAGTTTTTGATTGGAGATAAAGTGTAATGTCCCCAGAAAAGTTTGATCATCAGCAAGCCTTTAAGAAGCAGCAGGTCTTTTCTCAACAAGCGCCTGCTTCAGAGTCAGCCGATTCGGATGAAAAGCTGAAAGTAGAGGTTGAGCAAAGTGTTCTCAGTCAATCGAATGAACGTCTATTCGAATCACAACAAACTTTTGCACCAACGGTGTTTGAAAAAAATGAAGAAGAGGTTGTGAACGAAGTTGAAGAAAATTTAGAGAAGGTCATTCGTCCAAGTTATAAGAGTAAAGGCTTGATGGCTATGCTGACCGTATTTGTTGGCTTAGTCGGTTGGCAAGCCATTGATTCGGTGATTACCGCGATTCAGGCTGCGGACTGGTTATCGCTAAGCTGGGCCGGTTTCTTTGCTGCATTGGCGTCGTTTGGCCTCAGTGGTTTGATCAAAGAACTATGGCAATTACGCCACTTGAGAAATCACTTTGATGTACAAAAACAAGGGGAAGAGCTTCTCGCCTTGGACTCTTTTGGCAAAGCTAAGCCATTCTGCGAAGCACTGGCACAGCAAAGTGCGATTGCGGGCAAAAGTCCGAGTTACGATCGCTGGTCGAACAGTGTGGTATCAACTCATACTGATGCCGAAGTCATGGATTTATATGATGCACTGGTTGTCACTGAGTTGGATAAGAAGGCACAGAAAATCGTAACCAAGATGAGTGGTGAGTCGGCACTGCTTGTCGCTGCGAGCCCATTGGCGATAGCTGACATGCTACTCGTTGCTTGGCGCAGCTTTAAAATGCTCGACGAGCTGGCTAAAGTCTATGGTGTGCAACTTGGTTATTGGTCTCGATTAAAGCTATTCAAGTTTACCCTCATCAATATGGCGTTGGCGGGTGCAAGTGAGATCATTGCAGACGCGAGTATTGAACTCTTGTCTATGGACATGGCAGGTAAAGTATCAACACGAGCTGCGCAAGGTATTGGTGTGGGTATTCTTACTGCTCGCTTAGGTATTAAGGCGATGTCGCTATTGCGGCCGACTCCGTGGAACAAAGAGCGTAAGGTTAAGCTGTCAGATTTGCGTAAAGGTATCATTACTCAAGTTAAACGCCTCGCTCCGTAGTTCACTAGAAACCGCATAAAACAAGCTTTTATGCGGTTTTATTGTATTTCCTAGAAAGCACTCACTTGACGGCAACACAGGCATAATTCACACTACTGTCAATATTTCGTGACACTAAACAGGAAACCTGAGTGCGCCTAGAAGTTTTATGTGAAGACCGTCTTGGTCTGACTCGAGAGTTACTCGATATCTTAGCTTCAAATAACCTAGATCTCCGCGGTATTGAAATCGATGTTAGCGGTAAGATCTATCTCAACAGCCTTGAGATGGATTTCGACGCATTTAGTGCGCTGATGCAGCAAATTCGCCGTATTGATGGTGTGAGCGATGTACGTAAGATTCACTTCATGCCAAGTGAACGCAAGAATACTGAGCTCAAAGCTTTGGTTGCTAACCTTCCTGATCCTGTTTTATCAATCAGTCTTAAAGGCTCGATTGATATGGCGAACCATGCGGCTCAAACGCTCTTCCATCGCGAAGAGAACGAGCTCCTTGGTGAGCAAATTACCCAATTAATACCTAGTTTTCAGTTCAATCAGTGGATCGATGGTGAGCAATCTCGTCGACGCGGTAATATCGTTATCGAAGGCTTAGATTATATCTTTGAGATCATGCCTGTTTATATTACTGCTGAATCGAGTGAACCTATCTTGGTGAGCGCTGTAATGACTCTGCAACCTGCAGTGCGTGAAGCAATCGATCAAGATATGTTGCCAGAGCAAAACAACCTTGGTTTCGAGCGTTTTGTCGGTGTTTCGAACCGTCACAAGGCGTTAATCTCTCAAGCTAAGAAGTTAGCTATGCTCGATCAGCCACTGTTGATTGTGGGTGAAACCGGCACGGGTAAAGAGATGCTGGCTAAAGCCTGCCATAACCGCTCAAATCGAGCGTCTTCACCATTCTTGATTCTAAGCTGTGCGTCTATGCCGGATGATGTAGCGGAGACCGAGCTGTTTGGTCATGCACCAGGCTCGTTCAATCACGAGCAAGGTCACATGGGCATCTTCGAACAAGCTGACGGCGGCACCGTGTTCTTAGACGAAATCGGTGAGATGAGCCCTCATCTACAGATCAAGCTACTTCGATTCCTACAAGACGGCACATTTAGACGTGTCGGCGAAGAACATGAAGTACATGTAGATGTTCGCATTATTGCCTCGACGAAACGTAGCCTGGCTGAGTTAGCCGAGTCTGGCACCTTCCGAGAAGATCTGTTTTACCGTTTGAACGTGTTGACGCTGCAAATTCCGGCACTTCGTCATCGTTCGACCGATATTCCAGTTCTGTTGGATTTGTTTGTAGCCAAATACGCACAGCAGCTGTCAATGGCAAAACCTGGCTATTCGGAAGAGCTGGTGGAGCGTTTATCTAACTACCAGTGGCCTGGCAATATTCGTCAGCTGGACAATATGGTTTTAAGAAGTCTGACTGAGCTAGATGGCTCAACATTGGGTGTTGAACACTTTGACCTTCCAAAGCCTGAGACATCCGGTGGTACCAATGCCTCAATTAACATTGATGGCTCTTTAGAAGAAATCATGCATCAGTACGAAGCACAAGTGTTGGAGCGACTGTATCAGTCATTCCCTTCAAGTCGTAAACTCGCAAAGCGACTCGGTGTATCGCATACTTCCATTGCGAACAAACTTAGGGACTACGGTATTAGAAAGGCTTAATCAAGGATGTTGTGATGCAGAAAAGAAGTAGCTCACTAGGGGTCTATGAAAGGTTTGATGGCTTGTTGTTACGTTGTGCTGAACCGCAAGATGCAGAGCGTATTAGTCATTATTTCCAAAGTAATAGAGAGTACCTGCAGCCGTGGGAACCAAGACGCGAAGAAGCCTTTTACACCCAGTTCGGTTGGTCAAAGAAACTTATCAAGTTACATGAGTTACATAAAATGGGACTCGCTTATTATTTCCTGATTATCGATGAACAAACCGATACTATGCTTGGTACGATTTCATTTAGTAATCTAACCCGTTTCCCGTTTCATGCCTGTAACGTAGGTTACTCACTGGCTAAAAATACACAGGGCAGGGGCGTGATGAGTCGAGCGTTACAAGTCGCTTGCCAGTACATGTTTCACTACCAAAACATGCACCGCATTACGGCGAGCTATATGCCCCACAATGAGAAGAGTGCGAAGGTTCTAAAGCGAGTCGGCTTTTCGATAGAAGGTGAGGCGAAAGATTATCTACTGATTGATGGTGAGTGGAGAGACCATGTCTTAACTTCATTAATCAATTTAGAATGGCAAGCGAATCCAAATAAGCACTAAGCCATTCGACTTAAAATACTGTCACCGTGAGCGGTAACCATTAAGGAACACACATGTCATATATCTCTTTGGATGAATACCCAAGGAAATGGATTTTTACTCATCAGTCGATGCCTATCCCTCAAGAAGACCTTGAGCAGATCAAACCGATGAGCCAAGCAAGAGCAGCACAGTTCTGGAAAGAAAATATCAGTGCGCAGAGCCCAGATGCAGAGCGCCTCAGCTCGCAAGATTGGCCAATGAATACTAAAAACTGGCTACATGATGTCGATTGGATGGATAACTGGGAAGACGATGATCTTGGTCTGCCAGAAGAGGTTCTCGAATTTTTAGACTGGCAAGACGATGTGACGGTTTACTTCTGTTATGAGAAATACAATGTGGTTGAGACCAAGTGGAGTATATTCAAGCAACATTGGAAAAACTTTCTGTTCTTCGATGATGGACCGATCTTGCTAGGTCGTCGTCGTGACCAAGCTCTTTGGTTCAATACTAATGGTAGTGTTAAAGTCGGACGCCGGAGTTAATAACAATCTATTTAACCTCAGCTGAGGTTATTTAGCTTGAGCTAGTACGGAAGCTAACTACGACTCGTTGTGGTTAGCTTTTTTGATTTGTCGTACTTGTACTAATTCGGACCTCACTTTAGCAACGGTGTACGTTTGGTATACAAAAGTAATGCCTCGTTACACTTAATTGTATCTACTCACTCTTTACGTTAGCCGCAGCAATCCCCTTTACTGCTAATATCAATCCATCCTCAATCTACTTGTCTAAAGGTCAGCAGAACCTAGGTTAATACCTTCAAAAATCTGATCTTTTTATCGCGCTTTGTCAGAAATTTCCGGTTTTCGCACTGATTCACGACCTGAATTGCATATCTAATTGTTATTTTGTTGTCTTATTGTTAATTTTCGTTGATATTTAAGGGGCTATGCAAAGCTCTTACTATCTAATCGTTAACTAGGAATATCGGTATTTCCATTGTATATCTTCTAACTTGTCGGTTTTCTCGAGTATTCTGTATCTTTCTAACGAATGTTTTTATTGTTTGAAGTCACATAGAATCTCACGCTTCTATTGTGATGAATGTTTTGATTTAAGAAGTTCGTCACAAAAGTATTTGTTTAATGGAGGCTTTCTTTAATGTTGTTTGCCGTTCTGTCAGGGTTTCTTCTGGCGGGGTTCGTACCTTGGTTGTTTAAGCAGTTTGGTGAAAGAACCAGCAAGTTGCTTGCAATATTGCCAGCGACACTCTTTATCTACTTTGCAAGCTACCTGCCTGATGTGATTGAGCAGGGGAACTTGCTTATCAGTTACGAATGGGTTCCATCGCTAGGGATTAGCCTCGATTTCTGGCTAGATGGCCTGAGCCTAATGTTTGCCTTGCTGATCTCAGGAATTGGCTTCTTTGTCATTATTTATGCGGGTAGTTATCTAGCGAATAAGCCAGATCAACGTAAGCTACTGACTTACTTAATGGCATTTATGGCAGCGATGCTAGGCGTTGTGCTGTCTAATAATCTGATCGCAATGTTCGTTTTCTGGGAGCTTACCAGTATTACGTCTTACATGCTGATTGGTTACTACCATGAGAAAGAGTCTTCTCGTAAGTCTGCATTACAAGGCTTGTTCGTGACCGTAGGTGGTGGGCTTGCGCTGTTGGCGGGCATCATCATGCTGGGCATGATGGCTGGTACTTATGAAGTGAGTGAAATTTTATCTCAAGGTACTGACCTTCAAACGCATGCGTTATTTACTGTCATGATGTTAGCTGTACTTGGTGGTACGTTCACAAAGTCGGCGCAGTTCCCATTCCACTTTTGGCTACCGAATGCGATGGCAGCACCAACGCCTGTCAGTTCTTATCTTCATTCAGCAACCATGGTAAAAGCTGGTGTCTATTTGATGGCACGTTTACAACCAACCATGGCTGGTCACGAGCTTTGGACCATACTGCTGTCGGGTATTGGTGCAATCACTATGTTGCTTGGCGCTGCGATGGCGGTATCCAACACTGATCTTAAAAAGATTTTGGCGTATTCAACCATTATGGCGTTGGGTACGTTAACCATGCTGATTGGTATTGGTACAGAAGCATCTCTAGTTGCCGCGGTTGTCTTCCTATTAGCACATGCGTTGTATAAAGGTGCACTGTTCATGGCTGCCGGTACTATTGATCATGAGACCGGGACGAAAGATGTTCGTGAACTTGGTGGTCTACGTAAAGCGATGCCATACACAGCGGCATTCATGTCGTTGGCAGCGCTTGCACTAGCGGGTGTACCACCTTTGTTTGGCTTTATTGGTAAAGAGATGATGCTAGCAGGCGTGTTATCAAGCCCGTGGGTGCTGATGCTTGGCTTTATGGCGCTACTGACTTCAATCTTTATCGTGGCCTGTGCGGGTTTATTGGTCATTAAACCATTCTGGGGCGAAAAGGTTGCAACTCCGAAACAACCTCATGAAGCACCACTGGGTCTTCGCTTAGGGTTCACTGTTCTCTCTGTGGTTGGCCTTATTTTTGGTTTACTTCCTAGCCTAGTTTCTCCATTGGTCACGTCGGCGGCAAATGCGGTTGCGGGTTATCAAGTGTCTGATATCGATCTGGCTTTATGGCATGGCTTTAATATCCCATTATTGATGAGCTTACTGGCGCTTGGCCTGGGTTACATGCTGTTCAAAAACTGGGATCGTCTGCGTCCTACCGCGGCAAAAGCCAAACCAATGCTCAATCATGGGCCAGAGACAGGCTACTTTGTCTTCATGGATAACATGGTGAAGTTTGCTAAGTGGAGTACGGCTAAGCTGCAAAACGGCTATATGTCGAATTACATCTTGACCATTTTCTTGACGACTATTGCTCTAGTTGGTTACTGGTTGTTTACGAAAGTAGGTATCCATTGGAGTTTTGACTTCTCAGATGTTGAGCTAAAAGATGTGGCGGTTTCTATCTTAATTGTTGCCGTGATCACTTACGCATGTAATACAGCGGTTCGTCTAAGTTCAGTAGCATCAATTGGTGCACTTGGTTTTGCTATGGCGTTAATCTTTGTGTTCTTCAGTGCTCCGGACTTGGCGATTACACAGATTCTGATTGAAACGCTTACGGTAATCATGCTGGTGTTGGTACTGTTCAAGCTACCGAAATTCCAAAGACTTTCTAGCTCTAACGTGCGCTGGCGAGACTGTACAGTCGCACTGCTATTTGGTGCGATGATGGCGACGTTATTGATGACGGTGGTTCATTTCTCTATGCCGGGTGGCATCAGTAGCTATCTGATTGAAAACAGTTACCCAATTGCCAAGGGACGTAATATCGTGAACGTAATCCTAGTGGACTACCGTGCACTTGATACCTTGGGTGAAATCTTTGTATTGGCACTGGCTGCCATTGGAGTTACTGCAATGCTTAGAACGAAGAGGAAGCTGTAATGAACAATACAAGCACTTCTTTGATTTTACAGGTAATCGCTCGGTTCCTACTACCGATGCTATTGCTCTTCTCTGTATTCTTACTATTACGTGGTCACGATGAGCCGGGTGGTGGTTTTATCGCTGGGCTCGTTGCTTCGGTTGCGTTTGCACTTCATTTGTTTGCGTTTGATGCCAACCAGACAAGAAAACTGATCGGAATTGATAGTTTCTACCTGATGGGGGGAGGCCTTATCATTTCAACGGTGAGTGGTTTTGTTGGGATGGTTAAATCCGGAAGTACTTTCCTCACAGCGGTATGGTGGTACGTGAACGTTCCTGGCTTAGGTGAACTTAAGATCAGTACGCCACTTATCTTTGATATTGGTGTTTACCTTGTGGTGATTGGCATGGTGACAACATTGCTGTTCTCTCTTGCTCAGTTGGAGGAAGACTAATATGACCACCTTATTTGCTTTTGTAATCGGTGCTTTGTACGCAGCAGCACTTTATATGATGCTACGCCGTAGCGTTGTTAAGCTGGTTATTGGTTTGATTATTTTATCCAACGCAACCAATCTACTTATCTTTACCGGTGGTGGCTTAGTCCGCGGAGCACCTCCTCTGATTGAAGAGGGGTTAGCCGGCCCGGTTGGACAGATTGCTGACCCATTACCACAAGCTTTGATATTGACTGCGATCGTGATCAGTTTCGGTGTACTAGCATTTGCCGTTGTCTTGATCAAGCGAGCTTATAAAGTCATCGGCGCAGATGATATGAACGAAATGAAGAGAACAGACTCACAGCTATGATGTTATTAATGCCAGTACTGATCCCGATGCTTGCCGCTGCGTTGTCTATGACGCTGTGGAAGTATCAAACTCTGCAACGCTGGATCAGTGTGTTTTCTAACTTTGCGTTGCTCATCTCCGCTGTCGTTTTGTTCACTACGGTTTACAACGATGGTATTCAAGTAGTCACTCTAGGCGATTGGGAGGCTCCATACGGGATCTCACTTGTTGCGGATTTACTTGCAGTCGTCATGGTGACGGTGTCTGCAGTCGTCGCGTTTTGTATCTCGATTTACGCACTTGCGACTATGAGTAAAGAGCATGAGAAGTTTGGATTCTATCCACTTCTTCATCTGATGCTCGCTGGTGTGATTGGTTCTTTCCTCACTGGTGATATTTTCAACCTGTATGTTTGGTTTGAGATTATGCTAGTGGCGTCGTTTGGCTTACTGATCCTTGGTGGTGAGCGAAGCCAAATGGAAGGAGCACTTAAGTACGTAACACTTAACTTGTTGTCGTCGGCTCTTTTCTTGAGTGCAATAGGCCTGCTTTATGCTTATGCCGGTACTTTGAATATGGCAGATCTTGGGCAAAAGCTTGCGATGTCAGATAACCCAGAAGTGGTCACTCTGATCTCACTGCTGTTCCTAGTCGCATTCGGTATCAAAGCGGCAGCGTTTCCGTTGTTCTTCTGGTTGCCTGCTTCATACCATACGCCACCAGTGGCAATCTCTGCTGTGTTTGCGGGTCTACTTACTAAGGTGGGTGTGTATGCGCTCTACCGTGTGTTTAGCCTAATTTTCGTCGGTGATATTGCCTTTACACACAGTACATTACTGATGTGGATGGGTATCTTTACCATGGTTACGGGTGTACTCGGCGCCGCTGCTCAATTTGAAGTACGTAGAATCTTGTCGTTCCACATCGTGAGCCAGATTGGTTACATGATCCTTGGTCTTGCATTGTTTACGCCGTTGGCGATTTTGGGTGGTGTGTTTTATCTATTCCACCACATCATTGTAAAGACAAACCTGTTCTTGATTGGTGGTGTCATGCATCGCATGCACGGTACGTATGATTTAGGTCGCCTGGGTGGGTTATATAAGTCAGCACCATTCCTTGCGATTCTCTTTGCGATTCCCGCTATGTCGCTGGCTGGTATTCCACCACTGTCTGGATTCTTCGCCAAGTTTGTGGTGATTAAAGCAGGTATCGAAGCGGAAGCTTGGATTGGTGTCGTCGCATCGCTGGCTGTTGGTCTTCTAACAATGTATTCGATGATTAAGATCTGGGCCGAGGGTTTCTGGAAGAAGCTACCTGATAACGCAGAGACGTTACCCGCTCTGTCTGACTCTGAACGTTTGTGCTTGTTCTTACCGATCATTCTTATGGCGGCTATAACCATCACTATCGGTATCAATGCCGAATGGTTTATCAACCTAGCAAGTATGACTGCTGATCAGATCCTTGATCCACAGCAGTACATCCGAGCTGTACTAGGAGGTCACTAATATGAAGGCGTTTGGTTGGAATATGCTCCTAGCACTTGCATGGTTAGTGCTATCTGGGACATACACGTTGTCGAATTTGTTTGGTGGGATGATTCTCAGTTATGTGGTGCTGGCGTATCTAGTAAGAGATGTCGCATCGTTCGGAACTTACTTTGGTAAAGGTCCAAAGATGCTGAACTTTGTACTGTTTTTTATCTGGGACTTGGTAAAGTCGAATGCTCGTGTTGCTTACGATGTTTTGACTCCAACACACTTGATGAAGCCAGCGGTAATCGCGGTACCACTTGATATCAAGAGTGATGCGGGTATTACGGTGTTGTCAAATTTGATTACTGTAACTCCAGGCTCACTGGCGCTGGATGTATCCACTGATAGAAAGGTTCTTTTTGTTCACTTGATGTATTTCGAAGATGAACAAATGCACATTGCGGAAGTGAAGAAGCTTGAAGCAATGGTTATGGAAATTTTGGAGTAATACACATGCTTGAAACCGTATATTTTATTGGCTTTCTCATGTTGAGTTTAGCGATGGTCATATCATCAATTCGCCTATTAAAAGGCCCATCGCTGCCAGACCGAGTTGTTGCATTGGAGCTGATGGCTGCTTTGACGGTTGGTTTGGTGGTGCTATATAGCATTGCTTACAACGAGCCGAAGTTTATCGATGTCGCAATTGTACTAGCACTAACATCTTTCTTAGCGGCTGTGGGCTTTTCGAGCTTCCTTGAGAAGCGAGGTATTCAAGATGATGACTGATATTATAGTTTCGATTTCTGTCCTATTGGGTTCATTTTTAATGCTACTCGCGAGTATTGGTTTGAATCGTATGCCTGATTTACTCACTCGTATGCACGCCACTACAAAGGCTGGTGCGTTGGGTGCAGGCTTACTTATTATGGCGTTTGCTATCGTGTTCTGGGAAGACACATCAGTGGTTGTTCGCGCTGGCGCTGTTGTCGTGTTTATTATAGTCACGGCACCAATTGCCGCTCACGTGCTAGCTCGTACCAGCTACTTCGTTGGTGTAGATGTGTGGGAAGGGACGGTGAAAGACGCGATCAAAGAACAGTACGACATGGACACGCACCAGCTTTCAAGCGTGAATGCAGTGAAGAAAAAACAGACAGAAGAGAACTAACTAGTTCTAGCTGCCTTGTCTTAATACGCTGAATAACAAAAGCATGGCTATAACGGCCATGCTTTTTTGCTTTCATAGTTTTCTAATTAGAGCTTGTAGCACAAAATTTGTACCATTGTTTTAAGAATGCTAGTGTAACTGACTCATCTAATTAAGAAAGGAGGCTTAATATGAGTATAGATATTTGGTTATATTACGTGGTGGCAGTATTGATACTGACTGCATCTCCCGGCCCAAGTTCGTTGTTGTGTATGACGAAGGGGGTGACAAGCGGTGTGCGCTTAGCGATGTTTACAGCGCTGGGTAGCTTGACTGCAATTACCATGATCCTCACCCTGTCTTTCACTGGTCTAGGGGTTCTCATTGCATCGTCTGAGCTGGCCTTTCAGGTTATAAAATGGGTGGGCGCTGCCTATTTGGTGTATCTCGGTTTTATCGCGCTTCGTTCAAAACAACAGGATTATGAGTTGAATAGTGAGGGGAATAGTCCCCAATCAAAATGGTCATGGACGCATGCTCGCAGTAATTACATCAGTGGTTTTATTGTTGGCGCGAGTAATCCGAAAGCGATCTTATTCTTCACCGCATTGTTTCCTCAGTTCATCGACCCAAGCCATTCTTTACTCTCTCAATACCTAATTTTTAGTGCCACTTTTATTGTGTTTGAGTTCTCTTGGTTAATGCTTTACACCTATCTTGGGGCGCGCTCTTCACGTTGGCTTTTTAAACCAGGTCGAGCTAAATGGTTCAATCGTGTCACTGGCGGGGTATTCATTGGTGCAGGTGGGTTGCTTTCGACTGCAACGCGATAGCATAACCACAGAAACGAAAAGAGCGCTAGGCAGCGCTCTTTTATCATTTGAGGAGACTGATTTAACGCTATTAAAGGCGATTGTCACCAGTACTAAAGGCAATGATCTGACTAATCTCGGTCAGACTACGACCGCTCTCAGCTTGCCAATGGGCAAAGGCGTCGCTTGTCGCTTGAAGTGAACGTTTAGTGTCTTTACCACCCTCGATGATTTTACAATTACGAAGATAAGCCTCTACATCGCCAGAAAGAATAAAAGTATCGACACCCATTTGACGAAGTGTATAAGGCCCCGTATTTCCACCCAAGCGGTTGCCGTGTTTTTTCAGATAAAGCCACAGACCTGTGATATCTTCACTAGGCCACTCCGCCACCATTTGACCAAATGAACCATGCTTGATGGATGCTTCATAGATCATCTGCGCATTGGCTTTTATGGACATCACTTTTGCATGGTGACGAATGATACGCTTATCTTCAGATTTAATGTCCCAATGCTCATCGGAAAGCATGAGTAGAGGTTCGATGCGAAAGTCAAAGAATAGCTCTTCAAAGTTAGGCCACTTATTGCGAACGACTTTCCAGCTAATACCACTTTGAAATACTTTCATGCTGAACGCGGAAAGCCATCGGTCATTCGGGATTGTGGCCAGTTCCTCTTTCGATAGTGGTATCGACAACATTGCTTCTAACGCTGCTTCTCCACCTTTGCGCTCAGCTGCTCTTTGGTATATGGCTTCAAACTTCTCTATCGCCATCAAAAACTCCTTAAATCTTGCTCTATTTCTCTAGCCGTTAGTGATTAACTAGCGTCAAGCCGCTAGGCAGTGCGTCACCGAATACGCGTTTTGATTCACTCTGCGAGAGTTCTTTGACGTCTTTCACCAACTCAATCCATGATGCTGGCACTTTACTTTGCTCCAGCTTGGAAAGAACTTGCTGTCTGAAATCATCGGAGATATCAAACAGTCGGTCACCAGTCTTGCGACAAATCATCACGGTAGCAAAGGCAACCATTGGCTCTTTTTGCCAGTTTTGTTCGAGCAGTTTAGGAAGCCATTGTTCAGCTTGCTCGCGAGGAATCACACTATGTTGACTGCCATAGAGTGGAGTGCGGGAGGCTAGTCGTCCTAATGCCCACCAGTGCGCTTGTTCAAACTGATTTTGGTTTATTGCTTTACTCAAGAACCAAGTCGCAAGTAGGGACTTATCTTCAACATCAAGGTTTTCCAATGATGCTGCAAGTCTAACCATTGCTTCGTAACCCATTTCTTGAGCGGCTTTCGCTGATTGTGGGTTTTTCATTGCTCCGGGATGTAGATATTTAGCAATATCCGCCAAAATGGTTTCTTGCTGCTCTTGATTTAAGCCACCTGCAATACGGCGCCAGAACACCCACCAATCACTCCAGCCTTGATGGTTCTTAAACTGGATACCTTGCTGATAGAGTGCCCAGATTTGCTCTATACGCCAAGAGTCGGTGGCATCGCCAAAACCAGGGCGCATAGAATAACCTGCTAGACGCAGCCAGTTCTTTTCATGTTGTTCTGAGCGACGGCGACGCTTTCGGCCTTGAGCAAAAGTATCAAATAGTTGACGAAGCGTGACGAAATCCCATTCATCACGCTTTCCAAGTTTCTTTTCAAGATCTTTCGCCAGAGTTTTTATCTCATTGCCATCGGCGCTTTTTTTGTTGCCGCTATAAATGCGAGCAATCAACTCTTTACATTCAGGTAGGCGAGGGTGAAGCTTCGCCTCGGACTCTTCTTCTGCTTTCTGGTTACGAACTTCAAACTCGAGTTCCCAACGTTTGCTGTCGTCTTCGCTGTTGACACATTCGATCTTTAGTGTGCCCACTTCAGTCAACTGGCACGCAAGCTGAACCTCAACACGCTCTTTTTGGTTTGCTTGAAGATCGGTACCTTGACCTTCCAAAGTCGAGATATAAGGCGGAAGCGGTATGAAGATATCTGGGTCAACGTCAACCATTACACCATTTTGAATGCTTGTGTTATGGGTCAGTGTATCGTGAGTTGAAGTCAGTAGATTAAAACGAACCGGCTCACCGAGTGTCAGTGAGAAGCGACGACCACTCAAGCGAATCTCTTGGCCTTCTTCCGTTCCTTTTGCCAGTAGACACAGCGCTTTGCCCATTTTATTTTTCTCTTGCAGATGCAAGAAGTATGAACGAGCCGAGCCACCACCAATTTTAAGCTGTGCACCACGGCGAGCCTTACCAAAAGCAACCGCACCGAGTGCTACAGACCAATCTGGATGTGGATTATCTAGAACCGTTACCTCAGAGCCTTTCCAGTTGTTGATTAGCTGAGTTACACGCTCTGTAACCAACTCGCTATTGAACACACCACCGTTAAGTAAAAGACCAACCGGGATTGCAGGTTTAGTGGTGTCTTCTTGGTTCAGCGCAGAATAAGAGACTTGCTGATGCAGTGTTAAGAACTCAGCAATATGCTTACTAACTGCTGGATCTGCTACGTAAGGCAAGCCAAACTCTACGACGGCACTGCGACGTTTGTCTGGTGTTGATTCAAACTCGGTAATCGGGAAGAAACCATCCAGTGCAATCTGATGAACTTCTTGTTTAGTTAACCCAACGCTCTTGGTGCCTCCTAGGAGTTTCGAGCCGCTGCCAAGCATGGTGATCTTAACTTCTTCTGGGGCACTCACAGAGAGTAGGTTCTCTTTTGCTTGGCGAGTTTGCTGAATGAGCTTCGTTAGGTTAGCTGCATTAAGTTTCTTGTTTTGGTTAAATCGCTGCTCAGCAAGATGGGCAAGTGCAAGATCGAGGTTATCACCCCCCAACATCAGATGCTCACCTACACCGATACGGTCCAAACTGAGTTCATTGTTGCTGCCATCTTCGGTTGAAAAGCTGGCTTCAATTAAGCTCAAGTCAGTCGTACCACCACCGACATCACAAACCAGGATGAGCGGCAGTTCTTTTAGCTCTTCATTCGCTGTTTGTTGGTGACGAGCATACCAGTCATAGCAGACGGCTTGTGGCTCTTCGAGCAAGACGATTTTGCTCAAGCCTGCCAGTTTAGCGGCTTCTAGCGTGAACTTACGTGCGGTTTCATCAAAGGATGCAGGAACGGTAACGACAACATCTTGATCTTCAAGCTTGTTACTTGGATTCCGATAGTTCCATGCTTGGCGAATGTGATTAAGGTAACTTGCACTGGCAATAATTGGGGAGACTTTTTCTACATCGCTGGCGGCAGCCCAAGGAAGGATCTCAGACGTACGATCAACCGCTTGATGCGATAGCCAGCTTTTGGCACTAGAGACTTGGCGGCCTTCTACTTTCGCCCCAAGATCACGAGCCCATTCACCAATGATCACATTCTCGATATCGCCCTCAACGGATTCATTCTGCCAAGGCAGGGTGAGGTCGTTAGCAGATATTTGGCTAGCGGCAGCGTGGTAGCGGAAAGAAGGGAGGAGTGGTTTACGAACAACCTCACCAGGACCTATCAGCTGGTCGATGTCGAATAGTGATACTTCCGATTGTTGTAGGTTTTCGGTTATCTCACAATAGGCGACAACGGTATTAGTGGTACCTAAGTCGATACCGACAAGAAAACGAGGGGATGGCATGTGGCGAATACCTTTTCTATTAATAGATACTCAAAATAATTGGGGCTGCAGCTTCAAGTATGAAGAGTATAAAAACGGCATCCGCTTGGATGCCGTTAAAAGTTTTTAGTGTTGCTCAGAGCTTTCTGTTGTGTTCGCATCTTCACGAACGTCGAACTCAACGTGCCATTTCTGACCGTTATCTGCGGCAATCGCTTCGAGGTAAAGCGTGCCAAGCTCAGTCACGCGAGAGGCTAGGGTAACCGGTACCACTTCACCTTCACGTCGACCTTCAGATACTGGTAGTGTTACCTGAATTTCTGGTAGTTCTTCTAGCTCCTCTGGTGCCCAATGATCTAGGTGGGTACCTGCTGCGTCTTCACGACGAACGGTAGAACCGAAGAATTGGAAGTTCACTGGCTGACCGATAATTAGACCGAACTCTTGACTTGGAACGTCAACGCTTGAGCCTTCTTCCATACCAAATGGTGCAACACACAGTGCTTCCATTGGAGGTGCCATGCCTGGGATTGCTGGCATCGCACTTTCAATACCCACATAGTAGCTTGAAGCAATACCGCCGCGGATACGAACGCCTTGACCGCGACGAACAGAGCCGTAGTAAGATGCGCCGCTTGCAACCGCTAGATCGAGATCAACACCCGTGAGGCGTTGTGCCATTTCCGTGTCTGCTTCTAGAAGCCATTCGTTGATGGTTTCTTCAAGGCGCTCTGCAAGTAGTGTTGATTTAAGCACACCACCGTTAAATAGGATTGCTGTTGGCTTGATGAAATCACCTGCAGGTGCTGCATCACCACCAGGCATACCCGGCATGTTTGCGAACGGATTGAAATCTTGCGCAGGTGCAGTTTCACCGTTTTGTGCGTTTGCTTGTTTCGTTAGGAAAGCGGCAATATGACGAGTAATGCCTGCATCTTGTGCATAAGGCAGACCCATTTGAGTCAGTGCGCCGCGGTTACGTTGTACTGGGTGCTCAGTGACTGCAACCTTCGGGAAGAAGCCGTCGACAAGCGTTTGTTGAACTTCTTCTTGAGTCAGTTCTGTTTTTAGCGTTGCGCCAAGCAGCTTAGAGCCGCGGCTTGGTACTACGATTGGTACTGATTGAAGCTCAGCATCGTTCAGCAGGGCTTCTTTTGCATCACGACAAGCGTGTGTCATCGCTTGAACTTGCCAAGGCTGTAGCTCTTTGCCATCTTGCGCTAGTTTCATCTTGAGGCGGTAAGCTAGAGCTAAGTCCATGTTGTCACCACCAAGAAGGATGTGCTCACCAACCGCGATACGATTCAGTGTTAAGTTGCCATCGTCTTCGGTTACTTCAACAAGCGAAAGGTCGGTCGTACCACCACCGATATCAACAACCAGCACAATGTCGCCAACGGATACTTCGTTACGCCATTCGTCGTTGCTGTTATCAATCCAGTTGTAAAGTGCCGCTTGCGGCTCTTCTAGAAGTGTGAGGTGAACAAAACCAACGTTGCGAGCGGCTTCTGCCGTTAGGTCACGAGCTGCTGGATCAAACGATGCTGGAACGGTGATCGTTACATCTTGATCGGCAAGAGGGTTATTTGGATTTGCATGGTTCCATGCTGACTTTAGGTGCTCTAAGTAAAGCTCAGTCGCACGCAGTGGTGAAACCTTTTCAACTTCTTCAGGGCTGCCAGCAGGTAGGAATGCATCACGACGGTTTACGCCACCGTGGCATAGCCAAGATTTTGCACTTGCGATAAGGCGAAGTGGCGTTTTTGAACCTAGGTTACGTGCAATAGCACCCACAAGGGCGGTTGGTTCGTCAGACCATGGGAGAACACGTGACGCAGCGTTCATTTCGTGTTCGTGCGGTTGATATAGGAAAGAACCAAGCTGAGAGCGAGTTTCTACTGTACCTGGCGCAGTTAATTGAGGAATCGACATTACCTCTACGCGTGCGTCTTCAATCGTTGTATCAACGTAAGAAAGTACACAGTGGGTAGTACCTAAGTCTATACCTACGCTATAGCGCGGTGCTTCAGGATTAAAACCCGGTGCAGCTGGCATTTGTGTTTGTTCGTTATTGTGTTCCATTACAGCTCAACCTCTGCAGGTGCAATCACAGACGCATCGTAGTTTTCGGCTAGCTTAGGAAGGTTCATTGACATTGCTTTCCAACCTTTATGAACAAGCGTGCCGTGGAATGGTGCGTTACCTGTTACATTGCCGGTTAGACGAACTTCTTGTGGGTTGAAGCCGTCTTCCACAGCAACGCGAGTCTCTTCGTCTTCAGTTCGGATGTGCTCAAGTGTTACGTAGTCTTTTAGTACTTTCTGACCACCTGTGTGGATGACTCGTGCAGCTGCACCAACATCTTCATCAGAGAATGCTGTAAGGTCCTCTTTTAGGAAATCAATCAAGCGAGCTTCTTGCTGCATGATAGAAAGAAGCTGCATCGCAGAGTCGGTTGAAGCAGTCGCAAGCTTAGATTCTACCTCTACTACTTTCTCAATGACTTTTTCTACTTCAACGACCTTCTCAACCTCGATGATTTTCTCGACAGGCTTCTCAACTTCAACAATTTTCTCTACTGGCTTTTCTACCACTTTTTCGATGACTTTTGATTTACGAGACACTGCAAGTAGCAGGAGTAAAACACTTGATGCAGTAAGGCCTGCATGCAACATATCAAAAGTTTCAGGGATCATTTGTAAATCGACGATCATGGGTGAATTCTCTATTCTTTTGTTTTTACGGCCAAGGTGTGCAAATTGAATTGCCTCCTTGACGGATAATTCGGATTAATCTTACTGCGGCTTAGCAAGCCGGAGTGCAGTTAAAGAGTATAAATATGGCCGAATCTTAACATAATCAAGGCTTAACACCGCAACAAATGGCGTTTAAGTGTACTTTTTTACGCCGATTTGACTGCAAAATCAGCATTGATTAGTAATGAGGGTAAGTGTAGATGATCTCTAGGTTTGCCTCAGGTAAAATGCATGCTAGCTCAGGAACTCGTAAGAATAGGTAATAGATGAACTACAATCGTGTCGTATGTTTCGATCTTGAAATGTGCTGTTGGAATGTTGATGGTGTGGGCACCACTGGCGAAATTATCGAGATCGGTTTGGCTGAGATAGACTTGGCAAAAGGTGAGATCGTTAAGCGCGCTCAATACTACGTCAAACCAGAACACGACGAAGTCTCTCTATTCTGTAGTGAACTTACGGGTATTACTCCTCGCAAGATAGAGAAGCAAGGTCGTCCTCTTGAAGAAGTTCTTAAGTCAATGGTGAAGAACTTTGGTGGTGCGAATAAGATTTATGCGTCATGGGGCCGAGATGATCTCATCATGCTAGAAGAGTGTCAGTCGAAAGGTATTGACCTACCTTTTAAAGAGTTCATTAATTTAGCTACCTTATACCGAATTCAAAACCGCCTGAAGGACAAGCGCATTGGCCACCGTGCTGCGCAAGAATCAAAAGCGATCGAGTGGGAAGGACGTCAACATTCAGGTTATGTGGACGCTTATAACCTTGCTAAACTTGCTCTTACCATGCTTTAGATTTGCCATTTCTTTTTGCTTTTGCCACTGGTTCCTAGTTTCGTTTTCCTCCTTTTACCAAGTCTGTGAAACTAAGTCTTTGAAGCTAGGAACTTATCTTCCCCTCAATTTCTTCTGTATAAATACCAATCAAATCGCGTTGTTAATAAATTTGTCATTGCGAAAAAAACATTGACTATACTGGTTATTGGCTCGTTAAATCTGCAAAAAAACGAGTGATCGTGATCACACTGACTTCCATTTCGTCGGAATTTTCTTTCTAGTTTTTTTTAGTCGCTGCTAATCTCGCACTCCCTTGAAATGAACTCAAGGACAATAACTATAAGGAGTGTTCACTATGAATACCAAGAAACCGATGTCACTAACCAGCCGAGTTATTTTCGGTATGGTTGCAGGTATCTTGACAGGATTTGCAATTCGCACCCTCTTCGCCGACAACGGATTTGTCGACTCGTACATTGTTAATGGACTATTTGAAGTTGGCGGACAAATATTCGTTGCCAGCTTGAAAATGCTTGTTGTGCCACTAGTTTTCGTGTCACTGGTGTGCGGTACTAGCTCGCTGAAAGATCTTTCTACCCTGGGCCGTATGGGTGGTAAGACGCTAGCGTTCTACATAACAACAACTGCTATCGCAATCACACTTGCGCTAACCATGGGTAATCTATTCCAGCCAGGTGCTGGTGCTGACCTAACGGCGGCAAGCTCATTTAGCTCAGCAGAAGCGCCATCATTGGGACAGGTTATTATTAATATGTTCCCAACCAACCCAATCAGTGCGATGGCTGAAGGCAAGACGCTTCAAGTTATCGTATTTGCCGTTCTATTTGGTATTGCGATCAGTGCTGCGGGTAAACCTGGTGAGCGAATCGCTGCGTTCTTCTCTGACCTCAATGAAGTGATCATGAAGCTAGTGGCTATTTTGATGAACCTAGCACCATACGGTGTGTTCTTCTTAATGGCGAAGCTATTCACTGGTTTAGGCCTGGGTGCTATCGTTAACCTTGCAGAATACTTCTTAGTATTAGCAGGTACCTTGCTGCTCCACGGTTTAGTTACTTACAGTTTGATGCTAAAAGGCTTTACAGGTCTGAACCCAATTACTTTCTTGAAGAAGATGGAAGATGCAATCATGTTTGCATTCTCAACAGCCTCTTCAAACGCGACGATTCCAGTCACCATGGAAACGGCGAAAAACCGTATGGGTGTAGAAAACCGCGTTTCATCATTCACTGTTCCTCTTGGTGCAACAGTGAACATGGACGGTACGGCTATCATGCAAGGTGTGGCGACCGCGTTTATTGCGCAGGCGTTTAACATCGACCTTACTATGGGTGATTACCTAATGGTGATCATGACAGCAACGCTGGCTTCTATTGGTACTGCTGGTGTTCCAGGTGTTGGTCTAGTTATGCTGGCTATGGTACTTAACCAAGTAGGTCTGCCACTAGAAGGTATTGCACTAATCATGGGTGTTGACCGTCTGCTTGATATGATCCGTACCGCAGTAAACATTACCGGTGATAGTGCCGTGACTATCATTGTTGCTAAGACTGAAGGTGCACTGGATGAGGAACGCTTTAACGACCCAATGGCGGGGGTTAAAGAGGAAGAGGTTCACCTCAAGCACTCTTAATTCTGCAAAAATATTCTGACTCTAAGCCGCTCTCCATGAGCGGCTTTTTTGATCTCGCAGTACACCAACTCTTCATATTAACGCAAAAATCCCCTCGAAATTAACTCACGAAAATTCAACCAGATAACGTTTTCTCGGGTTTGATTGGTCAAAAATTGATTGACTTATTTTTGTTCCTTATATAGAACGTTCTATATAAAGAACAATTATCGAGATGATGAATGGGCAACTTAATCTTTAGCACCCTGGGAAGAAATCTACAGAGCTTGCGTATTGCGAAGGGATTGTCTTTATCTCAACTTGCATTGGATGCGGGTATTGCTAAATCAAATTTGTCACGAATAGAGCAGGGGAGTGGCAACCCAACCATCGACACAATCTGGCGACTGGCAACCCAACTAGACGTTCCCTTCGGTAGCTTGGTTGTCTCCGTTAATACGCCGATCAGTGATGATGGCGTGCAGGTTAAGCTCATTGAACAAGGTTCTGACAATCCTCAGGTCGACGCTTATTGGATGTCTTGTGCACCGAATACTTCGAGGCTCTCGGAGCCGCACACCCAAGGCACGTCTGAAACTATTACCGTAATCTCTGGTCAGTTAGAAGTTGGCCCACAGAGGGAAACAAAAACGTTATTTGCTGGCGAGAGTTGCCAATTCTCTGCAGATAAACCTCATGTTTATAGGACAGGCGATCTCTGGACGACGTTACTGGTCACCATCACTTACGCCAAAAAGGAGGGTTAATATGAACACTGAAACGGAGGTATTGAACCAACGTAACCCTTGGTTGATGGGCGTTAAGGATGCCATACCATTGATGGGCGGTTATGTCCCAGTTGCGATTTCATTTGGATTGATCTCGTTGCAGTCGGGGTTCGGTATCTGGGAAACCATCATTATATCGACCCTAATCTATGCAGGCGCATCACAGTTCTTATTTGTCGCTATGGTTGCATCGGGTGCGCCGCTTTGGCTTGTTGTAGTAATGACGCTTTTAATCAATGCTCGGCATGTAGTTTATGGCCCAAATATCGCGAGCTATCTGTCTAAAAGTCGCTGGTGGATTGTGGCAATGCATGGCTTAACAGATCAAATCTTCGCTCTAGCTCACACTCGTTTCCCACAACTGGAATCAAGTAAGCGCTTTGGTTGGTATATCGGTGCAGCACTTGTGGCTTGGTTTAGTTGGATTGGTGGTACCGCAATAGGAGCGATGGTTGGGGGAGAATTGATTTCTCGCTGGCCCTTACTCGCCGATGTATTGCCTTTCGCCTTACCTGCTCTGTTTTTGGTGTTATTAGCTCCAAGATTCGATACCAGTTTATGGATACTGACGCTAGGTCTCACAACGATAATCGCGATGGTGATTAAGCTCTATGGCTTTGCCAACGCTGCTATACCTTTATCCGCTATGTGTGGTGCGCTGCTGTATTGCGCAGTGAAACGACAGAAAGAAAACAGGAGTGTTCGTCATGGATAGTTCATTGTGGATCGCGATGGCTATCATCGCAATCGGTACGTTTTTAATGCGCGCACTCCCTGTGGTTTGGATGTCTCGCCGTATTGAGCGAAGTAGCAAAGATCAAAACGTGGAAGGAATGCCTCTGTGGCTCAGCGTATTGGGTCCCACTATGATCGCAGCTATGTTCGGTACGTCATTGATCCCATCTACACCTTCTTTGGTTTCGTGGATCGCAACGGTTTTAGGTGTCGTTGTAACAATAGGAGCATGGTATTGGAAGCGCTCTCTGGGGATCCCTGTATTTGCCGGTGTTTTCGCCTACGGATTGACTATCTATTTAGGCGGAAGCTATTAGGCTGGAGTATCAAATTTAAACCGGAGTCAGGATGGAAATGAACTCATCTCCAATTCTTTATTCACTGCATAACTGCCCTTATGCGATTCGCGCACGTTTTGCGTTGCTTAAAGCGCAGCAAAGCGTATTGATACGTTCTATTAAACTCGATAACAAACCTGTTGAGATGCTCAATGCTTCACCTAAGGGGAGTGTTCCCGTTTTGGTTATCCCTTCTATTGGGCTACAAGAGAGTGCAACACTAGGTGAAGCTTTGGTCCTAGATGAGAGCTTAGATATCATAGTGTGGTCATTGTCTCAAAGTGACCCTGATGATCTGTTGAGGAAGGACGATCCAACAGCGCTGCCTAAAATGATGGACTTTATTCATCAATTCGAACAAGAGTTTAATCCGGCTTTAAACGCTTTTGGTTGTGCTAAGCGATATCACGAAGAGAACGAACAGGATCTACGAGATAAGTGTTCAATAGAGCTAGCAAAGCTGGAGGCTTTGCTCAGTCGACATCCTTACTTGTTCTCTGATCGGGAAAGCTTGGTAGATATTGCTGTTATGCCTTTCTTGCGTAAATTCGCTCGTATCGACAAGCAGTGGTTTAGAATATGCCCTTATCCAAGGTTACGACAATGGTTAAACGGTTATGTACAAAGCACAATGTTTTCAAAAGTCATGAAGAATTACCCGTTATGGCTAGAATGTCGAGAAGATTATTGCTTCGGTTAATAGTCGGCTGCTCATGTATAGCTTCATCCTTTAGTGACTCTATCCTTTTATTTTTGAATGAATCAAAATCAAAATTGTCTATTTTTGAATTTTATCGCGTTTCGTAGAATAGCTTCATCAACTTGCTAACACACAATGAAGGTTTGCTATGAGCACATCACAACTAATTCTTGAGTTAACTCTTATCGGCACAATGCTAATCGTTACGGGTATTTTTTTGGTTCGTAGCTATGACAAAACCGATAGCATAGGAACGAAAGTTCAAAAGATCCTAACTGGTCTTCTTGGTGCCTTTATGGTGATGGCGGGAACAGTAAAATTTTTCGACCCGTTTACAACTATGTTCGCAAAACAGATTGCACTAAGTGAGCTACCGTTCCCGACGTTATCTCGCTGGGCAGGCCAATTAGGTGAGATATCTGCAGGCCTACTGCTACTTGCAGTGATGATTGGTAATAAGGCATTCGCAGCACCGCTCAAAGATAAGGCCATGCAGCTATCAACGTTATTAACTACAGCAATCATGATTGTTGCGGTGTATGTTCACCTATTGCCAACTGTGCCTGCTGAGGTACTGCCACTGCAATCAAAGCCACCTGTAATGACGTTGATTATACTTGGATTAGCTTGGTTAAATGCATTCCTATACTTTCGTAAAAAGTAGTCGTTGAAGTCACAATATAAACGCCAGATTAGATCGTCTAGTCTGGTGTTTTTCGTTACATGAATACTAGATTACAAATCTCACTCTGAATTGATTGAAGCCAAAAATTCAGATGATTGTCCGAAGCGCTCAAAAATCATATCCCTAAAAGCAACAACTCTGGTCGCTATCAGCTTTCTATCTGCCCATACCAAGAATGCTTTTCCTGTTGGGCATTCAACGTCTGGCAAAACCTCTACTAACTCATCTTTTTCTGCACGCTTTTCAAAAGCGGCTCTTGGCATCATACATATTCCAGCTCCTGCTAATGTCGCATCAATATTTAGACGCAAACTGCTGATTGAGTATCGAGGCTGGTAAGGAATACGGATAGCCTTGTTATCTTCTTTTATCTCCCAATAGGGCAGGTTATTCCCCGAAAGTAGCTGATGGTTAATCAAATCTTCGGCTTTCTCTGGCTGGCCATGTTTTTCAATATAGCTTGGCGCTGCCGCCAGCATTAATGGTGATTCAAACAACTGACGCTGTATTAAGTGACTCGCATGAGGTGGGGAGGTCACAATCGCAAGGTCAATCTGCTCATCAAAGAAACGTTCTGTGCCAGCGCTAAATTGAATGGTTACGGAGACCTCTGGGTGAAGCTTCATAAACTCAATAGCCATCTTTTGCAGAAAGTTATCGGCAAATGGCTCTGGGCAAGATACTCGGATCTCGCCTGTTAATACCGGTTGGCTATTTGAAAGCTGCGTCCATTCATCGTTTAACTGCATAAATAGGGCAGCAAAGCGTTGGTAATATTCATCACCTGCTGTCGTGAGTTGGAACTGCTTTGCATTACGGTGTACCAGTTTTTCGCCCAGTTTATCTTCAAGGCTTGCCACCGCCCTTGATAACGTTGGGGCCGAAACGTGTGTTTTGAGACTCGCAGCTGCAAAACCACCGCACTCGACAGATTGACAAAATAGGTAGAGGTTAGATATGTCCTTCGCTTTCATATTTGATCACCCTTGGGAATTACATTCTGAGTTAATCATTCAAATATGAAAGATTCAAGTTCAATGTTGTCTGTTTTTGATTGTTAGGTTCAGGGCTAATATAACCCCATCAGTTAGCCAATTGCACTTAAGCATGAGAGAGCACAGTATGAAAAAGTTTCCACGTAAGTTCCAATATCCACTAATGGTTTCTATGGTTTTACCGACTATGCTTCTTAGCATGCCAGCTATTATGGTTGCTAAGACATTACCTTCAAACGGTGTGTTCTTTGATGCATGGTTAAACGCAGTTTCACAAATGGTGCCATCTGCACTGCTAGTTTTAGCCCTTGTAGCCCCAACAGTTCGTCTGTTTGTGACCAAAGTGCTACTAGAGCCAGAAGTAAAATAAGTCAGTAAAGTTAATAAGTTAGATAATAGGAAAGAGAAAATGAGCGAATTTAAACTACACACTGTTGAATCAGCACCTGAAAAGAGCAAAGCAATCCTTGAGGGCGCACAAAAGCAAATGGGCATGATCCCGGGCCTTTACGCAGTAATGGCTGAGTCTCCTCAAATCCTAACGGCTTACACGCAACTGCATCAGCAATTTACCAATACATCGTTTGATGCAGAAGAGCTAACGGTGGTATGGCAAACTATAAACGTTGAGCACGAGTGTCACTACTGTGTACCTGCACATACTGGTATTGCACACTCAATGAAAGTGGATGCTGCACTGACTGAAGCACTGCGTAATGATGAAGCGATGCCAACAGAAAAGCTGCAAGCACTTAAAGACTTTACCCTTTCTGTAGTACGTGAGCGCGGTAACGTATCAGAGTCAGATCTAAAAGCTTTTTACGAAGCTGGTTACGGCCAACAGCAAGTACTTGAAGTAATACTTGGCCTATCGCAGAAAGTGATCAGCAACTACGTAAACCACGTTGCTCATACGCCAGTAGATAAAGTATTTGAGAAGTTTGCTTGGTCTAAAAAGTAATTCAATAGTCTAAGTTTGTTGAGCTAGCCACTTAAGCTCGCTCTTTTCTACAATGTCACTTTTAGATGGTTTATTACTAGATTTTCTACTGAGCAGTGAGGATATCGAGTTACTCAAACTAAAGGGTTGGGTGTTTGTTGACTACTACAGTTTGTTGTCTACTACAGCCAAACTCATCTCTTTCAAGAGAAGGTTCGGTATCTCTCGCTATAAATTGAGTAAAACTAGAAATCAGCCTCGACTTCAAAGCTCATCTCTTTACCGCTTGTTGGGTGTGAGAACTTCAAATATCCGGCATGAAGGTGCAGTCTTGAATCCTTGAAACCGTATAGGTCGTCCCCAACTATCGGCATATTAAGCCCAGCTATATGTGCACAGTGAACACGAAGTTGGTGAGTACGCCCTGTCACAGGATACAAGTGTACTAAGGTCTGGCACTCAGTTCGCTTTACTACTTCAAAATACGTTTTGGCAGAACGGCCATTTTTCTGACAAACCATTTGCCTTGGTCTATCGAGAAGGTCCCCAGTCAATGGCAAGGTAATTTTGCCACTATCTTGCTCACACCGACCATCTAATAGAGCGGTGTAACGCTTAACTACTTTTCTGTTTATAAATTGCTGCTGCAAGTGTTTATTGGCCTCGGCATTTAAGGCTAGAACCAATAGGCCTGATGTAGACATATCGAGGCGATGGACAATTAGCGGCCCTGACGCTTGAGGAAAAGCATTTTTGATGCGTTGTTCAACAGAGTCTTGGATGTATTTTCCTGACACCGATAAAAACTCCGCAGGCTTATTGACGATGACGATATCATTGTCTTCATAGATGATAGGGAGCGGCTTATGTTTTGAAGGGCAGGCTTCTAGAGGGCTTTCATCAAGATCTATTCCTTCGAGCATATGTTTGAGAATTTCGAAGCACTTACTTTGACAAACGGGATATAGATTCCGGTGTTGTCGTATTTCGTGGTAAGGAGACTTCCCCCACCAAAACTCACCAAGAGCCAGTGGAGAAAGCCCTTGTTGAAAGGCATGATTCAGTAGCTTTGGTAGATTCTCTTGACTGAACTCGATGTTTGCTAGGCTAGCCTTTTCATCTCTACTGAATAATTCAAATAGACTTTTTGAATGACCGTTTTGGTTGATGAATTGACACGACTCGAGATGATGGTTTTCTAACGCTCGTTGTAATTTACTCAAATACTTTTCGCAGTCGTTTACGGCCTGACGCTGAACTTCGACGGCACTTTCTAAGTCAGCTAAGTGTTGTTTCCATTTGAGTTTTAGTGCTTTAAGGGTTTGCTTATCTTGGCTACTCTGTTGAGCAAAAATGGCTAGGGTCTCTGAGGTGGCATTCGACCGTTGAACTTTTCTTACCGCTTTTCGAGCATTCATTTCACTCTGAAAATGTTCGATCTCTTGAGTGCTTAATAACTTACTCTCTGACAGCGCTCTTAGGTTGTCTTTGTATTCAGGATCGCTAAGTAGGCTAGAGATCTTGTGCTTTGCATTCTCAATTTTATCCAGATAGTGATGTTGTATATGATGTTCGTCAGCGGCGTATACGTCATCAATAATAAGATGTTTCAGTGGTTCATCAATGTGATCACTATTTCCTCGCACAGAGCAAAGGTAACCTAACTGTCCATTTTTGTGTTTAACCACCAAAATAGCGAACATATTCCCAGACGAAATAAGGGTATCTGACAGTTTTTTCCCGTGTTCAGTGTATAGTTTCTCTTGAAACTCTTTTATGGCAATTTCTGCTAAAGGATGGGGAGTATAGTAATAAGGGAACGTAAAGCGCTTCGGTATGCTTATCGCTGAAACATCACTTAAGAATGTCTGAAATTTATTAGAGGAATAAGATTGAGAGTTCATGTGATGGAATGCTTCATGTAAATCGATTTCAAAATGGCATATCCGATCATACCACTCCGTGCTAGGTCATGTCAGATAAGGACACAGGGTAAGAAAGGGGTAGCTCCCTGTGCACTCTACCAGTTCACATCAATCCCAATCCAAACAGTTAGCAACAGTTACTGTTTGCCATCAATAACTGACAACTTTGCGCGGATAAACTCACTGTGATCAACGTAGAGCAGCTCAGCAGTTTTTCGTATTACTGCATCTTCCATAGGATCAATGTCACCATCGGCATGAGCGATTTCCCACATCGCCTTGATAAGGTCAAAGCGGGTTTCTTGGCTTAGTTCGCGAAGGCTTGAGGTAAAGTCATAAAGTGACGCAGATTGAGATATCTGTTGCGTTGCTTGAGTAAGCAAAGTTTTGGTCTCTTCTTCATTTAAACCGAGCAAGCGTTGAAGTAGATGTATTTTCGCTTCTTTTTCCTCATCATCTACTTGGTGGTCTGCTGCCGCCACCTCACTGAGTAAACAAGCGATAGCGAGATTGGGGGATACGCCCTGATTTGAGCTGAGGTCTTTACCTTCAAGTAATTCCTTAAAAAGGGAAGTGATTGCGTTAAACATGTTGATATCTCATTAATTTGTATCGTGTTAAAATAGGGCCTGTTTATCTTTCGAGCTGATTTTTGCAGCTGTTTGTGGGAGATTTCTACAAGGCAGAGGCTTTGATGTGTAGCTGGCCTACATGAGAAGCCGATAACGCAGTAGAAATGAAGCACAAACGCTGCCCAAAGGGTTCGGCTAAAATCGTTTGATGCTTTGTTAAGGAGTATTTGCTTAGAATGCTAGGCTACAGACTCCTTGCCGCGCCTAAAACGATTTTGTCTCGAACAAAATTTAACCGCGAAAGGCAAATAGACCCTAAACATAGTGTCGCTTGTCACAGATCACAAGCATCTTTCTTGTTCTTTACCAATCTTTACTTGCTGATAGGACCATAAATTGGAACTCCTTTCCTTTACATCTCTCGCTGCTATGGGGCTGATTTTTCTTGGCTCTTTTGTACAAACCGCTATCGGTTTTGGCTTAGCTATCGTTGCAGCGCCACTGCTTTTTCAACTTTCTCCTGAATACGTCCCTGCTCCTATTTGCTTGGTAGCCTTATTTATTTCTTTACTCAACGCGAGAAAACTGCGCAGTGAAGTTTCCATTGGCGGCTTAAAAATGGCGCTTTATGGTCGTATACCAGGTTCTATTGCTGGTGGTGCGCTATTAATGTGGGTGTCGGTAAGTACATTATCGTTGTGGCTTGGTGGAATGGTGTTGATTGCGGTGTTGGTCAGTTTACTGCCTGTTAAGCTCGAACCAAACCCAAACCGTATGTTTACAGCGGGTTTTCTCTCCGGATTTATGGGAACGAGTTCGAGCATTGGTGGCCCGCCAATGGCACTTCTTCTCCAACATCAAGAAGCTAACTCGTTGCGTGGTAATTTGTCTGCATTCTTTGTATTTAGCTCGATTATTTCTCTGATTGTGCAGATCCCAATTGGTTTCTTCACTTGGTCACACCTAGTGATCACCTTGCCACTGATTCCAGCGGCATGGTTGGGTTACGTTATTGCACAAAAAGTGGTACATAGAGTTTCGAGCAAAGGGATTCGTTATAGTGCGTTGGTTCTTTGTCTTGCAAGTGGTACGACTGCGATTTGGCAGGGGCTTAGCGCGTTATAAAGCAGTCAATTGACACAGAGCTAACCGTCTAGCTCTGTTTCCTCATTGAGGAGTTCGATAAACTCCGCACTCGAATGTTCGTGAGCAATGAGCAGCAAAGCGAGGATTGCATCGGCTTTCATGTTGGTAGAAATATCTTCATCAAGAAGCTGTTCGAACTTAGAGCGAATCAAAGATATCTCGTGCTCAACAAACCCACGACCTTCTTCTTCACCAGAACCTTCTACTGGTGCATTGTCAAACTCAAGTTGAACGACGCCATTTGCAAAAGAGGCATTGATGAGTTGCTCTGGAAGCCATTCTTCCCCCGTGACGACGTCAGGGTCGATTCCTTCTGGGATTTGAGCAAGAACGTTACGTAGATTGGATGCTTTCACGTTTTTTCGATGCTAACCAATTAAGATATATAAACAAAAAAGAATAAGTTGATTGAATAATAAGGAATTCTTGCCAAAATCAAGAGTGTACAATTATTAAAGCAACTATTTGTCAGTGGGCGCCAGTGAATGATTAATAAATTTAGTTTTCAACCAGCTTTTAGGGCTTCAATGATAAGTGGATTGTCCGCAGCCTGTCTAGCATTACCTACTTACGCTGAAAATTCTGAGCAGGAGTGGGGTATCGCTGGTGTTATGCGCTCCGCCAGTATCCCATATCAGTTTACTCAAGGTGATGATAACGTCAGCACCTTCATCCCGATGATCTATTTTGAGAATGAGTATCTTTATGCAGAGGGGACGGAAGCTGGGGTGTACTTATTCAATGAGGAAGAGTCTGACTTTCGTTTGAGTACGCTTCTTCGAATGCGATTCATCGATGTTCCAAAAGAAGAGCAAAATGCGATTGAAGGGGATACTGCAGATTTTGGTTTCCAGTTGCGTTACCAACCTGAAGATACTTGGTATATTGATAGCGAATTTATGTCCGATGATGATTTCAATTTTCACGCCAATCTGCGTTGGGGGCAGAAGTTTGATGAGGGGGCTCTTGAGCTAGAACCTTCGGTGACGCTTCGGTATAAGGATGCAGACTTTAACTCTCTGTATTACGGCTTGGGTGTGGAAGATATTGGTGCAGGTGCTGATCTCAAAGCCTCCATTGATGCCAAGTATCACGTGGTGTCGAACTTATACTTATTAGGGGGATTGGGCGTTACTGTATTAGACAACAATGCTTATCAAAGCTCGGTTGTGGATGAACGCTTCCAAGGCGAGGCCTTCTTAGGTTTCGGTTTCTTCAATGAAAAAGGTAAACCTCGCAAATCTGACTTACGCAATAAACCTTATCTTCGAATTGCGCATGGTTGGGCGACGCCGTCCAACCTCGGAGATATTATGAAGTTTAACACTGAGAAAGATCCCAATAACGGTCAGATGACGTCGTTCTTTTATGGTCATCCACTGACGGATGAACTGTTTGGATTGCCTCTAGATATCTACTTAACTCCAGGTATCGCACACCATTGGTCGTCTGATGTTCAAAGTAGCAGTACTGAATACATTGGTGCCATTAAAGCGTATTACACTTTCACATGGCCTGTACGTTGGCGCTTCGGTGTGGCTGAAGGCTTATCATATATAGATAACGTCACCTTTATTGAAGAGAACGAAATTGTGAACGAAAAGGAGTACGATAGTGCAAGTAAGTTATTGAACTATCTTGATTTCTCTTTCGATATCAACATCGGTGATGTGTTTAACAACAGTGATTGGAAAGGGATGTGGTTGGGTTACACCGTCCATCACCGCAGTGCAATCTTTGAAAAAGCCTCGCAATACGGTCGTATTAAAGGCGGAAGTAACTACAACTCAATTTACTTCCAGTATGAGTTTTAGTACCCGCATTTCATGTAAGTTTAAACTGTAAGACTAAGAACCCCGATAATGATTTATCGGGGTTTTTACTTAAGTGTAACTATCATTTTAGTTCGAGTACTGTGTTACAATCCCGCCAGTTTTGAAAGAAGAAAAATAGGAAACGCTTTGACCTCGTCACAGCCAGAAAATAAACAATCAAATCAAGAGCAACCAGCACAAGCGAACAATGCCAAATCACTTCGCAAAGCGTTGAACTCTTGTATGCTTCGAGACCGTTTTCGTTTAAACAAACGAATTAGTGGTGCGAGCCGAATCAAAAAAGATGCTTCCCGCAATGCCGTGTTTGATGAAATTGCATTAGACATTGCAAAATCAATGATGGAAGCAGAGCAGCGCGCCGCTGCATCACCAACCATTGAATACCCAGAAATCCTGCCTGTAAGTCAGAAAAGAGACGATATTGCGAAAGCGATTGAAGAAAACCAAGTGGTTATCGTCGCAGGTGAAACGGGTTCAGGTAAAACGACACAGCTACCTAAAATATGTGCTGAACTTGGACGCGGCAAATATGGCTTGATTGGTCACACTCAACCGCGTCGTCTAGCGGCTCGCTCGGTTTCAAACCGCATTGCGGAAGAGATGGAAACCAAGCTCGGTGAGTTTGTAGGCTATAAGGTTCGATTCAACGATCAGATCTCTGAAAACACCCAAGTGAAATTGATGACAGACGGTATCTTACTGGCTGAGATTCAGCATGACCGTTTTCTAAATCAATACGACACCATCATTATCGATGAGGCGCACGAGCGCAGCCTGAATATCGACTTTATCCTGGGTTACCTAAAAGAGCTGTTGCCACGCCGCCCTGATCTTAAAGTGATCATCACGTCGGCAACGATTGACCCAGAGCGATTTTCTAAACACTTTAGTGATGCTCCAATCATTGAAGTATCAGGCCGTACCTATCCTGTTGAAACCCGATATCGCCCCCTTCGTGGTGATGATGATGTCGACCGCGATCAACTTGAAGGCATCTTCGAAGCCGTCGATGAACTGTGCGATGAAGGTCTGGGCGATATTCTGATCTTTATGAATGGTGAGCGAGAGATCCGTGATACGGCAGATGCACTGGGTAAACGTAATTTGCGTGATACCGAGATAGTGCCTCTGTACGCTCGTTTGTCAGCAGGTGAACAAAATAAGATCTTCCAACCCCATGCAGGCCGTCGCATTGTATTGGCAACTAACGTAGCAGAAACCTCGCTGACGGTTCCTGGTATTAAGTACGTCATCGACCCAGGTACAGCGCGTATCAGTCGTTACAGCTACCGAACCAAGGTTCAACGCCTGCCGATTGAGCCCGTTTCTCAAGCGAGTGCTAATCAACGTAAAGGTCGTTGTGGCCGTGTGGAAGAGGGGATCTGTATTCGTCTTTACTCTGAGGAAGACTTTGAGTCACGCCCTGAGTTTACCGATCCAGAAATCCTGCGTACCAACCTAGCGTCGGTTATCTTGCAGATGACGGCATTGGGCCTTGGTGATATCCAAGCGTTCCCGTTTGTAGAAGCACCAGATAAACGCAATATCCAAGATGGTGTGCGCCTGCTGGAAGAATTGGGTGCGATCAATTCAGATATCAAAGATCCGAAGAAGCGTCTGACGAGTATCGGTCGTCAACTTGCGCGTCTACCTATCGATCCGCGTCTCGCCCGTATGGTTCTTGAGTCACCAAAATATGGTGCGACTAAAGAGCTGATGATCATTGCCTCTGCGTTGTCGATTCAAGACCCGCGTGAGCGTCCAAGTGACAAGCAACAATCTTCGGATGATAAACACAAACGATTCTTCCATGAAGAGTCGGATTTCCTAACGTTTGTAAATCTATGGGATTACATCCAGAAGCAACAGAAGAAGCTTTCTGGCAATCAGTTCCGTAAACAGTGCAAGCAAGACTACCTGAACTA
Source organism: Vibrio maerlii (assembly GCF_003415655.1). Taxonomy (GTDB): domain Bacteria; phylum Pseudomonadota; class Gammaproteobacteria; order Enterobacterales; family Vibrionaceae; genus Vibrio; species Vibrio maerlii. The sequence continues at coordinate 156,767 of NZ_QRHC01000006.1, forward strand.
CTTGCGCGTTCGTGAATGGCAAGATGTTTATTTCCAGATTCACCAATCGATGCGTGAGATGGATTTTAAACTGAATGATGAGCCAGCTTCTTACCAAGGCGTTCACTCGGCAATCCTAGTTGGCTTATTGTCGCATATTGGTATGAAGGACCAAGAGAAGAGTGAATACCAAGGTGCGCGTAATGCACGCTTCCATATCTTCCCTGCGTCAGGTCTATTCAAGAAGCAGCCTAAGTGGATCATGTCGGCTGAGTTGGTGGAAACCTCGAAACTTTGGGGTCGTATCATCGCTAAGATTCAGCCTGAATGGATCGAACCACTGGCGAAGCACTTAATTAAGCGTAGTTACAGCGAACCGCATTGGTCGAAGAAACGCGCTGCGGTAATGGCGCATGAGAAAGTCACGCTTTACGGTGTGCCGATTATTCCTAAGCGTTTAGTCAACTACGGAAGTATTGACTCAGTAGTGAGCCGTGAGATTTTTGTGCGCAGCGCTTTGGTTGAAGGTGAGTGGGAAACCAAGCACGCTTTCTTTAAGCAAAACCGAAAGCTTCTGCAAGAAGTTGAAGAGCTAGAGCACAAGTCTCGTCGCCGTGACATATTGGTCGATGATGATGAGTTGTTTGATTTTTACGATCAGCGTGTAGGAACTGAGGTCGTTTCTGGTAAGCACTTTGATACATGGTGGAAGAAGGCATCGCAAGAGAACAAAGAGCTGCTGAACTTTGAAAAAGAGATGCTGTTCAAAGGAGATGCTAGCCATGTCACTGACCTCGATTACCCGAACTTCTGGCACCAAAGTGGTTTGAAGCTAAAGCTGAGCTATCAATTTGAGCCAGGAGAAGACAATGATGGTGTGACAGTTCATCTGCCATTACCAATCTTAAATCAGGTAGAGCCAGCAGGCTTTGATTGGCAGATTCCTGGCCTTCGCCATGAGTTAGTCGTTAGCCTGATTAAGTCACTGCCTAAGACGATTCGTAAAAACTTTGTTCCTGCACCAAATTATGCAGAAGCCTTCCTAGCACGTGCAACGCCAATGGAAATGCCGCTGTTGGATTCGCTTGAGAAGGAACTACGTCGAATGACGGGGGTTGAGGTACTGCGTGAAGATTGGAATCTAGCTCAGGTGCCAGACCATCTTAAAGTGACGTTCCGTGCGGTAGATCATCGTAATCGCAAGCTGAAAGAGAATCGTGACTTGTACGATCTTAAAGATAGCTTAAAAGAGAAGGTGCAAGAGACCCTGTCTAAGGTTGCTGATGATGATATTGAGCAACAAGGTTTGCACACTTGGAGCTTTGGTGAGTTGCCGAAAGTCTACTCACAAAAGCGCGGTGGTTACGACGTTAAAGCGTATCCAGCAATCGTTGATGCCAAAGATAGTGTAGAGATCAAACTGTACGAAACTGAGCAAGAGCAGGTCGCGGCAATGAAGGCGGGTCAGCGTCGTCTGATTCTTCTTAACGTGCCGTCCCCAATTAAGTATTTGCACTCAAATCTACCCAACAAGTCGAAGTTGGGCTTGTACTTTAATCCTTACGGTAAAGTATTAGACCTGATTGATGACTGTATCGCTTGTGCTATCGATAAGCTTATCGAAGAGAAGGGCGGTATTGTGTGGGAGTCAGAGCAATTTGAAGGGCTCAAAGAACATGTTCGAGCAGAGCTCAATGATGCCGTTGTGGACATTGCGAAGCAGGTTGAGACTATCCTGACCACAGCATTCAATATCAATAAGAAGCTCAAAGGTAAGATCGACTTTACTATGGCATTTGCGTTGTCTGACATAAAAGCGCAAATCGAAAGTCTTATCTTTAGAGGGTTTGCAACCGAGTGTGGTTGGAAGCGCCTGCCTGACATTTTGCGCTACATGCGGGCGATCGAGCGTCGAATGGAGAAGCTGCCTATCGACCCAAATAAAGATCGCCTACACATGCTGAAAGTAGAGTCAGTTACGAACGATTACAAAGAATTGCTAAATAAGATTCCAAAAGGAATGGAAGTCCCAGACAATGTTAAAGAAGTTCGTTGGATGCTCGAAGAGCTACGAGTGAGCTACTTTGCACAGCAGCTTGGCACACCATATCCGGTATCTGATAAGCGAATTAAAAACGCAATTGATGCTTGTTAGGCATAGTTATTGCTTTTTACAGGTAAGTTTAAATTTAATGACAAAGGATGGCAGTTGTTTGCCGCAGCAACTTCTGCCAGAGAAAGTAGAGAAACTATTATGAAAAAAACACTATTAGCGCTAGCTCTGATCGGTGCATCTGCAACGGCTTCTGCTGATTCTTGGATTTACGGTGGCGTTAATGCTGGTCAAGCGGACTTTGGTGGTGAGACTGATAGCAGCTACGGTGTACACATTGGTACGGGCATCCTTCCTTTCATCGGCCTAGAAGCGGGTTATCAAAACCACGGTAAGATTGATTTCGGTCCAGGCCTTGAAATCGATGGTGATTCAGTTTACTTCGCAGCTAAACCGAGCATCGACTTTGGTCCACTGCATGTGTACGCGCGTGGTGGTGTTCACAGCTACAATTTTGATACATCTTTTGGTAAAGAAGACGACTTTGAAATGATGTACGGCATTGGTGCTGAGTACTTTGTATTTGGTCCACTGTCTGTGGGTGCAAGCTACAACATATTCAAAACGAAGCTTGACGAAGACATCAAGACGTTCGCAATCAACGCCTCTCTGCACTTCCTATAATCGCCCAAAGCGATAACGGTAGAAATTCAAAAGGTCAGCAAGTCGCTGACCTTTGTTGTACTTGGGACATGTGATTAGCGGTTATTGACTGAGGTTGCTTTTCCACTTAGCTAACTCTTCAATGTGCTCTGGGCCAATGCCACAGCAGCCTCCAATGATACGAGCTCCGGCTTCATACCAACGCTGGGCAAAAGCTAGATATTCGAGTGGTGAGAGTGGGCGCATAGCTTGCAGCGTATCGTTAGCCTCATGATCCGACTGGATGGCGCTAAAGCTATTGGCGTAAGCACCAAGTGTCATTGAGACACTGCACCTGTTCATGATTTCATTCGAATCGGCTAGCGCTTGTTCCATCACCTCTGGCACAGAGCAGTTAAATAGAACCGCATCTGCCCCGAGTTCACAAGCTTTAGTAATCGCTTGACGAACTGACTCACCAGAACGTAGGGTAGGCTGCTCATTTAGCTTATCAGATAGAGTAAAAGCGTAATAACGAGGCTTATCACTGCTATTAAGCACTTTATGGGCTATTTCAAACTCAACAACGCTGGAGAGTGTTTCTACGATCCAAGAGTCGACATATGGCTCTTGAGCCTTCATTAACTCTGTGTAAATAGATTCAGCTTCATCTGGTAGGAATAGATCGGGACGGTAGCTACCAAAAGGTGGTGGTAGAGAGCCAGATACATTAACGCTAGTATTCATATTGAGCTTTGCTTGCTTTGCGAGCTTTCCTGACAGTGAGGCCAGCTCTGTTCCGCGCGATTGGTATAAGTCACGACCTAAATGGAAAGGCACACAGGCGTAGCTGTTGGTAATAATCAACTCGGCACCTGAATGGATAAAGTTTTCATGAGCTTGCAGTACATGTTGTGGCGATTCGATGAGTGCTTGAGCACTCCATAGCGGTTGTGAGAATGGTGCTCCGACCCGTTCGAGCTCTCTTCCCATCCCGCCATCCATGATAACTAATTCGGTCATTTTTAATTGTTCCTTGCCGTACTGCGCTAAAAGACAAAATTATACATATACTTAACTAAGGCTCAATCATTGAAGGGATATCATATGGTTAAGATTACCTTGGTTTCGCTGACACTCCTTATTGCTTCATTCTCATTACCGGCTTTTTCTAAACCTTTGAACTGCAACCTCAAAGAAACCGCCGACACCTTTCTTTTCTATCCAGAGCAGTTAGTTTATCAGAGTGAGCAGTTTGCCATTTTTCATAACTTTAAGGGAAGGGTTGTGACCCAAGTGGATATGAAAACCAACGAATTGATTAGAACCACTTATTTAGGTGAGAGTTATACACCTAAGTATCAAATATTGTTTGGTCAGTGTAGCAATGCAGTTAATACGTTAGAAATGTGGCAGCTTAATCAAGTCCCCTTTGATGATTAACTAAGCGTAGAGTAAAGGAGGCGCTCGCCTCCTTTGTCCTAATGTTTACCGACCACCAATAGCTCGCCAGTACATCTCAAAGCCTTGTTCAATGTAGAGGCTGAGTTCATGCTCAAGAGATGAACCCTCTTCAATCAACCAAGAGGCGCACGCCAAGAAATGGCTGTGGGTAAATTGGTGAACCAGTTCTAGCGGGACTTCAGTTAAGACTCCTGCCTCTTGCCCTAAGCGAACTGAGTCATCAACGTTGGCGAACATTTTGGACGCCAACGCTCTGCGGTTGTCGCTTGCCGGGTGGAAATGGATTTGAGTAAGGAAGCGCATCTCCGTTGGATGACTGAGTGCCCAAGCCATAGTGGCGTTCCAACTTGCGTTCATCTTTTGATGTAATCCTTCAGGTTCAGCCGCTTGGGTTTCTCCCATGCTATTGTAGAGTTGCTGTTTAAGGTGTTTAAACAGATCATCTATCAGCTGAGATTTATTTTCAAAATGATGAAACAATGTCCCTTTAGCGACACCTGCCGCCTTGGCAATTTGCGCGGTAGAAGTGCTTTCTATGCCTTGTTCCGAAATGAGCTCTAAAGCGGACTGTAATATCTGCTCTTTCTTTGTCATCATTTTGTCATCACTTTCAATACCATACGTTTAATGAAACCATTATAAGGAGGGTGCATCAGCTTAGTGAAATTATATTTACCTCTGGTGAGAACGGTTTTCGCGTGACTGAGTGATTTAAAACCTTCCTCACCATGATAGTGACCCGTACCAGATGGTCCGATCCCCCCAAATGGTGCATCTTCTGCTGCCACATGAACCAGAGAGTCGTTGATACACACACCGCCAGAATGCGTTTGGTGAATAACGCTATTTTGAATTGTTGAGTTGTGACTCATCAAGTACAGCGCTAATGGTCTTGGGCGTGCGTTGATGTACTCAAGCGCATCGCTGATGTCGTCGTAGGGTATGACAGGCAGCACGGGTCCGAACAGCTCTTCTTGTAGTACTAACATATCCTCAGTCGTGTCCGTGATGATGTGTGGTGTCATTCGATGCTGGGCATCATCAAAGCTGGTTGAATCTATTGTATGGATTTGTGCACCTTTTGCTTTTGCGTCTTCAACAACAGACTTCAAACGAGCGTATTGGCGTTGATTGATCACCGATGAGTAGTCTTTACTTGCCAATCCTTGTGGGTATAACTTCTTAAAGTAAGCTTTGTAAGCTTGAATAAATTCGTTGACCTTGTTTCTTGGCAGCAGAACATAATCAGGTGCGACACATATTTGACCGGCGTTAAGGCTCTTTGAGTAAAGAATACGCTCTACCGCGTCAGTGATATCGAAATCAGGGTCTATGACAGTAGGGGACTTACCACCCAACTCTAAGGTCACTGGGGTAAGATTTTTTGAAGCCGCTTTCATCACATGCTTACCGACCATAGTCGACCCCGTGAATACTATGTGGTCGAATGAGAGTTCGCTGAATCGTGATGCAATTTCAACTTCGCCTTCAATGATAGAAACTTGCTTCTCTTCAAACCCTTTTGCCAGCATTTCTCGTAGAACTCGATTAACCGCTGGGGTGAACTCAGACATCTTGAGCATTGCGGTATTACCTGCGGAGATTGCCGTGATCAGTGGTACAAGCGCTAAGCCGATAGGAAAATTCCACGGGACGATAATTCCTATAACGCCCTTAGGTTGATAATGAACCTCAACTTTAGCTGGCGTGAGCATCAAGCCCGCATGACGCTTAGAGGGTTTCATCCAAGATTTAAGGTTTTTGAGGCTGTAATTCACAAACTGTAGAGATGGACCAATATCAGCAATCAACGTGTCATTTTGCGCTCGGTGACCGAAATCTTCTGATGCAGCAGCAATGATCTGGTCTTTATAGTCTAAGATCAGGGCTTTCAACTTTGTAAGATCAGCCTTACGTTGCTCAATAGTTGGGCTTGTGTTTTGAGCGAAGTAGCTTTTTTGGACAGCAAATATACTTTCTAGTCTTTCAGCTGAGGTTTTGTTCATAGACATAACGACACCTTAGTTTCTTTTTACTTCTATATTTCCTTTTGACTGACCGGTCGGTCAGTTGCTGGGTTAAGCATATGACTTGTTGATTAGGTATACAAGTGTTTTGCGCGAAAATTGGTCAGGTTTAGTGATTTCAGTCTGATTGGAAGGAGAATCTATTTTTCATGGAACTCGCAAAATGCTCAAAAGGAGTGATAGGAGTGTAGTTTTGATTTGAAAAAGACAGCCGCTATCAGTGAGCGGCTGTGTGTGAGATCAGATGTAGCTAGGTTAATTAAGATTACGTCGCGACTTTGAGTGTCAATGTGGTTTTTAAGCCGCCCATTGAACTCTCATCAAGGGAAAGGCTACCACGGTAGCTATGAGCCATTTCATTGACGATATTGAGACCAAGGCCGGTGCCAGGGGTGGTTTCGTCTAACCTAACGCCACGCTTGAGTGCTTGTTTACGGTCTTCCTCTGGTATGCCTGGGCCGTTATCTTCAATGGTGATCTGGATTGTGTCTTCGATAATCTCTGAATGAATTCGAATAGTACTTCTTGCCCATTTGTAGGCGTTCTCCATTAAGTTGCCAACCATCTCGTCGAGATCGACCTCTTCAACTGCGACATTCAATTCAGGGTCAATTTCATTGATAAGTAAAATTTCTCGTTCAGCAAAGACCTTGTCGAAAGCGATAGAGATGAAATCAACTCGATCACTGGGATTGGACTTTACTGAGAGAATATTACGGGCACCGGCCATGCGAGCACGTCCTAGGTGGTAATCAATATGACCTTGGATTTGTTCAATCGGGATCAGTAGCTGGCTTTGATACTCCTCGGGAAGTTGACGAATATCATTCTTAACGACAGATAAAGGTGTTTTAAGCGCGTGCGAGAGGTTACCTGCATGATTGCGTGCTCTATCTAGCAATTCTTGATAGTGGAAGAGTAGGGCGTTGAGGTCGTGGATGACTGGGGCAATCTCTTTTGGGTAATTAGCATTGAGCGAGTCGGCCTCACCATTACGAAGATCGACCAATTCTTTCTGCATATCGTTAAGCGGCCTAAGTGACCACGTAACTTGTGCACCTATCAATATCAACACGCCAATGAACAGTAAGATCAAGATAATCCAAAGTTGTCCAATGATACTTTGCAACGCTTCTTCGACAGGGTCTTCATCGACACCGACAATGGCGAATACAGGCTCATTAAGTTCTGGAAGGTAAAGGGTGCGATAGACTGTAATCAGTTTTTCTTTGTTTGGTCCATTGGCATGACGGCCTTTGTTTTTGACGTCAATCTGCTTGTCCCACAAAGAGCGAGAGCGAAGAGACTGGTCTTCTGTCATTACGCTCCAATAAAGTCCACTGTATGGGCGCTGAAAGCGAGGATCGGACAGTCTTCCATCTAAGATAAGATTGCCATCGTTATCAACCTCAATATTGGCAGATAATTCGTCAAGCGCATGAGTGAGTTGAATCTTTGCATCATCGACGAGGTATTGATGGATTAGGGTTGGTATAATCACGCCGGCTGCGAGGATCATAGCACTTAACCAAAGCGCCGCGGCAAGTAACAAGCGGGCTTTAAGGCTGGTGTTTTTCTTTCCCCAACGCACTAAGTTCTTAGCGCGCTGGGTTAGGTAGGCAAGTTTTGCTTTCATGAAACACCCACCATCAATTTGCGTTCAGTTGGTAGCCTAAGCCGCGAACGGTTTTGATGATTTGAGGAGAGATTTTCTTACGAATACGTCCAATGAACACTTCTACGGTATTTGAGTCTCGGTCAAAGTCTTGTTTATAAATATGCTCGACGAGTTCGGTACGAGAGATGACCTTCTCCGAATTATGCATAAAGTAAGCAACGACTTTATATTCTAATGCCGTTAAGCTTACGGCTTGCCCTTGCCATAGAACCTTTGAAGAGCGCGTGTCTAAGCTTAAATCACCCATGGTCATGATTGGTGATGCATTACCCGAAGCACGACGTAATTGAGCTCGTAGACGAGCAATCAACTCGACAGTATCGAATGGTTTAGTTAGATAATCATCAGCACCTGCATTGAGGCCCTCAACTCGTTGAGTCAGGGTGTCACGTGCGCTAAGAATAATAACAGGCGTATTGATATTCTCGTCTCGAATGCCTTTAAGAACGGTCAGGCCATCGATTTTTGGTAAGCCAAGATCAAGTACAATTGCATCCCAGTCTTCAGAAGTTGCGCGGTAGAGCGCGTCGATACCGTCGGTTGATAGCTCTGGCACCCATTCATTGCCTTCAAGGGCTTCAATGATCTGTTCACCTAGGCGCGTATCATCTTCTACAACAAGTATTTTCATGGGGGATCTGACCTTTTTTATGTAATTTTGAGTCTAGTGGTTTGCTTTAAAGTAGGCTTCGAGCTTATTGAGGAGCTTTGATGACATTCATGAGATTACGCCCTTTAATTTCAAGCATTTCAAGGGTTTTGGCATCGTACTCCACTTTAATCACGTTACTCTCATGTATCAACTTTAGTTCATAAACCCATTCATCGTCGTCCTCTTCAAGCTCGACTTTGATTATGCGACCATTAAGCTCATTTTCTACCGTAGAATAGAGTGCTGAAAAAGGTTGAATCAGACCCGCTTGGACTGCTCGATAGACATCATCTTGATCCTCTTCAAACTCAACATCCGTTCCGGCTTTATAAGCGTCCTGTACAAGTGCATGGCCGTCTTTATGTTCATGACCACTCTTGGCATAGCTATAGCTACTCATTCCCAAGCTACAGAGCATTAGCAAAGCAGAGGTTGTAAGCGTTTGAATTCTCATCAGCATTCGCTCCTAAAACAGTAGATGAATCTATTAGAACCAGTATATGTAAACAAAGATGAATAGGAAGTGAATGGCGCAAAGAAACAAATCAGCGAGAGGTGTGATGTGTTTATTTGAGTTCATCTTCAAAGATCTTGTCACGCAAATTCCAGAAGCGGCCTGATTTTCTTGCGATTACGAATTGAGGTGGGCGAAATCTATGTTGATTATTGACCACTTTGTTTGGCGTAAGTTCTTCATATGGACGGTGACGGTCGGCTAAGTGAGGGCGCACGAATTGATCCTTGAAGCGTTTTTTCTGCGCCTTGGTATTCATTAACCAAAATTCATGAACTTGTGCTTGGTTTTCACCGACATAAGAGATCTTGAGTTGGAAGTTGCCTTTGCTGTCTTTCTGAGATTGGAAGTTCATTTCCAAACACTCAAATACTAATGCATCTTTGAGGTTGAGTGCTTCTTTCAGCTTTTTATCCGGATCGACAAGCGTGGCATCACACTCATGACAGATACGTGCAGCGATGTCGTTATCGGCACCGCATTCACCGCAATATTTTGCTCTGAATCGATAGTTGCAGTGCTCACGTTCACCTGTGTCTTCATCAGTGAAGAAGCCTTGGCACTTGCGACCGTAGTGTTCGATCAAAAAGCCGTTTGCGTCAAGCTTGCCCCAGAAGTTGTTGTTGAAGCCACATGCGGGGCAGGGAATGGTAATAATCTCGCTGGTGGAATCCGGTTTTGGGTCACCTACTTCAGGTTGGTAAAGGTCATAGCTGTTACCTGCGTAATCGAGTACCAAGCATTCTGTTTTGCCTTCAGATAATCTCAAACCGCGGCCAACAATTTGTTGGTAGAGGCTAATCGACTCCGTTGGACGAAGAATAGCAATTAAATCGACATGCGGAGCATCAAAGCCGGTGGTGAGCACTGAAACGTTAACCAGGTATTTGGTCTTACGCTGCTTGAAATCATTGATAATGGCATCGCGCTCTAAAGTCGGTGTATCACCGATCACCAGTTGAGTATGTTCAGCTGGGAGTAAAGATTGGATCTCTTGTGCGTGACGTACCGTCGCAGCAAATATCATCACGCCCAGTTTGTCTGAGCTAAGCTGAGTGATTTGATCAACAATTTGTGGCGTTGCACGTTTGGATTGTTCGATCACTAAATCTAGGTCGGATTCTTTATAGCGACCGGTGTTTGCGGGTTTTAGCTGAGAAAAGTCGTAGCTCAGTACTGGAGCATCGACAATTCTGGCGGGTGTCAGGAACTCTTCATCAAGCAAGTAGCGAATCGGCAACTCGAAGATGCAGTCTCGGAAGAAGCGCGGCTCGTCAGTGCGTACCTGTCCACGGGTATGATATTGGTAAATCCAGCCCATTCCCAAGCGATATGGTGTAGCGGTTAACCCCAACACCTTAATTCCTGGATTGATGTCACTGAGGTGTTGAATCACCTTCTGATAGGCACTGTTTTTTTGCTCAGGTACTCGGTGACATTCATCGATGACCAAGAGTGAAAACTGATTAGCAAAGGCATCGAGATTTCTGACTACTGATTGGACGGAAGCGAACACCACTTGTTGGTCGGTTTCTTTACGGCCCAAGCCCGCAGAAAAGATTGACCCTTTCAGCCCATAGCCTTCATATTTTGCGTGGTTTTGTTCCACTAGCTCTTTAACGTGCGCCAAGACTAATACTCGCCCTTTGGCTAATCGAGCGAGTTCAGCGATAACTAAGCTTTTTCCTGCGCCAGTCGGCAAAACAATGACCGCTGGGGTCGAGTTTTTGCGGAAATAATGAACAACGGCTTTAACAGAATCAGCTTGATAGGGACGAAGGGTATACATACAAGAAAATAATGTGGATTTACGCTCAACTAATGCAGCAAACAAGCATATAATATCCGGCTTGAATTAGTCGAGGTATTCATGCGTTTAGATAAATTTTTGTGCGATGCACTTGGTGTAACCCGTAGAGAAGCGACTCAAATATTAAAATCAAAAACTGTTACCGTAAATGAGGTAATGGTAAAAAGTGGTGCAACTAAGGTCACTGACGAGTGTGTTGTGGAGTGGCAAGATAGAGAGCTCAAAGTTCATGGTCCACGTTACATCATGCTGTATAAACCAGAGGGTTTTGTTTGTTCACATGAAGATGGTTCTAATCGGACAGCTTTTGAATTGCTCGACGAAGTAAAGCAAGACAAATTGCATTTTGCTGGTCGCCTGGACGTCGATACGACTGGCTTAGTGCTCATTACTGATGATGGCCAGTGGTCTCACCGTATTACCTCACCAAAGCATAAATGTGCAAAAACGTACCGAGTATGGCTGGTTGATCCGGTTGAAGCAGATTATGTCGAGAAGTTCAAACAAGGTATTCAACTGAAAAGTGAAACGGGGCTTACTCTCCCTGCTGAACTTGAAGTGCGTGCAGAAAGAGAAGTACTGCTGACGATTTATGAAGGCAAGTACCATCAGGTGAAACGAATGTTTGCTGCACTAGGTAATAAAGTTGAGCATCTTCACCGTGAAATGATCGGTGAGATCGAAATGGATGAATCGCTTGAACTGGGCGAATATCGCTACTTAACCGAAGAAGAAGTACAGTCTGTTTGGAAATAAATAGCGTTTCTACGTTTCCTTTTTATTGAGGTTCTCAACAAGCCTCTACTCAGGGCAATCTCTTGAGCCCTTCTAAGATTCAATAAGGCCATATTGGCCTCTCTGTGAGCTACTGACGGAATGGTGGCTCTATTTATTGCGGTGGATGCCGCTCGCTTTTCGCTTGGGCTCTTGTATTTTCTTTAGGCCCTTATTCAGGTTACTTGGAGTGTTATGAACACAACCGCTAAACCAGAAACGCCTCAATTGAGCTTTGTGCTCTTTCTTGTGCTAGGTGCGATCGGTTCGCTTACACCTTTAGCTATTGATATGTATTTACCAGCCATGCCAACGATCGCTCGCGACCTTGGTGTTGAGGCTGGTGCTGTCCAGATCACTTTGACTGCTTATACCGCTGGTTTTGCATTGGGACAGTTATTACATGGTCCTTTGGCTGATAGCTTCGGTCGTAGACCTGTATTATTAACCGGTGTCTTTCTGTTTGGTATCGCGGCTATGGTCAGCGCAACCACCACTGGTATTGATGCGCTCACCTATGTGCGAACGGCTCAAGGCTTTGCGGGCGCGGCTGCTGCAGTGGTTATTCAAGCGGTAGTGCGAGACATGTTTGACCGTGAAGACTTTGCGCGAACGATGTCATTTATCACGTTGGTAATTACCCTTGCTCCCTTGGTAGCACCACTTATCGGCGGTCACTTGGCACTATGGTTTGGGTGGCGTTCAATCTTTTGGGTACTGGCGATCTTTGCCGCTGTAGTTATTGCAGCCGTGTTATGGAAAATTCCAGAAACTTTACCGGTAGAGAAACGTCAGCCATTGCGTTTCAGAACGACGATTAAAAACTATGTGAGTCTGTGTATGAACCCAGTTGCGGTTGGTTTGGTTCTTTCCGGGGCATTCTCATTTGCGGGTATGTTCGCATTCTTGACTGCGGGGTCGTTTGTTTACATTGATATTTTCGGTGTCTCGCCAGACCAGTTTGGTTACCTGTTTGGATTAAACATTATCACGATGATCATTATGACGACGATTAATGGCAGAGTGGTGAAAAAGGTAGGTCTGCATGGCATGCTACGCTTTGGTTTAACTGTTCAGTTAATTGCTGGTCTAGGGTTGTTCTTCAGCTGGATCTTCGACCTTGGCTTGTGGGGCATTGTGCCATTTGTCATGCTATTCATCGGTACACTATCGACTATCGGTAGTAACTCGATGGCGTTATTACTAAGTGCATACCCAACTATGGCGGGTACGGCATCATCACTAGCAGGAACACTTCGCTTCGGTACTGGCTCGGTTGTCGGTGCTGTCGTTTCATTTATGCCGAGTGACTCGGTTTGGCCGATGACGGTGACGATGTCGGCGTGTGCTGTACTTTCAGCAGGCTTTTATTGGATTTTAGGAAAGAAAGCATAATGAGTAATTATCGTATTGAGCTTCAAAGATTGATTGATGATGCATTGAACGATCTTGAGATGGCACACAAAGGTGGCAAAGTTGCTAATACACCAGTGAGTAACAACCTTTACCTTGTTCGCTGGGTGACTAAAAGCCTAAAGCAACAAGAGTATGCTCGTTGTGTGGGTAATGATCTAACTCGTTGGCAAAAGCAAGGCCGCTCTAAGGGCAATAATTCAGATCTCTACTCGCTTTTTAAACGCATTGACGCTTATTACAAGCGCTTTTTCCCAACTGATGAAGTTCGCCCACTGAAAGATAGCGATATTGAGAAGTTCCTTGATCAAGCGCTTGCTGCGGGGTGGGACGTTTCAACCGCAGAGCCAATCATTGGCCACGGTAAGATTCAGTTTTTCAGTGAAGGAATGAATTCATTGGCACTGTGTGCTGATGAGTGCGATTCGTGCTTTGATGGTGGTGAAGACCTAGTGAAACCGATGCATTGGTTTGTTCGTGGCCACCATGCTGGCTTTATCGAAATGGCAGCGGATGCAGGCTTTATGGTTCACAAGGTGACAGATTACAAATCTGTGGTGAAATACCACGGTGAGTATATTGTTTACCCTGGGAATGAAGGTGAGCAGTTGGCTGAAATTCCTTTGAGCTTTACAGCGTAAGAGTAGGGATGTCATAGTCATAACATAAGCTTAAAAAGCGAAAGGGAGCTGATGAAGCAGCTCCCATTTGCTTTGGTTATATTTATTAAAACTTACTCTCTTTAATATTCCGCTTGTTGCTATTTGGTTTTCTGGACAATGGCTTTCACCATACCGTTAAAGATAAACAGGTGAGCGGGTATCATCGCAAACCAATAAAGTAACCCAGGAAAGCCTTTTGGATGCCACCAAGCAACAATGCTGAGCTCTCGCTCTTCCCCTAGATCTTTAATCGTTATCTCAAGTCGTCCAAGGCCTGGACCTTTCATTCCGAAGAACAGTGATAAGAACTCATTGGGTTCACAACGAATTACTTTCCATGAATCGATGTAATCGCCAACTTTAAGTTCGGGCCCAGGTGGAGAGCGTCGAATAGGGCGACCACCGCCAAAGAAGATATCTAGCCACTCTCGAGTTCGCCATAAGATATTGGCAAAAAAGTATCCCTCTTCACGACTACCGATCTTCTGTGCGACCCGCCACAGCTCTTCTGCTGTTGCCTTAGTTTTTATTTTTGCTCCGGCCTGTTTTGCATAATAGCCAAATCCTGGTTGCCAACGGGTAAGCGCGAGTGGGTCATACCCCCATACATCACTGCGTACAAAGTCTCCTTCTTGGGCAATGGTTTTTGTTACCATCTCTTCATAAGGCACCAGATCTTGCGGGAAACGTTTTAATAGTTCAGATGAGTCAGCAACATAATCGTGTTCCAATCCTGCCAACAAAGCGGCACCTATATTAGAGGGAACTGAGGTTGTTACACCTAACCAGTTTGCTGCCATTTTTGGCGTTAATAAGGGGGTAGACCAAAGGCGAAATGGCTTTTTTATCGCGCGACAGATGACTTTGAATTGATCGCGATAGGTCAGTGTTTCTGGCCCCCCCACCTCGTAAATGGCATGTTCTCTAGGCGATGCTTCTGCCAACGAGAGGAGGTAATGGTTGAGGTTTTCTAATGCAATAGGATTCGATCTTGAGTAGACCCACTTTGGCGTGATCAATACTGGCAGGTTGTATGCAAAGTCTCGCATTATTTCGAAAGCGGCAGAGCCTGGGCCAACGACCACGCCAGACCGTAGTTCTGTAATAGGTACTGTTGAACGGCGCAGTAACTCGCCGGTCTTCTTTCTGGCTTGTAAATGTTCAGAGTGGCCAGTTTGTGGTTGAAGTGCGCTTAGATAAACGACGTGCTGAATTTTACTCTGGTCGAGCGCCGCAAGGAAATTGTCGGCCAAGGTCAGTTCATATTCGAGAAAATCATGGCCAGCTGCCATCCCATGAACAAGGAAGTAGGCAAGGTCATGGTGAGCGATAACCTTTTTGGTTCTATCTGCATCCGACAAGTCTAGGTATTCAATCGATAGGTTAGGATGGTTAGGTACACGGGCTTTTAAATAGTCGATGTTTCTTGCTGTCGCTGTGACTTGATAGCCTTGGTCAAGCAGTTGAGGGATGAGCTGTGAGCCGATATAGCCTGAGGCTCCCAAGAGTACCACTTTCTTCATGTTTTCCTTCCGATTACGACTAAATCCACTTAATTCAAACAATTATGGTTGATGGATACTTATATATCTAATGCTTGAGTGATTGAGGGTATAGAAAATGAGGGGATTTCAATATAGGAGTACGAAGAATATGCATATAGTGTGACATCGATATCAAAATACTTTCGAAAAATAGGGTTTTAGTGTAGATTCTCAGTCCAAATTTTAAATGATAAAAGAGTCGGTTGATGCTAGTACTTTCGGACCTGTGCAAAGGGTATATAGATGGTGGTGAATTCCATCCTGTACTTCAAGGTGCAGAGCTCTCCTTGAACCAAGGGGACCAAGTTGCACTCATGGGCGAAAGTGGTTCTGGTAAAAGTACCTTGTTAAACCTTATTGCTGGCCTTGATGTCGTCGATTCAGGTGAGATTCAGTTCCCTGAATTTGGCATGCACGAGAACTCTGAAAAGAAACGTACAGCTTATCGACGTAATAACATCGGACATATTTTCCAGCAGTACAATTTACTGCCGACTCTTAATATTGCGGATAACATTCGTTTTTGCCGTCAGTTAAAAGGCCTGCCTGAAGATAAAGGACTTTGGCGTCAGATCTTATCGGCTCTGGATCTCATGCCTCTACTTGGTCGCTATCCAGAAGAAGTGTCGGGTGGTCAGCAACAACGTGCAGCCATTGCTCGTGCACTGTATATGGAGCCAAAGCTTCTATTAGCGGATGAGCCAACCGGTAGCCTTGATGAAAGAAACGCTGAAGCGGTTATGCGCCTTTTGACGACTTTGACTCGCCAGCTAGAATGCACGATGTTGCTCGTGACACACAGTGAGAAAGTCGCTCAGCATCTCGATGGCTGCATCAAGCTTCAGGGGGGGCTGCTGCATGTTATGGCCCGTAGTTAAGGCACTACTCGGTCATTATCGACGCTACCCATTTCAAATTGTTCTCGTCTGGCTTGGTTTAACGCTAGGCGTATCGCTATTGGTCGGCGTGACAGCTATCAATAAACATGCTCAGCAAAGCTATGAGCATGGTGAGCGACTATTTACCAACCCATTCCCAAATCGCATCCGACCTAAGCACAGCGCAAATAAGATCCCACAAGGATTTTACATCCAACTGCGTCGTGAAGGCTTTCATGAATGTGCGCCATTCGACACTTATCGAGTAACGGACAAGAGCGGTGTGAGCTTTTCTATTATTGGTGTTGATCCAGTCGCGTTGCTACCGCTGCAAGACAAAGTCAGTTGGCGAGATGTCTCGACATTCGCTTTGATGAAACCGCCTTATCCGCTGTTAGTTGGAGAAGAACTTGCAGAGTTCATGAACTGGCAAGATGGTGATCACATAGAGCTGATTGACGGTGATAAAGTTGGGCCTATTTTGGTCGACAAGAACTCGTTGCTCAGTGGTACTCGTATTTTGGCAGATATGTCTCTGGTACGTCAGTTTGGTGCACGCAGCGGTTTATCTATCATTGCTTGTGCCAACATGCCCGACGAGAAAATCGAAAAGCTTCGAGCGATGCTGCCTAATGGTATGAATCTATCTCGCAACACGAAGGTAGAGTTAGAGTCGTTGACTAAAGCCTTTCATATGAACCTAACTGCGATGGGGATGCTATCATTCGTTGTTGGTTTGTTTATCTTCTACCAAGCGATGTCATTGTCGCTGATTCAGCGTCAACCACTTGTCGGTCTTTTGCGTCAAACTGGGGTTTCTGGTTGGACACTTGCTCAAGCTTTGACACTAGAGTTGGTGGTATTGGTGCTAGTGGGTTGGGCCGGTGGTAATTTGCTAGGCCTGCTGTTGGCAAACCAGTTGATCCCTTCTGTGTCGGCAAGTCTATCTGATCTTTATGATGCCAATGTGGGACTTGCCATTGACTGGAGTTGGGAGTGGAGCAAAGACAGTCTGTATATGACCATGCTTGGTGCTTTACTGTCTTGTGCATGGCCATTAGTTCGCCTATTGCGCTCGCAGCCGATACGTCTCTCGACACGTTTATCTTTGCATCGCTTTACTGGCACCGAATTTAGCTGGCAAGCTATGATCGGTTGTGTGTTTGTTGTGGCCGCAATTGCGATCTATCAAGCGCCTAGATCACAAGAATCTGGCTTTGTGATCATGGCATTAATGTTGATCAGTGTGGCTTTGTTTACCCCTTATATTATCTGGAAGTTGTTTACTGGCCTGTCATTCTCCCTCCGATGGGTAAAAGCGCGTTGGTTCTTTGCCGATGCAGCGGCAAGTATGAGCTACCGTGGTGTTGCAACAATGGCATTTATGCTAGCTATGGCAGCCAATATCGGTGTTGAAACCATGGTTGGTAGCTTCCGAGATACCACCGATAAATGGCTAACTCAGCGTTTATCTGCAGATTTCTATATCTATCCATCAAATAGTGCCGCTGGGCGAATGAGTTCATGGTTTGAAGCTCAACCTGAAGTTGCTGATGTTTGGTGGCGTTGGGAAACAGAGATCTCCACTCAATACAATCAAACTCAGATCGTGAGCACGGGAAATTCAACGGGAGAACTAGACTCACTAACGGTTAAGATCGGCATTCCAAATTATTGGTATCATTTGCACCACTCGAAAGGTGTGATGATTTCAGAATCAATGGCGCTCAAATTAGGCTACAAACCGGGCGACTATATCGAGCTTCCTGAACCAATGGGGCCGGGGTGGCTTGTCACGGGCGTTTACTATGATTATGGCAATCCATATCACCAAGTGTTGGTTTCCCACCGTAATTGGCTCTATGCGTTTGCAGGAACGGGCAATGTAGGTCTAGGCATCAAGTTATTACCAAATACCAATAGTCAGGCGCTACAGTCGCGTATGGAGTCGGTATTTAGGATCTCTGATGGTCAGTTTTTTGATAATAAGAGTATTCATAGTCAAGCCATGAATGTGTTTGACCGCACCTTTGCGATTGCCGACACACTAGGCAATATAACCTTGGTTATTGCGGTATTTGGTATCTTCTTCGCGACAATAGCCGGTGAGTTATCTCGTCAGCGTCATATATCACTGCTTCGATGTTTTGGTATATCAGGTCTTGAGTTGATTGTTATTGGCGGTGGTCAGTTATTGGTGTTTGGTTTGCTGTCCGCCCTGATTGCATTGCCACTTGGTATTGCTATGGCGCACCTAATTGTTGATATCGTGTTGAAAGAATCGTTCGGTTGGTCTTTACAACTTCAGCTGATTCCGTTGGAGTATGCGGAAACGATCACCATGACGCTAATTGCCCTGGTCGCAGCGGGTTCTTTGCCTGTGATAAGGATGTTGCGTAGTACGCCTGTGAAATCACTAAGGGATGCGCTGTAATGGGTTCTAAAATCATGGTGAAACGCCTGTTTGCGTTGTTTGTCGCTTTGTTAATGCTGCTGGCATTGGCTGTCTATATCAATCATGCTTACATCCAAGAGACAGGTCGAGCTGGTGAAAACGAGGTCAATAGCGTACTAAAAGCGAACCCCAAGCAGGTATTTGAGCCGGTTTTGCCAAACCACCCTGTTGTCTTACCTAGGGATTTTGCTTTTCACCCTGAGTATCAACACGAATGGTGGCACTACTTTGCGAACTTAGAAGATCGCAAAGGGAATCACTATGGCGTTCAATGGAGCTACTTCCGTATCGCTTCTGATGAGCGAGAAGGTAAAGGGTGGCAGAGCCCACAGCTTTACATTGCACATATTGTTGTGACAAGCGAAAACCAAGTGTGGCGTGAACAGCGTGTCGCTCGTGGTGGTATTGGCCAAGCAGGTACCCGAGGTCAGCCTTTCCGTTTGTGGATTGACGACTGGAACTGGCGCTCTTTCTCTAATACACCATTCCCAGGCAAGTTGACGGTCAAAGCTAAGGGTATGGAACTGCAGTTAACCAACAACATTACAGGTCCATTGGTACTTAATGGTGAGCAAGGTTACCAACCAAAGCATGACCTTTTACCGGTTGCATCTTACAACTTTAGTGCACCCTTCCAATTAACTACTGGGGTACTAACGCTAGATGGTAAGTCAGTTGAAGTAAGAGGCAAGGCCTGGCTGAGTAAAGAGTGGGGCAGCGGATTACTTGCTGAAGGTCAGCAGGGTTGGGATTGGTTTGTGTTCCACCTTGAAGACGGCAGTTCTTTGAGTGTTAATCATTACCGCCACAATAATCAACCAGCGTATACATATGGAACACTGGTTCACCCTTCAGGTCAGGTCTACAACCTAAAAGATGAGGACGTGGATGTAATTCCACTGCAAGCTTCGATGCTATCTAATACTCGACGTTTGCCCCTTCAATGGGTGGTGAATGTTCCAGCGCACGGTATCAACCTTACAACAAGAGTTGTGAGAAGAGAGCAATGGCTGCCATTTTTGATCCCGTATTGGGAAGGGCCTATGGAAGCAACAGGCACACAAAAAGCAATTGGTTTTATGCAGTTATCCGGATATTAATCCAGAGTATAGTTCCTTATCATTAGCGAAAGCTGTCTCCGATATAATCACTCTGTTTATATAAAACCTCCCGAAGTCGGGAGGTTTTTTTTATGCGATTTTATAATCTGCGTATATCTTTAAGTGATGGATATATCGATAAGTTGTGAGTTCGCACACAATAGTTCGGATTTTTCGAGGTTTATTGTCTAAAGAAACGATTATTTCTAAATGTTTCAGGGTTATACACTGTTTTTCAAATTAATTCGGGATATAGATAATAATAATATAAGGAATATCTATGAGTGACGTAATTCGCGACTTCTTCAAGATGGAGTCTGCCGGTGGTATCTTATTAGTGATTGCAGCGACAATTGCGATGATGGTAGCAAACAGCCCGCTAAACGATGCTTACCAATCAATTCTGCATAGCTATGTACTTGGCCTTTCCGTTTCACACTGGATCAATGATGGCCTTATGGCGATCTTTTTCTTCTTAATCGGCCTAGAAGTGAAACGTGAACTTCTTGAAGGTGCATTAAAATCCAAACAAACAGCCATCTTCCCTGCGATTGCCGCTGTCGGTGGTATGCTAGCTCCAGCATTGGTATATGTCCTATTCAATAATGCTGACGACGCAGCGCTTCAGGGATGGGCAATCCCAGCCGCGACAGATATTGCGTTTGCATTGGGTATCATGGCACTACTTGGTAATCGAGTACCGGTAGCGCTCAAGGTATTCTTACTTGCTCTAGCTATCATCGATGACCTAGGTGTTGTCGTTATTATCGCCTTGTTTTACAGCGGTGAGCTATCGACGCTAGCATTGACGGTTGGTTTCATCATGACCGGTGTGCTTTTCACGTTGAATGCGAAGAACGTGACCAAGATTAGTGTGTATCTCGTCGTGGGCTTTATCTTGTGGGTGAGTGTATTGAAGTCTGGTGTACACGCGACCTTAGCGGGTGTTGTTGTGGGCTTTGCTATTCCACTCAAAGGTAAAGAAGGTGAACACTCGCCGTTAAAACACCTTGAGCATGCGCTACACCCTTACGTTGCTTTCATCATCCTACCGATTTTTGCTTTTGCGAATGCGGGTATCTCATTAGAAGGCATTTCATTCCAGAGCCTGACTTCGATGTTGCCGCTTGGTGTAGCGCTGGGTCTGTTAGTAGGTAAACCAATTGGTGTGTTCAGCTTTAGTTGGTTAGCCGTAAAATTGGGTGTGGCTAAATTGCCAGAAGGCGTTAACTATACACATATTTTCGCGGTGTCTGTGCTTTGTGGTATCGGCTTTACGATGTCGATTTTTATCTCTTCATTAGGCTTTGGTTCTGTCAATATGGCTTACGATACGCTTGCTCGACTAGGCATCCTGATGGGATCGACGGCGTCAGCACTGTTGGGTTTTGCACTGCTTCACTTATCATTGCCAAAACCTGTTCCGGCAACACAACGAGCAACGGTTAAACGATAACAAAATAAAGGCTGCACATTGTGCAGCCTTTTCTTTGACTAGGTATCAGAGTTTATTTTTCTTTAGTGGTAAAGATAGTCCACTCTTCTACTACTTTCTCTTCAAGCCCAACTACCGTTGCAGTTACTCGTCTATTCTGAGCATGGTCGACTTCTGCGCTACCGTCTGCAACAACTATGGTGTCACCAAAACCAACAATACGAACACGGTCTGGCTCTATTCCGTGTGACAATAAGCTGTCTTGTACGTTAAATGCACGACGTTTAGAGAGCTCTAGGTTGTAGGCAGAAGTACCCACTCGACTTGCGAAACCTTGAATCTCGATTGAGGCGGATTCATATTTCTTGAGGAAACTCGCCATATCGCTAATCTGACCTTCGAACACAGCATTGATTTCATCCGAGTCATGAGCGAAGAGGATTTTAAGTTGAAGGACCTCTTCGTTTTTCATTACTTCACCACAGCCATCATTATCGACTTGCGAGTATTCAGGGGTACCAGGACAAAAGTCACGCGCGTTGACGACGCCATCTCTATCATCATCGAGCAGATCATACTGTTGATTGGATTCAGGTGTTTCAATGTAGTCATATTCAGATGACATACACCCTACCAATGCAGTTGCAATAGAGAGGGTAAGAAGGGTTTTATATCTAATCATTAGTCATACTCCACTTTCTCAGTCCACTCTTCTGGGATATCTACCAATAGTGCTTTAAGTAAAACCCCTGTTGCGTTCATCACACGATACTTTGCAAATTGCTCGGCGTAATGTGCATCTAGATAATCCTTACGTGCTTCAAATAACTCATTCTCGGTATTTAGTAGATCGAGTAAAGTGCGTTGACCGATTTTGTATTGCTTTTCATAAGCGATAACGGTTTCCGAGGCCGAGTCTACATGGTCTGCAAGGAAGTTCTTTTGTTGTAAGGTTAGATCCAACGCACTCCACGAGAGTCGTAACCCTTCCTCTACTTGCTTGTATGCATTATCTCTTAGGTCTTTTGCCTTATTAAGTTGATAGGCAGCTGCTTCTGAATTATCCGAATCAGAACCACCATTGAACAAGTTGTAACGCATGCGCAGCATAGCCAACGTTTCTTCACTTGAGCCCTCGTCACCTCCAGCATCATCACGCCAAGTTTGCGACGCTTCAATTGTGAACGTTGGGTAGTTTACCCCTTTTGTTTGGTTGTATTGAAAACGTGCTGAATCTACATCTACGTTAGCAATTCTAATCACGGGGTGATCAACAAACGCATTATCAATTGCGTCTTCGAGAGTAAGAGGAATCTTGTTTAAATCGGCACGTGGGTAGATAAGGCCTAGCGGCTCTTGGCCAACGATACGACGGAACTGAGTGTGGGTATCGAATAGATTGTTTTGTGCTGCAAGTAGATTACCATGTGCTTTTGCTATACGAGCCTCTACTTGACTCACGTCAGCCGTTGAAGATATACCACTGTCTGCACGTTTTCTAATGTCTTGGTAGATACGTTTATGTATCGCGAGATTACTCTCTGACAGAGCAAGTACCTCATAAGACTTAACCGCATCGAGATAGATTCTAGTCACTTCCAGCGCGATATCTTCTGCATCAGACAAGAGTTGCAAGCGAATAGACTCAGCTTCAGCAGCCGTTCTATCCATATCATTCAGCGTGGAATTCCCGTCCCATAAGAGTTGTGTCAACCTGATTGAGGCTTCCTTTCTTGTGAGGTCTGTTTCCGGATCCGTATCAGGCGCAGGGTCAATACCTTCATAACCTATCCCTGCATCTAAATCAACAGAGGGCAAGTAGGCGCCACCTGAAGCCTCATGCTCATAGTATAAGCTCATGAATTCATTATAAGAGCTCTTTATCTCTGGGTTGGTAGCGAGGGTGATTGCGACAGATTGTTCGAGAGTTTGGGCGTAAGAAGTTGCCCAAGGTAACAACAAGATACAAGGAACAACGTGCTTTAATTTATTCACAACTGGACTCCTTTCTCTGTGTTCAGAGCAGAAAGTTGTATCTTTGCTAATCAGATACTTGCCTTTCTAATTATTTAGTTTATGCATCAAGTGTAGAACAGTTTAAAAATGGCGCGTGAATCTTCAGTCTCAAAAGTGAAACACTTGTAAAGATTCTTTACGAAATATCATTGGGAGGAATACAGGGCAAAAAAACGCCCTAACCAAAATGATTAGGGCAGATACAAAAAGGAGTTAAAAAGCAGTGGATGTAAGTGAAAGTCAGAATGCGTACTAAGCGGCCCTCAGTAATTGATATCCCTTTTTACTTACATTCTTTATGACCCCCATGTTTTTATTCAGTTCCATCATTTTTCAAAAATTAAAAATTATTTTTTCACCAAACCCTCGCCACAAGTGGCCTGTACTTGATTCTGGTCTAACCAGTTACGAAAATTGTGATGTTGATATCTTGTTAACTTAATGTTGTAGGTTTATATTTCAAACACGTGTTTGATACGGTTGATTGAAAATGACGCGCAGTAATACTAAAGAAAAGATACTTGATGTTGCCGAATCTCTTTTTGCAGAACATGGTTTTAAAGACACATCGCTAAGAACGATCACGAGTAAAGCGAATGTGAACCTCGCATCTGTAAATTACCATTTCGGCGATAAGAAGACGTTAGTTCGTGCGGTGCTTAATAGATACTTAGAAGCGTTTATGCCTTCGGTTAAGCACACTTTATTGACACTGAATGAACGTGAACATTTCACAATGGAAGAGGTGTTTGAGTCTTTACGTGAGCCTATCTGCGCATTGGCTGAAGTGAGACCTGATGGGACGAATCGGTTTATGTCTTTAATCGGTAGAGGATATACCGATGTGCAAGGGCACTTACGCTGGTTTATCAAAACCCGATATGACGATGTACTCTCTTTATTTATCTCTTCCGTATTAAAAGCTAACCCCCAATTATCGAAAGAAGACCTGTTTTGGCGTTTGCATTTTACGTTAGGGGCGTGTGTTTTCACGATGGCGTCTAGCCAAGCTCTGACAGAAATTGCCGAAAGTGATTACGGGCACAGTGTCGATAGTCAACAGATTCTCGACCAACTAATTCCTTATCTGTCAGCTGGTGTTGCCGCTCCAGTGCAACACCTAACAACAGCAAAGATAGTTAACCTGAAACTTTAATTAACTCATAACAACAAATATAAAATCGCGAACAAAAGGATCTGAAATATGAGCTCTCTACGACAAAAATGGATTAGCGACCCAGCATTTAAAATGTTTAAAAAAGTGCTGCCACCTCTATCGAGTACTGAGAAGGAAGCGATGGAAGCGGGTAGTGTTTGGTGGGACGGTGAACTGTTCTCCGGTCAACCTGACTTTAAGAAGCTCCATCAGTATCCTTCGCCAAAGCTTTCTGCTGAAGAGCAATCGTTTATGGATAACGAGCTTGAGACCCTGCTAGAGATGCTAGATGATCACAAGATCGTAAAAGAAGACCGTAACTTACCGACAGAGGTTTGGGACTACCTGCGTAAGGAGCGTTTCTTCTCTCTTATTATCTCTAAAGAATACGGTGGTCGTGAGTTTTCCTCATTGGCGAACTCTACCATTGTCACCAAAATCGCAACGCGTAGCTTGAGTGCTGCGGTAACGGTAATGGTGCCTAACTCGCTAGGTCCTGGTGAGTTGCTGTCTCATTATGGTACCGACGAGCAGAAAAATTACTGGCTTCCAAGATTGGCAGACGGTACGGACATTCCTTGTTTTGCATTAACAGGCCCAGAAGCTGGCTCTGACGCCGGTGGTATCCCTGATCAAGGTACGGTTTGCTACGGCATTCACGAAGGCAAAGAAGTACTAGGTATTAAGCTTAGCTGGAATAAGCGTTACATCACGTTAGCACCCGTAGCAACAGTACTGGGTCTAGCGTTTAAACTGAACGACCCTGAGCACTTACTTGGTGACAAAGAAGAGCTAGGCATTACTTGTGCGCTTATTCCTGCTGACCATGAAGGCGTCGAGATCGGTGAGCGTCATGACCCACTTGGTTTAGCATTCATGAATGGCCCAACCCGTGGACAAGATGTCTTCATTCCTATTGAGTGGTTAATTGGTGGTGCTGATTATGCCGGTAAAGGCTGGCGTATGCTGGTGGAGTGTTTGTCGGCAGGGCGTGGTATCTCACTACCTGCACTAGGCACTGCAATTGGTCACCTAACTTCAAGAACAACAGGTGCATACTCTTACGTTCGTAAGCAGTTCGGAATGTCGATTGGTAAGTTTGAGGGTGTCGCTCAAGCGTTAGCTCGAATTGGTGGTTTAACGTACCTACTGGAAGCGACTCGTACATTGACGACGACTTCGCTAGATATGAAAGAAAAACCGGGCATCATTACCGCGATTGCTAAATACCACATGACAGAGATGGCACGTACCATTTTGAATGACTCAATGGATATCCACTCAGGGCGTGCAATTCAAGATGGTCCAATGAACTACTTAGCAACACACTACCTCGGTATACCTGTCGCGATTACGGTAGAAGGCGCAAATATTCTCACGCGTAACTTGATGATCTTCGGCCAGGGTGCAACTCGCTGTCATCCTTATGTACTGAAAGAGATGGAAGCGGCGGCAAACCCAGATGAAAAGGCTGGAGCGAAAGAGTTTGATGAGCTGCTATTCAAGCATATTGGTCATGCGACGAAGAACACCTTTGGCGCATTTGGCGCAGCATTAACGGGTTCTCGTTTTATTAAAGCTGAGATGAGTGGTCCGACGCAGAAATACTACAAAGAGATGACTCGCTTAAGTCGAGCTTTGGCTGTTAGTGCTGACTTTGCGATGCTGACACTAGGTGGTGACCTGAAACGTAAAGAAATGATCTCTGCGCGTCTGGGTGATGGCTTGAGTTATCTATACATGGCTTCGGCGGCATTGAAGAAGTATGAAGATGAAGGTCGTCAGCAAGAAGATCTCGATTGCGTTCACTACGCGGTACAGCATTGTCTATACAATGCAGCGAAAGCACTCGAAGAAGCGTATAAAAACTTCCCTATGAAAGCAGCAGGCAAAGCACTCAAGTTCCTAGTGTTCCCTATTGGCAATCACTACCAACAACCAAGTGATGATTTATGTCTTCGCCTAGCTGAGAGCTTGATGACTCCAGGCGTACAGCGTGATCGCCTAACTCAGCTTTGTTATGTTGGCCAGAGTGCTGATGACAGTGTTGGGTTGATGGAACAAGCATTTATCGCAATGTATGACATTAAACCACTGGAGCGTAAGATCTTTAAAGCGATTAAAGAAGGACAAATTGAGCGTAAAGCTTCGTTAACCGCCAAGCTTGAAAAAGCGCTTGAATTGAAAGTGTTGACAGAGCAGGAAGTAGAGCAGATCCGAGCAGCAGACCAACTGCGCTACAAAGCGATTCAGGTTGACCACTTTAGCCATGATTTCTCTGAAACATTGACGAACGGTAAACCACAGAAGGTTAAAGCGCTAGACAGCGTCGCTTAAACGACGCCTCATGAAAAGCTAATCCAACACCTAACCACTGAGTGGTTAGGTGTTTTTGTTTCGCAGGTAACAAAGTAAATCTGTCGTGATTAGCTGTGATAGTGCTCCAACCACTTCTAATTTCAGCCTATTTTTGCAGAAATTTAATGCGAAGTAGCGACGAACCTTTTATCCTTAGCAAGATTTTTTAAGGAAGTTGAATATGATCATCAAACCTAGAATTCGTGGATTTATCTGTACAACGACTCACCCAGTTGGTTGTGAAGCGAACGTAAAAGAACAAATTGCTTACACAAAAGCACAAGGCCCTATCGCTAATGCACCAAAACGCGTGCTAGTTGTTGGTTCTTCAAGTGGCTACGGCCTGTCTTCTCGTATTGCTGCTGCATTCGGTGGCGGTGCTTCGACTATCGGTGTTTTCTTTGAAAAAGAAGGTACAGAGAAGAAACCAGGTACAGCGGGTTACTATAACTCTGCAGCTTTTGATAAGTTTGCAAAAGAAGAAGGCTTGTACTCTAAGAGCCTGAACGGTGATGCATTCTCAAACGAAGCTAAGCAAAAGACAATTGAGCTGATTAAGGAAGATCTTGGTCAGATTGATATGGTTGTTTACTCACTAGCATCGCCTGTACGTAAAATGCCAGAGACTGGCGAAGTTATTCGTTCTTCTCTAAAACCAATCGGTGAAACTTACACGTCGACGGCAGTTGATACCAATAAAGACGTTATCATCGAAGCAAGTGTTGAACCAGCGACAGAGCAGGAAATCAAAGATACTGTGACTGTTATGGGCGGCGAAGATTGGGAATTGTGGATCAATGCTCTATCTGAAGCTGGTGTACTAGCTGACGGTTGTAAGACAGTTGCATATAGCTACATCGGTACTGAGCTAACTTGGCCAATCTACTGGGATGGTGCGCTAGGTAAAGCGAAGATGGACCTAGACCGTGCATCAACTGCGCTAAATGAGAAACTGTCTCAAACTGGTGGTACGGCAAACGTTGCTGTTCTTAAATCGGTTGTGACTCAAGCAAGTTCAGCAATTCCTGTAATGCCACTGTACATCGCAATGGTATTCAAGAAGATGCGTGAAGAGGGTGTACACGAAGGCTGTATGGAACAAATCTTCCGTATGTTTAGCCAGCGTCTATACAAAGAAGATGGTTCTGCTGCAGAAGTGGATGATAAAAACCGTCTACGCCTAGACGACTGGGAACTTCGTGACGACATTCAACAGCACTGTCGTGAGCTATGGCCTCAGATCACTTCTGAGAACCTAAAAGAGCTAACAGACTATGTTGAATACAAAGAAGAATTCTTGAAGCTATTCGGCTTCGGTGTTGAAGGCGTTGACTATGAAGCTGACGTTAACCCAGCTGTCGAGTTTGACGTTCAAGACATCTAATCTTAAGTCTGAATTGAATACTAAAATGCCGACTCATTATGAGTCGGCATTTTTATTAGCGTTAAAGTAGATTGGATACTTGAGCTGAGATTTTAGAATTCAAATCTCAGTTCATTTCGTCTCAGTTGTTTACTCTAGAGCCTTAATCGATTAACCCATAATCCTTCGCAAGGATATCAATGATCTCTTGTTTAGGGTTTTCGCTTAGTACGATTTCTTTACCTGTCACTTTTTCCGCAATAGATAGGTAAGTCTTGGATACATCCATCAGTGCGTCGGGCGGCAGTTCATTATCACGAGCAAGTGCTTCACGTTCTGGCATGCGTTCTTTGTTCAGCAGAATATCTGGATCAGGGAAGTGGTTAAGTAGGAACTGGCGGAAGCCTTCTTTTGAATTCTCTACGATGTTACCTGCTTGATACTCTTTATCATCCCAAATGCGAGAAGAATCTGGTGTACCCACTTCATCCATGTAAATGAGCTTTTCGTTGCCTTTAGCATCGTTTACGTAGCCGAATTCAAACTTAGTATCGACAAAGATTTGCTCAACTTCAGCAAGGGCTTTGCTGATTACACCAAAGCCTTCTTTAAGTAGCTTTTCGTATTCCGCGATGTCTTCTTGCTTAGAGAAGTTGAAAGCTTCGAAGTTATCTTCAATGTTAGTGCGAGTGATGTTCACGTCATCTGCTTCAGGAACGCCATGGATACCTTTTAGGATACCTTTGGTTGAAGGTGTGATAAGTAGTTCAGGAAGCGCTTTATCTTTTTCTAGACCTTCAGGCATTTCAATGCCACAAAACTCGCGTTCACCTTTAGCGTATGAGCGCCACATAGAACCCGTAATGTATTGACGACAGATAGCTTCAATCATTACTGGCTTCGCTTTTTGTACGATCCAAACAAACGGGTGAGGGATATCAAGAATGTGGCTATCTGCTAAACCATTCTGCTTAAACAGCTCAAACCAATGGTTTGAGATAGCATTGAGTGCTGCGCCCTTACCAGGAACACCTTTTAGTCCACCTTCACCGCGCCAGATACAATCAAACGCCGAGATGCGGTCACTGATCACCATGATTGCTAGAGGAGCATCGGGTGCCACGTCATACCCTTTTTCTTCGATCAGACGCTTGCTGTCTTCTTCTGTTAACCAGTAAACAGAGCGAACTTTACCGCTATGCACAGGTTTGTTAGTACGGATAGGTAGGTCGTCGTTGACGGCCAGAACTTGGTCAGCGAGGCTCATTGAGTATTCCCTATAGTTCGTTAGATACGAATTTTGCTGTTAAAGCGTATTTGCTTGTTAAAGCGAGTCAATAGGTCGGCATGATACCAGAACTTTTTGGGACTTCCAGAGAAAAAGCAAACGTTTGCTTTTGGTGGCGAGTATTTGATTATTAGCAACAAACAAGAAACAAAAAAGCCCTCAAAAGAGGGCGAAATAGTGACAGCTTGTTGAACTTATTAATGAAACTTAGACACTCTGCCTTCAACAAAAAATACGTCACAGTGGAATTGCTTACCGTGCTCGATTAAGAGCTTTTTCGTTACTGGGTCGATCGAATCACTAGCTACGACAGCCGAAGCGTTCTGAGATTCAATGGCTTTAATGACCACTTCAACCTCGCTTAGATTTCTTGACGGCATAAGTTGAATGACTTTCTGGCTTTGAACTTGATAGTTATTTAGTGCTTGTTGTTGTGGGCGAGGGCATTGAGCAGTAAATAGTATCCAACGTGACTGCTGTGAAAGCTGAGCTAGGTTTGTGAGGAAATTTCCCTCTTCAGCAGACACTTGATACGGATTATTAGTACGGTAAGTATCTGAATTTAAATTGCTTGTTCTAAGTGCAAGACGCCCCATGTTTGAAGAGGCGATATTGTGTTGAGAGAAAGCTGTTGAGTTCATTTTACTGTCCTTACGTACAATACTGTATGTGTATACAGTAGTTTGTTTTTGAGTACTGATCAAGACTTTTGTTCGCTTTTTGCACGAGGGGTGAAAGAAATCACACTTGGTTAATGCGTAATAGGCATTGGATGATAGGTGATAGGTGATAGGTGATAGGTTGAAGTGGTGGTAATGAAATGAAGCAAATGAGTGGCTACATACAAAAGGCACAAAAAAAGCGCCAAGTTAGGCGCTTTCTATTTCTACGTCAGTGTGAGATTAGCTCTTTCTCTCTAGTCTAGCTCTAGCTTCGAGCTCGCCGATATTAAATTGTTTAACATCGATCTTAGCCAAATCATAACAAGATTCGCAGGACTGATGAGATAAGCCATCAATATATTTGTGTTGGGCAACTTTGGCTAAACGACCACACCAGTCGCAAATACCGTGTTTATCAAACATTACTTTCTCCCCACTTTTTATACGCCGTCTTATAGCGATGACCCGTTCAAGGCTATGCGGCACTACTCTTTTGTTGTGGAATTTTCGGCGCGTATTATGACACAAACTGTCGTTGAATGTTAATTTATTGTGTCATTAATAAGTGTAGGTTCCAAAAGGGGATATTCTTATACCTATTTGGTGGTATTGAGAATGACTTTCAAAGCGTGATTAAGGCGTTGCATCTCTGCTGAACTGCCTAATGTGTCAGGGTGATAGATTTTGCCAAGCTGTTTGTAACGACGTTTAATATCAGTTTGATTGGGAATCTTACTCGGATCGAAGCCAAAGAGCGCACAGGCTAACTCTAGTTGAGAATTGTGTTTTGATGCTGGTTGTGGCGCTGGTTTGACCGGCTGTTTTGCTTCTTTCTGTAAACGTTGGATTTCGTTGAATAGCTTTTTGAGTTGTTTCTGTTGCTTACGAATGATCTCTTTTTGTTCAGTGGGTGATGGTGCTTCTTTACTTTGAGCTGGTGAATCTTGTTTAGTACTAGATGGAACATTTAAACGCTTATAGTAAATAAGAGCTCCGATAAGAGCGCATATCAGTAATACGAAGAGAGTGATTAAAAACCAACTATCGTCTTTTGGTAATTCATTTGGCTGTTGTGAGTTACTAATGTGATCGTCGAGAGCTATGTCTTCTTGAGCATCTAAAGCTTCCAATTGTCGGCGACGTAGTTGATCGAATTCTTGTTGTTCAATGCGTGCTAATGCTTCAGATTGATATTCACTGTCTAGAGAGGAGTAGAGCGACTTTGCCACAGATAAAGAGGACAGGTTTTGGTTACTCGTTTCCAGTAGTTGGGCAAGTTCTAAACTCGCTTGTTGACGCAGATGAGCTTGGTCTGACGTCACTGCTTGAATGTACCAATAGATAGATGTGTCAAAGTGGTCGGGCTTTTTGCTCAGGTTTTTCGCCAACTCCAATTGAGCGGCTTGGTCGCCATTCTCTGCTCTATCTAGAAGGGTTTTGTTTTCTGATGACAAACTCAGCGGTGAAAAAAGAAACGTACTCAATATGAGAAAAAAAGAAGCGGCTGAGGTTTTCATATTCATCCTGAACAAAGGCCTCTCAATGTTTGAGAAGCCAGTTTAATTTTAAAAGGCGTTATTTAAGCTTCTTACCTAGAGTCGATTTATCTTAGGAGCTTGGGCGCTTGCGCACCATTGATAGGTTTGTTTACAGAAACTTTACGACCTTTTTTTAGACCTACTTCGTAATCTTCTGTCAGATTCTTCATCGCTTCTTTCAACTGCTGCTTGAAAGTTTCACGGTCGATGTTTTTGAACTCTTTGTCGATGTAGTTGTTGATCTTACTGTTTGATTCATCGTCTGGAGTGATGACAGGAAGTTTTTCTAA
Organism: Vibrio maerlii; assembly: GCF_003415655.1. GTDB lineage: Bacteria > Pseudomonadota > Gammaproteobacteria > Enterobacterales > Vibrionaceae > Vibrio > Vibrio maerlii. Next base: position 188,518 of record NZ_QRHC01000006.1, read on the forward strand.
TGCACCTTCAACCCAGCCTGATACGAATGAGTTAACACGCTTAGTGACTTCTAGGTTGCTGGTGCCCGAGCCGGCAAAGCTGTTTCTGAACTGTCCTGTCTGCTCATTCATCTCGCGATAAATAATGTCGAAAGCAAAGGCTGCAAAAATTGCTCGGTCTGCTTCTCCAATGAACTCGACACGCTTAAGCCCTTTGTGATTCAACAGAACGGCTTCGACACCAAACTTGGTGTTAATACCGCGAATAATGCGCAGGATCATCGAACCAATATTGGCAGGCAGTAAGTGCGTTGATTGGGTTTTACCCATCTTAATAAACTCGATATCGTCTTTATCAAGCCCGTACTTCAACATCAAGCGGTGTGCCATTTTGATTGCATTCGCCGCTTCGTTGACATTAGCAGAGTTACCAAGCTCTAGGCACTTTGCGATTTTCTTTAGGGCTTTTTTCTTATCGATCAACGCTACATACTCGTTCAGAAAATTTGGGGGGACATAGTTTAACGATTTTGGTTAAGAAGTGAAAGGTGAATCAAGTGCTACAATAAAAAGCCACTGTGGAAACAGTGGCTTATAAAAAATGGTTTTAACCAAGTTAATTACAGATTAGATGCCTAATTGGTCAAGCAGATCGGATGGGTCATCGTTAGATTCTGATTTTACTGAAGAAGATGGTTCTTGTTTCTTTGCTTGTTTTCTTTGTTCTTGAGCAAGGATCTCATCCGGTGTTTGTTCTTGTTCGATCTCAAATTCTTCTAACTGAATGAACTCAGTTTTATCCATTGCTAGCTCTAAATAGAAGATGTTGTTTTTCGCCGTTGAGAAGGTTACTCGTCGAGCTTGAGGGCGGTCGAGATTAGTATCGACAGAAAGATTGACTTGTTTGTTGAGTGCCAGCATCTTTGGTTGGTTTTGTGTGATGTTGGTTTGTAGCTCTTTGCGGATCTTGTTTGTGAAGTCACCTACGAGCTGGTTCATTAACTCACCGAGAACATCTGCTACTTCATCTGAAGTGTGAAGAATCGCCAGTTCCTCTTCAGGCATGCCCATGTTGCGCATATAAGACGTATAAAGTTCTAGGGCTGCCTTAGATGTAAAGTTGATAACCACAAGCCCAGAGAAGCCGCCGTCGAACAATACGAAACAGCCAAAGTCCGGTTTCAGGCTCGTTTTAGTAATCTTCTGTACCATCGCCGAATAGCTTACAGGTGATTGCGTCGCTGAAGACAAGACACTAGAAACAGATTGGCACAGCTTTAAGAGAATATCTTCTGTAGTGATGGTCTTGCTCTTTCTCATAATGGGTAGCTCATTCTTTGTTGTGAGAGGGGATGATTAATTCGCATGTTATACTAATTAACATGTGTTTCTATAGTCAAAAATTAAATTGGGTTCACTTTTTACGCAGACTTTATGATTTGATCGACTTTTAAAATGTTGTAAAGTGACTTAATTCTCAATTTTAATTATTAATCATCATCCCTTTCTGAAATGAATCAGTGAATTAGGGGAGCAGGACGCGCAATGTTACCACGCTTAGACCTTCAGCAGGATGTCGATCCTGCCGTACGCACCTTTCTTAACGAGTTACAACAGTCGGATTTCAGCGGCGATATTGAATCGAGTTACTCTAGTCGTCTAGCAGTCGCTACCGATAACAGTGTTTATCAACAACTGCCCCAAGCGGTAATTCTGCCGAAATCAACACGTGATGTTCAAATCATTACTCGTTTGGCTAACAAGAGCAGTTATGAACGCATTACTTTCTCGCCAAGAGGGGGAGGTACGGGAACCAACGGCCAGTCATTGACTAAAGGTATTGTCGTTGATCTCTCCCGTTATATGAACCAAGTGCTGGAATTAAACCAAGAGGAAGGGTGGATTCGTGTTCAAACCGGCATCGTTAAAGATAAGCTCAATGATGTCGTACGTCCTTATGGGTATTTCTTCTCCCCAGATCTGTCTACCAGCAATCGCGCGACGCTTGGCGGAATGATCAACACAGATGCATCGGGTCAAGGGTCGTTGAAATACGGCAAAACTTCTGATCATGTACTGTCTCTTCAAGCGGTATTTGCGGACGGCTCTTGTCTAGAATCTGACCTATCACATGGTTTGCCAGAAGAGGGGGAATTTGCGTTTGACGCTTATGAGGTGACGAAGAAGGTCTGTGTGGAAAAGCGCGCACAAATTGATGAGAAGTTCCCACCATTAAACCGTTTCTTAACGGGCTATGACTTAAAAAATGCCTACGATGCACAAACTGAAGAGTTTGATCTCACCCGTGTGTTGTGTGGTGCCGAAGGCTCTTTGGCATTTATTACCGAAGCAAAGCTAAATCTGACGCCAATTCCTAAAGCACGTACTCTGGTGAATGTTAAATACAACACCTTCGATTCTGCGTTGCGTAATGCTTCTTTCATGGTTGAGGCGCAAGCCTTGTCTGTTGAAACCGTAGATTCAAAAGTACTCAATCTAGCAAAAGAAGACATTGTTTGGCACACCGTGAGTGATCTGCTGACTGAGGTGCCTGGTCAAGAAATGCTAGGTATCAACATAGTTGAGTTTGCAGGCCAAGATACTGACGAGGTCGAGCAACAAGTCGCTAAATTGACGGCGAGACTCGATCACATGATCGAAAGCGGTGAAGCTGGATTGATTGGCTATCAGGTTTGTGATGATCTTACTGGTATCAACCGTATCTACAACATGCGCAAAAAAGCGGTTGGTCTGCTAGGGGCCGCAAAAGGTCGTGCGAAACCAGTCGCTTTTGCTGAAGACACCTGTGTACCGCCAGAAAACTTAGCTGATTTTATTGCAGAGTTTAGAGAGCTCCTTGATGGTGAGGGTTTGCATTATGGTATGTTTGGGCATGTAGATGCCGGTGTACTGCACGTGCGCCCTGCGCTTGATATGTGCGACCCACAGCAAGAGCTGCTCATGCATGAACTTTCTGATGAAGTGGTTAAGCTGGTGGCGAAGTATGGCGGCCTAATGTGGGGTGAGCACGGTAAGGGTTTCCGCTCTGAGTATGGCCCCGAGTTCTTCGGTGAAGAGCTCTTTACTGAGCTTCGCCGAGTGAAAGCCGCGTTTGACCCGCACAATAAAATGAATCCAGGTAAGATTTGTACGCCACTTGAGAGCAATGCTGAGCTCGTGAAAGTGTCAGATACTAAGCGTGGCTATTATGACCGTCAGATCCCTGTTGAGGTTCGAGATAGCTTTAAAGCGGCCATGGAGTGTAACGGTAACGGCCTTTGCTTTAACTATGACGTGAACTCTCCAATGTGTCCTTCAATGAAAGTCACAGCAGATCGTCGACACTCTCCAAAAGGACGCGCAGGTATTGTGCGTGAATGGTTGAGGCAGTTGACAGAGCAGGGGATTGATATTCTCGACTTAGAAAGAGAGACGCTAGAAACCTCACCGACTATTAAAACGATGATTGAGCGTGTACGGAATCGTATCAATCGTCAGCATGAATATGATTTCTCACATGAAGTCTACGAAGCGATGAATGGTTGTTTAGCGTGTAAAGCGTGTGCGAGTCAATGTCCTATTAAAGTGGATGTTCCGAGTTTCCGTTCTCGTTTCTTGAATATTTATCACTCGCGCTACCAACGCCCGATGAAAGATTACTTGGTCGCAAACATTGAAAGCATGTTACCGTTGATGGCGAAAGCACCAAAGGTTGTTAATGCTGCTCTAGGGCAAAAGTGGGTGCAAAGTTTAACTGCAAAAACAGTCGGTTATGTGGATGCACCATTAATGTCAGTACCAACGTTAGACAAACGTTTAGGCCGCAGTGATACGGAACAATTTGATTTAGAGAAGCTATCTAGTCTTTCTGAGGCAGAGCGTGAGAAACGTGTTCTCATCGTTCAAGATCCGTTTACCAGTTATTACGATGCGGAAGTGGTTGAAGATTTTGCTCGTCTTATCTCAACGCTAGGCAAAGTCCCAGTTCTGTTGCCATTTAAGCCAAACGGCAAAGCACAGCATATCAAAGGCTTTCTGAAGCAGTTCGCAAAGAGCGCACAAACGACCTCGAGCTTCTTACATCAAGTGGCAACATTGAATATCCCATTAGTGGGCGTCGACCCAGCGCTGGTTCTTTGTTATCGAGATGAGTATCAAGAGGTGTTAGGTAATGATCGTGGTGACTTTGACGTACTGACCGTGCATGAGTGGTTACATCCGCGCCTTTCAGAGTTTGATACCGAGCATTCGAAAGCAGACAACGAGATGTGGTATCTATTCGCCCACTGTACTGAGAAAACTAAAATGCCGAACGCGGAAAAAGAATGGGGAGCTATTTTCTCTCACTTTGGTGCAAGTCTTCAGACCGTACCGGTTGGTTGTTGTGGTATGGCTGGTACTTTCGGTCACGAACAAGACAAGCTTCAGATGTCGCAAGATATCTATGGATTGAGCTGGAAGCCAAGCTTAGACAAGCTTCCGGATGAAAGAGTATTGATAACCGGATACTCATGCCGTAGTCAGGTGAAGCGCTTCGAGCACTTCAAACCTAAGCATCCGCTGCAAGCTCTGCTAATGGCAATAAGCTAACAGAAATGAAAAAGGAGTGACTTAGTCACTCCTTTGTACATTTTGTCTTAGAGAACCTATCTACAGGACGAAGTCCGTTCTGCAAGCGAAGCGCTCTAATATCTATCTTTTATGCGTGAACAGCTAAAAACGCATCTTTACGTTCGTTGAAGCGGTTTACCAAGTCATCAACGGCATCTTGGTCGTAAGGCTTAAGGCCCGATGCTACCATGCGCTTAGAGCCGCGACCGATAACCTTACCATCTTCTTTGAATTCAAAGTTCATTGTCACGGTGCCTCGTTTGCCTTCGATATCAAAGGTCGCACCATTAAACTCGACTTCAGGGTGAGTCAGGTTAAGGTGGTCAAACTCAACTTCCATGCTTTCGTAGATCACAAGCGGACGCTGGCAGTTGATCATCATTTGTTTCTCTTCCATTAGAGGAACCATGATGTGCGGGAAATTCATGCCAGAGAACTGAACATAGCTCTTAACCACGTGTTCAATGAACTGTGGGTCTTTATTCACTTCTCCTTGGTGTGTCATGTGAAGGTATTCTTTACCATTCGCATCGACTAATGCGCTGTCGTGGTCACCCTTTTCGCTCACTTCCAATGCGATGCCATCATTCACCATGCCTGAAAAATTGAAGCGCATCTTTTGACTAACACCTTCTTGATTTAAAAGCACTGCAAAAAGGAGATCGCCAGGGACACAGAAACGTTTGCTGTCTTCATCATGGATAGGGTTGAAGTCACCTGCTACTTTCTTTGCAAAGTGGCTTGCTTGCTCGCGAGTAAATTGAAACTGCTTTCCTTGAGCGGAGAAATATGGGTTTAAAAACATAATATTCGATAAATTACTAAAACTGGGGCGATTATAACGGAGAAAAATAATTTCAATGGTCTATCCAGTGCTTGCCCTTGAATTCAGCTAATTAAGGGCGTCACTTAATGGCAGAAACATTGCATTTTGACGACTTATGCATGAATTAATGTCATAGAAGGGCAAAAGATACACAAAGATGAATAAAATCAAGTTAGAAATGCCAAATCGATTTGGAATTGTGTAGCGGTTTGGCTACTATGTACGACTATTCAAACTACCCATAATCCGATACGGACACTACCACTTATGCCGATACGACATGTAAAGGTATAGGGTGATGAGGAAACGATGCAACATCTAGAAGAGATCATTGCTAATGCGAACACAGCTATTGAAGCTGCTGAGTCGCTAGTCGCACTTGATGAAGTGCGTGTTCAGTATCTAGGTAAGAAAGGTGAGCTTACTGCTCAGCTTCAGAGCCTAGGTAAACTACCACCAGAAGAGCGTCGCAGCGCTGGTCAAGAGATCAATAAAGCGAAAGGCGTTGTTCAACAAGCTATCGCAGCGCGCAAAGATGCACTACAACGTGCAGAACTTGAAGCGAAGCTAGCAGCAGAAACTATCGACGTAACTCTACCAGGTCGTCGCATCGAGAACGGTGGCCTACACCCAGTTACTCGTACTGTTGAGCGTATTGAGCAGTTCTTTGGTGAGCTAGGCTTTAGCACTGAGTCTGGTCCTGAGATTGAAGATGCATTCCACAACTTTGATGCACTAAACATCGCAGAAGACCACCCAGCTCGTACTGACCACGACACGTTCTTCTTCAACCCAGATCTAATGCTACGTACTCACACGTCAGGCGTTCAGATCCGTACGATGGAAAATGGCAAACCACCATTCCGCTTCATCGCACCGGGCCGTGTTTACCGTAACGACTACGACCAAACGCACACGCCAATGTTCCACCAAGTGGAAGGCATGCTAGTAGACGAAAACGTAAACTTCGCTCAACTAAAAGGCATCCTGCACGACTTCCTAACGAACTTCTTCGAAGAAGATCTAGAGGTTCGCTACCGTCCTTCTTACTTCCCGTTCACTGAGCCTTCAATGGAAGTAGACGTGAAGCGTAAAGATGGCAAGTGGTTAGAAATCCTTGGCTGTGGCATGGTTCACCCGAACGTACTTCGCTCTGTAGGTATCGACCCTGAGAAATACTCTGGCTTTGCATTCGGTATCGGTATCGAGCGTCTAGCGATGCTTCGTTACGGCGTAAACGACCTACGTGCGTTCTTCGAGAACGACCTGCGTTTCCTAAAACAGTTCAAGTAATCCAGAGGGTTCATCACAATGAAATTCAGCGAATCATGGCTTCGTGAGTGGGTAAACCCTTCAGTTTCTACTGACGAGCTTACGCACCAAATCACTATGGCTGGCCTAGAGGTTGACGACGTTCTTCCTGTAGCTGGCTCATTCACTGGCGTTAAAGTTGGTAAAGTTGTTGAGTGTGGTCAACACCCAGACGCAGACAAACTACGCGTAACTAAAGTTGATGTTGGCGCAGAAGAACTGTTAGACATCGTATGTGGCGCATCTAACTGTCGTCTAGGCATCAAGGTTGCAGTTGCTACGGTTGGCGCAGTACTTCCAGGCGACTTCAAAATCAAGAAAGCAAAGCTACGTGGTCAACCATCACACGGCATGCTTTGTTCATTCTCTGAGCTAGGTATCGACGTAGAATCAGACGGCATCCTAGAGCTAGCAGAAGATGCAGTAATCGGTACAGATTTCCGCGAATTCCTAGGTCTTGACGACGTAACTGTAGACGTTGACCTAACAGCAAACCGCGCTGACTGTTTCAGCATCCGTGGCCTTGCTCGTGAAGTTGGCGTACTAAACCGTGCTGACGTAACTGAACCTTCAGTTGAAGCGGTTGCAAACACTATCGAAGACGCAGTTTCTATCGAAGTGAAAGCGCCAGCAGCATGTCCACGTTACCTAGGTCGCGTAGTTAAGAATGTTAACGTTCAAGCTGAGACACCGCTTTGGATGCAAGAGAAACTGCGCCGTTGTGGTATTCGCTCTATCGACCCAGTAGTAGACATCACTAACTACGTTCTTCTAGAGCAAGGTCAACCAATGCACGCATTCGATCTAGCGAAGATCGAAGGTGGTATTGTAGTTCGTCTAGCAGAGCAGGGCGAAAAGCTAACGCTTCTAGACGGCAACGAAGTAGAACTAAACGCAGATACTCTAGTAGTAGCAGACCACAAAAAAGCGCTAGCAATCGCTGGTATCTTTGGTGGTGAAGAGTCTGGTGTAACGACTGAGACTAAAGACGTTCTACTTGAGTGTGCATTCTTTGCACCTGACCACATTCGTGGTCGCGCACGTAGTTACGGTCTGCACACTGATTCTTCAATGCGTTTTGAGCGTGGTGTGGACTTCGCACTACAAACAAGCGCAATGGAGCGTGCAACTCAGCTTCTAGTTGAAATCTGTGGCGGTGAAGTAGCACCAGTGGTTGGCGTTGAGTCAGAATCTGATCTACCAAAAGCAAACACAGTAGCGCTACGTCGCACTAAACTAGACAGCCTACTAGGCCACCACATTGCAGACAGCGATGTTGCTGAGATCCTAGAGCGTCTTGGCCTGACAGTAGAAACTACTACTGAGGGTTGGACTGCAACAGCACCAAGCTGGCGTTTTGATATCGCAATCGAGCAAGACCTAATTGAAGAAGTAGGTCGTATCTACGGTTACGATAACATTCCAAACCAACACCCAGTTGCAACGCTTAAGATGAACAACCACGTTGAAGCGAACATTCCGCTTAAACGTGCACGTGATCTACTGGTTGACCGTGGTTACCACGAAGCAATCACTTACAGCTTCGTTGAGCCAGAGCAGCAAAAACTCGTTGTGCCAGATGTTGAGCCACTAATCCTTCCGCACCCAATCTCTGCAGATATGTCAGCGATGCGTCTAGGTTTGATTCAAGGTCTATTAAACACGGTTGTTCACAACCAGAAACGTCAACAGCCGCGCGTTCGTCTATTCGAATACGGCCTACGTTTCATCCCATGTGAGTCTGCTGAAAACGGTATGCGCCAAGAAGCAATGCTTGCTGGTGTTATTGCTGGTACTCGCAGCGAAGAGCACTGGGACATTGAGACAAACACGGTAGATTTCTTCGATCTTAAAGGCGATCTAGAAGCAATCCTTGAGCTAACGGCAAACGAGAAAGCCTACTCGTTCTCGGCTCTTACTGCTGAAAATAAAGCGAAACACCCAACACTTCACCCTGGTCAATCTGCGGCAATCATCGTTGACGGCAACGAAGTGGGTGTTATCGGTACTGTTCACCCAGAGCTAGAGCGTAAGTTCGGTCTAAACGGTCGCACTATCGTATTCGAAGTTGAGTGGTCTGCAATCAACACTAAAGTGATTCCAGAAGCAGTGCAACTTTCTAAGTTCCCTGCAAACCGTCGTGATATCGCAGTAGTAGTAGACGAGTCAGTCGCTTCTGGCGAAATCGTTGAAGCGTGTATCGCAGCTGGTGGTGAGTTCCTAACAGACGCTAAACTGTTCGACGTTTACGTAGGTAAGGGCGTAGAAGAAGGCAAGAAGAGCCTAGCTATCGCACTTAGCCTACAGTCTGTAGAGCGCACACTTGAAGATGCAGACATCGCTGGTTCAGTAGATGCTATTGTAGCTTCAATCTCAGAGAAATTCGGCGCAGCACTTCGCGACTAACTTCTTCTGCTCGATAGAAAAACCAAAGGCCTCGCAATTGCGAGGCCTTTTTGTCGGTCATCGTATGAGGGCTTGCCCAATTAGCACGTAACGGATTAGCGAGGTATAGCAAAGCGTCTAATCGGTAGGCGGAAATCAGTCAGCCACCATAGAACGAATGCAACATCTTCTTTATTAAAGTGAAATATTAGTGTCACGGTAACATATTAGCTTAACGCATGAATATTTATTCCAAAATATAGAAGGACTTATGAAAAAAATTGGGATTTTTGCCACGATTGGCGCTCTGGCTATCTTCGCTTTACCAACTCACGCAAGTAATGTCTCTGAAGGCGATGTTATTAATCTTGGTCTCCATGAGTTAAAACCAACTCAACCATCTGTGGGTTATGATCAAATTATGTACAAGTTGGGTCGTTACCAATTTGACCAAGAAAAGATGTTTGATGAAATCTGTGAAGCTAACGGCCAAAAAGGCGTATCAAGCATCAAAGACCAAGCACACCCGAATATTCCTTCGAGTTTCACTTGTGAAATGGAAACAGGTGCACGTCAAAAAGACATGAAGACTGTGGTTATCGCACCCAACGGTGAATACTACCTGACTGATGGTCACCATACGTTCAATGTGTTCTACCGCATGCCTCAAGGTGGCGCATCGTTCAATGTGAATGTGGTGGTTGATAAAGATTACCGCAATCTCAAAAACATGGACGCGTTCTGGAACCAAATGGCAAAAGACGGCAATACATGGCTGTTTGATAACCACGGTGAAGCGATTAGCTATCAACAACTTCCAACCTCTCTTGGGCTAACCAACTTCGCTAACGATCAATACCGCTCACTGATGTACTTTTCTCGTGATGTGGGCTGGAACAAGCCAAGTCAGCCAGTCCCGTTCTTAGAGTTCTACTGGTCTAAAGAAGTACGTAAAGCGATTGATGCAGTAGACTTTGATCTGAATTCTACCGAAGGTTATGCAAAGGCAGTTAATGCGGTCAGCAACCATATCCTATCTATGGATACCAACAATGTTGGAGGCTCAAACCTTTCGGTTAAACAGATGGGTCAGTTCAGCGCATACAACCAAAAAGGCTTCGATAAACTGTTCAAAGAGCGTGGTAAGGTGGACTACATGCTGCGTTACAAAACAACATCGACCGCCAATGGTTTAAGCTATGACTTAGCAGCGGCCTCAGCTCCCGCACTAAAACAATTAGACTCATTTACCCTTGAAGCAAACTCAAGCTTTAATGATTATCCAGCAGCTTCTGCTGATGGCATCGTCAATGCAATTGTAGAGATCCCAACAGGTACTTCCGCTAAGTGGGAACTAAGCAAAGACAATGACAAGCAAGTTATCTGGGAACATAAAAAAGGTGCTCCACGCGTGGTTAACTACCTTGGTTACCCAGGTAACTACGGCTCTATCCCACGTACAGCACTACCAAAAGAATTTGGTGGTGATGGCGACCCATTAGATGTGATTGTTCTTGGTCAGTCTGTACCACGTGGTGAAGTTGTTCCTGTACGTCTGATCGGTGTGATGAAAATGCTCGATGATGGCGAGCAAGACGACAAACTCGTTGCCGTTCTCACTAACGATTCACCATTTAAAGATGTTTCTTCTCTAAACGAGCTAAACAATACCTACCCAGGTGTTCAAGACATCGTTGGCCTTTGGTTTGAAAACTACAAAGGCCCTGACGGTGGCATGAAACTGCAAGGCTGGGGCGACGAAGTAGAGGCCAACAAGATCCTTGATGCGGCAAGAAAATACTACACAGTGAATTAAACTGCCATTAGATAATTGGAATTAGGTTTGAGCCCTCGTTGCGTTGTAATGAGGGCTTTTTCTTTGGAACTGTGGCTACATATACAGGCTAAATATACTGGGTTTATGAAGCTTTTGGACAGAAACGTGATAGGTCTATTGCTCTAAAACGTTTCTGTCAGATTAGGAAAAGTTCCTTGAAGCCTTGAACTCTTATTAAGCTTTTGGCTTCAGGATGCGTTCAATCTTGCTTACTACATCCTCGCCTTTTCCAATGGTAATAGGAAATCCACGAACATCTAAAATATTGCTCTTCAATGCAATTGAAAGTTGCTCGCCCTCTACAGCCAAATCAAAAAGTTCGGATTTTTCTCTAAGGATTGTCTTGCAAAGTATCTTCATTTCTTGAGTGTTAGACCCCGCATTTAGCTTAGCTACAGCAGGAGCTGCTATTGATAGCAGTACATCTCTCAATGATTCAGCTTCATTGATTTTTTCACCTTGAGACGCAAACTTAATACACCTAGTTACTTCAGGCAGAACTCCTTCTAACGTTGACGGTTCCAAACCATCCAAGTACTCGATTTCATCCACAGCAGCGCTAGGTTTTCCTTCAGAAGTGAAGATATCCGACGATTGATAATATGATTCAATAGCCCCCTTTCTTAAGATAAAACAACCCGCTAGTTCTAATAGCCCCAAGACAGCTTCCAACCGACATCTAATTGTGATCCAAGATCTGTCTGTGTTTAAATCAGACAACGTACTTTCATCATGGCTAAATAAAGCACAGAATACGGCTCTTCGTTTTGCTTTAGTCTCTTCACCTTCCCCTTTATTTACCCAGTATGGGTGAGGGGTAGCTATATCCTCGATCTCTTCCCATTTATTATTTACCAATTGGCAGAAGTCATTATAAGCAGAAGTTGCAAGAGCAGTTGCAGAAGCAGCTCCAGACGCAGCGGCTTTTTGATCTGCGATTATACATCCGTTGAGATAATAGTTAGTTAATTCAAGACTATCGGCAAAAGCATCAGCATCCGCTAAAACTACTGGAGCCTTCCCCAGTAGTTTTATAAATTTTGACACTACAGGCATTTGACCCGTGCCAATCACTGGCAATAACTGAGAGCCAGATGCTTCTATATGAATCCCTAGTTTTTGAGACAAAAAGCTACAAATGAGAGCGTCTGAAGGCCCCTCAACTAATAGTGGCTTTCTACAAAATAGAGAAAGTTTATGCTCTTGCCCTAAGCGAGCAACTAATGCTTGTACTTTCTTGTTCTGAAGTTCGCCAGATTCTGGAGATATTTGGACAGGTGCAGTATCTAGGTCATGGCAAAAAACTAGAGATAGCAGGTCGTCACATTTTAATATATTCAACATTTCTGTTGAATGAGTTGCCATAACTATTATCTTCTTAAAGCCATTTTCAGAATAGTGGCCAGCAGCTGAAGCAATCTCATTTAGTAAAAACGCTTGTAGCTGCGGATGCAATGAGACTTCAGGCTCATCTAGCATCAAAGCCCCTACGTCATCATCATACAGCGCTGCTAATAAGCCAACTAAATGAAGTAACCCTGACGCCTCTCGACCCGAGGAGTATGGCGCACCTTCTTTATCCAATCTTGCAAAAACAACCTTTAAAGTACCCGCATCCCATTCAATAATGAGATCTCTCTTGAATAGCTTTTTAAGACGTTCTTGCACTTTAACCAGAATGTCTGCTCTCTCGGATAATGTTTGGAAGTCACCATTTAGTGTTTCAATGTTATGGCGCCTATCTACGTCGCCTTTCCTACCGAAATTAGCATTTTCATATAATATCCCACTTCCTCTACGGCCGTCGTAATCCGATCGGCTCTGCTCAAGCATTCCCATTCTGCCAGCAGAAATAAACCTAATCTTCTTGCCTTGAACATGCTGTGGTAGTGCATTCTTTATGGCTCTAAGCAGGTGTGTTTTACCACTTCCATTAGGCCCAATTAGTATTGTCAGCCCATTCCGAATGGTAATTTCGCGATTAAAATTTCCATTGTGGCTCTGAACTGTAGTGTTTAACACGATAGGGAAAGGCATATTACTCCTTTAAGATGTATAACAGCGCCTTTTCAGCAGGCATTATCTTTATAATATAAAAAAATACAGGCACCATGGCAGTAAAATACTGTTCTATGGGGCTTATTGTCCCTAGCACTCACAAATTACAGGTCATTTCTGTATAGTTGCAAATGCTCAACTAGGGTCATAATCTTCTATTAGAAAATGTAGGTCAAGAACTGACATGGGGAAGTGCTCAGGAATCGACTGCTAAATGATTTTGGGGCAAAATCGAGTTTGCGTTAGCCATTATAAGCACTAAAAAACAGCGCCCAATTCAGTTCACCTAATTGGCAACTTCGTCTTCGCCTTTACCTGCCCAAAGGCAAAGCTCGACTCAATAGAGGCGATGTTTGGCAATCGAGTTAATTGCTTGCGAATAAATTGCTCGTAGCTTTTAAGCGACTCACTGACTACGTGTAATAGGTAGTCGTGATTCCCTGTCATCAGAAAACACTCTAATACTTCTTCAATCAATTCTATGTGTTGCTCGAAGTCTTTCATGTTCTCTTCTGTCGGTTTTTCGAGTTTTACTAATACGAATACATTAATAGGCAGTCCGCAGGCTTCTTGGTCGACACTGGCGTGGTAGCCACGGATGACACCTTGTTTTTCTAACGCTCGCACTCGGCGTAGGCAAGGTGAGGGCGACAGTGCGACTCGATCTGCCAGTTCTTGGTTAGTGAGTCGTGCGTTGCTTTGCAGTTCAGCTAATATCTTCTTATCTATCTCATCCATTGGCATATTCCATCATTAATAAATCAAATTCGGCAATATTATTGCTCAAAGTGTATGTCTTACTTCGTAAATAGCAATTATTAGAACGAGCCGAATACTAAAATTAATGGAGGTACACGAGGATGGAACGATAAAGGAATTATGAACACTTCAACTCAACTTAGTCCACTGCGTAAAACAACCAAACACGAACAAGCAGAAGCCCTTGCTATAGAGCAAGCACAGCATTTTGGTATCGACCCAAAAAGTGAGTACGGCACCACGCTGATTGAACTGGCGACGACACTGTACAAAGCTAACAGCAAAACACACGACCTTTGGGCAATAACCGTTGATGGGCTTTCAGAGCTCGATAAGAGTGATCGAATCGCTTGGTTTAATGCCAAACGATTTTTGTCGTTTCAGATTGCTAAGATCCTAGATAATCTTCAAAATCCGATGCGCGCGACTTACCAGTCCATAGCGACCAATAATGGCAACTTTGCCTCAAAAGGTGCGTATCCTATTTTCGACAATGTGGCTGCGATATTTTCTGCAAGCCCAGTGATTACGAGGACTGCGACCTATTTGTTTGCGTGTACAGAATGGATTGAAGATGCATTCAACGGCAAAGAGCCGCTGCACGATATCTATTCGCGACTTCTCAACCCCACCTCGATCTCACTGGCTAATCACATGGTGGATCTTGAAGCAGGTTCGAGAGCGAACGAATATCTCGCATGGAATTTTAACTCCGGTATGGCGGCGATTGATGGGCTGTTGAGCCATCTGCTTGGCCATGAAGACATTGTATTAGCATCGCGCAATATCTATGGCGGTTCTTATCAGTTGTTAGAAGATTGGTTTGGGAAGCCTTCTAACCTCAATGTCGCGGTAGAGTGGGTGGATGGTTACTCAGGAGATGAGTTTGCTGCTCGCCTTGATGAGGTAGCCGACAAATATGCAGATCGCATTGCTGCGGGTAAGAAAATCTACGTCTACCTCGAGTCACCGTGTAACCCGCATGGATATGTGTTGGATGTCGCCAATATAAGTAAAGTGAGTCACTCTCGTGGTTGGGATGTCATTGTGGATTCTACGGTGGGCACACCACTATTGCACCCTGTACTCAAACGTGATGATGTAATGGAAAGACCTGATTATGTGATTCACTCTTACACCAAAGAATTGGCGGGTTCTGGCACCACAACCGCAGGCGTGGTGATTGGTCGAAACGAGACCATGTTTGTTCCAAAAGGCGAAGAGGTTACCTTCACTAAACCTAACGGAAACGAAGTTATCATTCCATGGAACGAGACGCTGTTTTGGAATGTGTACTACATCAAGGGTGCATTTTTAGATGCGGACAAGGCGTTTGAAGTGCTCAACGGCATGAAAACCTATGAGATGCGCGTGGTGCAAAAAACCATTAATACTCTGACTCTTGCGAAGATTTTTGATGCCCATCCTGACATCAATGTGTCGTGCCCTGCATTGCCAGACAGTGATAACTATGAGCACTGCCAGAATAACATGTACTTAGGGTTACCAGCGGCGCTGTTTACTATTGATATGGAAGGTAATGGCAATCGTGCCCCAATCAATCGTGATGGATTTAAGCAGTTCTTCGACATGCTTGAGCCTGCGATCGGAATGCAAGTGAGCCTTGGACAAACTAACACGGTGGCCTTATGTCCGGCACTTACGACGCATTCAGAGCTCAGTGATGATGCGCTTGATGAAGCGGGTATTAAACCCACCACGATGCGTATCTCAATTGGTTTAGAGGACCCTAGAATGTTCATCGCGCATATCATTGAGGCAGCTAAATTATCCATTGATCACAAGCATGCTAATTTTTCATCGAGCTTTCCAAGCAATGACAGCATTGATGAAATCTATACGCAAACTTATATGGATGTGCACCAGAGGTTCGTGAAGAGTTTGCCGAGGTTTGGTGAGCTGAGCCAGTAAGCTGAATCAATTGAATTAAGGCCTCGTCTATGCGAGGCCTTAGTGTTAGGCAGCGATTTGCTTGATGCTATTTCGCTTTCGATTTCTCATGCTGTTCAAGTATAAATACGACGGCATCTTCATCCAGACAAGACTTACTGACATATTGACGCTGCTTACCAATATGAAGGATAAGCCCGAGGTCAGTCTGCTCAACTTGATCGATGTTATTCCAAGCCAGCGTATTGCTTGTCTTACGGTTGGTATACGTGACGCCATCTTCATCACCTTCGAAGATAACTTTGCTGTTTGCTCCTGAGCTGATCGTTTGTCGCCATAACCACCAGGTACGTCTGCAGTAAACACTGAATGCTTCAACCACACTCAAAACAATAAAGAACCAGCCAACGTATCCGTTTGGTAAGAGTTCGAGTTCTAATAGACCGACACCAAAAATGAGGAAAAGTAAGCTCTTCCAGTACGCGTGTGGGAACTTAATAGGCTGACTTGTTTGATCAAAACACTCGGCAAAAAATGCTTTGTCGAGGGTATATTCTGTGGTGAAACCGGAATCTTTAGACATGGTTGGCTACTTTAGGGTTCTCTTTGTTGGGGTTGTGTTGCGAGTAAGCAATTCATTAATTGTAGCGCTTTAAATTCACTTTCTTTAGCGAAAACTTGGATGTTTTGTAACTCTTGATGACTTTCTAGTCGTTATATTTCTAATAAAAAGAGAGGGCAGCAACATTCCATTTTATAGGCAGTTTACCTGCCGGTAAAACCTGATATTATGATAAATGGTATGTCGTTTTGTTATTTGCAGGTTAGCTATGATAAGAGAGGTAGAAGCGAAAGCCGATCAAATGATCGTCGAGCTTCATGGTGACAGGAATGTTGCTGGTGTATTGAGTGCAAAAGAAGAATTGAAAAAGCTTTTGCAGCAAGACTATACATTAAACCCTATCTACGGAGATTACTTAGAGGCGACTTTAGCGTTTCGTCAAGATGAATACGCAAAGGCGATAGAGCTGTTTTTAAGTATTATCCAACAGGTCCGAGATACCCACTTTAATGTTGTTCACTCCTATTCTTGTGTCTATCTGGCTACGCTTTATGCATTCACCGAGCAATTCTATTTGTCGCAAGAGTTCTTTACTGAAGCGGAAGAGACCTTACGTGACGATGACCATAATCTCTCTCTTTTCCTTAATACCAACCTGTCCGGCATTTATATCGAGCTTGAAGATTATCAGAGTTCGTTAAAGCACAGCATGAAAGCGGTTAGCGCCGGAGAGCAAGCTGACAATCCTCCTGTGTATGCACTGGCTCTGGCAAATTCAGGCTATTCGCTGATGCGTACTATGCAAGCCGACGCTGGTCTTGAAAGCCTTAATAAGGCGGAAGCATACAGCCGCGAACAAGGATTTACGTCTGCTCATGCGTGGACGCTGCTCTATCGGGCGATGACTTTTGAAGTTCTTAAGCGTTTGCCTGAAGCCGCACAAGACTTCAAAGCGGTATATAACTTTACGCGAAACAACAAAGATGTCGTTATTGAGCTTGAGTTTTATAGAGCGTACAGCCGCTTCCTTTATGAAACTTCAAATTATCAGTTAGCTGTTAAGTTTTGTAATCAAGCATTGAGTTCAAAAAGCGTCGGAACACAAATAAAGATTCGTGTTGCCCTTTTACAGGTGCTGTCGGATAGTCATCATAAACTTAATGATTCTTTGGAAGAGAGTCGATGCTTGCGTCTATTGGCGGATGCACAGCAAAATGAGATAGAAAAGAACCGAAAAAACGAATCCAAATATATTCAGCGTGCGATAGGGAATGCCAAAAACAGCTTCGAGTTGCAGCAGTCTCGCAAGGTTACTGAGCAGTTGGACCAAATTAACAGTTTAGGACAGTTGATCGCCAGCTCAAGTGACACTCCAGACGATGTGTTAGCTATCTATGAGTGCATTCAAAATACTGTGCCATGTTCGGCGTTTAGCTTGTCTATTTACTATAGAGACAGAGATGTACTTGAATACCGTTACCAACTTGACAATGGGGAGTTTCGGCCGGGGTTTGAAATAGATTGTAGCGAGATTTCCCGTTTGGGCATTTACTGTGTTAAGAATCAACAAACGTTGCATCTCAACACTTGTAGCGACCAAGAAATCTCCAACTATCTTGATGAAAAATATCGCCTAGCAGACATTTATGTCGGGGAAGACAACCCTGCCGAATGCGGTGGCACCTCGGTTATCACAACTCCTATTGTTTTTCAGAGTAACGTGATTGGGGTGTTTAGTGTTCAAAAAGATACCGTATATGCATACAACAATCTCCATGTGAAGATTGTTGAACAGATAGCCAACTACCTTGCTGTTTCCTTTGTACATAACGGAGAGCTGTTAGAGCAGCAGGAGCAACATCAGTATCGTGAATTGATTTATCATACTGATCCACTTACTGGACTTCACAATCGTCATGGCTTATCAGAGTATCTGAAAGAGCGATTCCAAAGCCCAGATGCTCCAAAGGCGTTAACGGGGCTAATGATCGATATTGATTGTATGAAACGGTACAACGAAACCTACGGCTTGATTAAAGGTGACCAAGTATTGACGAAAGTGGCTAACACATTGAATCAAAGCATTGATGGTGATACTCAAGTTTACCGCATTGGAGGAGATGAGTTCTTACTTCTCCTGTCACAAGGTGATGAAAGCAAGGCACTGAGACAAGCTGAGAGGGTTCAAGCCGAGTTAAATGATCTGAATATCGATCATCCTCACTCATTAGCCACTAACCGTCTGTCAGCAACGATAGGTATATTTAAAGCAGATACCCGTTCTAGTTTTGAACCATTTGTTGAAGCAATGCTCTCTTCAGAGCGTGCGATGATCGGTGCTAAGAAAAAAAGTCGCAATGCAATCTATCGATATGCTATGAAATGATGTGCACTTTGATGTCAGTTCTATCAGCCTATCTAACTGACATATATCACTTTTTTAATAAAACGTATATTTTTTGAACAGAGTGATTTTTAAGGTCTTAAATTCTGCAATTGGTTTGTTGTGTGGATTTATCTGCTGGATATTGCGTGTGTGTGGTTTTTTAGACTGTAAATTTATTGGGCAATAATAAATTACCGTTCTTCCTCATTCTTATATCAGGAATTGTTTAAGAAAAAAGTTGGCGAAAATCATAAGCTTGGCATACACTTTTCTACGAATGGCCGATATGTTGTTGATTGATCGGACATAATGCTTTGGCGCTACCCAAGGGGTGGCATGGTTTAATATAGCTTTGAGGAAGTTTTATGGCGCTCACAAAAGCCGATTTGGCAGAGAACCTGTTTGAAAAGCTTGGATATAGTAAGCGGGACGCCAAGGAAACGGTGGAAGTGTTTTTTGAAGAGATCCGTAAGGCTCTTGAAAATGGTGAACAGGTGAAGTTATCTGGGTTTGGTAATTTTGATCTTCGTGACAAAAATGAACGCCCTGGTCGTAACCCTAAAACCGGTGAAGACATTCCAATCTCGGCACGCCGAGTTGTTACGTTTCGCCCTGGGCAGAAACTAAAAGCCCGTGTTGAAAGCATCGAAGTCAACAAGTAAAGCCAATAAGACCACGCCAAAGCGTGGTCTTTTCTTTTCAAACTCTTCTATTTTGAAATGATAAGCAGTTGTGCCGTATAGGAAATACTTATGCCGCCTCTAGGTGAGTCGTAATGTATGGCTGCCAAGCTGCCTGGTACAAAGACTTACTCTCGTTAGCCAACTGCTTCACTTTAGCCATTTCCCATTCATTCATATCACGACGTTCTGCGGCTGCAACTCGTTCGATTTTCTGAACTTGTTCATAGATCTTATGTTCAGGGCCACTTTTTACGTTGGCAATGTCTGACAAATGAAGTTGCACCTCAGCGATGATGCCTGTTTTAGGCAACTGAACCAAAACGTTCAAATCACGGTAACCTGATGCACGTGGCGCTTTAAAGCGGTTCTTAACTTGTACAACCGTCGCTTCGCGGTTCAGTACTTCGTAAGCCTCAACGAGTGATGGAATATCGTCGGCAATGATTGTTGCACGAGCGATGTCGGTAATCTGTGTTGGGTCGTTGTTCAGTTCAGTTTGCACTTTTTCCCATGCGCGCTGTTTAGACTTGATGCCATTGAACTCAGTGTTTGCCGAGCTATGAAGTGCGCTCTGGCGGCAAATCATCTCGAGTTCACTTTGCGCTTGGAACGACTTGCCGTAAAGAACGTCAAAGTCAGCATATGGCTGCGGAACTTTAGCGCTAAACGGTTCAATACCATATAGGCCGGTCAGGCTATGTTTAAATTTTTGAGGGCAGACCTCGTTTTGAGATTGTTTGCTATTGGAGAGTGACGGAGTGTCGCCAGGTAATGCAGCAAATGCAGGTGCGCGAGAAAGCATCAATAACATTAATGCTGTCGTTCGTAGAAATAAATTCATTCGCAGTCCTCAGTGATAACGTTCAGTAAAACGGAAGAAATAAAGGTTCTGAAAGTTGTCATCTGTCTGCATAAACAGTTATGGGGCCGCTATTCAAGATAACAAGTCGAACCGTTTAAAGAACATGATTATTGTGATCTCAATCCACCACAGCTTTGTCATGCGGATGTGAAAGTTAAGTAAGTATAAGCCTAGCGAATGAATGGAACATGAACGAACTTGTCAGACCTAATCACTTTTTAGTAGGCTTGTGGCACAAAAATAAAAGACTAAGAGAAAGTAATGGAAAACCCAGATTTTTGGCACCAGAAATGGGCATCGAATCAGATTGGATTTCATCTTGAAGATGTCAATCCACTATTAATTAACCACTGGCAAGCAACTAACCCGCAGCGCGATGACAAGGTACTTGTGCCTCTGTGTGGAAAAACAGAAGACTTGATTTGGCTTGCTCAACGCCATGACGAAATTCAAGGTGTGGAGCTAAGTAAGATTGCAGTGCGTTCATTCTTTGCTGAGCACTTTTACACTCCGATGGTGACGCCGGTATCTGGCCAGCACGAATTGTATCAGTTTGATGAGTTGTCGATTTACGTTGGGGACTTCTTTACTGCACCTTTAAGCAAAGCAGACATTATTTATGACCGCGCAGCATTAGTCGCTTTGCCAGAATCTATGCGACTCCAATATGCGGAGCATTTGAAATCGTTACTCAGTGAAAAAGGACGTATCTTATTAGTGACGCTAGATTATGCTCAAAATGAGATGTCAGGCCCTCCATTTAGTATCCATGAAGATGAAGTCGCTCAGCTGTTCTCAGGGTTCAAGATTACTCGCTTAGAGCGAGATGAGGCAGATGAGACTCATCCTAAGATTGCGAAAAAGGGCTTGTCGCGCTTTGCTGAGGAAGTGTGGTTGATCGAGCTGGAGTAACTTTTCCAAACTGCAAATATACGAAAGGGCTGATTGAATCAGCCCTTTTTAGATTTAGGATATCTCTTCATTAATGAAGAGACTGTTAGAAGAATAAAGCAACTTAGTAAGTGATTTTCACTTTTTGTGCGCTTGTGATTGCATCTTCAATCGCTTGTTCCACCGTATTACGGCGCGTGATGGCAACACCTAAGCGGCGGCGGCCATCAATGTCAGGCTTACCAAACAGGCGTACTTGAGTTTGCGGCATTGCTAACGCTTCATTAAGGCCACTGTAACGAAGATTGTTCGAAGTACCTTGACCAAGGACAACAGCAGAAGCAGATGGGCCGTATTGAGTAATGGTGTTGATTGGCATGCCTGTGAATGCACGAACGTGAAGTGCAAACTCAGACATTTCTTGAGAAATCAATGTCACTAGGCCAGTATCGTGTGGGCGAGGAGAGACTTCGTTAAAAATGACACGATCGCCTTTCACAAATAGCTCTACACCAAAGATGCCGTAGCCACCTAGCGCATTAACAACAGATTCAGCGACGTATTCAGCTGCTTTACGAGCGTTTTCTGTCATAGCTTGTGGCTGCCAAGACTCTCGGTAATCACCATCTTCTTGGCGGTGACCGATTGGAGTACAGAAGTGAACACCGTCAACGGCACGAACAGTCAATAGCGTGATCTCATAATCAAAATCGATAAAGCCTTCAACGATTACACGACCAGCGCCAGAACGGCCACCTTCCTGTGCGTAGTCCCAAGCTTTTTGAACGTCTTCCTCTGTTTTGATAACACTCTGGCCTTTACCAGAAGAGCTCATTACAGGTTTAACCACGCAAGGTATACCAACTTCTTCTACTGCTTTCGCAAAGCTTTCGAAGCTGTCTGCAAATTGGTATGGCGATGTTGGTAGAGAAAGCTCTTCGGCGGCTAGGCGACGAATACCCTCACGATTCATGGTTAGCTTAGTTGCTTGTGCGCATGGAACTACGTTAAGGCCTTTTTCTTCAAGCTCTAACAGCTTATCTGTTGCAATAGCTTCAATTTCTGGAACAACGTAATCCGGTTTCTCAGTTTCGATGATACGCTCTAACTCTTCACCATCGAGCATGTTAACAACATAACTACGGTGAGCGACTTGCATAGCCGGTGCGTCTTCATAACGATCGCATGCAATTACTTCTAAACCTAGACGTTGGCATTCAATAGCCACTTCCTTGCCCAGTTCACCAGAACCTAATAGAAGAACACGAGTTGCACTTTCACGGGTAGCAGTTCCAAACATCACTAAAACCTTTCGATATTAAATTGTGTAGCAGCCAGTTAGTAGAGTATTCAATCCAACTAGCAGTTTGATTGGCGAAGATGATACTGGTTTTAACTAGAAAAGCAAACGTTTGCGTAAGGTTTAAAAAGGAAAGCGCTCATATTGAATGAAGAGCGCTTTTTGAGGTTGGAAATGATTATAAAGACGCGTAAGAAACCGGTATATCTGGGTTAATCGACTCGATGGTCGCTTGCGTGTCAGCTAGGTGGCTGATGGTTGCATCAGTCATCTCTGCGAGCGCGACCGCTGCGATATCTTCTAGCGCTTCGTTGTTCAGTGTCAGTTGAATTAGAGCAACTTGCAGAGGGGGGAGACTTGGGTTGAACGCAGCGTTTTCTGCATAGCTACCGAGATAGAGAGCACCAGATTTAGTTTGAATAGCAACACCGCTAAAGTTCTTAGTATAAGGCGCATGACTCTTGTTTAACGCGGAAACTGCTTCTGCGATTAGCTTATCATTACTTTGAGATGCAACGTTATGGTCAACGGTGTGCATCAGTGGAGTCGTGATACCAAGGTCAGAAGGGCCGAAGGCTTCAGGCAGGTATTCATGCAGCGTCTTTTCATCACGTTCTGGTAGCTGGATGTTCAGTGTTTCAGCCGTAGAGATCTCATTCATAAACTGACGACAGTGGCCGCAAGGACTGAAGTTAATAGTAATGTCTTTCAGGCCCGTTTCACCTTTCATCCAAGCATGTGAAATCGCTGATTGTTCCGCGTGGACCGTTTGACCTAGCTGAGTACCAGAAAATTCCATGTTTGCACCAAAGTACAAATTACCGGACAAGCCGCGAGCGATAGCACCAACATAAAAGTTAGAGATTGGCGCATGTGAGAACGTTGCAGCCAGTGGAAGGAGAGCCACACGCAGTTCGTTATCATCTAAACCAGAAAGCTTGCGTAGATGAGCAAACTCCTCAGCAGAGATGGACGCAGAGAAAGTATCACGGCTCATAATATCGGTGAGGTACTGAGCGACTTCGCTAGGAAATGAAGCTAGAGCATCTTGTAGGGTAGCTTGCATAAGAGATCCTGAGTGTATTTAACTATTATTTGATACTCATTCTATGATCAAATTAGATAAATAAAGTGATATAGATCACCAATATAATTGTAACAGGGTTTCATTTCTCACTGTGTGAGTGATCTCACTCATATTTTAGGGCCGAGGACGCCGTTGGAAACAGGTTCGCAAGCTGAATTAATGGAGATTACTATCTAAGGATGATGCTTAACCACAGAGCATAGTCATAGGCTAGAGGAGCGAGAATTGAAGTGATCACACCACAAATGACCAATGCGAGAGAACTGAACGCTGCGTCTCGTGGATCTTTTTCGGCACTCGTCGCAGTCCCGAGTGCGTGCGATACATTGCCCATTGTCAGGCCTTTGGCAATAGGGTGCTGAATCCCTAAAAATTGATAGATAGGGTAGGCAAACAAAGCACCAACTAATCCTGCAATAAGTACGAGGATGGCTGCAATTGCCGCTTCTCCACCCATTTGGCTAGAAATCTCCATTGCTATAGGGGTGGTTACAGACTTACCCAGTACACTTGCGACAAGGGTGAGGTCAGCCCCGAAGAACACAGCGAATGTTGAAGCGGTAAACAGAGATAGCCCACTTCCGACCACACATGCCAACATGATGATGCGCCAGTTTGTTCTGATCTGTGGAAGTTGTTCATATAGAGGTAGAGCTAGAGCGACAACAGCAGGTTGCAGCAGCATACTAATGAATGTGTTGTCAGCATAATAGGTATCAAAATCTATGTCTAAAGCCAGTAGGATTGGGATAATAATCGCAACGCTAAAGAGTAAAGGGTTTGCCAGCGGGGTATTGAGTTTCTGGCACACATAACGACAGACAAAAAATACTGTGACAGTCAGTAAAATCCACATTACTTGTTTGCTCCCGTTAAGAAACGCTCAAGCCAAAGACCTAAAATGACCATAACAAGCAGTGTTCCACCGACCACACTTGCGACGATTGGCAGTGCATTACTGATGAGCAACTCAAAATGGTTCATCAAACCGGTACTTATAGGCACAAACAGCAAGATCATATAGCGAATGAACAAAGATGCACCGGGTTTAACCCACTCAACTTTCACTAGACCACTCGTTAATAGTGAAAACAAAATCAACATTCCGATGATGCTACCAGGAATGGAAATTCCCAATAGAGCTTGAATTGCTTGCCCGATAAACAAGCTAAGCCAAATCAGTGCAAATGATGTGATGTAGTTAAAGAAGGTTTTGACCATAAGTTATTTTTAGCTCACGAGTTTTTCTACGTACTTGTAGACTGATTTTAAAATGTTGAGCTTTGCTTGGTCACTTTCGTTTTCGTGAACTAGGTTTTCAAGATTCAACATGTAGCCTTCGATTCGAGTTTCGAAATAGTCTCTCGAGTGAGCTGCCCACGTCTGTTGCTCTGATTCAGAGAGTGTCCACGGGAAGTTGCGGGCTCGGTAGCGGAACAGCAGTGGTTTGATTCGTTCATCAGCAACATTGAGTTCAATTTCAGCGAGGCTTTCTGGTTTTGCTTCTCGGATGATATCCATCGCAGCTCGATCGGCTGGAGAGAAGAACCCGTCATAAAGCTGAGTATCCACGTTCTCAGACTTCTCAAATTCACGATCTTGGCTATATAGGCCAATCAGCTTTTCTCTAATCTCAGGATGCTTACGAAGAATGGCTAGGTTAGCTAAACACTGTTCACGATCAATTGCCAGGTTCTCCGCGTTCTCTGCTGTGAGTGTTTTTGCTGGAGCAAGAATCGGGCACTTGTTTAGGTGAACGAGTTTAATTGGTATAGGCAACTCTTCAGGAAGTAGGTCTTCACGCTTTGTGTAGAGCCTTTCGCGAAGTTGGTCACTATCCAGTTCGATAAGAGGACTTGGATCTTTGGCCAAATCAACCACCACAGCAGCATTGTTATTGGTTGGATGCCAAGCAACCGGTACTACCCAGCTTGTGTAGTTACACTCTTTACCTAACATACCAGATACATGGACAAGAGGAGTCATATTGACAATATCGACGAGCTCATTGAGCTTACGCTTGTGACGCATCGAGTACAGGTAATCAAACATCTTAGGTTGAGCGGTTTTGATTTTCTTTGCCATCTCAATTGTGGCAATCACATCCGCCATCGCATCGTGGGCGTTACTGTGCTCGATGCCGTTAGCAACCGAAAGGTGTTCTAGTTTGAAGCTAGGGAAGCCTTCATCGTTTTCTGGCCACTCAATACCCTCAGGGCGCAAAGCGTGAACGGCTCGCATTACATCAAGCAGATCCCAACGAGAATTACCGTTTTGCCAAGCCCATGCATAAGGGTCGATAAAGTTACGGTAACAGGTATAGCGAGTGACTTCGTCATCGAAGCGGATGTTGTTATAACCTAGGCTAGTGGTATTTGGTTTTGCGAACTCTTGATGAATAAGTCGAATAAACTCATGCTCAGGCAGACCTTCTTGCTGTGCTTTTTGCGGAATTATCCCTGTGATGAGTGCTGCTTCTGGAGAAGGAAGGTAATCTGATGGTGGCTGGCAATAGATGACAAGTGGTTCACCAATGATATTTAAATCTAGGTCGGTACGAACGCCAGCAAACTGACTTGGGCGGTCTAAGCCGGGACTGGTACCCCATGTTTCATAATCGAAGAAAAAGAGGGTTGGCTGATCGCTTTGCTGCATGTCGGTAACCTAAATAACTCAAACTGTTATCGTTATTACACCACCCAATGATCGCCATGGCAATTGACGTTGTTCTTCTTGCTCACAATTGCATAAAAAAACAGCGCACGAGAGTGTCGTGCGCTGCTTAAATCATCATTTATGAATGATTTCTTAGATTTTTATCAGTCTAGTAGGTCTATGACCAATTTATTTCCTTTGATGACCAAGTTCGGTTCAGCTGACTTCAACAGCGATTGTTTAAAGTCTGATGAGTCGAGTTTATATGCGGGCTGTTGAGACAGCGCATAACCGATGGTCGAGACCGCAGGTTCTAGTAACATCACGAGATTCGAGGGCAGTTGACCACTTTTTTCTTCAAAGCGTTCTAGCTTCAATGACTTTAGGAAGATCTCACCGGTATCTTTGTTGTATTCAGGAACGGCACTGAACTCAATATCCAAGTCGAGAGACTTATTCGGAGTGTTATACATCTGCACATCGGCCGTAGTGTTTGCGAAGACACTGATTCTGTCTGCGTCTGCTCGACCAATTTTGACTTCTAAGTCATCTACTGAGACTTCGGCATAAAGGAGCGGTTGTACCCCGACAGACTGATTCATAGCGATGTTGTCAGTCAAGTAGCTTGTCATCTCCTGCTCTGTGATGGAATAGCTGGCACAGCCACCAAGTAATACAAAGCTGGTAATAACGGCGAATAGTTTGGAAAAGCGAGAAATCATAATGCCTCTGTTCGATTGAACGTCATTAAAAACAGATAATTGCAGGATAGCAGGGGATACGGTTTGTAACAATTGGTTAGCAAAAAGAAAACAAATGGCCACAAACAAAAACAGCTGACGAAAGGCCAGCTGTTTGGAGGTTTATGTAGAAGCTTATATTCAGAAGCCCAGATTATGCGTTGGCTTCGTTAAGCTCTGCTGTTGCTTCTTTGTCTTTCAGTAATCGACTTGTAATCGTACCAGCAGTCATTGCGCCTGAAACATTAAGTGCCGTGCGAGCCATATCAATCAGTGGTTCGATAGAGATAAGTAGCGCTGCAATCGTTACTGGTAGTCCCATTGCTGGTAGCACGATTAGGGCTGCGAATGTTGCACCACCACCAACACCAGCGATACCAAAAGAGCTAATGGTAATAATGGCAATCAGAGAAAGCAGGAAGTTGATGTCCATTGGGTTGATGCCCACAGTTGGAGCAACCATGACAGCCAACATAGCAGGGTAGATGCCCGCACAACCATTTTGGCCAATTGTTGCACCAAACGAAGCAGACAGATTAGCAATCGCTGGTGGAACATTTAGTTTAGTGATCTGAGCTTCAACGTTAAGTGGAATTGTCGCTGCTGAGCTACGAGACGTAAATGCGAATGTCAGAACAGGCCAGATTTTCTTGAAGTACTCTTTTGGCGAAACACCAACAAACGAAACCAGTAAGCCGTGAACAATGAACATCAGGAAGATAGCGACGTACGACGCGACGATGAAACCAAGTAGGTTCAGAATGTCTGACGCGCTTGAAGTGGCAACCACTTTCGCCATTAGAGCTGCAATACCGTAAGGTGTTAGAGCCATGATCATCTTAACCAGGCGCATTACAATAGACTGTGCCGCTTCAACAAAGGTGCGGATTGGTGACTCAAGCTCTTCTTTTTCTGCCATTACTTTACGAGCCGCAATACCCGTTAAAACACCGAAGATGACGACAGCGATGATAGAGGTTGAGCGTGCACCGGTTAGATCTGCAAATGGGTTGGTTGGGATAAAGCTTACTAACATTTGTGGGATAGTGAGATCGCTAACTCGGTCAACGCGAGTTTCTAGAGCCGCTAGACGTGCCGTCTCGCGAGCGCCTTCTGTCAAACCTTCTGCACTCAAGCCAAATACTTGTGTTACTGCAATACCGATGATCGCTGAGATCGCCGTGGTGACAAGTAGAACAGAAATAGTCAGGCCTGAGATCTTGCCCAGTGAGCCCGACTTCTCAAGTTTAACAACAGCGGCAATCATTGAAACGAGTACAAGCGGCATGATGACCATCTTCAATAGACCAACATAGCCACGACCAACCACGTTAACCCAATCTAACGTTTCTTTAATTACTGGGTTGCCTTCTCCAAAGAAAAGTTGAAGAACGAGGCCGAATGCACTACCGGTCACAAGACCTAATAGTACAAGGCGAGAAAGGGTTTGTTGTTTTTGTTGCTGTCCGTACAAAAAGTAAAGAATGCCAACAAATACTGCTAAGCAAGCAATAGCCGTTACTGACATGGTATGTCCTTATTGAATTTATGTGTTTTATATTGAGGGGCATACGATATAGATTTCGACTAATGTCTCAAATAACCTTTAGGAATGAATTAGTCTAAATAGCTATTTGTATTTAACTTTTGCAAAGCGAATTAACATCTACACACGGAAAGTTAATCCAGTTACACTAAGGTCAGACACAGTGTAGGGAAGCACTTTTAGCTTATAAAAAACTAATTATCATAAGCTGAGAAGGAGTCGATTTACTCATCAATTGAGGCATTCGATTTTTGTCAGCGGTATTTGGTTTTGAGACAAATGGCTTCCGCCCATTCAACAAGAGCTCACAAACATGTCCGTTCAATCGCAAATCCAGCAGATCATCGATCAGAAAACCAAACCATTAGGTGCATTAGGGCAGCTAGAACAAATCGCCTTTCAACTAGCGACTTTGGCCGATAAGCGCGGCGAAGAATTTCGTTCTTTATCTATACGTAAACCTCAAGTTATCGTCTTTGCTGGAGACCATGGTATTGCAGCACAGGGCGTGAGTATTGCTCCAAGTGCTGTAACTCAACAAATGGTGTATAACTTTTTAAATGGTGGGGCGGCGATTAACTGTTTTTGTCGTAGCAACGACATTGAGCTGACAGTTGTCGATTGTGGTATTGAACAAGCGATTGAACATGAAAATAGTGCATTGGTGTTACAGCGTTTGGGAAGTGGAACATCTGATCTATCTCACTCAGCAGCAATGAGCGCAGAACAGTGTCACCAAGGATTAGAATTAGGCGCGCAGATTGTGAAACAGAAAGTGGCGGGTGGTAGCGAAGTTCTGTTGTTTGGTGAAATGGGTATCGGTAATACAAGCAGTGCATCGGCAATACTGGCAGCTTTGAGCCAAGAGCCGGTTGGGAAATGTGTTGGATTGGGCACAGGAATTACGGAAGAACAGTATAAACGTAAGGTTGATCTGGTCGCTCAAGCAGTAGCCCGTTGCCATGATCTTCCACCACAAGAAGTACTTGAACAAGTCGGTGGATTCGAAATTGTCCAGATGGTTGGGGCATTCCTCCAAGCATCAAAATCGAATACGCCGGTTATTGTGGATGGCTTTATCGTAACAGTGGCGGCTTACGTCGCGACTTTGATTGAGCCGGATTCACGAGAAGTGATGATCTTTGGCCACCAGTCCGAAGAGTCTGGTCATCAGATCGTACTAAATTTGCTAGAAGCTAAACCACTATTAAGCTTAGGCCTTCGATTAGGTGAGGGAACGGGGGCTGCGCTTGCTTTGCCTATCGTTAAAGCAGCAGTAGAGTTCTATAACAATATGGCAAGCTTTGAGAGTGCTGGAGTCACGGTGTAATCATGAAATGGTTGGTTTACCAATGGCAGTTATTGTTGTTATCCGTTAGCTTTTTCTCTCGTATTCCTGTTCCAAGAGACCTGCCTTACTCGTCAGAGCGAATGAATCGAAGTGGTCGCTATTTCCCAACGGTTGGATTCATTATAGGCGTTTTGTGTGCAGCTATATACTTGCTGATGGCTAGCATACTTCCGTCACATATAGCTGTGCTTGGCATGATGGCATTTAGCCTTCTCTTGACGGGGGCATTTCACGAAGATGGATTAACGGATATGGCAGATGGCATCGGTGGTGGAATGACCATTGAACGACGCCTTGCTATTATGAAAGACAGTCGTATTGGCACTTATGGGGCAGCAACCTTAATTGTTGCCTTGCTAATGAAGTTCCAACTGCTTAGCTATCTTGCTAGCGAACTCAGTTCAACATACTTCGCTTTGTTGATGGTTGCAGTGCATGTCGCAAGTCGCTCTGTCGCCGCTTCCATTATTTATAGTGCTCCTTATGTCAGCGACACTGATACGAGTAAAAGTAAGCCGTTAGCCAATAGTCAAACATTAGCTGAACTAGGTTTTATCCTTACTTGTGGCTTTGTGGTGCTGTTGCCATTTACCTTTGTAGCCTCTTCCACAATTATCCTTATCTTGGCAGTATTTCGTCAGCTGTTCATGACATGGCTGAATCGGCGTATTGGTGGTTTTACTGGTGACTGCCTTGGTGCGGCACAACAAATCAGTGAGCTACTAATGTACGCCGTACTGGTATCATTTGTTCATCATCAATGGGTTATCGTATAAGTTCTCAAGACTTTAATGTGAATAATTGTCTGCTTTGTGACCACTCCATCAGTAAGTGAGATCGTAGCGCTATATTTTTTCAGCTCTCTTCATTAACATGTCGCTGTGCAACAAAGGAGCAGCGCATGTCGAAGTCTTTATTTCGCCAATCTTTTCTTTTTGACTCTCTCGATCTAACACAGGAAATGCAAACCGGTTCGGTGACCACTGAATTGGGTGTCACTGTAGCAGTGCACGAGCGTGGTGTTATTGAGATCACCCCGAAGTATTTTGATGAAACGAATAAGAACATCATTATTTCGACGGGTATCCATGGCGATGAAACTGCCCCAATGGAAATCGTTGATCAACTTATCAATGATGTCTTGAGTGGCTTTCAAGGAATCACAGAACGTCTTTTGATTATTAACGCTCATCCAGAAGCGACTAATGCTCACACTCGTTTTATTGAGCAAAACCTCAATAGATTGTTCGACAATAAAGAGTATCCAGAGAGCAAAGAAGCAACCATCGCGAAAAATCTAAAGCGTGTCGTTGGTGAGTTTTTTGCTGATACACCAGAAGAGTCTCGCTGGCACTTGGATTTACACTGTGCAATTCGCTTATCAAAACACTACTCGTTTGCAGTAAGCCCAAAGGTGCGTTATCCAGTTCGTTCACGTGCGCTGTTTGAATTTATCGATCACTCACACATTGAGGCGGTGCTATTGTCTAATGCACCTTCTAGTACATTCAGCTGGTACAGTGCAGAGAACTTTGCGGCTCAGGCTTTGACTCTAGAACTAGGGCAAGTTGCTAGAATTGGTGACAACCAACTAGAGAAACTGAACGCTTTCGATCTTACTCTGCGAGATCTGATTGCTAATACGATTCCAGAGCACTTACCGAAACGTTCGAAGAAGTACCGCGTGAGTCGCACTATTGTGCGCCTGCATGAAGATTTTGACTTTATCTTTGACGATAAAGTAGAGAATTTCACTGAATTCATGCACGGTGAAGTCTTTGGTCATGATGGTGATAAGCCTTTGATGGCGAAGAACGAAGGGGAAGCGATTGTGTTCCCTAACCGCCATGTTACGATTGGCCAACGTGCTGCGCTGATGGTATGTGAAGTGCGAACTCGTTATGAAAATGAGCAACTGACTTACGATTAGAGTCCACAGCTTTCTTTTTTGTCATATAGCTTGTAAGGTGAGTGCAAATCGGATCTGCATAACACCATGAATTTTAATCAACTATTAGCGCAAAAGAATCGCCGATGGAATCGAGCGATTATTCTACTTACGCTCACGCTATCCATCGTGAGCGTCTTCTATTTAATGCTAGGAGAGATATTCATCACCCCTAGTAATTTATTTGGTCCGCTTGAACAACAGCTTTTGATGGAGCTGCGCTTACCACGCCTTTTAGCCGCGATGATGATCGGTGCCGCTCTTGCAGCATCAGGCGCAACTTTACAGGTCTTGCTGGGGAATGTACTTGCTGAGCCCGGAGTACTCGGGATCTCTGGTGGCGCTAGCCTTGGAATGGTGATCATTCTTTTTTTCTTACCACAGTTTGCATCACCTCATGTCTTTATTGTATCCGCTATGGCGGGCTCTTTGCTGTTTACCCTATTATTGGTGACCATTGCTCACGCAATGCGCTTGTCCACCGCTAGATTGTTGTTGGTTGGGGTAGGGCTCGGTATTTTGTCTGGCGCTGTCGTAACTTGGGCTTTCTATTTTAGTGATGACTTAAGCCTTAGAATTCTGATGTACTGGCTAATGGGGAGTTTAGGTGGGGCTGACTGGCCTCAGCATGTTGTCAGTTTGATAATGCTACCAGTTTTAGCATGGCTACTGATTCAAGGGCGAGTGTTGGATACATTAATGCTCGGTGAGAACCATGCAACTCAATTGGGTTTGAACGTCCCATCCATTCGTTGGAAGCTAATTATTGCCATTTCAGTACTGGTGGGCGGCTCAGTCGCGCTGGGTGGTGTGATTGGCTTTGTTGGATTGGTGGTTCCGCACCTCATTCGTTTGTGCTTAGGGACAGAGAATGAGAAGCTGGTGCCTCTTTCTGCTGTCTGCGGCGCTTTGTTATTGGTGATTGCTGATATCCTGGCTCGAGTATCCCTTGACTCAGCTGAGCTACCTGTTGGTGTGGTAACCACGACCATAGGCGCACCTATCTTCATTTGGATGCTGTTGAAAAATCATGATTCACGTTAATAACCTCCAGGTTGATACTCGCTTACTGCCACTGTCCTTTGAAGTGAACGCAGGAGAAGTGCTGCACGTTATTGGACCGAATGGATGTGGCAAAAGTACGCTGCTCAATGCCATATCAGGAATCGATTTCTATCAGGGTGAGGTTACTATCGAAGGTCAAGATATTGCTGAATTGAGTCTGGAAACATTGGCACAACAGCGAGCTTATCTTGCTCAATCGCAGCGTCCTTCGTTCAACCTCCAAGTTTTTCAATATCTTGCTCTGCATTTACCTAAAGCGTACCGCCATTCAAATCTTCACCAAGATATTGTTGAAAGTGCTGTTGAGCAAGTGACAGAGATGATGAATATCAAAGACAAGCTTCATCGCTCAGTCTTTGAGCTTTCTGGTGGGGAGTGGCAACGTGTTCGCCTAGCCGCTACTGCACTTCAAGTGTGGCCGACACTCAACTCTACAGCAAAGTTACTCATCCTTGATGAACCTGCTGCGCCACTAGATATTGGCCAGCAAGGTTTGCTTTATCAATTTGTTGACTGGATGGCACAACAAGGCCTGACCGTCATCGTCGCCAATCATGATCTCAATAAAACCTTAAAGTATGCAGATAAGGTGCTGATGATTAAGGAAGGAGTAAAGGTTGCTTATGGAATACCTCAACAAGTGATGACAGAACGGGCCTTGACTGACCTTTATGATACAAAAGTGAGAATACTAGCTACTGATAGTGAAACAGTCATTGTGACCTAAAGCAAAAGCTGTGACCTGAACGTGTGCAAATCTGCATGTTTGTGGTGCGAGGGAATGAACCTAAGTGTTTGATTTTTTATTAAGGTGCTGATTTTATTGGATTTTAAAAGTTGGCATGTATATAGCACTTTAGAGGTATATCGCCGGTTTTGTCTAACTTACGCAAGCCGGTTTGATATTGATACATTCTCGTCCGTACTGCTTCAAACTCAGAGACTGGTTTAGGCAGCTTGCACCCAGTTAAGCCTTGTTAACTGGGTGCTTTTTTTTCTGACGTTTGGTCATTCGCTACAGAGAGGTCACGAATGACGATTTGAGTTAGGTATATCTCGTAACTCAATAACGTTATGCAGTCAGAGGAACAAGGTCTGCTGGACGGTAGTAAACAGACTTTAACACCTTACCTTTACGAACGGTTTTACCTTCTTGAACGAAGTCTTCTGCACATTTCGCAATGATGTACTCCCCCTTAGCAACAGCCATTAGCTTAATACCTTGTTTTGCATAAAAGGCTTCGGTTTCTGCGTATTCTGACTCGTTGCGACATACCTTGCTCATGTTGCTTGAATGCACTTCGTCCCAACATGGTAGGAACTCGATACCGCGGTTTTTAGCCACGTTAAGCAGAATGTCAATCAGATAGCTGATCGCTAGGTTGTCTCCAATCTTGCTGTGGCCGAGGTGCACTAGACGACCCATTAGTACGTAAACGCTGTCGATGATCGCATCCGCTTGCTCTGTTTTGTTGTCTGCTTCAGCTAGCTCGGTCAATTCCTCAATAGCAAGTGAGGTATGTAGTGTATCTGCTTGTTGGTCTAGAGAGGCTTCATCAGCAACAGGGAGATCAAACGTAGAACGAAACTCTGTAATGTCCTTGTACAGGTGGTCAAAAATTGGCTGCGTTAATTGGCTAAGTTGCATAGAAAAACCTTAGAAAAAATTGAGAATGTGGGATTATACAAACAGATAAGGGAAAAGTTTACGTTTTTCCTCAGAAGAAAGAGAGCAAACTCGTTCGATGTTGTTATCTGGGATCGCTTCAGGATCAGGATAGTGTTTTAACACCTTTTCCATCGACTCCTCGCGAATGAGGTGGATGGTTGGATATGGAGAACGGTTAGTCAGGTTTTCTTCATCCTCTGGCTCAGTGCCACCGAAAACATAATCAGGGTGGAAACTCGCAACCTGATAGATGCCCTCATATTCTTCCTGTTTGAGCAATGCATCAACCCAATCCAAGAAGAAGTTGTAATCCATAAAGTCTTGCAGCATACCGGTTGCTACAACAAGAGTAGTTTCGAGTTCTTGTGGGTCTTTGCTATCGAGTTCTTTGAGTTCCAATAAGATGAACTCAAGAAGTTCCTCTTCGCTGGTTGCGTTTGAAACGGCGATCTTTATCTGCTTGTTCTTATTTGGCTTGTGAGCAAAAGGGCAGAGGTTGAGCCCGATGACCACATCTTCTAGCCATTCTTGAGTTGCTTGTTGAGCTTGTGATGCTGGCATTGTATGTCCTTAATATTATTGTCAGCAGATTCTATCAGATGAGAGACTCGGGTACATCTAAGCGAGTGCTTTTGACTGAGGTTCTTTACGTTTGACAAGGGATAGAATCAGAACGCTCAGCAACACGTAAAGGGCGCATGCTCCGCCTACGACACCATTCCAAGCCCAATGTTGCCAAAGGCTAAGCAGAAGGAACCCACCTAGACTTCCCCCAATATAATAATGAACAAGATACAGTGAGGTGGCTGTTGCTTTCGCATGTGTAGCATTGGTACTTACCCAACCATAGGCGAGAGTATGTAGGAAGAACGATCCAAAGCTGATTAACAGTAGACCAAGGGCAAGAAGATAGAGCGGTTCACCTAGGGTGCAGAGCACGCCTAAAAAGCTAATACTAGCCCCAACCAGCATGCCTGTGGTTGGACTGTATTTTTTCCATTTCCCTGTTAATGATGAACTAAATGTGCCCGCTAGATAGCAAATAAAGATCATTGACGTCACGCTTGTCGATAAAGAGTAGGGTTCCAAAGAGAGCCGAAAGGTCATCACCGAATAGACGTTGACAAAAATGGCGAAGTTTACGCCTCCAACTAGCATCGCAAACCATAAGCTGTAATTGGTCAAATGGCGTTTAATATTTTGAATATTGTCAAATAGTGACAATCTCTGTGTTTTGAAGTGTTGCTGTTTAGGAAGTACCTTCCAAACAAAGAGCGCGACTAGTATTGTTAGTACCGACAGTAGGTAATAGGCGGTTTGCCAGCCAAAGCTATCTGAAACAAAGCCGCCATATAAACGACCAATAATCCCTCCAAGTGAATTTGCCGCTATGTAAGCCCCTATTGCGGATCTAAAGGCGTGCGGATCGAATTCCTCAGCCATATAAGCGACCGCAACCCCGGCAAAAGCAGAAAGCGATAGACCGACCAATGCACGAGCGACAATCAACGCTTCAATACTCTGAGAAAAAAGAATGATGACAGTCGATAGTGGTGTCAGCAGCAACCCAGTTAGCATTACTGGTCTGCGTCCAACGCGTTCCGATAGTAACGCCCAAGGTACTAAGCTGCATGAAAGGGCGAGTGAGGTCGCGGCAAATACCCAATTAATCGTGACTTCTGAAACGTGAAAATGTTGCATGAGTTTAGGAAGCACTGGCTGAAGCAAATAGAGGTTACAAAAGACAATAAAAGACCCAAACGCAAGCGCGCAAGAAACAACAAAGTAGGCTTTGGACTTGTGAGCGATCATAATTCTTCCTCATATTGGTGAGGAAGATAACAATATACACAAGATAAATGAAATATATTGCAGTTATGGATTCTAGATCAAAAAGATATATGGATATTCGACAACTTAAACATTTCAAGGCCGTAGCTGAGTTGGGCAATTTCACTAAAGCGGCGCAAGTCCTGAATATTGCACAACCTGCCTTGAGTATTTCGATCAAGAAGTTTGAGCAACAGTTGGGGCTAAGCTTATTTCATCGCCGTGATCGTACGGTAGCACTGACTGATGAAGGTAAAGCCTTGATGCTACATGCCGTTCGGATCCTTCAAGCGGTAGAAGATGCAACAACAGAGATGGCGGAACTGAATGGGCTAGAAAAGGGAGAGGTAAGGCTTGGGGTGCCAAGCATGATGGGTTCTTACTTTTTTCCACCTGTCTTAATGGCATTTAAATCAAAGTACCCACAGCTCAAAATATACTTGGTTGAAGCCGGCACCCAATCGATTCGTCGAATGTTGGAGTCGGGTGAGCTTGACCTTGGTGTGATACTCAATCGAGATGTGCCAGAAAGCCTGGTTACAGAGCCCTTAATTCGTTCTCAAATGGTGGCTGTTGTGGGTAAAGAGCACCCTCTGAGTGAGCTTGACACAATCGATTACCAGACCTTTTTCCAACAAGAGTTGGTGATGTTTAAGCCTGAGTATTTTCACCGTGAGTTTATTGACTCCCTTTGTGAGCAGAGAAACCTATCTCCAATTTACTCATTTGAGACTAACCTCATGACGATGATTCTCAATATTGTTAAGCACGAGTATGCAATTACAGCGTTGTTAGAAATAGTGAGTGATGCCGAAGAAGGGGTAAAGGGTATCCCATTTGCAGAGCCGGTCTATTTGGATTTGGCGTTAGCAAGTAGGAAAGAGGGGTATTTGTCTAAGGCGAACCAAACCTTTATTGAGTTTGTTCGCCAGAATGTGTCGCAGCGTTAGGTTGTACTAATTCAGACCTGAACTGACCGTTACCCAGCCATTATTTAGCTTTGTACATACGCTCAAAGTTCTTTGGATTCCAACCAATCATGATTTGATCACCAATCTTGAGTACAGGCAGAGAACGAGCACCAATGGCATCGAGTTCTTTGCGCCCACGCTGCATTTTTGCATTAGTCAGGCGGTAAGGGTAACCCTTCTCATCGAGGTAACGTTGAGCATCTTTACAGTGCGGGCATTTGTCTTTTACGTACAAAACGAGTCTGCGCATGGTCTTTATCCGATTGATGATTTAGGGCGTCGGATTGTACTGCTTTCAAGTTTCGATTTAAAGCTCTGGAGTGTGTTACACTCGCGCCTCATTTTTCATTGAGAGCATTCATGAGCAACCATCTTCGCTATATTCAAGGCTACCCAACTCACTTGGTAGAACAAGTGGAAAGGATGATTCAATCAGGTAAGTTTTCAACTTGGTTCGATAAGCGTTATCCAGATCGACATGAGATTAAGAGTGAGCAAGCTCTTTATCAATATGCGATGGATATTAAGCAGCGATATATGCGCAAGACACCACCGATTAAGAAGGTGGTTTATGATGGAAAGATCCACCTGATCAACAATGCTCTCGGTTTACATACCTTCGTCTCCAAAAATCATGGTGGCAAGCTACGCTCAGTAAATGAAATCCGTATTGCCAACGTGTTTAAAGATGCACCTGAAGCGTTATTGCGAATGCTGGTGGTTCACGAGCTTGCTCATATCAAAGAGAAAGAACACGACAAGGCCTTTTACCAGCTGTGCTGTCATATGGAGCCTGATTACCATCAACTTGAGTTTGATGCACGCTTGTACATGATTTATCTAGAGCTCAGCAAGGGGAAAGCGTAATGAAGCCCAATGGAACCGAAAAAGCTACTAGGCTTAAGCGCGAAAAGTCCCGTTCAAAGACCGAATCAAGGGCGAGCTCTAAAGGCCAATCTAATGCGGCAAAATCGGATACACCAAGTGTCCCCGTGATAAAAGTGCGTGCGAATGGTTTGCATAAAGCCAATACATTAAAGGGCAATTACAACTTTAAGCTTCTTACCAAGTTAGTTCCTGAATTGGCGAGCAAGGTGGTTGATAATCCTAAGGGTGGCAAGACCATCAGCTTTTCTGATTCAGTAGCTGTGAAGCTTTTGAATAAAGGTCTGTTAGCTCAACACTTTGACGTGACTTACTGGGATATTCCTCAGGGCTACCTATGCCCACCGATCCCTGGCCGTGCTGACTATATCCACCGAGCAGCAGAGATGCTTGAGAAAAGTATCGAGCGAAAGCCAGCCGAGCTAAACCATTTAGATATTGGTGCTGGTGCTAACTGCATCTATCCAATAGTAGGTTGCCAAGCTTATCATTGGCACTCGGTGGGAGCAGATATCGACCCTGCATCCGTGAAGAATGCAAAACACATTGTTGAGATGAATCCCAACCTGAAAGGCTCTGTTGAACTGCGTTTGCAAAAAGATAATGAGTCATTCTTTGCTGGTGTGATTAAACAAGGTGAACGTTACCACATCACTACATGTAATCCTCCTTTTCATCAGTCAGCGCAGGAAGCGATGCAGGGCACGCAGCGTAAAGTGGCTAACTTAGCAAAAAGTCGTAATAAGCGCGGAAATCAATCGAAGGTGAAGCCAGAAACGAAAGATTCTTTGAATTTTGGGGGGCAGAGCAATGAACTTTGGTGTGACGGTGGAGAGAGTCGATTCATTCGTCGAATGGCAGCAGAGAGCCGTCAGTTCAGCGAACAAGTGCTTTGGTTTTCGACCTTAGTGTCTAAGAAAGAGAACGTTCGCCCGCTACAGAGACAGCTGGTAAAAATGGGTGTTGAAGAAGTTCAGATCCACGAAATGTCTCAAGGACAAAAAGTGAGTCGCTTTGTCGCTTGGACATTTCACAAGAAATCACATCACTCTAGTTGGTAGGTAAGTTAACTTGAACTGTACTAATTCAGACCTGAACTAATACAGCTAATCATCTTGCTTCGTTAGTATTTGATCTAATTTATTTTGATAGCGTTGCTGCAATGCTTTATTGCCAACTTCGGCCTCTAACCGGGACAGAAGTTGCAGCGACGTTACTCTGTAACCATATTGCTGGTGGAACTTCATCAAGCGTATACGTGCATCGCTATACGCTTTTTCATCAATTTCAATCTGAGCGATTTGCAACGTCGATAGCGCCCGATACGGGTTATAGTCGAGCGCTCGTTCGAAGTAATGTTTTGCCTTTGTATCGTCGCCAGACTTTAATGCACACAAACCGGCATTTTCGTAACTCGAAGAGAGTAGCAAGTAATGAGGTTGCTCTATCGCTCGATTAAAGTATTCATCTGCTATTTCAAACTTACCTTGTTTGCACAAAAACGTACCGTAGTTATTGAGCACATTGCCATTTTTAGGGGCGAGCTTTAGCGCTTTCTTATAACGCAGTTCAGCCTGCTTGGGCTCGTCAACTTTTTCATAGTAATGAGCAAGGGATAGTTGCGCCCGATAGTATTTAGGCGCGTGTTTGATCGCCAGTTCCAAGTTTTCTCGTGCTTTGAGCATATTGCCGTTTTCTAAGTAACCTAAACCGAGCGAGATACGAGACTCCGCCATTTGTTTAGTGTCTTGTACCATTTCGACCTTACCCTCAGTGACAGTGATACATCCTGTTAAGAGAGAGCTAAAAAATACAGACGTAAATGAGTGAGGTAAACGCATCACTGGCAGGGTCCCTTTTGAAAGGTTTTGTAGAGCGGACGTATGTTAAGGCAATAGTTTTTATTTTGGTGATGAAGCGAGGGGTTTTGCGATTGGGTTGGTTATCTACTCAGATTTATAATGAAAAGCCGCAGTAATTACTGCGGCTTGAGTCGTAAATTCGATTGAGTGACAACTAAGTTCAATCGAGCTTAATCGTAGTGTGTGAAATTCTCTTCGGAGAAGTGCTCAAGGTCATAAGGCGTTTGTTGGTAAACGCAGTAGTTGAGCCAGTTAGAAAATAACAAATGCCCGTGGCTACGCCAGCTTGCAGTAGGAGGATTGTCTGGGTTGTTATTCGGGTAATAGTTGACTGGAATTGCCGGTTCCATGCCTTCACCCAAATCACGCACATATTCGTTATGAAGGGTATGAGAGTCGTACTCTGGGTGGCCAGTCACGA
This sequence comes from Vibrio maerlii, assembly GCF_003415655.1. Classification (GTDB taxonomy): domain Bacteria; phylum Pseudomonadota; class Gammaproteobacteria; order Enterobacterales; family Vibrionaceae; genus Vibrio; species Vibrio maerlii. The sequence goes on from NZ_QRHC01000006.1 coordinate 228,909, forward strand.
ACACATTACGCTTGTCTTTGGTTGCAGCAAGATAAACACCGGCAACGTCAGAAGTGGCCAGAATATCCAAGTCTGTATGCTCTTCTAGGTAATCAGCAGAAAAGTCAGCATAACGTGAATGTGGCGCCAGGAAGGTATCGTCAAAGCCACGTAGTAGTGGGTTAAATTGATCTAGCGTAGTATGGTTGTACACACCAGATAGTTTTTCTTTACGTGTTTTCTTCGGCAAGTCGTAAAGCAATTTAAGCCCTGCTTGAGCTGCCCAACACACATACAATGTTGAAGTGACATGTTCTTTTGCCCAGTTCATGATGGACTGCAGATGTTCCCAGTAAATCACGTCTTCAAATTGCACCAGACCAAGTGGTGCACCAGTGATGATCAAACCATCGAAGTTACGATCTTTCACCATTTCAAATTGACGGTAGAAGTTATCTAGGTGCTCAGTAGGGGTGTTCTTACTTGGACGGTTATCGATACGCAGCAGTTCGATATCAACCTGAAGGGGGGTGTTTGAAAGCAGTCGTAAAAACTGAGTCTCCGTCTCAATCTTTTTCGGCATTAAGTTTAAGATCAGTACCTTCAGTGGACGAATCATCTGAGTCGAAGCCTGAGAATCTTGCATGACGAAGATATTTTCGGTGCGAAGTACATCAGAAGCAGGTAATTGATCAGGAATCTTAATTGGCACAGCTAACTCCATAAGCTATTTTTAGACGTCTATACATCCAAGTTAACGTATTATAATTGTGATGTCGATAACTAAAATAGAGTCTGCAACCAAAACCAATCAACTCACGAGACCTAGTTGGTGAGATATTAAACATCAGGTGCATCAAGCATTGAGAGGTGTTAAGAACTCTGTTAGCGTTGCTTTATTAATTATCTAACATCAAATCAAGCGATTATGGCCAAACGTTCTCCAGTAATAGAGATGACCTCATACGGGATCTATACCACATGGGATTCCAAATCTAAAGATCTTCCCAAGATTCAAGAATTCACCACGTATGTCTACGCTGAGGTTGATGTAGAGTTTGGCTTTATCGTGAACATTAAAAAGGCCAAAGGGCAGAAGATCCGTTACTGCATCTATCATCCTGATATCACGACTGATGACGGTGAAGTACTAGAACCCTTTGATGGTGAGGAGCACATTGGTAGCAATGATTGGGATTTCTATCTTGGTGATACTATCTGGCTCCCCATTGACAATAAGCTTGGGCCTTGGCGGATGGAGATTGAGATGCAGGGAAGAGTCGTTGCTGAGAAAACATTTCACCTTTATGCCAGAGACGAAGGTGAGTTTTGGCGTCGAAGAGGCTTCTAATTTCAGAGGCAATAAAAAACAGCCGCGATTGCGGCTGTTTTAGTTCAAGCTTTGTAAGGCTCAGCGAGCGAATTACTTAGTGGTTAGGTAAGTGGTTAGCACGTCAGAGATAGCAACCATATCTTTAATTGCGATGAACTCTTCAGTCGTGTGTACCTTCGCCATACCGGTCGATACGTTAACGGTTGTAAGGCCTTTCGAGTTGAAATTGTTGGCATCGCTACCACCGCCTGTAGGTTTGGTTTGTGGTTCGAAACCTTGCTCAAGGAATGCTTTTGATAGTGAAAGAACGAGCGGATGTTCATCTGCGATCTTGTAGGCGTCATAAGAGCGTTCAGATTCGATGTTGATTGTTGCACCGTGCTTCTCTGCGGTGTGCTCAAATACTTCAACCATATGCGCTACTTGAGCAGAAAGCTTGTCGTCATCTAGCGAACGAGCTTCCGCAACAAGGTGCAGCTCAGGCATTACGATGTTTGTTGCTTGGCCACCTTGAACGATACCGATGTTTGATGTGGTCTCTTCATCGATTCGACCCAGCTTCATTTGCATGATTGCATCTGCCGCTACTGTTAATGCATTGATGCCTTCTTCTGGCGCTAGACCTGCGTGTGCTGGTTTACCCGTGATATCAACAGTCAGTTTTTGTTGGCCTGGTGCAACGGTAATGATGGTGCCAATTGGGCCGCCGCTGTCCAGAACGATCGCTTTGTCTGCTTGGATGTGGCTCATGTCGTAGTTTAGTGAGCCAAATAGACCACCTTCTTCATAGACAGTGAATGCCAGCTCAATCGTTTTGTGTTCCAAGTTTTGTTCTTGAATTTGACGAACAGCTTCCATGATTGCCGCAATACCAGACTTGTCATCACCACCCAGGATAGTGTTACCCTTCGAGCTAATGATGCCATCTTCGATGATTGGCTCGATACCAATACCTGGTGTTACCGTATCCATGTGACAGCTCAGAACAATGCTCTCTTCTAGTTTGCCGTCTAGGCGAGCATAGATGTTGAAACCGTTAGAGACTTCAGCAGGAACAGCAAGCTCTTTTACGTCAAAACCCAGCTCTTTTAGTTGAGTACTCAGAGTTTCAGCGATTTCTTTTTCGTTCTTAGATTCACTATCGATGCGGATAAGTTGACAGAAATGGTCAACAAGACGTTGTTGGTTAGCCATAATTCATTACTTAATTTGTGGGAACAGGAAGCGTAGGGTAGCGAACTAAAACTGGCGAGGAGATGTTACAGGTCAATAAAGCAATAAAAAAGCGCCGTGTGGCGCTTTCAAATAAGGTAAGTGTTTAGACAATAAACAGCTTGTTCGTTGGAGCGCTTATGCTGCCTTTTCCGTCGCTGTGCTGAGTGCGATGCTTGCCATTGTCATACCCAGTAGCCATTCAACGCTCTTTTTACCGCTCTCGTTAAACAGCTCGAAAGCGATGTTTTTAATTTGTTCAATGATAGAACTTGCGAACTCAGAGGCACTGTCGTTGGTCACTTGATGAATAATCAAATGGCAAATGGAAGCAAACTCTTGGTCAAGCAGTGCACTTTCCCAGCTTTGGACAAATTCTTTCTCTGTCGCCGAGATGTTTAAGTGAGACATAAACATTTGCAGAAATCGGCCTTTAAGTGCCTGTGTGAAATCTGTTTTCTTTGGAAAGTGGTGGCTGATGCCAGTTCGAGATATACCGGTTGCTTTACTCAACGTTGTATAAGACATGTCGTCGTAACCTACATTTAGCAATTGGTTGGTCGCTTCATCTAAAATTGTGTTGATAGTAATTAACGTGTCTTCTTTACTACGTTTTGGCATTGGTGGATCCCTGTCCGACAGTGGTAATACTTTATTTATGGTATACCATATAATTATTTTTTGGAACGTTGTAGTGTAATTTTTTGTTGGAAATTAATGCTGATATTTTATTAATTAAGTTAATTTAATATCGATTGAAAATTAATTATTGGTTTATTTTGCGATAAAGTGCGATGTTTGTTGGTTTTTTATGCTTTGTTAGGCTTATTCCTGTACGTGCGTAGATAATAAGATTGTGATCGCTCAAAAATATTAATGGAGAAAATTGTGTTAGGTACGGTTTGATCTGAATCAAGCGCACCTTTGTATAATTCTTTTGGGGTAGGCGATAGTTCGTCCCTTCTTCCCTTTGTCAATATATACTTATATATATTGGGGTTATTGTTGAAAGGGCCCATTTTGATGAAGAGTAATAACAAACCAATGGCGAACTCTCGGCGTCGTTTCCTTAAAGATGTTACCAGAACCGCAGTTGGAGTTGGCGCAGCGGCAACCATTCTGGGCATTCAATCTAAGCAGAGCCAAGCTGGTGGCGGTAGCGGTGTACCAATTAGACCACCAGGAGCCTTACCTGAAGGTGATTTCGAAAGCGCTTGTATTCGTTGCGGGTTGTGTGTTCAGGCATGTCCGTACGATACACTGAAGCTTGCATCGCTATTATCACCTGTCGCATCTGGTACCCCCTATTTTTCTGCTAGAGATATCCCATGTGAGATGTGTGAAGACATTCCTTGTGTACCTGCATGTCCAACTGGCGCGCTAGACCATAGCTTGGTTGATATCGACAAAGCGCGAATGGGAACCGCGGTGCTCATAGATCATGAGACCTGCTTAAATTGGTTGGGCTTGCGCTGTGATGTGTGTTATCGCGTTTGCCCTGTGATTGATGAGGCGATTACGCTTGAGTATGTACGAAACGAACGTACAGGCTATCACGCAAAAATGATTCCTACCGTTCACTCTGATGCATGCACAGGTTGTGGTAAGTGTGAACATGCGTGTGTACTTGATGAAGCAGCGATTAAAGTGGTTCCAACCGCGTTAGCGAAAGGTAAGTTGGGTGACTTCTACGAGCTGAGCTGGGATGAAAAATCCGGTGAAACAACAGGTGCAATGACTGAAAGCCTTGACGTTCGTATTGAAAACTTAACTCCGAACAAAGGAGGTAAGTAATGGCTAAAAATCTTGCAAAAGACGCGGGTAAAGATGCAGTCAGAGAACTAGGTTGGTGGAAAGCACATCGCTTCCTCGTACTCAGACGCTTAAGTCAATTCTTGATCATGGGGCTCTTTATCCTAGGTCCTACGGCGGGGGTGTTTAAAGGCAATCTTTCTTCTAGCACCTTGTTTGATGTGATTCCCCTTAGCGATCCATTACTTGTTATGCAAACCATCGCCGCCGGTCATTGGCCAGAAGCCAATGCATTGATTGGCGTTGCGATAGTGGTGGGCTTCTACATGCTTTTAGCACCACGAGCATTTTGTGCATGGGTTTGTCCACTGAATGTGGTGACGGACTTTGCTGCATGGTTGCGACGCAAGCTGGGTATTCGCATGAGCTACCAATGGTCATCGAAGCTTCGTTACCTGCTTATTCCAGTACTATTGATCGGCAGTTATGCTGCAGGCACAACGCTTTGGGCTTGGATTGATCCTGTCGCAACACTGCATCGTGGTTTAGTGTTTGGTATAGGTGCCGGCTGGGTATTGATCTTACTCGTGTTCTTGTTGGACTTGGTTTTGGTTGAACACGGTTGGTGTGGCCATTTATGTCCGTTAGGTGCAACCTATGGGGTGATTGGTTCACAAAGCTTGATTCGAGTGGTGGCCACCAAGCGTGAGGACTGCACAAAGTGTATGGATTGCTACAACGTATGTCCTGAACCCGATGTGTTAAGGCACCCTCTGAAAGAGGGTGACAGACGCGTTATGGATCAAAATTGTATCAGTTGTGGTCGCTGTATCGATGTGTGTGCTGAAAAGGTATTTGAATTTAAATCTCGAATTTCAGTTAAGAACATTGATTAAGTCAATATCTACATTCCGAAGTTCAAGCTATCTCTGGTGAACAGGTCTTCTGATGAACAGCGTTAGGCTTGAACTTGATTCCTACCATTATTTTTGGCGCGATATAGCGCTTCATCTGCTCTCTCAAGCAAAGATTGAATACTTTCCCCCAATTGCCATGAGGCAACACCAATACTTACAGTTTTGAATCCCACAGCATCAAACTCGGATTCGCTGATCGCCTTCTTAATGTTGTGGGCAAAATCGATAGATTGACTGATATTGGTGTTGGGTGCGACGATCAAAAACTCTTCGCCTCCCCAACGTCCAAGAATATCCACGCTGCGGCACACCTTATTCAGCCTTGTCGCAAAGTCGATCAGCAACTGGTCTCCAACTAAATGCCCAAATTGATCGTTCACCAACTTGAAGTGATCTATATCGATGAGAATGACTGAAAAATGCGATTGGTATCGGTTCGCATGTTTTAATCGTTCATTGAGAGATTCATCGAGAGAGATTCGATTATGCAATCTTGTCAGGTGATCAGTTCTCGCTTGATACCTCAGTTCTTGTTGGGTATCGACTAGCTCTTCAGATAAGTTCTTAATAAAAGTTAAGAGGCGACTGACAACACGCGTATGCTGGTTTGCATACGGATCATTGATTTCGAGTGTGGTTTGACGTTGCTCATCGGAGGGAATTGGTGGTGCGGATGGCTTTTTTCCTTCGCGTAAAGCGACACACACTAAGGTTGAATTGAGAAAGCTCACCTCGTCATGACCGAGATATTCACCATAAGTGTAAAAACCTGAAGTTGGTGCGATGGATTGAAAGGGAGCTGTTTCAATATCAACCTCGTCTTGCAATAAAAAACGTCGGCAACCGCAACTAAACAGATATATCACTGAAGGAGCAAAATCTTCGACCCTTCTATGTAGCTCTCTAGCATCCGACAGTATCTCTTCTAGATCCCCGTATCCAAGTGAAACCACTTCAGCATTATTCACGTCGGAGATGAACTCTAACTCCCGTTTATCTGATGCGATAACAGGAACACGCGCTAACCATTCGCCATCACGCTTTAATAGGAGAGGAAATTCGAGTGCATTCATGAAGAAATTCTCGTCATTCTTTATCTCTAAATATTTCTCATAGATATCAAATGCCGGTTTGTTGTCGATACTTTTTATTACCAGGCCATCTGATTCAGTAATTGTCATCGGTTTACTCAAGGGACGCCAACCGAGGTAAGACTCTGCGAGGATTTCTAGTTCGGTGCTAGAGAACACAACGACAACAACGCCACGCTCATAACATCGATTATTGGCATAAACGAGCGAGGTTTCCATATCGATATAGCTGCCGGCACCCCCGCCAAAAACAGGGTAGTGTCCGGTGTATTTGCCTAAGGAGTCAATCAACCCTGTTGTGTCGAAGTTTATGGGTGTTGCAAGTACCATCACGCCCGCAATGTCCGTACATTCTGACTCGATTTGCTCTCCAAGTTTACGACCAACCTCTAAACCGATATCAGTTTTACAACAGCTTGAGAACACAGTGAGTGCTGTTGCTTCAAAAAAGGTGATATCAACGGTGGTTTGACTAATTTGTAACTGACCTTGATGAATCTCTCCTATGGTGGTAGCTCCGACGATCGTTGCGTTGGGGAATCGCTGAGTGAGTAGCTGAGCGATACGCTCAAAACGCTTCGTATTTGCAGAATGAGAGTATATTTGAATCAAGGTGGCTTGCGCAGTTTGGTATTGGCCGATCAGTTGGGGTGTGCTGATTTGTTGGCTCAATTGTTCATCAGACGTATAGATAAACGAAGAGTGAGTGATCATAGTGTTACAGTCCTGCCTAATACCAAATAACGAGCAGTTTGTTTAGGAATAGATAGTTGAGCTTAGATGACGTGTCGGATATGTGTTCGATTGGTGTACAAATATGTCGATATGAACGATAAATATGTGATCTAGATCTTTGGGTGTCTTAGATCTAAAACACTTACTGAGAGAATGAAAAGCTCCGCGCAAGCAGAGCTTTTGGAGTAGATATGATTATGGATTAGTTTGTTTTAGGAAATAGCTCTGTACATGTGGGCGATGGCGTACCAACAACCAGCCAATTAAAGTCACAATACCAATGACCAGTTGAATCAACCCAAGGTTGGTGATCAAGCTGTCTGGATTTAGCGATACCAATACCATGCCTAAAGAGCCAGAAATCATGCTGACAAATTGGATAATGGCAACAGCAGAACCCGTGTCCTTGTCTTGTTGCTCGAGCATTAAATTAGTACCAGGTACACGAGTGGCAATAATAGCCAGTGTTGCTGGCGCACAAATCAAGGCGAAGGCGAATGGAGACGTATGACCAATGGCCAACATCGCAACGCCACAGACTACTAGCAGTGCAAAGCATGCTGTGATGATGGATTGAATCGATACCTTACGAGACAACTTCATATACAAGCTAGGACCAAATGATGCACACAGCGCGTTAAACGAGAATGCATAGCTAAATTGCTGCTCTGTTAGGCCGAAACCATCAATATAGATGTAAGAGCCAGCCGCTAAGAAAGCCATGAGTGCCATAGGTACAACAGAGAAAATGAGCAGTAATCCGACAAACTTAGGGTTGTTTAATACCGTAAACAAGCGAGTCCAAGATTTAACGAGCGTACCGGTGTAGCGCTCCTCAAGCGTTTCCTTGTAGCAAAGGGCTAGACCAAAGGCGAGGGTGCCAAATACTGCAAGTGAGACAAACATCATTCGCCATGACGCGACTTTTAACAAGAAGGCGCCAAAGATAGGTGCGACCATAGGTGCGATGATCACTAACGACATTACCGTTGCCATGATCTTCTCACGTTCACGGCCTTGGTACATATCCTTTACGACCGCGGTAGAAATAACGGTAATGGCACTACCCCCGAAAGCCTGAGCAATACGTGAGGCAATCAAGAACTCGATACTCCCTGACACCGCACATAAAAGACTGGCAGCAATGTAGATGAGGATGCCGGTCAACAAAATAGGCTTTCGACCTAACTTCTCACTCAATGGTCCCCAGAAAAGGAGGCCCACAGCGTAAGTCACAAAGTAGCTACTTAATGTGAGGTTTACCATGGATTGTTCAGTATTGAGTAGATCGACCATCTGCGGCAATGCAGGTAAATATAGATCGATGGTGAGAGGAGGAAAGGCACTGATCAGCACTAAGAAAAATAGTGTGCCTGATTTCCCCAGTATTGGTTGTTTAGTTGTCACTAAAATACTCCAAAAATAGAATGCGAAGACAGTTTAACGAGCCCTAGGTTAGTGTCGGGTTAACTTTTCACCGTGAAAGGTCACCAGACCCTAAATTTCGGTCAATCTTTTCTACCAGCTTTTTTAGAACAGCAGCCTCATCATCAGAGAAATCAGCAAACATGCGTTCAAGCATTTGTGATTCCACTGACTCTAAATTTTGCAGTACCTGATGACCTTTTTCCGTTAGACACAGTTGCACCGAGCGTTTGTCTTCAGGGTTACTTTTTTTCTCAATTAATTCCTGCTTTTGCAGGCGATTGGTCATTCGCGCTATCTGTCCCTTGTCTCGGTTCATTGACTCGACGAGCATCTGTTGAGAGGCAAGACCAAACTTATCAATATCCAACATCATCTTATGGTCGATATAGGTCATTTCGACTTGGTTTCTTTCGACTTCAGCAATCATTTTGTGTCTGGTTTTAAGACGAATGCTGTGCATGGTGTGGTTGATAGAGCGAAAGCTGTTCATTATCAAAACTCAATAGTTGACTGAGTCAACAAATATACTCTTTTTGTTGACTCGATCAACTATTAACTGTGTTTCGAATGAACTATTTTGAGTCATTATAAAAGCCCTCATGAAGAGGGCCTTAATAATCAATGCTTTATGAATTTTGAAGTTGAGTATTTACAAAGGCGTTGAGACTTCATCAACCAAGTAAAGGATCGATTGATAGGGCACACCACTGTGGTGAGACAAACCGATTTCACAAGTTCGACTGTTGCTGAATCCTCGAGTGCAATTTTCTGGTACTTGAGCCTGCAAGGTATCGAGTGCAGATGCATTGAGTTCTGGTGTGGTAAAACCCTTATCTCCTGCCCAACCACAACACGAGATGTGTTCAGGCACCACCACTTCGGATGCACACAGTTGAGCTAACTTGAGCATATTGGCTTCTAGCCCCATTCTTCGAGAACTGCAGGTGACGTGCAGCATCACTGTTTCCTGTTTTTGCTCGATGGATAAACGATCCAACAAGTGATTAAGGATGAAGTTAGTTGGCTCTTCAATAGACAAGGGGTGAGTAGAGTTTTCTATTGTACGTTTCACACAGGGACTGGTATCCATCAGTATCGGAAACGCTCCGTGATTACTGGAATCCCAAAGCAGTTGTTCGAGGTGAGCGCGTTTTTGTTCTGCAATATCCTTCATGCCTTTACTCTCATAAGGCATACCACAACAGGTCTGATCAATCTGATCTGGAATGATGACGTTAACATTTGCTTTAGCTAAAAGAGACAGTGTCACTTCCGTAAGGCTACGATGCTCGTCACTACCGTTCTGGCTTCCCATTGTTCTTGAAGCACAAGAAGGAACATAAACTACGGTCTCGGTCTGTTGCGATTCATTCTTAAGCTGGGTCTTCGGGCGATGGTTATTGGCTAAAGGTGTCTCAGGGTACCAAGTAGGTGTTCGACCGCCGGTCCATTTTGTTAAAGTGTCGAACGAGCTTTGCAAACGCTCAGTGCCGAGATGCTTCGTTAAGGACTGGTTGACGTTTAATGCTGAGCGAACAAGGCTTGAAGTGGTCGCGAATTGCGTTGCCGTCCATTGAGCAATGGGTGTAAATCGTTTGTACTTTGCGGTACGAAGATCTTTCACCAAATCACCAGTATTAATTCCAACTGGACAACGATCAGCACACAGTCCTGTTGCGGCACAGGTATCGAGTCCTTGGTATTCAAATACTTCTTTTAGTGCCTTGGCGTCGATTGGAGACAACTCTCGCTCTCTGCGTTTAATTTCGCGGTAGAGCACGATTCGTTGCCTTGGTGATAATGTCAGTGTTCGTGATGGACAAACAGGCTCGCAGAATCCACACTCGATACAACGGTCAACAATATCGTTCGCCGCAGGCATAGGTTTCAGATTCTCGATATGAGTATTTGGGTTGCTACTGATGATGACATCTGGATTAATCAGGCCTTGTGGATCAAAAATGCGCTTAATCTGCTGCATGAGTTGATAGCCTTCTTTTCCCCATTCTAACTCGACGAATGGTGCCATGTTTCTACCGGTACCGTGTTCAGCTTTGAGTGAACCTTGATATTTTACAGCGACCAGCTGAGCAACGTCCTCCATAAACTGCTCGTAACGTTTTACTTCAGTAGGGGTATCAAAGGCTTGAGTGAATACGAAGTGTAAGTTGCCTTCTAGAGCGTGGCCGAAAATAATCGCTTCATCATAGTGATATTTATCGAACAGTTGCTGAAGTTCGTTAATCCCATTCGCAAGGTACTCAACGGGAAACGCAACATCCTCAATAATTACCGTTGTACCTACTTCTCGGACGGCGCCAACGGCCGGGAAAAGCCCTTTGCGTATTGCCCATAAAGAGGAAACGACTTGGGCATCACTCGTGAATGGAATGGACTCAAGAATAGAGAAATCGGCAATACTGGTTAGCACTTCATCACAGCGCGTCGTTAAGCTTGAGTTGCAATGAGCATGAACTTCGACCAGCAATGCCGTGGCATTGGCATCTAGGCTTTCAATAAAGCTTGGCATACCAGGTTCACCGGCTACCGAGGCGAGAGAGCGTCCGTCCATCAATTCGACTGCAGCAACAGGTGTCGTCGATAGCGTCGTTACGGCTTGACTGGCCTGTTCAATCGTTGGGAAAACCAGTAAAGCAGAGGCTTTATTAGGTAGCTCTTCGACCGTGTTATACGTCACTTCGGCTATGAAACCTAGCGTTCCCTCTGAGCCAATCATTAGATGTTTAAGGATTTCGATAGGATCATCGAAATCAACGAGGGCATTAAGCGAGTAACCGGTGGTGTTTTTAAGACGGTACTTATGTCGAATCTGCTCTGCGAGCGTTTTGTTGTTTAAGGTGTTAGCTGCGAGTTGCTGTAACGAATCGAGTAATTCAGCTTTTTCATGTTTAAACTGCGCAACACTCTCTGGATCACTTGTATCAAGGTAGCAGCCATCAACAAATACCAACTTCATATTGGCGACGGTTTGGTAGGAGTTCTGCGCCGTACCACAACACATACCACTAGCGTTGTTGGCAGCAATACCGCCAATCTTACAGGTGTTGATTGAGGCGGGATCTGGCCCTATTTTTCGTTGATAAGGCAGTAAGTAGCGATTAGCATCAGCCCCAATCACCCCAGGCTGTAGCGTGATCTGTTCGCCGTTGTTTAGGATAGAGTGACCACGCCAGTCATCTGTTAGGGTAATCAAAACAGAATCGGATAAGGCTTGACCCGACAAGCTGGTCCCTGCGGCTCTAAAAGTGAAGTGGATGCCAAGATCACGGCAGCAGTTAATCGCTAATATAACTTCATCGATATTTGACAGTTGTAGAACGACTTTGGGTGTTAAGCGATAAAAGCTAGCGTCGGTGCCATAGGCGAGTCTCTTTGCAGACTCAGTGATAATGCGCTGTGGGTCGATTTTCTCTTTTAATTGTTCGATAAGTTGGAGATAAACCGATTCCAATGCGTGTTCTGACATATCCTAACTCCTTTTAGTGCAGATACTTGTAGGATAGGTGGAACAGCAAATGATAACCCTTGTCGGGCTCACATTGTCGCAAGCTTTTTCTCTGCTCTAGACTAAAGAATTAGGTTACTTCTCGTTCTGGATGATCAATTAGAGTTTCGTCCAATCGAGCATATCAAAGACCTCAAATGCCACCTCTTCGTATGGGTGTGCTTTGAGTAGTGCGTCGATGCTTGGTTTAACAAATTGATCGTCACTGACCAACTCTACTCTTAATTCACGAACCGTTTCTAGTTCGTTGTGTTTACCAAGGTGAGGCTGCGCCCCATCGAGTGGGCGAAACTGTCCCATTCCTTCAATTTGAAAACAACAGCGGTCGTAATCACCAATCTTCCCCGCACCTGCAGCGAAAACCGCGTCTTTTACTTTTTCTGCGTCTTCTATTGGTACAAAAAATACTATCTTTTTCATCACTATGTCCTCAATGACAGTTTGATTGTCAGTATAAAAGGGAAATGTTTCGAACCAAAATATTTGTAATGAATAATGTCTTTAACGTTATACACTTATAAGCAATGGGTGTAATTAAAGGTAATGTGTAGATGATGGAGTTTCGACAAATCGATGCTGTAAATGTGCCAATGGAGTTACTACTTGAAGCCGATCCTTCGGTTCAAGCTATTCAGAAGTATTTGATAAAGTCTTGGTGTTTTGTCGCTCAGCAAAATGAAAACATTGTCGGTGCGTGTATTGCCAAGAACAATCAATCAGGTACCTGTGAAATCTACAATGTTTCAGTCCATCCTAACCATCAAGGACAAGGAGTTGGTTCAAAGTTAATGCAGTATGCACTGAATGAACTGTTTGCGCAGGGGATAGAGCGGATCGAACTTGGTACCGGAACCTTTGGCTATCAACTGATGTTTTATCAGCGCCTTGGGTTTCGAGTTGATAGGGTAGATAAAGACTATTTCCTTATTCATTACCCAGAGCCAATTTTTGAAATGGGTATTCAACACAAAGACATGCTTCGGCTATACATCGACTCCCCTTAGTTGGACTAATCTTGATGTAGGGTCAAGGCTGTTGAAATTTTATCTTAAGAATCGCTTTCTTATTGATCATCTCTTGGGTTAGCCGTTCAAACATTAAGGTGGTTTGCTATGAACATTCTAGGTCGTCTTATTTCAGCACTTGTGCTGTGGTTGGGAATCAGTTTTTCAGCGCTTGCGATTGAGCCGGTATACAGCGACTTCTTTGGTAAGGCGATTAGAGGCTATGATCCTGTCGCTTATTTTACTGAGCAGAGGCCTGTGAAGGGCAGCGATGACTTGGTTTATGAATGGAATGGGGCAGATTGGCACTTTTCCTCACAAGCAAATCTAGATAAATTCCAGTCAGATCCTGACAAATTTGCCCCTCAATACGGTGGTTATTGCGCTTGGGCGGTGAGTAAAGGGTATACCGCAAAGATTGATCCATCAGCATGGTCGATTTACCAAGGTAAGCTTTACCTAAACTATAGCCGATCGGTGAAGCAAACTTGGGAGCAAGACATCCCAGGTAATGTTAAAAGTGCCGATAAGAACTGGCCTAAATTGTTGACTCAATAGGATGTTAGCAGTTAGAAAAGTAGTTTGTTTCTAATTGATGCGATCGCATTAACCATACACTGAATTGAGGTAAACTTAGCGCCAAATAAAAGAGGCGACGAATAGAAATGAATAAAGATAATATCCAATTTAGTAGCGGACCATTAGACGAACAGTTACAAGGTGCTCTTTCTGCAGGGTTAGAGTCTCATAGTAAAGCGCAACAAGCGCCAACCTACGATAAAGAGCGTCTAAACTGGACGCTTCAAAATGAGCGAGGTGAGTTAGTTGCTGCACTGACTGCCGACCTGTTATGGGATTGGTTATACATCAGCGAACTATGGGTAGATGAGAGTTGCCGTGGCACGGGGATGGGCAAGCATTTGATGAATCTTGCTGAGACGCATGCTGTTGACCAAAACTTGTCAGGCTTGTGGCTATGGACTCAGAGTTGGCAAGCCGCGGATTTTTACAAGAGCCAAGGGCTTGAAGAGTTTACTCGCTTTGATAATTTCCCGGCTGGTCATTCTCGGATCGGCTTAAGAAAGACGCTGGTTAAATAGGGATGAGCAAACGCCCTTGAGTTCTTTTATATATCGTGACGTCAAGGTCGTTTCTTTATATGGCCATTTTGCTCTTGTTTTACAGACATTTATTCGAATTTCATGTGGTCGATTGGGAACGGTTTGTCCTATTCTTCAATAAAAGAGCAAAGTTTGATTCAAAGGACAATGAATGAAGAAATTAGCAATCATTACTCTATTACTTTCTTGTATGGGCCAAGCGGTGGCCGGCATTTCAATTAAGATGAACGAGCCCCAATCTCCAGAAGAACAACAAGCAAAACAATCTATAGAACGGAGTGGTATTAATCAGGCCCTGATTGATTTATCTGAACAGTATTTCCCTTTTGAGAGCGACCTAACCATTGAATATGGTGCGGAGGATGGTCCACTCTATGACCCTTCAGAGCAGAGTATTTTAATCCCTTATGCGTTTTATCTCGAGTCCGTAGATTACTTTGCCGAGAATCGTGATGAGGAAGAAAGCGGTGCATCAGCAGAGAGTGGAGCGATAGATACCATGCTGCACACATTACTTCACGAAGTGGGGCATGCGTATGTGGTTGAGCGGGAGATCGCTATTTTGGGCAAAGAAGAGGACGTCGTTGATAACTTTGCAGCGATTATACTACTCAATTATGTTGAGAACGGAGATGATGTCTCAATCAGCGCCGCAGATATGTTTGCATTTGAATCTCAATCGGAAGAGAACTCGGAATATTATGAACTTGGCGAGTATGCAGGTGAACATAGTTTTGACTTACAGCGCTATTTTGCGACGCTGTGTCTAGTGTTTGGTAGTGATCCAGACAAGCACAAACACCTATTGGATGAGGTAGAAGAAGACTTCATCACCGACCGTAGAGAGCACTGTATTGATAGCTTTGAAACAGTCAACAACAACTGGCATCAATACTTAACTAGCGCCGAATAAAATTCTTTCGATGACTGCGCCGAAATTGCGGTGCAGTCATGTTATATCTCTGCTTAAATGCACGGTTAAAGTTACTCAAATCGTTGTATCCCACCTGCCAACTGACCTCTAACACCGACAAATCTGCGTCCAAAAGCAAAGCTTTGGCTTTCTCCATCCTCGCAGTTGTTTTTAATTCACCAAAGACAAGGCTTAGGCTCTTTAAGTTCCTTTGTAACGTTCGGCGAGTCATTCCTAATAAATGAGCGAACCAATCAATATTAAACCAGGGCAAGCAAGCGTATGTGTTGATCAGTCTTTGTACCGCAATCTGCCAATCGACATCTGCCTCTATGGTTGGCGTTGGCGCGTAATCAGCGGTTAAAGGAATCGTGAACGCACCATAAGTGCTATTAAAGCCCAAAGTCGTGGTAGAGAAGAGTTTCTGCGCTTGCAGTCCAGCATCTTTAGACATCATGGTCACTGAGTTCGGTTGCCAATGCTGACCAAGAAAGCGCTGACAGCAATTGATTAACGATAATGAGCGAAACCATTCTGCTTGGGCGAAGCCTATATTAGTTGGCCTGTAGCAACTTCTATGGCACAACCACCAGGTACCATCTCTGTGTTCGGTCCATAAAGTGACATGGTTGGTGAGGCTATTTATGTCTTCGATTAAAACAGCCAGCGCATGCTCCAAAGTCTTCACAGAACTTAATTTTGACTCAATACTACTTGAGAGCATGGATAGGGTTGCACGCTTACCCACTTCGATACTGATGGCTTTTTCAGTGAGCTTGTCGAGTTCGAACAAAAATCGCATTACATCTTTTGTTGCTAACCAGTGATCAGGTGAAAGCTGCTCGACCGGCAGCTCACATGCCTGTGCCGCTTTATGCCAGTCCAAGTTCTGTTTCTCACAATAAGTGATGAACGGGGTGAGATTACTTGAAGCACTGACTAAGAGTTGTGTCGATTGCGAAGTGGGTTGCATGGCGTTTCAGTATCAGAAGTGGTTATTAATAAGTGTAGGGGTGTGTTGAATGCTTGTCACTAAATGACCTATTTTCTATCTAAGTATTCATCGACAATTTCTCCAAACCAATGAGGAGATTTTGAATGAAAAAGCCAACAATTAAAGTGTTAACCCCAGTTTTGTCACTGCTCGCATTCTCTGTAATAGCAAGTGAAGAGAATGTGATTGAGAAGGCGCTAAAAGTGGAAGGGGCGATGGTTAACCTACCGGTGAGTGCAGCCAAAGAGAGTTTCTCACCTCAGTTTGTCGATAAGGCGCGTGAGGGGTTTAATAACTTTCACTGGCAAATGGGCGGCGACCATTCACTCTATTATAACTCGTATATGAATGAGTTTATGCCAACCTCGATGGCGTCGCCAAATCAACAATATAAACCATTAGAGCGCAACATTCAGTTGCAGCTAGACGACTTGGTCGTTGAAACGAAAACTAAGGGTGAAATGGGGTTGAAGGAATACCTTGCAGACCCGCAGTTTCGCACCCAGGGCTTTATGCTTATCCATGAAGGAAAAGTGGTGTACGAAGCGTACCCTGGAATGAAACCGACAGACCGTCACGTGTGGGCATCTTCCGCAAAAACCATGGTCGGATTGATCGTAGCGCAGCTTGTCGATGAAGGTAAAGTCGAAACAGATCAGCCCATCACGACTTATCTTCCGGAGCTAAAGGGTACGGTTTGGGACAAGATAAGCGTTTTGAACGTGCTTAATCACACAACAGGTTTAGACAACGAAGAAACTCTAGAGTCGATTTTGAACCCAGATTCACCCGTAGTGCGATTCTTTGCCTCTATTACGGGCTCACCAAGGGCATCAACAGGGGAAATGGAGAGTTGGTTAAACGTTGCTAGAGATACGCATGAACTCGAAGGCGAAGGGCCAGGTGAGCTGTTTCGTTATGCATCGATCAATACTATGCTCCTGACAAAGCTGGTCGAAAACGTTGAAGAGGCGAAATGGGCAAGAGTCTTTGAAGAGCGTGTATGGGGTAAAGTGATGGCAAGACAACCAGTATTGTTCAATCAGGCCCCTGATGGTTTAGCCGTTCCGCTTGGTTTAGTGCTCTCGACTGTTGAGGACAAAGCTCGATTTGGCACCTTGTTTACGCCTAGTTGGTCAGCAGTTGCTACCGAGCAAGTGGTGACAGACGATGTACTGAAGCTGATTAGAACCAATGGTGACCCAGAGACGCATAAGAACTCGACAAAACAGGCGAGCGCATACAGCACGTTTAACGAGATGACTTCATCTCAATCTTATCAGTTTGATTTTATTTTCGATGATGGTGCTATTGGTAAGAGCGGTAATTTGGGTCAGTTCATCTACATCGACCCTGAGCGTGACTTTGTTGGTGTGATGTTCTCAACGAATCCATATCACTCAGGTTACGGAGAGAATAAAGGGCCGGCTTATATGCGCCAAGCTGCAAAGTTGTTAGCAGACCAGTAATAGTTAACGCTAAAAGAGACTAGGTATGTTATCTCTTCAAAGGCAGTCTTTAAACAGGCTGCTTTTTGTTTGTCTATGCTTAACGTATTCAGCAGATTCTTGGTGATGCAATGTGTGGACGATTGAATGTACTCGATGATCCTTTCTCGCAAATCGTGAGTGGGGCACTAGGCTTAACCTTCAAAGCAAAACCCAATGAAGATTTAATACCAACCGATGCTCTGTCTGTTGTCGCGGTCAAAGATCAGCAACTCCATCAATTAGAGCTCAACTGGGGAATAAAACCTAACTGGGCAAATAGAGTGATCATCAATGCCCAAGCAGAAAGTGTTGCTTCAAAGCCGACATTTCGAGATGCGTTTGTTCAGTCTCGTGTCGCGTTACCTTGTAGCGGTTGGTACGAATGGAGCGATTTGGATGGGGAAAAGTTGAAATATCTATTCAAACAACCGGATGACTCACCATTTTATATGGGGGCGGTTGGTTTTTCTGGTAGCAATCAAATGGTCACCTTAACGACTCAACCTACACCCCAGTATTTGCCTTATCATCACCGCATGCCTTTCTTGATTCCAAGCTTTGCAGTTCGAGATTGGCTGTTCGCTTCACCGGATGAAGCGAAAGCCATGTTGCAAAATTGGTGGCCAGACGAACTTGCAATTGTGCGGGTTAGCTAGCTGATGTGTTGAAGCAGATAGTCAATGAGCAGCCTGACTCGAGTCGGTAAATATTCTCGTGACGAATAGTAGATCGAAATCGGTGATTGAAGTAGGACATTACTATAATAAACGGGTCTCTCGAGTGATTGACCCGTTTTTTACTATAATGCGCGGTTGTGGTTGTGGTTGTTAACGCATTTTGAATGATTCAAAGTGCATCTGATTCTCCGGCATACCTGCTCGCATCAATCCTGATTTTAATTTTTCTCTGAACGTTTCAGGCCCACAGAAACTCACATGCATCGAGCGAGCATCTTTATATTTCAACAGAGTTTCAACAGAGAGCAACTCACCTTCATCGGCGTAGAGAGTTCGTAGCTCAACGAAGTCTAGCTGCTTGATAGTAGATAGAATTTCAGCTTCAAAATACGCGTCTTTTTTGTTGTTTACGCAGTAGAACAAATGAACCTTCTTCGGTGTGGCGCTGTTCTTGTTGGTCAGCTTATCTAGCTGACGCAGCCAATAGAGACGTGAGACAAATGGCACGATACCGATACCCGCACCAACCCAGAATTGCTCATCTTCTGCTTCAATCTGGAAGTGTCCATAGCTTCCCTCAACCGATACCGGTTGACCTTGATGGATTTTATTGATCAGCGTGCTTGTGTAATCTCCTAGCGCTTTCACTCCAAACTCCATGGTATTGCTACTGCTATCGTAGTTCAAAATAGAAAATGGGTGAGCGGATTCGCCATCTTGAAAATCAAGGTAAGCAAACTGTCCTTCTTTGTAGTTCAGTGGTTTTTCTAACTGAATGGAGAATCGAACCACTTCTTCTATGCCTTGATTATTAGAAAAGACCTCTTTGGATGTCACTTGGCCACTAGACTTTTTATTTCGCCCGATCTTGCCCGTAAGCGATAGGTACGAACAGTAAACAGCGATGGCAGAAAGAGCGCCAATAGCGATATTCATAGGCATAGAGCCCAAGTTCCAGTCGAGCAAAATTACGGAGTGGAAGACCCCTGCAATCATCAGCACACCACCAATTTTGTGGGTAAACTTGAACTGACGATAGCCGATCGCTTGAATTAAGCTGATGACAGCAAAAATAATGAACACATAGAATGCGAGCTCACCAACTTGTTCAGCGATGCCACGCCAAGGAATGCCCTCAAGCGCTTGGCGATGCTGGCCACCACCACGTTGAGGGCGAGCCAACAAACCTGCTCCAACTAACCATTTAGCGCCTTGAACACTGAGCCAATGAGTCGTAAGAGAGACAAGTGTACCGATCCCCAGTGATTTATGCAGTTGATAGCCTTTATCGAGCCCTTGAACCCAGTTCTCTACCCACTTGAATCGAGCAGCAAGTAAAACCGCAACACTCATGTACCCAAGGCTCAGAAAACCGGTGTACATGATTAGTTGGTGCCTCCATGCAAAAAAGTTATCAAGACTATCCAAGTTGAGTAAGGCACTTGGTAGCCAAAATAATGTGAGTAAAATGGTTAGTTTCAACATGGACGGAACTCCTGAGCATATGACCCTAATACTCAGGATACGCCGGCGGTTGAACATTGAAAGTTGCTTTACACTGATTTATTTACTTTGACACTCCTTTACAAAACAGAGCTCTACCTCATTTTACTGATAGTGCGGCAATGCTATCCCAAAGGATCTTCGAACGGTTGCCTGTTCGGCAGTAGCCCAGAACAAGAGTGTATTCATTTAGGACGTTTCGGAGTTCGTCTTGGTCAGCCATTGAGAACTCGGGGCAAGACATGGGGATATAAAACATTTTCATGTCTAACTCTTCTGCTCTTTCTCTTAGAGAGTTAAAGCTCGGTTGATCTTCGACTTCGTCATCGGGTCTATTGCAGACGACCGCTTCGTAGCCAAGCTTTTTAATTGTGGATAGGTCTTCAACGAAGAGCTGGTCGCTGACAGAATAGTGTGTACTGAGAGTCTGAATATTCATACCGTCACCTAAAATTGATTCAAAGGGATCTTGAGATAGTGTTTACCGTTACTTTCGGCTTTAGGTGCTTGGCCAGTACGCATATTGAACTGTACTGAAGGAATCAAGAGGGCAGGTACAGCTAATGTGTTGTCTCTTTCCGTTCGCAGAGAAACGAATTCTTTTTCAATGACATCATGATTGACGTGAATGTTCTTATGGCGCTGTTCTCTTACCGTAGTGATATTTTTGTACTCTCGACCATTGGGCGCATAGTCATGACACATGTACAGGATAGTTTCATCGGGTAGGGAGAGTATTTGTTGGATTGAGCTGAAGAGCTGTTGCGCACTACCTCCTGGGAAGTCGCAACGTGCCGTTCCCATGTCAGGCATAAAGATTGTATCACCCACAAAGGCAAGCTCATCGTTGATAACATAGGTGGAGCACGCTGGAGTATGCCCCGGTGTATGCATTACTTTGAGCCTAGACTCGCCAAAATTGATTTCAGCTTTATTTTCAAGCAGAGCATCAAACTGACTACCATCGATTGGCATTTCATTTTCAGTGTTGAATACACCCTTGAAGAGTTGTTGAACGTCGGTGATCTTCGCACCTATGGCAATTTTTCCGCCTAATTGCGCTTTGAGATAGGCAGCACTACTAAGGTGGTCTGCATGAACGTGGGTTTCTAATATCCACTCTAAACGAAAAGAATGCGCTTTGATGTAATCCACCATCTCACTTGCAGATTCTGTCGATGTACGACCCGCGCTAGCATCGTAATCAAGTACGGGGTCTATGACGACACATGCATTAGTTGACTGATCTATAACGATATACGAGTAAGTACTCGACTGTTTATGAAAGAATGAAACAACCTTGTTCATATTTATCTCCTTCGATTAGCTATTTCTAATGTATGTGGTAATATTAATATTAGCAAAAGCTAAATTAGATTATTTTGATATTAAGGTTTGAATGTATATAACCAAAGGAGTGGGTATGGTCTCTATCGTGTTAGGTGCGCTAAGCATAGGTTTGACGTTAGGGCTGCTCGGATCGGGTGGCTCGATATTGACAGTACCTGTTTTGTCTTATTTGGTAGGGCAAGAACAGAAGCTGGCCATTGCAGGTTCACTCGCGATCGTCGGCATTATCAGCTTTTTCACCATGATTCCTCATATAATCAAAGGCAAAGTTGCATGGGATAGAGTCCTATATTTCGGCTTACCAGGAATGGCTGGGACTTACTTAGGGGCATGGATCTCCAAGTTCGTTCCTGGCGCCATTCAGTTCATCATCTTTGCCCTAGTCATGCTCTATGCCGCATACAAGATGCTGACAACGAATCAGGAACTGAATACAACCAAACGAGGCTATCTCCATATGATCGCCGATGGTTTGCTAGTGGGCATTCTCACCGGTTTTGTCGGAGTAGGGGGAGGGTTCTTAATTGTTCCCGCGCTAGTTCTTCTTGGTGGTTTACCTATACAAACCGCAATCGCGACCAGCCTCGTCATCATCTTCATGAAATCCGCCAGTGGTTTCTTCAAGTACCAACAACTATTAGCAGAATCCAACATCCCGATTGATTGGAACGTTATAGCCATCATCAGCGCAGTCGGAATCATCGGCAGCTTTTCTGGCATCAAACTAGGTCAGTTAGTCAACCAAACCTATTTACAAAGAATATTCGCGGTATTTCTCATCGTGATGGCGGTGTATATCGGCTATCAATCAGTGATTGAGTTGACGGGTGTTTGATAAGGATCAAGTGCGAAAGTGAACCAGCTTTAGTTAAGGTGCACTTTGCGATCTAACAACCTGACATGCTCCATAAGTTTCTGATTTTTAATTGATGTGATGAAAAGGATAAGAGACTATATGTGTATGAAAGAAGGCGTTTTGCCATTTAGATAGCGTTAGGGCTCAAAGGTACAATATTAACCTCTAGTACAGTACACTGTATTTTTCGTGTGAACTAAGGTGAAAGCGTGAGTCAAAATCTAAATAAATTTAAGGCATTTGATATTGATCCTTTAAGAGAGCATCGTGAAATGATGGCTTCGTTATCTGATCCTCTTAAAGACTTGCGTTTAGATACGTCATTTCGAGATCCTCTAAAGGAACACCGTGAGATGATGGCAGCTATAGTTGATCCTATGAAAGAGCTAAGAGCAATGACACAGTCATTCTCAGACCCTCTAAAGGAGCAACGCGAAATGATGGCAGCGATAGTTGACCCGATGAAAGAGCTAAGAGCAATGACACAGTCATTCTCAGATCCTCTAAAGGAACACCGTGAAATGATGGCGGCTATAGCCGACCCAATGAAAGAGTTTCGAGTAGCGGCATACTCACTTCCAGACCCTCTTAAAGAACATCGTGAAATGATGGAAGCGATTACGAATCCAATGAAACAGCTACAAGAAGCTATGGCTCTTGTAGTTGACCCCGCAAAATTGGTTCAGAAAAACCCATCATTGACGATCTTGAAACAGATGGCTGAAGCTGAGTTGTTTGATGTTGCAATGCAATCATCTGGCATATCAAAGGATGAAGTGAATGATATATCTTCTGAGATATTAACAACCTCAACTGCCATCGAAGCTGAAAGCTTAGAACGCTTGCTAAATAACATTTTGCAGGAAGTTAAAGCATTAAAAGAGCCTAAAATTCAACAGGTTATTGCTACTTATATTTTTCCAATAATCATAATGATACTTGGTTTACTTTTAGCACCGGTTTCTGATTATCATATCAAGGGGTATCTTCAATCTGACAACAGAACGCGCAATAAAGTTATAAATGAGCAAGTAGTCTCGTCGGTGACTGACCGTCAGCAGCTAAATACTTTCAGGTTTGTCTCGACAGACACCTTAAATGTTCGTACTGAGGCATCCATGAAATCAAAGGTTTTAGGGTATTTTCATTATGGTTATGTCGTTAATATTGTTCGAAAAGAAAAGAACTGGTCTCTAGTTGAGTGGGTTGATCAAGAATCCGAGTTGAAGATTTCAGGCTGGGTACACACAAGGTATCTCAAACGTTTTAAGTAGAGCCCTAACAAACAATTTAAGAGGGATTGTTGCTAGGAGTTTAAGTTACTGTTTATAAAGTAATAATATCGATGAATTAAAAAGTAGGGGAACGTTTAGGGGAACAGTAAGTTTGAATCGATATTTGTGATTTACATCACCAATTTTTTGGTTCTTCGCAGGTTAGCGGAAACGGAAAACAAAAACGATAGTTAGTAGTAAGCTTACATCGCCAAACACAACCTTTCACAGACTACCGTTTTCACGTCAAATAATACTTTCCTATCGTCATTCTGGGAAGGCTTTCAGATCGTAAAGTCTCATAAAACTGACTCTCTGACACTTCAATTTGAAAAGAAGAGAGTTACTGTAGTGGTATAGTGAATTTGGCCACCTAGTTAGAGGTGTTATCCTGCCTCTAACTAGGTGGAACTATGACAAAGCGTACCAGAAGAACTTTTAGTGCTGAGTTTAAACTTGAGGCTGCTCAGCTTGTTGTTGAACAAGGCTACTCGGTTGTCGAGGCTGCTAAAGCCATGAATGTTAGTAAATCGGCTATGGATAAGTGGTTGCGCCAGCTCAAAGCTGAGCAACAAGGCATAAGCCCTAAGGTTGCCCCTTTGATTCCAGAACAAATCGAACTTTAAGATTACGAAAGCGCATTGCAGACCTTGAAGAGCTACAGATTACCGTTCAAATTATAGTAACGTCTCACGTATATTAGTAATTACAGCATCATCTATTCCGCTCTCGCTGCTGAGATGAAAATATCTATCTTGGAACATTTTCATACGCTCATCCCACTCGAAGTCACCGCACGCATACCAATCAGCATTACAGCACTCGGCGTGACACCTTGTAGTTCTCAGCCAGTCCGAATCATCAAGCCTCATTTTTCGTCTTAGATCAATGAATGGAGCCAATTGATTTTCAGCGAAAATATTACAGCAGACAAGTAAGTCGCGAGGGTAAAAAAAAGGATTCGTCGGATACAATAGCGTACCAATTTCGTCAGATACTTCAGCAAGCTTTCTCGCACTTTCGAGATCTGGAGGTACGTTTTCTAGCACTTGTTTAACACTCATAAACCCACCCTTGTCAAAAGCAGCTTTAACAAAAGCGTTCTTATTCACATAAAATCGCGAGTAAAGAAGGTTTTTTACATCAAAATATATAATTTTCAAAGAACAATCCTCGAAAGCTTTTACATTACTTTTCATAATTCACGTAACTTACGTGAATGATACGTGAATTCGGTCCAAACTGAATTTAAGTTATTGATTTACATGCAGTGCTAAAAGTTATGGTTTAATAGCCAAGTTTGAGTCTTGATATGTTGCTTTAGAAAAATTAATGACTGAAGCGCATTGTTTTCTAAAGCAACGTATCGAAAATCTAATACGATTAGACTTATGCTCTACAACAAGTCATTAGAGTCTAACTCTCTCAGCAAAATCACATCATCTTCAGTCAATTCGTTTCCTCTTCTTAGAGACTTAATTGCTAACGCTAACTTAATCTCATCAACAGATACTTTTAACTGCTTCGATTTAGCAATTAGTAAAACTTCATAATCACTCTTCATATGTGCCCTCATTAGCAACTTAAATACTGTACATAAACACAGTAGCACTGAATATTATAAGAAACAAACTATATTTTGAAAAATTCAATGTTGATTACCAATTTCTTGTTGAATGTATAATTAATTTGATCTTGATTACCAATTTATTGTCGAATGTATAATTAATAATTTCAAAGGTGGTTGTTTTTCTTATTTACTAGATTAATTTTGTGATATAGATCTTGACAATCTAATTTTAAAAGAGATATAAATATTAATAGTGATTTTGATTTATTGATATAAGGTTATTCTTTGTGACGTATGAACATACTTTTTCTATGTACTTCAAACTTAAATAGATCTAAGACAGCAGAGGACTTATTTAAAATAATAGATCATGATAATAGCTACCGCTCGGCGGGTCTTAACGCAAGATATTGCTCTTTTTATGGAAGTAAATTATGTACAACTGAGCTCCTAGATTGGGCTAATATCATTTATACAATGGAAGAAAAACATATTATAAGGATCGGGGAATATACGGAGGATAAATATCTAAATAAAATAGTTAACTTGGAAATCGAGGATATATACACATACATGCAACCAGAATTAGTTGAGTTGATTATTTTTAAAGTTAAATCTGCTAATAATATTGTCCTTTAGTAAGAACCTTTCAATTGTTGGATATTCAAAATAAATTAACAAATTATTAGTCATTATAAGGGTAAAGTAACACCCGAATTCAACTTAGCCCTTTCAAGCGAATCAGTCTCTGCGGTCTATCATTCAAAAGCTCCACAGAGAACTCATTCATAAGGTGCTAATGTCAATGATCTTCAGTTCAGCACCGAGCTAGCCGAAATGCTCCTTTCTGTGACAGTTTGGACATAAGGCTATGGCATTTTCTACAGTATCGTCTCCACCGTCAGCTAGGCGAATCCTATGATGAACTTCTAAGAAAGGCTGACCGTCCGTTCTTTTCTCAAACGGAGCCTTGCTATTACAAGACTCACAATAACCCATCGCTCTGTTTAGTACTTCAGCTACAACATCTGGATTACGGTCATACACGTAGGTATGTACCACTCGTCTTTTCGGCTTCTTTGAGGCCTTAGCTAAGCGTTTCTTACGCTTGTCAGATGATAATTTAAGTGATTCAGTAACTGACTGATTGAATACTTGAATCTCTGATGGTTGGTTTATCTTAGGAGCTAAATCTAAAGCTCCAAGCTGGAACCACTTTGCATTTCCCTCGTCAAAATGATTTAGGTACTTAAAGGCGCCTTTAAATTTAAACTTGGATTCATCATTGGTTTGACGAGTGAATACAAAAATAGGAACAGAACCTGAATTGATAATCGCCTGGTTTTCCTTGTAATCATCTTTGAATACATCACCGATGCTTTTCATGAAATACTTAAGCAGCTTATTTTCAATCAGCCATTGGTTTTTATACTTGCCACCTTCGAAAGTTACTTTGACCAAGATACTTTTAAGTTGACCGTTTTCGAAGTATGGCAAAATTCCACCAGAACGGGTGTCATACCTGCCAACGATAGGAAGAAACTCTCTCGAGGAGTATTCATTGTCAATGACAAACTCATCCAGTGAGGTTAAGTCGTTTAGCTCGTGTTTAAACTTTTTCTCAAAATCAGGCAATATCTGCTCATATGACTTTAGACCCAGCTGCTCAATTTCATCAACGCTACCGTCTCGACTTTTCGTTGTGCTCAACAAGTATTTGTAAATATCACCAACTTTTCTGAAGCCATTAATCCAAGGAATTTGGCTTTTGGTAACATTTTTCACTTTCTCGGAAGTTCGGTGATCGTCAATCGCAGGTTGTAGTACAGACTCAAGAACAAATTTTTTGGCTAATTCAATACTCAAGATTTCACCAGGTGGTAGAGGTCTAGGTAATATGGATACTACTAAAGTATACCTATTAGGTATAGGCATCTGAGAGTTTGAATTGCTCCTACCAAAGGTGACATTAACAGCCCTTATGAACGAATTATCAAGTGAATTGCTAATTGGCACATCCAATGAAGAGTTAGGTGTAGTAGTTCAACTACCTAGAAAACGTTGGGGCACTTTTGTGTCACTACGTTGTAGTGGCCAACTTTTAGCAATAAATGGCTGAACCAATTCAATAACGCTACTAGTGCCTAAGACCCCAAGAGTTACTTAATTTATATTATGTGAACAAAATCAATGCATTATGGTTGTTTTTGTGCGAGCTGGTCACAAGTTTGACTGCACATTTCGGGCGCAGAACTAATTAGAAGATAATTCTGACATTCTCTTTACAATTCCTGTGCTAGGTCGTGGCTCACTAATAATAAACAAGGAGCCTAAGCCAATGAGCTGCCAAGAAAGAAAAACCGTTCTTCACAATAATAAACCAGGATTGCTTCCAGCATCTTGGCTTACCTTCAATCTAGCAAATGAACAAATTTCGAAGAAAGTTGGCAGTATCAGTATTGCTACAGTTGAAAAGATTGAGTCACTTGCTTCACAGCAACCACAGGTATTTGAGAAGGAAGAGAATATCTTTTGGGATAACATTTCTAGTGTGGCCGAGTCATGTGGATTACTCACCAACATAACCCCCGATTACTTGACTAAAGTGTACCCAGTCGACGGTGTTGATTTAAGCATCGATAACTATCTCAGGTATGAGGCTAATAAGAGCCAGCGAGCAGTGTATTGGGCACTAGCCGACGCTATAAGTAAACATGTAGACCTCTCTTATGAATATTTTATTAAGAAGTCTATGCCAAAATTGGCATACGATCTGGCCATTGAATGTTTTTTGGCAGGGGCATTTCTGATCTTAAGTTGTTCCGAGCCTCTCATTACAGCAGGAAAATCTAGGACAGGGAGAGCTACTGAGGCGAAAGCAATGAAGGCATATGAAAATAAGGAGAAGACATACACTCTTATGAAGGAATACCTGAGCAGACGCCCTGATGCAACCAATTCCCAAATTGCAGCCTCGATTGCTCCGCAGTTAGGTCTTGCTAAGAAAACAGTTCAAAATTATCTGTCTGAAATGCAGTAATCATGGGTGACCAGTTTTACTTTAGGCCGTGGATATTTGGTACAAGTATTTAGCCCATTTTGTTCTACAGGGTCTACCATGGCCTGACGTGTTTTTGAACTGGCGCCGCTTTCGCATCTAAATGCAGAGCACGACAGTCAGCCTAATTAGGCTCTCTGTTTGTTGACCTCTCAATTGAGCGCTCAGGGTTGTTTTTGTTAATTTGATAGAGTTCTTTGACAAGCTTCTTGCAGCCAGCCTCTCGGGATAGGTCTTTCGCTTTTTCTATGACTAAGTAGCGTTGCAGCTTGGTTTTCAAGTTTTTGAACGCATTTACGATACGAGTAAAAAGTCTTTCATCTTCTTTTTTCTGCTTGCGAATAGGCTCGTAATATTCATTAAGCATTTTATTGAGGAGGATGACTGGTTTCACTGATTCGTCATTGGACGACACTTTTTCAGCTTCTTCTAAGCGCTCTATTGTCGAGTTCAACTGCTTTAGCTTGGGAAGACCGTCATCAAGAAATTGTTCCATTTGCTCCTTCTGTGCGCGTGTCGCAGATAAGGATGCTTGGAGATCGTGCTGTTCTCGTTCTAATGTTTTAATCGTTTTATCTTGCTCTAAAATTGCTTGCGCTGAGGTGTTAATTTGGCTTTTAATTTTCAGCTTATCTTCCTGTAATTTTTTGAGCTCCTGATAAGCACGCTTAGTGTCTTCTTTGGATTGCTTAAACATTTCTAGCTGTACGACTTGTTCAGATAGGTGCTTTTCTAAGCCTGAAACTTCCTGTTTAAGGTGTTCACTTCGCTCTTCGAGCATAGAATGATAGTTGTAGTGACGATCTGATTTTCGACGCTTACTTTCTGTCCGCATTTCAAGTAGTTGAGCTTCGTATTCTGTCGTTTTGAGCGCGTGCTCGGCTTCTAGTTGGATGTCTTTATTCTTAAAGTACGCATTTGCTGCATTTAGAAAGATCTTTTGCCAAACTCTACCACGTTCACGAGAGTACCCATGATCTTGCTGTTTCTTCTTTTTATTCCAGTGTTCAGCATCTAAACCGTTTTGGTTGACGTAGTTGTCTAACGCAGTCAGCTCAGCAGCCCTAATATCAAATTTGCCTGTTTTTGCGTTTTTCCCATCAATGAATATATGAATATGGGGGCAGTGGTTATCGTAAAGATTTTCATCTGCATGAGAGGTAGCAAATAGGATAGGGTAATCAGGTAAAAGTCTAGTGACGAAGTTCTTGACCAGTTTATAGTTGTCTTCAGCAGTAAACTGCTCTGAAGTCACCTCCCATTTTTCGGGGATCTTAAATATAATTTCTTGATATCGAGTGTTGGTGCCACAGCGTTCGTCACTAATCAATACATTGTGAGCGTAGATAAAGGTCTCAATCATATTGAGTCTTTGTTTAGCGCGAGTCTTAAAGCTATCCGTAAACTGTGCAAGTGTAGATTCAACGTCAATGTGCTCATTAGCGTCAGTATTGAGTAAATCAGAAAGAGTATTTGATGTATCAGTATTACCATTCGCTCGCTCTTTAGTTATCGCATTTCTCATCTTTTTTGAATAGTTCGCAAGGTTGGTTTGCTTTCGACGCTTGTTATGAATAGGTGGAGGGGTAAGTGAGTCGATAAGCTCACATTTTTTGTCTTCAGTAACTTCGTTTAGAGGAGTTTGCTTGCCATCTTTGAACAAAATATTTAAGTGCGAAAGCGAGTCGTCCCACTGAACTTTTTCCATTGAGTCGACGGGCATTCTCGATAGACATCGCAACGAATGAGCCAGTGACACTCTAAACTTAGACTTGTCTGAAGCTTTGGCTGTGTAGTTTTTCTGTGATGCAAAAATGTGGATCTTCTTTTTCATTGGAGTTCCTTGGGAGCATGCGATCAAACTGCAAGTTTGCCAGGGCCCTGATGCATCTTTTGGGAACCAAAAGTGTAATCAGGGCATACCTGGTTACAGCACTTGTTCCAAATGCTTGAAAGTGTCATCAGATACTGTGATAGACCTGGTTACGCTTTCATCGAGATAGCTAAATGTGTTTTACAAAACTGTGATCAGTTCACTGGGAGTTTCATCATTACGCTTTAACTCGAAATGTAATCAGAGTGGTTTGAAGCTTCTGCTCACTGTTTGAAATGATCTTACCTTGGAAAGAGTGTCCCGATAGAACGGAACGGGATGGTTTATGCAATATGAGCGTAGGTCTTCTACTGGCAATGAGCCGTTGGTAGGTCAGCCCATTTCGTTAAATAGGCAGGAGAGAGCCTATCTTGAGTCATCTTTGCCTTGGCGCTAAATCCCTCAGATCCTAAACGTATAACACGCTTACCCGCATGGTTATTTATAACGTCCATTGCCTCCATCAAGCGGGTGTCTTGTTGTGGTACAAACATATCCGTCTGCGCTTGGTGCATATCACATAGGTCAAGGCAGCGACAGCCTACCTTATAGTAGCGTTGTTGCTCTTGAAAAAGGCCATTGTTAAGTGCCTCTGTCACTGCTTTTGTGAGTAACCGAGTATCATCAATAGCCGTTACGAATCGAACGGTTTCACTGCGCGAGAAAGGCTCTGTCGCATATTGGCCAGAGGAAACGTGAAACTGTATACATCGAGTCCCTAGGCCTACTTGGCGTAGTTTAAGAGCAGCAACGGCTACTCGAGCGCTAAGTGCTTGATGCAAATCGTCATAGGTTTCGGCCCGAACAGTAAGGCTTAGGCTAGCACCAATCTCTTGTTTGCTGTGAAGATCTGGAAAACTACTGAAGTTGTAAACTAGTTCGCCATTGAGTTCACGCACAACCCTTTCTAAATTTACTGATCCAGCCTGCCTAGCAAGCTCAGTTGGCATCTTTGCCAACTCTGCTGCGGTATTAATCCTCTTATCTTTGAGCATTGCAGCTGTGCGGCGGCCAACTCCCCAGACTTCATCCACTGGAACCTGTTGAAGTATTGGATCTTCATTCTCTGGGTTTAACATTGCAATCCCACGGTAACCCGCAAAAGTTTTTCCTACATGACTGGCTACCTTGGCTAAGGTAAATGTTCTTCCAAGTCCACAACCTATTGGTAGGCGAGTATTTGTCCATGCCAGACGACGTACCTGCCTTGCCGTCGCTATCCACTCATCATCACTGAGTGTAACGCCCTCAATGGCAGCAAAAGCTTCATCAATGCTATAGCGTTGATAGTGAGTAAATATTTGAGAGTTTTCTAATGTGTTATGTAGCCTGTTCGACATATCTGCATAAAGCTCATAATTTGAGCTAAACACGGCAACACCAGAAGATTCAAGTAAGTCCTTTTGCTGAAAGTATGGAGCAAACTTCTTAACACCAATTGCTTTGGCTTTCTTATTCGCCGCAACGATCATTCCATCGCCATTGCTAAGTACGACAATAGGCTTGTCACGTAAGTCTGGACGGAATACTGCTTCAACAGAGCAATACATTGCGTGCACATCACAAAGGAAAATCATGGGTTCAGTGGGCGATGACATCGAATAGATTGGACAACAACACCCTCAACCAACGAGGTAGAGTTGAGGGGAACTGGAGCATACTTGTCATTAGCGCTGATCAAGCGTCTATGGTGCAGGTCTAAAAGCTTCACTACAAAAAGCCCTTCATGAGTAGCGACAACAACATCACCATGATGTGGTGTAGAGGAACGGTCGATTACTAATAAGTCGCCATCATAGATCCCAACTTCCGTCATGCTGTCACCTTGAGCTCGAGCGAAGTAGGTTGAAGACTTTCGTTCACCAACAATAAGGTCATCTAAACTCAATGACTTTAACGCTTTATATTCGGCAGCAGGAGATTCGAACTGACTGATCCCTGCACTGGCACTGACTAGTGACATGAATGCCTCGATAATTACTGTTTTTATGTACAGTAAATATCGTTAAACATTATATCCTGTCAAGTCAATCGGGTTTGATCGGGGTTAAGTTGAACAAAGTACTCCAAAGACACAAGTTCTACTTGGTGTAGCGTTTTTTAGGCTGAAGCTTAAGCCTAAAAGTTCTACTGTGACTACAATGTACCGCGACTTCCCCAAAATTTGATTGATCTTGGGTAGGTGATATAAAAAGCTATTGCCATAGTTCGGTAGCCTATTCAGTTCATTTTTGCTCTACTTCTTCTTACTAGGGTTACGCTATATTTCGCCGAGTTCAACCACAGCAAGATAGCGACTATCTTGTAGTGACTATGCTGTAACACAAAAATGTCCAAGAGCGCCTTTAGCAGCATGTGAGAAACCTATTGGTGTAGAGTGGTTTACAGTGTTTGGTTGGTAACTAAGGTTTAGTGACTAAACCTTAGTTACCAATTAAGACTCTGATAAATAATGGAATATTCACATAAATACATGCTTTTTGAATGTCTATACTTTTCAGTTTTTAGGCTTGTCATTACCAGCACTTGTGTTAAATCAAGTGTGTCCAGAATTGTGCTGAAGCCAATTGTGGTAAACACACCTTTGCCCCATTATGTGCTAGCGACGCTCAACCGTTCAAACTAACGTGAAGTAATTTTGCCCTATTTTTTCTCATACCTTAAGAGTGTCTAATGATATAGGGTTTACCAAATTCGTGCCAAGCACACTCAACATTTCCAACCTTTGTGAGGTGGCTTGACCTACGTTTTCGCATACTTTGTGGGCGTCTGCGGATTTAGGGGTTTACTACTCTTAACCAATTGTAAAAGTTATATTTACTGAGCCATTAGATTTGATTCATAATATGCACTTTGTTGATAAACCCTGAAGTTTGAAGATTCTGAAATGGAAAGTGATAAAAATCTAAGAGTGGTATTTGGTCAAAGGAGGACTTCAGTATTACCTGGAGAAGTTTTGATCTATCCGTCATTTAATAACTGGAATGACTTTGGATTTAAAATCAAATGTACCTGTTCTGTATTCAACACGCTTACTGATAACACATATACCTTCGGTACTTATATTGGTTTTTTGTCTTTGGATTCAAATCAAGTAAACAGTAAAACCAACAAAGAAATGAATGAGAAGTCGAGAGACTTATCTAAGAGATTTTCAAAAGATCCTGAGGCGTTTAACTTCAATGCCGATAATAGGCAGTTTTTTACAATGCTACCCAGTATGGCGGACTATCGAATGGTTGTTGAAGCTTTGGGTCCAGAGCAATTAAAAGTTGTTTTGCAAGCAATTAACGACATGGTGCTTCATAAGGACTCAACTGATAAATGGGTTGACGCTGCAACAAAGTCTGAGGTATTCCAACTAGGGTTCATGCGAAATTCCGAAGGATTCTTTGCATTCAATAATGCAGACAGCTTGTTAGCAGGAGCTCAAGATGAAGCCTTTGGTGGGATATCACAAGAGTTGGATCTAACCTTTTCTTTAGATGGGTTTAAGAATCAACACTCAATCCCTTTAAAGTACGACCATGAAAGCATCATACCCAAAAGAATAAACGTGCTAATAGGGAAGAATGGGCTAGGTAAGAGCCAAGCATTGAAGTCATTCTGTAGGGCCGCACTCCAATATAAAGACCCTTCTATTTCCTTAGTCGATCGTCAAAGCAAAGGGCGCCCTATGATTAATAGGCTCCTTGCTATTGCGACACCAGGAGAAACTCAAAATACTTTTCCAGGTGAAAGGGTAGCTACACAAAAGCTGTACTACCGCCGTTTATCTTTAACTAGAAATGGCCGAGCGAAGAGATCCCGATCGATAAATGAATTGATCATCCAGTTGGTTCGCTCTGACGAAGTAATCGGAAGCAAGTCTAGATGGCAACTTTTTATCGAAGCTTTATCAAATACGATACCTATCGACAAAGTTGTGGTTCAGAAAACTAGTGGGAGTTATTTAGAGTTAATTAAATTGAACAAGCTGGGTGGAGAACAAGAGTCTCTCGAACAATGGGGGAGTATTGATACGGGGGCTGAGCCTAAACTCAGAATTGGAGACTATTCACATTCTCTTAGTAGCGGACAGCTTACATTTCTAAAGTTTGCACTTCTTTGTTGTCTTTATATTGAAAATGGCTCTTTTGTTCTTTTAGATGAGCCAGAGACGCATATGCATCCAAATATGATTGCAGATTTTGTAGGATTATTGGATCAGTTGCTTGAAGATACTGGCTCTCAAGCTCTTATTGCAACTCACTCAGCATATTTCGTAAGGGAAATAAGTCGCGAACAAGTTCATGTACTTCTCAAAAGTGAGTCAGATGAAATATCTATTGTGTCTCCAAGGCTACGGACGTTCGGAGCAGATATAGAATCGATTTCACAGTTCATTTTTGATGAAGATGTCGATAACAGGTTAGCAGATAAACTTTTCAGCAAAGTCAAAAACCTGTCATTTGAACAAGTAAAAAATAAGCTTGAGGGGGAGTTGTCTATGTCAGCTATGTTACAACTACAAGATAAGATGTTGAGTGAATGAAAAAACTTAATTTGCCTCAAGTTCAAGATACTAACATTTTGCATAGGCTGGCACAGAATCCGAAACTCCATAAGACTAGTTACCCTATCCTGAGACAGCAAATTCATTTAGTTGAAGCTGCTTATGTAGATTACACAAATAGTAACGGTAACCCTTGGAATATCGCCCATGTAGGCATTACAGGAGATCTACAAACAGCATTACGAACACACTATAAAAGCCCTCCTAAGTCATTAGATTTTTTAGAAAGTCTGCGAGATTCTTCACCAGAAGTATGCCCGATGTGTGGTGGTTTTAAACCTACGGAGTTAGATCATCTATTGCCGAAAGAAGATTATCCTGCATGGTCAATTTTTTCATCAAATTTAGTTCCAGCATGCAGTTGTAATCGTGAGCGAGGTAGGCTTCTTAAAGGACCACTTGATAAACAAGCTCGAATATTACATCCGTATTTTGATACGTGCCTTCAAGATAGAATATTGACAACTACCTTTAGTCATTCAAACGACTTCAGTTTGATACGAGCAAAAGTCTGCTATGTGGATGATAACCACCCTGAAATAGAATCGATTAAATATCATACCAAGAACGTAGTTATCAAAAATGATATAGACGGTTGGATACGCGGGCAACTAAATACGCTCGTAGAGTTTCCTGCAAATGTTGTTAAAGGCATTTCAAGACGAAGGACAATAGACAAGGATGAGTTGGTCGAAAAACTAGAAGATTTGCTCGAAAGCTATGATGAGCAAACGGGTTCAAAAAACAATTGGAACTCAATAATAGTGCACGGACTTCTTAACGCACCTCAACTACATGACTGGCTAGTTGAACGCCACAATGATGTGGTAACCCGCTAAGTAATCTTCACCATCAATAGTGGGCACCAACTTAAGCGATTTTCCATATTTGTAGTTATCAATAATTTGCTAACTTAGCAAAGTCGCTAAAACGCTTATGTCCAGAAGCTTGTTATTAATCGCTCAATCTTTATTGCTCAGTCTTTATTGTCATTCTCTAGACTTTACGAATCGAAATGAAGTGCGAAAATGATCAAAAGCTGTTTCCCAATTCGTCTATTGGCGTGCCAATACTTCATATTTACGATCAGACATTATTGTCTACCGACACTAACACCGAGCCCACTTTAGAGGGAAATCAGGTATCTATATGCCAAATACAATAGAATTAGCAATACATAATTTTCAATTTCCGATTCCAACTACCAGATTGCACCCAGAGTGGAAACAGCTCGGTTCTGACTATAGGCTGGTCATCACAAAACCTGGACAACTCCTTATTTACTGGGAATACACCACGGATTGCAAATTAAGTGATGCAGAAAAAGCAGCTGACCTTAAAGGTGACGAACTAAGGATATCTCTAGATACTGCCAAAAAAAGAGGTTATGCCTATTATACTGATGCACCAAAATCAAAATGCAACTGTCTGGCATTGCGTAGAACAACTGGTCGCACTTGTAGGTTTTGCGAATACAAAAAGCGCAATTCAGAGGAATTTCTAGAACAGAGAAAACAAAGGGAACGAGGAACGGATGAACAAAAACGTAAAAACAACGAGAAAATTAAACAAAATTATCCGAATAAAACTAAAGATTGGCGCATGAAAAAGGATCCACTTGGTCGACAGCCAGGCATGGAGCGAACAAATAAAATAAATCGAGATTACGCAAAAAGAAATCCAAGCAAGATCAAACTAATCAGGGGTATGCATCAAACTGATAAATATCTCGCAACCCCTCTTTGGGGTAACCATGATGCCATTCTAAAAATAGAAGCTCAAACCATTGAGCAGAACGCCAGAGGCATAGAGACCGATACTGATCATTACATCCCGCTAAGGGGTGGGATTAGAGTAGGTAACGCAACGTTTCAACTCGTCTGTGGCCTTCATTGTGAAGACAATCTAAGAAGTATTAGTAGAGGTGAAAATTTAAATAAAAGCAATAGAATTCCAAAAGAGTATTCCAATGTTTATTCCAACGATGATATCGATTATTTGCGAGCAGTGGCTAAGAGTCTCGGTCTAACAGCAAATGGCTACCTGCCAGAAGAGGAAAAGAAAAGACTCTACGATGAAAAAAAACAGAAACACCCTCACTTATTGAAAGCGAGTAAAAACAGAGGCCCCAACAGAAATAAGTATGTTGAAAAGTCAACAAAGACAAATGATTAAGCTTTGCTAGCATGGATTAGCCTGGACTCAATCTGTCGGTTTCAAAGCCACGATGTAATCAGATCTGACAGATTGCTCTACCTCACTTCTGTCCACTTTCGAGCTGGCTTAATTGGCTAGCTCAGATCTGTCCAATTCTGATTCAGACGGCAACAAAATCTACCGCCTGAAGTTTGTCTTTAAAGATAACGTGAACGAAGGTGTTTCTGGAAATGAAGAGGATTTAGCGTTTCACCTGTAGCTTGTTTCAACAGTTCGTCGGTAGTTAGCAAGTTGCCTTTTCTCAATACCATATCTGACAAACAAGTAAAGTAGGAGTTAGGTCACCAGTTCTGATCGCATCATAGACGTTAACTGTTTGTTTCATAGATACCATGAATTGAGCTGCGTATTTTGCTCCTATTGTATAGCTTGGAAATCACGCAATATCCCATCAGTCCAATGAATGTCTTGAGGGCAACCATTACGATAGTTGTGACTTTTTGTTGTAGACATCTTGCCTTTGGTGTCGGCACAATGAATATCCTTACAGGTGGCAAGTTCTTAAACTAGCAGAGTAAGATGACTTACCTTGGTATTTGAGTGCGTGCTTGCTCAATGTCACGAGTGACTTCCTCGCGTGTATCCCCTCGAACAATTCTATTCATATATTCGATCAATTCACTTTTCCTGATGACAGAAGTGTTCGCACCTAGTTGGATTGGTTTTATTAACTTTCCTTCGTTCACCCAGCGGTAAAGGGTTGCTTTTGAAATTGAGAGAGTATTACAAACTACTGATAGTTTTAAAAATTGGTCCATTGCCTATATACCTTTTATTATTATTTTGTGGTTTGAATAGACTATATGGCAAAAGTATTGTCCCGATAGAACGATTCGGGACACTTTCGAGTTTCTTTTGCTGGTATGGTGTGGTCGTTGAGTTCATTAAAGCATTAATTCTAAGGTACCTGTCTCAACCCTGCTATTGAGTAGTGCTTTCCCGTTGATTGAACGATGAATTCACTCCAACATTGGTGAATTTGAGCTCTTTCTTCTAGGTATTTCGCGCTATTGTATGATGCTCGTGTGGTGTTTCTGTCTAAATGAGATAGGCACATTTCAATGGCATCGACCTTAAATCGTGTCGTTTCATTTAGGAAAGTACTTGCGATACCACGGAAACCATGGCTAACGAGTCGGCCTTTCAATGGTGTCAGATTCAGTGATGAGTTAACTGCGTATGGGCTGATGTGTGGATATTTCGTATTGGGTTTGTCTGAAGGGAATACGTGAACTTGATTGCCCGACATGGGTTTGATGTACTCTAACAACCGTAGAGTATAGTTGTTTAAAGGTACGATATGTTCGCGTTTGGATTTTGTATAGAACGCAGGGATTATCCAGAGCYTKTYTTCAAAGTCTATGTCACACCATCGCATAGCCGCCAGTTCATCGGCTCTAGTCATGGTRTGTAACTGCATCTCGAAAGCGCAACGAGTTACTGGTTTCATGTTGTTTTCCGACATGATTTCCATCACATCTTTCAGCTCATTTGGTGGAACCGTCGACATGTGAACGACTTTTGATTTTGCGAAGTTACTTTTTATGTCAACAAGACAGTTATATTTCACAATACTTGCGTTAACCCCAAATTTCATGACCTGATTAGCAATGCAGCATGCTCGCTTTACATTCTCTAATTGACCTTTTGCCTGTAATTGGGCAATGACGTCGATGACACTTGAAGGGGTTATGTATGATAGAGGCAAGTTTGCTAGTTTGGGATACAGGTTACGCTTCAAAAATAGTCGCTTGCGATAGGATGAACGGACTTTGTTTATGATGCGGTCAATTTCATTTTTTCCAAACTCTGTACCATTGATTCGCGCTTGCTCGCGTGACTCTCGAATGAGAGCTTCTCTATTTATCAGCTCTTGGGCTTCTTCTTTTTCAAGCATCTTTTCAGCAACGGCTTTGAATGTGAGATTGTTATCCACTAGGCGGTCAAACTTCTGTTTCTCACGGAAAACGCGAGGGTCAATACCATTGGCGGCTTGCTCTCTGAGTTCTGTCGCAACTTTTCGAACTTCGGCTAGTGTCATCGTCGGGTAGGAGCCTAATCCGATTTTCTTTCTCTTTTTTGTGTTAGAGTCGGTGTAGATGAATAGCCAGTTTTTAGAGCCGTTTTTGCGAACTCGAAGATAGAGGTTACCGCCATCTGACATCGTATATTCTTTGTCGTCTGCTGAAGCATTTTTAATTTGCGTGTTTGTCAGTTTAGATAGTCCAGCCATGTTGTTAACCCTCGATTTTTTGGTTTGTTCCCCTGGAAAATAACAATGCTTCTAGGGGGACGCAAGGGGGTGTTGGAGTGGTGATATACAATGAGACGTGATGAGTCTTAGTAAGTTTTAAATTAAATTATTTCAATGACTTAGGGTGTTATTTGGGATGCGGTGATATGGGGTGATAGTCGGTTAATAATTCTTAAGAGTGATTCGCAACGCTTGGCGTTTTCGCTTCGCTCAAGTATAGCCAAGCGTCGCTCACACCTTAATGCGGCTACATGGATTCCCCCAGGCTGTCAAACATCCGCTAAACTAATAGTGATGGGTTTTGGACTGCCGCTCTACATTCGGCCTACTTATCGACAAGTTCGTTTTTGTCGTGGCCCTGATGACTTACGCGACTGCGGTGCCTTATTCGTTAGATGACATCAAGTGTGTCCGCCGCATTAACAGGCTCTCCGCAAGTGGTCTTAACCTATCTCCATCATTAGCGTCTGCAATGACCTGGTGGGTTTAACTCTTAGTCATGCTGCTTAGTGGCTTTAGACGCTAAGCAGCATAGTTCTCATATTCGGTTTGGTTGTGTAATAAAGACCAGATGATGCGGGCATTTTTCGCGGCAAGCGCCACAATAGCTCGATTGAGTCCTCGTCTTTCTTTTATTTGTCGACACCACTGACTTAACCTATCTTGCTTGTCTCCAATCGTGGTTACTACAGCTCGGGCTCCGTGAACCAGCAACGTGCGAATATACTTATCGCCATGTTTCGTAATGCGCCCAAGTCGATTCTTCCCTCCAGTAGAAAACTGTTTAGGAACAAGACCTAACCAAGCAGACAAGTCTCGACTCTTATCAAACTGACTACCGTCGCCAATAGCGGCAATGATGGCAGTTGCGGTTTGTGGACCGACCCCACGGACCTTAAGAAGCCTTTTCATGTCGTCATTCAGCTTGACCATGGACTCGAACGTTTTGTCTATTGTTTCAATTTGTAGATTGAGGCTTTGAAGGTGTGAATATGCTTCGTTGATGATTTCCCTCGCTTGATGTGGCAACAAGTTTTCTGCATCTTCCAGGATGAGAGGCACTTCTCTCATTAGAGATGCTTTACCCGTTGGCATGATAAAGCCAAATTCCGACAAAATAGCGCGCATTCGATTCATCAATGCAGTTCTTTCTCGTACCCAGTGCTCTCGTAGACGATGAGTTGAGAGAACGGCTTGTTGCTCAGGGGATTTAATGGGGACAAATCGAGTAGAAGGGCGTTGTACTGCTTCGCAGATAGCAACAGCGTCATTCAGGTCGTTTTACCTTTCATTCGGTAAGGCGCGACATACTTAGCCGCCATAATACGACAGTCATGACCGAGTTGATTGAATGTTCTTGCCCAATAATGAGCGCCACCGCAAGCTTCTAGACCTATACGCATTGGAGGCAGTTTTGCTATGGTATTAAGTAGTTTAGAGCGGGTTACATTCTTGTGGAGAATGACTTTACCAAGTTGGTTAATAGCATGAACGCTGAAGTGATTTTTAGCGAGATCAATACCGCAATAAGACAGATTAGACATGGTGCCTCCAGTATTAGTGTTGACCACTTAAGTGTGGCAGATCCTCGGGAGGGGGAATCCATGTCATTCGTTAGTTTTAAAGGGATGTTAAATCATGAAATTTGAGTTTACTTCAACAGTGGCTAAGATAGTGTTCTGGCTCATTTTGGTCTTTGTTTTGTTGATCGACACAGTATCAATAGCTTCTTTCTTAGTAAGTCAAATGACCGTATCAGGGACTACAATTGCTCTAATTGTTTTCGGCGTAACTTTGAGGTTAACAATTCTGTTTGCCTTGATTTGTCGTAAAGGGCCCTTCAAATTTTGTAGTTATATTTGGGGTGGTATGTTTGCCTTGTCGGGGTTTACTGGTCTGCTTGCACTATCGATGTCTGACGAGGTGGAGCCCATTCAAGCGTATATAGATAAAGGAATATTTCTCGTTATAGGGATGGTAATAATTACAATTGTCGCTAAGTACG
This sequence comes from Vibrio maerlii, assembly GCF_003415655.1. Classification (GTDB taxonomy): domain Bacteria; phylum Pseudomonadota; class Gammaproteobacteria; order Enterobacterales; family Vibrionaceae; genus Vibrio; species Vibrio maerlii. The sequence continues at coordinate 269,596 of NZ_QRHC01000006.1, forward strand.
TTTCAATCATTGGGCCACAAGAAAACTAACAAATAAGAATACGTGTCGCGCAGCCGACACTTTATTCGGGTGTTGAACAAGCCCGTTGTCCTTATTAAGTAAATTGCTCGGTCGAGCGTTCTGGTAGGTTGAGCGCACGACTTTATTTGAGACGAGCGCAGCTGTGAAGCGCGCCTGTGATGTGCGCTCCGAAGGATCCGAGACTGTTATTGGTTTGTCGTGTTGTCCCCTCCCATGTGATAGCCCCGCCATTATCCTTATGATGGTTGCCTTTCGGCTAGCTCAGTCGACTTGCCGCTTTCGATGTGACGCCCACACAGGCCATTTCATGATGGCAACATGGGCATTCACATTCTGCATACGAAGGCAAAATTACTTGTGGTAGCTGCCATTCTGGTAGTTGCAATAACATGAGTTGAATGGTGTGCCGTAGTGCTTTAGCACTGCCGTGCAATAGACCATAATCCCGCACACGTTGCAGTCCTTTGGGAAGTACATGCTGCAAGATAAGCCAAATGAACTTAACAACGGGCAAGGTTCGTTGGGCTGATTGCTGTGTTTGGCTATCGGTGTAACGGAACGTGACTTGTTTATCGTAGGCGTGCATGATCGCTTTATCTGGGAGTACACCGCGATATAAATAACGAGATAAGTACTGCAATGCAGGCAACCCGTTACCAACGGAACGACAATCAACGACCCATTCTTCGCTCATGATTTGACGGGACAAAGATAGCTGAGGGTGGTGATTGATTGCTTCAAGTAACCGTGCCCGCCAGACTTTCGCCAACGCCTTTTGCGGATATAAGAAGCCTTTCTTTCCTTTATGCCACTGTCTTCGTTGTGGTTGATAAAAACCATTCGGCAACACCACGTGAAGATGCGGGTGCAGATCTCTCCGTCGATTATGCGTATGCAGCACGATGGTAAAGCCACTTGCCCCTTGATGTTGTCGTTGTGCAAAGTCTTTAAGCACAGAGGACGCAACCTTAAACATCAACGGGTAAAAGTGCTGCGGTCGGTAGCGTGCCAACTCGCGCAACTGTGCGGGCACGGTAAACGTCAGCATGAAGTATGTGACGGGAAGGAGCTTAGCTTCTTGTCGCGCTAGCCAGTCAGTAGTGGTGCGATGCTGACATTGAGGGCAGCTGCGGTGACCGCAAGTTAAGGGAAGTCGATCATCATAATGGCAATGCTGGCAATACCATTGTGATGTTCCAGCATACTCGGTTTTACACCGTAGCGTGTCGCATATCAGGGGTTAATCGCTCACCATAAGCCTCAATCAACTCAGCGTAATGGGTTTTGAGCAGAGTAGTAAAAACGCTCATGAAGCCTCCCATAATATGGATAGTTGATCTGCAAGGGTATTGACTGCTTTAGCTGTTTCTGCCGTTTTTACCTTGGTCAGTTGGGTATATCGAGCGGTGGTATTGAGGCTGGCATGCCCCAATAGCGCTTGTAAGGAGCGGAGATCTAACCCAGCATCCAGCAGGTGCGTGGCATAACAATGGCGCAGAGAGTGCGGGCTAACATGTTTGGTGATCCCACAATCTTGGCAGACTTGCCGCATTGCCTTTTGGACCCCCGCACGATCCATTGGTTTGTTTGTGCCAATACCAGGAAACAGCCACTGTGGATCTTTATGGGTACGCCAGTATTGACGCAGCACAGCTAAAGACCGTTTAGGCAGTGGTATCAATCGATCTTTGCCACCTTTACCGTTGCGAACATGAACCTGCATTATCTGTGAATCGATATCTGAAATGGTCAGGTTTAAGCCTTCACCAAGGCGCAGACCAAGCGTGTACAGGACAAAGAAAAATGCCTGATAACGTTGTCGTTTCGTCATGGTGATCAGCAAGCTAACTTCTCTTGGCGTGAGAATATCAGGCAGCCGCTTAACGTGTGGAGGCTTAACGATATTGAGCCATTCCCACTGCTTGTTTAGAGTGAATTTATAGAAGAACTGCAAGCCATTGCGGTCCAGTTTTACGGTACTCCATGAGTGAGTGTTGATCAGTTGTCGAAAGTAGATGCGAAGCTGTTCAAGACTTAGGTTATCTGGCGGGCAATCAAAGAAATTGGCGATACGACGAACAGCACGACTATAAGCATCAATGGTGGCTGGTCGCTTCCCCTGAAGGGTAAGGTTGTCGAGATGTTGTTGATATAATTGATTAAAATAATGTTTTTGTTTTGTATCCATGACACTTCTCCAATCCTTACCAACATGGTAAGTTCTAGAGATAAGTGTATGGATTAAAAGGACTCTGCCGCACGGCGGCTTGGTTCAACAAACAATTTAAGACGGATTCTTAACGCTTGGCAATTTCAGCTTAGGTCATCTTCAGTGGTAAATGTGGCAAGGTTTAGGCTTGGGTGGTCGCGTTGTTCATCACTTAATGCGGCTATATGCCAGTAATTAGGAAGTCGATAGCAGCAATAATCTCGTTTCTAAAATTGCTCAAGTCATTTACCGGTTTACGCAAGATCTTAGTTGGTATACTCGCCATTTGATGAGTTAGGATTACGAAGTCACCTTCATCAATGTGGATCACTGGGCACAGGTGAGTCGGGGCTTTCTTCTCTAACATTTCAACCGGTGTTAATGGAATCACCAGTCGGGTATTAAGTGTATCAAGCATTTCACTTTGAACATCAACAAAGTATGGGTAAGCGGTAGCAGTGCTTTTATCGTTATTTTGATATAGTGAAAACTGTGACATTAGAATACTCGGTAAGAATCAGAAAACAGACCCTGATTTTCGGTTAGTTCATTACAAGCATTGATAGCATCTGCATTTTGCTCCAACCACTCAGTCTTACGGCGTTGATTTACTTCTTTTTCAAGGGCTTTTTCCATTGTAGCCGAGAGGTTAATGTTTAGGCGCTTAGCTTCAGCGAGTAACTCGCTATTTAAGCTTAAGTTTGCAGCTTTTTTGGGTGCTTGCGTACTATATGCATTTCTCATGATAATTACCTGTGCGTATTTGTGGTGCGCATTGAGTATAGGCGCACGAAAGGCATAGAACAAACAATTTTGAGAGTGATTCCCCATGCTTGGCATTTTTCATTCCATCGTTGGGTTTTGTGTTTACGGTGGTATGGTTTAGTTTCGTGGCAGCGTGGTTCACACCTTAATTGGGCGTTGTCCAGAGCAATGTGGGAACTGGTTAACACTCAAGGAATGAAGAGTTTATGAAAATTTCAGAATCTAGCGTTCATTTCATTTACGACGCAGCAAAGAACGTATATGACTCAAAGCAAACTTTGGTGTCAGCAGCGAAAGCCAGCTTACAAATCAGGTAAAAAACTCAACATTATCCTATATAGTTTAAGGTAACTGTCGTCCGGCTTTCGCTTCGAGAAGGAGCTATAGTTAAAAGCGTGGCGCTAGCACGTTTATCAAAGCCGCCAATTGAGGTCTTGAAAAACCGACAAGCCTATTTCGCTGTGTTTGAGAGTGAACAGGATGTTCTCGAAGTGAGATATGTGTCTGTGCAACTTAAACACGCTATTTTAAGAACGGAGTGGCAAGAGCTGAGTAAAGCACTGATTAACAGTTAAAATATAAGAGAGAAAATGGATAAAATAATAGATAAACTCGCTTGGATTTTTATCAAAGACGGTAAATTATTAGCGGTTAGGTCGAAAGGAAAAGACCTGTTCTACCTTCCTGGAGGAAAACGTGAGGCCGGAGAGAGCGATACCGAAGCATTGATTCGTGAAATCCAAGAAGAATTATCGGTTGACCTAAGTTCTGAATCAGTGAAGTACATGGAAACCTTCAAAGCTCAAGCGGATGGTAAAGCCGAAGGTGTCTATGTGCAACTGACCTGTTACTTCGCTGATTATGTCGGTGAACTGTCTGCGGCGGCTGAGATTGAAGAGCTAAGATACATCGATGGCAATGATGAAGCGGTTTGCTCTGTCGCGGCGTTAGAAGTAATGCACTGGCTACAATCAAAAGGTTTAGTAACTGGTAAGTCAGCATAAATGGAAAAGATTGTTGAGTTGATAAAGCAAGACCCTGCTAGGTTGAGTGCGCTGGAAGATGTTCGCTCATTGAGGCTGCCGCAATGCTACATCGCTGCGGGCTTTGTTCGTAATCTAGTTTGGGACTCGCTTCATCAACTTTCTAAACCGACACCGCTTAACGATGTAGACGTTATTTACTTCGATCCTGAAGAATCTGATGCTAATGTCTACCTTCACTATGAAGCTCAGCTAAGAGCAAGAATGCCTGAGCTCAGGTGGCAGGTCCGTAATCAAGCGAGTATGCATCTTCGAAATGGTGATGAACCCTATACCAGTGTACTTGATGCTATGAGTTATTGGCCGGAAAAAGAAACGGCTGTGGCAATACGTCAGATAGGGCATGGCAAATACGAATGCATTGCTGCTTTTGGGTTTGAATCCCTGCTCGATGGTCACATCACGTACAATCCCAAAAGATCACTCGAAGTGTTTGAGCGCCGGGTAAAGTCAAAAGGTTGGTTAATGCGCTGGCCGGACCTCAGCGTGACGAATAATATAGATTTTATAATTAAGAATCATTAGCAATTACAAGATAATACCCATAAATAGGTATTCGTTGTATTGATGATTATCAACAAAAATCCACTCAGCACACCCTACTTTTTAACTCTTCAGTAGCCTTCACAAATCTTAATACTTGTAATCAAATGTGTTTTTAATTCTGCTTATTCGAATATACGCTCATTCGTATATAGCAATAATGGAATTAGTAAAATGAACAATAATGGTGAGTTTAATATCTCCAGACGCCAGTTCTTGCGTGGTTCAAGCGCAGTTGCGGCCTTAAGTTTGTTCTCAGTAAACCCTGTTGTCCATGCAATGGACAAAGCGGGTTACAAGGTGAGCGTAGAGGTCAACTCTGGTACTTGGGAATCAACGGTTTGTAACGGTTGTACGTCTTTCTGTGCGAAACAGGTTTACGTTCAAAACGGTCGTGCAATCCATATCCGTGGCAACGAGCATTCAAAAATTCATGGCACAGCAGGCTGTTCCCGTCAGTATCTAGCACTGCAAGAACTGTACGATCCTGACCGCATTAAAAAACCAATGATTCGTACCAACCCGATGAAAGGGCGTGGTATCGATCCTATGTTCAGAGAAGTGAGCTGGGATGAAGCGATGGATCTGTTCGCTGAAAAGATCATGGCGCTGCGTGAAAAGAACGAAACGCATAAGTACGTAACATTGCGTGGCCGTTACTCGATGTTCAGTGATGTTCTGATGAAGAACATGACCAAAATTATCGGCTCATCAAACGCGATCAGCCACAGTGCGCTGTGTGCGGAAGCGGACAAGTTTGGTAGTTACTTTACCGAGGGTAACTGGGGCTACCGCCAGTGGGATATTAAGAACACCAAATACATCTTGTCGTTTGGTGTAGATCCACTTTCAGCCAACCGTCAGGTCTCTTACCACAACCAGCACTGGGGCAACATGCTAGACAACGCGAAGGTGACGATTGTTGACCCTCGTTTCTCTGCATCTGCGGCGAAAGCACACAGCTGGCTACCGATTATGCCTGGTCAAGATGGTGCATTAGCGCTAGCACTTGCGCATGAAATCCTTGTGAAAGGCGTGTGGCACCGTGAATTTGTGGGTGACTTCACTGACGGTCAAAACCACTTTAAAGCGGGTGAAACCGTCGATGAGAGCTTGTTTGCAGACAACCATGCATACGGCTTAGTGAAGTGGTGGAACCTAGAGCTTAAAGACCGCACACCTGAGTGGGCTGAATCACTATGTAGCATTTCTGCAAAGCAGATTCGTCAAATCGCAAAGGAGCTTGGTGAAAACGCGCCAAATATCCAGATCTGGCGTTCACGTGGTTCGCAAATGCAGACTCGCGGTGCATACACTGCAATGGCGATGAATGCGCTTAATGGTCTGTTAGGCGCAGTAGATAACGTTGGTGGAACGATGGACTGGGGTTCAACGGTGTCTGTGATTAACCCATCGACGTCTGACTACCAAGATGAGATTGCGAATAACGGTCTGAAGAAAGAGAAGATTGACCGCCGTGGTCGTCTTGAATTCCCGAACCTGAAGAAAGGTAAGAGTGGCGGTGGCGTTTCTACCGGTGCTGTCGCAACAAGTATTCTTGAGACAGACCCATATCTACCAGAAGTGGTATTGAGCTACTTCAACAACTTCAACTTCTCTGCTCCGGGTAACGAGATGTGGGATGAGGCGTTGAAGAAGATTCCATTTATGACGCATGTGACTACGCATGTGAGTGAGCTAACTTGGTTCTCTGATCTAGTTCTTCCTGCGCCGCACTTTATGTTTGAGCGTTGGGGTCTGCAGAAGTCTTCGTCTAACCGTCATGCATCACTCGCGTTAAGCAAGCCTATTATCCAAAACATTGCCGAAGTGGAAGATGAAGCGGGTCTACCTTGGCTAATGGCAAAAGCGTTTGCTCGTAAAGGCTTTAATCAGCCGATGCGCTACCTACTGGATAACTTTAGAGATCCTGAGACAGGTAAAGCTCCGCAGAACCACAAAGAGTTTGGCGTTTACATGGCGAAAACCATGACGCAAAACATCTGGGATCCAGCGAAATACCAGTCAGGTACTAAGTTCAGCGGTTGGGAAGAATTCATCAAGATCGGCGTATGGAACTCGGATGAGATGCCGTATCAAAAACGCTGGAGCAAGATGAAAACCAAGACCAAGAAGTTTGAGTTCTACAGCGAAACTCTGCACTACTCACTGAAAAAGCACGCCGATAAACACAGCGTTGGCATTGATGATGTGATGGCAGCGTGTGATTACGAAGCGCGCGGTGAACAGGCGTGGATTCCACACTACGAAGAGCCAATCCGCTACGGTGATGAAGAGGGTTTCCCATTCTTGTTCGTTGACCACAAGCTGCGTCTAAGCCGTGAAGGTCGCTCTGCAAACTGCAGTTGGTACTCGTCTAACTTTGATATCGATCCTGGTGAGATCCCAGATTATGACACGGTGAAGATCAACCCGATTGACGCAAAACGCCTTGGCATCAAAGAGCACGATGAAGTTCGTCTAACCACGGTTCAAGGCTCTATTACCTGTCGCGTTAGCCTATTTGAAGGTATTCGTCCGAACACAGTGTCAAAAGCGTTTGGTCGTGGTCACTGGGCTTACGGTAAACATGCCTCGAAGAAGTTTGGTCTTATCCCTAAAGGCGGCTCAAACAACGAAATCATGCCGCAAGCATTCGAGCGTTTATCAGGTTCATCTGCCTTCTATGGTCAGATTGGCGTCAAAGTAGAAAAAGTATAAGAGGTGAACCATGCGTTACGGAATGGTAATTGATACCCAAAAATGTGTCGGATGTGCAGGTTGTATCTTTGCATGTAAGACAGAAAACAACACTGAGCCAGACAAAAACTGGTGTGACAAGATCATCACGACAACTGGACAGTACCCAAACGTAAAATTCGAATACACATCCACCATGTGTAACCACTGTTCAGACGCGCCATGTATTGCGAACTGTCCGAAAGGCGCGCTGTACAAGGATGAAAATGACCTAACCTTGTTTGATTCTGAAAAGTGTATCGGCTGTAAATCGTGTATGTCTCACTGTCCTTATAATGTGATTCATTTCAACGAAGAAGCGACGGGCAAGGCGTGGGACAACAACCAACCACTGTTGCCACAAGGTCTATTTTCTGCAGCAGCGATGCGTGAAACCACAGGTGAGACTTACTCTCCGTTTGGTAATCCAGAAACAGAGAGTGTTTACCCACTTCGTCGTCCTAAGAGGACTATTGAGAAATGTACTTTCTGTGCGCACCGCGTAAAAGCAGGCGTAAATCCTGCGTGTGTAGATGCATGCCCGTCTGGTGCTCGAGTGGTTGGTGACTTAGATGATGCCAACAGTGAAGTGAGTCAACTGATCAAGAAGTATAACGCTAAGCCGCTTAACCCCGATCTAAACATCGGTGAGAAAGTCTTCTACATTCGTGATTACATCCCAATCACCATGGTTGAAGAAGATGAGTCAAAAGATGCAATCGTGTTTGACTCTTCGCTGTGTATTGGTTGTAAAAAATGTGAAGCGGAATGTCGTAACAGCAACCAGCTTGCTGAAAACGTCGCTTACCTGAAGATGACTACAGAAGTCATCGACGGTGAAGAACACCACTTCCGCAACTCATGTCAGCACTGTGAGCATGCTAAGTGTTTAGAGAACTGTCCGTCGGGCGCGATCTCACGCCGTCCAGGTGGTCAGGTTGTGATTGATGAAGAGAAGTGCATCGGCTGTGGTACTTGTGCAATGGCTTGTCCTTACGACATTCCTCAGTACAACGACAAAACAGCAACCATGAACAAATGTCACGGTTGTAGCCATCTAACTGAAGCAGGTCTGCGCCCAGCGTGTGTTGAGGGTTGTCCTCAAAAAGCGCTGTCGTTTGGCTCTCGCGCGGATATGCAAGACCGTATCGAGAAGAAAGCGAGCGAAAACAAGCTATTTGCTTACGGGTTAGAAGAGGTAAACAGCAACGTTGGTGAGCTTGGTTTGATCACAATAGCTAGCCAATCTGAAGCAGGTAAGCACCTACTGATTGAAGACCCAAGCAGCACAACCTCAACCCTTCGTGATTTCGCGAAAGTTGGTGCAGGTGTTGGCGTGGCAGGTTCAATTGCAGTTGCAGCAGGTCACCGTGTTCACTTGGCTAAAAAAGCCAAAGAAAACGAATCTGAACACAGCGATGCAGAATAAGGATACGCGTAATGAAAAATAAAGAACTGCTTGATGACAACACCGTCCTTGCCTTTAACTCATGGCAGCGCTGGTTCCACATTCATTTGATCCACTTTGTGGTGCTGTTTATCCTAACGGGTTTGCCAATACTATCTACAAGCTTCTCGTTCTTAGGTGAGTTCTACCAATGGATTTATGGCTTGCTTACAGGTAAAGAGACGACATACTCAGACGGTATAGTATTTGCTCAGATGCTGCACCGTGGAATCTCATTCCTGTTCATGGCGACCATCGTGCCATTCGTAGTTGTGATGCTAAAAGACATCAAGCACTGGCACGTATTCCCAGAAAAAGATGGCTCAATTGCTGAGGGCATCAAGCAACTCAATGTGGCTTACATTGATGGGAAACACGGTAAGTTTGGTAAGTTCAATATTGGCCAAAAGCTAATGGCTTGGACTATGATTGCGGCAGTCTCTGCGCTGGTGATTAGCGGTGTGATGTTGATGGGTAACTTCTTAGTGGAATGGGCTCGTTTACTTCATGTGGTGGCATTCGCAGGTATGATTGTGGCGTTGGTGTTCCATATCCACTTTGCAACATTACCAGTGAACCGTGCTTCATTTTGGGCGATGTTCCGTGATGGTAAATTATCAATGGAAGAGGTGAAGAAACACCATCCGCTTTGGTATGAAAAGCTAAAGAAATAGACCGATAGAAAACAATAACCCCGCTTTGACGCGGGGTTATCTATATTTACGACTCAGTAATTTCAACTACATGAGCAAAGAGGCTTCCAGTAAGTACTTTGCTTCGTTTGTATCTTGTGAACAGTATTCAAGTAAACACTTAAATCGGTCATCAATAGACTCTGATTTTGCTACTGAGTGAAAAAGGTCGACGGCTTTTGTTGGTACAGATGATAGCGCCAGTTTTAAAGAATCTAACTCTGTGCCATTCGCTTTCTCTACTTTAGTAAGGGCAGACAAGATTGTTTCAAGGGTAATTGCTACGTTACTTTGTGTGTTCATAGTGATTATATTTTCCACATTATTATGCGCGCGATATTACGTCGATACGGCTAGCGATAACATGCGGTGAATCAAAGAACTGATGACTAAATGTGACGCCGAAGTGAGGCATCTAAGTGAACGACTCAGATATATGTGCTTGTCGCATGTACCAAAATCTAAATTTTTAGTAGTCGGAAACGTGTTTCTGGTATTTACTAAGGCAGAATCATTACAAAAGAATAATCAGTGAGTTAGAGCACGATGACAAAATACAATTTTACTCGAGTGTTAGATCGTACCGATGCTTCATCAGCGAAGAATGACCAAAACCTAGTTAAGCAGTTTCTTGGACTGAATTATTATGACGATACTATCCCATTGTGGGTTGCAGATATGGATTTTGAATGCGCCCCTGCAATTTCTAGAGCGCTAGAGAGTAGGGCGAAGCAAGGTACGTTGGGTTACACCATGCTGACTAGTGCTTACCAAGAAAGCATCATCAACTGGTATGGTCGTCGCCATAACATGAAAATAGAACCTGAATGGATTGTTTTTAGTAATGGAACTGTATCTGCGATCCGCAATGTCATTCGCGCATTTACCAATGAAGGGGATGGCGTCATCATTCAACCCCCAGTTTACTATCCGTTTGAAGTCCAGGTTAAAGACACCAATCGAAAGGTAATTCATAACCACCTAATTAGGGATGATGCAAATACCTACAGCATTGATATAGCAGACTTTGAGAAAAAGTGTCAGGACCCAAATAACAAGCTATTTATCTACTGCAACCCCCATAATCCGACGGGCAATATTTGGCCAGAAGAGGTGACTCAACAACTCCTAACCATTTGTGCTGAAAATGACGTCTTGTTCTTCTCAGATGAGATACACGCTGATTTACTTCGTGCGGGCAAATCATTTACTTCTGCGCTTAACCTAGAGCATAGCGACAAGACCATAATTGCCACTGCGGTCAATAAAACCTTCAATGTCGCGGGTTTGCACATTACAAACTTGGTGATAAGTAATGATGAGTTAAAGCAGAAACTGAACAAGTACACTGGCTCAATTGGAATGTCTCCTTTCTCGTTAGATGCCACCATTGCTGCGTATAACGAAGAGGAAGAATGGGTGACAGAAGTCAATCAAGTTATTGATACTAATCTCGAAATGATGCGAGAGTTTATCGCAGCGCATATTCCTAAGATTCGATTTTCTGTTCCTGATGCGACTTATCTCGCTTGGCTCGATTTCTCTGCCTTCGGCATTGAAGAAAAAGAACTGATGGAATTGATTGCCAATGAAGCGCACTTAATTCTTGAGAGAGGCAGCCTGTTTGGGGAGCACGGTAATGGATTTATTCGCATCAATGTGGCTTGTCCAACCGAGATCCTTAAAGAAGCACTGGAGCGCTTAGAAAAGTTGTTAAATTCTATGTAGAGTTTCTGTGCAACTTCAAATTATCACGGTATTTTAATGAACCTTAAAAAGGCTCTGGAGTGGATGCTCCTAAGCCTTTGTCATCATCTGTATGGTTGCAATTTATCGACGTTATTTTAACGCCGCAAGAATAGCTTTCGCTTTGCTGACTTCAAATTGTTTCGGCTCTTCAACATGAAGGTGAGTGACGACTCCATTATCAACAACCATCGCATAGCGCTGTGAACGGGTACCACCGAAAGTCGCTGTTTCCATCTCTAGCCCTAACGCTTTAGTAAAGCTCGCATCTCCATCGCCAAGCATAAGAATCTCGCTCGCATTTTGTGCTTTGCCCCAAGCATTCATCACGAAGGCATCGTTTACCGAGACACAAGCAATGGTGTCGATACCTGCCGCCTTAATCTCATCGGCTAGAACTACATAGCCTGGTAGGTGCGCTTCTGAGCATGTTGGTGTAAAGGCACCCGGTACAGCGAAGAGCACCACGCGTTTGTTGGCAAACAACTCATCTGTGTTATGAGTTTGCATGCCGGCATCATTAAGTTCACTTAAGGTTGCAATTGGTAATGCTTGGCCTATTTGAATCATGGTTTACTTTCCTTGTGAGTTAGATTTCAACAGTGTAGCGACTAAACAGAAAACAGACCACCCAGTGAAAATAAGGGTATTGCTTGATGTGAAGAACACTACATAGAAACGAGCGAGTCACTTGATAAATCTGCGATGGTTTTCGCTCCAGTAAGCGTCATTGCAACACGCATTTCTTTATCGTAAAGATCCAATAGATTCTCCACGCCCTGACCTCCCTGTGCGGCAAGTGCATAAACAAATGAGCGACCCAGTAGGGTACAGTCTGCCCCTAGAGCCAGCATACGTACTACATCCAACCCCGTTCGGATACCTGAGTCGACGAAGATCTTTAGGTCACCTTTAACGGCGTCAGCAATACTTGGTAAAGCTCGTGCAGTTGAGAGAACGCCATCGAGTTGACGTCCGCCGTGATTCGACACCACGATCCCATCTGCGCCGAAGCGCACTGCATCCTTTGCATCTTCCTCATCGAGAATCCCTTTGATAACCATTGGGCCATCCCAGAAGTCGCGAATCCACTCTAGATCTTTCCATGAAATGGACGGATCAAAGTTTGCCCCTAACCAGCCAATGTAATCTTCGAGCTTGGTTGGCTCCCCGCGATAGGTAGATATATTGCCTAAATCATGAGGCTTGCCTAGAACGCCAACACCCAGTGCCCAGCTAGGATGAAGCATGGATTGGAATACCCGACGCATTGCGGCGTTAGGTCCGCTCATACCTGAGTGCATGTCTCGATAACGAGCGCCTGGTACAGGCATGTCAACGGTAAACACAAGTGTCGTGACCCCTGCAGCCTTAGCACGCTCTAAAACGTTCTTCATGAACCCGCGATCTTTTAGTACGTAAAGTTGGAACCACATTGGTCGTTCAAGAGCAGGAGCGACTTCCTCGATAGGGCACACAGAGACGGTCGACATAGTGAAAGGGATACCTTTGTTTTCTGCTGCTTTTGCTGCTTGTACTTCGCCGCGTCGAGCGTACATACCGGTTAAACCAACAGGCGCTAAGGCAATAGGCATAGCGAGCTTTTCACCGAAGATTTCTGTTTCTAGACTCAGGTCTTGCATGTCTCTCAATACTCGCTGACGCAGTGCGACATCGCCTAAGTCTTCTGTGTTACGTTTCAATGTGCGTTCGTCATAAGAGCCGCCATCAATATAGTGGAACAAAAAAGGTGGCAGTTTAGCTTTTGCGGCAGCGCGGTAATCTGTAGAAGCAGAGATAATCATAATTTTGCGTCCAGGCTGTTATTCTAAGATTGCGTATTGAGTCAATGAGCGCTTGCTCAACGGCTGGAGAATTGCATTGTTTGTTGTAATGATTTTGTTGATGTAGTGTAAATTTAAACCTTTATCTTTTATCAATATAGGGAAATAATGAAATTGATTTATTCCACAAATGACATAATCAATGCGAGCAGATGACTTGATCCTATTTTCTCAGGTCGTAGAAATGGGTAGCTTTAGTAAGGTGGCAGAAAATAATAACCTTACAAATTCAGTAGTTAGCAAGAGAGTCGCGAGATTAGAAGAAGAGATCGGGGCTCAGTTATTATATCGAACTACGCGTAAATTGACTCTTACCGAGGCAGGAAAGGTTCTGCTACATAGTGCTAAAAATGTGAAGCAAGCCACTCAGGAGGCATTGGATGCCGTTTCAGGCTTTGGTGAAAATGTCAGCGGTCATATCAAAATGTCGGTGCCCACAATCTCCGGTGATTTGATACTTGCTGATGCAGTAGCTGAGTTTTGCAATATGCACCCAGGGTTAACAGTAGAGATGTCTCTCGACAATCGATTCGTCGATTTGGTGGAAGGTGGATACGATTTGGTGATCAGAACGGGTTACCTAGAAGATTCGAGTTTGATTGCAAGGCATATCTTAGATTCACAGTGGGTGGTGTGTGCGTCGCCCTCTTATATCGCCAAAAATGGAAAACCGATCGAGCCAGTCGACTTAATGCAACATAACTGTTTGCAATACGCTTATCAAACGACAGGTGCAAAGGATTGGCAGTTTAAAGGTGTTGATGGGGACTATATTGTGAAGGTCTCAGGTACTTTTTCGACTGACAATGCGACGGCACTCAGAAAGGCTGCTTTGGGAGGCCATGGAATCGCTTATGTGCCGCGTTGTTTGGTCTATCACGATATTCGCAGTGGAGAGCTAGTGGATATTTTCCCCGAGTTAGTTGGTAAAAAGCTTGGTGTTTACGCTGTGTATCCATTTACCCGTCAACCTCCGAATAAAGTGAGATTACTTATCGAGCATATACGTGAACGTTACCTGACGATCTCTCACTATTTTTAATCAACATTCGCAAATTAATGATGCTTTAACCCAGTGCATACATATTACGACTGAAACAGTACAAAACAACGGATTATCAGTTAGATGGATAATAAAACAAGCGGGCAACAAGAATCCAAAGTGAGCAACTTATTAGAATTTGCTCAAGCCGTAGATTACTCATTACTAGAGTCGCTGACTCCCGATCCAGGTTCGACGAAAGATGGGGTAGACCATCGACCTAGACAAGTCTTTTCTGGTCATTATGTACCAGTGAAGCCGACGCCTATTTCGACTCCGTTTTATGTAAGCCATAGCCATCAACTTTTTGAGGAGTTAGGGCTGGATGACAACTTGGCTTTGACTGATGAGTTCAAGCAATTGTTTTCTGGTGATATGGCACAGGCCCCAAGTCCAATGCGACCCTATGGCTGGGCAACGGGTTATGCTCTCTCTATTTTTGGTAATGAATACATCGACAACTGCCCATTTAAAACAGGTAATGGGTACGGCGACGGGCGCGCGATCTCTGTCTTTGAGGGAGTATTCAATAATAAGCGATGGGAGATGCAGTTAAAAGGCGGTGGGCCGACTCCTTATTGTCGAGGTGCCGATGGTCGAGCAGTATTACGTTCCAGTGTCCGAGAGTTTTTGGCACAAGAATACATGCATGCGCTCGGGGTTCCGACATCTCGTTCATTGAGCCTGTTTGCCTCTCAAACGGAAACCGTAGATCGGCCATGGTATAGCGAAGGCTCTCGTTCTGAAAATCCAGATATTATGCTTTCTAACCCCGTTGCTATCACGACTCGTGTTGCACCTTCATTTTTACGAGTAGGGCAGTTGGAGTTATTTAGCCGACGAGCAAGAGTAAGTCAGCACCCAAATGCGAGGGAAGAGCTAGAGGCACTTGCCAGACACATCATTGAACGAGAATACCAAACCGAGATTGACGCTAGCTTACCTTTTATAGATCAACTGCTTGCCTTGGCGATAGCGTTCCGTGATAGGTTAACGTCACTCGTCACTCATTGGCTGCGGATTGGTTACTGCCAAGGTAACTTTAATAGCGATAACTGTGCGGTTGGTGGGTTCACCTTGGATTACGGACCGTTTGGTTTCTGTGAGTACTTTGAACCGTATTTCCAGCCCTGGACCGGAGGAGGCAGACACTTCGCATTCTTTAATCAGCCACAAGCGGCAGAAAAGAACTTTGAGACCTTCTGTAATGCCCTAAGACCGTTATTACAGTCAGAGCCACAAGCGTTAAACGAACTAGAGCTGATTGTGGAAAGCTTCTCATCGGTAATGAAAGATAAGCTTACCGATATGTGGGCGAGTAAGCTGGGTTTAGAAGTACCAGATAGTCACCTTTTTAATCAACTGTTAGCGCTAATGATGAAAAGCCATATCGACTACACACTTTTTTTCCGTGAACTTTCTAATATTCCTGAAGAGCTCACAGAGCTTTCGGCTTGCTTTTATGCAGACCTGACTCAAGAACTAAAAACAGAGTGGGATGAATGGCTTAGAGCCTGGCGAGATGCGCTAGGCAGTTCATTAAGGAAAGAGCAGCTCTCAACGCAAATGAAACAGGTGAACCCCAAGTATACCTGGAGAGAATGGTTGATCGTTCCGGCCTATGAGCAAGCGAAAGAGGGTAACTTCTCGTTGGTTCATGAACTACAGGCAATCTTTGCTAACCCTTATGACGAGCAGTCTCAATCAGTCGAAGACAAGTACTATCAATTAAGACCATTGGCGTTCTTTGCCGCTGGTGGTGTTTCTCATTATAGCTGCTCATCTTAGTAAGCTTTAATGGGTTTCACTGTTTCCAACATATTTACAATGTTCTGAACTAGTATGATGTGAAACCGAGATAAGCCGTATTAATTGTTGAATAGATTAGATATTCTTCAGTTAGCATGCCTGAAACCGAATGCTCCGGAGAGTGAAATGAATACATTGGATGTGATGAATGAATACAATGAGTTTGAACGTAAGAGCGTCAACTCCTTTAACGGTGTTGTGAAGTCGAGCGATACACTCGTTAAATTTGTCTCTGAAGACTTTCACGGCAGCTATATCTCTTACTACAGCTTTGAAGAAAGCGATTCAGAGCGAAGAGTGAAAGAAGATCTAGAGTATTTTCAACAGCGTAACCTCTGCTTTGAATGGAAAACTTACAGCACTGATAGACCAACAAACCTAGAGTCTGTATTACTCGAGAGCGGGTTTGAACAAGAAGAAACTGAGTCTTTCATGGCGCTCAACTTAGCTGAGACGGACAACAAACCTTTCGATGAATCAGCCATCACCGAGGTCTTTGATGAACGAGGGGTTCGAGATGCGATCAAGGTACAAGAGCAAGTCTGGGGTGGCGACTTTGAGTGGCAATACAATTACCTATTTAAGTTAAAACAAAACTCACCTGATTCGATTTCTATTTACGTTGTATACGTAAACGGTCAGCCGGTGACGTCTGCATGGATAACCTTTAATGAAGGGAGCCCGTTTGCAGGTATTTGGGGTGGAAGCACGGTAGAAGAGTTCCGTGGCAAAGGCTTATACAGTTCACTACTCAACAAGCGTATCGCTGAAGCAAAAGCCCGAGGTGTTAAGTATCTAATTATCGATGCCTCTGACATGAGCAAACCGATTGTTGCAAAGCGCGGTTTTGAGGTGATTGCAACGACGACGGGTTACACATCGCCAAAACGATAGAATAGATTTCGATCCAGCTCTAACAACCAGTTTGGATAGATCCAGAATGATAAACTTCTTTTGATGCCTCATTGATGTAGTAGGCGTAACAGCCGTTTGTTTTGAGTACATAACCACGTGGCCATATATATGATGCTCTATCTTGGCCACCGTTTGAATCTAGTGGATGATTTGGTACTTCAATGTACCCGCCTTTTCCTGGGTACATATTTCCTAGAATACAGAATTCAGGCTCATCACAAGGAACCGTTTCCCAGTTTCGTGTCCATGATGAGGGTACTTCAATTTGCAACAATGACCTAAGTGTACCAGCACTGGCTGCGGGGTAGCCGCCAGTTAGAGAGATAGTTTCCCCTTCGTAATCGATCGACGATTCTGCATTATCGATTTCAATGCGTGCCTCTGCGAACTTTAACGCCGATTTCAGCGCGGCTTCAACACCGCTAATACTTGCGCCAGAGGCGTCTCCGGATAAGTTGATAAACCTAGGAGCAGCGACAACGGCTAATACGCCTAAAATGACAATCACGACAACTAACTCGATTAATGTAAATCCATTTCGATTTTTCATGATAAGCTCAGTATTATATTTTATGGTTGAATATGTTAACACACAAAAACAGATACGACAGTTGGGTATATAAGCTCACAATGAACAAGGAGAGTGCGTGTGAGTATATGGAGATTTGCAGTCAGGGATTTTAAAGCCTAGGCTAATTTTTCAAATTACTGTATGAAATAAGCGAACTTTAGAAGCTAACATTCCTCCCATTTTTTGCCATACTTCTAAGAGTTGTTGAGAAGAATGAGGAGGAAAGTATGCGCGTTGCTTGGCCTTTGCACTTGTTGTGCATCACTCTTCTTGTGTTTTATGTCCCTAAAGCGCTAGCTTTAGATAGTTTTTATCGCCTTAATTGGATTGATAAAGAATCTCACGTCAATCAACTTATCCAATATCCTCAACAACTCGAAACTCTTTATGAGAATAATCAATATCAGTTAATTTGGTACGAAAATAACTCAGTTGACCAACTTTTCTATCAATTACAGATTGTCGATAAATCCAGGCTTGGTCAACAGTTTACAACGCGCTTGAATTGGTTAGAGCACTACCTAACGTCTAATCGACAGTTTGAATTCGATCTTCTTGCGACCGACACTCTGATCCTTTATCTAAACTATGCAGAAGAAGCACCGTTATCGGGTCGTGATTGGTACTTGGGGGCGTTTATTCCTTATACCTTTCCTGAACCTAGCTATGAGCTGATGTACAACATCAACCAAGCGGTGATGAGCGATCAATTAGTATCAGTATTGATGCAAGGCCAATCACCATTAGCAAATACGATTGAATTTGAATCGGCGTGGTTTGAGCTGCTCGAACAACAATCCCTTCCAGAAATTAACTTTTCCCATAAAGGCCTATTGAGGATGGGGGACACCTTAGAGCCAGAAAGGCGCGATGTGTTGATAGAGTTGATTTCGCGCGTAGGTATTGATACATCGCTGATTTCTCCGAATCTTTCTCGTTATGATCGTGAGCTTAATACCGCAGTGAAGCGTTTCCAAAAACTTCATGGATTGAAGCAAGACGGCATCATTGGGCCTAACACCCTGTCCTGGTTAAATAAGAAGCCTGAAGAGAGATTAAGACTGCTTGCCTTGAATGCAGAGCGCTCGCGTCTTTGGCCTGTTCAGCGAGATAAGATTATCTTAGTGAATGTACCGAGTTTTCAATTGGAGTATTGGCAGGGTGGAGAGGAGCTATTTGCTTCAAAAGTGGTCGTTGGTCGTAAATCACGAAAAACACCTCTACTCAACATTTCACTGGACTCTCTAGTATTAAATCCTTCCTGGAATGTGCCTTGGAAGATCATGGTGAAAGACATCTTGCCTAAGATGAAATACAACCAGGGTTATTTAAATAACAATAACTTCAAAGTGATTAAGAGCTGGAGCGACCGAACGACGGTGGATGTCAGCGAGTTTGATTGGAATGGAACGTCACCTTACTCATTCCCGTATAGATTGCAGCAGCAACCAGGAAACAAAAACGCACTAGGTTTGTATAAATTTAATACTCCAAATGCCAGAGCTATCTATTTGCACGACACGCCGAGTCGACATTTGTTTAATGAGGATGTAAGAGCGTTTAGTTCAGGTTGCATCCGAGTCCAGTACGCAGAAAATTTCGCGACTACGTTGTTAGAGTCTCAAGGAATGAATGTTAATCGGCTCACTAAAGCGCGTGCACAGTCTCCTTTAGTTACTCAGTCGGTACGCTTGCGCTCACGCATTCCAGTTCACATCATTTACCAGACAGCATGGGTAGAAGCTGGGCTGGTTAATTACCGCCACGATGTATACAACTATGACGGTTAGTATCCATCATGATCGTTGGTTTTAATCGTCTTGTTTCTCGCCACTCTTGAGTGTGTTCCATTTTAAAGCGCCATTTTGCTCGAAATCGTGAGCTGATGAACATTGCAGAAGAATGGTTTGAACTTCAATAACAGCACCCTCGGAGTAGGCTTTATCGTCGTAGTAGCAGACTCGCTTAACCATATCCCCGCTTGCTACAACGATGGCTTTATTTTCTGCACCGCTTCCAACAGAATATGTTTTTGCAGTTACAGAAAAGCTTGTTGCTGTTAGCAGGACAGTAGCAGCTGTAAGTATCTTAATTGATGCATTTAACGCTGGTTCTTGGTGATTATATTGCATTGGGTATCCTTGGACCGATTTTCTTACCTATGGCTAGTAGTCGTATTTTCGCTGATATCTAGGCAGCATAGTTTCGTTACCTAATAGACCACCTTGGTGGACATAGAGAATCGTCACGTCTTGTTGATTTTGGTGCCACTCTAATAAACAGCGCCACATCAATGGGTCATAGAGTAAGTCGAATTCAACTTTGGTCTCTTCGATGAGTTTTTGCCATATGATGTAGTCTTGCTGATAAAGCTTGGCAAAATGATGTTTATTGCTTAAAGACAAGATGGTTGGGTAATCAGTTTTATCCAATGTATCTGAATCATGTAAATGATGGAATTGTTGGGTTAGATAGTCTTCTCCACCGACACAGGCACAAGTAAGAACTTCTATGCTGTGGGGTTTAAGGTGCTTTTGAAGAAAGAAAGCTGTTGTACCAGTACCAGAGGGCAAAGCTACCTTAATATTGCTAAGTTGGTTCTCTGCTATCCACTCGAGAATTTCGTTTGCCAACGTCTTGACGCCAAATTCTGCTATACCGCAGCGCCCGCCTTCAGGTACAACCGCACAGTTTTGCTCAGGCTTTCTTACGGTTTGTATGTATTGCCAGCTGCTGAGGGATTTAGTTAGTTCTGATACATCAATGACCTGAGCCCCAAGCTCAAGGGCGGCCTTATAATTTCCACTGGGGCTTTGTTTAATAAAAGACGCGATATGGTTGACGTAAAACTCACATCTCCAGCCATGGAGCTTTGCTAACGCAGCCATTGAATAGAGAGAATTTGCTTGCGGTGAACCATGTCCGATAATGGTGTCGATATTTGCTGGCGGATGTTCAATAAGTTGGCGGAATTTTCGAGATTTATTACCAGAAAATGTTGGGTGAAGTAGGTCATCCCGTTTGAGGTAAAACGGGATGTTTTGGAAGGTATGTTGTGTAACCGGGCTGCAGTCTAGTTTCATGGCTCTAGGTTAGAATGATGACCAAAGTGTATTTGGGCAGTACATCCTATGTCGGAATTGTTGGAGATATTGAACGTCCAATTGTAGCGTTGACAAAAATCATCAACAATCATTAATCCAAGCCCATGGCCTTCAGAATTAGGTTCATCGGTTAAGCCTTCTCCAGAGTCGACAACAGAAACAGAGTCTTGCGATACATTTACAGTAATATGTCCTTCGGGAGAGGCAGCAATCGCGTTACGTATTAGGTTTCCTATCAGCATGTTCATGATAGCAGGCGTTGCTTGAATGGATGGTGCGGCCGAAAAATTCTCGATAATACGAATTTGCTTTTGATCGGCCTGCGCTGCATTCTGCTCGATGATACGAGTAAGCTCAGCATGCTCAAAGCTTCGAAACTCTAGTTTGTGTTCACTTCGTTCATAGCGCACTAAGCTGAGCAGTGCGTCGACCATATCAGCCATTTGGCTACTAGCTTCTTCAATTCTTTGCAGCTGGCGTTTAGCAAAGTCGTTGTGAGTTCCACGAGCCAGTAGCTTATTTGAACCCTTGATCACCGTCAGCGGCGTTCTTAACTCATGACTCGCGTAGCGTGCAAAAGCTTGCTCTCGCTTTAGTAGCACTTGTATATCATGGCGATACTTATTGAGCTGCTGTGTAAGTTGCTTATATTCCACTGCCGCATCTTCGGAAATGGAAAACTCGAATGTCGGATTACCCGCTGACTCGGTGAGTTGATCTGATAGGGTGCTTATCGGTTGAATAAAACCTTTTGAAAGTCTGTAGAGAAGCGCTGAGAATGCTGCAAGAAGCAGTAACACGAAAATCAGTACACCTGCTGTGACAACAAGAACCTCTTCATTACTGAGTTCGACTTCATCTATTCGTGACAGGAGTACAATGGGTTTTACTTCACCTCTGAAACTGTACTCTCCAATGTAAACCATACGCGAGTCGTCGCCAACGGTATCTATTTCACCTACAAAAGCGTCTTTCTCTTGTACAAATTCTTGATAGTTTTCAGGGACTAAGCTTAAGTCATTGTAGGCATCAGTTAAGGAGTCAATATAAAGAACACCAGACTCACCGTGATTGAAACGTTCAATAGCGGCATTACGATCGATCATTATCTGACGCTCACCAACTCTATCTTCAGACCAATAGAGAGCACCGACAAAAGCTGCGTATAGAGTGCCACCGAGTACTAGAGAAACTAGGCTAAAAAATAACGCCAACCTTCCGGTTAGCGTTTTAGAACTTCGACGAATTCGTTTAAGCATGGTTATGCTTTTGCCTCTAGGCGGAAACCAACTTTAGGCACCGTAACTAGCATCGGCGTGTCGAAAGGTTTATCCAATTGGTTACGCAGTTGATAGATATGGCTGCGAAGCACGTCGTTGTTTGGTTCCTCTTCTTGCCAAAGCTTATATGCAATTTCTTCACGAGAGACAATCTCAGGTGCTTTTTGGCACAACAGTTCCAAGATAGTGTAAGTGGTTGGGTTTAAAGCGAGCAGGCGTTCCTGGCGATAAGCCTTACGCGTCTTTTGTTCAATCTTAATCTCGTCAAAAGTTAGTACCGTGCTTGCAACGGCACCTTGGTAGCGACGAATAAGGGCATTCATACGTGCCTCTAGAATATCGAGATCGAACGGCTTAGTGAGATAATCGTCAGCACCATGTTCAAAGCCTTTAAGCATATCGTCACGATTATCTAAAGCCGTAAGCATCAGCACTGGAGTATTGTTACCTCTGTTGCGAAGTTCATTACAAACCGTTAAGCCATCCATTCGTGGCAGCATCAAATCTAGAATGATGATATCGAACTTATTATCTAAAGCTAGTTGCAGCCCAAGCTCGCCATTATCTGCGTAGTCTAACTCCATGCCAAGGCATTCGAAATAGTCGAATAGTACGCCTGCCACTTCACGATTATCTTCAACCAGCAGTACTCTTTTCATTATATTTATCTCAGTAAGTATTTCTAACTGTGATCATCCTTACTGCGCGTGAAAAATATGTCAACAACATAACTTTCACCATGTGAATGGCATTCTTATCCCATCAAAATAAATGAGCGGTAATGCTATGCCTAGAAATCATCAACTCAATAATGAACCGCCGGTTACACTATCGGTGATCGTGCCTTTTTATAATGAAGCTGAAGTGTTACCCGAATGCCACCAGCGTTTAACCAAAGTTCTGGAAGACCTACAAGTGCGCAGTGAAATCGTCTATGTCGACGACGGTAGCAGTGATAATAGCCGTCAAATTGCACAGCGTTTATCTTCAGAAAGTTGCCTAGTAAGGTGTGTAGGGTTAAGTCGTAATTTCGGTAAAGAATCGGCGATGAGTGCGGGGCTTGAGTATTGTCGCGGTCTAGCTGTGGTGTTGATTGATGCAGATCTTCAAGATCCACCTGAGTTGATTCCTCAGATGCTTGAAAAATGGCGTGAAGGGTACGACGTGGTCAACATGCAGCGCAAGAATCGCGACGGTGAAACCTGGATGAAGAAATTTACCGCAGCGTCTTTCTATCGCGTAATGAACTTCTTCTCCAATATGAATATTCCAGAGAACGTTGGTGATTTTCGTTTGTTAAGTCGTGAAGTTGTAGACCATATAAATCAGCTGCCAGAAAAAAACCGCTATATGAAAGGCGTGTTTACATGGCCTGGTTTCAAACAAGCGACGATACAGTTTGACCGAGATGCACGTCATAGCGGGGAAACTAAGTGGAACTATTTAAAACTCATTGGCTTGGCGGTTGATGGCATTACGTCTTTCTCAATCAGACCGCTACGCATTGCCACTGTTCTAGGAACTTTGATTGCACTTAGCTCGTTTGTTTATGGTGGCATTATCGTCGCTCAAACTCTGCTTTACGGTTCAAATCCCGATGGATACCCATCACTTATGGTCGTTCAACTTGCGATTGGTGGTATTCAGCTACTGACAATAGGCGTGCTCGGCGAGTACATCGGCCGTATCTTCACTGAAGTTAAAGGTCGTCCAATCTACCTCATTCAAGAAGTGACCGATGTGGTTCCTCAGGATGCTAAGAAGCAACGAGTATTAAACCGCTTCGCGCAAGTAAATCAAACCTCATCTATATACCCAGTTAAAATGAAGGAGTCGGCGTAATGACTCAGCAAGCGGCAACTCAGCAAACAACAAATAGTCATTCTCTGTTTAATCGCCGTACTCTTTGGGTACTGTTTCTCTCCGCTGTCGTGATTCGAGTTATCTCACTGGGTTTATACCCGTTGATGGATACAACAGAAGCACGATACGGCGAGATGGCCCGTTTGATGGTTGAAACGGGCAATTGGTTGACTCCGCAATTCGATTACAACGTTCCATTTTGGGGAAAGCCGCCACTATTCACATGGATGAGTGCGACTGGGATTGAGCTGTTCGGAGTCAATGAATTTGCAGTGAGAATGCCGCATTGGCTTGCCGGTGTGCTAGCAATTGGTGTGACAGCTTTCTTAGCAAAGCGTTTAAAGCTTGATGCTCTGATCTCCAGTGTTGTTCTTGCAACCACAGGTGTGTTCGCTATCTCAGCTGGTGCAGTGATGACAGACATGGCACTAACGCTAGGCATGGCGGTTGCGATGACAGGTTTTTACTTGTGTTGGTTAGATGCTGAAAAAAACGCAGGGGCGCCGCACAAGTGGGGGTACTTCGGCTTTATTGGTTTAGCTATCGGTTTGCTGGCAAAGGGCCCAGTGGCGATTGTTATTTTCGGCCTTGCAGTATTCCCTTGGATGGTTATTCAGCACGGTATTATTGGTGCTTTTGTCGAGCTTTGGAAACGTTTCCCATTGGTCAAGGGAAGTTTACTCATGTTAGTAATTGCTGTGCCTTGGTACGCATTGGCGGAGCAGGCGACACCGGGATTTATTGACTACTTCATTGTTGGTGAGCATTTCAAACGTTTTGTTGTGAGTGGTTGGGAAGGGGATTTATACGGCAGTGCACACGATGAGCCTCGAGGTAAAATCTGGCTCTTCTGGTTATCTTCAGCAGCCCCTTGGTCTATTGTTTTGCCACTGTTGTTCATTCGTAGTGGTAAATCACTGAAAGAAGTGTCGCAGCGATATGATGGTGCGATGAGCTTTGCAATGTTATGGCTTATTTCACCAATGATTCTCTTCACGTTTGCGGGCAATATCCTTCCAGCATATGTACTACCAGGTGTGCCTGCGCTTGGGATTCTGATTGCAATGCTTGTTAAAGAACAAGATCAAAAGTGGTTCAAAGGCGTTGCGGCAGTTATCCCGGTGTTGTTAATTGGTGCGGTTATTTTCTTGAACCTAGGTAAAGCGGATACTCGAAGTGATAGAGCTATCTTTGAAAACATTGAAGCTGAACTACCAAGCTTTTATGTCGGTAAGCGTCCTTTTTCTGGTCAGTTCTACAGTTCAGGCCAGGCCCTGAAAGTGGAGTCGGATGATGAGATCGAATCACAACGTTTTTACCTGATTGGCAAGAGAAGCAAAGTGGTTGATTACATCGAGACACATCAACTGGATTGCCAACTAGAGTTTAAGGCAAAGACAAAACGAATGGTTTATCTATGTGATCAAAGTTATGACCAATCGTTGATGGTCAGCTCTACCCAATAAGTTGGTAATCTCAGTGCGTATTGCAAAGTTTGCATTTGTCGGAGGTATCGGCTTTGCTGCCGATACTATCGTGCTATTTATCATGATCAAGTTGTTTGTGTTGCCAGTAATGGCGGCGAGAGCAATAGCTTTCATCGTTGCGGCGACAGTAACTTGGTTTGGCAATCGAAATTTAACCTTCTCAGACCAAACTAAACAACCTAAGCTGCAGCAATGGTTCAAATTCATGGGTGGAGCGCTCTTCTCCGCAATACCAAACTTGATCGTGTTCAAGCTGTGTTTACTTTTGACAGAGACCCCAAGCGACCTGTGGATTTTTGTTAGTTTAGCAATGGGTGTGTTGGTAGGAATGGTGAGTAACTTCTTGCTCAGTAAGTTTTGGGTATTTAGATCCAAAGAGGTCATCGCTAATCATCAACGATCGAACTAATCGCAACAAGTGGATAGCAAAAGAGCGACCAAATCGGTCGCTCTTTTACTGTTTTTATTAACGGCGCTTGGGCTTTCGGTTGCCTTGTGTAGGTTTGCTGCCAGCAGGCTTACCTTGGCTGCTCTTTGGCTTGCCACGATTAGGCG
Source organism: Vibrio maerlii (assembly GCF_003415655.1). Taxonomy (GTDB): domain Bacteria; phylum Pseudomonadota; class Gammaproteobacteria; order Enterobacterales; family Vibrionaceae; genus Vibrio; species Vibrio maerlii. The sequence goes on from NZ_QRHC01000006.1 coordinate 295,271, forward strand.
TGCCGTTTGAGTTACTTGAGTTTGTTGAACCATTACGGTTGCCGTTCTTCGGCTTGTTACCACCTGAACGCTTACCACCACTCATTTTCTCAAAGCCAGGTTGGTTTTTAGTATGCTTAGTTGCAAAGCGGTTCGCACCATGGCGACCGGATTTACGACGCTGCGCAGGTGTTTGAGTATCGAGATCTGCCTCGGGAACTAAGCAATTTGGCTTGTCACCAATCAGGTGTTTCTTACCCATGTTGATTAGCGCTTCACGGATCATTGGCCAGTTATCAGGATCATGATAACGAAGCAGCGCTTTGTGTAAACGACGCTGACGTTCGCCCTTAGCGACAGGTACATCTTCACGCTTCTTGTACTTTACTCGCTTGAGAGGGTTAGTCTCGGAATAGTACATCGAAGTCGCATTACACATCGGTGATGGATAGAAGTTTTGTACCTGATCACACTCAAAATTGTTACGTTTCAACCACAGCGCTAGGTTCAGCATATCTTCATCTTCTGTACCTGGGTGAGCAGAAATGAAGTAAGGGATAAGATACTGCTTTTTACCCGCTTCTTGGCTGTACTTCTCGAACATTTCTTTAAAGCGATCATATGTACCCATGCCAGGCTTCATCATAAGATCCAACGGACCTTTTTCAGTATGCTCAGGGGCAATCTTGAGATAACCACCAACGTGGTGAGTCACAAGCTCACGCACGTATTCTGGTGATTCAATCGCCAGGTCATAACGAACACCAGATGCGATCATTACCTTCTTAATCCCCGGCACGTTACGTGCCGCGCGATACAAGTCGATAGTGTGTTTATGGTCTGTATTGAGTTTGCTACAGATACCCGGGAATACACACGATGGACGACGACACGTCGCTTCGGCTTTTGGTACGCTACAACCTAAGCGATACATGTTTGCTGTTGGACCGCCTAAGTCAGAGATAGTGCCGGTAAAGCCAGGAACCTTGTCACGGATCTCTTCTAGCTCTTCAATAATTGATTCTTGAGAGCGGTTTTGAATGATACGACCTTCGTGCTCAGTGATTGAACAGAAAGAACAACCACCGAAACAGCCACGCATGATGTTGACAGAGGTCTTGATCATGTCGTAAGCCGGTATCTTCGCTTTGCCATACATAGGGTGAGGAACACGCGCGTAGGGTAGGCCAAAGACAAAGTCCATCTCTTCTGTTGTCAGTGGGATCGGTGCTTGGTTTACCCAAAGCTCACGATCGCCATGACGTTGAATCAAAGCGCGACCTGAATATGGGTTGGTTTCCAAATGCATAACACGGCTAGCGTGCGCATAAAGAATACGGTCGTTATTTAACTTTTCAAAAGGTGGCAGACGTACAGCCGTGGTTTCTGCATCGTGTCGAGAAGCGCCAACCGTAATAGGCTTTGCTTCTTCCTCTTTTGGATCGAAGCTGGTTGCCTTTTTAGACGTCTCACATTGCTCTTCCGTCGCATATGGGTTAATTGGAACAAATGTCGCTTTGCTCGGTTTTTCAATACGAGAGGAATCAATGATCTTAAAACGTTCTGGTGCTGCAGGTAGGTTGACTGCCGTACCACGAATGTTGGTCATTTCGCTAATCGGCTCTTCATTCGCTAAACGATGTGCAACTTCTACCAGAGCACGCTCTGCGTTACCAAATAGAAGAATATCTGCTTTGGCATCAAACAAAACCGAACGACGAACTTTGTCAGACCAGTAATCGTAGTGAGCAACACGGCGCAGACTCGCTTCGATACCACCAAGAACAATCGGAGTGCCTTTGTAAGCTTCGCGGCAGCGTTGCGAGTAAACCAGAACAGCACGGTCGGGACGTTTACCGCCTTCGTTGTTCGGTGTGTACGCGTCGTCATGACGCAGTTTGCGGTCCGCAGTATAGCGGTTGATCATCGAGTCCATGTTACCTGCGGTAATACCAAAGAATAGATTTGGCTTACCGAGCTTCATGAAGGCATCTTTATTTTGCCATTCTGGCTGTGCAATCACACCAACACGGAACCCCTGAGCTTCTAGCAAGCGACCAATGATAGCCATACCAAAGCTTGGGTGGTCAACATATGCATCACCAGTCACAATAATAATGTCACAGCTATCCCAGCCTAGAGCTTCCATTTCTTTGCAATTGGTTGGCAAGAATGGAGCACTGCCGAAGCATTCAGCCCAGTACTTTGGATATTGATTGATAGGAGTGACTTCTTTTTGCAAGTTGTGCATATTTTGACCTCTAAAATTCGAGGCGGGAATTATAGCGAGGTTACAAGCACAAAACTACCTCTAATCCCGTCTGAATGAAGAAGGCAATTGCCATATTTGAATTGACCTACAAGCATTGTGGAATAAGGGTTAGTGGGAAGTTGTGGAAGATGACATCGACGAGGCGAATTTGATATCATCGCCGACCAAATTGCAGAGATAACATAAACCACCATGCTTAATAGTATTTTAATGACATTTCCCGCCATGTTATTTGGCGCTCAATTGATCTTAACGCTCGTGCTTGTGAAAGGCGATATCTGCCCAGGACAGCGTGGTAGAGTACATAAAATGATTCCACTAATCGCATTTATGTGGATGACGGTGGTATCACTAAAACTAGAAGCATTACTAGTGGTGTTTGCCCTTACTTATTTCTTTAGTCAGGTGCAAATTAGTAAAACTCGTGATAAAGGCCCGCTGTGGGCATTGCACTTAGCGAACGGTTTGGGGATTAGTTTTGTATTCTTGAACGCAAATCTTAATTCAACCTATACGATTATTTTCTCTGTACTGCAGATTTTGTGGCTAGGAGCAGTATTTGGTCAGTTGATGCTGATTGTCGCTCGCTCGCGCCTTCAAGCGTTCCACCGTATCTTACCGGTGAGTGGTATCATTAGTTCTACACTGATTGTCATCGTAACAGCGGTGTATGCTGCTGGGTTAACCGATGAACAAATTGCCATCATAATGCAACCATTCTTGATAATGTTCGCACTACTTGTACTTACCAATGTTATCTGGTGTTGGCACCTATTAACCCGTAAAGAAGTACATAAGGTACAAATTGGCGTAGCAGTCGTTTCTGCAATTGCAACGGTAGTGGTGTCTCAAAGCCTTTACGTAGTGTAAATAATTCGCAATTTTGGCGTGATATCACTGTACGTTTGTTCATCTAGGTCTAAGCTTTTATGTAAAGGCGTATCGCCATTATGGAGCATCTTGCTTTTAAGGAGAGAAGGCATGGATCTTAGTAACGTAAATAGCTTTGATAGCATCATCCTATTAGGAATAGTGAACGAAAAATTACGACTTGAGTGTGATTCCTTTGAAGAACTCGTTGCCATGTACGAAATGGACGTTGAAGGGGTCATTGGAAAACTCGATATGCTTGGATATCAATACGACCCGCTCACCAATCAATTTAAATCTTACAGTCGTTAATCGCCTAACATTCTCAAACCCGCAATATCTAGCAACCTAAGCCACTTTGATACCGTCAAGGTGGCTTTTGCATTGTTGGCGAGCTGTATTAAAGAAAGCCTGCAAATAGCGCTTATCTTTTTCTGAATCACGAGTAGCGGCAAACAGTCTTCGCCACAATCCTTTTCCTAACGGTTTGCTAGTGATCAGACCTTGACGAGAAAACTCGCTGATCGCCCAGTTCGGTAGGGCTGCAACACCTAACCCAGCAGAGACCATTTGTACCAACATCAAAGTATTATCAGCTTGTTTCCATTTGTTTGGCTCAATACCTCCTGGTTGTAAGAAGTGTTTGACCACATCCAAACGTTGTTTCTGTACAGGATAGGAGAGCATTGTTTCTGATGCGAGATCTTGTGGTTCGACAAATTGCTTGTCCGCAAGCGGGTGAGCCGTGGATGTGATGAGCCGCATTTCGAAATCAAACAACGGCTCATAATGAATATCCGAACGAGGTTGTATATCTGAAGTAATGACTAGATCGAGCTCTCCTGCCTGCAAAGCGGGTAATGGCTCAAAACCAAAACCAGAGGAGAAATCGAGTGTCACGCTTGGCCAGGCTACTTGGTATTCTTTAAGTGCTGGCATTAACCATTGGAAGCAGGAATGGCACTCGATAGCCATGTGCAGTCGACCATTTACGTCTTCTTTGAGGCTCGCGATCTCATTTTCTGTCTTGGCGATCTTAGGTAATACTTCATCAGCGAGTTTTAATAGCAATTCACCCTCAGAGGTAAATTTAACCGGCCTAGTTTTGCGAATGAACAGTTGTCCGCCAATCCTAGACTCTAGATCCTTGATTTGATGAGAAAGCGCAGACTGAGTTAAATGCAATGATGTTGCTGTCGCCGTCAATGATCCTGTGTCACGCAATGAGGCTAACGTGCGTAAGTGTTTTATCTCTATCATGAACTTTTCTCATCTCCCTGAGTATTTCTTCACATTCTTTCATCACCATAACGTTTAATTGAGCAGGAGTAAACGTCTAGACGTCTAAAGTGGTGGTGAATTTTGTTTTCATACCAGGAAGTCGGTGAGTTTGAAGATGTGAAAAAGTGAAATATGAACTGAAAATTTCGGGACTGAAATAACGGTATTGATTTGAAAGAACATCAATGTGTCGAGAAATTGTCGAAAAGTTCAAACTTTTCCTACTGGTCAGATCAGCAATAGGAACGCTTGTACCTAAACGAGAGCATTTACTCTAATTATTGAATTGGTTAATAATTTTAAAGGATAGGAACGCCGTACCTATTTACTCATTTACGCCGTGTTGTAAAATGCTAGCCAAAACGCCATACGGATATCTGGCAATTATTTCCACGGAATGGGTGACTAATACAATAACTTAGGCGCTTTCATGAGTCATAAATTCAACTTCGCTAAATCTGCTCTTCTAATCGGTTCCGCACTTGCTGCAGCAAATGTAAACGCTGCAGGCTTCCAACTTAATGCCCAATCTGCAACTGGTATCGGTCGCGCATTCGCCGGTGACGCCGTTATTGCAGACAACGCTTCAGTGATGGCACGTAACCCAGCAGCAATGGCGTTATTTGATGAACCGTCTTTGTCTTTAGGTTTTGAAACGATTATAACTGACATCTCTGTGACAGATGGCCATTATAAAGGCTTCACTAAAACGGAAACAGTTGCGACTGAGTATAACGATGCTGGCGGTGCTTCAATCGCCCCCAATATTCACTATATCCATCCTATCAATGAGAAATTCGCTTTAGGAATAAATTTATACTCAAATTTCGGTACAAGTACTGAATTTAAAGATTCTAGATTTGTAGGAAGTGAATATGGTGGTAAGACGGACATTATGAGCCTCAATTTAGGGGTTTCTGGTTCGTATCGTTTGAACAAGCAATGGAGTGTTGGGGCAGGTTTAGACTTGATTTATGGCAAAGGAGAGCTAGAGCGAAACGCTAATTTGTCGATTGGTGGTGGCACTTTTGAATTCAAACCATGTGATTTTTGTCAACCACAAGAAATCCCGTTGCCTGAGTTTACTTCTGAGTTAAATGCATTAAAAGCAGAAGCTGATGGAATTGGCTTAGGTTTCAATATTGGTACTGTATATGAGTTAAATGAAAACAATCGCTTTGGTTTGTCCTATCGTTATAGTCCTGAAATCGAAGCCGAGGGAGACATAGAGTTTGTTGGTACAAAATACGATACTTTAACTTTACCTCTTCCAGATATGGCTGAGCTTTCAGGGTATCATCACATTGATAATACCAAGTTTGCATTGCATTATAGTGTCCAGTGGACTGGTTGGGGTGTTTTCAAAACACTAGATGCTAACGGCCCTGCACGTAAAACTCTTAATGAATATCATTGGAAGGACGGCTTTCATTATTCAATTGGTGGTACATATTACTTGAATAGTAATTGGACCTTACGTGCTGGTTATATGTATGACGAGAGTGCTCAAGATGAGTTGACATCGATTTCTGTCCCAGACTCAGATCGTCAGTGGTTCTCTACTGGTTTTACATACCATATTAATTCTAAGTCTGATGTTGATTTTGGTTTCACTTACTTGATGGGCAAAGACGTAGAGGTCAGTGAGGAAACTGACTTGGGAGTTGTATCGACTATTACAGGTACAACTCGCGCCAACGCAATCCTAGTAGGCCTACAATACAGTCGCACTTTCTAAGCCTTAGAAAACACAAATACAACAAGGCCTCGCAATTGCGAGGCCTTATATCATTCTAGGAGCTAGTCACTGCTCTTAACTAGGAACTAACCCTTAATTAACCCAATCACGCAGTTTGAACGTCAGTGTATGTACGTCATTTGATAGCGTCATACCGTCTTTCGTTAGCGTCATATCAGCCCAATCAGAAAGCGTTGCTGACATTGCTTGTTCTAGTTGCATCGCATTGTCTGGACACATTTTCATTGTCATGCCCATTTGCTTAATGCGGAACTTACCGTCTTCCAGCTCTCCTTGGCCGAAGTAGTTGTTACAACCCGCATTACCGTTTGCTGTCATCTTCTCACCAACTTCTAGATTTGGTGCTTGGAAGTTTTCTTCTACAGTAATTGCATTACCGTCAACGTGCGTTAGCTGCCAGTTGTGGTGTTGTAGGTCCGTTGCAGTGATCTCTGCAGAAGCGGTGTTACCTTGATTAGTACATGCTGCCATAAATAGAGGTAGTGAAAGTGCAACGAGTGCTTTTTTAGCGGTAAATTTCATGTTTTTACTCCAATGAAGAAGCGGTTGAGCCAATTGGCTGATGTGCATAAATATAGTCTAGAATTATTCAAATTTGTCATGAAAGTGTGAGATGTTAATCAAGATTTCTTTTGAAACAGTAGCTTAGTCAGCTATTCTAGTAGGAGATTTCTTGTTTTAGAGGGATATCTAGTTTTGGAGAGACTAATGGAGCAGCTCGAGTTTTTCAAAGTGCCAAACCCTTGTGTCGGGGTATGCAGTGTCGATGATAAAGGCTACTGCAAGGGATGCATGCGAAAAAGGGAAGAGCGCTTTAATTGGATGTCCTTTACGCCCGCTGAACAGTTACACATCATTAAGTTGTGCAGACAGCGGTACAGACGTAAGCTAGCGGTAGGAAAATCGAATCAACAAAGTATTGTTGTTGAAGAACAGTCTAACCAACAGGATCTATTTTAGTCATTAGACTATTTGAGGTTAACGATTAAAGTAATCAGTACTTTGGTCGATACAAGCAGCAATAAGCACTATAGAATTAATTGAATGAAAGAGAGGACCTTTCATGCACGCACACGAACAAAAACGACAATACTACCGACTGAAGTATCCACGTCAGGCAAGACCTGTTGTCCGTTTTGCTGATGAGCTCTTTCACGTCAGTGAAGTGTCGGAGAAAGGGATTCGTGTCGTGATGAATCGTTTGACCGCTCTATATAAAGGGCTGTCGATGAAGGGAACGATAAATTTTCATGACGAGACCAATATAGACGTTGAAGGTGCTGTTCTGCGCTTAGAGGATGAAGAGTTTGTGGTTTACCTTAATCAGGGTTTAACCTTTAAGCAAATGGTTGAAGAGCAGCGACATGTCCGCCAGAACTACCCAAGCTTTTTTGCTCGTCTCAGAGCTGCATAAATACGAATAATAAAACTTCAAGAGCCAGCTTACTTAGCTGGCTTTATTTGTTTCAACTCTTCCAGACCACCGGCATTGTGGATGTTGGTAAAACCAATTGACTCTAAATAGTAGTGCGCACGCCCAGAGCGAGCACCGCTGCGACAATACAGAACAATGGGAGCAGATTTATCGATGCTTTCAAACCCTTGTTCTATTTCTGATAGTGGAATATTGATGGCCTCATTTAAGTGGCCCTGAGAAAACTCTTGTGGTGTTCTTACATCTACCACCATTGCGCCGTCATCGATCAGTTGCCAACCTAACTCTGCACGTTCACTTGCATAACTCGACAGTGATATGAGTATTGGTAAGACACAACCAAAAACCTTGATTAATCTGTTCATACTGTTCACTTCCTTTGTGTTTGATGAGGTGACTATACCTTTCTGTCCCTTGCGGCGTTTGCTGCACAAATTAAACAAAAGAATGCAAAGACAGTAATTATTCCAATAGGTAACTGCCAGCCACCTGTGACTGTGTGACTCCAACCAACCAGAGAAGGTCCTGTCGCCGCGAACGCATAACCAATACTTTGCGACATACCGGACAGCGCGGCCGCTTGACTCGCATTATTTGTACGCAAACCAATGAAAGAGAGCACGACAATAAAGGTCGAGCAGTTACTTAATCCAAAGTAGGCGACCCAAAACGTCGCAAACTGAGGCAGCGTAAGCAAACCAATAAGGCTAATGACGACTGAGCCTGAACAGATAGAGACAAGTGCGACGTGATTCTTCCACTTGGCCAAAACTGGCATCAGGATCAACCCTGGTACCATGGTCGAGAATTGCAAAAAACTGTAGATATAGCCCGCATCGAGCTCACTGTAGCCATAATCCGTCAAGATTTTTGGTAGCCAACCGGCAAAAGAGTAGAAGGTGAAAGAGTTGATCCCCAGGGCCAATGTAACGATCCACGCGACCTTAGAGCGAATAAGGGATAATGGCGATGCGTTTCTGCTTTCAGTAGAGTTCGCATATACGGTTTTACGACCTTGGCGCCATTTTGGCAACCAGTATAGCAATGCAACTAAGACGAAAATCAGATTGAATAACAGTGCAAGTTGCCAACCTCCAACGCCTGCGATAGCAGGCGAATGGGAGAGTGGAATCATCAAGCTTGCTGCTAAAGTTGAACCAATACCCATCAGGAAGATATATGAGGAGGTGACCAACGAAATATGGTTGGGAAAGTGCTCCTTCACAAAGGCTGGCAACAATACATTGCCAAAGGCAACACCTGCGCCCAGTAAAACCGTACCTATATAGAGTGGCAGAGCAAACCCAACAGAACGAATAGCTATGCCGATACCGATGAGAATCACCGCGGCTAATAACGCTGAATTGATGCCTACCTTACTCGAGAGTTTTGGGGCTATAGGGGAGAACAAAGCCAAAGCTACAAGCGGTAACGCTGTGACAAACCCACCTAAGGATGCACTCATCGAAAGGTCTTGCATGATCTGTTCTAGCAAGGGCGCTAGGCTAGTAAACGGTGCACGCAGGTTTAGGGCGATAAGGAAAACGCCAAGCAATGCAGCGATAGTAGTGTGGGATAAGCGGTTCATGCGATTCTTCGACGAATAAAAATCATATTGTACGTCAACAAAAACCTACTGTTAACGAATGATTGTGAAAGAAATTTTGCTAATATAGGCGGCTATACAGCATATCTATTTTAAAATTACCATCACAGAGAGTTACAATGTCACTTCCTCCTTGCCCAAACTGCCAATCTGAATACGTCTACCAAGATCAAGCGAACTTCGTCTGTCCAGAATGTGCGTACGAGTGGAATCCTCAAGAAGTTGCGGAAGAGGATGTGATTAAAGTGAAAGATGCCAATGGCACGTTGCTCTCTGAGGGTGACCGAGTCACTCTGGCAAAAGACCTAAAAGTTAAGGGCAGCTCACTGGTTCTGAAAATCGGTACTAAAGCAGTGGTACGTCGAATTGTTGAAGGTAAGGACCATCAGCTAGATTGTAAGGTTGATGGTGCAGGCGAAATGATGGTCACAGCCCAATTTGTGAAGAAAGCATAAAAGCTAATTGGTCTTTATCGACAGGGAAGTAAAATTTGAACATATCCTCTACTTCAAAAGAGCTTGTACTCGGCGGGGCGCGTTCTGGTAAAAGTAGCTATGCCGAACGGTTAGCAACTGAGTCACGCAAGCCGGTTACTTATATTGCTACCTCTCAAGCATTTGATGATGAGATGGCGCAACGTATTCAAATCCATAAATCTCAACGCCCGGCTGAATGGAAGGTTGTTGAGGAGCCTTATGAGCTTTCTAAAGTACTCATCGAACATAGTCGCGAAGATAACTGTATCTTGGTCGATTGTCTTACCCTGTGGTTAAGTAACTGTTTGTTCGGGCAAGACCTCAAACAATGGCAGGAAATCAAGACTGAGTTTCTTCAAACATTAGAAACTCTGCCTGGGCAGGTACTTATGGTCAGCAACGAAGTCGGTTGTGGGGTCGTTCCCATGGGGGAGGTTAGTCGTCGTTTTGTCGATGAGGCTGGGTGGTTACACCAAGCAATCGCCGCTCAAGTGGAAAAAGTGACCCTTGTTACTGCCGGTTTACCTATGAAGCTCAAGGGCTAACCCGCCACTAATCAAACCCACGTCCAATATCAGCTCAACAGAAAATTTATCGGAGAAACAATGCAAACCACTTCTCAAGCTTTGATGGTTCAAGGAACGACATCGGACGCAGGAAAAAGTGTCCTAGTTGCTGGCCTGTGTCGTGTCCTTGCTCGTAAAGGCCTCAAAGTTGCCCCTTTTAAACCTCAGAATATGGCGTTAAACAGTGCGGTGACTGCCGATGGTGGTGAAATTGGTCGTGCCCAAGCTGTACAGGCATACGCTTGTGGTGTTGAGCCCACCACGGACATGAATCCTGTTCTCATTAAGCCAAATACGGATATCGGGGCGCAAATCATAGTGCATGGAAAAGCACTGAAAGATATGGATGCTCAGGGCTATCATGACTTTAAGCCGAAAATGTTGCCGTATGTGATGGAGTCTTTTGAACGACTTCAGCAAGAGTACCAATCTGTGATGATTGAAGGAGCGGGCAGCCCGGCGGAAATCAATCTCAGAGAAAATGATATTGCCAACATGGGGTTTGCTGAAGAAGCGGATATCCCTGTCATCATCATTGCTGACATTGATCGAGGCGGTGTATTTGCTCACCTTTATGGAACCTTAGAGCTTCTTAGCCAATCAGAGCAGGATCGTGTCGTAGGCTTTGTGATCAACCGCTTCCGTGGTGATATTAAACTACTTGAAAGCGGTTTAGATTGGTTAGAGGACAAAACAGGGAAACCTGTTGTAGGTGTCCTCCCATATCTTCATGGCCTCATGTTGGAGGCAGAAGATGCAATCAACAGCAGCCAGTTAATCTCTTCAATGGAAGATAAAAATGAGCAGCAACTTAAGGTTGTTGTGCCTGTATTAACCCGAATCAGCAACCATACAGATTTTGACCCTCTAAGAATGCATCCTAATGTCGATCTGGTTTTTGTAGGAAAAGACCAAGCTCTACCGCCAGCGGATTTGATCATCTTACCGGGTTCGAAAAGTGTCCGCAGTGACCTTGCGTATTTACGAGAGCAGGGTTGGGATAAACAGATTGAACGCCACATTCGTTTTGGTGGGAAAGTGATGGGGATCTGTGGTGGCTATCAAATGCTTGGTGAGTTGATTACTGATCCATTAGGCATAGAAGGTGAAGCTGGCGAAAGTCAGGGTTTAGGTTACTTGCCATTAACCACAGAGCTGAAATCCAACAAGCAGCTAAAACAGAGTAAGGGTACCTTACAACTACCGAATCAAAACGAGGTGGAAGTGTTTGGTTACGAGATCCATGCTGGTGTGACTATGGGTGTTCAATCTAATGCTCCTGTTCAACTAGATAGTGGGGCAGATGGCTCGATGGGTATTGACAATCAAGTGTTTGGTACCTACCTGCATGGTATTTTTGAATCTCCCGACGCATGTAGCAGTATTCTTCGTTGGGCTGGATTGCAAGACGCCCAAGGCGTTGATTTTGATGCAATACGAGAGCAAGGGATTAATCGTGTAGCCGACGCCATTGAAGAACATCTTGACCTAACCAAACTCTGGCCAGAGTTGAAACAGTTCCATAATGGCTAAGCGATATAACGGGTAAACGTTTTAATTATGACAACCACAACCATTACTTTGTTAAGACATGGCCTACCAGATGGCGAAAGCTGTTTTCGTGGGCATACCGATTTTGCGCTCACCAATACTGGCCTTGAACAAATGTCGCGAGCGGTTTCTGATTTGAATGAGGTTGATATCGTCGTTTGCTCTCCATTGCAGCGCTGTGCTCAGTTCGCTCGCCATTTTTCTGCCGATAGAGTCATTCCCTATGTTGAAAATAAAGGCCTTATAGAGCTCAATTTTGGCGATTGGGACGGTCAAGAGAAACAGCAAGTGTGGAAAGAAAACCAACAGCTTGTAACTGATTTTTGGAATGACCCGTGGGGCACGACACCACCAGAGGCTGAGCCCCTAGTTGATTTCGATGCGCGAGTATTGCTTTGTTGGGAACTGTTGCTGACTCAGTACCAAGGAAAGCACGTTCTTGCAGTGACTCATGCGGGAGTAATCAAACAGGTGATGCGCCATGTTTTAGACATGCCGCGCGATGCTAAATACCTACAGCGTTTGAGCATTCCATATGCTGCTTTAATAACAATTAAGGTGTTTCGTGATCAAGATGGAACACTATGGCCTGAAGTGATTTGGCCAAAACAATACTAAGCTAGTATTAATTAGGGTCAACAGAACCTAACGAAAGACAAGGATAATTCATTGATGTATAAGTCACGCCGCGTACCTGCTGCTCTCTTATCTTTACTCGTTTTGGCAGGATGTAGCTCCCTACCTGAACAAATGGAACACACAACAGTTGCTCAAGAATACGTTTCTGATAGCCGCTTATCTGAACTAGTCAACACGCAAAAACCGCAGGTGTATGCACAAAACAAAAGTGCGGTGTTGATACAAGAAAAAGGTTGGGATGCACTTGCTCAGCGACTCGCATTGATTGATGCTGCAGAGCAGTCGATTGATATTCAGTACTACATCTGGAATTCTGATAAATCAGGTGCTTACATGGTAAGCCGCCTAGTCGCCGCTGCTGACCGAGGCGTTAAAGTTAGATTACTCCTTGATGATATCAATCTTAATGAGCGGGAAGACCTACTCATTGCCTTAGATTCTCATCCTAATATCCGTATTCGTATCTATAACCCCATCCCAACACGGAGTGGAGTCGCGAAGTGGCTCAATGTACTGGGTGACTTTTCACGCTTGAACCGAAGAATGCACAATAAATCGTTTACCGTTGATGGGGTCTTCTCTGTGGTTGGTGGACGTAATATTGGTGATGAATATTTCGACCTCTCAGAGGAGATTAACTTCCGTGACCGCGATGCACTAATCACGGGAGAAGTAGTTTCAGACATTCAATTAAGCTATCTAGATTACTGGGACAGCAGCTGGTCTTATCCTGTAGAACTGTTAGGCAGTGAAGCGGCATCATTGAGTGAGTATGCAAGCATCTCTGTACCTGAATATTTAAACTACCCACCACTACCGGTAGGCGAAGTGCAATCACTGAAGTACTTGAAGCGTGAGCTTTCAAATATGGAGCTGGTAGATGCCTTGTATGTGTCAGATCACCCTGTCCCCGAAGATACAAAGAACGTTGATGAGCCAAAGGCGACGGCAATTTTGTTGGGTGAGCTAGCAAGCAAAGCGAATGAAGAGATCATTCTTGAGTCTGCTTATATGGTCCTTGATGATACTCAGCTCGATTTTATTCAAGGACGAGTGGGTGAGGGCGTAGAGATGAAGGCTCTTACTAACTCAATGGCGTCGAATGACTTGGTAACAAACCATTCGGGTTATGCAGGGCGACGTCAGGATATGCTTGAGCACGGGATTCAGTTGTTTGAGCTTAAACCCGAAACCAGATTGTGTAATCGCTCGACTCGAGACGACGCTAAATGCGCACCAACCTTGCCATATGGTTTGCATGCCAAGTCAGCGGTTTTTGACCAAAGATATGTTGCGATTGGGTCGTTTAACTTTAATTTGCGTTCAACCTATCTAAATACCGAATCTATTTTGGTGTTTGAGAGTGAAGAAATCGCTGATCAACTTGTTGATGTGTTCGAAGAAGCGATGGAAGATGACAATAGTTGGCGTTTAGAGCTAGAAGATGGCACCGTCTATTGGCACTCTCAGGATGAAACCTGGGATAGCGAGCCTGAGGTAGGGCGTTGGGAGCAACTGCAATCTCGCTTGCTTCAATTTCTGCCTATCGAGAAATATCTTTAAGATTTGAGTGTAGTTTACCCTAACCAAGCCCAATTAATACTTGGGCTTGGTGTTTTTAGGACTTGCTGTTGCTTGGAATAGTGCATTGAAATGATGGCGATCAAATTGCTTGAGGAATTTTGCGAGTAAGATATGATTCGCAATTTCGTAATGATAATTAATATCACTACAATTTCTCCCGACTACTCAGGCACCTGCTGCCAGTACATTGATACAAACAAAAATGAACCTGACTCATAAAGACTATTTCAAAATCGCATTTCCTTTTATTGTTTCTACGGTAACTCAGCCATTGCTCGGTGCGGTTGATACTGCGGTTATTGGTAAGCTCGGTGTCGCTGAACTTATAGGCGGTGTAGCAATTGGTACGGTGATCATGAACACCTTGTACTGGTTGTTTGGCTTTTTCCGCGTGAGTACCACGGGTCAAAGTGCCATTGCACTGGGTAAGAACGATCGTAATGAAATGGCACGCAGCTTATTTCAACCTGCTATCTTGGCAATGAGTGTCGGTCTGGTATTTATTCTCTTACAATCATTGATATGGCAAGGAGCACTGTTCATCATCGAACCTGAAGATGTGGTAGGCAGTAATGCGAAAATCTACTTTGATATCATGATTTTCGGTGCACCGTTTGTACTGCTGAACTATACCTTAATTGGCTGGTTGATGGGGCAGGCGAAAGCGAAAGAGACGTTATACACTCAGGTGTTTGGTAATGTTCTTAATATTGTATTAGATGTCATTTTTGTGCTGTACCTCGACCTTGGAATTGCTGGTGTTGCATACGCGACCTTAATTGCACAAATTTCAACATTTGTGATTGGTGCGCTGCTGGTGGTCAGAACCTGTCATTTCTCGCTAACTGATTACTTATCTGAGGCTAAGATGAGCAACAGTGATCTGAAAGTGATTGTCTCTTCTAATATGGACCTTTTGCTGCGTACTGTTTGTCTATTGACTTTCTTTAATATGATGGCTCGTGTTGGTTCACAATTAGGCTCTGATGTACTGGCTGCTAACGCGATTCTGATGCAAGTGACCTTTATCGTGAGCTACATGTTTGATGGTGTTGCCAACGCTTCCAGTGTGTTTGCGGGTAAAGCGGTCGGCCAAAAGAATCCTACGCTGTTAAACAATGTTCTAAGACTGACGACCATTTGGACCACTGGCTTTGTTGTTGTTTTGACGATTCTAACTGTGTTGTTTAAATCTCAAATTGTGTTGGTGTTCACTGCGCTTCCAGAGTTATTGGCAATTTATCATGATATGTCGATATGGCTATTGGTGTTCCCATTAGTGTCTGGCTACGGCTTAACCTTCTACGGTATCTTTACTGGCACAGGAACCACACGTCCAGTTCGTAATTCAACAGCCTGTACCCTGGCTCTGTTTTTGATCACCTTATTTATTGCTGTTCCAATATTCGGTAATCACGGTCTGTGGCTGGGCTTTACTTTGTTCTATGTTGGGCGATTCGTCTTCTTGTTCCCATTCATTGGGCAAGTAAAGCAAAAGTGCGTTGAAGCATAATCACTAGGTAAATCAAAGGTAAGGGGATACAAGGATGACACCCTCTGAGATAGGCAAGGCTTACGATCAAATTACGCACCTTTGGTCCAGTGGCAATTTTAATATGAACAACGGAATCGCTGCACACAATAAAGCGCTCGAGTTTGTCCAAAATGGAACACGTGCTTTAGATATTGGCTGTGGTTGCACAGGGCGCTTTATAGATTTACTAAGAGCTCAAGGCTTTCTGCCTACTGGTTTAGACGTGTCGTTCAAAAAGCTTGAGCTTGCGAAGCAACGGCACCCAAATGTTGACTTTGTTCATTCAGATATCTGTAGCTACCCGCTATCCACTCAATATGATTTCATTACAGCTTGGGACAGTATTTGGCATATCCCCTTAAAGCAGCAAAAATCGGTGATCACGAAGATTGTTGAATCATTGAATCCAGGAGGAGTATTTATTTTCTCTTTTGGTGGGACGGATGAGCCTGGGGAGCACATTGATGACTTCATGGGGGTTAATGTGTATTACTCTTCACTAGGAACAAACGGTTTTGTCCAATTGTTAATCTCTCTCGGCTGCCAAATTAAACATCTTGAGTACGATCAACATCCTGAACTACACACTTATCTCATCGTTCAAAAAAGCGAGTAGTGTACGTCTTATCTGATATAACTAAATCGATTTATTGATACAGTACAATTAACGTTGAATAGCCATGTTTGCCTATGTTAACATTCGTAATGTTATAACATAACAAGCTAGCTATTGTGACTGAACTACCTCTTCTTACCGTTAATCAACTGTCTCTCCAAGACCATAAACGCACTTTATTCAGCGATATTAACTTTGATCTTTATGCCGGTGAAGTTATCGCCGTTATGGGGCCATCTGGCATTGGTAAATCTATGCTTTCCAAAGCTGTCGCAGGTTTTCTCCCTGAAGACATTAGCTCTGATGGTTCTATCTTATTGAATGGAATAGAAGTAAGCGGTTTAGAAATGTTGCGTCGTGAGTCTGAGCAGCGCCCTGCAGTTATCTTTCAAGATGCATTGAAGGCACTGAATCCACTCGCAACAGTCGGTCAGCAACTCGCTCTAGCTCGCACCAAGACAAAGACTCGATTAGACTCAAAGAGTCGATCAGAAGTCACTTCACTATTAAGCCAACTGGGTTTCTCGGAGCCAGAGTCTATTCTTAAGCTTAACCCAAGTCAGTTATCTGGTGGCCAGCGTCAACGTATCTGTATCGCTATCGCTTTGTTGGGGGATGCAAATGTTCTTATTGCCGATGAGCCCACCAGCGCACTTGATCCAATCACAGAACAAGAAATCTTATCTATTTTTAGAGAAAGTATTCATTCTCGTATGATTGGCGGCCTATTAATTACTCATGATCTGCCTGCAGCGATGGCTTGTGACAAGATCTTAGTGATTGCCGATAACCAAATGGTTGCGTACGGCTCTCCTGTGGAAGCCATCAAACAGAGCGATCATCCTTTCTGCCAACAAATGCTCGAGCTGCTGGGAGAATTTTGATGCATAAACATGACCATTTAAACTCAGCCCAAGTGCATTTTAACAACGTAAGCGTGGAGTATTTCTCAAGACCACGTTGGCTTGGCGGCAAGGCATTTAAAGCGATCGATCAACTGAGCCTCAATGTCGAGACGCAAAACCTTGCAATTGTTGGCCCATCGGGTGCGGGCAAGTCGACACTTATTGAGCTGTTATTCGGGCTACGTCAACCGACGTCAGGGGAGGTCTACATCTGTGGTGAAGCGCTTTCGACGTCGACAGTGAAACAACGTCAGCACTTGTGTAAACACATCCAGCTTATCCCTCAAGAGCCACAAGCAACCCTGAATCCTTACTATACGGTAAAGCAGATCTTGCTAGAGCCATTGAATAATCTTGGCCTAACAACTAACCAAGAGCACAAGATTGTTCAAGCGCTTGAAGAGGTGGGGTTAGACAAGAAGTTATTGGATGTGAAGCCAACCAGCTTGTCTGTGGGGCAAGCCCAGCGTGTTGCTATTGCTCGTGCCATCGTTGTCGAGCCCTGCGTGCTGGTGGCGGATGAGCCAACCAGTAGCTTGGACCCAATTAGCCGCAAGCAAGTTCTGGATTTATTGTCACGACTACAGAAACAACACCAGATGCGCCTCATCTTGGTGACTCATGATTTATCTGCTGCTAATGCTTTGTGTGATGAGGTGATGGTACTTGATAAGGGGCAAGTCGCAGAGTACGACTCTGTCGACAAGATTATGTCTGCCCCTGCTCATCCAACAAGTCGCGCATTACTCGATGCACACTTGATATCCGTGAACTAATTTTATTTTAAACTAACGACCCTAAGAGATTTTATTATCATGCGTTTTAGCCCTCTTAAGATTGCACTTTCTCTCGCTGTTGCACTTCCATTGACTGGCTGTTTTGATTCTGAGCCAAAAACATCAGCAGCCCCGGTTGCTGAACAAGCAGCGAAATCTGAGATTCGCCTTGCAATGATGCAACCGCCACGTACAGGTCTATCTCCACTATCAGACGATGCATTCAAGCTATCTCGCTGGAGTACTGCAGAAACATTAATCAACTTAAGTCCAGAATCTGTGGCAGAGCCGATGCTTGCAACGAAGTGGGAGCAAGTTGATGACTTAACTTGGCAATTTACTATTCGTCCAGATGTGAAGTTTCATGACGGCTCAGATCTTACTGTAGAAACAGTGGTTAACTCGATTGACCGTGCACAGAATGCAGCACCAAAGCCACGTATTCTTGATGGTATCGAGTGGCAAGTAAAAGCATTAAACGAAAGCACAGTTGAGATCAAAACATCATTTGCAGATCCACTTTTACCGAGCCGTTTATCAAGCCCTCAGCTAGCGATTCTCGCGAAAAGTGCATACCTAGAAGACGGGAGAGTGGTTCCAACTCGTGCAGGTACAGGTCCATTCGTTCTTACTGAGATCAACGGTACAACCAGCGCCAAGCTAGAGCGCTTTGATGGTTACTGGGGTGAGAAAGCACAAGTAGAAACCGTGATTGCGGAATACGTACCAAACGGTATGGCTCGTGCAGCGGCACTCCGTACTGGTGAGGCTGATGTTGTCGAAGCGGTGCCAGTCTCACAAATTGCGATGATTGACCAAGAGCTTCTTACTGAAGTGGCTATGCCACGAACCAATACGCTTTACCTAAACAACACATCAGATGTGTTTAGCAATATTGAAATGCGTAAAGTGGCGGCGGCAGCGGTTGACCGTGAGCAAATCGTTAAAATGGTTTACGAAAACCACGCTGATATTGCACAAGGCCTGCTTGGTCCAGCACTCGCGTGGGCTCAACCATTACGTACTGCAATGCCGACCTTAGAAGAAGGCCTTAAAGCAAACGGTGAAAAGATCACTATCGGTACTTTTACTGACCGTGCGGAATTACCAGAAGTAGCGGCACTTCTAAAACAGCAACTGGAAGCTGCTGGATTCACCGTTGAACTCGATATTCGCGAATATGCTCAAATCGAAAATGACGCATTGGCGGGTAAGTTTGATGCGTTCATTCTATCTCGTGCTACAGTACTCGATTCAGGCGACCCGGTTGCGTACATGCAAAGTGATTTCAGCTGTGATGGTTCATTTAACTTGGGTCTATTCTGTGCTGAAGAGGTGGATAACGCACTGGATCACGCTGATCTTCAACCACTAGGTCCACAGCGTAATGAAGCAATCATTGCGGCAGAGAGCAAGATTCTTAACCAATACGCAGCGATTCCATTACTGCATGAGCGTGTAATTCAGGGTGAAACTAAGTCAGTAAGCAAGGTAGAACGTGACCCACGTGAACGTCGCCTAGTGACTCAATTTACAGAGGTGAAGTAAGTTAAATGCACTCAGCAGTTAATCTGCGAGTAAGCTTTAATGCACTGCTTCCATGGTTATCACGACTGCTATCTTTGATAGCAGTCGTGATTTTAGTTGGGTTGATGCCAGATATTGCAGGTATCGACCCAGCTCAATCCATCATACGAGCGCGTGCGGGGCAACAGCAACTGTTGACCCCAGAAGCATTACAAGCGGTACGAGATGAATTACAGCTAGATCGAAGTGCTACCCAGCGCCTGTGGGATTGGTTTGTTGGCGCGATACAAGGTGATTTAGGTCGCTCATGGATTGATAACACGCCAGTCCTAGACAGTGTTGTTAAGACAACCAAAACGTCGTTACTGCTTATGGCAAGTACGATTGGTATTTCTGCTGTTCTATGTTTTATCAGTGTTGTGTACACCATCAGACGTTGGGTCAAAGGTAAACTCAACCTTCACCATAATGCTCTGAGTTCTGTGTTGGTTGCACTACCAGAATACGTCATTGCTTCCATATTAATACTGACACTGTCAATTTGGCTGGGTTTATTTCCACCATACGGGTGGACTAGCAGCATCAATATCTGGATGCCAAGTATTGCACTGGCGCTACCTGCAAGTGGGCTGTTTAGCCGTTTGCTCAATGACAGCATGAAACGAGTGCTGAATGAGCCTTGGGTTATCACTTGGCTAAGTGCCAATGTCAGTACTTTCCAAATCGTTCGCTTTGCACTGCGAAGGGCGGTGAGTAATCTGATTTCACAGATTGCGATGATCCTGATAGGCCTAACGGGTGGCGCTGTCGCCGTTGAGATGATCTTCTCAATACCTGGTTTAGGTCGTTTGTTGTTGGGTGCAGTTAAATCACAAGATCTCCCTATATTGCAGGGTGGATTATTAGCATTGTTTACCTTCTCTATTTTGATAAGTAGCTTGAGTTTGTTTGTTGAGAAGTTAATCCTTGGTAACGCGCTTACCAGCGGTAAACTGATCAGCTCCCATTCAACATTCAGCTTTACAAAGAGTCGAGCAAAACGATTTGCGAGTATCTCAATCTTCGGTTTGTTGGCGGGTTGCGCCATTTGGGCATTGTTTAGAGATCCGTTGAGTAGTCAATTTATGCGTTTGGAAGGTCCCAGCCTGGCAGCGCCGTTTGGCTCTGATGCGATAGGCCGTGATCTATTGGCTCGTGTTGGAACAGGCATGTTATCTACAGTCCATACCGGTATATTCGCTACTGCACTTGCGTTAGTGGTTGGTATGTTTATGGGCTTCTTCACCCGTTACACTCAAGGGTTGATCGAGATTACCAAAGGCGTTCCATACATTATTGCGGGCTTGTTGGTCGCTGGCTTAACTAACATGAACCCGAACAGTGCGTTAATTTCGATAGTATTGGTGTCATGGGCGCCACTTGCTGCTCACTGTGCAAGTTTGTTGCGTGAAGCAAAAGCACAACCATCAACCCATTTAGCACCAACATGGGGAACGAGCCAATGGCGCATATTAAGGCATTACACCTTACCTTATATTCTTCCACCACTGTTTAGGCATGCTCTGCTTCGTCTACCCGTGATTACATTAAGTTTAACTTCATTAAGTTTCATCGGACTTGGTGTGAAGCCACCATCACCAGAATGGGGGTTGTTGATTGCTGAGAACCTCCCATATATCGAGAGGGCGCCGCAAGCGGTTCTTCTTCCTATTGGTGGTCTGGTTTTATTGGGCATCGCAGTCAACCTATTGTTTGATGACTAATAGGCAAACAATGTAGCGCAATGTAAAAAGGCACCTCGAAGGTGCCTTTTCTATTCAAAACGCGAAGGGTTAGAGATAAAGATAGCGTTGATAGCAGCGTCGTCTAATCCATCTTTTGACAACTTAACGAGTAACTCCTCATCTTGAATATTGAGATCGGTATGAACGTTAAGTCGCAGGCCTAATGGAACGATTACCGAGTCCATAAGATACTCCTCTACATAGGGCATCAAGCGAGAGGTAACGGAGATTGTAGATACGTTCTCCTGCAGTAATTCTTGGTACATACTAGCGAGCCAGTCAGGAGTTGGTTCAGTAGGTAGTTTATCTTGGATGATTCTATAAACGATGTCCCAGCCATGCTCCTGAAGAACAGAAGTTTGAGGCGTTACGCAGACGATTTTTACTCGGTTCCTTAAGTGGTATCGATCATCAAGTCGTTCGAGTGTACTTAGAAGCGGTTCTAACTGATTGGGTTGCAACTTGTCAAAGTTGAGCCAAATTGATTCGAAGTTTTGGTTCTCATAGCTTAGAAACATATCCAACGTCATTCCGGCTTGGTTTTGAATAAGGATCTCACCCTCGACTTTGTCTAGCGCCATGTCTACAGCAATGTGTTTAAACCCTTGCTGATGGGCTTCATCCATAGCACCTACCGTCTGGATAGCTTGTGCGATCGAATTACTTACAACCGAGAGGTTCTTTCTGGCAATGGCGGTAGGTTCTTTACGAATACTAATTTGCTGATGTAAAGTTTGAGCATTATTGATATCGACCGAGTAACTGGGAGAGGTGAGGTCAAAGTTGTTGTTTGCGAGGTCGGTTTCAATCTCAGTGATGTTGAGCATTAGATCAAACAAGAGATCATTGGTGAAGACTCTATTTCTATTGGAGCTTAGCAATTGTCGCTTTTCGTTGTTGTAATCTTCATCTGTCCAAATCAATAAAGGGATTTCAGCCATCTCCAACGTGAACTTGCTCGCGTCGTGCCCAAGTTTGTTGAATACCTCTTCGCCATGGTCGGATAAGAAAGTCATGGTAGAAAAGTTCGGTGTTTGTGATGCAATCTCGTAGGCTTGTTTTAATATGGAGTCTGCAAATACGACGGTTTCGTCGTAGCAATCATTGTGTTTGCTGGCATAAATATAATCTGGAATACTGATTAGGGATGGAGCGATACCTTTGGTTCGATGACAGTAGTTGATGTGGCTTCCCATCATGTGCAGCACAATAAAGTGGTCTTTGGACAGGTCTTGGTTTTTTAAATAGAGCTGCAACTCATCGAGTAAAGCATCATCTAGCTTACGGGTATCGTCAGACTTACCCACATTAGTATTGATGAACCTGACATAATCGCTTTCATGAGCAAGCGCAGATACTAGATTATCCCATTCGCCAGCAGAGATTTGATTACTGATCCATGCGGTTTGAAAGCCGGACTTGTTCATCACATCAATGAGTGATGGGCTGTTGTAATAGCTTCTACCGTTGTATTGATTACTTTGGGTCAATGCAAGGGAGAGCACTTCCATGGTGTGCGTATGATTAGAAAAAGCTCGGGAAAATTGAATAGGTTGGCTAGAACTTATCCACGGCGTGGTGTTTCTTCTGTAGCCATAGCTTTGCATATGAAATCGGGATAGCGATTCACCAATGATCATTAAATGCAGACTACCTGTAGTGGTTTTATTTGCCTTAAATTCTTGAACAGTCGACCTACGTTTTTCTATCACCGTTTTGAGTTGCTCAAGCTCGTAGTGATATTGTGCAATATACCCCTGAACGTTTTTCAATCCCAAGAATGTGGTTGGTTGGCCTAGTTGTAAGATAACTATCACTAGTATGATTGCGTACAGTATCGGCATACGTTCGCTTTTTAGTACTTCAATTGTTGAGTAACGAAGCCACAAGCCAACCAGAAAGAATACAATTAATACTATGCCGATAGCTTTAACATCGAACAGAAATGATAGGTATTCACCTGCTTCTTGTGAATTGGTTTGCAGCATAGCGAATACGAGTGACTTATCCACCGTGCCATAGAACTCTGAACCCAACCAAAGCGTAGTGAGCAGAATAATCAGCAAGAATGCGAAGAGCCACTTTATGACTCTGAATAGCTTAGGTGCAGTTAGCAAAACCCCAGCAGCAGCTAAAAAGCCCCAAGTTTCGTATTCAGCTCCATTTGCAACGAAATCGTTATAACCTTTCAGAATCAGAGCAGACATGATGAGCGATGTCGCGATGAGTTTTTTTCGGGGGCTTGATCGAACAAGTAAGAGTAAGCCAAGCCATGCTAAGGCAATACATGAAATGAGCGCAATAGCTTGCAATGAAGCATGCTTGAAATGATCGACAATAAGATATAGATAAGCGATGTATACAATAGCCAAGACGAAGTTGATAGATAGATAACGGTGAGGTAACTGCTTCATATATCGATATTTATCCTTACACTTTGACCTTATTTCATTAGTGTAGGATAGGTTACTCAGACTATCGATTTAACATACAATCAAATTTAAGCAGGTTTTCAACTTAACGAAGAGGGTCTATGAGACAGCAATATCATTTCCGTCAATCGGAGCAAGGACTGTTAGCGTGGGATGTTTTTCGATTGATCAAACTCTCTACTGGTTTAAAGGCAATAAGGGTCCAAATTACTGACATCAACGAACTTGATGAGGAGTTTTGGTATGAGTTGGGTGGTGCTTTGCCGACATGCCGAAATATCGCTGAACATACCAAGTTAATCAATGAAGCTGATTTATCCTATCCAATCTTGCTGTGCAGCGAAGGAAGGGTAATGGACGGTATGCATAGGGTATGTAAAGCAATGCTACTTGGTCATACCCATATCCATGCGTTTCAATTTACCAACGTTATCGAGCCAGATTACATTGGTATCGAACCCGATAAGCTACCTTATTAAAGAGAGCTGTTTGTGATTATTCGCTGATGGAATGACTCTCATGACGCTACGACCAATGTTAAAACAAAAAGAGTTATCCCATGTATTCTCGCAATTGATTGTGTAAATGGATTGATAGTTGTGATAAATGTCTCAATGTTGATTTTGCTATGCTGCTAATTGGTGTGATCTATATCTCGCAATTGGTGTGTTTTTGATTATAATCCCAAATGGGTATGAGAGTTTCTCATACCGCATAATTGGTCGTACTGTAAAAGATAAGCGGCTATGCGAGCGCTAAAAGCAAATCAGTTGTCTGAGCTCGTAAAACTACACAACAAACGTTCAAGAACGTCAGAATATTAAGAAAAATGGCTCAAAAATTATCATCGAACAAAGAATCTACCATTGGCTTTGAAGCTCTATCTGTTTTACACGAGGTCATGCATTCACCTGCTGGATCTATCAACTTTAGTAAGCTGCAAAAAAAGTTAAGCACCGGAATTAATAACGATGTGAAGAAGTTGACCCTGTACTGCTTCCAACAGTCTTATGTTGAATACGATGGCGTATCGATTCAGATGACAGATGCAGGGGTTGACCACTACCTAAATCAACAGAAAACGGCTTGGGTATAAAAGCAATACTCGCCGTTGGATTGAGTATAGAGATTGGCTAAAACGGCCACTTTGTCAAAACAAAGTGGCCGTTTTTACTATTTAATCTCAGCTCGGGATAAGAAAGTCTAAAAAGCTAATATTTTCATAAACATAGTTTAACTCATCAGTCAGTGCAGTTAATTATGATGCAAAACAAGGCAAAATCATAAGTCAATAGCTTGCCTATTGTGTTGATTTTAACGAAGTTAGGCGCTTAAGAAGCTGTACTGAATGGCTTCAATTATCCCGAGCTGAGGTTATTTATTACAGTTGTTATCGATAAAGATTATTACAGTTTATCAACCGTAGCCCAAACAGCTGCGAGGGTATCGTGGCCAAATGCGGCGCTGCGGTCTGGCGACCACCCATAGAGTTCATCAGCTTGGCTAATATGATCCTTAAATGGCATCTCAACGGTGTAAGACAAGCACTTAAACTGCTCACCAACCCAATTGGAACCGACAGTCAGGTTCGCTTTTCCTGGCTCATCTTTGTCGTAACCAACCTCGTCCTGAAATTCAGGTGTGATAGTTAGTAAGGCTTGTTTGAAGTGATCTTCAAGATTCTTGATGCGTTCACTGTAAGATGGAATACCTTCACCACCCGCGACAAAGTTATATGGAATGGCTTCATCACCATGAATATCCAGGAACATGTCAACACCAGTTGCTAACATGCGTTCACGCACCAGAAAAACTTCAGGACTGCGATCCATTGATGGTGTTTGCCATTCACGATTGAGGTTCACGCCAATGCCATTAGTGCGTAGGTGACCTCGAATACTGCCATCTGGGTTCATATTAGGTACGATACGGATAACAACCTTGTCGAGTAGGGCTCGACCAACGGTATCTGTTTCATCCAATAAGCGCTGCAATAGACCCTCAATGAACCATTCAGCCATGGTTTCACCAGGGTGTTGGCGACCAATAATCCAGATATTTTTCTTTTCAGGGCTTGGTTCACCAATTGTCAACAGACTCATGTCATTGTTGTCCAGGGTATGGCCAAGGGTTTCGAGTTTACAAGCAGGATGAGTTTGTGCACTGTGCAGCAAATCTAGATGGCGATCGTATGAGTACGGAGCAAAGTATGCAAAATACATCGACTCATGTTCAGGAATGATATCGAACGTTAATTTGTCACCGTCAAACTCAGCAGGAATACGGAACCACTCTTCACGATCATAAGAAGCGACAACATCATAATCTACCCAGCCTTCTGGATAGGCAGATTTAGCAAGATCATTGATGGTAAAGTGATGAGATTGTTGGGCCTCACTCTCTAAGCGAAAGTGAAACCATTGTGCGATGTCAGTCTGATTATCGGCAGGTATCGTCAGTTGGATGTCTTGGCGTGAGTCCACAGAGACAACCTGAATGTTGCCACTCTCAAAGTTACTGAAAATTTTCATTGTCGTTATTATCTCGTTGTTGAGTTGTCGTAAGGGTAGCACAACTCAACAACAATAAAGGGCTCCCAACGCTCACTTGCTCACGCTTTATCCGACTTTAAATGTAAAATAATTCTATCAGTTTAAAGATACCCATTTTGCTTAGTTGAATTGATATTGAGTGCAGAACTCAATGAAGGATTTTACTTGTGGGTTCCATTCATTTTGCAGACTGTATACGCAGTGGGTATTAGAACTTAGGTGCACATTAACGATGTCCAATGCTATCAGTTCACCGCTATTAAGTTCCTCTTGTACCGACGTAGCACTAAGCGCAGCAATGCCCATATCCAGCTTCGCACATTGCTTGATGGTTTCTATGCTGATGAACTCACTGATATTGGAGGAGTTCAAAACACCGGCTTTGATCAGTTGATGTTCAAGTTGATGGCGATAACAACAACCTTTTTCCGTCAACAACAGATGCTCGTTAGCCAACTGTTCTATGTGGATTTGGTCTTGATTTGCTAAAGAATGGGTCGGAGCGCAAACAACGACAATATCTTCGGTTTGATAAGTATGAACATGAAGACCTTGTCGATGAAAAGGTTTTTCTAAGATAAAAGCGACGTCTATGGAATCAGAAAGGACGTCATTCTTGAGGTTTACTACAGGCGTTGGCTGTACCAAGAAACGCACGTTTGGATGAAGCGATGAATAAGCTTTGAGCAAGTGAGGCAAATAATAAGTGATGATGGTTTCATGTCCACCGATTCGGATCGGGCTAATAACTTCGGATTGGCTCACAACCGCTCTGGCTTCATCACGCATAGCGAATAGTTTTTGAGTGTAATGAAGTAGCTGCTCACCTGAGTTTGTTAACGCCACACCCCGACCGTTTCTTTCAAATAGTTGGGTATTAAGCTCGTTTTCTAACGCTTTAATCTGATTCGTTACAGCAGACTGGACATAACCGAGTAGGTTAGAGGCCTCGCTAAAATTGAGTGTTTGTGCTGCACATTGAAAGGTTCGAAGCTTCTTGAAATCCATAGTAACTAACCGACTTTGATGATCTTGAGTGATTATGAAAATTGATATCTGACTTTATTAGATATCATTTTACATGAGGGAGGGGTGTTGCCAAACTATTGCTATGTCTTCTTTCACTCATTCTCACTATGTCGTTTTCTAAAAATACTATTGCTTGGGTTGCGTTTGCCTTTGTAGGGATGGTTTGGGGCAGTAACTTCGTCTTCATGAAGCTCGCCTCAGACTACATAACACCGATGCAGATCGTTTTTTGGCGAGTGTTATTTGGCTTTGTACCAATCGCATTCTTTGCATGTGCTAAAAAGACGCTCAGTTTATCTCACCTTAAGCATGGCCATCACTTTCTAACTATGGGCTTGTTAGCTACCGTGGTTTATTACTTTGGCTTTGCTAAAGGAACATCGTTACTGTCATCTGGAATAGCGGGAGCAATCAGTGGTGCAATACCTCTATTTTCAATTATTGCGGCGGCTTTGTTTCTGACAGAAGAAGCAATTACCAAATGGAAGTTGATAGGCTCGGCATTGGGTTTTATCGGTATTTTAATTCTGGCAAGGCCATTTAGTGCCAATGTAGATTCTGAAACGACATTAGGTGCGAGCTATATGGTGATGGGGGCAATGAGTGTCGGTTTTTCTTTCGTTTATGCAAAACGATTTATTAGTCCTTTGAAGCTATCGTCACTCGCACTCACCACTTATCAGTTAGGGGCAGGACTCATTATTCTGTTCTTTGTTACTGATTTTGAGGGAATCGGTGCTATTACGGAATCCATATTGCCTTCGGCGGCCACAATCTTTGGTTTGGGTTTATTAGGTACCGGAATGGCTTATCTATGTTATTACTTCATCATCGAGAATTTAGGGGCTTTGACTGCCTCATCAGTAACGTACATCCCTCCCGTTATAGCGCTGGCTATTGGTGGATTGGTTATGGGAGAGGTGATCGAGACAAGAGATTATGTCGCGACTGGACTCATTCTACTTGCAGTGTCAGTCGTTGCTTTTGCCGGTAAAGCAAAGTCTTAACTCAATTTGAAGCCATGGAGTTGGTTTAGGGTAAGACAGGACTTAACCTCAATCACTTTTTCATTTCCTAGCTTGTGTTAGAGTGCTTGCATAACCAATCATTAATGGAACGAAAAGATGTCGTCAGATTTTTATGGCACTAGCGCCGCGTATGCACGTAACGAAGCAGGTTACCGAGAAAAAGCACTTAAGCTTTATCCGTGGGTGTGTGGTAACTGTGCTCGAGAGTTTGTTTACTCGAACCTGCGTGAACTGACGGTTCACCACAAAGATCACGATCATACCAATAACCCTGAAGACGGTAGCAACTGGGAACTACTATGCTTGTACTGCCACGATCATGAGCATAGCAAATATCTCGATCATGAGCGTTACGGCTCAGAGGTAAAACCTGGTGAGGATGAACATGAAAGCGCAACTTATAATCCGTTCGCTGACTTGGCTAAGATGATGAAGAAGTAATCTCTTAACGCGAGAGATTGCTGTTAATCCAGTTAATAAAATTGCCCATTCTCTAAGAAGTAGGCAACTAAAGAGATGACCTGAGGGTCATCTTTTAGTTTATGGTGTACCACTTCAACTTTTTTGAAGTCGTACATATTAGCCAGCTTTGTCGACTCAACACTAACTAAGCCGTCATTTGGTTGTTCAAACATGCTTTTAGTAATGCTGTAACCTTTCGTTCCCGCAATTACCCCAAACTCAAAGTCTGGTGTTGGTAATGTCTGAGATAGTCCATTTTCTGAAGAGACTAAGGCGGGCGGCACTTCGCCAAACCAGTTCGCCCAGAATCGATCTTGATAATGGTCGGCTACATCACTTCCATGGTTTGGTGTTCCAAGCATCACAGTACGACCTAAGCGCTCTTGTTGTTGCAGCTGATGATGGTTGCCTAGGTAGTGACGAATCACCAAACCGCCCAAAGAGTGACCTACAAAGTGAATCTTGCCCGCTCCATCAATGCATTGTTCAATTTGATTGTCTGTCTCTTGGAGCATCCTATTTAACGTAACCCCAACAGTGTCATAATCGAGAACGCAAGTGTTATATCCTGATTCGATAAGTCCTTGGCTTAATGTGTTCATTGAACGCCCACTTTTCGTCAAGCCGTGGATGACGACCACAAGTTCATTATTATCGCTATTGGAATGTAATGCAGGATAGGTTGAACACGCTGAAAGTAGCATAGCCAAAGTGACGATACCCCAGTGTTTTAAATGCATGTTCCAACCTCAAAAAATTACGTAACGACAGTAGGATATCAGTATGAAATGGAGTGTGAATGCTAATGCAGTCAGGTTTTTGTGAGTTTTGCTGTCTGTCCGAGATTTACAGAGTCGATTTGAGAATATGAGATCGGTGCATAGGCATCGGGGCTGTATTTTAGCGCACAATAGACAAAACGAAGACTTGCCGACAGCCTCACTGAATAAGGAATTAACGTGATAAGACATATCTTGCTCATCAAATTCAAACAAGATACTAGCAATACTCAAATCGAAGAACTTATGGCGCTTTTCACATCAATGACAAACAAAGTTGACGGAGTGGTGGGAGTAGAGTGGGGAGCAAACAATAGCCCTGAAGGTAAGAATCAAGGATATACCCATTCAGTTCTGATGACGTTCGCCGATGAATCTGGAAGAGCAAACTATCTACCGCATCCTGAGCACGACGCTTTGAAAGGTGTTTTCCGACCTATCCTCGAAGATATTATAGTGTTTGATTATCAACCTGCGTAATGACGGTATGGTGTTACATACTATGTGATAAACAGGGAACGATTAGCGCTATTTAGCGAATGAAATCTAAGCCCCCGTTACCTTCAAATGAAGATTGTTTAGAAGATTAGAATACCAAGGGAAGGTATACATGCAGATCAAAATTAGTCAGCTTAAAATTGAGAACGGGTTACATACTCTGTCGATTCCAGAATGGCAGATAGAAGATAACCAATCTTGGGGAGTATTTAGCACCGATGGCGATATTGGGTCTATGCTCGGTGATCTGTTGTGTGGTGAATATAAGGTTTCGGCAGAGGCTTGTTGGATTAGCAATCCAAATATTGCTCAGGTCTCTCTTGCTGAGCAGCAAAGGCTGTTAGAAGAAGAGCTAGCGAATGATGATACAGATTTCCTTGACCGCATAGATACTGGAACAGATGTGGAATCGCTCATCTATCTGCAATGCAAAGACGAAGCGCTAACGGCGAAATTACTTTATGACCTCGATCTAACCCACCTTGCAGGAAGTGGATTTCGAGTACTCTCAACTGGAGAGACACGTCGCGTGATGTTAGCAAGAGCGCTTGCGACAAAACCAGCTTTGCTTGTATTAGATAACCCGTTCGTCGGTTTAGATGTTGAACACAGAGCTTCTCTTGCTCGCTACCTTAAGCAATTATCCAACACGCTGCAGATGCTAGTGACATTCAATCGTGAAGAAGACCTTCCAGATTGGATTACCCAAATCGCATTGTTCAATCATGGTGCTCTTGACTCCTTTATGCAAAAGGAAGAGTGGGAGAGTCACCCAGTTATTAAGCAGATTAAGTCTCAGTCGCGCAAGCAAAGTGAGGAAGTACTGAGACTGGTTCAGAGTCATCAACATTCAAGTCAGTTTCCAGATCCAATCTTTCAAATCAAAGCAGGCAAAGTCGCGTACACGGAGAAAACTATATTCTTGGGTGTTGATTGGCGAATTAATCAAGGTGAGCATTGGCAGCTAAAGGGGCCGAATGGATGTGGAAAAAGTACCTTACTTGGTTTGATATTTGGTGATCATCCGCAGTGCTATTCCAATGATATTTATATCTTTGGAAACAAGCGTGGTAGCGGCGAAACCATTTGGGAAATCAAACAAAACATAGGTATGGTTTCATCAGCACTTCATCTTCAGTATCGAGTCAGTTGTAGTGCGCTTGAAGTTATTTTATCTGGTTTTTATGACTCAATTGGCCTGTATACACAACCAAGTAAACGAGAACAACAAATAGCAATGGAATGGCTGCAAATACTCCATATGAGTGAATATGCCCGTACCTCATTCAGACAGCTTGATTATGGTCAGCAACGGTTGCTCCTTATTGCTCGTGCCATCGTTAAACAACCTACATTACTTATCCTTGATGAGCCTTATCAAGGTCTTGATTACCTTGGTCGTCGTTTGGTCAAAAACGCCCTAGAACTCATCGCGAGAGACAATCTGAGCCAACTGCTCTACGTCTCGCATTATGCTGGGGACAAGCTAGAAACCATCAAGAACGAGCTTCAGTTTGTGTATGACGAAAACGCTGAATGCTATAGGGCAGAGATCATTCGAGGCGAATAGTGTTAGGTTGAGTTGTTGGCTTTTTCATACACCTGATTTTGGGAGCATTAAGTCTTATGGAAAATCAGCTTTCTAAGACGCTTTTTTGGTTGGAGAGCAAATTAGCATAGCCGACATCGCACTGTATGCTTGCACCTATATTTCCCATGAATATTTCCAACAATAGCCACATATACAGAGCTGGATCAAACACATAGCCTCGCCAGATGGGTATGTTGGAATGTCATAATCAACATTGAGCAGGGCAGAGCATGGATCGTTGTGGGCAGTGTAAGCAATTTACGCGAACAAAAGACAATCAAAAGGACCTATGTGGGGCATGGGAGCAACCAACGCTCGCCAATCGACCGGCATGTCAGTTTTTTATCCCGAAAAATTTAAGTTTATTCTTGGACAACCAAAGTAGGAAAAACAATGTTTGAACCGACTGATGAGAATGTGGATGAGTTAAAACTCGCAATCTCCCTACCAGATTTACACACAACCGATTTTGGACATTTGATTAGCCTAGACGACCTTCCGTCAACCAAATTTTCTGAGCTGGATTACGATGCTTGGTTTCTGTCAGGTATAGGGTCTAAGTACATTCGTAACTTAACTAACGTGTGTGAAACCCAGGGTATCGAACTGGTTGTTTTTGATAGTCCATATCACGATACAACAGCAATTCATGATGTTGTGGTGAACTTAGCCAACAAGCTTTTTTCTAAAGAAATGCCTAACAATATAGATATAGCGGATATTCGAAATCTTAATCAAAGTTCTGATCATTTACTGGCATTTAACAGCAAACGTGAAGCGCTTTGCTTTCTTAAAGAGCAAGAGTTGGGAGAGGTCATTGGGGGTGTTTATCTGGCTCACGGTGGAACCGATCTAGAAGAATATGAAAAGTCGAACAAAGCGTTGCAGAACCACATTTCAGATTATGGTTTTCTTTGTTCGAGCTTTCTTTCTACCGGTATCGCTGAATGTACGATCTTACTTGGGGTTCGATCTAAGTAACTTATTCTGACGGTAAGTGTTGTTTGAGCTCTCTTAGCATCAAGTAGGCACTTTCACCCGATAGGTCATAGGGTTTGAATTCATCAGAGCCAGAGAATTGTAGGTTCAACAATGAAGTTAAGTGAGATTGTGGTACATCGCCCATTGACCAATCCCCAAACTGTCTCGAGTGAATTTATTTGTAGTAAACGATGGTGACGTTACTGTGTCGTCAATCGTTGACGATGTAATTATAAGTATTGTTGACGGCTTCTCGCGAGCCCTCTAGACACTGCATGAAGTAGTCTTCATTGTGGCTAAGAAGACCGGTGATTTTACTTTCTTTGTTGTGTTCGTGAGATTTGTCTAAGATGTCTTGTAACGCGGCTGGATCACATTCTTTTGATAGGGTACTTACGTAGATCAGTCGAACTAAAGGCATAACGTCCACTCTGTATGTTGTTGTGATTATTATCAAATATAATCTATAGCGCTGAAATTGCTAATTGATGGTGCATTTTTCAAAATCGGCTTTGCTTCTCATATTTTCTCAAAACTCTCTCTTAAGCTATAGATGGGTCCTTCCATTGAGAGGTGCACGCTATGTCTATAGAACGTCATGGAATAACGTTAGGTATTGAACACATTGGCTCTGACTTGGTATTAGTCTTTAAGGCGACAGGGAAACTCACGCATGAAGACTATGTGCGTATTGAGCCGGTCTTGCAGTCAAGCTTAAAGGGAGTCAATGTCGATGAGATAAAGATGTTAGTCGATATCACCGAATTTTCTGGATGGGAGTTACGAGCTGCCTGGGATGATTTTAAACTTGGCAAAGAGCTTGGCTTTGATATCGAGAAGGTTGCCATTTATGGTGAGAACAATTGGCAAGAACTCGCGGCGAAAATCGGAAGCTGGTTTATTTCGGGCAAGATGAAATCATTCGATAACTATCAATCAGCAGTTGAATGGTTGAACGACTGAGCCGTTTATTATTATCACTGTAGACACTGAAAGCATGGCAGAAATGCCGTGCTTTTTTCATTAACAAACTGGCAAAGAAGAGGAATACATGATTCCGTTGAATACATCCGTTGTGTCGGGAGTTGCGCTATCTGAGTTTGATGGCGAGATTAAAATGCTATTGATGAAGCGAGTAAAAGGTGGCTTCTGGTGTCATGTTGCTGGGGGAATTGAAGGTGAAGAAACGGGATCTGAGGCAATTGTTCGTGAGTTTCGCGAAGAGACTCAGATTAAAGTCGCTGAGCTTTATAATGCTCAGTTTCTAGAGCAATTTTATGAATCTAATGTCAATGTCATAGAGTTGATACCGGTGTTTGCTGTGGTTTGCCCACCAGAACAAGTCGTTACATTGAACGAAGAACACTCCGAATTTAAATGGTGTACATTAGAGGAGGCATTGGCATTAGCACCTTTTCCAAATCAACATGCAGTCTATAAGCATATTTGGTCCTATTTTGTTGAGCGTCCAATCCATCCGCTTTACCGAGTTAAAATCACACAGTAAGAAAAGAGGTTAGGGATAACACTATGTCGCAACATACAGCCACTGTACGCTGGGTTAGAAAACCAGAAGACATTTTCAGTGACAACCAATACAGTCGAGCTCATCAATGGGAATTTGATGGCGGGGCTATCGTACCTGCTTCTCCATCCCCTGATATTGTGCCTTTGCCGTTATCTAAAGTGGAAAACGTGGATCCAGAGGAAGCCTTCATAGCAGCTTTATCCAGTTGTCATATGTTGGTATTTCTATCGATTGCGGCCAAGCGTAAGTATGTGGTAGAGAGTTATGTTGATCATGCGGTAGGTGTGTTGGAAGATAATGAAATGGGTCGAATGGCAGTCACTAAGGTAGCTCTTAGGCCTGAAATCACTTTCTCTGAAGAGAAAACACCGACGACGAAGGAACTAGAGAAAATGCATCATCTTTCACACGAGAACTGCTTCATCGCTAACTCAGTGAGAACAGAAGTCGTTACAGAAATTATCTGATGGACGTTGTTTGATGGAAATAAACAGTGGACTACAAAGGAGCGATACTTATGTCGAATCTCTTTTCAAATATTCCTGAGCAAATACCTAACGAAGTATTTGAAGATATTATCTCTACAGATGTTATCCGTATCGAAAGGATTCTTTCAAAGGGGCACTGTTCGCCTGACGTCGGTTGGTATGACCAAGAAGAGAACGAGTGGGTTTTGGTACTCAAGGGTGAAGGCGTCCTCGAATTTGAATTTGGTGAGCTAGTGACATTATCAGAGGGCGATTTCATCAACATCGAAGCCGGAACAAAACACAAAGTGAAGAGTACGCACCCTGATAGAGTGACGGTTTGGCTGGCTGTGTTTTATCGCTGAGAGCTTGGCTTTGAAGGTGTAGTGAGGTGAGTTTTCGATACCCTAGAAACGGTGAAACCCCGATGTTGGTAGCATCGGGGTTTCGAATTTTTAGATGTCTCGATTGGTAAGGTCGATTATCTTTTCTATGCAGAAGGCTGGATTAATCCAATCTTATTCCTTGGTAGGGAATTAGATGCGGATGAAGTCCATATGCTCAACTTTTGGCTTGTAAGCGTGACGTTGAACGTCTTGTGGCTTAACTTTAACTTCTTCGCCAGCGATCACTAGAGTGATTGCTTCGTAGAAGTCAGCTTTGTCCATTTGGTTCATAACGTCGTCGTGGTTCAACGCGATAGAAACTGGCGCTGCTTCACCACCGTAAACAACTGCTGGGAATTGGCCAGCGTGACGTAGGCGGCGGCTCGCACCTTTACCTAGTTCAGTACGTACTACTGCTTCAAATTTCATAGTTTTACTCTCAAATTAGTAAAAGTTAAATATCACATCGAGCAATGCGACCTTGCTCAGATGCGTAAAGTTTTGTGAAGTAATTGGTCGTTACTCTCAAAACGAGCGCGGATACTATCATCCATATCATTAATGAGCAATAGTTCTTGGCATATTCGTCATAAAAAAGATGCTAAATCTGGCACTTATATGAACCGAATATGAACTCGCTGCTCACCATCTATTAAACCACATAGCCGTATTCTAATCACACATTAACGAATGAGTTAGACCACAAAGTACGGAGAAATATTATGAGCAAGCTGAGTGTGGTGGTGATTACCCTAAATGAAGAAAAGCGTATTGGCCGTTTAATGGAAGATCTTAGTAAGCAGTCATACCGTGATTTCGAAGTGATTCTTGTTGATTCTAATAGTGAGGATGCTACGTGTGATGTGGCCCAGGCATATGAAGAAAGTTTACCGGAATTAACGGTGCATAAGATGAGCACCCGTGGTGTCAGCCTAGGTCGCAACACAGGCGCAAAGCTGGCTAAATATGAGCGACTACTGTTTTTAGACGCGGATGTCCGTTTGTCTGCCAATTTTCTATCCAATGCAATGTCCTCTCTAGAAGAGAAGAAGCTAGAAGTGGCTGGTGTTTACATGGGTTCATCTGAATTACCAATGATTCATAAGCTAGGATATGGCCTGTTTAACGGTGGCTTGTATTTAACGCAATTCTTTTTCCCAACTGCAGTGGGAGCGTGCATTTTCTCATCTCGTCGAGTTCATCAAGAAATCGGTGGTTTTGACGAAGAGATAGTACTGTGTGAAGACTGTGATTACGTAAAACGAGCAAGTCAGACTTGGCGATTCCGCTTCTTGCCAATCACATTTGGATTTGATCCTCGCAGACTCGATCAAGATGGTACGTTCAAGATGGGCTTCACCTACTTGAAAGCGAACGTACGACGCTTCTTCTTTGGTGAGATGCGAAATAACGAAATGGAATACAAGTTTGGTCACTACTCAGAACAGTAATTCCGAGCAATAAACTAGAGCGTTAGACTATGTTTGAACCATTAGGAATGTTCATTGGGGCACTATTAGATGCACTTATAGGCCCCAATTTGTTTGTGCCAGGAGAGCCTTTTTTGATCGCGGCGGGCTATCAACTACACCAAGGCATTTTTGCTGGATTGATTGCGGTATTAGCGGGTGGCTGGTTAGGCGACCAATTGAGTTATTCATTGGGCAAGAAATTAGGCGCTCGCTCATTGCGTCGTTTGACGCAGTGGCAACCAAAGACGCGACGTCCAATCGCAAGGAGCCGCAAACTGATGTCAAAGAAGGGCACTTACGTCCTATTGTTTGCGCGTCTTCTTGGCCCTGTTGCATGGGTTGTTCCGTTTATTGCCGGGGTTCATAAAGTTGAGTGGCGACGTTTCACATTACTGTCCTCGATAGGTTTAGTGCTTGGTGTTGGTCAATTCGTCGTTTGGGGTTATCTGTTGAGCTACGGTATTGAAGCGTTCCCTGCATTAAATCAAGCCGCACTATTTGTCGGTGAACATCTTTACAGCTTGATGGTTCTAGCGGCAACTCTAG
Source organism: Vibrio maerlii (assembly GCF_003415655.1). Classification (GTDB taxonomy): domain Bacteria; phylum Pseudomonadota; class Gammaproteobacteria; order Enterobacterales; family Vibrionaceae; genus Vibrio; species Vibrio maerlii. The sequence continues at coordinate 332,182 of NZ_QRHC01000006.1, forward strand.
CGATCTTTGTTTGGGGAGTTAAACGACAATGGAGTCGTTTGTATTTGAAAACCGCATTGGTTTTTACTCTTTCAGCGTTAGTCGCCAACTACATTCATTTCTTTTGGCGTGCAGACGACATTGTGAAAGAGCAAGCTTCTGTCGAGTATGAAATGAGAAATCGAGCGATCGCTGGGATTGAAACGATTAGCCCAAGTTCATTAAAAGCATACCCAGGTCGCTCTCTTGTATTCGATGCTCAAGCAATGAACATAGTTTTCAAAGGAGAGTCTCCAAAGGTGATCATGGAGCAGCTTGGCTGGATAGAAAATCAAACATTTTCCAGAAATGATATTCAATGGACAGATTACTTACAGCTATTGAAAGACGCGACGCCACCAGTCTCTGATCTGTATTGGCAAGATCGCCCTCAAGAAATGGCTTTTCAATTACCGGGAAACTTAACCCACCGTAGCCATATTCGCTGGTGGCAAGCCGGAGTCGATGAAGTGACGGGTTTAAAGGTGTGGGTTGGGGCACTGAGTTACGACAATGGTCTGACACTCACTCCATACTCAGGGATCGTGACGGTGCTGCACAGCATTGATCCGGATGTCGATAAAGAGCGCGACAGGTTGGCTGAGCAACTCGTGCAGTTCATACCTAATATCATAACCGAGTTAAAGGCGCTTAAATCACCGGTAGAAGAAGGCGATGAGGAGCACGACTACTTTACCGATGGACAAGTGTTGGTGATTAACTATCAATCGAGTTCTATTTAAGTAAGACATTTGATAAGGCAGTTTAAAACGCTAGCGGTGTTTAAAGCTGCCTTATTGTTATTGAGCAGTGACGGTAATCGTTAATCTGTCAGAGTAATGCCCTGCATACGCTTTGGGTTGTGGGGCAACTTTAATCGAAAATGGAATAGGGGTATAACGATTGGAGTACACATTCGGTAACGCAGAATGGAATCGACGACGAGGATTCCATCGTTGACCTTGCAGCTCCAGTTGGTAGTCGATAAACGCATTACTAATGTTGTCGTGCATGAGCTTACCGTTTTGGCTTTCAATGGTGATGGACGCGTTCGCGTTGCTTTTTACTTCGAGAGAGATGTTTCTCTGAGATCCATGCGTCATCTCACCCATATCGACCCGATAGTTATTACCACTTTGGCTCAACCACGGTTCACTAACGGTCGGGATACGAACGGAGACATTGGGAGGCATATGGTAGTTGAGATCAACTAGGCGGTCGTCAGTTTCCTGCTGCTTATTGGCAATGATCGCGTTCAATTGAGCGTAATAATTTCCTGCAGGCGCAAACTCTGCATTCGCCATTCTAACCCATATCTGAGTGATGCCATTTGGGTTTAAGGACGCAAAGAAACCACGTTCGCTGCGTGGTAACGCTTGAAAGTGCTCATTAAATAGTTGTGCTTCGATGGTATAACCAAACCCCTTGAGTTGAAGCTGATTGGATTGGGTTGGGCTAATTTGAACACTCTGAACGCATTGCCTAAGTGGGGCGCTTAATTCAATTACCCCAGGAATCCACACAGAAGAAGAGTGTTCTTGTCTTGTTTGAGCTTTTTGGCTATCGAAGTGGATTGACCAAGAGCCAGAACATTCATCAGCAAAACTGCTTGTTATTATTGCAAAGTAAGCAATGAGTATAGCGATAAATTTAATCATGTTTTCCCTCCTTTGATTCCAAAACGAAATCATCGACGTATTGAAGAACGTCATCATTATCTAAAATGGTTAGCTCGCCATACCATTGCCCGAGCTTAATTTGGTAAACACCCGCTGCGACACCATCAAGAACAAAACGACCGGCGCTATTGGTAAAGATTGATAAGGTTACCCCATCTGTCGTAGTGGCTTGCCCCGAGCGAAGTGAGATAGGTTCCCCTTCTGACGTTAGCGCTGTGCCAATTACAGTTTTCGTTGCATCTGAGCCTATCTGTAAAAGATGAGTCGTCATCGAACCGGGACGAATATGTTCAATACCACTACCTAGGCTATAACCGAGAGGGGCATTTGGAGAGCTATAGGTGATCGTGTTCGTTTCATGCTTCCTTGTTAAAGAAGCAAGATTCCCAAAGCGCGTTGTCGCAATCGATTCGGTTTGTTGTTGGGAGTTCTGGTTGATCAAGATGTCACTATCTTTCAGTGATGGATGAACATTGATCAGTGAAACTGCACCAATATTGGCTCGACCCCAAGCGAGATGGCCATCTGCTATAACCACACTCGAAGAAACGCTGCCAAAGACCTGAGTAGAGTCAGAATGCGTGAATTCTAATTGCCCATTCCATCGGTTGGCATTGTACTCCCCGCGAGAGTAATAGTTTTGCTCACCATCTCTGTCTTCTACACTCAGTTCGTACCCATACTCTCCGACATAGTTGTCCATAGGCTTGCGTAATTCCGCACGAGCTATTTCAGTATGAGTGTTGTAGCTCATTCCTAAACGATGTCGTGAGTTATAGAGGTCATAGTAAAAATCGACGTTGAGATACCCGAGGTATTCTGATTCTTTCCTAAATTCATTGGTTTGCTTGTACTCACCAGTTAGCCCAATTCTCCAATAGCGATTTCGCCAATTAAGGCGAGCACTTGCGTCATAGCGACGACCTTTAATATCTTCGTCTCGAGCGGAACCGTAGATACTGGCATCCCAATTATCATTGATGAACCATTGGTAGTCAGAACGTATCACTGAGTAACTATATTGATTATCTAGTTGCCAAGGTTGATTGTTGAAATTGTCTTGCCATTCAACCCCGATGCGAAAGTTAGGCGAGCCAAAAGATGAGGCTCCCCAGATTTGCTGGTTGTAGTCTAAACTGACCGCATACCCCATCGATTCAACCTCCTGGGTGTAGTAGCCAGAGGTTGCACGGAGGCTAACGTTCCCTAGGTCGCTGCCCGTCACTATGGATAGTCCCGATAAATATCCATCTTCATGAGCTAGGCCGTTGATACCGAGTGTCAAGTTATCGAACAAGCCATAGTTATACGCTCCGGTGATCAAGGCTTCATCTTCATACTCAATATTTGAAGAGTATTGATTGCTGACAAAGCCTGCGGATAAAGAAAAGTCGCTGAGCCCCTCTTGAAGCAATTGACCATTGTAAAACTGGCTGTAGCTGATGATTTCCGAGTGACCAGAGACGTAATCCACTTCTAGCAAAATGTTATTGCTGCCATCAGTGAGGGGAAGGTCATCAAGTTCATATCTGCCTGGAGGCAAACGCAAACGAGAGATTCGAATATCATTAATGTAAAGAGTAACGTCTGCAGACTCAGTAAGATCTAGAGCTTGAGTACCGCTATTTCTTAGTTGGCGATAGGGTTGCAATTCTGAGTAAGCTCGTTCCCAGGTTACTCCGCCCAGCTCTACACTAGGTAAGTGCCCTGATGATGTGGATTGAACGTCCCCAACAGCGACTCGCCAAGGAGACTCGACATTGTCATGGAAAAGCTGAGTACGTGTTCGACTAAATTCAGTATCGTCTTCGTCTGAGTCAATATAGAAACCGTAAGTAAGGTATAACCCGTCTACGCCACCTAGGTTACTTCCTCCTGTCCAGTCTATTGCACTTTTGTGATAGCTTCTTTCATCATCGTATTGATGCGATAAAGTGAAATTGTTTTGTATGCTCCACGTCGCTGAAGATGAGTAAGGCATTGAATTTTCCGACGTGTCATTTAAGCCTATACGACGTAACGCTTGAGCGTCTGCATCGAGCAACATCTCAACCTGCATGGTTTGCATATTGAGAGAGAGGTTTATACCGTACTCAGCTAACTCTTCGGGTGTCACCGTATCGTTTTCCAATAACCAATCGATAGTCTCTGAATTTAAGAAGCGTTTTAACGATCTAGATAACTCCACACTTGGGAAATAGAGAATATTCATTCCATCGGTTGCCAGTAATACCTCTGCAACACTGGATGACTCTTGAACAACAGGGAAGTTCATTTGCCATTCGCTCGCAATTGCTGCATTCACTGAAAATAGCTGAATCAAAATGACAAAATAAATTTGCGCCTTGATCATTGCAAAATGGATACATCAACATCGATGATGCTTTTCCCGTTGATCCACTCTTCTTGAGTGGGAATTATGATGGTTTGACTCGGTAACAGGTAACTAGCAGGACTGATTGCACTGTAGTCGTTCCATGAGAGAATCTGCTTATCATCAGTGCTTGTTAATGTGAGACTAGAGTTGTTTAAGTTCGCAACACCATTCCCAAGGTTAGTGATTGAAATCGCCTCATCGTTTAAGGATGCTTCTAGTTTAGATGAAGCGTTCTCTGGTGAGACAAATACTAGCGTTGCAAAATTAAACAGTAAGTCTACACCAGTACCATCGATTTCATTTTTTAGAGGTAGTTGTTTAAAAGTGACACGATAAGAAATGGACTCGTTAAGCTTGTCTGAGCCTAGGTAACGAACTCTAAACAGCTGATACTCTCCGGGTTCTATAATGGCTTGGGGTGGCATAATGATGAAATCATGATCCGCAGGAACTAAGTCTTCGTCAATGTCTGAAATAACCTCTCGACTGTATGCTGCAGATTCAATTGCAAGTGGTTCCGTTCCCGTGTTTTCAACTCGGTATTCAGCTTGTGCTCTGCTACCGACGTTAGATAGGTGTTGGAACATAGGTTCTACTTGAAACGAAGATGCGAGAGAGCTCCATAGCAGGAGTAATGTGCTAACTAAGTACTTCATAGCAATCACCATGTAAAAAAGCGCGGAGAACCGCGCTACGTTTTAATAAAAATGTGAGTTATCGAGGTGCAACCTGTACCGTTATTGTGTCGCGATAGATACCTGCGAACTCTCGACCTGTTACCATAGGGGTGATTTTCATCGTTTTACGTTGATAGCCATGTGCAGTACCTTGACCTGTCATTTGCTCAATAGTTTGATTTGCTGTGAGGCTTAGATCTCCAGATTGATCGATGCTAAATGTATAAGCAATAGCGTCCCCCTCTTCGTTTTCTAGCACGCCACGATTACTTGATGAATAGGTCGCATGGGCTTTTGCGCCGCGAGTGTTACACCAAAGACCAACCCCAACTGTGCCTTGGGCCTCTTGCAGAGATAGATCGAGATTGGTCGCTCGATCGATTCCACTTACATCAACAACACAGCGTTCTGCGATTTCACCACCAATATCCCAGTTCGAGATGTTTGAACCGCCAGCGTAATCAAAGTCAGCAAATGCAAATGTAGATGAAAGGCCTAATGTTAGTGCCAATAGTGTTTTTTTCATGGTTTGGTTCTCCGTTATCCAAACAATTGTTATAAGAACAGGGACTATGTTAGTGAGTGACTCCAGTTAAGGAGTCACCTATAAGTACCAAAGGAGATAACCCTAAAGGGTGATATTTGATGTACTTAGTGGATAGGCGTAACGCTGTATAGTTCCGGGCGGGCTAAGTAGTCATTTAGAACACATTGGAGTTCACTACGCGATTGAACGTTGAGCTTACTCAGTATGCGAGAAACGTGAGTCTTAACGGTGTTGATACTGATACATAAGTAGTCGGCAATAGCTTGATTGCTATGACCTTTGACGATGAGGTTGAGCAGTTCTTTTTCTCTTAACGTCAGGTCAAGGTTAGATATCGCAAACTCAATCATTTCTTGTGAGGTTATGGCTTTGCTTTGGTACTGCCTGATAGCAAGACTAATAACACTGCGAGGGTACCAGATATCTCTCTGAGCAATACAACGTAAGACCTTCGGGTACAGGTCTATTGGGTCGGAAAGAGAGAGCACACCACTGAACCCATCCATTAGACATTGTGTTTGAATCGCTTCACTGCACTCTTCGTGGATGCTCAACCATGAACCACCAAGCCTCATAATTTCATTTTTAGAGACGAGACCATTAGCATGAGTGTCGTAGATTATGATGTCGTTGAGCTGATTAGTGTCTTTGTTTAAGTTTTGGACACTGGATGCACACATGATGTCGACACGTGGAAATGAGATCCTGAATTGATGCATCAGCAGACTTATTCGCTGCTTATTCTTGGATATGATGTATATTTTGTTAGGCATGAAGCCACCTTATAAGCCGAGGTGTATATTGTTATGTGTCTAGTCTTATATTCGGCCTAAAAAATATCCAATTAAAATATGATATGCCTTCCAGAAATGCATAGGTTGATTAAATTTAATACGGAAAAACAGTGTGTTAGATATGATTTACTTTACATTTTGTTACGGAAATTAGTGTTGTTAGGGTTGGTATGCTGTTAGGTATCGAGTTTGGCAAGCGAAATTAGATACTAAATTGTGAGATAAAACATGAAGTAAGTCATAACCTCAATTACAGGATGAAGAGGTTATGACCCATTTAGGCAGCTTTACGCGTTAGGTTGAGGGGCGCTAAAGCCGCGTAGGATATTTACTAAGGTTAATACCGCGAATAGCGTGATAACCAGTGATAGATGCCATGCTTGGTTCAAGCCTAACTGCACCAATAACATACTGACTATCGATGAAACCACCATTTGTCCACCTCCGGACATCGCCGCTGCAGCACCTGCTTGGGTTTTGTAAGGTTGAAGAACAAGAGCGGTAGCACAGGGAAGCGCGATACCGTTACCAAGAATCATCAGCAGCTGACCTAGCATGAGGTAAAGCGGCTCGATAGGGCAGAAAAATAACCAGAGAGCTGACACGACATGCAGCATCGGAGTGAGTAGTAATAAACGCTTGTTCCCCAAAATCGGTCTAAAACGATTACATAAGCTCGTACCTGCAAACATCCCTAATGCTGGAATAATTGCCCACATTGCGTATTCGTCAGAGGTCATACCGATTTGATCTTGCATGATAAACGGCATCACAGAGACTGTGGTGATCATCAAACTAAAGTTTAACCAGCTGATGCTTGCAAAGCTCATGAAATAACGCGAAGTGAGCAGCTCTTTGTACTGGATAAGCATCTTTTTCGGAGATGGGATTTTAGACTTCGCTGAAACGGTTTCCTGGAATCTTAATGCAATGATGACCCATGCAAACACGACGTAGCCTAGCAAAGAGATGAATACCATGGCCCATCCGAAATGGGCGTTGATGAATCCACCGATAACCGGTGCTACAAGCGGAGTAATAGAAGCGGCCATCGCAATGTAAGACATGGCAACAGGCAAATCTGGACCACTGAACTTGTCGCGCGTCGATGCACGAGCTAACACGGCGCAACAACCGGTTCCTATCCCTTGTAAAAAACGACCAGCAACAAGTCCAGAAAAGCTGTCGCTGAACAAGATGATCATTGCTAAACCGCAGAGTGCAATAAGTAAACCTGTGAGCAGTACTTTCTTGCGCCCTAGAGCATCGGAAATTGGACCATAGATAAACTGAGAAGGGCCAAATCCGAGTAGATAAATACTGACCAGAAGCTGCGCTTGGTCAAGGCTGATGTCAAAATCTTTAGCAATCCAGGGTAGTGAAGGGAACACCAACCCCATGCTTAGTTGTCCAATACTGATGATCAAGCACGCGAGCAAGATGGTTTTAAAGTCGATGGAGCGGCTCATTGATGATCACCATTAAACGATTAATTTAGAAGTTTAGACACAAACGCAGACCATGAAGAATGAAGGTGAGAATCCTTTCTATTCAACTTTCTAGAAAATTGGATTGTTGCTAGCGCATTGCTTTGGAAGATAAAGCGAAATGAGGGTTGCGTCCTTTAAACATACTCCTGTTCTCAATCGTTGACAATATCAAATAGATCAAAAGGATAAAAAGATAAAGCCTCTCAATTGAGAGGCTTTGTTTGCATGAGTATGATGAATGTTTAGATAACTTTATGAGGACCAAAGCACTCATAATGCAGCTGCTCTTGTTTCACCCCCAAGTCTAGTAGTTGGTTTGCGACGTGTTGCATGAATCCAGTTAACTTGTGCGCCGTGATTAGTAAGGGGTTCAAGCATGGGTTTCTTGGTGGTCAGTTTATGTCTGTTAAACATAAATAAAATATAGGCTGAAGCTCTGGAATAAATACGCTGAGTGGTTGAGATTGTTGAGTAAGCGAAATATCAGAGGGAGGGCCTATAGGGTAGAGCTCGACATACAAATACAACAAAGCCCGCACTGGACGGGCCTTGCTGTGGAATTGGTGGGCATAAGCAGTTTCATTTTGAACGTCGTTCATTCTCATGGCGGGATAAAATAGAGTGTCAACTTTCATACCTCCACTGCTCACACCATCTGCTACAAGTTTATGGTAGGTCAAACGTCATTTACACAGTTTAGGTATCACGTAGTGCTTTAACTTTTTGTTGCACGACTGTCTTAACCAACTCGGATAACCAAGTAATACGAGGATGATGCCTATCCCCTCGAAGACACACCATTTCAATATCGAAATCAGGAATGTTGATCGGAGGCTCACTGAGGGTAAGCTCATCCTCAATCAAATTTGATTTACCGACCATTTCAGCCATTACTGCAATCACTCGCCTTCCAGTCAGTATTCGTCGTATGGTTAAAAATCGCGTTGTTCCCAACACGACGTTTCTTTGGATATTCATGCTGGCCAATGTGTTATCAACTTGAGTGGATAGCTCTTCACTGCCAGTGATGATCATTTGTGGTGTGCTTAAATAGGTGTCTAACGAGATAGGCAGCTCGGTCTTTAGCACGTTGTTATCGAACAAACACAAATGCTTCTCACGATAGAGGAACGTTGAGTGTACCTTGCTCGGTAAATCAGGAAATACGCCAATACAGAGATCCACTTGTTGTGATTCGAGCGCGGAGACGCAATTATCGAGATCCACAGGTTTGAATAATATTTTGGCTTTGGGAGCGAGGGTTTGCAGTTGGTCGAACACATCAGGGCCAAAGATTTGCTCTGCATAGTCGGTCAACCCAATCTTAAAGACGCCTTCAAATACTTCGGGTGAGAAGACATTGGATTGCAAAATATCATGGCTGAGGATGGTCATGATCTCGCGAACTTTTGGTTCGATCTCAAGGGCTCTTGCAGTTGGTCGCATGACGTTGCCATCACGCTCAAACAAGGGATCGCCCAGTAATTCTCTAAGACGTTTAAGGTTGTAGCTGGTGGCAGGTTGGCCTAGGTGAAGTGATTCTGCGGCTTTAGAGACACTGCGAAAGCGAAACAGGGCATCAAAGGTCAGTAATAGGTTTAGGTCGACGCGCTGCCAATTCATTCCGCTCATTGTGCTGCCAATCTCGTGTGTTGATAAAACTCAGTTGGGTTATTAGTCTAATCAATACAGGTAATAAAATCATTCGATTTCATTAATCAGGCTAGGTTACCTATACTTAAATGCTTAACGATAAGGTGGCTTTGTATTGTTGGATTCATTGATCTTTACGATGAATCAAGAAGGGGTCAACACATGCTATGGATAGTAACTAAATACGCGCTCACCGCAGGGATAGTGGTGTTAATTTCCGAAGTGGCCAAGCGCAGCGATAAAGCCGGAGCACTGATTGCAGCGCTGCCGACCGTGACAATATTGGCGCTGATATGGATGTATATCGAAGGGCAAGGGCAAGAGAAGCTTGCAAGCCATGCTTATTATACGTTTTGGTATGTTCTTCCAACGTTGCCTATGTTTTTGATTTTTCCTTTTCTTCTGAATCGGTTTTCATTCTGGGCGTCGTTGGGTATGTGCGCGGTTATTTCGATAGTGTGTTTTTTCGGAGTGGCTTTTGTGGTCAAAAACTTCGGTATTAATCTGACTTAATCTTTTTTAATGGTTTATTTTCGGTCTCGTTTCATGTTTTCTAAAACAGTAAAACAATACGTCAGCATATTGATGCTACTGATGGTCTCAGTAAGCATGACGTCGTCGACGATCGGAGAATTTCGCTCCCATAGTTTATCTTCATTCTCTATGAATGCTGAGCATAGCCATTCACACGAGCATCATCATGCTGTAGATGATGAGCACCGCTTCAAGCACGATTCAAGTAATCATAACCATACTTATGATAGTGCTCACCTAAGAGCGATTCAGGCGAATAGTATCGATATAGCGGCAGACTTGCCGATTGCTGAGCCTAGTAGCGGCAATCCAAATTACAGGCCTTTTTTAATCGAACGCCCTCCTAGAGTACGACTATTTATCTGATAAACGTCACCGTTGGTGACACTCTAAGAAATCAATAAATAACGGAATAACTATGAATTTTCTCTCTTTTAATGAGATGTCGACGATCAATTCAGATCTGGTTCGCTCATTTCATAAGGGGCTGCTGTATCTAACATTGGCCGTGTTAGGTTTGATGAGTAACGATGCATTTGCTCATGCTATTGCTCAAGGCGATAAAGGCTACATTCAAGAAATCACGGGTACGAACATCCCAGCTTTTATGTATTTAGGGGCTAAGCATATGGTGACAGGTTATGACCATATCCTGTTTCTACTCGGCGTGATTTTCTTCCTCTATAAGATGAAACACATCGCGCTCTACGTAAGTTTGTTCGCTTTCGGGCACTCTTCAACCATGCTACTTGGGGTGTATTTTAATATTGGTATTAATAGCTACATCATTGATGCGATTATTGGTTTATCTGTGGTTTATAAGGCAATGGATAATCTTGGGGCGTTTCAACGATGGTTTGGTGTGCAGCCAAATACCAAAGTTGCGACCTTATTATTTGGCTTCTGTCATGGCTTCGGGTTGTCCTCGAAGATCATTGAGTATGACATTTCACCTGATGGATTAATTCCGAATCTATTGGCGTTCAACATTGGGGTCGAACTGGGACAGTTACTTGCCCTTGGTACGATCTTGATTGTGATGGGGTTCTGGCGACGACATAGCAACTTTGCCAAGCAGGCCTATTCTGCCAACGTCGTCATGATGAGCTTAGGTTTTATGCTCATCGGCTATCAATTAACTGGCTATGTCATTGCACAATAATTAGATAAAGGAATCCCATAAAATGTATAACTCAGAGATGCCAACTAAAGCTGAACTTCCATCAACTAAGCAGCTTCTTAAATCAACAATCATCGCGTTACTAACCGCAGTTGTCTTACTTGTTACCGTTATTCTGCCTGCTGAATATGCGATTGACCCAACGGGTATCGGTCGAGCACTAGGTTTAGCGGAAATGGGTGAGATAAAAACTCAGTTAGCAGAAGAAGCCGCGGCGGATGAAGCTCGAGATCAAGCACTTGCTCTCGTCACTGAGGTTGAACAACCTATTGAAACTCCGGTTGTAGAATCGTTATCGAAGGCTGTTACTGCAGAAGCCGAAGTCAGCAATTCTTCCGAACCGGTTTGGAAAGACCGAATGCTGTTATCGCTAAAGCCAGGGCAAGGCGCAGAGGTAAAACTTGCGATGAAGAAAGGGCAGGTTGCCGAGTTTGAGTGGGTCTCTAAAGGCGGCCCAGTCAATTATGACACCCATGGTGATGGCAATGGTAATTCTATCAGCTATGAAAAGGGACGAGGTGTTCCTAACGGTGAAGGTGAATTGGTTGCCGCATTCACAGGTAACCATGGCTGGTTTTTCCGCAACCGTAATGATCAACAGGTGATGGTGATCATCAAAGCAAAGGGTGAGTATTCGAAAATGAAACGAATGCTATAACTTTTAGCGTTGAACCAAAGCAGAGCCCCAACAGGGCTCTGTTTTTTAGTAAACCTAACAAGCTCGATGTGAACATATACAAAATGACGACTACTTCAGTGGCTAAGTCTTTTAATGTAAGAACAAAGCTCAAAAATCAGAAATAACACGCAATGAAAGCCTCTCTACACTGTTATTCTTCAAAGTACTAAATGATGAACATGAAAGTTAATACTGTGCCTAATTGGGAAGACCTTGCAGATGGTATTCCCTTTCATCGTTCAGTGTGGATCTTTAACCAAAAAGGACGATAGATGAACATTGCCATAGGAAGTGATCATGCGGGGTTTGAGCGAAAACAGTTCATTCTCGAGTATCTGACTGCTAAGGGGCATATCGTCACAGACGTTGGTACTCAATGTGTTTCGAGAACACACTCCGCTATATATGCGCTGAAGGTTACTGATTTAGTTAACCTTGGTACCGTAGAACGTGGAATATTAATCTGTGGAACTGGAGTCGGGATGGCGATCTGTGCCAACAAAGTAAACGGTATTAGAGCAGTGATGGGAAGTGACAGTTATACCGTGGAGCAAGCTCGTCGCCACAACGATACCAATATACTAACTTTGGGCAGTCTAACTTTGGATAAGGAATCGACTATCAATTTGATCGACATTTGGTTAGCTACTGAGTTTGAAGCAAGCCAAACAAGATTACATCGATTAACGTTAATTAATGATATTGAAAATAGGCAAACATAATTTCCCCAAGAATTTGATTAGGGTGGGTTTAGTATAGCAGGCAGGAACTCTCGGTCAGATTTTAAACCTCATCGAATACTGGTGGTGTGGGAGCATATGAAATTTGGCTGCCTAACTTGGCCAATATGGCTTTCATTAGATATTGCCTCAGAACTTTATAAACAGGTCCCCATTAAATCATTCGGATATATTGGAGTCTGGACACCAGATGACCACCGCGAATTGTTGTCGATGTTGTTCTTTCTTGAAGTAATTCGAAGCTCACCATACTGAAGCAAGAAGGTTTAAAAAAGCCTTCATTAACCAATATGCAATCTGATTTGTAGTCGTTTTGGTTTACGGTGCATAAAGTACTTTTCAATCGCGGTATGAACTCTGTAGATCTTAGGCCCCTATATCACCACTAAATACTACGCCTGATTGATAAATTAGGACATTAATCACTAGTTTTCAGTGAGTTAATTAGCCCAAAATATGAGCTTACTGTGATAACGATTACTTGTCTTTAAGAGTGAAATTTTTACGATCAGTTTTGATAATAATTAAGATAATTATCGAGTATGTTCCGGCTCTAATCCCATTGGGTTATACATAGAATGAGCAAAAAAAATATTACACATAATGAGTTGTTAAATGGAGTTAACTTAGTCGAAGCAAAGTACGCACAAACATTGAAGCGTACAAAAAATACAGATCGTAAACTACGTGCTGCAAAGATGTGCTTACAAACGCACTTGTTAGCAGCGCCTACATTCTTGGAGAAGCACTTTTCTCAGAAGGGGAAAGAATTTGGTCGGATTACTTCTTGTTTACAAGACGAGATTGCACATTTACAAATATTGTTAGAAAAGTCAGAGTCTGACTTAAGGTCAAGAGGCAATGAGCTTTTATGTGAACGTCAGAATCAACAAACGACGGCGTTTGAGGCATACGTAAGTTTGCTAAATGCGGCCACTAGCGATTCTCTAACACTTGATGAAATTGCGTACACAGCAAAAAGTTTTGGTGGTCAATACCTACGTTGCTGCTCTCAATATGAGTTCTCATATGAATTTCCAGATAAATCCAGGCTTCGGGTTTCTAATGACCTGATATCAGTGCAGGCGACGGCAATCTCGAACGATGAGCATCAATGCATAGAATCAAAAATGAAATACTGGTGACAATGTAAGCCGACGCACTCGTCGGCTTTCTATCAATTGCTACTTGTCTCCAAGGGCGTGTAAGTGGTTTGTGCTTGATTATTCATACTTGATATATTTATGTAACCTTGTTCGCCTGAATAGAATTTGTATGCGAACTACCAGGCTGAGTTATGGGCGTTGAGTCTGGTTTGGGGTCAACGGATAACCACCGATGTGTTTGGCCGCATTGTGCCCAAACCTTCCATAAATCAAAGATTGGCGTCGACTATGCTAAAAACCTCCGCGATACCGCAAAATTCGATCTAAGGGTTGTCGTAAATAATCATGACTCCTATTTTTACGGACACCGGAAATTAGGCGAAATTTTGGTGTTTGGACACCACATTGGTCACCAAAAAATTTTCATTTGGTCACCATTTTGGACACCAGATGGTCACCGCGCACTTTTTGCTGATCTTGTTAAATTTTGGAAATGAATAAGTCGGAATGAAAATTCACCACTAAAAAAGGGGGAAGTAGAGCAGTTTCCAAGACTGATTCGTCAAAAATGGATAGTGCAGATACAAAAACGCCAAGCTAAGTGCTTGGCGTTTTTGTTTAATATGGTGGATCCGGGCGAACTCGAATCGCCGACCCCCGCCATGTCAAGGCGGTACTCTAACCAACTGAGCTACGGATCCAAAATGTGTTCTTTTGCATGTATATGCAGTAAGGAGTGGTGGGTCCGGGCGAACTCGAATCGCCGACCCCTACCATGTCAAGGTAGTACTCTAACCAACTGAGCTACGGACCCATTCCTTAAGAACGGTTTGGATATTAGCGGCTCATTTTTCTATGCGCAAGAGGTATTTGCAGGAGTTTGATCTAGTCGCTCTTATCTTCATCGTTTTGATGTTTTTTTAAACTAAAATTCCTTTTTCTTGATTTCTGAAACTGATTTAACCTTAGTAGCTCACTCTTTTGATACTGCGTTAGTTTGTTATAAAAAGAGAATGAGGCTTGAGTTAGGTTACTTATTTTTGGTGAAGGTTGGGTCAACGATTGGATATCACCTCCAGCTCCTTTTAATTACGCTTCTTCATCAAAGACAACGTTATAGTTTTCGGTGTAAGTACACATAGGCTGGCGGCTACAGGTAAAGAAGCGGCGTCCTTTGAATTCACCTTGGTTTGCTAACTTAATCACCATTGGGCTGCCGCACTTTTTGCAAAAACGCACTTCTTTATCTGGCTCAATTAAATCGATATGCGTTGCCAGTAAGCGCTTCAACCGACCTACTTGATAGCTATGTTTAACTGATGCGCCGATGAGTGGGATATTTGCTTGTTTGCATAACTTGATGAGTAGCTTCTCACGTTCAACCTTCGATTTATCGAGTGGTTGACCATCATCGAATGCAATTACGCAGCGCACTTCCATCGTTCTTGGATCGCACACTACAAAGTCAAAGTGATAACGGGCAATTTTATTGACGGCTGCGGCCCATTTTTTCTTAGTCTTGGTTGGTGCTGGGGTCAGGACGGTCGTCATATTTGGCTTTGCCAGAGCAACACCTTTATCTCCTAAAGCGGTTTTTAAGGCGTTGAAGAAAGCCGTCTCTGAACTGGTTTGAACCGATTTTTTACTGCGATAAACATACTCGTCGTTTTTAGATGATCCAATGATGTACTTTTGAATGATAAGAAAGAACGCAACAAGTGCGATAACGACGATGAAAATATTGGTCATAAAAAGGATTTATCCAACTGAATTACAACAAGTTAGGAAAGTATATGTCATTTCCCGGCGCTCATGTATCCAATTCAATGACAGAACACTCAGAAACCTTAACCAATAGAGTTTGCCAAGAATCACGTATTCACTGCAAATGACTGCTATATCTAGCTTACAGTTCGTTCGATGGGTTCGAAATACTACTCAGTATTTATTGGGATTCTTAGGTTCAGGCTAGATTAGTTTTATCTAGTTGAAACAAGGAACAATGATGAAGATCTCCTCACTTGCGTTACTGATATCCAGTTTGTTGACAAACCCTTCGCAGACCTTTGCGTCTCCACCAAAACTCATGCTTGCCGATAGCTATACATTTTCGAATTCAAGTAAGTCGCTTGAACAATATTATGTGAGTGAAAAGCTAGATGGTGTACGAGCGTACTGGAACGGCAAAGAGTTGGTCACTCGGGGCGGTAAGGTTTTAAACCCTCCCAAGAGGTTTATAGATGAACTTCCTCATCATGCATTAGATGGAGAACTGTGGGCAGGGAGAGGACAATTCCATGTTGTTCAGCAAACGGTATTAGATCAGAATCCGGATGATGCACTTTGGGAAAAGGTTCGGTTCATGGTGTTCGATGTACCATCCTTTAAAGGTTCTTTTAATGATCGTTATGCTGAATTGGTGCTAATTACTGAGCAATCCCAAAACTCATACCTTCATTTAGTGGAACATGAGAACGTGGCTGATGAACGAGCCTTAGCGCTCAAACTTGAACAAATAGAGTCATTAAATGGTGAAGGTTTGATGCTAAGGAAGAAAAATAGCCTCTACCGAGTTGATAGAAGTGATGATCTGTTAAAGGTGAAATCGTTTCAAGACAGTGAAGCTGTGGTGGTTGGCTATACCGAAGGGAAGGGGAAATACCAGAGCCTCGTCGGAGCTTTATTAGTGAAAAATGAACAAGGGAAAGAGTTTAAAATTGGCAGTGGTTTGAGCCTAGAAGACAGAAAAAATCCACCGGTGCTCGGTAGCGTGATTACCTATCGATTCAATGGGTATACGCACAATGGACTCCCGAGGTTTGCACGTTACGTAAGAGTCAGGGCTGAATAACTCAGGCGTAGATTGTCTAAGTTTGATTGTAAAAAAGCGCACTCTATGTTCGTAGAGTGCGCTTTAGAGTGTTTAGTCGTCTCTGGTTTACTTGGAAGCTAGTTGGAGTTGAGCTTCACTCGGCAACTTGTGTAGCCAGCGCAGGCGTAAGCCTAATAGAACTGCAGCTGAAGATAGACCAACAATGAATCCAATCCAGAATCCGTATGCGCCCATCGGTTCAACGATCCAGTCGGTTAAACCCAGAATATAGCCTGTCGGTAATCCCAATATCCAGTATGCGATAAAGGTTCTGTTGAAGATCGAACGCATGTCTTTGTATCCGCGTAGTGCGCCGGCAGCAACAACTTGAATGGAATCAGTGCATTGATAAACCGCGGCGAACAACAAGAGTTGGGTCGCAATCGCGATGACTACTTGCTCGTCTGTATAGAGTAGAGCAATTTGTTCACGAAGAAGGACGGTTAAAATTGCAGTGACCACTGCTGTTGCAAGGCCCGTCGCTAAGCCGACCCTTGAAGCGATCATTGCACCTTCGGTATCTTTTTCACCGAGTTTATGGCCAACACGGATACTAACCGCCGCACCAATACTCATTGGCAGCATGAACACCAGTGATGAGAAGTTGATGGCAACTTGGTGTGCCGCGACAATCGTTGAACCCAATGGTGCTACTAGCAGAGCCACGACAGCAAATAGCGTCACTTCAAAAAACATTGCTGCAGCAACAGGGAATCCAAGTTTTACAAGACGAACTTGCGCACTTAGTTTAGGTGGGTGAAATTGACCAAAGACGTTGATCGCTTTCACTCTTTGTGCTGTTGTGACATACAGCAGCATCATTAAGAACATGACCCAATAAACGATAGCCGTTGCAACACCACAACCCACACCGCCTAATGCGGGAGCACCGAGCTTACCGTATACAAACATCCAGTTCAGAGGGATGTTAATGAGAAGACCAAGAAAGCCAATCACCATAGCAGGTTTGGTTAAAGACATACCGTCAGTGAAGCTTCTCAACGCTTGGAATAACAAGAATGCTGGGATAGCGAACATTACCGCATGCATGTAGCCAACCGTCTTTGTTGCTAATGGTTTCTCAACTTCCATTAGTGTCAGGATGGCATCTGTCTGCATTAATACCGCTGCAATGGGCAGGGACACAAAGAGTGCCAAAGCAATGCCTTGTTGGATCTCGTAAGGGATTTTCTGTTTGTTACCCGAACCGTTGTGCTGTGCAACCACAGGAACTAACGCCATCAACAAACCGACACCAAATAGAATGGAAGGTAGCCAAATACTTGCGGCAATAGCTACTGCAGCCATATCGGTGGCGCTTACACCACCGGCCATAACCGTATCGACAAAGCCCATACCAGTTTGAGCAACGGATGCGATGAGAACGGGGGTAGCAAGTCTTACAAGACTTGATGCTTCAGCTTGATAACGATGCACGAATTATTTCCACGATAAATAGGTTTGATGTGCAGCAGAATTGTTTAGAAAGGGAGGCTGCAAAGATTGGATGCAATGATAATTAAATGTCACAATGAGAGCTATGTTTATTTGAGAAATATCTAAATATGTTTACTGGAATAGTTCAAGGAATGGCGAAGGTCGCCAATATAGAGAATGTTGCGTCGGGCGAGAAGCACGAACGTTTTCAAACTCATGTGCTGCAGTTCAATGATGAATGGTTGGCTGGGCTGGAAATTGGTGCCTCTGTGGCGCACAACGGATGTTGTTTGACGATAACTAAAATAGAAGGCAATAAGGTTTGGTTCGATTTAATGCAAGAGACATTAAATGTCACCAATCTAGGTGCCCTTAAAGAAGGCGATTTCGTCAACATTGAGCGCGCTGCTCGGTTCGGTGATGAAATCGGAGGTCACTCGATGAGTGGACATATTTCAGCGATGGCGGCAATCACTGACATCATCAAGACAGAGCATAATCGTACTATTTGGTTTGAGCTCCCAGAGGAACTAGCAAAATACATTATTGCCAAGGGTTATGTTGGGATTGATGGCTGTTCATTGACCATTGGTGATGTTGCAGGCAATCGCTTTAACGTTCACCTGATACCTGAAACGTTGCAACGAACATTGTTTGGTGAGCGGAAATTGGGTGATCAAGTAAATATCGAAGTAGATCCTCAAACACAAGCGATTGTGGACACGGTTGAAAGGTATATGGCTCAAGCTCACTAGTTTAGTAGTAACTTGAGCATAGTTTTCGGTTGTTTAAGACATGGCGATTGTTGAAGAGCGTTGATTGAGATCTTCTTTGCCTTAGAAGGCCTTCTCAATTAGAAGATTTGCTCGTCATCGGCATCAATGGTGAGCTTGATGTCATCTTCGATATGGTCAACCTGCATATTGAGATGTATTGCATGGCAACAAGCAGGGCAGTCATCATAAAATTCTTGGCTGCCGTTCGATGCATCTAGAGTGAGCGTAATATGATGCCCGCAATGAGGGCACTCTACTTGCTTCTCAGTATAATTATTCATACAACATTCCTTCTTTGTTACTGAGTGAACTCGAGTCGTTCCTCGTTGATTTTTTAGCTCAACATCTCCTCGATAATGGATTGAGCTTCGTCGAGGTAATGCCCGCCAAACAAATTGCAGTGATTTAAAATATGATAAAGATTATAGATGGTTCTGCGATGCTCATAGCCAGAAGACAAAGGTAAGACGCTAGCATAACCTGCGTAAAACTGATTGTTGAAACCGCCAAAAAGCTCTGTCATAGCAATATCACATTCTCTATCCCCCCAGTAGCAAGAAGGGTCGAAGCATAAGGGGCCGAACGCAGAGTTGGCGACATTGCCGCTCCAAAGGTCACCATGAAGGAGAGAAGGCGTTGGGTGATGATGAGCTAGCTCGTCACTAACCGCTTGGATGATAGCTTCGCTGTTGCCGAGTTCGATGCCTTTTTCAGACAGTAATTGAAGTTGCCAGCCAATTCGCTGTTCGGAGAAGAATCTATGCCATTTCTTTTCCCAACGGTTGGGTTGGAGTGTTGCTCCAACGTAGTTGTCAGAGTCAAATCCATACTCTTTTTGTTCTCCCCACTGATGCAAGCGAGCGAGTTGTTGACCAAAGTTAAAGCTCGCTTCGTCGGTGTTGAGAGCTTTAGTCGGGAAATAGTTGAGGACAAGAAAAGCCGCATCCTTGCAGTTACCAAGATGCACAACTTCAGGAACGAAAACGGTGTCGGAGTGGCGCAACTCTTTTAAACTATCGACTTCAGACTCAAAAAGCGAAAGTTCATCTTTTTGGTTTATCTTAACGAAATAGCGTTGTTCGCCATCGCTGATCATATAGCACTGATTGATATCTCCACCGGGGAGTTTCACCTTTTCTCTAATCGTAAATTCAAACATCAACGTATCTGAAAGCTGTTGAGAGATGGCTTGCCACATAATGACCTCGGTAGTTATCAACCTAGTTAAATTCAGTTTAGATCAGAAATAGAAACTAGGTTGATAGGCTTCGCACAAAAATTAATTTTTTACTCCTTAATTCATAAAGTTGCGTTGATAAAGGAATCGGTTTGTTCAACGAATTTTGTGAGCCTTATACAAAATAGTGACAATGGTGGATGTATTGAAAATATTGTATTGATAGAAATGGAATTAAACAGGTGATTAGACTTGAATAATCCTTTGAATAAAGGAATCATACGGTCAAATTGGATTAGTCGTTGTAGACAGGTTCTGCAAGTATATTAGATGAGGTCATAGTGGTAGTTGAAAGCGAAGGCTACTTAGCATTAATAGAACATTTAGCGTTTAACTTAGAGGTTTTTACCCAGCAATCGGGTAACGCGATGAACGATACGATCGAGGACACAGTAACGGATCTGGTGGCTTCAAATATTATGACTATATGTGCGCAAAACCCTAACCTAGACCAAGAAACTCGCTTCAAGGTTTTGCAAGAAGCAGATTCCGTAGTTGAAGACCTCAGCGAAGTATTAGCTGGTGTTTGGAGTAATAAGGTGACAACCGGTCAGATGGCATTTTTGGAAGAATATATCGCGCTAATGAAAAATTTATTTGATAGCGCTGTTCAAACTTCATAAGAGCCGGTCGGTATACTGACCTGTTGTATAAGAGCGTTGCAAGACAAGATGCAGGATTTGAAAAGAGCCATTTGGCTCTTTTTTAGTTTGTGACTCGCCTAAACTGCCAAAAAGCATCCGCCCAATATGGGTTATCTAATCTTGATACCACGACACCCTTGGACGTTGATGCATGCATAAAGGCGTTATTGCCTAGGTATACACCGACGTGACGAACTTTCACTCCCGTTTTAAAGAAAACGAGGTCGCCACTCGAAGCTGTGCGGTAAGAAACCTCTTGTCCTAGTTGGCTTTGTAGCTTAGTCGTTCTTGGTAGATTAATTGCTAGGGCTTGTTGGTATGCCACTTGAACAAATGCCGAACAGTCTATCCCGCTTTTGGATTGTCCTCCTAATCGATAGGGAGTCCCCCTCCAGTCTTGGTAGATAGGTTCAAAAACTGATGAACGGTAATCGTGACGAAAGTGATTGCTGGTTGGCTTAGTGCGTTCCAGTGGGAGGTCAGAACTGCATCCCAATAACCCCAAAGTGAGCAGCGAGGTGAAAACGATGTATTTTAAATTAAGCTGCACGTTCTATAACTCCTTGATTGACATATTATTGTCATCTATGTGTCTTAAAGTCCCTGCCATAAACTCAAAACCTGGCATCGTGTAGATGATGCGTCAGTTCATAGTGCGGTAGACAATGACGTTAGCTAGAAAACCGAGTGCTCAATCTCAGGCACGTTTCTCATTATCATTAATACAGACGATCAGTGCAATTTTTGTGTTAATCGTTCTGATCATTAGTTTCCTTTCTTACTCTTATTTAAAAGGTATAACTCGAGTTGGAGAGAAATTCACCCAACTCTCTGAGCAAGCTCTTCCTTTAGCAATGAACAATGCAGAATTGACACAAAACGTGTTAGAACAAGTGAAAATTCTGAGCTATATCTCTCAAGTAAAATCGCCCGAACAATTGAATGATTATAACGATCAGCTTTCACGAGTTATGGCAGATGCCACAGAAGGACTTGCAGAGCTTCAAGAGTTCTCTAAAGGTTTTTCTGGAATCTTGAGCGCAGAACATGAAACGCTTTTAATTGAACAAATCGAATCTCTCAATGCAATAAGTATAGAGATGTTGAGCCGACAAGAGCAGTTACTCACTCAGCAATCCTTGATTGATGATCAAATGGGTGGTTTTCGCTATGGCTTAACCTCTATACCCTCAGAGATGAATAGAATCGCGTCATTTCTTGCCATTAATAACCTAGAATCTCAAGATGCGGCGAATCGTTTTGTTACAGCAGCAACAAAGCTTGAAAGTACTTTTCTGCTGCTAATCGCTCACGAAGAGATTGAGCCTGCGCTTGTAGATTATCGTGAGATGCGTAGTCGCTTATTATCGGCCATTAATCTTGGTTTTAACGATTTCAAGAGCTGGCATCCAGATATCATTGAGTTTGCCAGCCTAACGGCCCCTTATGACATGGTGAAAGAAGGCTTTGCAGAGAATGGGATCGTGGAAAATGTGCTTGTTCGACTTGAGATGCGATTAGCTCAAAGAGGAGCCATTGAACAGAGTGCATTGCTAGCGGGCGGTGTTATTGAACAACTTAACCAACTATCAGAGACAGCTAGTCAGTTGATCGACCAAAATGAGGTCGTAGTGAAAAGTACGATTTCAGGCATTGAGAAACTGTTAATGGTGACTACCGCGATAGCGCTACTGCTCGTCATCAGTTCGTGGATTGGCCTACGTACTTGGGTTAATAGAGGCTTGAGCAACGTTATGGGCCATTTGCGTAAGCTAGTCGCACATGATTTTTCCGCTCAGGTTTCACCACAAGGTCCACATGAGATGAAGGAGATCGCTCGAAAGCTTAACCAAGTCATTGAGTCAACGAGTGAATCAGTAAACTCGGTAACACGAAATTGTGAAGCTCTCTATCAAACTGCTGAAATCAATCATGGGGCTGCAGAAGAGTCGAATGCAAGCCTGACGCTACAGAATGAATCTTTAGCGAGCATGGTAACAACAGTGACTCAACTTGAGGCCTCGATACGTGAGATTGCGATGGTGACCAGTGAGTCTCACCAAGAGGCGGTTCTTGCATCTTCACACTCCGAGTCTGGTGTTGGTGTGGTTGAGGTAAATCGCTCACGCTTAGAGAAACTAGAAGTTACGCTCAACATTAACGAACAATCAATGGTGGAGCTCGATAATCGTGTGAAGCAGATTCGTGAGATGGTGGACATGATCTCTGGTATTGCTGAAAATACCAACCTGTTAGCGTTAAACGCAGCAATTGAAGCGGCCAGAGCTGGTGAACAAGGGCGAGGCTTTGCTGTCGTCGCCGATGAAGTGAGAAAGCTTGCGAGTGATACGTCAGACCAAACGACGAAGATTCGTGAACGCATGAATGAACTGGTTTCTGCAGCTGAGAATTCACGTCGTGCAGTTGCAGACTCACGTGAAGAGATGAGCCAAGCACTATTATCCAGTGACGAAGTGAAAGTTAGCTTTGAACAAATCGCGACGTCAGTTGATCATATTAGAGCACGTGTAGAGCAAATAACCGTTGCTACCGAAGAGCAAGAACGCGCGACTGCTGATGTGAGTCAGTCGATCACGCAAGTTTCAGATCAGGGCGTACAAACAAAGCTTCAACTTGAGTCGATGGTCGAGAACTCGGAGCAAGTTGCTGAGATTGCTGGTCATCAACAAGCGATGCTTCATAAGTACAAGTTAGACTGATTCCGCAGAGCATCAATTATTAAGGTCAAAAGACCTTAGTGTCTCAATAACGAAAGGGCTGGGTAATCATTTTATCCAGCCTTTGTTCTTTAGAATCTTCAATATCTTTCACCCCAATCACAACTTTGTCATGCCCAAGCTGTGGTTGAGCAATGTAAGTACCAAATAGTCGATCCCAAACAGACAAGCAAAACCCGAAGTTAGAGTGAGTTTCTTTGACAATTTTCGAGTGATGTACGCGATGCATGTCGGGAGTGACAAGCCACTGTCTTAGCCAGTTGTCGAACTTGAGAGGAAGCTTAGCATTGCTGTGATTAAACATTGCACAGCCGTTTAATGCGACCTCGAATATAACGACAGCGATTGGTGGTATGCCTAACATCATGACAATCACGATTTTAATCAGCATAGAAAGTATGATTTCTATTGGATGGAAGCGTGCTCCAGTGGTGACATCGATATCTAAATCAGCATGATGCATTCGGTGCAATTTCCAAAGAGCAGGAATACGATGAAATACCAGATGCTGAGCGTAGATGGCAAGGTCGAGTATGACTAACGACACTAAGATAGTGAAGATATTCGGTAGTTCCAAGAAGTGAAATAAGCCGAATTGAGTACCTTTTGCAATAATGGCTGCTTCTACGGCGAGAATAGGAAACAAAATGGTCAGTAGCAGACTGTTTAGAGCGGTGAGAGAAACGTTGTTCATCCATCGCCAAGTCTTAGATTGCGTCAGTGTCTTACGCGGAGCAACCCATTCCCACGCTGCGCACATGAAGAATATACTAAGGAAAAAAGCTAACCTTAGTTGCTCAATTGATTCCATGGCTGATTCCTCCAACAACTTAGTGCTCATCGAGTGGTTTCATTCCACAAGCTCAATGAGTACAATTCGCCACCTTGCATTTAGTACTCACATTGTAACCTGCGAAACCTAATATGAGAATTCACGCTTTTCACCGTTTACATCAACATCGCCTGTCACTTTCAACCAAACCGTTTAATGCGCGAGGTTGTAAGGTTCAGCGCTGCCCACATTGCCAAATCAAACAAGATGCGTGCATGTGTCAATATCAGCCAGATGTAGAAACAGCGGTATCTGCAATGTTGATTGTCTCTGATAACGAAGTTTTAAAGCCGAGTAACACTGGTCGATTGATTGCCGATGTTGTTAAGGGTACATACGTGTATCAATGGAACAGGACCGAACCTTCGGCGGAAATGTTGCAGGTATTGAATGACCCGAGATATCAGCCGGTGATTGTTTTCCCTGAAGATTATGTCGACGAGAAATCGAGAATGGTGCAGCAGTTAGAAATGAGGAACGGCGATAAGCAATTTTTGTTTATTTTTATTGACGGAAGCTGGCGTGAAGCAAGGAAGATATTCCGACGCTCTGAGTATTTGCAATCATTGCCAGTACTATCGATTGAGCCAGATAAAGTGTCTGAGTATCTGATGAGAAAATCCGATAACGAACAACATTTATCCACAGCAGAGGTAGCAAGCTTGGTTTTAGCGCAAGCGGGTGAAGTCAAAGCCGGTGAGACGCTTCAATTATGGTTTGAAGCGTTTAGAGAAAGCTATATGTTGAGCAAGACTCGTTATAAATCGGACCTCTCGTTGCCATGTAAGCATCGATACATCGAATTTATCGATAGCGAGATACCTGTCGAAAGATAAACAGAATTTGCCGACAACTTGTGCGATCGCATGCGTTAGGGAAATAAAGGTGTTACAGGTCACGGTATGTAGTGGTTCGGATGTGGATAATAGCTCAAGTTTGTAAAATTTATCCCCAGATTAGGGATTTCAGGAGAGATGAGCATGTACTACGGCTTCGATGTCGGTGGCACTAAAATTGAGTTCGGTGCATTTAACGAAAAACTAGAACGCGTAGCGACAGAGCGCGTACCAACACCAGGTGACGACTACCAAAAGCTGGTGGATACGATCGCTGGGTTAGTCGCTAAATACGATTCAGAGCTAGACGCACAAGGTACTATTGGCCTAGGTCTACCAGGCATGGAAGATGCAGATGATGGTACCGTACTAACGGTAAACGTACCTGCTGCGAAAGGTAAGCCACTACGTGCTGATCTAGAAGCTAAGATTGGTCGTGAAGTTAAAATTGAGAACGATGCGAACTGTTTTGCACTTTCAGAAGCTTGGGACGAAGAGCTTAAAGATGAACCATCGGTTGCTGGCCTTATTCTAGGTACTGGTTTTGGTGGTGGTCTTATCTTTGACGGTAAAGTGTTCTCTGGTCGCAATCACGTTGCTGGTGAATTGGGTCATATGCGCCTACCTCTTGATGCGTGGTTACACCTAGGTGAAAACGCGCCGCTTCTGGGTTGTGGCTGTGGCAAGAAGGGGTGTTTAGATAGCTACCTATCAGGTCGTGGCTTCGAGCTTATTTATGAACACTACTTCGGCGAGAAGAAGAAAGCTATTGATATCATCAAAGCACACGCTGAGGGTGAAGAAAAAGCAGTTGAGCACGTAGAGCGCTTCATGGAGCTGCTAGCGATTTGTTTTGCGAATCTATTCACGGCGCTTGATCCACATGTGGTTGCTCTTGGTGGCGGTCTATCAAACTTCGAACTGATTTATGAAGAAATGCCAAAGCGTATTCCTAAGTACCTATTGTCAGTTGCGAAATGTCCAAAGATCATCAAAGCGAAGCACGGTGATTCGGGCGGTGTTCGTGGTGCTGCATTCCTGAATATCAAATAACATTTCAGGACGGGACAGGTAGATGAAATAAAGCCTTGCATATGCAAGGCTTTATTTTTATTGCCTATTTTTCAATGGTTGTGAATATAGTCCAACGTTTCTTCACTTCACCCTTATACCCAACCACCGTTGCGGTAACTCTTCGGTTTAAAGCATGGCTCACCTCGGAATCATTCTCATCTGCTAGCTTGGTATCACCAAACCCAACGATCGCAACACGGTTTTCTTGTACACCAAAAGAGAGTAATTCATCTTGTACAGCAGTAGCGCGGCGTTCTGACAATGCAACGTTATATTCTGCAGAGCCTGTCTTACTTGCGTAACCTTGAATTTCTATCGATGTAGTAGGAAATTCGGCAAGAAAGTTTGCCATCTCTTCAATCTGATTCGAGAACACTGGGTTTATCTCATCCGAGTCATTTGGGAACAAGATGCGAAGTTCTAATCTTGACTCTGTTGATAGGCGAGCACCACAGCCATCGTTATTAATTTCCGCTTCTATTGGCGTACCAGGACAAAGGTCGCGCGCGTTGATGACACCATCAGAATCATCATCTTTCAGATCATCGACTTGTTCTCCAATGGGAGTAGGGATGTAGTCATATTCATCCTCTGCAAAGGAGATTGGAGATGAAAGTAGTGAGCCTAACATTACAATGGGAATTAGCTTGTTCATTAGTACTCTACCTCTTCATACCATTCTTTCGGCGTAGCAACATATAGCGCATCCAAAAGGTTTCCTGATGCGTTCATGACTCGGAATTTTGCGTACTGTTCAGCATATTTAGCATCTAGGTAATCTTTGCGGGCTTCAAACAGTTCATTTTCGGTATTAAGCAAGTCTAGAAGTGTTCGTTTGCCAATCTTGTACTGCTTCTCATAGGCAATAACGGTTTCAGACGCAGAATCTACATGGTCGGCTAAGAACTCTTTTTGTTGCAATGTGAGATCTAGAGCACTCCAAGATAAACGCAGCCCTTCTTCCACCATGCGATAGGTTCTGTCACGAAGATCTTTAGATTTGTTGAGTTGATAAGCCATAGCTTCACTGCGATCTGAGTCTGAACCACCGTTATAGAGGTTGTAGCGCATGCGTAGCATTGCTAGTGTTTCGTCACTGCGTCCTTTATCGCCCGCCGCGTCATCACGCCAAGTTTGAGAGGCTTCAATACTAAAAGTAGGGTAGTTTACACCTTTAGATTGATCATACTGAAATCTAGCAGCATCAACATCAACTAGCGATACCTTTATAACGGGGTGATTTTCTGCCGCAGTATCGAGTGCTGTTTGTAGTGTCGGGGGCAGTTTATTGACGTCTGCGCTAGGGAAGACTAAACCAAGCGGGATTTGACCGACGATACGCTCGAACTGAGTGTGAGTATCATAAAGGTTATTTTGTGCAGCGAGCAAATTACCGTGAGCTTTCGCGATACGTGCCTCTACCTGTGTCACATCCGCAGTCGAACCGATACCGGAATCTGCACGTCGCTTGATATCTTTATAAATGTCTTTGTGTATTGCTAAGTTGCTTTCTGACAGAGCCAGTACTTCATATGACTGAAGTGCGTCTAGGTAGACTTTTGTTACTTCAAGAGCGAGGTCTTGAGCATCCGCAAGCAGTTGGTAGCGAACCGACTCTGCTTCGGCAGCGGTTCGGTCCATGTCATTTAACGTTGCAGAGCCATCCCACAGCAGTTGCGTAAGGCTGACCGTTGCCTCTTTACGTGTCAGGTCCGTTTCATTTCCAATAGCCGGATCAATTCCCTCATAACCAATGCCTGCATCGAGGTCTATAGAGGGTAAGTAAGCTCCACCAGATGCTTTTGCTTCATAGACTTTGCTTTGAAACTCATTAAATGAGCTCTTAATCTCTGGGTTAGTAGCAAGCGCAATCGCAACAGCTTGTTCTAGCGTTTGAGCATTAACCGAGAAGCTCAATACGATAGCACTACCTAAAGCGCTGACTGTCGTCCTTTTCAATCTATCTCTCCTTGAGTAACCACACATGGCTGTTGTTTGGATTTATATCTAATGCTGCGCGTTAAAATGTTAATAAAAATGCCATTCCAAACGTAATATATTCATCAATTTCAGTATGATACTACAGAAACCTTGGTAAACCAGATGATTTGAAACATTCTGCTTACATCTTATTTGAAAACGTGATCCTAGATACTATACGTTTATATATAGGGTGATCGTGATCTTAGTCCAGAGAAATTTTTTATAAATGACATGCTTGTTACATTGAT
Source organism: Vibrio maerlii (assembly GCF_003415655.1). Taxonomy (GTDB): domain Bacteria; phylum Pseudomonadota; class Gammaproteobacteria; order Enterobacterales; family Vibrionaceae; genus Vibrio; species Vibrio maerlii. The sequence continues at coordinate 360,333 of NZ_QRHC01000006.1, forward strand.
CTAGCTTTCTGTGAACAAACGTAGGTGTTAGATTGATGTTAGGAAAATATTAAAATTCAACTTATTAGTGATTGAATAGATTTAGAGGCATACGTATGGATATTAACTCTCTAAAAGACCCACAACTTATGGCAGATGGTGGTCGTGTAATTATTGATGTTAACGGCAACATAAAGGTAATTGGTCGAGATGAGGTTCTCAACCCAGGTGAGGTTGTAATTCAATCATTAGAAGGCGCTGATATTGTTCAAATAATCGCTCAAAATGAAGATAATGAGCCCGTTGATGTCACTTCTGATGTCGATGCCATTTTTGCAGCACTTGAAAGCGGCGAGGATCCAACCCAACTATCGGATGATTTCGCAACGGCTGCGGGCGAAGCGCAAGGCTCAAGCTTAGATAACACGGGTAGCGTAGATCGTGTTGGTAATGAAGTTATAGCTACCACTTTATTTGAAACGGTGGGTTTGAGTACGTTGCAAGACATCGGCCTTAGTCAAACTCAAAGCTTGACTCTGCTCCAGCAATTCAAAGACCGAGTGGCGCCAGAAGCTCCTGCTATCTCACTGGACACAGACTCTGGGTTTATTGGTGACGACTTCATCACTAACAACGGCTCTTATACAGTTACACCAAACGAGCCGAACAGTGTTATTGAGTATTTTTATAATAATCAATGGAATTCAACACCACCTTCGCTTCAAGAAGGACCAAATAGCATTGAAGTTCGTGAAGTCGATGAGTCAAACAATGCATCACCATCGAGTGTGCTTAACTTCATTTTAGATACTCAACCTCCAGCTCCTCCAGCCGTTGAGTTGGTTGTCGACTCTGGTACTAGCGGTACTGACAATCTCACAAATGATGGTCGCTACACTGTCACCCCATCCGAAGATGGGAACCTTGTTGAATACAAAGATCCCAAAACAAACCAATGGACCACGACACCACCAGTTGCACAAGAGGGTGAGAATACGATCGTTGTCCGTGAGACGGATATAGCGGGCAATGTGTCGGATGAGGCGACGTTCGAGTTTACGTTAGATACCCAAGTTCAAGCACCCACCATCTCGCTGGAAGCCGCGGACGACAATAACGACGGCCTCTATAACAAAGCGGAGTTGGGCGACGACGGTACGGTCACAGCGCGTGTCGAACTGCCAGATGATTTTGATGCGGATAACAACGACAAGTTGTTCATCAATGGCAGCGAATACAGCCTCACTGACACAGATCTGAGTAATGGTTACGTCGAGCTTGCTATCGAGCCAAATGAAGAGATCACCGCGCACATTGTCGATGGGGCGGGCAACCGCTCAGAAGAAGCTTCTGAAACAGCGCTTGATGCGGACACTCAAGTTCAAGCACCCACCATCTCGCTAGAGGCCGCGGACGACAATAACGACGGTCTCTATAACAAAGCGGAATTGGGTGATGACGGTACGGTCAAAGCGCGTGTTGAACTGCCAGATGACTTTGATGCAGACAACAACGACAAGTTGTTCATCAATGGCAGCGAATACAGCCTCACCGACACAGACCTGAGTAATGGTTACGTCGAACTTGCTATCGAGCCAAATGAAGAGGTCACCGCTCATATTGTCGATGGGGCGGGCAATCGCTCAGAAGAGACTTCTGAAACGGCGCTCGATGCGGACACGCAAGTTCAAGCACCGACCATCTCGCTAGAAGTGGCGGACGATAATAATGACGGTCTCTATAACAAAACGGAATTGGGTGACGACGGTACGGTCACAGCGCGTGTCGAACTGCCAGATGACTTTGATACAGACAATATCGATAAGTTGTTTATCAATGGCAGCGAATACAGCCTCACTGACACAGATCTGAGTAATGGTTACGTCGAGCTTGCTATCGAGCCAAATGAAGAGATCACCGCGCACATTGTCGATGGGGCGGGCAACCGCTCAGAAGAGGCTTCTGAAACGGCGCTCGATGCGGACACGCAAGTTCAAGCACCGACTATCTCGCTAGAAGCGGCGGACGATAATAACGACGGTCTCTATAACAAAGCGGAGTTGGGTGACGACGGTACGATCAAAGCGCGTGTTGAACTGCCAGATGACTTTGATACAGACAATAACGATAAGTTGTTTATCAATGGCAGCGAATACACGCTCACCGATGCTGACATTACTAATGGTTACGTCGAGCTTGATATCGAGCCAAATGAAGAGGTCACCGCTCATATTGTGGATGGGGCGGGCAACCGCTCAGAAGAAGCTTCTGAAACGGCGCTTGATGTGGACACTCAAGTTCAAGCACCCACCATCTCGCTAGAGGCCGCGGACGACAATAACGACGGTCTCTATAACAAAGCGGAATTGGGTGATGACGGTACGGTCAAAGCGCGTGTTGAACTGCCAGATGACTTTGATGCAGACAATAACGATAAGTTGTTTATCAATGGCAGCGAATACACGCTCACCGATGCTGACATTACTAATGGTTACGTCGAGCTTGATATCGAGCCAACTGAAGAGGTCACCGCTCATATTGTAGATGGGGCGGGCAACCGCTCAGAAGAAGCTTCTGAAACGGCGCTCGATGCGGACACGCAAGTTCGAGCACCCACCATCTCACTGGAAACAGCTGACACGAATGGTGATGGCGTCTACAACGAAGCTGAGTTGGGTGCTGATGGTAAAGTCGTTGCTACCGTTACATTGCCAAATGACTTCGATTCTAATGTCGATAAGCTGTTCATTGATGGTAGTGAGTACGTTTTAAGTTCTGTTGAAATTAATGCCGGTTATGTTGAGTTTGATGTAACGCCAAATCAAACGGTTACAGCATATATCGTTGATAGTGCAGGTAACATCTCAGAACAAGCATCACAAACTGCACTAAACGCCGATAAAGGGCCAGAAGCTTCCGATTTCGATGTGATCGTAGATAGCTCGAATAGAACCCAAATTGTATTTGATAGTGACGATGCTTCAAGTGATCAAGTCTCCGATATAGAAGACGACGCCTCCGGGACTCCACTTAAAATCATAATCACTGAACTTCCTGAGTTTGGTGAGGTTTATTATGACGGTGTTCTACTTGAAGCGGGTGACCTTGTTGACGCTAATGAAAATCCAATACAATTTGATTCAGATAAAATCAGTTATCAACCTGCAACAGAAACCAACACCTTTAATCTAGGTAGTCAAACAGAGCTCGATGGTACGCAGGGCATAGATCGAAGCAACGATGATTTCTTAAACTGGGGTGAGCGAGTCGATAATAATACTAGGGAACTTAAACTGGGTGACAACACCGTTACGATTAGCAGCGAAGGTGGCTCATTACGCCAATATGGTTCTAACACAGGACATGTGGGATATGGTATCGGCGTCGGTGGCGGTGGCGGTATTCAGCAAGGAGAGTCTATCAACATAGACTTGTCACAAATGCCCTCTGATAGTGTGACACTCGGGCTAGACGGCTTGGGCGGCTACTTCGTAGATAATCATCCTAAAAGTAGTAGTGTAACGATTGAAGTTACGTACATTGATGAGAACGGTGATTTTCAAACTGAAGACTTTGACTTTAATAAGTCTGACTTTGAAGAATCTGGTATTGGAAACACGGATGGAATCTATAGAGAGATCACCATTCCTTCTGTTGGTTTAGGTCTTCCAGACGGTGCCGGTGATATCGTTGGGGTGAAATTGGGTACTGAAGGTCAGGGGAATTGGGAACTTCGCTCAATAGAGACAAGCCAAAATCCTGACACGCTTAAATACAAGGCTGTTGATTCGGCAGGGAATGAAAGTGAGGTGAAAGAAGTCACTTTCGTTGATTCACGAGACTCAGCAATTGAAGCGATCCAAGATACCTTCGAGTTTAATGAAGATGAAAGCATTCGTATTCCTATTTCTGAACTTCTTAGTAATGATTCAGGAATCGATAGTGAAAATGCTCGTATTACCTACGTGTACGGTGAGGAATACGGAGATGCTCGCCTAGAATACGATGAGGGCCTTGGCGAAAACGTTGTAATATTTGATTTGCCGAAAGATCACAATGGCCAATCGTCTTTCAAGTATCAAATTACTGATGACAGGGGTAATTTTAGTGAAGCAACTGTCAATCTAAAAATTAATCCACTAAATGACGCACCAAAAGCAATTGAAGGTAATGCGCTTGGGGAAGAAGATAAGCCGCTAATATTTGAGTGGGATAACTTTAACGTTAGTGATGTGGACTCAGATGATTTATCTATCGTCATAGAATCACTCCCATCTGATGGAAAACTAGAGCTCTGGAATTCAGATACGGAAGAATTTGAAGTTGTCATTCAAAGTGATGTCGACTCAGTACTGAGTATTTCGAAAGGCCAAATTGACAATGGATATTTCAGATTTGTACCTGACGCACAAGAGTCGAGTAATGACCAAGCTCCTGATGGTATAGGGAATAACCAAGCCGATTACGCGCAGTTTGACTATTACGCCACTGATGGAAATAAAACTAGCGATTCTACTAAGTTATCCATTGATATTGATGCAAAAGCCGACAAACCAACAATAACTGTTCATAGTGATGATATCGTTGCGAAAATAGACTTCCAAGATGCCGTATATGATAAGAGTTGGGGTGTCGTTGATCTATATAGTTTGTCAGGTATCGGCACAATCGGTACTTGGAAGAGTAGCCACGGTGACCTAGTGGAAGTCGGTAACGAGAGTGTATATCGAGACGGTGGAAGTCATGGCAACAAAGTCATGGAGTTAGAATACAAAACTTCAGACGATTATATGTACACAGAACTCGAAGTGAAGCAAGGTGAATACTACTCCTTCAAATTTGATATTAGTGCTCGAAAAGATTCTGTTTTTGGTGGTGACTCTGACTTAAACGTAGTTTGGGTTAATACTGAGACTCAAGAAGAAACTATCCTTTATCAATTCCGCCCTGATGATGAAAATTGGTTAAGAGATCAGATGATAGTACTGCCAACTAGTGAAGGCGGCACATATCAATTGAAATTGGTATCGGCAGATCCTGGAGTAAGAGGATCTTATGGTGCCATCCTCGATAATCTCGAAATAACGAAATCGGACTCAATGGGCTTTGAAGATGTTCCAATTGCTTTGCCAGAGCTAGACATCAATTCAGAAGACAAAGATGGTTCTGAAAGTTATATCGTGACCATCTCTGGTTTACCAGAAGGTAGTAAAGTTAGTGATGGTCAGAGCGAAATCTCCATTGGCGTTGATGGTACGGCTGATATATCTGACTTTGACTTCAAAAATCTATTCGTTGTTGTAGATGAGCCGAACACTTATAAGTACACGATTACAGCGGTAAGTGTTGAGCAGAGCAATTCATCGACTTCTGAACCTGTAAAAGTGGAACTTAGTTTGACGGTACACCCAACGCCTACGGGTTCAGAGACAATAGCTGCTGATGATTTAGTGACTTCCATAGAGGATGCTGTTGTTCAAGGTAATGTCCTTGACAACGATATTGACACCGATAAAAAGCTCACAGTAGATACTTTTGAAGTAAACCAAGTTCAATATTCAGCGAGTGGCTCTGCCATTGTTATGCCTGGTATTGGCGAGCTAGTGCTAGATGTTGATGGCTCATACAACTTCACTCCAGTAAGCAACTGGAGTGGAGATGTTCCAACTGTCACCTACACAACAAACACTGGTGCAACCGCTGAATTGAAGATTACGGTCGAAAGCCGTCCTGATCCAGTGGTTGATTCAAGTTTTATTGTGACCTTAGGTGATGCAACAGTTATAAATGCTAAAATCTCAGAAGGTGAAGAAGTAAAATTTGGTGAACCAGGCAGAGAAAACGATGTACGTGCTTACGAGTTTGATGGTTTAACAATCTCCTCGATCGATGACACTACCTTGTATCGTAGCAATGGGCAGGGTATTGGCGTGGGTACTAAGGGAGAATGGGGTATAGATAAAGAAGAAGGTTTGATGTTCGCCCTAGATTCTTATGTCAATGATATTGGGTTTGTGTTCAAAAATGGACAAGGGACAAACGTCATTTTTACTATTCACACTTTAGATGGTGAAACGATCACATCGGACATTGTTACTCTGGGTGGCAATAATAATAGTGAGTTTACGTACCATTACACTGCTTCAAAAACTTTTGACCGTATTTCATTCGAAGTGGTGAAAGAGGGTCAAGGTAATCTTACTTTGATGGGATTAGACAGCAATAGTATCACTCAAAACTCTTATAACTACCCGCTCGAATTGAGCTTCGAGTTAGAAGATGAAAGTGATACTGCTACATCGATTACTTTGAGTGGGTTCCCGGAAGGAACCGACATCAAGGTATCCGAAACAGATCTAGATGGTGAGGTTGAGCTAACTGATAATGGAGATGGCTCGTGGTCGATCGTTCCTAGTGCATTACAGTATGATGGTCAAACCTATAGTTTGGACAATCTGCTAGTGCAATCTATTGACACACCTTTACCTGATGATTTCAAACCTATGGTTACTATCGAAACCTACGATTCAGAGACTGACGAAACCTCTATATCTGTTCGTGGCGGTTCTTTGTCTTCAACTGTTGAAGGTGGTGATTTTGATGACCTACTGGATGGTCAAGAGGGCGATGATACTCTAAACGGTGGATTGGGTGATGATATTCTAATTGGAGGATTAGGTGATGATATCTTAACTGGCGGAGATGGTGCTGACCTTTTCCAATGGGTTGATATGGAAACAGCCACAGATACCGTTACCGATTTCAATTTACAAGAAGGCGATCGCCTCGATATTTCAGGGTTGTTAGATGATCAAACTCAGAGTGAGTTAGATGATTTACTTTCAGACCTTGCTGATGGTGATAACACTGATTCCGATAGTGATGTGTCTATCTTGGTGACTGAAGTATCTGGTCATGCAAAACTTGAAGTAGCCAAAGGCAGCGAGACTCTTACTGTTGATTTTGATAATGCATCGGCGGCTGATGTCACAAAAGGGCTACTGGACAGTTTTAATTTTAATCAGGATTAAAACTTTAATTAGCATAACGAAAACACCACCGTTCAGGTGGTGTTTTCGTATAGGGTTCTAATAAATTATGGAACCAAACTTGTCTTAACAATGAGACAGAAATAAAAATATACTTTATAAATACATTTCCCTCAACGCTAATTGTAGAGCTCATTCCAATAAATGAGAATTTTATTGATTTTTTTATTGCTTTATTTCTTAGGTTGTTATCAAAGAATTGCATTAATATTTTTGATGAAGTACAGCTTGATACCCCTGTCAAGGTGAAAAACAGCTCCAGATATACCCACATCTACAAAACATTTTCCAAGATTAAAAATCCACCATACTGTAGTCAGATGGTATTAGATGATTCGCGTTTTCCTGTTATATGCCAGTGAAGCTGAACAATTGATCTAAGCCTTTCTTGCATCTGTAGGGAGTATCGGTCATGGATATTAACAGTCTTAACAACCCTTCAATTTTGGAATCTGGTGGCAGGATCATCGTTGATCCTACTGGACAGGTTAGAGCGGTCCCAGCAGACGCTACTCCACAACCCGGTGAGATATTTATTCAAGAGGTGTCGGGAGAGCAGGCATTACAAGTTCTTCTGCAACAAGGTATCGAACCTAATCAAACTGTAGATATTACCGATGATATTGATGCAGTGTTTGCAGCATTAGAGGCGGGGGAAGACCCAACACAATTAGAGGGTGACTTCGAAACTGCTGCAGGTGAGAACGGGGGATCAAGTCCACAAACCACAGGCGCCGTTGAGCGAACGGGTGCCGAGACCATTGCACAAACCGTGTTTGAGACAACAGGTTTCGAATCGTTAGGCATTTTTGAAACTCAATCTTTAGCATTGATAAACCAATTTCAATTACCTCCATTTTTTGTGTCAGAAAACTTAGCTCCTCTAGGTGAAAGTATTTTTGTTGAAACTGACGAAGATACGTCTATTGGCGGCCAATTAAACGCAATTGATCCTAATGATGATCCGTTGACATTCTTTGTTGATGACTCTGCACTCCCGGAAAACGGCAGTGTCATTGTCAACCCCGACGGCACATGGCTCTACACACCAAATGAAAACTTTGATGGTGAAGATCAGTTCGATGTGATTGTTTCTGATGGACAAGGTGGCACAGACACATTAACAGTAGGCATCGTTGTAAACCCAATTCCGGAAATTACGTTGGAAGGTGGTGGAGATGTTAACGAAGGAGACCGCGTTGATTTCGTCGTTGATTTTGACAAGCCATCAAACAAAGAAACAACTATAAAACTAACAACCATTTACGGAACGGCTGAGCCCGAAGATATCGAGTCTATAACAATTATTCCAAATTTGGGTGAACCATTAGATGTTGCACCAGATGGTACAGTGGTTATCCCAGCAAGCGTTACTCAATTGACTATCCAAGTTCAAACTGACTCTGATGATATTTACGAAGGACAAGAAACGTTTGATATTAACGTAGAAGCAGTGTCTGGCCTTATCGGTGGAGGCCAAGAGGCTGCAACTATTTTTGATGATGGTGATGGTCCGGGTGAAGAGCCTGATGACGATCGTCCAGCGGTGTGGATTGAAGGCGGTGGCGACGTCAATGAAGGCGATACGGTTGGGTTTACCGTTAAGACCAGCGCCGCCGCTGCTGTAGAGGTGTTCGCTAAAGTGGCCTTAACGGACATCGATACCGACAGTGATGATATCGATGCGTTTGAGTACCTCGACGATGAGGGTATCTGGCAAGCCGTGCCAGTGGATGGCGTGATCCCAATTCCCGTTGAGGAGACGTCGGTTGAGCTTCGAGTGGTGACCTCGCMTGATAACGTGTATGAAGGTCCCGAAGACTTTTCAGTGGGCGTAACACCAGACAGTGGCACCGTGGCTTCGGCAAGTGAGCCGAACTCCGCGACCGCTACCATCTTTGATGATGGTGATGGTCCGGGTGAAGAGCCTGATGACGATCGTCCAGCGGTGTGGATTGAAGGCGGTGGCGACGTCAATGAAGGCGATACGGTTGGGTTTACCGTTAAGACCAG
>NZ_QRHC01000007.1 GCF_003415655.1 Vibrio maerlii
CTAGCTCTCTAGCTCTCTAGCTCTCTAGCTCTCTAGCTCTCTAGCTCTCTAGCTCTCTAGCTCTCTAGCTCTCTAGCTCTCTAGCTCTCTAGCTCTCTAGCTCTCTAGCTCTCTAGCTCTCTAGCTCTCTAGCTCTCTAGCTCTCTAGCTCTTCAAACTCATAGCTCTCTGGTATCACGACGACACCTTGCTCTGAAATATGGAATCGCGTTGAATCTTTGGCAGGATCAAAGCCGATGCGAGTATTGGGTGGGATCTTCACGTGTTTATCGATAATACAGTTACGTAGCTGGCTGTTTTCACCAATACAAACCCCATCAAATAAGATCGAATCGACGATGGTGACGCCATCATTGATTTGTACATTGGCAGATAAAATAGAATGATGCACCGAACCACCTGAGTTGACTACACCGTTGGCGATGATCGAGTTGATGAAGATGCCCTCGTTCCCCGTAGCTGACGAAACCGTGCGCGCAGGCGGGTATTGATATTCGTAAGTTCGCACTGGCCAAGAAGATTGGTAAAGATCAATCGGTGGCACTGGCTCTAGTAAATCCATATTGGCCTGGTAGAAAGAGTCGATGGTACCCACATCACGCCAGTACGCATCTTGGCTTACTCGGCCTTCTTCATTACCAAATTGATACGCATACACCCCTTGTTGGTCGATGAGCTTTGGAATGATGTCTTTACCAAAGTCATGACTAGACAGGTCATCATCAGCATCGAGTTCTAGGGATTCAATCAAGGTCTTCATTGAGAAGATATAGATACCCATTGACGCCAAGCTTTGAGTTGGATCGTGCGGTGTTGCAGGTGGATGCTCAGGCTTTTCTTCAAAGGCGACGATACGTTTATCGTCATCAATGCCCACACAGCCAAAGGCACTGGCTTCATCAAGTGGTACTTCCATACAAGCGATAGTCAGGTCAGCCCCCGTTTTCTTATGTTGGCTAAGCATTGGCTCGTAGTCCATTCGATAAATATGATCACCTGATAGAACCACTACATAATCCGCATCGCTGCGGTCTAGTAACCAAAGGTTCTGATAGATGGCATCGGCGGTCCCTTCGTACCAGTTCTCGCCTTTACGCATTTGAGGTGGTACGGCTGTGATGTATTCGCCGAGCTCTGGGTTGAAGATCGACCAACCATCTCGGAGGTGTTTTTGCAGGGAGTGAGACTTATATTGCGTCAGTACAAGGATACGTCTTAAACCGGAGTGTAGACAGTTGGTTAGCGTGAAATCGAGTATTCGATACTTACCACCGAAAGGAACGGCTGGTTTTGCTCGGTTGTCAGTAAGAGGTGAAAGGCGTGAACCCATGCCTCCTGCAAGTATTATGGTCAATGCGTCCTGCATAGTCGTAGTCCTTGAGCTTTGTTTAATTAGGGGGAGTTAAACAATAGCTATCAAGTTTTAGACCACAATATAAGTGGTTGTATTATTGGCTGATTATAGAATGGCCTTGTTTGATTGCACCAGAATGGCGAGCGAAGTTAATCTCTCAATCCCTAATATAGTGCAATCAAGCAATCTCAGTCGCTTCTTCTACGGTAAGCGTTTTAATGACGTTGCGACCCGATGACTTGGCATCATACAGTGCGATATCGGCACGCTTGTAAGACTCATTAGCTCTTGCACACAAGCTGGTTAAACCCCCACTAATAGTGACATCGTACCGATGCTCAAGCTCAATAGCGATGCGCAGACGATTGAGTACAACTTCTGCTTCACGTAATGGTGTATGAGGCAAAAGAATCGCAAACTCTTCACCTCCAACTCGGGCAATGAAGTCGGTCTCTCTGCAGCCAAGCTCTAACGTTCTTGATACAGATTTAATCACTGAGTCGCCGACGTCATGACCAAGTTCATCGTTAATTCGTTTAAAGTAGTCGATATCGACAATCGCTAGACAGGTATGTTCTTTGTCTGGGTAGCGGTTATATTTGGAGGTTAAAATATTCAGTTCTTGATCGAACTTTCTTCGGTTCCAACTATTGGTGAGAGGATCGCGCTCACTGAGATCACGTAAGCGGTTCTCTAATTTCTTGCGGGCGGTAATATCGACGAACGATGCGACGTAGAACTGGATATCGCCTTGTTTATCTGTGATGGTTTGTAGGCGCAGTAATTGGTCAATAAGCGCGCCGTTCTTGGTCTTATTGGTGATCTCACCTTCCCAAAAGCCATCTTCGCGCAACGATTTCCACATCATCATGTAGAACTCTTGGTTGTGCTTACCTGAAGCAAACACATCAGGTTGTTTGCCCTCAATTTCTGCTAGAGTGTAGCCACTGAGCTGAGTAAACTGCTGATTTACCTTAATGATCTTGTTCTGTTTGTCGGTGATGACGAGTGCAGACATGCCATTCATTGCAGCTCGTGCGATCTTACTTTCTAGACTGTTCTTATTGTGATTTGAATTCCACAGGGTTAAACCAGATGAGATGAGGAATACGATCATGAATAGATAGACAGAGTTCTCGATGAACTTTTCAATGGCCTCGTCGTAGACCTCGGCCATTTTTGGATCTTGCCCAACGAAGAGTAAAAATATTGGTCTTGTCAGCGAGGAGAGGTTTCCACCATGGTTGGGAGTGATGTTGAATCTTGAGTAGATGTACCACTGCTCACCATCGTAGTAACTACCATTCAATGATTCTTTCATTTGAGCCCAAAGCTTTTGGTGTGCGCGTGCAAATGTTAACTCTGCATTCTTTGGGTACATATTGATAAATTGAGGCTGGACGTCGTGCCCGAGAATGATGTCGCCAACTTCACTGATAATCAGTGGTAGGTAATTGCTGGTCTCGTAAGTGAGTGATTGATAGATCTGTCTGACATTAACGTTGGCAATGAAGTAACCATAGCGTTTTAGAGCACCGGTATCAGGGTTTATAGCATCAACAGGCGTTAACAAGCGCATCGTCGGGATTAGAGGGTAGACCAAATCGCCATTCTCTACCTCAAAATCGATACCAAAGTGCCCAATTTCCCCTGTTTTGAGTTGCTTTGCGTAATCAAAATAGTTTCGATCCCCTTTAAACTGAAGCTCCGATTTAGGAACGATGTAGCTAACACCGTCTTGATAGTTTAAGCGCAGTTTTTCCATTCCCTCCGTGTCTACAAACCGAAGTTGTGAATAAATCTGAAGTGATTCTGCGCTCAGGCGCCAAAAGTCATACATTAACGCGACATTACTCTGCGATGGATTTAATGCCGTGAGAGTGAGTTGGTCAGAGCTTGAAAGAATCTTGATCGAAGATTGCAGCTTACCTACAAACTGCTGTAAGCCTTTAACGCTGTACTGTAGGTGGTTGAAGTTATCTTGCTCAATGCGGTTGTGGTGCTCGGTCTTAATTTGCTGAAAGTCATAGATGACATAAAACAGTGGGACGACACCAAATGTGATTAAAAGCGCTAGAAACTGAAAAGCGATTTTCACTGGCTTCATATTTTGGACGGAGCTCACAAACCGAAAAATAAACCAGAATAGTATACCGCTAATAGAACTAAGGCTATTTCTAGTTTTTGAAAGTTTGACCTATTAAACATTACTACTAAAAGAGTAGATCTACTGATGGGTTTGAGCCCTGAAATTTATCTAGCATAGAGAAATACAGTTTACTGTGTGGTATAGTCGATGGTTAGATTCAATTTTATTGTTTAACGCTCAAAGGCTTCATCATGACCTGGAAAAATTCGATAGAGAATAGGCTAACTTTTCTATTCATGTTGGTCATGTTTGGCTTGTTTGGAATCACGTCCTCTATTTCCATATATTTTGGTGAAGTCAGCAAGTCTCAGAATGACTCTGAATACAGTGATAAGTTAATGCATGTGAGTTTTGCCTTGATTCGTGGATTTCGTAATCAAGTTAGAGTGTTGACTCGTGACTATGCGGAGTGGGACGAAACTTATCACTACGTATTAACCGACGATGCTGAATTTACCCAGCAACAACTGGGTGCGGCTGCTTTAGAGTCTGGTGAGGTTGACGGAGTCGCTATTCACTCGCCCGTTTATGGTTTGATGTACAGTGAAAGTACGCTTCAGTATTTAGATAATAAGTCTTTATGGGCATTGTTCGATGACTTCTCTAGTGCTGATGTTTCTGTTCCACTTCGAGGCTTAGTCTTTGATAAAAGTAGAGCCTACATCTATACATCCATGCCAGTGACAGGAAACGGTGCATCTAAAGAATCAGTAGGTAGGATTACTTTTATCAAGCAGATTACACATGCACTGAGTGAACAAATATCCGCGTCAATCCAAGAAGAATTTCGTATCGTGAACAATTTAGATACCCATACTTCTTCTCGCTTTGATATCCATGATAAATGGAGATACGAACGACTTAATATGAGTTTTGAGCACGAGCATCTTGTCGCTACTTATCAAATGACTCATGGAGAAGATCAAGTTCTACCGCTTCACATCGAAGTTAAGATGAAGCGACTGGATACTTCTAACGACCGTTATTGGCCGCAACTTGTTCCTCAGTTCATCATCATGGCGATTCTAGGTGGCATGTTGCTGCTGATTCTTAGAAGACGTGTCACGAACCCAATCAAACAGTTGATTGAGTGGCTGAATCAGATCGGTAACCTAAACATGTCTGAAGACCTCAAGCCATTTGAGCGTGCCGATTATGGTGAAATTGGCGTACTGAGTAAGCGATTCGAAGAAATCTATAACGATCTTTACGAGCAACACCAATTCAGTCAGATTTTACTCTATTCAATCAGTGACTTTATTTTTACGGTCGATAGTGCCGGGCGAGTTGATTACTGTAACCCCGCCGCTGCAGAGTGGTTGAAGATCGATGCTAGAAGTGTTGAACATCAAGAGTTTGAGTTGCTACTTTCTTGCTTAGATGATGATTTACCGAGTGTTTCAAATTGGCTTTATCGAGCGCTGCATACCTACAGTGAATACAGTGGAGAGGCGAATATTCGAATTATCAGTCAGCCGGATTGTGTGTTCAAAATGCAGGTTCAGGTGAGTCCGATGCTACAGGCAGAAGAAGGGCAAAAAGGCGCAATGATCATCCTGCGCCCCCTTGAGTAGGACTAAAAGCCTTGTTTGATCATGCCGATCAATTTTGACCATAGCGATGAGTCATGGCTCTTTGGTTGTGCTTCTTGGCCTAGATAGTAGTATTTCACTAGGCTTACTCTAATATCATCAACTTCTGTGAGCTCTATTTTACTGAGTAGCTCAGCACTCTCTAGCGCGTGGTCGTTCGCTAAACTAAAGTCCATACCTCGATAGCCCTGAATGTAGAGCCAGGCTTGAGTAATCATTGCTAAATGATTGCTACCGGTAAGCTCAAACTTGTTCGCGTGTTCATCGCCAACCCCATTTTTAATCGCACTTTTCATTGCACGAATGCTTTCTAAGTGTGTATTTAGGGTTTGAATCGATTCAATATGAAGTTTGGTAAAAAGGCCTAAAAGTAGATAAGAGGCAGACTTATCAGCTTGGTTTTCGACAACACGCTGATAAAAGGTATTATTTTGCGCTATCAACTGCTCGTATTGCGTCAGTTTTTCTGCCGCAACACAATCTGAAAAGCCAATAGACGTTAAGTGTTTTTTTAGAATCAAGTTAATTGTGTCCACTCAACTTCAGCGTCGCCCGATGGCGAGTTAATGTAAAGCTTGTCTCCCGAAATCATCACAGATAAGTCCATTGTGCGTTCCACAAGACTTGCCATTGCTTCAATACCTTCGTTGTCTAAGCGAATCACTTCAGGGTTGTATGTGGAGATCTTGTTCTGATTCTGATTCCACCAAACTGTTGATTTAGTATTGAACGTGAAGATGGAGACCTTGTCTGAAATACGGCTCACTTTTTTTACCCGCTCCGGATCTGGTTCACCAATATCAATCCACTCGGTAATCTGTCCGTCTAATGCTTTGACCCAAATATCCGGTTCTTCAATCGTTGATAGCCCTTTGGTTAACGTCAGCTCTGGTTGTGCTTTTAAACAGAAAGCACAGATGCGTGCCATCATACGTTGCAGTGTTTCGGAAGGGTGTTGTGCCACCGTCAGGTTGATTGAATCGTAGTGGTCGCGATTCATATCGGTCAGAGCGATACGAAACTTATAGATAGTCGGTTTGAGAGCCATGAAAAGAGTCACTGAGTTGTTGAGTGAAAGGCATAAAAAAGCCAGCAATTAAGCTGGCTATTGTGCATCAGTGTTCGGCGAGATTAAAGTGCTTTGATGCTGTCTGCTTGAGGACCTTTCTGGCCTTGAGAAACAGTGAACTCTACTTTTTGACCTTCTGCTAGAGTTTTGAAACCATCACCAACAATTGCAGAGAAGTGCGCGAAAACGTCAGGACCGTTCTCTTGCTGAATAAAACCAAAGCCTTTTGTTTCGTTAAACCACTTAACGGTACCTGTTACTGTGTTAGACATGTGTCATGTTCCTAATTTATACATTACTTTTTTGGGCTAGTGTAGGGCACTAGCAGTCGTTCGATAGCATGGAAAAGTTGATCGCTACTGATGTGACACAACGACAGAATTCCGACAATTCAACGAGATGTAACCGATAGACTAAGCCTTCCTGTGCTAACCTCGAGTCTAGAGTTTTGACCGACTAAGTCAATGAAATCAAGTGCATGAATTGTATGGATTTTGAACTTCCGCAAGTTTTTTCTAATGTCAGGCTAGATCCCATCAGGGCTGGCCGTTTTCATGAATTATTGATGACAGTTTTTCATGATCTATGCGACAGTTTTATGTTTGTCTTTTAAACAAAAAATCTTTGTTTGACCCAAATCACTTTATAAAAGATCTTTCATCCAAGTGGGTTATATGTGATTATACCGAACGAATGACGGAGCCGCTTGTAACGATAGGAAATTGTGCCTTTGACCAAATTTTTCTATCGGACAGTAGTCTTTATCCTTACTGCTTGATGTGAGTCTTTTGAAACCATGAATCTATTAAATTCGATCGCTAAGAAGTTGGTGCTAGCGATAGCAACCATACTAGTGATTATCTCTGCAATCGTATCCTATTTTGCTGTGTCCCAACGAGCAGAAAGTGTAGAGGCGGAAGTGCTTCAGCATGTTGAACTTGAAACTGGCCAAACCGCAAGCACCATCCGTGAGTTCTTCCGTGAGCGTTCTCGTGTTGTAACCACGCTTGCTGAAACCCCTTTTCTAAATGACTGGTTTGCGGACTATACAGAGCGTGGCTCATACATCGAAGACGATGCTGAATACCAATCTATTGTAAAAATGTTTGCAGGCGTATCTCAGCATGACCCATTGATAAAATCGGTATTTTACGCTCCAGCGAATACCTTCGAATATTTTGATATTAATGGTCGCTACAATGACGCGAACTACTACACCAATAAACGCCCTTGGTGGTTTGAAGCGCTAGAAATCGACCGTTTGTTTATCACTGAACCTCAGATTGATGCCAATGATAAAAGCATTGTGACGTCTATAAAGACCACGGTGAAAACGAACCAAGGTAAGTTAGTTGGTGTCTTGGGCATTGATATTCTTGGTACTGAGATCAAAGAGAAACTTATTGATAAGATGGCTTATCAAGGCCAAGGCACCGGCTTTTTGATTACCTCGGAAGGCCAGATCATTGCATTGAATGATCGCCAAAACATGATTGATATGTCAAAGCTACCAACACTGGACCAAGTTGACCGTATCGTACCCAACTCTTCTGGTTTCAGTGAGCTATTAAATCAGGCTCAACGTTCAGATACCTTATCTGGTAGTGTGGTATTTAACGGTGTTGAGCAGGAGGTATTTGTTCAGAGCATAAAAGACACTACGATGAACCTCGATTGGCGCATTGGCTTTATGGTCCCTGAATCTATGATTTCTGGCCCAGTTAAAGCGACACTTTGGGGCACGTTAGGCTTTATCGTTACCATGGTCGTGATTACATGTGTGATCCTAATGGCCCTGATTAATCTGGTGTTGACGAAACCAATGAACAAGGTTGTTAGCGCCATGGATGACATCGCAACAGGTGAGGGCGATTTAACGCAACGCTTGGATTATGCGCACAATGATGAACTTGGCCGTTTAAGCGACAGCTTCAATACGTTTGTTGATAACATCCAAACGACGATTCGACTTAGCCTAAGTGCGACAAATCAAGTGGCGACAGGCTCTGATGAGCTACAAAAAGTTGTGGGCTCGTTTGGTACAACGGTGTCTGGGCAGAAGAGCTTCATTGAACAGATTGCAACGGCTTCGACAGAAATGTCGCAAACCATCAATGGTATTGCCGATAGTGCTCAAACGGCGCAGTGTTACTCAGAAGATGCGACGGCTCGCGCTCAAGAGGGTAAAGAGGTGGTTGATCAAGCGACGCAGCTGATGAACGCGCTTTATGAAGACGTTTCGAAAACAGAGCAAGACGTAACAGTATTGCACGAAAACGTAACGGCGATTTCAAACGTACTCGGTGTGATCAAAGGTGTCGCAGAGCAAACCAATCTTCTGGCGTTGAACGCGGCAATTGAAGCAGCGCGTGCTGGTGAACAAGGTCGCGGATTCGCAGTTGTCGCCGATGAGGTACGTACTCTTGCTCAGCGAACTCAAGAATCAACCGTGAACATTGAATCTATTATCGATCGTCTACAAACCTCGGCTTCTGAGACGGTGGAGTCAATGAAGGTTGGTCGTGATAAAGCCGAGCAAGGCGTTGTGATGATTGCGGATGTCGACCAGAAGCTAAACGATATTCGTGAAGCGGCTGAGCTTATCAAGACTCAATCACAAGAGATTGCGTCTATGGTAAAAGAGCAGGCGATTGCCTCTGAAGATATCACCCAGCAAACCGTGTCGGTAGATCAGCTGGCTGAGGAGTCGGTAACAAGCACTGCGGAGATGGAGAATAAAATCCAACAGCAAGTGCGGGTTATCGATTCGTTGAACGAGACAATCAGTAAGTTCAAAGTATCCTAATTAGCTCTGAGCTAAAATGATGAAACGGCGACCTTTTGGGTCGCCGTTTTTATAGCTGTTAAAAGGTGGTCTCTTGTATATACATTGATCATTCAACATCGAACAAGCTAAAGATTCAGAGATTTGATGTAGTTGAGGGAGCTTGTATCCATATCTACCCATAACTCCAATTTCTATGGGTAGAAACCTACACATTTTTAACCGTCTAGGTTCGAAAAAATCATTAATGCACAGAGAGTTCCTCTTTAAGTTATTGAAAATAATATAATTTAATTGGTTGTATACCTGGTTGGCTAGCTTATTGCTCTTAGTAATGCATCTACACCCAAAGATGGGAGTAGTTCAAATACCAAGGAGAATAATAATGTTAAAGCCTCTTACCCTACTGTCTGCCTCTATCCTCGCTGTGACTAGCTTTAATGCTGCTGCAAATTGTGACCCGGGCGAAACTGTCATCAAATTCAGTCATGTAACCAATACAGACAAACACCCAAAAGGAATTGCTGCTTCTCTATTGGAGCAACGTGTTAACGACGAGATGAATGGCAAGGTTTGTATGCAAGTCTTCCCTAACTCAACACTTTATGATGATAACAAGGTGTTAGAGGCTCTTTTGAACGGTGACGTGCAACTTGCTGCCCCGTCTCTCTCTAAGTTTGAAAAGTTCACCAAGAAGTACCGTATCTTCGATCTGCCGTTTCTATTTGAGGATGTCGATGCCGTAGACCGTTTCCAAAATTCAGAGTCTGGTCAACAGCTAAAAGACGCGATGAAGCGTCGTGGTTTGCAAGGTCTGGCGTTTTGGCACAATGGTATGAAGCAGATGTCTGCGAACAAACCTTTAATGACACCAGAAGATGCAAAAGGCCTGAAGTTCCGTGTTCAAGCATCGGATGTTCTGGTAGCACAGTTTGAGCAGCTTGAAGCGAACCCACAAAAGATGTCGTTTAAAGAGGTATATGGCGGTCTGCAAACCAAGGTTATCGATGGCCAAGAGAACACATGGTCGAACATATACGGTAAGAAGTTCTTCGAAGTTCAAGATGGTATCACCGAGACCAACCACGGCATCCTTGATTACCTCGTCGTAACGTCGAATGACTTCTGGAAAGGTCTACCAAAAGATCAGCGTGAGCAGCTAAACACCATTATCCAAGAAGTCACAGCGACACGTAATGCCGAATCCACAAAAGTTAACCTCGCAAACAAGAACAATATCATTGAAGCCGGCGGTGAAGTTCGTAGCCTAACGCCAGAGCAACGTGAGCAATGGGTGAGTGCACTGCAACCTGTATGGAAGAAGTTCGAGAAAGACATTGGCTCTGACTTGATTGAAGCAGCACTCGCTTCAAATAACTAATCACAGCATATCTAACAATAATAACTATGGGGCTATAGCCCATTAAAAAGGCTCTCTTGTACTTGTAAACAACAGAACGTTACAGGTACATCGGGAAAGAGAGCCTTTCATTTTTCGATGAATAGAATCTAAAGCGATAACACTATGGAACAGTCTACTTTTGCCAAGATAGGTCAAGTGACGGATGCAATTGAAGAGACATTGATTGCCTTCTTCTTAGGCGCAATGACGCTGCTTACCTTTGCCAATGTCATCTTTCGCTATGTTTTAAACGACAATATTTTGTGGGCGCTAGAGCTTACCGTTTTTATGTTTGCATGGATGGTGCTAGTTGGTGCGTCTTATGGTGTCAAAAAACACTTTCACATTGGCGTTGATGTGATCATCAACATGGCGCCTGACAAGCTAAGAAAGATATATGCCCTAATCGCAGCCGCAAGCTGCTTGGCCTTCTCCATCCTTCTTCTCATTGGTTCATGGAACTATTGGTATCCGTTTGCGACGGATCGTGCTTGGTATGAAACCGACGATATTCCAATGCCTGAAATACTGCAGTTCTTGGCCGACTGGCTCAACGAGGGTGAACGCTACGAAAAATTGCCTCGCTTCATTCCTTATATGGCATTACCGATTGGTATGGCACTACTGACGTTTCGGTTTCTCCAGGTGACCTACCAAATTGCAACAGGCAAACTTGACCGCTTAATTGCGGGTCATGAAGCGGAAGAAGAATTAGAAGCGCTAAAAGAAGAATACAAAGAAGTGGGTGATGTGGTCTCTTCAAGCGCGCACAGCAATAGCGACAGCACTGCTAGCGATTTTAAGAACGACCACACCAAAAACAGCCACAACAATAACAATAAGGAAAACTAGACATGGATATCCTACTGCTTTTTGTCATGGTAATAGGCTTCATGCTGGTAGGCGTGCCTATTGCTGTTTCGCTGGGTCTATCCAGTATTCTATTTTTGCTGATGCACTCAGATGCCTCTTTGGCTTCAGTTGCTCAAACCTTATTTAATGCTTTTGCTGGGCACTACACCTTATTAGCGATTCCGTTCTTTATTCTTGCTTCCAGCTTTATGTCGACGGGGGGCGTTGCAAAACGCATCATCCGCTTTGCTATCGCTATGGTGGGCTGGTTCCGTGGCGGCCTAGCCATGGCCTCGGTTGTCGCATGTATGATGTTTGCTGCGCTTTCAGGATCATCCCCAGCAACAGTCGTGGCGATTGGTAGTATCGTTATCGCCGGTATGGTGAAAAACGGTTACTCAAAAGAGTTTGCCTCTGGGGTGATTTGTAACGCAGGTACGCTAGGTATTTTAATTCCACCTTCCATCGTTATGGTGGTGTATGCCGCAGCAACGGATGTATCTGTTGGTCGTATGTTCCTAGGTGGCGTTATTCCAGGCTTGCTTGCTGGTGTGATGTTGATGATTGCTATCTACATTGCTGCTCGAGTAAAAAACTTGCCTAAACAACCCTTTGTTGGTTGGGGTGAAATGTTCGCTGCAGCGAAAGATGCAAGCTGGGGATTGTTGCTGGTGGTGATTATCCTTGGTGGTATTTATGGTGGTATTTTCACACCGACGGAAGCCGCAGCAGTGGCTGCTGTGTACTCGTTTTTGATTGCTAACTTTATCTACAAAGATATGGGGCCATTCGCAGACGAGAAAAATACCAAACCAGCAATCGTAAAAGTGTTCCAAGCATTTGTTCATAAAGACACTAAGCACACGTTATACGATGCCGGCAAGCTGACCATCATGCTGCTGTTTATCATCGCCAATGCGCTGATTTTAAAGCATGTACTGACTGAAGAACGCATCCCTCAAATGATCACAGAATCGATGCTTTCTGCGGGTTTAGGACCAATCACCTTCCTGATTGTTGTGAACGTATTACTGCTGATAGGTGGTCAGTTTATGGAACCATCAGGCCTTTTGATTATCGTTGCGCCTCTGGTTTTTCCAATTGCGATTGCGTTGGGGATCGACCCAATTCACCTTGGGATAATGATGGTAGTGAACATGGAAATAGGGATGATCACACCACCCGTTGGACTCAACCTGTTTGTGACCGCTGGGGTTGCTAAGATGTCGATGATGCAAGTGGTCAAGGCCGCGCTACCTTGGGTGGGGGTTATGTTCTTGTTCTTGATTATCGTGACTTACGTTCCTTGGGTATCAACTTGGTTACCAACCACGTTAATGGGGCCAGAAATTATCACTAAGTAATTGACTGAAAGGCGGTTTACACCCAAGTAAACCGCCTCAACTTTTTCATATCTTAAATCTTAAATCTTAAATCTTTAATTTTTAAATCGACTCTTATCAATCCCATACTTCTGCATCTTGTCATACAGTGTTTTGCGTGCGATCTGCAATACATCTATCGTTTCATTTATTTTTCCGTCGCATCCGGCGAGCGTTTGTTCAATCAGTGCTTTCTCAAACTCAGCGACCTGCAAGGGAAGGGGAGCCGTCGAAGGTGTTGCCTGATTGGTGTCAAGGTGACTCAAGTTGCCAAGCAGGACAAACCGTTCTGCGCTATTACGTAACTCTCGCACATTTCCTGGCCAGTCGTGACACATCAAGCGTTGTAGGTCGGTCTCTGGAAGAGCATTGGCGGCTTTGCCGTAGCGGGATGCTGCAACCAGCAAAAAGTGATGGAATAGCGCAGGAATGTCGTCTTTGCGATGACGAAGCGCGGGTAGGTCAAGGGTGACAACATTGAGCCTGTAATAGAGGTCTTCCCGGAATGTGCCTTCTGCAGCGGCCTGTTTTAGGTCAACCTTGGTGGCGGCAATAACCCGAATATCAATTGGGATTAATGTGTTGGATCCGATACGCTCAATATGACGCTCTTGAAGTACACGCAATAGGCGGATCTGAGCCTGCATCGGCATCGATTCTATCTCATCAAGAAAAAGCGTTCCGCCGGAGGCATGTTCAAACTTACCAATGCGCTTGCTATCCGCGCCGGTGAAAGCGCCTTTCTCATGACCGTACAGTTCACTCTCTATTAGGTTTTCTGGCACAGCCCCACAGTTGATCGCGACAAAGTTCGCATCTCGACGTGAGCTCTGTTCATGAATAGAGCGAGCAAACAGCTCCTTACCCGTTCCGGTTTCACCAAACAGCAAGATATCGGCATTGGTATCTGCGATATGATTGATGGTGGAACGCAGGTTTTGAATCGTAGTGGTTTCACCAATGATTCTTGGGCCTAATACTTGACTTGCTTTGAGGTCTTTTTTCAGCGCCTGGTTCTCTAACATTAACTCGCGTTTTTCTAGTGCACGCCGAGTAGTGTCAATCAATCGTTCGATGGGAAAGGGCTTCTCAATAAAATCATAAGCACCATTTCTTAGTGCCTTGACCGCCATTGATATATCACCATGACCAGTAATCAAAATCACAGGAATATCAGCATCTTGATTAAGGATGCTGCTCAATACATTCTCGCCATTCAGGCCTGGTAAACAGATATCGGTAATGACGACTTTCGGTAACCCATCCGCCTTGATGGCGAGCAACGCATCTTCGGCACTGGCATAGAAGTTTGCCGATATGTCCTCTAATTCGAAACTCTGCTCTATAGCTATTCGAATGTCGTTTTCGTCATCGATGAATATTACGTCTTTCATGGTGATCTCGTTATGTTTGGTGTTATCGGGCTAGGCACTTGGCAAACTAATGATGAATCGAGCTCCACCCAAAGGAGAGCTGTCGACTTCTAATTGCCCTTGCATTGCTTCAATGAGTTGTTGAGAGATAGATAGCCCAAGTCCTACACCGTTCTTTTTCGTGGTAACGAAGGGTTTAAACAGCTCTCGTTGTTGTGTGAGTTCAATACCTGGACCGTTGTCATCAATGGTGATGATGAGTGATTGATTCATCACTTTGACACTCAGGCAGACATGTCTTTGCTGTTGAACCTCAAAGGCCTGAATAGCGTTCGTGACTAGGTTAATCACGACTTGCTCAAGCTGTATAGCATTGACATCAACCTGAGGTAGCGATTCTGGTATGTCTATTTGGAAATTAATCTGATAACTCTTTAGCTGAGCGATGAGTAACTCATGCGCCGACTCGATAATAGGGATAAGCGACTGCTTAGCGCGATCTTGCCGGTCACTCTTACGAGAAAACGTTCTGAGCTGCTGACTGATTTTCGCCATTCGATCCGTTAAGGCGGAAATCCTTGAGAGATTGTCGTCTACACGTTCGAATTTCTCTTTTTCTAGGAAGCGACGACCATTGTCGGCAAAGCTGCGAATCGCGGCTAATGGGTTATTCAGTTCATGGCTGATGCTCGCAGACATCTGTCCTAATACCGCGAGCTTGGCGGCTTGAATCAAGTCATCTTGTGTTTCACGCAGCTTGGTTTCGGTTTTTATCTTTTCGCCGATCTCTGCGTGAAGCTCTGCGGTTCTTTCCATCACAAGAAACTCGGCCTTTTGCTTCGCTTCATATTGCAGCTGTTCGAACTGGCGCTTCTTTAGCTGTCTTTGGTAATTCAGCAAAATCGAAAGGTAGGCGATGACAAATAACAGTGTCAATAGCAGTCCATAACTGAGCGCAGGCCAGAGTAAGGTTAGCTTAGATGTCAGTACCCGAATGGTGAGAGGATGGTTTTCCATTGCTAGTGAGGACATCAAGTAGTCACTTGCTAAGCGAGATGTGTGAGGAGTCACTAACTCTGTTTGTTTGCTAGTGACATCACCGTAAAGGTTGAGTGAACGAACCGGTTGATCCAGATATTGGCGACTATTGAGTATTTGTTGTCGAGTTTGGCTCGTTAATGGAATCAGGCTCTTGAACAACCAGCCTTCTTTATTCGACATAAAGATAACCTGATTGTCATCGGTTGCAACGAATATACTGTTGCTGTCTTTCCAGTTGGCTTCAATGGTGGAAAGATCCATCTTTACTACGATGATCCCAATGACGTCTGCCGCATAGATAACCGGGTAACTAAAGTAATAGCCGCGTTGCTTAGAACTAGATCCTAACGCAAAGTATTGTGCAGCTTGTCCTTTTACAGCGTGATAAAAATAAGGTCGCCACGCATAGTTTTTACCGACGAACGAGCGAGAAAGATTCCAGTTGCTAGCCGCAAGTGTTGTGCCTTCTGTATCTAGGAGATATACATCGGTCGATTGAATCGTATTGTTGATGCTTTCGAGATAACGGTTGGTGATGTCTTTCTGCGCTGAGTTAGACGGCGATTGCAGCAAGCCAACCAATAGGTCGTCTTTGGCGATAAGCTCTGGGATATGGGCATACTTGTCGAGCTTACTGGAGATGAATAGTGTAAAACGCTCGAGTTGTTCTGCATGCTCTTGGTAGAGCGAAGCTTTACTGTGGTGCCAAATCCAAAACGAACCTATCCCCAAACATGCTAAATAGAGGATAAGTAAGCTGATTTTTCCTTGTCGATAAGCAACCATAACACACTCAAAACGCTCTGAAACAACACTGCTTTTGGCAAACATCAATAGCGTAGCGTCATATGTTATTTATGTGTTGTTGTATGTTACATAATTGAGGTAGAGACCAAGTAAAGATCTTACTTCTGTGACCCCTTACTCTTTTCAGTCACAAGAACATTATCCGTCACACGAGCGCTATCAGTTCTACGAGGATTATCAGCCACATGAGTCTTAGCATTGATGTTCAGGCTGGTTTCTATTTGTTCGCATAGCCATTCGGGATCATCTAACGGCAGGTCATGACCCGCGGTTGGGTGTATCAGCAATGGGCAGTCCCAGTGGTGCGATAAGACCTTGGAACATTCAACGTTTACCAGATTGTCTTGTTCGGAGGCAATCAGTGTGAGTGGGCATAGAGGTTTCATCGCCTTGAAGTTAAAAGCGGCTTTCAACTGACGAAAGAGATTGATCTTGCGTAGTTTGCAGCATTCATTGAGATGAACCCAACGATGAATGATTCGGTTGTTTAATGGCTGGTTTGATACGGCTTGATAAACCAAGGTTTCTCTTTGTACCGGTGTGGATAGCAGCGCATGGCAGAGACGTGAGTAATTGGCCGGTCTGAGTCGATGGTAAAAAGGACTTAAAGACTGTGAGCTCGTGTTGATAGCTATGATCTGTTTAACGTCATCTGGGTATCGTTCAGCCCAGTTTAAGGCAATCATACCACCCATAGAGAGGGACAACAGTGACAATGGTTGTTCGTTAGAGACCTGTGCGCGTAACGCATCGACAATGGCACTTATGGAGCTCGGTGAGTCCTGATGAAAGAGTTCTCCCGTGCCAGGGATATCCAGGCAACGGACATCGTAATCAACGAGTTTTTCACTTAACTTTTTTGGAAAGTCGCCCCAGTGGTGTTGACCACGAAACAATCCTCTCAACAGGATCAATGGCTTCATCTATCGATATCCTTTTCCAATGACTCAATATTAAGTGTAGTGCTTGTCATCCCTAAGTTGGGTTAGAACCAAAGAATGAACAAATCACGCTGTTTGATAGCTTTATAAGGTACTGAATTAATTAATTAAAGTTGTTTTACCTAGTTAATTAGGTTGAAAGTCACTCAGTGCTTTACTCTAAAGTCGTAACTTTTGTGTGGTTATTGGCCTAGAAGCAATCCGCTCTTTAATCAAACTCTGTTATTAGCCTTTGATTTATATAATGTAATGGTCAAGGTTGGCTTGATGCTTGTAACGATATGGAAAACGAAAATGGAGTTCAGATTATGACAACACTAACAAATGATACTGATCTATATGCAGGCTCGTGGGGCTCAGATACTGCTGTTGGTTATGATGGCGATGATGCTATGTATGGAAGCTGGGGTAACGACTTACTTATTGGCGGTAAAGGTGACGACATTATCTTAGGCGGCTTTGGTGATGATGTGTTGCGCGGTGGTAGCGGTGATGACGTGTTAACTGCTGGTTTCGGTAACGATAGTTTAAGTGGCGGTACTGGTGATGACATTTTGATTGCTGGCTCTGGTACAAATGTTCTGAGAGGTGGTGACGGTGCCGACACATTCGTGATAGTGGGCCCTTCAGGTACAACAACGATTAATGATTTTGATATCTCGGAAGGTGATACTATCGATATTATTGACTGGGGTGTAAGTAGCTTTAGCGACCTTGCTATGTCTTATGATGCAGCAGGTAGCGTGGTTATCGAATATCAAGACTACAGCTTCAAGGTAAAAGGCTTAACTGAAACTGAAATTGCTGATGCAGGAATGGAAAACCTATTCTCAATTGCATGAGTAATATGAAGTAAAATGGGCGCTGCTGGATAGTGTAAACAGTAGCGCCCATTTTTATGCCCGTGCTAAAGACTAGGGTCTGTTGACCTTTCGTGGTTAAATTTTGTTCGAGATAAAATCGTTTTAGGCGCGGCAAGGGGTGTGTAGCCTAGTCATTCTAAGTAAATACCCCTTAACAAAGCATAAAACGATTTTAGCCGAACCCTTCGGGCAGCGTTTGTGCTTCATTCCCACTGTGTTATCGGCTTCTCATGTAGGCTAGCTACACATCAAAGCCTCTGCCTTGTGGAAATTTCCCACAAACTGCTGCAAAAACCAGCTCGAAAGGTCAACAGACCCTAGTCATTGTAATGAGAGAGAATGGGTATTTTTAATGATCAATTTAAACGGCAAAAGCCAGCGATTGAATCGCTGGCTTCATTAGTCGTCAGTCACTAAGGCTAACTTTCCGTTGCCGTTTGTCCTGCTTTCTCGATATTTTCATCGACTGCTTTCACAAGCAACAGACCAACACCACCGACAATCGCACCACATAGGATGAACACTAGACGGCCCCATAATGGGTTAGGTAGCAGTGCCATTAGCATCACACCAACACCTGCAACTGCGATAAGTTTACCTAGCATTTGACGCTGTTTGTTGTCCAGTTTCTTCTGCTCTGTAGATTCCGCTACAAGTGGAGTATCTAAGTTGTTGAAGAACTTATCAACGTCTGCTTGACGCTCTTCAGACAGAGGCTTGTAGAACAGCGTTGATACGATGAAGAAACCACCCGTTAATACAATGTGACCTACAAGACCGATAGCAACTTTCGCATCAGACCATTCACGTTTAGTCAGCTCTTCTAGACCGAATGCAGCTGATACCATCTCTGCATTGATAACGAAACCAACAACATAAGACACGATACCACCGACAACCAGCGTACCCCAGCCCGCCCAGTCTGGCGTCTTCTTAATGAAGAAACCAAGGAATGCAGGGATAGTCATTGGGAAGCCGATAAGCGCACCCACATACATCATCGTATCGAACAGGCTCAGACCTTTAAGAGAGTTGATGAACTGTGCAATCAAGATGATAGCTACACCAAATACCGTTGACGTAATCTTAGAAACAGTAACCAGCTCTTTCTCTGTAGCTTGACCCTTACGAACGATTGGCTCATAGAAGTTCTTAACAAAGATACCTGAGTTACGGTTTAGACCTGAATCCATAGAAGACATGGTCGCTGCGAACATTGCTGCAACAAGTAGACCCACCATACCAGCAGGCATGTATTCACGAACGAAGTATAGGTAAGCAAAGTCAGCTGCTTTTTTACCTGCTTCAGGGTAAGCCGCTGCTAGGTCAACACCTTGGCCAGCAATGTACCAAGACGGCATGAACCAAATGAATACACCACCTAGCATTAGAACACACGCAAGCAATGCTGCTTTCTTCGCATTCTTCGAGTCTTTTGCTGCGAGGTAACGGTACGAGTTCAACATGTTATTAGTGATAGAGAATTGCTTCACGAAGATGAAGAACGCCCAAATACCGAAGATGCTTAGGTAGTTCAGGTTGTTACCCGAAACAAAAGACGCGCCTTCTTGTACAGGGAAGTTGTTCACGATTTCGCCGACGCCGCCACCTTGTACAACCGCAACCACGGCACACGTTACTGTTACCGCCATGATGATAACCATCTGCATGAAGTCAGAAGCGATAACCGCCCATGAGCCACCGGTTACCGACATTGCGAGTACCACAAGACCAGTAGCCCAAATGGTGACGTTCATATCGAAACCGAAGATGCCTGAAGCAATGATAGCCAACGCGTTCAACCAAACACCTGCAGAGACAACAGAGTTCGGCATAGAAGACCAAGTGAAGACTTGTTCATTCGTGGTACCAAAACGCATACGGATAGCTTCGATTACCGTCACAACACGAAGTTGACGGAACTTAGGCGCGAAGTACGCGTAGTTCATGAAGTAACCAAAGGCGTTGGCCATAAAGATAACCGCAACCGCAAAGCCATCGTTGTAGGCTTTACCTGCTGCACCGGTGAATGTCCACGCAGAAAACTGTGTCATAAAGGCTGTTGCACCTACCATCCACCAAAGCATGTTACCGCCCCCGCGGAAGTAATCACTGGTGGTATTGGTAAATGTTCTAAACATCCATCCAATGGCAATTAAGAATAGGAAGTAGATTCCTACAATCGCTATGTTGAGATCCATGTCTAAGACCCTCTCGCTCGTTATTAAAGTTTGTAATTAAATTGACGAGGTTAATACTAACTGAGTGAGTCTCTATTTGTACTACAATAATTCAAAGGCGTGACTTATGATCGAATACTCATTGATAGATTAGTCATACAAGTGATCAAGGTCTCATTTTTACATTATCTTGACCGTAGGGAGCTTAAAAAGGGCAAGTTTGCTTAAGTTACTCTACTAATTAGAAAACTTATCAATAGATGCAACTGGGGATATTTTGACTGGAAATGCACAAATCTAACTTTCAATTAGACTTTTGTATGATTTTATTTCTTTGCGGATAAAAAAACGCTCAAGAGTACCTGCACACTCTTGAGCGTTAAATGGATACAACCTTGGGGGGAGCATTCCAGAAGACTATAATTGTAATTTTTGGGAGCAATATTCGGTATATATCAACACATCAACGTCGTTGATAATGGGCCTCATACTCATTATAAAAGTACGAGTTAACTTTGTATAATCATAATGTAATACAATTAAAAGTAAACACCATCTTATTGAATATTTGATCATCTGCACAGTTACGGACAAATTTATAGATTATATAGATATCACCTTTCTTTATAAATCAACCGCTTATATTGACATATAAGGTTGTAACAGTATGTAACCACTAACTTACTCGTGTTTAGGTGATCGTTCTCACAGATCAAATCGACTCGAAAATTTAATATATTTGTCATACATGAATACTTAATGATTACTTTCGTTTTGAGCATCAATTGCGTGCTCAGAGAAGTAATCACTTTTAGAACCATTACATATAATTGGACTAATACAATGACAAAAATGAAACTTCTAACCCTAGCTATTGCATCTGTAGCGGTAACAGGAACAGCAACTGCTGCTTCTTTTGACTTTCGCCATGAGTACAAGAGTCATACAGATCAACACGCTAGTCGTGTGAAGCTTGCTGATAGCATCGGCAACTTCCTGGTAGACATCGAAGCTAAGTTTAAAGGCGAAGATGGGGAGTTCATGGAAGATCTTAAGAACAACGGCTGGGAGCTAGGCCTTAACTATCGTCATAAGCTGGATGACAACTGGACACTGACCTACGGTATGCCTATTGAAGGCCGTGAAAGCGGTGTTACTTACAAGCCACAGATTCGTGCTACGTACGCGTTTGATAGTATCGATGGCTTGAGCCTAAGTGCTCGTTACCGTTACGACATGCGCCAAAACACTCGCACTACAGCGTTAAACGACGATGGTACACCAATTGTAGATGAAGATGGCAAGCTAACAGAAACTAACGTTGGCAACCAGCGTCGTCACCGTCTAACGTTCAACGCAAACTACGCAATTGAAGATTGGCGTTTCGGCTTTGAAGGTAACTACTATAAGGCTGATGACTACAACATTTATGATAATGACGATACAAACTACGAGCTAAACGCGACTGCTCGTAAGATCATGGGCCAATGGGCACCGTATGTAGAGTTTGGTGATGTAAGCACTAGTTCAGAGAAATCAACACGTGAGCTGCGTAGCCGTGTAGGTATTACTTACAGCTTCTAATGATAACAAGTCACAGATACACAAAAGCCAGCGATTGCTGGCTTTTCTCGTTTAATCAATAGTGAAAATAATCAATGGCTTAATTTAAACAGCTGACCAAAATTGGTTTTACTTCCGTTGATGCGTTTACTTTGTGCCAGTAACAGTTCAGCAGTGGCAACAGCGTCAGTTAATGCATTGTGGCCATGGTATTCTGGTAAACCGTAGCGATGCCTTGTTGCCCAGAGGGAAACGTCAATCTCGTCTGCTTGGTTAAGCGCTTGCGCGAGTTTCTTCTCGATACACATGGTATCCACCCAAAGCAAAGGAAACTCAGGTGCACTGTAGTTTAGCGCTAGGTATTGTCGAAAGAACTGTGACTCCACCACGCAAGCATGGGCAACGAGCACTTTACCTCTTGCAGCTTCGAGAAATGAACTCATTGCATCATGGATAGGCACACCATCTTCAAGCATTTGCGGGGTGATATGGTTGATCACCGCAGTTTCAGGGTTTATTTGTGAGCTGTCATCAATATAAATATGATGAGCACCTGCTAAGTCGATACGCTCACCACTCACCGTTACCCAACCAATGGATAGAATAATATCTCGTTCGCTATCCAACCCCGTTGTTTCTAAATCGACAACAATATACTCAAGCTCATTTGCTACCGTTTCGATCGTTGGATTTATATCGGTAATTAGGTCCTTAAGCATTTTAGGCGCGGACGTGCTTTGTAGATATTGTTCTCGGCCTCGTAAAAACTTCAGTAAAGGATGGAAGTAGCGGATCATTGACGGCTCCCGAAGCGTACCTTAGCGGCATCTTGCAGATCGGCAATGATTCTAAACGCATCTTTTAAGTGGTTGCGTTCAAAGCTCCCAAAGCTATTCGGATCGATATGGTTATCAGGGGTCTTGCCATGTTTTAATGCTTCAAGTTGGTGGCTGAAGCGGAAAGATAGGATGTACTGATAAGCACCAAGAATATTCTTCATCGCATCTTCGCTTAACACGCCTTTCTCATGAGCTGCCTTGAATCGTTCGTCCGTTGCTGATTCATCTGATTCAACCGCTAAACCATAGATTCGTGCGAGGTCGATAATCAGATTGATCGCATACTTCTTCACATTAAGTGTTTTTTTGTTTTCCCCTGACTTCTCAAGAACTAGGCTATTGAAAATTCCCAATGGTGGATTGGTATTAATCGCATCGTTCGTCAGCATGCCAAGAAACTCGCGGTTGTCGCGAATATTGGCATGCATTTCGTCGCGTAGGATGCGCTCGAAATCGCTATTGCCATAGATAGAGCGGATTTCTAGGAAAACACTGATATTGAGCAGGCGCTCATATTCAGGGTTTGCCACCCACTTCTTATAGTAATGCTTCCAAACTTTCAGAGGCTGACACCATTTTGGCGTCGCAGCCATGTACTTACCGGGGCAAAGAGGATAATCACAAGCGGCGAGTCCGTTGGTTACGATCATCGCAAGGTGTTTGAAATAAATACGGTCGTTCTCGGTCGCACTGTCATCCAACACAATGGCGCTGTCTTGGTCGGAAAGCATGTGGACTTCATTACGAGCATGTGAACCCGCCACTAACCAAGAGAAATCACAGGGCGGTGGACCGAGTTTATCAATCGCAATTTGAATCAAACGCTTGGTGTAGGCATCCATGATCATGGTCATCACTTTGCCTATCACTTCAGGAGCCACTTTGCCTTCAACCAGTGCCTCAAAAATGGCTTGTCGTTCTGGAGTAAAGCTAGATAAAGACTTCACGCTGCCAGCGTATTTGATCTTTTCAATGAGGAAGATTGCTTGAACACGGTGATTTTGTACCAAGTGTGTCGTTGTCAAAAGACCCACAACCTTGTTGTCCTTAACCACAGGAAGGTTACGAATGTTGAACTGCATCATCATCGAAGCAGCATGGAGAACCAAGTCATCCGGCTTGACGGTAAGAGGGGATAGGGTCATTACTTCCGAGATCGCAGTGGAGGTTGGGACATCTTTTGCGATGACTCGTTTCGTCATATCACGATCAGTAATAAGACCAACGATTTTTTCGTTCTCGTAAATTACCGCGCAAGGTGAGCGTTGTGTAAGCATCTCGGTAGCAACGTATTTGATGCTTTGATCGGCGGTCGCTATTGCGACTCGCCCACTCGCGACCTCATCAACACGGCGAATGAAGATACCTTTTTCTTTATTCGACCATACGACATCAAGTGCTGACTTGAGGCGTACTTGAGCTTGGGTTGCAAACAGCTCCGCGCCCTCTGGATACACCTTAAATAAGGTCTGCAGTGAGTGATAAGGGATGATGTAGATTAAACTATTCTCAATAGCAACCGCTTGATAATGTTCACCTTGGTTGTTTTGCTGAACGAGAGTAGTAAAACCAAACAAGTCTTCAGGGCCAAGGCGTGCGCGCAGGACACCATCGTTTTTACGCTGCTCCATTGAACCGGTACGAACAATGTAAAGTGACTTCTTCTGACTCTTATCGCATAGGTCAATTTGCTCACCTTTTGACAGGTAAGTGATCTGAACCGTTGAGGCAATTTCTCTTAGTAGCTTTTTAGGTAGTTTATCGAATGGATCAATCTGGCTAAGAAACTGAATGATATTAGGCAACAAGGGATCAGACATAATCGTACAAACCTTAAATAGTATTATTATATTAATCTTTATCTAATATAGCAGTTGTCGATGAGTATAGAAAGTAGGGTAAACCTGAATGGCGTTAGATTGGCTAACCGTTGACAGTAACCCAAAAGTGTCATTCCTTACCGCGAGGAACGAGCTAGATAGGGAATCTGACCTAAGTGATGAACGGCAGTATTGCTTTGAAGTTCTGCCTAGGTGTTGTAGCGAGTAATTGCGAAGGTAGCTTAGAGCTCAAAGATGACAGGTTTTAACTCATAAAAAACGCGCCATTTGGCGCGTTTCAATGATTCGACGTTAGTGTTTATGACCAAGCTAACTTAGGCTCCAGTTGCCACTCTGTGATTTGCGTCGATAAGATGGTTTGCTGACGCTTGACGCGCTTTATCGCTGTTTCCTGCCATGATTGCATCGTAAATCTGACGGTGTTCATTAATACAGGTGCTGCCTTCCTCTGAAGAATGGGCAATAAAGTTTACGAACATCGTAGTTAGGATGTTGCCAAACGGCAGATAGAAATCATTACCTGTCGCGTTGAAAATCAGACTATGGAAACGAGTATCTACGTCCATCCATTTTTCTTGATCAAAGACTGGTGATTCGGCTACTTCTACCATCTCTTGAAAGGTTTCAGAAAGTTGAATGCGTTGCTCTGCTGTAGCGAATTGTGCAGCTAGTGCACACGCTTCAGGCTCAATTGCACGGCGAAGACCAAGGAATTGACCACAGAATTGGTCAGTATCAGCCAGACCATCCATCCACTCGATAAGTTGTGGGTCAAGGAAGTTCCAGTAGGCGCGGTCAATAACTTTAGTGCCTACTTTTGGACGAGACTGAAGTAGACCTTTTGAGGTAAGCAGCTTTACTGCTTCACGTAGGGCAGTACGACTCACGCCAAATTGCTCGCAGAGCTCCATTTCACCAGGGAGAATAGAACCTTGAGCCAGTTTGCCTGAAAGAATGCCACGTGCGATCTCTCGAGCGACTTGGACGTGCAGGCTACGTTTTGAACCTGCGATAGAGTTAAATGCACCAGACATATTGTTCACTTAATATTTATGTATTATTTAAGCCTTACTATATCACTATAGCAAATAGTCACCAAATGATTGCGTGGTGATTTAGGCGTATGCTTCACACTTTTATCAGTAGCTGAAAATCATTCTCATGCTCACTTGATTTCTTATGTTTATTACGAGGGCTAAAACCATTTAGGTCACGCCAGAGATCACAGAATTTATAAGGATTGTTGAGAAATAGAATACTCTTACAAAGTGTTATTGTATTATTATATAAAAATATAACGACTCAGTTGGAGCATTGAATGGCAGAGTTTTCTCAAGTTGCGGATTCAAGCCGCAAGATTCACGTTCAAGTTGCCAGGCAAATCGCTCGCAAGATTCTGTCAGGGGAGCTTGAAGAACAAGAAAAATTACCCAGTGAGCTAGAACTCTGTGACCTGTTTGGCGTTAGCCGAACAGCGCTACGTGAGTCTACTAAGCTTCTATCAGCGAAAGGTCTCATTGAGTCTAAGCCGAAAGTGGGTACTCGTATACAACCGAGAAACAATTGGCACTTTCTTGATCCTCAATTACTAGAATGGATTCAAGACCTGGAAGATACACAACCATTTTTAGAGCAATTCTTAGGCCTAAGAAAAGCGATTGAACCAGAGGCGTGTGCGTTGGCTGCAACCAAAGCAACGGTTGAGCAACGAAAAGAGATTTCGGTTATTTTCCAAAGAATGGTCAAAGCGGCTGATGCGTTCGACTATCAGAGCTGGACCGAGAACGATCACCAATTTCATCAAGTGATTTTCTTGTCTACGGGGAATCAGTTCTATATCCCATTTGGTAATATTCTTTCGACGATATTCCGTCAGTTCATTGACCATTCCGCTGAAGGCGGGCGCTTCTGTCTCGATGAACACCGAGCTATCTACGAGGCGATAATGTCTGGCAATAGCTGTGAGGCTAGGATTGCATCACATAACTTGTTGAGCCCTGAAAACCAAAAGTTCTCGCAAGTCGCTAATGGATAATATTAAACGCAGCAGAGTAAAGCTGCGTTTCCTTTTTCTACCAACCCATTATTGAGCACCAATGTCTTCCCAGTCTTACGTAAGAAAAAACATCTCACTCGCTTGGCCACTTGCCCTTAATGCATTGCTGATGCAGTCAATGCTAATGATCGACACCTTCCTAGTCTCTCCATTAGGGGAGGTTTCGCTAGCGGCAATGGGTATCGCCACTACTATTATCGCCTTTGTGATGGGGATTCAAATGGCGTTGGCAAATGGTAGCCAATTGGTTTTGAGTCGAGCGGTAGGATCGGGAGGAAACATCGCTCTCAATAGAGGGTTTTGGGCTGGCATGGCGATCAATGTAGCAGTGGCTGGCTTGTTCTGGGTGCTCATTACGTTGTTTGATCAATCGCTAGTTCAAGGTCTAACAGACGACGCTGCACTACATGAAGAGATAACTCGCTACCTTGCTATCTCTAAGTATCTGCTCATTTTCAACGGTATTACACAGGTGACGATTGCGCTGTTCAATGCGTTAGGTAAAACCAAGATACCGTTCAAG
Source organism: Vibrio maerlii (assembly GCF_003415655.1). Lineage (GTDB taxonomy): Bacteria > Pseudomonadota > Gammaproteobacteria > Enterobacterales > Vibrionaceae > Vibrio > Vibrio maerlii. The sequence goes on from NZ_QRHC01000007.1 coordinate 26,613, forward strand.
GGCTATCTTATTGAAATGCCATTTAATGCCTTAATATCCTATTACCTGATTTATGGCTTTGTTGGTTTTGATGGCATGGGGGTGCAAGGTGCTGCGCTGGGCTCACTATTGGCAATTGCTCTTCGCTTGGTTTACTTAACTTACTGTCTAAAATCGCAAACTGGTGCAGGGTTATCGCCTAAAGATCTAGATAGCTCTCTGAAAAAAAGCATTGTTAACCACTTTAAAGAAATTTTCCCAGTTGCAGCCAATGTAACCATGCTGCAAATAGGGGCCACCATCTACTTGTTGATATTCTCACAGCTTAACATCAACGAGTATGTTGCGATAACGCTAGTGATGCCATGGGTCAAGGCAGGAACACAATTTATCACCGCTTGGGCGCATTCTTCAGCGATTACCATTAGCCAAGCGATCGGATCGCGAGATATGGATGATCTGAAAAAGAATGTCGATACTAGCATTGATATTGCGGTGATTATTTCGTTCTTCTCTGCGCTGTTTTTTCTGGCCCTAAGCTTTTTTCTTGTGAAGTTGTATCCAAATTTGGACCCCGCGACTTATCACGCGCTGGCTGTCATCGCACCTCTCTATATTTTCTTACCAATTGCTCGTGGCTATAACACTGTGCATGGCCATGTACTACGTGCTTTGGGTAAAACCACAGAAGTCTTTAAGGTGAACTTTACCGGGCAGTGGATCATTTCTATACCTTTATGTGCGCTTATTGTACTTGGTCTCGATGGATCTATTTTCTGGGCGTTTGCCATCTTCCCATTTGAAGAACTAGTGAAGATGCTGCCTTTTCGCATGCTAGCAAGAAAGTCCCTGAGAGAGTTTGACAAAAGCAAAGCCGAAAAGCTGATGTATGACTAACTCCCTTCTCAAAAGTAGGGTTGTGCTTGGCGATGAGTCGTTTGTTTAAAGCGGAGTGACGATCCCTTACTTCAACATATTAAGCAAGATCACAGTTGTCATAGAAGTGTCGCTTAAATTGTGATCGCTCATACACAACAACACTTCTTTCCTCGAATAGTCGAATCCATTAATTATCATATGTATGACAATATTACATATGATAAGGTTCGATGATGAAATACAAAGTACTCGCAGGCTCCGTGTTATTTGCACTATCTACTATGGCTATTGCCTCTGATGTAAATAATGGTGTCGACACCCCAGTTCCAGCCGATAAATTCGATATGCGAAACTGGAAGATAACGATTCCTTCTGACATCAATGAAGATGGAAGAGTCGATGAGATTGAGGGTGTTGCAATGCTGAGCTACTCCCACAAGGATTTCTTCTTCTTAAATGACGATGGGCATGTAGTCTTCGAAGTACACAACAAAGCGGTCACAACAAAGAATTCTAAGAACGCGCGTTCTGAGTTGCGTGAAATGCCACGAGGAGCGGACTTCTCGATTGACACGAGTGATCTTAAAAACCACTGGGCTTTAACTAGCCACCCGAAAGCTTCTGAACACAGTCACGTCGGCGGAACTTTAGAAGCGACACTCAAGGTTGACCACGTATCTCAGAATGCTAAGTTTCCTGAAAAAGGGCCAGCACATTCTGTTGTAGTGGGTCAGATTCATGCTAAAAAAATTGATGCTCGTATCAAAGAAGGCAAAGGCTATGGGCATGGTAACGAACCAATTAAGATTTTTTACAAGAAGTTCCCGGGTCATGAAATGGGGTCGGTTTTCTGGAACTACGAGCGAAACTTAGCGAAGAAAGATCCAAATCGTATTGATATTGCTTACCCAGTGTGGGGTAACACTTGGGAAAATCTAGATGAACCAGGCAAAGCCGGTATCGCACTTGGAGAGGAGTTCAGCTATAAGATCGAAGTGGTTGGGACAATGATGAACCTAACCTTTGAAACCGCTCGTCATGATACCGTGACGTACTCAGTAGATTTGAGTAAGGGTGTGGATGACAAAGATTTTGAACATGGCTATGCAGAAGACATGTTCTATTTTAAAGCGGGTGCCTACGGTCAATGTAGTGCAAGTGACTCTCACCCTGTTTGGGGTACTGGCTGTGCGGGGACAGGTGACTTTGCCGTTGATAAGAAAAATGGCGACTACAACAGTGTGACCTTCTCGAAGCTAAAACTTAACGGTAAGTAATATAGAGAGAGTTGTCGCGAGTTAGCTTCTAGCTTCCTTTGCCAACCAGAGTGTTAATAAACCAGCAATCGCCACCTTACTAGGTGGCGATTGTGTTTTTGAGCTTTTTAAACGGTAGTAATCGTATCGACAAATAATCGGATTAGGCGAAATAGAACACCTTTGTTTAAATGCGCGCCAAGGCCACTTGATTAGGGTTTCAACCTTAACCACTGCCTTATGCCCTTCATACTTGAAGCCACAGCTTTGTTAACTGCGTCAATTCACCGGATCGCCGGTCGCCCAAATCACATAGGGCTGAATTGTCTTGTTGCTGCGCTGCAACTCCAATTATTTTGGGTATAGTATTTTATTAATTTTGAGGTGTTCAAATGTTCTCAATTGATGATCGTGTTGTTGCTACTAAAGGCGTAGATAACGGCGAAATGGTAGTGGTAGGCTTGAGTGCTGAAGGTTTCTACGTTCACGTGCGTGGCGAAGGCGTGAAGCTAACTTACCCTGCACAAGACCTTAAGAAAGCATAATACCAACCACGCCAATTATTCGCTCATTCTTGCTGGTTAAAACCGCTGATAACTGCGTTAAAGATTTTGTAGGTAGAGCAACTAGCTAGCTGCAATCTTTGCCTTGTTCTAAGCGTTTTTCCCTGCGCAATTTACTGAGCCACTAATTAACCTGGTTGGTATGATCACAGTTTCCCCCAAACTGAGATTGAATAAAAAAAGCCGAGCATACGCTCGGCTTTGTCTTATTCCCGATTTTTTACATTTAACGTCAGCGACAGGCTGATGATTAAATTTGTGCGAATGCGCCTTCCCAAGAGAAAGTCACACCGTCGAACTCTACACTGTGTTGTGCATTTTGCTTATCTTCATCTAAGTTGCAGATAGCAAAGTGATAGGTATTACCTGATGTTGTTTCTAAGCGAACAACAGTACCAATCTCGTTGTGGCCGACAACGGTAACTGACTCAACTAGGCCACGAGCGTTTACTGATTGCTCGAACTCTTCGTTGAAGTAACCATGAGTCTCAAGTACAGAAGCGAATACATGATCTTTGCCTGATTGGCGCATGATCATTGCAGGCTCACTGCGTAGGTTGAAGTCTGGGTCGTTTGCACCTAGTCGAGCAAAGATAACTTCGCTGTCTGCTGCAGTAGCGCTTGTTACTAGTGAGTAGTAGCTGTTGTTTACTAGCCAGCTAACAAGAGAACTGCCTTCAACTTTACCTGAGCCTAGGTTCCATAGGTGTTGGTAGCCATCAGACTCACCTACAGGCTTAAGCGTGCTTTCTGTTTGGTATTCAAAGTCAGTACGGATGATCTGACCTGTGTAGTGTACAGGTAGGTCGTACTGGTTCTCTTGCTCAGACTCAATGCGGTAAACATCAATCACAAGTGGTTTTTCAAACTCAGGAAGGTCAGCAAGAAGGATGCTGCGTTGCATCTCTGTGCCTTCGTAGTAACCTGAGATACGACCGCTCATGCCTTGAAGCTTAGCATTGTCAGTGTTGAAGAAGTGCTTCTGACCAAACTTAGACTCAGCTAGTGCCGTGTTGAAGTTGTTTTGTGTCTTCTGGTTAACCGTCACTGTGTTGTGAGCAACAGTTTGCTTACAGTATGACTTGTTCTCTGGGATGTAACGACCGCCGAACTTAGGCTCAACGTTTACCCAACGGCCGTAGCCGTAGTCATGCAGTACTTCAAGGCCGCGGTTGAATACGCTTAGGTGAAGACCATCGTAGTGACCGTGATCCAGTGCTGAGTGGTACTGGTGATCAGAGCCGTGCTGACCGAACCAGATAAGCGCCATTGTGTCGTCGTCTTGCGCGTCACGGTGACGTAGGATTCCTAGACCACCTTTTTCACCTTCTGGACCATCAGTGATGTATAGGCTGCCCCAGTTGAATGGCTTGATTTCATCAGCTGCTTCAACAGCGTTAGATAGAGTCAGACCTGAAGCGTGTACCCAAACATTTTGCTGGTGGTTAGCCATTGCAAGTAGCGTTTCAGCTTGCTCGTAACGGTGGAAACATACCGATGTCGCCATCACAACACCTTCATCGTTGATAGAGATTGTCTTCGATGAATCGTTACATGCAGGAAGAGAGCCGTCAGGGAAGGCTGTTTTAAATACTGCGTAAGACGTTGTCTTGATAACAGAGTCGTTGAACTCGTAAATGCCGATTTCTGGTTGACGACGCTCAATCGCTTCTGCGAATAGGTAGATTGGGCGTAGAGAGAAACGGTGGTAGTAAGGACCTTCCATGTAGTAGCCATCAGGCGAGAACAGTTGGTCTAGCTGTGCAAGGAAACCACCGCTTACTTTGTCTAATTTTAGACCGTATAGCGCTTTATCTACCGACTCTTGATCATTAATCGCGTAACCACAGATACCTACAGCGGCAACTGCCCAAAGACCGTGATTGTGAACGATATCGAAGTCGTGGCCGTAAGTGACTACGAATAGGTCGATCATCTGTTTAAACAGGTCGTTTTCAATCAGTGTTTTTTGTTCTTCTTCCAATGTGTGGTAAACACAGCTGTACGCACAAGAAGCATAAAGCATCCACATGTTCTCGTTTAGAGTTTGGTGGAAGATCTTACCTGGAGGGTTAGTGTCTTTACTTACGTTGCTCTCTAGCGTTGGGTACACCTTCGCGTAAGCCGTTAGCATCTCAACGATGTAATCACGGTACTTCTGCTCACCCGTGATTAGGAACAGGCGACCAGCTAAGTCTATGTGAATGTAGTTTTGTTTGTGGCGGTTATGCTCATAACCGCCGCCTTCGCCGTGTCCTGGGACCTCAATACCCACTTCCGCCATGTAAGCGTCAGTTTGTTTGATATCACGTGCGAGCGCTTTCCCTAATAGGCTATCCGTGCCAAGTGCTTTGCTTAATTCTGCCGCTTCTTCAAAGTTCATTAATAGCGGTTGGTAAGCTTGGGTTTGATAGCTCATTTATTTCTCCTGCTCGGATGTTTTGCTTTCTGTTTCTGTAACTTCTAGTGAATAGAAGCCAGTCCAGCTGTAGGTTTTACCGTTAGTGTCCACTTGATGTGGAGTTTGTTCGTTTGCACCGAAGACGTTACTGACCATCAATGTGATGAGTGATGTTGCCGTTTCGACTTCGATAACGCTGCCCACTTGTGTTTTGCCGACAACGCGAATATCTTTGACTTGGCCGCGTGCATTGACCGATTGTTCGAACTCTTCGTTGAAGTAGCCGTGAGTTTCTAGCACAGAGGCAAACAGTGTTGATTCGCCTTTGCTACGCAACATAAATGCTGGCTCACTACGAAGATTGAAGCTTGGATCGTTCGCTCCTGTGCGAGTGAAGATCACTTCATTATCATCATTTGTGCTCGTACCTAACCAAGTGTAGTAAGTATTGTTTTGTAGCCAACTGACCAGTGCTGAATTTTGTGCTTTACCGGTTGCGACTTTCCATAGGTGTTGGTAACCGAAATCGCTGCCAAGGGTGTTAAGTTCCGTTTCAGTTTGGTATTCAAAGTTGGTACGTACAATCTGACCAGCATACTGATGTGAGTAATCGTATTGATGTTCACCGTCTGCTTTTAGACGATAAAGATCGAGCAGTAGAGGGGCTTCAAAACCATCAAGGTTGAGCATAAACACGCTGCGCTGCATGTCTGTATTTGGGTAATGATCGTTAGCGAATGCGCTCATGCCTTTGATTTGATCTTCTTCAACTTGGAAGAAGTGAGGTAGACCATGAACGGAATCAGCACGTTCTACATCGAAACCGTTCTGACATTGCTCATCCATAGTTACGGCATTGTGAGCAATGGTTTGGCGAGCGTAAGACTTGTTCTCGTCGAGGTAACGGCCACCAAATTTAGGCTCAACGTTTACCCAACGGCAGAAGCCATATTCACGCAGCACTTCTTGACCACGGTTGAAGTAAGTAATGCCTAGCGTATCAAAGTTGCCGTGGCCCATGCCGTGCTGACCATAGTTCATGACAAGTTGAGACACATCGCCGCTCTTGTCTTGCATGCGGATAAAGCCTTGTGCGCCGTTATTGCCTTGAGGCCCTTCATTTAATTCAACACTAGGGAAGAAAGGTAGGCCAATCTCACGTTCAGCCGTCGCTTGTTCGTAGGCTTTAGAAAGTTCTAAACCGCAAGCATGCATCCATACAGAATTTTGGATTTTTGCCATGCCTAGGATGTTGTCATCAAGGCCTTTGTGTTCTTGAGAGCCCCCGTTACCTTGAGAACCATAATGCTTGCTGTATAAGCTAACTGCAACTTGAACGCCGGCATCGCGAATGCCCATAGTACGCGAGGCATCATTGAGGGCTGGGAACTCACCGTTTGGATAAGCCGTTGCCAGAAGCGCCTGTACCGTATTGCCAATCACTTTGCCTTTGTAGTTGTAGATATCAATCTCAGGCATATGACGATGGATCACCTCTGCGAACACACACAAAGGACGAATGGCATAGCGATGGTAATAAGGGCCTTCCATGTAGTAACCCGACGGTGCAAATAATTGTGAAATCTGCGCTAAGAAACCGCCGGTATCATTGCGATCAAGGCCGTAAACCGACATATCAAGGTACTCTCGCTTACCAATCGCAAGACCACAAATACCAACCGCAGCAACCGCCCAAATACCGTGGTTGTGAATACGATCAAAATCGTGTCCATACTTAACGGTAAACATCTCAAGCATTGGTTCAAAAATGCGTTCAACAACAGCCGTTCGCTCTTGCTCTGTCATGGTTGAAGCCACGCAAGAATACGCTAGGCTTGTAAACATCAGCCAACAATGCTCATTCAAGATTTGGTGAAACAGGCGACCAGTAGGGTTGGTGTTCTTTTGTACATGGAAGTCAAAAGTGAGGTATTTTTCGGCGTAGATAGCCAATAAATCTTTAACGAACTGAGCATACTTTTCTTCTTGGGTAATTAAGAAAAGGCGACCAGCAAGGTTCATGTAAGTGTAGTTTTGCTTATGACGGTTATGTTCATAACCGCCAGCTTCACCGTGACCTGGTACGTCTAGCGGTAGGCGCATGAAAGCTTCGAGTTCTTTGCAGTTTGCCTCAATGGTTCTACCCATCAAGCTATCCGTTCCTACTTCTTTACGAAGCTGCTCAACTTCCTTTTCCGTTAACAGAATTGGTTGTGTCATTTTTAGTCACCCTTACATGAAGTGTGTGGATTTTGAAATTGCATATAAAGTAATACAATAAGATTGTTATGGGTAGCCTAATCCTCAAAAAGGATGATCAATATCACTAGTTACTATATAACTTGTTGTTTTTAAATGAATGAGTTTATTTTGTTTAATAATTACTTAAGGCGTATAGAGTACTGAATTCGAAGTCTAGTTTGATGTAAATCACATAAAACTGGATATATTGTATGACAATAAGGATTTATGGATTATGATTTACTCCATCAAATGATTTACAACAGATCACTATTGGATTGGAGATTCACGATGACTTCATTTTTCGTTGCAGATGAGCACCCGTGGGAAACGTTGGGTGGTGGCATTAAGCGCAAGATCGTCGCTTACACCGATGACCTAATGGCTGTGCATCTTTGCTTTGATAAAGGTGCAGTCGGCGCTCCACATGCTCATGAAATTCATGACCAGATTGGTTATGTGGTTCGTGGTAGCTTTGAAGCGGAAATAGAAGGTGAGAAGAAAGTACTGAAAGAAGGCGACGCCTACTTCGCACGTAAACTTATGGTTCACGGTGCAACTGCTCTTGAGCAAGACAGTATTTTACTCGACATTTTCAATCCAGCTCGTGAAGACTTCCTAAAATAACGTTAAATGCAACCTCAGTTGCAAGGGTAAGCAGATGAAAACTACGAATATCGCAATTATTGGCGAGTGCATGGTTGAGTTACAAAACAAGGAAGGCCAACTAAAACAGACATTTGGTGGCGATACGCTGAACACAGCGCTTTATCTATCACGCCTTACCAAGTCGCACGACATTACTACGAGCTATGTGACAGCTCTTGGTATCGATCCATTCAGCCATGAAATGCTAGAGAGCTGGCAAGAAGAAGGCATCGATACTCAACATGTCATGATGCTTCAAGACAAGCTTCCTGGTATTTACTACATCGAAACGGATGAGACGGGTGAGCGTAGCTTCCATTACTGGCGTAATGATGCAGCAGCAAAACACATGTTTGACCAAGTCGACTCATCATTGTTGCTCGATAAGCTGTATCTTTACGATGCGCTTTACTTGAGTGGTATCACACTGGCTATCCTGACTCAGAACGGTCGTGAAAAGCTATTTGACTTCCTAACACAGTACAAGAAGAACGGCGGTAAAGTATTCTTCGACAATAACTACCGTCCTAAACTGTGGCAGAGCCAACAAGAAGCGGTTGAGTGCTACGGCAGGATGTTGGCATTTACTGATACGGCGCTGCTTACTTTTGACGATGAGCAAGACCTGTACGGCGATACTGATGTTGAACAGTGCATCGAGCGTACGGCGAAAGCAGGCGTACAAGAAATCATCATTAAGCGCGGTGGCAGCGATTGTCTAGTTGTTGAAGGCGAAAAAGCAACTTACGTTGCGCCAAACCCAGTGAGCAACATTGTGGATACTACGGCTGCAGGCGATTCATTCAGTGCTGGTTTCCTAGCGAAACGTCTAACAGGCGGCTCGCCAACTGACTCAGCGTTTGCCGGCCATTGCGTAGCAGGAACGGTAATTCAGCATAAAGGTGCGATTGTTCCACGCCAATACATGCCAGATCTTTCTTTATAATTTAATTTCGTTGGCCCGGTTTAGCCGGGTCTCACAAACAGTGAGAACAAAAAATGACTACTTTAAACGAACAATTAGCAAATCTAAAAGTTATCCCAGTAATCGCGATCAACAAGGTTGAGCACGCTATTCCACTAGGCAAAGCACTGGTTGAAAACGGCATGCCTTGTGCGGAGATCACTCTACGTACTGAATGTGCAATTGAAGCAATCCGTATTATGCGTAAAGAATTCCCAGACATGCTAATTGGTTCTGGTACGGTTTTGTCAAACGAGCAAGTTGATGCGTCTATCGAGGCTGGTGTTGATTTCATCGTTAGCCCAGGCTTCAACCCACGCACTGTTCAATACTGTATCGACAAAGGTGTGGCTATTGTACCGGGCGTAAACAACCCAAGCCTAGTTGAGCAAGCAATGGAAATGGGTCTTCGTACACTGAAGTTCTTCCCAGCAGAACCATCTGGTGGTGTTGGCATGCTTAAAGCACTGACGGCGGTTTACCCAGTAAACTTCATGCCTACTGGCGGTGTAAGTTTGAAGAACGTTGATGAATACCTATCAATTCCTTCTGTACTTGCATGTGGCGGTACTTGGATGGTTCCAACAAACCTAATGGATGAAGGTAAGTGGGATGAGCTAGGTGAGCTAGTTCGCGCTGCTGTTGACCACGTAGCTGCTTAATCTACGCCGACATGTGTTTGAGGCGAGCGGATCTGCTCGCCTTTTTTGTATCGACGTATTTTATGTCGAGAATTGTGTTTTATGTCGAGAATTGTATTTTAGAGCGAGACAGTATTAGGGTCTCAACCCCAAGTGAAGCCCCGTCCTGACTGAATTTAAGAGTTAAGTCACGAAACGGTAAAATTTACCCAAATACAATTGTCATACAATAATACGCATGCTAAATTTATCTTAACTGAATTACTAAATATAGAAGAGAGTTCGCTATGAGCAACCAAAAATCTCTTGATGCGATTAGGAAGATGAAGCTGGAGAATGACACTTCAGCAGGTAACCTAGTTGACCTACTACCTATCGAAGTTCAAAAGCGTGACTTCGACCTTTCTTTCCTAGACAACTTGAGCGAAGCGCGTCCACGTCTTCTTGTTCAGTCTGCTGATCTAGAAACGTTTAAAGCTGCTGTACGTGCAGATGAATCTCACTGCATGTTCGATGACTTTTACAACAACTCAACGGTTAAGTTCCTTGAGACAGCTCCTTTTGAAGAGCCTCAACCTTACCCAGAAGAGACGGTAGGTAAAGCTTCTCTATGGCGTCCTTACTGGCGTCAAATGTACGTTGATTGCCAAATGGCTCTGAACGCGACACGTAACCTAGCAATCGCGGGTATCGTGAAAGAAGATGAAGCGCTCATCGCGAAAGCAAAAGCTTGGACTCTAAAACTGTCTACGTACGATCCAGAAGGTGTTACTTCTCGTGGTTACAATGACGAAGCGGCTTTCCGTGTAATTGCAGCAATGGCTTGGGGTTACGACTGGCTACACGCTTACTTCACTGATGAAGAGCGTCAGCAAGTTCAAGACGCACTAATCGAGCGTCTAGACGAAATCATGCACCACCTACGCGTGACGGTTGATCTACTGAACAACCCTCTAAACAGCCACGGTGTACGTTCAATCTCTTCTGCTATCATCCCAACGTGTATCGCGCTTTACCACGATCACCCGAAAGCAGGCGAGTACATCGCATACGCTCTAGAATACTACGCAGTACACTACCCACCATGGGGCGGTGAAGACGGCGGTTGGGCTGAAGGTCCTGACTACTGGAACACGCAAACTGCATTCCTAGGCGAAGCATTCGACCTATTGAAAGCATACTGTGGCGTAGACATGTTCAACAAGACATTCTACGAAAACACAGGTGACTTCCCACTATACTGTATGCCTGTTCACTCTAAGCGTGCGAGCTTCTGTGACCAGTCGTCAATCGGTGACTTCCCAGGTCTAAAACTGGCTTACAACATCAAACACTACGCAGGTGTTAACCAGAAGCCTGAGTATGTTTGGTACTACAACCAGCTTAAAGGCCGTGATACTGAAGCACATACGAAATTCTACAACTTCGGTTGGTGGGACTTCGGTTACGACGACCTACGCTTCAACATCCTTTGGGATGCACCAGAAGAGCAAGCACCGTCAAATGATCCATTGTTGAAAGTATTCCCAATTACTGGTTGGGCTGCATTCCACAACAAGATGACTGAGCGTGATAAGCACATCCACATGGTATTCAAGTGTTCACCATTTGGTTCTATCTCTCACTCACACGGTGACCAGAACGCGTTCACTCTACACGCATTTGGTGAAACGCTAGCAGCGATCACTGGCTACTACGGTGGTTTCGGTGTAGACATGCACACTAAATGGCGTCGTCAAACGTTCTCTAAGAACCTTCCTCTATTCGGTGGTAAAGGTCAGTACGGTGAGAACAAGAACACAGGCTACGAAGGTCACCAAGATCGTTTCTGTATTGAAGCGGGCGGTAACATCACTGACTTCGATACTGAATCAGAAGTTAAAATGGTTGAAGGTGATGCAACAGCATCTTACAAATACTTCGTTCCAGAAATCGAATCTTACAAGCGTAAGATCTGGTTTGTGAAGGGTAAAGTATTCGTAATGCAAGACAAGGCTGCTCTATCTGAAGAGAAAGACATGACTTGGCTAATGCACACAACATTCGCGAACGAAGTGGCTGACAAGTCATTCACTATCCGTGGCGAAGTAGCGCACCTAGACGTGAACTTCATCAACGAGTCTGCAGACAACATTGAATCTGTTAAGAACGTTGAAGGCTTCGGCGAAGTTGACCCATACGAGTACAAAGATCTTGAGATTCACCGTCACGTTGAAGTTGAATTCAAGCCATCGAAAGAGCACAACATCTTGACGCTTCTTGTTCCGAACAGAAATAAAGGCGAGCAAGTAAAAGTGTCTCATAAAATCGAAGGTAACACGCTGCTGCTATCAGTTGATGGTGAGACAGTGTCGATCGAGCTTTAATCGAGTCGTTCGAGTTTAAAAGCCCTCGCTGGGTGTTAGTCGTTTTTCCCTAGCGAGGGCTCTCTCTACTAATTAATGAATTATCCATCGCGACATCTTGCTTGAAAGCAGCGAGTCTGCGCTGGTCACATAACGAAAAGGTTTAAAATTATGTACGTATTCAATAAAGACGTTGTTCTTGAAGATATGGGTGGCGGTCTAAAGCGTAAGGTTATGGCTTACAGCGAAAACATCATGACTGTAGAAGTTCATTTCGACACTGGTACTGTAGCAGCAATGCACAAGCACCCACATGAGCAGCTGACTTACGTTGTTTCTGGTAAGTTTGAGTTCACCGTTGGTGAAGAAACTAAGATTGTTGAAGCGGGCGATACTATCTATAAAGAGCCAAACATCATGCACGGTGCAACGTGTCTTGAAAAAGGTATCCTGATCGACAACTTCACGCCTATGCGTAAGGACTTCGTTTAATCGCTCTACTGAGCGTTTGAACCGTCGAAATTAAGACAATCTAAAGCTTATTCCTGTCGTTTTTAGCTTTGGAATCGTCGTTGAAGACCTTACCTTTTCGGTAAGGTCTTTTTCGTTTCGGAATTCGTTTGAAAAATTGGTCTAATCTTTAAAGAAACGGCCACGACAGGAAACGAACTATCATCAAGGCTTTGTATACTCAGAATATGCTTAGGTTGTTGTTACTCGCCACGCTAGCCATTTGGCTCATGTGTTGGTGGAAGTACGACTATTGGTGGGCAGAGAACATCATATCTGTTTCTGCGTTTATGCTTTATTTGTTTGCTGTAATTGTGTTGTTTAGCTTTTATCTCAAAGATAAGTTATCAATTGCAGCGAGTCTGCTTGTTACAATGAGTTTTTACTACTTCACGCCGCCATTTAACAAAATTGTTCAGCAGCAGTGCTCTTCGCCACTTTCTATCGTTCAATATAACTTAGCATTCAATAACGACAACTTAGAGCAGTTTGTTGAATCTATCGCTGAAAAACAGCCTGACTTGGTTGTGCTTAATGAAGCCTCCCCTGAACATGCCGAGCAGTTCAGCCCCTTATTTGCACTATATCCTCATCGTTTTGGCGGACAAGAGAACATAGGGTATCCCTCCAATGTGTTTATCCTCAGTAAAGCGCTGCTTTATGGGCTTCAAATCGAACGGGCTTCTTATGGAGGGAATTTGATCCAAGGTGTTTGGCAGCCGAAAGAGGGAATTGATGTGTCAGTGTTCTTTGCCCATCCCCCGTCTCCAAGAAGTCAAAGCCTGTGGCGTGATAGAAACAGTATGATCAATCTCGTAGAGTACCAAGTGTCTAAAGCCGTGACTGAACGTTCCTTAGTTGCTGGTGACTTCAACCTCTCTTCAATGTCCCCAAGGTACAAACAAACCCTCAAAGATCATCAAAGCATTCCAGTACGCAGTTGGTCGATGGTCAATCAACGTCTTGAAGACTATTTTGGTATTCGCTTGCCCTTGCTCGGGATTGCGATTGACCACTTGTGGCTCAAAGGAGAACAGAAAGCCCAAGCCATATTGTGCTCGCGCCGATCTCTTATTGAAATTAAAGGTTCTGATCATTATCCCGTCTTGAGCTTCATTCAACTGTAATTGTCATACTTCCTTTTTCAATAAGATGATGGTGTGGAGTCCTATAAGTACGATTTAACTGGCCATTTCTGAGCTATTCTTTGTTGAATTTGAACAAACTATGAATAGGAACAGCAATAAGTCTCACAAGGTGAACATCTCGGTTTGATAACATTATCTATAATCACTTCTAATGTTTGATTTCCATCCCATAAAGGTGGTTATGGGATAGGTACTACGTTGTTGAGCGGTGCTTTGGTGTAAGTTGCTGATAATTATATAATTTAAATGGTATGACAATTGGGTGTTCAAAAGTAACAATTTATGAACGCTGCTCGAGCTGCGATCACTCCTCTCAGCCTTTATTGTCAGGGCTTTGTCATGTTTTTAGGAATGACAAAACCTCTTGGTTTGGATCACAATAAAAGCATATTGTAGTACAAATTAATTCATAAAAGGTTAATCTAGTACCCAGTTAATAATCACACTTTAAAGGCTGAAAAAATGACTATTGATACCCTTGTTGTTCTTGCCTATTTCTTCTTTTTGATCGCCATCGGTTGGATGTTCAGAAAGTTTACAACTTCCACGAGCGATTACTTTCGTGGGGGAGGCAAGATGTTATGGTGGATGGTAGGTGCTACCGCCTTCATGACGCAATTTTCAGCATGGACGTTTACAGGAGCTGCAGGACGCGCATTCAGTGACGGTTTCGTCGTTGTAATCCTATTCTTGGCCAACGCATTTGGCTACTTCATGAACTACATCTACTTCGCTCCGAAGTTCCGTCAACTTCGTGTTGTAACGGCAATTGAAGCGATTCGCCAACGTTTTGGTAAGACTTCAGAGCAGTTCTTCACTTGGGCAGGCATGCCAGACAGCTTGATCTCCGCGGGTATCTGGCTAAATGGTCTTGCAATCTTTGTTGCTGCAGTATTCAACATCCCAATGGAAGCAACGATTGTTGTGACCGGTCTGGTATTGATGCTAATGGCGGTAACAGGTGGCTCTTGGGCGGTTGTTGCGTCTGACTTCATGCAGATGCTAGTTATCATGGCCGTTACCATTACCTGTGCGATTGCAGCATACTTCCACGGTGGTGGTATCACGAACATTGTTACCAATTTTGAAGGCGACTTCTTCATGGGTAACAACCTAAACTACGCAAGCATCTTCGTACTATGGGTGGTATTCATCTTCATCAAGCAGTTTGGTGTAATGAACAACAGCATTAACGCGTACCGTTACCTATGTGCAAAAGACAGTGAGAACGCACGTAAAGCAGCAGGTCTTGCTTGTGTACTTATGATCATTGGCCCACTGATTTGGTTCCTACCAGCTTGGTATGTGGCAGCATTCATGCCTGATTTTGCTGACCAATACGGCAGTGTGGGTGGTGACGCAGCTTACCTTGCATTCGTACAGAACGTAATGCCAGCAGGTATGGTTGGTCTACTGATGTCAGCAATGTTCGCAGCGACCATGTCTTCAATGGACTCGGGTCTAAACCGTAACGCTGGTATCTTCGTAATGAACTTCTACAGCCCTATCGTACGCCCTCAGGCGTCGCAAAAAGAGCTAGTAGTCGTAAGTAAGCTAACGACTATCATGATGGGCTTCCTCATCATCGGTATCGGTCTGTTTATCAACTCACTACGTCACCTAAGCCTATTCGATATCGTACTGAATGTCGGTGCATTAATCGGCTTCCCAATGTTGATTCCTGTATTACTTGGTATGTGGGTTCGCAAGACTCCAGACTGGGCTGGTTGGGCAACACTAGTCGTCGGTGGTATCGTTTCTTACATCTTTGGTATCTCTCTACAAGCAGAAGACATCCAAAACTGGTTTGGCCTAGAGCAAGCACTAACTGGCCGTGAATGGTCTGACTTGAAAGTCGCACTTAGCCTTGCAGCACACGTTGTGTTTACAGGTGGCTTCTTCCTAGCAACAACGCTGGTATTCAAAGGTCGTACACCTGAGCGTGAAGCGGAAGTTGAGAAGCTATTTGAGAACTGGAACACGCCAATCGTGGCAGACAGTGCAGAGCAGCAAAACCTAGATACTAAGCAACGTGGCATGCTAGGTAAACTAATCAGCACAGCAGGTTTTGGTATCTTGGCGATGGCGCTGATTCCGAATGAACCAACAGGACGTATGTTGTTCCTACTATGTGGCTCGATTGTCCTAGTCGTTGGTGTACTACTGGTTAACGCGGCAAAGAACCCAAAGCAGGAACTCGCTAGCCAGGACTAACCGTTCACTAGCAACTTATCACTAAGCCAGTCAGGGAGACTGACTGGCTTCCTTCTCTACCTTTATATAAGTCACTATGGATTACGTCAAAGTTGTATGATTTTTCAACGATGACAATGATTAGCGAGTTATAAACATGAGAAGACTTTTATCGAGAACGCTTTAGGCAGGGAATCAAGCCTCGTCGAGGATCACAAAACGAGACTCTATTGCGCCTCTCACTGAAATTTATGATTGATCTGATGATGATATGGTAATAAGCTAAAGCCATATAATCATACAATAACGCATTTGGAGACAAAAATGACTAAACCTACTATCGGCTTCATCGGCCTAGGCCTTATGGGCGGCAACATGGTTGAGAACCTACAAAAGCGCGGTTATGAGCTTAACGTAATGGATCTTAACGCTGACGCTGTAGCTGTATGTGTAGAGCGTGGCGCTACTGCAGTAAGCACTGGTAAAGAGCTAGCAGAGAAAAGCGACATCGTAATGCTTTGTCTAACAACATCTGCTGTTGTAGAAAAAGTAGTATACGGCGACGAAGGTATCCTAGCGGGTATGTCTGAAGGCAAAACGCTAATCGATTTCGGTACGTCTATCCCAGCTTCTACTAAGAAGATTGGTGCTGACCTAGCTGAGAAAGGCGCAGGCATGATTGATGCTCCTCTAGGCCGTACTCCAGCACACGCTAAAGATGGTCTTCTAAACATCATGGCAGCAGGCGACATCGAAACGTTCAACAAAGTTAAGCCAGTTCTTGATGAGCAAGGCGAGAACGTATTCCACCTAGGTGCACTAGGTGCAGGTCACACAACTAAACTTGTGAACAACTTCATGGGTATGACGACTGTTGCAACTATGTCTCAAGCATTCGCTGTTGCGAAACTAGCAGGCGTAGACGGTCAACAACTGTTCGACATCATGTCTGCAGGCCCTTCTAACTCACCATTCATGCAGTTCTGTAAGTTCTACGCTGTAGACGGTGAAGAGAAGCTAGGTTTCTCAATTGCTAACGCAAACAAAGACCTTGGTTACTTCCTAGAGATGGTTTCTGACCTAGGTACTCAATCTCTAATCGCTGAAGGTACTTCTAAGAGCCTACAAGCAGCAGTAGATTCTGGTCTTGCAAACAACGATGTACCAGTAATCTTCGATTACTTCGTAAAGCTACAAAGCGAAGCTAAGTAATCCTTAGGTTTTATTCTGTCTAAAACAAACGGCATGGAGTCCCACCATGCCGTTTTTTATATCTATATCACACTTATCGAGCTATTTGGCTCATCTTTAACCACTTAAACCATTGATATATAAAAAAGGTTTCCCTTTTTAGATGGTTGTGGCATAGTAAATCTCGTTCCACAAAGTGCGTACTTCGTATAATGGCTATTACCTCAGCCTTCCAAGCTGATGATACGGGTTCGATTCCCGTAGTACGCTCCAATCTATTCTCTATAGTTACCCAATTCAACTGATTGAAATAACACGCTTAATTGCGTGATTTTGTGTTTCTGCTACTAATTTTTTATCTTTCTGTTTATAGACGAAAATGAGTTGAGACCAAATTGAGACCACAGTGAGACCATAGTTACATTATGGATCCGTATGGCTCAAAATGGCCTAAAGTACGACTTCTGGAATCGTATAAGAAAAACTAATCTTCTTGCTCCTTTCTAACCTCTAGTAGTTCCCCAACTGTACACCCTAAGTAGTCACAGAGTTTCTCTAGTGTTTCAAAGGGCTTTGTTGCTTAATTCAGTGAGAAGACATGGTAGCCCCATGTTGACCAGTCCTTAAACAATATACTGAGTTTCAGGCATACCAAACCCTGTAAGCTTGTTCAGCGCTTTGATCATAGCGTAAGCCTCGCCAACCTGAGCATTGTAATTTCTTAGGCTTAATTTCCCACCTAGCAGCTGTTTTACTCGGTACATTGCAGTCTCTGACAGAGAGCGCTTATGATAACCATACCGCTTTTTCCACTTCTTATTGGAGCCGTAGAGCTTCTGACAACCTACTGCTAAGTTACGAGGATGCCCTCGTTCCCAGAAGGCTGCTCCTTCTCTTGGCGGGATGAGCGGAACAGCTCGCTTGAGCCGTATGGCATCATGGCAATTCCTTGTGTCATAAGCGCCATCACCTGATATCTCCATGATTTTTCAACGTGTCTGCTTAAGCAAGTTGGGAAGCACTTCGGCATCGGTTACGTTAGATAAGCTCAGCTCTGCTGCGACTATTTCGTGGGTGTTGGTATCTACTGCGATATGTAGCTTACGCCAAACCCTACGCTTCCTGTCAGTACCATGCTTCTTGACTTTCCATTCACCTTCGCCATAAATCTTGAGACCAGTGGCGTCAATGGCTAAGTGTTGTATCGCAGCTCTGGTTTTAGTTTTGAATGAAACCTCAACTTCCTTAGCTCGACGGCTCATACAGATATAGTGTGGGCAAACAAGCGGGATGTTAGCCAGCTTAAATACTGAGTCTAGAAAACCTTGCAGCGCTCTCAATGGCATAGAGAAAACGCGTTTCACCATCAGAGCGGTAGTAATGGCTAAGTCGCTGAATCGGCGAGGTCTACCACGCTTGCCTTGTTTGTTTTGCTTCCACTCGGCTATCGCTTCCTCATCAATCCAAAATGTCTGAGAGCCACGGTTGATTAAGGCTTTATTGTACTGCTTCCAGTTAGTTGTTTTGTAACGAGGTTTAGGAATGAGGATACGATGATTGATGGCTGTAGCCGATCAGATCGTAGCTTCTTGATTTAGTTCCATCGATTTAAGCAACAAAGCCATTTCAGAAACCGAAATTCCCCGTTCCAAAAGAGCTGAAATCTGGTATCTTCTGCCCTCGGTCAACTGTTGATAATTCATGGTAGTACTGCTTGTTTCTTTGGCGAGAAGAGCGTACCACTTTCAGCAGTTGGCTTCCTCTTCTACACCTTTCCATGAATGTCGCACTTATTATCTGAAATCAGGATGAATATTCGAATATAGCTGAGAAAGTGAACCTATAAGGACTTTCTTTCTATGTAACTAACTTCGGTATATGAACGAACAGTTGGCTCTTGAACGTCATTACTCAAGTGGATGAGTTTGTAGATGGCTGACTTTGCAAGGCTTTCATATGCTGGTCGAATCGTTGTTAAGGATGGTGTCACTAAAGACGAGATCTCTAGGTCATCAAACCCAACAACAGCAATGTCCTTTGGAACAGAAATGTTCTTTGATTTCAAAGATTGAATCAAAGATATAGCCATTAAATCACAAATACAAAAGACGACATCACAATCATCAAAAACACCAGATTCAACAATTTTATCCATAATTAAACTACTGCCGAAATCTTGTCCAGCGGTATCGTTATTCATCAGTTCCAACGTTGTAGTGTCGGCATAAGTACGAATATCTATTACATCTCTTGCATATTCAAAGCTAATTTCCTCCATCTTCATTGCTCGGAAGAATCCATCAACTCTTTGTTGGATAGTTAAACGAGGGATTGTTGTTAATATCTTTGGTTTTCTATAACCATTATTCACGGTTGCCTTACCTAGTAGGTAACCACCAAGCTCGTAATCAGGACTTATACTGCTCAGCCTCATTAAGTCATCAAAGCAGTTAATCATGACTGTGGGGATATTCAACTCAAACGCAATATTGTTGAGCTCAGTATTGGTTATACCTGCAATAATAACTGTTTCAGAGTTCTTGACCTTCTTGATAGCGGAAGAAATTTCATTATCTGATCTCATTATAATAGTTTCGATAGTCAATCCAAATTTTTTAGCTTCATTTTTTAAGTGTTCATAGATTGTAAAATAGAAACTATGTGGTTGTAGTACTGATGAGTGAATGACAAGCGAAATTTTATTGAAGTAAATATTTACCGATAAAGTCTTTTTTATCCTTGGTTTATAAGAGATTTCCTCAAGCGCTTTATTAACTTTTTCTACGGTTTCTGGTTTTACTATTGATGGGTTGTTTATCGCTCTTGAAACGGTGGCTTTAGAAACCCCTGCTATCTGAGCAATGCGTTCAATACTCATTTCGTTATTCTCTTTCTATATGACCTGCATCACGACCTAGATTTTATAACTAATGAAACAAATCATTTGAATGAGTTGTTACATTTTGCGTGTTGTAGATCACGTTTTTTTGGATTTCCGTTGTTTAAAGTACCCTCCATCGAAACAGCGTAATTTGTTGAAAGTTAGTTAAGTTGAGAGTTTATGTTTAAAGAATTAACGGAAATTAAAAATGATATTCTAGAGAGTATCGAGCGCAATGCACCAATCATTGGCAATCGTAATCCAATGATTGGAGCTGGTCCGGAAGATTTCACGTGGCAATATCCAAAAGAAGATTATTTCTGGACGGACTCATTTTGGACTGGTGAACTGTGGCTAGCTTACATGCTGACTGGTAAGCAAGAGTACAAAAATATGGCGCGTATGCGTTATGCGCATTTTGGAGAAATCCTAAACAATCCAATGTGGCTGAACCATGATCTGGGTTTTGAATTCTCATTAACCGCGGTAGCTGATTACAAATTAACGGGCAATGAAACAGCTCGTAATCTTGCTCTGAAAGCTGCTGATGCACTACGTAGTCGCTTCAACTGGAATGGTAACTATTTAGTTGCTTGGACTGCAGGTACAGAAGACCAAGCACATGCTGAGCTAGTTCAAGGCAAAATCATTATCGATTGTATGCAAAACCTCTCTTTGCTGATGTGGGCATACTCGGAAACCAATATTGAGTCATACAAAGAAGTGGCGATTCGACAAGCTGAAACATCGCTAAAATACTTAGTTCGTGATGATTTTAGTACCTATCATACTTATGACTTCGATACGAAGACAAACCAACCAATCGCAGGTAAAACTTTCCAAGGTTATGCTGATGAGTCTTGCTGGTCTCGTGGCCAAGCATGGGCTATCCACGGGTTTGCTCAAATGGCGCTATTAACAGGTGATGAGCGTTACTCAGAAATGAGTATGAAGCTAACAGACTTCGTTATGGAAAATATCACGGATGACTTAGTACCCATCTGGGATTACCGTCTGCCAAAAGAAGATAAACAATATAAAGATACGTCTGCCGGTTCAATTACAGCAGCTGGTTTATACCTGCTCTCTGAAGTGTTGGAAAAACAAGGTAAAACTGACTTAGCTGAAAAGTATCGTAAGTTCGGTGAAAAAATGCTTCTAGCATTAAGAAACAACTATGACTTAACTGATAATAAAGAAGCTCAAGGGTTGTTGTCAGATTCTGCGTCTTATGTTCACCAAGCACATCAATTAGATAAAGAGTTTTTAGCAAACGCTATGCTTCCGTATGGTGATTACTACTATTTTGAGGCCGTTTTGCGAGCACTTGGCCATAATAAACTGTTTTGGTAATTGAATAATCTTAAATAAAAAAAGGAAACAAAATGTCTAATCTTAAAAAATCCCTACTCCTTGCTAGTATTTGCTTAGCGTTTACAGGTACAGCAAGTGCAAAAGTGTATAAGTTTGCAACGAATATCCCAAGTGATGGCGCTCCAGGTGTTCTATTACAAGAGTTCTCTGATAATGTAAAAGAAAAAACAGATGGTCGTGTGAAATTCAAAATATTTTGGAACGGCACACTAGGCAGTCAAGGTGATTACCTAAAGAAAGTACAAAGTGGTGTTATTTCTGTTGGCATGACCAATACAGCAACGCTTGAAAACATTGCTCCTGAAATGGGTGTTTTGAACTTACCTTATATTTTTAGAAGCTTAGATGAATACAGTGAGACAATGTTTGATGATACGGTAAAAGCTAAAGTCGACGAAGCATTGTCATCAAAAAAACTAAACCCACTAGGTTTTCTTAGTAATGGCTTCCGTGGAATCATGACATCCAAGGAAATCAAAACGATTGATGACCTAAAAGGAATGAAGATTCGCACAATGGGTAGTGATAACTACATCAAAATGCTTGAATCATTTGGCGCTGTTCCATCTCCAATGGCCTTCAGTGAAGTGTACCCAGCACTACAACAAGGCGTTATTGATGGTGCAGAGGGCGGTGTTGCTGCACTTTGGGAAATTAAATACGGCGAGGTGACAAAATTTGGCACACATACTAACCATACTCGTTTAAGTGATTATGTTCTTATTAGTGACAAATTCAAATCGAAAGTTTCCGCAGATGATCTAAAGGTTGTATTTGATGAGTTTGAAAAGGTGAGCAAGAAATCACTTTCATTCGTTGATGATACTATGGCTAAATCTGAACAAATTGGCATCGAAAAGCTTGGTGTGAAGATTAATGAAGTAGATATTGAGCCGTTTGTCGAAGCTGTTCAACCAATGTACCAAAATGCACTGAATGACCCTAAAAAGAAAGATTTACTGAACGTTATCTTTGCTCTTCAAGGTAGAGATTTATAATCTATTAACATATATAAATGAGGTCGGCTAAACTCGACCTCTCATTATAAAAATAAGAGTTCGTAATGATGGATGGTAATGTTATTGAAGAGAAAAGAGACTCTTCATTATTTGATAAGTTTGGTAAAATAATTAATCAATCTTTAAAGCCAATTTTGGTTTTTACTTTAGGTCTAATGAGTGTTTTGATTGTATATCAAGTATTTTGTCGATATATACTAAACTCACCAAGTAATGTATCTTCAGAACTACTCACTTATATGTTAATTTGGCTAGGTCTTTTAGGTGCGTCAGTTTGTTTCTTACAAGCTAAACACCTTAATTTGCCAATTATTCTAGATAAAATATCAGAAGATAGTCAAGATACATTAGTTATTATCACGATTGTCACATCAATTTTCTTTGGTGGTATTGTCGCTTATAGTGGTGTGATTGGTCTTGATAATCAATCGTTTACACCAATCCTAAAAATGAATCAGGGTCTATTGCAATCCGTGATTATCATACTAGGTGTAGTAATCTGTGTCTCTTATTTAATTAAGTTAAGCAATCTATTTACTAAAAATAGCAAGAATAGATTTAAAACGATCGCAGTATCAATCATATTAGGGCTTCTAATCTTTGGTTACTCAAGCTTGAAGTCTAACGATTTTACGATGGGGTATATAGAGGACAATATTGAGCTGATTTCTTTCTTCGTATTGTTCATGGCATTCTTCTTTTTCTTGCTGATCGGTACACCAATTGCTGTTGGTTTAGGTATTGCGGGTTTAATGACTCTGAGTTTGCAAATGAACATTTCAGAGTTGGTAAGTACAACAGGTGAAACATTATTTGCATCATTGAATAACTTTGGTTTCCTTGCATTACCGTTCTTTATCCTTGCTGGCAACATTATGAACCAAGGCGGTATCGCGAGAAGACTGATTAACTTTGCAATGTTGATTGGACGTCGAATTCCAGGCAGCTTATGGCAGACAAATATCGTTGCGAATATGTTGTTCGGATCGCTCTCTGGCTCAGCGATTGCCGCTGCAACAGCGATCGGAGGCATTATTACTCCAATGGCAAAAGAGAAAAATTATGATATGCCATTTAGCACGGCAGTAAACGCCGCTTCATCAATTGCAGGTATGTTGATCCCGCCAACCGGTGTATTTATTGTTTATTCTCTGATCACAGGGGGCGGGGCGTCAATCGCAGCTCTATTCTTAGCAGGTTATGTTCCAGGGATTATCATTGGCCTTAGTGTGATGATTGTTGCTGCAATCTATGCGAAGAAGAATAATTATCCAGTATCAAAGGCCTCAATTGATTTAAATAGTTTCCTAAATGTACTCTGGGGTGCGCTGCCAAGTTTGATGCTTATATTTGTTGTGATAGGAGGCATCATTGGTGGTGTATTTACTGCAATTGAAGCATCGGGTATTGCTGTAGCATATAGCTTATTACTATCAGTTTTTTACAAGACAATTACTCTTAGGAGTTTGACTAAAATTCTCTATGACTCTGCAATTAGTTCTGCCGTCATCTTATTTCTAATTGCTTGTTCGAGTGTAATGAGCTGGAGTATGACATTTGCCTTTATTCCAGACACAGTGGCAGAAATGTTAATCAGATTTAGTGATAATAAATATGTAATTTTGGCATTAATTAATATCACACTGTTAATCGTTGGTGTGTTCATGGATATGTCACCAGCACTATTAATCTTCACACCGATTCTATATCCAATTGTGACTGGGTTAGGTGTTGACCCTGTGCATTTCGGGGTGATTATGGTTTACAACCTATCTATGGGCGTTGTGACACCACCTGTTGGGACAGTGTTATTTGTTTCATGTGGTATTACTGGTGAAAAAATCACTAGTGTAATTAAACCTTTGTTACCTATTTTCTTAGTGCAAATTATTGGCTTGATATTAATTACATACTTCCCAGTGTTGTCATTAGCACTGCCTAGATTCTTTGGGTTAAATTAAATTATGAAAAATCCATTTAATAATAACGAACTAAAAACAAAGCAAGACTATCAAAACTTAGTCAATGATATGTTTGAGCCGCTAGTTCCCTATTATCAAAAGCAGAGCTCTCTTATCGACTTTGGAACGGGCGGTGCATGGTTCGACATGAAAGCTAGTTCATTAGAGGGTGCAGTACGACCTTTGTGGGGGATTATTCCTTTAACTTTAGGTGGTGGTGAGTTTGAGCATTGGCCGTTAATCCAGAAAGCCATTATTGAAGGGACTGACCCTGAACACGCAAACTTTTGGGGGCATGTAGGTAATCACGACCAACGCTCGGTCGAAATGGCCGTCATTGGCTTTTTGTTAGTCGCATTGCCAGAGTTTAGTTACACCCCTTTGACGGACAAGCAAAAGGATAACTTGGTTAGTTGGCTGGCTAGAGTCCAATACAAAACCATGCCTCAAAATAACTGGTTATTCTTCACTATCTTAGTGCAAGAGGGGCTAAAAAATGTTGGGCGCCATGACCTTGTTAATCAAGAGGTTCAAGATCAGTACTTTGAGAAAATTGAGAACTGGTATCTAGGTGAAGGTTGGTACGGTGACGGTGACGTTAATACGGTTGATCACTATGGTGGTTACGCATTGCACTATTACGGCATTCTTTACTCAACCTTTGTAAAAAATGCCAACCCAAGATTGACGGCTGTTTTTAAGCAAAGAGCTCAATCTTTTTTTGAACCATTCAAGTACTGGTTCTCAGACAAAGGTGAAGTATTGCCATTAGGTCGTTCAATGGTTTATCGCTTTGCTACTGCTGCATTTTGGGGTGCATTAGCTCTTGTTGAGTTCGAACCGCGAAAACTAAGAGAAGTCAAAGGTATTTGGGAACGGCAAATAAAAGTATGGTCAGACAAGCCAATATTTGACGATGAGGGACTTTTGACTCGTGGCTATTCATATCCGAACTTAATGATGTGTGAGACTTATAACTCTCCAACATCTCCTTACTGGTGTATGAAAGCATTTATCCCATTATGTCTGCCTGATGATTCTGAGTTTTGGCAATCAGATGCACTACCAATGACCATTGAAGATGATGTTTATTCTATGCCATGTAGTCAGAGCGTAGCTCAACGAATAAACGGTGAGTCAATTGTTCACTTTTCGGGGCCAATAAATACGTTATTTCAAAAGGACAAATATAATAAATTTGCATATACAACATGGACTGGTCTAGATACTCATTCATTACTTTATGCAGATTCTTTGAGCTTTGGAGATAACATTCTTGCTTTCAGCTTTGATTCAGGAATTAACTGGCAAATGCGCCATAAAAATAATGAAACCAAGATTAAGAATAACGTAATTAAAACAAATTGGACTACAGGTCAGATTAACGTAGAGACAGAAATAACGGTATTAGATAACGGTCTTAGTATTAGAAAACACACATTTGAATTAACGGAAGATGCTTGGGTTTCTGAAAGTGGTTTTGCGATTGGTCACTGGTATGAAGAGCCAAATATTATTACTAAAAATGATGAATTTACTTCAGTATCTATTGTGGTAGGCAATGAGAAATCAGGTATTCTCAGTCTTGATGAATATGAAAAAGAGCCTTTATCTTCAGTTCGTATACATACGAATATTGTATACCCAAGATCATCGGTACCTTTTCTTCTAACAAAGCTAAAAGCTGGAAAACACACGCTGATTAGCGAGTTTTCAGTTGTTGTATAAATAATATCTTAAGTGAAATATATGATTAATAATAAATTTGATTTGAATGGTAAAGTTGCAATTGTTACTGGCTGTAATACAGGTTTAGGTCAGGCGATGGCGGTATCTCTAGCTGCTGCTGGTTGTAACATTGTTGGTGTAAACGTATCAGAGCCGACAGAAACAATGAAACTTGTAGAAGAACAAAATAAAAAGTTCCTTGATGTTCGAGCGGATCTATTTGATCAGTCTTCTATTGGTGAAATTGTTGAATCTGCAGTTAATGAATTTGGACAGATCGATATTCTTGTAAATAACGCTGGCATCATCCGTCGTGCTGACTCAGTTGATTTTACTGAAAAAGATTGGGATGACGTAATGAACATTAACTCAAAGACGGTATTCTTCTTCTCGCAAGCAGTGGCTAAACAGTTCATCAAGCAAAAGACTGGTGGCAAGATCATTAATATTGCTTCCATGCTCTCTTTCCAAGGCGGTATTCGTGTTCCGTCATACACAGCATCTAAGAGTGCTGTTATGGGTCTAACTCGTTTAATGGCAAACGAATGGGCTAAGCACAACATTAATGTTAATGCGATTGCACCGGGGTATATGGCAACAGATAACACGGCTGCGCTTCGTGCTGATGAAGCGCGTAATTCTGAAATTCTAGCGCGTATTCCTGCTGAGCGTTGGGGGGCACCAGAGGATCTGAGTGGTCCTGTTGTATTCCTAGCTTCAGATGCAGCAGCGTATGTTAACGGTTACACGCTAGCAGTTGATGGCGGCTGGTTAGCACGATAAGAATTTGGGAGAAAAATAATGAAAATTGCACTAATGATGGAAAACAGCCAAGCGGCAAAAAGCGCGATGGTTGCAAGCGAGCTTAATAATGTAGCTTCTGGCCTTGGTCATGATGTTTTTAACGTAGGTATGACGGATGAGAATGATCATCAACTGACTTACATTCACCTAGGTATTATGGCAAGCATTCTTCTAAATTCAAAAGCCGTTGATTTTGTAGTTACAGGCTGTGGCACAGGTCAAGGGGCGATGATGTCATGTAACCTACATGCCGGAGTCGTGTGTGGTTACTGCCTAGAACCATCGGATGCGTTCTTGTTTAACCAAATCAATAATGGCAATGCACTTTCACTGGCATTTGCTAAAGGTTTTGGCTGGGCTGGTGAGCTGAATGTTCGTTATATCTTTGAAAAAACATTTACAGGTGAGCGTGGTCAAGGCTACCCACTTGAACGTGCAGAGCCGCAACAACGTAATGCTGCAATTTTGTACAACGTAAAATCAGCTGTAGCAAAAGATACGGTTGAAGGTCTTAAGGCGATTGAACAAGAGCTTGTAAAAACGGCGGTTGGTAGCGTTCAATTCCAAGAATGTTTCTTCGCAAACTGCCAAGAGCCTGCTCTAGCGGAATATGTTAAGTCACTTCTAAACTAAGCGACGTAACGATTTATCGGGAAGCAATTAAACCGGCTTCTTAGGCTAGGCTGATAAGTTATGGGGGATCTGAGTTTGACTCTGATCCCTTTTTATTCTTTTAATTTCAACATCTTACCATTAGGTAGGAACACCTAAAATCGTAGGGTGATATGAAATAATGCAATAATTACAATGGCTTATGTCTTAAACTCGAATTTTATAATTACAAATAATTCATCCAATGAGTCTGAATGCAGTCTTTCGGCTTTGATTCCTCGATATGACTAGAACTGTTATAAAGCTACGTAATTGCTAATCAAAATTCGGAGAAATAATGGAAACATTCTTAGTTTTACTGGCATTAATTGTTGCTTGTACAACACTTTTTGTTCAGAGACAGCACAATAGAAAAGAGTTGCTACCAATTATTCATACTTATTTCTCTGTAGATGTTCGCGACGAATGGTTAACTCGAGAGTTTAAGTTAATTAACGACGGCAATGGCGTTGCTATTCTCAAAAAAATCACACTGCACTTAGAAAATGAAGTTATTGAAGTTACCCATTTCAATGACTTTTCGAAGATAATCGAAGATAAATTGCCTCAAAGAAAAGATGTTTCAACATCGTTACCTTTTTGCGTTAGTGCTTCTTCTAGTGAGGTTATGTATAGGTACACTATTCCAGTTAAGAGCAGAGATATACTTGATGGGGTTTCCATTACTGTTGTTTGTGAGTCAGTGTATGGAGATATTGTGGAAGCAAATCCAAATGGGTTTGAAGTTAGGTCAAATAATAGAGATTTGCCTTTTGAATACATCTTTTCAAAGTGTGCAGACCTCTGTTCAGCTATTGTAGAGAAAGCAACTAACAAACGCTTCAAGAGGGATTCTTGAACGCGTGCCGAACTCACTTCGCTCAAACATGACGCACGCTCACTCCCCCCTTAAAGTGGGTGTTGATAGCACAAGTCCAGAATATACCACATGAAATCTACTTGAATATTAGTTATTCTTTTCGTCAATAAAACGGGTAAAAATCTTGGTTATCTTATGAGTTTATTGACTAAAAATAAAAAATCGAAGCAGAGAATATTTGAAGAGTGGGTCTATGAACAGGTAGCTCAGGAAATAACTCAAGATCAGAGAAGAGTTGGGTTATGGACTAAAGCTAAGGCTTTGAGTGGTGGCGAAGAAGCTAAAGTTGAAAGTATTTATATTCAGCTGAGAGCCGAATCAATCGTTGATGAGGCAAAAGTTGCTCAAGAGCTAGTAGAAGAGTCTCGAAAGAAAGCAAGACAAGAGGCTTCGTCTAGAGAAAGCACTATACATAAAGCAAAGAAAGCAGCTGTATTGGATCAGTCCAAAGAGAAAGAGCCATTTAAGTTAGATAAATTTGTTTTCAAAATCTTTGGTTTAGTCGCTATCTTTGCATTGATTGGGGTCTTTGTCAGTGCATCGTAACGTCTTCTATGCCAGCGTTTTTTTCAGCATACATTCTATACGTGCGCATACAAAGCATTTAAGTCTGACTCGTAAACGCGTGCCATTTTCGCTTCACTCCAAATGTGACAAACGTTCACTCACGTCTTAACGTGGCGTAAGTACTCCCCGAAAACTGATACATTGGAGCTAAAATGCAAAGTGGTAAGTTAGTTTTGGCATACTCACATTTAAGGAATCAATCGAGTCGATATCAGAACTGTATGCTCGAAATATGAACTCATTTTATCTGCCTATGGTTAAATCTAACTCATCAATTGGGTGTATATTGTAATATTCAATTGGATAATGAGTTGTTCTAAATTAATTTCATATCAGGTTGTCTGAATTTAATTTAATTTAATTTTTAACCAATAATGAGTTAACTAATTTAATTAGTTGAAGTCTCAAGATTTAATAGGCGAAAAATGAAAAAAACACTTTTGCTAGCCTTGCTTTCAGCAGGCTTATCAGTTTCGGCGTATGCAGATATGACTGCTAGTGAAACATCCCAAAAATTAAATGATCCAACATCTGATATTTGGGCTATGTTTACGGCTTTTCAATTGAACAGTTATTCAGGTGATTCGCTAGAAGGTTCTGAGTGGGGAGCATCGATTCTTATCGAACCAATTATGCCCATTACTATTAATGACGATATTAAACTATTATCTCGTCCAGTATTACCTGTTTTCTTAGGACAACCAGTGCCGGGTGAAACTTATAAGTCAGGTTCCAATACTTATCTAGATACAGATCAAGAGTTTGGTCTAGGTAATATGCAATTGCCACTGATGCTATCACCAAACAAAGAGTCAAAATTAACTTGGGGTTTAGGCCCAACGTTCATTATTCCAACGAACACAGATGATGCACTAGGTGATGACGTATGGGAAGCAGGTGTTTCATTTTTAAGTGTCTATAAACCAAATGAGAAATTTTTGTCGGGTGCTTTGACACAATATTGGTGGAGTATTGATCACGACTCTGAAGAAGAGAAGAAAAGTCATGCTCAGATCTCCCTATTTAATTGGTATGAACTAGGTGGTGGTCGATCAATAGGTTTCGCACCGACTATAACTTATGATGCTAATCGTGAGGGAGAGAAGTGGAATGTTCCAGTAGGGCTTTCTTATGCTTGGATGGATAAGATCGGTGACATACCAACAAAGTTTCAGATAGGTGCTGAGTATTCCATAATTAAAAATGATTATTACGACTCTGATTTTGTGCTTAAATTAAATATTATACCTGTTATTCCAAGTCTTCTTTAGGTTTGATCTTGACTATGGGTTTACAGTCATAATGGAATCATGTAAACCCATAATTATACCTAGCTGCTTAAGGACGAAAATTCATTATAGATTGTCTTAATCTACTCAGTCCATTCGTATACATCAAACCAATTCATCCCACCTTCATAAAGGCTTTGTTGCATAATTCGATCGAGCTAAATTAGGAACTTACGATCTGATCGGCAACACCTGTTAGTCATCGTAGCTCTATGCCGAAGCCTCGGTACAAAACATCTAACTGCAAACAGTATCAAGCCCTGATTACCGTGGTTCTCTCACTTTGTGGATTAATGAAGAAGCAATAAGAGAATGGAAACAAAGCAAACAGAATAAACGTGGTAGACCTCGCAGGCTCAGCGAACTAGCCATAACTACAGCGCTGATGATAAAGCGAATATACTCAATACCATTAAGAGCATTGCATGGGTTTATCGATTCGTTGTTCAAGTTGGCGAATATTCCTCTAACCTGCCCACATTGTAGTTGTATAAGTAGGAGAACTAAAGATGTTGAAGTTTCATTTAAAACTAAAACCAGAGGTGTAATTCAGCACCTAGCAATAGAAGTTACTGGCCTCAAGGTTTACGGTGAGGAGAAATGGAAAGTCAAGAAACATAGCACTGACGCAAAGCGTAGAGTCTGGAGAAAACTGCATCTAGAAGTAGAAACCAGTACTCACGAAAATGTCGCAGCAGAGCTGAGTTTATCTAATGTCACTGATGCTAAAATCTTCCCTAATTTGCTTAAGCAGACTTGTCGAAAATCACTGAAATATCATGAGAAGGGGCTTACGACACAAGGGACTACCATGAAGCTATTCAAATCAAGTGGACTACAACACTTATTCCACCAAGGGAAGGTGCTGCTTTCTGGGAGCGACGACACCCT
Organism: Vibrio maerlii; assembly: GCF_003415655.1. Classification (GTDB taxonomy): domain Bacteria; phylum Pseudomonadota; class Gammaproteobacteria; order Enterobacterales; family Vibrionaceae; genus Vibrio; species Vibrio maerlii. Next base: position 57,617 of record NZ_QRHC01000007.1, read on the forward strand.
CACAATTTAGCTATTGGTTGTCAAAAGCTTTACGGCTCAAATAAAAGATGGAAAAGAAGTATGATTATCACAAACGGTCACATTCTGAAACCGCAATGTAACGTGTGAAACAATTGCTAGGAGGAAAGCTAAGTTTGAGAAACTACAATGCACTGGTTGGTGAAACTTACTCAATGATCGAAGCGTTAAAAAAGATTACAGGCGTATCTGTACCTGAAATTCAGTATGTTGCTTAACAATCAAGTAGCTTTAGGCTGTATAGTTCTCTATATTAATTACGCAACAAAGCCATCAATCATAGGTCACTGTGTACTTTGTTTTAATATGCAGGCGTAGTCGAGGTTTGTGAAATTTCTATTTACTTCCATAATGTTTGTTACTAAGTGTCACTTTGACAAAGTTCATTTTCAAAAGTTATTCTCCATGCGTTAGGTGGCAACTTAGTCCAATTTTTGAAAGCATGAATAAAAGTTCGTGAGTTTTCGTACCCTAGAATACCCGAAATAATGGTGATCGATAGGTCTGTATTTTTGAGTAAGTTCATTGCTCGATTTTTACGGACATCTTCCAGAATTCCACGATAAGTTAGACCTCTATCAGAAAGTAACGTCTGCAAAACTCTAGGGTGTATGCAGAGCATTCTTGCTATATGCTCTTTGGAAAAATAGCCATCTTCAAGGTTAGCTTGTATGTACTTCTTGATTAAATCTTCTAGAAAATCGGCACTCTTTAGTATTTTGGAAATATCACTCAATATATCTTTTTGAGTATCCAACTCATAGCTATAATTGGTATTGAGAAGAGTTCGAGGGAAATCGATAGCGTTTCGTTCACTTCCCACAATGACAGAGCAGCCAAAGTAACGTTCTAGACTTTTAATATCGGCGTTGTCATTTTTACGGAGTGTTACTCTAAACGGCTTCCAATTATCATTTAGCAAGCTTTTAAAGGTCTTATGGTAATAAGTTATGATGAGCTGGTTTAGCTGGTCACATTCAATCAAGTGATCAAATTCAAGATCAACAATATGAGAGGCGACTTCACCAGACACCTCTAGCCTGTTTTTTATTCCTCGTTTTTGTGCATCCATTAGATACTCTAGTGCTGGGTAGATATTTATTAACTTATCTTGCCTCGCAATTAGGTAGGAGAGTTCTCTTGCCCATTCGATAGTGAAGCGTTGGCCTACTTCAGCACCAAAGTTGTCTTGGTGTGTCCATAGTGCTCCCGTGTTTATAATAGATGCATAGGTAAGTATATCTAATTTCGCACTTTTTTGGGTAAGAACAGAAGTCGATAGATTATTTTTAGCGAGTAGGCGACCAGTATCAATGTTGTATTTCTGACATGCTTCGACCACGGGTAGAAGGTAAGAGGTGGGGACATTAAAATCGTGTGTGTTGATATTCATAAACCATCGTCCTGTAGAACTGTTTTAACGTGATTTTAGAGCTGAAGTTTAGGAGCTAGTATCCGCAGATTTACTAGTTTCTACGTCCGAAAGTCACAGTCACATGTTGAGACATTGATGCTCAATATGCCGTAACGATTCCTAATTTGTGAATAAGGGGAAAACCTCTGGTGTTTTAATCAACTGGACATTAAAACACCACGAGGATACCTCATGAAAAAGTCATATTTAGCCGCTTCAATAGCGCTGTTTTCTTCTTTAAGTGTGGCAGGCCCACAACTAGAAATTGATAGAGAGATTGGTCGCGAGGATGGCCGTTCCACCGAACAGGTAATTGCTTCAATTGACTCTTCAAGTTGGTCTGTAGACCCTGCAGACTATGGTTTGACAGCGATGGAATACCAACGTGGAGAGGCAGACATGTTTTTCTCCATGGTTCAAGCTCGAGCAAATGGTATTAATCAGTTCTTTCATTTCCCAGCACTGTCAAAAGCGAAAGACCATTTTGTGGTCTCTCCAAACAACGACACCATGTACTCACTGGCTGTAGTTGATGCTTCAGAGGGTTTCACTATCACAATCCCGGATGCTGGCGATAGATTTATATCTCTGCATATTCACGACTATAACCATACGTTTGTGGATTATGACTGGGCACCGGGCACTTACACCTTCGATAAAAATGAGATTGATACAGACTATGTAGTGATTGGTGTACGAATCGCAACGGATGGCTCTGATTCTGACCAAGCTGTCGTACGAGAGACTTTACAAACTCACCTGAATATTCAGTCCAACTCATCGAATAAATTTGTGAGTACACATGATAAAGAAGACATACTCAAGTTACGTGAAGCACTGCTCACAGAATATACCCAGTTAGACAATACCTATGGTGCTGTGAAATACGATATTCGCGCCGTTGATGATTGGGAAAAATGGACAGTAACTGTGGCGGGTGCTTGGGGATTAAGCCCAGACGATACCGCGATGTACCCAGCCTTCACACCTGCGAATACAAAAGGTAATACATGTTATGAAGCTTCATTTGAAGCTGTTCCTGCCAAGTCATTCTTCTCGTTGACTTTATATGGTCCAGATAACTATTTGATGTCTGATGATTTCAATATTGTTTCATCTAATCGTGAAAGCTTTATTCAGCGCGCAGATGGTGGGTTCGATGTGGTGTTTGGCGGAAAACAATGTAAATCAATAGCTGATGAAAGAGGCGCTAATTTCGCTTACACGCCAAAAGATGGTTGGGGTGGCTTACTTCGTTCATACCAGCCTGATGTCGATAAGATGTACAACTACACAATGCCTGAACTAAAAAAAATTAGCGAATAGTGGGACAATTAGAAATGACGAGTTTTAAATTGAACAGTAAAAAAGCCTCTGCTTTAATGTTGTCTGTTATAGCGGGTACTGCGTTGGCGAATGACGATGCGGAAGAACTTCAAGATATGTCCGACCCGTTAGCTGTATATACACAGGCTGGTATTGGGTATACAGATAAGGGGATCAACATTAAAGTTGGACAGAGCTACGATACAGGCTCAGACACAACGATGGCAATGAATGTGATGGAATTGAAAGGGGTTGGCGGTGATGCGCTTGGATTCCGAGATCAGGATGACAGCAATAACTTATATAAAGGTGTTGACGATAGCATTGACTCAGTTCGTTTTAGGAACTTCAAAGTAGATCTAACAAATGGTCGTGGTTCGCAACTTGACGTTGTATACAGCTTTGACGATCGCATGATAGGCGACGAGATGTATACTGAAACGGTTGATGTGTCATACAGTCTGATTCAAGCGCTCCCAAAATGGGGACCTGTACAGTTTTATCCATTAGCGGGTTTAGGTGCAACATTAGCTAACCAAGAAGAGGATGGGTATGAAATTCCGGGCACATTTGCCGTGGTTGGGATGTACAGTAAGCTAGATATTACTGATAAAATTTGGCTGAACTATAATCCAATGTGGTTGAGCACATTATCTGGTAGCGAAGATTATAAGGATAATTACTACGCTAATGACAGCTCAATCCTAACTCATGAATTCGCCGTGTCATATCAGTTAAGCAAGCGAACCAACATTCGATACTTTGCAAACTGGAATGAAGAAGTGGATTTTGCTGATGGGGATCATCGGATTGAGTTCAACTATCAGTTTTAGTTGAAAACATTGAAGCACAAGATGTAAATCTTGTGCTTTTTTTATTTAAAAGCAACTAGCAATTAGTTCTTACTTAAAACACTCTAATTTTAACAATTCAAAGCAGGATAGTTTACGCTTAGATATAGGTTCTCTATTTACATGGAATGCAATGCGCCGATATCACCCTTTAACATTCTTACTTGGTCTTTGGTTCGTCTTTTCTGAAACGGTTTGGGCTAGCAAGGTAAACCTTACTGAAGAGGAGCAACTTTGGATAGAAAATGCACCGACTATCAAAACCAACAATTCTAATGATAACGCTCCTTTTGATTTCATAGAGAACGGTGTCCCTACCGGGTACTCGATAGAGTACCTTCAACTGTTGGGAAACAAACTGGGTTTGTCATTTGAGTTTGTTCAGGACAAAACATGGAGCGAGTACAAGCAATTCTCTGAAGATAAGCATATCGACTTACTTCATCTGGTCAGTAAAGCTGAAGACCGAGAAAGATATTTGATCTATACAAAGCCTTACTTCAAAGGCTCACAAAATTTACTTTATGGTAAGAAAAGCAAGCCCGCCATCGAAAATCACTCGGAACTAAACGAACAGACTATTTCTGTTGTTCGAGATACTGTAGAGCAACGTTTCCTATCTCAGCATTATCCTAATATCAAACTTAACGGTGTAGACAGTATTAACGAGGGGTTGAATAGCATATTACGTGGTGAGGGGGATTACTTCCTTTGTTACCCAAGCGTGTGTGAAACCCAAATTCGGCAACGGTTTTTAACGTTGGTAGAGTCTAGAGGTCATTTAGGCATTGAAGAATTGGCTGCACCCAAGGAAGCTCATTTTGCGGTACGAAATGATTGGCCCATATTGACTTCAATTCTGAACAAGGCCATTTCTTCAGTTACACCTGATGAGAAAAAGCGCTTACTTGACAAGTGGATCTACCAAACTCGAAATACTGTGAAAGTTGAGACATCCCTATCTGAGAGTGAGCTAAATTGGATAGAGAAGAATCAGCGGTTAGTGTTTTCACAGCCAACCAAATATGCCCCTTATTCTTACGTAGAGGACAATGGCACTCTAGGGGGGTTAGCTGCTGATCTAGTGGAAGATTTCAGTAACAAGTATGAATTGCAAAGCTATTATGTGGATTACTCGAGCTGGTCAGATACCTATCAAGCCCTGTTAGATGGTGAGATAGATTACATTCCTACTATCAACATTAACGAAAAAAGGAAAAGAGAAGTTCTTTTGACGGAGCCTGTATTAACTTACTATCTCACCATATTTTCTCATGACGATGGCCCCGTATTTAACAACTTGAGTGCATTATCTGGCTATCGAGTTGGGATTAGTAAGAACTCATCTGTCGCAAGGTTGTTACGGGAAACTTACCCAGATTTAAAGTATGTCACGTACAAAAACGGGGTAGACGTCTACAAAGCTCTATCAGAGGGGAAAGTTGATGCTGCTGCAGCCAGTCCACATGTTATGTACCATACAATTAACGAATATGGTTTAGAAAATATCGTAAAATCAGCAGAGACCGAGTTTAAATTTGAGCTTGCTATCGCGATACACCCTTCTAAACCTGAACTGTTAGCACTGTTTAATAAGCTAATTTTTGAATATCAAGAAGGAGAAATTGATGAGTTGATGGATAAATGGACAAAGATTAAAGTTGTTCACAGAACCGACTGGTATTCAATAGCTTATTGGGGCATGGGTTTTACTTTAATAGCCATCTTATCAATAGTCCTTATATTGACTCGAAACAAAGCTAGAACAATCAAGCTACTTGCCGAAAATGACAAGCGTCTCAACAACGCGCAACGCGTGGCAAAAATAGGTAATTGGGAGCTCAACTCATCTAGACAGTTGGTCCAAATCTCTCAACAAGTGAGAGTATTACTCGGCTTGGCAAGCGATATATCTCTTTCTCAAGAAAACTATGCGCAGTTTATTCACCCTGATGATAAAGATGGTGTTAAGGCAAGTTGGAAGCGTGCTATGAAAACGGGTATTTATCAGCATGAATACCGAATTATTGTTAATGATGAAGAACGATGGGTGAGGGAGGTGGCTGAACTTTCGTTTGATCATGATGGGCTGTTTTCATCGGCAAACGGTATTATACAAGATATCAATGAGCAGAAGTTGATAGAGTTGAAGGTAAAAGAGAACGAAGCTGAGCTTCGTGGTTTAACGTCTAAGTTACTTCATGTTCAAGAGGAAGAGCGGCGGCGCGTTGCGAGAGAGCTGCATGATGATCTTAGTCAGAGGCTAGCAGTACTCTCAATATCAATTGGTACCTTAGAACTGGACAAGACATTGTTGCCTGCAAAAGATCGCTTAAATGCGATAAAACAAGATCTTGCTTCTGTCGCTAAAGATGTTCATGGTTTATCACGACGATTGCATCCTTCTATTTTAGATGACTTGGGACTCATTGATGCTCTGAAATCAGAGATTAGTAGTTATGTCGATAGAGAAATGATAGCGGTTCACTTTGAAACAACTGAGAACCAACTCGAATTAAGTAAACAATCTGAGCTCGGATTATTCAGGATCACTCAAGAATCACTCCGAAATATCGCGAAGTATTCTGAAGCATCGAAGGTACTTGTAACTATTAATGTTATTAATCGACATCTGATTCTGAAAATTATTGACGACGGGATCGGTTTTGATGTTAAAGAAGCGATGAAATCACCTGGACTAGGATTACAAAGCATGACGGAACGAGCTCGACTGATCAATGCAACTATTGATATTACGTCTAATGATAAAGGAACAACCGTATCTGTTGATATGCCCGTTTAATATACAGTGCATCTAGTTTCATCAAATTCTGCAATTTCAAATCGTCAGGCATTATATAATCTGGGTTTTCTATATGATGCCTGACGCAAATGTTTGTACTACGCTAATTTCCGGTCACGTATCAATTCGATAGTTTTTCGAAATCACCGATAGAGAAGCTCTTGTCAAAGAAATCTTGAGTTGGCCCATACAGACGGAAGTACACAAACCAGCCATCGTCACCAACGGTTTGAACAAAGTTACTTTCTTTGCCTTTAGGTGCTTTGTTACCGACGTAAAGGTCAATAGAACCATCTTCATTGTATTGAAGGTCATCCATACGACTACTTAGGTTGATATCTGAGACTTCTGTACCTCCGTTGTCGTATGGACGACGGGTGTTTTCACTGTACAGAGTTAAAGACCAGAATTGTGAAACTGGCACGCCTGCAGGAACATGCAATTTGTATGTTTCATCTGCGCGCAATAATTGGCCGTTGTTATCAAACTTAGTGGTCATGTAGACCTGACCTTTACCTGGGGTTGGGTTTACCATACCTTCAGATGATGTTACCGCTTCATAGAACCAAACTGCACGCTCATCTAACTCCACTTTCTCTTCAGTGATTTGTGGCACTGTGAAGTCAAAGCTCTTGTACCAGCTAGTCTCTTCCCAATATGGTTCACTGAAACGTGGTTTAGTTTGTAGGTTACGCAGCATAAGTTCGCCCATGGCTGCACCTTTTTCGAGTATTTCAATTTGGCGCTCGGTTGGATTGAACTCTTGACCTTTTGCAATACCTAGTGGCTCTAGCAAGGCTGCAAAAATCTTATCTTGCTCGCGAGTAGGCTCTTCTTGATAGATTTCACTCAGCAGTTTCCAAAACTCAAGGCCACGAGGTGCAGTTGCCGACCATTCTTTGTCTACACCTTCAATAAAGTTGGCTTTTTTTGCAGGCTGACCAACACGAGAAATTGACATGGTATCTTTAACATACTGCCCAAACTCTGGCGCAGGGTTTAAGATACGTAAGCCAACAAACACGCTGTTGGTTTCTGATTGGATCACGAAGTCCGCTTTCCCTTCGTACTTTGTCAGATCATCTTCAGGGCCTACGATAATGTAAGTCCCACCTTGGCCTCGGTCTGGTCCAGTTAAACCAAGATCAACAACTGGTTTTTGCCACAGGTTTAATACCATGCCGGCAAGTTTACCTTCAGGTACCGTAGTGATGATTGGTCCATCTTTCAAGCTAACAAAGTTAATGATGTATGGTGTAGTGAGGTTCGCAGTAACGATCCCTCGCTTTTCTTTCATGCTGTTGTATACAACAAAATCACCTAGTTCGGTTGCACCAAAGGCTTCATCTTGCGCCTTATCCCATTGCTTATAAGACACAATAGGTGTGGCCCAGATGTACGCTTGAGAGGCGCGTTGAAAGTCCATGGCATCATAGATAGCTTGCTGACCTTCAGTAATGAAGTTGTGCTCAAGCTTTACCGTGCCGTATGGCGTATCAATCGTTTCATTGCCCATTAGCTTTGCATCATCTAATGCCGTTGCAGCATGCGCTGTTGTCGCTGCCAAGGCTAAAGTTATAACCGACGCTTTGAATGTTTTAATTAATTTCATGGAATATCTCTCTAGTTACATTTGTGCTTTGGGAGCCTCTTCCCTGAGATACCCAGTTTGATTATTCGATTATTACTGTTTGTGTAATTCAGGACGAACCCACTCACCTGTGACCACTTTTGCGTCAGGGCCATATAGACGAGCCACCATGTAGAAGTAACCATCTGGAGAAGGAAGCCAGTTCTTAACCGCAACATCACCGCTTGGTTTTTGGTTACTGATGGTAATAGTTAAGCCACCGTCTTCGTCATAGGTTAGCCCTTCGGTACGGTCACCTATTGAGTAGCGATCAATTTCGTTCTCGACAAGCAGTTGACTTGGTAACTGGTACATAGTGAATGACCAGAACTGGCTTACAGGAGGTAGTTCTTCTTTAGAGAAATGAATGGTGTACGTGTTTTCACCACTTAGACGCTGTTTGGCATCATCAATCTGGTAAGAGAAGTAAACCGCCTCAGATTCATTCATGCCATATAGACCCAGGAGAGTACCGATAGCACGAGCTTCATATTTATCATCACCTAGTGATTCGTAGTAAGCACGATCACCGAAGATACCTATGTTAGATTTGTTGGTTTTACCGCGCTTTTTAAGCTTGGCAAATGCGTCTTGAATACCCGCGTTGATCGCGTCAACAATTTCAGAATCTACTTCATCAATGTTGAATTCTTTACCAGCCTCTAGGCCAATTTCTTTAAACGTATTGAGAACTTCGGTTTCATAATCAGGACGGTCTTGATCAACTTGAGTTAGCAGGAAGTTCATGTACTCGATGAATTCAGCGGTTTTTGCTTTTTCATCGCTCCACACAGGAAATTCAATGTTGGCTACTGGTGCTGGCGGCTTTTCACCATTCCATGCACTAAGTGGTGTGAAATCGTACTCGCGCTGAAGCGCTTTGATGTTTGTCGTATCATCATCACCAAGAATGTTGGTACGAGTTAGCGTTCCAACGAAGTTTGATTCTACATAAAATACTTTGTCCACATCGGCCGGTTTTTCGCCGTTCCAGTTAGGACCCGCAATCAAGACTGTTTTACCTTCCATACCGCTAATGCGCGAGCCTTCAACTGTGAAGTTGTGCGTAAATAGATCCCACCATTGAAATGCATTGAATCGGCTTGCATCGTCTAGATCTGGTGTACTGAACACGATAGGTTCACGGCGAAGATCTAACCAGGCCCAAGAATAAGTAGTGTCGTTGTTTGGCGTAACTACATCGATGTCATCTGGGGTAAAAGGCTTTGAGTAGTGTTTGTACTCTGCGAAACCACCAACATAGCCCTTGTAATCGGGGTTTTGTGTTTGGTTGTAAAGAGTTTTGTAGTTCTCAAGCATTGGGTAAGAAAAAATATACGCTTCTTCCGCGATATCTCGAGCTTGTTGCGGTGTTACAGCGTGGGCACTGAAGCCAACAGAAGCTAATGCTGCCATGGCAACGAGTGTCTTTATGCTCATTTTGAAACTAGTCATGTGTAATTGTCCTGTTGTTTATCAATTTTTGTCAGTTCATGCGTTCGTTAGTGGTGTATTGTCTCGACAGCTAGCTGTTGCGAGGCAGTAAGGCACCTCAATCTTCTTTTGGGGTTTCATAGCCTTTCGGTCATAGTCTCTGGGGTTGCCGACGAATTTGAACATTCAAATGACGCGGTGATTTAATTCACTGAGCTGTCATGTTTACATCTAATCTCCGAACTGAAACCTAGTTAAAGGCGGTACACTTCAAGAAAAAGTGTGCTAGTTACAAGGCTAAATATGAATTTTTCATGAGATCTCTTCGCGGTATTTATGTTGAAACGATTAGAACATTTGAGATTTGTCCTCTATGCACAAATTGAGAGTCGCAATGGCATATACGGATTCAGTTTCTCAATATGTGACTCTAACTGCTAGACGTAGAGGCTAGTCATTTATCCAGATGCTAGTCCCCAAGATTAAATTTTAAAATCACTAAGCGTATGTATTGTTTAAAGCTTGAAATAACAATTTATGAAATAGTCGAATTGAAATATACTTCTCGCTAAAATTTAGGTATTAGACCTATACTGAATTAATTTAGGTAATAGGTACGCTAATTTAAATTGAATATAAAAGCCTTTAGATTGAGTGGATGAAATATATCTGCGCTTTCATACGAATAATGATTCCTCTAATGACATCCAAAAAAGAGAGGAAGTGCAGGGGCTTCTCACCACTTATCCATGCAAGTCCAACTGCACCGACGGGAATGTCATAACCTTCAGGTTCATACAGTTTGAGGCGAACAAAATGGTATTTGTTTTTTACATTTTGTAGTGTAGTTTTCGAAACGGATTCTTCTCGGCCCATGCTTCCTGCCTGCGCTTCACCAGTTGCTTCAACAATACCTTGTACCTCTGCTTTAAAGATTTTTCCTGGGTATACAGGAGAGGCAAACTCGGCTAATTGTCCCGGTTTCACATTGCGGATAGCTTGATGGTTTACTCTCATGAGTACATACTTTTCGTTGGTGTACATTTGCATCCGCGGCAAGATACCCACATATTGGCCTTCTCGAAGAATAAAATTCGTCACAAAGCCATTCGAGGGGGCATGTACTTTCGTTTGTTTTAGATTCCAAAGAGCCTGTGCATACTCTTTTTCAGCTTTTTTAACTGAGGCCTGTGCATTGAGTACATTTAGTTTTGCCTTCTCAATGTGAATTTGAGATTCGGCTACTTTTACTTGATTACGTTCAACATCATTTTTAAGTGACAGCACTTTATTTTTAGCAAATGAAACAAGTGCACGTTGCTCATCTAATATGCGTTCGGTAATCGTATATTGCACCTTGGCATTTTGTTCTGTGTAACGATGGAGAGTATTTGATTGAAGTTTTAGATCATCTTGGGCTGAGAGAAGATTACTTTTCGAAATCTCTAGGTTAAGTAGTCCCATCTTGTAATTGGCTTTCGACAGTCCAACTTCTTCTTGTGCGACTTGATAGGCTACTTCAGCAGAGGCTTTATTCGCTTTCGCCTTTTGTTCATCAATCTCATAGGTCTCTGAATCTAGCTCAAAGATCAGTTGGCCTTCTTCAATCGTTGAATTTGGCTCAATGTGGACTTTGTGAACTTTGCCTTTGATCTGAGTATTTCCTGGTCTTAGTTGGATATGAGGGGCTTGAACCACTGAACCACCAGAAAGGTCCATCGGCGTATAGTTGATTAAACCAATCCAGACAAAACCAAGCCAAAGTCCTCCACCAATATAGGCAAAGAGCTTGAATGGCTTAGTCCATGGGACGCCAAGTAGACGAAGTATATAAATGAATAGTGCCCAAATGGCTAAACCCTCTAGCATGACTCACCTCCAGTTTTCTCTTTTACGTTAGACGGTTTTTCCTGCCATATTTCACGTAGGTGAATGATTGCCTTTTCAAAGTCTATAAAGGCAATGATCGTGGCAAGAACCCATACCCAATGCCAAACAAAACCAATCCAGGTCAAGATAGTAATCAGACCTATTTGACGATGTTCGGTAGCATGTGCTTTGTGAATTGGGAGTTCGTGGATCTTCCAAAATGCTATAACTGCTGCACTGATGGATAAAATCAACACGAACGCTGCGACGCCGTGAAGCACGGTATCTGCTGTGTTATTGACGAAAGGTATGCTGACGAGGCTCATAACCTGAACTCCTTGAGATAGAAACTGATCCCATTGTAAGAATTCATGGCTTGTTGATAGCTCGTATATTTCCCAGTGTTTAAGTGTATGGTTACGAGTTGGCGGAACTAAGTTTTAGTAAATCTCCGAGTCTTAAAGTGCGCTAACATCGCGATATGATCTTTACGTTAATTAGAGGTAAGGATGATTAATATGCAAATCCATAGTCGTGAAATTTTGTTCTTTATTGAAGTTGCTCGATATCAGAGTTTTGCGGATGCAGCTAGCAATATGAACATTCCGGCTTCGACTGTAAGCCGAAGAATTTTAGAACTTGAAGGTAGGGTCAACCACAAGCTTTTTTATCGCTCGAAGTATGGGGTTTCCTTGAGTGAGTTTGGCGAGAAGTTCCTAGAAGCGAGTCGGGAAGTAGCCTTTAGTTTAGACAACCTAAGAAAATTACCAGATGATGCTGGAAAAAATGAAAAAGTAGTAATTATTGAGGTACTACAGTCGATTGCCGGCCTGTTAATCAACGATTTTTTGCCAAAATTTAAAAGACAACACCCTGATATAGTCGTTGATTTGAGAACACTATCATTGCGAGAGCAAGCAACAACTACTGCAGGAAATCTTAGACTACAAAATTCTTCATTTGCCCACTCTGTTTATCAGTTTATTCCTTTTATCTGTTCAAGAAAGAGCTTCTATATTCATCCGAGATTGTTAGATGATTACCCCTCACTTCTTCATCCAAAAGATATCGACGCTTCGATGGTGCCATGTATTAGTATTCGAAATGGTGTTATTCCTAAGGACTCCTGGTTGTTTCAAGAGGAAGGGAAAGAGCATTCAATCACAATTAAGCCATCATTAATCGTTGATGATGCTATAAAAGCGAGAGATGCGGTATCGAGAGGAGTCGGGCTATCTTGGAACTATGATGTCCTTATGAAGGAACTCTTAGAGCAGGGAACTGCTATAGAGTTGTTTGATAAATGTACGAGTACACCAGAGTTTGCTTTCATAGCGTATGAACGAAGCAAGGTACTGAATAAGGAAGAGCAAGCTTTTATCTCTGCACTTTGCGAGCACTATCAATAGAGATTCTTACGATAAAACAAATACAGGCTGAGCTATTCGCTCAGCCTCGAGATAGCGTAATTACACTAAGCCGTTTTTTATTGCGAATGGAACAAGTTCATTTGCGCTTTTGAGTTTCAACACTTCAACCATTTTGTACTTATGGAACTCCACAGTACGGCTGGATACATTAAGTATATTGGCAATTTCTTTTGCTGAATGACTTTCTACGAGTAGCTGTAATACCTGACGTTGGCGTGAAGTTAAGACATCAAGTGGGTCGCCAGAATTTCCTTGGTTGTTTTTATAGGCGTCCATGATATCTGCTGCGAGGGTTGGGGTTATATAAGTCCGGTTTACCAGTACTGTCTTGAGCGCTGTAAGGAGCTCTTCTGGAGCGGCATGTTTAAGTAGGTAACCATGAACCCCAATATCCAGTGCTTTCATTGCATACTTTAGCTCAGGATGCATTGTGAGGAGGATTATCTTAACGTCTTTATTTGTTGCAATAATTTTCTCTGAAGCATTGAGGCCATTCATAATAGGCATCGAAATATCAGAGACAATAATATCAGGCTTTAGCTCCTTTGCCTTTTGGACAAGAGTATTACCATCTTCAACGATGGCAATGACTTCGTACTCATCACCAATCAAGTTCTTTATCCCTTCAGCAACCATTGTGTGGTCATCTGCTAGAAGAACAGTCTTCTTCAACATAACTCTCGAACCTTTTGAAAAACTTAGTTTAACAATAAGTCATTATTCCAATTATGAGTAGGTTAATCGGTAATGTTGGAGCAATAAACTAGTAATTCTACGAGTTACGATGTTGACGAAATAGCGCAACAATTTGAATATAGGTAAAGAATTGGGATGAAAAAATGAAGTTACTTTTTGTTGGCGACCTTCGCTTATATCATGCTGTAAGGGGATTAAGTGAGCGTTCTTCATTAGCAATCAAGTGGATCTATCGAGAGAGCTTCGAAACAGACCTGGGTACTTACAATGCGCTCATCATCGATAGCAAATGGTTTAAAGACTTCACTCGGTTATCAAGTCAGCAAGGAAAGTCAGTGGCCATCATTGGTCCTTATACTGATGAAATGAGTCGAGGAGCTTTTTCGTTGAAAGAACGCTATGCCTATATAGCATATGGCGATCTAGAGTCTGAACTGATTCCGGTTCTAGCAGAGTTTCTAAGTTGTCATCTTAAGCCTAATAAGTATCGATAACGCAGGGCAATCGGCAGGCTGAGCAGTCAACGCAGACACGGTTTTTTCCTTCTGCTTTAGCTAAGTAGAGAAATTGATCGGTTCGCTGTATCAATAAATCCACCGAAGCACTATCTCCAATCTGGTTGGTATTCGCTACGCCAATACTCACTGTCGAGTGAAAACTTTTTTGTTGTTTACTTTCGAAAGTCAGAGCCTCAAAATCCGCACGTATTTTTTCTGCTACAAGTTTACACTTTAGTCCTAATTTGACAGGTATGAAGGCGATGAACTCCTCGCCCCCCCAACGTCCGACAATCCCTTCACTTTTTTGAACAACACTATTTGCGGTGGACGCCAGTGCGCAGATTACGTTGTCGCCAACCTGGTGACCATGATTGTCGTTAATAGTCTTAAAGTTATCAATGTCCATCAATAGGCAAACCAGAGGAGCGTTGTTGTTGGATTGTTCTTCGAGCCATTGATAGACAGCTCTTCTATTATACAAGCCTGTGAGGTCGTCATGAGTTGCTTGAAACTTAAGCTCATTTTCCAGCGCGACTTTTTCAGAGACGTCTTCTAATATGACTTGAACCGCTTTTTCTCCTTGCCACAAAATGACGTTATCATAGATATTAAAGTATCGACTGACTCCATCTAAACCAATATTTTCAACAACCGTATTCGTAGCGGCACATTTGTGTTCTACTAGATCGATATACTGTTTTCTTACTGTTGAAGCCACCTCCTCTCGTACAAGGCTTAAAATAGAATCCATCGCTAGCACTTGTGCAGTTGAATTCGCGCCTTGCATTGAAACCCAGGATTCATTGACAAATAAAGGCTTAAACTCACGGTGAACTATAATTCCTTGTGTGGAATTTATGATCATGTCACGAAACATTTGATCTTGCTCTCTAGTGCCTTTGTAGTTTAGGTACGCTAGACGCGTATCAATCACGTTCATTTCTATAGTCGATAGATCGTTCCAAAGCATTTTTTTTAGCATGATAGCAATCGGAATATATAACCCATCTTTTGAACGTATCTTGCATAGATAGGCGTTCGGAAGGGAATAGCCAAGCAAAGTGAGTTCTATTTCGTTTTCGATGGTTTCTAGGTAATCATTACTAAATAGTTCTATGAGTGTCGAGAGCTCTGCAAGTAGATGGTCACTACTGCCATACCCCAAAATATGAGCGAAGTCATGATTGCAATGGACGATGTGCTTCTGATGTACGATCGCTGTACCATAAGGAAGGCTGAGCTTATGTTCTTGCACGTCTGGGCCCTGTGTAGATTGATAGAACACCAACGATAAGTGTTTTAAAGTTGGGAGGATGGGAGATGAATTTTATCGACACCGCTTTAGAATAACGATGCTAAAAATTGAATGTAACCATTCAATAAATGTCATGTCTTGATCAAACTGTGCCGAGAATTCTGTATACACAGATTAGTGAGGAAGGATGTAGACGAACTTTTTCTGTGTTTAAGTGTTTGTTTCTTCGTGACTTATTCTGAGGGTTAGAGATGAATCACGAAGAAAGATTAGTCAATGAGAGTCACAATAGTACCGACTATAATTGGTAGCGATAACCTATGGTAAATGAGATGTCTGTGCTGTTATCCATATTAACCATATTTTCCGTAGCAAATATTTCTATCGCCGAGTTTTCCATAAGGTAGCGATAACCTATGAGTGCTTCATGCGAAGCTTCCGATAGGTCACTTGAATCGTCGATGTATCCGTCGTAGAGGTGATATTCAGCAAGTATCTGGTGATTGTCGAAAAGTTGGTAACGATAACCAACTGCTGTGGAGAACGTCATGGATTTCATAGGCAGCAGATCATTTAATTTATCTCTTGAGTGGTGGGTTAGACCAAGCATAGAGTATATTTCATGAGCTTCGTTGGAATAGGTGTAGTTAATTTGTACATTTTGATCAAAGCTGTTTCCTTCAAACGGACCACTTGCGACGTGGTTGTAAAACAACCCGCCTCCAAAGGAGAGTGAGTGTTTGTCCTTCTCATAGACCTTCCTTTCGAGGTAAATGTTTACAGAATTGGAAAGTGTTTCACCGTCAAAGTTTTCGTTTTTTAACCCATAGTCAGTCATATTCTGAGTAAATTGATCCCGGCCAACTTCCTCACGACCATTTTGGTCAATGCCAAAAAGGTCGTGAAAAGACTCAGTTAACCCGTCCAAATGATTGTCTGCAGCGAAGCTCCATCTATAGTTTATGTCCATTAACCACTTTTCTGAAAATACCCACTTCCCACCAAGTTCAACTTGGTTGTGATAGTAGTCAAGCGTGTAATCATCCGTATCCGCCCACACACTTGCAGCGGTAACTGAGCCATAGATTTCTTTGTAATCGATAGGCAGTGCTTTCGCTGAACGTAAAACTGGTGCCAAGCTAATGGATTGTATAGGTGATTGGGCATAGGAACGCAGGGGGCCGTAATTATGGTCTTCTGCATGCAAAGTGGTAGCGAATAAAGGTGCAATGCAAGTTAAGGCGAGAGTGTACTTTCTTGAGTGACAATTAAACATTTTATTTACCCATTTATACTGACTGGGTTAATTTTCTCTAGACGCTGGAGTTCTTGTAACTAGTAAATGTACGTAAAGGAGGACGAAAATTAGCTTGCGATAACTATTGTTTTTATAGAATGGGATATTAAATTCTACCTGGCTAGGGTAATTACTAGGTGTTAAATGTAAATTCACGAGGGACGTTTGTGAATCTAGGTAATATTACGAGTAGAAGTTGGTTTTCAAATGTATGAATATGTTTTTAATTATTCTTATGTGGATAAATCGATGAGAAATTTAAATATCAAGAGTGTAATGGTAATCATGTTATTGGCCTTTAAGAATATGGCCTTAGCTCACGATGATCACGAAAATGAGTTAGGTTCAAAACCTCGACACTCCATCGCTGAAGAGAGGGTACGCCTCGAAAGAGAGGTGCAAGATAATCCATTTGTTCTGACACCACATAAAATGAACTATATTCTACCATATACGAAGACAAGCCAAATAAATAGAGGTGCTTATGAAAGTAATCCAAGTTGGCAGGAAGGCTTTGATGATAGTGAAGCTAAAATTCAACTTAGCCTAAAAGTTCCTTTGAATTATGATGATCTATTTATCCAAGATGATGGGTTATACTTTGGTTTTACTGCTCAATCTTGGTGGCAGATATATTCAGATGATATTTCGGCTCCTTTTCGTGAAACAAACTATCAACCAGAACTCTTCTACCTTGCACCTACGGATTATAATCACTGGGGTTATAACTTTGGTTGGGGAGTTGGTATCGAACACCAATCAAACGGTCGGAGCGAGCCTTTATCACGCAGTTGGAATAGAGCATATCTAGTTGGGCTATGGGAAAAAGAAGACGTAGCGTTAGCTGTAAGGCCTTGGGTTCGTCTAAGTGAAGATTACGAAAATGATGATAATCCCGATATTGAAGATTATATGGGGAATTTTGAGGCAACGGCGGCATATAAATTTGATGATATAAAAATATTCGGTCTAGTTAGAAACAATTTTTCAACACATAAAGGCTTTATTGAGTTGGGTGTTACTTTTCCAATATGGAAGCGGTTGAGAGGGTATGTTCAATATACAGATGGATATGGTGAATCATTGATTGATTACAATCACTCTCAGAGACGTTTCGGTATTGGTTTAGCACTTACAGACCCAATTTAGTTATTATAAATTAATAATTTATGTGGTTGTTAATTACATATATCATTTGACTTAGTAAAAACGTTAACACTTTGATTTGTCGATAATGCCTTCCTTTTGGTAAGTTATTGGATTCGTTATGGGTTTTAAAATGATTTTTTACACCTAGGAATATTTTTTTTGGTGACGATGTGGAACGTGGCGCTCTTCATTGGTCGTCGACTAAATCAATTTGTTAGTTTGCTACTGGTGTATATTATTCCAGAGCCTGTATCGGGTTAAATTCTGGTTTCAGTTTTTTTGTTATTACTATTTCTTCATGGTCACGCAGTTCAGGCTTTCATTATTGTACCTTTGGTTTGTGCATTCTTTACTGATCTAGCAAATACATTAATTATCCCTTACTTCATGAGCTTGATGTAATTCATTACATCTAAAATTATAGGAGAGAAATGTGATGACTAACCGTTTAATTCACTTGGTAATGTTGATTGGATTGTTGTCGGGGTGTGCAACTGTCAATCACCCTAGTAATTTGATGCAAGAACATGAAAGTTTGTCTCATATTGATCATTCAATACCATTGATAGGTACAGCAGACAACCAAGTTACGGTTATTCTTGCTTTTTCTGGTGGTGGAACACGAGCGGCGGCACTCTCGTATGGGGTTCTTAAACAGCTTAATGAAACCGAAATCAACATTGATAATCAACCACGTTCTTTACTGAGTGAGGTTGATGTGATCAGCTCTGTGTCCGGCGGGAGTTTTACAGCAGCGTACTATGGCCTTTATCAAGACCAGATTTTCTTAGACTATGAGCGCGACTTTTTGAAACAAGATGTGAAAGACGAGCTCATTTCTAATTTCTTGAGCCCATCTCGTTGGTTTACTGGGTGGGGGAGAACAGACACAGCGAATAACTACTATCAGGAACAATTATTTGGAGACGCCACATTAGGTGACATAAGTAAGTCTGACGGCCCATATGTCATTATTAATGCTTCAGATATTACGACAGGAGTACGCTTTTCGTTCATCCAAAAATATTTTAACTTCTTATGCTCTGATGTTAACGATTTTCCCGTATCGAAGGCCGTGGCAGCATCTGCAGCCGTACCGGTTTTGTTTGAACCTGTTGTTCTTGAAAATTATGCGGGTTGCGAGCCTCTAAAGCACAAATCTATGGATTCGTCTTCAAAGACTGCACTTTCATTTCGTTCACAAAAAACTGCTGAAAGCATTCGCCAATACAGCAACAAACAAAAAAATAGATACGTTCATCTAGTTGATGGGGGAATTACCGATAATTTAGGGCTCTTGGCCATTTATGACCTTCTTGAGCTTGGTCGCTTTCACCAGTCGATGAATTATTTAGGTACTCAAGAGCACCATATCATAGTGATATCTGTAGATGCTTCAACGGAACCTGAATTGGGGATAGGCCAGCACCCTGACAATCCATCGATTAGGCAAACTCTGAACTCGATAACTGATATACAGCTTCACCGCTATAATGATGCAACCAAAGCATTGTTTATGGATTCGATGCAAAGATGGGCCCATGAATCTTCAACAGCAGGACTTAAAATCATTCCCCACTTTGTACAAATCGGATTTCAATCCGTCGAAGATGAAAAAACTAAGGTCCAATTGAATCAGGTACCTACAGACCTGACTTTGGAAGCAGAGTTGGTTGACATGATCATTGAGGAGGGGCAGGTTCAATTAGAAGCAAACGACTTTTTTCAAAAGGCAGTCAAGCAAATTCAATAGCTACGTAAATACGGGTGTTTAATCAGTACTTTTTGTATTTTGCTCTAGTAATTCTACGAGCACCCACTTTATTTTCCAAGACATACACTGGCTACAGTTCTCGATAAAACACATTAATTGTGTTTAAGGATAAAGTATGAGTAGCCAAGTTTCTTCTAACCAATATTACGCTAGATCTATGACGCACAGCTTGTTTGTTGTAGACCTAACATCAACCCATCGTGTTCAACTCACACTGGGAGCAATGCTCAGTATGCTGGGCTTTCTGACCATGTGTTATCCCATTGTTGAAAAGCCTTGGTTTGCTTCCGCACTGTCTATCTTGTTGCTCATTACCGGCGTTTCGATTAATTCAGTCGTAATGATGACAAGTGGGTCGCTGACCAAACTAGTGGGAGCTATTGGAGTCAAGCGATACGGAGTTTTAGTTGTTCATTGTTTAATTGGTGCTATTGCTATGTTCGTATTTCCATCCTACACAATGGGATATCTGGCTTGGATGACGTTATTGTACTTTTTAATTGATGAGGGGCTTGCAGTAATCAATGCTCTGAGTCACAAACAGCACGGTCTGCTAGCGATTCGTTTTGTTGACGTGTTAGTGACTGTATCTGCTGTTGTTATGTTGTTGAGTGGATTTGAAATGAGAGGAGAGTTAGTTGTGACTTTACCTTTGGGGTTGAAGTTAATCCTTTTTGGAGCGGAACACATGCTCTCAATGAATCGACAACGTCATGCTCACTAACGACTTTTTGACCTGAGCCCGAGATTAAACAATGTGGTGTTCTTCTCGGTCTTTCTTCTGCATGGTTAGAAAATCAGACATAGAAATGTATAAGATTCTAAGAGTCAGTATTATAGGAAAATTCTTCTTTATAGTGGAGGGAAATATAAATTCTTTTCAAATGTAAGTGTTAAGCCGTATTTATCGGGCTAATGTCATAGTCTATTCAGCTAATATCTAGTACAGCGAACATCTGATACAACAGAAAAACAACAAAGGTTAAATCAATCCGCGAATGATAATTTAGTAATCATCCACTTCGTTTTTCTATGACACACTCTGGTTAAAGTTCTTCGTGAAACCAATTAAATAATCAAGAAGTAGAGTCAAAGCTCTTATCTATAGCTTACATACTGTTGCTCTAGTAATAAGCAATCGTATTCAATTCAAGTTTACGCATTATTAAGCATCAGTCGCCTTTATGTCCCTGTGTTACCCAACCGTTGACAAGTATTTTTAGCACTCCACTGAAGGCATACGGTTCGTACCTCCCACGACTAGAAGAAATTGATTTAAATGAGAAGGCGTTTTATTTGTTCAGTGAATCAGTTTTTCGGTAGCTGTCTAGTACCTTCTAACCTTTATAGTGGGATATCTGGTCTGGATGGAATATTGTTCTTTCTTAATGATAAGGTGCTGGTGGAAGTTAGGGACTTTGAATCGCAAGCAGGTTGAGCGCTAGTAGTTCATTTGTGGATGTGTTAGCAACAGTATTAGTGATTTTAATGTTTTTGGCTGATCTAAAATGAGAATCAGCTCAGTCCTTGAGCCTTAGAACTGCTATCGAGAGTATGTCATATGGCGCCAGATAAATACTATGTTAGAAATGCATTCCATAGCCAATCACAAGACCCCAAGAATTTGTATCGTAAGAAAATTTTTCTTTGTTGTTGTAATTTACGTAGGTAGATTTAAATCCTAGCCTTAGGTAAGAGTCATTTTTGAACTCTCGTTTGAAGCCCGTTTGCAGCTCTGATGTAAACTCAGTATCTTTGCCAATTCCAGCATCGATATCAAAGTAGTATCGCCACTTGTTGTTGATATTGTATTGAACTCTTGTACCAACGACATAGTCTACCCAATCCACATCGAGTGATCGTGAACTATGTAATCCTAAAGCATCAACATCAACGGCAAGGTCTATTTTATTTTGCCACCAACGTAATCCTGCTACTAGGTCGATGTGACCAAAGCTTTGAGGGTAGCGTCGAAACCCTTTCGCTGTTAAGGCTCCTTGAAACACGTCTACATCATAGTTTGAGTTTGCTAATCCAACAACGCTTCCGCCTTCACTGAGGTCCATATAGCTATAATCAAGAATATACCCCCACGTGTTTTTATAAAGCCCTTCAGTATGCACCATGAGCGTTGATTCGAGCATATCGACAACGTCGGAAAACGGTACATCAACCTCGCTTTCTGGGAGCATGTTGCCCTTCCGACCAATTCCTGCATCACCGTCAATATTGACTAAAAATGAGTATGCTTCGACATCAAATGCCCAATCATCTTGAGTATTAGTGTCATTGGCTAACCCCAATGTAGGAGCCGTCATTAAAGCAGTGGCTAAAACAACTTTCTTTGTTTTTGAGTTTTTAAAGTTCATTGATTTTTTCACTTATCTTTCAGGTATTGATTAATTAATCGCTATTAAATATTTATTCATTGGTGAAGAATGCACATTATGAGAAAGTTGGATGTAAATGACATGCGAAGTTCTTGAAATGTGAATATCTATAAATCCCTCTAGGGAATATTGATTGTGATGACTAGTATATCTACCAGTTATGTCATTTCCTTAGTTGAATATTATTTAATTAATGATATTGCTTTTAGTTCTGGTGGAAGGTATGAAAAGTTTTGAATTTATGGTAAATGATATTAAAAGATTGAAGTTAATACTTAATCTTGACTTTGTTAATAATGTGCTTTCAATGATTGTGCTGTTTATGTGCTTGTTTATGCTCGCCTTTTCACTAAATGAGAGTCGGTATGAAGTATCAGTATGCACTTTGGTTATGTTTGGGTATGTATTTCACAAATACTTTGGGGATAACTTAAATAACATGCATAAGATATTACTTTCTGACAAGCCTTTAACGAAGTTTTATGTTAATCTCCATCAAGAAGAACTTGTTAATAATTTTAACTTCTTCGTTAATAAGGTAAGCGGAGAAAAATTGGATTTAGATCCTTGGGAGGAAAGTAAAATAAATGATTTCATTAATTATGGAAACCTTGATAATCCAACAGCATATATAATTTACGATATCTATCTAAAGTACGAAGAAAGTGATTGGATAGAAAAAAATCTACATTCTTACTTATCTAGCAGAGAGTGAGTTGTTTTTTGTATCGATATTTAGCCATCAAACAGATTGAAAGGTTGCGGCCTCTATGTTTTTCTATAGAGGTCGTTTTTCTTTAGGAAATAACCGTAATTTTCTAGCGAGTGACTAGTAAATGTAACAGTTCTGGTTTGTTCATCAAAAGTTGATGATAACCCCATCAACTTTTGATGAATATAACCAGGACATGTTATGAAAAAACGTAATTTAGGTTTAATCACTCTTTCTATTTTATTCGCTTGTAACCTATCTGCTGAAGACTCGGTACCGGAGAAAGGCGGTTTTAGTGGGTTCGTAAACGTCGGTGTAGGCGGCGTTTCTGTCAAATCTAATGAAGTTGCAGAGTTTGCATTCCAGGATGACCTAAGTGATGATTCAATCTCGGCTTACGGTGAAGCGGATAGCAAAGAAAGCGGTATGGGCATCGCCGCCGCTGAGCTTTCATACACTTTTGCTGACACTAAAACCCAGCTTTATATCGGTAACCGTTTGGAAGATTACATCCGATTCGATCTATCGACTTTTGCCGGTATCAGACAAGAAATTAACGATGTAGGTACATTTGGCGCGAGTGTTATTTACACAGCACTTAAAACAGAAGTCTGGGCGGATCCTTTAGCATTAAATACGGAACGAGAAAAAACAGAACGCACAGCTAATGGCTATCGCTTGGTTTGGGATAATATTTACGGATCTGAATTTGAGGTTCGCTATACCTACCGTGATATTGAGTTTGATGATGAGAAGAATGGTCAATCTGTCACAAGCTTAACTGATCAAGAAAAAGCGATGCTCAAACGTGGCGGCGATAACTATGAAATTGAAATGCGATATCAGTTTACCTCCGACAACAAGCGTCACTCTATCTCACCAGAAATCGCTTACCTTCGTCATGATGCTGAGGGGGATGCAATGGCCTGGGATGGTATTTCTGTCGGAGGTACATATATGTATGCCGCTAATGAATGGAACTTTGTGACCAACGTTTATTATGCAACTTTAGAAGCCGATGACATTAACCCGGTGTTTGACAAAAAAGGGGATAGTCAATTGATGGGTGCAAGTGCGACTTTTTTCTATGATGAACCTTTTGATATGAAGAACTGGAACATGAACCTTGGTGTCGCTTGGTTTGAAGAAGATAGTGACATCGCCTTCTACGATTCAAGTATTTCTATGGTCACTGCAGGAATGATGTATCGTTTTTAAACGGAAATGAAGAATCGCCAAACATGCTGATTTAATTGGTTCGATAACAGAGTGACTCTTGAACAGAGGCACTCTTCTTTTATTAAATTAAATTAATGACTCGCTAGAATCGGTAAAGCATTCCTAAAGACCATTGCTTGATGGAGGAATCATAAAACTCAATATCACTTTGCTCTTCGAGTGCTACTACACCTGTATTTAAATACCAGTTTTCTAGATTGAATGGTTCTTGGTAAAATAAAGTTGCACTCAAACCATAACGAACACTGTCACCCTTTTCATTGAATATAGGGTTAACATCATCAAATTCTGTCTTGGAAAAACTAGTGTTAAAAACGTAGCTCCAACGATCTTTCGTAAAAATGTAGTTTACGTTGATACCAAACTCATCAGAAGAAACTGCGCTTCCATCTCTGTCTTGTTTAACCACGTGAAGTTGCGGGGCTATCACATGTTTACGAGAGTCAGAACTGAAGGTGTATTTCATGGTTGCTTTATATACATCACCATTTCGATTGAGCATAGTACGTTGTTGGTCATTTAGATTTGATGACTCGCCACTATGTTCATTCGCAATTTCAATTTCTCGCTTTGAGAACGTCACTTCTAAATTACTGTCAAGTATGTTGTCCCAGATTAAGCGGTAACCATTACTATCTCTATCTGTGCTAGATCTCTGACTATTAATGGAAAAAGGGTCTTCCCAGACTTCTGCTGCAACAGAGGTCTTTAGGTAGCTAATCCCAAACGTACCTAGGTTTTCTATTGGTTGCCTGAAACCTGCTCGGGTAGCGAAATCGAAGCTAATATAGTCCTCGAGGCTATTACCAATAAATACTTTTGTCCCAGTTGATACAAATGTGTAGGCAAGCTCCATTCCAACAAGTGGCGTTGTCGAGGTCGAAGAACTGGAGGGGGAGCCTAATGATTGAATTGATTCGTTCTCGAAGTCTATCGTAGAAAAGTCAGAGATGGTGTTGGACTCTACATTGGTCAGTCCTGCACCCACGTTAAGGTGTCCACTAAAACCTCCTTCTTCATCGATTGAATCGGTGGCATAGAGCTGATGTGATACAAGGAGTCCGATGCTTATTATTACGTTTTTTTTTCGGTGTGGCTTTAACTGCGTTAGTAGCATGTTGGTTTAACTCTGCTGTCGTTTTCAGCAAGTAAATGAAACGCCGTATAACGGTATTGATTTAGCCAGAAATACGGTATCGAACTACATACTGAGGTGTTGAATACGGTGTGTATTTAAGCAATGGTTAAGTGGATAGGGTTCATTTTTTGAGAGTTATAAAAGTGGCAGTGATAGTTGATTCTCAAAAGGTGAATGCGGAATGGTATTTGAGGAAGCAAGCTCGTGGAAGTAGTGCTAATGCATCTGAATGGTTGGGCTAGACTAATGATGTTGAGTTTTATTAGTCAGCCCTTTTTACATTGGAGGTTAGGTTCGAAATTTTGATAAAAATAGAGTTATTTCGTCAGAAGTGACGGGACTGTTAAGATATTCTCCTTGTATATAATCAACGCCACATATTTCTAGAATCTCCTTTTGAAATTTGTATTTTACTCCATCAGCGGAAACTTGAAGACCAAGCCTATGAGCTAAATTAGTGAGTTGACTAAGTATTTCTTTGTGCTTTTCTGAGTATGCGATTTTTTGAGTGACTTCTTTATCAATCCTCACTTCATCAAATTTAATCGATGACAGTGCACTCAGAGCGGTTGAATCGCCGCCGAAGTTGGAAAGGCATAGTCTAACGCCCATTAAATTTAAGGACGCAAGGCTGCACAGTAAATCCTTGTTTCCCATGTCGCTGTGATCTGGATAGACATTGATTGTTAGTCGCTGTGGTTCGATCTTGTGTTTTTCTAATGCCTCATGAACATAAGAAGGACACCAGTTGTTCATTAACAAAGCTGCTGGGGTGTTAATTGAAATGCTGAATCGCTTGCCGATCTTATCCCACTCTGCACAATCTTTGAGTGAACAATCAACGGATTTTTCGAACACCTTGAATGCTGATAATTTATAACTCCCTTTACATTGATACCGATGAGCTAGATGTGCGCTATCTCTATGGACGAAGAAAACGCTTGGCTCAATGCTGAACACTTCACTAGTTTGGATATTAACTTTAGGTATATATTTAAGCTCCAAATTTGAGCTCTTTTTCTCGTCATTTGCCAAAATTTCATCTAAATGAATTTTGCTGACTATATTCCCTTGATTAAAAAAATCATTGGTCGAGTTCATGAGGTTTAACCTTAGATTGAAGAAATATCTAAGGTTATTATTGCCATCTCCTGGCTTTTAAATACTGGAACATTTACTAGCGAAGAAGAGCCTAACTACTAGTTCATAAATCAAATTGATTTGGTGATCAGCTCCAGCCAGACTGGACAGCGCATTAAGCGACATATTGTTTTTCAAAGTAAACTGGGCTTAGATACCCAAGGGCACTGTGCCTTCTTGTTCGATTATAATCAACTTCGATGTACTCAAAAAGTGCTTGGCGCATCTCTTCTCGCGTCATCATCGGCTCGTATTGGACGGCTTCTACTTTCATTGAGTGGAAGAAGCTTTCAACACAAGCGTTATCCCAACAATTTCCCTTCCTGCTCATACTTTGTTTTAGGTTATGGGCTGCAATTAAGTCTCGGTAATCTTTTGAACAATACTGGCTACCTCTATCGCTATGGATAATCACACCCTGTGGCATACCTCTACGGAATAATGCCATTGATAGCGCATCACCGACCAGAGTGGCCGTCATTCTAGTGTTCATTGACCAACCAACGACTTGCCGTGAGTATAAGTCGATGACAACAGCTAAATACATCCAACCTTCGCTTGTCGTTAGATAGGTAATATCTCCAGCCCATTTTTGATTCGGTGCTGTCGCATTAAAGTCTTGCTCAAGCAAGTTAGGGGCAACAGGAAGCTTATGCTTACTGTCTGTCGTACATTTAAACTTACGGGCGGCTTTCGCGACTAAGTTCTGGCGCTTCATACTTGCAGCAATGGTTTTTACATCATGCTTATTCCCATTCTCTTCAAGTTCTTTTTGAATACGCCTTGCACCATCGCGTTCCTTTTTATTAACAAAGACATCTAGAACCTTGCTATCAAGCTGCTTGCGGTGCTCGTTGCGTTGAGTGACTTAATGGCGATGATTAATCCATTAATAAAACCCACTTCGAGAAACCCCAAACACCTTAGCCATACGGACAATCCTATATTGCATCAGGTGTTCGAGCATAAACTCATAACAATCTACTTTAGATTTTTCGCGAAGTAGGTGGCGGCCTTTTTTACGATATCTAGCTCTTCAGCTTGCTCAGCCAGTAATCGTTTGAGTTTGGCATTTTCAGTGGCGAGTTCTCTTTCTCTGTCGCTACTCTTCGCATCTTTCTTAACGGCTTTTCGCCACCCATAGATTTGAGATTCATAAAACGATAGTTGTCGTGCAGCAGCAGCGACTCCGACTTTTTCAGCCAACTTAAGTGCTTCGGCTTTAAATTCAGGAGCATGTTTGTTTCGTGTTTTCTTGGTTGTCATTGTCCACCTTGTTAGTGATTGTACTCACTTAACGCAGTGTCTAAAACTGATGGTGCGGATCAGTTTTGGAAGAGCAGGGTATCATTGATGATAAACTCGTGGACTTTATTGCGACATTGGGAATGACTGCACGAAATGAAGGTATGCTCATCCGATTCAAGGTATTCACTACTGAGATTGATGAATTAACTATGGAGCGTTTATCAGGTCATCCCGTAATTAAAGATATTTCACCTGACGATAAGAAGCATGCGCTGTAGCCTAGGGGCTGCGCTATTTTAAAGTCTCTGTGAAAGTACCCAGAAGAACCGATACTATTGGCAATTCATAACTCGGAATTGCCCCATTGCGTGTTACTAGCCTCATGCGAACGTGGCTAAAAATAGAGTATGAAGATCCCTAACCCATCTCCAGGTATTTGAAAAGTATGATGAATATAAGAAGGCTAATGGTTGCGGTGAGAACTGATGTATCGTTATCAAGGAGAAACTTGATTAACGGAAGAATCGACATGAAAAAGCTGTTAGAAATAGTTATTTCTAACAGCTTTTTAGCTTAACGGCCTGTTATTTGACTGGCCTTTTGCACTATTTTTTACTAGCCATCAGGCATTACTAAGTCCAAATCTTAGTTTATTTGGAACCTGAAATTTCCCACCAATCACAGCGAAAAAAACAGCACGCAAGGCAACTGCCTCTAGCAATTGAGGAAATTAGTCAATTTGAGGGTTAAGAATTTCGTTATAGTTTCCATCAATCAGTGTTGAATATTGGTAGATACCATAACCTACGCTTCCAGCAGTTGTTAGTGAACCAGAACCGTCAACATTCATACCATATTGACCATGACAACCCTTCTGGATCGCGAGCCCACTAACACCGAGATCCCAATCAAAGGTACTTGTTGTAGTAAGGTCTTCACCGACTTGGAACGTTGAAGAGTTTTCACAGTTTAGTGTACCTGTTGTTAGAGCACCTTCAGCAGTAAATGAACTAGTGTTTGTAATATTGAGTTCACCATTCGTACCGATGTTTACGCTGCCCCATACCGCGATGCGAGAGTTACCCCAAGCCTCTACCAAATCGGTTGCATCAAGTGAATCAGCTTCGATCACAGAGCCTTGCTCAGCAATAACCTCATCTGCATTTAGTGCATTGACATAGATGAATGTATTACCAATTGCTTCAACTCTATCGAAGCTTACTAATGTGCTATCGACAAGAAGTGAAGAGTTAACATCCCCTCTTATATAAAGTCCATCACCATCTACGCCATCTTTAATATCGACTGTTGAGTTACGCTTTGCGTGTATCGCTACATTACCAATAGAGCCAGAGTTAATGCGCAGGTACGCAGTATTTAGATCGATATTTGGCGCGTATTCATCACCATCTAACGGTGGTAGATTTGAAAATGTGACGTCATCTAAGCGAACTGATGAGCTATTACGTGCGGCAATACCACTTACAAGCGTAATATTTTCAAGGCGAACATTAGATTGAGCGTCAATGAAGAAGGACTCTGGATCTTCGACACTAATCGCATTAATAATTGCTGTACCATCACCAACGATCTTGATATCACCTCGATCGATATAAGCGCCATTACACGTCCCTGATAGATTAAAGGTTGTACGAGTCGATGCATTGCGGGCATTTTCAAGCGCATCGTATAAAGCACTAACACCGTCAGTATCACAATCAATACCTACAGTTGTATATGGGTTACTTGCACCGCCATCATTACCGCCACCTTGGTCTTCCAGTGTCTCGACACGAGTTCTTAAATCATCGACATCATCATAGAGGCCACCTACATCATCATAGAGTGTGCCAACCTCGCCGTCGATTCTTGTGACAGTTGTATCTAAGCTTGTTGCTTTATCATCTAGGTAAGTAAAGTTGGCGTTAACTTCACTTGCCTTAGCCGCAGTGCCAGATGAAAAGGTGTTTGGAACAGCAGCATATGCGCTGACGGTTAAAATCTGACTGATCGCTGTAGCCAACACGACTTTATTCATTGTTTTCATGGTTTAATCCTTATATATCCATATTTGAGTACAGGCGGTTATTGCCAGTTACTTTCGTCCCAGTTTGTGTTGTCCCAAGTAAATTCAGTATTGATATCACACGCATCACCGATACCATCCAAGTCACTATCGGCTTGATCGTTGTTGGCAACTGTTGGGCAGTTATCTATGTTGTTGTCGATGCTATCGTTATCTGAATCACCCGAACGGGTATCGTCGTTAGGGTAATCGTCATCTAGGTTATCGTAGCCATCGTTATCAGAGTCACCAGAGCGAGTATTGTCGTTAGGAAACTCATCATCATCATTGGTGTAGCCATCATTGTCGGTATCGTTGGGGTATTGGTCGGTTAAGTCATCAATACCATCATTATCTCCATCACCGATACGAGTGTTATCGTTTGGATACTCATCGTTGTCGTTGGTGTAACCATCGTTGTCGGTATCATTTGGATATTCATCTTCTTGGTTATCACCTAGGCCATCGTTGTCGTTATCTGCCCATTCGTCTGAGTTAGTAGGGAATTGGTCGATGTCGTTATTGTAGCCATCGTTATCGGTATCGTTAGGGTGTGGATCAGCCTTGTTATCACCTAATCCATCGTTATCGGCATCTACCCATTCATCAGCATTGTCAGGATATTCATCATCAATATCTTTGACGCCATCGCCATCGCGGTCTTCGATGACTATAGGCTCTTTCTCATCAAGCTCTTGTTTAATCTCTTCTGAAGTCTGACTATCATCAACGGTGTCTAGAACCTGCTTTATTTCCTCATTAACACCAGCAACGATGATGGTGAATTTTCCTGCTTCAGAACTGCCTGGTTGGGATACTTTTTGCAGTTCTTCAGGGTCAGTTGGTAGTGCACCTTGCTCAACTATTTGTTCAGCAGCATAAGCCGCTTTTGAAGCACCACCGTCAATAAAGTCACCGAGTACATCGTCAGCTTTAATGCCTAGCTGAGTTGCAACTTGTTGAACCGCAGTATCTTTATCAAGAGTTGGGTCTTGTTTTAGAGCATTGTGCACAACAGTGGAAAGAGGTGTGACCGCTGTTTCTCCTGCGGGTGCAGACATGACATAAGCTTCCGTTACAGGACCTTGATCTTCATCGATGGTTTGCCCAGCAATGGCTTGGACAACGATAGGGTACTGAGTTGGGTCAGCAATCCCTGACACATTAAGTTCAGCGACACCGCCAGTGCCTGAGAAAGCATTAGGCTCTCCATCATCTAAGAGGTAGTTGTTGTTTAAATCGAGCCATACTTGAGCATTTTGCAGGTAGCCATCGATTGCCGTCACGTTGTACGGCACAGGATCAGAAGAACTCTGATTGGAGGAGCTATCGCTGTCGCTACATCCTGTAGTTACAGCGATACTAATTAACCCGAAGGCTAGCAATATCTTGTTATGCTTCATTTCTATATCCATTAAATTGTTGCACTAGCAAACAGACATAGAAATTAAGTACATATAACACAATTATCAACAGTGTGATGTTTATACAAAAAAAAGGGAGGGAAATTTTATGGATTGGCGTTTACATTAGTTTTATCAATATGTTAACTAATTATCATTCAAGTATTTTATAAATGTCACTTTACTTATTAATCAATAACTTAAATTAGGTAAGCTTTTTGTGTTTAATTTATGTTACTGAGACTTGAATCACATTCTTCTGTAAAGTGAATTATCACTGATTACTGTGTGTCCACTGATATTTAAGATGAAAGTTGTCGATACGGCTCCCTTCTCGAAGAGCTATATCTAACTCAACAGTGTCCAATTATGAGTTGAACGAAGCCGCTCCGCGGCTGTGATCACCAACTGTATGGAGGTACTAGCAATCCTTGAACACAGAATTTGTGTCAAGTTGTTGAATCGTTTACTTGCCGATATGAGTAGTGATTTTAGCCTCACAGCGAGCAGCGCCCGCAGTGAGGATTTGTGTTATAAGCGAGCGTCACCTGTGAACACAGGTATTTATCTCACACAGCAGGACCACTAAAACTAAGGTGAATCCATCGTTTCACAGTGCTGGCTTCTTGCAACATACTTTTCCGCAGTTTAGGAACTCTAGCCTGCAGCCGTTGGTACTGTCTTCGTGTGATTGCGCAGTCTTTTAAAACTTCATTGACGATAAGGTACTCTTCTGAAGCATCAGTGAGCTCATTCACTAGTTCTTTCTCGGTGATAAGCTTGCGTTGAATTGTGAAGTATTCCGCGAGCTTATTGGCGTACGGTGCGACATCCATAACGGACTCCTCATTCTTTGCATAGATGCCTCAATACACTCTCGCTCTAGTGGTACAGTTCACTGTGTGGCTTACATCATCATAGGAATATGATCCATCGATAATAGAGGTTTAAACATGGAAGTACCGCAAAAGATATCTCAGACAGTTGATGAAGTTTGTGCGACTCTTGAACATAGACCAAGGCTTGCAAAGCTATTTCGTTGCTGCTACCCCAATACAATTGAAACAACAATGAAGGAGTTAGAGGATGGTTCGGTTTTTGCCATAACTGGTGATATTCCTGCAATGTGGCTCAGGGATTCTGCCGCTCAGGTTAGGCATTATCTTCCGGTAGCAAGGAACGATGAGCTACTACGACGAATAATTCGAGGGCTTATAAAGCGCCAGATTAGATACATTAATATAGATCCCTATGCTAACGCCTTTAATGAGCAAAAAAACGGCAAATGTTTCCATGAAGATTTGACTGAAATGAATCCATGGGTATGGGAACGTAAGTATGAGGTGGATTCTCTATGCTATCCAATTCAACTAGCTTATCTATATTGGGTTGAAACTGGAGACAGCACTATTTTTGACGTTGAGTTTGAACAAGCTGTTAGGACAATACTTGATACATGGGAGGTAGAGCAGGATCATTCGGGAAGATCAAAATATACATTCCAGCGCTTAAATGGCCCAGAGAGTGATACGTTGAAAAATGAAGGAAGAGGCACACCGGTAAAGAAAACTGGGATGACTTGGTCGGGTTTTAGGCCCAGTGATGATGCCTGTATGTATGGTTATTTAATTCCATCAAACATGTTTGCTTGTGTTGTTTTACGTTACATGCAAACAATACTTACCAGTATTAATGGCAACTCTCAACTAACCTCAAGAGCCGCGAAACTTGAGGACACGATTGATAAGGGGATCCAAAGTTATGGGATATATAACCATCCGAAATTTGGAGATATCTATGCCTATGAAACAGATGGATATGGGAATTATTTGTTGATGGACGATGCTAATGTGCCGAGTCTACTATCTGCACCTTATTTAGGCTATTTAGAGCGAGATAATAAGGTGTATGCGAATACGAGAAGGTTCATCTTGAGTGAATTTAACCCATATTATTTCAAAGGTGAGAGTGCAAGAGGAATAGGAAGTCAGCATACACCCGAACAATACATTTGGCATATTGCGCTAAGTATGCAAGCTTTAACTAGCTCATCTGATGATGAGATAATCGAAGTTTTATCAACGCTAGAGTCAACCCATGATGAAACATACTTTATGCACGAAGGCTTTCACGTTGATGATCCCTCACAGTACACTCGCTCTTGGTTTGCTTGGTCAAATTCAATATTTTCAGAGCTCATTTTGAAACTGCATGAACAAAGGTTTCCCTTCTAGTTGGAGGTATTTGGCGTACATGTACATAACGTGATATATCCAATGCACGTCTTTTTGGAGGCATGAGTTATATACAGAGTATGATTCCTGTTGAGGCCCTTTAAAGGGCCACTACAGGAATAATTGAATTGTGTATGACCTTACATTTTTACGAAATTGGTCGAAAATCTGAAATTATCACACAAATGTTTAACATTTGAATATTCGAATATATCACCATTGTCTAAAAATACGACTTGCTCTACATTTACAACGTTGTTTCCAATCGGCACATTTAGATGTTCATACTCGAGCTGTGTAGCTTCGGTGACGGTTATTTCCATCGTCGAGCTGTGAATCTTTAGACCGAGTTCATTTGTGATGTAGCTGTATACAGAACCCTCTACATTTTGCTTTGACAAGCCAGTTATCACATTAATAGGCATAAATGTATCTTCGATCACGTGTGGTTTTTTGTCGATGACTCGAACACGGATCAAGTGGTACAACATATCACCTTCGTCGCAATTCAAGCGTTCCGCTAAAAAATCACTCGCAGGCTCTACCGAGTAATTTAACACCACCGTTTCTAATGATTGACCACTGGAGGCTGCGTTCCTCGTTGTTCCATATAAATGTCTTGGAGCTTGGGTACTCAGAGGGCGCTTGACGTAAGAGCCAGAACCGCGCTTTCTAACAACCAGCCCATCGTTGACCAGTATATCGAGCGCTTTTTTTATTGTTAGTTCACTACAGCCAAACTCATTCGCTAATGAAGTTCCATCTGGTAGTTTGTCATTACTTTTGTACTCACCTTTTATAATGCGGTCTTTTATTGATTCATAGATTTCTAGGTATTTGACCATGGATTCTTCCGTTATTGTCTTTGCTATGTAGCGTTTAACAAATATTGTTCACTTTGTCTAATTAAACCTAGCTACCTCGTGATCATATCGATAACACAGTACCCAAATTTCGGCTGACCGAAGATTATTTGCACATACAAAATAAACCCATATAGGTTGTCTTTCAATAACTATATGGTTTTGGTTCTAAAACGGTGTTGTTTTGTGTGACGGGTGTACGGTTTTCACAACTGAGCGCTTTTACTGAGTTCCGATATCTGTTTTATTAGCGTCGAAAACAGAGCTTGTACACCATTCAGAAAACTGATTGAGCACGTATTAGGCTAAAAATTCTAAATATAGGGGAAACTCCAAATGACTAAAAAAATCTTCCTTGTTTGTTCAGCGGGTATGTCTACATCTATGGTTGTAAACAAGATGCGCGAAGCTGCTGAAGCGAAAGGTATGAGTGCGGAAATCAAAGCATACTCGGTTTCTGAGTTTGCTGATGTTGTCGATCAATATGAGATTTGTATGGTTGCACCTCAGATCAAATATGAGTTTGATCGCCTGAGTGGTATCTGTGGTGAAAAAGGGTTGAAGTGTGGGCAAATTGGCATGATGGAATACGGCATGATGAATGGTGCTGCGATTCTCGATGCGGCATTAGCGCTTTAATTTTTGTAATAAAAATAAAGCTGCCTGTGGGGGGCAGCTTTGTAAATAACGTTAACCGAGACAAAAATCATGTCGGAACAAAATAAGTTTTTTACATTCTTAGAGAATGTTGTAGCACCGGTAGCTGGTAAGGTCGGCTCACAACGCCATATTTGCGCGATTCGTGATGCGTTCGTTACTGCTATTCCTTTTATTATCGTGGGTTCGTTCCTACTCGTCATCGCATTTCCACCGTTTGGAGAAGAAGCGACAAACGTTTGGTCAACATTTGCTAGAGAGTATAGAGAACAACTTTTACACCCATTTAACTTCACAATGGGCACTATGACCCTTTGGATAGTTACGGGGTTAGGTTACAACCTCGCGAAATCGTATGATAAGACAATCAAGAGTCCACTTCTAGCGGGCGTGCTCTCATTATCAACATTTTTAATGGTCTCAGCTCCTATTACTGAGGGTAAATTGGAAATGTCTTTCATGGGAGGAACGGGTATCTTTACAGCTCTGCTAATTGGTACTTTTGTTCCTGAGCTTATGCACTTCCTAAAGAAAAAGGATATTGGTTTTAAGCTACCACCTCAGGTACCAGAAAAGATTCGCGAGTCGTTCGATCTGTTTATCCCTATTACAATTATTATTGTTACCATCTATCCGCTAAACCTGTTTATTGAAGCGCAAACGGGTTTCATTATTCCTCAAGCGATAATGGAAATCTTTAAACCACTAGTTTCAGCGTCAGATACACTTCCTGCATTGATGTTGGTCTGTCTTATTGCGCAAGTGTTGTGGTGGGCTGGTGTACATGGCTCGCTAATTACAAATGGTATTATTGCTCCATTCGTACTTGCGAATTTAACCATGAACCAAGAAGCGCTAGCGGCAGGTGTTGAAGGGACTCAACTACCAACGATCTTTTCTCAGCCTATGTTAGATGTCTTTATGATGGCTGGTGGGTCAGGCTCAACATTTGTTTTGGTTCTACTTTTCCTTCGCTCGCGAGCAGCTCACCTAAAAGCAATTGGCAAGATGTCATTGATCCCAGGGATCTTTAACATAAATGAGCCGGTTTCATTTGGTACACCAATTGTCATGAACCCAACTTACTTTATTCCTTGGGTCGTAGTTCCTCAGCTGTGCGGTATCTTTACTTGGTGTATGTTTAAGTTTGAATTGATGCACCGTATCATTGCTATCCCACCTTGGACTGCGCCAACACCAGTATCAGCTGCGTGGGCAACTAACTGGTCTGTTATGGCGATTGTGACTGTACTTGTGAACTACATTATTGCATTAGTTATTTGGTACCCATTTATGAAGATGCATGAAAAGCAATTGTTGGAAGAAGAAGCAAAAATGGCAGCGGTTCAACAAGAACAAGCTCAAGCTAATGGTACTCCAGTAACCGCCTAATATTATGAGATAGTGGAGAGGGAATGTTCTCTCTTCACACATACCTTACTATTAAATATAAAATTTGCTATCTAGACCATTTATTTAATGGGCTATGGATACATATTGCCTAAATTAATTAAAGTTTTAAATGGAGACAACATGTCAGAACATATTGAAATCAACAGTGTAAAAGATATATCAGAAGAATTTTTGATGATGTTACTTACACAGGCTGCGATGGGTGAATCAGCTTCAAAAGAAGCGATGATTAAAGCACGCCAGGGTGAATTTGAAGTAGCTAAACAACTTATCGAACAAGCTGAAGAAGCATTTACAGAAGTTCATAAAACACAAACTGCGCTAATTGGGTTTGATGAAGGTGAGGGTAAAGTAC
Organism: Vibrio maerlii; assembly: GCF_003415655.1. Taxonomy (GTDB): domain Bacteria; phylum Pseudomonadota; class Gammaproteobacteria; order Enterobacterales; family Vibrionaceae; genus Vibrio; species Vibrio maerlii. Next base: position 93,920 of record NZ_QRHC01000007.1, read on the forward strand.
CTATGACTTTGATCCTCACTCATATTCAAGATCATATTATGACAGGCATGCTGGCTAAAGAAGTTGCTTTTGAAATTATTGCAATTCGCGAAGAAATGGCACAGCTAAAAGCTGCTTTGGTTGCTTAACTGTTTACACCTGTGGCGCTTGTTTCAAGTGCCACAGACTATCTTAATAATGTCAGTTAGTGGGTATAGGTTTATAGGTAAGTAAGATGAAGATAGCACTCACATTTGAAGGTGGCATTAATTCCATAACGAACGAGTTACTAGACTTACTGAATAACTACCAAGCGAAAGCGACGTTTTTTTGTTTGGCAAGCCATGTTGAAGAGAACCCTGACATTACACGCCGTATTGTTCAAGAGGGGCATTTGATAGGGGGAAATCACTATCAATACCTAGATTCAGTATTTTTAGATTTTAGTGAGTTTATTGAACAGTTGATTCGTTGTAATTCTATTTTAGAAAAAGTGACTGGACAGATGGTTCGCTACTACATGCCCCCGTATGGTTCGGTAAGTAATGAGCAACAGTACTTTTTAACTGATAGTGGACTTACCACGGTTTATTGGAATATAGACTCAGAAAACAATGGCGAGCACAAAGTTGAGAACATTGTTGGCAACATAATGACTAACGTGCGAGAAGAGAGCGTTATCCTTTGTCATCAAAGAGGCATCCTGCCTTGCAGAAATACTTTGAGAGCATTGAGAATCGTTATACCGATGCTGAAACAATGCGGTTACCAATTTGTAAGCGTAGACAAGATAAATAGTGGTAAAGCAAACCAGTTAGTTGGAGCTCCTCGTGGGGCCATAGTAGAGAAATAATTATGATTGTAGGTTTAGATATTGGCGGTACCAAAATTGAAGGTGTAGGGTTAGAAAAAGATCTTCCTTTGGGATCTTACAATACTTTGATTACTCATAGGGAGCCGACCGATAAGTCTAATTACCAAGACTTTTTAGCTTCAGTAATGCGTGTAATTGATAAGGTTGCATCGTGTGGTCAGATTGAATCTATTGGCATCGGTTGCTGTGGCTCTGTTGGGAGTGATGGTTTGATGCAAGGTGCGAATGTAACCGTTCTAAATGGTCAAGACTTTATTGGTGATTTAAAAGCTCGCATAGATGTACCCGTTGCTATCGCAAATGATGCCGATTGTTTAGCACTATCTGAATATAGAGATGGCGCTGCAAAGCAAGCCACTTCTTCATGCGTTGCAGTAATAGTTGGGACTGGGTGTGGTTCTGGTGTGATTATCAACAATGGGCTAGTGACTGGGTTAAATAAGTTAGGTGGAGAACTAGGGCATAACCCTTTACCAAATTACTCCCCGGAAAAAGACGGTAAACAAATTAAATGTTATTGCGGTTCATTGAATTGTTCTGAAAGTTTTGTGTCTGGTTCTGGTTTCGGTAGAACGTTTTCAGAAAAATATTTCACCGCTGACTCTAAACAAATAATGTCTATGGTAGCTGAAGGTGATTCAAGGGCTATTGAGCATTTTGACTTATATTGTGATCAACTCGCAAGAGTACTCGCATCAATTGTGAATATGATAGACCCTGAGATTATTGTCCTTGGTGGTGGTATGTCAAATGTGGACGCTATCTATCCAAAAGTACAAAGCAAATTAGCGCAATATACTTTCACTAAATCTGTGAAGACAAAAGTAATTAAAAATGTGCATGGTGATTCGTCTGGGGTAAGAGGCGCAGCTTTTCTCCATTTGATTTAATTTGCGTCAGGCAGAAAATTTTTTGATGAAAATTTTAAAACATATATGTTTATAAAATTATAGGTATATATCTATGTCGTATTTGGTTCTAGATTTTGGTGGTAGTGCTGTGAAATGTGCTGTCATGACTGAAAAAGCTGAGATATTGGAACAGTTTTCTGTGCCAAGCCAAGTTGGAAGCTATGAGACTTGGTTAGATGCATTTGAACCGTATTTTCACCGGTGTAATGACGAATTTGACGTTCGTGGTATTGCGATAAGTACTTGTGGTGCAGTTGATGTCGACACTGGCTTTATTCATGGTTCAAGCGCACTCCCATATATCCATGGATTTGATGTTAAGTCTTTGTTTGAGTCCAAGTTTGGAGTGCCTACTGAGATAGAAAACGATGCTTGCTGTGCATCACTTGCTGAATCGTGGTTAGGAGCAGGAAAAGACTCAGATCATTTTAGCTTACTTGTAATCGGGACCGGTATTGGTGGAGCGGTTGTTACAAATCAGCAAGTAATGAAAGGACATAATCTTCACGGTGGTGAGTTTGGTTTCACCATTTTAGAGTACCAAAATGAAAAGCCTGTGATTTTTGGGCACCTAGCCTCCACTCAATCTCTCGTCAATATGGCTGCTGATGCGCTAAATGTTCCTAAAGATAGTCTAAATGGTATTCAAGTATTTGAATTGTTTGATGCGCAGGACACGATAATCAAAAAAGTTGTAGATAAATGGTTAGGTTATCTCGCAACGGGGATTATTAATATTCAATATAGTGTTGATCCAGAATTGATTATTATTGGTGGAGCAATTAGTAGACGCCATGATTTAATTGAACTGATAAAGAGAAAAATATCAGAAATATTAACGTCAGTGCCTGAGGCGCGTATTGTACCTAACGTGAAAACATCCGAATTTGGTAATGACGCCAACCTTATTGGTGCATTGAAACACTATTTAAATAGACAAGGTTATAATAATGAATAAGTATATCTTCCCTGAAAACTTCAAATGGGGTGCGGCAGCTTCAGGTATCCAAACTGAAGGAATTACGAACAAAGCAAATGAGTCGATTTGGGATCTTTGGCACAACAAATCTCCGGAACGTTTCTATCGAGGTATCGGTTCTAGTTTAGTTACTGATACATACAACCGCTATGAAGAAGACGTTCAACTTATGAAGAAAGTCGGTTTTAACTCTTTCCGAACGTCCATTCAATGGTCTCGCTTAATAAAGAACTATGAAACTGGTGAGGTCTGCCAAGATGCCGTTGAGTTCTACAACAATTATCTTGATGAAATGATCGCAAATGGCATTGAGCCGATGATGAATCTGTATCATTTTGACATGCCAGCTGAATTACAAGAAAAATTTGGCGGTTTTGAATCGAAGAAAGTTGTCGATTTATATGTTGATTATGCGGTTAAGGCTTTTGAGCTTTTCGGCAATAAGGTCAAATATTGGATTACCTTTAACGAGCCGATTGTGCCTGTTGAAGGTGGTTATCTATATGATTTCCACTACCCATGCAAAAAAGATGGGAAGCTAGCGGTTCAAGTTGGTTACAATATCATCCTTGCGCACGCAAAAGCGGTGAAGGAATTCCATAAACTCAATATCGAAGATTCGCAAATTGGTGTCGTACTGAACTTAACACCTTCGTATACTCGAGATGAGCGCGAAGAGGATCAAAAAGCGGCTTGGTACGCAGACTTACTGTTTAACCGCAGCTTCCTCGACCCGATGGTTAAAAACGAAATCCCACAGGAATTGTGTGATGTTCTTGCTGAGCAGGGTGTAACACCTGAAACAACAGAAGAAGAAATTGCCTGTATTACATCCGCTAAAATCGAATTCTTGGGCGTGAACTACTATGTTCCTCGTCGAGTAAAAGCGCGTGAAGCTGAATATGAATTGGATTACTTCACTCCAGAGGTTTATTTCGAAAACTATGTGAATCCTGAAGGTCGCTTCAATCCATATCGTGATAATAACGAGATTTTGCCAACAGCAATCCATGATATTGCTATGAATGTTAAAGATAACTACGGCAACGTACCTTGGTTCTTAGCTGAAATTGGTATTGCAATGGATGAAGCGTCGGAAGGTAAACCAGATGAAAACGGCATCATTGACGACACATTCCGAACTGATTTGATGAAAGAGCACTTAATTCAACTGCATAGAGCAATTGAAGATGGTGCGAATTGTTTTGGCGTTCACCAATGGACGTTTATTGACAACTGGTCTTGGACTAATTCTTTTAAACGTCGCTACGGCTTTTACCGTTTAGATCTCGAAACAGGAAATCGTATCCCTAAGAAACATGGTGTGTGGTTCAAAGAACTAGCGACTACAGGTAGTTTTGAAGGCTAAAGGTTTTGCAATGACTGTTAGAGCATCTGCATTACAGTGACTTGACGGTTTATTAGTTAAATCCGAGTTTGATTAGTTCAAGCTCGGATTTATTTTATCCGGTAAATGATTTATTTGTGTGGATTGAAATCTAATAGTTTTAACTGAACTATCATTTGATTATTTTTCAGCAATAATTTTTATCAAGTAAAAGGCGAGATGAGTATGACGAAATATTCACTTAAATTTCCAAACGATTTTATTTTAGGTGCCGCATCTTCTGCTTGGCAAACTGAAGGGTGGAGTGGTAAAAAAGACGGACAAGATTCGTATATTGATGCCTGGTATAAAAATGATCGTAAGGTTTGGCACAATGGTTACGGCCCTGCTGTTGCAACGGACTTCTACAACCGCTATGTAGAAGATATTGATTTAATGAAGGTGGTTGGTTTGACCCACTACCGCAGCTCAATCAACTGGTCGCGTTTTATGCTCGACTATGAGCAGGGAATCGTTGACGAAGAGTATGCTAACTACGTGGAGCAAGTGATCGATACTATGCTAGCAAATGGTATCGAGCCAATGTTCTGCTTAGAACACTATGAACTGCCAGCTTACCTTCTAGACAAGTATGGTGGCTGGAGCTCTCTTGAAGTCGTTGATATGTTTGTGAACTATGCTCGTGAGGTTTTCAGGCGTTATGGTAGCAAGGTGAAGCATTGGTTTACGTTCAATGAGCCGATTGTGGTTCAAACTCGAGTTTTTCTCGACGCTATTCGCTATCCATATGAACAAGACACCAATAAGTGGATGGTGTGGAACCACGCAAAAAATCTCGCGACTGCAAAGATCGTCAAAGCTTATCGTGAGGGGGGTTATGAAGGCAAAATTGGCGTAGTCCTAAACCCAGAGGTCACATATCCTCGATCAAGCGCATTACATGATAGGCGCGCGGCTGAAATATATGATCTGTTCTACAACCGAGTATTCTTAGACCCTGCAATTAAAGGTGAATATCCGGAGCAGTTACTGACTTTATTGAAAGGTAACGGCATTGATTTTGAACCTTCAGCTGAAGAGCTAGCTATCATTAAGAACAACACCGTGGACTTCATTGGTGCTAATCTTTATTACCCACACAGAGTTAAAGCTCCTGAGGCCGAGTGGCCAAGAGATGTGCCGTTTCATCCGAAGAAGTACTTTAGTGTCTTTGAACTTCCAGGGCGAGAAATGAACTTCTCGCGGGGTTGGGAGATTGATCCGGCTATCGTTTACGACATGGCCATGCGCATAAAGAACGATTATGGCAATATCGAGTGGATTCTTAGTGAAAACGGTATGGGGATTGAGAATGAAGTGCAATTCAAAGATGAAAATGGTCAAATTCAGGATGACTATCGGATAGATTTTATTTCGCGCCATCTATACCACTTGTTACGTGCGATTGAAGATGGGGCCAACTGCAAAGGCTATATGTTATGGTCGTTTACTGACAATGTATCGCCCATGAATGCTTTTAAGAATCGCTATGGTTTGGTTGAGATTGACTTGGAAGACAACCGAAATCGTCGAGTCAAGAAGTCAGGTTATTGGTACAAGGAGCTGTCTGAATCTCGTTGCTTGATATTTGATCAAGATAGTGAATACCGCTGAAGCTAAAATTGGCGAGCATATTCGCTCGCCAAATTACCATTACGCCCCAGTTATGTTATAAAAACTGATTGAATTCTATGCGCTCGTTATCAAGCCCTTCAATCGTTATAAATTTCATACCATTAGCTCCAAAAGGCAGTGTTTTCGGGCCTTTTAAAATGTCGATGTTTTTTTCTTTTAACCTTTCCTGAATAACGGATAAATCATCAACTTTAATTGCGAAGTGATTGATTCTCCCCACATCATGACAAGCTTTATCATAGCTAAGTTGATATAGCTCCAGTAATCCACCATGAAGTGATAGAAAAGCAACTTTATCATTTGAGCCATCACCAGAAGGTAGCTGATATCGATTTTGGAGCTCAAATCCGAGTCCTAGGTAAAAATTGATACTTTCTTCAATATCTGAGACCTGAATACCACAGTGTCCAGAAAATTCACTAATATCTTGCAAATCTATATCTCCTATTCGATCTATGCTAATTGTTGTATTAGAAAGGGTTTATCGTGCTTCGCGACTACCGGATAGTATGGTTTTCATGTGAGTTGGCGAATACCCTGCTTTTAGCAAGTCTTTCATTGCATTCATGTAGGGTGCTGTTTGTTCAAAGAAGTGGTAATAACCATCACATAAGTAATTAACGTTTTTGTTTCCATTGTTATCAGCAATAAAGCGATGCTTAGGGCATCCGCCGTAACATGCAAATTCATAGCGACACTGTTTACAGTTTTGTGCGCGTTGACTGAATTTACTCTCGCCGAAAGATATTGCTTGAGCGCTACGATTGAGTTTAATAATGGTTTGTTCTTTAATATTGCCGAGCTTGTGTTCTTTCTCGACGTAGTGATCACATTGGTAGAGATCTCCGTTGGCCTCTAGTGCTAATGCATGACCACAAGTTTTAGACGTGACACATATTCCTGATGGCAAGCCGTTCCATGTTGCAAATGTACTATCAAATACCTGTACAAAAATGTCACCAATGTCTTCTCTTATCCACTTGTGGAATATTTTTGTAAGGAATTCTCCGTAGGCGAGTGACGGAGTGGTCCAATTTGTAACATGGTGAGTGAGCATATTGTCATTGGTTGCTATGGAACTAAGATCGGCTTCTTCAACCAATGGAATAAACTGGATATGTTTAGCTCCTAGCGCTTTCAAGTGCTGGTAAACTTCGATAGGGTGATCTACATTGTGAGTGCCGACAACCGTGAGAATATTAAAATCGACATGATATCGTTTTAAGGTTTTGAGGCCGGATAGCACTTTTTGGTAACTGCCTTTACCACTCCGGGTAACTCTATAGGTGTTGTGAATATCTGGAGGTCCATCGATGGATATTCCGATTAAAATATTATTCTTTTTAAAGAAACGCGCCCAATTGTCATCAATGAGTACTCCATTAGTTTGGATACTGTGGTTGATTGTTTTTCCTTTCGAGAATTTCTTACTAAGTTCAATTGCTTTCGCAAAAAATTCTATTCCCATCATTAGTGGTTCGCCGCCTTGCCAGAGAAAATCGACATAGTCTGAAGGTTGGCTTTCTATATACTGACTTATGTAGGCACTTAGTACATCGTCAGGCATTTTCCAAGCTGATTTCCGGTCTGGATAGAGCGCTTCTTTTTCAAGATAAAAACAGTAATGGCAGTCTAAATTACAGATTGACCCTGTAGGCTTTGCCATTACATGGCAGGCTAAGTTCGCATTTTCTACCATCACACCACTCCAACCTTTCTATTTTCACGAACATAATGAGTAGTGAAGTTAAATGATTCGCTAATGTGTTTGATATTGGCAAATTCGAATGTCTTACCATTGTCTAAGTATACGACCTGAGATACGACCACTAATGGCTCCTGTACAGGGATCGCGAGAAGTTTCGCATCTTCATGGTCTGCTTTTCGAACGGATAAGCTAAGAGTCGCGCTGTGAATTTTTAGCCCCAATATTCCTTCAATATATGAATATATTGATTGTTCAGCATGTTGCTTTTTTAATCCTGGTATTCGACTAATAGGCATAAATGTTTCTTCTATTGTCGTTGGCTTGTTGTCTATGATGCGTACTCTCTTGATCTTGTAGACGAGTTCATCTGACTCTATGTTGAGGGAGCTAGCAAGTGAGGTATCAGCAGGGATAACCTCAAAAGAAATTAATTTTGTAGTTAATTTGACTCCTGCTGTTTCTAAGTTAGCCGCAGTTCCAAGCAAATGGGAAAATGATGCTGAACCATGACTAAAGTTCATTTCTCGGGGTAGGCGTTTTACAAACGTACCAGCACCTCGCTTACGAGCAATTAACCCCTCATCGACTAGCATATCTAGTGCTCGCTTCACGGTCATTTCACTACATGAGTAATTTGCAGCAAGGGTTTTCCCATCTGGTAATTGTTCCCCTATTTTGTATCTATGCTGTTTTATACCGTCTTTAACATCATGATAAACGTGCTCGTACTTTGTCATAACTTCTGCCAACTAGTTTATTTGATAACACTATATCATCTCAAGCAAAGTTATAGATTTATTTTGCAAAAACTATATGGTTTTAGTGATCGAGTCCATAATTTTAAAGTTGAATGCTTTACGGACGAATGTGTATTGCATTAAATCTGCACATCTTTTGATTGATATGCAGCAACAGAGAAATGATATGACAACGAATATTAAGCACTTCCCCAAGAGCTTCTGGTGGGGTTCAGCAACCTCCGGCCCTCAATCTGAAGGCGCGGCGCTAAAAGATGGTAAATCCCCGAGTATTTGGGATCTTTGGTTCGAGCAACAACCAGAGTGTTTTCATAATCAAGTAGGCCCTCAAGATGCTTCGACTTTTTATGAAAATTGGAAAGCAGATATAGCGTTGATGAAACAAATTGGGCACAACAGTTTTAGAACATCCATTCAGTGGAGCCGCCTGATTCCAGATGGGGTCGGTGAGGTTAATTCTAAAGCGGTGGAATTTTATAACAACGTTATAGATGAGCTCATAGCCAATGACATAGAACCTTTTATCAATCTGTATCATTTTGATATGCCGGTATGTATGCAAAAGATCGGAGGTTGGGAAAATCGTAGAGTCGTGGATGCTTATGCGGAGTATGCTCGACAGTGTTTTGAATTGTTTGGTGATCGTGTAACTAAGTGGTTCACTTTTAATGAGCCGATTGTGCCTGTAAAACAAGGGTATGTGTATGCTAATCACTATCCTCAAATTCATGATTTTCGTAAAGCAGCAACGGTTGCACACCACACGCTGCTCGCACATTCAAAGGCCGTAATAGCTTTTCGTGAAATGAACATGAATAGTGAAATCGGCATAATTCTAAATCTCACACCAGCTTACGCCCGTTCTGAGCATCCAGCGGATTTAGAAGCCGCCAATATCGTTGATTTATTCTTTAATCGTTCATTCTTAGACCCTGTGACTTTAGGTCGCTATCCTCAAGAATTAGTTGATCTCCTTGCTGAGCACGGACAACTCCCACTCTGTAGAAACGGCGATGCAAAACTGATTGAGCAAGGTGTGGTTGATCTACTAGGGGTTAATTATTATGAGCCTCGTCGAGTTCAAGCAAAGCTTCATCTAGTGAACAAAAATAGTCCGTTTATGCCAGAGTGGTTCTACGACCCATACATTAAACCTGGTAGAAAGATGAATGTTCATAGGGGGTGGGAGATCTATGAAAAAGGTATTTATGACATTCTTACCAACCTAAGGGAGAACTATGGAAATATACCGTGTTTTATTTCTGAAAATGGAATGGGCGTCGAGGGTGAAGATAAGTTCTTACAAGATGGTCAAATTCAAGATGACTACCGAATTGAATTTATTAAGGGACACTTAGATTATGTCCATCAAGCGATCGAAGAGGGCTGTCACTGCAAGGGTTATCATTTGTGGACGTTTATCGATTGTTGGTCATGGATAAACTCATATAAAAATCGTTATGGCTTCATTTCCATTGATTTAGAAACCCAGAAAAAAACGATCAAAAAGTCCGGGGAATGGATCAAACAAGTATCAGAAGAAAACGGTTATTAATAAATTAGGGTTTAGAAATGGATAAGAAAATAATTAAAGACTTGCATGCATCCTCTATGGGTTTTGGTTGCTGGGCAATGGGTGGGACGTGGAATAATGTGCGTGACAAAGAATCTATCGCAGCAGTTCATCGTGCTATTGATGTAGGAATTAACTTTTTTGATACTGCACCTGTTTATGGGAAAGGGCACTCTGAAACCGTATTAGGTAAAGCGTTGAAAGGAGTTGAGCGTGATAACGTGATAGTAGCGACTAAGTGCGGTTTACCATTCGCGTATAGTCCAGAGCATGGTCGAGTTAAGTCAAGGCATGATCTGACTAAAGAGAGTATTTTTGCTGAAGTTGATGATTCATTATCTCGCTTGGGCCTCGAACATATTGACCTCTATCAGCTGCACTGGCCTGATCCGAATACACCTATTGCCGAGACGGGAGAGGCGTTACGTGAGTTGCAACTTCAAGGTAAAATTCGCCATGTTGGAGTATCCAACTTCTCGATAGAGATGACTCGTGAGTTAATGAAGGTGGTTGACGTAGCGACGTATCAAGGGTTATACAATTTAATTGAACAAAACCCAGACCACTATCACAACATTCCTTTAGAGTATCGCGCACGAAGTGAAGTATTACCATTTTGCCTTGAAAACGACATGAAGTATCTACCATACAGCCCTCTAATGCAGGGATTATTAACAGGAACTTTTTCTGCAAGTGATAACTTTGATAGTAACGATGACCGTGCTGCAAACCCGAAATTAAATGGGGACGCATTTAAACCTTATCTGGCGTGTGCCAATGAACTGTCGAGCTTTGCTAAGCATGTTGGCGTGGATCTGACCCATATTGCAATTCAATGGTTAATCAACCAACAAGAAGTAGGCCCAGTCATTGCTGGTGCTTATGATACTGATCATGTCGAACAAAATGCGCGCTACGCCGCTACGCAAATTGACATCGATGTATTAAAAGAAGCAGAGAGTATTGTTGCCCGTTGGGAGCTTACTTAATACGTATTGGCAATAATCTCGTTCGAGAAGCGCCTGACTAGGCGCTTTTTTTATTTGTTCACTTTGCTCAGTTTTTCTTTCATTTTCATGAAAACTGTGAAAACATGATGTCACCTTCTATAAAATGCTAATTGGACTTCTATTCGACTTAAAGGGAAGTTCGCAGTAAATTTAAGTGTTTTTATATGTCTGATAATGATGACTCGACAGAACAACAAGAGAACCCCAAAAAGATGGCCACTATTCACGATGTTTCCTTAATGGCTAACGTTTCTAATGCCACGGTATCGCGAGTATTCAACGGTAATGCCAAGGTAAAGAGCGAAACGAGAGAGTTAGTTTTAAAAGCGGCACGAAAGCTAGGCTATAACCCTGAAAAACTCTCAGAGCTTTCTGACGTTACTCCAGCAGTTTCTGCTGTGAGCACTCACTCAAATACAATTGGAATGGTGGTCTCCCAGTTGTCAACGTCTAGCTTTGGTCAGTTCTATTTGGCCGCTCAACAGCACGCTATCCAAGAAGGAAAGCAGCTGATGCTTTTTAATGGGGAGGGAGTTCGAAGTCGCGAAAAGAGCTACGTTAAGCTGTTAGTCGAACAAGGCTGTGAGGTGATTCTTCTCGTCGAAACAGAAATACTCGATTCAGAGGTTGAAGCCCTGACTGCTCTTGGCCAAACGGTGATTCGTTTTGATAGTCGCCACGATGAGTTAGCGCATTCTTTGAGTTACGATCATTCTGCAGCTTGTCATTCAGCATGCCAATTTTTGATTGCCAACAAGCATCAAAACTTCGCGCTATTTCCTGGAAAAGGTAAAGCGGCTAACGCTCGTATACGCGGCTATAAGCAGGCGATGGAAGACTACGGATTGGAGTTTGACCCTCGGATGATCCTTGAGCATGTTAGCGATGGGAATTCTGGTGTTATGGAACTTTGTAGAAAAGGAGGGGAATTCAGCGCTATTGTATCTGCTACCGACAAAATAGCCGCAGAAGCGATGGCAACACTAAGGCAGTTTGGCTATGAAGTCCCAGAAGATATTTCAATCATAAGTTTGGAAGGCTCTGAGTTAGCTGAATTTACTTACCCTAGACTTACGACGGTAGAAACTCCAGTCTCGTATATCGCAGCAGAACTCATTGATGCTTCAACTCAAATGCTAGAAGGCAGGGAGTGGGGTTCAATTCAAGATAAATGCCTTACCGGCCGTTTAGTTCCAAGAGAGTCGGTTAAACCATTCAAAGCAAAAAGTCAGTATGGCGCGCGATTAATATCAACCCCAAGAAAATGAATCATTGGTTTAATGAGAGGTTTAGCGGCCTCTCATTAAAACCTAGCTCTACAAATACCTGAAACACATACTTCCAACGCTAATCAAGACAAGGCAAAGTGTGGCTGTATCGAGCTTTTGCATCGAAATCGTTTTCATCAACCTATGTGCAAAAGGAATTGCGATGAGGCTTCCGGCAAATAACTGCATAGATAAAGTGACATTTGTTTGACCATTTAAGCCATATATCAACGCTGCAAGTCCTGAAAGTAGCATCGTGACAAATACAGATACTCCGACGGCTTGCTTTATATTCAGCCCTAAAAATTTTATCAAAATCGGGAGGACGATAATTCCTCCGCCGACTCCCGTTGTGCCTATAACTGATCCTGCAAAAAGACCTGATAGAACAATTTGATACCAAGGCTTTGTTTGACTCGTGGTGTGTTTAAATTTCATTGTGTTTTGTGGCATGAAACGATTTCGAATCATAATGGTGAGTGAACTTGCCATCGCAATCACAATGAGTACTTCAACAGCAGAACTTAAGCTACTGGCGTAGTTAGATGTCATTCCCACTGATATGAAATAGGAACCTAAAATAGTAGTCGGCGCTGTTGTAAGTAAAAAGAGACCGCTAGCTTTGAGCGGAATATTACCTAAGTGGTAATGGGTCATGCTCGAGGATATTTTCATTAGCATCGAGCAAAGGTTTGCTGTCGCAACGGAAGCTACCGGATCCATTTTGAATACATACATTAAGACTGGGATCATCAGTACACCACCACCAACCCCAGTCATAGAGATAATAAATCCTAAAATAAACCCAACGAACAATTCAAACATAGATACCTGCCTTTTCATTGTTTTCATGTTAATGAAAACTGATGCTCAAGTCTATTGGGATGTTGTTTTAATAATGCGATTCTGTTCTAAGTTATTGATTCGTATGGTATTGTTTGTCTTTCTTTAAACATATATGGTTTTGATGGTGATCACATATATGTAAAGTGATGAAAATATTGCTGTAAAGTAGCCTCCAAGGGAATGTAATATTCAACTTGTGCCGCACAATAACGAAATTCACCCTACAAGAAAGTGGACAATATGAAAGTTCTAGAAAATTTTTTTAACAAGCATGGGGCAAAGATAAATGCATTTGCCACCAATAAATATGTTTCTTCAATTAGAGATACATTTATTAGTACGCTACCAATCATTATGCCAGCTTCATTCTTCATTCTTTTTAGTCAGCTCTTCCTGAACCCAATATTCGGGCTACCTGTATGGCTAGGAGAAGATCACGTTGCAATAGGTTTTATGGCAGAAGTTTCGAATCTCTTAGTTGGAGGGACGTTAAACATGTTTGCTTTATTTGCCTGCTTTAAATTGGCGTCTCTTTTAGCGGCAAAAGAGGGGAAAGATCCTGTTGGTACTGGTTTGGTAGCGCTGGCAGCCTTTTACATCATTACTCCGGACTTCTCTGTTGCAAATGTAAGCTCAAAAGGCTTGTTTGCTGCAGTACTTGTCGCGATTGTTGCTACGAGGGTTTTCCACTATCTATCGGCTAGTGAAAAACTGAAAATACAAATGCCTGACCAAGTGCCTCCAGCCGTTGCTTCTTCTTTTGCAGCCATGTTGCCAGCAACATTTACACTTGTTCTATTCGCGGTAATTGCCGCATTCTTAAAGATGTATGAAACGTCCGTACCTTTAATTATCACCCAGCTAATTCAAGCTCCATTAGCCAACCTAGCTGGTAACATTTGGGGACTGATGACCGTTGATATCATTCAGAATATGCTTTGGATCTTCGGTATTCACGGTGGCGCTGTCTTAGGTGGTGTCAAATCGATGCTTTTTGCTCCAATGCAAGATGATAACTTGCGCGCAGTTGCTGAAGGCGTCTCAATGTGGGATTTACCACATGATATGACTTGGTTGTCGTATGACCTTTATGCGAACGTTGGTGGTGCCGGGGCATCATTGGCTCTATTGATCGCGATTCTACTCACTTCGCGCCGAGTTCACTACCGTAAGGTTGCTCAGATTGCTCTAATACCTTGCCTGTTTAATATTTGTGAACCAATGGTGTTTGGTTTGCCGATTATACTTAATCCAATTTTTGCAATTCCATTTGTTGTAGCACCTACAGTCATGCTGGGCTTTGCCGGCTTTATTACTTCCATTGGTCTAGCTCCTCCACTTGGTATTCTTGTTCCATGGACGACACCAGTTGGGGTTGGTGCATTCCTAGCGTCGGGTGGCGCGTGGCAAGCCGGTGTATTAGCATTTTGTACACTTGCCATTGGTGTGATGGTGTATCTCCCATTTGTTAAGTTGGCTAATAGAGCTGCAGAGCCTGGGGAACTTATGGGTAATGAAGAGAACAACCCTAAAGATGAAGCAAACAACTTAACAACGGCTGACGCTAAATAATAGAGAGATACGATGATGACTAAACGCCCTAATATTCTTTTACTGTTTACTGACCAGCAGCGTAAAGATTCGTTAGGGTGTTATGGCAATGATATTGCCGTAACACCAAATATTGATCAGCTCGCGAATAACGGAGCGAAATTTGAACACTTTTTTACCCAGAGTCCTATTTGTGGACCTAGCCGAGTTTCATTGCTCACGGGCCGTTATTGTAGTTCTCATGGAATAGGAGCGAACGGCCCTGTAGTTCCAGAAGATCTGTTAACGATTCAGAAGCGCTTGAAACCATATGGATACAAAACAGCAAACTTTGGTAAGTTGCACTTTCTTCCTCATTCGTTTCGAGATCACCGCGAGCATCACCCAGACTATGGATTTGATGAGTACGTAATTTCGGATGAGCCTGGTTGTTATGATGACCCATATACAGAGTGGGTTAAGCAAAAAGCACCAGAGCAACTTGATGCGGTACGCACTGCTTTGCCTTCTCAGGCACGCAGATTTGGTCGACCAGAATATAGTGACAGAAAAAGGGACCCAGAAACCCCTTTCACATTCGAAGGTGATGAATCACTGACTCATAGTAGTTTTGTTACTGAGTTAACTCGTGACTTTATTGAAAGACAAGAACAGAGTCGAGACCCTTTCTTTTGTATTGCAGGTTACTACGCACCACATGCACCAGTGAATCCTCCAAAACGTTTCTTAGATCTTTATAGGACTGAAGATATGCCTTTACCAAAAGTTGGCAAATCAGAAGTTATGATGGAGAAACTAAAAGGTTTCAATGATGACGAATGGCGTGAAATTCGTCGTTATTATATGGCGCTTGTCAGCCATGTAGATCACTGTGTCGGAGAGGTTGTTCAATCACTGAAAGAAACTGGGCAATATGATGACACCGTTATTGTCTTTGTAGCGGATCATGGTGAGTACTTAGGCGATCATGGCCGAGTGCAGAAGGGAATGCCCGGCGAAGATGTCATAACCAATGTACCTTTCATTATCCATTACCCTAAAGGGATAAAGCCTCACGCATACACACAACTAGTTGAAAGTGTTGATTGGGTACCAACAATGTTGGAATTAGCAGGTATTCCTTTGTCTAGAGATATTCAAGGTGAGTCTTTAGCGCCGTTAATGAATGGTCAAATCGACAGTCATAAATCATTGATTCTAACAGAGCAGTTTGAACCCAATGGACTACGTCAAGTATCTATTCGAGACGAGAACTTCCGTTATTACAGCGATAGTGATGGTAAAGAGCTCCTGTTCGATCTTGAAGCTGATCCCGATGAGCTTGAGAGCGTTGTTCAAGACCCTAGTTATGCAGAAGTGCTTTCTACGATGAGATTCAAGATGCTACAAAAAATACAGCAAGTTGCTTATCCAAATATAGAGAAGATTTTTGCCTATTAAACAGGAAGTTTTTAATCATGAATAGATTACTTCGACGTGCTTGCGTTGTAGGTGCATTTATATCTGTATCAGGTGGTTTGCATGCTGGTCAGCTAATCAACCCGAATTCAACACCGGAAACGAAAGCCCTCTATACCAATTTGAAGGCTTTGGGAGAGAAGGTTATGTTCGGCCACGAAGATGCCTTTGCTTATGGGGCTAAGTGGTGGGGGCAAGGTGATAGTGAAGCCTTAAACTCTGACGTTAAACTGGTGACAGGAAGCCATCCTGCAGTGTTTGGTGTTGATGTTGGAGCTATTGGGCTTGGGAACGAAAAAAACCTTGATGGTGTCAAGTTTGACGATTACTCGCATTACATCAAAGCAATGTTTCAAAAGGGAGGGGTGAACACAATATCGTGGCATATCTATAGCCCTATTGATGGACACCATTCTTGGGCTAAGACGTCCTATGTAGAGGAGCTAATTCCGGGAGGGAAGCATCATGACAATCTCAAGGCTTACCTAGATTCTTACATTAGTTTCAATGAATCGCTAAAAGTGACGGTCGATGGTCAAGAAATTTGGGTTCCGATTATTTTCAGACCTTGGCACGAGCATAACGGGGATTGGTTTTGGTGGGGTAAAGGCCACACTTCCGAGCAAGACTATATTGCTTTGTGGAAATTCACCGTTGACTACTTGATAGATAAGAAGCAAAACAATCTTATCTTTGCATTTTCACCAGATCGCTCGCGTCTTGATATCGAAGATTTTGAAGCCTCATATCAATACGGTTATGCGGGAGACGATTACGTTGATATCATCGGCTACGATAATTACTGGGACCTCGGCCATAAGGCAAATGAGCTTTCGATCAAAGAGCAACAGGCCATGTTTATCGACGGTTTAGAGAAATTGACTGATCTAGCCGAGAAAAAAGGGAAAGTATCAGCGTTATCCGAAGGTGGACAGGAAGGGATTTTCGATTCGAAATTTTGGACAGAACGTTTTGCTGCAGGCATTTTTGCAAATGAAAAGACCTCTCGAATTTCGTACGCTTTGGTTTGGAGGAACAATAACGAGAAACTGGGTAAGAAAGGGCACTATTTCGGTCCTTATCCTGAGGAACACAGCGCCAACGATTTCAAGGCATTTCATGCAAATCCAAGCACAGTTTTTCTGAACGATATTCCAGAAATGTACAAACTAGAGCACTAATGTATCGAACTCTTAGAGCCTGTTAGTTTAATTCTACAATCTTGTCACCTAATAGCAGGTTATATTAGCTACTTTTTCACTGTTCCGGATAAAGTAGCTAACAAGTATTTGCGCCTTTCCATACTGGCAACTAGGAATAAATCCTTCTTAGTTGCCTAAATCACCTTTGCCCCAAAACAATTTAAGGTCACTTTATGAAACCATAAAGTGACCTAATCATTATTTCGATATTCTTGGGTAGCTCTGTAAACTCGTCAAGGTGCTTAAAGTTTCAAAGTAGTGCTTTAATTGCTTCGGAAAACTTAACTCCGCAACCATGGTTAGGTTTCTTAACTCTGAAAATGCAGCAATGTCATCCATGTTAATCTCACGATCACGACTTAAATAACTCGCGATGTCCAGCTCTTGGCTCAGTTGCTCTAACTGCTCAAGCATCAATGATACAACGCCTTCAGTATTATCCAACGCTTCTTCTAAGCTCATACCCAATACGTTTGGTCGAGTATCAACAAACAACTTTAACGCTTCAGGGTCAGAAAGCTCTGGTAGTGATAGCTGTGGCATACGAGGGTATACCAACTTAGCCGTGATTGGTTTCATTGCAGCTAGCCTTGCCTCAATAACATCAGAAACTTGGTAGCTCTGTAGCAAAGGTTGCTGTGTATCGAGAAACTTAATAATCTCCACACTTTCCACCATCGCTTTAGTTATGCCGTCTTGTTCCATTTCTAAGATTGGCACAACAAACTTAGCGATCTGACTCTGCACACTGATAGGAATAACACCAAGGGCAGCATATTGAGTCGGTAGGTCAATCCCCTTAACATCTGCAAAGAACTTCACTCGAGTACAGAATGGGCAGCTATCAAAGATATGTAATTTCATTGTCGGTTTCCAAATATTGTTGAAGGTGTGTTATGGGTTACTTACCGTGCCAAATTGCGTAAGACATACGTTCAATATGAGCAGGAAGGTTCTCTTTGTAGCCGCGCCAATGACTAAACTCTGGCAGACTAATCTCTACTTTAAGTTGTTCTGTTGTTTTTCCTTGCTGCATGCCTTCCCAAACCGCATTAAATAGTGCTTGATAGAATCGCATGTCTTCTTTGAATGCTTCTGGTGATGAAACAGGCGCATGGCCACTGATCACGGTATCAAAATCTAGCTCGGCATCGACACGTTTAAATGTATTCAAAATGCTGACAGAATCGTGGTCATTTAGGCGATATGGTTCATTAACGTATTGTGGTAAGTGCCAATCAACCGCCACAAGTACCTTATCTTTTGGCATATGGATGATGCTCATACAGTCGCCATCATTTGGCCCGTAATAATGCAGATCGATCTGTTTTCCACCCATAGTGATGCTCATTTTGTCTTTGTAGGTGTCATCCGGTTGAATCACTTTGTCTTCAAGATCTCGGCTCATTAACTCGGTACATTTTTCTTGCGCAACAAATTTCGCCCCCTCATCTTTAAAGATTTTTCCGCCACGAGAATGGTCGAAATGATCATGTGAGTAGATAACGGTCTTAACGGGTTGGTCGGTCACTTTAGCGATTTCTTTACGCATGGCTTTCGCGCGAATTTCATTCGATGGGTCGGTAATAATTACCCCCTCGTCAGTCACAACCACTAGGCTGTTATAGAAAAATTGAGAGTACTGATACACGCCATCTTTAAGCTCAGTAAGTACAGGTTGGGCAGGGTTAAAGTTAGACTCAGCAAGTGCGCTATGACTGACTGCTAGAGTGGTTAAAGCTAATGTTACTGCTGTTGATAATTTCATGTTTTTCTCCGCGATTTGGTATACGCAAAGATTAATTTGATCAACTAAGGTAAACAATTAGACTAAAAGTAACTTAATAAGATACCAAAAGTATACAATGGATAAATTCAGAGATATGGAATTGCTTTGCAGTGTTGTTGAGAAGGGCAACTTTGCTAAGGCTGCAAAGGCAATCGGAGTAACTCCAGCGATAGTTGGAAGAAGAATTTCCGCATTAGAAGATAATCTAGGACTGGTTCTTTTTCAGCGAACAACTCGCAGTATGCAACTGACTCATGCAGGGAAATCATATTACGATGGCGCGAAGCAACTGTTAGAGCAAGTCGAGCATTTAGAACACTCACTAACTCAAGAGCATCAAGATAACCCATCAGGGCTAATAAGGCTGTCTGCGCCTGATGAGCTGGGAAGGCAGTTTCTAATTCATGCGATAGCAAAATTTCAAAAGAGCTACCCAGACATTCACTTTGATTTGAGCTTAAATAATTCGCCAGTTAACTTGATTGATGAGGATATTGACCTCGCATTCCGCCTCTCGTTTGATATGCAGGACTCTTCGCATGTGGCTGTAAAACTGAGCCAAACCTCTTTAGGGCTTTATGCGTCACCCCGTTATATTGGGGAGTATGGTATACCAGAGGATATTCAAGCTTTACAGTCCCATCGTTGTATCCAAATGGGGTCTAGCCGCTACGGAAGCAGTTGGAATTTAGAAAAAGACGGTCAACGGATTAGCTATCGTCAGGCTTGGGCCCTCACTGTTTCGAATACCAGCTCTCTTTTCGAGGCACTTATGGCTGATATGGGCATTGCGATGGTGCCAACCATGTTTTGCCATAAATATGTAGAACAAGAGAAGCTAATTCTATTAGAAGGCATTTCAGATTTCCCTGAGGTCGGGGTTTACGCCATCTACCCAACTCGCAAACACTTACCTTACCGATTGAAAGTATTTCTAGATTTTCTAAAAGATTGGTTTAAGGGTTAACGTGTGCGAGGGCTGCATGAGTTTACT
This sequence comes from Vibrio maerlii, assembly GCF_003415655.1. GTDB lineage: Bacteria > Pseudomonadota > Gammaproteobacteria > Enterobacterales > Vibrionaceae > Vibrio > Vibrio maerlii. Next base: position 113,842 of record NZ_QRHC01000007.1, read on the forward strand.
CTGAAGCAACTTATATCGTGAGCTGAGGAGCATCGTTAGCAAAAACGTCTTTGCCCCAAAACGAGCTAGTTCATATTTCCAAACGTTCGCTTTTCTCTACTAAGAAGTCAACCAACACTCTAATGCGACGTGCCTTTTGACTATGTTGTGGAAAGTACAAATAGAAGCCGGGGTAAGGTTGCCAATGTTCTTCAAGGATTGGGATAAGTTTCCCATTCGATAATTGCTCACGTACCAACGGTGCAATAATTCGTCCAATGCCCAGCCCATTTTCAGCGGCGTCTACCATCGCATCAGTATCATTCACAATTAATGACACAGGCATCGCTACGGCAATATCTTGTTCACCTTGTTTTAGCTTCATCGCCATGGTCTTGTTTGAGCCTTGAAAGCGATATTGGATTAATCGATGCTCTTGTAATTCTGTAGGAGTTCGCGGTGTGCCATATTCAGCAATATAGTCAGGAGAGGCAAAGAGCGCTTCTTGTGTCGGCGTTGTTAACTGCCGGGCAACCATGCCCTGCTCTACTTTGTCACCAAAACGGATGCCGATGTCGTGGCCATCTTTAACGATATCGAGTGTCGCATCGGATATGTGTACTTCTAGCTGAACTTCTGGGTAACGTTGACAAAACTCAGGGTAAATCTTTCGGAAGAACGACTGGTACACAAAGCGCGGCAGGGTAATGCTTACTTTGCCTGATGGTTGTTCGCCTAAGTCTTTAATACTCTCAATCGCATAATCTAACGCCGTTAATGCACCACTTGAGCGCTCGCTAAGTAAATGACCCGCCTCAGTTAACTCCAGTTTTCTTGAGTCACGCAGAAACAGCGGAAGTCCCAAGGTAGACTCGAGTTGTTTAAGAGAGTTACTAACAGAGGGCGGAGTGAGTTCAAGCTTTCTTGCTGCACCTCGAATGCTGCCGGTTTGAACAATGGTTTGGAATATAGTGAGCTGGCTGAGCGTAATGCCTTTTAAATTCTTCATCCTACTAGGGCCTACATTGGTGTTAATTTTTAACTAACGCTTGATTAGATTTGTATGGCCTATAACTTAACAGTCATGGTCAGTAAACTACAAACATAAATTAAAGTTTCCAAACCGAGGAAGAGAAAATGAGCAAGATTGTTGTTATTTCAGGCCACCCAGATCTAGACAAGTCATACACTAATAGCGTGATTCTTGAGGAGCTTGGCACTACATTCCCAGACGCGGATATTCGTCGTCTAGATACGTTATACCCAGACTTCAACATTAATGTGGAAGCTGAGCAGCAAGCTCTTCAAGCGGCGGATACTATCGTCTTCCAATTTCCTTACTACTGGTACTCGTTCCCAGCCCTAATGAAGAAATGGGTTGATGATGTGTTTACATTTAACTTCGCTTACGGCCCTGAGGGCGACAAACTGAAAGGTAAGCAATTGATCCTATCATTCACCGTTGGTGGCCCAGAACAGGCATACAGCCCACTTGGCTACAACCACTTCACAATAGAACAGCTGCTGTACCCAATTCAGCAAACGGCTTACTTAGCAGGAATGGATTATCAGCCACCGGTTTATACTCACGGCATGATCTATATCCCAGATGTGTACAATGAACTCGATGAAGTTCAAGCCCACGCTAAAGAGCACGCAACACGTCTAATTAAGGCAATTCGTGAGCCAAAAGTTGAAGTATCAGGTGGCGCTAGCGTGGCGTAAGCACTCGATATCGAAAGAAAAGGCAATCATGGTATGACATGGTTGCCTTTTTTTCTTGGCAAAACACGGATTTCCCCTTAACGTACATTGGTAGTTCGACCTTAGAAGTAATCCAATGAAAAAACTCACTATTTACGACATTGCAACGGCTTTGTTGCTTAATTCAGTGAGAAGACATGGTAGCCCCATGTTGACCAGTCCTTAAACAATATACTGAGTTTCAGGCATACCAAGCCCTGTCGGTGAGCAAGGGGGAGGGGAGTTGCGCCTCCTGTTTAAGTGGCGCAACACCAATACTTCTACGAGTAAATTAGACGCTACGCCATTTCTGTTGCTACCTGTTGATTGCTCCAAAACGTCAAATGTACTTTTGCGGCTTCTTCTTCGAGTAGTGGACCAATAACCTCGACTTCTCTTTGCCCAGACTCGAAGACGGTGCGACAAGGTAAATCGAGAGTAGGGTTCTCAGGGTGATTACCTGTTATCTGTTTTAACCTATGTTCAGAACAGGCGTATACCACTCGTCCTATGCCCGCCCAATATGCAGCCCCCGCGCACATACAGCAGGGTTCCGCTGAAACGTACATAGTGCATTCCGACAAAAAATCAGGGCTCCATGTTTTGCTGGCTCGTGTCATCAAAACACGCTCTGCGTGACCCGTCATATCATGGTCGGGTAGGTATGCGTTCACTTGTTCCATTAAAACATTGCCATGTTTATCAACTAATAAAGCGGCAAATGGGTGAATGCCTTTTTCGGCTATGTCTTCTGTAATTGCAATGGTTTTTTTCAGCATTGCGATATCTAATTGGCTAGCGCTCATATAACGTCCTTTTCAATATAAATGTCTTATCGGCGGTTTTAGAAATTGGCACTCAGCCTATGCTTTAAGTAATCTTCGGCGGTAATGGGATCATATTTACCTAGCTTGCCTTGAATCAGTTGGTCTTTATTCGCTTGGCAGAAGAAAGCCATGCTGTAGCGAGCTTTATGAGCCCCTGCGGTTTGTGGCATTTGTACACGGTGGAGTGTCGATTTAAGTTGATCATCACTCCAACGCATCAACATATCACCGATATTGCAGGTGATGACATGCTCCGCGGCAGGTACATCAGTCCATGCTTGTCCGTTTTGTGCCTCTTTCCCAGGACAGGCTTGCAGCCCATCTTCGCCTTTTCGTTGAAACACCATAGTGAGGCAATCGAAATCAGAATGTGCACCTGCACGCCAGACGCCAGGTTGGGGTTGATACGTCTCCGCTAGCGGCAAGTAGTGCAGTAAACGCAGTGTAGATTGATAGGTTTCTGAAGTTCGATCGTGTGCATTGGTAAAAAAGTCACTCGGGAATCCAAGCTTTTCAGCAAAGCAGGAGAGTATCGACATACCGAGCTCCCATGCTTGGAGTTCTAGCTGCAAAACATCTGATTTGAAACAGGGAAGTTGCTGAGCATTTGGCCACAAATTAGTCATTTTGGGCAAAGTCACCTGGTAAGACTCTTTTTGATCTGCCGTTTTTGTTGATGGACGCACTTGGTTTTTATACTCCCAACCGGCATTTTGACCATCCAATAGAGCGACATTACTCTTTTCTTGTTTAGGCAGTGAAAAAAATTGAGCTGATTGTCCAAACACTCGCTGTATCAGTTCGAGTGGGATAGAGTGATGGCTCACTTGAAAGAATCCAACCTGCGTGGCAGCTTGCCACAACGCTTCCTTTATCTCCTCTCTTCGGTTGTTGAAATCGGAGAGATCGATAACGGGAATTGTTCGTTGATTATCGATCTCACCTTGTTGGCCAATGGTGGATTCAAGATTAAGTTCATCCAATACGTAAGTCATATTTTCTCCATTAAGTGTCGTAATGGAGCAATGCCAATCGTAAAGATTTGCCGCTTCTACTCCGGGTTTTAGTTACATGTGTTTAGCGATCTAAGCTCCAACTGAAAAAGCTTTTTTGAATCAGTTTAATGCTGTGGAACAAGATCAAGCTGATGACTGAAAGTACAAATAAAGAAGCGAATGCTTGTGGAATCTTAAAGAAAGAAGTCGAGAACTGAATGAAGTAACCGAGTCCTTCTTCTGCTGCGACAAACTCTGCAATGACCGCTCCTATTATGGCGAGTGTTATGGCGACTTTGAGGCCGCTAAAAATGTAAGGGATGGCATAAGGCAATCTGATTTGCCAAATCTCTCGACTCGGTTTTGCTCTTAACGATTTCGACAGTTCGATCAGCTCTTTTGGTGTCGCCTGCATACCCGTTGTTGCTGCAACAACAAGAGGGAAGAAGGTAATCAAAAAGGTTATGGCGAGTCGCGGAGCATCACCGGTTCCAAGAATGACTATCAACAGTGGTGCGATAGCCACAACGGGAGTGGATTGAATCACCACCAACATCGGATAAATGGTTTTGTTAAGATACTCAGAGCGAACCATGAGAATCGCAATTGGGATACTGACAACAACAGAGATCATGAACCCAACGATCGCAACATACAGGGTCGCCCAAAGGTGATTTAACCAACGTGATGTATCCACCGCGGTAAAGGCTTCGACTATGTCAGAGGGGGCAGGCAGTATGTACGCGGGAATCGAGCCCACAAAACAGATCAGCTCCCACAAAGGTAAAATCATCGACAGCGTCAGGATAGGCAAATAGCGTTTGTATGTTTTAGTCATATTCACCTCTACGCTACGGTTTTGAGTACAGTCTTAGCTGATGGTTTCTCAACAGCATTCGATTGAGGTTTATAGATATATTTGCGTATACGAGCGGTGTAATCGGCAAACACTGGATGTTGAATGGTGTCGATGTTTCTTGGCCTTGGTAGCTCGATATTCATCTCTTCGGCTATCGTTCCTGGCCTTTCACTCATCACTAACACCTTATCTGCAAGTAACACCGCCTCAGAAATTGAGTGGGTAATGAACAGAACCGTTTTGGGTTTTTCCTGCCAAATCCGTTGTAGCTCAAACCCCATCTCTTCACGAGTAAGCGCATCCAGCGCAGAAAAAGGCTCATCCATAATGAGAATATCGGGATCTAACAGTAGCGCTCGTGCAATGCCGATACGCTGTTGCATCCCTCCAGATAGTTCATCCGGTCGTTGTGATAAAAAATCTTGTAGACCGACCATTTTAATCAGCTCTTCCGCGCGCTTTCGATCTTTATCCCCAACGAAATTGAATTTGTGTTTCAGTGGAAACAAAACGTTATCTAAGATGCTTAACCAGGGTAGTAACGTCGGTTTTTGAAACACGATACCAATATCGTCTCGCGGCTCGGTAATTTGGTGACCAAAGGCCGATACGTCTCCTTCGGAAGCTGGAATTAAACCTGATAGTAACCTAAGCAGTGTTGACTTGCCGCAGCCGGATGGGCCGACGACTGCAATAAACTGATTCTTTTCAATAGAGAAGTTAACGTTCTTTAATGCAGGTACTTGTTTGCCTTGGTCTGTCACATAGGTATGTGATACGTCTTTAAACTCAACAAATGCAGCCATTATTCCATCTCCGGTAAAAATGCGCGGTTTATCGCTTTTTCAGGGTCATAGCTCGCTTCATCAATGCCTTGAGCTGCGGATGTCCATTTCCATGTTGATGCTAGGTGCTTAGAGTCGAACTGACCTAATGTAGAGGCTTCACTGATCGGGTTATAGACTAGGCTGTGAATTGACGTAATGGTATCTGTAGCGACTTTCACATCCACCTCAGGAACCATTTTGTTAATAGACTTTGCGCTTTCAACCGGGTTTGCCCAGGTGTATTCAATGGCCTCCCCAAAGGCTTTGATAAAGCGTTTGGCAACCTCAGGGCGCTCGGCTAAGAAGCGATCATTAGCTAATAATGTGGTCGCGTATTGCTCTAGCCCCGCTTCGTGCCAATGCATAACTTTAAGTGTTTTCCCAGCTTGTTTAGCCTGGCTTTTCAGAGCTTCTGTACTGGTAACCCATGAGATCAAAACATCAGTATTTCCGGTGGCTAGCATTGGGCCTAAAGCGCCAGGATCCGCTTTAGTGAGTTTAATGTCTTTTTCAGATAACCCGCTTTGGTTTAAAACGATTGGAAGGTAAAGGTTTGAGGATGTAAAAGGTGAGGTCGCGACACGCTTTCCTTTAATATCTTCGATTGAAGTGATAGTGCCATCATCCACAACAAAAAACGCGTGAGGTGCTTGGCTAAATACTGAATAGACTGCAGAAACAGGGACATCGCTGCTGGCTTTCGCAACGAGCAAAGCTGAAATATCCGCTGCACCGACATCAGAAATCCCCGTTGCGAGTTTGGTAATGGCTTCGGTTGAGCCTCTCCCTTGGTTAATGCTGACTTCTAAATCGTATTTCGCGAAGATCCCTTTATCGATACCGACATAAACTGGGGCTTTATCACCGCCAGGTAACCAATCAAGTTGGAAATTAACCTTATCGGCAGCAAGAGCGGTGAAGCTAAGGCTGGTGAGAAGCAATGTTGAGCTGAGCGTTTTAAGCATACTAGGTCCTTTTAGATGTTTACGAGCAATGTCTCTATCAGCCTGGATGGCTAGATAAACGCTTCTACTCTGGCTAATGACTTTACATGTCTGTTTTTCTAATAGTCTGAATCTCTTTCGGTTCATCTTACGATTGTCACTATTGTCATTAACGCAAGTCGCGTGCCAGATATGCAACATCGTTGTTACATCCCTTTGTCAACCTGATATCAATGGGAAATCGTACAGGGTATTAAAATTCAACCGGGCTGATTGATTTAGGGGCATTTGATTTAAATTGGGGAAGTAGTGCACAAAAAGCGTGCGACGGTTGCTTGATTGTTAATGTTGTGTTTTGGCGTGTTTCTAGGCTTGAAAGAGTCGTTATAAGGAAAGGAAGTAAAAAACAATGACAGTTTTACTAACGGCGCGGTTTTTGCTGCATACCCAGAGAAAACGAAAATTAAGGAGTAGAAGCGGTCAGGATTTATTCCGGGACATTGCTCATGATGTTAAGGAGTAATTGATGGGATACGTTATAAAAAATTCAGAATCTATTTTGCTGAACGACACGGTTTATAAAGGTGATATCAGAATTCGTGAAGGTGTCATTTCTGAACTTGGGCAAGACTTACCCATACAGGGTGATGAACTTATAGATGCTCGCGGTTGTGTCATCTATCCCGGCCTAGTGAATACTCACCATCACTTAGCACAATCGGTTTTAAAAGGTGTTCCAGAAGGGTTGAATAAAGGGTTAGGAGAATGGTTAGCCGCTGTTCCGTACCGTTTCTGGCCAAAAATCTCACCGAGGTTGATGTACCTTGCAGCCAAGCTTGGTTTATATGAACTCCAGTTTTCAGGTGCAACGACCTGTGCCGACCATCATTATCTCTACCATTATCAATCTACCCCCGAAATTGAGGGAGCGCTTTGGTGTGCTGCGCGAGATATGGGTATGAGGTTCATGTTGTGTCGAGGAAGCGCGACAAGCCTTGGCAGTCACAAAGGTGTGCAGAGTATGCAGCTTGAGCCAGAAACACCCGAGCTAGTGATGCAAAGGATTGAGCGAAGCTTAAATTTTCATGACCCCGACCCTCTATCTATGAGTCGAGTATGTATGGCTCCAACCAGCTTGATACATTCCTGTGAACCCGCGCATCTCAAAGAGTTTGCTCAGTTTGCCCGCCAGCATCAATTAAAAATGCACTCTCACTTATTGGAAGTGAATTTTGACGAAGAGCAATCTCAAAGCAAGTATGGGATGAGCGCCGTTGAATACGCCGCGAGTTGTGATTGGCTGGGTGAGGATGTGTGGTTCGCACACATGGTTCATACGGACAAACATGCGAGAGCATTATTAGCAGAATCTAATACTTCTATTTCACACTGTCCCACCTCGAATTGCAGGCTAGGAAGCGGCATCGCAGAAGCTTTAGATATGGATTCGACGGGTATCAAGGTCACGATGGGCGTGGATGGTTCAGCCTCTTCTGAATCAGGCTCTATGTTGCAAGAACTCAATTTAGCTTGGTTACTGCATCGTTCTCAGCATGGAGCCGATGCAATAAAACTCAACCAAGTTATGGATTGGGGTTCAAAGCATGGTGCCGATTTACTGGGATTCAAAAGTGGTCGAATTGAAGTTGGGTATGCCGCTGATTTGGTTCTATATCGTATCGATTCACCTCGTATGGCTATGGTTCACTCTCCCGAATGGGCTCCTGTTCTATGCGGAGAGCCAGCGACCGTTGAGTATAGTTTTATTCAAGGACGCCCGGTCATCGCTAAGCAAGAGAGTACCGTTGTCGACATCCATCAACTTATCTCTGATTTGCGCCAAGAGATGGCTCGCTTTATGGCGACCATTTAGTGCTCAATCAACAGTAGAGAAGCACTCAAGTACAACAGCATAAAACCACAGAAACAGAAGTAATTACTCCCATAAATGGACTAATGTAGGAAAGTAATATGAACGCAAATTTACCGATAATTGATATATCAGCGCTCGCAAACCCAGATACAACTCAATGGCAGGATGTCGTTGAGGCTATTGATAAGGCCTGTCGTGATACTGGATTCTTTTATGTTACCGGTCACGGTATTCCTGAGCAGCAATTTGCAAGTGTTGAAGCGATGGCAAGCCAGTTCTTCGCATTAAGTGAACAAGAAAAACAGAAGATCAATATCCAGCATTCAGCAAATCACAGAGGTTGGGGTCAAGTGAGTGCAGAACAACTTGACCCGAACGGACCTAAGGACTTCAAAGAGACGTTTGACATGGCGTTAGATCTGAGCCCTTATCATCCTCAAGTTTCTCGTTGCCCCGATCTCTATGGACCCAACCAATATCCCAACCTTGAGGGCTTTGTCTCCTTAGTTCACCAACACTACGAACTGACCATGCAAGTTGGTTTAAGAATCCTCAAAGCGATGGCGATTGCTCTGAAGCAGCCCGAAGACTTTTTTACCCAGAGCTTTAATCTTCCAATAAGTGTCTTGCGTTTTATTCATTATCCACCACAGGAATCCATGAGTAATGGAGCAGGGGCGCACACGGATTATGGTTGTATCACCTTGCTATACCAAGACCAAACAGGTGGTCTCCAGGTGCAAGGGGTCGATGGCGAATGGGTAGATGCCCCTCCTGTAGAGAACAGCTTTGTGGTTAATATTGGAGATTTGATGCAGCGATGGACAAACGATCGCTACAAATCGACCGCGCACCGTGTGACGAGCCCGACCCAAGGCGTAACTCGCTTTTCTATGCCATTTTTTGTCGAGCCCGACTTCGACACCGTGGTTAAAACCCTCGACTCCTGCTTAGCGTTAGACGAAGAAACCCGCTATCCACCAATAACTGCAGGAGATTGGATTCTATCTAGATTTTCTGACACGTATGAATATCGAAGCCCGGAATCTCAAGAGGCTGAAAGTACCATAGGCGTCTAAACCAAGTAGGCACATAAACAGAGCAGGCGTATAAACTAAATAGGCGTATAAATAAGAATCCCCCTCTAGCGAGTGCTAAAGGGGGATTTTTAAATATGCTCATCATTGAGAGCTACGGCTTAAGCAACTCTTTCACCATAGCTCGTTCACCTTCAGTCATCCCCGTCTTATTCATGAATGGCATATCCGCACTTTCTACTGTGCGAGCGACGATTCTTGCTGACCAACGTTCAATATCTCGCCAATCATCAAAGGCGGCCCCTGCTGGAGCAACGGTAAATACGTCATCCGTTGGATTTTGACTGTGACAACTGCTGCATCGCTCTTGAATAATGGTCATGACTTCGGCTTGATGTTGGCTGGTGGCCATGTTTGGTTGAGATTGATTCGGTGAGCTGTCGCTAGCGACAGGAACGCTCTCCTCAATGCTATTTTTCGCTGTTGGCCAACTGACCACAACCGCAAGCGCTAACATCATAGCTGAGCCACTCGCCAGTACCCAAGGCTGAGTTTTACCTGCATGTTTTAGATTGAAATAGTGTCTGATCCAAGCACTAATCAACATGATGAAAAGGGCGACCAACCAATTATGTTGATGCTGATAAATCATCGGATAATGGTTGCTGATCATTAGGAAAATAACAGGGAGAGTAAAGTAATTGTTGTGGATTGAACGGCGTTTACCCTCCAGCCCAGGAGCAGGGTCGACCTGTTCTCCCGCCGCGACTTGCGCCACCATTTTTCGTTGGCCGGGAATGATTTTGTGGAATACATTGAAGACCATGATGCTACCAATGAGCACACCCATATGGATAAATGCACCGCGTCCGCTGAACACTTGTGTAAACCCATAGAAGAATAGCGCCCCAGTCAATATCATCGCCGCAATGAATAGCGATTTTGATGAGGACAAAGGCGAGCGGAGCAAGAGTTCATAACAAATCACACCCGCTAGCACGCCACCGAGACCAATTCCAACTGCTTGGATGCTTGTGAGTTCCATGATTCGAGGATCGATGAGATACGCCTGAGCATTGAAATAGTACATCCATATCAATAGCGCGGTACCGGTTAGCCAAGTCGTATAGGCTTCCCATTTAAACCAGTGGAGCTTTTCAGGCATTTGCTCTGGCCCCACTTGGTATTTGGCAACCTCATAGAACCCACCACCGTGAACCGCCCAGAGATCTCCTTTTATACCTTTGTCTTTCTTCCATTTCGGTGGTGTATCGAGGCTGTTATCTAGCCATGTGAAATAGAAACTGGCTCCTATCCATGCGACTCCACAGATTACATGGAACCATTTGATAAATAACGCAATCCATTCGTAGAGTTGAGGCCACATACTTTACTTCCTTTTTTGTATACTAAGTTACCGCACAAATAGGTGCGTTCAATAATGCGATCATCGCTCAGAGTTGTGATGGCGAAGAGTTGTTCACGCAGGCTTTTACAGCGAAGTAATCGCTGCTGCAGCATGGGTGATGCCATAAAATTCAGTTCGACAAAATCGGCTTCACTGCCAGGATTTAGATTGCCGACAAGATGATCGAGTCCCATGGCCTTTGCTGCCCCTTGGGTACATAAATAAAGAGATTCAAATGGGTCTAAGCTGCTGTTTTGCAGCTGACAGATTTTGTAAGCGTCGGCTTGATTGGCAAATAGGCTCAAGCTCGTGCCCGCGCCCACGTCGCTGGCGATGGACACGTCTATTCCTTCTGTTTTGGCTCTATCGTAATTAAACAGACCACTGCCCAAGAAAAGGTTTGAAGATGGGCAAAAGCTGATACTCGCTCCAGAAGTACTCAGTGCTCGGTATTCTCTATCGTTAAGGTGGATCGCATGACCAAACAAGGCTCGATCGCGCACCAAGTCATTTGCTTCGTAAACCCCTAAGTAATCAGGGTGCTCAGGATAAAGCTCCTTTATCCACTCGACTTCACCTAGGTTTTCGCTAAGGTGCGTTTGAATAAAGGTGTCTGGATGTTCGTTGGCGAGCTTGCCAGCCATAGCCAATTGTTGCGGTGTACTGGTTGGCGCAAATCGAGGGGTGATGGCATAGCTGGCACGGCCATTGTTATGCCACTTTTCTATCAATGCTTTACTGTCTCTATAGCCCTGTTCTGGGGAATCTTGTAGCGCTTCAGGACAGAATCTATCCATCATCACTTTGCCACAAATCATGCGTGCGTTAATGGCTTCTGCAGCACTAAAGAATGCATCAACAGATTGAGGGTGGACAGTGGCGAATACACTGGCAGTGGTGGTGCCATGTTCCATCAATTGACCCAAGAAAAACTCAGCTTGCGCGTTGGCGTAGGCTTGGTTTTCAAACTGCATTTCAGTCGGGAAGGTGTACTCATTGAGCCAATCAAGCAATTGTTTACCAAAGCTGGCAATCATCTCTACTTGAGGGAAATGAACATGGCTGTCTATCATTCCTGGAATCAGCAGCCCTTTGTGCAGTTCGACACCGCCATAGTTCAGTAGCTGCTGGTTTGCGGGCAGTTTAAAGAAGTCTTGAGCTTCTCCTAAGTGGGTGATTTTTCCATTTTCAGTCACCAGCACACCATCGCTAAAATACTGATAGTTATCGGCTGGAGAAGACGTTGTTTTTGGAAAGTGGAGGATACTGCCTCGGTGAACTTGTCTTGGCATATTAACTTCCTCGATACGTGGTGTAGGAGTGCGCAGACATCAGCACCGGAACGTGGTAATGCCGTTCGTCTGATGCTCGAAAGTGCACGTCGATGAACGGGAAAAACACGGTGCCAAAGCTTTGCTGGCAGTAATCCTCGCTGTTAAATCTGAGCGAGTAATCACCTCCTAACTCTATTTCTTGGTCAAATGCAGCGCGGCCGTCCTCATCTGTTACCGCTGTTGCGATAGGCCTTGTTCCGTGCATTAAATCGTTCGTCAAATAGAGTGAAACTGAAATGCCCCTTGCCGGCACCCCAAGGGTTGTGTCTAGAACGTGGCAACTGAGTGTGCTCATACGTAGGCCTCCATGCGTATTGAACTGATCGCGCGCTGCTCTTTTGCTGCGTTGAGTAATTCGGTATTTCGTGAATTGGTGAGTCTGCTCTTGAGAAGCCTCAGCATTTCATCTGCACTTTTGTTCGTGGCGCAGACGATAAAAATAAATCCAAATGTTTTAACGTATTGCTGATTAAGCTCTAGCAGCGCAACTAGTGTGTCTTGGCTCGCGTGTTGGACTGAAGATTGCTCCTCTTTACTGAGCTCTTTTGCTTGGGCATATTTCGCTTGAAGCGTGGATAGGTCGCCAATCATCGGGTGGCCAGCAAACGCTTCTAACCAGTCATGCTCCTCCAAAAGATCGAACGCCTTGTTAGCGGCATCACGCAGAGCTTTCTGGTTCTCGAACGGCGCGCTTAGCTCCATAGAGCGTTGCCAAACCTGGCTACTGCATATCTGAGCCAATTGCGCACGATTAAGGGTGTATTGGCTCATCGTGTTACCTCCGCAAGGGTTTTTCGCAGTGAATTCGCATTGTCCCAACGCTGTTCATTGTCCCTGCGCTGTTCATTGCCACAGCCGGATACGTTTGAAGCTGGAAGAGATTCGCCATGTTTGGTAAACATGGGGATGAGTTGCGCGGCAATGGATACCGCAACTTGCATGGGTAATTTACCGCCAACTTCAGGGAGCCCGATCGGGCAGGTGAGTTGTTCAATCAGTTGAGGGTCGGAAAGTTGCTCCTTAAGTCGAAAGCTAAATCGCTGTTTTTTCCCCATAGAACCAATAAGGCCAATGAAAGGAAAACAGTTGCGCTCTAACGCACGCTCAGTTAGCTCAAAATCTAAACTGTGGTCATGGGTCATGATGACTAAGTGGCTGCGGGAATCCAGTGATGCGATACACTCTTCAACGTTGGTGATGAGTTGAGTTTGAATGCCTTGGTCTTGCAGTGGAGTGAGCCACTCTCGTCGACTATCGATAACGGTTAAACGACATGGAAGGTCGGAGATGATTTTAACTAACGCTTGGCACACATGCCCGGCACCAAATACCACCAACTGAGGAAGCTCAGTTTGCATAAACTCCATCAATACTTGAGCTGCACCGCCACAACATTGACCTAGATCGGAGGCGAGGGAGAAACGCTCGACGCTAGCTCCATTCGCACCTTCGTTGATTGACTGACGTGCTTTCTTAATGACCTGAAATTCAAGGTTGCCACCACCTAAAGTATCAAATTGTTCATCTAGGCCGATGACCATCTTTGCCCCCGTATCTCTTGGCGTAGAACCGACTTCAGCGATGATGGTCGCAATTACGTACGGTTGACCCGTTTGTTGATAATGGCGAGCACCTTCAAGCCAGTTACTGTGCCTAACACTGTTCTTTGGGTAGTTTTTCATCGTATTGTCGGTGAGAGCGTCCAACAGAGGTATATATAAAGAGTGGGAATGTTCAGTCATGTTCGTTCACCTCTGGGCTTGTTTTTTTGCTCGAAAAGTAATGAGGTTCTAAAGGCTTAAATTGATTCACTTTTGCCTTTGAACCGAGCGTGTCGACGCGTGTGTAACCAATCTGTTGATATTGTTGCTGGCATGCTTTTAAAATTCGCTCGCCTGTCGCTGGAGCATCGAGCTCAACATGCTGTTTGTGCTCACTAATTGAGGCGATCGCGTCATTGATGGCACACCAAGCACTAATGGCATGCATAAAAGGGGGTTCACCAACGGCTTTTGAACGGTAGATGCTATGTTCAGGGTTTGCCATATCAAACAGGGCAATGTTCATCTCTTTCGGATAGTCACCAATGGTTGGGATCTTATAGTTCATCGGACTGTTGCTTAGCAGCACGCCATCGTCGTTCCAAACCAATTCTTCATTGGTGAGCCAACCTAACCCTTGCATAAACGCGCCTTCGATTTGACCGGTATCTATGGCGGGGTTGAGACTGTTACCAACGTCATGGAGGATGTCGACTCGGTCTAATGTCATTTCACCCGTGAGAGTATCGATGGTGACTTCTGAACAAGCGGCGCCAATGGAGAAATAGAAGAATGGTCGTCCCTGTGATTTCTCCATATCGAACCAGATTTTGGGTGTTTTGTAGAAGCCGCTGCACGAAAGAGAGACTCGAGCTAGGTAGGCTTGTTGAACCAGTTCTGCCCAACTGATGTGGTGCTCTCCGCTTTTCCCTTCGTACACACCATTGAACGTCACGGTCCCGTTTGTGATTGTTGGTGTTTGCTCGCACTGATAGTGCTCCATCGCGAATTCGAGCAGACGCTCCCGAATGGTGGTTGCAGCATTGTGCGCAGCCATGCCATTGAGATCGGCGCCTGAAGAAGCTGCAGTGGGAGAGCTGTTCGGGACTTTGTCTGTTCGGGTTGAGGTGACTAGCACCAAGTCCATTGGTACGCTAAAAGTTTGCGCGACAATCTGTGCAACCTTAGTATGCAAACCTTGGCCCATTTCCGTTCCGCCATGTGAGACTTGGATGCTGCCATCGGTATAAACATGGACAAGAGCACCAGCTTGATTAAGGTGAGTGGCGGTGAATGAAATACCAAACTTAACTGGCGTCAACGCGAGCCCTTTTTTGAGCACCGGGTTTTGCTTGTTCCACTGCTTGATTTGGAGTCTGCGCTCACGGTAGTCAGCGCTATCTGCAAGTTGTTCAATGACGGCTTTTAGGGTGTCAGTTTGCTCAACTTGCATGCCGTAAGGTGTTGTGTCTTTACCTTCTCGGTAGAGGTTGTTTAACCTCACATCGAGTGCATCCATATCGGCTTTAATACTCAGGGCCTGCATTGCATTCTCAATGGTTAACATACCTTGTGGACCACCAAATCCACGATATGCCGTGTGACTTACCGTATCCGTTTTTAGGCGGTTTCCCTTAATAAAGGCGTCACCGAGATAGTAGGCGTTGTCGCTATGGAACATTGCTCGATCCACAATAGCGCCAGATAAGTCTGCCGAGTGGCCGCACAAGCCGTTTACTTCAATGTTCGTCGTTTTTAGCACGCCATTTGAATCAGCAACTAACTGGTAGTGATTGTTAAACGGGTGTCTCTTTCCGGTCGCTTGCATGTCAACGGAGCGGGGTAAACGCATCTTTACCGCTTTACCTGTGTAAAATGCACCAAGTGCTGCAAGACACGCCCATGGTGCAGCTTGAGATTCCTTCCCCCCAAAGCCGCCACCCATTCGACGCATATCAACAGTGACCTTATTGAACGGTATATCAAGTACTTCAGCGACCAGAGTCTGCACTTCAGTTGGGTGCTGGGTTGAACTGCGAACAAAAATACCCCCTTCTTCAGTGGGCTCAGCGAGGCTGATTTGACCTTCCAGGTAAAAGTGTTCTTGTCCGCCCACGGATAAATCGCCTTCGACGACAATGTCAGTTTCTGAGCAGGGCTGGGATTGCGGCTGACCGAACTGATTCGATGGGAGAATGTGAGGTTCCGTCTTCGCTTGTTCATACTTGGTTGTCGCTGCTGTGGCTTTGTAGGTAACTTTGGCCTGTGACGCTGCCTGCCAAGCTTGACGATGACTTTTAGCGATCACAAGTGCGATTGGTTGGCTGTGGTATTTGATTGTTCCGTCGCTGAACAGCGGATCCCCTTTGAAAATAGGGCCTATGTCGCGCTCACCAGGGATATCTTCATAGCGTATGACTTTCACGACACCATAAGTGTTCTCGACCTGGCTAAGATCTAGGCTCTCTATCTCACCGCTGGCAACGTCGCTCATGATTACGGAGGCATGTAAACATCCAACGGTTGTAGGCTGGTCATCAATAAATAGTGCGCTTCCTGCGACTTGATTGTCGGCGCTTTCATGTTTATGAGAGCGGCCAACCACTTTGAAATCGACGTTGGTTTGTTCACCTGTAGTATGTTTAATCGTGGTTAATTTACGCATGAGAGACCAACCTTGTGTTGATGCTGTTGCATTCTAAATAGAAGCGCTGCAGCAAGTTTTGGATCAGGGCCACGCGATACTCAGCACTGCCTCTCACGTCTGATAAAGGGTTGATGACATCGGGAACACAGGCTTTGATCTTATGAACGAGAAGCTGAGTAAATGGACGGCCGATCATCAGACGTTCCAGTTCACGTAGCCTTATTGATTTAGCGGCGATACCACCTGCAGACAAAATGCAGCGCTTAATTCGATTGTCGCCGTCTGTGGTGAGGTTAATAGCCAGGACCACCGTTGAAATGTCGTCTTCAAAGCGTTTGCTGATCTTGTAAATAGCGTGGCGTTGTTGTGGGGCGAGCTTAGGTAGAAGGACGGCACTAATCCATTGTTCTGGTTTGAGCACGGTCTCACGATAGCCTGTAATGTAATCCTCTGGAGAATAGAGGCGCTTTTCCGCTCCGTCGTCGACTTCTATCTTTGCGTTCAAGCTAATGAGTAGCGGGGCGATATCTCCGATGGGGGAAGCATGGCCCAAACTTCCCCCCATGGTGGCGCGGTGACGAATGGTGAGGCTTCCTAAACGTTCAAAGATCTCATCTGTGCTTGGGAAGTGTTCACGCATTAGCTGATGAACTTCATAGAGTGGAACGGAAGCACCCACTCGCCATCCCGATTTGGTTTCGCTGATGGTTGTGAGCTCATCGACTTCAGATATATCGATAATCTGCTTGATACTTTTTAACTGCTGAGTGACTTCAAGTGCAACATCAGTACCGCCAGCGATTAACTTCGCCGAAGGCATGCGAGTTTTAGCTTCTGCCAATTCTTGTCGTGTACTTGGTTTTGCATAGTGTAGTGTTTGCTGTGAATCACTTTCTTTGATCCACTGCTTCACACTCGATTCATTAGTTTGCGCTGGATCGAAATACTCTACGCCCGCCACTTGTTTTGCGGCTTCGATCAATGGGCCATATCCCGTGCATCGGCATAAGTTGCCAGCAAGATAGTCGGTTGGGTTTGTGGGTGGAGTCGATTGCTTTGAAAGCGCATAAAGAGACATAACCACACCGGGCGTACAAAAACCACATTGGGTCCCATGCTGGTCAACCACCGCCTGTTGGACAGGGTGAAGCTCACCGTGTTTACTGAGTTGTTCAACCGTGATTATCTGCTTGCCATGCAAGGCATTTAGAGGGGTGATACAAGCGTTGATCTGCCTATAGCACAGCTGTTCATCGGCATCGATATCGACCATTACTACGGTGCAGGCACCACAATCACCACTAGCACAGCCTTCTTTGCTTCCCACTAAGCCTTGATCTTCCCTTAGATAATTGAGCAACATGGTGTCAGCTGCGGCATAGTCGATTTGCACAACGCTGTCATTGATCATCACTTCTAACATAACGTTCCTTGTCGTGGAGGATTATAAACCTGTCTAATTGGTCAGGTTTATGGCTAATAAAAAAGCCCACGCATGAGGTCAAGCAACATGCAGTGGGCGTGGAGATTTAGTTTGGAATTGAAGCGTCTATGCCTTCTACATACCAGTTTACGGCTGTAAGCTCTTCATCTGTTAGGGTGTAACCCGCAGCAATAACTTCTTTACCGCTGTTATCTTTCATCGGACCGGTAAATGGATGGAACTCACCTGATTTAATCTTTGCGTGCGTCGATTTGATGGCTTCTTTCATTTCATCAGGCAGTGCTGGGTTAATAGACACGATCTGTAAAATATCGTCTTCGAAGCCGCCCCAGAAATCCTCTGGAGCCCAACTGTCGTCCATCACTTCTTGAGCGCTACGAATGTAATGTGGAGCCCAGACATCACGCACTGAGAACATGTGCGATTTAGGCGCAAATTGACTCATGTCTGATGCTTGGCCAATACCCATTACGCCGCGCTTTTCGGCGGCGATGAGCGGAGCCGGGCTATCAGTGTGTTGAACAATAATATCCGCGCCTTGGTCCATAAGTGCGTTTGCTGCATCCGATTCTTTGCCTGGGTCGTACCAGGTATTTACCCAAACAATTTTAATTTTAACGTCTGGGTTAACGCTTTTTGCGCCAAGGTAAACCGAGTTGATATCTCGAATGACTTCAGGAATAGGGAAAGAGGCGATGTAGCCAATAGTATTCGATTTGGTTGCCATGCCAGCCGCAACACCCGATACATAACGACCTTCGTAAGTACGTAATGTGTAAGTCGATACATTACCCCCACGTTTGTAGCCAGTAGCATGTTCAAACTTTACTTTAGGAAAACGTTTTGCGGCTTTTATTGTCGGGTTCATGAAGCCAAAAGAGGTAGTAAAGATCAGATCGTGGCCTGACTTCGCAAGCTGTGTGATCACTCGTTCAGCATCTGCCCCTTCAGGTACATTTTCGACGAAGGTGGTTTCAACCTTATCGCCAAAATGACTCTCGAGATCTTGTCGACCTTGGTCATGTTCGTAACTCCATCCATGGTCGCCTACAGGGCCAACATAAACGAAACCGACTTTTAGTGGTTCTTCTGCTAATACAGAAGAGGTGACTAAGGTTGAGAGTGATAAGGCAGTTGCCTTAATCCAAGGTTTTAGCTTCATGAGTTTCTCCATCTTCACTATTTATTGAGCGTTTCCATTACTGCTTTACTGAGTTGTTTAGATGGTATTTGCAAAAACCTGACCAACTGGTCGTGTTTTTAAGGTGAATTTACTGACAAACTGTAGAAGCCTTGTGTGGTGGGTGTTTCAGGGGTGTTAAATGTTTATTTTGCCCTAAGTTGCGTGTTTATCAGCCTTGAATTGAGAGTGTTTACTTGATGTTTACATATCGTTAACGCTCTAGATTGATGCAGTGCACTGGAATAGTGCGGGGGGAGTGAGAATAATAAACATGAAGAATTGGTGGGGAGCCACTAGAGGAATAGTAGAAAGAGAAGGGCAGCGATGACTGCCCTAAGCTCTATTTTTAATGGTGTTTTGGATCAAATGGTTTCCCTAAGCTCATCGGTGTCGCGAGCTTCTGCTTTATTGCATTTGAACTGATCATCACCATCACAGCGATCGTCGCGACGTAAGGGGTCATTGCGAGCAAGTTTGGAGAGATATCATAGCCGAACCCTTGCATTACAAGATGTAGGATTGAAGCGAAACCAAAAAGGTAAGCCCCGAGAGCAAGGTAGCCGATACGCCACGACGCAAATACCACCAATGCTAACGCAATCCATCCTCGTCCCGCCGTCATGTTTTCCATCCACATTGGTGTGTAGGCGAGCGACATATACGCTCCTGCTAAGCCTGCCATGGCTCCTCCAAATAGAGTGGCTAGATATCGAACCGTGAGTACCTTAATCCCTAGTGCATTGGCGGAATGAGGGTTTTCTCCCACTGCTCGAATCGTTAAACCGATGCGAGTTTTGTGCATTACATACCAAGCGCAGCCAACGATTAGAAAGCTGACGTAGACAAGTAAGTCTTGATGGAATAGAAGTGGTCCGAGTAATGGAATATCACTGAGTAAAGGAATGGCGATAGGTTTGAAACCATCAAGCGTACTTCCCACTAAACCTCCACCGAGAAAGGCACTTAATCCTGTACCAAGAATGGTTAAGGCGAGCCCGGTCGCGACCTGATTAGTACTTAGTGATAGTGACAGCACACCGAAGAGCATAGACATCGCCATACCGGCGAGCAGCGCTAAACAAATACCCAGGTACAGATTCCCTGAGTAATAGGCACCCGCAAATCCAGCCATGGCTCCCATTAGCATCATGCCTTCTTGACCAAGGTTTAACACCCCAGACTTTTCGCAGATCAGTTCTCCAAGGGCAATCAGTAGTAAAGGGGTCCCGGTTTTGATTGATGCCACCAGAATTTGTTGAATCAGCAACATGTCCATTACAGTGCTCCTTGTTGTTGAGGTTTGGTTTCGATTTCCGTTGGGTTGTCGCTTGTTCCTTGTTGAGAGCCCCGTTTTAATTGTTCTAGAGATTCCTGACGTCTCTTCGGCGTAACTCGGCGCTCGATGCTCACCCGATAGTTAATAAAGAAGTCGCATGCCAATAGGAAGCACAATAGCGTACCTTGAAATAAGTAAGTGATAGCCGTGGGTAAGCCGAGCTCAATTTGGGCTAAGTCACTTCCCATGTAGAGTGTTCCCATGAACAGTGCCGAAAACACAATGCCAAATGGGTTAAGACGTCCAAGGTAGGCGACAATTATCGCGGCATAACCGTAACCGGGAGAGACGGATGGGATAAGTTGACCGATAGGGCCTGTCACTTCGGCGGCACCAGCAAAACCCGCTAACGCCCCTGCTGTTAGCATGACTAGCCAGACGATTTTTCCTCCACCAAAGCCGGCATAACGAGCGGCAGCGTGATCCTCCCCAAATACACGAATTTCAAAACCAATCCGAGTTTTGAATAGTGTCACTCCAGCAAGAATCGCGAGCAAAATAGCGATGACAATACTGATTGTGGCTCGCCCTTCTTCATGAATGGTTGGCAATAATACGGCATCCTCAAACATCACTGATTCAGGAAATCCAAACCCTTGCGGATCGGCTAACGGTCCATGAACTGCCCACAACAAGGTATAGAGACCAATGTAGTTGAGCATGATGGTAGTGAGGATAATATTGGTGTGAAACACGCGGTTGAGCAGGGTAGGGACTGCAGCCCAAAACATGCCAGCCACAATGCCAGCGACGACAGTCAGGAGTAACATTTCAAAACCGCTAGAAGGCCCTGCTTGAATAGCGACAGCACTTGCAACTACGGCACCGACAAGCAGCTGACCTTCCGCTCCAATATTCCAAACGTTGGCGCGGTAGCACAACGCAAGCCCGATAGCACACAGCAAGAGAGGCGCGGCTTTCACCATGAGTTCACCAAAGTTGTATGGGTCGCTAATCGGTTGAAGGATGAAAACATCAAAGGCGGCTAGTGGGCTAACGCCGAGAGAAACAAACATCGCACTTGAAACAAGTGCGGTTAACGTGATGGCGATAACTGGCGATAGCCAACTCATCAACTTTGAGCTCGCAAGGCGGGGTTGTATCTTAAGCATAATTACCCTCCGCGCTCTCTTTGTTGTTTTCGTTTGTGAAGCTACCCGCTATCCATTGCCCAATCATTTCGACGCTGGTCTTTTCTGTTTCAACCGATTGGGACAATTGCCCTTCATACAAGGCGGCGATGCGATCGCTGATCACAAAGAGCTCGTCGATGTCTTCTGAGATAACTAAAATGGCGGCGCCGGCATCTCGAAGCGCAATCAACTGGCGGTGAATCGCGCTGGCGGCACCAATGTCGACTCCCCAAGTTGGGTGAGCACAGATTAACACTTTCGGCTGCTGTTCAATTTCACGACCAATGATGAACTTTTGCAGGTTTCCGCCAGAAAGACTTTTTGCTTGAGAAGATTGATTGGCGCATTTGACGTTGTTATCACGGATGATTTTGTCCGCGAGAGAGTGAAGCTTATCGCGCAAGATAAAGCCTCTATTCACTAAGGTGTGGGTGTTCGCGAGCAGAGTGTTATCAGTCAGGCTCATTTCGGGTACCGCACCCTGACCCAATCTATCTGCAGGTACGTAAGCCATGCCTAACTTACGTCTTTCACCTGAATTGAGCTTACCAATGGCCTTGTCGTTAAAGATTACCGCAGAATCTTGAGCGCGAGTGTCTTCACCACTCAAGGCTTCTAATAGGTCTTCTTGACCATTGCCAGCGACTCCAGCGATGCCAAGGATCTCACCACTATTGAGCGCCAGTGTTACCTCCTTTAAACCGCAACCAAAAGGATTAGAAGGTTGGAGAGTCAGTTTGTCTGCCTTGAAAATAGGTACATCATTAATATTTTTCGGATAGCTTGCCGATAGCTCGGTATCGCTACCGACCATCATTCGTGCGATCGAATCCGGGGTTTCATCTGCTGGGGTACATTCGCCACTCACTTTACCACCACGTAGAATCACAGCGCGGTCGCAAAGTTCAGTCACTTCTTTTAGCTTATGGCTGATAAATAAGATACTGCAACCCTCAGACTTTAGGTTTCTTAGCACTCTGAATAGACCGGCGACCTCTTTTGGTGTGAGCACAGAGGTGGGCTCGTCAAGAATAAGCAGCTTCACGTCTTGAATCAGGCAACGCAATATTTCTAAACGTTGTCGTTCCCCGGTGCTAAGGCTATGTACATAGCGGCTAGGCTCTACATGCAGGTCATATTTAACGCTCAGTTCAATGATGCGTTGATCAAGGTCGTCGATCTGAACCAGGAAATCTTTATCCAGACCTAGCTCAATATTTTCCCGAACCGTTAATGTTTCAAAAACAGAAAAATGCTGGAACACCATACCAATGCCCATAGATCGAGCTTGATTCGGAGAATTGATTTCCACTTCCTGATTGCGCCATAAGATCGCCCCACTATCTGGGGGACTAACACCGTAGATCATTTTGACCAATGTGGATTTACCCGCACCATTTTCACCGAGAAGTGCCAGTATTTCTCCCTGATTCAAGGTTAGCTTCACATTGTCGTTTGCTAGGACGCCAGGAAACGCTTTACTTACGTTCCAAAGCTCCAATAAAGGGGGGGCTTTCATTGTGTATACATTCCTTTGTATGGTTGCTTAATGGGTAGTCAATGCAATAAGCTGACCAAGTGTTCAGGAAAGTGTTTTTGCTACCAATTTGTTAATGCGTTGTAATTTTGGAGTGCTTTTTTAGGCGTTTTGATGGTGCAGGAGCACAGTGTTGGTGCGAAAAATAGTGGATTTGGTTTGCTTGACATGACGTATTGGATTGCTGAATGTAGAGCATAAAATGGAACACTTGCTAGAATTTGTCGAGGTTAATAAGGATGTGGAACTATGGAAAAAGTCGTAAGTAAATCGACAGACAAAACAGGTGCAATAAGGAAAAGAAATCAGTCACTTATACTGAATGCAGCGGCGCAAGAGTTTGCTAAACATGGCTATAAGGGCACGTCGTTGCAAGTTATCGCGGATAGGGTTGAGTTGCCAAAGGCAAACATTCTTTACTACTTCAAGTCGAAAACTGGACTGTATAAAGCGTTACTTAGTGAAATCCTTAACATGTGGAACCAAGGGTTTAGTGAACAACACAGCGCAATTGAACCATCAGAAGTGATTGGAAACTACATTCGTGAAAAAATGTGTTATAGCCGCTCTCACCCCTTAGAATCTAAGATATTTGCTATGGAAATTATTCAGGGTGCACCTGTAGTAAAGGACATACTTGTACAGCCAATGGTGGGGTGGTCTAAAGATAAGTCAGCAGTGATTCAGGGCTGGATCGATGCGGGTAAATTGAAGCCTATCGAGCCTCTTTACCTACTGTTTATGATTTGGGGCACAACCCAGTTTTATGCGGATTTTAATACAGAAATTGGTTTGCTAAAGGGAAGAGCACTGACGGACGAAGAGTTTTACCAAGCCCAAGAATTTACAGTTGAAACCATACTCAGAGGACTGGGTTTAAACGCTGAGTAATAATATCGAGAAGAGTAAAACATTCCATTTTAGTTTGATTCAATTCTTTTTCGACTCCGTACTTATTCGACTCCGTTCTTTTTAGATAGCATGCTTGTTCGAGTAGGTATGAAAAAGCCCAATTCCGTTGGAGAAGTTGGGCTTAACGGTTGAGGCGTTAGTCAATGCTAGGTGGATGGTTTTCAATCCAGTGTCTTGCAATATCCTCTCTGGTCGCAACCCACACATCCTCATGAGACTGCACATAATCTAGGAAGCGTTTAAGGGCTATGAAGCGACTGGGTTTCCCTATGATACGGCAGTGTAAGCCTATCGACATCATCTTAGGACGATGCTCCCCTTCTTGATACAAGCAGTCAAAATGGTCTTTCAAATACTGGTAGAACTCGTCACCATGACTAAAGCCAAACGGTGATGAAAAGCGCATGTCATTAGTGTCTAGCGTGTAGGGAATCACAAGGTGCTGAGTAGATTCTCTAGTTACACCGCTCTGTGCTGTATTCTCTGCTTTGGTCCAAAATGGCAAGTCATCCCCATAGTAGTCTGAGTCATAGAGTAACCCGGCTTGTTCAGTAACTAGCTGACGTGTGTTTGGTGAATCACGACCGGTATACCAACCAATAGGTCGCTTACCGGTTAGCTTCTCAATAATATCAAGTGCTTGCACCATATCATCACGCTCTTGTTCGATAGGCGTATCTTGGTAATGAATCCATTTTAATCCGTGGCAGGCGATTTCATGACCATCTTCAATAATCGCTTGAGTGACCTCGGGGTTACGCTGCAGAGCTGTTGCGACGCCAAAAACGGTCAGAGGAAGATCGCGCTGTTTAAACTCATTAAGAATACGCCACACACCTGCGCGGGAGCCATATTCATACATAGACTCCATGCTCATATGCCTAGCTTGGTATGCCTGTGCATTGAAGATCTCTGAAAGAAATGTTTCGGACTGTTCGTCACCATGCAACACACAATTCTCTCCCCCTTCTTCATAGTTGAGGACAAACTGAACCGCGATTTTGGCTTTGTTCGGCCAGTTTGCGTGAGGGATGTTGTTGCGGCCATAGCCGATGTAGTCACGAGGGTTATTTTGTTCCATAAAGTAAACCTTGTTAGTTACGATTGCTGCAGATGGTTGATTACGCTTGAGTAGGCGCACTCCAGTGCTCGAAATTTCCGCTGAACAACTTTGGCAGAGGAGAAGCATACTGACCTGCTTTTGAAGTGGTGAGTCGCAGTTGATGTAGAGATTCGGCGAGTTTCACCGCCGCGGTCACACCATCAATCACCGGTACATCCAGAGCGCTAGAAAGCTCGCTCGCTAAATCGGACATTCCAGCACAGCCAAGTACGATTGCCTCAGCTCCATCTTCATTAATGGCGAGTTGGCACTCTTGCTTAAGTTTCTCAAAGGTTTGGCTGTCGATAGCTTCCAAATCGAGAACCGCGATATCGGTTGCTCGGACTCCACTGCATAGGTGATGGTATCCATAGCGATGCAAAAGGTGTTCGCTTGCGGGTAGGGTGCGAGTCATAGTTGTGACCACACCAAAACGATAGCTCACGAGGCTAGCAAGTTGGAATGCGGCGCCCGCAATCCCAATCACGGGCTTGGTGGCGATCTCTCTTGCTGCATCTAGAGCAGGATCGCCAAAACACGCGATGATATGTGCATCAACGCCTTGCTCTTCACCTCTGCGAACCTGATCGAGTAATGCTGCAGCCGCTATGGTTTCATCAAACGCACTTTCGATGGTAATTGGACCGTGTTTTGGGGATGACGCTATGATCACCGTGTCGTGGTGGCAGACTTGTTGCGCGCTAAGGGCAATCTTATCTGTCATCCCTTGACAGGTATTGGGATTGATTAGGTTAATTTTCATGAGTTAGTCCATCTTTGAAAATAGTGTTTTGAAGTTAATTTCCGAAGTCGGTGAGCCGTCGAGGTTAAGGGATGATTTGATCATACCGAGGTGGTTTTTCATCCATTGTTTAGCTTCTTCTGCTAGGTGATTATCGAGTAGGTCTAAAATTTCACCGTGGTCACCGCAATCACAACTTACGCTGTCTTTCGAGCCATAGGCAGCAATGACAAGCGAAGAGCGATAACTGAGTTGCTCAACAAACTCTGCGAGAATTGAGTTGTTTGATTGTTTTGCTAGTTCAATATGAAAACGGGCCGTCAATTGAATGGATGCCGCTAGATCATTATTTTGCTCTGCTTGATGTTCTTCAGCGATCATGGTTCTAAATCGTTCAGATGTCGCTTTGTCCCAGTGCTTGAGGATATCGTCGATGAGCAGGGGTTCTAGAAGCGTACGGCTATTGAGTACCTCTTCTGCTTCCTGCTTAGTTGGGTTATTTACATGTGCGCCTTTATTCGGCTCAATAATAACGAATCGCTCTAGTGCTAAGCGTTGTAATACCTTTCTAATGCCCGTCCGGCTTATTCCAAATGCTTCAGACAACTTATCTTCTGGTAGCCGCACCCCAGGAGCCAATTCATGCTCGACGATCGCTTTAAGTATCTGCTGGTAAATTTTTTCATCATTGAACATAAAGGCTTTTCCATAAGTTGTAGTGAATGGATTATTGCAATATGTATACCAATGTTGAAATGAATTGCCTTTTCTGTTGTATACAATGTTTCGTGGGGGTTCTATATATTTTGGTGTAATTAAGAGAGTTTTATTAGCACTATAACGAGTCAATACGAACCAAATTAGTGCGTATCTACGGGTTTAATCGTTAATTAAATGCCATTGACGCCTTGTATTGCTGGTATTTATTACTTTGGCATACATATTGCCTTTTCTATTGTATACAATCGTAAATGGAGATGCGTTATGGAAAAGGAATTGCCAATTAGCCCTAGGCTAACTAACCAAGATTTGGCCCCAGAGAAAAAACAAAAATGGGGTTGGTATAGTATATTTGCTTTCTGGATGTCAGATGTACACAGTGTGGGTGGATATGTATTTGCTGCGAGTTTATTTGCATTAGGTCTTAATGGTATTCAGGTATTTATCAGCTTATTAGCGGGTATTTCTATTGTTTTGCTTTTTGCTAACTTAATGGGTAAGCCGGGACAGAAAGCAGGGGTGCCATTCCCCGTTGTTGCTCGAATGTCGTTTGGCGTATTTGGTGCAAATATACCTGCGGTGATACGTGGTCTTATTGCGGTAGTTTGGTACGGGATTCAAACTTACCTTGCTTCAAGCTCATTCATTATTCTATTGCTGTATTTCTTCCCATCAATGGAACAACTTGCCCAAAGCTCATTTTTAGGTCTTTCTTATCTAGGTTGGGTTGGCTTCAGTGCGATGTGGGTGTTGCAAGCTGTCGTGTTCATGTTTGGTATGGATATGATCCGCAAAGTCATTGATTGGTCGGGCCCGGCTATCTACATAGCGATGTTTGCGTTATGTGGCTACATGATTAACCTAGCCGGCTGGGAAAACATTAGTTTTAATCTAGGAAAAGAAACACTACTTGGCACCGAAGCGATCCTACAAATGCTGGTGGCTACAGCGTTAGTGGC
The DNA here is from genome assembly GCF_003415655.1 of Vibrio maerlii. GTDB lineage: Bacteria > Pseudomonadota > Gammaproteobacteria > Enterobacterales > Vibrionaceae > Vibrio > Vibrio maerlii. The sequence goes on from NZ_QRHC01000007.1 coordinate 140,924, forward strand.
AGGTTACTTTGCAGGGCCAACGCTTAACTTCAGTGATTTCTCTCGATACTGTACTAGCTATAAAGAGCTAAAGATTGGCAACATCTTAGGACTACCGGTCAACTTTATCCTGTTCTCTTTGTTCAGCGTTATCATCGTATCGGCTTCAATTCCCGTGTTTGGTGAGATGATTGTTGACCCAGTAGAAACGGTGAAGCGATTAGATTCAGGTATGATTACAGTACTTGGTGCTCTGACATTTATTTTTGCTACTGTGGGCATCAATATCGTAGCGAACTTCGTTGCTCCAGCGTTCGATTTCTCGAATGTATCACCTCAGAAAATTAGCTTTAAGACGGGTGGTTTTATTGCAGCATTTGGCTCGGTTCTTCTTACGCCTTGGAACCTATTTAATAACCCAGAAGTCATTCACTACACAGTTGATGTGCTTGCCGCGATGATTGGTCCATTATATGGCATTATCATTGTCGATTACTTTATTATTAAGAAATCAAACATTCATGTTCCATCATTATATACTGAATCACCGCAGGGCCTGTATTGGTATAAAAATGGTATCAATATGAACAGTGTTTATGCGTTGGTTGTTGCGAGTATTACTGCCATAATCGCAACTTTCTTTGTGACTGAATTAGCGAATTATGCATTATTCATCGGAGGATTTGTGTCGGCGTTTGTATATCGCGTGCTTATGGAAAGGAAATTAGAATGGGCATCGCGTCCTGTATTCGCTAAACAATAATCATATATTCTGTGTTAAGTAGCCATCGTGAATAGCGTTGGCTACTTATTTTTATGTGGTCTTTTATTCTATCTTTTATTCTGTCTTTTATTTATAAGGTGAATGAATTCGAGCCATTTGATTCGAGCCGTAGTTAATTCCCTTCTAAAAGTCGCTCGCATTACAAGCTGAGCATAAATTAAACCTCTCTTACTATTCCAAATATCCCCTTCTTATAGGTGTTTCAATTTCCCTTAAGAACACAATTTATTGACCCACATTTGGGCGAATGCACCAGCATAGCTCAAAAAACTATGAACCATATCGATGCCCAACTTTCTTGTCTTGTTCTTAATTGGTTGTTTTTATTGGTTAATTTTGGTTTTTTAGCATCTGGCACATTCGTTGCAACATTAAAATTAGATGTTTCAATCGTTTCAAGATAAAGGAATTACTCTATGAAAACTTTAAAGTTAGTATGTGCGTTGGTACTGACCGCTTCACTATCTATGGTGTCGTTGGTCGCGAAAGCATCTCAGTTGGATGTCATCAAACAACAGGGTGTTTTGAAGGTCGCAGTCCCTCAAGACTTCCCTCCATTTGGCTCGGTGGGCTTGGATCTAAAACCACAAGGCTATGATATTGATATGGCTCAGTTCTTAGCGGATGAGTTGGGTGTGAAACTGCAACTCGTGCCAGTAACGAGTGCAAACCGTATTCCTTATCTACAAACTCGAAAAGTTGACCTGATCATCTCTAGCCTTGGTAAAAATGCGGAACGCAAAAAAGCGATCGATTTCACTCAACCTTACGCGCCATTTTTCTTAGGTGTGTTTGGTACGGATGGAGAAGAAGTTACGTCGGCTGAAGACCTAAAAGGCAAAGTCGTTGGTGTTACGCGTGGCTCAGTAGAAGACATTGAATTGAGCAAGCTGGTATCGAAAGAGACAGTTTTGAAGCGTTATGAAGATAACAACGCCACGCTATCGGCATATCTTTCTGGTCAAGTGAGCCTAATCGCAACGGGTAACCTTGTTGTGACTGAGATTGCGAACCGTCACCCAAGTAAAGCGCCACAAGTGAAGTTCATGCTGAAAAACTCTCCTTGTTACATCGGCCTTATGAAAGGTGATGTCGCGTTACAGACAAAAATCAACGAGCTGATTAATAAGGCGACAGAACAAGGCACGCTAGAATCTATTTCTCAGAAATGGCTTAAAGCCTCTTACCCAGCAGACCTAGGTGCATAATTAGGGCCTCTCTATGACGTATTCATTAGATTTTGCTGGACTTGCCCCTTACCTGCCGCAGTTTGCGGCAGGTGTCTGGACCACGATCCAACTCACTCTTTTATCAACCATCTCTGGCCTCGCACTAGGCACAGTTTGTGCGGCAGGTCGAACTAGCCGAACCAAAGGGCTACGAGTTGTTTGCGCGAGCTATATCGAACTAATACGCAACACCCCATTTATCGTGCAGCTGTTTTTCATCTTTTTTGGTTTGCCAGCTCTTGGCTTGCGTTTAAACGCGTGGGAAGCGGGCGTCATTGCCATGGTGCTTAACCTAGGTGCGTATAGCGCAGAGATCATTCGAGCGGGTATTGATGCGACACCAAAAGGTCAATGGGAAGCGGGTAAAGCTTTGGGCTTAACCAAACTGCAGACGCTAACTCACATCGTGTTATCGCCTGCCTACCAGCGGGTTTATCCAGCGATAGTGAGCCAGTGCATCATCGTGATGCTGGGTTCTGCGGTGGTTTCTCAGATCTCACTGGAAGAGCTGACCTTTGCAGCCAACTTTGCCCAATCTCGTAGCTTTTTGAGTTTTGAGGCTTACATGTTGACCGCGGCGATTTACCTTCTATTGGCAATCTCAATGCGCTTTATGTTCTCAAAAATTAAGCAAGTCAGCTTTAAAAACCCATCGTTGTAGGAGATTAGAAGATGGTTGAGTTTTCTGATTGGGATATTTTCCGAAACTTATTACTAGCCGCAAGATGGACAGTATTGCTTTCTCTTCTGGCGTTCGTTTTTGGTGGAGCCTTAGGAGCAGTACTGACCTTGTTACACAGTACTAAGAGCCCATTATTTCAAGGGTTAATCAAAGTTTATGTAGAGATATTCCAAGGTACACCACTGCTAATGCAGCTGTTCCTTACCTTCTTTGGGATTGCATTGCTTGGGATTGAAATCAGTCCGTGGACAGCCGCGATTTTGTCTCTCACATTATTCAGTAGTGCATTTTTCCACGATATTTGGCGCGGCTGTATTGAAGCGCTGCCAAAAGGTCAATGGGAGGCATCAAAGTCCCTTGGTATGACTTACTTTGACACCATGAAGCACGTGATTGCGCCGCAGGCATTCAAAATCTCGATTGCTCCTACGGTTGGCTTTTCTGTGCAAATCGTGAAGGGTACCGCATTGGCATCAATCATTGGTTTTGTTGAGCTGACGAAAGCCGGAACCATGTTGAACAATGCGACATTCCAACCGTTTAAGGTATTCGCCTTTGTTGCGCTTCTTTATTTCTTAATCTGTTTCCCGTTATCTGTATTCGCTCGCCGCTTGGAGAATAAAAATCATGTCACTCGTTAGTATTGAAAAAGTCCATAAATATTATGGCGAAAACCATGTGTTAAAAGGCGTTGATTTAAAGATCAAAGCTGGGGAAGTTGTATCGATTATCGGTCGAAGTGGTTCGGGAAAAAGTACCTTACTACGTTGTTTAAATGGCCTAGAAAGCTATGAAGAAGGCGCAATTATCGTTGACCGTCAAGCGGTTGAAAATGATGACTACAAACTGCGAATTTTGAGCCGCAGTGTGGGCATGGTTTTCCAAAGCTTTAATTTGTTTCCTCACAAAACAGCAGGGGAAAACATCATGTTGGCGCCAATGCTGGTGCTGAAGAAAACCCGCGAAGAAGCAAAAGTTCTCGCTCAAGAACTGCTGGCTAAAGTTGGTCTCGCAGATAAGTTTGACGCGTACCCAAGCAATCTGTCTGGTGGTCAACAGCAACGTGTCGCGATTGCTCGTTCGCTGGCGATGTCTCCTAAGGTCCTACTTTGCGACGAGATCACGTCAGCGCTAGACCCAGAATTAGTCGGCGATGTATTGGAAGTTCTGGAGCAACTAAAAGCCGAAGGAATGACCTTAATTCTTGTGACGCACGAGATGAACTTTGCTCGAGATGTCGGTGATACTGTGGTGTTCATGAATGAGGGTAAGGTATGGGAAAGCGGTGAAAGTAATGCTGTGTTCGCCAACCCTGAGACTCCTGAGCTGCAATCATTTTTGTCTGCAGTTCGTTAATAGAAATCACTAAAGAGCATGAAAGGAAGCAAACCGATATGACCAACCCAATGCTAGAGCGAATTGCAGAGCACTACAGCGAGTTTACTAATAACGATCGTCGTATTGCCGATTATTTAGTGGTGAACCCTGAAAAGATCCTGATGCTATCAACCAATGAGGTTGCACAGGAATGCTCGGTATCAAAAGCGAGCGTGAGCCGCTTTATTCGCAAATTGGGTTATGACGATCATGGGAACCTACGCAGCGAGCTTTTAGATGAACGCGATAGAGGGACTCCGATGAACACGCCTCTTGGTTCGTCTGCCACTGGGTTTAATGCCGAAGTTGCAGCGCTCGGTGTGCTTTGGAGCCAAATTGAAGACACGGATTTGAGTTCGGTTATCGAATGTTTGGCGAAGAGAAAGAAAGTCAAAATAATCGGTTACCGAAACAGTTATCCCGTTGCGATACATTTCCGTCAGCAGTTGCTTCAATGTCGCTCGCAGGTCGAATTGCTCCCAGTACCGGGGCAAACCATTGGTGAAGATATCGCACAAATTGATGAGGATGACTATGTCGTCTTGATCGGCATACGACGTCGTATTCAAGGTTTCTCTGAGTTGATTGAGCGACTTCCAACTGAACAAACCCTACTGATCACGGATCAGACGGGGATCAAGTATCAGTCGCAGGTTGCTTGCACTCTAGTTTGTCCGATGGGCAATGACCGTCCACTTGATAGCTACGCAGCGCCAATGGCATTGATCTCTTACTTAAGTAATTCGGTGTATGACCATTTGGGAAGTCAGTCGCGAGAAGTGAGCGACACAATCTCGAAAACTTACAGCATTTTAAACGAATTAGAATAACAACGTTAACGTTAACGTTGGCTTGGCAAAGGAATGACAGCGATGCACAGTGACCACAGCGTATATTGCGCTCAGGGCCCCAAACATTTACCCCCACTAAACAACGGTTCTTTAGATGGTTTGAGCTTTGTATTTAAAGATCTTTTTGATGTGGAAGGATATGTCACAGGCGCGGGTAACCCAGCCTGGTTGAAGACGCACGATGCAGCAAGCAAAACCTCTCCACTTATTCTCAAGCTACTTTCTCAAGGTGCAGAATGCTTAGGCCGAGTTCAGACTGACGAACTCGCCTATAGCTTAAATGGCGTCAATATTCATTATGGCACGCCAGTTAATCCAATCGCGGAAGGCTGCTTACCAGGTGGTTCTTCTAGCGGCAGCGCGGTGGCCGTTGCACAAGGTGATGTCGATTTTTCAATTGGTACGGATACTGGTGGCTCGGTTCGAGTTCCTGCCAGTTATTGTGGTCTGTTTGGGCTGCGCCCGACGTTGGGGAAATTGTCTCTAGAGCATTGCTTTTCTCTTGCAACGAGCTTTGATACTGCGGGTGTTTTTGGGCGAGAGCTTTCTATTATCGAACAGGTTTACCCAGTTCTGTCTAGTGATGAAATGCATGCAGGTTCACCCCAAGATCTCCCTCCACAAACTCTCATACTGGACAGCACCCTCTCTGCGCTTATGGGACAAGAGCGTATTGAGCAAATTGTGCGCTGGAGTGAACGCTCTGGGGTATCGATTATCAAAGCGGATCTTCTTAATAAAGCGGGCCACAGCTTAGAGCAATTGAGCCTGTTGTTTAGAAAGATTCAGGGCTTTGAAATCATTGCGGAACACAGTGAATGGTTAGAGCAGTGGCAGCATACGCTTGATACTCCGATTCAGGAGCGAGTCGAATGGTCACGTACGTTAACGAGCGATGACTATAAGGACGCTACACAACAACAAGCGACATTTAGTTCATGGTTAGAGCAGACGCTTGTTGAAAATACCGCCATGTTGGTCATACCGACCACACCCGGTGGTCCTCCTAAACGGAATATGCCTGATGAAGAGTTGGCTCAATATCGCTCAGACCTCATGGGACTGACCTGTCTTGCAGGTTTAAGTGGAACGCCACAGCTTCATATCCCGATGAAAGGTTTGAGCCTTGGACCGTGTGGAGTGTCATTACTCGGTGTGAAACACAGTGAACATTCTCTTATTCAAACCGCCAAATTGTTAATTGAAGGAGCGCGATAATGGCATTTCAAACCTCTTTTACCGCCCCGCACTATAAAGCTGCACAAGCGGGTCAACAGATCCTCGATAACGGTGGAACCGCTAGTGAAGCGATGGTCGCTGCGGCAGCAATGATCGCGGTGCAATACCCGCATATGAACAGTATCGGTGGTGATGGATTCTGGTTGATTTGCCGAGAAGGCGAATCCCCAATCGCGATTGACGCGTGTGGACGTTCTGCATCTTCAATTGATGTCGACAAATACCGAGCAATGGGTGACGAGCTTCCAGAAAGTGGCGGCGAGGCGTCCATCACGATGGCAGGTACTATTTCTGGTTGGCAAAAGGCGTTAGAGCTGAATGGAGATCGCACGTCATTGCCAACACTTCTTGCTCCTGCTATCCAAGCGGCGCGAGGAGGTGTTGAAGTGACCCAGAGCTTGGTGAACGCGAGTGAAAAAACCTATCAGCGTCTCAGGCATATTCCAGCATTTGCCGACATTTATCTTAAGCAACAACAATTGCTGTCAAAAGGAGATATCATCTGCAACCCTGCGCTTGCCTCAACCCTAGAGCATCTTGCTGAAGTAGGGCTTGATGATTTTTATCGTGGAGAGCTAGCTAGCCAATTGGCGAGTGAGTTACAACAACAAGGCAGTCCACTTACGTTAGAAGATTTTCATACTCATTATGCAAAGGTGAGCCAACCGCTCAACGTAGAGATCTCTAAGGGGCAGCTTTATAACTTGGGTGCACCCACTCAGGGTCTAGCGTCTCTTCTAATTTTGGCTATTTATGATCAATTGGCGTCTCAGGCGACGGATGAGCTTGATCATATCCACTTGTTAGTTGAAGCAACAAAGCAAGCCTTCATCATTCGAGATCAGGTCATTACCGATGAACAAAGTCTCACTCAACCATTACAAATGTACTTGCAGCCAGATGTTATAGACCGCTGTGTAAACAACATATCGTTGAATACCGCGTTGCCATGGCCTCACCAAGCGAAGCCGGGTGATACGATCTGGATGGGGGCGACTGACCAATATGGAACTATGGTGAGCTTTATTCAAAGTATCTATTGGGAGTTTGGTTCTGGTGTGGTGCTGCCGTCATCGGGGGTACTTTGGAACGTGCGAGGAAAAAGCTTCTCTTTAGACGCGAATCATCACAACGTGCTAGCGCCAAGTAAAAAGCCTTTTCACACCCTAAACCCCGCTTACGCTGAACTGAACGATGGTACGCGCATGGTTTACGGCACCATGGGTGGAGAAGGGCAGCCGCAAACTCAGGCTTGTCTATTTAGCCGTCACCTTTACCAAGGTATTTCCCTACCTGAGTCGATAGCCATGCCGCGCTGGTTATTGGGTAGAACGTGGGGAGATAGCACCAACAATCTACGACTGGAGCAAGATCTCTATGCTACCTATGGCGAGCAATTAAAGTCTCGTGGGCATGAGGTGACTGCAGTCGATAATCTTAATGAATTAATGGGGCACGCAGGTGCGATTGCTCTAGATAAACAAGGAAATGCCCGCGCTGCCACAGACCCACGCAGCGATGGTGAAAGTTTTGTAGGAGAACAACAATGACCAATCAAACACTATTTGAAACCCTAAACCCGCCACAACGCTTGCTAATGGGCCCAGGCCCGATTAACGCTTACCCGCGAGTTCATCAAGCAATCTCTCAATCGTTGATTGGTCAATACGATCCAGTGATGACAGGTTATATGACGCAAGTGCAGTCGCTCTACCGTGGCGTGTTTGAAACCAACAATCAGCAAACCATGTTAGTTGATGGTACTGCGCGTTCAGGTATCGAAGCGGTGTTGGTTTCGGTGCTAAAGCCTGGCGATAAAGTTCTGATCCCTATTATTGGACGCTTTGGTCACCTGCTTTGTGAGATTGCTGAACGTGTGGGTGCTGTGGTACGAACGATCGATATTGAATGGGGTGAGGTGTGCCCAGCAGAGCTAGTCGAGAAAGAGATCAAAGCGTTCCAACCAAAGCTTTTAGCAACGGTGCAAGGCGATACTTCCACCACAATGAATCAACCACTAAAAGAGTTGGGTGAGCTTTGTCAGCGTTACGACGTTTTGTTTTATTGTGATGCGACCGCTTCAATTGCGGGTAACGAGTTAAAAGTCGATGACTGGCACCTTGATGCGGTATCAGCAGGTTTGCAAAAGTGTTTGGGTGGGCCTTCGGGCAGCGCGCCAATTACCTTGAGCGACCGCTGTGCTGAGGTGATCAATCGCCGTAAACACATTGAAGCAGGGATTAAAGCGGATCACCATCAAGCTGGTACCGATGAAATCATTCGCTCAAACTACTTTGATTTGGCAATGATCATGGATTACTGGGGACCGGAGCGTCTAAATCATCATACTGAAGCAACCAGCATGCTTTACGCCGCGCGTGAATGTGCGCGACTGTTTTTAGAAGAAGGTGCCGATACGGTGGTCGCACGCCATAAATTAGCAGGTGATGCGATGGCGAACGGGCTTCAAGCCATGGGCCTAGAGCTGTTTGGTAACCCAACCTATAAAATGAACAACGTGGTGGGTGTCTACATCCCTGATGAAGTGGATGGTGATAAAGTCCGTCAGGAACTATTGCACAGTTTTGGCATTGAAATTGGTACTTCGTTTGGCCCACTGCATGGCAAGATTTGGCGCATTGGAACGATGGGCTACAACGCTCGACAGGAAGCCGTGCTGACTACACTCGCTGCCTTAGAAGCGGTGTTGGTGCGTAATAAAGCGAAGATCATTCCGGGACAAGGGGTGATTGCAGCAATGGAACATTACGCTTAAACGCGAATAAGGACTGGCTTAAGAATGGAACAGAGCATCGCGAATCAAATCATGGAAAGGGCGGATCAACTCGCGCAATTCACTTCTATGCAAGGCGGATTGACACGAACCTACCTTTCCAAAGAACACAAGCAAGCGCACCAGCAACTGGCTCAATGGATGGAGCAGGCTGGATTAGAAACGCACCAAGACAGCGTAGGGAACCAGTGGGGACGTAAAGTTTCGACTAACCCTAACGCTCCAACTCTGATACTCGGCTCTCACAGCGACACGGTATCTAACGCAGGTAAATACGATGGCAATTTAGGTATCTTACTTGCTATTAGTGCCTTGGAGCAGCTTCAGCATCTCAACTTTCCATTTCATGTTGATGTTGTCGCGTTCGCAGATGAAGAAGGCACACGCTTCAACACCACACTGATTGGCTCTAGCGCGGTCGCGGGCATATTTGATCCACAATGGCTGGATATTCGTGACCGTGATGATGTGACAATGGCAGAAGCGATGTCTCTATTTGGCTTAACTTCTGAACTGGCTGGCAAAGATGCTCTGAAACCCGATGAAGTTCTTGCTTACTTAGAAGTACATATTGAACAAGGACCGATACTCGAAGCTAAGCAACTACCTGTCGGCGTCGTGACGGGGATTGCGGGCGCAAAGCGTTATCAATTATCGCTCAAGGGAATGGCAGGTCACGCTGGTACAGTACCGATTGATATGCGCTCTGATGCGTTTTGTGGTGTTGCGGAAATGACCATGGCGATTGAGGCTTATGCCAAGCAGAATAATCTGGTGGCGACAGTGGGTAAGTGCGATGTTATCTCCGGCTCGGTGAATGTGATTCCTGGGAGAGTCGATTTTACGCTCGACATCCGTAGCCTTGAACAGTCCCATTTAGAACGCGCTTGTGATGACCTGCTGACTGAGCTTGCGGTGATTGCTCAAAACAGAGGACTCAAGTTTGAACATGAGTTGTTTTACCAAGCGAAAGCAGTACCATGTAATCCCGAGTTACAACAAGCGTGGGGAGAGGTTGTAACAGAAGTGACGGGGCAGCCTGCGGAGTTTCTACCGAGTGGTGCAGGGCATGATGCGTTAGCCATGGCAAACCTAACTCAAGTTGGCATGCTGTTTGTTCGTTGTGATAAAGGGATCAGCCATCATCCTGCGGAGTCGATTGAACAAGATGATGCAGCAGTTGCATTGGAATGCTTGACGAAAATGATTGTCGCGCAAGCCAATATCCAAGAGAAAAGACTGGGAATGTAGAATGAGTAACCAAGTCGATAAGTTGGTTTTTGGTATCGCTGGTAACTCGCCTGGTTACCTTGCTCAAACCGGAGAGATAAAGGCATTCAGTCAAGAGGTCGCCGAACAAAATGGACCCAAAGCGCTATTTCCTATGTTTGTCGCTGAGCATACCAGTTTTCTAGGGACACAGCCTTTCAGCTCGGATTCACTCCATCTGCCAAAAGAAATTGACGCTGTTGTGCAGATGGAACCTGAGCTCGCGGTTAAGTATCGAGTTCAATATCACAAAGATGGCTCAGTTTCAGACTTGAAACCATACGCCCTGACGGTCATCAATGATGTAACCTACCGCAACCGTGACATCACCAAATTGGCAGAGAAGAAAAATTGGGGTGAGTGTTCAAAAGGCATCTCAAATCATGAGATTATGATTGATTCTTTAGAGCCTGGTGGTGACATTGACGAACTCAGGATCTGCGGTTTTTACAAAAGAGATGGCCAATGGCATCAATGCAGTGAAGACGTTGCTGTATCGCAGTACATTGTTTTTTATCAAGCTCTGACGGATTGGGTGCGCGATCGTATCAATCAGCAGAAAAATGAGGGCGTGTTGCACAATGCCCTTGCGTTGGTTCATGCTGCAGAGCAGCCAGACTCAATTACTGTGGCAATTGGTGCACCAAGTTATACCGCTTTTGAGGCAACACACCAGCTGAGTGTTGGTGACGAAATTGCCGTGTGTTTGTATCAACAAAGTGAGTTTCAACTGAGTGATTTACCACGGGTGTTTGAACAAGGTGAAGTAGTAGGAGAGCGCAATTCAAGTATGATTTTGTTGAAGCAAACCGTGAGTTAGCACTACTAGTTTTATTATTTATAACGGATTGAGAAGTACGAGGACAAAATGCAAACACAAAGAGACCTAGCCGCCGCGTTCTTTCGCATCGGGCTGTTTGGCTTTGGTGGGGGACCGACGATGATCCCGTTGGTTCACAAGGAGGTCGTGGATAATTACGCTTGGATGGATGATGACGAGTTCTCTAACGTCCTTGCTATCGGTAACACCTTACCGGGGCCGATAGCAACAAAAATGGCAGGCTACATTGGCTATAAGGTGGGTGGCACTCTTGGCTGCATCAATGCTGTGGTCGCGACCATTATCCCTATTATTCTGGTAATGATTATAGGTTTAGGCTTGCTGAACGAGTATCGCGACAAACCTTGGGTTGCAGGTATGGCGCACGGGGTTATCCCAGTGGTGACATGGATGATGGCAAAGCTCACTTATGACTTCTTAATTAAAGGACATAAGGCGTTAGGCATGGTAGCGATGGCGATCGGCGTTGTGGTCTCTGTTGGTTGTATTGTGGTGTTAAATATTCACCCTGGCCTTGTGGTTGGCGCGACAATCTTGGCGGTGTTATTCAAACCGCAGAAGCCAGAGGTGTCGGATAAGCCTCAAGTAGAAACTGACAGCAGTAAGGGATAACTATGCAAATCTATATCGATATCTTTCTTGCGTTTTTTATCCCTAATATTGTGGGCTACGGTGGTGGTCCTGCGATTATTCCTCTGATTGAAGCGCAAGTTGTTAGCCATTATGCATGGATGGACGCGGCTCAGTTTGCTGAGGTTCTAGCTCTTGGTAATGCGTTACCATCTCCGATAGCTACCAAAATGGCAGGATACATAGGCTATGAAGTGGGTGGTACTCTAGGTGCAGCAATCGCGGTGTTCGCAACGGTTGCGCCAACCATTTTGATCATGTTGGTGGCAATGGGAGTGTTGTACAAGTACCGTAACTCGCCAAAAGTCAAAGCGTTGAGCGCATGGGTTCTGCCTATCATCTTTACGCTGATGGCACTGCTAAGCTATAAGCTTTTGCAATCAGGTATTGAAACTGGCTGGGGTCACTTCGTGCTATTGTTTGTTGCTGCTGGCTTGTGTTTGGAAAAACTTAAAGTTCATCCCACCTATGTAATTTGTGCAAGCTTGCTGTACGGTGCATTACTGTTGTAATTGTTCAGAAGGACTTGATCGAAGTATAAAGCAGTAAAATGGATATTATTTAGACCTTTATCGGTTAATGTCTCCAAGGTTAAACAGCCCTAGTTAGGGCTGTTTGTCATTCTGTTACTTATGATGTTGGTTATGTAATACCGTTAATGCCGATTCTACACCTTTAGTAATATGGCTCTGATTCTCGAATTTCCCAGAGCTAGCAGGACCTAGAGCGCTAGTATATAAACGAAGCTGCTTATTTAATGGAAGGTTTAGGTGGTCGTAGAGCGCTTGTCGAATGTTCGCATGATGCTCAGGTGCTTGGCTTACTAATCTTTGTAGTGTTTCTTGAATCAATGTCGTTGTATTCATCTTATACTCTTTCTTCAGTTGGGGGAGATACAATTCTATCTATGAGATTGCAGAAATACTGAGATAATGATCATATTGTAATACAAATTAATTTTTGAAAATAAAGTCTCCTTCTGACGGATTAGAAAGTCGCGAGGCACGTTCAATTGATTTTCCCTTCAAGTTTCCCGTTCACTAAATTGTCACGTTTAAGAAGCAGAATTGTAACTTAATATCTAGATAATCATGCCACTAATTTTTTGGAGTAGTGCATGAGCCTAGATATTCAATGCCTTAATAAAGAGTTTGGAAGCGTCACTGCTCTGAATAATGTCAGTTTTTCTCTTCAAACAGGTGACATCGCTGCACTCGTTGGACCATCTGGTTGTGGCAAAACCACCTTACTGCGTTCGATCGCAGGTCTAGAAAAACCGTCATCTGGTCTGATTCAAATCAATAAAAGCGTCGTGTATCAAGGTGGCTCTAAGTCGATGAGTTTATCTGTGCAAGAGCGTCATTTGGGTATGGTCTTTCAAGACTTTGCCTTATGGCCGCACCTTACCGTATTTGAGAACATTGCCTTTGGTCTAAGAGCCAGAAAAGTAACCAGTAATCTCAATAAAAAGGTTGAAAATGCGCTTGAGCAAGTGCAACTGGCTCAGTTCGCTGATCGTTTGCCAAACCAACTTTCTGGTGGTCAGCAGCAGCGTGTTTCTATTGCACGAGCCATCGTGACTCAGCCTGAACTTATTTTACTCGATGAACCTTTATCAGCGTTGGACGCAGTACTCAAAGAGCAGATCCAAACTCTGCTGGTTAAGATCCTAAAAGAGAATAACCTAACCGCAGTTTATGTAACCCACGACCAAGCAGAAGCACTATCGATGGCTGATAAAGTGGTTCTTATGAACAGTGGAAATATTGAGCAGTTTGACTGTCCAGAGAATATCTACCACAAACCGAATTCTGAGTTTGTGGCCCGTTTTATTGGCAAGAGTAACCTGTTGCCAAAAAGCCAAGGTAACGCATTTATCCGTATGGAAAGCTTAAAGACAGGATGCGCGGCCAATGATAGCGATCTCCGATTTGATGCAGCGGTTAAGAGCGCAAAATTCGAAGGGCAGCACTATCTAATTCAAGCCGATGTTGCTGGGGAGTGCTGGCAATTTCATTCAAAACATCGCCTCAATGAAGGACAATCTATTTCGCTATTTTGTTCTCCTGGTGATGTAAAACAAATTTCTAAGAAGGGACACGAATAGTGAATAAATTAAGTATTCTTGCACTGGCTGTTGGCATGGTGGCTGCACCAGCGATCGCCGCAGATCTAACGGTATACACTGCAGGCCCAAAAGGTCTAGCCAATGATTTAGTTAAAGACTACCAGGCGCTATCGGGTAAAGAGTTACAAGTTTATCAAGCAACGACAGGGCGTATTATTGGTCGCTTAAAGGCAGAAGAAGCCCGTCCAGTAGCAGACGTAGTGATCCTGGCATCATGGCCTGCTGCAATGGGCTTACAAAGAGAGGGGTTGCTCCATTCATTTGATGCTGAAAATAGCGATAAGTTACGAGCAGGTTGGAACAGCGATAATCAGTTATTTGCCTACTCAGGCTCGGCATTGGGTCTAACATACAATACTCGTTTGGCTGAGTCGGTACCAACGTCGCTTAAGACTTATACTGAAGAAGAATGGAAAGGCAAAGTTGTGATTCCAGATCCGACTCAGTCAGGTTCCGCACTCGATTTTATCTCTGGTTTTGTTGCTAACGACGCGGATAAAGCATGGGAACTGTTCTCTGAATTTGAGAAAAATGGAATTGACGTCAATGGAGCAAATCGACCAGCACTTAATCAAGTCATCAATGGTTCGAAGAGCGTAGTCGTCGCTGGTGTGGATTATATGGGTCTTGCTGAAAAACAAAAAGGCAACCCTATCGAGGTGGTGTACCCGGAGGAGGGTACAGTGATTGCACCACGTCCTGCGATGGTATTGCAGTCAAGCCAAAATCAAGCCGACGCGGAAGATTTTGTAAACTACCTTCTAAGTGAACGTGCACAGAAGATTGTCGCTGGCGCGCTTTTGCTACCAGGTCGCAGCGATATCCCTGCGGACCCATCTCGTCCTGATTACGATGATATTAAACAACTGGACTACGATTGGAGCTGGATGTTTAACAATCAAGCCTCTGTTACCTCTAAATTTACGGAAATGTTCCGTTAATTTAACTGCTTAGTTTTAGGAGGGCGTTTATCGCCCTCTTTTTATTTTCTAGTCTTTAAATCACTATGAATAATCTACAACTCCCCAAGGTATCTAACTATTTGTTGATGGCGCTAATTAGCTTGGTGATATTAGTATTGGCCCCCATTGCGAGCATCTTAGTCAATAGTGTCTATCAACAAGATCAGTGGCATTTTTCCAATCTGTTTAGGCAAATATTGGATATTTATACCCTGACGATTCTTTGGAACTCTATTCAACTGGCACTGTTAGTGACGTTAGCTGCGACGTTATTGGCTGCTCCTCTCGCTTGGATCACCACTAAAACTTCGATTAGTCGCCATAAGTGGATTGATATCGTCATTTTAATCCCGTTTATGACCCCGCCGTTTATTGATTCAATGGGCTGGATGATCTTTATGCAGCATCGCGGGTATCTGGAACAGTTATTCCCATTTTTCTCAGGGAGACAGGATTGGTTCTTTTCTTTGGCGGGGATGATTTTAATCATGAGCCTGTCACTCTTTCCGTTTATGTATCTAGTCATTAAAAACTGTTTGCTGCGTATTGGCGCTAGTGTCGAAGAAGCGGCGTTGATATATGGTGCAAGTCGATGGCGTATGCTGACAAAAGTGACGTTTCCCTTGGTTATTTCGGGTTACTTGATGGGGGCATTACTGGTCTTTGTTAAGACGATTTCTGAGTTTGGTACCCCTGCGACCTTGGGTAAACAGATTGGATACTATGTATTAACGACTGAAATTCATCGCTTTACCTCAAATTGGCCGATTGATTTTTCTAAAGCCTCGGTACTTTCATTAGTGCTTTTAACGACCAGTATGCTGATGTGGGCGGGGCAGTTATATATTTCGAACCGTAGCCAGTATCAATTGATCACAGGTAAAGGCGCTAAGCTTCGAATGGTTGAGTTAAACCGTTGGCAACTGGCCGCATGTTGGGGCTTGCTAGCGATTATTCTAGGCTTCTCGATAGGCATTCCATACTTTTCGATCACAGCGACTGCATTGTTAGACCTTGCGGGTTTTGGGCTCAATTGGAGCAACCTAACTTTAAGACATTTCGCTGATGTCTTTAATACTGATAATGATGCATTTGCAGCATTACTGAACAGTATCCAACTAAGCTTTTATGCCGCAAGTATCTGTGCGTGTTTAGGTATTTGGTATGGGTTGCTCGTCGCCAAAGGCAAGTCTCGTCTTACGCCAATTGTGGATTTTGCCAGCTTGCTGTCGAATACAGTGCCTGGGATTGTGGTGGTTTTTGGTCTGATTTTATTTTGGAACTCTGCGTCGAATCCGGTACCGCTATACAATACCAAGGGTATGTTAATAGTCACCTACATTGTGCTTTTTTTGCCTTATACCGTGCAATACGTTAAGGCCTCTGCTGAACAAATTAGCCACAGTTTAGAGGATGCAGGAAGAATATGTGGGGCTTCCAAGTGGTATAGCTTTGTTCGCATTACCTTGCCACTTATTATGCCAGGAGTGATTGCAGGTTGGATGATGAGTTTCATCATTGGTCAACGGGAGCTGGTGGGGTCACTGATGGTGAAACCACCAGGTGTTGAAACTACAGCAACATTTATTTTTAGTGAGTTTGATCAAGGTAATACCAGCCTTGCGATGGCAATGGCTTTAGTGGTGGTAGTCGTAACTACCGGTGTTCTTATTCTTCTGAAGACTATTGAGTCGCGCTGGAAGTCGGCATAATGTGTAGCTTGAACATAGTGTGTTGCTTGAATTTAGGATGATATTGAATGACAAAGCCTGCGCGGCTTTGTCACCTAGTTCTTAGCTCTTAAGGCTTGAACACTTAACTATTCAGTTGCTGTAAGTTGCCCATAGGTTGCTATAAGGCAACAGAGTAGAGGCTTCTTCATTGCTACGACAGCACTAGAGCAGGTCTTCACCATTGCTCGCGATGACTTTCTTGTACCAATAGAATGACTTCTTGCGTGAACGCTCCAATGAACCATTACCTTTGTCATCACGATCGACATAAATAAACCCATAGCGCTTACTCATTTCGCCTGTTGATGCGGCAACCAAATCGATGCATCCCCAAGGTGTATAACCCATTAAAGGCACACCATCTTCAATAGCGTCACCCATAGCCTCTATATGAGCGCGAAGATAATCAATGCGGTAATCGTCGTTAATCTCACCATTTGCTTCTACTGTATCGTGAGCACCTAAGCCATTCTCAACCAGGAACAATGGCTTTTGGTAGCGATCGAAAAGAGTGTTCATTGCGATACGCAGCCCCATGGGGTCAATCACCCAGCCCCAGTCGCTGGCTTCTAAGTGCGGGTTACGAATAGATTTGACTACGTTTGCCTCACTGGTATTGCCCTTGTTCATGTCTGCAGATGCACAGCGTGAAGCGTAGTAACTAAATGAAATGAAATCGACAGTGTGTTTCAGTATCTCTAGATCTGCGTCATGAATCTCTAGTTCGACACCTTTATCTCGGAACGTACGTTGGGCGTAAGATGGGTAGTAGCCACGTGCTTGAACGTCGATAAAGAACAAGTTTTCTCGGTCTTTATCGAGCGCTATTTTGACGTCTTCAGGTTTGCAAGAATAAGGATAGAAATTACCGCCAGCAAGCATACAGCCTACTTGGTTGTCCGGGTTGATGTCGTGGGCAATTTTAGTGACCAACGCACTGGCGACCAGTTCATGGTGAGCGGCCTGGTACTTCACCTGTTCTTGGTTTTCGCCCTCTTTGAACAAAAGACCAGCGCCGGAAAACGGGCTGTGAAGCAAGATATTGATTTCATTAAAAGTCAACCAATGTTTTACTAAACCGTCAAATGCCTCAAAGCATGTACGTGCATAGCGTTCAAAGAAACCAATCATCTCACGACTGCGCCATGAGCCATACGTATTGACTAGATGCATGGGTACATCGAAGTGACACAGCGTTACTAGCGGCTCAATGCCGTATTTCTTGCACTCTCGGAATAGGCTTTTATAGTACTCGATACCTGCCTGATTTGGCTCAATCTCATCCCCTTTTGGAAACAGACGCGCCCAAGCGATAGAGGTACGAAACACTTTAAATCCCATTTCAGCTAGGAGTGCAATATCGTCTTTGTAGCGGTGATAAAAATCGATCGCGTTGTGGCTTGGGTAATACTCTTCTTCGTCCAGTTCAACCTGCTCGCAAAGGCCTAGCTTAACTGGCATACGATTCTCACCATGCGGGATCAAATCAACCGTAGTCAGGCCCTTACCGCCTTCTCGATAACCGCCCTCAGCTTGGTTTGCCGCAATGGCTCCGCCCCACAAAAAATCCTCTGGAAATACCGACATCTTTACCCCTAAATTCCAATTTTCTCTTAGTCCTATTATCGCCAGAAATAGTGGGCAATTCGGTGACAAGCGAGGCATTTGGCCTGAGATTCGTGAGTGAAAACCGTTACAACATATTAACTGCTCACTTTATATGGAGGTTGTAGATTTTTGGGGGAACGTAGACACGTTTTACTCTTTATATATGTGGATTACTAAGCTTCTATCATTAAAACAAAGCCTTAGTTATGTTTGGGCAAGGCCTGTATTTCTCCTGTTTCACCATAATGTCTACAAACCTTCATTGACCTGTAAGCTTGCGTTAACCCGAGTGTCATACAACCGCACCAAAATGCTCCTCATTCGAATGTGAACACGTGTTCACACTGTATTTCACAGAGATATCATTTTGGGAGAGATATTGTGATGACGACTGGATCAAACAAAGGATCTTGGAAGAAGCATTTGCTTCACCTTTCAATTGTATTGGCGGGTACTGCCCATGCTGCGGACTACGAAATATCTGTCGTATCGGGTGGTTCAGGGCCAAATGATCACTATCGTACAGACGCGATAGAGATGGCAGCTAATATTCTAATGCAAGAAGCGGATGCGGCGGGTGAAGAGCTTAATATCAAAGTGAATAAGCGTAGTTACGCTGATTGGGATAGCTTTAAACAAGCCGTTACGCTGGCCGCTGAATCAGGCTCTGCGCCAGATATTGTCGTAACGGGCCATGTAGATATTGCACCATGGGCTCAGTCAGGCTTGATTGCACCCGTTGAAGATTATGTCGATATGGATGCTTGGCCACTAAACAACTTATACCCAAATCTGGTCGAGATCTCTTCATTCAATGGGATGATTTACGGGATTCCGCAAGACTCAGAAGCGCGTCCTTTCTTTGCATGGAAAGAGTATTTACAGCAGATTGGTTACGATCAGCAAGCGGTCGATTCTCTACCAGACCGCATAGAGTCGGGTGAGTACACCCTATACGATATGCTGGAGGATGCCAAAAAAGCACAAGATGAAGGTCTAGTGGCTCAAGGGTATGGCTTTTATCCGCGAGTGACGAATGGACCTGATTTTTGGCAGTTTTATACCAGTTTTGGTGGAGAACTTCAGGATGAAGAAACGGGCCGCTTAATCTTCGATAAAGCGGCAATGGAAAAAACATATCAGTTCTTCGTTGATGCTGTGGAAATGGGTGTGACTCGCCGTAATCACCTTGGTACACCATGGGACCAATGGTATGCGGAAGTTGCATCGGGTAAGGCGGCATTTTGGCATGGCGGTACCTGGCATTATTCTCGTTATACCGAAGCAGAAGGCCTGGATGATTTCTTTGGTAACGTTCAGTTTGGCTTAATCCCAACGGGTGACAAAGAAGTCGACAATCATGCGAATACGCTAACGCACCCAGTGGTTTATCTGATTACAGAGCAAGATAATGAAGAGCAAATGGAAGTGGCAGCCAAACTTATCAAGTTAGCCTCTGAACCGCGAATCAATACCTTACATGCGATTAAATCTTCTCACTTAGGTATCAGCCCAGAGCAGATGAACATCGGTCTTTACAATAATGACCGTTGGGCAATGGAAGCGACAGAACGCCTTCTTCCACACGCGACTTCAATGCCAAATAACGCAGACTTTGGCGCGTTTTGGAATATCTATTGGAAAGGGCTAGAGGCCGCTTGGACAGGACAGAAGACACCTAAACAAGCCGTTATTGATGCAGAAACTGAACTGCGAGGCACCTTAGGCAACGGCGTCATCATTCTATAATTCCATCTATTCTCCTCTAACCGAAAGGTTAGAGGAGCTCAGAGAGAGCACCATGAATCGTTCTAAAACGCTTGGCCCGGTGATGATGTCACCAGCCATAGTCTTTGTCGTCTTATTCTTTCTATTGCCCGTCATCATGACCGCGGTTTTCTCGCTCACCAATATGAGCACGGCAACCGGCATTAGTAGTGGAACCTATCAAATATCACCGTCCGCATTACGAACGCTGAGCGCTGATTATGAAATGCCTAAACTTGCTGAATCATTGAAAGAATCTCGCTTTACCATTGATGAACAAGGCATTACGGCACTTGCCGATAGCAATCTTGATTCTCGCTTTGTCGAGCAGATGAAATCAAATCTGCTGGGCAAAACGTTCGATAATCGTCGCGAACTTACCCGAGAGATGCGTCAACTTTCTCATAGCCCTAGGAGCCCGAGAGAGCTGAACCGAACCGCTGATGGATTTCAGCGCTCTGTGGGTACGACACGTTATTCAACCAAAGCCGATATGCTGAGTGCCGTCGAAGCGGCTGGCATCAGTCTAAACGAGAATGAATCAGAGGCCTTGCTTAAGGCATCTTATACCGGTTGGACCTGGACCACTGAAAACTATCAGCGCATGACGTCGCTGCCAGATACAAAAACGGCATTAAGCAACACGCTGTTATATGTTTTCGCAACCTTATCACTATTCAACATCGGGTTTGCATTGGTGCTAGCACTGACTACGCACTATATGCCGAAAAAAATTGCCGGCTTTTACCGAGCAGTGTGGCTGTTACCTAGGATCACCCCACCAGTACTTTATGTTCTGCTGTGGAAATGGTTGGCGTGGGATACAGGCTTCATCTCAAACCTAGTGGCTCTATTTGGTGTCGCTCCTAAGAACTGGATGCTAGATACGCCAGCACACGCATGGACCTTTGTTGTGTTAATCAACGGTTTTGTCGGAGCTTCAATGGGCATGCTTGTCTTGTCATCGGCCATTAATGCGATTCCAAAAAGCCACTTTTGGGCGAGTGAAGTCGATGGTGCGAGCCGTTTACAGCAAATTAGATACATCATCTTACCGCAGCTTCGTTGGCCAATTCTGTTTATGACCTGTTACCAGACTCTATCTCTACTCGCGTCGTTTGATTACATACTGCTGGCGACGGGTGGTGGACCAGGTGGTTCAACAGAGGTATGGGCACTTCGAGCCTTCCATACCGCGTTAAGCAACTATGCGGGCAACCTTCAATATGGCTACGGTGCTGCGCTGGCGATGGTACTGGTAGCGATTGGCATGATCATGTCGGTGGTTTATTTGAAACTGTTTGGTTTTAACAAGATGGTTGCAAAACCTCGCATTGAAATATAGGAACTAAAATGTCAGATCTCACTAGAAGTCGTAAATCTGTCATCGCACTGGGGATATTGAGTGCTCCTTTGCTACTGATGTATCTCTATTTGATTATCGATACGTTTTCCAACACTGCCCCTGGTGATCTTTTGCCTTATGAGTTCACGTTAGAGCATTGGCGTTTCCTTTGGGAAGATATTCCGGGCAAACCCAATATTTGGGGGGTGACCTTCAATACCGTGCTGTTTTCGGTGATATCGACGCTATTAACGCTCTGCATTGCATCTACTGCTGCATATGCGTTATCTCGTCTAAATATTCCGCTACGTGGCTTTTTCTTAGGCGGGGTGATGGTGCTGCACTCATTTCCAACGGTCACCTTGCTTATCGCTATTTTCCTGATCCTTCAATATGTTGGCCTTTATGACACATTGTTAGGGGTAATCATGGTGAAAGCCGCGCTTGAACTGCCATTTGGGATCTGGATTCTAAAAGGGTTTTATGACTCGGTTCCGTGGGAACTGGAGATGGCGGCCATGCAAGACGGTGCAAGCCGATTTATGGTGTGGCGCAAGATTGTATTGCCTCAGGTTGGTTCAGCCATGACGGCGCTTGGTATCTTCTCTTTCCTCGCTAGCTGGAGTGAATTCATTCTTCCTCAGGTATTAGCACCAGGAAATGACGCTCAGGTATTGTCCGTCTATTTGGCAGGGCTTATTGCTGACGACAACAACTTCGACATGGCGATGTTTAAATCTGTAGGCCTGTTCTACGTATTGCCAGTCATCATTTTATTCGCAATTTTCCAGAAACAACTCATGAATATGTACAGCGGAGGTAACAAAGGCTAATGGGTATTCAAATTAACAACTTCACTAAGACCTTTGGTGACACCACCGTGATCGATAACATGAATCTCTCTATTGGTTCGGGTGAGATGATTGCACTTCTTGGTCCATCTGGGTGTGGTAAATCGACCACCTTATTTGCGATTAGTGGTATCCATCAAATCGATGGTGGCAGTATCGAGTTTGGCTCGCGTGATGTGACGAAACTGCCCCCACAACAAAGAAATGTTGGCGTTATCTTTCAGTCCTACGCCTTATATCCGCACATGACGGTTGAAGAGAACATCGCGTTTCCATTGATGATTCGCAAAGAGAGTAAAGCGGAGATAAAACGAAAAGTTACTGACATCGCAAAGCTGGTTCGCATTGATAACCTATTACACCGCAAACCAGCAGAACTGTCTGGTGGGCAGCAGCAACGTGTATCGTTGGCTCGTGCGATTGTGCGTAAGCCGGATGTACTTTTACTTGATGAACCGCTTGCCAACCTTGATGCCAAGTTACGTTTGGAAATGCGCTCTGAGATTCGTCGCATTCAACAAGAGACCGGCATCACCGCAGTGCTTGTGACTCACGATCAAGTTGAAGCAATGAGCATGTGTGATCGTATTGCCATTATGAATGGTGGACGCATTGTGCAGGTTGATACGCCAACAGAAATGTACCACAACCCGGTGAACGAGTTTGTGGCTGGTTTCTTGGGCAACCCTCCAATCTCGTTTGTCGAGGGCGAGATTCAACAAGACACATTTATCAATGGTGTGGATGGTATTCAACTGGCCCTAGAAAGGGGGCACCTTGATAGTAACCAAGTGAAAGTTGGCTTGCGCCCAGAACACGTGATCTTAACGGAAGAGACGGGTGATACCAACTGTGCAACGGTCTGCTTTATTGAAAATCAAGGCCGAGAAAACCTTTACGACCTCAGGTTAGCAGACGGCAATGTTATCCGAACCATCCAGCCGGTTCGCGGTGACCTGAAGCTTGGTGACACGGTTCACTGGAGCATCGACTCTAGTCATATTCTATTGTTCAATCAAGATGGAGAGCGCCTCTATGCTGCGTCAGCAACGCTTAAACAAGCTAGTTAAACAGTCTGATCACAAGCCGCTGTGTATTGCTCACCGCGGTGCAAGCGGCCATCGGCTTGAAAATACTCTTGAAGCCTTTGAGTACGCAGCCGATCTAGGTGCTGAAATGTGGGAGATTGATGTCCGTCTTACCGCCGACGGTGTCTGTGTTATCAGTCATGATGACAACTTAATGCATACCGCTGGTGTCGATGTGACGATTTCAGAAGTGAGTTTCGAGGTGCTCAGTTCTTATCGTTTGTTCAATAACCAGAGCGTACCCACCTTTGAGCAAGTGCTCGATTTAGCGATGCAAACAGGAACTGGGCTTTATGTTGAACTTAAAGGTGAAGGGGCTGGTGCTGAGGTGCTCAAAACACTAGAACGCACGCCATATGATGAGGTGGCAATTGGTAGCTTTGTTGCAGAATGGGTCGCTGAAATGGATGAGGTGAATTGCCCATATCCGCTATCCGTTCTGGTAAGAGTCGGAGACTGTCCATTCGAGCAGGCTAAAAAGGCCAAAGCAGACATGATTCACCTATGCTGGGAGAGAGCATCGGATACTCCTCATGAACTTTTAACAGATGAACTGCTTCAGACGGCAAAAGAACAACAGCTTCCTATTGTTATTTGGCATGAAGAGCGACCGTCAGAGATTGAAAAATTGCTTCACATGCCCGTGATAGGCATTTGTTCCGATTTGCCGGAGCTGATTACGGGATACCACCCTCATCCAAGCAACCCAATTCAAATGGTTCTGCATCGAGGAGCCAATGATGTGGCTCCGGAGAATACCAAAATCGCAGCCGAAATCGGTTACCGAGCGGGTGCTAGTGTGATTGAGCTCGATCTGAATACGAGTAGCGATGGCGAACTTATGGTCATTCATGATCCAACTGCCGATAGAACGACTAATCTCATCGGAGAAGTCAGCGATATTTCTCGTGAACAGTTTGGGACTTGTGATGCAGGGACATGGTTTCATCCGAGCTTTTCAAAGCAATCCGTGTCGACATTTGGGGATTTTCTAGAGCTCGCAAAAGAGAATGACGGGGAGCTTTATGTCGAGTTAAAGCAAGCAAACGTTGGTCAAGTTATCGAAACTGGTCTCCAGCACAACGCACTGTCTCGTTGCTTCTTTTGGAGTTTCAACAATGACTATATCCGAGAGCTAAAAACAGATTACCCAGACGCCGGCTTGATGTTAAGGCGCCAAGACTTTGATTCGTTTGAGGCACTGTTGGATTTTGCACACCCGGTGATCATTGAATACGACTACCTAATTGACGATTTGAGAGAGTTTTCACAGTGCCGAGATCACGGCATTAAATCGATGCTGCGTTATCCAGGTACCGATCAAGGAGTGTGGGTTGAGCTGATTGGCAAACAGCCAGATATGGTCAATATCGATTTCCCTTTTGCTTTTGCAAAGGCATATGAGGCATGGAAGCAGAAGGAATCCTTCTTTGAATGAGCATAAAACCAAGAGTATTACCTCTGTCGATGTAGCGAAAGCGGCAGGAGTCTCACGTGCGGCGGTTTCTAGAACATTCTCAAATAATGGCTATGTCTCCCAAGAAACCAAGCAAAAGGTAATGGAAGCCGCGAATGTCCTGGGTTATCGCGTTAATCATCTAGCGCGTAGCTTAAACCGTCAGCGATCAGATTTGATAGGGTTGGTCGTTGCAGATATGGACAATCCGTTTCGCAGTCAGCAGGTGAGTGATTTAAGTGAAGCGATTCTGGCAACGAATCACCGCCCATTGTTGATTCCTACCAAGAAAGGGCGCGATAGCTCTCAGGTCATTGATATGCTGCTGCATTACAACGTTTCAGGGGTGGTTATTACTTCCGATACACCCCCAGAGAGCATCTTTAAAATGTGCGCAGACAGCTCAGTGCCGGTAGTGCTTGTTAACAAGCAAGATACCCACGACAAGATTGATAGGGTTATCTGTGATAACCACAAAGGAATCGAATTACTGGTTTCGGCATTTTCTGATTCAGGCTGCGAAAGGGTAACGATGGTGAGCTCGAAGAAAGACTCATTCAGTATCCGCAACCGCGAGCAAATGTTTTGCGAGCTAGCGGCCGAGCGAGGAATCAGCACCACGATACTGTACCCAGAGACACACTGCTATCAGGGCGGTTTAGCGGCTGCGGAGATGCTTACCTCAGAGAGTGTGGCGCCCGATGGCGTATTTTGTGCCAACGACTATTTAGCGCTCGGTGTCATTGATGGATTGAAAGAACGACTTGGTAACGAGTGTATGGCACAAATCAAAGTCGCGGGGTTTGATGACATGCAGCAATCAAGTTGGAGTAGCTATCAGCTTACAACTGTTAAGCAATCGACAGAAGAGATGGCTCAGCACTGTGTCGAGCTGCTACTGAGCAGAATTGAAGACCCGGATCAAACATCAAGAACACGAACGCTAGATGTCAGCTTAATAAAACGAAAAACACTTTAATGAATCAAACAATGAATAACGATTTAGAACAGAAATACCACTTTGCTTGTGAACTGGCGAAGCAAGCTGGATTAATTGCCAAGGGTTATCAAAATCAATTGCTTGAAGGCAACTTAGCGATTGATGTAAAAGGTCATCAAGATTTTGTGAGTGATGCTGACCGAGAAACAGAGAAGTACATTCGAACGCAGCTAGAATCTGCTTATCCTCAAGACGGTTTTTTAGGAGAAGAGAGCGGTGCGACGGATGAATATAGAACTGGCGTATGGGTGGTAGACCCCATTGATGGCACAACGAACTTTTTAAGAAAACAATCGCTTTGGTGTGTGTCAATTGCCTACCTTGTCGAGGGTGAACCAGTAATTGGTGTTATCTATGACCCTAATCTTGATGAGCTGTTTCATGCACGGAAGGGCGAAGGTGCATACCTCAATGGTAAACCAATGGAAGTTTATCAAGGTAGCGAAGCCGTTGTAGGGTTAGTGAACCTTGGCTACTCACCTAAAATGCCACTGGATAATTATTTAAGCACTATGCAGAGGCTGCTTGATAATGGGATTGAGCATCGCCGACATGGCTCTGCGGCTCTAGGTTTAGCGCATGTCGCCGCAGGGCGATTCGATGGGTATCGAGAAGACTTTATTAACGCTTGGGACATCATGGCAGGCGTTGTCATTCTTAGAGAAGCAAAGGCTGACGTGGCCACGAATCAAATTGAAGGTGGTTATACAATACAAGCCAGTATCCCTGCCATTACTGAGTTGCTTGCTGGTTAAGCGCAAAGCTAAAAAGCCTAATCTCGTTAGGGCTGGGTGCATCCCAGCCCTTTGTTAACTGCTGGATCTAAACTAGGTGCTTGCTGAAAAACGCAAGTGTGCGTTCCCATGCCAGCGTAGCCTCTGATTCAGAGTAACGCCCCGTTGAATCATTATGAAAACCGTGATTAACCCCAGGGTACACATAAGCGGTGTACTCAGCTTCAATTTTTTTCAACTCAGCTTCATAGTCTGGCCATGTCGCATTCACTCGTTTGTCGTTTTCTGCAAATTGGATAAGCAGCGGACCTTTCACATTTTTTCTAAGCTCTTCCGCTGCTGGCGTACCATAGAATGGAACACCTGCGTCTAAGGTGTCAGGGATTGTCGCAGCGAGCATATTGACGATATAACCCCCATAACAGAAACCGACGGCGCCAAGCTTGCCATTGCTCTTTTCATGAGATCTTAGGAACAGCGCTGCAGCAATGAAGTCTTCCTCAAGCTTTTGCTTAGACATAGACTTTTGCATTGCTCGTCCTTCATCATCATTACCAGGGTACCCACCCAGCGGATATAAGGCATCCGGTGCAAACGCAATAAAGCCTTTAGCTGCAAGTCGTCGTGCTACATCTTTGATGTACGGGTTTAGACCTCTGTTCTCATGGACGACCAAAACTACGGGTGCAGGCCCTTCTAACTCTCGAGGGACAACTAAGTATCCCTGACATTCACCATGCCCCTTGGGTGACGAGAAGGTTTCATAGGTCGCTTTGATAGATGGGTCATTGAAAGAGACTTGCTCTGCTAGCGCATAATTAGGAATAAGTGCTGAAGAGAGTGCGGTTGCGCTAAAGCCCAATACAGCAAGACTAGATAGGCGGGCCAGAAACTCTCGACGATCAATTAAGCCGTGAGCATACTCATCATACCAATCAAAGGCTTCTTGCGGGATAGCTCTATTTTGATCGGGTTGAGATTCGATTTTCTGGTTCATAACATTTCCTTGTTTCAGACGTTCTGTTGTAAGACCACTTAACAATAGTAAAAAAACCGCCACATTTGAACTATTGTTCAGTTAAGTTTTTATTATGCAATCAAAATTGTTTTAAGTGACTATGCAGGCATGACTTTTTCGATTGGATTGGATATGAGTTAAGGCTTAACTGATGGTTTAGCTAGAAATAAGGGAAATACCACCCTCAATACAAACTGACTTACATTCACCACACCCATCACACAATTCTTTGTTGAACGCGGGTTGCTGAGCTTCTAAGTTAATCGCTTTGTTCTTGCACACAGTTAAACACATGCCACAACCATCGTGTTTGTTGCTGCATTTACCCGTTGATTGGGGTTTGAAGTTTAAGTGATGTGTTCGATTTTCGGATAGTGCTTGTGGGTCACATACCTCCACGCAATCGAAACAACGATTACAGAATGAATAGTCGAGATCAACTCGCGCTTTCCCCTGCTTGTTTAAGTAGATAATTTGATTAGGGCAGGTAGCGACGCAGAGTCCACAGCCATTACAAATACTGTCGAATGTTTGAGGTTCAATTGCCTTTGGTGGTAAGGGAAGGAGAGTCGTAGTGTTGTTGGCTTTCTTGCGACTAAACAAAGACAAAACATCTCGGCGAGTCACTTGGTGCGATTCCATTTTCCTCATCGATCCCTTCCACCTTAAAAGTAGAGTTTTGCTTGTGGTACATCAACGGTCAGTTCATCTGTCACCAGTTGTAAGATGGAGCGTGTTAATTGACCAATAATCGCGAAGTATGGGCTGATCGAGTTGTTGATCAGGTCATCGACTTCGAGCCAAGACACATCGGGTAACACCAAATCAGACCAACGTGCTGATGCTGTCATGTGGTTATCCCAGGTCAAGATGAACTCACATAAGGATTCGTCTTTGAGTGTCTCTTGGGTTTTGTTGAGATCCGAGTGCTGATTCATCGGAATATTACTGGCGTAATTAAATAAGAACTTAATATTGGTATCGAGCTTATCTTTGCCTTTCACATAACTGTTCAATGCAGTCATGCTCGTGCCTTCTCGAATTGCTCTTTCCCATAGGAAGCATGGAATTGACGTTTTAATAGGGTTCTTCATGGTAAAGCCAGTCACCGGTATTGGGGCCCGGCTTACCAAACTGCTTGGTGATGACAGGTAGCATCATGATAGAACGACAACCTTGCTCACCATTTGCGGTTCTTTGCAGTCCCCATCCTTGTGAAATCCACGCATTATTTGCACTCGCCATTTCACGGGCGAGTTGACGGATACGAGCCGCTGGAATACGGGTTAGATCTGCTGCCCATTCTGCGGTCTTTTCAATACCATCATTGTATTTACCCATGATATAAGATTTGTAAGAGCTATTCTTCGGCGCTGTTGCCGGTAGGTTGTCTTCATCCCAGCCAGTTGCATATTTATTGATGAAGTCATCGTCGGCTAGCCCTTCGTCAACCAGTGTATGCACAATACCTGCAACCAGTGCGGCGTCCGTACCTGGTCTGATTGGCAGCCACTCTGCATTCAAGCCAATCGAGCTGTCGGTGTAGCGCGGATCGATGATGATCACCTTCGCTTGGCTTTTCTCTAGGGCTTGGAGCACCTCGTAAATTTGCCCGCCACCGGACATTCGGGTTTCAGCAAGGTTTTGACAGAACATGACGACTAAATCGGAGTTGGCAATCTCAGACATGAAGCTGCCATGGCCTTTACCGTAAACAAAAGGTTCAATGCGTGATATTTGCGCGGTGGAGTAAGAGTTGTGATAGTTGAGGTAGCCGCCGGTACTACTCAAGAAACGGCGCATGGCATTGCGACCATGGATATTCCCGCCGTTACAACCTGTACCGTACTGGTAGAAGATGGCTTCGTTGCCATGCTTTTCTATGGTGTACTTTAGTTTGTCGGCAATGAGTGTGGTCGCTTCGTCCCAGCTGATCTTTTTAAACTTGCCCTCACCACGTTTACCAACACGCAACAGAGGCGACTTGATCCTATCGTGATTGTACGTTTTGTAGCGATTAGCTCGGACACGTAAGCATGGTGTGATCTGATGTTCTCCAAACACTTCGTCATTAATGCCATCTTCCGAGTCGATATACGAGATGACGCCATCTTTCACATGGACCTTGAGCGGGCAGCGGCTCCCACAGTTCACCAAACAAGCACTGTATTTCACTTCTTCTTTGCTCGCTTGTGCTGAGGTCTCAGCGGAAGCGGTAAACGGAAAGGTTGTCGACGTTGCTACCGCGCCTACAGCCGCAGCTTTACCTGAGCTATTTAAAAATGTTCTTCGAGTCAGCTTTTCTGTTAATAGTGTATTTAAGGCTTTTCTCATGAGAACTCCTTTCTCTCAGTGAAAGATGTCTAGTGATATAAACAGAGTTACTTTTAAATATATTGTCACTATCTATAACTGTTTTAGATCTACCTTCTATATAATTATTTTTAATTTGATAGCAATCACGAAACTCTATTAAATAAACTATGGCGGTTATTTAATGAATGAGATTGGTTTTTATTCAAATGTAACCGGGTGAAATAATAAATTAAATTATCACCTATATAAGGTATAGAGCGAAAGGGCATGAAAAATGCTGGCTTATTTCAACTTTGAATATAATTATATTTAACCACGTGACTTTAGGTTAATTTTATTCTTGTCTTTCAATTATAATTAAATAGATATTCTAAAAATTGGTATATGGTGACAGTATGAAAAATTCAAAAAATGTCTTACCCATTGTTGTCGGGCTTACTTTGGTTTCACATTCCGTTACTATGAAATGAGTGGCTTGTTGTGAGTAGAGAAGATAAGAAGACAAGACAAATCTTGAAATGAGGCTGTAAACTAATAATTGCTACTAAGACTTAAGTATTACCTCACACCTGTAGCTAGTACTGAAATCGAGGCCTTTTTATGCTTGTTATTATACTTTTGTAGTTTCTTTCTTTGGTACTAACTGCCCACAAAACCATTTCTGATATTGGCTTTGAGTTTCGTTGGCGTTGCAAAATACTGCTGCTGTTAGCTTGCGGCCAAATAAATAAGGGTGATCATTAATCTTAACGAGGTTGTTATTATTCAGTGCTTCGATAATGAAGTCTGGGAGTAGTGCAATGCCCGATTGTTGGCAGCAGAGGTTGACGATGGTATTCAGGTCTTCACACTGCCAGATGTGGTGTTGCTTGACCATTGAAGCACTGTTGATCTCTTTGCATCCCTCTAGCAGCAATAGCCGGGTGTCTTGGTTGCAGGTGAGCGAGCGATGGGCTACCCACCAAAAGTTAATTTTGAACAGCTCGGTCACCCTAAACTCGTAGATGCTCTTGTGGTAAGGATTACCAATTGCGAGGTCGAGCTCTCCGTGGGCGAGCATTTCGCCCAGTACGAAGCTTGGTTTAGTGACAAGCTTTAGGTTTACATCGGGAAAAGAGTTGGAAAACTCGTGAACCGCTTGACGTACTGCATGATTAGATAGCAGAGGGTCAATCCCCACACGATACAACACTTGCTTTGAGTCCTTCATCGCGTATGCAGACTTCAATAGAGCTCGATATTGCATAAGAAGCGGGTTGGCAATCTCACTGAGATGTTTCCCTTGGTTGGTCAGAACCGCCTTACCATGTTCACGTTCAAACAGATCA
Source organism: Vibrio maerlii (assembly GCF_003415655.1). Taxonomy (GTDB): domain Bacteria; phylum Pseudomonadota; class Gammaproteobacteria; order Enterobacterales; family Vibrionaceae; genus Vibrio; species Vibrio maerlii. The sequence continues at coordinate 171,933 of NZ_QRHC01000007.1, forward strand.
ATTTCTAACTCAAGCTCTAGGCTCTGAATTGCTGCGCTAATCGTTGGTTGTGTCTTATGTAGCTTTCTCGCTGCAGCTCGAAAAGACCCTTCTTCAACAACGGTAACGAATGCTAATAACTGTTCAAAGCTCGGATGCATAATATGCCCTTATATTTATACACGAGGCAGAGTATCTACTCTAAACATCTAGAGTACTTATAAAGTTGAGCACTTGTCTTCACCTAAGTGGGGGAAGGCGTGATGTTCTATCAGTGATTTTTAATAATCTATATTTTTGGAATATGAGAAGGGTATGAAAATATCGTGACTAAGTTCAAATAATTGTTTTTATATCGCCTTAATTAAAGGTTGATATAGATCAATTATCCCCCATGGAAAACTTAGGTGTAAAGCGTTTATACATGCTGATTAAATTAGAGCCCAAAACGAGTTACTGAGTGATAGGTCATTTCTATCGTCATGAAAATTTCAAGCAGTGTGTTTTTGTTACATTTATAACAGTAGGCAAGGGACTTACAACTAAAGTTAACAACCAAAGGAGTAACATTATGTTGACTAACCTATATTGTAAAATAAGCACTCTATTCACTTCTTTTAAAAATGATGAGCGCGGCGTGACTGCAATTGAGTATGCGATTATTGCTGTCGCAGTAGCCGCTATCGTCAGTCTTATGTTTACTGATGGTGGATCATTTGAAACAGCATTAAGTGGAGCGGTAACGAAAATTACTGGTTATATTAATGGTGCTAATGGAACCAACTAGCTGTAGCATCATAATCACAAAGTAGCAGAAATAAGGCTAATTGTAATAATTCAATGGTTATAGTTTTAATTGGGTATTTTTCTTTGTTATTTAGTGTTGTTTGCATGGATATAAAATTCCGTCAAATACCTAACTATTTAATCTACCTAATAGGAATTTTAGGTTTATTTGCTTGTGATTGCTTTTATTTTGAAAATAGCGCAATAGATATCATTAGTATATTTGGTGTCGGGTTTTTACTTTGGTATTTGAATGTTTGGGGTGCAGGCGATGCAAAACTGCTCACAGTGGTTTCCATCGCCATCGATCAACAATATCTACCGGGTATATTACTGCTTATCACGATGATTGGAGGAGTGACAGCGCTGCTGATTATTATCATTAATCGACTGTTTGGAAAACAGATTACTACCGTGCCCTACGGTGTCACCATCTCCATCGGCGGCATGGTAGGGACACTGGCCTCACTCTAGAGGAGACAAGGATGAATATAAGGATATTAGTACCGATTGCCCTGATTGCAGTGGGCGCGGGGTTGTATGGACTGTCTGGACAACTCATTCAAACGCCTCCTCCTTCCCCCACAGCTTCTTCTGGTGAACCGGTCACTCAGGCTGAACCGGCGGAAAACAGCGTTACAATTTGGGTAACCACTCAAGCGTTAACGCGAGGGCAAGCTATCGATGTGACGCAGTTTGAGCGTCAATCGGTCAGTGAAAAAGAATTTGAGCGCTTCGGCTTTGTAACCAAGCTAGAGCGCGGCATGGTGGTCAAGCAAACCGTTGCCCCGGGTACACGACTTACACCAAAGTTGGTGGCGACACCACAGGATGCTGGGTACGTAGAAGCGGTGATCCATCCTGATCGTGTTCCTTATGCGATAGAGGTGGAACCCAACGCGATCATTGGTGGCTTGATCGACCACGGCACCTTAGTTGATGTGATCGCTATTTCTTCAGCGTCGCAAAACTTGGCCGATGATGTGGTGATCACCAACTATCAATCCGTTTCTGTCTCGCCACTGTTTGCGGCGGTTAAGGTACTTAAGGTTGATAAACAAGAGACGTTGTTAGAGCAAGGTCGTTCGCAATTGAACGTGAACCTCATTCTCGAACTGACTCGCGGTCAGCTCGCAAAATTGTCCATCGCACGCAAGATCTCACTGATCGAGGTGCATAAATCATTTGGTGCCAATGTAGTACACGAACTACAGGCGAACTCGGGTGATGTCCTTCCAGATTATCGTGCGATTGTCGAATATCGCGCAGAAAAAATAGCAGTAAAATAATAACTAAGGAGCGCCGCATGGACGCACGAACAATAAAGATTTTGCTTTGTTCAATGCTCTTAATCTTCTCTAGCCAGGTTTTGGCTGCTCGTATCGTCAACTTAGCTGAAGGGGAAGCGAAAACGATTCGTACCTCACAAGATATTGGCTCTGTGTTTATCTCTAACCCCGATGTTGCTGACTACCAAGTGATCGAAGCCAATCGAGTGGTGTTCTTTGGTAAGCGCATCGGTAGTTCATCATTGATGGTGTTTGATAAAGATGGCAATACACTTCTCTCACGCAAGTTAGTGGTTAATCGCAGCTTGGTGCATATCCAACAACAGATCCAGGTTCGTTATCCCGATGTGGATGTCACCATCTATAACTTGGGTGACCAAGCGGTGCTGAGTGGTACGGTGGCGACTGAGCAGATACGTGAAGAAATCTATCGACTAGCAGGTGAGCTATTAGGCAAAGATGCAGAGATCACCGATGTATTCTGGGACTTGGATGAAAACCAGTACAACATGGATTTTATGCGCCGTTACCGATTTGAGGGCTTAGTCAATAATATCGAGGTGGTCACCACCAAGCAGGTCAACGTGAAGCTCACCATAGCTGAGGTGTCTCACTCCTTTATGGAAGAGTTTGGCATTCAGGTTGGCTCGGAGTCTGGTGGCGCTGGGGTGTTTATTGATCAGCTGACCGACTTTAGTGCCGATGACATCATTTCGGTGATCACAGCAATTGGAGACGACAACGTTGGTCAAGTACTTGCTGAGCCTAATCTTTCGGTGATTTCGGGTGAAACCGCGAGCTTTCTTGCCGGGGGAGAGATCCCTGTGGTGACGGTGATTGATGGTGGCACCAATGTGGAATACCGCGAATACGGTGTCCGCCTTGAACTGATGGCAAAGGTGTTAAGAGACGACAAGATCAAGCTGTCGATGATGCCAGAAGTCAGCTCTTTGGATAACCAATACAGCAACGAAAACTATGACTTACCTGCACTGAAAACACGTCGAGCAAGAACCACTGTGGAGTTGGGCGATGGGCAGAGTTTTGTGTTAGGTGGTCTGCTTAGTTCAGAAGACAGAGAAACCCTACGCCGTATTCCGTTCATTGGTGATATTCCAGTGCTAGGTGCCTTATTCCGCAATACAGGTAGTGAACGTACAAAAACCGAGTTAGTAATTGTTGCGACGGTTAATCTGGTTCAGCCATTTCAGCCTTCTCAAGTACAGCTTCCAATGATGGAGAAGACTCATACCTTAACTCGCTTCTTTGCCTTGGATTCAAATTATGACAAGGCATCGGCTAAGTGGGCAAATGAATTACTTGCAACCGGAGGCTTCAAACAATGAACAGAAGAATAATCGGTAGTTTGATGGTGTTGCTAATGATGAATGGTTGTGCCGAAACCATCTCTGAGCGTCATGGAACACAAATAGACGTTGTGCCTTGGGAGTATCGATTTGCTGTCGATATTGAGAACAGCTCGACAAGTGCGCAACAAAAAGCGTGGAATGAAATGGATGACTACGTACAGCGCAATTGGAACATTTTATCCAGTCAACAACTCCATTTTCATTGGCTAAGCAACGATGGCAAAACATTGGCAGACAAATACAAGAAACATCTTTTAAGTCAGGGTATTGCCAGTACCAATATTCATGTAAGTAAAGGCACTGAACAGCTAGAGGACTTTGACCTTTCGTTGTTGGTTACGCAGTACAAGGCTGTTACCCCTGTGTGTGAGTACGAGAAAATCGGCAATTATGGTGAGTTGCCCCTGGGTTGTTACTCTGAGGGAGCGCGTTGGAAATCAGTAGTTCATCCTGAGCGGGTGATGAAGAGCGTGAAGTAAGGGAAGCATATGATAGAACTTGCCGATATTTTAGGTAGTAAAGAGAAAAAGGCGACAACCACTCAGGGCGTTAACTCGGTTCTTTTTTACCAAACTAATCAATGCAAAGCATTAGTCAAAGAAGCCTATCAGTTTGAGGGTTATGCAACGCCATCCTTTTTGGTCAATATGGATAGTACCATCAAAGAGCATGTTCGTGACCAGAGCATCGAAATCGTGATGATAGAGCTCAATGAGAGTGAGGATGTGGTCAAAGATGCTGAGCGCATCAGTTCACTGCTTCCAAACGATGCCTCGGTGATTGTGATAGGGCGCGAGGATTCAATTTCGACCATACGCAACCTGAAAAAAATGGGTTTTTATTATCTTTTTTGGCCAATCAACAAGCAAGAGCTGATCGACTTTGTCTCTGGTGTTTATGATAACCGCAGCGGAAATAAAGGATTGGGTCAAAAGCGTAAAGCAAAGCAGATCTCATTAGTAGGCAGTAAAGGGGGCGTGGGTACCACCATGCTCTGCTCTGAGCTAGCACATTTTTTGACTAAGCAAAAACACTCGTCTTGTGTTGTGGTCGACAATGCGTATCAAGGCGGCAACCTCGATATCATGATGGGTATTGAGAAGTTCAAAAAGAAAGAGATCCGCTCAGGCGAGCTCGCCACATCCCTCGATACGACATCGGCACATAGCTTGTTATATCGCTGTGACGATCTACTTTCGGTGCTTTCTATAGACTCACCGGATTACGGTAGCTTTGATGTCAAAGATTACACTCAGGCGGTTGTCGAGTATGTGGGGGAAGATGCCAATTTTCTCATCGAAGATCTATCGGCTTCCTCAGCTAGTTTAGTGTTTACCGCTAGGGATATTGTCGACGTATCCGACGCTATCGTACTTATCATTACCCCGACGGTTTCCGCTGTGCGCGAAGCGGCATCGTTGCTCAAACGCATACGAGAGTTACAAAATAAGGAAGACTCTCAACGTATTCTTTTAGTCTTCAACAATGTATTACCAGAGAGTAATGCGACGATTACCAAAGAAGAGGCGGAAAAGTATTTGCTGCAACCCATAGATGTTGTGGTTCCGCATATCAAGAAACTCGACGCGAAGATTTTAACGGGCAAGCGTGCGACAGATGTTAGTGGTAAAGCGAAGCGTTCGATTCACGCTTTGGGTGAATTAATCTTGGGTGAAGAGCCTAAACACGGTTTCTTTCGGTTTGGCTCAAGGTAGGTTGTTATGAGTAGTGCAAAGACGGTCTACATCAAAATTCGCAAGATGATCTTTGATGCCTTGGATCCTGAAGTTATCAATAGTTTGGATTCAAATAAATTGGCAGAGCAGTTAGCTCAAGCCATTAATGTGATTGTTGATAATGAAGGGATAGCCGTTCCTTCAGTACTACGGAATGACTTTGTTAAGGCTTTGGTCGATGAGTTGCACGGTTTAGGACCCTTGCAGAGCTTGATGGATGATGAGTCGATTACCGATATCATGATCAATGGGCATGAGAGTGTCTATGTTGAGCGGCGCGGAATGGTAGAGCAGGCCGATGTTGATTTTGTTGATGAAGTTCAACTCATGGAGATTGCCAAGCGTATCGCTGGTCGAGTTGGCCGCCGTGTGGATGAATCTAAACCTATGTGTGACGCTCGTTTAGAAGATGGCAGCCGCGTCAATATTGTCATTCCCCCAGTCGCCATTGATGGCACCTCTATCTCAATTCGTAAGTTCAAAAAGCAAGCCATTGATTTAATGGAGCTTGTCGACTATGGCTCAATGAGTCAAGAGATGGCTCAATTGATGATGATTGCCTCGCGCTGTCGCTTAAACATCCTTATTTCTGGTGGTACGGGTTCAGGCAAAACCACCATGCTCAATGCGCTATCTCAATATATTTCCGAGAAAGAACGCATTGTTACGATTGAGGATGCGGCCGAGCTGCGCCTTCAGCAACCCCACGTCGTACGTCTAGAAACGCGGGTAGCCGGGATAGAAAATACCGGTGCCATTCATCAAAGGGACTTGGTGATTAACGCCCTTCGGATGCGTCCCGACCGTATCATCGTTGGTGAGTGTCGTGGTGGTGAAGCGTTCGAAATGCTGCAAGCAATGAACACCGGCCATGATGGTTCGATGTCGACCCTCCACGCCAACTCACCAAGAGATGCACTGGCTCGTGTTGAAGCGATGGTGATGATGGCAACCAATAACCTACCTCTTACCGCGATTCGGCGAACCATCGTCAGCGCAATCGACTTAGTTATTCAGATCAGCCGCTTACATGATGGTAGCCGTAAAGTGATGAGTATCTTCGAGGTAGTCGGGCTTGAAGGCGATAGCGTAGTCATGGAAGAGATATTTCGTTTTCAACCAGAGCACAGCAAAGAAAATGCGGACAAGGTAATGGGTAACTTCCTTACCGCAGGTTTGATGAAGCGCTCTGTTCTTGTAGAGAAGGCACGATATTTTGGGCTGGAAGATAAGCTTGAATCTTTGTTTAACAGGAGGTCATGATGATTTATATCGCTTTAGTGACAATTGGCCTCTGCTTACTGGTCACGGCCTGGATACAACGAAAGCCAAAACAGTCGTACTTACAAGAGTTTAGTCGCACAGTATTCGTTGACAATATGACCTCTAATGATCAGGCGGTGGACTTACGTTCTTTGACCGACCGAACCTTTGCTGAGCGGATGGTATTGCGTTGGCATAACCTACAAAAACAGATTGGCCGCCTCGCGGTGATAAAAGTATCACTGTTTATATTCGTGGTGGCGTTTATCGCGTTAGAGATTAATCAGAGCTTCTTTCGTGGTAACCCGATCTTTGTCGTCGTTATCCTCGAAGTGTTCGCTTTGATTTGGGGTTACCTTTGGCTGCAGCAACGTGAAATCAAGATGTTCGAGGAGACCTTTCCCGATGCACTCAATATGCTGGCCAGCGCGGTATCCGCAGGTGAGAGTATTATGCATGCCATCATGTATGTTGGTCGCTCTTTAGATGGCGATGTGGGCAATGAATTTAAGGTAATGGGGGAGCGATTGCAACTGGGTGAGACTCCCGATGAGGTATTTCGAAAATCTTGTGAGCGATTTCCTTATCCTTCATTTCAGTTCTTTGTGATTACCTTGCGAGCCAACATGCATCGCGGTGGACAATTAAAAGAGGTGATCAGCCGTTTAACGCGATTAATGTTTGATGCGAGAGCGGTGGAGAAAAAGAAATTTGCTTTAACGGCAGAGGCTCGCATTTCGGCCAAAATAGTTGCCTCTATTCCGTTTCTATTTCTGTTATTTATGCAGTACATGAGTCCAGATAATTACGAGTACGTCATGTTCCATCCTGATGGTCGCCCTATCTTGTATTACATGTTGACCAGTGAGGCGATTGGTATGTTGATTATCTGGATGCTAATGAGGAGGGTTCGTTAATGGATAATATGATGACCATGCTTTCTGAGCCTCGCACTCAATTGGTGATCTTTATCTGGCTCACGGTTGTCGGATTGTGCTGCTTACTTTATGTGTTTTATTTGCAGTTTACTCGTCACCATACGTTGAAGCTATTTGGTTTGAAGCACAAAAAAGAGCGTTCTCGTTTTAGTTATATCGAAAATATTAATGAGAAGTTGGGCTCGCTGGTGTCTGTGTCGACCAATGAGATTAACGACAAGTTTCACGAAGCAGGCATCTACGATTCGCGTCTTTCTAAGTTGTTGTTGCCGATTAAATACACCCTAATGATTGGCGGTTTGGCTGCGATAGTGAGTTGGGGGGTATACGTTGGGTGGAGCACTGAAATGCTTGGAGTGAGCGCCTGCATTTGGATTGCCGTCACCTTGATTGGCCCTGATGCCTATTTGGCGATAAGAAAAACAGCACTCCAGCGTCGGTTATCAGACCGCTTGCCTTATTTGCTCGACCTCATGGGGGTATGTGTGCAAACGGGTATGACCATCGAATCATCGATGGCCTACTTGGCCGATGAGATGTTGGGGTTTGATAAAGATATTGCGCACATGCTGAGAAAGACCATGAATCGTTCCCAGTTAGTCGGTTTAGAGAAGGCATTAGAAGAGCTGTATGAACGAGTACCGACACCAGAGGTACGCAGTTTTACGATGACGCTTAACCAAAGTTTGCAATACGGTTCTTCGATTTATGATGTGCTTACCACACTAGCGACAGACATACGTGAAGTACAGATGCTGGGGTTAGAAGAACAGATTGGTAAGTTGTCGGCAAAAATGTCGGTGCCTTTGATTCTATTTATCATGTTTCCGATTGTTATTTTGATTACGGCGCCAGGAATTATGAGGATGATGGCAGGTGGATAGACGGATATTGATACTCAGTGCGTTGTTGTTGGTTGGTTGCACCTCGAACGGGCCATCGGAGCTGGAGTTGGTATTAGATAAAACCAACTTTGAATCTCGTGAAAAAGTGTTGGCGGATTCGGGAGACACCTACAAGCTTATCGCGTTCTATAAGCAGGAAATAGTTCGAAACGATACAACGGATCTGCGAATCAAATTGGTTGAGTCCTATTTGGAAGCACAAGACATTGAATCTGCTCTGTTCTATCTGCAACAAATGGACAAAGTTGAGGGCTATCAAGAGCAAATCGCTTTTTTAAGCGCGAAAGCCTATTACTTGCAGGGGGAAGTGGATCTAGCCGAGAAATATGCACTAGATGCTCTAGCACTTCAGTGGGTGTTTCCAGAGGTCGAAAACCTACTTGGGCTAATTTATGCGGCTAAACAGCAATACCCACTCGCTAGGCAGTATTTCAATATGGCACGCGGGCATCACTATAACGATATCGTGATTAAGAACAACTTAGCGGTTGTGGATCTGCTGGAGCAAAATTACCAACAAGCCATTTTTCGACTCGAAGCTCTATTTAACAATGGCTTAGCAGACAATCAAGTGAGAGCGAATTTGGCTTTGGCCTACGCCAAGTTAGATCAGTTTGAACAGGTACATCATGTGTTAGTTGGAGAGTATTCAACGGCGGAGATTCAACAAATTTATTTGGCACTGCGCAGCACTAAAGTGGCGGAGCAAGCCAAGTTATAGTTCCAAATGGAATAAGGATATTCGATGAAATACAGCGTGTTGAAGCAGAAAGGAGTGGCCAGCATTGAGTTTGCAATTGGCTTTTTTGCCTTTTGGTTAATGCTGATCGCGTGGGTGGAAGTGAGTTACATGTCATACATCACTTCTATTAGTGATTATGCGATTTCAGAGGCAGCTCGTCAGGCGAAGAAAGATACCCAGTCTTATCAGCAAGTCTTTCATCAAGTACTAAGCAATAGTGATAGTTTGTGGGCGGGTTTAGTCGATAAAAACAATTTCTCAGCGTCGATAAAATATGTTTCCGATATCGCCGAATTAAGCCAAGTAACCGAACCCTGCTTGCCTAAGGGCGGAGAAGCGCTCACAACATGCGGAACGGAAGCTAACAGTGCGATTGCCATTTACTACATAAATTATGACTACGAGGGATTGTTCTCTTACTTTTTTGATGGTTCGACACTTTTTTCTCGCGAAGTGATTATGGTGCAAGAGTATGAACGTGATCAATTTGAAATCTAAACAGCGTGGTGTATTTAGCATTGAGTTTGCCTTAGTCAGTGTCGTGTTGGGTATGTTGCTGCTGTTTACCATGGATGTAGTGGTCAAGTTATCCATGAAGGGCAAACTAGATCGCCTGTCATTTTCAGCGGTGAGCTTGGTAAAAGAACGCACCCAGCTATATGAATCAAACTACTCCATGGTTGAACCACAAGATGCAATTTTAGTATACAACACGGTGAAAAACTCTTTATCTCGCACAACGGGTAATTTTGATGAGAGTTCGTTTGGTATGCGGCTTGAGCATCAAACTTATACAGATAAAGTGGCAGACATTGACCTCCCAATGTTTAGTTTGGGAACCGGATGTGTCGTTAACCAGAGCCTCAGTAATATAGAGAATGGGTTGAGTGTGGTAACTACGTGGGGGCGTAAATCAACGCTTTATCGCGTCACGCTTTGCTATGAGACCGATGACATGGTTTCTGGAGTTTTAGGCAATGGCTTTACTACGGTTTCGTCTTCTTCCGTTATTTTGGGGAGGTAATTATGAATTATTCTTCGAAACGAAAGCAATCTGGGCATGCGGCAATATTATTTGTTCTTACTGTCCCTGTATTAATGGGCCTATTCAGTTTGGCAACCGATGGTGCTCGTATGATGCAGAATCAAGCTCGGATGGAAGACGCATTAGAGGCAGCCAGCCTTGCCGTTTCTGCATTGAACGACCCCAATGAAAGCAGTCAGGAAAATGCAAGTGTTTGTCAGGGCGCAGGGATAAAGGCAAGCACTGGTAGTGTGGTAAACCGTAATCTAGTCTGTTCCTATCTAAATGAATACATGGTTGGCATGGATTCTATCGATGAGGTGAACATTACTAAGATAGCCTGCGATGGTGAGGGTGCATGCACCGGTGATGACCTAGGACACCGTTACTTTGAATATCAGGTGAATGCCACCACAAAACATTCAACCTGGTTCTCATCTACGCTTTCCAACGATTCGAATGAATACACCGTCTATGCCGATGCCATGTCGCAAAAGTTCCAGAATCACGCTGTGGATGTGGTATTTGTGTCGGACTATTCGGGGTCAATGGATGATAGTTGGACGGGGACGGGCAAAAAATATAAAGCACTTGCTGGTGTAATAAAGAGTGTCACCGAAGAACTAGACAAATATAACAGCTTCCAAAATGTCGATAAAAATACAGCAGGGTATGTCGGATATAATAGACGCACAGCTGTAAAAGAAAAAGACAAAGATATATATTTAGTGGAAGAATGCGATCTTTGGTTTTGGGGTTTTTGTTGGCGTAGTTCAACCAAAGAGGTAGAAGTTGATACAGGGGAGCCAAGTAGCGGAGAGTTCCAACGAAGGGAAGTAACGTTGCAAATCTATGACCACGTACTTAATAGTGAAAGTAATCTATATTCAGGAAGTACGATAACTCACTTGTTTGACCTGACAGAACAGACGCTGACTAAAAGAGTGACTGTGAGTTTTGATAAAGATGGAAACTATATAGAGGGAGAGAGTGTATATTACCCAGACTATAATTCTGATAAGGATTATTTTTACTATAGTATCCCATTGACTACCAATTTTGATGTTTTAAATACCCAGATTGAGAGTTTCTTCCCTAAAGGTGGGACAAGTTCTTATCAAGGGCTTATTCGAGGTGCTCAGATAGCAGAGGCAGGAAAAAACCCGCGTCGACTAATCATATTGCTATCGGATGGTATGGATAATTACACCGGCAATACAACAAACTTAGTGAGTGCAAACCCAGGTATGTGCACCAAGATTCGATCTACTCTAGACGCACAAGTAACGGATGATGGCGTCCCTGTGTCATCAAAAATCGCCGTGATTGGCTTTGATTATGATGTTGATAGTAATACGGCCCTGCAGAACTGTGCTGGGCAAGGGAACGTGTATGAAGCTCAAAATACCCAAGATATATTAAACATTATTCTTGAATTAATCGTTGAAGAGATAGGGCACTTAAAATAGCAAGGAGTAGCTATGAATAAAATTATAAAAAATGCATTGGTTAATTGTTTGCCACTGTTGGCTTCTGTTCCAACCCTTGCACAGGAATCTGAGAGTTACTTGACCCACTATTGCTCTCTTGATGACGTGAACTTACAACAATCTGTGCAGGTTGGAGAGATAAAAAGCCTCAATTTCAACCAAGGAGCTTTCTATGTAATAGAGTCTGACAGCGAGTATCTACCTAGTTTGCAAAATATTGAAGATGCGCTAAACCAATTAGGACTCAGTGACAACTGCAAAGAATTCTTGCTCATGGGCTCGAAATTTGAATCCTACGATAAAGGAGATATTGCTGCTCGGGTTTACTTTGAGTTCGACAAATCTCGTTTAACCAAAGAAAGCACATATATTCTCAATACCTTACGCACACAAATCAAAAATGCGTCAAACCCTGCGCTTATTTTGGAAGGTCATACCGATAACATAGGCACAAACGAATACAACTTCAGTTTAGGATTTCGCCGTGCAAGCAGCGTACAAAAATACTTAGTGGCTAATGGCGTGAAACCATCAACCTTGGAGTCGGTTTCTAAGGGAGAAACTCAACCCATCGCGAATAACGATACTAGCCAAGGTAGAAAAAGTAACCGCAGGGTTGACTTGATTGTGGATTAAGCAACAGAAGAAATTATGTGTGAGCATAGAGATGTTTCATATCTTAGCTTAATAATGAATTAATTTAATAAAGCCAGCAGAAACAACTGTTGGCTTTTTTTGTATGTCTGTGAAAATTGTTTATTTTGACTCATTTCGTTATTTGTAATGTTCATCTTTTACAAAAACAGTCATGTAATAATCTTGCTGGTTAATTTTTATTTTTGTTCCGTTTTTGTTTAATCAACCCCCAGGTGGGGGATGATTAAATATATCTTTTCCCTAAACTTAATTATGTAGAGCGCATAGAGAAATATTACTGCTTTTGCGTTACTTGTTGGAATTAAGTATTAGCCACGGGAAGGTAGAAATGAAAGCAAATAAAATAGCAGTAGCCCTTGGTTTGGTTGGAACTATAGGGTTATACGGGTGTGGTGACAGTGGTGGGGGCTCATCAGGCTCTGTAGTAGATGATGGCGCAGCACAAACCTATACGGTGAAAGCGATCGATGGCTATCTGCAAAACGCGAAGGTTTGGTTAGATATAAACCGTAACTTTTTGCTTGATGATGGCGAACCTACCACGACTTCTGGGGAAGGTGGCGTTGCCAAGCTGGATGTTAGCGGTATTGCCGAACCAGAACAGTATCCAGTTGTGGTTCAGGCTATTGCCGGACAAACCGTTGACGAAGATGAGCCAGATGCACCCATCACTTCGGGCTTCATGATGTCAGCACCGGCAGGTGAAGACGCAGTAACTCCACTTTCTACGTTAGTGCATATCTATCTCGAAGATAAGGTCAAAGACATGGACATGACTGCTCCGGATCTTACTCAACTGGAGGAGATGAAGGAGCAAGCTGTTCAGCAAGTGGCGGGTGAATTAGGTATTGATGAATCTGAGGTTCTTGGTGACTTTAACGAACTTGATGACCCTGAAGCAGTTGAAGAGATTGCATACATCACTAAAAGTATTGTGACGTCCAATGCGGTGTTACCAGAAACACCACAGGAAATGGCAGACACCGTTGAAGAAGTGAAGGAAGCGGATGGAGACACAGTTTCAGACTTTGAGAAAAATGCTCAAGTAATCAACGATGTAATCAAAGATACCGTTGAAGAGGTTTCCGATAGTGGTGGAGATCTAGCTGTAACTGACCCCATTTCTTCAGTCGATACATCGTCTGATAACGATGGTGATGGTGTGCCCAACGCGATCGATAAGTTCCCAGATGACCCTAGTGAATATCAAGACTCTGATCACGATGGCATTGGTAACAAGGTAGACACTGATGACGACAACGACGGCATTAATGATACGACAGATCAATATCCAACAGATTCAACCAGAGCGGGTGATTTTGATCATGATGGTATCGATCTTCTCGACGACCTATATCCAAATGATACAGATAACGATGGCTACAATAATGACGATGATATTTTCGACAATGATCCGACAGAGTGGGCTGATGATGATGGAGATGGTTTAGGAGATAACAAGGTTGATCCTTACCCAAATGATACAGATAACGATGGCCACAATAATGACGATGACCTTTTCGACAATGATCCGACGGAGTGGGCTGATAATGACAATGATGGTTTAGGTGATAATTCTGATACCGATGATGATAACGATGGTTTCTTAGATACCGAAGATGCTTTCCCAAATGATCCAGATGAATACTTGGACTCAGATGGGGACGGAACAGGCAACAATTCAGATAATGACGATGATGGTGACGGCACTCTTGATGGGGATGATCAATTCCCGCTAGATCCTACAGAGAGCCAAGACAGCGACGGTGATGGTGTAGGGGATAATTCAGATGCCTTCCCACATGATGGGACTGAATCAGTCGATACAGACAGTGACGGTAAAGGTGATAACAGCGATAACTGTCCAACAGTGTCAAACAATGATCAACAAGATTCAGATGGTGACGGTATCGGTGATGTATGTGACACAAACACAGAATTAAATTGGGACAACGCGAACTGGGATGAAGCAACGTGGCAGTAATTGCTAGGCTTAAATAAGGAAATTATTATGAAAACTACAAACAAACTTCTATTGGCAGCAGCGATTAGCAATGTACTGGCGTTAAATGCAATGGCTGCTGAGCTTCATGAATTTAAGTCTGGAGATCCAGCGCTTGCGAGTGAGGTGAACAGTAACTTTTCAATTCTAGATACGGAACGTGAAAATCTGAAAGCAGAGCTCCTAGATGACATCATAGATCTAGAAACAAGTGTTGCTACCATGGAGACAAACTTAGGTTCATTAACTGATCGTGTTTCGACTCTAGATCCCTCTGGTTCTGGTGGGGATGGTGGCGGTACAACGCCTCCAGATTACGATATTGCAATAGATTGCAATGCTGAACCATCGGCTTTAGCTGATTCGTTGTACTCGATAGGAACAACTCAACAACGCGTTAACTACACACTCACCGGGACTTGTGACGCTGGTGTAATTCAACGAGGTTACGTTCGTATTGAAGGTGGAGCTATCGCTGCAAACACCGACCTTAGTGATTCTGACGGTGAGTCCCTGCAGATTGGGAGACAATCGAATGTACGTCTTGTTGATGTTTCTTTAGAGAGTAATCTCCTTGTAGAAGGTAATTCTAACCTGCGTTTAGAAAATGTTACGCTTCCTGCGCTTGGTCCTATTGGCTCCGGTGATGATGCAAGGGATAGAGAGAACATAACGCTCAATGCCTCTACACTATACATAAAGAAAGGTAGTGTTGATAACTTAGCTTTGTATGCTAAAAATAATTCTAATGCTCTGATTGGGAGTAAAGTCACGAGCAGTGGCGGTTCTTACGTCTTTGCACAAAACAACTCGGTGATTGAAATTGATAACAATGACCTTTGGTTTGGATTCATTTTATCAAATAATAATTCGTATATTTACGGTCAAACGTTGGATGCAGATGCGATTTATTCTGAATATAACTCAATGATCTCAACTAATAACTTGTACGTGAGTGGCGGGGATAATGAACTGGAAATAATACACCAGTCGCTAGTGGAGGTTATGGGTGGTATCAATGCTACTGAAAGTGACAGTGCTTTAAATATCGAAATCAAAGATGGTAGTAGTCTTTTAGTTTATGGAGACGTAACTGCCGGAACGATGGCGTGTAGTTTTGGCTCTCGTTATGACATTGATGGGAACTTAAATCTTCACAGAAGTTTTGATTTTGAACCTTATCCAAGTGTTGATATGTATGATGGTTGCAATGGTAAAGTAGATGGTACTTATCCTGATGAGAGTATGATTCATCTAGGTGTACTGTCGGCATTTAATGGCCAAGCGGAGTTCTATCAGGAAAACCCAGCAGAAAATCCTGACCCTGTAATGTGATAGATGAATAAGCCCTCTAAAGGCGATATGGGCTGTCCATATCGCCTTTTTATTCGTTGGATGCCAATTGGTTTGCAAAGGAGTGAGTGATGATCGTTGTAAAAATCTACGCTACGGGATGTAAAAGCTGTTCATTGACTGCTGAGTTGGTAGCGCTTGTGGCAGATGAACTGAGGGTTGATATTGAGATCCAAACAATCACCGATCTTCGAGCAATAATAAACGCAGGTATTATTAACACGCCGTGCTTAATGATTGATGACATTGTCTTAAAATCTGGTGCTGTACCTTCCGTGCAATTGATTCGAGAACACTTGAGCATGTATGTGCCGATACACTAACTAAAGTATCGGTCAACTTTAGGCGATTTAACTTTCTTCTGATTTATACGACGAAGCTTCGTTAAGACTTTAGACAACCATCGGCTATCACGACACCACGCTTAAAGATTTATAAAAGACTTATAAGAGTCACCTAAATGATCATGACTTCGTCCTGGTTTAAGGTCGCGTGGTAGTCGTAAGTTAGGTGATGTAAATGGAATTTATTAGTGACCGCAGTGTGCATTTTGACAAGGCTGAAAAAATAAACTTGTCTTATCGTCAACATATAAGAAAAACGTTGAAGTCTGTGGGTGTAGAGCATGTTGCACTGTCCGTATCACCCAATAATAAATCGCCCTACTACCTAGAGGTTACAGAGTTAGGAAGTAAAATAAAATTTGCTTCTAGAGCCAAAGCAATTGAAATATTAGAGAAGTACTCTAAACAAGCTAGAACCGCGGACATGAAAAGAGGTCGTACACATGTCCTCAATCGTGACATCTGGGTTAACTACTTTTGTGGTGATGAGCTTATTATTCGGCATATCCATCCCCATCTGTACATATATAGAGTCACTTTAGATTGTGATACTGAAGTGACCTTGCATTTCCATAGCTTAAAAAACTTGCTTTCAGACGCTTTAGATACTCTTCAAAATATGGTTGATATTGTTGAGAAATGGGTTGTCTCTTGGCTTGCGCATCAACGTCTACTTTACTCGCTTGCAAATATTGGCCTGGTCAGTCAAGAAGCAGAAATGCTCAATTTAACAAACGCTGAGCATGAAGTGCTATCGCTGATGCTTAGAGGCTTCACGAGCAATGAGATTGCAGCTTATCGACAGGTTTCAAAAGAGACGGTTCGTTCTCAGATCAAGTCATTACTCCACAAAACAAACAGTCATAGTCAAAATGAACTGATCGCCAGTCATAGTCACTTTAATCAACTTTGTTATTCATTATTTGATTGAGCGAATAGATGCGCAATTAAAATGAAACGGCCATTGGTGTGTCAATGGCCGTTTATGTTAAATATGACAGATTGTATTACTAATAGATACAGATAAATGTCAGAGGATCTCTCGTACTTGACTCGAGTACTTTTGATAAATTTTGTTTTTAGTCAGGTCATCAAAGTCACGCGGTTGCCATAGCCCTCTTGCAACCCCGTCGACAATAAGATGAATAATAGAGGCATCAATTGCCGACATGAGAGCAATATTAACCGGTTCATTGTTACTGTATCCCAATTCCGCCTCTAACAATTCTTGATAGTCAATATAGCGAAACGCTCCCATGGATAATTGATGACTGTAGATGGTCTTGCTTATAGTCACACTCGAAAGGATTCGTCCTGAACGCACATCTACAGCTCTTAGATTCACTGTCACTTGGTCGGCACGATACTCACCAGCAGCACTGATTCCCAAGTATTTGGCACCCGCACCACCGGTTTTAATGTTCCAATCGTATGCCACAACACCACCTTCTATCATAATGTTTGCAGAGTTAAGTGAGGGTAGGCCATTGTTATGGTTGTTCACTGTTTCGCCTTTCCCTTGGGCGGCTCGGATAATTTTACGTTCTGTCAGTAAGTTTTGTAGCCCCTCGCGTTCTAAAGGTATAAACCAGTTTGACTCAAGTAGTGCAGTCGTTAATAGTGCCGTTCCTCCTTGTGGAACAGCAGTCGAGAAGCTACTCGCTGGTGAACTTTTGTATTGGCCAGTCTGATCGCGGAAATCATAAACAGAAACCAAGATCCGTCCTTTAGGTGCAGGTAAACTGAGTAAATCAGTGTAGGTAGAACTGCGTTGCATGATCTGTGGGGCTTCGTCAACATCAGGCACTGATAAGCTGGTGGAGCAAGCCGATATTAAGAGTACAGAGAGTAGGGAAATGACAGCTTTCATCCTGAGTACCTCATAAATCTGGGTTTAAACCTGATACAGCAATCTCCGTTGACTCGCCGGAGACCTTATCAACAATTTGGACCACAAGAGTGCCGTTGTTATCGACAACATTGAGGTAAAAGTCATCAGTTTCTAACTGACCAGTGTTGCCATTACCGATGTCTGCCAATAATTGGCTGATTAAGCGAGACTCAAGGCTAGAGGCTAAACGCTCTAAGTCGGATTCTTCTTCATAACCAAATAGATCGTTATCCGGTGCGCTGTAATCATTGATCGCTTCAGCGTGAAAGATAAGGTGGTCGCTATTCAGCGGATTGCCACCAAAACTTGGGTTGACGGGTTCATAGATGAGTTCAGACGCGATACAGGCTTGACTCAGAGTGAGTAAAGTCACTGGAATCCAATAGGCTCTCATGATTTTCTCCTTAAAATTCATCGTGAGCAAGGTCAAAGGTGTCAGCAAACTTTCGTTCTATTTCCCATCTTGCAATATGAGAAATCACCACATCCACAGCGCGTTCCGCTTCTTCTTTGGCTTTGCGTTTCCCTGGTGTGATTATTGTGCGAAATATCACTGTGTTGCGGTGGATGATACTGATGATGCTGCCATAGCGTGCTGTTGCTGCTTCTTTAACCGTGAGGTTGACCTTAAGTGGGTCTAATTCGGCATTGAGCAGTTGAGAGAAAGGGTTATAAAAACCCTCTCCCAGTCTTGTCATCGTGTTATCAATGATCATGCCTTGTATTTCATCAAGGTCGCGCGGCTCAATGAGCTTAAAACTGTGTTGTGCGAGTTTATTTTCAACATTGTCAGTAGTACTTTCAGAGTACACATTTAATGAAAATAAGAGCACAACCAAAGTAACACCGTAATGAGTCACCGATAACGCCATACCAGCCTCCTTGTTACTTATAATCCTAAACTTAACGCCATCCTTACTCATCGTGAGTTTCTATTAAATGTGACATGTGTCTAACCAGGTAAATAAAAATCACCTAAAAGTTTATGCTGAAAGAAAAACCTAAACTTAGCAGTGCTTGATAAAGGGGTTATAAACACTTTTTAGTTTATAGAAATATAAACCAAATCATTGAATAATAATCTCATTGAACAACAGGACATAAGGAGGGTAATAATGACACATTGGGTTAAATTGTTTGTTACTGCTGTTTTCTTATTGAGTAGTTTGTCTGTGTTTAGTCAGTCTGATCAAAGCCAATACAATAATGAAGCCCTAATAGACTTAGAAGATGCGATATATAACACGGCTATCATCGATCAATTTCATGATGGTGGGAGTATCGAGCCTAACCAGGCTGAAATAAAACAGTCAGGTTTTGCGAATTTAGCCGTGATTAAACAATCAGGAAACCATAATTTATCGTCTATTAAACAAGACGGAAATCTAAACATTGCTGTTTCTAAACAGGTTGGAAGCAATAAAACGGCAAATATATCTCAAGTAGGTAACAGAAATAAAGCATTCGTTGGCCAATATGGAGTCGATGAATCTAATATTTCTCTTGAACAAAATAATAATCGTAACCTTGCTCTCATCGCTACCAGTGCGGCAAACAGTGGGACACAATCTTATACACAGAATGGAGGCGAATTCTTATTTATACATAGTCATACCAATCGATCTATTAAAATAATACAAGGCCGCTAGTAAATTTATTAGGGGTATATATTCAGAAAGGAAATCATTATGAAAAGACTAATGTTGGCTACATCTATTGCAATGGTATTCAGTGGTTACGCAGTGGCAGCACCTGGAGACGATAACTCCGTATGGGTAGAGTTGGGTAGTGCTCAAAACTCTAGTGTTTATGTTGATCAAGAATCCTCGGGTACGGACGCAAACAATAAAGCTAGTGTTCAGTTTGGTGAGACTCAGGTAAAAGTAGGTAAAGAATGGGTTAAGACGGGCACATGGCCTTGGCAAGGGCACTGGAAGCCTATTTATGAGCAACGTCCTGCGGATGATATTGATGTGTTCATTAATCAAAACGGGACAGAAAATGGAGCACACGCCATTGCCGCTGGAACAGGAAGTACGATTGGTATAAACCAAAGTGGTTCAGAGCATATGGGGGTCGCACAGGTTACTGGTCAATCACAAGAAGTCTATATTACACAAAATGGTGTCTCGCAAGAAGCATATGTAAGTGCCAGTGGTAAGAATAATTTAGCGACTGTTGTGCAGGCAGGAGAAGGAAATTTGGCGACAGTAGCCGCTGAAGGTATCAGTCATTCTGTTTATGTTAATCAAGCTGATAATAGCAATAATGCTTATGTAGATTTGGCTGGTGATGTTAACACGGCGTCAGTAATCCAAACAGGTTCTTCGAATACAGCATCCGTTTCTTCTGAAGGGGTCAATGCGCATAATACATTTGCAGTTAGCCAGCATGGAGAAGGGAATACAACTACCGTAACAGCAGAGGGAGGTTATTTACTTCAAAACTTCTTTAATGAAGCGTACTTAAACACTACGGGTAATGACAACACCGTGAGTGCTAATTTTGGTAGAGGCTCTCAATTTAACATGTCTTCTGTGACTATTACTAGTGACGAAAACACTGTATCAACGTCATCTTCTGGATGGAGTGATAATAATACAGCGGTTGTTAACATTGATGGAGGAAATAATAATACTGTTGGTATTACGCAAGGTGACTTGGACGGTATTTATGCTTCAAGTAATATATCATCGGTAATGTTAGAAGATACACTAGACAGTGAAGTCTATATTTCACAAAATCACATGACTTCAGCTGCCTATGTAGACTTGTCAGGTTCAACCAATGACTTTATTAGTATTAAACAAACCACTAATGATTTGGCATCTGTTACGGGTGCTGGTAGCCAAAATAACAATGTCTATATTAACCAGAAATAATGTAGTTGTAAAAGCGGCACTCTGTGCCGCTTTTCTCTTTACTTCAAACCCAATCGTGGCTAGAGATAATAATTCCTGGGATATATTCTGCATTGAAAATCCACAGAATATAGAAATCACTTTGCTTGCAAAAGATACTCGTCTTGATTTGATGATAATGAGCAGTACAGGAAACTCTATGCGCTATTCAGTGAGTGATAGTGGGAAGTTCACATACACTACCTCTAAAAATCAACTCCCACTGACAATGACAATTGACACTCTTAGTGCTCACCAACAAGTTTCAATGTCACAAAATTGTAAAAAAGAAGTTAAGTAATTTCAGGGTTTAACCCATATGGGTGTTGTTGGTTCTCAGTCGTGCTTAGTATATTGATACTACTTTTGTTTAGTTCAAGGATGAATAGCATGAACAAAGAACTACGTAGTGGGTTGTGCATTGCTCATCGAAATATTCAAACAGAAATGCTCAAGTCAGGCCTTAACTCTGAACTCCGTTTACACCTGTCCCAAGTTGACCTTGAGGACCTACCACAAGCATTAAACACAAGACCGTTCGATGTACTTATTATGGATTACGACCTCTTTCGTGAACTCAACGAGAGCCGAACTGTCGTTCAGAAATGCAATGCAACCCAGCTCCCAGTGGTGCTTATTAATTGTGAGAAGCCATTAAATATAGATACGCTGATACCCTGGAGTCACCTCGCCGGTGTGTTTTACGCTACTGACTTAGTTGACACTCTTTACAAAGGAATTCAACTCGTGCTTGAAGGTAAGCACTGGCTGAACCGAAGTGTGTCTCAGTCGCTTTTGGTGCGTTATCGAGAGCAATATAAGGTGGAAAGCCCTCTTCAAGATGGCCTTTTGACCGCTAGAGAATGGCAAATCTTGAAGTTAATTGGTAAAGGCTACAGTAACGGTGATATCTCACAACATATTTATGTAAGTGAAAATACCGTGAAAACGCATATTTATCATATTTACAGAAAAATTAAAGTGAAGAATCGAGTTGGTGCTATTTTATGGTTAGAGAATATTGCTGAACCGCTAGAACCAATGCAATCAGCATCCAGCCATTGATGGACTAAACCTTTATAACCAATTGAAATAGCACCACTTACGTGGTGCTATTTTTTGAGCTTCATTCACACATTCAACACATACCCCTCATTATGTATCGTCAAGATGACATCCTGCCCCAGCAAACTTCTTATCTCCGAAATCGCAACCACAACGGATGAGGGTTTGATCTTTTTGCCTTGCCACGCGATGTCTGCTAGGTGGTCTTTGCATATCACATCATTTTGGTTGGTGTGTAGGTAGTACAAAATATCGCGATAGCTTTGTGGTAAGCAGCCTAGGATGCGTTGGGTCTCTTCGCAGCGTATGACCTTTGAAGAAGAGTCAATGATTTTCCCATTTAGTGAGAATTTATAGTTGTCGTTCATATTTATAAGCCTTTTATTTAAAGCTTAACATTTCGATATCTTTGGGTTATGTACCTAAAGGAACATAACTTTGACTGAACCGAAAAATTTGTACGCAGGCTTACTTAAGGTATTTATTGATTGTCGATGCGAGGAATACAGCAAAGTTACGCTATCAAAGCTCAACATGTCCATTTACCCTTTTTATAGTTTGTTCAAAACTGTAACGAGATTAAAAAGCCCAAATGCAACAAAATAACCTGAAAGTTGACGATATTGTATGGCCATGCGAGCTGGATACTAACGTAAAGCAAAGTTTGCTTGCGATCGCTGAACATCGTTATGGCCCCAAAGATAGAAAGGTCGAAGAACAGTATGCTTTTCAAAGAGGTATTTACTATTATCTTCAAGGTAGTGCTGCCGTTTGTTTCTATGTCACTGAACCAGAAAAAACGATAGGAACCATCCATGGCAAAGGGGATTGGATGGGGGTGAATTCTGTTGGCACCCAATACAAGGTTGTATCGAATATTGAAGTGATTCAGGAAGTTGAGTTGGTTTTTTTTCCAGAAATGAAGCTGTTAGATTTGGCGGAACGAGAGCCTCAAATCTATAAGCTTTTGTTCACCGCAAGTAGAGATGTCCACAAAATTTGGCTTCAGTCATTTCTAGCTTTTGCCCATCATAACGTCTTACAAGTTAGCTATATTTTATTGGATATCTATAACAAGGGAGGAGTCGATGGCAACCCTTCTAAGGATATCCGTATATCTCAACAGCAGTTGAGTTTTGTGGTTGGCTGTACGAGGTCAAAATTGAATGCGCTTTTAAAAGATATGGAAAAACGCGGCTACATTAAGCTAGGCAGAAACAAGATTACTTTGGTCAATTTAGAGCTTTTAAACGCCGAAGTTAGCCGTATGAACTTAATGGTGAAGGACCCAAGAGCAGATTTGCAGCTTGATTTTGACTCACATCGGCAAAGTTAAGAATTAACAGCATCAATACTTGTTAAAAATGCCCAGTAATCTTGGGCATTTTCAATGGTCAATTATGCTTGCTTGCGTGCTTTTCTATTTTCCAACCAGTAACCAATTGTGTAGGTACAGATTGAAATGTCTGTGATAGCGAACGGTATGAAGTCAGCGTTCAAGTGTGCCGTTTCTGGGTTAAAGAAGTTGCTTACATACAAGTAAACCATAAACAGCTTTTCTAGAAATGAATAAAGGATGATAGATTCTCGCCACTCGGGTTTGAAAGCCGATGCAGCAATAAAGAACCCCATTAGGCCCACCATAATCCCCCAGTGTCTAAAAATGAAGACATAGTTGGAGTCGTAAGGCAGGTTGTTCATGTCCATTAGCGCCCAAGCTGGGTCAATAGCGTAGATAGCCGCATACATGGTGACTAAGCCACCCACGATCAAAAATGGCTTTAAATAGCGATTAAAAAACATAGTATTACCTTAGTTTAAAGAAAGAATATTGATTGCTACACGGCGGTTACATGCGCGCCCTATCATTGCTGAGTGTAGAAATAGCGTGATTTATGGACGATAGAGTACTCAACTGAAGGAGTAATGTGTGCAGTAGTAAATACTGCACAGTGTTGTCGTTAAAGATTTAGAGGTGAGGTCAGTATTCTGATGCTTTAGATGCGTTTTTGCCGGGTTTGATGCTGTTGATGATTTTCAAGAACGTTTGTCCCATTAGTCCTTCACCAATTTTTAACTGGGTAAGGTACATCAGCTTTGCATCCCAAGTTGAGCGATAGCTGAGTTTTGGAGAGCGACTAAATCCAGCTTTTAGCATGGTTTCAACTGTGGTTTTTGGGCTAGACCCATTTTGGTATGCACGCTTAAGAAATTCGTGTGAGCGTTTAACTATCGGTGAGTATGCTGGAAGAGAGGAGGTGTCCAACATGTCTTTAAGTTGGATGCCGTCAAACTCAGTTTGTACACACCCTGGCTCGATAGTGATAACCTGAATATTAAAATCAGCAACTTCTTGAGATAGTCCTTTCACCAAACCATTCAATGCATGCTTACTTGCGGAGTACCAAGAATTCATGCTTGTTGATACACGCCCAGCGATAGAGGTCGTAAATATAATGCGACCAAAACCTTGCTCACGCATATGAGGTAACACCGCTCTGGCTACACGAGCAGTCCCAAAGACATTGGTTTCAAACTGTTCTTTGGCTTTTTCTATTGTGGTTTCTTCTACAGGACCCGCGATGGCGTAACCGGCGTTAGCATAAACAATATCAATCCCGCCTTCACAGTTGATCATGGTTTCAACAATATGGTTAACATCGGCTTCATTGCGTACATCGACTTTAAATATACTCGCTCCTAAATCTTCCAAGGGTTTGAGTTTTTCGATTCTTCGAGCGCCACAATAAACAGTATGGTTCTGTGTCAATAGCGTTTTGACTAGCTCAAAGCCAATACCGGAAGATGCACCCAACACCAAAATGTTCTTGTTCATGTTTACCCTCATAGAAGTGAGATTGTCTAGAGGGGATATTAAGAAGTAGTGGGTTTGGCGTATACAGTAAATCTTTCTGCAAATAAGACTAATCTACTCGCTTTCGAATAACTAGCTCTCGAAGCCTAGCCCATTTCTTAAAGCAAACTGAACGAGTTCTGTATGGGTTTCAAAGTCGAGTTGGTCGAGCATACGATATTTGTGGGACTCAACGGTTCTTGGGCTAAGAAATAGTTTTTCAGCGCATTGTTTTGCTGTGAAGCCCTGAGCGAGCAAGCTTAGTACGGAGCATTGCTTTTTCGTTAGCTTGAGCAACTTTTCACTCTCATCAGCGGGTTTATCTCCATCAATATGGAAACTCCGTATCACAGAAGAGTGCTGCCAATAGATTAACCACGTATCACACAGTAGTTTAAAGCGATGCATATCATCGTTTGAGAGAGCGGGGATATCTTGGTTGAATCGGGCACACGCAAGAGCTCCCCATGTTTGTCCAAACAGTTCTAGGTGAATAATGCCATGCCAGCACGCACCTTCTTTGTACAACGTGTTGACCGGTTCAAGTTTGGAATTTTTCAACTCATCTAGATCGAAGGTCTGAATTTTCTGTTTAGATCTCAGTAACTTGATGTAATCCATGAAGTTACCACTGACAAAACGTTGTTTATCAAGTTCAGGAATTGAGCTTCTAGCAACTGAGACGGTTTTTCCATCATTTAAAAGTAACATTGAGTTGGGAAATAATGTGATGCGATCAATCTGGAACCATTCCATAGCTTGTCTAGATAGCTCACGAAACTTAGCATCAAAGTCTCTTGGCTGGCATGCGGTCAATGTATTGACTTGTGCCTGCATGAGCTCTTCAAAAGTTTGTTTTTTTGCGATCGTCATTGTTCCACCTTTACTGATACCTAGGAGGCTAACTTATCTTGGGGAATAAAAATGTGTCAATTATTTTAGAGGATTACTCTCATATTGATGCAGTATATTTTACTCTATTGAAAGCCATCATTGCCTCCTAAAATCCCACCCAAATGCATTGGCAATGAGTATGAAAGTAAGGCTTCTTAGCGCCGTTATATCCGTTTCGTCTGTTGCCATGATGCTGAACGTTTATATCGTCTTTAAGAGAGATTTGTAATGAAAAGTGTAATGAATAAAACGGTACTCGTCACTGGTGGTGCAATGGGTATGGGTAAAGCCTACGTTGAACGTGCTGTTCGTGATGGAGCAAAACATGTTGTTATCTGGGACCTAAATGAAGAAGCGATGGCTGCGACCAAGGCCGAACTAGAAAACGACAAAACCAAAATTCATACATTTGCCGTTAATGTGACGGATACTGAGCTTATCTATGAAACTGCGCAAAAAGTACTGGATGAAGTTGGACCTGTTCATCTACTGTTTAACAATGCAGGTATTGTTGTCGCTGATAACTTTATTGCTCATGAACGCAAAGCGATCGATTTATCAATGCAGATAAACAGCGTAGCGCCAATGCATATCGCCCGTGCATTTTTGCCAGCAATGGCAGAAGTGAATGACGCGCATATTGTCAACATTTCTTCGGGCGCTGGTTACATGTACTGCCCTAAGATTGCTGTTTATTGTGGAAGTAAGTGGGCGATGGCGGGGTGGTCAAACTCGCTTCGTGTTGAATTAGAAGAAACGCTTCCGCACATCAAGGTCACTACTGTGACACCAGGTCATATCAATACAGGTATGTTTGATGGAGCTCACTCTAAGCTGATGCCGGCAATTTCAACAGATAAAATGGTTGATGCAGTATGGAATGGTGTAAAGAAAGATAAAATCAACGTTGCTCGCCCTCGAGTTGTAGCCTTCATTCCTCTTATCCGTGGCTTGATTGGTTTCAAGGGATATGACTGGTTATCAAAAGTAACGGGAACCAATGATTTTATGGCAGGTCATAACGATACAAGGAAAAAAGATAAGTAAGACAGATATTTAGATTTTTTCGAAGCCATAGATGGATTTATGGCTTAATAGTTGACGGTTGAATTATAGTAATTGTACTGCATTTATATCTGCTTTATTTTGTTAGCTTGACACCTTAGATGGTTATAAGGTTGTTTGTTAGGTAATAAAGTGCATATTGATAACGCAAAAATGTTTGCTGCTCGGTTTGAGCGAGTACAAGCAAGTCATTACTATCTACTCGCGAATAATCTCTTTGGCGCGACTGTTTTCACCGTGTATTTTTACTTTACATCGGTGCACCCATCTTATTTAGTTGCTTGGTTTATAGCGCTAGCTTTCACTCTTATGTTGCGCCACTTCCATCATCAGTCTCTATATTCTGAGTTGAGACGTCACGATATTAAGAAAAGCTTTGAATGGCGATTTTCACTTTATCCCTGTATTAGTGGGTTTCTTTGGGGGATCGGCTTTTATCTTGTAGCGTTGGATAATGAATCAAATCAGCATATGCTGGCTTCTATATTCATTTTTACTGTCGCTTTCCATGGATTCGTCGTATTTATTAATAGTCGGATAACTTACATCAGTTACTATTGTTGTATATTTCTTCCTGTTACTGCTTTTTACCTTTTGGATGGAGAGAATGAACTGGTAGGGGTTAGCATCATCTTATCCGTTATTTATTTTGTTTTTTTCAGTCAGTTAGTTCACAAAAGCTCAATAAATAGCTTGGAACAAGATCATGAAAGAACACTATTGGTTCGCCAACTTAAGCTGTCGGAGCAACATCTGAAGAAAATGTCTCAAACAGATCACCTTACTAATGTCATGAATAGAAGCGCTTACTTAAAATCATTGGGTCGAGAATATTACACGGCGAAGCTAAAGGATAAGTTATTGCATCTGGCCATTGTCGATATTGACCATTTTAAGCGAATTAACGATAAATATGGTCATTCTGACGGTGATGACGTTTTGTCAAAAGTTGCGGCGATTCTAAAAGACACTAACGCATCGCAAATGTCTGTCGGGCGTTTAGGTGGTGAAGAGTTTGTCATGTTTTCGAGCTCTTTATCAAAGAGCGCCTTCGTTCAATTGGTAGAAAAAGCAAGAGTTCAAGTGCTAGAGACTCGCTTTGACAACGGCATCAGGGTTAGCATCTCTGCGGGGGTCAGCGAATTAAAATCAGAGCAATCGATAACCGATCTGATAAAAGTCTCAGACAGTGCGCTATATCAGGCAAAAAAATCAGGTAGGAATCAGGTTGTTACTATATAGCGAGTTCATGATGGTCAAGTGTTGGCTGAATAGTGTTCAATGTTTCCGAAAATCTACTGCTTACATTTGTGAGTAAGTCACGTAAATTTCCCGTTCCATTTATTATCGATAAAGTTTTATGTCTCGCCTTAGCCAAATTATTTTACCAATAGCACTACTTAGCCATCCTGCGTTAGCAAATAATTTCAACTACAATACCTTCGAGCTAAGAGCAGCCTCTGGTACCAATACGTTTGGTGGTGAGGTCTATCTTCCTATTACAAATAATAGTCATATTATTACTCGACTAGATTCGCATCTAAATAATGACTGGGATGCTGCTGCAGGTGTCGGTTTTAACGGGCCAGTGAGTCCATTTCTTGACCTTTATGGACAACTTCTGGCTCATCATGTTAATCCAGAAGATCTAGAAAACCCACCCGAAGGTTATGATGAAGAGAGTGATGTGTATGGCGAAATCAATCTTGGTGGCCGACTGTGGTTAACGCCTCAAGTGGAGGTCGTTGGTCATTATGCTCGTCTGGTCGATGATGAGGATAATCGTTCCGCTTATACCGTCGGTGCAAGGTTTCATTCGACACAACAATTGAGTTTTGGCCTCGATTGGAAGCATTATCAAGTGTACGAGCACCAAATTGCGTTTGCAGTTCGATTTGCTTATCGGTGATTAAAGTAATCCGTAAAATTGTCTACAAATAAAAAGTGGAAGCTATCATTAGCTTCCACTTTTTTGCATTGTTGCATTGTTGCATTGTTGCATTGTTGCATTTTTGTTTTGTTACATCTGTTGTCTCATATTAATCATGTGCTGTATTGATTCTATACAGTGTTGATAAAGTGGGGTGTTATGATTTTTTTCGAGATAATATGCAGCGTGATATCGAGGGGATGGAATAAAGCCCGCTAGCCATTCGGCTTGATGATATTTGACCATTCCTTTTGCCATCGTAGCCGATAAATTTTCTGCAATGACAAGTAAATCAGAATGCTGAACTAAATTAACCAATACGGACATACTTGCTGAGCGATAAGTAAAATCAAAAATATCGGGATGATATCGCGTGAGCTTAGCGCCATAATCAGGTAAACCTGGGATAAATATCCCACCTTTCTTATATTGCTTGAATTCTTCTAAAGTACACCCTGAATCGGTGATGGGGTGATCTATTCGTGATAGTACGACAGGCTTGCTTTCGGTAAGCGGAACCGCCCTTATGGATTTTGGTAGCTCCGTAGGGTAGAAGTTAAGCGCCAAATCCACTCTCCCTTCCAGGATATCTTTAGGGGTATCGTCATTCCAAATCGTAATATTAAACCGAGCATTCGGGAAACGTTCAAAAACCAAGGTACTGGTTAATTCTGACGCCAATGTTTCGAGCAAAACGCTCGATACGGCAATCGTCATATGACCAGAAAATTTGTTTGGATCCTCAAAATGGTGATTACTTAGCTTGTCATCCCATATAAGTAATTGTGCATCAAGCCCACTGCCAAGGACATCTGCCCTGTGCGTACTGTGTAGTGTCCCCCCTGCGCTGTAAAACAGCTTGTCGCCTGTATATTCTCGTAACTTAGCAAGTGTTTGGCTTACCGCAGATTGGCTTACTCCGAGTTCTTGAGCCGCTTTTTGAGTGGAACGTAATTTGTACACAGCATTAAAAACACGAAGGTAATTTAAGTTAATAGTGTTGTTTGTATTCATATTGTTCGGTATCAGTTTTTCTAATATACGCTATAAGTGGCTAAAAAACAGTATTCATTTAAATTAGACGACAAGTTAAGAAGTTAATCATAAGGCAAAAAAATGAATCGTATTAAATATCCGCTCATCGCGACTGTTGGCTTAAGTTTATTAGCATCAAGTGCATCATTTGCTAGTGAAAATGAATATCATGATGCGGATCCACGAAATAGTAGCTGGCGTGCAGCGGTATTTTCTGACGACGAGGGTGAATTAAAACTTTTGGCGGGTGGTGGTGCAAGCGGCCTAACCAGCGAAATATCTCAAACTGTAGGTTTTGCTGAATATTACACTCAATCTGAGAACGCTCGAGTTCGTGGTGCGCACTTTGATTCATTCGGTGGTGTTTATGTCGATGTTTACCATTTGAAAGATGCTGCAAACATGTACACCACGGGTTATATGCTACCGCTAGGTAACGAAGATGGAACACTGTTCTTTCCTTCATTGAACTATACCTATGTGGATTTCCAAACAGATGACCTTGCTGACGTACTCAATTCACGCTTGTCATTGAGTGGTGGTTACCCACCTGGTCTTCCAAGCGGTGTTTCGTCAAGTCAAATTACAACGTTGCTGGGTGATAGCGAAGCACACTTAGGGTCGGTAAATATGTATGCACTGCATCCGTGGAACGACACGCACTTTTCTGTGTTCAATATCAACCTAGGTTCTTCATACAGCGGTGCTGAAATGCAAGTGGCAAACCTAATGTGGCTACAAGGCATCAAAACGAAGGTTAAAGACAAAGACTTCAACATCATGTTTGAACTGAAGTACGACGTAATTTCAATTCAAAACGAGAAACTCGGCTTCGATGAAGCATCAGAAGAAGTGACTGCATCGATTGGTATCGACTACCGTTTCTAAACCCGAAAGCAAAACGCTGAACTCGAAAGTTCAGCGTTAAAGCCTCAGAATTAGAAGGTTACGTTTGCACCGATAAAGTGAATGTAGCCGTCGAATGAACCTGTTACATCAACATTTGTTCTTTCAACATCGACCGTACCTAGGTCGGCAAATTCATAGAACATATCGATACGAACGTCGTCCCAGTGAGTGCTAGCACCAACAGAGTAGCGGTATTGCTCACCTACAGGCAGGTCAACCCATTGCTTTGTTGGGTCGTCTTGTGGTGATGTCTCATAAGAGAAGCCGGCTTTTAGTGCCCAGTTTGCATTGAGTTGGTAGTCGGTACCGATGGCGAATTTCCACACGTCATCCCAGTCACGGTTAACGGCGACAGGCGCGGTATCACTTCCATTTACATACAGAGGTGTCTCAGGGTAGTCACTCCATTTGTGCCACTGAACCGAACCTAATAGGGTTATCTGAGGGCTCAGATCATAGCTACCGCTTAGATCAACAGTGGTAGGGAATATAAGGTCGGTACTTAGAGTTTCAAGATTTTCAATACCAGAAGTAACGTCAACATCAAATTCGTGCTCTAACTTAGAGCGGTAGCTCAGTCCTACAGCCCAGTCTTCTTCTTGGTACATGGCACCGGCATTGAAGCCCCAAGCGAAGTCACCATCTAGGTCGGTTTCTAGGGTAGTCGTTTTCGCTTCAAGGATACCGTAGTTTAGCTGAGCACCGATACCCACAGAGACTTTGTCAGTTACTTTAAAGCTTAATGCAGGATTGAATTGTACTGCGGTAACGAGTGCTTCGTCTAAGCCGATAGCACCTTCCCAGTCAGAACCATATTCAACGGCTGTACCGCCAATAGAGCCAAACATAAGACCAAGGTGTACGTCTTCGTTAAGCTGAGTAACGTGAAATACACCAATAGATGGCATGATGGTGTGCGCGCTACCATCACCTTGTGCCTTCCCTGTTTTGTTTAACAGGCTGTCATCTGGGGTATCGGTGTAATCCATGTGCAAATCTAACAACATAGTGTTGATGGTGGTTTTGCTTTCACCCATGTGAGACATAGTTGCTGGGTTAGTATAAGCCGCGGTTGCTGTTTCGGTGTAAACGCCGTCACCAGCACCTGCAGCGCCAGCATTTGCATAGGTTGCTTCTTGCATGAGTGTGCCACTAGCGTTAGCTAGATTTGATACCACCAGTAGGGCCAAAGCAGTCTTTTTCATTTTTTATATCCACGAAATTGTTTGTAGAAGAGGTTATGGGGAAGTGTAAATGACCGATTTACGAAGATAAGCAGTAATAATACCGCTTTGGGTAGACAAATATAAAAAGAGCCTGCATAAGCAGGCTCATTTAATATTTATTGGGGTTTTACTTAATTGGCCAGATGTATTTTAGCCACGACATCATGCGTAATAAAATGCGTCGTACAATGGATGTGTGTAAAATATCACCTTTTTCGTTGATAACAACAGACTGACCTTGTACACCGAGTGGTAAATCAAATTCATCGAGGTCTTGGTCAAGTTCAATCACACCAACAGCAAAGCCGTGTTGTGCAATAGTACGTGCTGAAAGAAGAGTACCATTTGCTTGGATCTCACCTTCGCGCATCGCAGGCAGTACCTGAACAAGTTTACCTGTAAAAATCTTGCCTGGTGCAGAGTCTAAAACAACTTCAGCTTCTAAGCCTGGCTTCATACGCTGAAGCGAGTTCTGCCAAAACATACCGGCGATTTGACGCTTGTTATTGCTTGGTACGAATACCATCGAAGGTCGTAACGGTAAGGTCGTAACACGGAATCCTGGTGCTAAGGCAATTTGTGTCGCTACACCATCACTTGGTGCTCGAACAACGGTATTATCAAAGTCTAATTGAGCCTGGCGTTTTGCTTCAAATAATTGAGCAACACGCGTATTTTGGCCATTGATCATTGAGGTTGTGCTAAGCAAAACACGACGTTCATCGGCTTCTGCAGCTTCTAACGCAGCTTCTGCTGCATCTAATGTAGCTTGTGCAGCGTTGTAAAGCTCTTGTTGTCTATCAACATCTTGTTCAGTGAAAGGTGAATTATCACCACCACTTTGGTGCGCTTCTTTGTAACGAGAATAGGTTGCTAAGGTGCGATCACGATTGGCTGTTGTTTGTTTTACCGCAGCTTGTGCTTTATCGGTAATGCTTTTAGCAGCCAGCAATGCTTCTTCATTTTGGTAAGCTAACGTTTTCGCTTCTTCTAACGCTGCTTCTGCCTTGAGGAGTGCGAACTCTTGCTTTTCGTTCTTGATGGTATAAAGAACATCACCTTTCTTTACTGGCACATTCGGTTTAACGAACACCTCTTCGACGGTGCCCCCAACTTCAGGGATGATAGGCACACTAACAAAATACTCTTTTGAGAACTTTGCATAAGGGTGGTTGAAGTTCATCGCAATCATGATAGTGCTTAGAATCGCTACACCACCAAGTGCCGCTGTCGGTACAGTCCACTTATTTAATGGGATTTTGAACAGTTTAAAGATAGCGATACAGATCGATGTGTAGGTCAGAATAATTAGCATATCCATGATATTAATCCTTCTTGTCTTCGTTGATTTGCGCTTTAAGCTCTACCATTTCTTGTTTGAGCTGCTCTAGCTCCAAAATGGTCGTATCGCTTCGGCTTGGGTTGCTCATACCCCAGCCAATCCCTGGTTTATACAGGGTTGCCCAAATCCATAAGAAAGGCCAAATCGCATGTAACGTAAACAAACTTACCCAGCCTGCAACATGGATGGCATCTTGATGAGGGTGGTTGCGTTTGTGTGCGATTTCATAAGGAATGTCATGAATAACGATAATTCCGTAGAAAATCGTCAAAAAGACAAAGAACACCAAAAATAGAGCAAAGTATTCCAACATAGCTTTTGTATCCGTTGATTTATAGGTATCAGGGTGTTGCTTGAGTTAGGCACCGTTTTAGAAAATTAAACTAAAAGGTGAACGTATGGGCCCAACTAGCAGCACGTTAAGAACGTTGAAGTTTTGACAAACTGTCAATGTTGCGGTGAGGATACGGGGGGAGGGTAGGAAGCTAATAGAGTAATTTTACGGTGTTTGATGTTATTGGGCGATAGGTCGCCCAATAACGAATGTCATGCTTAGGTGGCTAAGACTCTTCGATACCAAGACCATTTCTTAGCGCAAATTGAACCAGTTCAGTATGGTTATCCAACTCTAAAATATCCAACATTCGATACTTGTGAGATTCAATCGTTCGAGGGCTTAAAAAGAGTTTGTCCGCACATTGTTTCGCTGTGAGTCCTTGAGCGAGTAGCGAGAGTACAGAACACTGCTTTTTACTGAGTTTCAGTAGCTTTTCACCTTCATCAACAATGGCATCTTCCCCTCCACTTAAGCTTTTTGCCATGCTTGAGTGCTGCCAATACACCAACCAGATGTTACATAGGGCACGTAATTCGTTTAGTTGCTCCGGTGATAAGCCTGGATGATGCTCATCAAAGCTCGAAAAGCTGACCGCCCCCCATGTTTGACCAAAGAGTTCTAGCTTCACAATGATATGTGAGTGTGCCCCTTCTTGATGAAGAACTCGTAAAGTACTAATCGGAGAATTAGCCAGTTCAAGATTATTGAATAATTGGAAGCTTGATTTGGAACGTAACAGCTTTAGGTAGTCAGGAAAGTTACCAACAGCGAGCTTATTTTTGTCAACCTTGGGAACATGGGAACGAGCAACAGTGACGGTTTTACCATCATTGAGAAGTATCATTGAATTAGGAAACATTGTGAGTCTGTCGAGGCCAAACCACTCTAGCCCGCCAATCGCGACACCTTTGAAGATTTCATCAAAATCTTTAGCCTGACACGTGGTCAAGGTTTGAATTTGTGATTGAACAAATTGAGAAAAGCTCGTGATGTTGTCAGTTTTCATAATATTCCCGTTTTTAGGCTCCTTGCTTAAAGTACCTTGGGATATTCACCGGTGTCAATCTCTCTGAAGTTAATGCGGTAAATCTACCGTATAAAAAATGGTAATTAATATTTACGCTGCTCGGTTCGATATTAAATAATAATTTATAGTATGAACAATAATGAAGTTGAATGATTTTGAAATATTAAAAATTAGAGAAGAGGCATTCAAATCCTTACGTGCGTATGGATACTCTCATGATCAATCCCAAGAAATATCAGCCTTGTTATTAAGTGTATTGAATCGATGTATGTTGGAAAATTCTGAACTAATTGATCAAGAGGAGAGTGGAGAAATAAATACTTCGGGGTCTTGCGAGAAAGATAGCGAAGATTTAATTAAACGCGCTTACTCTCTCATCTCTAATATGTAATGATTTAGGTCAACTTTTTAAATTAACTTTTTGTGTTGCAGTAAATGTACTGCTTACCATTTTAAATTATTCACAAATAATAGCTCCCGATTCAAATATCCTTACAACAATTAGGTCTGAGCTATGTTTAAGAAAAAAACATTTCTACAGCTAGCAATGGGTGCGGCTTTAACCGCGACTTCTATGGCTAGTTTTGCTACTACTGATACTGAACGTCCAAACATCCTTGCTATTTGGGGTGATGACATTGGTATTGATAACATCTCTGCGTACACTCGCGGTCAAGCGGGTCACTGGACTCCAAACATCGACCGTATTGCAAACGAAGGTGTCTTATTCACTGACTTCTACGGTGACCAATCTTGTACAGCAGGTCGTTCATCTTTCGTTACAGGCCAACACCCAATCCGTACAGGTTTGACTAAGGTTGGTATGCCTGGTGCGAAACAAGGCATGAAACCTGAAGATCCATCTATTGCGACAATGCTGAAAGACAAGGGTTACATGACAGGTCAGTTCGGTAAGAACCACCTAGGTGACCTAGATTCACAACTGCCAACAGAGCACGGTTTTGATGAGTTCTTCGGTAACCTATACCACCTGAATGCTGAGGAAGAGCCAGAGCATCCAGATTACCCTAAAAACCCAGCGTTCAAGAAGAAATTCGGCCCTCGTGGTGTAATTCATTCTTACGCTGACGGTCGCATCGAAGATACTGGTGCACTAACTATCAAACGCATGGAAACGGTAGATGAAGAGACTCTAGAAGCAGCTCTAGACTTCATCGATCGCGCACATAAAGAGAAAAAACCATTCTTCGTATGGTACAACTCAACGCGTATGCACGTTTGGACTCACCTAAAAGAGGAGTCAAAAGGCATCTCTAAGCGTGGTGGTCTATACGGCGACGGCATGGTTGAGCACGATAACATGGTTGGTCAACTGCTAGACAAACTAGACGAGCTTAAAATCGCTGACAACACCATCGTTTCATACACTACGGATAACGGTGTAGAGAAATGGGGGTGGCCAGACGGCGGTACTTCACGCTACTACGGTGAGAAGAACTCTACTTGGGAAGGTGGTTTCCGTGTACCAGCGATGATGCGTTGGCCGGACAAGATCCCAGCAGGTAGCGTTGCGAATGAAATCGCTTCACACTTAGATTGGGCGCCAACATTTGTTGCAGCAGCAGGTGAGCCTAAGTTGGCTGAGAAGCTGAAGAAAGGTACTAAGCTTAACGGTAAAGAGTACAAGGTTCACCTTGACGGCTACAACCTAATGCCTGAGCTACGTGAAGGTAAGAATACAACGGCTGATAACAACCCAGATTGGCCACGTAAGAACTTTATTTATGCGACAGATAACGGTGACATCTCTGCAATCCGCTTTGGTGATTGGAAAGTAATGTACACAGTGAACAACTGTCACGGTATTGAAACTTGGTCATGTTCTTTTGAAGAGTTACGTTTCCCGTATATCTTCAACCTACGTCAAGACCCGTACGAGATTGCACTGCATGAAAGTACTGGCTACCAAAACTGGCGCGTAGAGCACTTGCCAATGATGTACATGGGTGCTGCTCAAACGTTCCAGTTCCTACAGACGTTCCAAGAGTTCCCACCACGTCAAGTACCGGGCTCATTCTCAATCGACCAAATCGTTGAGAAAATGAACATCTGGCAACGCGCTCAATATCAATAATATAAACTCGTTTATCGGGAATGAGTAACCAAAGAGGCAAGCATTCGCTTGCCTCTTTTTTATTGCTCAAAATAATTTACCTGAGTATCAATAATTGCAGTAGTTTTACGCTATGGATATAGAGTGAGTTAATCAATAATAAGTTCGTTACACAATGACACCGAAATATCACTTCCAGTGTCATTCTTTCTGCTTAATTATTTAAGCAAACTCGGAATATTCATTTTTAGATGTATTTTCACCACACCTTAGGGTGTGGTTTTTTTTGCGCTAAATAAATTGGTTTCATAAGCAGTATAAATACTGATTACTCAAAACCGCCCTCTTCATACTATTAGTGTAAATCGAGAATGGGAGTCCCTATGAGTATCCAGCTAAGTAGTTATCAGCCAAATATGCCATCTAAGCGCATGAATATTATGACAAAGCCAATCGGTTCTGCATGTAATATCGACTGCACTTATTGTTACTACTTGAGCAAGGAAGAGCTTCTTGGCCACGAAACAGGATGTGGCAGTCGTATGTCTGAAGAGATGTTAGAGACGTACATTAAGTCATACATCGAACAGCAAAATCATCATGAGATTGTATTCCACTGGCAAGGCGGTGAGCCGACGCTGTTGGGTGTGAATTACTTCCGTGACGTCGTACGCCTACAGAAGAAATACTGCCCTAAAGGTGTAACGATTGAAAATAACCTGCAAACCAACGGCACTCTTCTTACTGATGAGTGGGGTAAGTTCCTGAGTAAGAATAACTTCTTAGTTGGGTTGAGTATTGATGGGCCAGAGATGATCCACAATGCATACCGTACTAATCGATCGGGCCGTGGTACGTTCAAGCAAACGATGAAAGGTTTGGATATCCTGCATAAGTACAACGTGAACTTTGCAACGTTAACCTGTGTCAACAACTTGACGGGTGCCAATCCACTTGAAGTCTATCGTTTCTTACGTGATGAAGTACGTTCTCCCCAGATGCAATTTATCCCAATTGTTGAGCCAAAATCGTTCCGAGATACTGCACCACAGCGCTGGAGCGAGGACGAAATTTTATTTCAAGGTATGCCTGAGCTCGAGCCGAATCACCCTAACTCTGTCGTTGAAGCATGGTGTGTATCACCATTTCAGTGGGGCAACTTCTTGTGCACCATTTTTGATGAGTGGTTAGAAAACGATATTGGCAAGATAAATGTACCGTACTTTGAAGCGTGTGTAGAAACCTGGATGGGGCGTGTTAATCCACTTTGTACCCTTGCACCAATGTGTGGGAAGGGGTTAGCGATTGAACATAATGGCGATGTATTTGCTTGTGACCATTATGTTTATCCTGAATATAAACTCGGCAACATTCATGATTCTGAGCTAGAAGACATGCAGTTCTCACAAGGGCAAGAGACCTTTGGTAAAGAGAAGGAGGCTAGCCTGCCTTCGCAGTGTCGTGAGTGTACCTACCAGTTTGCTTGTTATGGCGAGTGTCCAAAGAACCGCTTCACTAAGACGCTTGCGGGAGAAGCTGGCTTGAACTACTTGTGTGCGGGCTGGAAGCAGTTCTTCACCCATATTGATCCCTATGTATCAATGATCGTCTCCACAATGGGTTACCCGGTACATAAGGGTATTAACTCACACGCAATGAAATATCAGCTTAAATAGGGTTTGAGATGAAACGACCAATGAGCCAGCTAACAAAAATCGTTTTACTAATGGTGATGAGCTCCAATGTGATTGCCGGTGGGGAATCACAAGTTGTGGCAGAACACGATTCAGTGAACTTCTTTGATAAACCAATTATCGAACAATTTAACGACAAAGCTTTCGACTACAAGGCAAAAGCTTATGGTGATTACGCCGTGTTTTTCAACCTGTGTCAAAAGCATCCAGATGACCCCAAATGTGGTGAAGAACTGGATTTCTATAAGGCAGGATACTATCGTGCAAAAGCCGCGGAAGAAGCGTTTTCGATGTCGGTTCAGCCTCATTTTAAAGACTTAAAATTGCCTACTATTGCGTATTCGGATTTAGCAAAGGATCTTAATTATTTAGGTTATTTGAATCAATCGGATGACGCTCAATTTGATGAGTTATTGGTTGCACTAAACCTATGGTTAGCGAAGCAAGATCTCGAACCAACAGTCGATATCTATTTAGCTCACGGTTATGCGATGAGTTTGGAAGCATTGATTGCAAAGCACTCAGATTCCGCAAAGCCCTCAGACCTCGCAAAACATTCAGGCTCTAAAAAGAACCTAGATTCTAAAATGAGCTTTGATTCTAAAAAACAGTTAGATTCTATGTAGAGGCATAACCGTGTTGAGAGTCCTATTTATCGTACTGTTTTCGGTGTTTTTTACTGATTTTCTAGCGGCAGCTGAAGCCCCGGTTACCAGTGAAAAAGACTTGGCAAGCTGGTCTCAGGATACTAATCAACCTTTAGATTTAAGGGTTGATGCAACTCGCGCATTACGTGGCTTTGATGGACCAAATGCGTTAATCGCTGTGAGCCGCGCCTCGCGCGAGATTGCGCCAAGAATGCGCGTGGCAGCCATTGATGCGGCGGCACATTGGTCTGTGATTGGTAAATGGGACTTGATGTACCCACTGACTACAGATGTTGATCTATCCGTACAGAAAGCCGCGATCTTTTCATTGCTTCCTCATTGGCAAGAGTTTGATAAGCCGATGAGATTATCGTTAGAAAAATCGATTGAACATTTGGAAAAAAATCTTCCGAAAAGTGTCGAGAGTGAGCTGGAACTCGCGTGGGTCGAACATGCTACTGGTAATTTAAACGCAGCTGAAGAACGCCTTATCAATCTGAATCATTCGAGTGAAGATATGCGTGTGATTATTGGCTTGTCAAAGATTCAACTACAAAGTCAAGGTGGCGAAGTAGCACGACAAACACTGGAAGAGGCGCTAGTCGTGCATCCAAGCGAGTCTAGCCTTTACTATGAGATAGCCAAGTTGAATTACTCGCTTGGAGAGTACCAGAAGGCACAGAGCAGCTTTGAAATGGCGCACTCATTGTCTCCATTGAATTCTACGTATGCTTATACGTTAGCGACAGCGATACGTGACACCCAACCGAAACGTGCAACTGAACTTTTTGATATCGCTTATCAAGGCTCTCAAGACCCGACTCATTTGTACGCAAAATGCGACATCTTGCTGGCTATTAAAGATGACGCTTCAACTTGTATTGCTGAACTAGAGCTAGTCGCTCCAGCGTACATTGTCCAAGATTTAGTTTCTTCGTATCAGTAAAGGCAGATTATGACTGAAAATCGTTGTTTGGAATCCGTATCAAACCTAATAAAAACGGTGAATCAAAGTGTGGTAGGGCAAGAGCACCTGACACAATCATTGGTGATTGCACTTTTAACGGGTGGTCATGTACTGCTAGAAGGTTTGCCGGGAACCGCAAAAACGCGTTCGGTGAAGTCTCTTGCAACGGCATTAGATATTGACTTCAAACGCGTACAGTTTACTCCAGATCTGCTTCCATCTGATGTCACCGGCGCAAATGTCTATGATAAAGACACCGGTACGTTGAAGTTTCAACCTGGCCCGATCTTTAGCTCAATATTACTTGCCGATGAGGTCAACCGCGCACCAGCGAAAGTGCAAGCAGCATTGCTTGAAGCGATGGCAGAAGGTACGGTAACGACTAATGGTCAAACCCTTTCTCTGCCTGAACCATTTATGGTGCTTGCAACGCAAAACCCAATCGAACAAGAGGGAACCTACCCATTGCCTGAAGCGCAGATGGATCGCTTCGTAATGAAGGTCGATGTGCACTACCCAACGCTAGAGTCAGAGATGGACATTATCCGTCTGGTTCGTCAAGAAGCATTAGGAGAACTGCCTAGCAGTGGTAAACAAACAATCGATAATCACTCAACTAACAATAGTACTTTGGAATTAAGTGTTGATGATATCCGTCAAGCAAAACAGCAAGTGAAATGCATTTACTGTTCAGAATCTATCGATACCTATATTGCTTCTTTGACGCATGCCACAAGGCAACCGGAAACTTTTCCTCATAGTCAACTTAGCCACTGGCTATTGGTCGGAG
This sequence comes from Vibrio maerlii, assembly GCF_003415655.1. GTDB lineage: Bacteria > Pseudomonadota > Gammaproteobacteria > Enterobacterales > Vibrionaceae > Vibrio > Vibrio maerlii. Next base: position 212,458 of record NZ_QRHC01000007.1, read on the forward strand.
CCAGTCCTCGCGCCTCTATTGCAATGGATAATTGTAGCCGTGCGCACGCTTGGCTTCAGGGGCGTGATTATGTCACACCTGACGATGTGAGAAGCGTTGCTCACTCAGTGCTTGGTCACCGAATTTCGTTGAGCTTTGAGGCGCTGTCTTCTGGCGTATCAAAGGCCGATGTCGTAGATGAGTTGTTGAAAGTGGTGCCGCTGGCATAAGGCGTACTGATGTCAAAAGATCATGTCGATTCAAGGGTCTACAGTGACTTACAAGCGTTACTCAAAACGGAGCACCTTGCTCAGCAATTGGTGCTGCCACCGAGCGCCAAGTTCGGGTCTCGGTTAGTCGGTAGGCATTTTTCCAGTTTTAGTGGGCGTGGCTTGAGTTTTGAAGAGTTTCGTCATTATCAAGCGGGCGATGATACACGCAATATCGATTGGGCGGTGACTCTACGGACTGGGGAGCCTTATGTAAGAGTATTCTCGGAGGAAAAAGATCGTCCCGTTTACTTGGTTGTTGACCAAGGCTCTAACATGTTTTTCTCTTCGGTCGACACAATGAAATCAGTGGTGAGTGCTGAAGTCGCCGCTGCATGTGCGTTCAGCTGTGTAAAAAGTGGTGACCGATTGGCCGCCGTACTCGTCGGCGACGAATCTATTGATTTGTTCCCACCACGTCGTAGCCGTGACCACATTTACCAGATACTAGGTAAAATAGAACAGATGAATCAGTCTTTATCCGCGCAGGGTCGTGTTGATTCAAGTCCTCAATCGCAAATTGAAAAAGCGCTAAAAGACATTGCCATCATGAAGCCAAAAGGGGCTCTGATTATTGTGCTGACAGATTTCTATAATCTGCAAGAAAGCACAATAAAGCAACTGCAGTGGCTAAAGCAACACAATGATGTATTGGGTGTTGCAATTAGAGATCCTCTGGAAATGGATCTTAATCCTTCTGAGTCTTTGTTAATGAGTGATGGTGACCACCAAGTGTTATTGGGCGACGAGTACGCTGAACAATTGGTTCGTTATAACCAAGAGCACAATCAAAAATCGGATCGTTTAAGGGTTCTGTTTGCGGCTAATGGTTTTCCAATGATTGAGCTTTCCACTACAGGTACTCATCAGCGTGACCTTATCCAACAAATGATGGGGAATCGCCGTGTCTAACAACAGCCTTCTAGAACACTTTATTGATCCACTATCTCCTACTGCAATTTCTTGGATGCCACAAACCACGGGATGGAAGGTCGTGGCTGTAGCGTTTTGTTTATTGGTTTCGTTTTGGTGTTATCGCACGTGGTTAGAATTCAAACAGCAGGGGTACCGGCGTGAGGCGATTAGACAGCTCAAACAATTAACCTTTGACTGTCAGGTATTAAATGAGCCTCAAATAACACTTCAACAGCTGAATCAAATCGCAAAGCACACAGCGATGCAAGCATACCCAAATCTAGAAATAGCAAGTGTGTACGACCGCGATTGGCTTGAGGTCCTTGATCGCACTTGCAACGAAATTGATTTCAAACAGCCTCTGTTTGTTGTATGGCAGCGTAGCTTATATAACCCAGCTCATGAGAATTGGGACTCACACCAGTTAAATGAGCTTATTGATGCGATTCATACCTGGGTAAAGCATCACACTAAGGAGTTGAAATGATTTCCTTTGAAGTACTTGAAGCCCTGTGGTTATTGCCTTTGCCCTTATTTGTGTACAAGCTAGCTCCTAGTTACCTTTCACGACAGCAGGCAATTAAAGTGCCTTTTTTCAATGTGTTAGTGAATGAGTTAGGGATTAAACCACAGCCGGGTGCGCAGACAGCAAGAGTGATACGTCCACAAAAAGCAATCATTGCTTTTGGTTGGTTGATGTTAGTGCTTGCTGCCGCCAAGCCGGTGTGGATGTTAGACCCACAAACCTACGAGCGATCAGGTCGCGACCTTATGCTGGTGGTCGATCTCTCGGGTTCGATGGTGACGCAAGATTTCACGGATGAATTTGGCCAACCTCAAACCCGCTTAGACAGCGCAAAACAGGTTCTTAAGTCTTTTAGTCAGAGACGGGAAGGGGATCGGTTGGGCCTTATTTTGTTCGGCGATTCGGCATTTTTGCAGTCCCCCTTCACACTTGATCACGCAGCTTGGCTGGAGCTTCTCCATCAAACTGAAGTCGCGATGGCCGGTGAAAGCACCAGTCTAGGCGACGCTATCGGTTTGGGTATTAAAACCTTCTTAGAAGAAAGCGGTGACTCTTCGAATCAAGAAAAAGTGATGATTGTGCTCACCGATGGCAATGATACCGACAGTTTGGTTCCTCCTATTGATGCTGCCAAGGTTGCAGCCGCAAAAGGAATTCGTGTTCATATGGTAGCGATGGGTTCTTTGGCCTCATCCGGCGATGAAGCGATTGATATGGATGTCATTAATCAAGCGGCTGCGTTAACAGGTGGCGAAGCTTTCTTAGCGATGTCTGCTGAGTCATTAAACGATATCTATGTGGTGCTGGATGAGTTGGAGCCTAAATTGTTTGAGAGTTTTACCTACCAACAGAGCGTATCTCTTCACTACATTCCAGTGATCGCCATTTTTTTGCTTCACCTCTGCTTTGTGATTGTTATGAGCATTAGACGCAATAGACCAAAAATAGGAGCACAAGTTTGATGGAAGCATTTCACTTTATGCGACCGGAATGGTTGCTGCTATTGTTGCCCTTTCTGTTACTCATTGCCTATAAGTTGAAGCAAGGGAGTGAATTATCGAGTGATGTTAAAGCTATTCCCTCCCACCTTAGGCGTGCTTTATTGGTTGGTCATGGGCGTTGGCGACGCAATACTCCTACTATTTTACTCGGATTGCTGGGTGTCTTAGCGGCTATAGTGGCTGCAGGACCAAGCTGGCAGCGTCAGGTATCGCCAATCAGTGAAGACAACTCTGCTTTGGTGGTGATTCTCGATGTGTCAGATTCTATGTTGCAAAATGATATCGCGCCGTCACGACTATATCGAGCCAAGCAAAAGATCAATCAATTGATTGAACAGCGCAACGCAGGCTTAACCTCATTAGTGGTTTATTCGGGCAGTGCACATCTTGCGATGCCCTTGACGAAAGATAAGGCGGTATTTAAGCCATTATTGGATGGTATACACCCTGATGTGATGCCTCGAGAGGGCAAGTTTGAACACTACTCGCTTTCTGTGGTCAGTTCGTTATTACGTAATCACCCCAGTAATGCAACGGTGCTTCTTGTTTCTGATGCCGTTAACGTCAATCAGTTTGATAGCTGGCAACAATATTTTACTGAAACAGAACATCAACTTTTAATCTGGGGAATCGGGTCAAATAAGCGTCAAGCCGCAATGCCATTGGATGAAGACAGCTTGGAGCGGCTCGCGAGTACGATAGACGGGGAGTATGTTCGCTTTGAATCCGATGATTCAGATATCACTCAATTATTGAAAAAAGTATCAGCAAGCTCTCAGCTGAATGGTGAAGAATCCGAGCCCTGGCTTGATTCAGGTTACATGGTGGTTTGGTTAATGGTTCCGATCTATTTGCTCTGGGCACGTAAAGGCTGGGTCGTACAGTGGTGCTTGCCGTTGGTGGTGTTGTTTTCTGCCTTTCACTCTGAATCTACTTATGCCGGGGACTTCGTTTTCTTTGATCTGTGGTTGAGTAAAGATCAGCAGGGGCAGTACTTATATAACAATGAAGAGTATCTCCAAGCAGCAGAAACCTTTGAGGATTATCATTGGAAAGCGGAGTCTTACTATCAGGCTGGTGAATATGAGTTGGCGAAAAATTATTACCTCAGACTTGATACTTTAGATGCTCAACTTGGTGTCGGCGCTTCTTTAGCAAGACAAAAGGAATATGTAAAAGCGCGAGATTGGTATCAATCAATGCAAGTCCACTACCCAGAAAATGCAACCGTAAAAGCCAACCTTGACGTCGTACTAAAAATTGTCGAATACATCAATAAGTTCAGCGAAGGCCAAGCGAAAAGCAATGAGCGACAAAAAAGTAAAGAATTGGGTGACAAACCGAAAAAGTCAGATGGTGTTGAGCAGTTAGTACAGCAAGATCAGATTCTGGCAGAAAAACTTTCGGCTACAGATATTTTGAACAGTGAAGCGATGAATGACAAGTGGATGAACCGAGTAGAAACCAATCTAGCCCCCTTTCTTTCGAATAAGTTTTACCTTCAATTAGAAAAAGGGGTGGGTACGAACGGGTACGACTCACAAGACGTTGAATTGAGTCGTTTACCATAGGCAATGAGGATTAGTCATGAAAACACTGAATAAATCTGTTGTTGCCTTTGTTGCTTTGCTAGTCAGTACAATGAACATCGCATGGGCAAGTACCAGTCAGCAAGAACAACTGATGCAACTATCTCAACAAAAACGTGTGGTTGTGAACGCGACAATAGCACCAACAACGACAATCGTTCCCAATCAGCAAGTGGTCGTGAATATAGAGGTGATGACCGATACCTGGTTCACCAAAGGCACCCGAGTTCACCGCTTTGATGTACATAATGCTTTGGTGATGCAGCGTTCTTCATTTGCTACCAACTCTATAGAAAGAACGAACGGCCGCAAATATTCAAAGCAGGTGTGGGAGATGGTGGTTTACCCTTTAGAAGAAGGGCGCTTTTATGTCCCTAGCATTGTGATTGACCTTGCGGTAAGGGGAGACGAAGGTAATGTTGCTGGTCAATTGATTACTCAGCCTTTTGAGTTCGATGTTGAAGCAATGACAGCTGTTAATGAGGATGCGAATTGGATTGTTGGTGAGAACTCAAAATTCACTCAGGTTTGGACTCATATTCCGACGAATGGTGAACCTCAACAGTTTAGCCATCTGGACGAATTAGAGCTGCATGTAGGGGATGCCATCGAGCGAACCGTAACCTACTCTATTGATAACGCGACGGCTACCTTGATTCCAAAGCTGTTGCCAGAATTTGAATCCTCGCAGATCATTAAATATACAGAATCGTCTCAATATCAAGATACACAAAATCGCGGTGTATACAGTGCTAGTCGCATAGATAAAGAAATTTACGTCATTAACGATGCGGGGCAGGTTCAGATTCCCGATAATGAACTCTCTATTTGGTCTCCATCGGCAGATGTAGCAAAGACAGTCGTTTTAGGCGGGGTCCAGCTTGATATTAAGCACACGACAGCAAGTTATATTCGTATGCACTGGATGGTGTTGAGTGGGGTATTAGTCGGTAGCTTAGCTCTCATTGTATTGATTATTCTTAGCATCAATAAATATCAAACTTTAGCTCAGAAACAAGCATTGCCTATCGGTTGGCTGTTTTTTCTATCTGTATGGAAAAGAGAAGATGCAAGAGCTGAGGCATTATTGTATCGAAAAAGACAACAAAATAAGCAGCTGGTACTGTTAGAAGCGACATTAAACAACAGGCAAACGGAGGGTAGTAGCTCTGATGTGCTTATAGGGCGCTGGCAACAGGCGAAATATCAAAACCAAGCTGGGGAAGTGGCTCGAAACAGCAGAAGGACCTGGATTAAACTCTGGTTTGCTCTTTGATATTCCCATTATGGCAGTTTGGTGAGTGGTTTTTAGTGGGGCACAAATAAGAAACCCTAGCTTGTGCTAGGGTTTTTAACGTAAATCTGATTTTCAACGTTATTTCCAGTTTATACCGTTAAACCTTCCTCGCCGATTCTCTTGAGCATACCGAAGCGCACGTGTTCTACTAATGTTTCTAGGTGTGCTTCAAAGTATGCGATGGCTGCTTTCTTATCGCCAGTAAGGCTAAGATTTGAAATGTTGCGCATTTTATCTAATTCAAGAAAACGCTCTGCATCTTCATATGAAACGAAGGTATGAACATATCTTGCAAAGCGATTAATCAAACGCATAAGAAAGTCTGCCATAGACGCCATTTTGTGGTTGGTGAGAAGTGAGCTATAAAACTGAATGAGCGTGTCAATCATATCCCCTTCACCACCAATTGGATTTTTTATTTGATTCAATTGATTACAAAACTTTAGTTGAGCAATTTGCCAGTTCTCGTCAGCGTTTTCTATGGCCTTAGCGATGACTATGTTCCCCGTAATCAACAGTGACTCTTTTACGTCTTCCAGTTCATCGAAAGTGAGGGGGGTTACATAACAGCCTCTGTTCGCTTCCATGGTGACATAGCCTTCTTTGTCGAGAAGAAATAGCGCTTCACGCATTGGAGAAGCCCCTATTTCATATCTTTTTGTTAGCTTTGAAACGGCTAGATGCTCAGAAGGCTGGTGTATTCCTCTAAGTATGTTGCGTTTAATGGTTTCCTTAGCCGTTAGGCTTAATGTAGATAAAGAGTTCATTGCGTTGCTCGTTATAAATTCAACTGAATATTTAATTATTATTTAACTGTTTTAGATAATATCAGGAAAAATATTTAAATAAACAAATTATAAATCCAAAATTCAAATGCAGTAATTATACTGATTTTGTCTTTTTGAGTAGATTAAACCCCTTATTCTTGGTGTTAAATTTAATTCAATGATGTTCTTTTAAGTAAATTTACTTAATTTTGTTAAATCTATATTGATGCAGTAGTTTTTCCGTATTTTAATTGTGAGCCTCTCCACATAATACGCCCACTTACTAAGCAAACACGCTTGGTAATTAATACGTTAAGAAACGAATAAAGGGCACATCATGAAAAAGACCATTATTGCACTGAGCATCGCTGCTATCTCTTCGGCTGTATTCGCTGCAGACACGACTTCTCAAAATAGCAAGCCAGTGTTCGAGTTTGATCCGGTTCATAAAGATCAGTTCTCTGTATCTGGTGCTTTTGGCCTAGGTGGTTATTACGATACTAAATCCAAAGCTATCTACGATGATTGGGCAACGGGATTAACGCTAGCTGTAAATTATCGCAACAACCGTTTAGTTGGCTATGTTGAAGCTGACCTTGAGCTGAACTACACCACCGATGAGGATGCACCATTCCCGTCAGAGACAGATCTGAACACAGATATTGATAAAGCTTGGTTCGGTATTGATACAGGTTACGGTGTTGCTTCTTTTGGTTGGGAAAATGACACCGCTTTAGATGCTGTTGATGGTGCTGGTGACTTTACACATGAGTTTGGTACGTCTGTTGATGACGCATCTGACGCATTCAATGTTGTGAAGTTCCAAGGCTCAACATCAGGGATTGCTTATGGCCTTTCGTATTTTGAAACAGACGAAACACACTCTGACGCTGATAAGGGTGTCAATGGCTACCTGGGTTTCGAACATGAAGTGTTTAATGTTTATGCAGGTTACGAAGCTCGTGATGATGCTGACTATGACCTAGCGACAATCACTGGGAACGCAACCTTTGGACAATTCCAACTTGGCATGAATGCATGGCAAGAAAATGGTCAGTCTGATGTTGAAAGTAATACAACAGACTTCATAGAAACGGGCTACTACGTCTCTTCTGCATACGCTCTGAATGAACAACTAACGCTTGCGATGGGCTACGCTTATGCAAAAGAAGAACAAGATGGTCAATCAGATATTGAAGCGAGTTATGTAAACATCGCAGCTAAATATAACCCGACTGACGTCATCAGCATGGGGATGGATATTCGCCAAGATATCGACGTTGAAGCAGGCAATGATGAAGAAACTTACGTCTTTGCTAACGCTTATTACTTCTTTTAATTAAATTCTTACTTCGCATTTGAAGGTGCTCTTTGGAGCACCTTTTTATTTTTGCAGTAGTTTTCCGGTATTGAATAAATATCAGGCTGTTAAAGTACTGCAAATTCAACGATTCCAAGTAAACAGCAGCCAATTAACACAATGAATAAATACAGCAGTGCAGCAATTATTTCTCTTAGCCTAGTCTCCGGTTCTTCAATCGCCGCTTTGGCTCCAGAAACAGGCTTTTCTGGTGAAGTGAACTTACTCGCAGGTTACTACCGAGATACCAATAACTTCAGCACCAACCACAGTGCTTATCAGCAGGACATTACTTCGAAAGCCGAGTCTAGTGACGAAGCGAATAACGAGGTTGATGGTGACGGTATCGCTGGCCTACTGGGTAACGTAGATTACACTTTCGGTAGCAAGCTTAATCATCAACTGTTCTTGGGTACTTCTCGCGAAGAGATCGCGACGGGTTCTCTAGCGTTTGAACTGGGTTATCGCTATCAGTTTAAAGACGGTACAACTGTTGCGTTCTCAACCTTACCAACACTGGTTTCTACCGAAGTTTGGGCCGATCCATACGCAATCAATGAGAACCGTAAAAAGACTGATCTTTCAGGAAATGCGGGTCGCATTAAAGTTGACCATTTAATGGGGTCGGCGTTTGGTGTTGATTTTGGGTTTGGTGTTGCTGAAGTTGATGAAGATAACTCTGGTGAAGATGCGCAAACGGAAATTATCGCAACAGATGGTGAAGTGTTAACAGCAGAAGAGGCCGAGCTTCTGCAGCGCGATCGCAAGTACGCGAGCATGAAAGTTGATTACCTGTACTTCTTACCAAATAAGATGGGCGCAGTAAGACCGTCTTTCACCTATGCGAAGTCTGATGCCGATGGTGAAGCGCTCTCTTATGATTCATACAAAGCTGAAATCTCTTATGCGAAAGTTATTGGCCACCATAGTTATGCGGTGACGCTGGATGCTCGCAAGCGTGACTATGATGCGGTTAACCCGTTATATGACGTGACACGTGAAGACAAGCAATACGGCTTATTCTTCGCTTATGAATACGCAGAGATCTTCGGTGCAAAAGATTGGGGTCTAGTGACTTTGATGGGTGCAAATAAAATCGACTCAAACATCAACTATTACGACTCTGATTTCTTATTTGTTTCTGTAGGTGCGAACTACAAGTTTTAATATTCATTGTGAATGATTTCGAAGGCTGGTGTGTTTACATCAGCCTTTTTTGTTTTATCGACAAACATCATGATTTGTTGATAAGTATCCTCACTACTAAACTGCGGCGCATCATAAAGCTAAGCCCGCTTTGTCCTTTGAGTATTTTACCACAGTTTGGGGCTTAACCCAGCTTACTATGATGAGTACTTGGAGTAATTCTTTTGAAAGAACTAATCAACTTATGCCCAAAGCGTATGATGCGCGAGCGTAGTGAACGTGAATATGATTTGCGAGTTCGTAATTGTGTGAGTGATGATGAATATCACTCTCGAATGATGGTTTGGGACAGCTTAAAACAGCTGCCTAAAGATTCGCACGAAGACTACAACCTAGTTGGCATTGCTTACGAGAACATGCGTAAGGCTCAACAGAATGTAGGTCAAGCATTGGCGGTGAGCTACGAAGAGTTTGCGACAACGGCAAAAGATGAGCTCAACTACATCAATATTTATGTACTGGACTCGAAAGTTCAAATGTTCTGGTACGCGACTCTGCTTCTTGCTATTTGCGGAACGGTTGCACTGTATTTCTAGATAAAGCGTTAAATTAGACGTCGTATGAAAGGCGAGATGCAATAAACGAGAAAGCCACTCACAATATCGTGAGTGGCTTTTGTTCAGAGGTATGCTGACCGTCGTCAAATACGAAAATGCTCTAAACGAGTTAATAGCCTCGCTCTACCGGTGTAGGTTAGCTTAAGCATTACATGGCAAATCAGTTGTTTTATAACGAGGCTTGTCAGTGAATATCGACAGTATCAAGTTTGGGGACACGCCATTTAGGTTTATCGAGCTAAATGCCAATGACCACACCTCTTTTTTAAACCGATATAGTGACGTTGTATTTTTTCAACCTTCTCGGTTTGACTATGTCCTCATTGAGAGACACGCACTCTTCGCTCCGCTCCATACAATAGTCCCAATTACCTTCGCAGCATGGTTATTCATCTCCATCATTTTTTACATGGTGCTCAACTTACAATCCAAGAATGAGCTTATAAGAGAGAAAACAGAGCGTTCTATAACGGACAATCTTACGGGAGTGTTTAATTGGGATTACATTGATTTAATTTTGATGAAGGACGCTTCATTGGACCAAGGCGGTATTGTTCTTTATCTGGATGGCAATAATGTCAAAATGATCAATGACAATTACGGGCATGACTATGGTGATCTCGCGATTAAGATGATTTGTGATGTCATCAAGAGCTGTGTTCGTAGAGAAGATAGCGTGATACGTATGGGCGGAGATGAATTCGTGGTCGTACTAAAGCATTGCGATGAAGAGGGAGCGGTTAAGATCTATGAAAAAATAGCCGACGCTTTGGTTCTTCAGTCGAGTAGTAAGTTGCCATTTATTGATGAAGGTGTCTCGGTTGCTCCTGGGTATTGTTTATTCACTAACAGAAAAGACTTTGAACACGCGATAATCAATGCGGACCTTAAAATGTTAGAGAGCAAACAAGAAAGTAAACTAGGCCGTGCTTAAAATAATAAACAGCAAAACCCTATTTATCTGAACCTGAAGCATTATGCGCACCCGAGCTCAGAAGCGCCCAAAATTTTCATCGTAGGCGCTTCGTTACTCGGAACTCACTTTTTAAGGTTCTATTACGCTGTAGCCAGTTTAGCTTTGCGTTTCTCGTTTGCTGATAGTACTAGCGTTAGCACGAATGCGACACCAAATGCGATTGCCATACCTGCAACAAAGAAGCCTAGTTTGCCTGGAACAATTGAGATGATACCTGGTAGACCAGCGGCACCTAGTGCTTGAGCTTTCACGTGGAACAGAGTCACGAATGCACTTGCTGATGCTGCACCGATGATCGCTGCTATGAATGGGTAACGCAGTTTTAGGTTTACACCGAACATTGCAGGTTCTGTAATACCAAGCAGTGCCGTGACGCCAGAAGGCATCGCGATACCTTTTAGTTTCGTGTCTTTCGTCGTAAAACCAACCGCAAGTGATGCGGCACCTTGAGCCACGTTTGACATTGCGGCGATTGGGAAGATGAACGTACCACCAGTTACCGCGATGTCGGTTAGCAGCTGAGTTTCGATAGCGATGAAGCTGTGATGCATGCCCGTGATTACGAATGGTGCGTAGATCAAACCAAACAGTGCACCACCAATGAAGCCTGCAGAGTCGTATAGCCAGTTAAGACCGTCACCCAGTAGAAAGCCGATATCGCGAGTGAATGGACCCACTAATGTGAATGTTAGGAAACCGGTAATAAAGATAGCTAGCATTGGTGTGAGCAGGTTATCCAGTACCGATGGGATAACTTTACGTAGACCATTTTCTACTTTCGCGAGAATGAATGCTGATACTAAAACAGGGAGTACAGAGCCTTGGTAACCTACTTTTTGGATTTCAAAACCGAAGATATTCCAAGTAGGGATCGTGCCTGCAACGCTTGCACCACCGAAGCCCCAGCCGTTTAGTAGGTCAGGGTGAACCATTAGCATACCAAGTGCCGCTCCCAAGAATGGGTTACCGCCAAACTTCTTGCTTGCAGAGAATGCCAATAGAACTGGAAGATAAACAAAAGGTGCGTTGGCAAAGGTGTTGATCATGCTAGCAAGATCGGCAAGACCAGGATTTGCATCAATCAGTGATTGACCTTCAAGGAATAAACCTTGTGCAGTTAGCAGGTTGAAGATACCCATCAACAGACCGCCTGCAACGATCGCTGGGATAATCGGTACAAAGATATCTGAAAGACCTTTTACTGCGCGCTGAACAACGTTTTGTTTCTGTGCACCTGCAGAAGCGACTTCAGACTTAGTCATTTCTGACATGCCCGTGAGTTTGCTCAGCTCAGCATGTACTTGGTTTACGATGCCTGAACCAAAGATAATTTGGTACTGACCCGCAACCTTAAATTGACCTTTCACGCCATCAAGGTCAGCAATTGCATCTTCATCGACAATTGATTCGTCTTTTAGCGCCAAACGAAGGCGTGTAGCACAGTGCGCAAGCGCTTGTAGGTTGTCTTTACCACCTAGAAGCTCAAGCAGTTGTTTTGCAATAACAGGATAATTCATTCCAAACCCCGGTTGTTGTTTTTTGTATTTTCAATGTTTAGTTCGAAAAAGGTGTTGAATACTTTTGGGAACGTTTGCGAGGTGGATTTTTCAAAAATACCGAACGGTCGTCAAAGGTATGTATAGAATTCTGTGATGTTGATCGTCAATTTTATGTGGTTCTCTGCCGTGTTGACGGTGAATTTGAGCTGGAATTTTGATATTTTTGCAAACCTTACCAATAAGTTATAGAAGTGAATGTAGATGGCTAGCTTACATGACGTCGCAAAACTGGCTGGAGTGTCAAAATCGACTGTATCTCGCGTGGTAAATAACGAGTATGGCGTGAAAGAGGCAACTAAAGTCAAAGTAATGGCTGCGGTGAAAGAAGTTGGTTATGTGGTGAATCAGGTTGCCAAAGATCTCAAGTCACAAAAGACAAATCTAGTTGGAATCATTGTTCCTCGTGTCGCCTCGAACGCAACTTCACAGGGCGTCGATGGATTAAGCCGAGTGTTTGAGGAAGCTGGAAAGCAGGTGCTTTTAGCGAGTACTCAGCAAGATACTTCTAAAGAAATTGAATATATTCAACTATTTAACCAAAAGCGAGTGGAAGGGATTGTCCTTTACGCGACACATGTTGATGCCGAGTTAGTGGACGCTATTGAGAAGTCCAATGCTCCTGTGGTGTTAGTGGGCCAAGATGGTTCACTGTTCAATATCCCGAGCATTGTCCACGATGACTTGCGAGTAGGCTTCGAGGCAGGCAAGCGATTAATGGCGGCGGGGTGTAAAAAGCTAGGTTTCGTTGGGGTAGCAGAGAGCGATTACGCAGTAGATAAGCTGCGCTCTGACGGCTTGAAGCAAGCAATTTCAATGAATAAAGGAACAGAACTGCTGTTTCATAGCCACGGTGAGTTCACTATCGAGTCTGGTTATGAGAGCACCAAAGCCTTAATTGAACAGTTCCCTGATGTCGAAGGTATTTTCTGTGCAACGGACCGAATCGCTGTGGGTGCTCTTAAGGCACTGAAAGAAAAAGGAATTGACGTTGGTGATAAGCTGAAATTGCTTGGTGTAGGTAACGATGAATTGGGATTTGTTGCGTCTCCTTCTTTATCTACTTTTAGCTATGCCTTTGATAAAGCGGGCGAAAATGGTGCGAGAGTGTTGTTGGATCTAATTCAAGGTAAGCCGCAAGAGATGAGCAAGATTGTTCTGACATTCCAGAATATCGACCGAGAAACCTGCTAGCCCATAGCTTTCCTTTTGAAGACGTCAAACGAAATAATAACCTGAATAGCCCGCTATGCGGGCTTTTTTGTGCGCTCGATCACGCGATTAAGGTATGGGGTGTCGTGTTGTACTTGCAGACCTCATTTGATTTCTGTAGATTTGCAAACGTTCCCAACTATCAGTTTCCAACAAACGCAGAGTAAACATAATGTCCATTGAGAAGTATATAGACCTATGTGGCGGTAATGAGAATATCACTCGTGTGCTAGTTCCTGGTGATCAACTTATCTTCGCTGTGAAAAATTCACAACTTATTGCAACAAGTGAGTCAATCGACACTGTTCAAGATGTTCTTGGCGAAACTCAAGTGGTATTCACTCGTCCTGAATCTGTGACGAACGACATGCTTCTATGTGTAGGTAAGAGAATTGCTTCTCAACAACTTCAACAGATTGAGTCTTTCTCTGACCCTGTTGAGTGTGAGTACCGTCCTCAATGGCATATATCACCGCCTCAAGGTTTGCTAAATGATCCAAATGGCTTTGTTTTTCATGATGGTCAATATCATATGTTCTACCAATGGTATCCATACGCTTGTGTACACAAAGATAAGCATTGGGCGCATTTGACCAGTAAAGACTTAATTAACTGGGAGTGGCAGCCGATTCCACTTACTCCATCTGATTGGTTTGATAGCCACGGCGTTTTCTCTGGTCATGCGCTGAGTATGGGCGAAGAGTTGATGCTGTTTTATACCGGCAACACCCGTATCGGGCCTGAGCGTGATCGCCATACCACGCAATGTTTGGCGACGTCTAAAGACGGCATCAACTTTGAAAAGCACGGCCCTGTGGTCGGTGAGCTGCCACCAGGTACAACAGAACATGTGCGTGATCCAAAGATACTTCGCCACAACGACAAATGGTTGATGTTACTTGGTGCTCAAACGACCGAGCTCAAAGGTCGCTTTGTCGTCTATACATCAGATGATTTGAAAAGTTGGGAGTTTGACTCTCTGTATGGTGATGAATTGGGCGATTTCGGCTACATGTGGGAATGCCCTGATATGTTTGAGCTGAATGGTCAGATGTTCTCTGTTCTCGGTCCACAGGGCATTGAGTCGTTCTCACAACACAATACGATTCCTCATCATAATGGTATTGCTAAATCTCAGTGGACTGAAGGCTTCGGTTTTAGTGTGTCTGAGTTCGAGCATCTAGATTACGGTTTCGATTTCTACGCACCTCAAACGATGCTGACGCCTGATGGTCGCCGTGTTATGTGCGGTTGGATGGGGCTTCCTGATGAAATAGACCAACCAAGCACAGACAATGGTTGGGTTCATCAACTGACGACAATGCGCGAAATGCGTTTTGAAAATGGTAAGTTGATTCAATGGCCAATTGCCGAGCATGATTCGCTGGTTAGTGAAACTCAACAGATTATGCTGACTCAAGATGCTTTTGATGCGCAAGGAAAGTCGTTTGATCTTGAGCTTGAACTTGAGTGGGGTCAAACACTTAACCTATTTGAGAGCAGCGAACACAAGGTGACGCTTAAAGCTGATTATGAAACCAAGCGTCTAATCCTAGATCGCAGCCAAACCTTGAATCGTGCTCAAGATACCGTGCGTGAAGTCATTCTTGATTCAGATAAAGTGAGCCTGCGTATCTTGGCTGATACTTCATCGATTGAAGTCTTTATCAATGGTGGTGAAGCGGTCATGACGGGTCGAGTATTCACAGCTGTTGATGCGAGTGGTATTTCTGTTGATACGGGTAGCGTGAAAGCAACAGTGAAGCGCCTGAAAGCTTCTGAAGCTCCTTTCATGCAAGTCTAAACAATCGATAGAGCTCACTCTTATGTACAAGACCCAGCAACTTGCCGGGTCTTTGCATGCAGGAGCTCAACCGCATTAAAAGAGCTTACCGGCATTTCAATTTTTTAATTTCGTATAACAATCTTTCTTGGAATCAGCTCTACCCCAGCCTCATAACGCTTTGCCGACGCATTCAACGCGAGCGCCATCGCGCTATCGGCAATCAGCTCAAACTGCTGTGGTAGAGAGTTTACTTTACAAGGTAAGAAGTCGAGTAATCGGTTGTCGCCAAAGGTGGCAAGCTTGATATCATCCATTTGCGAAGGATGTTTGAGTAATACATCTATGACACCCTCTAATAAGGTATAGGAGGTGGTAATGATCGCATTGGGTAAGTTATCGTCATCAATCCATTGGCTGACTAACTTGGCTCCTTCTTCTCGAGAGAAGTGCTCACCGTAAACAACCTGTGTTGAGACTTCCTTCTTCTTACACAATGCTTTAAACCCTTGCTCTCGTTCTTGAGAGACCTTTAGATTAGGTAGTGCACCGATGAGCCCAACACTTTCAACCCAAATATTGATTGCGGATTCAGTGAGCTTGTAAGCGCCATCAAAATCTTCACTTAATACACAGCTGAAGTGTTCATCGTTAAGCGGACGGTCAATCGCGATGATTGGCGTTCCTGAGTTTTGTAGCTTCAGGTAATGTTCATTGGCATTGGGTAAGCAGCTCGCGACAAATAAGGCATCAATACGGCGGCTGATCAGTGCTTCTGCAACTTTAACTTCCGTCTCTGGTTCGTCATCTGAACAACCAATTAGAATCTGAAAGCCGGCTTTACGAGAGTTTTGCTCTAACAGTTTTGCTAAACGAGCGTAACTGGTGTTCTCAAGATCCGGAATGATCAAACCAAACGATCGAGAGTTTCCGGCACGAAGTGCAGATGCCGCCAGGTCTGGCTTGTAGTTGTACTCTTCGACAACTGCCATCACCTTTCTTTGCGTTTTTTCACTGATCCGGTACTTCTGAGCTTTACCATTTATCACGTAACTAGCGGTGGTCTTAGAGACTCCTGCTAGTTTTGCTATCTCATCTAACGTCATTCTTTAAGCCTTGTTCTGTGCGCCGGATCATAATAATACACACTTGATCCTTGGATAAGTTGAATTATAAGCTGAATCGATTCAGTATAAAAGCTGAAAGGATTCAGCAAAGCTCGAAAGTAGAGATAGCTCACCAAATTGAGTGTTCTGTAATCAATTCAGAGTTTTTCTGAGTTCTTTAAAGTAAAGAACCATTTTTTATTTAACTATTTGCTGAATCGATTCAGTTCCTCGGCGAAACAGTATCAACAAGATGTAATCAAGGCAGCGGCTAGTGCTGCTTTGTATAACAGATAACTTAGGTTGGAGAGCCCATGCTTAAGCTAAACAACGATGACATCACCCTCGCGCAATCAGCGTCAAATAAGTTTGAAGCGATCAAGAACATTGCTCAGTCCCTTACGGATAAAGGCCAGGTAGAACAGGGTTATGTTGAAGGAATGCTAAACCGTGAAAACCAGAACTCGACGTTTTTGGGCAACGGTATTGCGATTCCACACGGTACCACAGACACCCGTGAGATGGTAAAAACCACAGGCGTAGCCGTTCACCACTTCCCACAAGGGGTTGAATGGGGTGATGGTAATACTGTGTATGTGGCAATTGGTATCGCTGCAAAATCGGATGAACATTTAGGCATTCTCAAGCAGCTTACTAAAGTGCTTGGTGCCGACGGTGTAGAAGAGCGTCTGCGCAATGCAAGTTCGGCACAAGATATCATTGCACTACTGCATGGTGATATTCAGCTTGAGGCTGATTTTGATGCGTCTCTGGTGCAGTTGTTATTCCCTGCAAGCGATATGGTTCAAATGAGCGCCGTTGCTGGCGGTTTACTGAAAAATACAGGCTGCGCAGAAAGCGAGTTCGTGGCTGATTTGGTAACGAAAGAACCGACTCACCTAGGTAAAGGACTATGGCTTGTTGGTAGTAACAAACAAGTAAATCGCACTGGCGTATCCTTTGTTTCTACTGCCAATTATTGTGAATATCAAGGCGAGAAAGTTCGTGCTTTGGTTGCGTTCGCTGCCTGTAACAATGCACACCAATCGATCCTTAAAACCTTGTCTGAAATGGTGTTCAAGGGTGAGCAAGACAAGCTTCTTGATGCTTCAATCGAACAAGTTATTGGTTTGCTAAAAGGTGAAGAAGTGGTGGCTGCTGAAGCTGCGAATGATGACAACGTAGCCGTGTTCAAAATTAAGAATGCGCACGGTCTTCATGCTCGCCCTGGTGCAATGCTGGTGGCAGAAGCGAAGAAGTTCGAGTCAAACATTCGCGTAGCAAACCTAGACGGCGAAGGTAAAGCGGTGAACGCTAAGAGCCTGATGAAGGTTATCGCGCTTGGCGTAAAACACGGTCATAGCCTGCAGTTTACTGCAGAAGGCGTGGATGCATCTAAAGCTCTAGAGTCCATCGGTCAAGCTATCGCATCCGGTCTTGGTGAGGGTTGATCCTATGAGTAAGTCAAAAACAAACAAGGTTGTGACCATTACGCTCAATCCAGCATTGGACTTAACGGGTAGCCTTTCACAACTGAATGTTGGTTCTGTAAGCCTGGTTAACAAAAGCAATCTGCATGCAGCGGGTAAGGGCGTTAATGTGGCCAAGGTGCTGAGCGATTTGGGTGCAGACGTTACGGTTACGGGTTTTTTAGGTAAAGACAACCCAGAGCTTTTCCACCAATTGTTTAACGACATTAAAGTGACGGACCGCTTCGTTGAAGTGGATGGCGCAACACGCATCAACGTTAAATTGGTCGAAGAAAGTGGCTCAGTAAGCGACATCAATTTCCCTGGTGTTCAGGTTACTTCCGATGATATTGCTCGCTTTGAAGCGACGTTATTTGAGCTTGCTGAAAGCCATGACTACTTCGTGCTTGCCGGTAGTCTTCCTGGTGGAGTAACGCCTGAGCAGTGCGCGGGTTGGATTGAGAAACTGCATCAACAAGGAAAAAAAGTACTGTTCGATAGCAGCAAAGCAGCGCTTCGTGCAGGCATTGAGTCTCATCCTTGGTTAATCAAACCAAACGATGAAGAGCTTGGCGAGTTTGTAGGCGAGCACTTAGATACAGCAGAAAAATGCCAACGTGCAGCAACATCGTTAAGTGCAAAAGGTATCGAGAACATTGTGGTATCGATGGGCTCTGATGGTGTGATGTGGCTAAACGACAATGCTTGGCTACGTTCACAGCCGCCTCGCATGGATGTAGTGAGCACGGTAGGGGCAGGTGACACACTTGTCGCAGGTCTATGCTGGGGGCACATGCAACAGATGCCAAAGTCAGAATTACTCCGCTTTGCGACGGCGCTTTCAGCTTTAGCTGTAAGCCAAGTCGGTGTGGGTCTAACCAGTCAACAAGAACTGGAATCTATTCAGCTGAAAACTGAAGTGAATGAATTATCTCCAATTACGAACTTAAACATGTCTGTTAAAGACATGATCTAAGGAACATAAGGTTACTACTATGAATATTGCCATTATCACCGCGTGCCCAAGCGGCGTAGCGAATAGCATTCTTGCAGCTGGTTTATTAGAGCAAGCATCTGTAAAGCTAGGTTGGAATGCAAAAATTGAATGCCAATCGAGTGTAATTGAATCTACGACGTTGAGCAGTTCTGATATTGAACAAGCGGATGCGATCATTATTGCAGCAAACACGTCGGTGGATACTTCACGCTTTGTGGGTAAGAAAGTTTATCAGGCAGACATTAAGGCTGTAACGCAAGACGCAACGGCATTTCTAGAAAATGCTGTCCAACAAGCGACTGAGCTGGTGCAAGCAACGACGCTAGAAGCGAAAACGGAAACAAGCTCGGGTGTTAAGAAGATTGTTGCGATCACTGCTTGTCCAACGGGGGTTGCACACACCTTTATGGCTGCGGAAGCGCTTGAAGAAGAAGGTAAGCGCCGTGGTCACCAGATTAAGGTTGAAACTCGTGGTTCAGTCGGTGCTAAAAACCAGCTGACAGAGCAAGAAATTGCTGAGGCAGATCTGGTCATTATCGCTGCTGACATTGAAGTACCACTTGATCGTTTCAACGGCAAGAAAATGTATCGAACTAAGACTGGCCCAGCTCTGAAGAAAACCTCCGAAGAAATGGAAAAAGCGTTCGAACAAGCAACCACTTATGAACATTCAGGCTCTGCAAGCTCAGCTGCAACTGAAGAGAAGAAAGGTGTGTACAAGCATCTCATGACAGGTGTTTCGCACATGCTACCTGTGGTTGTAGCAGGTGGTTTGATCATTGCACTCTCTTTTGTGTTCGGTATCGAAGCGTTTAAAGAAGAAGGTACGTTGGCTGCAGCGCTAATGAACATTGGTGGTGGCTCTGCATTTGCGTTGATGATCCCTGTTCTGGCTGGCTTTATTGCATTCTCAATCGCGGACCGTCCAGGTCTGGCTCCTGGTTTGGTTGGCGGTATGCTAGCAAGCTCAACGGGCGCAGGCTTCCTAGGTGGTATTGCGGCAGGTTTCATCGCGGGTTACTCGGCAAAACTTTTGGCGGAGAAAGTCTCCCTTCCTCAATCAATGGAAGCGCTTAAGCCTATCCTGATCATCCCATTCGTCGGTACGTTGATCACTGGTTTAGCCATGGTTTACATCGTTGGTGGTCCGGTTGCTGGCATCATGACTGCGTTAACTGACTTCCTAAACAATATGGGCTCTGACAGTGCAGTACTATTAGGTATTATCCTTGGTGCAATGATGTGTTTCGACCTTGGTGGTCCGGTAAACAAAGCCGCTTACGCATTTGGTGTTGGTCTACTGGCTTCTCAAACTTACGCACCTATGGCGGCGATCATGGCTGCGGGTATGGTACCTGCACTAGGTATGGGGCTTGCGACTTTCATTGCTAAGAACAAATTTGAGCAAAGCGAGCGCGAAGCGGGCAAAGCGTCATTTGTACTTGGCCTGTGCTTTATCTCTGAGGGTGCAATCCCGTTTGCTGCGAAAGATCCAATGCGTGTAATCCCAGCGTGTATGGCCGGTGGTGCACTGACTGGTGCGTTATCTATGCTGTTTGGCGCTCAACTTATGGCTCCACACGGCGGTCTATTTGTTCTACTAATTCCAAACGCAATTACACCTGTACTGATGTACTTAGTAGCCATTGCAGCAGGTACGGCGGTAACGGGATTCGGTTATGCGTTCCTGAAAGGTCGCGAAGATGCTAAACAAGTGACGGCTTAATCCCCCAATAAGCCATCTATAAAGTCGTGACGAACAAGCCCCACAGCTGTCGAGTTGGTGGGGCTTTTGTTTATCTGGGCTTACTTGAAGATGAGTGCCAATACGTGCATAAACACCACAAAGCTAGTGAGTTTGCTACGCATGGTTAAATAAAAAGAGCGTTCTTCTTTGCGACTCTCACTCATATTGTGTCTTTCGATAAACCAGATTGAGAGGTAACCTGCGGTCAGAAGCATCGTTGCAAGATAGAAGTTGTTGCTATCAATTAACAATACTAACCAAGCCACGAGAGCGAACACATTGCTCACAATGAGCAGATTCTGTACTGCGTCATTCTGTTTAGAAGCAATGCCACTGCCCCACAACACACCAGAAAGAAAGCTTAAGATTACTGCGCTGTAGGTCGTAAAAACCGTCGCACCGTTTAGGTTGAGTAGCTCGATGTTGGATATTGTAAGAATCAATCCGACAGAAAAGGGTACGAGCCCCAAATAGCCGAGACTTAACATGGTTTTGTTTGTCGGAGACATGCCTCACTCTCCCTTTCTATAACTGGTCTTGAATCGCATTGACTAGGGTGCTGCTCATCGGTGACGTGGTACTTGGAAATGTACCGACGACCTTGCCATCTTTATTAATCAAGAATTTGTAGAAGTTCCATTTCGGAGTGATGCCTGCTTGCTGACTGATCTTGGTGAATACTGGATTAGCATCTGCTCCTTTGATTGAGCTTCTTCCCATCATTGGGAAAGTTACGCCGTAGTCGAGATAGCATATCTTCGCTGTCTGCTCTTCCGAACCTCTATCTTGTCTGAAGTCGTTACTTGGGAAACCAATCACCGCAAAGTCTTGCTGGTTGAACTTTTGGTGAAGTTCCTCAAGTTCTTTGTACTGTCCGGTAAAACCGCATTGGCTTGCGGTGTTCACAACAAGCAGTGTTTTGCCTTTGAATTCCTCGCATAAGTTTATGGTCTCGGTAGAGTTGAGCAGTCTCTGTTCGCCGTTGAGAATGTCCGGACAAGACGAAGCGACGGCATTAGAGCTGAAAAGACCAAGCAGCGCGGGTGCAAATAACTTAATGAGTGTGTGATGGCTGAATCTCGACATGGGTGATCTCCTAATTCCTCACTTTTCTACCTTAGCTTAGGATTGGACGATCACTTTTTGTTTGGACGAGTAGGGGTATTGAAACGAAAAAGCCCCGACATAAATCGGGGCAAAAAGGATATGAAAATAGTAAGTTTGCTGAAACTTAAATATATTCTAAAAGCGCTGCTTCTGTTGGTAGTGCAGTCATGGCACCTTTCTGAGTTGTCGCTAGAGCACCACAACCGTTCGCCCATTGAACCGCTGCATTGATGTTTTCTTGGTTGCTCCACTCGACGGTGCGTGCCAGTTTAGCCAATAGGCCACCCACAAACGCATCGCCAGCACCCGTAGTATCAACAGGCTTCACTGCCTGACCTGCGATAAGTTCTTGCGCTCCCTCAAAGATAACGAGTGCACCTTTCGCACCTTGAGTGATAAGTACAAGGGTGTTGTTGAATGGTTTAATCGCTTCGATACCAGCTTCTAGAGAGTCGGTGTCCGTTAGGAAGAACAACTCATCATCAGAGAACTTAACCACATCAGCAAGCTCGATTGCTTGACGTACAACCGGCTTAATCTCAGCAGGGTTTGCCCAAACTTCATCACGTAGGTTAGGGTCAAAGCTTACGAAGCCACCGGCTTCTTTAATTGCACGCATCGCTTCTAGTGTGCTTGAGCGGCTTGGCTCGTTTGCTAGCGCGATCGAGCATACGTGAAGCCATTGGCCTTGGCTAAATGCTGGGATATCAGATGTTTGCATGAACTGGTCAGCACTTGGTTTCACCATGAAAGTGAAGCTACGCTCGCCAGAATCATCAAGGTCAACGATAACAGTAGAAGTACGCTGCTCTTCGTCTAGAAGCATGTATTCAGTGTTTACTTTCTCGTCTGTTAGCGTTTGTTTCATGAATCGACC
This sequence comes from Vibrio maerlii, assembly GCF_003415655.1. Classification (GTDB taxonomy): domain Bacteria; phylum Pseudomonadota; class Gammaproteobacteria; order Enterobacterales; family Vibrionaceae; genus Vibrio; species Vibrio maerlii. The sequence continues at coordinate 234,754 of NZ_QRHC01000007.1, forward strand.
TAGTGGATCTTGGCCAACTCGGCCGAAGAATGCAGCGTCGCCACCTAAACGAGAAATAGCTACTGCAACGTTCGCAGGAGCACCACCTGGACACTTCAGGTATGTCGTGTCGCTATCTGGGATAAGATCGACAACTGCGTCGCCTGTTAGCCAAATCTTGTTCATATAATTTACCTTGTATCTGCAATTACTATACTTATATTATAAAGCTAAAACGGTTTAGCGAGTCAAATGGGATTGTGTATTTTTTTGTCCAACGCCTAAAAACTGTGATCACTCGCTATATTAATCGTGTCTCAATAGCAAAATTACCGCAAAATAAAGACGCACGGTACAGATTGTGCGATGGAACAAGTATGATGTTACAGAATATGGATGACCGTCGTGCATTCGCATTGCAATAAAGGAAAGTAATGACAAGTAAGAAGTTAAAGTTAGCAGATATCGCAGAGCTAGCGGGTGTATCAAAGTCGACAGTAAGCTTTGTGCTCAATGGTCATGCGAAGAAACATCGTATTAATGAAGAGACCGTAAAGAAGGTTGAAGAGGTGGCTCGTGCCAATAATTACTCACCAAGTATTTATGCTCGCGCGCTTAAGTCTAAGCAAACTTATACTATCGGCCTTGTTATTCCTGACCTTGCTAACATGGGTTTTGCCAACACAGCAAAGCGTTTAGAAACCCTGTGTCGTGACAATGGTTATCAACTTCTTATTGCTTCTTCTGAAGATCATCCTGAAATGGAGAAGCAAGCTATTCAGAGCTTGATTGACCGCCAGGTAGACCTCCTATTTGTTGCGTCTTCAATGACCGATGAAAGCTACTTCGAGCAAGTGAAGAAAACCACTCCAGTCATCTTGTTTGACCGTGTGGTCGAAAGCGATAAGTTCTATTCAGTCAAAACAGATGCGGCTTCTGCGACCCGTAAAGTCGTCAGTGTGCTCGCAAAAGAAGTGACGGAATGTGTGTACATTGGTGGTCAGCTAGAGCTGTCACCAAGTAAAGAACGTTTTTCTGGTTATCTTGCTGGTATCGCTGAGGCGGGTCTGGAGTACAACGAGAACTTTGTATTCAGTAAAGACTACCAGCCAGAATCAGGCTACGAGCTGATGGGGCAAGTAGTTGAGCAACTTGGCCGCGTGCCTCAGTCTGTCTTTACTGCGTCGTACTCCTTGCTTGAAGGTGTGTTGCGATACCTTACAGAAAAAGATCTTCTCACCGCAGAACTTCGTTTAGCGACCTTCGATAACTATTCAGTTCTAGATTGTCTTCCTGTAAAGGTGGATTCAGTAGAGCAAGATAGTGAGCAGATCGCGCAAGCCCTATTCGAGTTTGCGAAAAGCCTCATCAGTGATCCAAAGTCTCAACCAGAGCAACGAGAGCTAACTGCTAAGATTCACTTTAGACGCCAAGCGGCGGCATAGAGCGCAGTATTATGAGTGATATCTATACCCAGCAGGCGTTACCGCTTTATCTGCAAGTTGCCGAAGACTTAAAGCAAGCGATTGATTCAGGCGTTTACCCTGCATCAACAAAACTGCCTTCTGAGAATCAACTGGTCGAGCAATTAAAAGTCAGCCGAGTAACCGTGCGTAAGGCGCTGAGCCACCTCAATGAACTGGGCTACACCTATGCGGAGAAAGGCAAGGGCACGTTTGTGAAGCCAACTAAGCTCAAGCACGATTTCCTGTCGATGTCGGGGTTATCACAAGAAGCTGTCGGCATGCGCACTGAAAACAAGGTCGTCAGTTTCGATGTAATTGAAGCCGATGGTGTTGTTGCTTCAAAGCTAAACATTGAACCTGGTGAGCTCGTGAACTTTGGCTCCCGTCTGCGATACGTGAACGACGCGGTGGTCTCTTACGAGGAGTTTTATATTCCTCGAACTATGCTGCCAAACTTAACGCAACAAGATCTTGAGGGATCAAAGTTTGAGTTGTTAGGTCATCATGGTATTGAGATGGTAAAGACTCACCAAAAGCTTAAGCCTGCCTTACCGAGCGATAAGATTCAGTTGTTGCTTGAGGTAGAGGGTGATGAGCCGATATTGATCAACCTATCTCAAAACTATCGAGATGAAGAGCAGGTGTATGAGTATTCAGTGGTCTACTATAAATCGAGCGTCTACGATTTTGAGATAACTGCAAGAACATGATATTCCAAAAGAATCCCGATGCTTAAACGCCTCGGGATTTTTTTCGTCTGGTGTTATCAATGTTGTTTACTCTTGTCTTCGAGCGAAGCGAACTATAGGACGAAGTCCGTTCTAGCAGCGTAGCGTTCTCTCTCTCAGCTTTTAAAAAGTGTGAGCTAGAACAAAGTACGGTGTTTTTCTAAAAATAACACTACCAACTTGTATTTATCCTGTATTAGCATAATACACGTTGAATACAGGTTGTTATTTTTTGTACTCCTAGGAGACTATTACCATGGCAAGAGACGCAAAAGTCGTTGCAGAGAAAGTACTCGCACTACTTGGTGGCGAATCGAATATTGATCAGCTAAACCACTGTGCTACACGTCTACGTGTAGTTGTAAAGGACGACAGTAAGGTTGATGCTGACGCGCTGGGCGAAACAGAAGGCGTACATGGATACTTTTTAAAGAATGGTCAGCACCAAGTTATCTTGGGGACTGGCTTTGTAGGTAAAGTTTTCGCTGTGTTAAAGGGCGAAAACATCGAAACTACGTCGGAAACATCGAATAAAAACAAAGAGAACGTGAGCACATTCCAGTCTGTTACTCGCACTTTCTCCGACATCTTTGTGGCTATTATTCCTGCGCTTGTGGCGACGGGTCTATTGATGGGTCTGCGTGGCCTAATCGTCAACGGTTTTGGTGTTGAGCTGTCTCCACAGCTAACAACGCTTTCTCAAGTGTTAACGGATACCGCATTTATCTTTATCCCAGTTCTCGTAACTTGGTCTGCGATGCGAGTGTTTGGCGGTAACCCAGTATTGGGTATCGTACTCGGCTTGATGCTGGTGGCACCGCAACTCGCGAATAAGTGGGATGTTGCCTTTGGCAATGCTGAAGCCATGATGATCCCATTCATGGGCTTCGAAATCATGGTAACCGGTCTTCAAAGCTCGATCCTGCCAGCAGTATTTATGGGTTGGTTTGCAGCAATGGTTGAGCGTACATCACGTAAGTATGTACCTGAAGTATTGGATCTTATCCTGACTCCGTTCATTACGCTGCTTGTATCTCTGATCGCCGGCCTAGTATTCGTTGGTCCGATGCTACTGGGTATCGAGAAGCTGATTACTGACGTTGTGGTTTACTTCCTACAGATTCCTTACGGCATCGGTGGTCTTATATACGGCGGCGCGATTCAGTTCATGGCAGTAACCGGTATGCACCACACCATCGTACCTATCACGATTGCGATGGTGACAGAAACAGGTTTCGACTACATCAACCCACTAGGCACAGCAGCGATTGCAGGTCAGTTCGGTGCAGCGATGGCAGTGATGATGATGCAAACCAGCAAAGTGAAGAAATCGGGTATGTTTGGTGCTGCGCTTCCTGCTCTATTTGGTATCACAGAGCCAGCGATGTTCGCAATTACATTACCTCGCGTTAAGCCATTCCTATACGGTTGTGTCGGTGGTGCAGTGGGTGGTTGTATCGGTGCGATTGCCGGTATCGGCTCTGCGGGTACGGGTGCAACAATGCTACCGGGTATTCTTCTTTACTTGGGCGGTGGTCTGGGTATGTACCTTGTCGTAATGGTTGTCGCTGCTCTGGTTGCGTTCCTACTGACAAAACTGTTCTACAAAGAACCTAAGTAATTTAACTACGCATGACGCTCCCCAAATTTAAGAGCATGCTCTTGGGGAGCATTGTTGATTTTGGATTCACTCTCTATTTGGAGGAAAAGTGGACTTTTCAAATCGCCAAAATCGCTTAGTTAGATTAGAAGAGGTCTCTCAGTCTTACTTGGCGAGCATCGCTGAAAAAACACAAAATGATCCGTTTTATCCAAGCTATCACATAGCACCACCACACGGTTTGGTGAACGATCCCAATGGCTTGAGCTACTTTAACGGTGAGCATCATATTTTTTACCAGTGGTTCCCATTGGGCCCGGTTCACGGCCTTAAGCATTGGTATCACGTATCGACGAAGGACTTTGTGAACTTCAATGACCGTGGTGTCACTATGGTGCCAGAGTTGAGCTATGAAGAACACGGCTGCTATACCGGCGTAGGTGTTCCACATGAAGATGAGCTTCTGCTTTATTATACCGCCAACCGTTTTGATGAAGAGAAAAATGTTCATCAAACGCAAGCACTCGCTGTCATGGATAAACAAGGCAACCTCACTAAAAAAGGTGTGGTAGTCGAGGAAAACCGCGAACAGTTCACGTGCGAGTTTCGTGATCCGATTCTTGTACCACGCTCAGATAATTACTTCATGCTTGTTGGTGCTCAGGGCATCGATGAGAAAGGTAAGTTAGCGGCGTACAAAGGTCACTCACTGAACGAGTTCGATTATCTAGGCAACATCGATGTTGGCTTGGAAGATTTCGGTTACATGTGGGAATGTCCAAACTATTATGAAGAGCAGGATAAAGGCACCTTCATCTTCTCTCCGCAGGGGGTCACCAGCGAGAGTAAATACGATCTTAACAACGTATTCTCCGTGGTCTACATGGTGGGTGAGCAGATTGACTTTGAAACTCAACGCTTTGAGCATCAAGGCTGGTTTGAGCTAGACAAAGGCTTCGACTTCTATGCACCGCAGACTTACCTAGATGAGCAAGGTCGTCGCATTCTTCTTGGCTGGTTAGGTAACTCTAAGAGTGAATATCCGACAGACAAGAACATGTGGGCACACATGTTAACGCTTCCTCGTGAGCTGAAAATTGAAGGTAATCGTATTGCTCAGTTCCCACTACCCGAACTGGAAGGCTTGCGTTCAGAATCTCTAGCCGTAAAGGAAAGTACCGAGCTAAAGAATGCCTCGTTCGAGTTGGAATTTGAGGTTGATGGTGAGTTCTCATTGTCATTGGAAAACCAAGTAGGTGATAAGATGACCTTCGCTGGTACGAATGATGAGCTGATTCTTGACCGTACCGGCGTAACGCACCTTCATGCTGAAGCTTTTGGTAGCGTTCGTTATGCACAACGTTTAGTGAACGAGCAACGTATTCGCATCTTCGTCGATAACTCTTCGATAGAGATTTTTGCGGACAACGGTTTGACAGTATTCACCTCTCGATTGTTCATCGATGATCTCTCGCAACTAAAAGTAGCGGGTCTTAACGAGTGTAAGCTTCATTATCTCAAGTCGATGAAGTTATCTGGCGATGGATACCAGAAAACGGTTGTTGAAAAAGCACAGGCTTAATAGCTGATTTAATTAGTTTAACGTGTATTCGAAGGCATCTCATTGAGGTGCCTTTTTTGATCTTTCGATGATTTACAAAAGATTTAGTCTTCTATCTTGCGTGTCACTAAATGGCAATTCAACCTTTTAGTCGGTGGGTATTATGGCCTCAGATTTCAGAGCACCACTACTAACTAAGAGAGTATTTTATGTTCAAGAAAACACTGATTGCCGCTTCTTTAGCTATGACAGCTGCTTACTCATTTGCGGCGCCTGCACCGGTACAAGAAACAGCGCCAACTGCAGTTGAAGCGCCTCAAGTGGTTGTATTTAAGAATGTGAATGTTTTCAACGGAACTGAAAATAAACTATATAACAATCATTCGGTTATTGTGACAGGAAACAAGATCACTGCGATTACTAAGGGTGATGCAGACGTTCCTGCAGACGCGAAAGTTATCGACGGTGAAGGCCGCACATTAATGCCCGCTTTGATTGATGCGCACATGCACCTAACCATTCCTAAAGGTCTACTGGGTACCGATGACATGCGCTGGACCGAGATTGCGATTCACGGTCAAGAATTCGCAGAAATGTATTTGGATATGGGTTTCGGAACAATCCGCGATGTGGGTGGTGCAGACGGTTCTTGGACAGCAATGGAGCAAGATGGCCGCTTGAAAGAGGTCTCACGTATCTATGCGTCAGGTGCACCAATTGCACCAATCGGTTCACACGCAGATGTTGGCTTGCAATCGCGTCGTCTAACGGATTCTCCACAGAACTTGGAGATTCTAAATATCATGACGAATGCGAACGGCGTTGATGAAATAAAGAAACAAGCGCGTTACCAGTACCGCCAAGGCGGACAGTTCACTAAAGTTTTCCAGTCTGGTGGGGTATCTTCAAAGTTTGACCCTTGGCAGTACAACTCTTATTTAGATGATGAGATGAAAGCGGCGGTAGCAATTGCAGAGTCTTACGGTTCTTACGTAGCGACACACGTCTATTCGGAGCAAGCTATGCATCAAGCTCTAGACCTAGGTGTCAAAACATTGGAACACGGCTTTATGTTTAAAGCGGATATGGCAGAGAAGTTCAACAAGGAAGGTGCATTTATCGCAACCAACTTGACGGCGTTCTCTCCTGATTTAGCGACGATTCCAGTGGTACAAGACCCACTCATTCAGAAGAAATTAGCGTCGGCGCAAGCAGCGTTCGACACTTATCAAACAGAGATGAAGGCCGCTGAAGACGCAGGATTTGATCGCCGTGCATTCAATGTAGACTGTGTAGGTACTGCCGATACCTGTGCGAAGCAAATCGCTCACGAAATCTGGTTGAATGCAGACATGTTCGGTAACTTCTCCGCGCTTCGAGCAATGACGTCAACATCAGGTCGAATCTCTGCAGAGCTGATGCAGCCATGGATTGACCCGTACTCAGACGCGAAACTGGGTGTTATCGAAGTGGGTGCTTATGCCGATATCCTTCTGATTGATGGTAACCCACTAGAAGACATTAGCTTGGTTGGTGGTCGTGACACTTGGTTTGGTGAAGCGAATGACGCGAAGAAAGATGGTTCTCACCTGACGGAAATGGACCTCATCATGAAAGACGGTAAGATCTTTAAGAATACGCTTTAAGATTGAATGACAAAGAATCCGGCTATAGGCCGGATTCTTTCTTTTGGAGCGACACAATGAATGAAACAAATAAAGTTGACCAAGGAGAGCAAATTGCTGACACTCAAAAGACGTTAAATGGATTGAAACGTCTGATGAAAAACAACAAAGAAATGGATATCACTTTAGTGTCACGCGAGAGCGTCGAGTTCTTTGCCTCGATGTTTAAGGAAATCGACACCAAGACCTACGCTCTCCTTCGTTCGGCCACCATTCCCAATGATATTCACACCGACGTCGAGTACGAATATCTACCTGAATCCAGCTTAAAGAACTTCTTAGAAGTGCTTGCGGAGCACTTGAATAACGACTCTTTGGGTTGGTTATTTTTGCGTTCGTGTAAAGAGACGTATATTCCACGCTTCATCAGCGTTATTTCTGAGCGAGCATCGGTAAAAGATGCGCTAGAACAGTTCTGCCAAATACTTAAGAAAGAAAACACGGGCGCAAATGTCTACCTAGAAAGTGCTGGCAACACTTGGTGGCTTGTGCGAGAAAAAACGGGTCTAGATGAAGCCTGGTTCAAGTACGCAGAAATGTTCTCGGTGCTGTGTATGGCTGAGTTACTACGTGCCTTAACCAATGACAACTGGCGACCAACTAAGATTGGCATTCAAAGTCCAGATATCGATGATTTTTCTAAATTGCCTTCTATGGAGTTCGCTCAGTTTTTCCTTGAGCGTCCCGTGACGGCCATAGAAATTCCAGAATCAATTTTATGGTCTCCGGTTAAGATATCGACACCAGCTAAACCTTTGTCTGAGCGTTTTAGCGCAGACGAACTTACGTCACTGACCTTTGCAGAACAATTTACCTTGGCAATCACGCCTTATTTGTCTATGGGTAAGTTACCGATAAAAATTGCCGCAGAGATCTTAAGAATGAATGTAAGAACCCTGCAACGTAAGCTCAGTGCAGAGAAAATCGTCTACAAGCAATTTGTCGAAGATCTGGTTTTTGAGCAGGTCTCAAAGCGAATTATTGACTCTGATGAATCGATTACTGAGATAGCCAACCGTTATGGATACTCGGATGCAGCTCACTTCACTCGTTCTTTTAATCGAATATTTGGTTGTTCGCCTTCAGCCTATCGTAAGAAATATCGCCATTAAATCTATGCATTGTCCATGACCTCATTGTGTCATCAAATGGCAATGTGGTTTTCTTGCGTAAATTAAAATTCACTACTAAGTTATTGATTGGAGCCAATTAATTGCGATAAGTCATTTGGATATTTGATGAGTTATCGTGATTTGAGGTATGGATATGGATAATCAAAATGGATAAGGGAACGAAGTATGGCGAATTCATTGAAGTTAGCGGCATTAGCGGTATCTGTTAGTGCAGCTTTTTCTGTGTCTGCAGCATCGACACTGTTTACTAATGTTGATGTATTTAATGGTACGGAAAACAAGCTGTATGAAGATCATTATGTATTGGTGGAAGACAACATCATTACCAAGATATCTTCATCTGCGATTGAGGCTGGTGATGCAACGATTATCGATGGAAGTGGTAAAACACTCACTCCAGGCTTCATAGAGAACCACGCGCACCTTATGTTAATGGGTCCAAGTCTACCTAAGATGGAAGCCGATGTGACGTGGGAAGACTTTGCTATTCACGGGACACGAATGGCAGAAATGTACCTTATGCAGGGTTTTACAACGGTGCGTGATGCCGGTGGTGCAAATGGTGGCTTGAGGAGAGCAATAGACGCTGGGCAGATCTCTGGTCCACGTTTCTACCCATCTGGCGCATTCTTAAGCGCACGTGGTGGACATGCCGATTTTGCTAACTACACCGCACCTCCAGGCTCTGATACCAACTTTAGTCGTTTGAATATGGCCCAAGAAGCAGACAATGTGGCTGATGTGAAGAAGTTTTCCCGCAATAACTTTCGAATGGGCGCGACGCAGTTGAAGTACATGCAATCAGGTGGTGTCGTATCTGCGTTTGATCCTTGGCAATTGTTATCGGGTTCTCCTGAAGAGGTTTCTGCTGCGGTTCAAGTGGCTGAAACTTATGGAAGTTATGTCATGGCACACTCGTACCGTAAGGAAGCGATTCTAGGTGCGCTCGACGCAGGCGTTAAGTCAATTGAACATGGCTTTATGTTTGATTGTGAAATTGCTGATGTTATGAACGAGAAGGGTGCTTTTATCACGACCAACTTAACGGCCTTTGATCCGAACCTCTTCGATATTCCAGCAATAAAAAATGTTCCTGCAAGTCTGCGTAAGGCACAGTCTGCTTCTGCGGCTTTTAAAGACTACATCCCTAACATGAAAAAATGTCCGGTCAAGCGTGGGTTCCACACGGACTGTGTTGGTTCGGTGGACGCATGTAACATCCAAATTGCATATGAAAAGAAACTAAACTACGACTTTTTTGGACCATATGAGTCCCTTAAGGCAATGACATCAGTTGGTGGTGAAATCGCAACCTTGACTGGTGAATTCACCAACCCTTACCCAGAAGCGAAGCTGGGTGTTATTGAAGTTGGCGCCTACGCGGATGTCTTATTACTAGATGGTAACCCACTTGAAGACTTCACTGTTGTGGGTACGGGTGAAAAATGGTTTGGGGCTGACAAACGTCCTGAAAGTCCTGAGTCGATTGTTCTAATAATGAAAGACGGTGTGATTTACAAAAATACTCTGTAATTCGGACCATAGGTTGGGGTGATCAATTTGGTCATCCCTATTTCTCATATGAACTGGAGAGTAAGTTTGTCACATCTACTTTTAATTATTTTCGCTTTAGTCTCTTTCGCTAGCATGGCCGATGAGCTAATCGAGCTAGATTGGAAACAGTTAAGACCCCATGTGCCTAGAACAGTTTCACTGCCAACACTAGATTACAACCAACGAGCTGCTCTACAAGAAGTCTACACCTTAATGCTTGTTACTAATGAAGAAAGTTTAGCCCGAATTGCAGAAATAAAGTTGCAATTCAAAGAGCAAGGGCTTGATATCGAGCAGTTATTTGAGTTGCGTAATGAATATATGCAACAAGAGCAAAAAGTGGCTGAAACAACCACTTCTGCGTATGATGATCAGCTTGTTCGTATCCCTGGGTTCCTTGTGCCACTAGAGTTTTCAAGCCCATTAGTTGCCTCTGAATTTTTGTTAGTCCCTGTGGCGGGGGCCTGCATCCACATGCCTCCCCCTCCTGCGAATCAGATTATTCGAGTAAGTTATCCAGAGGGCTTCAAGGTTGAAACTGTTCAGTACCCGGTTTGGGTCGAGGGGAAATTTAACTCATCTCTTCATTCGGACGATGTGTATTTGGTTGATGGTGAGACCAATGTCACTATGGGTTACACCATGAAAGCGACGATGGTAGAAGATTACCTTTAGTTCAGCCAGTGCCTTTAATCAACGGGTGGATCACCTGAGACACAGAGAGATTCCAGCGAGGCAATTTCTATCGTGTGTCGCTAAATGGCAATTTTCTCAAATTTAGATCATTAAACTCATCAAAAGGAATCAGATGAATGAGAGCATTATTAATGAACACTAAACTATCCACGATTAGCCTTGCAGTTATTAGCTCTATGTTGGCAGCACCAATTATGGCGGCCAATTTCGATAGCCCCGATTCAGTAGAAAACACGATTGCCCAACAAAAAGAGCAGCAGCTGGATTGGCGTGCGAAGTTAGCTGAGGATGGTTTTACGTTTGGTGCTGATTATTTTGCATTAGGTTTAACGTCAGGCGATGGCGCCAGTGGTGATAGCGTAGATGCGTCATCAGGTGTTGCGCGTCTTTATGGCTCGTGGACTTTGCTTGGCAAAGATACAAAAAACTCAGGGAATTTGGTGTGGAAGGTGGAGCACCGACATGCCTATGGTGATACGGCTCCGAAAGATTACTCTTTTGGGCCTCTAGGCTATGTTGGTGCAATTGGGCCAGCTTTCAGTGATCAGGGCTTTCGAGTAACAGACTTAAACTGGAAGCAGAAGATCAACGATGGCAAGGGCACGATTATTGTGGGTTGGCAAGATGTGACCAACTACGCGGATGTTTATGCACTTGCAAGCCCATGGTCAGGCTTTACTAATTTAGCATTCTCGACAGGCTCGGGGGCGATGGGTCTGCCCGATGACGGCGTGTTAGCTCTATCAGCAGGTCATATGTTAGGTGAGAACTTCTATGTCGTGGGTGGCATTGCCGATGCGAATGGCAAGTCAGATGATATCTTTGATGGCTTTGATACTGCCTTTGGCAGCGATGCTTCCTACTTCACAACATTGGAGCTTGGCTGGACGGCATCACAAGAACAAATTTATACCGATAACTTCCACGTTACGCTCTGGGATTTTGGCGATGATACACGGCATAGTAACAGTTCTTCAGCTGAAGGTGGCAAGGGCGTTAACTTCTCGTGGAGTCAGTTTATGACACCGCAAATAATGCCGTTTGTTCGTGGTGGCTTCTCTGAAGGGGATGTCGCTATATATGATAAGTCACTTTCAGTCGGTATGGGGTACTTCGGGCTAGGAAAAGCGACTAACAACCTTGGTGTTGCTGTTAACTGGGCCGAGGTAAATGGTGATTCATTTGAAGCTGATGCGAAAGCAATTAGTGGTAACACTGAACAGTGGACTGCTGAGCTCTACTACAACATGCAGTTTGGTGATCACCTACAAGTGACGCCAGATATTCAATACATCAAAGATCCTGCATTCTCTAATGAGGATAGCGCTTGGGTATTTGGTGTGAGAGCTCGAGTATTTATCTAACCCACTATTCAAATTACGAATACAGTTGAAAGCGCCTTCGGTCACTCCGAAGGCGCTTTCGTATTAAGGGTACAGGACAATGAGATTCCATTTTGTTGCTGTCGTTAAATGGCTATTTTGAAAACAACAAATCCTTAAACTTCACCTTAACGAAAGCAAGGAGCTAATCGAATAGGAAGGCTCCTTTTTAATTGAGGTTTAGTAATGAAAAAGAATCTAATTTGTGCACTTGTTCTGAGCGGTTTAGCGACAGGCGCAATGGCGGCTGGCAATGCAGAAGACAAAGCGTTAGCAGAAAAGGCAGCAAAGGAACTTGCAAACCCAAATACCGCTTATGCGAGCTTAAACCTAAAGCTTCAATACAACGACAATTATGAGAATGGTGGCAGCAACTTTACGACCGTTTTTCAACCGACATTACCGTTTCCAATGGAAGGGGGAGACAAGATCATCTTCCGCCCAGCGGTGTCTTACGTTGACAATGACTTCCCTGGCAATGATGAGTCTGGTTTTTCTGATATCTCATTCGACCTTGCGTACGCACCAAAGACGGAACCCGGTACGATTGCAGCTGTTGGTATGATTGCGTCGCTACCAACCGGTAGTGATGGCTTCAGTGCTGACCAGTTTGCTATTGGCCCTGAATTTTTAGTGGGCAAAGTAAGTGCCGAACGTGTGCTTGGTGCATTCCCAAATCACCTTGTGGGCGTTTCTGGCTCAGGTATTGATGAGTCGCGTATCAACAAGACCTCTGCACAGCTGTTCTGGGTTGAAATGCTAGGTGGAGGCTGGACCGTGGGTTCGGCGCCGACGCTCTCTTATGACTGGACGAATGACCAAGCAGAAATACCGATCAACGTGAGTGTGACTAAAACAACCGTGATTGCGGGTAGACCTTGGAAGTTTGGTCTTGAAGCAAACTACTACATAGAGAAAGATGAGAAGACTCGTCCAGATTTTATGATTGGATTCAATATTACCCCGGTGGTTGAAAACAAGCTGGCAAACTTATTTAATTAGAAAATATGTCTTTGAATTAATAAGATTATATAAGATGGATAAAGAAAGGCACCTAGTTAACAAGCTAGGTGCCTTTTTTATATCGAACTGACTGTTTAATTAACTGGCGTAAAAAGGTAAGAGCATGAAAAAGCATTATGACACTATCAATCTATCAACAGAAAATATATTTAAAGGTGAAATTATGATCGTGTTATTTAGAGTGTGTGATGTGAATTTCTTAAGTACTTATGTCGATTTAGCGACCCACCTTCAGAGCCGACTGAGGTATGCTGAAGTCACTAGAACTAGTTAAAAAAGAGAGAAGCCTTGGCTTCTCTCTTTTCGTTTAGTTCCCAGTTTAAAGCTTAGTAGTATTCGTAAACTCTTACTTCCCAGCCATAAGACAAGTACTCTTCACGCAGTACTCTTGCTACGTCCTTGGTTACTACCATAGTTTGGCTAAAGCCGATTTCTTGAATTTTGTATTCAATGGTTCTCATATCATTACCTCTTGATATTATTAGTTGGATTGATAATTCCGATATCAATAGTAATGAAAGAGGTTGTTTGATATTTACCAGTTTGCGCCACAGGTCTCAGTTCATAGTTGGAATTTTATAAATAAATCTATCTGGCGTGAAATGGTAAGTGAAGACAGATTAAATGATTATCATGGTAAGTCGATTTTTATTATATAAGTCAGTCATATTGTTTATGCAGAGAATTATTAGAGAAAAAAATGTAAGAATGTTGAAGTATATTCTTACCATGATGATGATTACGGCTTTCGGCATCATGACTTATTTGCATGAATACCAAAACATTATGATGATCTTCTTTGTACTTTCGACGGTTTATTTTGTTCAGGTTGTTCTTAAGTATGAATCAAATACATTTCGAGACCAATTGACAGAAGCCGCTATTAATGGTGTCGCTGGTGTGGTGATCACTGATTCACAGTGGCGCATACAGAAGGTGAACTTGGAATTCAGCCGTCTAACAGGAAGAGTCGAGAGTGACGTTCGTGGTCGTTCGGTGTTTGATTTTAGTCTCGCTATCGATCCAGAACGTTTGATTGAGATACGGTCAGTGATCAAATCAAGAGGTTACTGGCGTGGTGAAATTGATGGAGTAAGCAAGCAAGGCGGTGACTATACAGTACTCGTTCGTGTACAGGTGTTACGCAATATCGCCGGCAAAAAAGTCAATTATGTCGCGACGTTCCATGACATCACCAAGCGAAAGCAGTTAGAGAACAAGCTTATTGAATTGAGTGAAAAAGATAGCATGACAGGTTTATTAAATCGCCGTAAGTTTGATGAGGAGCTACAACTAACATCTCAACTCGTTAATCGCTATGCTGATATGCAGACTTCGCTGGTACTCATCGATATTGATCACTTCAAGTCAATTAACGACCAGTATGGTCATGAAGAGGGTGACCGAGTTATTAAGTCGGTAGCGGCATACCTTAAGGACAGCTGTCGTACGACCGATCGAATCTATCGTGTTGGCGGCGAGGAGTTTGCTGTGATGATGCCGTACACTGAGGCAGAATCCGCTCGCAAAACGATTGAACGACTTAAGGAACAATTTAAGTCATTGAACCAATCATTTGCTGTGACATTCAGCGCCGGAATCTCAGAAGTTGGGCGACAAGCCGTTCAATCTTACAGAGAGGCTGACGTCGCTCTTTATCAAGCAAAAGGGGATGGGAGAGATCGCGTCTGTTGTTTTGAATCTAATGTTATTCCTGTATTCGAAAAGCTGTATGCCGTATAAAACGTTATGTTATTGAAGTCCCATAATGGATTTTCGATAGATTTTTGGCGTTAATCCTGTAATGCGCTTGAACGCTCGCGAGAAGTGAGAGATGTTGTTGTAGCCCAGTTGGTTTGCTATGTGGGTCAATGAGTGGCCTTGCTCCATCAAGTCACAAGAGACTGAAAGGGTGATGCTCTCTTTTATTTGTCTAAAGCTCGTTTTATCTTCCTTAAGCTTGCGTTGTAGAGTTCGGGTCGACATGTTGAGGATCTCTGCAGAGTCTTCCAGCGTGAGATCTTGTTCCAGTGAATAAGGAAGCAGGGCGGTAAATACGCTATCGGTAAAACTGCTGTGCCAGTCCACAAGTGGCTCTTTAAACTTGGTGTCATCCGCTGTGATATGAATCGGTCTTTGGAGGATCTCATCTTCAATATAAAACGCCGTCTTTTCTTGAGATATGAAGAATTGAGTCTTGCTAGGAAACGCTGAGCGGAAGATGTCGGTATCAGGCCAACGAAGTTTCACTTGCTTGGGGGCCCAATCCTGATTGGAGAGAGTACTGATCATCTCGATCATATAGAGCACCGAGAAAAATTCGCTCCACATAAAGTGATTGGACTCTTCAAACTTTGCAGCTCTGCAAAGCCAAGAACGACCATGTTCACGTTCGAAGGTGATATAGCTGCCCGGAGAGTTTTGAGTAAAAACCTGGTTACAGAGTTTCAGGGCTTCTTCAATGGTCTCGCACGCAGCAAAGCTGCCTAATACGTCCGGTAGAAATCTCTGTCTAATGGCCAAACGCATCAGTTCAGCAAATTTGTTTTCTCCCACTTGAGTTGAGATAAGAAAGAGAAGTCGCTTTACAGGTTCGGTCGGTACGTGGTCACTTTTGGATTGTAGGAGATCGGCTGGCAATCCAGATTCTTCGAGCAACTTTTGAATGTCGATATTGAACTCGGCAAAAACCTCAATAAACACTTTGGTGTAGCTTGTTTTGAACATCGCTAGTGGAACATTAGGATCGGCGCTCATTGCTTGTTTATCTCATACCTATGTTTGTCAGACTCTTTCAGCATAGCCCAGCGAAACTGGGATTGGAGAGTTTTCAATTGGAATTTGTGAGGGTGATGCGATTAAGTTGTTATAATTTAAGAAAATAATTTCACATATTCTCGATTTACCCACTATAAATTAATAGGAGAATTTGTTTTTGTGAGGAAAGGATTTCATGTCAGAGAAAGAAAGCGCGTCAGTGGAAGAGTTAGAGTCGCCAAAAGAAGAGGCGACTCAGGAAAAAGTTGAGGCGAATAAACCAGATAAAATTAGAAAGCTCACCAATTACTTGCTAGGTATTGTGGCTTTCATGCTTATCTTTAGCATCATTTCTGACCGAATTATCCCATCTACTGATAACGCACGTGTTAAGGGGTATGTGGTGCCAGTTAAGCCTCAGGTTTCTGGGCAGGTGCTTGATATCCAGGTTCAACCGAACCAGCCCGTTAAGCAAGGTGATGTTCTCGTAAAACTTAACCCTGTTGATTATCAGATTGCAGTGGCTCAAGCCGAACAAAACTTAGAAGTTGCGGGTCAAAATGTGGGTGCTCAAACAGCGAATATATCTTCTGCTCAAGCACGTTTAACTAGCGCGAACGTTGAGAGGGAAGCTGTTGAATTGCAGACTAACCGCATTTTAGCAATGGCTGAACGAGGCGTCGTATCTAAATCTGATGCTGACCAAGCCCGAGCAAGTTTGGCTACGGCGCGAGCGAACGTACTGAACGCACAAGCTGATTTAGAAAAAGCGAAACAGCAATTGGGTGGCGATGGAGAAGAGAACAGCCAAATTAAGGCCGCACTGTTAGCGCTTGAGCAAGCCCAGCTCAACTTAGAAAGAACAGTGATTACTGCACCAACCGATGGTGGTGTATCAAATTTCAGTTTATCTGAGGGCTTTTATGCTTCAGCGGGTCAACCTTTGATGACTTTCGTTTCTACAGAAAGTATCTGGATCGAAGCCTATTTCCGTGAAAATAGCTTGGGCAATGTGGAAGCGGGTGATGTCGTTGAAGTAGCATTAGATTTTGCGCCAGGAAAAGTGTTGAAAGGTCGAGTCACCAGTGTTGATTGGGGGGTTGATTGGGGACAAAACGATCAAGCGGGCAAGTTAGCACAAGCGAGTACTCAAACCGGTTGGTTACGTCAAACTCAAATGCTGCCAATTTCAATTGAGTTTGACCATCAAGAAGCTTCCGGTTTGCTTCGTATTGGTGGTCAAGCAGATGTTATTGTTTATGCGGGCGATAATGTCGTCTTCAATACCATCGGAAAGCTTTGGATTCGCTTTGTGAGCTTTATGTCTTATGTCCGATAGTATCGTGATCAATCAAGCCATCGAGAGCAAGATACTCCGTTACACCGTTGGGGTTGGCTTAGCGGTGTTTCTTGCGGCTTGGATAGATTGGCCGCTGGCATTTGTCGCTCCTGTTTTTACCGCGAAATTTCTGTTAGACAAACCGAACCTAAGTAAAGAAACCATTTACGAGCTAATGATCGCCATGGTGGTCACTATGTTGTTGGGTTTGTTCCTGTCGACAGGGATTACTCATTATCCTATTCCGCTCTTGGTAATGGTTGGGCTAATGATGATGTGGGGCTACTATCTATTTACCGACCCCAAATGGAACCTATTTGCTACTGTATTGATCATTGCAATCTTGATGTTGCCATTTATGGCGATTTCAAACCCAGGTATGTCTGTTTTATTAGCGTCAGGTTTAGCCAGCTCAGGCATCGTTGCAATCGTCATTTTTGCATTAGTTCATATCTACATTCCTGAGAAAGAGAGTAAGTTCAGTGGTTTTGCTCCATCACCACTGACGAAAGGTCAGCGTTGGTATGCCTCAATAAGAGCCATGTTGATTTCATTTCCCGTCGTGTGTTTTTTCTTTATCTTCCAGATCTCTGAAGCGTTATTGACCATGATGTTTATCGCTTTGTTATCGTTGATGATAACTAGTGAAAAGTCAGTAAAGTTGAGTGCATTTTTGGTCATCAGTAACTCTATTGGTGGCGCGATGGCCATTGTGGTGTTTTCTGTTTTGGGACTTGTTCCGAATATCCTGTTCTACACTCTGTTCATATCTTTACTTGCTTTGTATATGGGCAAGAAGATTTATACTGAACCTAATAAGGCACCAATATTTGCCACAGCATTCAGCACCATATTGGTATTACTAGGTAGCACGTTGATGAGTTCAGGGGATATTGCTGGCAACATGTGGATTCGAATCATTCAACTCGTGGTGATAGGTATATACATGATAATCGCGTCTTACTTTTTGGAAACTAGGCGTTGGAGCTTCTTGAAAAAACAGTCACTTTAACAAGATCTATTAAGTCAACAGACCTAGTTAATAAACGATCGAACAAGGAATAGTTATGAAGATCGACGCTCAATTCTCTCATCACGCTATCGATGCATTCATAAAGATAGCGGCGATATCCATATTAGTGATGTGGTGCTTTTCAATCCTACGTCCTTTCATATTACTGATTGTTTGGGCTGGGATTATCGCTACCGCTCTCTATCCTGTGGTTGGATGGCTGAACAATAAATTTTCTATCTCCAAGTCCAAAGCGAGTGGCTTGATTTCTTTTGTTGGTGTTTTGCTGCTTTTGGTTCCACTGATTTTGCTATCAACCGGCATTTATACCAGTACATCAGATCTCGTGGCCGAGTATCAAAGTGGCACTTTAAGTATCCCTAAACCAGACGCGTCTATTCAGGATTGGCCGCTGATTGGTGAAAAAGCCTATGCGGCCTTTTCACTTGCTGCTTCTAACCTTGAGTTGGCTCTGACTAAGTACGGCGAAGAGATCAAAGCTATTTTGTCTAAAATGGCATCAATATTGGGTTCTCTAGGTGGTGGTTTCGTCCAGTTTATTATCTCTACTATCATTGCTGGCGTGTTCATGTCTAACGCGGACAAGTGCGAAAGAGCTTTTATTCTCGTGGCGACCCGTTTAACCGGGCCGAAAGGTGAGGAACTTACACAGCTTTCCAAAACAACAGTGCGCAGTGTGGTTCAAGGGGTGATCGGTGTTGCGGTTATTCAATCAACCGCAGCCGCACTAGGATTGGTTCTGGCGGGTGTTCCAGCAGCAGGCCTTTGGGCTCTTGCTGTGTTATTGGTAGCGATTGTCCAGTTACCTCCGATTCTTGCCTTGCTGCCTGCAATCATCTACCTGTTCAGTGTGGATACGACGACAACAGCGGTTATTTTTCTCGTTTGGTCGCTTTTGGTTAGCGGTAGTGATGCTTTCCTGAAACCAATCCTGCTAAGTCGCGGCTCAGATATTCCAATGTTGGTTATCTTGCTTGGGGCATTAGGTGGTATGGCAATGTCAGGTATTGTCGGTTTGTTTGTTGGGGCTGTGATTCTGAGTTTGACCTATAAATTGTTTGTTGCGTGGTTGGACTCTGAGGTTCGAACAGAGGGTTAGCAATGAAGAAGGTATCCAAAGACGATAACTTTTATTTCTTGTTCTTTGCGCTAATAGCGCTGCTATTTTTTAGCGCCTTCATGCAACAGCTGTTCGTCGGTGGGCAAAAGTCGGTACTTGCGTTCATTATTGTATGTTTGGCGATATCGGTTGTTGGTGTGAAGAGAAAGCAGTCTTTTTATCGCAGTTGGTATGGCTTCTTGCTGACTCTAGCTGCGATATCAGGAACCATGTCGTTTTTTGAAGACATCGATATGTCTTTAGTCACGCTGTCTGCGTTACTTTTTTTCTTACTATCTCACACCTACACCGCGTTGAAGCAGGTTACGATTACCGACTATGTAAGCAAGAACCAAATAGTAGGTTCGATATGTGTTTATCTGTTGTTTGGCTTATCTTGGGCAATTATCTATCTGATTCAATTGGAGCTTTTCCCACAGGCGTTCAATGGTTTGGAGCAAAAACCTTGGCTAGATAATTTGTTCGAAGTGATTTACTTCAGTTTTATCACGCTGACGACAGTGGGTTATGGTGATATTTCGCCAGCATTGCCGATTCCAAGATTCTTTGTGTTTATGGAATCATTACTTGGCAGTTTCTATCTGGCGATTATGGTCGCGAGCTTAGTGAGCAGTCGTTTGAGTCAATCAGAGAATCAGTCTTAGGGCTGATTTTAGGTAAGTCATAAAGCAAAAGCGGGCTCAGAATCTCTGAGCCCGCCTTCATTATTCAGGAAACCATTAAGCTTGTTCTGCTTGCAGTGTCTCTAGTTGCGAGATAGTGGTTTGAGATACTAGCTCACCATCCATGTAGTAGCTTACATTTTCGCCATCACGAACACCATGAAGTGTGCCTTTGTCACCATTGTTGTATGTGATTTCCATTTCAATCGTGTTTTCATCGATTTGATTCATCTCACCCACTTCAATTGAGCGGTTATTTGAAAGATCGACTGGCGCTTCCGTCAGTGAAGAATCTAGCTCGTCATTCACTTTAAATTTGGTATCGACTTTCGAGTCAAAGATGTGTGGCTTACCGTTAATTGGGTTAGTACCGGTCCAGAACTCTAATGAGTTAAATACCACGTAATCGGCAGCGGTGGTGATACCGTATACAGGAGCTAATAAGAAGTTCACACCCGCACGAGCGTAACGGTTATCAACCACTTCAATGTTGAATTCCATAACTTTCCCTGTTACCGCGTTGCTTCCGATACAACCTGTTAGTGAAATAGCTAAAGCAGAAAGTGCAACGGTCTTAATAAGGATATTTTTCATTTTGTATTCCAAATAATAAATGTGAGTTATGTGTGTTTCTGGAATCTATTATGTGAGATACCCGCGTTCGGTTCTTACCACTTTGCGCCACACACTATAATTTTTGGTAAATAAACTGATGATTCAAAAAGAAAAAGCCCCCAGCGTATGAACGTGGGGGCTTAGACTTTGTTTCTATATGACTTTACTTTGAGATGTAGTTATAGGTTTTTTTACCAATCCAGAATGTGAATTTTAAGAGAGTGCGACCGATTGAATAAATGAATTTAGAGCTCGCTACCGCAAGTTCTCCGGCAACTTTTAAACAAGAATAAAGGTCAGAGTGTTTGAATTCAGTCATCGTCATAAGAAAGCCTATAGAGTAGAAGTGGGAACGAGTTGAATTTTAGAGATCAACTCCGAAATGACTTACCACTTTGCGCCAACCATGATTAATTTGTTGGAAACTAGCAACATAATGATTCTCTGCCTACACTGAAATGTGCACGTAACTAATTGAATGGAAAGGTATAGGCGTATGTCTGAGAAGCCAGTAGTACTGATAGTTGATGATACAAAAGAAAACCTTGATGTACTGAGTGGGCTATTATCTCCTCACTATAATATTCGCGCTGCGATTAACGGAAACTTAGCGTTAAAACTTGTAGATCTGTCACCGAAACCCGACTTGATCTTGCTTGATATTATGATGCCTGACCTAGATGGTTATGAGGTCTGTCGTCGACTTAAATCACAACCACATACAAAGCATATCCCGGTTATTTTCGTGACGGCCAAGATTAGCCCCGAGGATGAAGTAAAGGGGCTTAACTTAGGAGCTGTGGATTACATTACAAAGCCTATCAATCCAGCAGTCGCATTGCGTCGAGTTCAAACTCACATTTCACTGCACAATCAAACCCAAGCTTTATATTTTGAAGTACGCCGAGCCACAGAAGAAATCAATCAAGGCAAGGTTGAGATGATAAAGACCTTAGGACGCGCGGCGGAATATAAAGACAATGAAACCGGTATGCATGTTATGCGTATGAGTCATTATTGCTACGTACTGGCGCGAGCTGCAGGCTTCAACGAAGAAGACGCAGAGCTTTTGCGAGAAGCGGCACCGATGCACGATGTCGGCAAGATTGGTATTCCTGATGCAGTGCTACTCAAGCCTGGAAAACTAGAAGGTAGCGAGTGGGAGGTGATGAAGCAACATGTTGAGATCGGTGTCGATATTCTCTCTAGTTCAAGCGAGTCCGCATTAATTGATATCGCTAGGCGTGTCGCCCAATTTCATCACGAAAAGTGGAATGGAAATGGTTACCCCAAAGGGATATCGGGAGAAGATATCCCAATTGAAGGGCGCATTGCGGCGATAGCAGATGTGTTCGATGCCTTAACGTCAGAACGGCCTTACAAAGCAGCGTGGACTGTCGAGAGAGCCGTTGGGCTTTTAGAGGAAGAAAAAGGCAAGCATTTCGACCCAGAACTTGTGGATTTGTTTATCAAAAACTTACCAAAAATCTTGGAGATTAAATCTCAGTTTAAGGATTGAACGAGGTGACCGTGTTTAGACTTGTTTATTGGGTATTACTATGCAGTCTCGCTGCTGTCTCCTCGAACCTTTATGCGTTGGAAATGACAACCAACGAAAAAGCGTGGATAGAAGAAAACCCTGTTATAGATGCTTACACCTTTGAGAGTAAATACCCATATTCTTTTGTCAATGAATATGGGGAAGTGGATGGAATCATTCGAGACTATTTTGATGAAATATCCGCTCGTCTTGAGGTCGATTTTAATTTCCGACTTATTCAAAACTACGAAGGTATGCGAGAAGGGTTTGTGGATGGAAGCGCCGCTATTTTTCCGGTCGGCTTTGAATCAGGTGTGACTAAAAACTTAGCGCTCTACAGTAAACCTTACTTACCTTATCAGCGAATGCTGATTACTAGAGCGAATGCACCTAGGTTAAGTAATGCGATACAGCTTAAAGGGAGAAAAATCGCTGTAATCAAAGGTTCAACCGTTGAGCAATGGTTGCGCAGTCGTGATGTCGGCATTGAAGCCGTTTCCTACGAATCGAATAAGGCAGCATTAGAGTCTGTATCACAAGGAGAAACCTTCGGCCTTATTGGGGAGGTCGCATCTTCTATGGCATTGGCTCAACAGCTTAACCTAGGCAATATTGTCGTGAATTCTTTTGTTCAGGGTTGGGAGAGCAATACGGCTCAATTTGTCATTAATAAAAAGTACCCATTACTTCGCTCGTTAGTTGATAAAGTTCTAAAAGACATGCCGAGCTCTACTCACAATAAGATTCTACGAAACTGGCTCAGTGATAACCCCTACAGACAGTCTCTTGAGGGGATATTCAGCTATGGTAATCCCCCATACATGTACCCCGAGAGTGCTAGTGTTGGAATGGAGTTTACGCTTCTACAGAAACTCTTTAACTCAATGGGTTATAGAATGGGTGAGGTTTCGCAAATCGCTAACCCAAACCAGGCCCAAGTATTAGACAGCAACGTCAATCTTGATTTCGTGACGGGATATTTCCCGCAGGAGAGTAAAGATTATTTCTATAGTGATGAAATTATTGATATTGATTACGTCGCGGTAAGCCTCAAAGCCAGAGAGCTATCAATGAGTAATGTGAGTTCAGGTGCTAGTGTCAGGCTTGGCTCGGTCATTCAAGATGGCAATTCGCCCAGTCGGTTTGCATTCGAGCTGTATAAGAGCATCTTGGATGGTGCTGAAGAGTTTGACTTTGATACATTAAACGCTGCGCTCACCGCTCTAGTGCAGCAGAGAATAGACTTTCTCGTGGTTGAAGAGCGCGTATTAAACTGGTTTCTCGCACATGATAGCTCTGTGGATGTGAAGGGGTTGGAAGTCCACCGACAGAATGAAGTGAGCTTTCCTGTGCGAACTCAATTTCGAAGCAAAGAGGTGCGTGATAGATTTAATGCCGCATTGAACAGCTGGTTATCAGAACCTAGAACTGCTAATCGCTTCATCGAAGAGCATGTTAATTCTGACTATCGTCCCCAGCTGTTTCGAGCTGAGTTAATTTCGCAAATTGCAGCGTACTATATTTACAATGATCAGTTAGACGATCTGGTTGCATTACTCAATACTTTTTCAGCTGGTAAAGATATTTCGGCCATAGATATTTCTGGCCCGAGAAAACAGAGTAAAATAATCACATTAGAAGCAGTTGATGGCCAGTTTCGTTCCAGGAAACTGTTGGATACGACTAAGCTATCTTGGGTTGAAAAGGAATCGTATTATCGCTCTGATACCGGCGTTTCTAAGGTTGGCAATATTACTTTCTATTTCCCCTCAGAACCAACACTCAACAGTTATGCATACATTCCAGCCTTAGAGTTGCTGCCGATAGAAACTCAAGAAGCTAAGGCGTATATCACTTCCATTTACTCTAACTTAAAGCTCAGCGGTCAACTGTTAAACCTATCGCCTGAAGAAGTTGAATGGATACAAGATAACCCTGTTCATCGAGTTGGTGTTGATCCAAATGCTTTGCCATATGAGGGCTTCGATAACAAAGGGGCGTATATTGGTATGTTGGCAGAGTTTTTTGGCTTGCTTGAAGCTAAAACGGGGTTGACGTTAACGCCGGTAGAAGTCGCTTCTTGGCAGGAAACAATGAATCTAGTGAAGAATAAAGAGGTTAGTTTAGTATCCGCTGCAGTAGAAA
Source organism: Vibrio maerlii (assembly GCF_003415655.1). GTDB lineage: Bacteria > Pseudomonadota > Gammaproteobacteria > Enterobacterales > Vibrionaceae > Vibrio > Vibrio maerlii. Next base: position 258,772 of record NZ_QRHC01000007.1, read on the forward strand.
ACCCTTATCTAAAGTTTGATTTTGACCCAGCAATTGCTTTTTTAGAAAGCCCACTAGCTATTGCATCTAACCGAAAACAAAGTGGCAAGCTGATTTCGGAACTGCTTGGCTGGAAGGTGGGAGTATTGGCAGGAGCTGCCAACACGAAAGAGCTAAAACAAAATTACCCAGCAATAAATTGGCAGGAATTAGAAAGCTCTGAAGAGGGACTTAAGTTACTGAACAACAATAAGTTGGATGCGGTTGTTGATACAGTCCATGTATTAAATTACCTCATCAACACCCACGGTTATTACGATACACGCATTATTGGACGAACGAACTACAATGTCAGCCCTACGCTGTTCTCGACCAAAGATGAACCGCTATTAGATTCGGTGATCACTAAGGCAATTGATGCCATTACAACAGAGGAACGGAATCGTATTGTTTCCCGTTGGACGGCGATTAAAACGGTTGAAAAGGTGAACTACGAGCTAGTGTATACCGTTGCCGCTTTCTCGATATTGATTTTGATGTTGATTATCTTTTGGAACCGCAAGCTTCAACAACAGATACAACGAACTTCTGCGGCGCAGAAAGAGGCGGAAGAAAGCCGGCTCTATCTATTTGAGATCCTTAATTCAGCACCTATTGCCGCGAGTATTGTACAGAACGATAGGGCTGTGTATACCAATGAGCGAGCATTGGAGCTGTTTAAGATTAGTAAAGATGAGATTGATGATTACGACGTCACGAGAATTTATCCTGAAATAGAGTTTCGGAAAGAGATCATGCAAGAGCTGATGGAGAGGGGAAAGGTCATCAGTCGAGAACTGCAATTCAAAAAATCCACGGGAGAAGCTTTTACCGCTCTCTCAAGTTATTTCCGCACCGTTTACAACAACGAACAGGCGACTTTGTTTTGGGCTTATGATGTTTCCGACCTAAAAGAGCTTAATGAGAAACTCGCTGAAGCTATTCTGCAAGCGGATTCTGCAAACCAAGCTAAATCAGACTTCCTGGCCAACATGAGCCATGAGATACGTACGCCGATGAACGCCATTATCGGTATGTCTTACCTCGCGCTGCAAGAGGTAGAGAACCCGACTGCGAAGAAGTATATGCAGAAGGTTCACCATTCCGCTGAGTCATTGTTGGGTATTATCAACGACATTCTCGACTTATCGAAAATTGAAGCTGGCAACCTTACGATTGAGTCCATTCCATTTGATGTTCGATTTGTAGTCCAAGAGCTAAATGACCTTATTTTAGTTAAGGCCGAAGAGAAGTCATTGAGTCTTGATATGGAGATCCATAATGATTTGCAGGGGGGCTATATAGGCGACCCATTGCGTCTCTTTCAGGTGCTGCTCAACTTGGTCGGAAATGCAATTAAGTTTACACATGAGGGCGGTGTGCGTTTGGTGGTTTATCCGGTGAATGAATCGGGTGATTCGAGTCGTGTCCGGTTTGAGGTACATGATACAGGTATTGGACTGTCAAAAGAGCAGCAGCAAAAACTGTTCCTTGCTTTCACTCAAGCAGACGTATCAACCACGCGTAAGTATGGTGGTACTGGGTTAGGGTTGAACATTAGTCAGCGCCTTGTTTCGGCAATGGGGAGCTCGATAGAGGTCGATAGTGAGCTCGAGAAAGGTAGTTGTTTCTACTTTGAGCTCGATTTACCTACAGCTTCTAGCGAAGAGATAAATAGCTTGAATCAAGAGGAGCCAACTTCGGCTGAGGTATTACTCTTCGATGGTCAGAGTGTTCTATTGGTAGAGGATAATGACGTTAACCAAGAGCTTGCTACCGCATTATTGTCACGACTAAACCTAAGTTCGGTGGTGGCCAATAATGGTCAAGAGGCGATAGAACACGCTCAGTCGAAAACCTTCGATTTGATTCTAATGGACCTACAAATGCCTATTCTTGACGGGTACGAAGCAACGAGGTTAATCCGAGAGCTTGATCAGCAGACCCCAATCATCGCGATGAGTGCGAATGTTATGGAAGAGGTGAAGAGTCGTGTTGAAGCTTGCGGCATGAACGACTTTATTGCCAAACCCGTTGTTATTGAGCAGTTCTCTCAAACCTTAGCCAAATGGATAGAACCCAACAGTGCGAAAGTATCTAAGGTAGGTTGGTCAGATACTCACCTTGTTAACCAGACCCAATCTGACGTCATAGATATCGCTCTAGGTCTTCAATATTGTTCGCAAGACCAAAACTTGCTCAATCGTCAATTGAAAAGGCTAGTCGAGCAGCTTCAACAGTTCGAGTCCGAGTTTGAAAACCATAGTGAGTTAGATGCACGCGAGCTTGAACGTTACGTTCATTCACTGAAGAGTCACAGTGGGAGTGTGGGAGCAACTAAGTTATCGGAGATGCTTCAAGAGCTAGAGTCCAACATTGAACAACAAGTAGACTTTAAAGTGTCTTATCAAGCGGTTGTGACCCACATTCCTATGGTTTTGCTGTCTTTACAAGAGTACCTAGGAGTAGTGGGTTCTGCATCTACGGAGCAAGTACAAGAGTTAGAAGGAAGCTATCAAGGCCAAACAATTGAGTATGAAAGTTTAGAAACCCCCGTATTCGATCAAATTAAAGAGAAGCTCTCTAACTATGATCCTAGTGTGCGAACGCAGTTAGAAGACTTGTTACCCAAGCACCCTGAACTGTCTCAGATATTCAACTTGGTTGATAACTATGACTTTGAGTCTGCCCTCGTTCATCTGGAATCATTAACAAAATAGTAAATAACCCTTTTCATTTGAATTATCAGAATGGTATATTGTTAAGGTAGAGTAAATATCGTTTACAGGATATCCGATGCCTTATCAAACAATCGCAACAATACTGGTCTCATTAGGCGTAGTTGGCCAGATAGCGTCTTTGTTGCCAGCGTGGCGATTACATAGTCAAGCGAATAACAAGGGCTGGCACTTTTTATTTGGACTCATTGTACTGTTTGTATTTGCGTATATAGGTTGCTTGTATCGTATTGTTCTTGCTGAACAGGTCGCTGGCCCTGGTATGGGTTTCGGCTTGATCTTGTTTGCCGGTAGCATTTTTGTTTACCTCGCGATAACAATGTTCTCAACCAGTTTGACTCACCTTAAAAGTGTGGCCGATGGCTATGAGTATGCTCTGTCTCATGATTCCCTGACGGAGCTACCAAATCGTAGCTCGATGTTGAAAAAGCTAAAATCTAGTATTACTTCAGGCCGGGCGAGTACCTTGTTCATTCTCGATATTAAACACTTCAAGCGCGTAAATGAGTCACTGGGTAGCCAGTTTGGAGACCGCTTGCTTTGCCATATCGCTAAGTTACTTAACTGCAAATTTGGTTCAATTGCTGAAATTAGTCGTTTTGGTGGTAATGAGTTCGCGATATCTCTTATTGATCACAACGAAAAGCAGATTTTATTGGTCAGAAAAGAGCTAAAAAGGTTCATGAACAGTTCAATTTCTATCGATGATTATCAAATCAATAGTGGCTTCGCGATTGCATCGAGCTGTTACCCCACACTTGCTTCTGATGTGGATGAGCTTTTAGAACAAGTCAGTATTGCACTAGAGAAAGCGAAAGAATCCTCAGATGAAATCATTTCATATAATGAATCTCTTCTTGATGAGGGAGATAAGCAGCCCGATATGTTGGAGATGGTGCTGCAAGATATCGCAGATGATAAGCTACAGGTGTATTATCAACCGATAATTGAAGCAAAGACCAAGAACGTAGTAGCAGTAGAGGCACTTTCTCGATGGCCTAAGCGAGGAGGTGGCTTTGTTCCACCAAACTTGTTCATTCCAGCGCTAGAACAAGCGAATAAAGTGTCATCATTGACGTTATGGTTGATCAGTCGAATCGCGAAAGATTTGCCAGTGTTAAGAGAAGACAACGGCGTAAGTAGTGTACATATAAACTTATCGGCTAAGGACTTAATGAGCCAGAAGGTTCAATTAGCATTAGAATGGCACTCGATCAATACACCTTATTTTGCGAAAACAGTATGCTTAGAGATTACAGAATCGGCGGCGTTTGAACAAAATGAAACGACAGAACAAACGATTCAAACCTTGAAACAGTTAGGCTATGGCTTGAGCCTGGATGATTTTGGTACAGGCTATTCTTCATTGTCGCTGTTGAGGAAGTTACCTGTAGAGCAAGTAAAACTCGACCGTTCATTTGTAAGTAATATCGCCAGTAACACCAGTGATTACAATATTGTTAAAACTATGATTGAGTTAGGGCATGTATTGGGGTACTCGGTTGTCGCTGAGGGTGTTGAAACCGAAGAAATTGCCAATGAGTTAGAAAGCTTAGGATGTGATTATCAGCAAGGTTTTTTATATAGTCCTGCGGTACCACTAGCCCAATTACCAACAACTTACTCTGGGCAAGTTCATGTGTTAAGAGCTTCAGCTTAATCTAGCGTTTGCCATTAATTTTTGCACGCCAGCGATGTTCGTTGGCGTGCTTTTCATTGTTTGCTCGTTATTGAGTAAATACACATTTCTTTTGTTCCTTTCTTGAACAATCTCTGATCCCTAACTAGCTTTAAATTCAAGAGTTGCATATTTAACATGATGTTAACATCTTGGCTGAGGGACTACAGGGATAACAGAACCTTGCCACCGATGTCGATAGACCTACTTTTGATAGGTCACGAATAAGGGAGAGCCAGAGTGAATCGAAAGATTTTCAAGGTAAACGCGCTAAGTCTGTTCCAAAAAGTTGTCACTAAAATAAAACCAACAGAGATAACAAATGTTCTTTCCTCATCTAGAGGGTTTATGAAGAGATGCTTTGTAGCAACATTAGTGTTGGGTTCGCCTCAACTATTTGCAGAAAGCGATCTCAACATGAAAAGCAACCTCAACATGACGAGAGGCGTAACGGAGATCAGTGAAAAGGTTTATGACCTACACATGCTGATCTTCTATATCTGCTGTGCCATTGCGCTGGTGGTTTTTGGTGTGATGTTTTGGTCGATAATCCACCATAGAAAGTCGAAAGGTGCGGTAGCAGCCAATTTTCATGAGAGTACCAAAGTCGAGATCATTTGGACCTTGATTCCGATTGTGATCCTTGTGGCGATGGCTATTCCTGCGACCAAAACCTTAATCGAGATGGAAGATCCGAGCCAGTCTGAAATCACCGTCAAGGTAACGGGTTCACAATGGAAGTGGCACTACACCTATGTTACCGATAACGCGACTAACGCTAGCGACAGTGACCCTCAAGTTGAGTTCTTTAGCCTTTTGTCGACTTCTTCGAAGCAAATTGAAGGCGATGAAATCAAAGGGGCAAACTACCTCCTTGAAGTAGATAAACCACTTGTTCTGCCCATCAACAAAAAAATTCGATTCTTAATGACATCTGATGATGTTATCCATTCATGGTGGGTACCTGATTTCGCGGTGAAGAAAGACACCATTCCTGGCTTTATTAATGAAGCGTGGACCCGTATTGACCAACCCGGTGTATATCGTGGTCAATGTGCTGAGTTGTGTGGTAAAGCGCACGGTTTCATGCCAATTGTGGTGCAGGCGTTGAGCGAAGAGGATTATCAACAATGGCTCGTTGACGAGAAAGCACGCATAGCTACCGAGCAAGAAGCGGCGCAACAAGCATTAACCAGCTCTGCAAGCATGGAAGAGTTGATGGCGCTCGGTGAGGATATTTACCTGACCCGTTGTGCTATCTGTCATCAGGCGAATGGTGAAGGGCTTGCGGGTGCTTTCCCGGCGATTAAAGGTAGCGCTATTGCCCTCGGTGACGTGAGTCAGCACATCGATATCATAGTGAACGGTCGGGCAGGTACCGCAATGCAGGCGTTCGCTAATCAACTTAGCGACAAAGAAATTGCTGCGGTAATTACGTATCAAAGAAATGCGTGGGGTAACGATACTGGCGACACCGTTCAAGCCGCTGATATTGATGCGTTTAAGAACCAGACTAAGGAAGGGGAATCGCAATGAATCCGCTAAACAATAAACCGGTTAAAGAGGCGAGCGCTGAGGCTCACGCTGGTGCCGCTTCGGATCATGCTCACCATACACCTTCTGGTATCGCTCGCTGGGTATTCTCGACCAACCATAAAGACATCGGTTCCCTCTATCTGTGGTTTAGTTTTGCTATGTTCTTAACTGGTGGGGCAATGGCGATGATCATTCGTGCTGAATTGTTTCAACCAGGATTACAGCTTGTTGAGCCTCAGTTCTTCAATCAGATGACCACAGTCCATGGATTAGTCATGGTATTTGGTGCGGTAATGCCAGCCTTTACCGGGCTTGCTAACTGGATGATCCCGATGATGATTGGGGCGCCAGATATGGCCCTTCCAAGGATGAATAACTTGAGCTTTTGGATTCTACCCTTTGCTTTCGCCATTCTGCTCGCATCACTTTTCACACCTGGTGGCGGCCCTGATTTTGGTTGGACCTTTTACGCGCCGCTGTCAACAACCTACGGACCAGACAGTACCGCACTGTTTGTTTTTTCGGTTCATATTATGGGCATCAGTTCCATCATGGGAGCGATCAATGTGATCGTCACCATCTTCAATATGCGAGCTCCGGGTATGACCTTAATGAAAATGCCAATGTTCGTCTGGACCTGGTTGATCACCGCATTCTTGCTGATAGCCGTGATGCCCGTGTTAGCTGGTGCGGTGACCATGGTATTAACGGATAAGTACTTCGGCACCAGCTTCTTTGACGCCGCTGGCGGCGGTGACCCGGTATTGTTCCAGCACATCTTTTGGTTCTTTGGTCACCCAGAGGTGTACATCATGATCCTGCCATCGTTTGGCATCATTTCTGCGATCATCCCAGCCTTCTCTGGTAAGAAACTGTTTGGTTACCATTCAATGGTGTACGCGACTTGCAGTATCGCACTGTTGTCATTTCTTGTTTGGGCACATCATATGTTCACTACGGGGATGCCTGTGTTTGCTGAGCTCTTCTTTATGTATTGCACCATGCTCATTGCGGTACCAACAGGGGTTAAGGTGTTTAACTGGGTAGCTACGATGTGGCGTGGTGCTTTGACGTTTGAAACGCCAATGCTTTTCGCGATTGCTTTCATTGTACTGTTTACAATCGGTGGCTTCTCTGGGTTGATGCTCTCTATTGCTCCTGCAGATTTTCAATATCACGACACTTACTTTGTGGTCGCCCACTTTCACTATGTTTTGGTAACCGGTGCAGTGTTCTCGATTATGGCCGCAGCTTACTATTGGTTACCTAAGTGGACCGGTCATATGTATGACCAGAAACTTAGCCTGTGGCATTTCTGGACATCACTCATATCAGTAAACGTACTTTTCTTCCCAATGCATTTCTTGGGACTTGCCGGTATGCCAAGACGTATCCCGGATTATGCGATTCAGTTTGCGGACATTAATCAGATTGTATCGATTGGTGGCTTTGCGTTTGGATTGTCTCAGTTGATCTTCTTGTGGCTAGCGATCAAGTGTGTGCGTGGAGGAGAAAAAGCGCCTGCGAAGCCTTGGGATCGTGCTGAAGGGTTAGAGTGGACGGTTCCAAGTCCAGCACCACATCACACCTTCGATACGCCGCCGAAGATTGATTAGTTCGGGAGTGCAGGATGATGGACTTAGAGAAACCAAACTCGGAAAAGCGAGTATCACATGGGCAGACAGCGAAGAGTAACCGAAAGCTCTCGTTAAAGCTCTGCGCAGCGGCTATCGCTATGTTTGGTTTTGGTTTTGCCTTGGTGCCTTTATATGACGTTATGTGTGATGTCTTAGGCATCAACGGAAAGACGAATGAAACCGCCGTCAATCAGCCACAAAGTTTAACGGTTGATTACAGTCGTACTATTCGAGTTGAGTTCTTATCCCATATTTCTAAAGGTGTGCCTTGGGGTCTTCAGCCCAAACAAAAAGTATTGAACGTACACCCTGGTGAGGTCATTCAAACTCATTACGTCGCCAACAACAATTCAGCCACTGATCGTATTGGCCAAGCGGTACCGTCTGTGTCGCCAGGGTTAGGCGCCAGTTACTTTAATAAGATCGAATGTTTTTGCTTTAATCATCAACCGCTGGCAGCCGGTGGTAAGGCTGAAATGCCGCTGATTTTCTATATTGAGCCAGACGTACCCGACTCAATTCACACATTAACCCTCTCATATACCCTGTTCGATATCACGGATCAGCAGGCAAATAATCAGCAAGAAACTTTGCAGGTAGCGCGTAACTAGTTTGTGAGTATGAGTTAAGTTTGTGCACCTTTGATTGTGCGAGGGAATGACTAGGAGTGAGTAGTAATGGATACCAAATCCGTAGCGAATACTGCACCAAGGTATTTTGTTCCAGCCGATAGTATTTGGCCTATTGTAGGCGCTGTCGCTCTGTTCTTAATTGCCGTTGGGGCTGGCTTGACAGTGCAATATAAAGACTTGGGTGGGGCGGGGAGTATTTTTGGAAAATGGGTGCTCGCCATTGGCTTTATTATTTTGCTCTACATGTTTGCAGGTTGGTTCCGTCATGTCGTGATGGAGTCTCTTTCAGGTCTGTATTCTGAGCAGATTGCACGCTCATTTAGACAAGGCATGAGTTGGTTTATCTTTTCTGAAGTGATGTTCTTTGGAGCATTCTTCGGTGCGCTGTTCTACGCACGTATTCTTGCTGTGCCATGGTTGGGCGGGGCCGATAATAATGCCATGACGCATGAATTTTTATGGCCAGCATTTGAAGCTATCTGGCCGCTCACCACAACACCTGCCGGAGACACTACACAAGCGATGTCTTGGAAAGGTTTACCACTGATGAACACCATCATCTTACTGACTTCCTCGATTACGTTACACATGGCCCATGTGAGCTTAGAGAAAAATCATCGCATGGCGTTGGTGGTGTGGCTGGAGTTGACCATCGTACTAGCTGGTTTCTTCTTGTTTTATCAAGCAGAAGAGTATGTGCATGCCTATCAAGATCTTGGCCTAACTCTACAGTCAGGTATTTACGGTAATACCTTTTTCTTATTGACGGGCTTTCATGGAATGCACGTTTTGCTTGGAACGATATTCTTGATTGTTCTTTTGGCGCGTATCGCTTATGACCACTTCACACCCAATGACCACTTTGCCTTCCAGGCTGGTAGTTGGTATTGGCACTTTGTCGATGTGGTGTGGTTATGCCTGTTTGTGTTCGTATACGTTATCTAAGTTGGGAACACTTAATAAGGTCGCGCGTTGGGCTCTATAAGTCCAGATTGAAGTGCAATGATAATGAAGATGACAACAATAGCGGAAAGAGCAACACGGCGGCCTAAGTAGGTACTCATTTTCTGAGGTTTGGATGATTCCGTCGGTGTTCTCACCATCTCAAACATCGCCTTTGCTAGATTGAAGATAATGAAAAGTAGTAGCAATACCAATATGGTTTTGAACAAGAATGACATATCTGAAACTCCCAAGCAGTCGGCGTTTAAGGTTGTGCTTTTCGCAATTATAACTGTGGTCGTGTTTACGCTATTAATCAAATTAGGCCTGTGGCAAAAAGCTCGCGGTGAAGCAAAGCAAGTCACAGAGCTGATACTTGAAGAAACACAACATGCTGCCCCTGTTAGTCTCACACCGAATACTTTGACTAGACTGATTGAAGGAGAGTTAGCAACAGGGACTAAATTAGACGTGCAGTTCAAAGAGAGCCGATTACCATTGATTTATCTCGACAATCAAACTCTCGACGGAAAGGTTGGCTATCTGGTTTATCAGGTTATGGGTATCGCCAATACAAGCCAAATGGTCCTTATAGAGCTAGGTTTTGTAAGGGGAGCACAGAGTCGAGATGTATTACCCAATAGTCATTTTAAACTTGAAGACACGGCATTAGTCGGAAGAGCGTATACCAAACTAACTAATCCATTAGCCAATAAATTGATGGCAGAAACTGACTTAGTGATAAACAACGCAAGCGATATTGATACCGCCAACAACGAGCAGGCTATTCGTGTTCAGGCGTTAAATTGGGATGAGCTAGAAGTGTTTATGGACGTAGAACTGGCTCGAAGCGCAATACAACCCATCGCTAATAATTGGCCATTGCCACAACCATGGATGCCTGTGCCATTGTCATCTGCCAAGCATTATGGCTATGCGTTTCAATGGTTTGCTATGGCGACAGTTTGGTTACTTCTGACAGGCTTTATCTCTGTGAAATGGTTAATAAGACGAAAAGGAGGTACTCATGTCTCGAGCGACGAATGACACGAGTCAAGTCGAAAAATTAGCACTGAGCGACTTAGCTCCAAGTGATCTACCACAGAAAAATACGGCTCAGCAAAAGCGCGGCAGGTTGATGCTGTTCGCTCTAGTGCTGACGTTTGCTCTTCCTGCTCTACTTGCAAAGGTTATTCTTAGCCAGCAATGGTATCAATCAGGCGTGACAAATCATGGTGAGTGGTTTGAGTCACGCATATTAGCAAATGATATCGGTATCGATATTGAGCCTTTTCAGCACAGTGACCCTGTTTGGTTATTGGGTTATGTGATGCCAGAGGATTGCTTGGCATTATGTCAGAAGGAACTTGAACTGCTCAATCAAAGCCATATCGCTCTTGGCAAGTACCAACAGCGCGTCGAGTTGGTTGCGATAGAAACTGTATCTGATGATCTTCTTATCCCGGAAAGCCTTAAGGGACAGTACTCATCCTTAATAGCCGACAAAACCAAGTTATTGAACCAAGTAAGCTCTGGACAGGTAGTCATCATTGATCCTTTAGGCGAGGTGATCATGAAGTACCGCTTGTCGTCACAAGAGGCTGACAATACTGACCCTAAAGCTGCCAAAGGCATGCTGACGGATCTCAGAAAGTTACTCAAACTTTCACGCGTTGGTTAATTCAGGGAACGAGAGGTCAAGTTGTATGAAGGAAAAACCAATAAAGGAAGAGGCAAGACAACACACCGATTCACCTAGAGTGTTAATCAACCTAACTCGGTGGATTATAGGGCTTACTTTAGTAGTGATTGTTCTTGGTGCTTACACTCGACTATCTGATGCTGGTTTAGGGTGCCCCGATTGGCCTGGATGCTATGGGCAGTTGCTAGTGCCACAGGGCAGTGAGCAAATAGAGAAAGCGAATCAGTTATATCCTGAGCGAGCAGTGGAATCAGGAAAAGCATGGCTTGAAATGATTCATCGTTACTTTGCTGGGAGCTTGGGATTAATGGTCTTTGCCATGACTTTTATCGCGATTCGAAAAACTCAGTTTCGCGTGTTACCTGCGCTTATCTCAGCCGTGATTATCTTCCAAGCCTTATTGGGTATGTGGACTGTCACGCTGAAACTCATGCCCGTTGTGGTGATGGGGCATTTATTAGGTGGATTCAGTCTGCTCTGTCTACTGGTTCTTTTCCATTGCCGGTTAACGTTCTTCTCTCTAAATGGTGAAGACACAAGTAAGCTTGATTCAGAACGCCAGAACGGAATGCTAAGGCGCTGGGCGTTCGCTAGCCTAGCTGTGGTGGCGCTACAGATCATACTAGGTGGTTGGACGTCGTCAAACTATGCAGCCTTGATGTGTACCAGCCTTCCTATTTGTGAGGGGCCGTGGTGGAATTACCTCGACTTTAAAACCGCTTTTTCCTTTATTCAGCCTGGCTTTGATAACTATGAATTTGGGGTGCTTGAGTACCCAGCTAGGATGACTATTCATGTTTCTCACCGCATTGGTGCGATGGTTACGACGCTTGTGGTACTTGGTCTCATTTGGCAGCTGATCAAAAATGACATGTTCAAAGTCGCTATCGTGGTTTGTGGTCTCTTGGTCGTTCAGGTGGGTTTAGGGATTGCCAATGTAGTGCTGCACTTGCCGCTCGCCAATGCTGTACTGCACAACTTAGTGGCGGCAATTTTACTCTCTTGTCTTGTCGTGGTGAATTATGGGTTAGCGTCTCAAGCTCAGAGTGTAATAGCGAAACTAGATTCAAAGCAGGAGGCTTATAATGAGTAGGGTAACGAATATGGAAGTTCAAGCTCTAGAATCTCGTACTAAGAGATCGGAGAATCACATATTTAGTCAATGGAAGCTGTATCTTAATTTGACGAAACCCAAGGTCGTTGCCTTGATGTTACTGACGGCCTTAGTAGGAATGTCATTGGCGACAGAGTCATCCCCCCCTATGGTGACCAGTCTACTTGGGATGTTCGGTATAGGTTTGATGGCAGGATCGGCTGCTGCGTTTAATCACTTAATCGACAGGCGTATTGATGCGATTATGGCTCGAACCAACAATCGCCCATTGCCTTCTGGAGCACTAAAAGCGAGCCACGTATTTTTATTTGCATTGGTTATTGGTGTCGTCGGGTTTGTCGAGCTCTATTGGTTAGTGAACCCGTTAACAGCGTGGTTAACCTTCTTAAGTCTGCTTGGTTACGCCGCCGTGTATACCTTATGGCTCAAACGCGCAACCCCCCAGAATATCGTTATTGCGGGTATCGCCGGAGCAATGCCACCATTGTTAGGTTGGACAGCGATCACGAATGAGTTACATGCCAATGCTTGGTTACTGGTGATGATCATTTTTATCTGGACTCCTCCTCATTTTTGGGCGCTTGCTATCCATCGTAAAGAGGAGTATGCCAAGGCTGATATCCCTATGTTGCCCGTGACCCATGGTGTTGAATATACCAAGACCAGCATCTTGCTTTACACCGTGTTGCTCGCATTGGTCTGCGTACTCCCTGTATTAACTGGAATGAGTGGCTTGGTCTATTTGTGCTTATCTTCTGTGTTGAGTGCCGGGTTTATCTATCATGCGTGGCAACTTAAGTTCAACGCGAATGAAAAATCTGCAATCGAGACGTTTAAATTTTCCATTGTTCACTTAATGTTGTTGTTTGTCGCCTTACTACTCGATCACTATCTGTAACATGAACTTGCTATAACATGGATTCACTCTTACGGAATGCAGGTTTTCAAGGAAATTGAATACCTGCATTTTTGTTTACTCCTGATTCAAGCTAGATACTACGGCCTTTTTATGGGTGTAATTTATTTTTTACGACTGGTGTAAAACGTAAATTATCAATGAATATTGCCTTTTAAATAAAAAAGTGGTTGAAACCATCCTTTTTCCTAGATAAGTTACAGCAATAGTTGATTTAGAAAGCCCTGAATATGGATTTTTAACGGACAAAAATTGTTCAGGTGTATAGGAAAATAGGAAGAAAAGCGCAATGTTTCAAACTGATGATGTACGAATTAACAAAGTAAAAGAACTATTACCACCAGTGGCTGTTTTGGAGAAGTTTCCAGCAACTGAAGTAGCATCTTCAACGACTTATCAAGCGCGTAAAGCAATCCACAACATTCTTGAAGGTGAAGACGACCGTTTGCTGGTCATCATTGGTCCATGTTCAATTCACGATCCTGAAGCGGCGCTAGAATACGGCAAGAAACTTAAAGTACTGCGTGATGAGCTAGGCGATCGCCTAGAGATCGTAATGCGTGTTTACTTTGAAAAACCACGTACCACTGTTGGTTGGAAAGGCCTCATTAACGACCCGTACCTAAATGACACGTTCAAGTTAAATGATGGTCTACGCATGGGGCGTAAGTTGCTTCTTGATCTGACTGATATGGGGATGCCGACGGCGAGTGAGTTCCTAGATATGATCACACCGCAATACGTTGCTGACCTTATCAGCTGGGGCGCAATTGGTGCTCGTACTACAGAGTCGCAAGTACACCGTGAGCTAGCATCAGGTCTTTCTTGCCCTGTCGGTTTCAAAAACGGTACTGATGGTAATATCAAGATTGCATCTGATGCGATTCGCTCAGCAAGCGCCTCTCACCACTTCCTTTCAGTAACCAAATACGGTCATTCTGCAATCGTAGAGACGGCAGGTAACCCAGACTGTCACATCATCCTACGTGGTGGTAAAGAGACAAACTACAGTGCTGAGCACGTTAGCTCTATTAAGTCTGAGCTTGAGGCTTCAGGTCTGCCACAAAAAGTGATGATTGATTTCAGCCACGCAAACAGCTCTAAACAGTACCAGCGTCAAATAGTTGTAGCAGAAGATGTTGCAGGTCAGATGGCTGCGGGCGAAGATTCTATCTTTGGTGTGATGATTGAATCTCATCTAGTGGAAGGCCGCCAAGACCTAATCGACGGCAAGGCAGCAACTTACGGTCAATCAATCACAGATGCTTGTATCGGATGGGATGACACTGAGAAGGTACTTCGTACCCTTGCTGACGCGGTAGAAGCTCGTCGTAAAGCGTAGTCGCAAATTATATCGTTCCCGAATTCATTCGAAATGATGAATTAATTGAAGCCATTGGGTTGTGAAACCCAATGGCTTTTCTTTTTTCTGGCTTATGCTTCACAATTAGGCATAATACCGCACCCGCTAAACGCGCAATACCTTGAGGAAACGCCAGTGACAACGCCATTTTCGACACTACCACTTAAAGAAGAACTACTTAGCACTCTTGATTCACTGGGCTACAGCTCTATGACTCAAATTCAAGAGCAAGCATTGCCTATGGTGTTAGCGGGCAAAGATGTCATTGGTCAAGGTAAGACGGGGTCAGGTAAAACCGCGGCGTTTGGTTTGGGTGTGCTTTCTAACCTTAATGTAAAGCGCTTTCGTGTGCAGTCGCTTGTATTGTGCCCAACTCGTGAGCTTGCTGATCAAGTTGCAAAAGAGATCCGCACACTGGCGCGCGGTATCCACAACATTAAGGTGTTAACGCTATGTGGTGGTATGCCAATGGGGCCGCAGATTGGCTCGTTAGAGCATGGGGCACATATTCTGGTGGGCACTCCGGGTCGTATTCTTGATCACCTAGTCAAAGGTCGTATTAATCTAGACGAACTCAATACTTTGGTATTGGATGAAGCGGACCGTATGCTAGAGATGGGGTTCCAAGAAGCGTTGGATGAGATAATCGGTCAAGCACCTGCTGATCGCCAAACTCTTCTGTTCAGTGCGACTTTCCCGACAGAGATCAAATCAATTGCCGACCGCATTATGCGCAATCCTGAACTGGTGAAAGTAGAATCGACACACCAAACGACTTCGATTGCACAGAAGTTTTACCAAGTTGAATCGACGGAGCAGCGAGATGAAGTATTAGAAAGCTTGTTGCTGACATACAAGCCCGAGTCTTCAGTCGTGTTCTGTAATACTAAGCGTGAAGTTCAGAATGTAACCGATGAACTTCACCATAAAGGCTTTAGTGTGATTGAACTACATGGTGACATGGAACAGCGTGAACGTGATCAAGCATTAATCCAGTTTGCGAATAAGAGTGTCTCTATTCTCGTGGCGACTGACGTGGCAGCGCGCGGTCTTGATGTTGATAATTTAGACGCTGTATTCAACTTTGAACTGACTCGTGACCCTGAAGTTCATGTTCATCGCATTGGGCGTACCGGTCGTGCAGGCAGCAAGGGTATCGCATTTAGTTTCTTTACTGAGAAAGAACAGTATCGTGTTGCTCGTATTGAAGAGTACATGGATATCGAGGTTAAGCCAGAAGCGCTGCCTGAAAAAATATATGAAAAGCCATTCTACGCACCGATGGTGACGATCCAAATTTTAGGTGGCAAGAAAGCGAAGATTCGTCCTGGCGATATTATCGGTGCATTAACTAAAGAAGCCGGTATCGATTTCAACAAAATTGGCAAAATCAATGTGAAAGCGATGCAGTCTTACGTTGCTGTCGAACATTCAGTAGTAAAAGTGGCAATGAAGCAGCTTTCAAATGGTCGGTTGAAAGGCAAACCATCAAAGGCTCGAGTCCTTAAATAGCCCGACAAACACCCTAGAAAAATATTCAAAAGCAGCTTTTTTAGCTGCTTTTGTTTTATATTTAATCGTTATGGGTTTAGTTAACAAACTGAGAAAATAAAATTAACAACTGTGTTGTTTACAGTATGACTGAGTGTTAAAGTTCTAATGAATATAGCACACTGTAAATGGACTTATTATGTGGCGGCTCTTGCCTCTAGCACTGTTAGCATCATCAAGCCTCTCAGCCCAAGACTGGGCTATTTCTGGTTTTGGTAGTCTAGGGTACTCATACGATGATTCCGATGATGTTGGCAACATTCGCAGTGCAAATCAGTATCAATCAGATTTAGATGAAGGGAGTTGGAAACACTCAAGTAATGCAGCCCTTCAGCTCGATTATTTCTTCTCAGAACAATGGTCAGCGACGGCTCAAGCGCTATACGAACCTTCCAACCATTATCACGATGCTATTGATTATTTGAACCTTGGTTTTATCCAATATAACCCAAATCAAAAGTGGTCATTGAAGGCGGGGCGATTCGCTCCAAATATCTATATTGCATCAGATAGCCGTAATATCGATTTTGCTCACTTATGGGCTTATCCAGTGAAAGAGGTTTATGGTTTTCAGGGGTTTAATTCGATTGACGGTGTTAGCGCAACACGCTATTGGGAGACAGATCAGTTTCTTTATTCATTGACACTGCAATACGGTAACGGGAAGTTTTATTATCCAAGAAACAGCAGTAGCCATGTGGAAGTTACCGCTGATAATGCGTGGCTGACCAACTTTAGGGTTTCTCATGGCAATTGGAATCATAATATTGCTGTTGCCATTGTCAAAGATGTTAGCGCAGGATGGGATGATCAAACCCAGCATGAGATCGACGCACTGGAAGCGATCAAAGATGCTCCGAACACTCCTGAAAATATACGTGTAGATGCGCAAAATTATCTCAATAATTTTCAGTTAGATGAGAACACCACACACTATTACTTTATCGGTAGCCAATACTTCGACGGCGAATGGTTATTTCAAGTTGAGTTAAACAAGTTGGAATCTGAATCAGGATTGACCCCCATTGGATATGGCGGCTATGCCATGTTAGGTCGTACGTTTGGTAACCTAACACCCTATGGGATTGTCAGTACTTTTATCCCCAAAGATGGCCCTGTTGAAACCACTAGTGTGTGGGGAGCTGACGGCAGCGACCTGCAGCTGTACAACGAGATGGCTGCGTTGAACAGTAACGTGAATCGGGTTGATCAAACAACGCTTTCATTGGGAGTACGCTATGACATAGCAACCAACATAGCACTCAAGTTCCAGTTTGATGCGGTTAATATTGAGGATTATGGTTATGGGCTTTGGTATGCCGATCCTCGAAGCATGCAGAAGGGACAAACGATCCATGTCTACACCGCTAGCCTGAACTACGTGTTCTAGGGTGGAACTCATGAAATGGCGTTTGTTGGTATTCATCTTAACGATCATCGCTAGCTTTTCCGCTTTGGCGGACATACACGTTATTGTGAATAGCGAAATGCCTATTGAACAAGTCAGCCAATCCAAACTAAAGAACTTATATCTTGGCAAAACTAATCAGATAGATGGTACGTTCGTTTCAGGCTTAATTGATAGAGAAGGCGACACTAAAGCTATTTTCTATAAGACGCTGACCGGTCTATCCCTGGGACAAGTCAACGCCTATTGGGCTCGACTTCGTTTCTCTGGTCGTAAAAAAGCCCCGATAGAAATTGGCTCGCAAGAACGACTCGAAGCTTTACTTATCGAGAATGAGCATGTGATCGGTTATTCCGTGTTAAAGCCACAAACTAAAAATCTCAAGGTAATATTGACTCTGCATGAATAAGTATCCGACGCTACTTAGTCACTTCATGAAATTCTTTCTTTTCGGTGCATTTCTCTATATGTGCCTTGCCTTTATTATTGGCTATGAACGAGAACAACGAAATATTGAAGAGGTACATACCGAGTTAATAGAAAAGCTCGCCTTAACGGTTTCTAAGTCCGCTGCTATCGCTTTGTTCGTCAATAGCGAGGAGATTGCTAATGAGGTGACCTCTGCATTACTGCTACATGACGAGATTGCCGG
The DNA here is from genome assembly GCF_003415655.1 of Vibrio maerlii. Taxonomy (GTDB): domain Bacteria; phylum Pseudomonadota; class Gammaproteobacteria; order Enterobacterales; family Vibrionaceae; genus Vibrio; species Vibrio maerlii. Next base: position 276,659 of record NZ_QRHC01000007.1, read on the forward strand.
TGTTGCAATTGGTCATTCGAAGTCGATTCCTTTTGAAAAGCAAACTTTCCATCAAGGTTATACTCATGAAGGAGTTATGACTTTTTCTCTTAATTCGCCAGTAGATGGAATTGGGATCGGTTATCTAACCATTTATCCAGACACACAGGTACTGAATGAGCGGAGCCGTACCTCATTGCAAGTGCAACTTAAACGACAATTCATTCAGTTTGTCATTATGCTGTTGTTGGTTCTTCTAGGTGTTCGAAGTTTGGTCATTGAACCTTTACGGCGATTCGCAGCAAAGGTATCACTGCTCAAACCGGGTGATGGCCTATTTTTTGAAACGCAATCTGAAGCGACAAGCCGTGAAGTTGCCATGGTCATGGATAGCTTTAACCGCTTTTCCAACTCATCAGTAGCAATGATCGAGCGTGAGAGAGGGCTAAGAAGCAAGATCGAGAGGATGGAATCTCACTATCGAAATCTTGCATTGGTTGACCCGCTTACTCAGCTCGCAAGTCGTTACGGTAGCGAACGTTTTATCGAAGAAAACCTGACGCCAGTGAATGGCTTTGCGTTGTTTATCTTGGATTTGGACGGGTTTAAAAGTGTGAACGATTGCTTTGGTCACCAAGCGGGTGACAAGGTGCTTATACAAGTAGCGGATCGATTGTCTAAGTTAACTCCTAAAAATGGGCTAGCGGCGCGATTGGGTGGTGATGAGTTGTTAGTGACTATTCCATGTAATGAGAAGCCTGACGATGAAACCTTACTGGCGTTAGCACAAGAATTCATTAACGCAATATCCCAGCCGGTTGACTTGCAAAGCAATCAAGAAGTAAGCGTAGGGTGCAGCATAGGGATCTCTTTTGATACATCAGAGAGCTTCAATTTATCAAAAACGATGAAGCAAGCGGATGAAGCGCTCTATTCAATTAAAAACAATGGTAAGAATGGTGCGAGAATACATCGAGATTGAAGATTGTGAGAGAGAACAAAGCCAAGCCGAATGCCTGGCTGTTCTATATTAGGTGGTTTGGTAAGCTTTTAAAAAGTTACGCACAGCTGTCTCAATTGCTAGCTCGAATGTCTCTTGTGATGCAGGAGCCTCATGCGCAATGAGTTGAGGCCAAAAGACAATTGCTTTGATGCTACCGAAGAATTGCTCAACAGCCATTTCGATGTTTTCAATCTCAAGGGCACCATGTTTTATGGCTTCATTGAGCCAGTCGTTTAAGCCATAGGTTTGTTCAATCTCGGCAAAACGTTGTCTTAGCAGCTCGGATATTTCTGGGCAACGAATGCATTCAGACATGACGAGTCTTGCTGTCAGCTGAAAATCATTGGTCGTCACATAACACATCTTTTTAAGTGTCAGTCTTGTTAACTGAGCATCGAGAGGCTCGGTTTCGACAAAGCGTAACTCTTCTTGTCCGTCATAACGACACATTAGCTTGTCGACAATGACCTTAAACAGGGCGTGTTTATTTGGGAAGTATTTGTACAGTGTGCGTTTTGATACACCGGCATGCTTTGAGATGCCTTCCATACTAGCTTGATGCACTCCTTTTTGTGAAAACACTTCGATTGCAGAACGAATGATATCGTCTTGTTTTATATCACTGACTTTAGCCACGTCAGATACCTCAAATACTAAACGGTACTGTTTACTTTTCGAGTATACCCCAAGCTTTGTATCTGTGAATAGCTCTGTTGGAAGAAGAATTTGGAATATTTTGACAATTGTATTAATTGGTTAAATAGTCATCAAATTAAGGGTTTAGTGTACTCAATAGGAGGGTTTCTTAATGAAATGTCGTTTTGTTAACCTTACTCAATATATTCTCGCTATGAATGCTGCTACAATCCGCGTCCCTTGGTAATTTGAGTCACTATTACAACACATCATGAAAGATCGAGTAGTAATTTCTATATCTTCTGCAAAAGGCACTAAAGAATTTAACCTGAGCAAATGGGTTGCGCGTAGTTTACGAGGCCTTGGTGTTGCGGTTTTTTCTGGCCTGGTAGGTGCAGGTGTATCGATTTATTACCTAATGGATGAGGTAGATTTCGCTAAGAATAAGCAAGTTGAACTGGAGTCTAAATCGAATTCATTGATTGAAGAAGTTGAGAATCTTCAAGAGCTTAAAGTTAACTTAGAGACAGACTTACTTGAGCGTGAAGAACGCATTACTTTTGTTTCTGACCGTCTCGGTGAGCTAGAGCGAGTTTTAGGCTTTGAAGTTGATGAAGTAGGTGAGGAGCTTGAAAGTCGATTAGATGCCGCTGCGATTACCTCTTCAGTAAGAACGGTAATGCTGACTCAAATTCCTAATGGTGCCCCGGTAATGGATAGCTATATTTCATCGGGCTTTGGTAAGCGAAAACACCCTGTTAGCGGCAAATTCCGTATGCACCGCGGTACCGATTTTGGTGTGAATATTGGTACGCCAATTTATGCTCCGGCCGATGGGGTGATTGAAGTAACCCGACCGAGCAACAAAGGCTCGGGTAACTATCTTCGAATGCAGCATTCCTATGGCTTTACTAGCTCATATTCGCACCTGCAAAAATTTGCTGTTAAGAGCGGTGATTTTGTTAGGAAGGGCGACTTGATCGCTTATTCTGGAAACAGCGGTTTATCCTCTGGTCCGCATCTGCATTACGAAATCCGGTTTGTTGGTCGAGCATTGAACCCATATGATTTTATCAAGTGGGATATGGATAACTTTGAAACCATATTTGCTAAGGTGAAAACAGTACACTGGGATTCATTGGTGAATCGAGTTGAAGAGGGCGTAAGCAAGCATCTCCAACTATCCTCTCAATATGTTGCCCGAACAGATGATGATAGTGCGACTAACATAAATTAATTCGTACTAAACCCGATTATCGAAAGATGGTCGGGTTTTTTTACGTTTTGTGTATTGATGGATTAACCGCCACCTAACCTTTGATTATGTAAGGTTAATTGACAGATCGTTACGAAAATATATACCATCAAAGCGACATTCCACACAGTAGGAAGATAAGTGTGAAAAAGAACTCCCGCCATTTGCATCCCTCAGTTCATATCGAGCAACCTGCCGAAGTATTCATGAACTTCGATGCTTTTTTGTCGAACACGGAAACACGAGTACATAGCCATGACTGGGGGCAGATTCAATTAATCAGTGGCGGTATATTAGAAATGCATGCAGAGAACATTCGTTTCCTAGCGCCACCTCATTTGGCGATATGGGTACCTGCAGGTGTCGTGCATCATAGCTACAACCGAAAGCCTCTTGAGTACTGTTCAATGAACATTCCTTCAGAATTAACGAAGAACTTTCCCGAGCGAACGAGCCTAATTAAGGTGACACCGATCGTTTCTGCCATTATTGAGGACTTTCGTCGTCGCGAGATCAGTACGGCTTCAACGGAGCAAGACAAACGTTTGGTGCAGGTTCTCGTGGATCAACTCTCAGCTCAGCAGCAAGACCAGCACTTCTTACCTTCATCATCGAACAAGTATCTCGCGCCAATACTTAAGCATGTGGAAGAAAATCCGACAGACGTAACGACACTCAAAGAGTGGGCTGAAAAAGTACATACAACCGAGCGAACACTTGCGAGATATTGTCAGAGTGAATTAGGGATGAGTTTCACTGAATGGCGTTTAAGGGTTCGTTATGTGTATTCTATGGATCTGCTACGCTCTGGTAGCTCAGTAAAAGAAGTGGCATTGACACTAGGCTATAATCAAGCCAGCCCATTTATCTCAATGTTCAAGAAATACTCTGGCGTTACACCAGAGCAATATAAGCATCGTTTGTTGTAGGGGCTTGACCTAAAAAACGGCGACGATCTTGAGGTGAGTCCGCTACAAAATTGTCGGTATACGCTGTGCAAGAATATCAGCAAATTTCTTATGTTGATCAGCTTGCCAGTGGATACCTTCTTTTGGGCAAGGCTGGATTTGAGTCGCCGCATCGAAGAAGTGACAACCTAATTCTTCAGAACGAAGGTGATAATAATAGCCGAGCTCTTTAGATTTCGCCTCAGCTCCAGCAAATCCCTCTTTTGATGGATCAACCTCAAGAACATGGGTGGGTGATACTAACAATACTTGAGGTGGTTTTTGCATAAAATTGTGCTGATAATTTTGTATCAATGTCACGAGTCGTGCCGCACCTTTAGATATGTCGCTCGCGGTAACATTGAATCGCGATTTTAAGTCGTTGGTTCCTAGCATCAATACGACGAAATCAGGGTGATGACTCTCGATGCATGGTAGAAGATAATCTAGCCCTTTTTTACCTGCTTCATACGGATCTTCTAATACTGTCGTCCTGCTGTTTAAGCCTTCCTCAATAACTAGATATCCTTCTGGTAGTTTAGACTGCAACAGCCTTGTCCAACGCTCTTCGTGGTTGTATCTACGTGGTAGATCAGGCGAGCACCCCCAAGTGTTTGAATCACCGAAGCATAAAATTGATTTCATAATAAATATAATGGTTATCCTGTGGGATATATATTGTATGACAAATGAAGCTGGTTTTGTTAATTCACTGTCAGGCATCGACCTGAGTGAACCATTACCAAAGCGGCTGAGGGTAATACGTTGGCCTATCGTGGCAATGACTTCTCATCGAAACTTGCTACAAACCATTAAAAAAGCCAATTGCTAACGCAGTTGGCTTAGTATAAAACTGTCAACGTATTTTAGGACGAGGCACTAACGGCTAAGATTACAGTTCATTGGCTAGTAGGAAATCTAATCCACCACAAATAGCGGCAACCTGAGCTTGGTTGCATTCTTCATCAGTGACTTTTTCGCTGTCTGGGTACACTTCAGTTGTGCTGCCGAAACGGCAATCCGTGACACCGCCACATAAGCCGAGCTTTTTCATTGGGTAAAGAATGACCCCTTTTTGCACTACATCAGAGCCAATAATTTGCCCTTGGTCATCCGCAGGGGCAATGTGAGTGACTTTTTCTACTGAGTCTATAATGGCTTTTTGGAATGCGAGTTGCGGGTTCGCTGTATCACCGACCGTGTAGAAACCATCTGGGATCATACCCTCGATGTATTCAATGCCATCACGAGCCGCAAGCGCTGGTCGGAACTCGGTTTCATCACTATCGGTTGTTTCGTGAAGATCAATATGCATCAGAACATCTTTACCAATAGACTCAACCAAGTTCATTAGATTTGCTGACTCTTCTGCTGGACTACCGGCATAGAATGAGCGGTTAGGATCGAGAGCAAGTGGGTTCCAGCGGTTGATAACTTCGTAACCCCATGGGCTTACGCAAGGTGCAACGACAAGGTTAAAATGCTGTAGGTATTTTTCTGCTTCAGTCTCAAGAAACAGCAGAGCACCGTGTACACCACTGGTTTCGTAACCGTGAACACCACCTGTAATTAGGATAGTTGGTTTGGTCTCGTTCCACTGTTTGGACTTAAGACAGTAAAGTGGAAATCTTTCAGGGTTGTAACTCAGTGCGCCATACTGCTCGACAATAAACTTTTCTTTTAGCGCTTGGATCTTAGGGACGACTTCTTGCTGGTACTCGCGCTTGATTGTCATTGAATCACGCCATTCTTGGCGCTCTGTGTCACCCCATTTTACGCCAGATTGACCGATAGGATAGGTTGAGACTGTTTTCATAATCCGTTAATGCTTTGTGGTGGGAAAGGATGACAGATTAATGGGGTCTGAGATTAAAGACAATCGAAGTCGATAATTTTTGGTGAATAATTGACACAAAAGGATTACCCTAGGTTGTTATAGTTGGGATTGGTAGTTAGTTGACTATTACGGATATTTGGAGAGCGCAATGGCTATCATTTACAAACTCCTTAAGCTGGCAGTTATCTGCGCAGTATTCTTTACCGTCTTTGATTGGATTGCTTACGGTGAAGTCCTCTGGATAGATAGATTTTTAAGCCGGCTCTAAGATCAACTCGTTGAATTTTCTTAACCGGTTGATGGATAAAGAAACGCCGCTGTTATATAACAGCGGCGTTTTGCGTTTAATTTAGTTCGTGACTATTTAAAGATTTACTTCACTGTCCAACCAATTGTCTCGCCTGCACGAATTGGCACTACGATGTCTTGACCAAATGGCATCGTTTCTTCAACAGACCACTCTTCTTTCGTTAGTGTCACTGTGTCTGCGTTGCGAGGCACTCCATAGAAGTCTGGGCCGTTATGGCTAACGAATGCTTCTAGGTTTTCTAGCTTTCCTTCTTGTTCAAACACTTCAGTGTAAAGCTCTACTGCAGCGTGTGCCGTGTAAGAGCCCGCACAGCCACATGCTGCTTCTTTCTTACCCTTAGCGTGTGGTGCAGAGTCAGTACCAATAAAGAACTTCTTGCTGCCACTTGTTGCCGCTTCTACTAGCGCTTTTTGGTGAGTGTTGCGTTTAAGAATAGGTAGGCAGTAGAAGTGAGGCTTAATACCGCCAACAAGCATGTGGTTGCGGTTGTAAAGCAGGTGGTGAGCTGTAATGGTTGCAGCTACATTATCGTTAGCATTTTTTACGAACTCAGCTGCGTCAGCCGTTGTGATGTGCTCTAGAACGATCTTTAGGTTCGGAAAATCATTGACGATAGGTGCAAGTACCGTGTCTAGGAACTCTTTTTCACGATCGAAGATGTCTACGTCGTGTGTTGTTACTTCACCGTGAACCAGTAGCAACATGCCCACCTCTTCCATCGCTTCTAAAACGTGGTAGATATTCTTAGCTGAAGTTACGCCTGAATCAGAGTTGGTTGTTGCGCCTGCTGGGTACAGCTTTGCAGCAACAACGGCACCAGAATCTTTCGCTTTGCGGATTTCATCAGGCGTTGTGTTGTCTGTTAGGTATAGTGCCATTAGTGGCTCAAACTGCTCGCTTGGTTTTTCTGCCATGATACGCTCACGGTAAGCCAGAGCCATTTCAGTGTTGGTAACAGGTGGGACAGTATTTGGCATGATTAGCGCACGACCGTTGTAGCGGCTGATGTCACGTACAGTGTCTGCAAGTACATCACCGTCGCGTAAGTGAACATGCCAGTCGTCAGGGCGTGTAATCGTAAGTGTCGTCATTTGAAGGCTCCCACCAGTAGAAATTGTTTTGATTGGAGCCTAAACGCAGCGAAAAGTGTGAATGCAATCGCTTACGTTTAGGCGACAGGATGATAGTGGAAACCGTATTGAATTTCATCCTATTTTTAGAATTTCTCGTTTTTTCGGATAAAAGTTAACGAGTTGCTAGCCAAAGTGCATGAATCATACCCGGGACGAAGAAGAAGATAGTTAGAACAATATTGATCAGCAGATCTTTACCGACTCCTTTTGCAAAAAATACGCCCAGTGGTGGTAACAGCACACAGAGAATAATGAGTACAAGCTTATTCATGATATATCCTTATTTAACTTTGTTGTTACAAGTTGTTAGCATATACGAGATTTTGCCAAAAACACAATAAAAACATAAGCCTATTTATTAGGATTCGTTCGCGGATTCATGTGCTTCTGTTAACATGAATGTAGAACCTCATACAGTGGAGTCCCCATGTCACAGTCTCAGCTCTCTCAAATCAATATCTATCCAGTCAAATCAATTGCTGGCATCTCTCTTTCTAATGCTTGGGTAGAGCGTCAAGGATTGAGTTTTGATAGAAGATTTATGTTGGCCTTAGCGGATGGCAGTATGGTGACTGCGAGAAAATATCCGCAGATGGTAAAAGTACAAGCGAGCCTAATATCAGATGGTGTGGTCTTCACTTTCCCAACCAAAGAACCGCTTCGAATCCGTTATCAGGATTTTAAGCTTCAGCCAACCTCTGCAACGGTTTGGAAAGATCAGTTTGAGGCTTATACCACGATAGACGAAGCAGATGACTGGTTTACTGAGGTCATTGGCCAAAGAGTTGAACTTTTATATTGTGGTGAGCAATCGAATCGTATTCGAGAAAAGCTAGGCCATAACGTGAGTTTCGCCGATGGCTATCCATTATTAATCATCAGCCAAGCGTCTCTTGATGAACTAAACAAGCGTAGCCCTGAGCTGCATACCATGGATCAGTTCCGTACTAATTTGGTCGTGTCTGGCGATGAGCCTTTCATTGAAGATAGTTGGAAGCGAATCAAGATTGGTGAAGTTGAGTTTGAAGCTATAAAACCGTGTGAGCGCTGTATTCTAACTACGGTTGATGTAAAAAAAGGTGAGTTTCGAAGCAGTAAAGAGCCACTGAACACACTGTCTCAATTTAGAGCAAATGAGCGAGGTGGCGTCTTCTTTGGGCAGAATCTCGTTGCGAAGAACGAAGGGATGATTCGTGCTGGTGATAAGGTTGAGGTTCTTGAATACAAAGATAAAGAGTTTTACCCGGATACTTGGCAACCATCCTTAAAGCTAACGTGTGTGGCTCGTGACAAGATGGCTAGCGACTTTGAAACCTTTTGGTTTGAACCGTCGCAAGGCGGCATTCCTAGCTACAAACCTGGTCAACACCTTCCGTTTGAAGTTGAGATTGATGGTGAGATGGTGGCAAGACGTTACACAATCTCGTCATCGCCTACCAAACTAGGCCGGCTCTCTATTTCGGTAAAACGTGTTAATGGCGGTAAGGTCTCAAACTGGCTGTTGGATCACTTGCAAGTCGGGGATGAAATCGTCGCTCAGAACCCGGATGGAAACTTCTATCTCAGTGACAATACATTACACCACCCATTATTATTGCTTTCAGCTGGCAGTGGCGTGACGCCAATGCTTTCGATGTTGCGTTATTTGGCTGACAACAATCAGGTGAATGATGTGGTGTTTTATCATCAGTGCAGCACGGAAGATGATTTACCGGTAATGGAAGAACTAGACCAATACAGTGAGCAGTTTCCAGGTCTGAAAGTTATTTTTGCTTTAAGCCAACCATCAAGAAACTGGCAAGGTATCGAAGGTAGATTGAGTGTTTCTCAATTAAGTAAGGTTGAGAACCTAAATGCACGACAAGCGTTTGTTTGTGGGCCTAATGGCTTCATGGAAAGTGCTAAGAAGATGCTAATCGGCCTTGGTTTGGACCCTCAGCATTATCATCAAGAAAGTTTTAATGTGATTAGTGAAGTAGACAATGAAGTCAAAACACTCCAACTCAGTGTGAATGGCAATGTATTTACTGGTGACAACCAATCTTCTTTATTAGAGCAAGCGGAAAAAGCCGGCATTCCTATCTCTAACAGCTGCCGAGCAGGGTTCTGTGGTGCTTGTAAGGTGACGGTGGAATCTGGACAGGTTGAACAACCTGACGTACCTGCTTTACTGGATGATGAGCGCGCAGGCGGAAAAGCTTTAGCTTGTTGCTGTATTCCACAAACTGACTTGGAAGTCATTAACTAGCCAAAGATTGGTCGTAAAAAAGGGAGCGACTTATCGCTCCCTTTATCGTTTATAGCGATTAACTCATTAATCGTAGATTGTTGGAATTGGTTGACGCTTGTGTTGAGTTGCGTTGTAGATACTCACTAGACGATCAGAAACCTCTTGAGAAACTGGCTTACCTTCAAGGAAGTCATCAATTTGGTCGTAGCTAAGGTTTAGTGCATCTTCGTCCGCTTTTTGTGGATCTAGCTCTTCTAGGTCAGCTGTCGGTACTTTCTTAACAAGTAGCTCTGGAGCACCAAGCGTTGCTGCAAGCTCACGTACTTGACGCTTGCTTAGACCAAATAGAGGTGCCAGATCACATGCGCCATCACCGAACTTGGTGTAGAAGCCAGTGATGTTCTCTGCTGAGTGATCAGTACCAATCACTAAGCCGCCGACGTAACCCGCTACTTCGTATTGAGCAACCATTCGAGCACGCGCTTTCACGTTACCTTTGACGAAATCAACTTTTGCTGCCTCTGTAGGAAGAAGGCCAGTATCAGCCAGTGCAGTATCTGTTGCTGCATGCAGACCGTCTACACCTGCTTTAATGTTTAGAGAGATAGAGTGGCTAGGTTGGATGAACTGCAGCGCTATTTGAGCTTCGTCTTCATCTTTTTGCTCACCATACGGTAGGCGAACAGCAATGAATTGGTACTCTTCAGAGCCTGCTTCTTTGTTTAGTTCATTCACCGCCAGTTGAGCAAGGCGACCACATGTTGTTGAATCGACACCACCACTGATGCCTAGCACTAGGCTCTTGCAACGTGCGTTAACTAGCTGCTTTTTGATGAACGCGACGCGACGTTCGATTTCGAAGTTGGCATCGATAGAAGGCAAAACCTTCATCTCTTCTCTGATTTGTTGTTCCATTTCGTTTTCCATTCCTGCAAGCAAATGCGTTAATTTTGTTGAATTTGTTTATAATACCCAAATTATTTGCAGAGAAAAACGTGAAACTGAGCTATGAAAAAAATCGCGATATTTGGCAGCGCTTTTAATCCACCAAGTCTAGGGCATAAGAGTGTTATCGAAAGGTTAACGCATTTTGATGAAGTGTTATTAGTGCCAAGCATTGCACATGCATGGGGTAAAACGATGTTGGATTACCAACAGCGCTGTCAGTTGGTCGACGCATTTATCTCTGATCTCGGTCTGTCAAATGTCATTCGCTCTGATGTTGAAGAAACGCTTTATAAACCAGGAGAATCGGTTACTACGTATTCTGTACTAAAAAAACTACAAGAATTGAATCCAGAGTCTATGCTTACCTTTGTGCTTGGACCTGATAACTTGTTCAATTTTTCTAAGTTTTATAAGTCAGAAGCAATATTGGAGAAGTGGGCTGTGATGGCGTGTCCAGAAACAGTTAAGGTCAGAAGTACTGATATTCGAAATGCATTGAACCAAGATCAACCTATCGACAAATTTTCAACACCAAATGTGATAAAAGTGTTGCAGAACACCAGTTGGTATAGCAAAATGTGAACCTTATCAATAAGTGGTCTGTCCACAATGTTGTCATTGATTGAAATAGTGAATGTATGATTAAACGAACTGCATTAATTACGCTGTCTATGTTGGCAATGAGCCAACAGGTTAATGCTGCCTGTGAACTTTCGTTTGATCGTTCCGTGATGTTGCAAGATGAAGCTGAGTCTTCACTTTGTTTGGACATCGTTGATGGGTTAACCTCTTTTACCGATAACTTGTTAAGTGTTGGTGGTCTGCTTGATGAAGACGTTGAGCAGGATAATTATTGGAGTGATTGGGTTCTGAGTAATAACGAGGACCCATTCATTACCCAACAAGTTTCTCAAAGCTATTTTGGCCTTGGTGTTTGGATCCCTGAAGAGTTAGATCAAGACAAAAATTTAACCACTGAAGAGTGGTTACTGAGCCATGGTTTACAACTGAGCGTTGGATTGGGTGATAAAAACTCGGACACACCCAGAGTACGCCTTGATTACCGTTGGCATGAAACCCACGACGGGGACTTGATGATGCAAGTGGAAGTACCTTTTTAGGCTTTCTATAATCGGATTAATTGAAACCAGCTAATTTAGCTGGTTTTTTTGTATGCGAGTATATGAACTGGCTTGTCCGTTCCGTATAGTAGCTGGAGGTAGGAAAGCTACTAAACGTTAAGAAGCACACTGTAAATCGCCTGAGGTATCAATGAGTAAGTCGCTAAATGAGTGTATTTTTCCTATGTTTCCGACCATTCAAGCGTTAGACGTCAACGCGTTGGAAGCGGGTGAGCATAAATTCTGGTTCGCTGTTGCGACTGACGCTGTAGGGCATCCTCAAACTTTGCCTCTGCGAGTGTTTAAAGGCCATCGTCCTGGTAAACGCATTATGATTACTGCCGGAATTCATGGGGATGAACAAAATGGTATCTTAACGGCTCAGCAGATAGCGAGAGACTTAGTTGGTCAAGAGATTGCGGGCTGTGTAACGATTGTTCCTGCGGTCAATCTATCGGGCATTGCTCGACACAGTCGAGATTTTCACTCTGCTGCACCAGACAGCTCTTCAACCAACCTAAATCGTGTTTTCCCTGGTAATCCACAAGGTGATGATGCCAGTCGATTTGCCAACAGTCTTTGGGAAAACCTTCTAAAGCCAAACGCCGATTTAGCCATCGATCTTCACTCGCAAACCAGTGGGTCGGCGTATCCTCTTTATGCTTTCGCGGATTACCGTTTAGAAGATGCAATTCGTATGGCGAGATTGATCAATCCAGATGTGATCTTGGATGATCCGGGCGACCCTGGCATTTTGGAAACCGTGTATAACCGCAGTGGTATCCCTTCTATCACTATTGAAGTGGGTATTGGTCGTTACACCGATATTGAAATGATCTCTCGTGCAGCGTCAGGGGTAATGAATATCCTCAAGGCATATGAGTTATTGCAAGGTGAGGTAGAACCAACGGCAAAATGTGTTGAGGGTAAAGAAATCATCAGCGTTCGTGCCAATCAAGGAGGCTTCGTGATTTGTCACGTTGAGTTGATGGATAGGGTTGAAGAGAATCAGAAGTTAGCGACTCAATACAATAGCTTCGGTGATGAAGTCGAAGTCTATTACGCACCAGTAGATGCTACGGTGATCAGTCATAACGTGGAATCGGTAAGAGCGCCGGGTTCGCTGGTCGTAAGGCTGATTAAGTAATACTTCACAGAGCAAATCAAAATTGAATGGTTAAAGTAAAACGCCTCTGCAGATCGCAGAGGCGTTTTTGCTTACATCAATGAAAGATATAAACCGGTGATCGCCGCGCTCATTAAGTTAGCCAGTGTAGCTCCTAAAATGACGCGTGTTCCCATTGATGCGATGAATTGTTTCTTATCTGGAACGATGGTACCTAGAACACCAATCATCGCAGCCGGTGCACTCAAGTTTGCAAACCCTGCTAGCGCCATGGTGACCACTATTTGAGTATGTTCGCTTAGCCCTTCTTTCATTTCTGCAAAGTTTAAGAAGGCAACAAACTCATTAAGAACCAGCTTTTGGCCGAGTAATGAACCTGCCGATAGGATCTCTGTCGTTGGTACACCGAGCAAGAAAGCAAATGGTGCAAAGATGTAGCTGAAAATCAGTTCTAGAGACAGATTTTCGAACCCAACTAGGCCGCCAATTCCACCTAGAATACCGTTAGCCATAGCAATCAACGATATTAGCGCTAGGAGCATTACACCCACCGCTGCCGCCAGTTGTAGACCCGAGAACGCGCCAGCTGTCGCTGCTTCGATGAGGTTGATCGGTTTTTCTTCATTTTGATAGATATCCAGCTCAACCTCTTCGGCTTTCTCTGTTTCAGGGTAAATGATTTTTGCGAACAAAAGGCCTGCAGGAGCGGACATGAATGCGGCCGTCACTAGGTATTTGATCTCAATTCCCATACTGGCATAGCCCACAAGAACAGAGCCTGCTACTGAGGCAAAACCACCCACCATAAGTGCGAACAGTTCAGAGCGCGTCATTTTCGGAGCGTAGGGCTTCATCATTACGAATACGTCAGTGTTGCCGACAAAGATGTTTGCTGCTGCAGCTGTTGATTCAGCTTGAGAGGTGCCCAGTATTTTCTGTACTGCAATACCAATATATTTCACAACACGTTGCATAATGCCTAGGTAGTACAATACCGACATCAGTGCACTAAAGAATACGATAATTGGTAATACGTGGAAGGCAAAGATGAAGCCGGATTTGAAGCGTCCTAGGTCGCCAAACAAGAAGTTGATGCCTTCGCCAGAATACCCCATCACGGAAGCAACACCATTGGCGATACCTTGCAGTACGGCTTGACCCGCGGGAACGAACATGATGAAGGCAGCTATCGCGGCTTGTAAGCCAAAGGCACCGGCAACCGTGCGAATGTTAATTTTCTTTCTATTGGTAGAAGCGAGGAAAGCGATGGCAATGAGTACGACCATCCCTCCCAAGATAATGAGTGTTTGCATGAATAGACCTCAAACTTAACAGTTAATTATTCTTGTAAATAGATCGACGAAAAGCTCGTCGCGTTCGATGTATTTGATGACTCGGATAGGGTGGCGAGTTAAGTCGAAGCTCCAAGTCAGGTTGTCATTCAAGATTGGGGAAGCTTTGATCTCTTCGGTAAACCATTTCGGTTCGATGACGTAGCCGACGGCTGCGATATCCCAAATCACTTTTCTATTAGCAAAACCAATCCAAGGACATTTTGGTGCTTCTTTCGCTAGGTAATCACCAAGCTCACTGGTGCCGAGTAGATAGTGCTGAATCTCAGGAACCGAGCTTGCTAATGTGTTAGCAACACCCATACAAGGGACGAGTGTCAACGCGACACCAGAATCAAGTAGGGTACGGCTCGCTTCAATATCTTGTAGCAGGTTGAATTCTTCCGTGTTCTTCCAATCGAATGCGTGACCGCCTAACCAGATTACGTGAATATTGTTTATTATTTCCGGTGCAGCAAGCAATGCGTGAGCAATATTGGTTGGTGCTCCAATGCTGACCACTTGTAGTGTTTGTTCGCTTTGTTTTGCTCGATCAATAAGGTCTTGAACAGCAGGAGAAACCTCAGGTTCTTTGCTGTCTTTTACGTATTGAGTCGAACCTTTTAGAACCAATGGTTTGTTTTCTACGTTCATTCGGTCAAACACACGATGAATCTCATCATAGCTGAGCTCCATACCTACTTTTGCTTCGGAGACAGCTTCGTGAGAGTCGTTGAACATCGAGTTAGTAAATGGTGCAGCGTACACCGCTTGTAGGTCAATGCGTTTGTTGTTTAGGAGTGCCCAAGCGATTGCAAACTGGTCATCAATCTCATTAAAAGTGTCGCTGTCGATGACCATCGGTACTTTGCCGCTAGCAGGTACTTCTAGTAGCGTTGCTCGTTGTGCGAAGCTCAGGTTAGGGTAGTTTGGTGATTGCATAGCTTAGAACTCCTGTTGTGATAGACGAGCTTCGACCAGCTCGGCACTTGGCATGTTGGCTGCCCCTTTGCGTTCAACGGCAAGGGATGCAAAGGCATTGGCGTATCGGATTGAATATTCGATGGTGTGCCCTTGGGCAATACAAGCAGCCAAGGAGCCGTTGAATGAGTCGCCCGCACCACTGGTGTCGGTAACTACGGCTTTAAATGGTTTAAATTCTTGATGACGCTCACCGTTGTAGTAGAGGCAGCCTTTGGCCCCAAGCGTGATGATCACCGCTTTCGGTCCCATCTCGAAGAGTCGTTCTGCAGCAAGTCTTGCGCTCGCCAAACCCTCTATGGTGATGCCCGTTAAACTTTCTGCTTCTGTTTCATTTGGTGTGATGATATCTACTAGGTGGACAATCTCGGATACCTCAGAGCGATATGGTGCAGGGTTCAGCATGACAAGAGCGGGGGATCGGCGCGCATACTCTAAAGCCATTTTCGTAATATCAAAGTTGTTCTCTAGTTGAGTCAGGAACACCTTGCTGTCATGGATATGGGCAAACTCGTTAGTTAGCTCATCTTCCATGATAGTGCTGTTGGCACCAAGGTCGATAGTGATGATGTTCTCACCGCTTTGCAGCTCAACCATGATCATCGCATTACCTGTAGGTTGCTCAGGGTCTTCTAATGTGTTGAATGAGTTAATGTCTGTAGAAGCAAGATAGTTCTTCGCTTTTTGTCCAAATTCATCTTGACCAATCTTAGTCGTGAAATGAACGGCTTTACTGACCTTAGAAGCCGCTGTCGCTTGGTTAGAGCCTTTACCACCAGGATAGAATCCTGTCGAAAGTGAGTGGATGGTCTCACCTCGTTTGGGGAAAAGATCGACTTCTGACACGATATCAATATTGAATGAACCTAATACGTAAACGTCAGTATGGTTGACTTGAGTACTGCTGCTGATTTGCTCGTCTGGTATAGCTAGGTTTGACATGATGGTTTTAATTCCTGCTTCTTGAAAGCGTTCGCTGCTTCCGACGTTGATTAGTTCAGCACCGCCAAAGAACAAAGACGCAATCCCATTGTCGGCAAGCTCTTTGAGATCACGACGAACGGTTCTCTCTGAAACCGCCAGCTGATGAGCGAGTTCTGCTACAGTCACGCGTTTTTCAGTGAGTAGCTGAATGCGGATTTTGTTGATTCTTTGGTGCTTATTCATGTGGCCTCCATGTTGGACGAGATGATAACGCCATCGTTTGCATGCTTCTTGCAGGTTTGACACATTATAAACGTGAATTCGGACAAAATGTGTCCGAGTTTCGGTAGGGAGAACCGTAAGAACGGGGAGTTGAAGTTTATTGGCCGCCGTTTTAAGAGAAACCCTTTTCAAACTTATGGGTTTAGCACGATAATTAAGTTGTTAATTTTTGGTATCTCACTACGCTATATATGTATATAGATCAATAAGAAGAGTCTTAATGAAATCGAACGCGCTTGCTGCTACGGCAGTGGTTTTTATTGGGTGCCTGCTGGTCACCTTGTTGTGCCTTAGGATCGTTTATCAGGGGATGATTAAGCACAATACAAAAACGCTTGTGAATGTCGCAGAAGTGACGGTTGGGTCGTTGAGAACTCGAATTCATAATGATTTTGACTATATAGGAAGTGTGGCGAATTTTTATGAAGCAACACCAGAGGTGAACTATGTTGCTTTTGAACGATTTGCAGAGAATATCGCAAAAAGACAGAGCAGTATTATTGCCTTTGAGTGGATGAAAAAGGTAGAGCTTGAAGAGTTAGAACAGCATACAGAAACGATGCGGCAACGATTCGAGACCTATGATATTTACACGGTGCCCAAAGATGGGGAGAAGACTCTAGGCTATTTGCTTGAGAATCAAGAACCGATTTATGTACTCACAGACATTTATCCTAAGTCACCAATCAACCTTAGCTTATTGGGGTTCTACTCTTCTCGTGAGCGATTTCAACGTATTTTGAAAGGTACCCTAGAAACGGGTGATGCTCACCTTTCTGATCCACTTCGCTTGCTGCAAGATGGTTTTGATGCAGATTTATCCAAAGAAGGGTTACTTGTCTACCATCCAGTTTTCAATAGAGAGCGAACGGCTTTGCGTGGCATCGTGATTGGGGTGATCCGCATGAGTCTTTATTTCCAGCACTTGGTGGATACTACTGAACATGAACAAGACTTGATGATCCGTATCCGAGATACTGGTTTTGATTCAGAGGATCAGGCGGTGATGTATCAAACCGAGAATTGGCGTGATGATGCTGCGCTAAACATCAGTCGGGTGATTGATTTGCCTAACCGAGATTGGGTCGTTGAATTTCAATACGATGAAATTATCACACCCAATGATCGCATTATTTTGCTTTACCTGATGGTTGCTGGCTTGTTGCTTTCTTCAGTTCTTAGCTGGACGATATGGGCCTTGAGTCAGCAAAAAGAAGTACTGAAGCTAAAATTGGTACAACGAACTCATGAACTGAAATTACTAACTGTATCAGATACGCTAACAGGACTGCTCAATCGACGTGCATTTAATGAAGATTTGAAGCAAAGAGTAACGAGTAAGCAGCCGTTCTCACTTGTTGGCATTGATGTCGATTACTTCAAGCAAGTGAATGATAATTATGGCCACCCTACGGGAGATGCTTTTTTGATTCATATAGGAAAAGTGCTTCAAGCTGCGTTTGATGAATCGAGCGTCGTGTATCGGCTAGGTGGTGATGAATTTTGTATTCTCAATAATATTACCAGTGAAAGTATTCTCGAAAGTGAACTTCAAGAACTACAAAAATTGCTGGAAGAGCGTCCATTTTCTGTGGATATGAAAGAGATAAAGATCTCGTTGAGTATAGGCGCAGCCATATGCCAAGGTGAAAGCGACGAAGAAATCATGCACTTGGTTGACCAAAAAATGTATCAAAGTAAGCAGGCGGGCCGAGGTTGTTACGTTATTTGATGGCCTATAATTAACCTTGTTCGACAGAAACTAAGTATAAAAGTGGATTGTTTGTTATTAGGTTGAGGTGACTATGGGGTTTTTACGTCGTTTTATCGTCTTTGCTTCAATTTTGACGCTGACGGCTTGTGGTGAAAAGTTTGTATATAACAACCTAGACTGGTTCGTTGTCGACTATGTGGATAGCTTTGTAGATTTGGAGCGCCCACAGAAAGAGATCCTGACCGAGCGCATTCAACTTATGGCTGAGTGGCATAAAGAGAATGAGCTACCTACTTATATTGAGCATTTCGATGACTTGCTTTCTTTAAAGCCTAACGACTTTACAGTGACCTTACTAACTAAACAAGAAGCTCGTTTCAGAGAGCACTCTCAGCGCTTAATACAGCAAGCTGCCCCTGATTTGTACGCACTATCCAAGCAGCTGTCTAACGAACAAGTTGAAGAGCTTCTCGAGAACTTAAAAGAGCAGCACGAAGAATTTGCTGATGAATACATTGATATTGAAGAGCAAGAGCGCGTTGAGCTCTATCAATCACGTATCAGTAAAAACATGGAGCGATGGCTTGGTGATATATCTGATGAACAAGAACGTATGATTGTCAATTGGAGTGAATCAATAGAAGATACTCGACAAGATTGGGTGTCGTATCATTCTAAGTTTCGTGATGAGTTATCACAGCTGTTAGCGAACAGGAACAATGACTCTTTGTTCCAGTCTCAATTCCAACAAATGCTTTATGAGCCAGAAGCTCTGTTTTCACAGGAATTTGAACTAAAGCGCAGTGAAAATCGCCAGATCGCACGTGTACATTTATCGAAACTGTTCCAATCGATGGATGAGAAGCAATATCGCCACCTACAAGACGAACTTCGTAAGTGGCGAACCATTGCCGTAGACCTAGCTGCGAACTAGTGAATCTCTAGCGTATCGCCTGTCGTTAAATTAGCTCTAGTGCGTCAATGATTGCTTGTTGAATAGTTTCATAGCGAGAGGGCAAATCGCGATGCTTTTTCTTCACTAGATAAAGATTTTCATATACCTCAGCATTGGGAATATGGATCGTGAGTTGCTCCGTTAATCCCAAGCTTTCAACTGTGCTCTTTGGCAATACTGTAAAGCCAATCCCTTGTGCAACGGGAACTAAGATTTGGTTGAGTTGGTTGATATAACTGATGACTGGCAGCTGTTCAACATTGATGTTCGCTAGGTCTGCATCATCACAATACTCAAAATAGAATGACAAATAGTGTTTTGAGTTGGGGTGGGTAATCAACCCACACTCTTCAAGGACTTGAGCATCGATTGCCATACCCTCATAGCGTTTCGGTAAAACCAAACACAGTGGCTCCTTACCTAAACAGGTTGCTTGAAACAGGCTTGGGTTGACCACCTCTGTCACCAAACCTATATCGATGCTACCTTGTTGTAGATCGTTGAGGATCTTATAGTTGGGGGCTGCTTCCATATGAATATGTAAGCCTGCGTGTTTAGCTTGCTGCTCTAAAAGCTTAGGGTATAACAACAAAGCAAGTGAACCCGAGCATCCGATGTGACATTTACCTGAGTAAGGGTCATCGAAGCTTAACCTTTCTAACAGAAGTTCTTCTTGTTGAGCTACCTGACAGGCATAGTCATAGACAAGCTTGCCCTGTTCGGTTATCTCGAAACTTTTATTTTCTCTCTTAATAAGAGCCTTACCACAGCTTTGCTCTAACTTTTTGATGTGCTGACTCACACCTGGCTGAGTCATAAATAGCTTCTCTGCGGTTTGGGTGAAGTGACCCACCTCAATTAAAGTTTTAAAGGTGTTTAACCAAGTAGGGTTCAGCATTGGAGAGCACTCATATGGAATAACAAAATATTATTATAATGAGAATGTTTGATAACTTCACTTATAGAATTGTGACTCTATTCTGCTAAGCAAGTAATTATCGTCGAAAAGAGAAGTGCACAACGTTGCCTGATTCTCTTTTATCACTGATCACTTGTTTACTGCTCTGCGCGCTTAAGGCGTCGCTCTTCGCTTCTTTCATACGTTCTTGAGCGGTATAAAATACGTCTTCAAGAGTATGTTGTTTATCTGGGGTAAACTCTGCACCACCAATTGAGAGCATGACATCTAAATCACTCTTGGTTTCAATTCGTTCAATTAAGCGTTCACACAAGATAGCCGTGTTCTCAATTGGTGTATTGGGCAAAATGATAGCGAACTTATCATCGTAGAGCCTTGCCACGTAATCAGACATACGAGTGTGTTCAAGCAGGCTATCGGCGATTAACTGTAAAAGCTCATCCCCCTCGTCACGCCCATAACGGCTATTGATCTTTGCAAACTGAACTATGTTGATAGCCAATAAACTGGTGTGAAATTCTAAGCGCCCACTCATCGAAATTATTCGGTCAAACTCAGCATCGAATGCTTTCTCGTTCATCAGGTTAGTCAGCGGGTCAACCCATTCAGTTTGTTGCTGTTGTTTAGTGTAGTACTCGCAAAAAATCTGTAGATCTAAGTTGAATAAGCGTAATAAAGCTAGCTGTAGTGTAGGTAGGTTGTTTGATTCAATCTCAGGAAGTAGCCTTTCGATGGCTAGTATTTGGAAGTCGCCAACAATAGCAATTACCTGAGTAAGCTGTACGGATTCGTGAAAGAAGTATTCACATAAAGCTTGTCGAGTCGTTTTATAGAGCTCTTGCGATCGAAGATCAAAACAAGACGTAATGTAATGGGTAAAGAGCTGGGCAAGCTTAGTGCATTGTCCATTGCCAGGTTGGCACTTCAGCCCATGCTGGCGACAGATTTCCAGCGATATTGGGGTAATGATCGTTTCGAATTTCAAAAGTTGAGTATCGGACAATGAGACACTGAGCTCATTGGTTAAACCAAGCTTTTGAATCTTTGCACTTAGAGGCATAACTCGATCTTCCTGTATATGAGTAATCATTCTCATTCCCTTTATCCTCATAGACGAGCAATATCGCATGATTAAATCAATTATACAACATGTTGGCTTGTATGCGGCAAGTGGCATTGGTGTTTTAACCCGTTGCTATATTTTTGTTCTTATCATAGTGATTTCATTATCCAAAAGATAATGTAATTGGTTTATCTCAAGGATAATATTTTCTATTAATTGGTTGACTAACAAGTATAAATAACTTGAGAAAAGAGGTTTTAGAGTTGGCACACTACTTGATAATACTACTGCAATAGAGTGTGTCGGTGCGTTTATTAGCGAAGCCGCTACACTAAAAATACTGCCTTTTAGATGTGAACTTATGCTTAATATTACTGATAAGAAACTTGAAGAGAAAATCCCACCACTGCTTCGTTTAGGTTTCAGGCCTTTCTTTTTATTGGGGGCGCTCTATGCCGTTGTCGCAATCCCGCTATGGGTGTGGATGTTTCAATCGGGCCAACCAAGTAATCTTGCTGTACCTGCATTATGGTGGCACGTCCATGAGATGATCTTTGGTTTTTCAATGGCGATTGTAGCTGGTTTTGTTTTGACTGCTGTGCAGACATGGGCCAATGTTCCTGGGACTAAGCACTATCGATTAGGCTTATTAGTCGCACTTTGGTTATTGCCTAGAATCTTGTTCTGGACACCCGTACCACTGTGGTTAACGTCGTCCATTGAAGCGCTATTTCTTGCCTTGCTTGCTTATGAAGTTGGCTTCCGTGTCTATCGTTCTAAGGGCTGGAGAAACCTATTCTTCATACCGCTATTTGTTTTGGCGATTGTGGCAAACTATGCAGCGTACGCGACAATCAAGGGCATGCCTCCGTTTACATCTTCTGCGGTATGGCAAGCAATGCTGTGGTGGTTCACCCTGTTACTATCGATCATGGGTGGTCGTGTCATCCCATTCTTCTCAGCGCGTAAGTTGGGCTTTGATAAGCCGCAGCCACTCGCGTGGCTTGAGTGGTGTGCAAACCTTCCTTTAGTGGCACTGTTCGTACTAAGCTTTTTCCCTATTACTCAAAGTGAATTGGGACTGCCATTAATGGTGTTTGCCGGAGTAGCACAGCTAATCAAAGTGGTCCGTTGGAAGAGTTGGTTGACGTTGAAAGAGCCATTGGTGTGGTCCCTTCACCTTACTTATTTATGTATCCCAGTGAGCTTGCTACTACGTGGTCTATTGGCGGAGCAATTTGTGGCTCACAACATGATTCACCTGTTTGCCATTGGTGCATTAGGCGGTGTTATTTTATCAATGATTACTCGTGTCACAATGGGACACACTGGGCGTGCAATCTATGAAGGTCCAAGCATGTGGTGGGCATTTGTTGCCATCTTGGTCAGTGCATTGGTTCGCAGCCTAGGCGTCGGAGTCGCCCCTGCTCAGCTGTTCACTTTCGTGAATATTAGTGCTGCACTTTGGGTCATCGCATTTGTGATGTATTTAGTGAAGTTTGGTCCAATGCTATGTAAGCCAAGAGCAGATGGACACCCCGGCTAATTGAATTAGTTTTAGTCGAATAGAGCTGGTTGTTAGACGAACTCGATTCGATTCTTACCAAGCGCTTTTGCTCGATAAAGCGCTTGGTCTGCCTGATTGAACAGAGAATCCATATCATGCTGCATTTCACGAGCAGATAGATAACGATTAACGCCTATCGAAGCGGTGACCACAATCTCATTCCCTTCAAGATAAAACGGTTGTTCGGATAGGCTTTCTCCGAGTTGATTGATACGAGGTATGAGGTTGTGATTGCCTTTTAATATGCAAACAAACTCTTCACCACCCCAACGTACGATCGAATCCTGAACCTCAATTATCTGCTCAAGCTTTGATGCGGTTTGTGTGAGAATCATATCGCCAATAACATGGCCATGGGTATCATTGATTTGCTTAAAGTTGTCTAAATCTATAACTGCAAGATGATAAATATCGCTTTCATTGGTCTGCACAATCTCATCGATACTCTTTTCGAGAAAGCGGCGGTTTCCTAACCCCGTTAAAGGGTCCTTGAGGTTAACTTTTTTAAGTTCAATATTCTGAGCTCGGGTTTTGAACGCGTGTGCGAGAACGATTGCCAGCCCCATGATTAACGATATTGTTAGGGTCACAATAACGCGCGTCCGTGTTTGCTGTTGTTCCAGTATCACACCGGCGAGCTTCTTTTCGGAATTGGCGAGCTCAAAGTCTTGCTGCAACGCTTGTGTCTCAAAAAACTGCTGTACCAAATAGAGCTCACTTTGTCTCTTATCAAATAACAGAGCCTTGTTTGCATCATGATAACTCATGAAATAGACCAAAGAGGCTTGATGGTTACCAAGTTGCTGATGAAGTTCCGCCAATAATTTGTGTGAACGAATAATCCAGTTTCTCAACCCAAATTGTTCAAAAATGGTTGCCGCCTTTTCAATATCGAGCTTTGCCTGATGTACATTTCCTAGTGCCATATTGGCTTGAGCAAGGTTTTGTAAGCACTGGCCGTGTTCGGTTGGGAAGTTGTTGACCTCGGGTTTATTGATACATTCCAGGGCTAATTCTGCGGCTTGAGGGTACTTTTCTTCTAGAAGTAACACATCGCCTTTAGCCTGCAAAAAGATAAGCTCAAGGCGCTTGGAAGGATTGTCAGAGAGGTAGCTTTGTGCCTTATTAATTGAGACTCGCGCATTTTTTGCATCTTGCATGTTGTAGTAAACAAAGGATTGATTGCTATGCAGGATGAGCATTACTCCATTTTCGATCAAATCTCCGTTTTCATAGCTCTTTTTGGCGAGTTCCATAAACTCAAGTGCTTTTGACCAATCTTCAAGGAAGATATAAATAAGCGCCATGTTTGATAGCAGCTTGGCATTATAGATATGATTTGGGTAGCGCTTACCGAGTTTGATGCCTAAATGAAAATAACGTTGAGCGTCTACCAGTTCTGCTCGGTCATTGGCGATAACTCCTGCGGTGTTATAGGCCTTAATAAGCAGGGAATCATAGTTAATCGAATTAGCAATCCTGATCGCTTTCTCGATGGTGATTGAAGCCTCATTTAGCTGACCTAATTTAATGTGCTCAATAGCGAGCTCTGCTAGAGACTCTGCGTGAACCCATTCCAGTTGATGAGCGTCTGCAATCTCGTTTAAGTCTTTGGAAAGCGCCATTACTTGACCATTTTGTCCACGATGTTGGGCAATGTTGGCAAGGGTCATTAGGCGATAAGCTTTGAGCTCGGGAGCATGCTTAAAGGCTCCTCGTAACTCAAGTTGAGTGAGTTTACGCTCCGCTGCTTGAGCGTCGTTACGCGACAGATTTCGTGTTTCTAGAACTTTCTCTCCAAATGGGAGGGTTCGTACGTAATCCTCTGGAGAAAAGGTTACAGTCGTGCTTACTTCGGTGCTTTCAGGCTCGTTCAGCTTAAAAGGTTCCAAGACATAAAATGCAATCAGTATTGAACTGATTATGATTAGCGCGATTGTTTTTATTGGGTTGTGCTTCATTCGTCCAACAGCAGCATAGATTGTTTACCGGTGCAGTATATCATTCTATATGTTGCTGTTGAATATTTATCCTTAACAGGAGGAAGTTTAATATGCATGAACGCCTAACGGGCGGAGCAAGGGCGGCAGTATTGAGTCAAGGTTGTCGATTTCATCGTGCTCGACATGAATCAATGTTAAACCGTGTTTCTCGTATATCGCTGTTATCTCAGCCCTTTTTTTATCGCTAATAGCGCCTTCGTCATTTCCCCAAAATTGCAGATACGCATTGGCGGCAGGTAGGTAAAAATCGGAGATGACATTGTCTGAGATAGGCAGTTGGCGTTCATAAGCGTGAGCTACAGCATTCATATATAGCCAATTGTCAATCAACAGTTCGCCGACAGATCGCACATAATGTCCGTCCAAGGTTCGGTGCTTGGCAGAGAACTTTTGTCTAAAGCTTGAGAATGAGCGATCGGTTGAGTGTGCTTCGGCATCTTTACCAGAGAACTCACTGACAGTTTGTTTGAGGCGAACATTACGTATTATGGAATCGTGCCAAATGACGAACTGATTCTGCGTTTCTTCGTGTGTCTTTTGTTCACCACCAACCGTTGCTCCAAGCGGTGTTAACTGCCAGCCTGACTCTGTTTTCTGTAACCAACCGAGCTCTTTAAACAGCTGATTTATCTTCTTTGCGTTGAGCTTGAAGCGTTCTCCTACTTGAGTAGCAGTTAAATGGCTGTGATTCGTTGTATCGTCATCAATGATGAGGTTTTCTGGCCAAACGATAAAGCGGCCAAACTTGGTATGGTCCACATATTCACCACCAAACTTTTCACCCTTCTCAGTCAGCAACCAAGCGTCGTCGAATCGGTTGATGTAGCCAGCGCTGCGTAATTGTGAAAAAAGTTGTTTAGGCTCTAATTCCTTAAGTTTGGCTAAAGCAGAAGTGGATACTTTATTACTCATCATCTAGTCTCAACGGATTAACAACTCAGTAAGTATATCCAAAAGTCTGAAAAGTATCGTGTTTTCATTCACTTTCAGTCACACTGTTAAACTTTGCTTGCTCATAATTAAATCGAGAAAACCATGTCAGTCGCTAGTGCTCTCCGTCTGCTGTTATTAGCAGCGATCTGGGGCGGATCATTTATATTCACTCGTATCGCCGCCAATTCTTTAGGCCCTGCTTATCTTATTGAGGCAAGGGTGTTTTTTGCTGCGATAAGCTTGTTTATTGTCGCTATCTATCTGAAAAAGAAATTAAAGTTTTCAGCTAACCCAAAACATTTCTTTATGATGGGGCTATTTAACTCTGCGCTTCCGTTCTTTTTATTTGCCTATTCTGCGCAGACATTAAATGCATCAACCTTGTCGATCTTGAATTCCACTGCCGCTATTTGGGGGGCAATTATTGCTTTCTTTTGGCATAAGACACCGCTAACGAGCAAAAAAATGACGGGGTTAGTGATCGGTATTATCGGTGTTGCAGTGCTGGTGGGTTGGGATGCAGCCAAGATAGGAGAGGGAGCTACAAGCGCAATTGTTGCCGGGATCATGGCGGCATTTTGTTATGGTCTTGCTACCAACTATGCCATCAACGCACCAAAGGTTTCTTCGTTTGATAATGCACACGGCAGCATGTGGGCGGCCACGTTGCTCGCTATACCGTTACTTCCATTTATTCCAATACGAGAAACGCCTACCTTTGAGGTTGCGACCTCAGTGATCGCGTTGGGCGTCGTGTGTACGGCGCTGGCGTACCTGATCTATTTCCGCTTAATTCAAGATATCGGTGCGTCATCGACACTGTCTGTCACCTTCCTGATTCCTGTGTTCGGTATTTTATGGGGTAATTTAGTACTGGATGAGCAGATAGGATGGAACACACTAATTGGTGCGTTGATGGTCTTATCAGGAACCATGTTAGTAACGGGTTTTTCTATCACTAATCTTGTGAAGAGTCGTAAACAATAACAAAAGCCCCACTCTCTATGCTTTAGATAACTTTAGAGAGTGGGGCTCTTTATTAATCAATGTATTTTAGGACGGGACAAATGAGAATCTACTGTTTCAAGTAAGCGGCATGAAACTCAAGGTGTTGATCAATGAAGCTAGAAATGAAGTAGTAGCTATGGTCATAGCCAGGCTGCATTCTTAGCTCTAAATCCGTGTCGTATTCTTTTGCCGCTTCGACTAACAACTCGGGTTTTAATTGCTCCGTTAAGAAGTTATCCGCATCACCTTGATCAACTAAGATTGGTAGGTTGACATTGTTGGTGCGGAGCAGTTCACAGCTATCGTATTGCTTCCATTGTTCAACATCACTGCCAAGATAAGCGCTGAACGCTTTTTGGCCCCAAGGGCATTGCATTGGGTGCGTGATTGGGCTGAATGCTGAAATCGAACGGTAGCTGTGCGGATTCTTGATACCGATCGTAATGGCACCATGGCCGCCCATGCTGTGTCCAGAGATAGAACGAACAGAGGTGACCGGGAAGTTTGCTTCAATCACTTCTGGCAGCTCTTGCGTAATGTAATCGTACATACGGTAGTGCTTATCCCACGGAGCTTGAGTTGCGTTTAGATAGAAGCCTGCGCCTTGACCTAAATCGTAACCTTCATCATCAGCCACACCTTCTCCGCGCGGGCTCGTATCGG
Organism: Vibrio maerlii; assembly: GCF_003415655.1. GTDB lineage: Bacteria > Pseudomonadota > Gammaproteobacteria > Enterobacterales > Vibrionaceae > Vibrio > Vibrio maerlii. Next base: position 303,527 of record NZ_QRHC01000007.1, read on the forward strand.
GTGCGACAATCGCAATACCCAGTTCAGCAGCCTTCTTAAACGCACCAGCCTTCTGCATAAAGTTCTCGTCGGTACAGGTTAAGCCAGATAACCAGTAAACAACCGGAACCGGATTTGAGGCATTTGCGTTCGGTGGTAAGAAGATCGCAAAGCGAGTGCTAACGTTAAGAGAATCAGAGTGATGGGTGTACTGCTTGTGCCAACCACCAGCGACTTTCGCTTGGCTGATGTTTTGAAGATCTTGTGCCATGAGCTTTCCTAGTATCGCGTGTTTAAAATGAAATGCTTGAAATTGATAAGTTTGCGAGCGTGTCACTAAAAGATAAGCCCCACAGCTTAACTGTGGGGCTTTAAGATTATTTATCCATATGAAGAACAGTACGGATAGACTCACCTTTGTGCATTAGCTCGAACGCTTCGTTTACATCGTCCAGACCCATTGTGTGAGTGATGAACTCTTGTAGACCAAACTCACCCGCCATGTAACGGTTTACGATTTCTGGAAGCTCTGAACGGCCTTTAACGCCACCGAATGCAGAGCCTCGCCATACACGACCAGTAACAAGTTGGAATGGACGAGTTGAGATCTCTTGACCTGCACCCGCAACACCAATGATTACCGACTCACCCCAGCCTTTGTGACAACACTCAAGTGCTTGACGCATTACGTTTACGTTACCGATACACTCGAATGAGTAGTCAACGCCGCCATCTGTCATCTCAACGATAACCTCTTGGATTGGCTTGTCGAATTTTTGTGGGTTGATCACATCAGTTGCACCAAGCTGTTTTGCTAGGTCGAACTTGCTCTCGTTGATATCAATACCGATGATGCGGCTTGCACCAGCCATACGAGCACCGATGATCGCTGACAGACCGATACCACCAAGACCAAATACTGCAACTGTGTCGCCTTGCTCAACTTTCGCTGTGTTAAGTACCGCACCCATGCCGGTTGTTACACCACAGCCAAGCAGACACACTTCTTCAAGTGGCGCTTCTTTGTTTACTTTTGCCAGTGAGATTTCTGGTAGAACCGTGTACTCAGAGAACGTAGAACAACCCATGTAGTGGAAGATTGGCTCACCGTTGATAGAGAAGCGGCTAGTACCATCTGGCATTAGGCCTTTACCTTGAGTTTCACGAACTGCCTGACACAGGTTAGTTTTGCCCGATTTACAGAACTTACACTCGCCACACTCTGCTGTGTAAAGTGGGATAACGTGGTCGCCAACTTCAACGCTGGTTACGCCTTCGCCAACCATTTCAACAATACCGCCACCTTCGTGACCTAGGATTGAAGGGAAGATGCCTTCTGGATCGTCACCAGATAGCGTGAATGCGTCAGTGTGACAAACACCTGTTGCAACGATGCGAACAAGCACTTCGCCAGGCTTTGGTAGTTCAACATCAACAGTTTCGCGCTTTAGCGGCTCACCCGCAGCCCACGCAACCATTGCTTTAGATTGAATATGAGTTTGACCAGGTTTGATATCGAGTGCCATTAGCTATTCCTTCCGGGTTATATCGGATTAATAAATTAATCTCGTTGGTATTATTTGACGTCTTAAGCGTAGTTCAGTAACTGATGGGACGCTGCGTCGTTTTGATGGGGGTAGTATAGTCTTTTACTGATATTTGATAATTAGTGATTTCTGAAAATCATTATTACATTTAGGTAATAATGGTCTCGTTCAATGATAACTGTTTCATTATTGAGACGGATGCTCAAATAGGCCAATTAGTACAATCTATCAAGGTTTGTCTGGATGTTTTTGTCACTTACATTTTTGTTTATGAAATTGTGCAGCAAAAAGAACAGCTTATACCTCATCTATTGGTAGTTCATTCGAACTATCCAGCTCATCCTTCGTTTACTATCGTTTTAAGTATTTGATCCTTGGTTTTTAAGTGTGAAGTGGCACATTTGAACCTAGTCGTTTTGTAAACTATAGAACTATTCATATGGTGAATTAATAATCATTATCGTAAGCGAAGTGATTGAGTTACATGATATGAAAATAACGAAACAACGTCGTCGGAATAACCAGAAAGGCATAACGATCACTGAATTTTCCTTAGTTGCTACCGTGTTCTTTTTATTCTTGTTTGCGGTCATTGATTTGGGTTTGTTTAGCTACGTAAAAATGACTATGCAACATTCTGTAAGAGAAGGGGCTAGATATGCGATCACTGGTTTGTCTGATCTTGACCCTGATGAAACTTCTAACCGAGAAGCTGCGATTCTTCAAAAGATAGATTCCTCTTCAAATGGTCTTTTGTCCAGGGTTATGAATGTCGAAGACGTCCGTGTTACAGATATCAACGGTAATACATTATCAGGCTTCGGTGGTCCAGGTGATCTGATTGTAATTCACCTTGATTGTGAGTGGGCAACAACAAGCCCCTTCATTTATCCCATGCTACCTGATGGTAAGTACCAGTTTACCGTCAGTGCAGCAATGAAGAACGAGACGTTTGATGTCTTATGACTTGACTGAACTAGAGGCATATAGATGAAAACCTCACGCTTGATGAAGCTGAAACAAAAGGGCTTGGCAGCTGTCGAGTCAGTAATAGTTATACCTATTTTTCTGTTGCTTGTTGTAGGCATTTTTGAGCTCACAATGGTCATGCATGCCAACCACATTGTAATCAGTTTAAGTCGAGAGGCCGGTAACATTGTTTCACGCTCTAGTACCGATTCCCCCCAAGATATAATGGATACAATGGCCTTAGCATCAGGAGATTTAGACCTAACTCAAGACGGTGCTATGTATATCACTTCAGTTGTCGGTCAATCGTCGGGCGATGATCCATATGTGAGTGAGCAAGTCCGTTGGGGGAACGCTGGTATTCCCGAAAATAGCGATATCTGGTCAGGGTGTTCCACATGGGTCAATGATGTGTGTGACTTACCCGAGTCAAAACAGACTATTTCCAACTTAGGTATGACTTTAGCTGAGGGTGAATCGGTCTATGTGGTTGAGGTGATGTATCGCTACTCATCAGTCTATGACCTGTTATTCGATGGGGACATTGTTCTATCTGATACAACATATATGTAGGGCGAGAGGAGTGTCTATGAAAAGGAAAATAATGCGATTCAGAGGGCTGGTCGCTGTGCTTTCGATCTTAGTATTGCCCGTATTATTCATTTTTGCAGGAATGGCGATTGACACATCACGAGCTTACATTGTTAAAGCGAAAATGTTGTCTGCCGTCGATGCTGCTGGCTTAGCAGCAGCTAGAGCTGTTGCTAATGGAGAGAGTGAAGGTAGAGCTGCAGCACGTAAGTACTTTACGGCTAATATGCCTACAGGTTTTTATGACGCGACAGCAACCCTTGATAGTGTAACCTTTACCTCAGACACCGCAGGTAATATTGAGGTTGACCTTGACGCATCCGCAACCATGCCAACCACCTTCCTTAAACTTGCAGGTATTTCAGAGCTTAACCCACTTGCTGAAGCCGCAACAATTAGGCGACCTGTAGATTTAGCATTAGTGATTGATAACTCGAGCTCATTATTTTTAGGTACGGACGTTACTCAAGATGTTATTGATAGATCTAAAGACTTCGTTGGTAAATTTAATGAGCAATTTGATCGTATTGCATTAGTTAATTATGCCGCTGGAGCACAAGTGCCAATAAGCTTGAATACAACCAGAGGCTACAATCGCACTAACGTCAATACGGCGATAAATGGTTTTACATTCAGTACAGGCGGTGAATACCACTATACAAACGCGTCTGAAGGTTTTTATCTCGCACTAGAGCAATTAAGGAACGCATCGACACCGGCAAACCTTCAAGTGATCGTATTTTTTACTGATGGTGCACCAAACACTTTTGCGAGTCGCTTTAGAGTTGCGGGTAGTGATAGGGTTGGTGCGATAAGAACCAGCGATGGTAGTTCAGGAACCCCTAATGGTTTGTGGCGTATAAACCAGATGGCAACAGTGGTTTCTAATGCTAACCACGGAAGCAATATTGATGACGAACTCATGAGTTTACCACAGTATTACACAGCACATGATTCGACCGCGACCGAATTCAATGTACTTAACCCGCTGCATCCAAACCGTCCAGTGACACAATATGATCCTGATAGTGATTCTGCCGCTGATCTCTTTGTTAAAGTGAATCGTGTTTCAAGAAACCTCGTGGAAGATATGGCGGAAGCGGCTCGTATTGCAGATATATACGTTTTCACCTTAGGTTTAGGTTCGGCTTTAACTGACACCTCTGGACCGGATGCGGAAAAAGGAGAGGATCTTCTGCTTCGAATGGCAAACTCTCCTAAATTATTGGATGACAACACCTTGAAAGATGATTACAAATCCAACCAGCTCAACGGTGTATACTGTCACGCAGTCGATGAAGATGCATTAGGACCATGTTTTGATGAAATGCTCGATGTTATTATTCGACTCACGATGTGAAGAATGGCTTAAACAGCTGTGAAATGCTCTTAAATGAACAAAAATTCTAATTTATGTGAGATTAATCACCGCAATTCCTTTATAGTGCGGAGCTAAATTAAATTTCACTCTATTTTGTAGTTTGTTTAAGGGCGTTACCATGTCATTTTCATCTCAAGGCTTCGCACCAGAAGTCGTTAAAGCTCTAACCGAATGCGGTTATGAAAAACTGACTCCGATTCAGCAACAAGCTATCCCTCTGGCTCGTAAAGGCCACGATATTTTTGCAACCGCACAAACCGGTACCGGTAAAACAGCGGCTTTCTCATTGCCTGTTATTCAGCAGCTACTCGATAGCGGCAAACAACCGTCCCCACGTACTGCTCGAGCGTTGATTCTTGCTCCAACCCGTGAACTTGCGGCTCAGATCGCCGATAACATTAAAGAATATGCTAAGTTCACAAACCTCAATATTGCTGCCGTATACGGTGGTAACAAGATGTCGACTCAAGAGCGTCAGCTGGAAAAAGGTGTTGATGTACTAGTCGCGACGCCAGGTCGTCTTGCTGAGCATATCGAAGAAGAGAACGTATCTGTTCGTGACCTTGAGTTCTTGGTATTCGATGAGGCTGACCGTATGTTGGATATGGGCTTTATCAATGCGATTCGCAATATCATGATGGAAGTAGAATCCGCTCCGCAGATCATGATGTTCTCTGCAACAACCTCTAGTCAGCTGAATCAGCTTTCTATCGATATCTTACGTAAACCCAAGCGTATTATGGTTGAGCGTGCGAACTCGACTGCAAATACGGTGGCACACGTTGTATACCCAGTCGATCAAGAGCGTAAAACAGAACTGCTTTCTGAGTTGATTGGCCGTAAGAACTGGCAACAAGTTTTAGTGTTTGTTAATTACAAAGAGACTGCAAACGAGATCGTGAAAGAGCTTAAGCTCGATGGTATTAAAGCAGTACTTTGTCATGGTGATAAAGCACAGAGTGCACGTCGTCGTGCACTTGATGAGTTTAAAGAAGGTAAAGCTCGTGTGATGGTTGCAACGGATGTTGCTGCACGCGGTCTAGATATTGAAGATTTACCACATGTAATCAACTACGACATGCCTTTCCTAGCGGAAGATTATGTTCACCGTATCGGTCGTACAGGTCGTGCAGGTAAGCGTGGTCATGCAGTGTCGTTTGTAAGCCGTGAAGAAGAGCTAACGCTGGTTCAGGTTGAAAACCTAATCAAGCAACGCATTCGTCGTGTTGAACAACCAGGTTACGAGCCTAAGAGTCGTGATGCTTATGTAGATAAGCTAAACTCAAAACCTGCCTTTAAGAACCGCCAAGGTCGTCGTAATAACCCGACGCAGCCGAATACAGACCAAGCGTCTGCGGAACGTCGTTTAGCGATGATTAACCGCCTGAAGGCGCGTCGTAAGTAGATTCTAGGTTTTAGAGTCTAGAACGCTTCGCTAGTGGAAAACTAGATATCTAGATTCTTAAACCGAAGGTGGAAAAAGGGTTGACACGTTCACGTCAACCCTCAAAATTAGCTCTCTAGCTCTCTAGCTCTCTAGCTCTCTAGCTCTCTAGCTCTCTAGCTCTCTAGCTCTCTAGCTCTCTAGCTCTCTAGCTCTCTAGCTCTCTAGCTCTCTAGCTCTCTAGCTCTCTAGCTCTCTAGCTCTCTAGCTCTCTAGCTCT
>NZ_QRHC01000008.1 GCF_003415655.1 Vibrio maerlii
GTACCGCTACATCAAGACCGCGGCTTTGCACGTTCAAGCGGTTCGAAATCTGTAGACCCGCTGCGTCGTCTTTCGCGCTGTTGATTTTGCTACCTGACGCTAGACGTTCCATTGAAGTCTGTTGTGCGCTGTTTGCTTGGTTTAGGTAACGCTGAGCGGTCATCGCTGATACGTTAGTATTTACATTCACTGCCATGGTGATTTCTCCAATTGATTTTCCGTTGTATCCGGCTTCCGACGTCTCGGAAAACCAAGTAGTTCTCTCAAAGTTCTGATTCTCTCAAGGACAAAAGTTATAGCGGCAAGAAAATTGGAACCTTTAGGAAATATTTAAGTTTTTTTCAAATAAATCAAAATGTAGGAAAATACGTGATAAAGGCGACACTTTGCCTACAAATGGGTGAGTTTTAACTAAAGAAATAGAAAATCTGCCGAAAGCAATGCGAACTAATGGATGGAACAATTCCGTCTATCAGTTCAGTAGAGTAAGAGCAAGATTTGGTGCTTGCTTCGCTTGCGCGAGAATGGTTGTACTGACTTGCTGCAAAATCTGTTGCTTCACCATTTGACTGGTTTCTTTTGCATAGTCGGTATCAACAATTCGACTATTCGACGCAGCGAGGTTCTCGTTGATATTATCTAGGTTATTGATTGCATGGCTAAAGCGATTCTGTTTAGCCCCGAGCTCAGCACGGTGGCTATCAACATACTTTAGAGCAGTATCAATCACAGAGACGGCACGCTGCGCACCACCAACATCCGTAATATTCAGATTATCAACCGCTTCGTAACCCATAAGGCCAAGCTGCAATTGATTCGCTAGATTGCCCGAAAGGCTGATGGTTCCAGATGTCTCCTCGCCAGCCATAAAGATCTGGAGCTGACCCTCTTCGTTCACTGACGCTGAGACCTTATCGGTTTGACCATTGATATAGGTAGCAAGCTGTTCGATATCATCACCGGCCTTGGCGTCAATCTGAATGGTTTCAGATTGCCCCTGAGCATTAGTGTATTGCATCACCAAGTCTTGATTACCGGCTGAGACTTGCCAACTACTGTCCGCTTTTGCCGCAGCCATATAGCTAAAGCCACCCATGGCAATATTGTCAGAGCGCATATCTTTAAGTTCTACTTGAACCGCCTCGCCTGAGCTTCCACCAATTTGAAATGCAGTAGAGCCGAACGACCCATTGAGGAGCTTACGTCCACCAAACGAGGTGGTTTCGGCAATGCGATTCAACTCATCATTTAGTGCAGTCATCTCTTCTTGCAACGCAACTCGCTCGGCTTGGCTATTTGAGCCATTTGAAGATTGCAATGAGAGATCTCGCATGCGCTGCAAGATATTGGTGGTTTCCTTCATCGCTCCTTCTGCAGTCTGCATGATAGAGATTCCATCATTAGCATTACGAACCGCGACATCTATGCCACGCATCTGAGATTCAATACGATTTGAAATTTGTAGACCTGCCGCATCGTCTTTGGCGCTATTAATACGCTTACCAGAAGCAAGGCGCTCCAGCGATTGGTTCAGCATATCGGTCGCAGAACTCAGATTTCTCTGTGCGATCATCGCTGAAACATTGGTATTAACAGTAATAGACATGATTAGTGCTGCCTGCATGAAAAGGTTGAAGATACAAATGGGTTATCGGCAGACCATTAGACAACTTTAGAGGTTAGAGTTGTTCGAGAAATAAAACAAAAGCGGCAAATGCCGCTTTTGTTTCTTAGTAAAAGTTTGAGCAAACAGAATTGCTCTATTGTAGATTCTCAGCTTAAGCGACTTTTAGTTCTGCAAGTTGCGCTGTCGATGGCGCGAAGAAGTAGGCGCCCGTTACAGCTTGAGTGAAACGCAGGAGCTGGTCTGTCTTACCATCTGTCTCACCGTACATGCTTTCTAGCATCGTCTTATGGTTGTGCAGAGTATTACAGTAAGCAATAAACAGTAGACCGTGGTCGCCGGTGACAGAACCATAAGGTAGGCTATGACGAACAATCTTTAGTCCCTTTCCTTCTTCTTTAATGTCAACACGACCCACGTGTGAAGCAGCAGGCACATCATCCAACTCAATAGAATCAGGCTTAGTACGACCTACTACTTTTTCTTGTGCAGACACGCCTAAGCGATTCCAAGCTGGAAGGTTATGCACAAAACGCTGAACCATCACATAACTACCCCCCGCGAACTCCCCTTCAGGGATGAGAGCCACTTCTGCACGCTGCTCATTCTTAGGGTTCTCAGTGCCATCAACAAACATTGTCATGTCACGAGAATCTAGATAACGATAGCCGTAAGTTTCATCGACTATTTCAACGTCTTGTTCGATGTCAGCAAACAATTTACGCAGCACGTAGAAGTGAAGATCGTGACGATTAGAGTGCAGGTGAATCAAGACATCAACGTCAGATGCTGGCGCAGTAACATCACCACTACCCAGTGGTGCAAATGGAATAAGCTCTGATGGCATTTCTTGATTCAGCGTCGACCAAAATTGGTGAGCGAATGCGATAGAAGACGTTAGGTTTGCTTCGGGCTGAGTCTCATTAAGTTCAGACACTAATGATGGTAACGCTTGAAGTGCTTCAAGTACTTGAGCTGGATTACTTTTCAACTTTAGTTGAACGTAAAGAGCGAATGGACCAGCCTCAGGTAAAATAGCAGTTTGTGCTTGAGTCATAATGCTTCCATGTTTTAACAATGATTATCGCAACAAGGTAGCGCAAAATGTCCAAGTTTTATATAGGAATTAGTCAATTTTAGGTGCAGTAAAGCAGGTTTTAACTCGGTGGCTGCGACCAACAAACAGTGCAAACCACGCAAGTAATACTAAGGTAATCGCATTCGGCCAACTAAAGGCTCCACGGTCAATCTGAATATGATGAATGGTCTGTAACAATTGGGCAGCAACCACCAGCAAGGTAATTGGCTTTGCCCAAGTAATAAGCTTATCTATCCAACGACGTTCACCATTACGCAAACTGATTATCCACATCAGTATAACCGTCGGGATTGATGTTGCGAGACCCACATATAACAGCTGCTGATCCGGGTACACGAATTCCAAGATCTTACTACCCGATTCTCTACTTGCTCCAGCCACAACAAATACAATCCAAGCGCGAGCCAAAAAGAACCACCCGGCCCACAGCCAGCGAGTCGGCTTTAAATAGCCGTATTTATCATAGGATTCAATGGAGTAACGCATAAGTGACGGGTAATAGGTAATAGGTAATAGGTAATAGGTAATAGGTAATAGGTAAAAAGTAAAAAGTAAAAAGTAAAAAGTAAAAAGTAAAAAGTACTAGCGTTTTCGCTGAATGGAACGAAAAGATAGTGCGAAGAATACCACAAGAATCAAGATTGGTAGCCCCCACAAAACGAGGTTTTTTCCATTGAAGGTAGGCTTATACAAAACAAACTCGCCAAATCGAGCCACCATGTACTCTTTTACCTGTTCATCGCTCGCTCCCTGTTTGATTTGTTGGAACACAATCAAGCGCAAGTCTTTGGCGATAGGTGAGTTTGATTCCACCAAGTTTTGATTCTGGCACTGTGGGCAACGCAGTGTTTTGGCAAGAGCAATCGCACGCTGCTGTTGCTGAGGGGAATCAAATTCAAACAGCTCAACATCAACCACTTGCTCCGTCGTGGCAGGTGCAAAAAACTCGTCATTGGCTTGAGTAGCCAGTGAAAAGCTAACAGCAACAAAAAGAAGCACAATAGAATGAAGTAGTCGAAACCTATTGATCATCGACAAGCTCCTGCTCAAAAAAGGAAACGAAGTGGCGTTGCCACACTTCACCAGTCAATGCGCCAGAATACTTATAGGCAATCTGTCCTTCTCTTGTCACTACGTAGGTTTCTGGTGTTCCAACCACACCTAAGTCGATAGAAAAAAGTCCGCTAGAGTCAAAGATAACCGATGTATAAGGGTTACCTGCGCTGCCTAGATAACGAGATGCCGCACCTCTCGAGTCACGGTAGTTCAGCCCAACTATCGCGATACCATTCTCAGCAAGTTGATTAAGAAATGGGTGCTCTGCTTTACAATAACCACACCAAGACGCCCAAACGTTCACCAACTGATAAGGTGCATCAAAAAGCGTATTTGATGCTACTCGCTGCTCAGTTAATAGTTCAACTTCAGCGTTAGGGAAGTCTCGCACCGTCGGCTCTGCTTGAAGACCCAACTGATTACTCTGTAAACCCACGACCAGAAAGAGAATAAATGAGACTAAAGCGAGTACAAACATCGCTATCTTATGTGTTTTAGTTAGTGCCATACTCTCTCATTCTTTGTAGCTTTGAACTGAGTTCGATTCTCGTTCGACTGTGTTTAGATTGAAAACCTCGATTCATCCACAGCGCCTGCATGCCCGCAAAAGCCAATAATAATCCACTCAGCCAAATCCAAGGGATGTAGGCTTTATATTGAATCTTCACGGCATAGGCGTGGGTATCGACTTTACCCGCAAGGGTGACATAGTAATCACCATGCCAAAAGGTTGTAATCGACGGCTCACTCATATTCATCACTCGAACCGGATAATAGCGTTTTTCTGGCTTAGAGGTGAACGATTGACCATCTTGGTGGGTGAATCGAATAAGTGCTCGCTCTGCCGTGTAGTTTTTACCAATTATCCAATCGGTAGACAGATATTCGGCTTGCCAATCGCCTAGCTCAACGATTTCATTCGGGACAAACTTCTTACTCAGTTCAAAAGAGTGATGACTGTTCATCATAGTCGCAGTGACACACACAGCTATTGCCACGTGAGCCGTCACCATGGGAGAGAAGCACCTAGTGCGAACTGCTAACCAAGCATGCCCAAATATCACCCACACACTCAAACACCAAACTATCAGGACTTCAAGTTGCCAGTATTCGACCTGAAGGAGATAAACTGCGCCTCCTACAACCATTGAAATAACAGCACTTACCAGTATCTCAACCCATTTGCGATTTACTCCCTTCTGCCACTTCAACCAAGGAACAATACCTATCGCTATTAAACCGATAAGCGATAGCGGCAAGAACAAGGTATTAAAATACGGCGCACCAACAGAGACACTCCCCATTCCTAATAGCTCATGCACCATTGGATAAAAAGTGCCAAGAAACACAGTAAAGGTCGCCACGACTAAAATACCGACGGCCAATAGTGACAAGTAACTGCGGCTGAGCAAGGAAGTAATAGGCTGACTAACTAACTGCTCACTTCGGCTCAAAAGTAGAATGAATGAACTGCCCAATACCACAGCAAGAATCAGTAGCAGTGCGATGCCTTTGCTTGGATCAACAGCGAACGCATGCACAGAGGTCAGTACACCCGAGCGAACAATAAAAGTGCCTAAGATACTTAAGCTAAAGGTCACTAGTGCGAGAGCGAAACACCACACTACCAGCTGTTGGTTGCGTCGTTTAGAAATTAGGGCATGCAATAACGCTGTACCGGTAAGCCAAGGAAGTAACGAGGCATTTTCTACTGGGTCCCAAAACCACCAGCCGCCCCAGCCAAGTTCGTTGTATGCCCACCAAGAGCCAACCAAAATACCTATAGTGAGAAACGCCCAAGCCGAGTAAGCCCATGGAAGGCAGGCTTTCTCCCAATCTGGTTTAATCTCCTTTTGCATCAAAGCAGCAAGAGCAAATGCCAATACTGTCGAGAAACCGATGTAGCCGAGATAAAGCAGAGGTGGATGAAAGATAAGGCCCACATCCTGAAGCATAGGGTTAAGGTCGCGCCCCTGAGTGACAAGCTGCTCAGAGTAGAGGTACGGATTAGAGGCGAACAAGGTAAACCAAGCAAATGCACCGGTCAGGCCAGCCATGACCCACAGCACATCATTGATGTAGTCTCGACCCACATTGGTATAGCGAGAGAACAGAGCAATCACACCGCTCCATACCGCAAGGGTGAATACCCAAAACAGCATTGAACCTTCATGCCCACCCCATACGGCAGCGATCTTAAAGAATAAGGGCAAGTCTTGATTCGAATGGCTAGCAATATAGGAAAATTGGAACTGGTCATAAACAAACAAAGCCGCAAGTAACACTAAACACAATATTGCTGCAACACTATTGGTTATGGTCAGTTTCAAGAAATCATCACGGGATTGGCGAGTAGCTTTCCTCCAGCCATAGTGAACGGCGGCAACTGAACACGTCACCGCTATCCATATCAACAAGAAGTGGCCCAACTCGCCAAGTAAACTAAACATCTCCAATGACTTTAAACAACCGTCATCTGTCCCGCATACAGGATGAAGGTACGCAGCATCAAAACACCCACCAAACTCAATGTTGTTACTACAAAGATAAAGCCACCATTATGCTTCACTTCTTTTGGCGTCACAGCGTTCAGTACCAACGGCAAGATCATGCCAACCAAAATTACCCCGAACCAGAACCAGTTTGACCAAAAACCGCCACCAATAGCGTTCCAAGCCGCAACTTCATTCTGACCTCCACTGAAAATCAGACCAGTAAAGAAAGTAATCAAGACAAACAGCTCGAACAATACAACTGGGCGTTCAAAACCGTGTACCCAACTAACACTTGGACTGTGAGCAGATTCTTTAAAGACTAAGATGCCAAACAACAGACAGGCTGCTGCGCCAGATGAAAGGCTTGAGAACAAGAATAGAATCGGCAATACCGGATTGTTTAGCATTGGGTAGGTCTTCAACGCCGATAATAAGAAACCAGTATAAGCAGCCAACATCACCGCCATAACCCCAAGGGCAATCTCGGTGCCATTATTAACTTTATTAGCTTTCTCCAGCACACCATCAACAAAATCAACCAGACCTTGAGGCAGCTTACCCTGAGCAAAGTCGATGATCGTATCTCGGAATATCACGCCAATCCAGATGAACAAAACAATCATGTATACCTGGAATAAGATAACCCCCATGGACATTACTGAACTCGGGTTATAGAAGATCATGATCTTCCAAAACGCCAATGGCTTGGTCAGGTGGAATATTAAGATAGTCAAACCAGAAATAATGCCAAACGGCGCTAGCCAAGCTACCGCCTTGAGGATGCCATTGTCTGCTGGATCGCCCTCAATCACTTTGCGTTTAAGATAAATGCCGATCATCACGGCACCTGCAGACATACCTGCTAAAAATAGATAAATCGCAATTATCCAATCCCACACCAAAGAGTCGAAGTGGAATGCACTTTCAAATCCATTCATTATGAGATCTCCCCTTTTTGATGCGGAACCTTAAACAACTTAGGTTTAGTGCCAAGATGCGACTTATCACGATACACTGGCTTATTGCTCAACACTTGATTGATTTCGCTGCCTTTATCGTTGAGGTCACCAAAAATAAGCGCCTTGGTCGGGCAAGATTCAACGCAAGCAGGCTGCTTCCCTTGCGCTAAGTTGGTATCACGACAGAAATTACATTTATCGGCAGATTTATCCACTGGATGGAAAAATCGTACTTGGTAAGGACACGCCGCCAAGCAATAACCACAACCTACACACTTGTCTTTGTGCACATCAATAATGCCGGTCTTTTCATCTTTATATGCTGCTCCCGTTGGGCATACATACACGCAAGGTGGATTCTCACAGTGCTGACAAGAGTTACGGGTAAAACGGTAATCAACATTAGGGAACTCACCCTGAGGCTCGCTACGAACGATCTCTAAACGGGAGACACCTTCTGGCACCTTATTTACCTCACGGCATGCATCGGTACATGCAGTACAGCCGATACAAGCCGTCTCATCATGCACCATGCCGTAGCGAACATTCGGCGTCGTATCGTCTTCGGATACCGATTGACGGCTATTAAAAACTGAGGTTGCAGCAACACCTGTAGTGAAAATCACCGCCCCGGAACCAGCTAAAAAGTTTCGTCTAGAATAACTCATACTATTGCTCCTCCTTCATCTTCAACTGATTGAAATCCGAGTGGCAGTCCACGCACATTTTGATCTTCTCTTTTCGATCAAAGCTCAGCACTTTTGCTTGCTTAACAGCATGAACGTCGTGACAATTTGAACAAGTCAGGTTCTGGGCGTGCACATCATGCGTCCAGTTCACTTGTTGCAAATTCTCAGAGGTATGACAGTTCATACACTGCCCATTTGCATCGAGAATTTCAGCTTGGGAAACATGAACCTTCTGCGTACCTTGTTGCGATTGCATAGGAGCGTATTTAGTGACAACCGGTGCGCCTTCACGGTGATCTGGACCAATGTTGCCATGACACGTTGTACAGTTGAGGGGGTTACCTACTTCTTCTAACTTCTCGACGGTATGAGTTTGGTGGATGGTTTGCTGTGAATCCTTGTGACACTGGATACACTTATAATCCTTGTCACGGATAAGCTCGACTTCATGGCGTGCAGATGAATTGGCAGCTTCAGTCGCAACCACCTCATTCGCAACGGCATGTAGGGAGTAACCATAGAGACAAAATGCAAGCAGGGACTTCAGCATTATGACTATGGTCAATTTAATATTGCCCATTTTATCCTTTCCTTATTTCAGTCCCGACAACCACTAATGATCGGAATCTGAAAACAATTAAAACCAGACGACGCCATTCAGCACGCCGAAAGATATCAATTCTTAATTTGGATAAAGCCACAACGCTTACAAGGTTAATTGTTGCCCATATATAGCTATATGCCCAACGCCATGCTATGAAATCGAGATCTATATCACCCTAATTTATAACACTGAACCTTGCTAAGTTATTGATGATAATGGTTTTTATTTAGATACAACACATAGCATTAATAACCCTAAAGAGGTAGTTAAACATGTATATGATCTACATCACTAGGTTAAATTGATCTAAAACAATCAATAGTGATGTCACTATTTTTAGATTTGTTTCATTTTATTAAAATTTATTTCAGTTACTCCAATTCTTACTTTGGATTCATTTGCCTTCACAACGCTGCGTGAAAAAGAACAGAATAATGGAGATAACACTGTGAACAAACTGCACTGGATACCAAAGTCCGCTGCTACTTTAGCGATCGTGGCAAGCTCATTAATGAGTGCCTCGGTCTTTGCAGCACCTGAAGAAAAAGGCTTAATTGATCCTCGCAACGATGCATACGAGGAGCAACACCCAGACCAATACCATTCTTGGAGAGCAACCTCAGAGAGCGAACACATCGAAGACGCACTAGCAGAAGATCCAAACATGGTGATTCTGTGGGCGGGATATGGTTTTGCCAAAGACTATAATAAGGCTCGTGGGCACTTTTATGCAGTTGATGACGTTCGCCAAACACTGCGTACAGGCGCACCTCAGGATGAAAGCTCAGGCCCTATGCCAATAGCTTGTTGGAGCTGTAAGAGCCCTGATGTCGGTCGTGTCATTGAAGAACGTGGGGAAGATGGCTACTTTGATGGCAAATGGGCTCGCTTAGGGAATCAAATTGCCAACCCAATTGGTTGTGCTGACTGTCATGATACGCGCAGCGATGAGTTCAAGAACGGTGAGCCTGCATTAGCATTGGCAAAACCCTATGTAGAGCGCGCATTCCAAGCCATAAACAAACCATTTGAAGAGCAATCTCGCCTTGACCAACAAGCATCGGTTTGTGGTCAGTGTCATGTCGAATATTACTTTGTGAAGTCAGAGAAGAACGCGGTGAAATTCCCATGGGATATGGGTACTAGCGTAGAGGAGATGGAACGCTATTACGATGCACTGGGCTTTAAAGACTGGACTCACAAGGTATCGAAAGCACCAATGCTAAAAGCACAGCACCCTGGCTACGAAACATGGCGTGAAGGTATTCACGGCAAGAACAAGGTAGCGTGTGTTGACTGTCATATGCCTAAAGTGACAAAAGAAGACGGCACGGTTTACACCGACCATAAAGTGGGTAACCCATTTGACCGCTTTGAAGACACTTGTGCAAACTGTCACACCCAATCTAAAGAGCAAATGCGTGAAATCGTATCAACTCGCAAAGCTCAAGTGCTGAACATGAAGCTGACCGCTGAGAAGCAAATCGTTGCCGCTCACTTCGAAGCAGGTGAAGCTTGGAAGGCAGGCGCAACAGAGGAAGAGATGAAAGATATCCTGCAAGATATCCGTCACGCTCAATGGCGCTGGGACTATGCCATCGCTTCTCACGGCGTGCACATGCATGCACCAGAAGTAGCACTTGAAGTACTTGGTACCGCGGTGGATAAAGCAGCCGATGCTCGTACTAAGCTAGTTCGCCTACTGGCGAAGAAAGGCATTACAGACCCTGTTGAACTACCAGATATCTCTACCAAGCTAAAAGCACAGCAAGCTCTGGGTATGGACATGGATACGATGAATGCAGATAAGAAGCACTTCCTAGAAACAGTTATCCCACAATGGGAAGCGGAAGCCGAGAAACGCGAAGCCACTTACTAGTTTTCATCAAGGACTAGGCATCAAGCACTCAACAACAAAGCCAGCAGATTCGCTGGCTTTGTTTTTTCAATCTTCTGAATTAATCAATCTACCCAAATACAAGTTATCGCGAACTGAACTATATAATTGATGCTACTTGGGTTGTTGACTCAACAGCTTGGCTTGGTTAAGGGATTGAATAATAGCGACTCTATCCAGGTCCGCCTGTTGTGAATCCAGAAGTTGCGTCCAGACATCAATCGCCTGCTGGTAGCGAAAACTAATAAAATGATCATTGGCAATCAGGGTTAGCGCAGTGATATTTGACTTATCGAGCTCTAAAGCCTGATTCAACAGAGCTTGAACATCATCTGTCATTTGCTGCGAACGCACGTAATAAAGTGCACTCGCCTTCGCCGCGAGTTGATTCGCTGACGGTTTTTCGCTCAAGCGAATAGCATAATCAAAACAAGTCACCGCAGAGTTAAAATCTTGCTCATTGAGATAACCATGACCCAATTGAAACCATAACTCTGCCTCATTGGGGTTTTGCTTTAGCTTTCCTTGAATCTCCTCCATCCATTCACTATGAGTTGGCATTTCCTCAACATTCATCTCAGGTAAGGGTGCTTCCCCCCTCAAATAGAGAAATATAGGCACAGATAACACCAAACTTGCCAACAACACTCGTTTCATCTTAGGTTCTCATTTATTGCTGTTACCTCCAGATAAGTATATCTTGTAACAGTAATTTTTTACTTTGACCTATGGTAACCCGCCCCATGAAAAAAAACGTCGTACCTTCTCAAGAAACCCAACAAGAAGCGATGAAAATCGCCAAAGCAACTCAAAAACCGGGGCAAACCAAAGAACAAACCAAGCTAATTGCACAAGGGGTCGAAAAAGGCATTGCACTGTACAAAAAGCAGCAAAAGCAAAAGAGCCGTGAAGCAGATAAAGCCAAGAAAAAAGCGTCTAGACTAAAAGCAGTGCAATCGGTAGAACGTGAAGCAAATGACCAACCGCAAATCCCAGCAAACAATGAAGAAAATAAAGCGAGTAATATGCTGCCATGGGTTTTGCTAGTCGCGAGCTGGGTTGGTTTTGCTGCCTACTTTTTCGTATAGATATTTGGCTCAAGGAAGAAGCACAATGATGAGAAAACTAATCCCGGCCGTAACCCTATTACTACTATCAGGGTGCGTTACACCGGATAACATCCTTAACAACAACGCCAAGAACGTTCAGATTCGAATGGATATGGGATTTCGAGCAGATCAGTGTGAGTGGAAGGGCGAGGTCATAGGCAGTGAAGGACACTGGTATTCCTATTGGTTCTACAGCAATGACCTCCTGACCCAAGGAGCGGTTAACGCGGTTAAGAACCAAGCCCATGAGCTTGGAGCTAATACAATATTTACACTACCGAATAACGACTTCCAAACCTCGGTCACTGTTTTTGGTAGTGCCTACTACTGCGAATAAACCTGTAACCTTGACAGATTAAGAGTCGCTTTGTAGATAGAGAAAGCCCCTAGGAACAGACGTTTTCTAGGGGCTTTTACACACATAAGGTCTAGCGCTAGACGCCTAAACCTGATTCAATCTCGTTTTGTTTATCCATCACCCAGCGGCTGTCAAACGGCCCCCAGTCAGATAACTTATAGTATCCGTCATTGTGGCGACGACCATCTTGAACAAACATCAGCTCAATGCCGATTCCTGGTAATGCTTTCAGAACATCTTGAATCGTTCGGCGTGGCCAACCTGTTTTTTCGATTAACTTCGGCACATTCGGTCGTTCTATGCTCTCTACGAGTAAAGCCAAATACAGTCGACGTGCAAACACAGGACTCAATTCCATTGATACCTCCTTATACTGTGCTTGTCACATTATTTCTGTTTTGCTATCAGGGATGTTGAGGCTGATCAATAAGTAAGCCAATGAAGTAAATTTACACCAATTTTTTTGATCTTCGAACAAAATGCGCCATATTCATGTAAATCAATGGTATTTGTTGTGTAGCTTACTTTTAACCTATTTGCAGCGATGTCGAATATAACGTTACCAATCGTTCACGAGCACGAAGCCATCACAGGTAATAAGTCATTCGATTAATTTGCTATATCGAGCTTGTTTCCCGTAACACCATTAACACGGAACCATCCTGCAATACTGAAGCGCTTAGCATTAGTCGGTAACACCTCGTGTGGAAACTGCTCAGAAAAAAAGACGAACAATCGACCCGATTTTGGTGGCAACTTCGCAAGCTGATTATCATCTAGGTCATAGACCACAAGCTCACCCGCATCTTCTTCAGACCACTCTTCATTCATATAGAAAACGGTCGTTAGACGGCGGTTCTCATAGCCTTGGAAGCAATCCAGGTGCTTCTGATAAAAGTCCCCTTTCTCATACTTAGCAAAATGCGCCTCGTATTCGAACAAACCCAAGAAGAATGCTCGGTTTGCTGCTAAACGAAGCTCTTCCATCTTATCGAGAAACTCCGCGACCGGCTCACCCATGTCACGCTTCAGCCATTGAATTTTATCGCTGCGAATTGCCGACTCTCGCGTGACTTCATCATTACGGCCAATCCTTGCCTTTTTCCAATCTTCAGGAATACAATCCCTTAACGCTGCCACCTGCTCTGCTGAAAAGAAATCATCCCAAATGTAGTAACCTTGGGTCGTAAGCGCATCGATAAGCTGGTTCATGTTTCGCACTCTGGCAGTAAAAAAAGGAGCGCATATATAAGGTTTAAATAGCCCATCACCAAATCGATTGTTTTGTCGTGACAATAAATATTGTTACAAATCTACTTTTAATCGGCGTTCAATCGTCCACTCATGCAGCAATTAACCACTCAACTCCTTGCTCGGGTTGAGGTCTACACCGTGTGACGGTAAGCTGTTTCCACTTTTATTTCCCCAATCGATATGGATATTTATTATGACCATCACCATGTATGGCATCCCGAATTGCGACACCATTAAAAAAGCCAAGAAATGGCTAGAAGCAGAATCAAAACAATACGACTTTCACGACTACCGTAAGCAAGGTATTGATACTGAGCTAGTTACTAAGTTCTGCAACGCTTTAGGTTGGGAAAATGTGCTTAATAAACGTGGTACGACCTACCGCCAGTTGACTCAAGAGCAAAAAGACGGCTTAAATGAAGCAAACGCTATTGAGCTATTAGTCGCTAACCCAGCAATGGTTAAACGCCCAGTTCTCGATATTGATGGTGAACTTCACCTAGGCTTCAAAGCCGAACAATACAGTAAGATTTTTAATTAGTAAGTAGGATTTCAAGGATGACAGACACCCCCACTCTGGCTCTTGCAAAAGATTTAATTAGCCGCCAATCAGTGACCCCTGTCGATGCAGGTTGCCAAGAGGTGATGATTGACCGCCTTAAAGCTCTAGGCTTTGAAATAGAAGTCATGGTATTTGAAGATACCACTAACTTCTGGGCACGCAGAGGCACACAAGCACCGTTATTTGCGTTTGCAGGGCATACTGACGTAGTTCCTGCCGGCAAAGTAGAGCTTTGGGACACACCGCCATTTGAACCAACCATCATCGATGGCATGCTTCATGGTCGTGGCGCTGCAGACATGAAAGGCTCTCTAGCGAGTATGATTGTTGCGGTTGAACAGTTCATTGCCGAACACCCAGACCATAAAGGCTCTATCGGTTTCTTAATTACATCTGATGAAGAAGGTCCATTCATCAACGGTACGGTGCGCGTAGTCGAAACTCTCATGGCTCGCGGGGAAAATATCGATATGTGTATCGTCGGTGAACCCTCAAGTACAGATATCGTTGGTGATGTGGTTAAGAATGGCCGCCGTGGTTCTATCACTGGTGATTTAACAGTGAAGGGGATTCAAGGTCACGTGGCTTACCCGCACCTTGCGAGTAACCCAGTTCATCAATCTCTGATGGCCATTCACGAGCTGGCAACCACAGAATGGGACAAAGGAAATGATTATTTTCCACCAACCAGTTTCCAGATCCCGAATGTTCATGCCGGTACCGGTGCATCAAATGTGATTCCTGGTGAATTCAATGTTCAGTTTAACCTGCGTTTCAGTACCGAACTGACTAATGAGATCATCGTTGACCGCGTTACCGCTACACTCGATAAACACGAACTCGACTATGACCTAAAATGGACATTCAATGGCGACCCGTTCCTAACCGATACAGGAGCACTGCTAGATGCAGTTGTTGATGCGGTAGATGCCGTAAACAATACCAAGCCAGCATTACTAACTACGGGGGGCACATCTGACGGTCGTTTCATCGCTCGTATGGGTGGCCAGGTTGTTGAACTCGGCCCTGTGAACGCCACCATTCACAAGGTTAACGAGTGTGTGAAAGTCGCTGACCTAGAAAAGCTCACTGACATGTACCAGAAGACGCTTGAGAACCTATTGGCATGATGATGTCGCCTGAGCAGCTTACGGGAAAGTTCACGACCCACTTAAAAGAGGTTGTGGTTGGTCAAAAGTCATTTTTTGTTCATCAAGATGTAACGCAAGACCTCCTATCTCTGAAGAAATCTGCAACTCAGGCAGGGTTTGATTTATGTATCGCAAGCGGCTTTCGTGAATTTTCACGCCAAGCCGCTATCTGGAATGCCAAATACGATGGTGAAAGACCCATACTCGATAACCAAGGCAAACCTGTTGATCCAGATACGCTAACAGACGAAGACAAGGTTTTAGCTATTATGCGTTGGTCTGCTTTACCTGGAGCGAGTCGTCATCATTGGGGTACAGACTTTGATCTCTATGCACGAGACCGACTGCCAGACAACACGACTTTGCAACTGGAGCCATGGGAATACCTAACCGGTCATCAGGCAGAGTTCTACACATGGTTAAGAGAAGCGGCGCCGATGCATGGTTTCTACTTCCCCTATGACCAGGATCGAGGAGGAGTAGCGGTTGAACCTTGGCACCTGAGCCATAAACAGACTGCGACCATCGCAATGACACAACTATCATTATCTGTCTTAGCGAAAGAACTGGAAAGAGCAAAAGAAATAAGTGGGCGCTCAGTAATACTTTCTCAATTAGAAAGCCTCTATAATCGTTTTGTGGTTAACGTTTCTTAGGGCCATTCAGCTAATGTGTAGGAGTGATTATGATTGAGTGGTTGTTTAATCCTTGGGTCATATCAGCCATCGTCGTCAGTGTAATTGTGGGCAATATCGCTGCACTCAAATACACCGCGAATATGAAGTTTGATAAGCCAAGTAAAACCGAGTCGGATCTCGATAGGCTCAATGAGCTAGACAAAAAGCATCACGCAGATGCCTCAGACAAAGAAAAAGGAGCCTAATGGCTCCTTTCTTGATCTTATTCAGCTGAACGAATTACTCAGCTTTATTACCTTGCTCAATGACCGCTGCCAGCACTGGTACTAGGTCTTGTAGCAACTGTTCTTCAACAGGCTTACCGGTTGAGTCCGTCACGTTAATTGATGTACGGTTACCCAAGTCACCTAGTAGGAAGGTGTAAGTACCTCCAGTCAGGTTAAGTGGTTTCACACCGATCTCATTCCAGAATTCGTCACTCGGAGCGGCAAATTTCGCTTTGATGGTACCTTGTGACTGATTTCGCTCTTCTAAAGTGAAACCAATCGTCGGTAGCAAGGAAGGCACTCGCTGCCAGAAAATGTTATATGGCGTACGTGCAATAATCACAGGGAAACCACTGCGGTCAGAACCCATGCTGATTGGGATCTGCTTCACTAGCTGTTGAGCCTTACGTGCAGCTTCTTCACGTTGAATAGTATCGTAGCGAGCAGCAACAAAGTTGGTCATCAGTGTGTTGTAACGCTCTTTGTTTACACGCGAAACTTCTTTCACTTCGCCCGCTTCACGCCACTCAATCAGGCGAACCTTAAAACCGTAGCGATTGTTCGCTTGGAAGCGAGATACTTCGTGGCGACTGCCTAGCTCTACATCTTCATCTTCCGATGTCCAAATCATCCAATCTGTTTCGATAAGATCGTCGGTATTCTTACGCAGGGCAACGCCATTTTCAGTTAAGATTCCTTTCGCCGTTTCCCACACGTTATCTGCTTCTTTTTCTTGAATCATCCACAATGTGATTTCGCTGTTTTCTTCTTCGACACGCGCACCCGGGATCAACTCAAGGATTTGTTGTGGTGGACGAATATCAACACCTCGGCCAATCTCACCCTTGAAATCTCCCTGAGGAATTTCGTAGTTTGGGTAAAACTGGGGAGTCGCATCCGCAGCAAGTTGCCATTCAGAGAACTCTGGGGTCTCCAGATATTTGAAATCATCTTTTGCCTGACGACGCTGTGCAGCCGAACCAGAACATGCTGTTAAAACGAGAACAGCTAGTGAACTGATCACTAGCTGGTGAGAAACCTTCATTGATACTCCTAGAAAAGCCGACTAAGTCGGCTTCATTCAAATTACGTTATGCGTCTTCGCTACTTGCTAGATACTAAGATTAATATACGCAAGCTTCCGCCATTGCTTGAGCAACAATTGGGCGAGCACCTTCTGACAGCTCAGTCAGTGGCAGACGTAGCTCACCGTTCGCAATCAAGCCCATTTTGTGTACTGCCCACTTAACTGGAATAGGGCTAGATTCAACAAACAGGTTTTTGTGTAAAGACATTAGACGCTGGTTGATTTGCTCTGCTTCTTCAAAGTTGCCTTCTTTCGCTAGACGAAACATTTTCGCCATGTCCGCAGCAGCAACGTTATTCGTTACAGAAATCACCCCTTGACCGCCTAGACGAACAAAATCTAGACCCGTTGCGTCATCACCACTTAATAGGACGAAATCTTCGCCACAAAGTTCACGGTGAATTGCAATTCTGTCTAAATCGCCCGTCGCATCTTTCAATGCAATGATGTTGTCGATCTTAGAAAGACGAGCAACCGTCTCTGGAAGTAGGTCAACAGCCGTACGACCCGGTACATTGTATAGGATCTGTGGTACGTCACTTACTTCAGCGATCGCTTTATAGTGTTGGTACAAGCCTTCTTGCGTTGGCTTATTGTAGTAAGGAGTTACGCTCAAGCATGCTGCGATACCAGAGTTGTTTAGCAAACGGCTAAAGGTAACGGATTCATGAGTTGCATTTGCACCTGTACCAGCGATAACGGGTAAACGACCATCCGCAAATTCAACAACCTTCGTCACTACCTTTACATGCTCTTCAACAGTCAGAGTTGCAGACTCGCCAGTAGTACCTACTGCGACGATACCATCAGTACCCGCTTCAACATGGAAATCCACCAGCTTTTTCAAGCTGTCGTAATCCACTTCACCGTCCTGATTAAATGGTGTAACTAATGCAACGATACTTCCTGAAAACATGTCTATCTCCCTAAATTGATTCTCTCTGCATGCTACCGTAAGCAAGCTAGGCAACACAAGGGATTAAACAAGTTTACACGTCACAAAATGTTGAATTGAGGAGCAACAAAATAGTTTGCCTTAAATGATGTACAAAATCGCAACAAAGCTGCGCATGATGAGTACAGTTAAGTGTGCTAACATGCAAAGATAATAATCAAAAAGAAGCACTAAAAAATGCAACATCTTGTCGTGACCGCTGTCGGTACGGACCGGCCTGGTATTTGCAACCAAGTCGTCCATCTCGCTACTCAAGCAGGCTGTAATATCGTAGACAGCCGCATTGCTCTCTTTGGCAATGAATTTACTCTCATCATGCTCGTTTCGGGCAGTAACGCGAATATCACTCGCGTCGAAACCATGCTGCCGTTGCTTGGTCAAGAGCATGAACTCATCACCATGATGAAACGTACATCTCCTCACGAAGAACTCGATAACAGCTACACACTTGAAGCGTTTATCGAATCAGATGACCGAATTGGCCTAACCGAGCAGTTCACTGAGTTCTTTGCAGATCGCAACATAGGCTTGTCGTCTCTGAGCGCTCAAACCATCAAAGGCTCAAAGGTACATACCTCGCAAGACCAGTTCCATATTTCAATGACTGCGCTTGTTGATGCCAACTGTAACCTAATGCAGCTTCAAGAAGAATTTGAGCAGTTATGCCAACAACAGGGTGTAACCGGTTCGCTTAACTTTATTAAAAACGGTGCGTAGACACCGCGATATCAGCAATCATTTAAAAAGGAAACTACATGAATACGCTAACTGCAGGCTCTCCTGCTCCAGCATTTTCTCTTCTAGACCAAGATGGCACCACCGTTAGCCTTGATCAATTCAAAGGTAAAAAGGTTCTGTTTTATTTCTACCCTAAAGCGATGACCCCGGGCTGTACGGTTCAAGCACAAGGCCTACGTGACGTAAAAGCAGAACTAGACGCTCACAATGTTGTGGTTTTAGGTGTTAGCATCGATCCAGTTAAGCGCCTAGGTAAATTCATCGAACGTGACTCACTAAACTTCACTCTATTGTCTGACGAAGACCACGCAGTCGCTGAGCAGTTCGGTGTTTGGGGCGAGAAGAAGTTCATGGGTAAAGTATATGACGGCCTGCACCGCATCAGTTTCCTTATCAACGAAGAAGGTGTGATTGAACACGTATTCAATAAGTTCAAGACCAAAACACACCATGAGGTGGTTCTGGATTACTTGAACGCTGCGCAAGCTTAATTCTGAGATTCAACAGATATCTGGCTTCAACAGGCATTAAAAAACCGCACCTAAGTGCGGTTTTTTTATCATTCTTGTACTACGTGTTCTTCGGTACTTGGTAGGGCTTTCCAAACAGCTTTTACTAAGGTTGCGAGCGGTATAGCAAAGAACACCCCCCAGAATCCCCACAAACCACCAAACACCAATACGGCGACAATAATTGCCACTGGGTGCAGGTTCACCGCTTCTGAGAACAGGATTGGCACTAATACATTACCATCGAGTGCCTGAATAATGCCGTAGGCAATCAGCAGTGAGTAAAACTGTGTATCTAAACCCCATTGGAACAAACCAACAATGGCAACAGGCACGGTAACCGCTGCCGCACCAATGTAAGGAATCAATACTGACAGACCAACACACACAGCAAGAAGCACTGAATAACGTAAGTCTAAGATAGCGAAAGTAATGTAACTCACACCACCAACAATCAGAATTTCAAGCACCTTACCACGGATGTAATTTGAAATTTGCTCGTTCATCTCTTGCCATACCTTGGTAGCAAGGCGACGATTTTGAGGCAATATCCCACTCATCATGTCCATCATTTCCGACTTATCTTTCAGCAAGAAGAAAACCAGAAGTGGCACAAGGATTAAGTAAACACCTAGCGCTGCGATGCTGACCAGTGATGCGAGTGAGCCTTTAACTACGCTCTCACCTAAACCAACCACTTTATCCTTTGCATTATCAAGCACCGACTCAACAATCTGTAGGTTTGCCAGCTCTGGATAGCGCTCAGGGATAGTTTGGATAAACTCCTGAAGCTCAATATACATGCTTGGAATATCGTTGATCAGGTTACCAATCTGATTCCAAATAGTCGGCACCAGGCCGAATATCGCAATCAAGGACAGGCTGATAAAGACGATGAGAACCACCATCACCGCGATAGTTCGAGGGACACCCACTTTACGCAATTGAGCCACCGGCCATTCCAATAAGTAAGCGAGAACAATCGCAACAAGAAGTGGTGCAATCAGGTGTCCGAAGAAGTAAATGGTAATAAAACCAAATAGCAGTATTGCAACTAGGCTAACGGCATGTGGATCAGAAAAACGTCGTTTATACCAACGACTGATCATAGTTAACATGTCGTACTATTCCTTATGTGAAAGAGAGATAATGGAGAACTCTGGCTCAGAATGAAGTTCAACATTTAAGGCTTGCTGTTGGAAATAGCGCAGCATATCTTGTAACGATGCTGCATCTTGAACGTAAATGCTTAATTTAGAGCCAGTTTTTAGGCTCTTACTCTCTCGTTTAGCCAACAAGAGTGCCATGGGACAACGTTCTCGGCGCAAATCTAGAATATTGGCTTTCATTCTATCGCTCGATGCTTATTATAGAGCGGGTATTGTATACTCTCACGTCGGTAAGATACAGAACATCCAAGACAGGGATTGGTAAACTTTAAAGCGCTTCTCATGCTTTTCGCTATCAATGACCAATTCCTACCGTTTGAGCTGATTTCCAACACCTCAACTCGAACCATTACGTATAACAGTGGTCGAAATGTCAGAAGAAAAGGAGCACTACTGACTACTATGAATTTTAAACGACTTCGTTCTATTGCTTGCCTAACTGCTGCAACGACTTTGGCAGCAAGCTTTCCAGCGACGGCCAATACCTTCGATTTACCCGATATCGGTACTGCTGCAGGTGGCACTCTCACTATCGACCAAGAGTTGGTTTATGGTGACGCTTACATGCGTATGATTCGTGCTAGCCAACCGCTCGTGAACGACCCAGTGCTCAACACTTACATCAGTAACCTTGGTCATCGCTTAGTCGCCAACGCTGATGATGTAAAAACACCCTTTCATTTTTTCATGGTTCGCGATAGAAACATCAACGCCTACGCCTTCTTTGGCGGTTATGTGGCGTTGCATTCAGGTCTCTTTCTTCATGCTCAAAGCGAGAGTGAACTCGCCTCAGTTGTCGCGCACGAAATCGCGCATGTAACCCAGCGACACTTAGCTCGTAGTATGGAAGAACAAGCTCGGCGTTCACCTGCGACCATGGCTGCGCTTGCCGGTTCATTACTGCTTGCGATTGCCGCTCCAGAAGCAGGCATTGCCGCAATAACTGCAACTCAAGCGGGCTCGATGCAAAGAACCATAAACTACACACGTAGTAATGAAAAAGAAGCTGACCGTTTTGGTATCGCAACCCTTGCAAAAGCGGGATTCGACGTCAACGCTATGCCAAAGTTCTTCAGCCGCCTTGCTGATGAATATCGTTACGCAAGCACACCGCCACCTATGCTGCTGACTCACCCACTGCCAGAAGACCGTATCACAGATACCCGAGCAAGAGCGCAATCTTATCCACCGATGCGTTTAGCGCCATCGTTGAACTACCATCTCGCTCGCGCTCGTATCGTCGCAAGATATGCTGGAATCGATTCGGACGCCTCCCTTGATTGGTTTGATCGTACATCACGGAAAGTCGATCCCGTTTACCAGCCGGCAATGGAGTATGGTGAAGCGCTGGTTTATCTAGACAGTAACAAGCTTGAAGAAGCCGAGAAGCGCTTAGTAAAACTCTACAATGAAGACAAGCACAACGATTTTTATCTGGATGCGATGTCTGACTTGTACATTGCATTAAAGCAACCAGAGAAAGCCATTGATCTGATGGAAAAAGCGCTAAAGAAAAAACCGGATAACGCAACCGTCACGATCAACTATGCTAACGCACTGATCAAAGGTGAGCGATATGAAGATGCGGTCCGTGTACTTCAACGTTATACCCACAATCACCCAGAAGATACTAATGGCTGGCACTTATTGTCTGATGCCAACATTCAACTGGGAAATAGTGACGAAGACCTAGCTGCACGTGCCGAAATTCATGCATTGCGCGCAAACTGGAATAAAGCCATTCAGTACTATACCCAAGCAGGTCAAATCGCGGAGCTGGGAAGCCTAAAGCAGGCTCGCTATGATGCTCGCATCGACCAGCTTATGATTCAGCGTGATCGCTTCATGCAACTGCAATAGAAGAAGTAAAAGCGATGGCCACTAACAAAAAATAGAAAATAAACAGCCTCAACAAGAATAAGGAATTGGAATGTCAGTAGAAATCTACCACAACCCTCGCTGCTCAAAGAGTCGTCAAACACTTGCGCTACTTGAAGAAAAAGGCATTGAGCCAACAATCATCAAATACCTAGACACACCACCATCGGTAGAGAAACTGAAAGAGCTTTATACTCAGCTTGGCATGAGTCAGGTTCGAGATATGATGCGTACTAAAGAAGATATCTACAAATCACTTGAGCTGAAAGACGCTGAAGATGAAGCATTGTTCATAGCAATGAGTGAAAACCCTAAACTGATTGAACGCCCTATCGTGGTAAATAATGGTCAAGCTAAACATGGCCGTCCACCTGAGCAAGTTCTCGACATTCTTTAATCGATAGACTCTTTATATGATTGAAGTACTCGTTCTTTACTACAGTCGACACGGCTCAACTCGGGCGCTAGCAAGACAGATTGCTCGCGGTATAGAACAAGTTGATGGGTGCGAGGCTACGCTTCGCACCGTGCCGGAAATTATCGAAAGTCACCACGCCAGTGAAGACCCTGTAGCAACGTTGGATGACCTGAAGCGTTGCCACGGTTTAGCGATGGGAAGCCCAGTATGGTTTGGCAATATGGCAGCGCCACTCAAGCATTTCTGGGATCAATCCACCTCGTTGTGGATTTCGGGTGACTTGATCGACAAACCCGCATGCGTATTTACCTCCGGGTCATCACTGCATGGTGGTCAAGAAACCACACTCCAGAGTATGCAGTTACCACTCCAGCATCACGGCATGTTGATCGTGGGTATCCCTTATTCCGAGCCTGAACTGCACACGACTGAACAAGGCGGTAGCCCCTACGGCGCAAGTCATGTTTCTCAGCATGGAAGCGAAGGGATATCTTCCACTGAGGCTCAACTTGCACGTAAGCTAGGACAACGCCTGGCAACGCTAAGTAAAACCCTCAGCAACGGCGAATAGAAAGCTGATCGGTCAGGTGTGAACTTAGCCAAATGTTATCGACCTTCAAGGAATTAAACATGAGAACCGAAATGGAATCGAAAACTAAGGTGATTCGATACCTCGCATTAACCGGTAATCTTGGACTACTCGTTTGGGTAGTCTTGTGGCAGTACACCCTATCGCCACATGAGCAATTCAACCCAAGCACATTAGCCATTGTGTGGGCGATACCGCTATTGTTCCCTCTTCCAGGGATCTTAATTGGCAAGCCTTATACCCACGCGTGGGCTAATTTCGTTCTAATGCTTTATTATCTTCATGGATTTACGATCTTATACATCAGCCCAGATGAAAGATGGTTAGCAGGTATTGAGTTACTACTCACCACAACCGCCTTCATTAGCAACATTCTTTATACCCGTTTCCGAGGTAGAGAATTAGGCTTGAAACTGACAAGACTCTCGGTAGTAGAGAAACAAGAGCGTGCTAAATTCGAACAAGAATAAGAGAAGCAATAAATAGAAAAATAACACAAAGCCGCTGATGAAAATCGGCGGCTTTGCTTTGAGATAAACGCAGCTTTGAGAGTGAATTAGAGAGAAATTAGAACAATGTTTGCTGGCGTTTTTCTGGTACCTGCTGCACTTCGCCGTAATCACGAAGCTTTTCCATTTTAGCAATATCTAGCTGCAGTTCAGTTACGTAGCTGTCGCCCACCTTGTAGCTGCGCACCACTTCGGCGCCACGAATCACACCATCTACCGCACCCGAGGTAAACTCTGTACCTAAACGTTGGTCTTGTAGCTCAGCACGGCCGCTTACGCGCATGCCATATACTTGCTCAGCTAACTCACGATAAGCATCGATTTTAGAGGCACGCATTGCTCGTATTTGTTTTTCTTCTTCATCACGACCCGCTTGCTCGCTAATGCTCGCATAGCCAACCGCAGTGAGATAATCATCTGGGCGCATGTGTTGTAATGGCTGACAACCCACCGTTGCAAAAGCCAACATGATTAAAAATAACTTTTTCATTCTATCAGCTCCTACGGGCGCAAAATTACGGTGTAAGGTTGGCGAATTGTTGGGTCAGAGCGGATAATGACACCATCTTCAGTACGCATAGTGTTTAGCGTATCAATATCACGGCCAATTCGATCCGCCGGCAAGAAACCTTGTGCTGTTGCTACAACAATACGTGACTGCATACCGACAACTCGAGCATTCACTAACACACCGCCTTCTTGGCGCAGCATAGTCCCCGTCAGTACGTATTGAATATCTTGTTCTTGTGCGAGGTTCTTCCAGTCACGGCTCAGCGCAAAGTCGCCTTGACTCGTTACCTGAATATTGCCCGTCGTCTTAAAGTCGACGACTTTAAAACCACGGCGCTGTAATTGATGAATAAAGGCTTCGGATACCGAATTACCCAACCAATTTGTCGCATCCATATGTTGCAGATCGACAAAAGAAGTAATCGCTATAGGTGTACGTGCAGATACACTTGTATTGGACACAATGAGCTCTTCAGTCATGCTTTCGACAAAGTAATCCATCGTATGACGTGGGTTCTCCATCAACATAAACTGGCTACCATTGTACGGTTCTTTACCATTATAAATTGGCGCATAGGAACAGGATGTTACCAACATCACTGACGCTAAGATTAGCCATTTTTTCATTTTCACTCTCCAGATACTCTCTATGGCGATGGCTCCATCAGGCTGATTCAAGCCCGATATATAAAGATGGAACAATCTTTGCTTTTCATTATTTGCGATTACAATGGAAAGCGTCACCAAATCTATCACTCAAACTTTAAGCAATAAGCGTACCCAATTGGTAAAAAGCTGATGAAAAAACATTTTTATGCCCTACTTTCAGTTATTTGTAGCCTTATCTCAATCAACAGCGTGAGCGCCGCTTGGTTTGAAGTGACAGGAACGGCAACGATCGTCTCGTCTGAAGAGGCAGCGAGGATCCACGCCTTAGAAGACGCGATCTACAAAGCTGTTCAATTTTCTGGCGCTGATATTGGCAGTATCTCCAACCTTCGACCGTTTTTAGAAACAGAAAGAAAGGAATACCAGTTCACCAATCACGAGGTACGCTACGTTCGAATCGACCGTGAACGCTCCCGTAGCGGTCAAATCGTGATTAATGCTCGTATCGATATCTATCCATCGGCAAATGGTTGCCATGTGGATCAATATAAGAAGACATTTTTGGTCGGCAACATTGATCTTGCCTCGCCGCAACAAGCGGTAATGGGTCAAATCTACAAGGTAGGCGATGACTTTTCACATGTGATCAATCGCCAAATCGATCAACAGTCACGTAGTTTTGTTTCGGTCGGTTCGACTGACTATGCACTTAGTAAAAATCAACCGGAGCGTTTAAAAATGATCGCTCAGGATCATGGTGCACAATACATCATGGCTGGTGTGATTACCGACTTAACCGCAACGATCGAACAAAAACTTCTACGTGATGATGTAATTAACCGTCAGTTCGCGTTAGAGATGTACGTCTACGATGGTAAAACCGGCCATGAGATATACAACCGTAACTATCGTGAAGTGGCGAACTGGCCTTTCCCGAAAACCAGCCAGGTAGATACTCGTAGCGCGCGCTTTTGGGCATCAACCTATGGTGACATGATGCTTCGCGTTAGCCGTAATATTATGCTCGACCTTGAATCGGAACTCTCTTGTAAGATCACTCTGCCTGAGATTGCTTACAAGTGGGGCAACACAATTACCATGGACCTTGGCCGTATGCATGGAGTAAAAGAGGGTGACAAACTGCAGCTATGGCATACCGGTTCATTCATCGACCAAAATGGCTTACCACGAAATAAAGTCAGCGAAAGTGGCATTACATTAACTGTAAGCCGAGTTTACGAGCATGAGGCTGAGCTAGCGGTTGACCAACCAGAACTTGCCGGTGCGATCCAAATTGGCGATGTAATGCATAAACTGTGATCAAGTTGCGACGCATGAGACTTTTCTCATTTGCAAGACGAACTTTAACGATGAGAGAATGACGTAAAGGTCTTAACGAATAAGACCTTTACGTCCCTATCGATTAACAGGATAAATCCCGGGCCTCCTAAGCCCGAGCTCCAGGTTCGAGTCCTGGTGGGGACGCCAATCGTTCAATTTGGTGCCTTTAGAACGAAAAATGCCAACCTTTTTAGGTTGGCATTATTGTTCACTGGTTAATGGGCGGTACTAGAATTTGAATAGTACTTTTACATCACCCGTTAGTGCTGACTCGTCAACATAACCAATGGCATTCGTATTGCCACTCACTTCTGCAATCATTGCAGAGTAATCGGCGACCTGAACAGGGGCTTCGGCTTTACCGGTAAAGACCAAACGCGACCAGCCAGATTGCAGCTGCGCTTCTGTACGACCTGTCGCCACTTCATGGAAAGCAATACGACCTGCATCACCATCCGTCAGTTCAACGATCTGCACCTTAGCACCGCTCATCTTGGTTTTCTTGCCCATGAAAAGCTTTTTCACATCACCTTGCTTTAGTGAATCGATACTGGCGTTATTGCCAATCACCACCATGCCCGCCATCGCATTGAAAGAGAGTGCAGAAGCCGCTAAAAGCGTAAATAATTTTTTCATCATGCTCTCCTTAGAATACGAAGTCTAAACGCGCTGAGTAGACAAGGGTGTCTTCTTCAACAAAACCACCACCAAGTAGCGGAGATACTACATTCTCTGTAGAGCCACCACTTGTGTCTTGATAATCAACATAGGTTACATCCAACTTAAGAGACATATTCTTTTCAAAATCCCAACGGGAGCCTACCGAATAAGCGATGCGCTCAAAGTTAAGACCTTGATTCAAACCATACGATATTTCGTCTGCCATCAAAGGACGCTCATCATCATCCGTTGTCTCCATCCAGCTCACCGAAGCATAAGGAGTAAACTCAGCCACTCGGTAGCCAACTAGACCAGAAACGGTACGGTAGTCGTAGTACTTACCTTCAAGCTGCACATCCGTCGCTTCGATGTTGACTAACGCAGACCCATTATCGTAGTTCATACCCGCAGAGACAAAGGTGCCATCTTGACCGTAGAGGTCTAAAGCCGTTGCCATGATGCATTGCTCTGAAGCTGTCACAACCTCGGCATTATTAGTAAAATCGACAGTCCCACATTCAGGATTCGCTTCCGCCACAAAATAAGACGCTCGAAGGGTCAAGTCTTCGTAGTTCCAGCTCGCTGCCAAGCCGTACATATTGTCTAGCTTCACCTCACCAGCAGCAGAATCATCTTCGTCGAGGGTTGCGATGCCAACTACAGGTTGTAGCATAAGACTTGAATTTTCAAACTCAATTGGGATGAGCAAATCAACACCAGTATGACCTTTTAGAAGAAGGTTTTCGTAGGTTTCTTGCGATGGACGAATCATCGGATATGCGTAACCGACATCTTGGAAGTCTGAATAAAAGAACAGTGGCAGACGCAACTTACCTGCACGCGCAGTTACGTTGTCAAACTCATAAGAGGCATATGCCATCTCAATTTTTGGGTCATAATCATAACGGCTATTCGCAACGATCTGCGTAACGAATTTAGCGCGCTCATTGATTTGGAAATCAAACTGGATACCGCCTAGCGTTTCCTGTTCCCACTCCACTTTATCATCAGTGTAACCGGCATACGCGATTGCATTGTCTGCTTTACCGACACCGACAGAACCAAACCCGCTGATAGAGAGATCATCCCAACTTGCAGCATTGACGGCACCACTGCCAGCAAGCGCGGCGATAGCCATCGCCAGAATAGACTTATTCATAACAAACTCCGTTATGTTATTTTAGTTATTAAACAGTATGTCATATCATTAATATTCAAATTTAACTCTAGACGAAACAAGCTCGATGTTCGTCTAGAGTGTGAGTAAAAATTTATGAGAAATTTATTGGACCTTGAAGTGCCCTGTTAGATCAGAAAGATCGTGAGTAATCTGGTTAATATCTTGTGCTACTTGTTCAAGCTCATTCACGCTGTCAGCCGTCACTTGGGCCATATCACGAATCTGTCCAACGTATCCTTCTACCTCTGTTGAGGTTTGTTCCTGTTCTTGAGTGGCAGATGCAATCATGTCATTGCGTGAACTTATCTCTTCAACATCGCGAGTGATCGCTTGCAGAGAGTCTTCAGCCACCAAGGACTTCTCAACACATGCTGCTGCTTTTGAAGCACTTTCAGAAATCAATTGTGATGCTGTCTTCGTCTGCTCTTGTAACTGCTGAAGAACATTGTGAATCTCTTGTGTAGATGTTTGTGTACGGCTTGCTAGTGTGCGAACTTCATCAGCAACGACTGCAAAACCTCGTCCCTGTTCGCCCGCGCGCGCTGCTTCGATAGCCGCATTCAACGCGAGCAGGTTTGTTTGCTCGGCAATCGCACTGATAGAATCTAGGATGGAGCCTGCACTTTGTGTGTTCGCATCCAGTTGTTGAACAAGTAGCGAGACATTTTCAACATCACTCGTCAACTCTTGCACGGCATGAATAGTACTCTTCACTTGCACTTCACCACGAGAAGCTTGGGATTT
Organism: Vibrio maerlii; assembly: GCF_003415655.1. GTDB lineage: Bacteria > Pseudomonadota > Gammaproteobacteria > Enterobacterales > Vibrionaceae > Vibrio > Vibrio maerlii. Next base: position 28,658 of record NZ_QRHC01000008.1, read on the forward strand.
TGCGCTATTTGCAGACTCAGATGCGTCATTAGCGTTCGATGCAATATGTCTAGCCGCTTCAAATAATTGATCTAACGAATTAGACACCTCTTCGACAGCTTGATGTTGTTGATGAGACATACTTTTCGTTGACTGACTAGAAGAAACCAAACTATTCGAAATCATATCTAATTGCTTGATGCTCGAGATGGTATCTGTAATGTTTTGTTGCAGCTTTCCAACGAACATGTTGAACGAATCGACAAGCGGTTTGAGCTCATCATTTTTTGAATACTCGATACGTGCAGTTAGGTCACCATCCCCTTCAGAGATATCGCGCATCTTTGAAGAGATAATACCTAAATCAACGCGAATACGGCGAACGACGATCCAACTTGCAATGAGAATAAGCAGCATCGCTATCCCACCAAGAAGGCGCATCATCATACTTGAGCTTGAGTTTACCTCTTGAAGGTCTGTTACAGATGACTCAAATAACTCAACGCGCTGGCTTGAAAAGCTATCCATATCAGCAATCAATTTTTTCAGACGTTGTTGATTCTCGTTCGCTTGCTGAGCAGCCTTTGATAAATCGACATTACCATCGATCATGCCAAGAGCTAGGTCATAAGTACTCTGATAATAGTTCTTGAGTTGATTCTCTAGATTTTGAAGACTTGGCGCTAAGGCTGGTGCTAACTGACGTTGCAAATCAAAGTTTGCTTGAATATGACCCAAGGTTTCTTGGTTCATCTCTAAAAACTCTTCATCACCAACCGTTACAGCTAGGTTAAATCTTTCTGACAGTTGCTGAACCATCACGGCATTCAGTGACGCAGAGTTCATTATTGGGTAAACAACTTTATCTATCTCTGAGACTTTCTCTGTGTTTCTCGTCAGTGCGCTATTACCCACATAGGCAATACTGACAAACCCTAAAAGTGAGATAACTCCCAAGGTAATGACTTTTCCACGAATTGACAACATATTACATCCATGAATCTATTGGTAATTTATAATTTAGGGGGGGGGGGGAGGCATCTGTAAATTAGATATCTTTTAAAGAGAATAACATTCTATTTACAATAAATGTGCGGCACAGATCACACTGTTAATCGAGTTATAAAATTAGTCGCAAGGTCGCTGAGCCTATGCTGACAAATGAAATTACAACCCAATGAAAGAAAAAAACACTTACTCAGTGCCTTAGAAACTTCCGCTCTACTTGCTATCCAAACCCATTAGTATTTTGACATTCTATATATCAAATCTACATTCAATCATTTTTGCCCATACGATAAGTTATTATGCAACATGCTTATTGGTCTTAATAACTACATCGCCAATAGGCAATGGCTTAGAGTAAAAATAACCTTGGCCAAACTCACACTGCTCACTCTTTAAAAACTTCGCTTGTTCTTTTGTTTCTATCCCTTCCGCGACGACTCTAATGCTTAACTTTTTCGCCATTGAAATAATCGCTGAGCATAGAACATTATTAGTCATGTTCAGATCCTGACCAGATACAAAACTTCTATCAATCTTGAGTCCATCGACGGGTAGCTTCTGCAAATAACTGAGTGACGCGTACCCCGTACCAAAATCATCAAGCCAGATTTCTACTCCAAGTGCTCTAATTTGCATAAGGGTATCAATCGCGACTTGCCAGTTCTCCATCAAAGCCGTTTCTGTCACTTCGACTTGTAACTGATGAGGTTCGATACCCGACTCCTTAATTCTGGATTCTAAGTATGCGATAAGGTCCTGATCACGCAGCTGTTTTGCAGATACATTCACCGAAATGCTGAGATTAGAATCCATCTGAAAATCGATCGTATCTTTAATTACCTGGTCAAACACCCACTTACCTAAATCAACAATAAGACCTGTTGATTCGGCAATAGGAATGAAATCTGCGGGAGAAATGAACCCTTTTTCTGGATGTTTCCAACGCACTAACGCTTCATAACCTACAGTCGAGCCATCTTGCAATCTCACCTTCGGCTGATACCACACCTCGAAGTCCTGATAGTCACCTATCGCGAGCCTGAGATCTCGCTCCATCTCTTCAGCAATACTCAAGGAGTCTTCAAGTTGCTGTGAATAGAGTGTGCACTGATTCTTACCTAAAGATTTCGATGAGTACATTGCGAGGTCTGATTTTTTAATCAGCTCTTCCGCAAGATCACCTAAATTAGAGTAAGAAACAATACCAACGCTCGCACTTGCGTTAAACAATTCAGAACAACCCGTTAATACCATTGGCTCTCGTATTTCCTCCAACAACGTCTCTGCCATCGTAGAAGCTTGAGTCGTATCCTCGAGAGCACAAACGACAAATTCATCACCACCGACCCGAGCTGCAATATTGGAGGAATTCGATTCTTTTATCCTTCTATTGATTCTATCTGCTACAGTACAAAGCAGCTCATCACCCGCTTGGTGGCCAAAACTATCGTTTACCCGTTTGAAGCCATCTAAATCAATAAACAAAATGGCAAACGGTTGATACTGCCGCACATTGAGATCGATAAGATGTTGAATGTGCCTAATAAGGGTCACTCGATTGGGCAACTTCGTGAGAGAGTCATTAAAAGCCAAGAATTCGATCTCTGCTGTACGCTCCTCCAAACGGACATCGACGTCATTAATCGATCGAGCGAGCTCACTAAGTTCGTCTTTAGAAGAGATGGTGTTATATGTGCCATACTCACCGGTCTGTAAGCGTTTAGAATGCTTCAATAGCGAGTAGATAGGTCGAATCAAGCGATTAGCTAAGTTCAAAGACAAAAACAAACTGAGTACAGTGATGATGACAAAAACGAAAAAATTCAGTTGGTTAAACAATGATTCATTCGACTCACTTAGCTTTATGACCAGTTGTTCATGTTCAAGAATATCATTGTGAACCGCTTCCATAGAGTAGACAATTAGCACCCCCCCCAAGACATTATTTTGTAGCTTTAAAGGGGCGGCGAGCATCAGTGACTCTTGGGAAATATGTTCGTATATTTCGCTAAGCCCCAATACGCGGTGCTCAAGTTCTGGTAAATGAACTCTTTGACCGTAGCGATCATCAATATGACTCGAATGAAAAATCTTACCTTCTTGGTCGAACACCACCACTTTCTGAATACTATTGTCATTGGTGACGGGTTCTACCACATAGCGGATACCATCTAAATCGAAGAAGTACATGGGATCGACAACCGCATCGACTAAGTAATTCAGAGTCGTCGATGCCCTTTGTTTTGCTTGTTCAATGTAACTATTGGAGATATTTGTTGAAGTTACCGTCAACAACTCCTCGGTATAACGAGAACGAATATGACTTTGCGAATAAAAGAGAGCGAGTACGGTGAGAAGCATAAACACCGTGCTCGTCATCAATATTTTGCCTTTTAACTTCATACAGGTTCTCTTTAATGCTCAATTAAAGATGAAGTCGCCCCAATTTCGCGAATAGTCCGGAGAGACTCTTCAGTGACGGTATCAAAGAGGGTAGTTTTCTTAAACGCTTTTAGGGCTTCTTGCCCTTCTTCCGTTGTTTCTGCACTAAACAATAACTGCTGTATCTCTTTTTTAAGCGATTCATCTAATGATGAGCGCACCAGCATTAAGGCTCTTGGAACGTCAGGAGTTCGATAAAAAATTGTTAGGTTTGACTCGATTTCAGGTGTGATTTCTTTTTCCCAATCTTGGTTACTAAAAGCCGTGGCAGCAACAATTTCATTGTCCACCCAAGACATCATGTTTGACTCATCACCATAACGAGAGAGTTCATCAGCAAAGAAGTAACCAATCTCACCGGGTTGAGGTCGTTCTCGAGGTGAAGACACTTCACCTAATTGATATCCTTGTTGAATAAGTGTTGCTGCCGGCAGCAAATAGGCACTGGTGGATAATCGGTCTTCAAATACAATAATTTTCCCAACGAGATCATCAAAGCTACTAACGTTGCTATCTACACGGGAGAAAAAGATTGAGTGGTATTCTGCTGCCCCGTCCTTCCATTGACGAGCAATGATCTCAGCAAGCTCTACTTGCTCTAGTTGATAAGCAGCAAAAATAGTCTCGGAAAAAAGGTCGACTTGGCCGTTCTTAAGCCATCGCTGCAGCTCACGTAGATCTCGTGCTACCTTCACCTCACCATGGGTATAACCCAAATGTTTTAGGTTCAAGGCTAAATAATCAGAGAGTGGCTGCGCACGTTTGAATGCCTTTTTAGGCTTGGAGCTAATAACCCCTATAACAAATGCCTGTTCGGTACTATTTTCTGCTTTAGTAACGACAGGGAAAGAAGCGAATAAAAATAGACATAAAAATGAAACAAGGCCAAAATTACGACGGTTTAACTGTTGTGCCATATATCTTCCTTAACACCGAGATTCAGCATCCATACAATCAGTACAGCGTTTTATATTCTCAAATTAAAGCAGCGAATAAAAGAGCATTTTATTGTTAATATCCAGTTAATGAGGTGATGAAAAAATCACATTTGGTAATGTTTTATTAAGTTGCCTCTCCCAAAGTCATAACTTATTGAATGAGCTGTCATTTATTTATTCTTGTTATTGACGATTCGTCAAAGTAGTTAATGAACTCTTTCATTCTGCGATTGAGATTTTGTTATTCAAATCACATTGAATTTATAAATCAAGAGCGAAAAGCAAGCCTATAATGTGCAACTTGACCAATAAAAATCAAACTGTAGTGATAGTGCCTAACAACAAATGTGACTAAGCTAGATGAAAGGTAGAAATGAATCGTTTACATTTACACTCGGTTTCCCGATGAAACCTATTAAACTTTTCGTTCTTAGAATCATCGCTTATTATTAATAATACGATTATCAGTAGCTGTAACCCTTATGCCGCAGAAGAAACAACCTACCACCGAACATCGCTTTATTTCCCAAAGCAAAGCTGCATTTAAAATTCATATCCACACCCCTGAAGATACAATCCTGAGCCGCTCTATCGGCTATCTTAAAATTGGTGAAGAGGAAGGATTGAAAAAGGCCATTAAAACCAGAAATGAGTTAGGCAAAGAACTGTGGGGGAAACACTGGTCACGCATTCTTAATGACCCTACCGTCATGCTAAGACTACCCCACTCTTTAGAGCCAAAGATCGTTCATAAGCCGAGCCCTACCAAAGATAATCCTGACAATCGTGATACTTGCTATATTGCCAAATGGCGAGAGGTCGATGAAGACGGTAAGTACAAATATAAGACGGTTGTTCGCTCTATCAACAAGTACGGCAAGCTCGCCGCTTATTCGCAAACCAAGCGCGCCCTGCTCGATGCTCACAAAGAGAATCTAGAGATCCTCACTTATATGGGTCGGTTGAGTAGTATTGATTTGAAATAGAGCCTAGATAACAGGTAATACATAGATAAAAGGTTAACGGCATTCCTTTTCCCTTTAAGCACACGACCTTTTATCTTTCACTTTTTCTTTAACCGCCCCTTCTTTTGCTTCAATAATTTTCCTACAAACCATCCTCAGCCGCCCGTTATTATCTATACAATAAGATTACAAAATGATTCAAAAATTGTAACTTGTGGCTCTAGATCTCATCTTTGGCAAAAAAACACACATTTATTTGGGCCAATCTATAGTCAGATTCGAACACTTATTTTATAATGCGAAATAACAAGACAAAACTTCAATCCATAGAGGTCATACAATGAGACTTATTCCATTAAACAACGCTGAACAAGTAGGTAAGTGGGCAGCTCGTCATATCGTAAACAAGATCAACGCATTCCAGCCAACTGCTGAGAAACCATTCGTTCTTGGTCTACCAACAGGTGGCACTCCTCTATCAACTTACAAAGCGCTAATCGAGCTATACAAAGCTGGAAAAGTAAGCTTCAAACACGTTGTGACTTTCAACATGGATGAGTACGTTGGTATTGACCCTAGCCACCCTGAGTCTTACCGCTCTTTCATGTATAACAACTTTTTCAACCACGTTGATATCCAAGAAGAGAACATCAACCTGCTAGACGGCCTAGCAGACGACATCGATGCTCACTGCGCAGCGTACGAAGAAAAAATGCGTTCTTACGGTAAGGTTAACCTGTTCATGGGTGGCGTTGGCATCGACGGTCACATCGCATTCAACGAACCTGGTTCTTCTCTAGCATCTCGTACTCGTATTAAAACTCTGACGCAAGAAACTCGCATCGCGAACTCTCGTTTCTTCGATGGCGACATCAACCAAGTACCTAAGTACGCTCTAACTATCGGTGTTGCTACTCTACTAGACGCTGAAGAAGTAATGATCCTGACTCTGGGTCATAACAAAGCACAAGCTCTGCAAGTGGCAATCGAAGGTTCTGTAAACCACATGTGGACTGTTACAGCTCTTCAAATGCACCCTAAAGCGGTTATCGTTGCTGATGAGCCAGCTCAACAAGAGCTAAAAGTTAAGACGCTTCGCTACTTCCAAGAGCTAGAAGCTGAGAACATCCAAGACCTATAAGAGTCAAGGATGGGCTGCGGCCTAAAGAACGCTTCGCTATAGGTTTTAGAAAACCTAAAGAAGCAGAAAATACGAAGGGGTTGATGTTTCGCATCAACCCCTTACTTTTAATAACAAACTAAGCTCAATTGTTGTTAATCCCAAACTCTCAACTCTTACTTTCCAAATCATAGGCACAAAAAAACCTGCATCCTGCAGGTCCATTTCTTTTCGAATTTTATGCTGTCTTATGACGTCAGTGCGTTATCACGGCACAGCTCATTCACTATATCCGTAACCGCAAGTACTATGGTTGATTGGACTTTTTGATTATGGCGACCTTGAAACATTTCCAGCATAGGGCCACTCATCCCTTCAACAAGCGCAGGGTCATAATCGATTGGCATAATTTTTTGGATAGCATTCACCTTATTCAACTCAAAGATGACGTTTATATCCATAAAGTTGATTTTATCTTCTTCTAGCTTCGCGAACTCTTTCAGTGTGACGAAAATTTCAATGTCGTCGTAGACTTCCTTACTAATCACACCAAGACCAAGCAATAACTTGGTACGCACTGCAATCTCACCCAAAGGACCAGAGCTCGTTAATAGTGGCTCCACCACGAATTTCACCGCATAGTCATCTTTGTGGAAGATGTTTTGTAGCAGTGCATCGACGGTATCATCAAGCGCATCATAAGCCGCCATCAGGATCTCTCCTGCGCCTTCTGCTTCTGACAGAGCTTCTAATAGTTCGGTTTCGTGGGTTGGATGTATTGGCATAACGCTTCTATAAGAAGAAAGTGCCACTTGCGTGGCACCTTTCATTTGTATCATTTCATTGCTAGGTAAGCTTGTTCCGCTAGTTTAACAACTTCTGAGTCTTTATTCAGCTCTGAATAGTGTGCTAGCGTCTCAGCAAAACCTTTTTCTGCGAACATTGCTTGAAGTTCAACCGCTTGAGGGTCATCTTCATTCTTGTAATGGAACGCAGCCGCGATACCTTTCAATAGGTTTTCGTTTGGTAGACCGTATTCAAGCGTACCGTTAAGTGGCTTGATAAGACGATCTTGTGGGCTTAGCTTACGGATTGGTTGACGACCAACGCGGTCAACTTCGTCACGTAGGTAAGGGTTAGCAAAACGACCAAGGATTTTCTGAATGTAAGCCGCGTGTGCTTCTGGGTCAAAGCCGTAACGCTTAATTAGGACCGCACCACTCTCTTCCATTGTCGCAGTCACTTGTGCACGGATTTCATCGTTCTCGATAGAATCTTTGATTGTCTCAAGACCCGCCAGTACACCAAGGTAAGCCGTTACTAGGTGACCTGTGTTAAGGGTAAATAGTTTACGCTCAACGAAAGCCATAAGGTTATCTGTGCATTCCATACCAGGGATGTTTGGAATCTCACCTTTAAATTGAGTTTGATCTACGATCCACTCGCTGAATGTTTCTACTGTAACTGCTAGAGGATCAGTCTCACCAGCTTCTGCCGGTGGAACAATACGGTCTACCGCAGAGTCAACGAAACCGATGTTCTCTTCAGTAAATGCTTTCATTTCATCAGACAGGTGATCAAGAACTGCCGCTTTAAGCTGGCTAGTACCACGAACCATGTTTTCTGCAGCGATGATGTTCATCGGTGCTGTATTACCCGCTGCTGCACGCTTCTCGATGCCTTGAGCGATAGACTTAGAGATGATTTTTAGAACTGTTGGGCCAACTGCTGTTGTGATTAGGTCAGATTCAGCAATGCAATCTACTACAGCGTCAGTTGCTGAGTTTACTGCAGTTACGTTCTTAACTGTCTCAACCACACACTCTTCACCCACGATCTTTACTGGGTATTCTTGGCGCTCGATTAATGCATTTACAACCGTCTCGTTTACGTCTGCAAATGTTACGCGGATACCAGCGTCAGCTAGAAGCTTACCAATGAATCCACGACCGATGTTACCTGCACCAAAATGTAGAGCTTTCATAACGTTTTCCTAAAGTGTCAAAGTAAAAAATAAAAATATAAAATCGAAAATGAGGCCAGAGGGGGTATCTGGCCTCCATACTTAGGAGCTTTGATTAAGCGTTCAAGATGTTTAATACGTCTTGAGGGTTCGTTGTGTTTTGCAGTTTCTCTACCGCTTCTTCATCGTCTAGAGAGTTAGTGATAGCCATCAATACCATATTGTGTTCATCACCTTGTGCTGCAATACCGATAACCATCTTTGCGATATCATCTTCGTCATCACCCCATTGGATACCCTCTGGGTACTGACAGAACACGATGCCAGTCTTCTGTACGTATTGTTTCGCTTCGATAGTACCGTGAGGAACCGCAATTGATTCACCTAGGTAAGTCGATACAAGTTCTTCGCGAGCAAACATACCTTCCACGTATTCAGGAGCTACGTTGCCCAGTTTTACTAGTTGCTCACCAGCAAACTTAATTGCGTCTTGCTTGTTGTCAGATTTAAGACCTAGGAATACAGCGTCAGCAGTTAGAGTCAGACCTTCTTCTTTCTCTTCTGCGGCAGGAGCTGCTGGCGCTTCAGCCTTTTTTGCATCACCTTTCTGTGCTTCAACAAGTTCAGCAACTAGGTTGTCGTATACCGCACCGTCTAGGAAGTTGTTCAGAGACATGTGCATTGCACCCGGAATTGTCTTACGAGCACGGTCCGTCAGGTCTTTGTGTGTAATTACGATTTGTGAATCCGCTGGTAGTGCGTTGATAGCGTAGTTCGTTACCGTAATATCTAGGCCTGCAGCGTCTACTTTCTTACGTAGTAGACCAGCACCCATTGCACTTGAACCCATACCCGCATCACACGCTACGTATACTGCTTTCACGTCAGCTAGGTTGATGTCAGCACCCGTCGCTTGACCTTTAGAAGACGCTTTCATGTCATTCATTTGCGCAGATGCTTTTTCTAGAGAATCTTCATCCTCGTCTTGAGAAGTCGTCTTAAGCAGGATAGAAGCGACAATGAACGATACAGCTGTTGCAGCGACTACCGATAGGATTACACCTAGGTAAGCACCTTTAGGTGTCATCAGTAGAATCGCAAAGATAGAACCCGGAGACGCTGGAGAAATTAGACCAGAGCTGAACATTACGTTTACGAATACACCAGTCATACCACCTGCGATAACCGCTAGGATTAGACGTGGGTTCATTAGTACGTATGGGAAGTAAATCTCGTGAATACCACCTAGGAAGTGGATGATAGATGCACCTGCAGCAGATTGCTTCGCGCTACCTTTACCAAATACCATGTACGCTAGTAGTAGACCAAAACCTGGACCTGGGTTCGCTTCGATTAGGAAGAAGATTGAACGGCCAAGCTCTTCAGATTGCTGGATACCTAGTGGAGAGAAGATACCGTGGTTAATAGCGTTGTTTAGGAATAGGATTTTCGCAGGTTCAACGAAGATAGATGCTAGAGGAAGAGCACCCGCTTCAACCATTGCGTTTACACCAGCCGCTAGACCGTTAGACAGTACTTTAACTGCAGGACCGATTAGGTAGAACGCAAGGATTGCGCAAACCATACCAATGATACCAGCAGAGAAGTTGTTCACTAGCATTTCGAAGCCGCTCTTCACTTTACCGTGCATAGCGTCATCGAATTTCTTAATTGCGATACCACCTAGTGGACCTACAATCATTGCACCCATGAACATTGGAATGTCTGTACCAACAATTACACCCATAGTTGTGATAGCACCAACAACCGCACCGCGGTCGCCGCCAACCATCTTACCACCGGTGTAACCGATCAATAGTGGTAGCAAGTAAGTGATCATTGGACCAACAAGTGCTGCCAGTGTTTCGTTTGGCAACCAACCCGTTGGAATGAATAGAGCAGTAATGAAACCCCACGCGATAAACGCGCCGATGTTTGGCATTACCATGTTCGAAAGGAATCGACCAAAGTTCTGTACTTTGATCTTCGCTTCTGGTGATAGCATAAGGTTAACCCCGTGTTTATTGGATGGCCAAATGGCCCAAAGTGTTTGTTCAAAAGTTGATTAAAATGTATCACAAGATTTCCAAATTGCAGCCCAACCCTAAATTTTGTGACATATATCACATCGGCAAATCCAAAACCCAAACCGCAAAGTGATATAGATCGCACAAAACACGTGTTTTTAAATTACAGTTTCATATATATGATAATGACTATCAACAAATAGTGATCAGCCTCACAATCATAAACAGCAACCACCCCAAATAGTTAGTGACCAATATCACATTTTTATTATTGGAATTATTTTTGTGAATTAGATCAGCACATTAAAGCAGCACCTCAAAGACAACCAATATGCAACAAGTTTCAATTTATATGGTTATTTGTAATTAAGTTACACATTGATTTTTTGATTGATTAGAGAGCTGTGGTAAAAAGATAAGGTACCCACAACAAAAATAAGAGAATTATGATTACAACATTATTGTTTGATATGGACGGGCTTATCTTCGATACCGAGTCTGTTTACAAGAAAAGCTGGCAATATGCTGCGAGTGAGCAAGGCTTAGATTTAAACGATGAGTTCTACCAAAACTTTTTAGGTGTCCAAGACCCACAGTGTGAAGCAATGATGCAAGATCGCTTTGGCGAAGCACTAGATTTACCTCATTTTAGAGAAGTAAGGGATAACCACTTCCACGAATCTCGAGAACAAGGGATTGATTACAAACAAGGCTTCGCTGATCTGTTCAAAGCCTTAAAAGAGAGGAAACTTCGCTGCGCTCTTGTCACCTCGTCTCACCTACCTGATGTAAAACACAACTTCCTAGGCAGTGACTATCTGTCTCAATTCGATCTCGTGATTACCGCAGAAGATGTAGACAATGGCAAACCGGCCCCGGACTGCTACCTGATGGCATGCGAAAAGCTTGGCGTACAACCAAGTGAGTGCTTGGTACTAGAAGATTCGAACAATGGAGTACGCTCTGGCCTAGCCGCAGGCTGCCAAGTAACAATGATCCCAGATATGCTTCCACCAGCAGAAGAGCTGGTTGATAAGGTTATTTTGAACAACAGCTTGCTGGATGTGGTTGGATTACTAGAGAGCTAGAGAAAAATAAGGGGGTTGACGTGTAAGCGTCAACCCCCTATTTCGTATGTCTGAAAAATCTAGATATCTAGTTTTCCAAGAGCGAAGCGCTCTAGCTTTCTAATCTATTTAGGATTAAGGCGTGTAGTACGTCGCTGCGCCTGGGCCTACAGGTAGACCAAATACGAATACCCATACGTAGAATAGTACACTCCAACCTACAAGGAAGCAGATTGAGTAAGGAAGCATAGTCGCGATCAGCGTACCAATACCTAGGTTCTTCATGTAACGCGTTGCTACGGCTAGGATTAGACCGAAGTAGCTCATCATAGGTGTGATGATGTTCGTTGTTGAGTCACCGATACGGTAAGCCGCCTGGATAGTTTCCGGAGCGTAACCAACTAGCATTAGCATTGGAACGAAGATAGGTGCAGTTACTGCCCACTGAGCAGATGCAGAACCAATCATTAGGTTAATGAAGCCACACATTAGAATGAATGCGAAGAACAACATTGGACCTGTTAGACCGATGCTTTGTAGGAAGTCTGCACCCGCTACTGCGAATACTTGACCGAAGTTAGTCCACTTGAAGAAAGCAACGAACTGAGCTGCAAAGAATACCAGTACGATGTACATGCCCATAGAAGACATAGACTTCGACATAGCATCAATCACATCACGGTCAGACTTCATTGTGCCCGTCACTTTACCGTAAACAAAGCCAGGAACAGCAAAGAATACGAAGATGAACGCTACGATACTTTTTAAGAATGGAGAACCCGCAACTGTGCCAGCGTCTGAACGAAGTACGCCGTCAGCAGGAACGATAGTCCATGCCAGAATTGCAGAAACAACTAGAACTGCGATACCAGCTAGCTTAAGACCTTTCTTCTCAACTGCAGTTAGAGAACCCATTGAATCGTTTGATAGATCTTCTGCTGCTTCTTCATCGTTGTATTTACCAAGTTTTGGCTCAACGATTTTTTCAGTTACAAATGCACCCGTAATCGCAATGAAGAACGTTGAAACAAACATGAAGTACCAGTTTGATTCAGGACCAACGCTATAAGTTGGGTCGATCATTTGCGCTGCAGTTTCTGTAATACCAGAAAGCAGTGGGTCAACCGTACCAATAAGCAGGTTTGCAGAATAACCACCAGATACACCCGCAAATGCTGCAGCAAGACCTGCAAGAGGGTGACGACCTAGTGAGTGGAATAACATTGCCGCTAGTGGAATTAGTACCACATAGCCCAATTCTGATGCGGTATTAGAAATGATACCTGCAAAAACAACCGTTACGGTAACCATGCGCTGAGAAGCACCCATTACCAAACCACGCATTGCTGCAGAAAGTAGACCTGAGTGCTCAGCGATAGCAACACCAAGCATTGCTACTAACACTGTACCTAACGGAGCAAAGCCAACGAAGTTTTTCACTAGGTTAGTTACGATAAGCTGTAGGCCTTCAGCATTTAGCAGACTTACTACGTGGATCATACCATCAGCAGCACGACCTGAAGCGCCTTCTGGACGAGGGTCCATGACTGATACTTCGAAGTAACCTGCAATTCCCGAAAGAACAAGGATAGCAACACAGAAGATTGCAAAAAGAGTGATCGGGTGTGGTAATAGGTTACCAAGGTATTCTACGCCATCAAGAAAGCGCGTAAACAACGGCTTCTTTGGTGAGTTTTGTTTTATTGAAGCAGATGAACTCATCTGTTCCCTCCATGTATTAATTCCTGTTGGGTTGTGACGTTAAAATCACAAAGCCCGCGCAGGGTAATAGACATAGAGCACAATTGGAACAGTAAAATGTTTCCAATTGTAAATATAAAGGCTAATTGCGCTGCTATATGCCTAAAACGCAAGCAAAAACCCCTAAAAGTCATGTTATTGTTAAATTATTGTTCTAATTCTTGATGGGATTTAGATCACGCTTAGAAACCGAAGTGAGCAACTATATTCACAATGAGAACCTATTAAATACGGAGCTCACTATTAATTGGTCTATCATTTACTTCTAAACGGCCTTAAATCTAGAGTTCGTTTTGCAGATGACATACAGCTGACACTTCAATTGTGATAGTTTGTTTACCCTCCTATTTAGTCGATTAGAACCGTCTTATGTATTCCATCTCACCTATTGGTTATATCGAAAGCCCATACAAAGAAAAATTTGCAGTGCCAAGACAACCTAGCCTTGTGTCGACAGCCACATCTCGCGTACGTCTTGCTGGTGAAGCCAATTGCCCTGAATCTCTGCGAGGTATCGAGCAATTCAGTCACATTTGGCTGTTATTCCTATTTGATCAAAACCTGGAGCAGGGCTGGAAGCCGACCGTACGCCCACCTAGGCTGGGAGGGAATGAGAGGATTGGAGTGTTCGCTTCACGCGCTACTTTCCGTCCAAATGGTATCGGCATGTCTGCTGTCGAAGTAAAAGGAGTCACAAAACAGGGCGATCAGATGTATCTCGAACTAGGCAATGTCGATTTGGTCGACGGAACGCCTATTGTCGATATTAAACCTTATATCCCTTATTCAGATGCCATTGATGATGCAAAAGGCGGCTACGCAGAAGAAGAGCCCACCACTAGTGAGGTAATCTTCTCAGTTCAACCAAGATCTCTATTATTAGACAGACCCAATGGTGACACAGAGAAAGAGGTCATTAGCCAAGTTCTGGCTCAAGATCCTCGTCCTGCTTACAAGAAGAATAAGCTCGACCTAAAAGAATATGCGGTAAATTTGTTCGATATGAACGTTAAGTTCACGGTTACAGACAACTTAGTGACAGTTACAGCAATCGAAAGCTTTTGAGATTCGCCATAGGCTGATATAATTTCGGGCTAATTTTTATTTATCATTTCTCTCTAAAGAGTGAAGTGATTCCTTCAATCATGATGAAACGGATACCATAGAATGCGTACCAGTAACTATCTTCTTTCTACTCTGAAAGAGACTCCAAACGACGCAGTAGTAACCAGCCACCAGCTGATGCTACGTGCAGGTATGATCCGTAAGCTAGCTTCAGGTCTATACACTTGGCTACCTACCGGTCTGCGTGTACTGCGTAAAGTCGAAAATATCGTTCGCCAAGAGATCGATAATGCAGGTGCAGTTGAGACTTTGATGCCCGTAGTGCAGCCGTTTGATCTATGGGAAGAGACTGGCCGCTCTGAGAAAATGGGTGCAGAACTACTTCGTTTCACTGATCGTCATGACAGCCCATTCGTACTAAGCCCAACTGCTGAAGAAGTGGTAACAGCACTTGTACGTCACGAAGTTAACTCTTACAAGCAGCTTCCACTTAACCTGTACCAAATCCAAACTAAATTCCGTGATGAGCGTCGTCCACGTTTCGGCGTAATGCGTGCACGTGAATTCTCGATGATGGATGCGTACAGCTTCGATATCGATAAAGAAGGCCTAGAAAAATCTTACGACAAGATGCACGCAGCATACTGTGCAGCATTTGACCGTATGGGTCTTGATTACCGTCCAGTACTGGCTGATACCGGTGCTATCGGTGGTAACGGTTCTCACGAATTCCACGTACTGGCAGAAAGCGGTGAAGACCTAATCGCATTCTCTTCTGAGTCTGACTACGCAGCAAACATCGAGAAAGCGGAAGCACTAGCTCCTGCGACAGAAGCTGCAGCACCGACTCAAGAAATGACACTGGTTGACACACCAAACGCGAAAACTATCGATGAGCTAGTTGAGCAGCACGGTGTAGCAATCGAGAAAACGGTTAAGACACTATTCGTTAAAGCATCTGATGAAGTAGAAGCAGACATCATTGCGCTTATCATCCGTGGTGACCACGAGCTAAACGAAATCAAAGCAGAAAACCTAACAGAAGTGGCTTCTCCTCTAGAGATGGCAACAGAAGAAGAGATTCGTACACTCGTTAATGCAGGTCCAGGTTCACTAGGCCCTGTTGGTCTTGAGCTGCCATTTATCGTTGACCGTGCAGTTGCAGTTGCAAGCGACTTTGGTGCGGGTGCCAACGTAGATGGTAAACACTACTTCGGTATCAACTGGGGTCGTGATGTTGAGCTAGGTAAAGTTGCAGACCTTCGTAACGTCGTTGAAGGTGACCCAAGCCCATGTGGCCAAGGCGTTATCCAGCTTAAGCGTGGTATTGAAGTTGGTCACATCTTCCAGCTAGGTACAAACTACTCAGAGAAAATGAACGCTGCGGTTCTTGGTCCTGATGGTAAGAACACTATCCTAGAGATGGGCTGTTACGGTATCGGTGTTTCTCGTGTAGTTGCATCTGCAATCGAGCAGAACCACGACAAGTACGGCATCATCTGGCCTGACGCACTAGCACCTTTCCAAGTGGCTATCGTGCCAATGAACATGCACAAGTCTGAAGAAGTTAAGGAAGCGGCTGAGAAGCTTTACGCTGAACTAACAGCAATGGGTATCGAAGTACTATTCGATGACCGTAAAGAGCGTCCAGGCGTCATGTTCTCTGACATGGAACTCGTTGGTATTCCTCACACTGTTGTGATTGGCGATCGTTCAATGAAAGAAGGCAACTTCGAGTACAAGAACCGCCGTACAGGTGACAAAACTGCAGTTGCAATGGCAGACATCATTGAGCACATTAAAGCTCAACTGGCGTAATATCATCGCCCTGACTCTCAAAGGCTACCCTCGGGTAGCCTTTTTTGTGCCTTTAAATCTTACTTCCGAGATAGCGACAAAGTCTGTAAACAAACGTCAGTTAATCTTGTGTTCATCTTCCCGCGTATAGACTACACCTACGACAATATTGGAGGTAATGATGGATATTAAAAGTTTACTTAACCAGGCGTTAAACTCAGACCTAGTTAAACAAGGTAGTCAAAAGATTTCACAAGGTTCGTCAGGCCTGTCTTCCATCACCAAAGATAAAGGCAAGCTTGGCGCTCTTGGAGCCGGTGCCGTTGGCGGTGGGTTGCTTGGTATGCTCATGGGCTCTAAGAAATCAAAAAAAGTAGCCCAAAAAGCGGTGGGGATTGGTGGTGCTGCCGCACTAGGCGCCCTCGCCTACAAGGTGTACAACGACTATCAATCCAATAGCCAAACCGAACCAGAGCCAAACCACGCAGACAGTGAGTTCAATGCCAACGATGAGAGCCATCAGGTACTGATATTAAAAGCGATGATCGCCGCCTCTAAAGCTGATGGTCACGTAGACGAAAGCGAGATGGCAAAAATCGAACAAGCACTTGAAGATATGAGTGCAGATTATCAGCTGACTCAAATGGTATCGCAAGAGCTTCACAAACCGCTCGACCCGACTGAGATAGCGAACTTAGCGCAATCTCCACAACAAGCAAGCGAGATCTACCTCGCCTCCCTTATCGTCGCAGATGATCAAAACTTCATGGAAAAGGCTTACTTAAAAGAGTTAGCGAAACAGCTCGGCCTTGCACAAGAAGTGATCGAACAGCTAGATGCTCAGGTGCAGCCGGAATAGAAAACTTGAGTGAGGACAAGCTTAGATAGGTATTTTCTGTTTCGAGATTGTCTTTAACTGCTCTCTGTGTATGATTGAGAGCAGTTATCATTTAGTTAGGACAAAACCATGAAAGTATACGATTGTTGTGACTTGGTTCGTGAACTTTATTCTCTTATCGGTAGTGGCGATCAAGGCTACATCCCACAAGCGATCACCTGTGCTGTGAAAACTTTCAATGACATTGCTGCAGATGAGTCACTGCCAATGGAAACCCGTGAAAGAGCCGCTTTTGCAGCTGCTAACCTATTGATCTCGGACTTCGAGGATTAATATGAACCTAGCTAATTTTGAATCTATGGATCCAATCATGCTGATGAGTATTGTCAACATGAAGCTTCGTGATGATTTTGCTGGTGACCTAGATAAACTAGTGAACTACTTTGATATTAGCCGCGAAGCGTTAGAAGCCAAGTTGGCGACCGCTGGTTTTGAGTTTCTACCCGAAGCAAAACAGTTTCGCTAACAAATCTGTCTTGCAAACTATGCAAACACGTTAACAACAAAAACAGCCAGTGTTTCGAAAAACACTGGCTGTTTTTATATCCGTTATGCCTAAATAACCTCAGCTCGGTATAATTGAAGCCATTCAGCACAGCTTCTTAAGCGCCTAGCTTCGTTAAATTGTGAAGACCTGATAGTCCTTCAACGCTGGGATCTTTTCATGCAGAGCTTTCTCTTCTTCTGCGAGATCACCTACAGAATCACACAACTCTTGAGACTGCCTTTCAACTTCTGCCTCATGGGCTTTGAGTCGCTCATCAAACTTAGCTTTTAGCTCTGACATGCTATCCGCTAACTCACTCAGGTTAAGGCCACCCTCTTGATCCATCTTTGCCGACAAAGCATTAAAAGCGCTTTCGAAAAACTCTTCGTTTAGCACTGCCATTAGAGCATCAATATCTTGCTGCCAGCTTTTTTGCAGTTCATCGGTATCCACTGAAGGTAACACCCAGTCACCGTTTTCTGAGTACTTCTCTTGAAGCCCATCAAAAAACTCTTTCACTGAGACCTTGGCATCATCGAAGGCACCTGGCATATCTAAACTAACCGCAATATCATCCATAATGTCTTCAGCTAGCTTCAGGCTCTCTTCCGCCATCTGTTTTGCTTTTGGCACATAACTATTTATTTTATCGCGATACTCCGCGATAGCTTGCTCTTGGTCGGGATCGAGTTCAATCTTATCACCGTGAATATACAGGTGATTGTCATCATCCATTACGACCGCGGTCTCTCCTTGATGTTCGATCTCCAATTCACTATCACCAATATGTACCTCGCTCTTTATAGAGATATCACACTGTGCTGCACTAGCCAAAGGTGCACTCAATGCAGTCGCACACGCTAAAGCCATCAGGGCAAATTTATTGGTTGGCTTCATTACATCCTCCAACATCAGTTATTCAACAACATCTACTTCGTAATAAGTGTGCTTACCATTAATGACAAGCTCAACTTCATCCCCCACAGCTTTGCCAAGAATGGCCTTTCCTAGTGGCGATCCGGGCGTCAATACGTACACTGATTGACCCTCAAGCTCAACTGTCAATCCGCCTGATGTTGGACCGATGAAAAACGCCTTCGTTTCATCCTCTTCATCAAGCAATTCGACATAGGCTGTCATACCGGCAGTCTTACCATGGTAATCGCGTAAAACTAACTCACGATACTGACGGACCTCTTCTTCGCTTTCACTCACGCGCATCGCTTGCCCATGAGCTAAGTAAGAAGCCTCCAAAGCCAGTGTATCGTATTTATGCTCTGGTAGTGTCTCTTCATCAGTTGCCGCATCAATGGCTCTTTGGGTAGAAGCCACAGCGATTTGATACTTTTCCTCCAGCAGATTGATTATTTTCTGCTTGAGTTCGTCTTTTCTCATTCTTAGTCCGTGCTTAAGGTTCAGCAAACGACCCTAAAATCCAGTAGTATTAGCTCAATACAACAGAGGACTTCACTATGTCAGATACGCTTCACTCTAGAATCAGCACGACTCTTCAACAACACTTCGGCTTCGACTCTTTGCGTTACGGCCAACAAGAGGTGATTGAAAAGGTACTTTCAGGGCATTCGAGTGCAGCAATATTCCCTACTGGGTCTGGTAAGTCGTTATGCTATCAATTACCGGCTCTGATGTTACCACACCTAACACTCGTGATATCACCTTTGCTTGCATTGATGAAAGATCAGCTAGACTTCCTGACCAGCAAAGGCATCAATGCTTCATCTATTGACTCGACTCAGACACGTCAAGAAACACAAGCTATCATGCAGTCCGTAAAAGACGGACAAACCAAGGTTTTGATGATCTCAGTGGAGCGTTTGAAGAATGAGAGGTTCCGTCAGTTCATCTCGCAAGTTCCTATCTCTTTATTAGTAGTCGATGAAGCGCATTGTATCTCTGAATGGGGCCATAACTTCCGCCCAGATTACCTCAAGTTGCCACACTACAAACAGCAATTGAACATCCCTCAGGTACTGCTATTAACCGCAACGGCAACCACACAAGTGATCGAAGATATGCAGGCCAAGTTTGCTATCGCTCCTGATGATGTGGTCGTTACAGGCTTCTATCGCTCGAATCTAGACCTTGAAGTAATCCCTTGTGAAGACTCTAACAAGCTAGCAACTCTAAACGCCCTAGTACAAAAACAACCGACGCAACCAACCATTGTTTATGTCACGCTTCAACACTCAGCTGAGGACGTCGCTCGAGCATTGCAAGCTGCTGGAGTCAATGCTGCCGCTTATCACGCTGGGTTAAAAGCCGATGTGCGTGAGCAACTCCAACAACGATTTATGGCCGGAGCCGTTGATTGTATTGTTGCAACGATTGCATTTGGTATGGGAGTGGATAAATCTGATATCCGTCGAGTGATTCATTTTGATTTGCCGAAGTCGGTCGAGAACTATTCACAAGAAATTGGTCGAGCTGGACGTGATGGTCAACCATCTAAATGCATCATCATTGCCAACCAAACAGGCAGAAATACCTTAGAAAACTTCGTGTTCGGAGATACTCCAGACTTGTCTTCTATCAAGCTAGTTCTCGGCCAAGTCATTGCATCTAGCCCTCAATGGGAGACGGTGCTGCTGCGATTATCGAAAGAGACAAATATTCGCCAACTTCCCCTGAAGACACTCTTGGTTTACCTAGAAATATCGGGAATTATTGAACCTAAATACAGCTATTTTGCTGACTACCGTTTTAAATTTCTTCTTCCTGCAGCACAGATCGTGGCTAAGTTTGAAGGGGAACGACAACACTTTGTTCAAGGTATTTTTAATTGTTCCCCGAAGGCGAGAACATGGTGCCAACTTGATTTTGAGGCTATCTACCAAGCAGGGATTGGTGACCGACAACGTGTCATTACGGCAATGGACTATTTCCACCAGCAAGGCTGGATTGAACTCGAGAGCAAGCAACTCACCGATGTTTACCAAGTCTCAAATACTCAGATTGATGTAGAGTCAGAGGCACAGAAGCTGTTTAACCTATTCAAGCAAAAAGAAATCAACGAAGTCGCTCGAATCGAGCAGATGATCAGTTTCTTTGAATCCAACCGCTGCCTGAGCGCATCATTAGCAGAATACTTTGCCGATGCACAAGCACCACAAGCATGTGGGCATTGCTCGGTGTGTCGTGGAGCCGTCGCCTCGTTACCTAGTCAGCCGACAGTCGATATCGAAACAAGTCAGCTTCAAAGTTGGGTAACACCTTTTGTACAAGCAGCAACACAACCGCTGACGAGTGAAGCGATTACTCGATTCTTATGTGGTATTGCCACGCCACTATCTACTCACCTTAAAGCCAGCAAGATGGCAGGATATGGCAAACTGGAAAATGCCCGCTTTGAGGATGTGCTCAAGTTGACCCAACAAATCCAATAAGCCTTGTGGGCTTCCAAAGCACACTACTCACTTTCGTCAAAGAAACTCAGTTGTTCAATCGGTTCAATAGGCTTAAGCATCACACTTAAGCCTAACAAACGAATCTCTCGCCCTTGTTGACGCTGCATGATTTCAGCGAGGAGCTCTTTGAAATGGTTGAGATCCAAATAAGGCTGAACATGCTCAATAGTCGTTTGCTGAAAATCAGCAAACTTCATTTTAATGCCTTGCTTGATGATCGCTTTGTCGGGGCGAGCCTTCTCTAAACGCTGCGCCAATTCGGGAAATAAACGCTCTTCTATCACTTTCCAACATTCTTCGTACTCTAGAATGTTCTCACTAAAGGTACGTTCTACACCAACCGATTTACGCTCTCGTTCAACCACTACCTGACGGTTATCAATACCATGGCTGCGCTTCCACAAAGAAGCACCCAAGCGCCCAAAGCGTCTCAATAACTCTCGATAGTCAGTGTTTCGAATGTCCTCACATTGATAAAAGCCTGCACTGTTAAGCTTGGCTAGGCTCACCTTACCTACCCCAGGTATTTTCTCTAGCGGCAGTTGGTCGATCTCTTGCTGTACCTTTTCGGGAGGAATGACGTACTGACCGTTCGGTTTGTTCATATCTGACGCCACTTTTGCGAGAAACTTTATCGGCGCCACACCGGCAGAGGCAGTGAGATTCAGTTCATTCCAGATATCATTGCGAATAGCTTTGGCTATAAGGGTTGCTGAACCATGGTGTAACTTACAATCGGTCACGTCGAGATACGCTTCATCCAATGATAAAGGCTCGATTAGTTGGGTATAACGAGAAAATATAGATCGGATCTGACGAGAAATGTCTTTGTAGACCTGCATGCGACCCGGTACAACGAGTAAATTAGGGCAAAGCTTGAGCGCTTGACCCGTTGGCATAGCAGAGCGAATACCAAACTTACGCGCTTCATAATTACATGTACTGAGTACCCCTCGCTGTTTCTCGTGACCACCAACCGCAAGAGGTCGATTTCGATAATGGGGATTATCGCGCATCTCGACGGCTGCATAAAAGCAGTCCATATCAACGTGGATAATTTTTCTATCGTAAACCGGTTCCATACAAACACTCAAAACTGTATATATAGACAGTATACAGCCAATTTTTAGGATTGAGAAACGACTCTTGATTTACGCTCGTTATTAAACGGCAATTATGTTTAAATGCTAAGAGAATGTTAAAAGAAAGGGACTTCTTTTGAGTCATAAAATTCTTGTTGTTGAAGACAGTCGCGCTTTTAGAAACTATTTAGAGCAACAACTTACCCAAGCGGGCTATCACGTTTACCTCGCAGAATCTGTCGCAGAAGCAAAGCAAGTACTAGCGAGTGAAAGTGGGTTCGTGTGTACTGTTCTCGACTATTGCTTACCTGACGGACAAGACGGTGA
Source organism: Vibrio maerlii (assembly GCF_003415655.1). GTDB lineage: Bacteria > Pseudomonadota > Gammaproteobacteria > Enterobacterales > Vibrionaceae > Vibrio > Vibrio maerlii. Next base: position 51,009 of record NZ_QRHC01000008.1, read on the forward strand.
AATCATCGATATTGTACTTGAACATGGGTACAAGGTGATACTGCTCACAGCTATGTTTAACGAAGATATCCGTGAACAAGTTCTATCGAAAGGCGTCTTAGATTACATACTCAAGGATAGTCAGGCTTCGGTCTCTTATATTCTCCCTCTTATATCCCGTATCATCAACAACCGTCACCATAAAGCACTGGTTGTGGATGACTCAGCCATGGTTCGCAAACATATTGTACAGTTACTTGAGCATCAATATATTCAAACCGTTATTGCAAATGATGGTGAAGAAGCACTTCAGGTCCTACGAGAATGCCCAGGTATCACCTTTGTCATTACTGATCATGATATGCCTGTTAAAGATGGCATCTCGATGATCCAAGAAATTCGCGCTCAATATGACAAGAACCAATTGGCAATTCTAGGGCTATCTGGCAGCAACGACCGAACGATGACGGCTCGTTTTCTAAAAGCTGGTGCCAATGACTTTCTCTATAAACCATTCAACCAAGAAGAGTTCTATTGCCGCGTTCACCAGCTGCTCGATATCAAAGAGGCAAACAACCAGCTCTATCGTCTGGCAAATCAAGATGCTTTAACCGGATTGTGGAATCGCCGCTTTTTATTTAGCCAAGCGTGTGGAGGTTGTAGCAGCCGCCATATAGCGATGATGGATATTGATCACTTCAAACGTGTTAATGATACCTACGGTCACGATGGCGGCGATGCTGTGTTGGTGACTGTTTCTAATATCCTAAAGATCTACTTCAAAGAAGATGTCGTCGCTCGATTTGGTGGAGAAGAGTTTTGCATTCAGTCGTGCTCCTCATTCGAAGACTTTACCACACGGCTAGAGCAAGTTCGGACACGTATCGCCAAGACTCCGATTAATCACAATGGCTCCGATATTTCTGTCACTATCAGCATGGGTGCAACCAACAGTGAGGCCACGTTGGATGAGCAGATAAAGATAGCTGACACGAGATTGTATCAAGCGAAAGAGAGTGGCCGAAACCAACTCATTTATTCCTAGCTCTCTAGCTCTCTAGCTCTCTAGCTCTCTAGCTCTCTAGCTCTCTAATGAGAACCCCTATAACAAGAAAAGCTCAAGGCATAACCTTGAGCTTTTCTAGTCTAAGTCAATAGCTGATCGACTATGCGATACGATCGTTTTGCCAAGACTTAAGCTGTTCTTCACGTGCGGCTAGCTTTTCAGCTCGCTCTGCTTCACGAGCTTCACGCTTTTTACGCGCATCACACGGCTCAGGGCAGTTACATACTTTGTCGATACCTACAGCACCAAGGCCACCACAACTGCCTTTTACCACTTTTTTCTGGAAGATATAGCCCACTGCCATTGCAGCGATAACAGCCATAAACACACCGAAAGTAATTAGAAATGTACTCATAATTCTTGCTCTCTGTCTTTTCTTAAAGAACGATTATTTGTTTAATAACGGCTTATACGCTTCCGATGCCATCTCTTTAAATCCGTCTTCTGTTTTCACAATCATAAAAACAGGAATATTGTGTTGCTCAGCAACCTGCATACCTAGTTCTTCTCCCAAGACCATTAGACCCGTTGCAAGGCCATCAGCCGTCATCGAAGATTTATCCACCACGGTTACAGAAACAACTTTGTTTGAAATAGGCTTACCTGTGTTTGGATTGATAATGTGCGAATATCGAATTCCGTCACGTTCAAAGTAATTACGGTAATCACCTGACGTCGCCACTGCCATATCGCCTGGCTCAATAATATCTTGAATCGCACGTTCTTCAACCGATGGTTTCTCAATTGCGATGCGCCATTTAACGCCTTCGCGGTTCAAGCCTTTCAAACGCATCTCTCCGCCAACTTCTACCATATAGTTAGTCACGCCTTGAGATTGAATGTAGTCGGCAACAACATCGACACCCCAACCTTTCGCAATCGTCGAAAGATCAACGTATAGATTAGGAATGTCTTTAGTCAATGTATTGCCATCTACTGATAGGTGGCGAATACCAATATTAGCCTTACGAGCAGCTAACTCTTCTTCGGTTGGCACTACCTCAGGACGAGCTTCCGGGCCAAATCCCCACAAGTTAACTAAAGGACCAACAGTAACATCCAGCGCTCCCAGAGTAAGACCGTTTAAACGAATCGCTTCTTGCACTACGATTGCCGTTTGTGGCGATACTACAAAAGGTTCTGAGTTTTGAGTTTGGTTAAAACGACTCAACTCTGAATCTTTACGGTAAGTCGACATCTGATCATTCACTTCTTCAAGTAAACGGTCGATTTCTAGCTGCAGATCTTCAGCCGACGGCTGTCCCTCTTCAGCAATGTATTTTACGTTATATGTGGTGCCCATTGTAGGGCCGCTTAAATGAATCTGCTCTACTGGCTTTTCACAGCCTGCTAGAACAAGAAGAGAAGCTAATGCAACAAGCCACTTTTTCACTTGAATTAGGTTCCTAGTTTTGAGTACCTAGTGCCTAGATCCGACCTCCTGAAGAATACTTCTAGGAACTAGGATCTAGAAACTAGGTTCTTGAAAAAATAATGGCTGACTCTAGTCGAGTCAGCCATAACATTCAGAGATTAAAGCAGTTTTTATTAACCACCAAAATCATCTAGTAGAATATTCTCGTCTTCTACACCTAGATCTTTCAGCATGCCGATAACAGCTGCGTTCATCATCGGTGGACCACACATGTAGAACTCACAATCTTCAGGAGCTTCGTGATCCTTCAGGTAGTTTTCGTACAGTACGTTGTGGATGAAGCCTGTGTAACCATCCCAGTTATCTTCTGGCATAGGGTCAGACAGAGCACAGTGCCAAACGAAGTTGTCGTTTTCTGCTTGTAGGCCGTCGAAATCCTCTACGTAGAACATTTCGCGCTTAGAACGTGCACCGTACCAGAAAGACATCTTACGAGAAGACTTCAGACGCTTAAGTTGATCGAAGATGTGCGAACGCATTGGAGCCATACCAGCACCACCACCAACGAATACCATCTCGTTGTCTGTGTCTTTCGCAAAGAACTCACCAAATGGACCAGAGATAGTACATTTGTCACCGTCTTTAAGAGACCAGATGAATGAAGACATGATACCTGGTGGTACGTCAGGATTATTAGGCGGCGGCGTAGCGATACGCACGTTCAGCATAATAATACCTTCTTCTTCTGGGTAGTTAGCCATAGAGTATGCACGAATTGTTTCTTCGCTTACCTTAGACTCGTAACGGAACAGGTTAAACTTGTCCCAGTCTTCACGGTACTCTTCTGGTACATCGAAATCAGAGTATTTCACGTGGTGAGCAGGCGCTTCAATCTGAATGTAACCACCAGCACGGAAAGGTACTGATTCGCCATCAGGGATTTGAAGCTTAAGCTCTTTGATGAATGTTGCTTTGTTATCGTTAGAGATAACTGTACATTCCCACTTCTTAACGCCGAAGATTTCTTCAGGTAGTTCGATATCCATGTCAGTTTTCATTGCAACTTGACATGCTAGACGTTCACCTTCACGAGCTTCACCTTTAGAGATGTGATCAAGCTCTGTAGGTAGAATGTCACCACCACCAGATTTCACTTTTACGCGACACTGACCACAAGAGCCACCGCCACCACAAGCAGAAGATACGAATACACCTGCACCAGCTAGTGCACCTAGTAGCTTACCACCAGGTTGAGTAGTGATAGCTAGGTCAGGGTTATCGTTTACAGCAATAGTGATGTCACCTGTAGGTACTAGCTTAGATTTAGCGAAAAGAATCACTAAAACTAGCGCCAGTAGGATAATGGTAAACATCGCTACACCAAGAATAATGCTTTGCATTTGTTATTCCTTATTTTGGGGTGCGAACCCTACAGTTGAACACCAGAGAAAGACATAAAGCCTAACGCCATTAGACCTACTGTGATGAACGTGATGCCAAGACCACGTAGACCAGGAGGTACGTCAGAGTACTTCATCTTCTCACGGATACCCGCAAGAGCGACGATAGCAAGCATCCAGCCCACACCAGAACCGAAGCCGTAAACAACAGATTCAGCAAAGTTGTAGTCACGTTGTACCATGAAAGATACACCACCAAAGATTGCACAGTTTACTGTGATCAGCGGTAGGAAGATGCCGAGTGCGTTGTACAGAGGCGGGAAGAAACGGTCTAGAACCATCTCTAGGATCTGTACAAGTGCTGCGATTACACCGATGAAAGTGATGAAGTTTAGGAAGCTAAGATCCACACCGGCAACAAGAGCGTTCTCTTTTAGTACGAGGTTGTAAACTAGGTTGTTCACAGGCACAGCGATTGTAAGTACTACAACTACCGCAACACCAAGACCAAAAGAAGTTTTAACTTTCTTAGAAACCGCTAGGAATGTACACATACCTAGGAAGAAAGAAAGCGCCATGTTTTCGATGAAGATCGATTTAACTAGCAGACTAATATAATGTTCCATGACTACCTTACTCCTTCGCTTCTACTTGTTCAGGTCTTAGGATACGAATAGCCCAGATCAAGAAACCGATTAAGAAGAATGCTGAAGGTGCTAGAAGCATCAGACCGTTTGGCTGATACCAACCACCGTTGCTCACTAGAGGTAGAACTTCCATACCGAACAGTTTGCCTGAGCCGAACAGTTCACGGAAGAAACCAACAGTGATAAGAACGAAACCGTAACCAAGACCGTTACCAATACCATCGATAAATGATGGGAATGGCGCAGACTTCATAGCGAATGCTTCTGCACGACCCATTACGATACAGTTCGTAATAATTAGGCCAACGAATACAGAAAGCTGCTTAGAGATGTCGTAAAGGTACGCTTTTAGTACCTGGTCTACCACGATTACTAGTGATGCGATGATCGCCATCTGAACGATGATACGCACACTATTAGGAATGTGGTTACGGATAACTGAAACGAAGAAGTTCGACAGCGCAGTAACGAAGATTACCGCAAGTGTCATAACGAAAGCCGTTTCTAGTTTAGTAGTTACCGCAAGAGCAGAACATACACCAAGAACTTGTAGCGCGATTGGGTTGTTATCCAATACCGGCGCTAGGATGCTCTTTTTAATTTCTTTAGCACTAGACATTAGTTAAGACCTCCGTCGCGTACTTTTGCTAAGAATGGACCAAAGCCCATATCACCTAACCAGAAATCGAATGTGCCTTGCACACCGTTACCAGTTAGGGTTGCACCAGATAGACCGTCAACGCCGTGCTCAGAACCTTCTGGAGCACCGCCTTTAACAACCTTGATAGCTGGCTTGTGGTTTTCATCAAATAGCTTTTTGCCTTCCCACTGAGCACGCCATGTTGGGTTCTCAACTTCACCACCAAGTCCAGGAGTTTCACCTTGCTCGTAGTAAGTGATACCAGAAACTGTGTTGCCATCAGTTTCTACCGCCACGAATGCGTACATCATTGACCAAAGGCCGTTACCGTGTACTGGGATGATAACTTTAGAAGTCTCATCACCGTCTTTCACTAGGTATACAACACCCGTGTTAGCGCGGCGTAGGATCTTCGCCTTATCGTCTTCTGCACTTAGTTTGATAGATTCAGCAGGATCTTTCGCAGCTTTACGTTGGTCGTAAGCGCCAGCATCGCCTTCAACGAAATCACCTGACTCAAAGTCTACCAGGCGAGGTTCGATGTTTTGTGCGAATAGCTCAGGGATGCTTTGACCTGCTGCTTCAATACCTGCAACTTCAATGATTTTAGTTTGCTTATCAAGAACAGCATTATTTTGCTGTTTCTCACGCAAACCAACCGCTGCTGTCGATACGATGATTGAACACACAAGGCTCAATCCGATAACAACACCCAGCGTCTTTTTAATGCTGTCGTTATTACTTGCCATAGCGTGCTAGTCTCCGCTTAACGTTCTTCTCAATTACAACGTGGTCAAACAGTGGTGCAAACAGGTTCGCGAATAGGATTGCCAGCATCATACCCTCTGGGTACGCTGGGTTTACTACACGGATCATCACACACATAACACCGATTAGAGCACCGTACCACCACTTGCCACCATTGGTGAATGAAGCAGATACTGGGTCTGTCGCCATGAAGAACATACCGAATGCGAAGCCACCTAGAACTAGGTGCCAGTGCCAAGGCATGCTGAACATTGCGTTAGTGTCAGAACCGATAACGTTGAATAGCGTAGACGCTGCAATCATACCGATCATTACACCAGCGATGATGCGCCATGAAGCGATGCCCATGTAAACGATCATTGCTGCGCCGATCATAAGTGCTAGCGTAGAAACTTCACCGATAGAACCAGGGATGTTACCTAGGAATGCGTCCATCCAAGTGATAGCTTCACCAGAAACTGTGTTCACTAGTGCACCGTTACCGCCTTGTGCCCATTGGCTCAGTGCTGTTGCACCAGAGAAGCCATCTGCAGCAGTCCATACTACGTCACCAGAAATCTGTGCAGGGTATGCAAAGAATAGGAACGCACGACCAGCAAGCGCAGGGTTAAGGAAGTTACGACCCGTACCACCGAAGATCTCTTTCGCTACCACAACACCAAATGTGATACCAAGAGCTGCTTGCCATAGAGGAAGCGTTGGTGGAACGATCAGTGCGAACAGGATAGAAGTTACAAAGAAGCCTTCGTTAACTTCGTGCTTACGCACCATACAGAACAGTACTTCCCAGAAACCACCAACGATGAATACCGTTGCATAGATAGGCAGGAAGTAAGTTGCACCAAGCAGCATCTTGCTACCCCAACCTGCATCAGCGCCAAGTGTGCCGCCGAGCATTTGAGTTAGCCAATAGTGCCAGTTACCATCAATTACAGATGCTAGTTCAGCGCCTGCGTACATATGGTTAAGTGCAGCGATAGCTTGGCCACCCGCGTTGTACATACCCCAGAACATAGCTGGGAATACCGCGAACCAAACCATAATCATGATACGTTTTAGGTCAACGCTATCACGAACATGCGAGCTTTTCTTCGTTACAAGACCTGGTGTGTAGAACACAGTAGCTGCAGCTTCGTAAAGCGCAAACCACTTTTCGTGCTTACCACCTGGCTCAAAATGATGCTCGATGTCTTCAAGAAACTTTTTAAGGCCCATGAATTACCCTTCCTTCTCAATCTTATCTAGACACTCACGAAGTAGCTCACCGTACTCGTATTTGCCAGGGCAAACGTAAGTACATAGTGCTAAATCTTCTTCGTCTAGTTCTAGTGCACCTAGGCGCTGAGCGTTGTCAGTATCACCTGCACACAGATCACGAAGTAACAATGTTGGTTCCATATCCAACGGTAGTACTTTTTCGTAGTTACCGATTGGCACCATAGAACGGTCACTACCGTTAGTCGTTGTTGTCATGTTAAACAACTGACCTTTGAATAGGTGACTCAAGAAAGAGCGAGTTACAGAGAACTTGTTCTTACCAGGCATAGCCCAGCCAAACAGTTCTTTCTCACGGCCTTCACGAAGTACAGAAACTTGCTGGTGGTAACGTCCTAGGAATGCATGTGGACCAGATGCTTCAGTACCCGCAAGTACAGAACCAGAGATCACACGAACTTCACCCGGCATTAGTTCGTTATCAGTCAACTCTTCTAGGCTAGCACCTACTTGAGTACGAACTAAACGAGGGTTGTTCACAACAGGACCTGCAAGTGAAACAACACGATCTGTGTATAGTTCACCTGTTAGGAATAGCTTACCGAACGCGATAACGTCTTGGTAATTGATGCTCCACGCAACATTCTCAGCACTTACTGGGTATAGGAAGTGCATATGCGTTCCAGCTAGACCAGCTGGGTGTGGGCCATTGAATACGTGTTCTTCGACGTTCGATTTCTCAGAACGAGGTAGGCTTTCGCCACCCTTACACACGTAAACTTTGCCGTCAGTTAGGCTTGAAAGGATATCAAGACCTGCAACGAAAGCTTCAGATTGCTCATTGATGATCAACTCTGGCTGAGCTGCTAGTGGATTAGTATCCATTGCAGTTACGAAAATAGCCTGAGTAGAAGACTCAATTGCAGGAACCTTGCTGAACGGACGAGTACGCAGAGCGGTCCATGAACCAGACTCAACCAGTTGAGCTTTAACCGTTTCACGGTCTAGGCCTGCCAGTTGACTCGCTTCATAGCTATTGAAAGTGATTTGCTCTTCGCCTGCTACTTCAATCACTACAGATTGAAGAACACGCTTAGCGCCACGGTTCACTTCAATAACTTTGCCACTTGCTGGTGCAGTAAATACTACGCCTGGGTTCTTTTTATCAGCAAAAAGAACTTGGCCTTTCTTCACTTCATCACCTACGCGAGCATGCATCGTAGGACGCATGCCAACGTACTCTTCGCCAAGCAAGGCGACTTTAGTGATGGACTTACCATCATTAATCACCTGGGATGGAGCTCCTGCGATAGGAAGATCCAAACCCTTCTTTATTGTAATCATACGCACTTGCACTACTTTATCGGGAAAAAGATTCTTTTAATTGCGTAAATTCAGGGTTGAACAGTCATACCCTTGACACGACATATATGTGTTATAGCGCATAAATTGAAATAATTACGCACTGCAACATCCAATTAAAATTCTCGTTACAAACTAGTACCGAGATTTATCAGGTGCGATAGTCTAGCATTTTTTGTGTTTAGGTTGCCATGACCAATAAGGGGAATGGTGGAAATAATTGATAGGAATGAAGGGATAAGGGCTAGCGAATTTTCATAACTTTGACGCATCGCACATCTATTGTCTAAACCATACTTTAGTGGTATTCAGCCATTCAATTAATGACACAATTTACTTTAACATTTCATATTATCGAATTGTTAATAATGTCAATTCACATACTGAATGGCTGTTCTCACTCATAAATGAGGAATACTTTTTGCGTGCTACAACTTATTCCCACCAAGGCACATAGGACTTTCTGGTACACCGCCAGTTTGCGCAGCCCACTCTTCTTTGGTGTAAGTGTGCATAGATAGAGCATGTAACCCTAGTTTGAACTCGTCCGCTAACAGCTCATTAACCATGCGATGACGAGGTAACAGACGCTTGCCTTCAAATGCATCACTAACAACAATCACTTTAAAGTGACTCTCTGAGCCTGCAGGTACATTGTGCATATAGCTTTCATTAATCACCTCTAAGTGCGATGGTAGTAAGCCCGTTTCCAGTTTTGATTCGATTGATTGCTGTAACATTGAAGGTGCCTTTCTTGTTTTTATTGAGTACTAGGGCCTTTAATCATAATTTCACACCCTAGTTGACTACTATTAATGGTTGCTATTGATGAGCGACTACTAAGCTATCACTTTTCACTAAATCATCAAATAGGTTCCCTGCGACGCGAGCTTTTGCGACAATAAAGACAGAAACTAGACCAAAACACTGACTTGATGAAAACTGAACTCTCCCTATTCGATCGTGCTCTAAACCTCTTTCGCTATCCGAAGCGCAGTAATGAAACCCTACAAGCCTGGGATGCGGGTGATGAGTACCTGATTAATCATGTTGAAGAACTAGCACTCGAAGATAATCAACACATCGTTATTCTTAATGATAACTTTGGCGCCCTTGCTTGTTGGTTCTCTAGTAAACATCGCGTAACAGTGATGAGCGACTCTTATATTTCGCATCAAGCGGCATTCAGTAACCTCAAGGAAAATGGATTAAACCCAGTTACACTGCTCGACACCAATCAGGCTATTCCAAGCGATGCTGATATCGTTCTGATGCAGATACCGAAAAGCAATCGCCATTTAAAATGGCAGTTATCACAACTAAGAGAGTCACTGTCACCATCGACACCTTTTATTGCTGTAAATAAAGCGAAAGAGATACACACCTCGACATTAAAACTCTTCGAACGTTATTTGGGTACGACCAAAACGTCATTGGCTTGGAAGAAGCACCGCCTGGTATTTTCTGTTGCGGACAGTTCTCCAATCGAATCGGTTGACCCTATTACTCGCTGGAATGTCGATGGAGAGAATTATCAACTAGACAACTTACCCAACGTCTATTCAGGTGAGAGTCTCGATTTAGGTGCGCGGTTCTTCTTGAAACACTTACCACAAGATGAGTCTATTACTCACGCTATCGACCTTGGATGTGGCAACGGCGTATTGTCTGTGAAATTAGGACAGATCAACCCTGAAGCTAAGATCACTAGCGTTGATGAAAGCTATATGGCGGTTGCTTCGGCAAAAAGAAATGTTGAACAAAGCTTAGGTAGCAGTGACAACTTTACCTTTGTTGCAAACAATTGTTTGGATGGTTTTGAGGCAAAGCGCTACGACTTGGTCATGTGCAACCCTCCATTCCACCAGCAACAAGCGGTTACGGATCACATTGCTTGGCAAATGTTCTGTGACGCAAAACATGTTTTATCGAATGGTGGTAAGCTACTTGTTATTGGTAACCAGCACCTTGGCTATGAGGCTAAACTAGTGCGCTTATTTGGCCGAAGCAACGTTAGTTTGGTGTCAAGAAACAATAAGTTTGTGATTTTACAAGCAATCCGCTAGCTCAACGCCGTTATTGCTTGAACTCAATCGATTTCTGAATAAGATTGAGACACTAAAAATTTAATCCCTTGATGTGTCTACAAAAAGGAAAGGAAACAACAATGAAAAAACTCATCCTGGTGGCATCGGTATCATTACTTGCAGCGTGTGCTGCGCCACAGCCAGAGCAAATTAACCTTGCTCCAAAAGCGACTCTTGCTAACAGTGACCTCGTTTCCGGCTCTACAGTGAATCTAACAAGTAAAGACGTACGTGCTGCGCAGTATGTAGCACTCGTCGATAGCGGTCGTTCAAACATCGAGCCTCTACACCCAAAACAGAACGTACGTATCTCAGTTGAAGACGCGGTTGCTAAACAGCTTCAGTCTCAAGGCTTCGACCTAACAGTAAACAGCGAAAACTCTATCATTGTTGAAATCCAAGAAGCACTAGTGAACGTTAGGCACACTGTGATGAAAAACGAAATGGATGGAAAAGTAACCATCCAGATCACTGCTGAGACACCACAAGGCAAACTCGTTAAGACTTTCACAGGTACAGCTAAGCGTGAAGGCTCTCTATCGGCAAGCAACGAAGAGATCGAAACAGTATTGAACGATGTTACTAACCTTGTCCTTAAAGAAATTGCTAATGACCAAGAGTTGAACGGTTACCTTAAGGAGCGCTTCTAATGAAATGGTTAGCACTACCAAGCCTTTTGCTTGCAAGCTTTACTGCATGGGCAGCACCTCAGGTTCACTTTGAAACCACCTTAGGTGAAATCGTTATCGAGGTGAACGAGAAGCAAGCGCCAATTTCTGCAAAGAACTTTATCCGTTACGTTGAAGACGGCAGTTACGTTGGCAGCCAGTTCCACCGCGTAATTCCAGGCTTTATGGCTCAAGGCGGTGGTTTTGATCAGGAGATGAATCGTCTACCAACCTACGCGCCGATCCCACTAGAAGCAGACAACGGTTTGAAGAACCTAACAGGCACCGTTGCAATGGCTCGTACCAATAACCCAGATTCTGCGACTCGCCAATTCTTTATCAACTATGCGGACAATAACTTCCTAGATGCTGACCAGCGTCCACCAGGTTACGCAGTGTTTGGTAAAGTGGTGAAAGGTATGGATGTCGTTGAGCAAATGGCCCAAAAGCCGACTCGCTCACAAGGTCGTATGCGTGATGTACCAGTGGAACCTATCATCATCACCAAAGCAACGTTAATCATTGAGTAACAGCGAATTTAGCAACAATAAGCAGTAGCCAAGGCTACTGCTTTTTTTTCAACAAGGAAGTCGTGAATGTCAGAGAGCTCTTCAAACTTAACTTGGTCTCAAACCATTAAAAGCTATATGGATAAACGCCTTATGTGGGTGTTTATGCTTGGATGCTCAAGTGGCTTCCCTTGGGTTCTCATTGGCTCCAACATGTCAGGCTGGCTCAAAGATGCAGGCTTAACGCGTGCTGCTATCGGCTACTTCGGTAGTGTCTTTGCTGTCTATGCTATCAACTTTTTATGGGCACCCTTAGTCGATCGTGTGAAGCTACCTGTTTTACATGCAATGTTGGGACAACGACGCAGCTGGATTTTCTTGTGTCAGTCGATCGTACTGGTTTGTACCTTATTTATTGCCGGTGTCAATCCAGCCAACGATTTGATGTTTACTTCGATGTTGGCTTTAGGTATCGCCATTGCTTCAGCGACTCAAGACATCGCTATTGATGCGTTCCGTATCGACACCTTTCCTAAGTCTGAATCCAGTAAATTGCCCCAAGCGTCGGCAATGGCCGTCATTGGTTGGTGGACTGGTTACTCGCTTCCGGGTTACCTAGCCTTCATTAATGCAGATTCTATGGGTTGGAACGGGGTTTACTATGGCATGGCTGTGATTATCGGCGTGCTGATGTGTTTTACCGTTCTTGTTGGTGAGCCAAATACTCAACGTGAAGCCTTACAACAAAAAGCAGAGCAGCGCCATAGTCAGGTGGTGGGTTCACAGCTAATGAGTTGGATTACCGTTACTGCGGTAGAGCCGTTTTTAGACTTCTTCCGTCGCAACGGTGTAAGAGTCGCAGTTACGCTACTCCTGTTCGTATTCTTGTTTAAGATTGGTGAAGCGTTCTTGGGTCGGATGTCGATTCCATTTTACAAAGAAATTGGCTTTAGCAACGAACAAATCGGTTACTACTCGAAGTTAATTGGTTGGGGTGCAACAATATTCTTCACCTTGGTTGGTAGCATGTTTAACGTGAAGTTTGGCATCGTCCGCGGATTAATGATCGGCGGTATCGCTATGTCTGCTAGCAACCTTATGTTTGCTTGGATTGCATCGGTTGGCCCTAGCGAGAACCTATTTTTAGCAACCATTATTGTCGATAACTTCACTACGGCATTCTCAACCGTCGCCTTTGTTTCCTTCTTAACCGTACTGACCGGTCAAGCCTTCTCAGCAACCCAATACGCGTTGCTTGCTTCATTGGGTAACTTTGGGCGGACAACGCTCGCCTCGTTCAGTGGCGAACTGGTCGATTACCTCAATGACTGGTCATTGTTCTTTATCATCACTGCATTGATGGTTATCCCGAGCTTGATCATGCTTTACTCGCTTCGTCACTACTTTACTGACTTACTAGAGAAGGCTAAGAAGGATGTGAGCAGTTAATTTTTTGCCTCAACAAGTTCGATAAACTAAAAGCCCAGCTATTTCACAACGGCTGGGCTTTCGCTTTCTATTTTCTAGATTCTAGCTCTCTAGCTCTCTAGCTCTCTAGCTCTCCAAGCATTCTTACGGATACATGCCACGTCCGAACAAATTAAATACCCTCGCAACGCCCTGGGTGAATACCATCGGCTCAGTGAGAACAGTAAGGCAGAGGCAATCTTGCCCTGGTTTTGTTTGTGGTGAATGTTTTGTTGAACCGTCTGCGAACAGGTAATCCCCTTCTACGTACTCACCGCCTTCATCACTGAAGCTACCATGAAGAACAAGGGTGGACTCCATTCCTTTGTGCGAGTGTTGAGGTACCTGCACATCTTCCCCTATGTACAAGAGATTAACTCGTTCTTCTTCACCAAGATCAATAGTAGAGCTAAACACTTTTCCGCCATAGCTACGCCATTCACCCATCTTCTCTGGGAGGTGACTCAGAGATTTGGGCAAAGTGAATTCTTTTCCATTCACTTCAATTGTTGCTTTTTGGCGTAGGGTCAGTGGCTCGCTCACCACGTCCATTAAGAGAATGTCATCTAATATACTATCCATAGACACATCATATTCACTGTCATGACTTTCAAGCACTAGGGCGTGTTGATGTTCAAAAGAATCAACAGCTTCGCGACACTTGGCACACGTTTCTAGATGTGTTGCAATAACTAGCCCTTCAACTGCTCCAATCGTACCGGTGGCATAGGACTCTAACTGAATGTTTGTTGGATGATAGGTCATACTTCCTCCACCTTAATCGAATGTCTTAATTTCTCTACGGCCAAGCGTAAACGCGATTTCACTGTCCCTACTGGAATATCAAGCATGTCTGCGACTTGCTGATGCGGTATCTCTTGTAGGTATACCGCTTGGACCACTAACCTTTGGTTTTCTGGAAGCTTGTCTAAAAACTTCACTACTTGCTCTTTCAGCATGTCCTGCTCAGGAGAATAGTGTTCTACTAAGTCTGCAGGCATGTAATCTGATGGCCAAATATCATCAGAATGAACGTGAAGCTCCCTTCCTTTTTGTTTGCGCAGCAGGTCAAAACACAAGTTACGAGCAATGGTGTATATCCATGTCGAAAGCGCGCTCTTAGTTCCATCAAACAGGTGCGCTTTTTGCCAAACTGCAGCCATTGTTTCCTGCACCATTTCCACCGCGACCTGCTCGTTTCCTACATGCTTAAAAGCAAACTGTTTTAATTTTGGAGAATAGAAGCGGAACACGATGGCAAAAGACGCTTTATCTCTCGCCTTCACTTTCTCCATACATGCCGTCCACTCCTGACGACTCGATGGTATTGGACTCTCTGCGTGCATACTGCCCTATCCTTAGAGATTCTTAATCTCTGAACTGAAGAGCGCATCACTGCGCTCTGTGTACTTTGTCTAATCTGTAATTGTTGGTAAAGCTATCGCTCCAAACCCAGTAGATGACGTCGAATCGTCAATCGCTATGATTTGATATACCTCACCAGAGACCAATGGGATAGTCGCTGATATTACCGCACTCCCGATACCTGCTCCCGCTGGTGCGACATCTATGTCGTAAGAACCTTCAGCAAGGTAGACACCACTTATAACTTCTTTATACGGGAAATCACTTACAGCCAGATCACCGTTGATGAAAATATCTACTGTCGCTGCCGCTGGGTTGGCTGCAGCGTGAGTAATATTCACCACAGCACTGGTTGCTACAGGTCTACGTTCTTCAACAACTACTAGCGGTGAAATGTTGTTTAGAGCGACCTGTCCCGACGCGTAAACGCTGTAGTCCATACCCGCTTCAAAGCTCACGCCTGGTGCACTTAGAATGTCTGCAGTTCTAGTCGCGTTGTCTACGATTGAGATGTCGTAGGTACCTGACGCTGGCAGATCAAGGAACGGTGTAATAGTTTGGAATGTTACCGCGGCCAAAGCCTGATTAGCTGGCCCAGTCACATCTACATCAACGGCTGGCGCATCACTCACCAAATGACCGATACGAACTTCGGCGACTTCATTAATATCGTTAATTATAGAAGAGCCTGAACCGTCCATTACTATAAGTTTGACCGGGGATTTGCTGCTTGAGTCGCCGGTTTTCACTGCAGCTACTGTAAGTTCACTACCCGCAGCCAGTGACACGATGCCAGAATCGAATACTATCGCGTTGCCCGCTTCCAACTGAATTTGGTAATAACCTGCTTCAATGTTGAGCACGCCAGTAAATGCTTCATAACCTAGAGTGGCGAGCGTGGTTGGAGATCCACCAGTCGCAGGCCCTGTCACGATTACATTGACGTCTGGTATATCAAACGCAGCATGCACCACTTGAAGATCTAGCGTTGTACTGTCTGCCTCGCCGTCTGCCGGACGAGTCACGACAAGTGCATCGACAGAATTAGCAGCGACATCCCCGACAACCATTACGGTGTAGTCTGTATCAGAAGAGAGATCAAAAGTGGAGTTGGGAATAGCAGTAAATAGCTCGCCACCAGGCAGCTGTACATCGACCTGAATCGAGTTAGAACCTTCATCTAAACTCAAATAACCTGACGCTTGAGCGTAATCCACGCTATCCAGTTCCTTCGTACCGTTGATTAATACATTTGCTCTAGGTGCATCAGAAGACGCATGGACTGCTTGAAGGTTCGTTTGTGGCGGCTTGTCGTCGTCTTTTGGACAGCCTACAAGTAAGAGTGTCGCTGAAATCACGGCCGCTGTTGAGATTAAATTTTTCATTGTCTTGTCTCTTTCGGAGATGGACATTCAATGGCGCTGCGCAAAAAATCTATTGAAGGCTGACACGAGGATGCCGACGTGAGTAGTTCAAATTGCTCGCTTTCAAGAGGCAATAATTCCAACCACCTTTGGGCGACCCAACTGGCGTCGTCAAAAAAGCGGTGGGAATAGAGAGCTCCCAACTGCGGGAATTTGTTATAGATCTGTTCGAGCTGAACACTCAAGAAAGAATCGCTGCCGTTGAGTTCTGAATGATTCCAGTTATCTAACCACTCAACCTTTGCTTTCCTTAAACCATCGTGTTCACTCCAAACCTGCTGCAAGCTGAATCTTTGATTACCGACAACGGTAATACCGAGTAGTCCATCTGGTAGGGTTTCGAAGTCGATGATTTTCACCATCGTACCGACTGTAGAGATAGTGATACCTGAGGTGCTCTTGCGGCCGCTGGCCAAGTTCATGCCGAAACCAATGTCATTCGCACAGCATTCCTTCACCATACGCTTATATCTTGGTTCGAAAATCCTTAGGTTCATTTTGCCTTCAGGGAGTACAACTGAATTCAAAGGAAATAGCATTAACTCGGTCATGAACACCTCTCGTACTTTAAGTCTCATGACTAATTACGCAGCTTCATTTCAGAGGATCAATCGCGGTTCAAATTCTTCAGCCAGCTAAACGGTTGCGCAAACGTTTTGCGAAAAGTTCCTCAAAAATTTATAAAACCATCTAAAAAGGTGATTTACATCACACTTTTAGGTGTAATAGCGTAGTTTTACCACTTTATTTTGCGACCAAAGTCATTAAGATGCGCCCCATATCGGAATTATTAACGCATGGATAAGCGATTAAATACTCAACCATTACACAAGAGTTCACCACAATATGCGTAAATCACTTTTAGCTCTAGGCGTAGTAGCAGCAACTGCAGTTGCTCCAGTACAAGCAGAATATCTTTTCGGTTTCGGTAGCATGTATGCAGACTACCAAGTTTGGGATCACGGCTTTGGCAACGATGCTGATAATAACGGTGGCGACATCTCAGATCGTAACCAAGCGGTAATCGGTATCGATGGTGGAGCAGTTTTCGATTGGGGCCAAGTTTACGGTTTCTATGACTACGAAGGTGTAGACCGTTCTGGAGACGATCGTGGTGCTTCTCTAAAAGGTACTATCCACTACAACCTGATGGATACTAACGTTAGCCTTTACGCTCAAGTTTACAACACAGACGCAGACTCAGGCTTCCACGAACAAAACCGTGTACTAGGTCTTGGTTACACAGGTCTAAAAGGTAACGGTTGGGCGTTCACACCATTCATCGGTGCTCACCAAGTAAACGCTACTTTTACAGACCTTAGCGATGACAACTATAGTTCAATCGACTCAGGCTCAAACGGCGGTATGCTAGGTTGGACTGGTTACTACAATACCGATATTGCAGGTCAAAACTTTACTTTCTCTACGTGGGGAGAGTACGAATTTGCACGTAACTCAGATTACGCAGCCGCTCAAGGTGGTGACTGGGGTCTAAACGGCTCGATCAACGCAATGTGGAACTTCCACAAAGGTTGGTCAACTGGTGTTCTTTACCGTTACACAGTGAACAAGCTAGCTCGTGAAGACTACCAAGATCTTCTAATTTACCGTCTACAATACAACTTCTAATTGTAGAACGCTGTAAATCCCTAAATGGCACCCTCGTGGTGCCATTTTTGTTTGCTTTCTTCCCTCTCCCCTTTATCCTTACGCCCATCGCTGCAAAACGAGATATTTCCGTGCATATTACAATCCTTGGGCCTGGCGCCGTCGGTTCACTGTGGGCAACGAAGCTGAAACTAGCAGGCCATAGTGTTGCGTTGTGGAGTCGTGAAAGTGAGTCCTCTTTAGAGCTCTCGCCCGATGAACAAACTCCAGTTCTGTTTGATAACAACAACAGTGAAAAACTAAAAAACTGCGACTTACTGCTAGTCACGGTCAAGGCTTGGCAGGTGAAGGATGCCTTAGCAAAGGTGCTACCTCAGTTAAACCAAGACACTATTTTAGTCTTTATGCACAACGGTATGGGTGCTGTCGATGATATCTCAGCAGAACTCGCGAACTACCCTGTACTACTCGCAACCACGACACACGGCGCATTCAAACCAAATAAACATTCGATTCACCATACTGGTCAAGGTGCCACCCAAATAGGAGCATACAACTGCAAAGGTGAACAATGTCGCTTCCTCGTTGAAGTGCTCAACCATGCGCTACCTAAAGTGGAATGGGCCGACAACATACAGACAGCGTTATGGAATAAGCTTGCTATCAATTGCGCAATCAACCCACTCACTGCAATTGAGCAATGCAGAAATGGGGACTTAGCCGATTCTCATTTTGAATCTATAATCTCTGCGGTACTGCACGAAATTCATCAAGTGCTCAGTGCCGAATATGTTCCACTTTCTCAACAAGAGCTCAATGATAGGGTATACCAGGTGATTCGTGCGACGGCGCAAAACTACTCTTCCATGCGCCAAGACATCGCAAATAAAAGACGTACAGAGATCGACTTTATTACCGGCCACCTGATACGAACGGCTAAGATGCATGGTATCGCTGTACCAAACAACCTAGCCTTATATGAACAAATTAAACGACTTGAGAAGTAAGAGAGCTAACGTGTTAGATATCGAACTTATCCGCAACCAATTTCCAGCTTTAATGCAGCAGGTTAACGATCAAGCACTGATCTACCTAGACAGTGCAGCAACCACACAAAAGCCTCAAGCCGTGATCGATAGCATCACACACTATTACTCAAGCCAAAATGCCAACGTGCACCGTGGCAGTCATAGCCTTACCGCTCATGCTACCACTCAGTTTGAACAAGCCCGTGAGTGTGTGGCAGACTATATTGGTGCTCAATCAAGCAAAGAGATTATCTGGACACGCGGTGCGACTGAAGCACTCAACTTAATTGCTCAAACCTATGCCCGCAGCACACTGCAGGTTGGCGATGAAATCCTTGTTAGCGAAATGGAACACCACGCCAACATCGTGCCTTGGCAAATTGTCGCAGAACAAACAGGTGCTAAAGTGGTAAAAGTGCCGATGACCGCTAATGGTGAATTTGACTTCGATACATTCACCACTCTCCTCAGCGAAAAAACCAAGATCGTTGCATTAGCTCAAATCACTAACGTAACTGGGTGTCGTCAACCTATCGAACAGGTTATAGAAACTGCTCATCAACATGGTGCTGTTATCGTCGTCGATGGAGCTCAGGGTATTGTTCATGAGTCAGTGAACATGCAACAGCTTAACGCAGACTTCTACGTTTTCTCCGGTCACAAGCTCTATGCCCCGGCAGGTATTGGTGTACTTTATGGAAAGCTTGCTCTACTGGAAGCCATGCCCCCATGGCACGGTGGTGGAAAAATGGTAAGCAAAGTCAGCTTTGAAGGAACCACCTTCTCCGAATTACCGGGTAAGTTTGAAGCTGGTACCCCCAATGTAGCCGGAGCCATTGCACTCAAAGCGGCTATTAATTGGTTACAACAGTTTGACCAGCGCGCTGTCGAGCAGCACATCCACCACCTGCAGCAAAAGACTTACAACGCGCTATCGAACATCGAAGATATCCAAGTACTTGGTTATCAAGCCAATGCCAGTGTGATTACCTTTGTTATGGATGGGGTCCATCACCAAGATATCGCGACATTGCTTGACCAACAGGGCATTGCAGTGCGAGCTGGACACCATTGTGCTCATCCTTTGATGGATGCATTTGGGGTAAAAGGTACGGTGAGAATTTCGTTTGGTCTCTACAATACCGAAGAGGAAGTGGATCTACTGATTGCAGCGATCGAGAAAGCGGTAGATATGCTCTAAAGAGTCTAGATTTTAGAACGCTTCGCTATAGATTTGAAAAAAGCTTGGTAGCGGAACGTTCACGATTCAAAAAATTAAGTCTGAACCCTGCTAGGCTGCAATAGCTTTTATTTGCTCGACAATCGCCTTGAGCCCATTGCCACGAGATGGGCTTAAGTGAGCTATCAAGCCAATTTTCTCAAAGTACTGGTCGATATCAAATGCTTGGATTTGGTCAGAGGTTTTACCTTGATATGCTGCCATAACAAGAGCGATCAAACCGCGGACGATACGGGCATCAGAATCGGCACTGAAGTACCAGATTCCGTCAACTTGCTCGCTAACCAACCAAACCTGACTTTCACAGCCCGCAACGATGACTTGATCAGATTTAAGCTCTTCCGCCATTTTTGGCAGTTTTTTACCCCATTGAATAACCTGACGATAACGGTCTTCCCAACCAGAAAACTTCTGCATGGTGGCAACCACATCATCGCTGGATATTTCAGAGCCAAAAGGCATTACTGGAAAGTTTGTCATGTTTTGTTCTCAGGGTAATAAATCAATAATAGGATCTGTTGAGCTTTCTAGGAACGATACTTCTGAATCAGTTTTTCAACGATACGAGAAACCGCCACAAAACCAAACGTCGCAGTGACAACCGTTGCCGCCCCAAAGCCGCTTGCACAGTCCATGCGTTTTGGACCTTCAGCCGTCGCTTTTACACCGCACACTGAACCGTCTGGCTGGGGGTATTTGAGCTGCTCGGTGGAGAACACACATTCAATACCAAACTTACGAGCTGGGTTTTTAGGGAAGTTATGATTGCGACGCAACGTATCCTTAAGTTTTTTCGCCAATGGATCTTGAATCGTTTTGGTCAGATCAGCCACTTTAATCTGTGTTGGATCGACTTGACCACCAGCGCCACCCGTCGTGATCACCTTGATTTTATTACTGCGGCAGTATGCAAGCAGTGAGGCTTTCGCATTTAGGCTATCAATCGCATCAAGCACGTAATCGTACTCTTTGGTCAGGTATTCCGCTTGGTTATCAGGGCCAATAAAGTCATCAATTAAGTTAACCTTACAATCAGGGTTAATCAGCTTGATACGCTCTGCCATCACTTCGATTTTGCTTTGGCCTACTGTGCCGGTCATCGCGTGAATCTGACGGTTAATGTTGGTTACGCACACATCATCCATATCGATAAGGGTAATCTCACCGATACCGGTACGGGCAAGCGCTTCAGCCGCCCATGAACCAACACCACCAATACCGATTACACATACGTGAGCAGCTCGAAGAATCTCAACTTCACTGTTACCGTAAAGTCGTCGAGTACCACCAAATCGTTGGTCGTAGCTTTCTGAAGCTGGAGCATCAAGTTCACGCATAATGAAATTTCCAAGGTAGTAGAAAAACAAAAGAGTGCGATTTATACGCACTCTTTCAATAAAGGTCAACAGTCAAGTAAGTTACTTAAAGTTACTACTCTTTTTTCTCTGGTGGCATCGCCCAAGGTGCTTGGGTTGCAGAGCCGTCTAAGCCGAGCTTCCAAACGCGGCCAAAGTGCTTGTAATGACCCGCTTCAGTACCTGCTCGCGGTCCCATACCATGATAGAGGTCCAGATGATTTTGTTTCACTGCACCACCCGTATCTAACACAAGCAACAGACGCAGTTGGTGTGCCCCACTCCACGTACCATCTTGATTAAGCAATGGTACCTCAGCTAAGATCGGTGTGCCCATTGGTAGGATGGAACGATCACCCGCGACAGCCGCCATTGGTTGCAGAGGAATCCCCGCGGACCCCATTACATCGTGAGACTCTCGACGTTCAAAGAAAACAAAGGAAGGATTTTGCTCTAGCAGCTCTCGAACGGTGGCTTCATCATTCTCATAAACCCACTCTTTGATTGCCTTGAGAGACATCTTAGAACGCTCCACTTCTCCACGTTCAATCAATACACGACCAATGCTAACGTAAGGGTGGTTATTTTTCCCCGCATAAGCGAAGTATTCAAGAGTATCGTCGTCTTCAAAGTGGACAAATCCACTGCCCTGAACTTCCATCATGAAAGGCTCAATTCGGTTCGCTGCGTAACCCAAAACCAGATCTTGACCTTCTAACGCTCCGGAATAAATTTCTGCTCGTGTTGGACATTTTTTTTCACAATCTGGCAGAGCATAAACAGGATAACGGAACTCTTCGTTTTGCGTATGACGCAGTTCCATCACAGGTGAGAAATAGCCCGTGAACATGACATTGCCTTGCTTATCGCCACCACCGAGTTGAGCGGCTTGAATGCCGTAAGCACTAAGCTCCGCGGGCTGACCACTCTGAAGTACCCATTCATTGAGTTTGTCATATAAAGGTTGATAGCTTTGTGCCATTGAAGGAGAACGCTCGGTCACAAGCTCAGCTTGCTGTTGAAACTTAGTAAAATCTTGAGGCTTATCTGACTCAACGACTTCGACTTTGTTCAGTATTTGTGGGAATTCGCCATCAAGATATTGTTGAGCGCGATCGGTTGATTGAGCACAACCCGCAAGAATAGAAATTAAGCTTAAAGGGAGGATTTTATTTAACACATTAGCCATCCGGTGGTATCAGTGGCAACAGAATGACAAACTATGCAAACTAGCGCAAATAGGAAAGTGTTAACGGAGTTGTTTTTTGTGCTTTCCTACCAAAATAAAAACTGGATTATAGTGGTTGTCAGAAACTTGAACCATTTGTGTGCGAGCATCATCAGTAAAGCGATAACGAAACACCCCTTCACCGGTAGTATATTCCAAGTATCGACCATCGTAATCAAAGCTTGTCGATATCAGGTTTCCGTCTTTGATAACCCCATCATCAGACAGTAGGATGTATTCCTTCGCATACTCGGCTACTTTCTGCTCCTGCCATTCTCCATAGACATCTGATTTGGGATAGGTTTGTTCAACATATCGACCAAACAAATCGCTGTATAAACCGAACACAGCAGCACTACCAATCAGTGCTAACACAATTAGCACACGCTCGATAATCTTTCTTTTGCGCTTGGTGTTAGAAGTATCAACTTCTGGGTAGAGATTCTTGGTGATCTCATCAATTTTGTTTGGTTTCACATCAACTGCCACAAGCTAAGCCTATATGCCCATTTGAAAAGTGCGCGCTCCACTCTACGCAAGAATAAATAGAATACAACATACTATTAATTTTTTCTTGCGCTTGCTTCCAAACCTTAGCTTCACTTTCTTGAGAAAATACTTGCTCAAAACTGAATAAAGAATCATTATTAACGCATAGTTAAACAGATGCGCAAATTAAATTGTGAAAATAAGAAGTACGGCACTAGTAAAAGGATTTCGACAGTCTACTCCCTATGTCAACGCTCACCGTGGAAAAACCACGGTCATTATGCTTGGGGGAGAGGCGGTTGCCGATTCCAATTTTGGTAACATCATTAACGATATTGCACTCCTACATAGTCTAGGGGTAAAAATCGTATTAGTACACGGCGCTCGGCCTCAGATTAATCAGATTCTCAAAGACAACCAATACCACACGCCCTATCACAATGGTGTGCGTGTCACTGATGAAAAAGCGCTACAGTTAGTCATGCAGGCAGCCGGACAACTGCAATTAGCCATTACGGCACGACTATCGATGAGCCTAGGCAACACACCGATGGCGGGAAATCAACTCAACGTTGTCAGTGGTAATTTCGTTATATCCCAACCTCTTGGAATTGATGACGGTGTCGATTATTGCCACAGCGGGCGTATCCGTCGGATTGATATCGATGGTATCAACCGAACGCTCGATCAGGGCTCAATAGTGCTACTTGGCCCTATAGCAAGCTCCGTGACTGGCGAGTGTTTCAACCTACAATCAGAAGAAGTAGCCACCCAGGTTGCGATTCGTTTACAAGCAGAAAAATTGATTGGCTTCTGTTCTGAGCAAGGGGTTATAGACCCAAGTGGTCGTGTGATTGCAGAGCTATTTCCACGCGAAGCTGAAGAGATCATTTCAGCGACTCCCCTCTATTCATCCGATGACGATGACACCTCAACGGGCACGACTCGTTTCCTGCAAGCCTCACTCAAAGCCTGTCGCGGAGGTGTTCGACGTAGCCACTTGATCAGTTATCAGGAGGATGGGGCACTGATTCAAGAATTGTTCTCGTTCGACGGTATCGGTACCCAAGTCGTAAAGGCAAGTGCTGAGCAGGTTCGATTAGCCAACATCGATGATATTGGCGGGATCTTAAAACTGATTCGTCCACTAGAGGAACAAGGTGTGTTGGTACGCCGCTCTCGTGAACAGCTTGAGCAAGAGATCCATCAATTCACTATTATCGAAAAGGATGGATTGATCATCGGTTGTGCAGCGCTTTACCCATATCAAGAGGCACGAATGGCGGAAATGGCGTGTGTGGCTATTCACCCAGACTACCGCGATGGAAACCGTGGCTTAATGCTACTCAATCACATGAAGCAACAATCTTTATCCAAAGACATCGACCAAATATTCGTCCTTACTACGCACAGTTTACACTGGTTCAGAGAGCAAGGTTTCTATGAGATTTCTGTTGAGGAGTTACCGATGGAGAAACAAAACCTCTACAACTATCAAAGAAAATCCAAGATCCTCTCACTGCAGGTTTAGCCCTAGGCTTATACAGGAAGTTATCTTAGATCAATTTGAACGATGTTTTTTTATACGGAAGACTTTCCATATGCAACTCGGTCATTTAACATACGACCGCGCCATGATGGACTGCATGAGTGTGAATAAAACGACAATACCGCATGGATTGCCCTTTAATAAAAAGAGCAAAACTATGAGAACCATTATCTGTAACTCAATACAAAGTTTTTGGGATATGGCAGACAATCGCTTTTTGGAGGGACTCAATGTTCATTGTGTCTTCCCTGCGAGCGAGGAACTTAAAGAGTTTCTTCTTAACTGTAAGAATCAATATAAGATCAACGAAATATCTTTTACTAACAGTATTTGATCTTATCGCTTGATACCAAAAGCAAAGGCAGCCTCGCTGCCTTTTTTAATGAATTCTAGCGCGTTAGTTATTCAGCCTAGCAATCAACCCACTCGCTCGCTGCGTCTTGGCTTTCACCGCTCTTTTTAGCACAGCGGAGTCAGTCAGCAACATCAATCGCTGCTTCGCCCTCGTTACTCCGGTGTAAACCAGTTCTCGCGTCAAAACTGGACTGAAGTCCGGCGGCAGGATCATCAAAGTAAACTGAAACTCACTACCTTGAGACTTGTGTATCGTCATAGCATAAGCCGTCTCATGCTCTGGTACTCGACTCGGTAATATTGCTTTGACGCTGCCATCAGGTAATTCAAAATAGACTTTTAAACGAACATCTTCACCGTCAGTATCCAGCATACAAATGCCAATATCACCGTTATATAACCCCAGTCCGTGGTCATTCTGGGTGATCATTACAGGACGTCCCGGGTACCAAAGCTCATCTTGAGTTTGAATCATACGGCGAGCACTTAAGGCTCGTTCTATACGCTGGTTCAATCCAGTAACACCAAAGTCGCCTTCACGCACTGCACACAATAATCGACATTGGGCAAACTCCTGCAACGCTTGCTTCGCTCGTTGATTCTGACTCTGCTCTTTAAGCACATCATCTTTAACAGTTTTGAGATAAACACTGTACTGCTCAACCAAAGAGCGAATCATTTGGTTATAGCTTTCACTTGCTAGTGGCAGAACCTCAATGTCGCCAAAACCCTTCGCTAGTACGCTATCGACATTCTTAGCAAAGCCAGAGTTGATTGCTTTCGCCAATTGACCGATCCCAGATCGCGCATCAAAACGGTAACTCTTTTGCAGCATACATAAGCTATCCGCGACCGCAGCATGACTCTGAACGTGCGGTGAGCTTTGGGCCAGTGTTGAGTATCCAGTGAGATCGCTAATCAATCGGCCTTGAGGAACACTCATCCCCATAGCATTAAACGAGCAAATATCTCCTAGTACGGCCCCTGCCTCCACTGAAGCCAACTGATCTTTATCTCCCAACAATATCAGTCGAGCGTGCTTTGGTAATGCATCGATTAGCTTGTACATCATAGGTAGATCGACCATCGAGGCCTCATCCACCACTAAGACATCTAGGTGCAAGAGGTTGTCACGATTATGACGAAACTCGGCACGCCCTGGTATTGCACCCAACAGGCGGTGAAGCGTGCTCGATTCGGTAGGGATTCGCGTTTTGATCGATGGATCGAGCGGCAGTTGTTCAATCGCTTGACCAATGGATTCAGTGAGGCGCGCCGCCGCTTTACCGGTTGGAGCGACCAACTTAATACTTGGCTCGTGTCCATCCTGTTGCGCCTGTTCGATCAAGGCGGCAAGCAACTTGGTTACTGTGGTGGTTTTACCGGTGCCTGGGCCACCTGAAATCACTGAGAACCGGCGAGTTAATGCGACTGCAGCAGCGACTTTCTGCCAGTTCACACACACAGATTGAGGGACCAGTTCATTGAGCTTTTCGAGATCCTTAATCTGCACGGCTTGTGCAAGCACCTGCTCAATCGCTGGCCAATTTAAAGCACCGCTGTCTACCACGTCAAGGTGATCACACACCAGCTGCTGACGGATGACTTGGGTACTCTGATTGGATTCTTGTACAGCCTTTAACGCCTTGAACAAGAAGCTGTAGCTGCGCTCAAACAATCTATTGAGAGATGCCTTCAACGCAATCTTTTGGTCACTAGATAAATCGACGGCCACACTCCAGTCATTCAAACGGTTAGCGAGTGTCATCTCATAGTGCCAGTAACGATGAAGATAAAGTCTTTCACCGTCGAAGATTAATGGTCGAGTTTGATGCTGCTTACCAACGACACTACTCTGGCTTAAAAGCGTACTCCAATCGACTGTTAAGATGTGTTGATTAAGCGCTAGCGCTGATTCGCCATACAGTCCGAGTAGCACAGCGGTATCAACTTGCATCTCCGCGTCAAGCACGATACAGATGTTACCCTTACCAAGTTCATGGCTCAGCACTCCGGCAATAAAGCCGATTGCATCGGCAACTCCTTCTTCACTCGCAAGGCACTGCTGTTGAATAAATCGTGCGAACTGATAATCAAGTTGACGAATCGCTCCACGTTTAGCCAGCGCCTCCAAGGTCGTCATGAGAGGTGTTGTCATCGTTATACTCATCATTAAATTAAATACCTAACCCCATTTGACCAGACGTCGATTCATCTTCTGAGCTTTTCAGCTGGCGCTCTCGCTCAATATCAGCCAACGAATCACCATCAATTAACCGATCCATTTCTGTAAGAAACTCCAACGATGGTTTGGCAGAGAAAACACCTTGCTCTGACTGTCCATCCATACCACGTAAGAACAGATAATAGACACCTCCAAAATGCTGCTCATAATCATAATTCGCTACACGGCTGCGTAAAAAACGATGCAGAGCGAGAGCGTAGATCTGGTATTGGAGATCATAGCGGTGATCGGCCATCGCTTCTTTCAATGCCGCACCATGATAAGCACTGGAATCATCCCCTAAGTGGTTGGATTTCCAGTCAAGTACGTAGTATCGACCTTGATGCTCAAACACCAAGTCAATGAAACCTTTCAGCATCCCTTGAGTAGTTTTAAATCCCAACTCGCCAGCTTTCGCAGATAGTGGGTCATAGTATTGAATCACGCGATTAAGAGCTGGTGCCGCAAGGACTTCAATGGGTAACAAAAACTCCATTTCAACCAAGCGTTGACTTGGACCTTTCTGGTTCAAAACCAGAGATTTTCCATCCAACTTGGTCGCGAGAACGGTATCCACCAGCTGTTGCAAAATTGGCAACCACTCTGGTTCATACTGCTCGCTTTCTAGTAAACGGGTAATAGTCCCTGTGTTCTCTTCCGTGGTTGCAGGTTGGGTAAACTCAACCTCTTCAAACAGCGTGTGCAAGAAGGTACCTGGGCGTGCGCCTCTTGGAAAGGTGAAGATTGAACGCTCAGGTTCCACCAACTCGACCTCATCATGCTCTTGTGCAGAATCAATATCAAAGCCAGACACCTCACTCGACGCATCAAACTGCACATCATGATGTGCTCCATGGCTCCCCTGCTTCACCAATCCCGAGTAACTGGTGATACGCCAATTCCTATCAATATCGGCGGTAAGCTCTTGCGCTGTTAACTCCACCTCGAGGTCATCTTGAATTTGGTATTGTTGCTCGAGTCTTTCTGGCGGCGAGCAAGTATCAGCAGCCTTGTTTGCTATAACTAGCTGTTGGACGCGGCTATTCAACTCAGCAATGCCAGCTTCTTTACCATCTTGCAATAGGTAGCCAATCGCACTTAAGTGCACGCCAGTCGGCTCTTTGGTAGAGCGCCCCTTTCGTAAAGGCGCCAAGCCAATGAAACAGCCATATACTGCACGAGTTAAGGCGACATAAATGAGTCGTAAGTCTTCTGCAAGACGCTCTTTATCTGCTTGGGCCAATGATGCCTTGTCATTGGTGATGTCGAGAATTGTGTTGTCGCTGTCAGCATCATAGTACTTACCTTCACTTGCCTCTCGGTAGCTGGCAACGAATGGCAAGAAGACTAAGTCATATTCCAAGCCCTTAGACTTGTGGATTGTGACGATTTGGACCAAGTTTCGCTCTGATTCCAAGCGCTGTATCTCTTCATCGCTTCCACCTAGCCCTTCGTGTGCCTCTTGTACCGATTCAGCTAACCAACGCAACATACCGTAGTCACTGTCAACGTCCTGTCTGGCTTGTTGCAGTAGTTCACCTAGATGCATCAAATCAGTTAGAACCCGTTCACCTTGGCTTTCTTCAAGTAGACGTTCAGCGATGTGACGCTTCGCCATCACACTGCGCAGCATCGGCAGTACGCCACGCATTAGCCAAAGCTTACGATACTCTTTGAACTCGTTGATGGCGTTTTCCCACGCAACTTCATCATTATTTAACTGGTCTAAGGTTGCTGCATCCAGAGCAAACAGCTCAGAGGCCAAACTCGCTCTTAAAGCTCGATCGTTTTCTGGGGTCAATACGGCTTGCAGTAAGCGTTGCACATCTTGCGCAACAGTACTGGTAAACACACTGTCTCGGTTAGAAAGGTAAACGCTGGCAATGCCTTGCTCTGCCAATGCCTCTTTGATTAAGCGGCCTTCGTTGCCGGTTCGCACTAATACCGCAATATCACCGGCTTCGATGTTATGCTGCGTTTTCCCTGAGTGAAACTGCGCCTTACCTTGCTGAGAGGCGGTCAGAATAGATTGAATCTGACTGGCCGTTGCCTCCGCCATACAGGTCAGGTACTCGCCTTTTGGCAGTGGTTTCTCTTCGGTATCTTGCATCCAGTAGGTGATCGCTTTTTGCTTCTTATCATCAATAAACCAAGCCCGCTTATCTGCATTCGGGCTCGAGTTTACGGGTAAGAAAGGGATGTCTTGATCATAAATAAACGCACTTTCTGGCGTAGCAAAAATCTGATTCACCGATTCAACCATATCGGCACTGGAGCGCCAGTTTGTACCCAGAGTATAATGGGCGGTCACCTGATTTCTTGCTTTGATGTAGGTAAAGATATCGGCACCACGGAAGCCGTAGATCGCCTGTTTCGGGTCACCAATCATAAATAAGCCAGATTGCGGATTCGCCAGATAGATTCGACTAAAAATACTGTATTGAAGTGGATCCGTATCTTGGAATTCATCAATCATCGCCACCGGGTAGAGTTGACGAATCCGCTCAGTAAGCAGCGCCTCATCATCCACATCGATTGCCGCCGATAATTGAGTGAGCAGATCGTCGAAAGAAAGCCACTGCTTTGCATTTTTGGCTTTCGCTAACATCTCACGGCAGTGAGTAATCGCATGTGCCAACATCGCGGGTTTTAAGTCAGCAGGTTGTGCTAAAAAATCATCAATAGCTTCAAAAACAGCGTGCGTTGGAGGCGTTCCTTTGGGCGTTTTCTCCGTCAGAATGCTCTGAGCAAACTTCTCTAGCTTATCTGGATAGTGGTGATCCGTGGTTTCACTCTCAGCCCAAGCGGTGACTACATCCAACCAAGTTGGTAGTGATTTCTTCGTATAGCTGCGTTTGTTCACATCGGAGCCAGAAATCAATGCATGGAAATCGTCGCAACTCTCCAACCACTGAAACTTAAGCGCCTTCACCTTATCGATATTTTGCTGATGCAATTCTGCTAATCCAGATTGCATCGGTTCAACACTGAGCTTAAGCGGCGAACCCGTAAGATAGCGAGTTACATCCGAGAGCAAAGCTGAAGGTGAAGACCAAATGTTGCGGACTTCTCCGGCCAGGTTCATTGGCAAAGGATAGAAGTTGCGACGCCAATAATCGGCCACCACTTGAGCTTTCAAATGGCTCTCATCAGTCACAAACTCATTGTTAAATCGACTACCTGATTCAAAGGCATTCTGTGTCAGCATGCGTTGGCAGAAACCATGAATGGTGTATACCGCTGCTTCATCCATCTGCCTTTCTGCTTGTAATAAGATCTGCGCCGCTTGCTTATGGTCAGATACCTCTTCAAGCAAAGGATCGATCACGGGGTCATCACTGTACCCACGCGAGAAAGCGATGCGAGCGTCATGAATTCTGGCACGAATACGGTCACGAAGCTCAGCTGTTGCCGCCTCAGTAAAGGTCACAACCAATATTTGATCAACGGTCAGTGGCGTTTGATGCTTAGTTTGATCGTTCCCATGCCCCAACAGCAAGCGTAAATACAGGCCTGCGATAGTAAAGGTCTTACCCGTACCCGCAGATGCCTCGATTAAACGCGCACCGTGTAGCGGGAAGGTCATGGTATCAAGATTTTGTGGTGTGACAGTTGGCTGCGTCATGCAAAATGCCTTCATCTTTCTTGTCTTGATCTTCTCTATGCAAAAAGAAGATGCTCTTTAAATGTGATCCAACCGAAAAAACTGCGTTCAAGTTAATACAAAACAGTATTATGTATACTTGGTTGGGATCTACCTCACGGATCAAGGATCCGCTTCTCGTTAGTATGCGCGCCACGAGCCGAGACATGCCTGAAGTTCTCATTAGGCTCAACCTAATTATGGTCCCTCTGACCTGTGGCCGCACAGCGAACGCCCTACACTAATAATGATTTACTGGCGGCCACTTTAATTCTCTCTTCATCGATTACTCTTTCCCATCAGCAATGTCTTGAGCTGCTAGTCGTGGCGCTTGCAATACCAAACTTGCATACAAACGTTGTTGAGTCGCGAGTTCATCCGTCCATTCAGGCCAGATCCTTGAAATATAGCTATCACGGCCTTCGCCAGTGAATGCATAGCTGTCATTAAAGGTTTCTGCCATTTTTTTCAGCGCTTTATCTTCATCATCTGCCCAAGCTCCTCCACGGCTGAATCCAGCCTCAACACCCGCAAGTGCAGTCTTGGGGAAATATGGCAGCGGCTCAGTCATACCTTGATAGAACAAACGCACTAACTCATTAAGTAGCGATAATGCTTGGTCTTTTGAATCAAGCGGTGGATAGGTAAAGTGAACCACCCCTTCTTTTTTGTCATACCCAATGAGATGCGTGGTTTTACTTATCCCTTGGGCATTCATACAGAGATGATCAATCCAAGCTGAGAGGTAATCCTGTGAGCGGATCTTGCCGCTGCGATAGCGAATCAAACCCGATTGATAGTGGTTTGTCAGCCAGCCAAGTAAACGAACCGGTTTGCTTTCACCTAGCGCGTTCAAGGCCAGGTTAACCTCAATGTCTTGTTGAGCACTCGCTGTAACAAATGCGACTTCTTTGGCCAGCTCTTCTGCTTGTACACGGTTGGTTTCAAACTCAATGGTTCCGAACGCTTCAATCGGCAGCTTACCTTGAGCACGCTGTATTCGAGTAAAATCATCGACTGCCTGTTCAACGGCTTCCCCCTTACGTTCGCACTCTAGTAAGAGCTCAAGCAGTTGGGATTTCATCTGATAGCTTTCCAAACCATTCAGAGCAAATGGCTCATCGTCTTCCATCACCGGAAGTGGGGGTTCAAACATCACTTTTAAGCGACGATTGAAGAAATATTGCACGGGTAAACGCCAAAATCGTTGCAGCTCTACCAAATCCAGCTCTAGCGGATAGGTTGCACCCAATAGGTAATCACTAAGGGCTTGCTTAAACTCACCACTCTTCTGACCTTGGCGATTGGCCGCTGGCAACCACTCTTTTGCATAGCTCATTGCTGGTTGGGTAAATGATGCAGGACTAAATGGCGTCATAGCATGATGCGAGGTGATAAATTCAACCAGCTTCTTACCAGAATCATCCACTCCGAGTTGTTCATCGCCCACTAAGCAGTAGTTCTGTTGGCAATACTCCATTAACTCAGAGACTAGGACAGACGGAACACGCTCAGTGTTGTCTTGGATCGAACGCCCCACGTAGCTGATGTATAGGGTTTGCTGCGCAGATAACATCGCTTCAAGGAATAGGTATCGGTCGTCATCTCGGCGTGAGCGATCACCAGGGCGGGTTCGACCGTTCATCAAATCAAAGCCTTCTGGTGGCATCGTTCTTGGGTAGACACCATCGTTCATGCCAAGTAAACACACCGTCTTGAAGGGAATAGAACGCATTGGCATTAGCGTACAGAAGTTCACTTGGCCCGCTAAGAAACGCTGACTGACTCGAGTACCTGAGAGCTTATTGGTTAAGTATTGCGATACGATAGCAGGAGCAAGTTCAGCGTCATACTGCGCGTCCGATAACTGCTCCTTTAATTGGCCTAATGTGTCGCGAATCGACTTCAATGCCAGCTCACCCTCGAGCTCCACTTTAAAGAAGTCTTCTAGCACTAAATTCAATTGCTCTCGCCAGCTATCAATGGATTGAGTATTGCCAAGAACATGACGATAGTGACTGATGCGCTCAATGTAATGAGCAAGCTTGCCTGCAAGCTCAGCAGCCATACCTTGCACTTCATTGTAAGGCGCAATCTGGTCATCTACTCCCTCATAAAGTCCATGAGCGTCTGACATCGCATAACCCAACAGCATGCGTTGAATTCCAAATAGCCACGTATTTTGTTCGGTTGCCGGAAGGTCAAACTCACTGGCTGTACCGCCATCGACTCCCCAACGTACGCCCGATTCTTCTACCCATTGCTTGGCTTGCTCAAACTGTTTCTCATCGAGTTCAAACTTCGCCATGATGGAAGGAATTTCGAGCAGTTCGAGTAACTCCGATGCATGGCAACGAGAATTAGGCAGAGCCACCAGCTGGAGAAACGCCGCGAGAATTGGGCTTTCTTGGTCTGCGGTTCTATCCGAAATTGAGTATGGAATGTAACGTTCGCCAGGTGCGTTACCAAACACCGCTTGAATCGCAGGGCTGTACGCATTGATATCTGCCACCATCACGATGATATCTCGAGGTTTCAAGCTTGGGTCGTTATCAAACATTGCCAGCAGCTGATCATGCAAAACCTCGACTTCACGCATTGGACTATGACACGCATGAATCGTCAGTGAACGGTCTTTATAATCAACCACTTGTTTGTGTTGGCTTGACTCTAGAATCTCATCATTTTGATGCTCTTCTAATTGCAAGATATCGGCTTGTAGTTGATGCAATAGGCTATCTCGCTCCACATCAATAAAGAATTCATGCTCTTCACATTCAGATTGTGAGAGCAAGTACAGGTTGTCACGACCTAATTTACCCATGGATGCCAGCAAGCTATTGCCAACCGCATGACTAGTATGAAGTTCATCTTCAACATTCGCTTCGAGGCCATCTTTAAGCTGAGAAACCTCCCCCTCAAGTAGCAATTCACCTTGAGTTAAGCTGAACTGTTTTCGACGCTGGTTTTCAATTCGAGCCAGATATTTACGATCACGAATATCTCCCCAGTAGTGCTGACATGGGTTAGTAAACATTAGATGCACATCAATGTGTTCGCCTAGCGCTTGGAGCGCGTCCATATAGCGAGGTGGCAATGAGGAAATACCAAAAACAAACAGTCGCTTAGGTAGCTTCTCTAATGGCTTATCTAACTGCTCCAGAGAAGATATAAAGTCATGATACAAGTTACCACGGTGATATTTAGACTGACCTTGAGTCAACGTCTGCTCATAAAGCGCATGCCACAGGATAGGTTGCCATGGATGCTCTTGACTGCTCTCTTCATTTTGCAGTTCTGCGACGGCTTCACCATTTTCCCACGCGGCAATCCACTCTGGACGATACACCAAGTAACCGTCGAAGATATCGGCAATTTTTTCTGCCAACTGATAGAGCTTTGAACCGTCATCGTCACTATCGAGATAGCGTTGTAGAGGAGAGAAATCAGGATGAGAAAGTTGACTTGGTAATAAGCTCATCAAGCGCCAAGTCATTGCCTCCTTGTTAAAGGCGCTGCGCTTTGGCACATCAGGAAGTACCTGGGTGAACATTTCCCAGATGAAGGTCGCTGGTAGCGGGAAATCAATGTTTGCCGCCACGCCAAATTCTTTGGCAAGTTCCATCTTCAGCCACTGAGACATACCCGGACTTTGAACAAGGATCTGTTCTTTATCAAAAGGGTTCGCTAATGGATCGCTTTTGATTAAGTGAACCAGAAGAATTTTAAGGGTTTCGACTTGATTGGAGTGATAAACAGTAAACAAGATGAACCTGCGCTAAACGACCAAAATTGCTTTGAGATTAGCACAAGTCCAGAGGTGAGATGAGTAATATAAGCTTATGAAAAGTTAAAAGGTTAGTGATTAATCACACCTTGTGCTTTTGAGTCTTTTATAAAGTGTTGGTGCGGTTGGTAATGATAGTAATAACGCACGGCCACATAGCCCACGACCAAAGTAGCAACCACCAGCTCAATCACAGCAATGAAATGGATCTGAGCGACATATTGCTCGGCAATTCCAACATCAGCCATCCAATCCGCCATCTTAAATAGTGCGGTTGAACCAATCACCATTGGAAAGGTAAAAGCGGCGTACCCCGGTGAGAAAGGCAGTTTCATTAAGTGAAAGAAGGCCAAGTAAATAATTGACGTCATTAGAATCGCAATGCCAAATAGCAACGCGACTAATACCGGCGATGGTGCTGCGGTGACGCTCAAATAGCCTGCTAGGGTTAAGCTTGCTGGCGCCGCCAGTATCGCAATCGTCGGTTTCGCTGCATCAGGAATTTCATGTCTAAATACGATTCGATAAATCATCATCGGAAGCATCACAGCATAAGTCACCAAGCCGAATA
This sequence comes from Vibrio maerlii, assembly GCF_003415655.1. Lineage (GTDB taxonomy): Bacteria > Pseudomonadota > Gammaproteobacteria > Enterobacterales > Vibrionaceae > Vibrio > Vibrio maerlii. The sequence continues at coordinate 86,057 of NZ_QRHC01000008.1, forward strand.
TTAAAGCACCATGAGCGACAGGTTCAAGTACTGCCACACCAGAGAAGGAAACATCAGCCACCACGATGCCGACAGGTGGCACAAACCAACTCGGCACCATATGGTGTAGACGAAACTCTTTTGCACGGTGGTAGATAAAGCTCACCAAAAACACAAGATGCAGAATCACCGCTGCAAGCCAGATCGCATTGCCCACATAAGGTTGGAAGTGCACAACGGAGTTTGAAACCACCATCCATGCCATCGCATAGGTAGGAACAACACTGCCAACAACAGGGTGTGATAGATCTTGGTGGAGCAAATGACCATGAAACAAGAATTTGATCGTTAAGATAAGTAACAGAACAGTCGCAATAAACGCACTCGCCCATTGAGCGTAGCCTTGATGACCAAGCAGGTTTTCCCAGCACCAACCTAAACTTGCAATCGCTAATGCCAAACCCGCCATTGGGGTTGGCGCTCCGGTCGTAATCTGACTGAATGTTTTGATTCGCTTAAGCATAAAACTATCTCTTACTTTGGTGCCTTCTCACATAGTGTGAAAAGGCTCAATAACCTATAGCCAAAATCATATGCTTGAACTATGTTTAGGTATATCTAATAAAACATAACCAAGGTTCAGATATTCTGAACATATAAGGTTATCTTTCGAAGTAAGGATCACAAACCAAAGTGGCCAACATTTCACTGAAGCAAATCAAAGTGTTTGTAACTATTACCCAACACAACACGTTAACCGCAGCGTCTGACGCACTTTTTCTTTCAAAGGCGGCAGTCAGCATGGCGCTCTCAGAGATGGAGAAGCAACTCGGTCACTCACTGTTTGATCGAGTCAATAACCGATTAATCCTCAATCAGGAAGGACAAAAGTTATTACCGCTCGCTGATGAGTTACTCCACCGAGCGCAAGATATCGACCAACTGTTTAACGATCAAACAAGCTTAAACGGCACCCTGCGCATCGGTGCGAGTGACACCATTGGCAATCAAGTCGCACCTCAATTACTGGCAGGATTTCGTCAACATACAGAGCACAAGTCTCAAAGCGTGTTCATTTCAAACAGCGCATTAATTTGCCAAAAGGTGGTCGACTACGAGCTCGATTTAGCTCTCATCGAGGGAAAAACGGTGCACTCAGAGTTGATCGCTGAGACGTTTGGTAGTGATGAGATGTGTATTATCGCTAGCCCTAACTACCCTCTTACTGGTAGCAAGCAAGTCTTCCCGCACGATTTAGAGAACAGCGAATGGATACTAAGAGAAGCAGGCTCTGGAACACGAGAGTTCTTCTTACGTAATATCGCCCCTCGTCTTGATGAGTGGCATGAAGCCTTTGAATTCAATACAACAGAGGCCATCATCAACTCGGTCTCAGCAGGCCTTGGGGTCGCTTGCCTCTCACACCTCGCCGTTGATGCTGCCATTCGAGATGGACGTGTAGTGGAGCTGCCCATCTCTCTGGATATGAAGCGCCGCTTCTGGATGCTGGTGCACAAGGAGAAATATCAGAGCCCACTACTTAAATCATTTATGAACTATTGCCAGCAATGGCAACATAAGCAGTAGTAACTGAGAGCGATAAAACGCGATAGGTCTCAATAACCCAGCCTCAACTGGACTTTTGAACGTCAAAACTGTATAAAAAGCCAGTAAAAATTCACCCAAGATTTGAGGATAAAACCATGGCTGTAATCGTTAAGTACGTGGTCGAGCGCAATGGAGAAGAAAAGATGACTTTTACCTCTAAAGCAGAAGCGGACGCTTACGACAAAATGCTTGATATGGCGGACGAGCTTTTTGAACTTCTAGGTAAGAGCGAGCTTGTTGAAGATGAAGCTAAGCAAGAAGAACTTGCTATGTACCTTGCTAAAAACAAGGAAGAAGTGCTTTACGCACTAGGTGCAAAACGTAAACCTGCACCTAAGAAAGCAAAAATTGAAGCTGTTGAAGAGCCAAAGGCAGAAGACGCGGCTTAATTGTCTTTAATTCACTTTTACTATAAAAACCAGCGCTAAAGCGCTGGTTTTTAAGTATTACGAGTCAATAATTATAGCCATTATTACATTGCAGCAGAGAAGATCGCAGAGATCTCTTCGTGCGTCGCTTATTTCGGGTTAGTGAAACCACACGCACCTTTTAGTGCATTATCGGCTAGAGTTGGAATATCATCTCCCTTTTCTTACTAAAGAAAAGTATTTCCAAAAAGACAACGCATATCCTTTTACGGACTTTCTATTCCTTTACCTCTTTCATCTCCACCCTGCTCTCTTTATGATGTTGTTCATTCAAAGCTTTCCACCACCAACCGGAAAGCAGACAACAGAATAATTTTGAACACGGAGACTCAACATGGCTTTCTTTTCTCTAGCCTTCGGTACGGCAACCAAAAACCGCGACGGTAAAATCATCGAAGCATTCTTCCCGAACCCACTACTTAACCCTTCTGAAGAACTGGTTAACGCAGTGGCAAAGATTGCGGGTTACGAGCAAGGCAACCAAGCTATCGAGGTCTCTGCTGAGCTAAGCGGTGAATTAGCGAACGCTTTTGCGGCACAAGGTGATGTAGCAAACGCAAGCTTTGCTGAAAAAGCGGCAGCCTCTTCACAGCCGCTAGTGCTTGTTGTACTAGCAACGGACGAAAAGCCAGCCTCTGTTGCAGAAGGCTTCCTGAAGCTTCAACTTATCTCTAACCGTCTCGTTCAGCCGCACGGTACTGTACTAGACGGCATCTTCGGCCTACTGCACAACATCGCATGGACCAACGAAGGTCCTATCGACTTACCAGAACTAGCAGACCGCCAAATCGAAGCTCGCTTAGCAGGCCGCGCGCTTTCCGTCGATTGCGTAGACAAGTTCCCTAAAATGGTGGATTACGTGGTACCAACGGGCGTGCGTATCGCAGATACATCTCGTGTACGTCTTGGTGCACACGTTGGCGAAGGCACTACAGTTATGCACGAAGGCTTCATCAACTTCAACGCGGGTACAACTGGCGTGAGCATGGTTGAAGGTCGTATCTCAGCTGGTGTTGTTGTGGGTAATGGCTCTGACATCGGTGGCGGTGCATCTATCATGGGTACACTATCTGGTGGCGGTACCGTGGTCGTTTCAATCGGTGAAAATTCACTACTTGGCGCAAACGCAGGCCTTGGTTTCCCACTAGGTGACCGTTGTACTGTGGAGTCTGGTTTGTACGTAACGGCAGGTTCTAAAGTACGCATGATTGCTGAAGGCAAAGAAGTAGAAGTAGTGAAAGCACGCGATCTAGCAGGCGTTTCTGACCTACTATTCCGTCGCAACTCGGTAACAGGCCAAATCGAATGTCTTGCTAACAAGTCTGCGGTTGAGCTAAACAGCGAACTACATAGCAACAACTAATTTGCTTCGCGATTAACCTTGTACTTAATCGCAGAGAAAGCGCCTACAACCAAAGCCCTTGCTATATGTAAGGGCTTTTTTATTACCTTTATTATTTCGAACGCTCAATTTTTGCACTTAATTTAACATCTAGATCACTTTTAGTGCGAAATTTAATGTTCGAACACTCATTTTTTGCTCATTTTTGTTTTCGATTTGTTTTCGTTATGCAAAATAGACGGCATTGAAAATGCCGACTTGCTCTCGATACCTAAAATAGAGAGATATCTCCTAAAATAAACTTTAGGGAGTCAGTCTGGTGACCATAGAAAAAGGAATCCATTATGAACGAGCAAAAATATATAGTCGCATTAGATCAAGGCACCACGAGTTCTCGCGCCGTCATTTTGGACCACGACGCTAATATCGTTAGCGTAGCCCAACGTGAATCCACCCAGATTTACCCAAAAGCGGGTTGGGTTGAACAAGACCCTCTAGAAATTTATGCTGCTCAAAGCTCGACTCTGGTTGAGGTGCTTGCTAAATCTGAAATTCGCAGTGACGAAGTCTGCGCCATCGGTATTACCAACCAACGCGAAACCACCATTGTATGGAATAAAGAGACTGGTAAACCTGTATACAACGCCATTGTATGGCAGTGTCGTCGTACCGCGGCTATCTGCGAGGAGCTCAAAACTCGCGGGCTAGATGAGTACGTTCGTGAGAACACCGGTCTGCTTCTCGACCCTTATTTCTCTGGTACCAAAATCAAATGGATTCTCGATAATGTAGAAGGCGCTCGCGAAGATGCTGAGGCGGGTAAACTGTTATTTGGTACCGTGGATACTTGGCTTGTTTGGAAGATGACTCAAGGCCGTATCCATGTCACTGATTACACCAATGCGTCTCGCACCATGCTATTCAATATCAACGAGATGAAATGGGATCAGAGGCTGCTTGATGAACTTGGCATCCCAATGAGCATGATGCCTGAGGTTAAACGCTCTTCTGAGGTTTACGGTGAAACGAACATCGGTGGTAAAGGCGGTACTCGTATTCCTATTGCAGGTATCGCTGGCGACCAACAAGCCGCGCTGTTCGGACAAATGTGTGTAGAGCCCGGTCAAGCGAAGAATACTTACGGTACGGGTTGTTTCTTGTTGATGAACACCGGCCAAGAAAAAGTCACATCCACTCATGGCCTATTAACCACGCTATCTTGTGGCCCTGAAGGCCAGCCAGCTTATGCACTAGAAGGTGCAGTATTCATGGGTGGGGCATCGATTCAGTGGTTACGCGACGAACTAGGCCTCTTAAATGATGCGAAAGATTCCGAGTACTTCGCGACCAAGGTCGACTCTTCAAACGGTGTTTATGTCGTGCCCGCCTTTACAGGATTAGGGGCTCCTTATTGGGACGCTTATGCTCGAGGTACCATTGTCGGTTTAACTCGTGGTGCAAGCTCAAACCACATCATTCGCGCAACCCTTGAAGGGATCGCGTATCAAACCCGAGATGTACTCGATGCTATGCAGGCAGACTCTGGGATTCAACTTTCAGCCCTACGCGTAGATGGTGGCGCAGTAGCCAACAACTTCTTAATGCAATTCCAATCGGATGTTCTGGATACTGAGGTTCATCGACCTAAAATCACTGAGGTGACGGCTTTGGGTGCGGCATACCTTGCCGGTATCGCTGTCGGTTTCTGGGATAGCTTGGATGAGCTAAAAGGCAAGGCGGAGATCGATAGAAGCTTTATACCTCACCATGATGAAGAGAAGCGAAACCGCCGCTACCGTGGTTGGAAACGCGCAGTCAAATGCGCACAAACTTGGGCAGAATTGAGAGCGGAAGAGGAAGACGATTAAGCACAAGGCTATTTCGAACTCGAACATTAATTAGATCTAAAGCTCTAAATCGAGCAAAAGAGCGTGATAATAAACCGATTATTACGCTCTTTTTTGCGTTTGAACGCAAAAACACACAAACGAAGCTTCTCCCAATCAGCAGTTTGCCGCACAATACAGTCAATTGAAACGATACTTCGCTAGGAGTGAGCGTGAAGCAAATCCCAAGACATCAGCAGATCATCGAACTGGTGACTACTCAAGGTTACGTGAGTACCGACGAACTCGTCGAACGATTCAACGTCAGCCCACAAACCATTCGCCGCGACTTGAATGAGCTTGCTGATGAGAACAAAATCCGACGCTATCATGGCGGAGCAACTATCCCCCTTAGCTCAGAGAACACCTCTTACAACACCCGCAAATCTCACAACTTCAGTGAGAAAGACCAAATAGCGGAGAACCTGGTAAGACATATCCCTGACGGTGCGACGCTTTTCATAGATATCGGTACCACACCAGAAGCGGTGGCGCACGCACTTAATAAAAAACACAAGCAACTCCGAGTGGTTACCAACAACATCAATGTAGCCACAATTCTGCAACCGAACCCAGAGATCCGCGTTATCTTGGCCGGCGGCGAAGTTCGTGATCGTGATGGTGGCATCATTGGGGAAGCAACGCTCGATTTCATCCAGCAGTTCCGTTTAGACTTTGGCATCATAGGTATCAGTGGTATAGATTTTGATGGTTCACTGCTCGACTTTGATTACCACGAAGTTCGCATCAAGCAGGCCATCATCGAAAACAGCCGCAGTGTATTTCTTGCCGTAGACCATTCAAAATTTGGCCGCAATGCCATGGTAAAACTGGGCAGCATTACCCAGATTCACACGCTATTTACCGATAATCAGCCACCAGCAGAGATCCAGGCGCTTCTAGACGAACACAATATCCCTTGTGAAGTAGCGCTTTAAGACACTAGCTCAAAGTTCCTAGTTCATCGGCTAGGGACTCTCTCCCTTGTCCATAGTCCTCCCTCCCCTAAAGCTCCAGGTCCTGAATCATCTCTCAGCTCTCAAATCCATTTTTTCGTTCTCATCATGAGCTAACGAACATTTTTACGTGCTCATTTCACACAAAACGCGCAAATACGAAAATAATTAGTGATCATATGCGAAAGCTATTGTAGAGTTTATTCAGTTTCATTTATGTTCGTTCGCTCATTTTAGATAGGCCATTCTCATGGATATGAAAACAAAAGAGATTGATAACCGTGTACTTGATTTAATTGTAATTGGTGGCGGGATCAATGGTGCAGGTATTGCAGCCGACGCCGCAGGACGCGGTCTTAGTGTTGGACTTTATGAACTTAACGACTTTGCCTCAGCAACGTCTTCTGCAAGCTCTAAGCTGATTCATGGTGGCTTACGCTATCTGGAACACTATGAGTTTCGTTTGGTCTCGGAAGCACTCGCAGAGAGAGAGGTGCTACTGGCAAAAGCTCCGCATATCGCACAGCCAATGCGATTCCGCCTCCCACACCGCCCTTTCTTACGCCCAGCCTGGATGATTCGTTGCGGTTTGTTCCTTTATGATCACCTGGGCAAACGAACAACGCTTCCAGCAAGCCAAAAGGTAGACCTTGCGGCTTCAGGTTTGCTGAAGCCAGAAATGAAGATTGGATTTGAGTATTCAGACTGTTGGGTCGATGATGCTCGTTTGGTTCTTTTGAATGTTTTATCTGCTAAACAAAATGGTGCGGAGGTTGAGAACTACTGCAAGGTTGAGAGTGCAACACGTGAAGGAAACATCTGGCGCGTGACACTAGTGGACCAAATCACTGGCGAAACCAAACAGCGCTTTGCAAAAGCAGTCGTTAACGCGGCAGGTCCATGGGTAAAACAGTTCTTTGATGATGGCTTAGAGACCCCATCACCAAGAAATATTCGCTTAATTAAAGGCTCACATATCGTCGTACCTAAAGTGCATGACGAAGAACAAGCTTACATCTTGCAGAATAAAGATAATCGAATCGTATTTGTTATCCCTTATATGGACGACTTCTCTATCATAGGTACAACCGATGTTGAATACAAAGGCAACCCACGTGAAGTGGCTATTGATGATAATGAGATCAATTACTTAGTCGATATCGTCAACCAGCACTTTGTTAAGCAACTTACTCCTGCTGATGTAGTATGGACTTACAGCGGTGTTCGCCCTCTTTGCGATGATGAGTCGGACTCACCTCAAGCGATCACCCGAGACTACACCCTAGAGTTAGAGCAAGAGCTAGATCAGGCGCCGCTTCTGTCTATTTTTGGTGGCAAGTTAACGACTTATCGAAAACTAGGTGAGTCAGCAATGAAGATGCTAGCACCTTACTTCCCTGAGATGGGCTCACCTTGGACGGGGAAAGAAAGCCTACCCGGTGGTAACTTCAGTTGTAGCCGCGAACAGCTCGCAAACAGCATTACGCAACAATATCCTTGGATTACTAATAAGCTAGCTCACCGCTACGTACGTCAGTTTGGTACCCACACCTTCGCGATGCTAGCCAACGTCAAAGACTCTAGCGATATGGGTCATGAGTTTGCTGAGGATGTGTATCAAGTTGAGGTTGATTATATGATCGAGCATGAGCTGGTTAAGACAGGTGAAGACCTAATGTGGCGCCGAACCAAGCTTGGTTTATATCTAAACCACGAGCAGCAACAATCAGTCACACAATACATCTCAGACAAACAAAGAGTCGTGACTACCGAGTTTGTTAAAGTGAGCTAGAGAGCTAGAGAGCTAGAGAGCTAGAGAGCTAGAGAGCTAGAGAGCTAGAGAGCTAGAGAGCTAGAGAGCTAGAGAGCTAGAGAGCTAGAGAGCTAGAGAGCTAGAGAGCTAGAGAGCTAGAGAGCTAGAGAGCTAGAGAGCTAGAGAGCTAGAGAGCTAGAGAATTCTGAAGGGTTGACGTTTAACGTCAACCCTTTTGTTCACTTTCGGTTCTGAAAAACTAGATATACAGTTTTCCAGAAGCTAAGCGCTCTAGATTGCTACACAATACGTGTCCCTGCCGCCATAGCGCGCTCTGGTTTTAGCAAAACACTTTCTGACTCATCATCCGCTTCCGCACAAAGCAGCATGCATTCAGATATCTCACCACGCATCTTCGCTTTTTCAAGGTTACACAGCACCACAACTTGCTTGCCCATCAACTCTTCTTCTGTGTAATACGGAACTAGGCTCGTCACCGTCTGCAGCTTTGTTCCACCAACATCAACCTGAACAATATAGAGCTTGTCAGCGTTTTCGTGGCGCTTAACCTCGACAATATTTCCGACACGCATCTCAAGTTTTGCAAAGTCTGCATATTTGATCTTATCCAAAGTAAAAACCTCTAGTAAAATTTAGTAAAAGAGAAACGTTTACACTAACAACAATCCAAGTGATTACAACAGGTAAACCTCTCATTTTTGAAAGTAATTAGATGGAAGAGTTGCGTTATTTACATACCGACTGTTTAATAAAAGGATAACGATAATGAGGGTGAATGATGGCAACAATTAAGGATGTGGCGAAGGAAGCAGGCGTCTCGGTTGCAACGGTATCTCGAGTGATAAACAAGTCACCAAAAGCCAGTGCAGCATCAATCGAAAGTGTGTCCAAGGCAATGGCGAAGTTAGGGTATCGTCCTAACGCCGCGGCTCGTGCGCTCGTAAGTCAAAGTACCAATACCGTTGGCGTGCTTGTCAGTGATGTATCTGACCCATTCTTTGGCACCATGGTCAAAGCTGTCGATACAGTGGCGCATGCTGCTGGTAAACATATTCTGGTCGGCAATGGTTACCATGATGCCAACGAAGAACGTCGTGCAATCGAGCTTTTGATTAATAGTCGCTGCGACGCTCTCGTTATTCATTCTAAGGGCCTATCGGATCAAGAGTTAATTCAATACGCCAGCGAAGTAAAAGCGATGGTACTGGTTAACCGCCACATACCAGAGTTGGCTGATCGCTGCATCTCTCTTGATAACTATAAGGGTGCTTACTTAGCAACCGAACACCTTATTAAGAATGGCCATCAACAGATTGCCTGTATCGCCTCTTCTCATGCTATCGAAGATGCCGATGAGCGTGTCAAAGGCTATTTGGCGGCACTTAAAGACAACAATATCATGCTGCCAAAAAGCTACATCGAATACGGCGAACCCAACAATACCGGTGGTGAGAATGCTATGACCAACCTGCTGAGTAAGTCACTGTCGGTCACAGCAACCGTGGCTTATAACGACTATATGGCTGCTGGTGCTCTTGCTGTTCTCGAAGAGAATGGCATCAGTTCACCGGGCGATATGTCCATTATCGGCTTCGATGACGGCATTATTGCAAAATACCTGAGTCCTCGCCTCACAACCATCCGTTACCCAATCCATATGATGGCAGAGAAGGCTGCAGAACTTGCTTTGACCTTAGCGAAGCAAGAACCGGTTGAGGCTCAGCCAATGATGTATTCGCCTACTATCGTTAAGCGCAACTCTGTTAAAAGCATCTCAGCGTAAATAACTCCGGCTAAGATTACGACAACAACAGAAAACGGCTGACGATGCTTCTTTCAACTAGAAGTATCGTCAGCCGTTTTTCGTATTTAGTTGGCGAATGAAATTGCTCTAGGATTTACACCACAAACTGATAGCGAGTGTAGAAACTATATTCCTCACTAGGTTGCAGAATACAGCTTGGTTGAGGCCACTCTGGGTGATTCGGAGAATCTGGAAGGAACTGCGTCTCCAATGCAACACCGGCATGTGCGACATACTCACCATCTTGTCGATTCGGAGTACCCTCCAACCAGTTACCGGTATACAGCTGCATTGCTGGTTTATCAGTATAGAGTTTGAGCGTAATTAAACTGTCAGGAGACGTCACAGTTGCTGCGCACGTTCCTGATTGCGTATCTGTATTTAAAAGATAGGAGTGATCAAAACCACGCGCAGGCACTTGCTGTTCGTCTTGCATAAATTGCTGAGAGATCACCTTTGGCTCTCGGAAATCAAAGCCAGTGCCATCAACACTCTCAAGTTCGCCTAATGGAATGCCAACCTCTGTTGTCGGCAAGTACTGAGCACTGTTCACACTCAAGATATGGTCAAGACAGTCAAAGCCAGACTCGGCACCAAGCAGATTGAAATAGCCATGATTAGTCAGGTTCACCACTGTTGCTTTATCGGTCTGAGCAAAGTAGCGGATCGTCACATCGTTGTCGTCGGTAATCTCGTACCGAACCGAGACGGTAAGATTACCCGGGAAACCCTGATCGCCATCTTCTGAGTTCAGCGTAAATACGACATGAGTTTCGGATTGCGCTTCAACCTGCCAACGACGTTTATCAAAGCCATTTGGTCCACCATGGAGTGCGTTACCCGCTTGGTTGGTCAACACTTGGTATGCTTTATCATCGACCTCAAACTGACCATTCGCAATTCGGTTGGCATAGCGACCGACTGTCACTCCCATATAACTGCTCTGTTTATCAAAGTCAGTCATATTGGTAACGCCTAACAATACTTCGCGCTTTCTCTCTTGAACGGGTACGAGGCAGCTAAGCCATGTTGCACCAATATCCATAAACGCTACTTGCATACCAATACGATTGGTTAGAGTAATGACCTTTGCAGGAAGCCCATCGTAAGCCTCCGATTTACCCATTGTGAGTTCTAATGTCGTTGTATCCATCATTCATTTCCTTTTGTTTCCATATGCGACTTTCGACATCATTTTTATCATCGCAAATATGCAAACAGCCCCATTTAAGGGGCTTTGTTATCTATTCGGTTTATAGTGTTTCCACCAAACCTGCGCCATTTTTCGCTTGGCAAACGTAAATGGACTCTTTTAGTCCCGTTGAAGCTTCGTACTTCGCTTCAACGGTCGCTTTCACGTCATCAACCAGACTTGGCGGTACTAGTGCGACGATACAGCCACCAAAGCCGCCGCCTGTCATACGAACGCCACCCTTGTCACCGACTACCTCTTTCACGATACCCACTAAGGTATCAATTTCTTTCACCGTAATTTCAAAATCATCACGCATTGAGGCATGTGATTCTGCCATCAGCTCACCCATGCGTTTCATATCACCCGAAATCAGTGCTTTTGCAGCTTCCTCTGTACGGTCATTTTCAGTGATAACGTGACGCGCACGTTTTGCAACCATCTCATCAAGTTCCGCTGCTTTGACATTGAATTGCTCAATGGTCACATCACGCAGTGCTTTCACTTCAAAGATACGTGCTGCTTCTTCACATTGTTCACGGCGAGTGTTGTATTCACTGTCAACCAAGCCACGTTTCTTGTTTGAGTTAATGATAACCACCGCCATATCCTCAGGCATAGATACAGCGGTAGTTTCAAGACTACGACAATCCAGCAGCATCGCATGGTTTTCACGACCCTCTGCTGAAATCATCTGGTCCATGATGCCACAGTTACAACCAACGAATTCGTTCTCTGCTTGTTGACCATTAAGCGCAATCTCAGCTTGAGTGATTTCCAGGTTGTATAGCACCTTGAAGGTTTGACCAATCACAACTTCCAGTGCTGCAGAAGAGCTCAAGCCTGCACCTTGTGGAACGTCACCACTTACAGAGATATCAGCACCACCCAGCTTATAACCACGACCAATCAAACACTTCACAACACCACGGATGTAGTTTGCCCACATTTTGTTTTCTTGGAAGGTGATTTCTTGGGTGATATCAAATTCATCGAGGGCATTTCCGTAGTCAACAGAAACAACACGCACGATGTTGTCGTCACGCTTTGCTGCAGCCACTACAGTCTGGTAGTTGATCGCACACGGCAGTACGAAACCATCGTTGTAATCGGTGTGTTCACCAATTAGGTTTACACGACCTGGCGCTTGAACGATATGAGTCGGTGAATAATTCAATACTTCATTGAAAGAGGCTTTCACGTTTTGGATTAGATCAGACATAGTAAATTCTCAAACTGTTTTATTAATTGGTAGTAGCTCCAAACCTAAAGCCACTTTTATTCTTCTGCTTGCCGGATTGAAACTGTAGCTTTCGTCATTACAGCTTCAAATAAGACAGCCGTTATTGTTCTTTATAATGCACGTCACTTAAGTCACGTAGACGCTGTGCCGCTTGCTCTGCCGTTAAGTCACGCTGAGATTCTGCAAGCATTTCATAGCCAACCATAAATTTACGCACAGTGGCGCTACGCAGCAGTGGTGGATAGAACAGAGCGTGTAGCTGCCAGTGTTCGATATCCGTTCCTTCTTCGAAGAACGGCGCATAGTGCCAGCCCATCGAGTAAGGGAATGAGCACTGGAACAGATTGTCATAACGACTCGTCAGCTTCTTGATTGCAACCGCTAAATCGTCACGCTGCTCGTCTGTTAGTTCACTAATGCGACGAATGTGTGTTTTTGGCAGAAGCATGGTTTCATACGGCCATGCCGCCCAATAAGGCACCACCGCAATCCAGTGTTCGGTTTCAACGACAGTACGCTCACCATCTTTCATTTCAGCCTGAACGTAGTCCACCAACAGGTTTGAACCTTGCTCTTGGTAGTACTCTTTCAGAAGCTTCTCTTTGCGCTCTATTTCATTTGGTAAGAAACTATTCGCCCAGATTTGACCGTGTGGGTGTGGCTGTGAACAGCCCATGGTTTCACCCTTGTTTTCAAAGGCTTGAACCCAAAGGTAGTCTTTACCTAACTCTTCAATTTGCTCGTTCCATGTATCTATCACACCACGAATTTTAGCAACGGATAGTTCTGGCAACGTTTTGCTGTGATCTGGCGAGAAACAGATAACACGGCTCAAACCACGCACACCCTGAGTTTTAAATAGCGGGTTTGCAGACTCTGGTGCATCCGGTGAGTCCGGCATCAATGCCGCAAAGTCATTGCTGAATACATAAGTGCCTTCGTAATCTGGGTTTTCATCACCAGAGATACGCGTGTTGCTTGGACACAAGAAACATTCTTTGTCGTAAGCTGGTAACTCTTCGGTAGAAGGCTTTTCATCTTGGCCACTCCATGGGCGCTTCGCACGATGTGGAGAAACCAAGATCCACTGACCCGTCAATGGGTTGTAGCGGCGGTGTGGGTGATCCACTGGGTTAAATTCAATATTAGACATTGAGGTACTCTTTTCTTTCTTCAATCCAAAGCGTTTACTGTCCGCTTTGGTGATTAATTCTTGTGTTAAAGCTCCCTGCTGCACTTACGCTAACTGCAGGGAATAACGATGTTTAGTACCCTTCCGGGTTGTTTGATTGCCAGTTCCAGGTGTCTGCCGTCATTGCGTCGACATTGCGAGTTGCTTTCCAACCAAGGTCTTGCTCCGCTTTGGTCGTACTTGCCCAGCACTCTGCAATATCACCAGGGCGACGAGGGCAGATCTCATAAGGAACAGGCTTACCACACGCTTTGCCAAAGGCTTCTACCATCTCGAGTACGCTTGAGCCTTTACCCGTACCTAGGTTGTAAATGTGCAGACCTGATTTTTCACCCACTGCTTTTAATGCCGCGATGTGTCCATCAGCAAGATCCATAACATGAATGTAGTCGCGAACACCTGTGCCATCTGGCGTTGAATAGTCATCACCAAATACTGAAAGTTTTTCACGGCGGCCAACCGCAACCTGCGCAATGAATGGCATCAGGTTGTTCGGAATACCTTGAGGGTCTTCACCCATGGTGCCAGATGGATGAGCACCAACAGGGTTGAAGTAGCGCAGTAAGGTGATGCTCCAATCGTCTTCTGCTTGGAACAAATCAGAAAGGCATTGCTCTACCATATACTTGCTGCGACCGTATGGATTGGTTGTCGCACCTGTTGGAGAATCCTCGGTAATAGGTACTACGTCTGGGTCGCCATAAACTGTTGCTGAAGAGCTAAACACAATGCTCTTAACACCCGCTTTACGCATTGAGCGAGCGAGTACTAGGGAACCATTTACGTTGTTGTCGTAGTACTCCAGTGGTTTTGCCACTGACTCACCGACCGCTTTCAAACCAGCAAAGTGAATCACAGCTTGGATATTATGGTTCACAAACACTTGATCAAGCAGCGCCTCATCTCGAATATCCCCTTCAATAAACTCAGGTCTCACCTGAGTAAGAGCTTCAATACGTGAAAGCACCTCTTCTTTACTGTTACACAGGTTGTCTAAAATCACGGGAGTCATACCCGCTTCTATCATTTGCACACAGGTGTGACTGCCTATGTAACCCATGCCTCCGGTGACCAATACTTTCACGTTGAATCTCCTACCTAAATTGTTTCATTAAACAAATGCGTTTGCGTTATTACTGAAGTAAGTTTAGCAGCAGCACTCGGTTAGGTTCTGTGATCAAATTCCCATTGTGTAAACGTTTCCACAAAACATTACACTCATATCACCGACGCGTTTATAATCTGTTTAAGACATTAATCCGCACAAAAAAAACACTACCCATCATTCAATTGGACTAAAAATAGTCCGATTTATCGATAGTTAGAAAGTTTTACTAAAATCGTTGGAGTGTCTTTTTTAAACGCTTTACAATGCTTAAAGCTAAGAATAGAAGTAAAAGAATTATTTAGGACACAACATGGCTACTTTAAAAGACATCGCACAGGAAGCTAATGTCTCTTTGGCAACCGTTTCTCGCGTGTTAAATGATGATCCGACGCTAAGCGTGAAAGAGGAAACCAAGCGCCGCATCTTTGAAATTGCCGAAAAACTGGAATATCGCACGACCACAGCAAAGCGCGCGACGGTCGCTAAAAAGCAACACCAACACATTGTCGCTTTGTATAACTACAAACAAGAAGCAGAGGTCGCTGACCCATACTATCTTTCTATCCGTCACGGTATTGAAACCCAGTGTGAAAAACTGAGCATCGAACTCACCAACTGTTATGACAATCAACTGGATACAGGCCTGAGCAATGTGACTGGCGTGGTGCTAGTTGGTCGTTCAAACACGAAAGTAATTAATCAAGTAAAGAAAATCACAGACAACATCTGTTATGTTGACTTCACCGATCATGCTCAACCGTTTGACTCTGTGGATATCGACCTCACTCGTATTAGTAAGCAGGTTACAGATTACTTTATTAAGCAAGGTTATCAGCGCATTGGCTTTATTGGTGGCCAAGATAGCGAATCGACGCCTGATATCCGCGAAGAAGCCTTTGCCGAATATGGTAGCTTGAAAGGCGTGGTAAAGGACCAAGATATCTACCGTGGCGATTTTACCAGTTCATCAGGTTACGAGCTGACCAAAAAAATGCTCAAAACCGGCGACTACCCAAGTGCGCTTTTTATCGCTTCAGACTCAATAGCAATCGGTGTTTTACGCGCTATTCATGAGCACGGTTTATCGATCCCTGAAGACATTGCATTGATCAGTGTAAATGATATCCCAACGGCTAAGTTCACCTTCCCTTCGCTTTCTACAGTAAGAATTCACTCCGAAATGATGGGCGTGCAGTCAATCAACCTCATCATTGAAAAGCAACGTGATGACCGAGAGATCCCGATTCGCCTCTATGTTCCGGGTAAATTAAAGCTAAGAGGAACGACACAATGAGTCGTGATGAATTAGTTCAAGTACTCAAGAATAACCAATGCTTAGATCTTCATGAGTTGTATACCCAAAACCCTTCACGCTCGATGTATGCATTGGTCAATGAACTTGATCAATTGCGAGAAGAACATAACCTCAAGACAAAAATTTCCGCATTCAATAGTGAGATAGATGGACTTATCCAGACTCACTTATCGCAACATGATTGGCAGCAACCTATCCCTGGTGATGTATTCAAACAGATTGCTCAAAGCCTCGACTTAAATCAGAGAGCCCATAAGATGAGTCGCTTTATTTTGGCTAAGAATAACCATACCCACTTCTCTAAACAGAGTGATTTAGTGATGTTCGGTGATTCTATCACCGAGTGGGGTCCATGGCATGATGCCATAACCGATATCAGCCTCAGCAACCGTGGACTCGCGGGCGATACCACCAGCGGTATGATCCAACGACTTGAGACAACATTAAATTGTAACCCTCAGCTCGTATGTGTGATGGCTGGCATCAATGACCTTGCACAAGGTTACTCTGTAGATTCTGTCATCAAGAACTATCAAACCCTAATCGATACTTGGCAAGAGAGCGGCATTGAGGTTTGGGTTCAATCAACACTATATGTTGGTACGCGTATGGCGGCGCTGAACCCAAAAGTAGAAGCGCTCAACTCATGGTTAAACTCGTACTGCGAACAGCAGGGCCATATATTTATCGATTTAAACACATCGCTGAGCCCTGAAGGTATCCTTCCCTTAGAGTGCAGTTGCGATGATTTACACCTAAATGCTTTTGCTTATCAGAATTGGCTTGACGTGTTACTGCCAATGCTGGAGAAAAGGTTTCCTTCAGTCGAACAATATTAGTAAAACTTTTATTCAACCTTAACCGATCTTCAAAGGAGGCGTTCGCCTCCTTTTTTTATCTATACCTTTCAACATCCCAACTCTGTCATAGAACGTACGTCATCCCATGGTTAATTTTTAACTCGATCACACCTAGAGGAACAGTCTGCTAGCAAAACGTGATCTAGTTAAAGTAAAACGTTTACATTAATTTATTTTAGTAAAAGTTTTACTTAATATCTTTCCCAGATGCTCAAAGAGCTTTTATTCATAGAACGTCGGTCTGCTGGCTGCATCAGCGAAAACCGAGGGAGAGAACAACGTGAACAACTGGGAAAACTTCCTACATCTGCATGAGAATCGTATGGCACCTCGCGCCTACTTCTTCTCATACGGCTCAGAAAAAAACGCAAGAACGTTTCAACGTGAATTAAGTAATCATTTTCAACTACTTAGTGGTCAGTGGTCATTCAACTACTTTACGAACCCATTACTAGTTCCTGAAGAGTTTTATACCCAAGAAATGAAAGACTGGGGACACATTACCGTTCCTAACATGTGGCAAATGGAAGGCCACGGTGATCTTCAATACACAGATGAAGGTTTCCCATTCCCTATCGATGTACCTTTCGTCCCTACAGATAACCCAACCGGCGCATATCAACGCTCATTCTACCTGGGTGAAAACTGGCATGACAAACAAACCATCATCAAGTTCGATGGCGTCGAGACCTACTTCGAAGTGTATGTGAACGGCCAATATGTTGGCTTTAGTAAAGGCAGTCGCTTAACGGCTGAGTTCGATATTTCACAGCACGTAAACACAGGCAATAACCTACTTTCCATTCGCGTCATGCAGTGGGCAGACTCAACTTACATCGAAGACCAAGACATGTGGTGGACTGGCGGTATCTTCCGTGATGTTTACCTAGTCGGTAAAGAGCAGTTGCACGTTCAAGACTTGATGGTTCGCACAGACTTTGATGACAACTACCAAAGCGCAACACTCTCTTGTGAGGTTGAGCTAGAAAACCTTGCAACAGCGGCAAATGCCAACCTTGAATACGTACTTTACGACGGTAAACAGGCTATCTCACAAGGCTCTGTTGACAACATTTTGGTTGATAACAAAACATCGACTCAATTTGCAATTGATGTCGTCAACCCAACCCAGTGGAACGCAGAAACCCCATACCTTTACCACCTGCTGCTCACGCTGAAAGATGAGCAAGGTAAGATTCTGGAGATCATTCCTCAGCGTGTCGGTTTCCGCGATATTAAAGTGCGTGACGGACTATTCTACATCAACAACAAATACGTGATGCTGCACGGTGTAAACCGTCACGACAACGACCACCTAAAAGGTCGTGCGGTTGGTATGGATCGTGTCGAAAAAGACCTGATCTTGATGAAGCAACACAACATCAACTCGGTACGTACTGCTCACTACCCAAATGACCCTCGCTTCTACGAGCTATGTGATATCTACGGCCTATTTGTGATGGGTGAAACCGATGTAGAAACCCACGGTTTTGCTAACGTTGGCGATCTGGACCGCATCACTAATGATCCAGCATGGGAGGCGGTGTTCGTTGAACGCATTGAGCGTCATATTCACGCTCAAAAGAACCACCCATCGATCATCATGTGGTCACTAGGCAACGAGTCTGGTTATGGCTGCAATATTCGCTCTATGTACGATTCTGCAAAAGCCATTGATGACACTCGCCTAGTTCACTACGAAGAAGATCGCGATGCGGAAGTGGTAGACGTGATTTCTACTATGTACTCTCGCGCACAATTGATGAACGCATTTGGTGAGTACCCACACGAAAAGCCACGCATCATTTGTGAATACGCACACGCAATGGGTAACGGCCCTGGTGGTTTGACTGAATATCAAAACGTGTTCTATAAGCATGATTCGATTCAAGGTCATTACGTATGGGAGTGGTGTGATCACGGCATTCTTGCACGTGATGAAACAGGCACAGAGTTCTACAAGTACGGTGGCGATTACGGCGACTATCCAAACAACTACAACTTCTGCATGGATGGTTTGATTTACCCAGACCAAACCCCGGGCCCTGGCCTAAAAGAGTACAAGCAAGTGATCGCACCTGTGAAGATCCGCGATTTCAACGCAGAAGACGGCACGTTCACTGTCGATAATAAACTTTGGTTCTCTAACATCGATGATTACACCATCACAGCGGAAATCCGTGCTGAGGGTGAAACGCTTGAAGTTATCCAACTAAAAGCAAAAGAACTTGCTGAAAACTCGAGCCGCGAGTTAGCGATTACCCTGCCAGAAATGGATGAGCGTGAAGTGTTCGTTAATTTCACGGTACGAAAAGACACTCGTACACCTTACAGTGAAGCAAACCATGACGTCGCGGTTTACCAGTTCCAAATTAAAGAGAACACTGCGCAACTTGAAAGCTTCACCAATACCAACGCAACTGCACTTCAAGTTGAGGAGTCACGCCTTGGCTATCTTATTAAAGGCCACAACTTTGCACTCAACTTTAGCAAGGTAAACGGCAAACTCACCTCTTGGTTAGTGAACGGTGAAGAACTGATTAAATCTGAGCCCAAGCTGAGCTTCTTTAAACCGATGATCGATAACCATAAGCAAGAGCACGATGGTTACTGGGAGCCAGCGCATCTACAAATCATGCAAGAGCACTTCCGTACATTAAAAGTAGAAGAAAACAGCGGCAAAGTCGACATCACAACCACCAGCATCATTGCACCCCCTGTGTTTGATTTCGGTATGCGCTGTAAATACCGCTACCAAATCAATGCTGAAGGACAATTGAACATTGAACTCAGCGGTGAACGCTACGGCGATTACCCGCATGTGATTCCCGTTATCGGCTTAGACCTAGGCATCAATGGAGAGTTTGACCAAGTTCAATACTACGGCCGAGGCCCAGAAGAGAACTATCAAGACAGCAAACAAGCCAACTTGATTGACGTTTACCAATCGACCGTCTCTGAAATGTTTGAAAACTACCCATTCCCGCAAAACAACGGCAACCGTCAACATGTTCGCTGGACAGCACTATCAAGCCGAGCGGGTAACGGAATTGCGATTAAACCACAGCAAGAAATCAACTTCAGTGCTTGGTTCTATACCAACAAAAACTTACATGAATCTCAACACACCATCGAGCTAGAGAAAAGCGGCTACATCACACTGAACCTTGACCACCAAGTAATGGGATTAGGTTCGAACTCTTGGGGTAGCGAGGTTCTCGATTCTTACCGTGTTTACATGGAAGAGTTCCGCTACGGCTTAACTTTGATTCCATTCCAAGCGGGTGACTGTAGCGCTCAGACATTGGTAAACCACAAGTTTGAAGACAACTTCTTCACCACATCAACCTCTGTAACAACAGAAAGTAACGAGGCGTAACCCATGATCGTTTTACCAAACCTAGAACAATTCAAAGTGGTATATCGCGATGGTCGTAAGTGGCAACGCTGCGTCGAAGCGATTGAGAACATCGGCAATATCAAAGATGGCGTGATGTATTCCATTGGTGACTCGCTGGCTTACATGATTGAAGACGGCGTGGCTCGTCATACTGAAAACTTCATCGGTAATCGTCGTTACTTTGACGTTCATTACTACCTAGAGGGACGCGAAACGGTCGAATTTGCTAACAAGTCTCAGCTTGAACAAATCCAAGCTTACAGCGATGAAACTGACCGTGAGCACCTGGTTGGCCGTGGTGAAACTCAACAATTACACGAAGGTCAAGTTGCAATCTTTGATAACAGCAAAGCCTATCGCTTCCACGGTGACAGCCGAGTTCGCAAGGTTGTGTTGAAAGTCACAATTGAGGATGGATACTTCCTAAATAAATAAGTCATTAGTCAATGACCAGATAAAATACGGGCCGGACATAAGGATCTGGCCCACCTAAATAACAAAGCATCACAAAAAAGTGACGCACTAATATTCAGTGAAACCGGAGGACATTATGTCTGAATCTGTACGCGGTAAGTTAGGCAAATTCGCCCTACTATCCATGACGTTTGCGGCGGTATTTAACGTTCGTAACATCGTAAACAACAACATCGAACTGGGTTTAAGCTCGGCACCTATCTTCTTGCTTGCAACCCTTGTCTACTTTATCCCGTTCGTATTTATCATTGCTGAGTTTGTATCTGCGAACAAAAACTCAGAATCTGGTATGTACGACTGGCTGAAAAAACCACTAGGTTCTAAAGCGGCTTACCTTGGCTCGTTCCTTTACTGGTTTGTAAACCTGTTCTGGTTCGTGTCACTGCTACCAAACGTAATCGCATACGCATCTTACGCAATGCTTGGTTACGAGTACGCGTTCTCTCCAATGGTGACCTCGGCAATCTCGATTGTGCTATTCGCAGCAGCGACGCATATCTCGACGAAAGGCGCAACTTGGTTAGGGAAGATCTCTGAAATCGTCGCTTACGGTGTATTTGCTCTGTTCTTTATCTACGTGATCGGTGCACTAATGGCACTGGGTGGTAATCACGAGCCAGTACAACCAATCACTATGGAGGCAATGTCGCCAACCATTAACTGGGCAACGCTAGGTATCATGTGTTGGATCTTCCAAGCAGCAGGTGGCGCTGAAACTGCAGCAGCTTATCTAAACGATGTGAAAGGCGGTCATAAGTCATTCATCAAGGTCATCATCGGTGCAGGTATCGCAATCGGCACTATGTACGCGGTTGGTTCACTGTTGGTTAACGTATTCGTAGCTCGTGAAGACCTAACCTACGCTGGCGGCATGGTTGAAATCTTCACTGGTATGGCTCAGTACTTCAATATATCTGAAGGTCTGGTTGGCCGCTTCGTTGGTATCATCCTATTCGTAGCAATGTTCGGCTCAATGATGATGTGGACAGCAGCACCGGTTAAAATCCACTTCTCTGAGATTCCAAAAGGCGTTTACGGTGAGAAAACAACCGAGCTTAACGAACACGGTGTTCCCGTCCGCGCAGCATGGTGGCAATTCGCGTTCGTACTCGTAATGCTAATCGTGAATGGCTTCGGTTCTGAATCGGTACAAGACATGATGAACACCGCTATTAACCTAACGGCTGGTACAGCAATGCTTCCACCTATCTTCATCATGGCAGCGTACTTTGTCTTCCGTCTGAAGCACGATGATACCCCACGTGATTTCCGCATGGGCACACGTACTCAAGGTATGGCAGTGGTTTCGGTACTCATCACCATCTTCGTAGTAAGTATGACAGCATCAGCATTCCCAACAGGCGTTGACCTAGTACAAGCGTTCTTCGTGAACGTATTTATGACGGCGGTGTTCTCAGGTATCGCTTGGTGGTGGATATCTCGCTTCGAGAAGAAACAAGCACTAAAGCAATCTGAAGACGTGACATCAGAACCAGCAACTCAAGCTTAAGTCTATGTTCTAAATAAATAAAAACGCCGCAGACCTTGCGGCGTTTTTTCGTTTGTTGAATAGGTAAAGTCTAAATTAAAACCTAGGTAAATATTTTACTAAAAGGATCACACTTTTAAACTGAAAGCGTTTTAACCCAATTCGCTTGTCGATATGATCCTCTCTGTTATCACAGAGACTCCCCCACCTCTAGAGTAACGACGTTTTTAATAACCGAGATTAAACGATGAAATTGAATACTCTATTTGCCGCCATTTCTACCGCCCTAATCGTATCGGGCTGCGCTTCTGTTGACTCAACCACCAGCGATGATGCCCAAGCACTAAACTTTAAAAATGTGATTGATCGTACGGGCTCACCTGAATATATGCGTGACTACGACTTCGATGACCACCAGCGCTTTAACCCATTCTTTGATAAAGGTGCATGGCATGGCCATCTCTTACCTGATAACGATGAAGGGATGGGGGGATTCCCTGGTACCGCTCTACTAACCGAAGAATACATCAACTTCATGGCAAACAACTTTGACCGCCTGAGCATCTACAAGGATGGTCAAAAGGTGTCATTTACGATGGAAGCCTACAGTATTCCAGGAGCATTGATTCAAAAGCTCACATCAGACGATGTAATCATTGAAATGACAATGCGCTTTGCGACAAACCGTACTTCACTATTGGAAACTAAGATCACTTCTGATTCAGCTTTGGAGTTGGTTTGGGATGGTGAGCTACTAGAGAAATATTATGCGAAAGAGGGTGAAGCTCAGTCCGATAAAACTATCGACCAAGCATACCCAGATTATAATCGTCAGATCACTGCGACGGATGATGGCCTAGCGGTAACCTTTGGTCAGGTTCGTGCAACTTGGAGCCTGCTAACTTCTGGCGAGTCTGAGTATCAAATCCACAAATCTATTCCGATGAATACCGAAGTGAATGGAAAATCATTTGTATCAAAAGCCTCGGTAGACGGATCAACCACGCTTTACACCACCTATACCCATGTTCTCACCGCAGAAGAAAACCAAGCAGAACAAGCAAAGATCACAGATATTCTTGCCAACCCACAACAGTACTTTGATGCCTCTGAACAACGCTGGGAAGAGTATCTACAAGCCGGTTTAACCAACCCAAATGCCACGCCAGAGCAAGAACGCGTCGCTGTTAAAGCGATGGAAACCTTGAACGGAAACTGGCGTGGTGTCGCCGGTGCCATGAAGTTCGATTCGGTTACTCCTTCAGTCACCGCACGTTGGTTCTCTGGTAACCAAACTTGGCCATGGGATACATGGAAGCAAGCTTATGCAATGGCACACTTCAACCCAGACGTCGCAAAAGACAATATTCGCGCGATGTTTGCTTACCAGATCCAAGCTGACGATTCAGTACGCCCTTGGGATGAAGGCTTTGTTCCTGATCTCCTGGCATACAACCAAAGTCCAGAGCGTGGCGGTGACGGTGGCAACTGGAACGAACGTAATACCAAACCAAGCCTAGCGGCTTGGGCTGTCATGGAAGTATACAAAACCACAGGCGATGAAGCTTGGTTAGAAGAGATGTATCCAAAGCTTGTGGCTTACCACAACTGGTGGCTAAGAAACCGTGATAACAACGGCAACGGTGTGCCTGAATACGGAGCGTCACGTGACAAAGCCCACAACACGCCTAGCGGCCAAATGACCTTTACGGTAAAACGCGGCGACAAAGAGCAAATCTTTAGTGGCTTAGAGCAATACCGAGAGATCATCAAGAACGGTCAATACGACCACATCGAGATCCCAGCGCAGACAGCTGCGTCCTGGGAGTCGGGCCGTGATGATGCCGCAGTATTTGGCTTTATCGACAGCGAGCAGCTCGATGCTTACGTAGCAAACGGCGGCAAACGTAGCGACTGGGATGTCGAGTTCGCGCAAAACCGTTCGCAAGAAGGTGTACTACTGGGTTACTCACTGCTTCAAGAATCCGTTGACCAAGCGAGCTACATGTACAGCGATAACCAATACCTTGCACAGATGGCGGAGATCTTAGGCAAAGCTGACGAAGCGAACGAGTTCAATGAAAAAGCTGACAAGCTCGCAGATTACATCAACACCTGTATGTTCGATGAGAGTACGGGTTTCTTCTACGATATTCGTATCGAAGATCAACCGCTAGTCAACGGCTGTGCGGGCAAGCCAATCGTCGAACGTGGAAAAGGCCCTGAAGGCTGGTCACCGCTGTTCAATGGCGCTGCAACACAAGAACACTCAGATTCTGTCGTAAAAGTGATGAAAGATAGTAATGAGTTCAACACTCATGTTCCTCTAGGTACCGCCTCACTAACTAACCCAGCATTCGGTCCAGATATCTACTGGCGTGGACGTGTTTGGGTAGACCAATTCTACTTTGGCCTGAAAGGTATGGAGAAATACGGTTACCGTGATGATGCAGTAGAGATGGCAACCAACTTCTTCAACCATGCCGATGGCTTGGTACAAGATGGGCCAATTCGTGAGAACTACAATCCATTGACCGGCGCTCAACAAGGTGCACCGAACTTCTCTTGGAGTGCTGCTCACCTTTACATGCTCTACAACGACTTTTTTACTAAATAAAGCTAACTTTGGTTAGGGTCTGTTTACCCAGCAATGAGAACTAGAAAAAGCCCGTTAACTTACTCGTCAACGGGCTTTGTTTTTATCACGAAATGGTGTTTTTAAACGTTACGCTTCTTGTGCTTTTAATTGAGCTGCTTTCGCTTGCTTCTTTCTAATACGAGCGAACAAACCACCCAGAATCACGATGCCACACAGTGCGTAAGTCACCATGAATGAAGTGTCACCTGCCACTAGGCCTAGGTCAGAGAACGTGATGTAAGCGCCAAGTACCATGTATAGAATCACTGCAGAAGCTTCGAAACGGAACTCCCAAGGTTTGATGTCCATCGCTTCGTTTACTGGCAGTACGTAGTCAGTATCACGTGGGCGAACCTTACCAATAGCCAGCATAATGGCGCAACATGCAACAAACAGTACCGCGAGTTGGTGGAAGAAGTGTAACTCCGCCAGTGGTTTTAATGGACCAAGGTAATCATGCATTGCCGCTGGGGTAAACTGAACGATACCGTAAGCCGCTACGAATACTGCTAGTGATACTTTCGCCGCTACCGCTGGTACACGCTTAGTCACGTAACCCATGAATACGATAGTGAAGATTGGCACGCTGAATAGACCTGCTAGACGTTGTAGCAAATCGAACAGACCGTTTGGAGCGAACATGATAAACGGCGCAATGCCAACAGACAGAATAGCGATAAACAGACCAAATGAACGACCTTTGTTTACTAGCTGTTCATCAGAAAGCTTGTTCTCTTTATCAAATAAAGGCTTGTAAACGTTCAGCGTAAACAGAGTTGTTGACGAGTTCAGTACGCCGTTAAACGTAGACAGAATTGCGCCAAACATTGCTGCTAGGAAAAAACCAACCAATGGTTTAGGCAGTACTTCGTTTACCAGACGAGTGTACATGGTGTCGGCTTCGTAGCTTTGACCTGCTGCATCAACCGTACCGAACATGTGGTATGCGATGATACCTGGGATGATTAAAAATAGCGGTGTGATAACCTTAACGGCACCCGCTAGGATTACACCTTTTTGACCCTCTTTGAGGTTCTTCGCACCAAGAGCACGTTGGATAATTGCTTGGTCCGTACCCCAGTAGTAAAGGTTTACTAGCAGCAGACCTGTGAACATGGTTGAGAATGGTACGTTTGGATCATCTTCTGCACCCACCGCTTGAAGCTTATCCGTTGCGTTAGTGCTAATAACGTTAACGCCTTCCATGAAGCTACCGTCACCAAGAACGATCAGACCGAAGATTGGGATCATTAGGCCACCTACAATCAGGCCGACACCGTTTAGCGTATCTGCGATTACGACCGCTTTCAGGCCACCGTAGATTGCGTAGAACAGACCAAGAAAACCGATAATTGATGCAATAAGCAGGATCGCTTGGAAGCGACTAATACCCAGCATTGTCTCCACATCGAAGATGCCACCGATAACCATTGCCCCTGCGTAAAGCGTGTTTGGCAGTAGGTTGATGATGTAGCTCAGCAAGAACAGAACCGTGACAAACTGCTTAACAGACAGGTCATAGCGCGATTCTAGGAAATCAGGAATCGTGGTAATACCCTGCTTTAGGTAGCGTGGTACTAGGAATAGAGCAATGATGATCAGGGTAATACCTGATGCAACTTCATAGCCCATCACTGACATGTTACCTTTAAACGACAGAGCACTCATCCCTACAAAGCTGGTTGCAGAAAGGTTGGTTAGGATAAGTGAACTTGCGATAAGGCCACCGGTCAGGCTTCGGCCTCCGAGGAAGAAGCCATCTTTTGAATCATTTTTCTGATTCTTCACACGCGACCAGGTGAAAAACACCACGAAGCCAGTGAAGAAAAAGAATGACAGTAGGATTGTCATTGGCATAATTTTGTCCTTAATTATTGGATCTTAATATAGATTTTTTTGTTTACGACAAGGATGCGAACCGACACTATCACCGCACCCTTGCCATGTTTTCTTGGGCTTTTCTGTTTGTTAATTAGATTTTTTGTAGGTGCACGATCAACGCTGATTCAGGGTCAAGAATTGGCAAAGTTAGGCCAATCTCTTTCAGGTTGTCGCCGCTTAGCGTTAGTGTTTTGTCCAACCACTTAGGGCGCTGCTTCATCAATTGAAAACTGGTTTGAGGCATCTCAACCAACTTCACTTGATACTTCGCATTCACGTCAGCGCAGCTGATACGCAATGGTGAAGGCAGAGCGTGGTCTGGCATTGCCAATTGGCAAACCGTAATTAGCATTTCATCATCGCTCTCTACGCCGTATATGTTCTGATTCTTGTCTGCTGGATCGATACGGAAGCTACGGCCACCGTGAAGCACATGGCGATATTCTTTGTGTAGCGCGATATAGCGAGAGAAGGCCTCTTTCTCTTCTTTTGACTCTTTCACAGGGTCAAGCTCAACCCCCATGTGACCACCAAGCGCTGTGACCCCCCGCATGTTGATACCGTGACGACGATTGGTTGAGTGACACTCGTAAGGACCGATATGTGCACCCATCACTTCCGGTGGGAAGAAGTAGCTCATGCCCTTCTGAATCGATTGGCGCTCAAGCGCATCGTTACAGTCCGACGCCCAGAATCGCTGGGTACGTTTGAGGATTTCGAAGTCGATACGACCGCCGCCTGAAGAACAAGATTCAATCTCGACTTCTGGGTGTGCTTTATTCAACTCATCCACTAAGCGGTACAACGCTTGGGTTTGACCATGTACCGCAGGGCGACCTTGGTGGCCAGGCTGAACCAACTCGCGGTTCATATCCCACTTAAGGTAAGTAATGTTGTAACGAGTCAATAGATCGTTAAGACGCTCAAACAAGTAGTTGAAGCAATCTTTATTTTGTAGATCAAGCACATACTGCCAACGACCTGATGGTTGATGATAGCCTTGCAAACCTAGCACCCAATCAGGGTGGTTGCGGTATAGGTTTGAGTCTTGGCTCACCATTTCAGGCTCAACCCAAAGACCAAACTCCATACCTTGTTGGTTCACGTGGTTAATCACAGGCTCTAGACCGTCCGGGTATTTCACCTCGTCTAGGTACCAGTCACCCAACGCTGCTCGTTCACCATCACGACCGATGAACCAGCCATCATCAATAATGAAACGCTCTACACCCATTTCAGCTGCTTCGGTTGCCATCTGCATGATGTATTCTGGTTTGTGGTCAAAGTAGATGCCTTCCCATGTATTTAGGTGTACCGGGCGTGGCTTACTAACTGGGAACTTCACAATGTTCTCGCGAACAAATTGTTGGAAACGTTGTGAGATACCATTTAGACCTGTGTTGCTATAACAGCCATACAACCAAGGTGTTTGGTACTCATCTCCCGCTTCAAGAATGGATTCCCCAGAAAGTAAGAGCTCACCAGCTTGAACGAAGCGACGACCATCACTACGTACATCTGCACGCATTTGATGGTTGCCACTCCAACCAAGGTGGAAGCCCCACACCTGGCCAAGCTGTTCACTAAAACCATTTGTCCCCACAAATAGCCCTGGAAAGTTTTCATGTGATGTACGACCACGACGGTTCTCTTGCATGAAGCCGCCATGTTCAAAACGTTGACGCTGAGTTTGGAACTCATGACACCAGCGACCATGGAAAGTCATTAACTCATTAGCGTGGTTTGGCAAAGGTAAGGTCGAAGAGAGTTTGCCAAGGTAGTATTTGCTGTCACCGAGGTTTTTAACACTAACGCGCTTTTGAACCACATCCGTGTTCACATTCAGCTTCAATTCAACAGTTAACTCAAGCTTGGCAACCTCATCAGCCATCACAAACATCGCTTGATTGTCTTCAACCTGAGTTGATGTCAACTTGAACACGGGTGCCCAATCAAAACCATCACGGTGCCCCTCAATACCCGGCGCATTGAAGTGACCACTACCAAGCTCAGGACATAGTGATAAAGGTACATCAACATCTAAACGAGCCTGAGAGATAGGGCGCTCTGTCGATAGCAAAAGGTCTTCATCGATCTGTGCAATCTTTGCACCCCAGTGAAGAATTTCTGGCACTCGGTCTGTTTTGATAATCAGACTGTGGTTATTGCTTTGTAGATGGACAAACTTACTCATGACCTGTTCAACCCTTCCGTTTCAAATTTGGTTTTATTTTTTGTTTTCGTAAACATTAATTGAGCGCCATCTTGCTCTGTTTAATCCTAATTAGTAGCTGGAATGCCATTTATTGTGATCTAAAGCGGGTCTGAAATTGACTTTATTTGCACTAGATCTCTTTGTTTTCGGAAACATTCGGATATGTTATTCAAGACATTTTTACTTGGATGAAAACACCATGACCGTGACCTTCAAAGATGTGGCTAAACTGGCTGGCGTCTCTACTCAAACCGTTTCTCGTGTCACTAATGGATCAGAGAATGTGGCGGAAAAAACACGAAAGAAGGTAAATCAAGCCATTAAGCAGTTGGGGTACGTGCCAAATAAAGGGGCGCAAATGCTCAGCCGTGCAAAATCAAAAAACATTGGCTTGGTCACTTTAGATATGGCATTACATGGTGCAGCTTTAATTGCCAACGGTGTTCGCCATATGGCGCATGACTTAGATTGTGGTACTGCAATCTCTGTGGTCTCTGAACCCACACTAGCCAATGTACAAGAGGCGATCAGAGAGCTTATTGCACAGCAAGTTGAAGGGGTGGTACTCAATGTTCCTCTGACCAGTGAAAATGCTCTAAAGGTGGAGGAGCAATTCCAAAGCCTCAAACTGGTGTTTATTGATGTCCCTGAAACCGCACCTGTTCACTTCGTTCATGGTGCTCATGCCGAAGGGGCTGAGCAAGCCGCAGCTCATTTAATTAATCGCGGTCGAGGCTCATTTATGCTGATTACTGGTCCGGAAAACTCGAGTGCGTCGCAAGTACGCCTTGAAAGCTGGCTAAAGATCATCAAGCAAGAGGAAAGACAGATCGCTTGGCGTTACACCGGTGATTGGCAGGCACAAAGTGGTTACTTAGCGATTCGTGAGGCCTTTGCTCAAAACAAACAGTTTGATGCGGTGCTGGTTGCTAGTGACCAAATGGCACTTGGCGCACTACGAGCGCTGTATGAACTGAACATTCGCGTGCCAGAACAAGTAGCGGTGGTGGGTTTTGATGGCATTGAGGATAGTGCTTACTTCACCCCTCCTCTAACGACCATCAAACAAGATTTCAAAGAAATTGGCAGGCAAGCTGTCATTCAAGCAATGAAACTGATTGAACTTGGCAATCAACCGAACATCGAGCTGCATCAGCACCATGTACCGGTCGATTTAATTGAACGCAGAAGCAGCGAGGAAAAGGAAATCTCGAACTACAATAAGCATGACATTCAACAGCTTCTGCGTCAGATAGAGTCTATGCTACCGGGTTAAGGTTGACCTAAACAAACCCTAAGTCCATCGTGATTAAGCTCGGTAGTGACTTAAGAACATTTTCGCTGTTTGAGTTGCCAACTGTCTTGCTTGGTCTTGAGTTAAGGAAGGGTGCATACCCATGACTTGAGGCCAAAATGCACTGCCTTTAACCAAGCTATGCAATTGAATATTAGCAAATTCAATATCCTCGATTTTCAGCGTACCTACTTCTACTTGCTGCCCTAGCCACCTGAAAATCGCGGTATCTTTTTTTGATATCTTCGCCTCTTGTTCTTTAAGCTCTTCAGGCTTGTGGAAGTAGTGACTCATCGCGACTTTGGCCAGTTCAATGTAATGAGGTGCTGTCGCCACATTGATTTCACTTTCAAGCAAAACGATCAACTGCTCCTCTAAAGACAGGTTTGCCAAGCCAGAGATTTCCTCTTCGGTCGTGGCTTCGCGCCATAACTCTGACAGCAGTTCTACGACCAAGGCTTCTTTCGAAGAAAAATGGTTATACACGGTTCGCTTGGATACTTGAGCCAGCGCAGAAAGCTTATCCATGCTGGTATTTTGCACGCCAAATTCCTGAAATGCTTGCTTGGCCGCAGTAAGGATCGCTTCGCGTTTTAATTCACTGCGTCCTTTTCTTTTTGTATTCATACGGTTAAAGATCCTAGTCCCAACTAACATTCACTATTTTACACTAAGCAGTTTACTTTTAAAGAACTAAGTGTAAACTACACCGTACAGTTTACTTTGTGTGTGAATCTTTAGAATGAAAAAAGCTATCTTAGCCACTGTTGGAGCCGTTGCCATGACTACATCGATCATCTCTTGTTCTAGTTCTGATGAAAAAAATAAAACCAACTACCCAAAAACTTTCGCTAATACAGAGCTTGAGTACAAAAGTGGTTTGGGCGACATCCTTAAGATTGCAAAGTCTTACTTCACGACTGAACGTCTGAATCCAACACCCACTTTTGATTTGCCTGTACAAGCCATCACTGCAGAACAACTCACCGAAGAGCAAGAAGATGTTATCTATCGCCTTGGTCACTCAAGTATCGCGATGAAGATCGATGGCCAGCTTATCCTTACGGATCCAGTCTTCAGTGACCGTGCATCACCAGTACAGTGGGCTGGGCCAAAACGCTTCCATCAAACGCCGATTTCTTTGGACGATCTTCCAAACATTGACGTAGTGATGATTAGTCACGATCACTACGATCATCTGGATAAAGCAACGGTTAAACAGCTTGCTGATCGAGTGGGTGTTTTCTTAGCGCCACTGAAAGTCGGCCAAATCATGATCAACTGGGGAATTCCAAAAGAAAAAGTGGTGGAACTAGAGTGGTGGCAGTCATACACAGTCAACAACGTAGAGTATGTTCTCACACCAACCCAGCATTTTTCAGGTCGTGGGCTGACCGACCGTGATGGAACGCTTTGGGGCAGCTGGGTGATCAACGGCCAAACAAACAAGGTGTTCTTTAGTGGTGATTCAGGTTACTTCTCTGGGTTTAAAGAGATTGGTGATAAATATGGGCCATTCGATTTTACTATGATCGAGACCGGCGCTTACAATACCTTATGGGCAGACATTCACATGTTCCCAGAGCAAAGTGTTCAAGCGCATATCGACCTACAAGGTAAAGTGATGATGCCTATTCACAACAGTACCTTTGATCTCGCTATGCACGATTGGAATGAACCTATGCAGCAAGCAATGGAGCTGAGCGAGCAACGTGGCGTAACTATGGTGAGCCCAGAAATTGGGCAGCGTTTAGAAATCAATAACCCACTCCCATTGCAAACTTGGTGGAATCGATAACCTAAGGAAAAAGTATGAAGCGTACCGCTGTTTTGATGAGTTTGAGTCTATTGTGTACTCCTGCCATGGCTAATGTGTCAGATGATGTAACCCAACTCATCACTCAAGTCGAACATTCAGAGTGCACCTTCATTCGCAATGGCAAACGCCATACTCAACAAGAAGCCGCCGATCATCTACGTAGAAAATGGGATTATGCAGAAGACGATGTCACAGATATCCAAGTCTTTATTAGTGAAGTGGCTTCAAAAAGCTGGTTCACTGGGACTCCCTACACCGTTGACTGCCAAGGTAGGACTCTAACCAGTGAAGAGTGGTTAACTCAGCTTTGGCAGCAAGCGAATAGCTATTAACATTTAACCGTCACGTCAATCCGTGGCGGTTTTTTCAAATATAAAATTCTAATCCTGCAGCCACTCCTAACAATTTTTATCTAGCAGTTTCATAAGCCATGATTGTTCAGTGACATTATGCACAGAAATAACTCGCGTTCCCCTCTCTAACTTCAGTACAATATTGCCCTTACGGCTACTCTGGCCTCTCTTCTGATACCGGGCACTCACCCATGACAACTTCGACTCAAACCGCGTCATCTAACTTAGATCAACGCATGAACATCGTGACCCTTACCTGGCCGATTTTCATCGAGATTCTGCTGCGCACCGCACTCAGTACCAGTGACGTATTTATGTTGAGTAGCTATTCAGATAAAGCGGTATCAGCAGTCGGCGTGATCAGTCAGATCGTCTTTTTCTTAATTGTCGTTTCTATGATGGTCAGCAGCGGTACAGGTATATTAATTGGCCAATACAACGGCTCAGGCAGACTGAAGGATTCCGCCCACGTTGCCGTTGCCAGTACCATGTTAGCTCTGTTAGTCGGAGGCTTGTTGAGCATCGGTGCTTTCGTCAGTGCCGAGGGCATCATGATTCTATATGGGCTTGAACAACAGGTAGCCCAATACGGTTATGACTACCTAATTATTAGTGGTAGTTTGACGATAAACGTCACCGTAGGCATCGTATTCGCGACGATTCTACGCAGTAATGGCTACTCAAAAGAGCCGATGCTCATTAACTTAATATCAGGTGTTATCAATGTCATTGGTAACTATATTGCCCTGTATCAGCCATTTGGTTTGCCTGTTTATGGGGTGAGCGGTGTCGCCATCGCAACGGTATTAAGCCAAATCATCGGCACCATCATGCTGTGGTTTGTGATGAAGCAAAAGCAGATCGACCTTCCTTTCCAAGAATGGCGTACCATCCCTAGCCAGCTCTACAAGAAAATCATGAAGATCGGCATGATGAATGCGGGTGAGATTCTGTCTTATAACTTGATGCAAATGACAGTAGTGTATTTTGTCGTACAGATGGGCACAGCCTCATTAGCTGCGTTCACCTACGCGCAGAATATTGCTCGCCTCTCTTTTGCATTCGCTCTCGCACTGGGTCAAGCGAGCCAGATTCAAACCAGTTACTTTGTAGGTAAAGGCTGGGTAGATGAGATTCTACATAAGGTACAGAAATACTTCGTGGTGGGTTTTCTCGCTTCGACAACTATCACTTTGATTGTTTTCTTATTCCGTTACGAAATCGTCGGTGTGTTTACCCAAGATTCGGATATCCTAGCGCTTACAGCTGGCTTAATCGCCGGCTCCATCCTGCTCGAAGCTGGGCGGGTATTTAACCTCATCTTTATCTCAGCGCTTAAGGGCGCTGGTGACATCAAATTCCCAGTTCAACTCGGAATCGTCAGTATGTGGGGCTTCGGTGTCGGATTTACCTACATCCTTGGTGTCTCATTCGGCATGGGCGTTCTTGGCGCTTGGCTCGCTATCGCAATGGACGAGTGGTTTCGAGGTGTAATTATGGCAAGGCGCTGGCGCAAGAAGGGCTGGACAAGGTTTATTGAAAAATAGGCGAAACACTTTTTAGAAAAATACATAAGTGCGTCGCCTTCCAATATTTATGCACCAAGCACAAGGTTTGGGCGAATAAGGTCGTAAACGAAATCCAGCTCATCACTCAACTGATATTGATTATTAATGATTCCGCCGGCCATATGTGAATGCCCTCCCCCAAAACCAAGCCTTTGGTCATTAAGGGATCGACGCACAATATTCGCCACATTATTCTTTGGGCACTCTGAGCGCATTGATAAAAACGTTTTTTCTCTATTGCGAGCGGTAAGGACAATAATATCCAACTCATCAACGCCCAGTAGGAAATCTCCTAACACACCAAGCATGTTCTTTGGGCAACCTTCCGGAAGCACCGCAAACGCTGCATTTTTCTCCCTACGCATCGTATTCAACATCGAGTTAAAGAGCTGTAGTTCATGGAACTCGACCTGGTTCCTACAGATCTTATTTACCATCTCGTTGTCCGCTTTGGCTTGCAGATAGTGCAACGCTTTCAGATCTGCCGGGCTCACTGCACGTGTGAAATTAGCGGTATCGAAACTTAACCCGACTAGCAGTGCTGTTGCCACTTTTTCAGGCATACTCAATGAGAAATAACGATAGTATTCAACCATCATGGTCGCTGTTGAACCATAGTTTGGCCGTATATCGTCATACCAAACAAAATCCGGCGCTTTCACTTGGTGATGATCAATGACACCAACCTCTAAACCAGGAAAATCAGTAATGTTCTTCTCACCAATACAGCCATCGATTACTATAATTTTGTCCGACGGTTGTAACTGTAACTCTCTCGGTTCATAAATGGGTATATCTAACCAGTCGATGAGATTGCGAAGTGAGATACGATCGACATACCCTTGAAAGGTGATGAATGGTTCAAAGCCCTTGCTCTTGAGTAAATGAGCCAGTGCGTATGCTGACGACAAGGCATCATGATCAGGGAAATCATGAGCTTGAACAATAATCCTTTTGTTGCCCTTTAAACGCTCTAAGAACGCTTCAAATTTTTTATTAGCCATATATAAAACAGGCCCTAAACTTTGCAGGTTAGAGCCTTCTTCAACTGTTATTAGATCTTATTGATTAGTCGATACTCTGTATTCGAAAGAATCGCATCTTCTAAAGCACCAATTCCAAGAGTGCTATAACCATAAAAGTTCGGTTTTGTATGTAGACGAAGTGACTGTACGGACTCCGCCACGTTCTCATCCAGCATTAGCGCATCCGTTACTCCCGCCAAAAGCTTCTGAGTACCATCACTCATTGGGGAAATAAATTCACTCACTCCACTGATAGACGCATATAAGAAGCCGAACTCACCACCATTGTTTTCCTCAATATAGTAGTTACCCGTTCTTGCGTAAGAAGCCCGAATTTCGTTAACACTTTCAATGGCATTGAAATGATTATCAAAGAATTCTGTTCCTCCAGCATGCTCTAGTGTTTCTGGAGCAAATCCTTCATTAGGAAAAACCAGATAAGCCACGATCGCATCATCTCGAGAGATTGCAGACAGTATGAAGTTATCATCCTGATAGTATTTAATAACATCATCATTTGATGAGCGCTTGATATATACCGGGGCACCAAAGGTTTCATCCAAGATGTCAGCCGACGAGCGAATATAGATCTTATCTAACTTCTTATGGGATGGGATATCTGTCATTTGAGATAAACCGAAATCTACTATCTTCTCAATCGCATCAAAGCTGTCATTAAAACCGCCTAGTGCAATCGAGACGACAGAAGCCAAGCCAATAGTCTTCGCCCAACCTCCCGCCCAAGAGTTATGCTGTCGCGCTTCGACTAACTCGTCTTGGGTTTCTTGGATCTCCTTGAGCTCTTCTTGAATCTCTTTCTGAGCTTCATCTATTTGTGCTACAGACATGATTAGCCCTTAATTTCGTCAATTTTATCAAGAAGGGCCTCTTTCCCCTCTTCGGCATGCTCCTGCACACGCTCAAATGTGTCTGTGTCCATCAACTGTTCAATCTCATCGGTGTAGTTAATGCCGACATAAATTCCGATAGCGATAAAAAAAAGTACAAAAATCTTAAACATGGTTTATCTCAATTTCTTTTAAATAAATTGAGCGCATCACAAGGTAATGCGCTCGTTATAACGTTATTTATACAGTGATATGCGCCCACTTACTTTTTCTAAATAGCCCTTCGTTTCATCGTAAGGGAGATTTGCAAGCATATGGTTATAAACTTCATCAGGAGTCATCGAGTTGATTACTTTAATCGCACTCGATTTTTTCATAGAGCGGTCCTTATTGAAGGTACGATACACGTTCCCATGGCCTGTGTTATATGCTGCGATTACGCAGTATTTAAGGCTCTCTTTGTTTTCAACACCTTTCATGTATCTATTCGTTAAAATATTTAGGAAGGCCGTACCGGTTTCAACGTTGATAACTGGTTGGTATAAATCTGCGGATTTCATTGGTGCATCGATCTTGCGAACTATCTTGTTCACATCATGACCTGCACTGGTTGGTACCACTTGCATCAAGCCAAACGCAGGAATATGCGATTTAGCATCTGGACGGAAGGCTGATTCTGAGTGCATGATCGCCATGATGAGCGCCGCATCGATTTCCCAGTTTTTACTCTCTTTCTCAGCCAAAGGCGCATATTTGCTTGCACGTGCTTTTAGACTGTTTTCAGGAAGCTTAACCTTGTAACTCACCACTTTCTTCGGCTTTTCAGCATCTAAGGCTGGCTTCGATACTTGTGGTTTAATCGGCTTGGCTTCAGCTTTTGCCACGTCTTTCGCTACCGCTTGTTTTTTCTCTACAGCAGGTTTCTCTGCTTTAGCGATGGCTGGCTTCGCTTCGGCCTGTGGTGCTGTTTCAATGACAGCTGTTTTTTCTGGGCGCTCAACTTTAATGCCGTGCTTAGCTCGCATTTCATCATACAGCTTCGTTTGTGCTGCAATACGTTCTTGCGCTTGAGCAAGTAGTGCTAACTTCTTGTTGTGCGCGCGCTGGTAAATAAATGAATCCGGAATACCAGTATTTGAATTAATCAAACGGTCAGCTTGCACGTCTAACTCTTTCATTTGACGTTGAGATTGCTGAATAACAAAGTCTTTCTCAGCTTGTTCTTTCTCTAATGAGTAAAGAACCGCGTGATCTTCTGCCTTCAAGTTCTCTAGCTCGACTTTTTGTCCCGCAACTTCAACCGGCATGTCTTTAACCAGTGCCTGAACGTCAGCCTCTGAACTATCTGCATCGACTAAGATAGAAACTGTGGCTTCATTTGCCTCGTAATCAACCGCGGTCTTAACTGAATCGTCTTCAGAATATTGAACATCTTTAGTTTGAGAAGACACTTCACCTTCACCCCAAACTTTAATCAGGTCAGAACGTCGCTCATCTAGGTTCTTCGTATATTCATCACGCCAAGCTTCATACTCATCCAAATACGCATTAACGTACGCATGAAAGGCTTTCTTCTTTTCTTCTGGTGTTTGATTTGCTTTTGCTACAGCCTTGTTTAGCTGCTGAAGTTGGTCTTCAGAAACCGCAAAAGCAGGAAAGCTCACAGCTGCTGAAATAGCCACAGCTAAGAACGTTTTTCCTAATTTCGTGTACATATATCACTCCTTGAGCACAGAAAGACAAAAAGCCGCCATAGTGGCGGCCCTTATCTACTTTAACGAGTCATGAATCCGCGTTTATTTTTTCAAAGCTTCGAATGCTTCTGCTAGATCAGCAGCCGCTTGCTCGTTATTGAACTGGTCCCAAAGTGCAGAATCCTCACCTGCTACTTGGTCAATCACATTGTTCATGTTTGAGTCAAACGTCGCTTGGTCCATACCAATAAGAACGTACAGGCCACCAGCAGGGCTAGCTTGGCTTACAATCACTCGACTGTTCGTTAGGTTACGAGTTACTACGGTTTTAGTGATGTTCTCGAACGTTTCTTGTACATTCTCATCAACAATACTTACACCCTCAGCAGATGAAGTATTGACTGAGCTTTCAACTGCTTGTTGAAATAGGTTGTTTACGTCAGTCTCAAACTGAGCAGCAAGATTAACGCGAGCATCGTTAGTAGCGATCTTGCGCATAACACTCATACCCGCTGCGCTTTTCTTCGCATAACCTGTAGCGCCTGCAGCAAGATCAGTTGGGAGCACATCACAGATCCACCCTGGAGCTTCCACTGTTGGAGCATCAGGGAAAGTACATTGCGCAAAGTTCTGAGCTTGCTCAACCGTTGCATGGTTGTTGCTCTGACAGCCTGCTAGGGCTGTAACTAGTGACGCTGCAATAAATAGTTTTTTCATTATTAAAAATTATCCGTAACGGTTTTTAGTCGTGATTCCCATAAGTAAGTTTGAAAGTGAACAATTTCTTGTAAAAGTCCAGCTTACCTATAGTGTGTTTTTATATTCTCAGTGATGCTTCTCAAGCATTCTGCAATCGGCTGTGTGAAAGCGTATAGTTCACTGAAAACGAAAGCCTTATAGAAGCAATGCTTAAAGCACTTTTATTTGGTATTCATTGAGCACATTCAGCTTCGAATGATAATTCGACTTATGGGTTCGCATAATGCGTTCAATATGTTTAGCTAAATCACTTGTATCGCTAAGTGACCTTAACTGAATAACAATATTGCTTCCTTTCTGGCTTGGTTTTATATCGGAAACTCCATTGATATTGCGTATCGATTGATAAAGCTGCCCCTGATTGCCTACTGCCTTTTGTGAAATAATTAGCTCTCGAATAGGCCCACCTCGGCTTGCCATTATTTGCACCGAAGACTGAAGCTCACGCTTTAATGCTACTTGGTTATCTTCGACTGCAAGATGAACAGTGGCGAGTTCATTGAGCATGCCTTTTTTGTTTGGTAACGTCATGAGAGTAGGATCATTGCGCCAACTTCCATATCGGTTTCCAGCGCGATCGAGCACGGTTGCCTCAAGCTCAAGCTGTAAACCAGAAGGCGTTACTTTTTGAGTTTCTTTTACATCGAGAATGAGACTCGACTGAGCAGGGTTTAAAGCAAGATCAAAGCCCAATTCCGCAAGAGTGTTTGAAAAGGTGTTTTTTACGATCGGAAGCTGTGAGCTAACATAAATAGAGGGCTGACCAAGACTTTTTAACAACCTTGCTATTCTGTCTTCCACTTTTTGTCGCTCAACAAATACATCAAGCGTAAGTTTAACGGAACCGTTAGGATTTTCTTGGTAAGAGATTTCATTCCAACTGGAAATCATACCTTGAGGTTCTAGCGACAGTGATTTTGTAGCGATCTCTTGTAGCTCGAAGCCATCACCACTTTGTTGTCCTAACTGCATATGGTTGGAATTGACCATAGCACCTAATACCTGACTAATCGCACGCCTAAAAGCATCCTGTTCAGCAACTTGCCTAGCACTCAATGCGAGCTCCTTGCTTTGACTGCCTTCGCCAATAACTACAACGGACATTACGGGTGAGTCATCCCACTCAATATCGCCGTCAAAACCCGAAAGTTCCGTGCTAGGTTGCGGTGCCAAACGTACAGTTACACAAGTATCATCTCCTAGAATTTCCGCTGGACCATACTCTGCACCAACATTGTCGTTAGCAATGTCTTTTATCAGTAAATCACGACTCTGTTGGTCGAAATGTTGATCTATCAATGCTCTGTCTTCTGCAGAGAAAGACACCGAGGTTCTACCTTGCAAAAACAGACGAAGGCTATTCAAACCATCAGCCTTTGCAGATTCAATTGCCATTGCTCCACGACCATATGCACAGCCCTGTTCGATGAGAGCCAACGTCGGTTGGCCCTTATCTAGTTCCAATGCAGGAACGGACATGCTTACAAACAAAGTTCCAATAGCAAAGCTTTTACCTAGCCCTTTGTTGCCCATGTGCTACGCTCCTTCATAAACTCCAGTGGCACTCCTACGCTCACAGCAAAAATACGTCGCTGACGGTCAGGACGATAGATTCCATCCTCAGCAATGTCTTTCACTTCATCGGCAACATTACTGTCCTTCCAACGAATTATTTTGCCTTGGGCACTTTGTTGACTTGGGTTAACGGTAGCAACACCAATTGGCTCGACAAACCCTGCACTGTACTCAAACACAACCATGGTTTCATTAGGTAATACACCTGCATTTTGACCACGATCTAGCGAAATGCGATCACCTTTAATACCCATAACTTGAGCAGTAGCCGGCATCTCTTTGAGCAAGCGTGTCAGCATAATATCGAAGCCACGTGATGACATTTCATTCAAAACTGCATCGACATCTTTACCACTTGTGTAGTTGAAACCGCGATAATAATCGCCATTTGCAATCACAGTGGTGTAGCTGTCTTTATCACGCACATCAAAGTTGGAAACACGAATCTTCCCGATGTTTGGATAACTCAGCTTTTCACGTGTATAGGGGTCGATCACACCCGTCGTCATCTCCATTGACGTTTGAAATAATGACTGGGTTGAACCAAATAGCATATCGGCCGTTTTGAGCACATCGACTTTCATTATGTAATCAGTCGATAATTTACTCCTGCCACTTACTTTTTTCGCTACATTCGCGGCACCTTCATCTGCGAGAATTTCTTCCATAGCAGCATTTACAGAATCAGTATCACGAGTAAGAATACGGAAGCGGTTAACACCCGCAAACTGATTTTCTAAGGTGTTTTCTAGCGCCTTAGTTTGGAATTTTCCAATACTTGAATGCATCGCATTGAAAACATCTGCAGATTGCCCCTGAAGGCTCTCATTCACATCCGTTTTCACATCACCGAAATACAAACGAATCGTTTTCTTCGCTAGTGGGCAGCGTGAGTCTTTTTCTTCCGCTTCATAGCTACAAAATTGAAGACCTTGTGTATTGAAGTACGCCGGTACTTCAATATCATCACTGCTAAATTCATACGCTGACTTTCCGATAACCAGCGATGAATTTCCCGCATTGCTTTCAACTGAGTACGTTTGGCTACCTTGATTACTCTGACAGCCAGCTAAAACAATGGCAGCCGAGACTAAACCTGCAATACGAGAAATTTTCATTATGATTTCACTTTATCTGCAACAACTTTATCTAAGTTTTCAAGCTGTTCAATAGTATTTTTATCCAAAGAAATCAGCTGATTAGCATCAAACGCAAGTACAGAACGCGCTTCCATCTCTTTGTATGCCTCAACTACAGGTACGATTTCTTCTTCACTTTCATCTTCAGCTTGCTCATTTGAGAAAGCTGCTAAAGCACTGCTAAATCCGCCAGCTGCTGCATCTTGTGCCAATAAAGATGCATTGTCAGATGCAATGATAGCTAGCTCACCAGCTTGAACTGCGATGTCCAGTGCCAATTCAACGTTTTTATCGAAGATATCATCAGATGCTTTTTTATAAGCTTCAACTAGCGGTGTGATTTTTTTGTTAGCAGGCTTACCTTCGTCAAACTCTGCCATAGCAGCACGAAGCTCTTCATCAGACTTATCCGCGTTTACAGCCAAGAAACCAGCAACGTCACCGTGCTTAGAAGCAAGCGTACGATAGTCATTAAACACGGCACATTGGCGCTCCTGGATCGACACCATTACCTCAGATACTTTATCAACTGTGAATGAAACAGGAGTAAAGTCAGCACCTAGCTCATTACAATTCTGAGTCAATTCCGTGCTCATAGCTTCGCGGTCTACTGTTGCTGATTCCATGCCTGGAATTGACGAACAACCAGCCATCGCTGATACAACTAAGCCGGTAAGAATTGTTTTTTTAAGCATTTTTAGATCCTTTAGTTAAAGAGAGTATAAATAGAATTTTCATTCAGAATTTTTGTTATTTTATCTTGTGCAGAAATAAGTGCTTCTTCTTTACTTATCGCTGATTCACCTATTTCAGATAGAACTTTTTGACCAACCGCTACATTAGTGTTTCTAGCTTCAAACACTTGTAAAATGAGTTTTTGCTCTGCCATGTATTTGTTGTTTTTTCGACCTTTTCTTGCATGTCCTTTGATATATACAATGATGTCCCCTTGAGAGGTGGCCCTTACCTTCTCACTTAATAATGAATTAACTTCTTGGGAGTACATATCTGAGGCTGAGCGAATAGAAATATTGATACTTTTAACACGCTCGATAGTCTTACTTTCCAGCACGACTTGTTGGTCATGAAAGGCTCTGGCTACATCATTATTTATCGACGATAAAACAAGAATTGATTGTTGCGTTTTCTTTAGTAAGTTTTCAGCTTCACTGAAAGACAATGTACTTTTCCAGTCACGGCCTTGATTTAAGGTATACTGCTGGGCGCGACGGTGTTGCTGATTAATATCACGTGATAGTTGTTCAGCCCAACGTTCTTTATTAACGCGAAATTCGAAATAACACTCTGAACCATTGCAGTCTGACTTCACCACTTCCATATTGGTAATGTTGATGGGTGCCGACGTGATTGTTGATGTTGTATCAAGTGTGTTGTGCAGTTGAGCGTCTGACTCTCGCTCTTCTCCGTTTCTGATTTTTGTTGTCTCTCGGTATGTCTGCGAGCTACTCTCAGAAACCTGAACAGTACTACTCATTCGCAAGGCTAACTTTTCTTTGGCGTCCCTTTCTGCTTGAGATTGATTTTTCCCATAGCCCTCAATATATAGGTACGGCTCAGCTAACACGGAACATGAAATATTAAATAAACATGTAACGATTAGTAATTTAAATATAGCGTTAACTTTTCTCACAAAAACCTCAATCAACTTCCTTGTATCTAAGTAACATTAGAAACATTGATTCCCATAAAGTTATCTATTTACAGTGCTAATTAACTTGATAAATAAAAAACCAAGCATGAACAAAATGTAAAAACGTTAACACTTTACAAACAACAATTAATAAGCTGAGCTTATGTTATATACCTAAGACCCTGCACTCAAGATTACAATTATAAAATTGACTAAGTAATATACAAAATATCACTTATATTTGACATAACCCTGACTTAACAAGTATAAAATTCACCCACAAATGACATTTAAATCAATATAAGTTAATGTTTACCAATAAATTAATTAACAAAATTTTTAAGGTGGAATTATTTATTTCTTTTATAGATAGTTTTTATAATTCTCAAATATGTGACATTGATCACGGGTAGTATTTCAGTCAAAGTTTGATACCTGGTCAATATTCATACAAAGCTAACACTATTGACATTTAAGTTAATACATTAGAATTCGTAAGTACTCTTCCAACTGAGCCCCTTTAGCTCTTGTAAAATATCGGTCTTATAAATGGCTAGAGTAAGATTCACAGATTGCAGAACTACTCTCGTATTTACTTGCAATTTTTATCTTCTTAACAGCATTGCAATATCTAAATTTTTAAAATAGCCTACGGTTACTCTTGAGAATTATGGATTCAGAAGTATGAAAAAAATTTCCGTCGCTTTGGCTCTTCTAGTTGCCCTAACAGGCTGTCAGGCAACTCAACGTCAAAATGCAACAACAGGTGAGACAGAAACCAATTCAGCAACCAAAGGGGCTGTTATTGGCGCCATTGGTGGTGCAGCTATTGGCTTAGCAACAGGTAAAGATGCAGATGATCGCCGTAAGCGTGCACTAATCGGTGCAGGCGCAGGTGGTGCTATTGGTGGTGGTGTTGGTTACTACTTTGACCAACAAGAAGCAGCGCTGCGTGAAGAACTAAAAGCCTCTGGCGTGCAAGTGAAGCGTGTAGGTGAAAACCAGCTAGTGCTTGTAATGGAAAACGGCATTGG
Organism: Vibrio maerlii; assembly: GCF_003415655.1. Classification (GTDB taxonomy): domain Bacteria; phylum Pseudomonadota; class Gammaproteobacteria; order Enterobacterales; family Vibrionaceae; genus Vibrio; species Vibrio maerlii. Next base: position 129,600 of record NZ_QRHC01000008.1, read on the forward strand.
TTTCCGTTCTGGCGATTACAACCTAGATGCAAGCATCTTTAATACGCTAAATGGTGTCGCTCGTATCCTAGTTGAGTACCCAGAAACCTCATTGCAAGTTGTTGGTCACACTGACAGCACAGGCTCTGATGCAACGAACCAAACGCTATCTGAGCAACGTGCGAACTCTGTGCGCAGCTACCTAGTCAGCCAAAAAGTAGCTTCTGGCCGCATTTTCGCTACAGGTTACGGTGAGCGTTACCCGATCTGTGATAACGGTACTTCGGAAGGTCGTGCGTGTAACCGTCGTGTAGAAATCTCTATTCAGCCTCTGCAATAAAAGCTAGAGAGCTAGAGAGCTAGAGAGCTAGAGAGCTAGAGAGCTAGAGAGCTAGAGAGCTAGAGAGCTAGAGAGCTAGAGAGCTAGAGAGCTAGAGAGCTAGAGAGCTAGAGAGCTAGAGAGCTAGAGAGCTAGAGAGCTAGAGAAAAATAGGGGGTTGACGTTTACAAAGCGTTCTAAATTATTAGTTCAAACTCACTTCAACATCACTTTGTACCTGCGTCGAACATGCTAGCGTATATCCCGCTTCGATATCGGCTTCAGTCAGAGTTTCAGTGCTGCTACGGGTAACTTCACCTTTGGTAACTTTGCACTTGCAAGAACCACACATGCCGCTACGGCATGCGATAATCACGGGCACACCATTTTCTTCCAATACATCGGCAAGAGTTGCACCTTGAACGACTTCAGCACTGACCCCAAAAGCGGGAACCTCGAACTGAACCACGCCACCAGCATCTTCTGCCTCTGTGTGAGCGTCAATAGGAGTAAAGCTCTCTTGGTGGAACTGACTTGCGTCGACACCTAGCTCTAATGCGTTTGCTTCCATATCACTCATGAAGGCCGTCGGCCCACAGAGATACACTGTGCGTTCTGCCAAATCAGGGCAAAGTGTAGTTAGCCACTCTTTATCTAAGCGACCTTCCTCATGCTCTGCGTCGGTATTGTCTTTAAGCAACAACTTAAGATTGAAGTTGTCATGCTCTACAGCGAGTGCTTCTAACTCTTCAAAGTAGATGGTTTGAGCTTTGCTTTTCGCTTGATGGATGAAGGTAATATCAATTTCCGCTTCATCACGCAGCCAAGTTTTTGCCATCGACATGACAGGCGTAATACCACAACCCGCACTCAGCAAAGCCACTTTCTTTTTAGGTTGGCAATCAATACTGTTGAATGGACCTGTCGGAGTTAACACAGCGACTTCATCACCCGCTTTCAACTCATCGACAATGTAGTTAGACATTAAACCGCCTTCAACTCGTTTGATGGTCAACTTAAGGTGGTTATCGCCCGGCATCGATGCGATAGAGTAAGCACGGTATTCCATCTTGCCATTGAACTCTAAACCCAAAGAGACAAACTGCCCCGGCTTAAAACCACTAAAATGCAGATGCGTTCCATCTGTGGCTGCAAGCTGAATACTCACGGTATCTTGAGTCTCAAACCACTTGTTGACGCAGCGCATTTGGGCTGGTTGATTGTTTTGCCATTCAATAAACATGTTATTCCTCGTAAAAACGCCCAATGTTTCGAGCAAAACATTGGGCGATAAAAAGGTTAGCTTGAAATTAAGCTGCTAGGATATCGTTCAGATCGCCTTCAACGGTGCCAATACTGCGCATGTCGAACTTCTCTTGGATGATCTTAACCAGATTCTCAGTCAGGAATGCAGGTGCCGTTGGGCCTGTGTAGATGCCTTTTACACCTAGAGCAAAGAGCGTTAGCAGAATAACAATCGCTTTCTGCTCAAACCAAGATAAAACCAGTGTTAGTGGCAGCTCGTTGATATCGCAGTCAAACTCTTTTGATAGAGCAAGCGCAAGCTGAATTGCAGAGTAAGCATCGTTACACTGACCAACATCAAGAAGACGCGGGATCCCGTTGATATCGCCAAATTGGTTCTTGTTGAAACGGTACTTACCACAAGCAAGAGTTAGGATGACTGTGTCTTCTGGCGCTTGAGCCGTGAAGTCTGTGTAGTAGCTACGCTCTGCTTTGTCGCCATCACAACCACCCACTAGGAAGAAGTGCTTGATGTTACCCGCTTTGACTTCATCGATAACTGCAGGTGCGGCTTGCATCAGTGCATTACGACCAAATCCAACCGTGATCATCTGCTCTATTTCATCGTGCTTAAAGCCTTCTTGCTCTAGTGCACATTCAACCACTTGGTTGAAGTCATCACCTTCAATGTGTGCAACACCCGGCCAGCCAACAATGCTACGAGTGAATAGACGGTCTGCATACTGACCCACATTTGGGTTCAGTAGACAGTTTGACGTCATCACGATAGCACCAGGGAAGTTTGCAAATTCTTTTTGCTGGTTCTGCCATGCGCTGCCGTAGTTACCTACTAAGTGAGAGTACTTTTTAAGCTCTGGGTAAGAGTGTGCTGGCAGCATTTCACCATTGGTGTAAACGTTGATGCCTTTACCTTCTGTTTGCTGAAGGATTTTTTCTAGGTCGTGAAGGTCGTGACCAGAAACTAGGATCGCTTTGCCTTTTACCGTCTTAACATTTACTTGTGTTGGCTCTGGGTGGCCGAAGGTTGTTGTTTCGCCTTCGTCCAACATTTCCATCACTTTGTAGTTCATTAGACCGATCTGCATCGTGCACTCAAGTAGCGCATTCAGGTCTGTTGGATCCGTACCTAACCAAGCCATGATTTGGTGGTATTCGGCGTAGATGTCATCGTTAGTTTGCTCAAGAACGCGAGCATGCTCCATGTACGCTGCTGCACCTTTCAGGCCGTAAAGCGCAAGTAGACGCAAACCAATTACATCTTCGCTGATTGTCTCGTAACCACGGTTTACCGCAACTTGAGGAGCAAACGCTAGGATCTCCTCCGCTGTTTTTGGTAGCTCGAAGTTCGCCACTCCTGGTGCTTCTTCCAATGCAACATCACCTAAACGAGCAGCTGCGATAGTTTGATCTTTAAGGCGAGCTTTGTAAGTTGCTGCTTGCTCTGATAACTCAAGAATACGAGCAGGGTCAAAGTTAACGTTAGTCAACGTCGAGAAGAATGCACGTGGAGCCCACTGGTTGATCTCGTTATCAACAATGTCGAATTTCTTCGCTTGCTCTGCCCAGTAAGACACACCCTGTAGAACGTAAACTAGAACGTCTTGTAGGTCAGATACTTCGGATGTCTTACCACACATACCTTGTGCGAAAGAACAACCTTTAACAGTTGGGGTTTGAATAGTCTGTTCACATTGAATACAGAACATGGGTGTCTCCAGTGGTTATTATTTCTATTGTTACGATGTTTCTACACATCGCGATAATTACACTGGAATTGCACGGGTCGTGCCAAAAGTTAAGCTATTGAAATTAATAACATTTAAGTAAATCAACAAAGCACCTTGATGTATTAAAGACTACACAACTGATGTCATTAACACATCCACGCACTATTTTATTCCGGCTTGATTCCAAACTTCTTACCCATCCGGTAGAGGTTTCCTCGGTCCATTTGGAGAAATTCTGCCGCTTTTGACCAAGTTCCATCCGATTTGTTAAGTGCATGAACAATGAGATCTTTTTGATACTGTTCAACCAATGATCGCATTGGCTGACTATCACTAGGCAATAAGCTTGATGTATTTTTCACATCAAAGCTTAAATCGTTATCAAAATGCGCAGTCGTGATTGTAGAGGTTTCTTCTTGAATCGCTCGCAATGCAGAGCGTGTTAACGTGTGCTCAAGCTCTCGCACATTACCCATCCACGGCATATTTTCTAATTTTGTCAGTGCTTTAGGGTGTATATGTAGATTCGGAATATTGAACTGGCTGCGCACCTTTTCTAGTAAGAATCCTGCAAGTACGGGAATATCCCCTTCACGTTCGCGCAATGCAGGAACCGCAATAGGAAACACATTGAGGCGGTGATAAAGATCAGCACGGAACGCCCCTCCTTCAACTTCTTGCTGCAGATTACGGTTTGTAGCTGCAATCAAACGAACATTCACTATCTGATGCTTGTCGCTGCCCACTCGTTGTAGTTCGCCTTGCTGGATCACACGCAACAATTTAGCTTGCAGAATAAACGGCAGCTCCCCTACTTCATCTAAGAAGATCGTTCCACCATCGGCCAATTCAAACTTACCCGCACGATTGCTTGTCGCGCCAGTAAATGCGCCTTTGACGTGACCAAACAACTCACTCTCGGCAAGTCCTTCAGGCAGCGCAGCGCAGTTGACGTAAATCATAGGTTTATCTTTACGGCTAGACTGCGCATGTAAGCTATGAGCTACCAGCTCTTTACCTGCACCAGTTTCTCCCGTAATCAACACCGCATAGTCCGACTGAGCAACGGTAGAAATATTGTTTCTGAGGTTTTGTATTTGAGGGCTGAAGCCAACCATCTCGCCTTGTTTAGAGCGAGCTTGTTGAATCAAGGTTTCGGTGACGTGCTTCTGCTTCTTGTTTTGTGCTTTCAGCGCGCGAATTTGTCCGATATTACGAAGAGTTGCGGCCGCCAATGCCGCAAAGGTTTCTATCGCAACAGAGTCAATGGTATCAAACGCCCCAACATTGAGAGAGTCCAAAGTCAGCACACCGACCAATTGCCCTTCAACGTATAAGCTGCACCCAAGGCAATCATGAACATCTAGCTCAACCTCCTCACTCAGTAGTGCTCCAGTAAATGGGTCAGGTAAATCACAGTCAGCACCAAAGCGCACAGGTTGCCTGCTTTGTATGATCGCTTCTAATCGTGGGTGGGCCTTGGGAAAAAAGCGACGCCCAAGTATTGAACTGGTCAGCCCCTTTACCGCAACCGGAGTCAAAAAGCCGTCCTCATCCAAAATAAACAACGCGCTAGCGTCACATGGAAATACCTTGTCGATACCATCAATTAGATGCTGGTATTGAGCTTCACTGTTTAGGTTTGAGCTGAGGTTGAGTGCAATATCGAGTAGCACTTGATTGAGATGGCTTTGCATAGCAGGGTTCATAGCATGGGTAATAAAAACACACCCAATAGAATAAAGGCGCGATGTCAAAACAACATCACACCTTTAGGTATAACTTCCATTAGCTTGAGTTAAATCAAGTGAAGTGGTGATTAAACCCTTTCTATGTAGATGAGTAAGCACGCTTCAGGGTCAAGAACCGGTAAGGTAATACCCACTTGTTTGAGTATCGCACCATTCACAACTACTTCATCCTGCTCCACCCAATCTGGCATCACTTTCATCAATCCAGCACTGCTTTGCGGGTACTCCACCAGCTTAACTTTATAATCAGACTCCGAGTCTAAAATTGATAAACGAACAGGCTCAGGCAGCATGTAATCTGGCATCGCTAGCTGGCTCACCGTTAGTAGCGCTTCACGTTCATTGTGCACACCATACGCATGACGTGTCTTGTCATTACTATCGAGATAGAAGCTATCGCCAGTATGAAGCAAGTGGCGATATTGCTTGTGCAATGCAATGTATTTCGCGAATGCCTGCTTCTCTACTTCGCTCTCTTTTACCGGATCAAGCTCTACGCCCATATGACCTGCAAGCGCTGTAATGCCACGTAAGTTGATGTCATGTTGACGACGAGTCGTATGGCTATGGTGCGGACCAATATGCGCGCCCATTACCTCTGGTGGGAAGAATATCCCCATGTTCTTTTGAATAGTCTGGCGCTCTAGCGCGTCGTTGCAATCGGATGTCCAAAAGCGATAGGTTCGCTTTAAGATCTCATAATCAATGCGACCACCACCTGAGGAGCACGATTCAATCTCGACGTCTGGGTGCGCTGCCACCAATTTATCTAGCAAGCGATACACTGCTTTAGTTTGCCAATGCACAGCCGCGCGGCTGTTATGGGTTGCTTGAACCAATTCGCGGTTCATATCCCATTTAACATAGCCGATGTTATTTTCGCTTAGCAGTTCATCTAAGCACTTATATAAGTAATCGAAGCAGTCTTGGTTTTGCAGGTTGAGCACATATTGGTAGCGCCCCGTTGGCGTAGCATAACCTTCGGCTGTCAGCAGCCAATCAGGGTGAGCACGGAACAGGTCTGAATCAGGATTAAACATCTCAGGCTCAACCCAGATCCCAAACTCCATGCCCAGTTTGTTTACGTGTTCGATCACTGGCGTTAAACCATTTGGGTATTTCTTGCGGTCAAGAATCCAATCACCTAGTGCCGCTTTATCATGGTCACGACCTTTGAACCATCCATCATCAATAATGAAGCGTTCAACACCGATCTGCGCCGCTTGGGTCGCCATCTCACAGATGTAGTCTGGATCGTGGTCAAAGTAGATGCCTTCCCATGTATTGAGGTGGACAGGCCTTGGTTTACTTTCATCAAAGTTAAGTAAGTGCTCCCTTACATATCCGTGGTTAGCTTTACGTAAACCGTTAATGCCTTTTTGACTATAGGAAGCATAGAGCTCTGGTGTGGTATAGGAATCACCTTGCGCCAGCTCAATTTCACCGGCAAACAGCAGCTCACCAGCCTGAACAAAACGGCGACCATCGCTTTTCGCTTCTGCGCGCCAGCTATGGTTGCCACTCCACGCAAGGTGGAAACCCCACACTTCGCCCTGTTCTTCGCTAAAGGCGTGAGAGCCAATTAAGCAACCTGGGAAGTACTCATGCGACGTGCGCCCGCGACGGTTTTCTTGGGTAAACACGCCGTGCTCAAGCTGAGTTCGTTGTGGCTGGAACTCTCGGCTCCAACGCCCAGTGTAGGATTCCAACTCCTTCGCATGGTATGGCAAAGGCAAACTAAGCACTAACTTATTGAGTTGGTACGCACTCTCATTGTTGTTGATTAACTGAATCGATTTCTTCACCACGCCAGTTTTGCCGTCCATTGAGAGTGAAATCAGCAGCTCCAATTTGGCGATATCATCAACACAACGTATCTCAACTTGATTACCGGTTTGTGTATGCGAATCGTACTCAAAAATTGGGGTCGAGTTTTGACCCAAATGGTGCCCCTCTAAACCAGGGGAGCCATAACTACCTCGGCCGGTTTCTGGGCAGAGTGAAACCGGCACATCGAGGTCGAGCCTCGCTTGAGGAACCGCACGAGAAACCACCATTGCCATTTGAGAAAGCTGCGCATCATCAAGATGACCAAGTTGGTGACCCCAATAGATAATTTCGGGAGCTGGCGCGAGCTTAATAATTAAGCTCGCCACATCACTATGAAGCTGAATGAAAGAAAGTTGCTGAGTTAAAGACATTCCTTTGCTCCTTAAAATTGTAAAGTCACTTGGTAACGGTAGCGCTCGGCGACCAACTTGTATTCTTCATGAACACTTGGCGTCCAAGAGTCATCGCCTCCTACACCCATGTGGAATCCATCTAAGCGAACAAACACATTGCCACTGTCTTCAAGTTCATTGGTGTGTTTTGCTTTCGCAACATTCGATTGTTCGTATCGGCTCACTGACAAGTAGAAATCACCTTCCACTGATAACTGACCAACCTGCGCTTGTTTCACATCACAACGAAGTCCACTGTCCGAAGGGAAGATGTAAGGGGTGTGCATCTCTTGCTGAGTCGCACTAAAGCGGCCAATGTGCGCAGAATCGAGGCGGTCTGGGTAGTTTTCATGAGGTCCGCGACCAAACCACTCCACAGTTTGCTGTTGTTGTGGCAACGCCAATTCCATACCGACACGAGGAAGTGGAGGAAGCCCTTTACTGGCTTTAACATCGACATCAATAGAGACCTTACCGTCAGCAAAAATCTCATAGTGCCATTGCGTGGCAAACAGCACAGAGCCTTGGTATTGATGAGCAAAACGACAGATAATCACAACCTTATCCTTGCCCTCTTGAGCAGAGAGTTCAATACAGTGCGATTCTAGATTTGCTAACCCCACCGCATCCCAACGCGAAGTCCACGCTGTTGGGTCGATTCTATCAGCTTCACTCACACCAATATCGTTATCCAAAGGCGCACGATAGAAATTGTCTTTTGGCCCTACTGCAATCTGCGGCTGCCCACCTTTCTCCCAGCTTTCAATTAAGCCTGAGAGTCGATTGAAACGGATAACGAACTTATCGCCAGAAACAGTTACAGATTTTTCATTTTGCTCTAGGCTTAGCTTGCCCTCGGGAGCACTAGGCTCTAGCTCTAAACTTAGATTTGCAGGCAATTCAAACTGCGCAGTAGCAGTCACATGACCCGCTTCAGCCCAAGCTGTCGATTCTCGCAATGAAACAGATAGGTTCAGGTGGTAGTCTTTACCTGGTTTGGTATTAGGAAGGGCTTTATCCAATTCGATATCCACTAGCTCTTCTGCACCGACCGCTAATTCAATTTCTCCAGAGCTGATCACATGACCATCTTCGGTAATCGTCCAACTCAAGCGTTCGTTGTCAGAACTGGTAAATAGGTTTTCACTGCTCACTCGAATTGTAATTGGTGAGGTACCTATCAGCTCAAACTGATAGAACTGCTGAGCATACTTCGCTTCCAACAATGTCGGGTGAATACTTCTATCTGGGAAAACTAAACCATTAATACAGAACTGTCGGTCATTGATGGTGTCACCAAAATCACCGCCGTAAGCCCAGTATTTTTCTCCACTCTCATCGGCTTTAGTAATACCTTGGTCGACCCAGTCCCAGATAAAACCGCCTTGCAAGCGAGGATGGTCACGAAATGCTTTCCAGTATTCCCCAAAGCTACCCAAGCTGTTACCCATGGCATGAGCATACTCACACAAGATCAATGGACGCGTCTCGTTAGGTAGTGCGATAGATTTCTTAATGCCGACGCGCGGCGTGACTTCGGGTTGATGAGCAACGACAGGTAGATCCCAATCAACACGTGCATACATCGGGCAAATAATGTCGGTGGCTTCGGTCATAGCACCGCCGCCCTCGTACTGAATCGGACGAGATGGGTCACGACGTTTTGTCCATTGATACATAGCATGATGGTTAGCACCAATGCCGGATTCGTTACCAAGGGACCAAATAATGATAGATGGGTGGTTTTTATCGCGCTCGACTAAACGGGTCATACGACGCATAAAGGCATTGAGCCAGCTTGGGTCATCCGCCAGGCGACACATTGGCACCTGGCCATGAGTTTCGATGTTCGCCTCATCCACTAAGTACAGCCCATATTCATCACACAATTCGTACCACATAGGGTGATTCGGGTAGTGTGCGGTGCGAACCGAGTTGAAATTATTCTGCTTGAGTAGTTTGATGTCTTCGATCATCCCTTCACGAGTCATAGTATGACCCAACTCGGGGTGATGCTCATGGCGGTTGGCACCACGAACTAAAATCGCCTTGCCATTCACCTTTAGCTGCCCATCTGCGATCTCCACACTGCGGAAGCCAACGTTATACGCCTCACAATCAAGCAGTTCATCGCTTTTATACAGGCTGATAACCACTCGATATAGGTAAGGCGATTCAGCGCTCCATTTATGAGGATTCTCGATGTAAACCTTATGCTCGGCACGATCAAGCCAAGGACCTTTCTCATCGACAAAACGTTCGCCACATTGTGCGGACTTCTTGCCGAAAACAGAGCCTCCCTGTGCGTCAAAAAGCTCGACTTCAACACGGTTGGCATCGATTTTTTCATTAACGAATGTGGTGACTTCTAAAAAGGCATCTCGGTAGCAAGCATCAAGATTGGTCTTCACCTCCACATCTTGAATCGCCACATGCAGTTTAGCCGTTAATGTCACATCACGGAAAATACCGCTTAGCCACCACATGTCTTGGTCTTCTAGATAAGAACCATCAGACCAACGCATCACCATCACGGCAAGTTGGTTCTTTCCTTGTTGAAGAGCCTCTGTCAAATCAAATTCGGCAGGCAGACGGCTATCTTGAGAGTAACCTACCCACTCACCGTTACACCAAAGATGAAAAGCGGAGTTGACCCCGTCGAACGTAATCATCTTGCGTTTTCCCACAAAACAATCAGGCAATTCAAACTCTAAACGATAAAGCCCCGTTGGGTTTTCATTAGGAACAATCGGTGGCGTATCGGCGAACGGATACTTCACGTTGGTATAAATGGGTTTGTCGTGACCTTGAAGCTGCCAGTTGCTTGGTACCGTGATATTGTCCCAGTGAGAATCATCAAATGAAGAAGCAACACATTCACTCTCAACAGTCTCTGGTCGTTCGAAAAGTTTGAACTTCCAATCACCATTCAAAGAGAGTTGATTTGAAGAGGGGGTATTGTCCAACGCCGCCTGCACCGTTGGGTATGCGTGCAACGGAGCGTGAGTTTCACAGACATTATGGTGAGTGACATATTGGTTTTCCCACTCTCGGGCCGCAATCACTTGCTCAAATGTTCTCATTGTTCTTTCCTATCATGTTTCACGATGCCGCGGCTCGGCAGCAACAAGCTATTGATGATTCTCTACCCTGCTCTAATAATTTTATTGTTGTGTAACGTATCTCAAATCATTCACTAGAGCAGAGATGAAAACGTTTACATGAATTTACCACCAGCCCTTGATATGACTGAGTTTTTTGCATTAATTTCGTGATCTATTCACAAACTATTTTCAGCATTAAAACAAGGATCACTAAAACGAAAAAAGCCAGCACCGGAGTACTGGCTTCAGATTGTCGTTGTTCTTACAGCTAACTACTTAAACGTACGCTTACGAACTTTCTCTAGACGCTCAAGAATCTTGTCAACACGCTCAGGTTTCACCATGAACTCTTGGAAACCTTTCATGCCTTCTTTCGCCATTGCAGGGTCAGTATCACGGTCGTAGAACTGCGCAGTACCACTCGCATCAGCAAGCATTTGGACACCAACATTCAAGAATTCGTCTTCTGCTGGTTTCGCTTTACTGTTGGTTGGGATTTGCAGTAGTACGTCGTTGATTAGCTCTTGAATCTCAGGCTGAGCAACAAACGCTAGGAACTTACGTGCATCTTCTTTGTTCTTCGCTTTCGCAGGGATGTGAATCGTATCCATTGGCGCATCTTCTGCCATTGGTACTGAAGGGTCGATCTCTGGGAACTGGAAGAAGCCCATCTTACCTTTTAGCTCTTCTGGGAAGTTAGGTGCAATGAAGTTACCAATTAAGTACATTGCCGCTTGGCCGTTATATAGGAACGGCTGCGCTTCCTGCCAAGAGTAAGACGCATGGTTTTCTAGGAAGTAACCTGGCTCAACAAGCTCAGCCCAGTTTGCGAACGTCTTCTTAACACGATCATCAGTGTAAGGAACCTTACCGTCCATTAGGTCGATGTGGAAATCAAGACCATTGGTACGTAGGTTGATGTAGTCGAACCAACCTGCCGCAGTCCAAAGGTATTTAGTACCGATAGCAAACGGAGCGACATCGTTAGACTTCAGCGTTGCTGATGCGGCTTTTAGCTCTTCCCATGTTTTTGGTTCTGCAATGCCGTATTGCTCAAAGATGTCTTTACGGTAGTAAACACCCCATTGGTAATATGTGTAAGGCACACCATACTGCTTGCCATTCACTGTCATCGCTGGTGCTGCTGACTTGAAGTCTTGCTTCATGTTGTTGTCAGCCCATACGTCACTCACGTCTTCAATTAAGCCGCGGTCAACGAATGTTTTCATACGGTTACCCGCATACCAGAAAACAACATCAGGTGGTGACGTTACCAACCAGTTACGAATCGTAGTTTTGTACGCTTCTTTATCGTAAAGGTTGTACTTCACTGTGATGTCTGGGTTTTCTGCTTCGAATCGCTTAACGATTTCTTCCCACGCAGCTTTTGGTGCAGGGTCCGCTTGGTCCGAGTTAATCACTAGCGTTCCTGCGAATGCAGAAGTCGATAGTGTCGCCCCGAGTACAGCGGTAGCAGCAAGGTGTTTCACATATTTCATAGTCAGATCCTTATTGTCGAGCAAAAGCTCTGGGTCCATTTATTATCGTTTTTGTGATGCCAGGGCTGCTAACCCTGGCATGTGATACCGATTGGTATCTTCCTTCGCTTAACAGTGTAGTTTGACGGTTATCCTTTCGTCGCACCGAGCGTTAAGCCAGCAATAAAGTGACGCTGCATTGTGAAGAACAGCACCACAGGAGGAATCGCAGCAACAACCGCACCAGCAGAGATAAACTGCCAAGACGCAAGCCATTGACCTTTCAACGCACTTAAACCAGCCGTTACAGGACGAACTTCATCACTCTGAACCAATACCAACGCCCAGAAGAAGTCATTCCAGATGAAGGTGAATACAAGTACTGCCAATGCTGCTAATGCAGGACGAACCAATGGCAGAACGACGTGACGGAAGATTCTCCACTCACTCACACCTTCTACACGCGCCGCTTCAATCAGCGCATCAGGAATACCAACTATAAAGTTACGCATAAACAAGGTACAGAAGCCGGCTTGGAACGCGATATGGAAGAAAATCAGCGCCCAGTGGGTGTCGTACAATCCAAGACTAATCGTCAAGTCACGTACCGGAATCATTAGGATTTGGAACGGTACAAAGTTACCCGCAATAAACATCGCAAAGATCCAGATGTTCGCTTTGAACTTGTACTTAGCAAGTGCATAACCCGCTAATGTCGACAAAGCCACTGCTCCAGCCACCGCTGGTAACGTTATCATCAAGCTGTTTAACAAGTACTGTCCCATAGAAGTACTAGTAAAAACTTGGGTATAGTTCTCAATAAACTGAATTTCTGAGGGCCAACCCCAATAATTACCCGTATTAATATCTTCTATTGAACGAATAGATGTCATCATTACCGCGATAAGAGGTAGTAACCACATCACGATTGCAATAGGTAACGCGACACGATAACTAATATTGGTGAAGCGACCTGATTTAGAAATTGGTTGTGGGTACATTATTTTTCACTCCTTAACATACGCCATAAGAAGTATGCGATGTAGACATCCATGATGAGGAACAAGACAACAGAAACCGCCGCACCGTAACCCATACGATAGTTAAAGATAGATTCTTCATACATTTGGTAAGCAAGTACTGATGAGCTACCCCAAGGACCACCCGCCGTCATTGTTGCTACCAAGTCGAACGAACGCAATGCACCGATAACCGTAACAACGATAGCGATAAAGGTTGCAGGTCTTAGCTGAGGAAGTACCACATACCAAAGCATGCGCAGCTTCTTCGCGCCATCAAGACGCGCAGCTTCAAGTTGCTCCGGATCTAGGTTGTTCAGACCTGTTAGGTACAAGATCATGCAGTACGAAATCTGAGGCCACAAACCCGCAGCGATAATGCCGTAGGTCACGTAGTCTTCGTCGGCTAGAACCGAAATAGGATCAATACCAAATGCTCCTAACGCGATGTTAAACAAACCGAAAGATGGATCGTAGAACCACGCAAACACAAGACCAACCACCACTTGTGAGATAACAAATGGGAAGAAGAAAAGAGATTTAACAACTCGAATCCCACGGACTTGCTGGTTCAAGAAAAGAGCAATCGCCAAGCCTAATGGCGGCGCTAACATAAAGAACACCAACCACAAGAAGTTGTTCTTTAAAGAAGTGTAGAACGCCTCTGAATCGAACAACTCACGATAGTTGTCCAAACCAACCCACGTTTTTTCTCCTAATCCATCCCACTCAAAGAAGCTTAACCAAATACTATCGAGGATCGGGTAAATCACGTAGACAGCAAAAATTAAAATAGCAGGTGCTAAAAACAGCCATGGGGAAAGTTTGGCTGAGATTCGAGCCTTCTTTCTAGCTGAGGGTAAATTATTTTCCGGATAGGTCGCTTTCACTGAACGCTCCATTTCGGTTCTCCATACATCCACCACTTTTTACAGTGGCTATAATCGCTGTTATGCCTAACCTTATTAAAATGTGTGTTTTTGGTTAGGCATGCGCGTTCGAATATTCAACGAACAAATTGTAGACCGTGTGAATATAATTCGCACATAAAGATACATTTTTTGTAAACGTTTCCACAAAAATCCCAAAAAGTAACACCAAAACCATGAAGATGATCAACTATTCGGTAACATCGACTATATCAACGCTGAGATGCGCGTATATTTGACAGCATCTTAAAATTCGTCGAACAAGCCAATTAATTACCCACTAAGTAGTAGAAATTAGTTTGGTTATCAAAAAGATAAAGGACTCGATATGGCCAACATTAATCTAAAGAATGTCATCAAGCGTTTTGGTGATGTACAAACCATCCATGGTGTCGACCTAGACATCAATGACGGTGAATTCGTCGTTTTTGTTGGGCCATCGGGTTGTGGTAAGTCAACACTGCTTCGCTTAGTTGCGGGTTTAGAAGAGATTACCGAAGGTGAGCTGTCTATTGATGGCCAAGTCGTCAACGACGTTGACCCGGCAGAACGTGGCGTTGCAATGGTATTCCAGTCCTACGCACTATACCCACATATGACAGTAGAAGAGAATATGGGTTTTGGTCTAAAAATGACTGACCACCCTAAAGAATTTATTGAAGAACAGGTATCAAAAGCCGCAAAAACTCTTCAACTAGACCACCTACTAAACCGTAAGCCAAAAGAACTCTCAGGTGGTCAGCGTCAGCGTGTCGCTATCGGCCGTGCCATCGTACGTAATCCTAAAGTGTTCCTATTCGATGAACCGCTGTCTAACCTAGATGCTGAGCTTCGTGTCGATATGCGCCTACAAATCGCGAAACTTCACCAAGATCTGCAAAATACGATGATTTATGTAACGCATGATCAGGTAGAAGCAATGACGCTAGCTGATAAGATTGTGGTATTGCGCGATGGTCGTGTTGAGCAAGTGGGCTCTCCTCTGGAGCTGTACCACCGCCCAGCCAATGAATTTGTAGCAGGCTTTATCGGCTCACCAAAAATGAACTTCATTCCAACTACTGTGGAAGCGTTATCATCGGAAACGTTAACACTAGTAACCAATGACAACCAAGTGATTACGCTGCCTGCTAACTCTAACATTGGAGCTAAAGTGTCGACAGGTGACCCGCTAACACTGGGTATCCGACCTGAACACCTAGAAATCCATCAAGATTGCGACGTTAAGCTCAACTTCAAGAGTGAAGTGGTTGAGCGCTTGGGCAACAGTACCTACATGTTTGGTCAATCAAGTGGTATTGATGGCTTCACGGTTCACCTGCCTGGTGACCAAGAGGTTCAGCGCCATCAAACGATTCAACTGAGCTGCAAGAGCAGTGATTGCCATCTGTTTACTACAGACGGCATCTGTATCACTAGCTAATTCAATGGTTCATCTGACCCAATAACACTTAAAACAGCTTCTTGAATGTTCCCTCGCAAGAAGCTGTTTTTTTCATCCTTCTCTTTATTCGCTCTGTAGACCAAGTGAATATTGAAGTCAGGTACATCGATAGGTGGCTCACACGCAACTAAGTCTTTATCTTCACCTTCAGCTGTAATGGCAACTAAACGCGGCACAATACACATTAAACGTCGACCTCGAACTAATTTACGAATTGTCAAAAAGTTACTCGATACGAACGACACATCACGTTTAAGCCCTAACTCTTCTAATTGTGCATCGACCTGTGTCGCAACCGCACCAACCGGGGAAACTAAAGCATGTTCAACAGACACAAAATCTATCTCGCTTAGCGGCAATTCAAATTCAAGCTGGCGGTTATCAAACAAGCACAAATGCTTTTCTGTATAGAGTTGCTGCACACGATACTTTGAACTCGTTTGACCAAAGCTACCGATCACTACATCCAACTTGTGTTCCTCGAACTGGCTCTGATAGTTCGACTTATTCACGTTAAAGAACACAACCTTTGCATTTGGGGCTATCTGTTTAATCAGATCGAACAGTATTGGGCCAAAGGCTTGCTCTGCATAATCGGTCAAGCCTATTCGCCATAGACCTTTATATTCTTCGGGGTTGAACTGTTTAGGTTCTAAAAGCTCAGTCTTCACCGTCAACAACAGTGAATCTACAACCTTACTAAGCTCCAAAGCCCTAGGTGTTGGCTCCATTCGACTACCCACACGCTCAAACAACGGATCATCCAACAGCACTCTTAATCGTTGCAAGCTGTGGCTCATTGCAGATTGACTCACATAGCTCTTCTCAGCGGCTCTAGTGACACTTCCCGCTTCCATCAGCGCCTGAAAAGCAACTAGCAGATTAAGGTCTATATTTTTCCAGTTAAAATCGCTCACAACCCATCTCATTCATAGTTGATATCAAAACTATCGATTTGAATCATAGTTCATTCCTGCATACATTACAGCCAGTCACTTACACTATGAAACGATTATGCTAACTATCTTTAAAACCTTTTTCTGGCTTGGCTGGATCAGCTTCGGCGGGCCAGCCGCTCACATTGGTTACTTTCGACAAACTTTTGTCGAAAAGTTGAATTGGTTAACGGACGAGGAATATGGGCAGATTGTCGCCCTAAGCCAATTCTTACCAGGCCCAGGTTCCAGCCAAGTGGGTTTCGCATTAGGATACAAAAAAGGCGGACTAACAGGTGCGATTGCAGCTTTTGTTGGTTTCACGTCACCATCTGTTCTATTAATGCTAGCGCTCGCCGTGTTAAGCAGCCAATTCATGTCGAACGACCTGTTTCAATCCATTATTCACGGTTTGAAATTGCTGGCTGTGGTCGTTGTTGCTGATGCGACATTCGGTATGTACAAGAACTTCTGCAAAAACAAGCTCACCACCACTTTGTTCATGCTCACCGCCGTCGTATTGTTATTGGCACCTGGAGTATTACCTCAGATCTTGGTACTGATCTTTGCTGCACTGGTTGGTGCTTTCTATCTCCAAGGAGCAGAAACCAACACGCCTTCAAAAGAAACTAAACTTTCCATTGCTCCTTTAATTCTTTTCGTTGTTCTTTTACTTGGCATGCCAATGTTAAATGGACTGTTCTCAGGTGTTAACATTTTCAATCAATTCTACCAAGCGGGAAGTCTCGTGTTTGGTGGCGGCCACGTGGTTTTACCTCTACTTCAAAATGGTATTGGCGACCAACTTACACAAGATACCTTCTTAACCGGCTACGCTGCCGCTCAAGCAGTACCGGGACCGATGTTTACCCTAGCGACATACTTAGGGTATTCACTCTTACCTGCTTCACCAATTGTCGGTGCATTAGTTGCCACCATCGCTGTGTTCTTGCCAGGCTTCCTACTGCTATTAGCAGCGCTGAAAAACTGGCAAGCCATCGCATCGATTCCAAAAGTCTCTGGTGCGTTAACAGGCGTTAATGCAGCCGTAGTGGGTCTACTTCTAACGGCTCTATATCAACCGATTTTTTCTAGCTCTGTTTTGTCATCGACCGATTTTGTGCTAGTTATCGTAGGTGCATGGTTGCTAAAAGGGCTCAAGTTGCCAATAGTTGGATTGGTTGGGTTCTTTGTTGTGGCGGGGGCTCTAACTTTATAAACCATAAAAATGTGGTCCACAAAGGTGAACCACATATTCAATTTCACATTACTATTGCTAAGACTGTTGCTCTTCTATTTTAGTAACTTCGGCAGCCATATAAGCACACAAAACGAAAAATACCATCAATGGGGCTGCATGGTAGAAATTTCCATCAATCAGGCCTTGTGCAATTAATGCAGCAAAAGCCATAAAAGCAGGAAGTATATGCCGATGGCCTCTAAATAACGCTTTGGAGCACACTCTCCAAGTGAGCAAGGCCATTAAACTTAATAGTAATGTTGTACCTACTAACCCAAACTCTACTAACCATTGTAAAATAAAGTTATGGGGTTGAAGAAAGCCAATCTCCGTTATGTAATAGTGTGCCTCTGCACCATAACCAAACCAAGGCTTATCAAGAAAGTTCGCGTAAGCCTCTTGCCATAATTCATATCTAGCAACCATCGAACTAGATGACAAAGCGTCTAGTGTTTGACCTGGGTCTAAAAAACGGTTCAAACCATTCCACTTAAAAACATTCAAAGGTAAGGTTATCACCACAGTGAAAAGCCACACCAAAGCTAATCTCAGCATTAAACTGGCTCGAAATTGGTTGCAGTAGATCAAATAAACAGCAGCGAGAGCAACTGAGCCCAAGTAAGCAACAATTGCACCACGACCTCCAAGCCAAACTAGATAGCCCAAACAAACAACTAAACCCAAGTAACTTGAAACATTAGTCTGTTTCATCAACAGTCGAATTGAGTACATGACGGTCGGAATCAGAACTAAGTAGCCTTGATACCGGCGGTTAGCACTGAAGAAAAACTGACCTTCTTTGAGCCCTTCTCTTAGTGATGGGTCTACAAAAGAAACCAGGCTAAACAAAACTGCGATGCACGTAGTTACAGTCAGCACATAAGACAATTCAAAGTTGACACCTCCTTCGTCAGAAAAATAAAAACAAAGCACGTAAAAAACACAAAAATGGGTTGTTATATAGAGAGATCTTATAAGAGAGCTAATAGAGAACTCGAAATCAACACTAGTAAAAAAAAGGGATGCAGATCCCAAAAGCGTTAACAATACAAATGTAAATGAAATGTATCTATTTAACGAATTTACCCTAAATGCTATTCTATTTATATCCATGATATTTCTATGGACATATATAAGAAAAAACACTTCCAAAGTAAATATTATAAAAGCCCCCAACGCTGGGGTATAAAATGTTGAGAAAAAAGAAATACAAATGATAACCGATAATAAAGAGCTAATATAACAATTACTACTGTAAAGTTTCAGAATGCTATAGTTCATATAGTAACAACGCCTCTATCTTTTCGACAATTTAAAATATACTTGACCAAAGACCAAATAAAAACAGTCAGAATAATAGACAAATACCCATCAATAGCATAATGCCAGCCAATATGAACTGAGCCTACTTGAATTAACAACGCATAGGTCCACATAACGTACCCCATGTATCTATTAAGCTGAGAAGCACCTAAAGCCATAACTACGCTTAGTGATACATGCATACTTGGCATAGCCGATATCCCTGCTCCTAACATATTCCCATCATTTATATGCTGTTGCCAAAGTGTATCTTGAACATTCAAGAACCATAAATTTATACCCCACTGCGATTCTAGAGATAAGCTTTGGGCTTCTAATTTACTAAACAGTCCAAAATAAGCTTCAGTATTAGATGAAACATAATGAAAGAAGCAAGGACCTGCCGATGATAAAAATGTTGCGACAATATTTCCTAATAAAAACCAAGTTAAAACAAAAGATATGATAAACTGATTTCTTTTTCTTTCCGATCCAGAGTAAAAAACATAGAAAACAAACCACAACCAAAGAATAACAAACCACAAGTAATACAATGAAGTTATGAATAAAGTAAAATATTCGTTAGGAAATAAGAAGTGCGTAATTTTCCACGGGTCTATACCAAAATGTAAGAATCTATCAATTTCATAAAAAAATTCATCATAAGAAAAAGGAATTATTTGTGGGATAATTTTTTTAAAATAGGTATAGTTTGAAATTATTAAGTTTAAAACTAAAAACCTGAAGACCACATCATAAAAATAATTTCCTGATTTAACAAAGACGGTCACCTCTCCTATTATCTTTTTAGTTGGATGAGACTCTCCACCAATGAAACACATTACATATTTATATGATAACCAAAATATAAACGTGATATAAATACCAGTCAATAACTGACCGAAATAATCCATCAATTGATAAGAAGAATAGTCTGGAGCAAATAAAAACTTAACAACAAAAGTAATAAAAATAGAAACGAAACAAATAAAACATATAATCTTTTCTTTAAAAAAAATAGATGAAATGTCTTTGATTTTGAGTTTGGTTACATCCATATAAACCAAGCCTTAAATAAGATTTAGGATTTTTCTTCACGCATCATTGACAGCGCTCTTTCAAGGTTCTCATTTGCGACTTGATAGTAAGTCGGTTGGGTGTCAATAGCTTGTTTCAAGTAAGGTACTGCTTCTTCTGGTTTATCTTGTAGTATCAAAATATAACCTATATTGTTCAGTGCCTCAGGTTCAGACATTTGACTCTTAAAAACATTCAAAGCTCTATTCACCTGGCCTTGAGCAATGTATGTCAGCGCAAGATTATTTTTTGCTTTCTCGTTATTGGGATTTACCTCCAATGCAGAAAACAGGTAACGTTGAGCGCTTCTATACGACCCAGATAAATAATAAGAATAGCCAATATTGTTGAGTACTTTCTCTGACTTCGGATCGATTTGAAGTGCTTTGCCATGAAATACTTGAGCTAACTCATTCTCTTTTTCTACATCATATAAAACGCCAAGCCCTGCATATGCAAATGTAGGAGACGCATTAACCTCAACCAGTAGAGTTTTCGCTTCTTCTAAAGTCACACTACGGCTTGATGAAAGATTGGCAGATGATTTTTGACGAATTTGGTCGGCATTTACTGATCTCAAAAAATAGCTCTTACCTTGCTCAGTATCACCCAACCTAGTATAAAAAACACCGAGCTGCTCTAACGTTTTTATGTTGTCTGGATTTTCATCGAGAGACATTAAAAATGCGCGCTCGGCAATTGATGAATTCGATTTAGCTAAATGAATCATACCGATGTTATATAGGGTTTTATCTTTATAAATGCCGTTTTCAAATGATAGCGAACGAATATACTCATACAAAGCCAGATCTAAGTTTCCCGTAGAATAGGCTCGATCTCCACGAACTATCGCTTGCTTTTCGGTTTGAGGTATATTTTCTTCATCAACACTTAAAGAATCTACTGGCATCCCAGAATACAAAGTTTCGTCAAAAGAAGTTGGTTCTGTAGAACTACATCCAACTAGCCATATTAGACCAAGAACCACGAATGACTTTCCAATTCTCATGTTTTTACTCCTTTTTCAGACCTATCTATTTCCCATGGATTCCATCAAATTTATTATAGAAGGACCAATCGCGACGATGAAGAAACATGGCCATATAAATAAGAGTAGAGGAAATATCATCTTTGTAGGGATCTTAGCCGCGACTTCTTCCACTTCCTGGTTACGCTTATCTCTATAATCTTCGTTAAACTCGCGAAGTGTCTGTGCAACGCTACCACCAATTTTTGCAGCATGGGTTAATGTGCTAACCAAACCCTGAATATCACGTACACCAGTTCTTTCAACTAAATCGGCAAATGCATCAGACATTTCGACACCGGCGCTTATTTTTGAACATACGGTATCAAGTTCATCCGCAAATTCAGGGTGGGAAATCATCACCTCATCCGCCACTTTTTTAATAGAAGCATTGAGACCTAACCCAGACTC
The DNA here is from genome assembly GCF_003415655.1 of Vibrio maerlii. GTDB lineage: Bacteria > Pseudomonadota > Gammaproteobacteria > Enterobacterales > Vibrionaceae > Vibrio > Vibrio maerlii. The sequence continues at coordinate 150,830 of NZ_QRHC01000008.1, forward strand.
GGTACAAACAACGAGTAGATCAAGCGCATCTGGAATAGCACTTTTGATTCTAGACTTTCTTTTATTACCTATTCTCTCTAATACAATGTTAGGAAGTAATAACCCAACACCAACGCTGAGTGCCATGTACAAATATAATTTATCAATGTCAGGCGTATAAAAATATAGAGTTGCTGCAACTAAAACGCCTAACGTGAATGTTACTATTTTTATTATATAGAAAGCTGTTAATGCACTAGCATCATGGTAACCTGCATGCATCAATTTAATTCGTATACTTTCACTCTCTTTACCGCTACTCGTCGCGATTACAGGAGCTAAAGACTCTAGGGTACCGCCCTTGGTTGACCTTTGGTTCTGGGAAACTCGCAAAGACTCTGACTCTTTTGCAACTTCACGAATCCTCTTTTTTAGTGTTGTTTGACGATTAGCCAACAAAACATACCCAATCGCAAACACAAGTAACATTGCAGATAAGAGAATTAAAATGAGTAAAATAAGCTCATCATCGACGAGGTTAATAACATTATTAAAATATCGTTCCATAGTTAGACCTCAAAATTAATAATATTACGAATCCAAATAGAACCGAAAAATAAACATACAATACCTATCGATATAAGCTTTATTCCCGAAGCTGTTTGGTACAACGGATCCATATAACCAGGGTGCATAAATACCATTATTCCAAACATAACGAATGGAGAAAGAACTAATATCCAAGCAGATAAACGGCTTTCAGCTGAGAGTGTTTTAATCTTTCGCTGCAACTTAAATCTAGACCGTAACACTTTTGATACTTTGTCTAAATTCTCTGATAGGTTCCCCCCCGTCTCTTTCTGAAGTAACACTGCACTAGAAAAAGCAAGCATTGAAACCGTGGGGGTACGTTCCGCCATTTGCATAATTGCAAGGCGCATATCGTAGCCATAGTTCAACAAATTGAACGTATTTTTAAATTCAACGCCTATCGGATCTGGTAACTCCTCTCCTACTTCATTAAACGCTTGAGTTATCGGCTGCCCTGCTTGCAACATTCTCCGCATGATATCTAAAGCATCAGGTAGCTGCTCCTCAAAGGCATGTAATCTATCAGAAACTTTCTTTTGTAAATAAAAATAAAGCAATACCCAAACTGTAAAAAACACAACTACTGTAATAATCCATTGTGCCGTTAAAATCCAGACCGTGATACTGAGACCAAGACCCAACAAGAATGCTGAAGCTATCGTTCCAGTCAGAGACCAACTCAGCCCTGATAACTCTATTAATTTCTTTATCGACGCAAAGATCGGAACCTTAATCAGACTTCTATCCGTTGATGATAATGAGCCTAAATATTGTTCTCTTAACAACGTTCTACTTTCTTCATCCAGACTCATTTGAGTCTCTTTGAGCCTTTCTGACAATTGTTTATGTTTGGCTTTGCTACCGACTGCCGGTAGTAATAAGGCTTGAGAGATAAAAACAACGGCTAAAAACAATAACACAAAGAATAAAGTTGCATCCTGCATACTAGCCCCCTACCTTAAGACTTCGTTGAAGATATCAAACGGCATGTGAAGACCTCGTTTCGAAAGCTTGTCATGGCAAATAGGAATGACACCCGTGGCTGTGTAGTAGCCGATGACATTTCCTTCTTCATCCATTTTTTCTCGATGAAAACGGAAAATTTCAGACATGGTTATAATGTCACCTTCCATACCATTGATTTCGGAGATACTCACCATTCGACGCTTACCATCTTCTTGACGTTCCATTTGCACGACAAGGTGTATTGCAGATGCAATTTGAGCTCTAAGGTTTTTAGTCGGCATGTTCCAACCAGCCATGGCAAACATATTCTCTACACGGCTTAGAGCATCGCGGGGTGTATTGGCGTGAATCGTCGCTAAAGATCCATCGTGACCGGTATTCATAGCAGAAAGCATATCTACTGCCTCTGCTCCACGAACCTCCCCTAAAACTATGCGATCAGGTCGCATACGCAATGAGTTTTTTACCAAGTCCCTTTGTGTGATTTCACCTTTTCCCTCAAGGTTTGCAGGACGAGTTTCTAAGCGAACGACATGAGGCTGCTGTAATTGAAGTTCAGCTGAGTCTTCAATAGTCACGATTCGCGAATCTGAGGGGATAAAGCCCGAAAAAATGTTCAGAGTAGTGGTTTTTCCCGAACCTGTACCTCCAGAAATAAGTACATTCAGCTCACCATGAACTGCAGCTTCGACAAACTTAGCCATTTCAGGGGAGAGGGAATCAAAGCTCAGCAGGTTATCCATCGTCAACTTATCTACAGCAAAACGACGGATTGACACGGATGGTCCATCAAGCGCCAGAGGTGGGATAATTGCGTTAACACGTGATCCATCAGCTAAACGAGCATCAACCATAGGCGAAGCTTCATCGATACGCCTTCCTACACGGCTTACAATGCGGTCAATAATGTTTCTTAGATGTCTGTCATCTAAAAAAGTATACGGTGTTTTCTCAAGACGACCTCTGCGTTCAACAAAAACATCCTTAGCACCGTTGACCAAAATATCAGACACAGAGTTATCTTTAAGGAGAGGCTCCAGAGGACCAAGGCCAAAAACTTCGTCTTCAATCTGCTGGACGATACGTTTCCTCCCCTCGGAACTCATAGGGTGGCTGGAGTCTTCCGCCATTAGCTGTAAGATAGCCTCATGAAGTTCACTTTTAGCTCTATCTATCTCAAGGCTTGATAACAAACCTAGATCTAAGGTCTCTAATAAACGTTGATGGTAATAGTGTTTAACCGATAGTTCGTGTTCTAGTTGCTTTCGTGCGTCATCTATAGCTTGCTCGCGTACACTTTGCTCAGCGAGTTTATTTTTAATAGCATTAGATTGCTCTTCAGCCTTTTGACTCGTCACATCACTTTCAATGTTACGTACTTTATCTTGGAAATCTGGATTGATATTTTTTCGTTTAAAGAACATAGCCACTCCTTAGCCTAACTATTAAGAAAACAGTCGCTTTATCCAAGACTTTTTAGGCTCCTCACTAGAGGTGACCGTATTTGCTAACTTGATTATAGACTTAGATAGAGGACTTCCTTTTTTCCCTTCAACAAAAGGTTGCCCTAAGTTCACACTATCTAACGCTGTTTTAAAATCATTTGGGATCGCATGTACAGGAGTACTACCTATCGCCTCTTGTATATCTTTCAGCTTTATTGATTGGCGGCTCTCAAAACGATTGACAACAACCTCGACAATATCCCTACTTACAGCGAATTCAAAAGTGAGCAATTTCAAAACTCGGCTCACGTTTTTTATGGCAACCAAATTCTGCTGTGTTACGAGTAATATTCTTGTCGCTGGATTAATAACAGGAGATGTCACATAGTCAATACCTCTAGATAAATCAACCACAACATAAGAGTAAAACTCTCTAAGTAAAGGGAGCAGCTTCTTAATATGAAGAGATTTATTGTAGTTATCTTGAATATTACCGAACTGAAATCCCAAAACGTGAAGACCAGACGAATGTTTTGTGACAAAACTCCCCAAAGACTCTTGATCTAAATCACCAACGTTATCTATTGCATCAACCAGACTATAAGGTGATGATATGTTTAAATATTCATCAGTAACTCCAAATTGCATGTCAAGATCAAGTAACAACACATCTCCTTTATTGCTATGAGCCATTTCAACCGCTGTATTCATTGCTAAAGTTGAAGCTCCTGATCCACCTTTAGTGTTAATAAAAACTAATAACTCTCCAAGCTCTCGGTTTGATATTTTTTCATGCGCAATACCCTCTAGGATCGGGAAAAAATCAGACAATTCAGCTTTATCAGAAATAAAGTCCGCAGCTCCTGTTCTTAACGCCAGTTTTAATGCTTGACTATCGCTATCATCTCCAAGTACGACAAGTGTCGGTTCGTAACTATCAGAGACAATACCAAGGTCTATGTTTTGTAATTCCAGTATCGTTTTTGCCCATTGTTCACCAGTATCAATCAGAATCAGGTCTGGGGCATTCCTTTGACCTGATACACCGATGTTAATTTCTTTAAATGAGAAGGTTTCGATAGTAAGGCTGGAGCTTCTGTTTAACTCGTTGGTAATATGCCTTTGAAAATTTTCATTAGAGTATATAACCCAAACAATTAAGTTGGTTCTCAGGCGATATCCACTTCCCTTATGTCTTGATATATTAATAGCTTCGCTCACACACCACTCCCTTGCATTTCAAAGCACTCGTTTAAATTGGTTTGTGCTACATCAATTTGAAAAACCACCAATAAACTGGCTATCACTACCAGACAAATCATTGTCGCCTTTGCCTGTATATGCCTGGTAAGCACCTTCCATACGCTCACCGGTACCCGTTGGCACGACACCCAAGTTTTCCTGGCTAGCATTAGGGTTATAAACTTGCTCACTTTTCAAACGCGCAACATGCTCTCCAAGAGGGGGTTCATTGGTCACACACCCAATAATTACAACTGGAGATAGGCAAACAACAATTCTCATCAATAACGTTTTCATACCATCACTCCCTTCTTACAAACTATGCCCAAATGAGCTATCTGTGCCACCTTGTGAGTTGTCAACATAGCTTTTAGATTGATTAGTTTGCGAACCTTTATTAGATGATTCGCCTACTTCGATATGTGAGCTACGTCCTAGTAAGTAGAATTCTAAGTCACTCGGTGAAACATAGGCGTCTGTAGGTAGAGTCACTTTACTTCTATCAATAGGTTTAGCTAAACGAGGAGTCACAAGTATCACCAATTCGGTTTCTCCGGAGACAAACTCTTGACTATTGAATAATTGTCCTAAAACCGGAAGCTCGCCTAAACCTGGCATTTTATTAGCCACATCACGAACGTTTTCGCTTAACAGTCCCGCAATACCAATTGTTTGACCATCAGCAAGTTCTAATGTAGATGAAGCACTACGGCGAGTAATCGGTGGAATAATATAAGAGCCATTCGTTTCACCCGGGCTCAATGTAAGAGCGTTGGAACTTGCAATCTCACTGACATCAACCGCTAGATTTAGGTTAATTTTTTGATCACTTAATACTGTAGGGACAAACTTCACTCCAACACCGTACTCTTTATATTCAATGGTAACGCCATCATCATTCGGTACGGGAATAGGAAACTCTCCACCCGCCAAAAATTCAGCTTTTGAACCACTTAGTGATGTTAAATTGGGTTCAGCAAGAACTTTCGCCGTCCCTGATTGCTTTGCGATATCGAGAGCGAAAGTAAACAATGTATTCCCATCGATGAACGACCCTAGAACACCATAATCACCAACTGCAGGAATATTAAAGATTGGTGTAGCATCAGGTAGTATTCCACCACCACCCGCTGTTCCGCCCCACTTAAAGTTCGAACCACTTGATTGGAAAAAAGTAAAGTTGGCATCAAACTTCCTAACCAAGCTTCGTTGTACTTCAGCTACTGTGACCTCAAGCGTAACCTGTTGGGCCCCGCCAATACTCATTAAGTTGATAACACCTGTCTGTTGTACCGAGCTACTCAGCGATTCCCCACTTTCATCAGCCCCTTGGCCCGCAGCAAATGTTTCTGCTACTCGGAGTGCTATGTTCATCTTTGATTGAGAGCTCACTTGACCACCCAATATCAATCGATTTTGAGAGCTATGTACCTCGATTTTTTCGTTCGGTAAAAACTCAAAAAGCTTAGCCTTCAATCCATTGAGGTCATGAGTTACCTCTATGTTCAATGACTCGATTAGTTGCCCCTGGCTATTCCACGCCATCAAATTGGTCGAGCCTAACTTTTTACCGATTAGAAACACCTCGTTGGACTTGAGCATGACGATGTCCAAGACACTAGGGTCCCCAAGTGAGATTCGCTTTGCCTTACCTGCGAGGTTAATGTGAAGAGATTTATGATGAGGAACCTTTATGATCTCTCCGCTTTGTACTGCGGCGTAAGTACTAGAAACACAAAACATGGCAAGTGCAATGGTTAATAAGATATTTCTCATGTTTCACCTCAATCCTTGACTCGAACATTGCTAGATTGCGTTCCCTTTAGAATAGTCACACTTGGTGCGGCAACTCTGCGAATAGGTTTAACCGGCTTGTCTATGGTTACAGGGTTTCTGAGAGCAAGTTGAATAGCCCCTTTGCTCTTTGCTGTAAGTAATAACTCTGCTTGTTTTGGTGTAACTTCTAGCGTCACAGCCCGCACTATTATTGGTTTGTTATCATCAGTTTTAGCCGTTTGGTCAACCGCTAAAACTTTGATATCTTTAAGTACCGTTTTAGTCGCTGCACTACTTTTTCCATAACTGATCGTATTCAGAATATCGACTTTGTTTCCCGGTAACAGGAAGCCCGCTACACCGATAACATCGTTCACCCGTATCGTAAGTGCGCGCATGTCTTCGCCAATTAATGATGCTAAAGTATTGCCTTCGCCTTGAGGAGCGACTCTGAGCTTATGAATAACTTCACCAGGATATATATCCACAGATGCAACAGTACCAATTACGTCTTCAACACGGGTGTGTTGTGTTTCTTCACGCCACTCTTTCTCCAAAAGCTTACTGGTTAAGTGTTGTTCATCGATAATAGTACCTTCTGGGATTTCTTTAGCTGCAACCACGACAGGTTCTCTGAACACTTCTTCAACTTTAACCTCGGGCTCTGTTTGTCCTTCCATCCATTGTTTGGCAAAGAAAACTGCTCCCAGCCCAAATAGCACAGATAAAAACAACAGCATTACGACAACATTTTTACTCATCGCTTACCTCCTCCATTTCCTTCTGCTGTAAAATAGACACTCCATGCACGTTCAACAATTTCCGGCGTAATGACTGCGTCATATTCTTCAAATACAATAATATCGCGACTTATCCCCACCATGTCTTTTGGCAGACATGGGTAGAAATTGATATCATCCTGGCGATGTAGCTCAAACAGTTTTTCTAATGTTGGGGTCGTTAACTCAAGGTTCTTTGAGGACGCCACAATATGCCAAAGTTGGTGATATTCAGCTTTCGTCAAAGGTTGGAACTGTATCTTGTAACCAATTCGACGTAAGAAGGCAGGATCACTGATCTTTTCGGGGTCTAAATTGGTTGAAAAAGCCAATGTCAAAACAAACGGAACGGTAACTTGCTGTCCGTTAGGAAGAGAAAGAAAGTCCTCAAAATACTCCATCGGAACGATCCAACGATTGAGCAGCGTATCGACAGACATACTTTGCCGCCCTAGGTCGTCAATAATAAAAATTCCATTATTTGCCATCATTTGCAGTGGAGCCATCCAGACTTTGTTGTGTTGCGAATGGTTCACTTCCAACATATCCATAGTGAGCTCCCCACCGACCTGTACACTCGGACGCTCACACAGTACCCATCTGGGATCGTATTTATCCTTATATATATGTGACCCTTGTCGCTCATTTTCCTGCACTTTTTCATGATGTTGAGCAGAGAACACTCGTATTACATTACCTGAAGCAAACACTGCGTAAGGAATATATACAGATGTATTCAATGATCTAAGCAACTTAGTCGCTACAAATGTTTTACCGGTGCCTGCGTCTCCATATAACATGAGAGCACGTCCAGAATTAATCGCAGGGCCAATCATCGAAATAAGTCGTTCACTGCCGAGTACATCCTCTAATGCATGCTCAACCTCGGGTTTAGTAACGACTCTATTTCGAACATCCTGCGCATTGACCATTTTTTCATAGTCTTTTAATGAAATTGGGGTCGGGCCTAGGTATGGGTCTTCTTTAAATGCATTATCAGCTTCTTCTAGACCCGATTGAGATAGCGAATACCTAACACCACCTTGCTGTGTTACGGCTGCGTAAGAGTTAACCTCGTTGGCAGAAAATACTTCTATATGAGACTTTCGTCTTAAGTCAGCAAGCATTTCTTCAACAAGGTGACTGTTAATTGCCATCAGTTTAGTGAGCTGTAGAACATCCGATTTTGGGTATGCAGCTAAGTGCTTGATTAGAAGGTTTTCAACAACTGTACGTGGGATACCTAACTCAAAGAAACTTGTTGGCACTTGAGGTGCCAAAGCCTGAGGCGACAGCGTATCTCTATGTCGACCTTCCTTTGTCGTGTTCATAGAGGCTCCTTAAAATCTAAATAAAATAACGTGACATAGCAATTCCAATCACAACTACAGGCCCAAAGGGCATGTACATTTTTGAAACTTCATTCGAGTCAAAAAGATCTGTTTTTTCTACAGGAGATTTAAATAACACCTTTTGATATAAGTACTGAAGGTAATCTGTCCTCGTCGCGATAAAGGAAGCTAGATAAAAAATACCAACAAGGACCCCTGATATCAAAATCCAACAAATAGTTTCATACAAACTACCCCAGCCAACGACAAAACCAACAACACCAAGCAACTTAACATCGCCTGGAGCAAGCGCACCTAAGAAATAAGCAGAAAGACCAATTAAAAAAAGAGTCAGAAATGATATTACCGACCAAGATAAAGAAGTAAGTGGTTCCGGTGTAGACAAAATATCAATAAAAGAAACCATCACTATAAGGAACAAACTAGCATTCGATATTCGATGTTCTCTTGCATCGCTTACTGCGATAACAGCAAACATAAACCATATCAATAAACTATTATTTCCATCCATTTATAGCTCCGTTAGTGGCTTAATCCGATGGGATAGAACTCGTTATATCGGACATTTCACCACTTGTTTGGGAAAGTAACGAGGCAAACAAACTTCCCAAAACTACCAAAATAACCCCGCCCGCGATTACATACTCTGCTGAACTCAAACCACGCTCGTTACTAAAAAAAAGAAGTAAACGATGGGAAAGACGTTGACGTGTTGATATCATTCGTATCTTCATTCCAAAGACCCTCCCAAAGTCTATTTGCTTTTTGAATTCAGGTTTATATTTACGTTTAAGACGGTTACTCTGCCATTTTAGTAGTGATAGTACCCATTTCCGTAGAAACAGCTTCCTCTAGACTCGAAAATATAGCAGCAATCCCAACTAGCAAAACCCCACCCGCAATTACATACTCTACCGCACTCAAGCCATCTTCATTGTTATAAAAATCTTTAATATTTTTCAGAAACTTATCCATGAGAATCTCTCCTTTTCAATCATGTCACAGGGAACTAAACCTGTAACTTAAAGTTAGTGATAGAAATATTGTTTAGTTAGGATTTTCTTGTAATACGTTTGCACTTTCTTGTAGTACTTCTATGCTAAGTATTACAGTTAGCTAGTACTTTAGTTAGAAAGATAAAAAAAGCAGTCTGAGTACCAAGAAAATGAACATTAAAATTGCTGTCATAGGAAGTGACACATCTTTATTAAACAAAGAGTTAAACTTAATTTCAGAAAGCGAGTTTGAATTTATAAAATGCAACATGGATGTTTCGAGGGTGAGTGACCCCGATACGCAATTTGTTTTTTTTACGACATCTGGTCATGGTTTGGATCATTTATATAGGATGAGCATTAATCTGTGCTCAAACCTAGGTAAGTCTTTGGTCTTGTTTCACCATGGTGAAATGCTTTCTACTGTAAATCATAATTCACTACTTCAGTGCATCGATTTATCAAAAGAAAATGCTTCAGATATGATAAACAAGCTAATAACACAGGTTTCATATCAATCTGTTGGGTATAACTTTTATGACTCCAAGAATAAAAAAAGCTCTAAATTTACCTCTCAAATATCTGTTGATGAAGTCACCGGATTTATAAAACAAAACTTAAATTCCAATATACGCGAGGAAGACATTGCACAACGCTGTCATTGCTCTATCACCCACTTTTCAAAACAGTTTCATAAACAAATAGGCATTAGCTTTCGAGATTATATTTGTGAAGAAAGGGTTAAGTTAGCAAAAGACCTTATTCGTTCTCAGCCCTCAGATAAGTTTGCAGTTATTGCATATCAATGCGGCTACCACGATGTCTCCTACTTTACTCGTGCTTTTAAGAAGCGGACTGGGATTACACCAAGTGGTTATCGCCAATCGTTACTCAGTAAACAAAACTGATTAACTCATCACCATGTTTAGCTCAAGTGTGCTACGATTTAACAGTTAGTTAACACTAATCAATAATAACAATACAAACATGGAGTTAGACATGGTTCAGCCTGACCAAGTAACGGACACGACAAAAGCTCTCCCTACCCCTAACGAGATGATTTTGAAATGGGCAGAGGAACGCCCAGATGACATCTACCTGAAACAGATAATCAATCGTCAATTTGTCACCTACACCTTTGGAGAGGTGGCAGATAGAGCACTAAGATTGGTGAGCGCACTCAGAACGCTCGGTCTCGAACCTGGCGATAAGGTTGCGCTTATATCAAAAAACTGTGCAGAATGGTTCATTACTGACTTAGCATTAATGCTTGGTGATTACGTTAGCGTGCCTATATTCCCAACCGCAGGCTCCGATACAATTGAGTACTGCCTAACACACAGTGAAAGTAAGGCGCTGATTGCCGGTAAGCTTGACGACAACGCTGCTACCACAAGCGTGCTAGGCAACATGCCTGACCTTATTAGTATCGCGATGTCTTATGACACTGCACCAAAGTGCCAGCATGATTTTAACGCAATCATTGACGCTGCAGAGCCTAGTACCGAACGACCAGATCACCACGACCAAAAACTCATGTCGTTGGTATACACTTCGGGGACATCCGGCTTACCAAAAGGAGCCATGCTGACGTACGGCGCTTATGCTTGGTCGGTTGCGCGCTTAGTCGAGCTTATCAGTATCAAAGGAGATGACCGCTTATTCTCATATCTTCCATTAGCGCACATTACAGAGCGTGTCTACATCTTCGGCTCATCGATTTACGGTGGGGTGCAGACGGCATTCCCTGAATCACTCGATACCTTTATTGAAGATGTGAAAATGCAGCGACCAACGCTGTTTATCTCGGTGCCACGTCTCTGGACACTGTTCCAGCAACGAATTCAAGACAAGCTACCGCAGAAGAAGCTCAATATATTGCTGAAAATCCCATTCATCAACTCAATCATCAAGAAGAAACTTGCTGATGGTTTAGGTCTTGATCAAGCTCGTGTACTCGGTTGTGGCTCAGCCCCTGTTTCTCCGGCTTTACTCGAATGGTATGAAAGCGTTGGCTTACACATCACCGAAGCTTGGGGGATGACGGAGTCCTTTGCCTACAGTACGCTAAACTACCCATTCAGGGCCGATAAAATCGGTAGTGTGGGTAACGCAGGACCAGGTATTGAACTCAAAATCGCTGAAGATGATGAGATCATGGTTCGTGGTGAGGGTTTGTTCTCTGGCTACTACAAGAATGATATCGCAACACAAGAATCCTTCGACTCTGAGGGTTGGCTGCATACCGGCGACATCGGCTTTATCGACGCCGACGGCTACCTAACCATTCAAGGTCGTAAGAAAGATACATTTAAGACGGCCAAGGGTAAGTTTGTTGCACCGGTACCAATCGAGAAGAAGCTGTTTGAATATAGCCGTGTGGAGATGATGTGTTTGATCGGGTTAGGACTTCCAGCGCCTATCTTACTCGTGGTGCCTCATGACTTCCCTAACTTTGACCGTGAACGTTATGCCCGTACAACCAAACGTGTCATCGAGAAAATGAACTCAGAGTTAGCATCACATGAGAAGATCAAAGGCGTGCTAATGATTAAAGACCCGTGGAGCATTGAGAACGGGATTTTAACTCCAACGCTTAAAATAAAACGCCACGTACTTGAGCAGAAATATCATGAAATTGGTCATAACTGGCCTAAAGACCAGCTAGTGGTGTGGGAAGAGTAACCGCATTTAGATGAGTTTATTTAGGAGTTAACGGCAGCGACGACATAGTTTCTGCCGTTTTCTTTTGCCGATCTTTCAAGCAAGAAGCTCCTTTCAGTCAATTGCAGGTATAACAAAAAGCCCCGCAAGCTTTCACTTGCGAGGCTTTAATAGCTATCTGCTTTTAGCTAGATAAGAGAATCAACAATTACTTGTTTTCTTTCTCTTCTTTAGCTTTAGCGATTACTTCTTCAGCTACGTTCGCAGGACATGCAGCGTAGTGTGCAAATTCCATTGAGAACTGACCACGGCCAGAAGTAATAGTACGTAGGTGACCGATGTAACCAAACATTTCTGATAGAGGTACGTCAGCTTTAATACGTACGCCAGTAGCACCAGCTTGTTGGTCTTTGATCATACCACGACGACGGTTAAGGTCACCGATTACGTCACCAACGTTGTCTTCTGGAGTGAACACGTCAACGTTCATGATTGGCTCAAGAAGTTGCGCACCAGCTTTTGGCATAGATTGACGGAATGCGCCTTTCGCTGCGATTTCAAATGCGATTGCAGATGAGTCAACTGCGTGGAAGCCACCGTCGAATAGCTCAACTTCAACGTCTAGAGTTGGGAAGCCAGCAAGAACACCGTTTTCCATCATAGACTCGAAGCCTTTCTCTACTGCAGGCCAGAATTCTTTAGGTACGTTACCACCAACAACTGTTGAAGAGAACGTGAAGCCTGAGTTTGGCTCACCTGGCTTGATGCGGTAGTCGATCTTACCGAACTGACCAGAACCACCAGACTGCTTCTTGTGCGTGTAGCTGTCTTCGATAGCTTGAGTGATTGTCTCACGGTAAGCTACTTGAGGAGCACCTACTGTTAGCTCAACGCCGTAAGTACGCTTAAGGATATCTACCTTGATGTCTAGGTGAAGTTCACCCATACCTTTCAGGATAGTTTCGCCTGAATCTTCGTCAGTCTCAACTTGGAAAGATGGATCTTCTGCAACCATCTTACCGATAGCGATACCCATCTTCTCAGTAGAACCTTTATCTTTAGGCGCTACAGCGATAGAGATTACTGGTTCTGGGAAGATCATTGGCTCAAGAGTACATTCGTGCTTAGGATCACATAGAGTGTGACCAGTTTGAACGTTCTTCATACCAACAACTGCAATGATGTCACCCGCTTGAGCTTCAGTTAGCTCGTTACGGTCATCAGCTTGCATCTCAACCATACGGCCGATACGCTCAGTTTTACCTGTTGCTGAGTTAAGGATTGTGTCACCCTTCTTCATAACACCAGAGTAGATACGGATGAACGTTAGTGCACCGAAACGGTCGTCCATGATCTTAAATGCTAGAGCACGTAGTGGCTCGTCTGCAGATACTGTTGCTACTTCGCCAGTTGGCTCACCAGTTTCTTTGTCAGTTAGAGGTTGAGCATCTACTTCTGTTGGAGAAGGTAGGTAGTCAACAACTGCGTCAAGTACTAGCTGAACACCCTTGTTCTTAAATGCAGAACCACAGAATGTTGGGAAGAATGCTAGGTCACGAGTACCTTTACGAATACAACGCTTGATGTCTTCGATAGAAGGCTCTTCACCTTCCATGTAAGCTTCCATTAGGTCATCGTCTTGCTCTACAGCAGTTTCGATTAGCTCTTCACGGTAAGCTTCAACGTCATCAACCATGTCAGCTGGTACGTCTTGTACTTCGTAGTTTTCTGGAAGACCTGAGTCATCCCATACGTATGCTTTACGGCTTAGTAGGTCTACAACACCAACGAAATCGTCTTCACGACCGATTGGTAGAACCATAACTAGTGGGTTTGCAGCAAGAACGTTCTTCACTTGGTCAACAACGTTGTAGAAGTCTGCACCCATACGGTCTAGTTTGTTAACGAAGATCAGACGAGATACTTCTGATTCGTTCGCGTAACGCCAGTTAGTCTCTGACTGAGGCTCAACACCACCAGAGCCACAGAATACACCGATACCACCATCAAGTACTTTAAGTGAACGGTATACTTCTACTGTGAAGTCAACGTGTCCAGGAGTATCGATTACGTTTAGACGGTGACCGTTCCAGAAACAGCTTACAGCAGCTGACTGGATTGTAATACCACGCTCAGCTTCCTGTTCCATGAAGTCAGTAGTAGATTCACCATCGTGAACCTCACCAGTTTTGTGGATCTGACCTGTTAGCTTAAGGATACGCTCAGTGGTAGTTGTTTTACCCGCATCAACGTGCGCGAAAATACCAATGTTTCTGTATTTCGATAAATCTGCCATTGTCTTACTCTGTTAATAGGATATAAATTGCGCGCAGAGTATACCACAATCTGTGAGGACTGATAGCTTTGCGTGCAGTAAAGGCCGAGAATTTTACATTTTTCATTAGAAAGAAAAAAGCACTAATGGAAAACAAACGCTAAAAAGCTGTTTCATAAGTACTTTTATCAAAGTAAGAACAAAACAGCCCATTGATTCGTCTACCCATAAAGGTAGCTTAAGATGAATTGATTACAACTCGTCGAAGGCACTAATTGCTTCAGAGAGTTTTTTCACTCCGTGGATCTGCATTCCAGGAATTCCACCCTTTGGCATATTAGCCGCAGGAACGATTGCTTTCTTAAAACCATGCTTAAAGGCTTCATTCAAACGTTCTTGCCCACTCGGCACGGGACGAATCTCACCCGCCAAGCCAACCTCTCCAAATACCACTACATCTTTTGGTAGCGCTCGGTCACGGAAACTAGAGAGAAGCGCCATGACTAACGCTAAGTCAGCACTGGTTTCTGTTACCTTCACGCCCCCCACAACATTGACGAATACATCTTGGTCCGCCATTTGGAGACCACCGTGTTTATGCAGCACGGCTAATAATAGAGAGAGTCGATTCTGCTCAAGTCCTACCGCAACTCGACGCGGGTTGGCTAATTGTGAGTAATCCACCAGCGCTTGAATCTCCACTAATAGTGGGCGAGTACCCTCCCACACCACCATAACCGAAGAGCCCGAGGTCTCTTCTTCTCCACGAGACAGGAAAATTGCAGAGGGGTTGGACACTTCTTTCAGCCCCTGCCCTGTCATCGCAAACACACCTAACTCATTAACAGCACCAAAACGGTTTTTATGGCTGCGCAAAGTTCTGAAGCGGCTATCCGTCCCACCATCGAGCAATACCGAACAGTCAATGATGTGCTCCAATACCTTAGGGCCAGCCAAGGTGCCATCTTTAGTAACGTGACCAACAATAAACACTGCCACATTATTTTGCTTCGCGTAGCGAGTGAGTGCCGTAGCTGATTCACGTACCTGTGCCACACTACCTGGTGAGGATTGAACATCACCGACATGCATAACTTGGATAGAGTCGATCACCATAATCTTTGGCTGTTCTTTCTCTGCTACCTGGCAAATCTTATCGACGTTAGTTTCCGATAGCATCTTAAGATGCTCTTTCGGTAGACCTAAGCGAGAAGCACGCATGGCGACCTGCTGTAATGACTCCTCACCGGTCACATATAACGTTGGCATTTGCGAAGAGAGCAAACACATGGTTTGCAGCAATAAGGTCGATTTACCTGCACCTGGATTACCACCAATCAGAATCGCCGCACCCGGCACAATACCACCACCCAGTACTCGGTCTAATTCTTTAAAACCACTGGTGAAGCGCGGTACCTCTTGTAGGTCGATTTCAGAGAGAGTTTGGACTGTCGATTCTGTCGCGCTACCCGCATAACCCGATAAACGTTCATTACGAGCGGCTGCTGGAGATGCTGCAATACGCACTTCTGTTATCGTATTCCAAGCACCACATGCATTACACTGTCCCTGCCAGCGAGGGAAATCTGCGCCACAATCGTTACAAACGTAAGCGCGCTTTGCTTTAGCCATAGCCAAATGTACCTAAATAATTTGAGTGGGTTCTATTTTGTTAGGGTAAGAGGTTAAATAGAGTGGCTATATATGTAAAGATATCCATTCGTTGGTCGATATAACCAATATATATAAAAGCGATCAACGATAAATCAAAGCTATCAATGTTTGCCATAACTATAAATTAATTCATGCAACAGTCAGAAATTCTATCCCTTACAGAAAAGCTCATCCCCGTCTATCGCTCAGACGACTTTGAGTTTGTGCTCAATCAACTCACCGAAGGCGAACCAGCCTCACTTAAACTATTAGTGAAAATGGAACTGAACAAGCTGATGGCGCCCTGCCAGAAGTCTATTGATCTTAGAGGTCGAGTTCAGGGTGAAGTTCGTGAGTATGTGCTAGATGGTAAGACTCACTGGTTCGATGACGTAGCACTAAATGCCTATCATAAGAACGTACAGAAATACGGAAGTTTTACTGAAGGCGTTTGGCAAATCCTCACCAATACTCGAAACAATTTTCGAGTAATGCATCAAAAGAACAAACAATCGCAAGTTCAAGGACAGAAAGTGGATCCAGCCTTTGTTGCTGAACCCATTCGCCTCGGCTTTCATTTACAACGACAAGAGAATCGCCTCAAGGTTGCAAGCCAAGTTGAGATAACTCTCGACAACCAAACCAACATTCATGGTGTGAGTGTTGATTTATCAAGCTCTGGTGCCAAATTTAAGCTTCCAAGTGCATTCCAGTATCAGCTGGGTGATGTTATTTCTGTCTCTTTTACTGAGTTACGCCAATCAACCAACATTCCTGGCCTATCAAAACCTATCGAATATCGAATTCTCGGAGTTGATGACTTCAGTGAAAGTGTTCGTATTATTCGAACACTTAAATTGACCGAGACAGAGGTTATCGACCAAGCCATCGAAAAGTCGCTACAGTCTGAAACGAAGCGCAGTCAACATGACAATCAAGATAAAATCATTCGCACACGTACTAAAGGCTATGAACACGCTTATCTGAAACATACGTGTCACCTTCCGCTGTTTTTTAGCGGCAAAGATCTGAAGCTTGCGATGTTGACTGACAATAACCAACCTTTATGGCAATACTGGCAGGATGAACGAAACCAGCAAACCATAGCCAACCTATTTAGCCCGAATCGCATGGAGTATCTCACTCGACCTGGAATGCGCAACTCGAGCAATATGATTTATGCATTCAATCACCAACACAAAGAGCGACAATTCTTCTACTCTATGATGCTGCCTGAAGCTTCAATTGAGCAGCGCCAACTTTTTTGGCATTTAGGCAGTCGTCAAGACAGCTGGAAAGCTTTCCGTATTCAAATTTTTGAATTGTCGGAAAGTGAGAGCCAAGCACTCGCAGAAAATACTGAAGCTCTACGCTCCATCAATGAGCCATTAACTCATTGCGGTATTCTGCAAGAAATCAGCAGTAAAGATTCAGCAAGCGATTACCTACTCACAGAAAGGCCGCGATTGCCTAGTAGCGAGATAAACCCTTTCCGCCACGCGAGAAAGATCGTATCCCAACCACTGTGTATGTATTTCGATGACAAATCTCGTCGCCGCGAACCTCGTTATCAGTTCACATCACCTTTGACGGTAACGACAACGGAAGGGAAGGTCTTTAATGGAAATACTATTGACCTATCTAAGCATGGGTTGAGTCTCAAGCTTGATGAACCGGGCATCTTCAAAGCGGATGACCAGATTAAGATCCACTTTAAAGAGCTTCAGCGCTATGACAGCTCAGTACCACTTTCTAAGGTACCGTATCGTGTCATCCGAACCAACAATCATACGCTGCAATTAGCAATTTTGAGTAGCGGTGATACGGTCAAAACCACGGTTTTCCTCAATAAACTGATTGAACACAACCAAGAAAAGCTTAAATCGAAGAAAGAAATTTTGCCGAGCCCTGAGCTACTGCAAAGTTTACATGCCTGCTTACTTGATAAAATGGTTTCTTCGCCTTTCTTTGTGCATAAAGACAATAAGGTCTTAAGTACCAATGTCATTGGCGTTAACTATCCGCTTCCTGAATACCTAAAAGTGCTCTCGCAATACTCTGGTTCACAAGGGATCAGCCTAGAACCTTTGTTCAAAGGTAAAACCAATAGCTTGTTGGCGACGCCAATGAAGCGCATTGTAGGTGCCGAACCAAGCTTTAATGAGCTTTATGTTGCTGTGGTTAAGAGCGGAGAACGAATAGACTCGATTCACACTCGATTGAGGCAAGAGTTTAAGTCGATTAACGAACGAATCATGTTCATCAAGAAGGCCAGAATGCTTGGCGAATGCTTCGTACTTCGTCTTTCGGGTGCCCCTGTCTTTGATAGCTTTACTAAGATATTGCAGCAGGATCTTCTCGACCTGACTCAACTTAATATGATCAGTGCGCGTAATGTAGAGAAAGAAATCGCCAATATTATCGGCTACGGTGAGATCACGGACATTACCGAAGAAGTACTGATCCGATTGGAGCTTACCTAGTACAGTTTTAGAAAACCTTAGGGTAGCAAGCTAGTAGAAAGAGCCTCTATTGAGACTCTTTTGCCAAATAATCTATAACGATTAAATTAAAACTATGGCTTACGCTGCCAGCTCACTTTCTGCTGCTTGGCCAGTGCTGCTGATAAGATACAAAGCACACCACCTAGGCCCGAATAACGAATGGCGACTTGAGCTTGTTGTTCTACCTTAGGTTTAGCGTGGTAGGCAATACCTAAACCAGCACTATCCATCATAACAAGGTCATTGGCACCATCGCCGACTGCGATCGTGTTATATGCATCGACATCATACTCTTCAGCCAAAGACTGAAGGATATCGGCTTTAGTTTGAGCTGAAACAACATCTCCCAACACTTCACCCGTCAGTTTGCCATCAACAATCTCAAGCTGATTCGACTGTGCATGATCAAGGCCTAATGTTTCTTTAAGATAATCAGAGAAGTAAGTAAAACCACCCGAAGCAATGGCGGTTTTCCAACCTAAGGCGTTTAGCGTAGACACAAGTTCTTGAAGGTCAGGCATGAATAGCAGTTCATCACGCACTGAGCTAAGAATGGATTCGTCGGCACCTTTTAGTTTAGCAACACGCTGACGAAGGCTCTGTTCAAAATCTAGCTCTCCTTGCATCGCACGCTCGGTAACGTCAGCAACCTCTTCGCCCACACCGGCCAGTTTTGCGATTTCGTCAATGCATTCGATCTGAATTGCAGTAGAGTCCATATCCATCACAATCAGACCAGGCTGACTTAAATCAGGTACGTCCGCTAAGTTTGCATAATCAATTCGCAATGCTTGAAGGATCTCTTCGTGCTCTGAAGTCAGTTCGCCCGACATTAAAGCGACATCATAGTGGCCTACCTTCCACGTATCGAGTACTGGATTGTATATCCCGGTATAAAAGTCGATATCATCAAAGTGTTGTGGCGATAGATACTCGGCAAACACGACCCAACTTGCTTTCGCTTTTGCCAAACGCGTTGAGAAACGAGTCTCAGGCAATCGCTTTAACAAAGAAGTGTGACGATGAATCGGTAAAGTTTTTTTCAAATCCATATGTTGATATTCCTAAACAAATTAGACAAACGTTACCCTATTGCAATTTATAAACGCAAGTCTCAATATTACTCACAGAGAAATTGACAATAAAAATACTGAGTTTCCCATGAAAGAGTCCTTATTTTCCATACGAGTATTTGCCCGCGCGCTTGCGGCCATCCTCCTTATGGTGATGTTTTTCACTATTGCTAATAATAGCCAAGTGATCAGCAAGGGAAATGAAACCATTCAAGCACGTCAGCTTGAAACGCTTACCAAGGTACTCATTACCCAAGCGGCACTCTCTGCTAGCAATAGCATTGCAACCCAAGATCAAGAGCGCTTACTACACCTAACCAATCAACTTGCACAAGACAGACTCGTATTCGATGCCACTATTTATGATGCCGAAGGGGTTCGTTTAGCCTCAAGCAGTAACGCGTTAACTGCTCGTGAGGTATTAGGATTAGATACACCGCTTTCTACTGCTTCCATTGGTAAGCAGCAACTTGTCGAGCCTATCTACAGAGATTCGAGCCTAGTAGGCTATGTACGCGTGACATTTGAAACAGGAAAGGTAACGTCTATCTCTGACCATCATTATCGTAAGAGCGATCGCTACATGATTGTGATGATACTGATGAGTTTTATCAGTGGCGTGCTGATTACGCTATTACTACGCAAGAAGAAGATTGCCCACAGAACACGTGGCGAAAATCAGTTGTTGAAAGATATGTAAGAGCTAGAGAGCTAGAGAGCTAGAGAGCTAGAGAGCTAGAGAGCTAGAGAAAAATAGGGGTTGACGCTTACACGTCAACCCCTATTTCGTATGTTAGAAAGAATCTAGTTCTCTACCTTTCCAGCAGCGAAGCGATCTCGCAACTCAAGTTCTAGCGATTACTCTTCATCACCTAGAAGAACTGAATCTAGAGCGATTTCCATCATCTCGTTGAACGTCGTAGCACGCTCTTCAGAAGTCGTTTGCTCACCTGTTTTGATGTGGTCAGATACAGTACAGATAGCTAGCGCTTTTGCACCGTACTCAGCAGCAACGCCGTAGATGCCTGCAGCTTCCATTTCAACACCTACGATACCGTACTTGTCCATTACGTCGAACATTTCTGGATCTGGCGTGTAGAACAGCTCAGCAGAGAATAGGTTACCGACTTTTACGTCGATACCGCGAGCTTTTGCTGCTTCTTCTGCAGCTTTAACCATTTTGTAGTCTGCAATTGCCGCGAAATCATGGCCCTTGAAGCGAATGCGGTTCACTTTAGAGTCCGTACATGCACCCATACCGATCACTACATCACGTACCTTGATGTCTTCGTTTACAGCACCACAGCTACCAACACGGATGATCTTCTTAACACCGAAATCTTTGATTAGCTCAGTTACGTAGATTGAACATGATGGGATACCCATACCGTGGCCCATAACTGAGATCTTACGGCCTTTGTAAGTACCTGTGTAACCAAACATGTTACGAACGTCACACACCTGAACAACGTCGTCTAGGAAAGTTTCTGCGATGTATTTAGCACGTAGCGGGTCACCCGGCATAAGTACTACGTCTGCGAAAGCGCCCATTTCTGCGTTGATATGAGGAGTTGCCATTTTTTAATTCCTTTGTTGTGTTGTTGGCGCAATATATCACGCCATTTCTTTACTGTTTTCAGGTAAGAACCTAAGAATTCACTACCTAAGCTCTCACCAAAATAAACCGTTAAATCAGCTTATAGAAAGCTCTTACCATATTCCATATCAGACGTACCAAAGTACTCTGCTAAGGTTTGGCCAATATCTGCAAAGCTATCACGGCGACCTAGAGAACCCGCTGGAACCTTGTTGCCATATACGATAACAGGGATATGCTCACGAGTATGATCGCTACCAGGCCATGTTGGGTCACAACCGTGGTCAGCTGTCAGGATCAAGATATCGTCTTCTTTCATCATTTCGACGACTTCGTTGATACGACCATCAAAGTACTCAAGAGCAGCAGCATAACCTGCAACGTCACGACGGTGACCATAAGCTGAGTCGAAATCTACGAAATTGGTGAAGACGATAGTGTTATCACCTGCTTCAGCAATCGCTTCTTTAGTTGCTTCAAACAGTGCTGGGATACCCGTTGCTTTGGTCTTCTTAGTGATACCACAACCTGCGTAGATATCAGAAATCTTACCGATCGAGTGAACTTGACCGCTCTTCTCGTCAACCAACTTTTGCAGCACGGTTGCTGATGGTGGCTCAACTGATAGATCACGACGGTTACCCGTGCGCTCAAATTGACCTTTACCTGGACCAACGAACGGACGCGCGATTACACGACCAATGTTGTAGTCTTCAAGCTCTTCACGTGCAATTTGGCACAGATCGAGTAGGCGCTCTAGACCAAAGGTTTCTTCATGACACGCGATTTGGAATACTGAATCAGCAGAGGTATAGAAGATAGGTAGGCCTGTCTTCATATGTTCTTCGCCAAGATTATCTAAAATCTCAGTACCAGACGAGTGACAGTTACCCAAGAAACCATTTAGGTCTGCACGTTCTAGAATGCGGTCTGTCAGCTCTTTCGGGAAGCTGTTCTCTTTGTCAGTAAAGTAGCCCCAATCAAATAGAACCGGCACACCTGCAATTTCCCAGTGACCTGATGGAGTATCCTTACCCGATGAAAGTTCAGCCGCGTGGCCATAAGCGCCGATGATCTCTACATCATCAGAAAAACCAGCAGCAAAGCTACCCGTCGACTCTTTATGTGCCATTGCCAAACCAAGTTTAGATAGGTTAGGTAGCTTCATTGCACCTTGGCGGTTTTCATTGTCTGCTAGGCCTTTATCACACTGCTCAGCAATGTGACCCATAGTATCTGAACCCACATCTCCGAACTTGTCTGCATCACCTGCAGCACCAATTCCGAATGAGTCTAAAACTAAAATAAACGCTCTTTTCATCTTTCTTTCCCTCTAATTGGCCGAGAGATTTAACCCACTCGACCAATCTATACATTCTTAATCAAACTAAGCTATTCAATTTGCTCAGAGTTATAGGTCTTCTTGACGAATAAACTTATAGACTTCTGGAGTTGGCGAGTATTCACCACCAACAGTAATTGCTGCTTTCAGCGCATTCGCTGCGTCTTGCCATTGCGCTTCATTTCGAGCGTGAATCACAGCAAGGGGCTTCTCTGTGGAAGCTTGTTCGCCTAAGCGGATAAATTGGTCGAAACCAACCGCGTAGTCAATCTCATCGGTTGCAACTCGACGACCACCGCCCATAGCAACGACTGCCATGCCGATAGCACGGGTATCCATCGCGGATACCACACCAGATTCATCCGCGTAAACTGGCTTAACAATCTCGGCTTTATCTAAGTAATTATCGTAGTTTTCTACGAAGTCTGCCGGACCGCCTAGTCCTGCGACCATCTTACCAAAGCACTCTGCCGCTTTACCGTTATCTAGAACGGTCATTAATTTCGCACGAGCACCTTCAGTGTTGTCAGCAAGCTTGCCCAGCACCAACATTTCCGCACATGAAGCAATCGTCACCTCAAGAAGGCGTGGATTGCGGTATTCGCCCGTTAGAAACTGAACCGCCTCACGAACCTCAACGGCATTACCAGCCGACGAAGCAAGCACTTGGTTCATATCCGTTAGAATTGCCGTCGTCTTAGTACCCGCGCCGTTTGCTACTGCAACGATTGATTTCGCAAGATCTTCAGACGCTTCGTAAGTTGGCATAAATGCGCCAGAGCCCACTTTTACATCCATTACGAGAGACTCAAGGCCCGCCGCTAGCTTCTTCGATAGAATTGAGGCTGTGATTAGCGAGATATTATCTACTGTTGCTGTGATATCGCGAGTCGCATACACACGCTTATCAGCAGGTGCAAGATCGCCAGTCTGGCCGATAATCGCCACACCTGCGTCTTTGGTTACATCACCAAATACGTCGTTCGTTGGTGTGATGTTGTAGCCAGGAATCGACTCAAGCTTGTCTAGCGTGCCACCGGTGTGACCAAGACCACGACCAGAGATCATAGGTACAAAACCACCACATGCTGCCACCATAGGGCCAAGCATAAGTGAGGTTACGTCACCAACGCCACCAGTTGAATGTTTATCGACAATTGGGCCACCGAAGTTTTTGTGGCTCCAGTCAATCACCATGCCTGAATCGCGCATTGCACAAGTCAGTGCGATACGCTCTGGCATTGTCATTTCATTAAAGAAGATTGCCATGGCAAATGCGGCAATTTGGCCTTCAGAAACGGTATTTTTCGCGACACCTTGAATGAAGAAGTCGATCTCTTCAGCAGTTAGGACTTCGCCGTCACGCTTCTTACGAATGATTTCTTGAGGAAGAAAAGTTGCTTTTACTGACATTAGTAACCTCCCGAGAGTACGATTTCTCGGTTTGTAGAGTAGAGAGGTTAGGAGGTCGCTACACAGCGACCTTCTATCTTGACGAATTTAGTATGCTGCTGGATCAGCAGTCTCGTCTGTCACTTCTAATGTATTAAGAAGGTTAGTCAGTAGGCTTGAAGCACCGAAACGGTAGTGACGAGCATCAACCCAGTTGTCACCAAGAATTTCGTCAGCCATTGCTAGGTAAGCTGCTGCATCTTCTGCTGTACGTACGCCACCTGCTGGTTTGAAACCGACAGTTTCAGCAACGCCCATATCGCGGATAACTTCTAGCATCATGCGCGCGTATTCTGGTGTCGCGTTTACTGGCACTTTACCTGTAGAAGTTTTGATGAAATCCGCACCCGCTTCGATACAGATTTGAGAAGCTTTCTTGATAAGTGCTTCTTCTTTTAGTTCACCCGTTTCGATGATCACTTTAAGAAGGATGTCACCACATGCTTCTTTACAAGCTTTCACTAGGTCGAAACCTACTTGCTCGTTACCAGCGATAAGAGCACGGTATGGGAATACCACGTCAACTTCGTCCGCACCGTAAGCAACCGCTGCTTTCGTTTCAGCAACTGCAATTTCGATATCGTCGTTACCGTGTGGGAAGTTAGTTACTGTTGCGATACGTACTTCAGGTGTACCTTGTTCACGTAGCGTTTTCTTAGCAACAGGGATAAAACGTGGGTAAATACAGATTGCTGCTGTGTTACCTACCGCTGATTTTGCGTCGTGACAAAGCGAGATCACTTTCTCGTTTGTGTCGTCATCATTCAGCGTAGTTAGATCCATAAGTTTAAGTGCACGTAGAGCTGCTGCTTTTAAATCGCTCATTTCTATCTCCGATCAATATATTCATATAGTTCGTTATACAAGTTTGTATAACCACAAATGAACGGACTTGGTTCCTTGAAGACTTGATGCCTTTGCATCAATCGATATCCCTTTCGCCGCACAGTACCAGTTTGGTCTATGGCACGATAACAGGCTGATATCGTGACTAACGTTTAAATTTGTTGCTAACGCATCCTCGCGTTAACTAAAAAATCGTTCGACTACCCAATGGTAAGCCACGCCACCAAGATACACCCCAACTATTCCCATGACACCAGAAAGTACTGGCGGTGCGGGAATCGGCAACTTGATAGCAGAAAACAAAATTCCGACAACAAATCCGGCAAGTGTCGCTAAGATCACTTCGTTCATGTTTATCACTCTATTTTCTTACGGTACTTACAGTATAGGTATTTCTCAGTAAACGGTAGTCCAAACCAAGACGCAAACGGTTTGCATCTCAAAATAATTACAACTAAGAAATTCAAATCTGAGTTGCTTTATTTTTCAACAGAAAAATAAATAAAACGCCCCGCAGCACAGAGGGCTACGGGGCGTTTTTATAATAGCGTCTATATAAAACTAGACCTAATTAAAGTGCCGCTAGGCTTAGGCAGAAACCAGCGATTGTCGCTGCCATTAGGTTAGATAGCGTACCCGCGATAACTGCTTTAACACCCATACGTGCGATATCACCGCGACGGTTTGGTGCAAGGCTACCTAGACCACCCAGTAGGATTGCGATAGAAGAAAGGTTCGCAAAACCACATAGAGCAAATGAAATGATTGCTTTAGTCTTCTCAGATAGTACAACTGGAGCTGCATCACCAAGGTACTGAGCAAAGCCAGCGTATGCTACGAATTCGTTCGCTACAGTCTTAAGACCAATGAACTCACCAGCAATGATTGCTTCTTCCCAAGGTACACCTAGTAGGAATGCTAGAGGAGCGAAGATGTAACCAAGGATCATCTCCAGGCTTAGCTCAGGCATACCAACCCAGCCACCGATGCCACCAAGCATACCGTTCACTAGAGCGATAAGACCGATGAATGCGATTAGCATTGCACCAACGTTAAGCGCTAGTTGAAGACCTGCAGATGCACCGCCCGCTGCTGCGTCGATTACGTTTGCTGGCTTCTCAGCACCTTCAGCATCGATATCGTCTAACTGATCAATGGCTTCTTCAGTTTCTGGCTTGATGATTTTAGCGAATAGAAGACCACCTGGAGCCGCCATGAAAGATGCTGCTACTAGGTATTCGATTGGCACACCCATTGATGCGTAACCCGCAAGTACACCACCTGCGATAGATGCTAGACCACCACACATTACTGCGAATAGTTCAGACTGAGTCATCTTAGGAACGAAAGGACGTACCACCAGCGGTGCTTCTGTTTGACCAACAAAAATGTTAGCCGCTGCAGACATTGATTCCGCACGAGAAGTACCTAGGGCTTTCTGAAGACCACCACCTAGAATTTTGATAACCCACTGCATGATACCTAGGTAGTAAAGAACCGAGATAAGCGCAGAGAAGAAGATTAGAGTTGGTAGTACTTGGAATGCGAAGATGAAACCAAGACCGTCAACAGAGAATGTTACTAGGTTACCAAAAAGGAATTTCGTACCGTCTGCACCGTAGTTAATTACGCTAGATACAGCATCTGAAAAACTCTTCAGGATCTCTTGTCCCCAAGGAACGTAGAGTACGAACGCACCGAGTGCGAATTGGATGGCAAATGCGCCACCGACAGTTCTAAAGTTAATAGCTTTGCGGTTGTCAGAAAGTAGTACTGCGATAGCAATAAGTACGATCATACCAACCAGGCTCATAAACAGGCTCATAGTTTATGATTTCCTTCTAATTTGTTTGGCGTGTTACAAAATGGGAGCTAAAAAGCGGGGCGATTATACGCACGCCACCAAATAGAAAGTAATACACACCTCACACAATGAAGTTAAATACACATTACATTCACAGAAAAATGCGACACACATCACAAGAAAACGTTTAGCCGAGTCTACACGTTACATCAAAAAAAGATCTATTTAACAAAAATCAAACACCGAGCTTGCGTTATAATGGACTTTTAGGGCAACCGTTTGCTCACCCTCATTTCTTAGCAATATCAATTCATTTAGCACCAATTTTATGAATTTTGGTTCATTTTGTGAGCCTTGTTTGCCATTTAACGGCATGTCTGGTGCATCCGTTTCTAAAACCAAAGAATCAAGTGGCAACTGGCTGATTGCTTGCCTGGTCTTGCTTGCTCGAGGGTAAGTAATAGAACCTCCTACCCCAATTTTGAGGCCCAGTTTGACGTACTCCATCGCTTGCTGATAACTCCCAGTGAAGCCATGAAGCACACCACCTTTTATCGGTTTGTTTGCTTTGAGTACTTTCACCAGATCTTGGTGTGCTTTTCGGCAGTGTAAGATCACTGGCAATAAATGTTGGTTCGCAAGCTTGAGTTGCTTAACTAGGTATTCTAGTTGCAGATCCGCATCTTCTCTTCCTTTATAAAAGTCTAAACCGCACTCTCCAACCGCAACACATCGCTCATTTCGATTATCTAACGCTAGCTCTAATCGACGAAGTGAAGAGGAGATATCAGCAGAGAGATACATAGGGTGGCATCCCAATGCATAATAAACACTTTCATTCTGCCGGGAGAGCAACTCAACTTGTTGCCAATTTGATGGAGAGATTCCAGGAACGAGTATTTTATCTACCCCCAATTGCGCGGCGTCATCTATTACCTTTTGTGTTGAAAGAGGGGCTTTGATTAAATCGAGATGGCAGTGGCTATCAATCATTACGTACTGCATTTTCTTCCCACCTTTTTATAAATCATGTTCATTCGAGAAACACATTTAGAGCATTTACTCATCACACCAATAACAAGCATCTAATAACCACCATATTCTTCTCAAAAGATATTAACACGATGTAATCGATTGCAAGCAGAAACACGCTACAGCCCCCGTCCTGTCTAGACTTTAGTTTTTTGACATTTTTATTGTCAACTCTTGATCTAAGACACATACGCAAACGATGAAATGGTTTTTTTTTTGCTAAGCAAACGATAAAATGTCCAATCATCTATGCGGATGACCTCATGTAGTAGCCTCACCGCTTTGCATAATTTCGACACAATGATTCAATGTTGACAGTCTTGAACTAAACACAACACAGTCTTGGACTAAAAAACAACATAGGGAAACGACCGTGAAAAAAACTATTCTAAAACTTTCTACGCTAGCGCTAGCAGTATCTTCTTTCAGTGCTCTAGCAGCAAAACCAGCAGTGGTTTACGATACAGCAGGTAAATTTGACAAGTCTTTTAACGAAGCTGTATTCCAAAATGGCGTTAAGAAATACAACGCTGACAAAGGCGTTAAAGTTCGTGAGTTTGAACCACAAAACGAAGCACAGCGTGAGCAAGGTCTTCGTCGTCTAGCAAGCCGTGGCTTCAGCCCAATCGTTGCTGTTGGCTTCAACTTCTCTTCTGCTGTTGAAAAAGTAGCAAAAGAATTCCCAGATGCACAATTCACAATCATTGACTCAGTGGTTGACCTACCGAACGTACAGTCTGTTGTATTTAAAGAGCACGAAGGTTCTTTCCTTGTTGGTGCGCTAGCAGCGAAAGCTTCTGCAACAGGTAAAGTTGGTTTCGTTGGTGGTATGGATATCCCACTAATCCGTAAGTTTGAGTGTGGTTACCAGCAAGGTGCGAAATACGCAAACCCATCTGTAGAAACATTCCTAAACATGACAGGTTCTACTCCAGCGGCATTTGCTGACCCAGCAAAAGGTTCTGAGCTTGCAAAATCTCAGTTCTCTAAAGGCGTTGACGTAATCTACGCAGCTGCAGGTGGTACTGGTCTAGGTGTTTACCAAGCAGCAAAAGATGCGGGTAAATTCGCTATCGGTGTTGACTCAAACCAAAACCACCTACAACCAGGCACAATGCTAACTTCTATGGTTAAGAAAGTAGGCGTAGCAGCTTACGCGACTTGGGAAGATGCAGAAGCAGGTACTTGGACTGCAGGTATCAAATCTCTAGGCCTTAAAGAAGGTGCAGTTGAGTGGGCTCTTGATGAGAACAACAAAGAGCTTATCACTGAAGAAATGAAGACTTACCTAGCGGGTCTAGAAGCAGACATCATCGCTGGTAAGATTTCAGTTCACGACTACATGTCTAACAACAAATGTGAATACTAATAATAAGATAGCTTCTCTATCTTAATTTTATTACGCCGCTGTCTTGGTACAGCGGCGTCTTCGTTAACTATGCAGGACAAACTTAGTGAATCCGACACAACAATTTGCCATTGAGCTCCAGCAGATTGACAAGCGTTTTGGTGCCGTACACGCCAACCGTGCTATCGATCTAAAAGTTCCTGCTGGCACAATTCACGGTATTATCGGTGAAAATGGTGCTGGTAAATCCACTCTAATGAGTATCATCTACGGCTTTTATCATGCCGACTCTGGTGAAATGCTCGTAAACCATCAACCTTATAAGCCAGCAAACTCGCAAGAAGCGATTTCAGCAGGCATTGGTATGGTTCACCAGCACTTCATGTTAGTTGAAACCTTCACCGTTCTGGAGAACATCGTTCTTGGTGCTGAAGATGGTTGGAAACTAAATGAGAGCCTACGTGCAGCACGTAAGAAACTAAAGGCGCTTGCTGAAGACTACGGCCTAGAAGTACCTCTTGATGAAGTGGTGGGTAACCTACCTGTTGGCCTCCAACAACGCGTAGAGATCCTAAAAGCCCTGTATCGTGGTGCGAAGATCCTGATTCTTGATGAACCAACGGGTGTATTGACACCACAAGAAGCAGACCACCTATTCAAAATTCTTGATAAACTGCGCGCTCAAGGTACAACGATCATGATCATCACGCACAAACTGCGTGAAGTCCTTGCGATTACCGATAACGTATCTGTCATGCGCCAAGGTGCAATGGTTGAACACGTCGTCACTGCTGAAACCGATAAAGAACAGCTTGCTGAACTGATGGTTGGCCGCAAGGTTCGTTTGAAGGTTGAAAAGCAAGCCTCTTCACCGAAGAAAGAGCTGATTAAAGTCAATGACCTAAGCTACTTTGATGACGCTGGCGTTGAGCGTGTTAAATCAGCAAACTTCTCTGTACGCCAAGGTGAAGTTGTGGGTATTGCCGGTGTATCTGGCAATGGTCAATCCGAACTTCTTGGCTTACTTTCTGGTATTTTGACACCACATTCTGGTTCTATCGAGCTCAACGGAAAGACAATCACACCAGAATCTAATCTATGCCCGCAACAGGTACGTGCTAACGGCGTAGGACACATCCCAGAAGACCGTCATAAACAAGGCCTTATTAACAAATTTGAAGCGAAAGAAGCTTATATTCTGGGCTACCACAACAAGCCTGAATACAATAAAGGCTTGCTCCAAGACAAGAAAGCGATTGAAGAAGCCTGTCAAACCAGTATGGATAAGTGGGACGTTCGCCCAAACGACACTAACCTAAAGACAGCAAACTTCTCTGGTGGTAACCAGCAGAAACTGGTCATCGCTCGTGAGATGGAGCAAGACCCTGATGTTATTCTGATCGGTCAACCGACTCGCGGTGTGGACATCGGTGCTATTGAATACATCCACCAGCAAGTCATTGCTGCTCGTGATGCCGATAAAGCAGTACTACTCGTATCGGTAGAGCTTGATGAGATTCTAGCCCTTTCTGATCGAATTTTAGTGGTGTTTGATGGTGCCATCGTTGG
Source organism: Vibrio maerlii (assembly GCF_003415655.1). Classification (GTDB taxonomy): domain Bacteria; phylum Pseudomonadota; class Gammaproteobacteria; order Enterobacterales; family Vibrionaceae; genus Vibrio; species Vibrio maerlii. Next base: position 181,114 of record NZ_QRHC01000008.1, read on the forward strand.
TGAGGTTTCCGCCAAGCAAGCTGATGAGAAGACACTAGGTCTAATGATGGCGAACATCATGCCAGATCACCTCAAGAACCCAACTCAACAAGATAATACAACTCAAGAGGACGTGGCATGAGTCAGGCAAAAGTCCCTGCTTGGGTAACCGTGGCATTACTGCCTGCGATTAACGTACTGGTTGCCTTTCTAGTTTCAGCTTTGCTGTTTATGTACATCGATATCAACCCTATTGATGCGGCAAAAGTGATGTGGACAGGTGCATTCGGCTACGCTGAAGGCTTTGGCTACACACTTTATTACGCAACCGGCTTTATCTTTACCGGTCTTGCTGTTGCTGTGGCGTTTCACGCTGGCCTATTTAACATCGGTGGTGAAGGCCAAGCTTACATTGGTGGGCTAGGTGTTGGCTTAATCTGTCTAACATTGGGTGAATTCGCTCCTTGGTACATTGTGTTCCCTGTAGCGATCATCGTAGGTGGTCTCTTTGGTGCTGCTTGGGCATTTATCCCAGCTTACCTTCAAGCAAAACGCGGTTCACACATCGTAATCACCACCATTATGTTCAACTTTATTGCTTCTTCTTTGATGGCATACCTGCTGGTTGATGTATTGAAGCCAGAAGGCACGATGGCGACAGAAAGCCGTGTATTCGCAGTAAGCAGCTGGCTACCAAAAATGCACGATGTACTAAGTATATTTGGCATTGAGATGGCAGCAAGCCCACTGAACTTGAGCTTCTTCTTCGCTCTACTTTGCTGTGTATTTGTATGGCTGTTTATCTGGCATTCTCGCTGGGGTTATGAGATCCGCTCTGTTGGCTCAAACCCATCTGCAGCTGGTTATGCGGGTATCAAGTACGTGAAGGTGATTGTAATCACTATGCTTATTTCGGGCATGCTGGCAGGCTTCTTCGGGCTTAACGTACTTCAAGGTGAGCTTCACCAGATCAAGCTGAACTTCGTTGAAGGCTTTGGCTTTACAGGTATCGCGGTAGCGCTTATGGGCCGTAACCACCCTATCGGTGTTCTACTGGCAAGTTTACTGTTCGGCTTCCTATATCAGGGTGGTGCCGAACTAAGCTTTGAATACGGTGTTGACCGCAACATCGTTGTTGTATTGCAAGGCCTAGTTATCTTGTTCTCTGGTGCACTTGAGCACATGTTCCGCCCATCTCTAGAACGAACTTACCTCAAGTTCTTCGCTAAACCTGCACAAGGAGCAGCATAATCATGTTTGAAACGATTATCCTTATGCTGGATGCAACCCTACGTGTTGCAACTCCGCTAATTTTGGCTTCACTTGCAGGTATGTTCTGTGAACGTGCAGGTATCGTAAACATTGCACTTGAAGGTAAGCTTCTGGCTGCGGCGTTTGCTGGCGCTGCGACAGCGCACGTAACAGGTTCGGCATTTGCTGGCCTATTTGCTGGTGTCGGTATCTCTGTTCTGCTTGCGCTACTTCACGGCTTTGCGTCTATCACACACCGTGGTGACCAAGTTGTGAGTGGTATGGCTATCAACATCCTAGCAGCAGGTTTAACAGTGACCTTAGGTCGTCACTGGTTCCATCAAGGTGGTCAAACACCGGCACTTTCTGGTGATGCGCGCTTCGCACCAATCACCTTCCCTGGTGCTGACGCGCTTGCTGATGTGCCTGTACTTGGCCTTCTTTACTCAGAACTTATCAGCGGTCACTCGTTTATTGTCTACCTAGTGGTATTCATCGTTCCTGCAGCTTGGTTCTTGATGTTCCGCACCCGCTTTGGCTTACGCCTTCGCGCAGTAGGTGAATCACCAAATGCAGTTGATACGGCGGGTATCTCTGTAACAGGTATGCGCTACGCAGCCGTTGCGATTTGTGGTGTGCTTGTGGGTATTGGCGGTGTTTACCTTTCTGTAGCTCAAACCGCTCAGTTCATTCCAAACATGAGTGCAGGTAAAGGCTATATGGCACTTGCTGCCCTTATCTTTGGTAAGTGGCGTCCATTCACTGCTATGGGTGCATGTCTGCTGTTTGGTTTCCTAGATGCATTAGCAATTCGTCTACAGGGTGTTTCAATTGGTGACTTCCCTATCCCAGTACAAGCAATCGAAGCGATTCCTTACGTACTAACGGTATTCCTACTTGCTGGCTTTATTGGTAAGGCCATTGCACCAAAAGCAATTGGTGTTCCTTACAGCAAAGAGCGTGAGTAAGAGCTAGAAAACTAGAAAACTAGAAAACTAGAGAGCTAGAGAGCTAGAGAGCTAGAGAGCTAGAGAGCTAGAGAGCTTATTGAAGAGGGTTGATGTGAAAGCATCAACCCTCTTTTTTATATACCTTACGAAGGCAAACACACCAAAAGCATAAATAAAAACACAGAAGCTAGTCATACAAATATCAAATAACAACCTATCAAGCCTTAAATTTGGTCAAATATATAAATAGAATTTATTAGAAAACACTAGCTGGCTTTATTGTTGTAAAGTCATACAAATCCAATAATACCCTCATCAGCCAGGAGGCACACACCTCGCAAGATGCCCCAACTTATTAAGATGAGAACTCAAATGAAAGCTTCTATCCTAGCCGTTACCATATCTTCGCTGCTATCTGCTCACGCTATTGCATCAACACCTAAAGTTGATGTCGAACTAGCTAACTCACATACTAACCAGCTAATCACAGATCAAATGGGTTTTGTTGATGCGTCTGTTCAAGCTCAGCTCAATGCACAACATGCAAACGCTGTAGCTGGTACAACTGCCACTTTGGATGACGTGAACTACGAAAAACAAGCAAATGGAACTTGGGCTGCAGTAGGCGCAGCATCTGCTACCTTGGTGGCGGGCCTATTGAGTTCTTCGTCTACTTCTAGTAACAGCGATGGCAACGACACTCCACCGGCTCTTCCACTAGATTCATTGGCTATGGATGACTTAGGCACCTGGGAAGGTGATAACAGTGGCTATGTACTAACAGTAGCAGGTGAGAGCATTCACGTTGATGCCGAAAATGTTGTAGATAATGGTAACGGAACAGCTACGATTACTGTCGATGACCAAAAACTTACGCTAGGCATCAATGGAGACACGATCTACTGGGTAGACCAAGTTGAGCACCCTGAAGTCGAGGCTCCTGAATTTGGTGATGACCGCCCAGAGATGGAAGAGCGTGACCTTACCGTTAAGATCGTTAACGGTGAAATCCACATCATTGATGAAAACACCAGTGAGTGGGTAGGTACGGTTCAGCGTAAAGATGGCGAGCTTGTGTTCATCGGCAACGGTGACTTCAATAAAACTCTACTTAAAGTTGAAGGCGATTTAGAAGCCGATGGCACTGCAGCTATCGTTAAAGGCAACGCTGAGTGGGTGGCAACGATTGAGCGCGTAGACAATGGTTTTGAGCTTACAGGCAAGAATGGAACAATTGTAGTTAACAGCCCTCGCCCAAATTTACCTACTTCTCCTGAGCACCCAGACTTGGAAGTTGATGATACCCCACGTTGGGCTCCTGAATTCGGCGATGACCGCCCAGAGATGGAAGAGCGTGACCTTACCATTAAGATCGTTAACGGTGAAATCCACATCATTGATGAAAATACCAGTGAGTGGGTAGGTACGGTTCAGCGTAAAGATGGCGAGCTTGTGTTCATAGGTAATGGTGATTTTGAGAAAACTCTACTAAAAGTTGAAGGCGATATTTCTTCTGACCAATTCGCTTTAGTCAAGGGTAATGGTCAATGGGTAGCAACGGTTTCAAAAGTAGAGAATGGTTTACGTGTACAAACTAAGAATCACGACCATGTTTTCGATGGTTCTAACATTGACCGCAGCAAGCTACAAAATATTAACCCAACTAAACTACAAAAAGCGAAATCAGCAATTCAACAACGCTTACGTGGCTAAGCCAATCACTAATTAAAAAGACTAAACCCGGTAATTTCTATTGCCGGGTTTTATTTACCACCCACTCTTTGCTATGGAAAGCGCTTCAGGATTTAAAGATATGAAACGCCTTCTTCTACTCGCTACACCGCTACTCTCTTTTCAATCTATTGCCAACGACACCTTAATCGAATCTATTGAACGCTTTACTGATATCTTCTCAGTCAGTCTTTCTCAAAGCCCAGATAATGATAAAACAGTTGCAACGTTAGATATTAACTACCAGCTCACTGATCAGTTTCGTATTTTTGGTGAAGTTGATACCCGGGATTATTGGCAAGCAGGTTTAGGGTACTCATTTTGGCAAGGGGATACTTATTACACGGAGAACAACTTAAAAGTCAGTGAGCATGAAATTAATACAGGGATCTTTGCAGCAAAACTCATTCACGAGCAATGGACTCTTCTAGCTGAACTAAACTACAACTTCATGGATAAAGATTCTGAGTTTGATAATGCAGCTAGTAAAGTTCAGTTCAACATAGCTGATACATTTGACTATGGTATCGGCACACTATGGAGCCCTGTTAAATACGTAGACATTTTATATAAATTCAATCACGAAATTGGCGTTACAAAAGATTCGCGTAACTTGTACGTCAAAAACGATTATCCGATTCTAGGTATAGATTCTGGACATTACAAAAACAAAGATAGGTTTAACCACCATTACCATGAAGTTGCTATGTTTCTGAACCTCAAATACCTTAAGCCATCTGTAACTTACACATTCGACCTAGAATATTCTGACAACAATTTTGTAGAATTCGGCTTAGCGTTCGACTTTTAACTATTCAAATACCCACGAATCATATCCCGCAACGCTTGATGCTGGCCGTTGGTTTGATACTTTTTGTGGAAGACCAACTCAAATTCAACGGGGCGCAATTCAAAGGGTGGTTCGTGGATTTTAAAGCCCATACCTTTGGCCAGGTGCGTCATTGTTTTAGGTAAAGCAGCGATATAACTCGTTCCTTTCAATGCCAACAATAAATTGGTGACGTTTCTTACCTCGATAGCAACATCTCGATTGAAGGCTTTCTCCGATAAAAAATCAACAATAGGGACGTCTTGGCGCAAGAGCTTCAACGTAATGTGCTTGCCCTCTAAAAATGCCTCCATAGAGAGCTTTTCTGGATAATCACTCATCTCAGGGTCGGTAATAAAAATGATTCTATCTGTTGTTGCTTTTTCAAACGCCAAGCTAGCTTGCTTGGGAATACCTGCATCAATCACTAGGTCGACTCGGTTCATGCGAATATCTTCAACAATATCATCCACTGAGACCGGAGCTTCAATGAGCAGTACCCCATCCATCATTGGCAGCTTGTGCAATAAATTAGCTGGGGTGTAAACAGTAAAGTCACGCTTGGTCGATACCGCACCTTCCATCAGCTCCAATGCTTCACCTAGCTGTCGAGCCAATTTGTGAGCCATAGAAGTCGGTTCAATCGCGCGTCCGACTCGAACAAATAGTGGATAGCCAACAATTTTTTCGAAACGCTTGATTGCTGCACTGACAGCCGGTTGGGTTAACTCTAATGCTTCCGCCGCTTTGGTGATGGAGTTGAACTGATAGACAGAGAGAAAAGGCTTCACTAAATTCAGGTCAAACATTGGAGGCTCCCTCAAAGGTAATAGACATAAGTGTACCAAAAAAGATTCCCGCAAAACGCGGCGAACCTCAATATACACACCTAATTACAATTACTTAGTTAGCTCTCTTTCAGTTTCTACTTTCTTGTCATCTGCTGATTTGGTTGTGGGTTCTGCTTTGTAAGGGACACAAGAACGCTTTTTGTCAGGCGTTAATCCTAGCTCTTCACACCATGCATCATAACGCGCAATAACCCGTTTCAACCATTTCATCAGTCCCCCTCCTGTGCACTATCACAACTCGAGAGTAACAAAAAAGCCGAACGCAAAATGCGTCCGGCTTTAAAATTACAGCATATCTTCTAAGTAATTGGGGTTAGAACAAGGCAACAAGCAAATTCAGCCCCATGAGCATAGTCCACTATGTGATTGGGGTGAATTTGTGCTGTTAACGCAGTAGTCACCCCAAGTACGACGAAGATTAGTGTTCGCGAGTTGCTCTAAACTCAACATCTGGGAAACGCTCTTGCGCTAGGTTCAGGTTCACCATAGTCGGTGCGATGTAAGATAGGTTATCACCACCATCAAGCGCTAGGTTTGACTGGTTCTTACGTTTGAACTCTTCGAGCTTCTTCGCATCGTCACACTCAACCCAACGTGCTGTTGCTACGTTAACGCCTTCGTAGATTGCTTCTACGTTGTATTCTGCTTTTAGACGAGCCACAACCACATCAAACTGAAGCACACCAACCGCACCTACAATTAAGTCGTTGTTTTGTAGCGGGCGGAATACCTGTACCGCACCTTCTTCAGAAAGCTGGACCAGACCTTTTAGCAGCTGCTTCTGCTTCAAGGGATCTTTTAGGCGAATACGACGGAACAGTTCCGGTGCGAAGTTTGGAATACCAGAGAATTTCAGTGCTTCACCTTGAGTGAAGGTATCACCAATCTGGATAGTACCGTGGTTGTGTAGGCCTATGATGTCACCCGCATAGGCGTTTTCTGCACGCGCACGGTCGCCCGCCATAAAGGTAACCGCATCGGAGATGCTGACCTTTTTACCAGTACGAACGTGGTTCATCTTCATGCCTTGCTTGTAGGTACCGGAAACGATACGCATGAAAGCAATACGGTCACGGTGTTTCGGATCCATGTTCGCTTGGATCTTGAATACGAAACCAGAGAAGTCTTCTTCTGTCGCTTCAACATCACGCTCTACCGCTTGACGAGTCTTCGGCGCTGGAGCCCATTTCGTCAGGCCGTCAAGCATGTGGTCAACACCGAAGTTACCCAGTGCAGTACCGAAGTAAACTGGCGTTAGCTCGCCCGCTAGGAATAGGTCTAGATCGAACTCAGGACACGCGCCCATCACTAGTTCTAGCTCTTCACGCACGCTTTCTGCTAGGTCTGCACCGACTTTCTCATCAAGCTCTGGATTGTCTAGACCTTTGATGATACGCACTTCTTGGATCTCGTGACCGTGACCAGATTCATACAGAATCGTTTCATCACGGTGGATGTGATACACACCTTTAAACTCTTTACCACAACCGATAGGCCAAGAGATTGGCGCACACGCCATACCCAGTTCGCTTTCTACTTCGTCTAGAACTTCCATTGGGTCACGTACATCACGGTCCAATTTGTTCATGAAGGTAACGATTGGCGTATCACGTAAACGTGTTACTTCCATTAGCTTACGCGTACGATCCTCGACACCTTTTGCAGCATCGATAACCATCAAACATGAGTCAACAGCAGTAAGAGTACGGTAAGTATCTTCCGAGAAGTCTTCGTGTCCAGGAGTATCAAGTAGGTTTACTAGACAGTCATTGTATGGGAACTGCATAACCGACGTTGTTACCGAGATACCACGCTCTTTTTCCATCTCCATCCAGTCCGACTTCGCATGCTGTGCTGAGCCACGACCTTTCACCGTACCCGCTTTTTGAATCGCGTTTCCGAATAAAAGTACTTTTTCTGTGATGGTGGTTTTACCCGCATCCGGGTGAGAGATAATTGCAAACGTTCTACGTTTGCCAACTTCTTGTTGGAAAGACATAACCGCCCTTTACTGATCTAAAGCGTAAAAAGGGCAGTAATAATACTGCCCTTAAAATTTGTGTGCGGATTATACAGAAATTGCTGTCATTTCTAAAGTTAGAAAAAGAGGTAACTCATGATTATCGCATCCTCTTTACCGCTTTTAGTCGGATAATAGTTGCGGCGACGATCCACTTCATTAAAACCAACCCATTCGTATAAACCAAATGCTGTCTGATTGCTCTCACGTACTTCTAGCCATGCACTCTCTGCTTTCGCGTTTTGGCATACCTCTAAAAAGTGCTCAATTAAAGCCTTACCCAAGCCTTTACCTTGTTGAGCTGGATCTACCGCTATATTCAACAAAGTTACTTCGCCAACAATATTCTGGGCATAGAAATAACCAACAACTACTTGTTCTAAAGTCAAAACATAGTGACAAGCGCCGCGGCTATTGACGTCCCGAATCATGGATTCTGCCCAAGGGTGAGAATGTGCCGCTTGCTCAATTCGCCAAACGGCATCGAGATGGTGTGGTGCTAAAGGTTCAAACTGCATGTGAATACGCTTTCGTTGATTCTGCTTTTGTAGAGTTCGCTTTTTACAATCTAGTTATAGAGACAGATTTGCTGCCAAAGCTCACGCTTGAGTTGATTGTTGCCATCCACTTCTTTCAACAATGGCGAGGTAAGTTTGTTCAGTTCAGCTAGGGTATCTGCGTTGCTTTCGCTACAACCCGAATACCAAACCCATTTAAGTTGATGCTTGGAAAGCTGAGATAATAGCTCAGGCTCTAAATACATAGCTTGAGACAACTCGAGCTTCATACTCTTGAGTACACGCTCAAACATCTCAGCCAACTGACCTTCTGGCTTTTCAGGTGATACAAGCAATAACAAGCAGGTATCTGGTAGCTCAATGCCAGGTGCTTGATAGTTCTCTAATCTTTCTGGGTGCACCAAATGCCACTCTTGGATACCCATTTCTTGTAGATAGCTCATTGCTTACCAAAATCTGTTGCTTGTTACGGATCGAATAGAAAAAGGAGCCGAGGCTCCTTTAAAGATAACGCTGATGATAACAAACTCGTAAAGAGAAAGTCATTAGGCAAAAATAGCAGCTCTGATCGCTTTAGCTTCTCTAGTGATTTAGAGCTCTGAGAACTCAGGCGCGTATTCAATCAAGCCTTGTTGATTGTCGAGTGTGCCTTCAACCAACTCGATCACACGAAAGACACCTTGAGGTACCTCCCATGGGCAAGTAAAGCGAGCATCATCTTGATAGCCAAACTTGCTGTAGAATTCTGGGTCACCCAATACAGCGACAGCTGGATAACCAAAATCTGCCAATGTAGAGTGTGCTTCTTCAATGAGCGCTTTTGCGATGCCTTGGCCTCGATACTCTTCTTTCACTGAAATAGGCGCAAGCCCTTGCCAGTTTAAGTGTTCACCATTGAGTGTGACTGGTGAAAACATCACGTGACCAATCACCTCTCCTTCATCAGAACAAGCTACCAGCGATAGCGTCAACTTTGCGTTCTCACGCAGCTTCATCACTAGGTTCGCTTCGGCTTCCGTTGGGAAAGCAGATTTAACCAAGCGGTCGATGGTCAGGATGTCGGCTGGTGCCTCAGTTCTAATAAGCATGTTTAACCTCACTTTGTGCAGGCTCGGATTGTACTCCTTTATGCACAAAGTCAGCTAGTTGATTCATCGCAATTTGAACAGCTTTTGGTAATAAATCTAAATCTACGCTATCCATCAGGTTCTTCACTTCCAAGCCAAGTTCAGTATCACCTTCAATAGATAGTCGGCGCTGGAAGAACAAGGTGTCCGGATCTTCTTTGCGCCCAGCAATTAATACAAGGTCGTTTAGGTTACCTGCAAAGCTCACATCTTCCTGCACTGGCTTGTCCGCTACCACGAGCTTTTCACCTTCGTAGCTAATGCACCAGTTGAGGTTTAGATCCTTGATCGAAACCTTAAGCCATTTACCCTCTAAAAATTCAAAGTCACCGTCTTCAAGTGATTCTTTAAAAACGGTTTTTAGACCTTCAAGCAAGGCTTTTTTTTGTACAGTTTGCGGCAATAGTTGGATTGGAGATCGCAAAATTGACGCTGCGTTTTGCACTAAGTGCGCTCGAATCTTGTTAAACACGTTGTTTATCCGTTACTTTATTGACTGTAGTATTAGGCGATAATAATGGAAGCATCGATCTTTTTTCCTGTTGTGTATCAATAAAGCAAACAGTCCAATCGCACTTTTATATCTGAAAGATCACAGTTATAGTTAACTCATCGGACAACACTCGGTGAAGTTCACCTCCAATCGAGATATCAAAGACATTCCAAGGAGTATGGGTCTCAAATGCCTTCTCAAAATTTAAAACATTGGTTTGAGAAACTGACGGCTAATAGCCCCTTCTTTTTTGCCATTCTTGATGACAAGCACAACTACAGTATGGTTAACCAACGATACTGCGAAATTGCAGGTCTCAAAGAATCCGACTTGGTCGGAATGTCGGACAGACAAGTCCTCGGTGAATACTTCTACGAAACACTAAAGCCTTATTACGAACGCACGTTCAAAGGTGAATCTCTAGAAGCCGAAATCACTCTCAAAGATCTCAACCTCGATACCAGTTTATACTTCACCCTAACTCCTTTAAGCAACGACGACTCCGATATCCAACAAATCTTATTCCAAGCCGTCGATACCTCAGAAAAACAGCTACTGATTCGGACACTAGAAGAATCAGAAACTAAACTTTCGACCCTTTCGACCTTGCTTAATGACGGTCTACTATTGGTTGATGATGACATCATCATTTCAGCCAACCCCGCTGCGGCCAATATTCTTGGTTTCCGAAGCTACAAGGATCTACTAGGTGAAGAACTCAGTAGGCTATTTGTCGAAGAGACAAGTAAAACGGTCTTCACACAACCTGTCTCATCATTATTGAATGACTCACCGCTCATCTGCTTGACAGGGGCTCGTTGTGGTATCGAGCGTGTGGTGAAGCTAAAGTCAGAAAGCACAACACTGCTTGGCAGCAACACTCAATTTATTTTGCTGCAAACGACTAATAATGAGACTGTGCCTTCCGTTCCTGTGACAACGGACAGCCCGCACATCGACACCTTAACTGGTCAATTAAATCGTCAAGGTTTTACCCGCAAGCTGGAGCAATATATCCAAGATGAAACACCACTCACGATGTTTTACTTGGATATTGATAACTTTAAGAATATCAATGACTCACTAGGTCACCATGTCGGTGATAAGGTGATAAAAGAAGTCGCTACTAGGCTTAAGCGCCTGCTACCCACTAAGGCAATCATTGGTCACTTAGGTGGTGATGAGTTTGGTATCATCTTCCCTGATCCTGACCGTGAGCAGTCTAACTTTGAAGAGCGAGTGGCAGACAAGATTATCTCACTGGTCAATCAACCGTTTGACCTACACCACTTCTCTAAACGACTTGCCTGTTCTATTGGCAGCGTTTGTTTCCCAGAAGATGGGACCGATGCTCGTATCTTGCTACAAAACGCAGATACGGCAATGTATGAAGCCAAGGATCGCGGCCGCAATCGCCTTATCAAGTTCAATGATCAAATGAACAAAGAAGCCCGCATGCGCCTTTGGCTTGAGATTGAACTACAAAAAGCACTGCAACAAAATGGCCTTGAGGTGTGGTACCAACCTAAAGTGAACGCCCGTGATTTCAGCATCAACGGCGCTGAGGCTTTGGTTCGTTGGAAGCACCCTGTTGAAGGCTATATCAGCCCTGGTGCCTTTATTCCTGTCGCAGAAAAAGCAGGGCTAATCGAACACCTTGGTCGTGTAGTCATGCGCGATGTATTCTCTACGGTTAAACATTGGAAGAACCAAGGTATTTTACCTGGTCGTGTCGCTATCAACCTATCACCAGAGCAGTTTGGTAACCCTAGCCTGATCAGCTACATGGAAAAGCTGCTCAAGAGTACAGGTCTTGATCCTAGCTGCATTACTTTTGAATTAACTGAAACAGCTGTTATGAGCGATAGTGAACATACTCTGCAAATGCTCAAGGCGATCAAAAAACTTGGTTTTGCTCTCTCTATTGATGACTTTGGTACTGGTTACTCTTCCCTGTCTTACCTAGCGCGATTCCCGCTGGATGAACTCAAGATCGACCGTGCCTTCATCACTAACATTGATGAGTTACCTAAGCAGGTGACAGTGGTTGAGAACATCATTAACCTTGGTAAGTCATTGAACCTGACTGTTGTAGCTGAAGGCATTGAGACGCACGAACAAGCGACTCTGCTTTCGAATCTAAACTGTCACTCGATTCAGGGCTTCCACTTCCATCGCCCACAACCTCGTCATGAAGTTGAACAACTCTTAGTCAAGAATCGCCGTCACAAGAACTAACTGCAATTGAGTACAGATTGTTACTCAGTAAGTTAATGAGTCGTTGAGATTTTTTTGCTACTAGAATGGGTTAATCCCACTCAAACCTGCCTCACATCAAATTTGCCATTCATTATTCTTCATAAAATGCCTGCATTAGAAAACCGACTGGTAATGACATGGAACTTTTATGCCCTGCGGGTAACTTACCTGCACTTAAATCTGCTATCGATTGCGGTGCTGACGCTGTCTATATTGGTTTTAAAGACGATACCAATGCTCGCCATTTTGCAGGCCTTAACTTCACAGGTAAAAAACTCGATAAAGCGGTGCAATATGTACACGACCGCAATAAGAAGATTCATGTTGCGCTGAATACCTTTGCTCACCCTGATGGTTTTAATCGCTGGACGAATGCTGTAGACCAAGCAGCCGCATTGGGTGTAGACGCTCTGATCGTTGCTGATATTGCTGTGCTCGAGTACGCAGCAAACAAGTACCCTCATATGGAGCTTCACCTGTCAGTTCAGGCATCAGCGACCAACGTCGCAGCGATCGATTTCTACCACAAGAATTTCAATGTTAAGCGTGTGGTTCTTCCGCGCGTATTATCTATCCATCAGGTAAAACAGCTCTCTCGCAACATCACTAGCGATGTCGACCTAGAAGTGTTTGCGTTTGGCAGCCTTTGTATCATGTCTGAGGGTCGCTGTTACTTATCATCTTACATGACGGGTGAATCGCCAAATACAGTCGGTGCTTGTTCTCCGGCGAAATATGTACGCTGGCAAGAGACAGAGCAAGGCCTAGAGTCTCGCCTAAACGATATTTTGATCGACCGCTACAGTGAAGGCGAGAACGCAGGCTACCCAACGCTATGTAAAGGCCGTTTTGAAGCGACCATCGAAGGTGAAACCAAGCGTTATCACGCACTTGAAGAGCCAACCAGCCTTAACACCCTTTCGATGTTACCAGAGCTATTTGCCGCTAATGTAGCCTCGGTGAAGATTGAGGGTCGTCAACGCAGTCCAGCTTACGTTGAGCAGGTGACGCGAACTTGGCGTGCAGCGATCGACCGCTACCAAGCAAACCCAGAAAACTACCATGTCGATGACGCTTGGAACGCAGCACTTGCAAACGTATCGGAAGGTACACAAACCACACTCGGTGCATACCACCGTAAATGGCAATAATTGAGGAGTTGGAATCCATGAAATACGCACTAGGCCCACTACTCTACTTTTGGCCGAAACAAGACGTCGAAGCTTTCTACCAGCAAGCAATGAGCAGCTCTGCAGACATCATCTACCTTGGTGAGTCAGTCTGTTCAAAGCGTCGTGAAATGAAGCCAAAACACTGGTTTGATATTGCTAAGGAGCTCTCTACTGCAGGCAAGCAAGTCGTATTGTCAACTATGGCGCTACTTGAAGCTCCGAGTGAAGTAAGCGTGATGAAGAAGTACATCGACAACGGTGACTTCGCCATCGAAGCAAATGATGTATCCGCAATTCAACTTGCGTCTGAAAACAAGGTACCGTTTGTTGTTGGCCCAGCAGTGAATACCTACAACGCACACACACTGAACCTATTCTTAAAACAAGGTATGACACGTTGGTGCATGCCTGTTGAACTATCTCGTGAATGGTTAAGCAATGTAATAAGCCAGTGTGAGGCTCTAGGTATTCGCAATCAGTTTGAAGTGGAAGTGTTCAGCCACGGCTATCTACCACTGGCTTATTCTGCTCGCTGCTTTACGGCCCGCGCAGAAAACAAAGCCAAAGACGACTGTGAGACTTGCTGTATCAAGTACCCAACAGGTCTTAAAGTCAGTAGCCAAGAAAGCCAAGAGGTGTTCAACCTCAATGGTATTCAAACTCAGTCTGGTTACTGTTATAACCTAATCAATGACTTGCCAAGTATGGAAGGCATTGTGGATGTGGTGCGTTTAAGCCCGCTAGGTGTCGATACCTTCTCTGAGCTTGATAAGTTCAAGTCAAATGAGCAAGGCAATTCTCGCTTCCCACTAGAAGCTCGTCAATGCAATGGTTACTGGCATCAGATTGCAGGTCTCGATATTAAGAATGTCTAATTCCTAAGATTAGGGTCTGTTGACCTTTCGAGCTGGTTTTTGCAGCAGTTTGTGGGAAATTTAGGCTTTGATGTGTAGCTAGCCTACATGAGAAGCCGATAACGCAGTAGAAATGAAGCACAAACGCTGCCCGAAGGGTTCGAACTAGGCGTCCCCGCAAAAATCATTTTATGCTTTGTTAAGGGGTATTTACTTAGAGTGACTAGGCTACACACCCCTTGCCGCGCCTAAAACGATTTTATCTCGAACAAAATTTAACCTCGAAAGATCAACAGACCCTAGTTCTTCTAAAATTTAAGTTCCTAGTGCACACAAGCACTAGGAACTTTTTTGATTATGAAGTCGGTGCAACCTTCAAGTCAGTTTCGCTTTCCAGACCTCGCACATCTCTCCAAAGCATAGCCATGACCAACAGACTCAACGCAATGTTGGATAATGGGTAGGCTAACCAGATCCCCTCCAATCCATATAGCTTCGGCATGATGTATAGGAAGGGCAATTGAACCGCCATATTACCTATCGTCACGAATAGTGCTCTTCCACCTTTATTCACTGCTTGATAGTAAGCGCCAGCCACGACCAAGAAGCCATCTAAGAATAAGGCAAACATATGTAGGCGAATCCCCAATACCGCTCCTTCTATCAACTCAGGCTCTGAGCTATTGAAGACGGATACAGCCTGGTATGGAAACACGTTAAGCACTACAACGAAAGCAATACCCAAACTTACTGATGTCACCATAGCAATGCGCAGCAAGGTTTTAATATTCGCTGTATGCTTTGCACCATAGTTATAGCTCACTAATGGTTGCATACCGTTAGCGATCCCTTCAGCCGTTAGGTAATAGATTGTCACTATGTACCCAAGCACTGCATAAGCTCCCACTAGCATTGCACTGCCGTATTGGGTAAATAGCCCATTGTGTAATGCCACCATGATTGAGCCATAGGCATACATGAAGAAGCTCGATACACCGATCATGAATATCTTCGGCAGTACGTCATAGCGGAACTCCAACTTAGCGATACTCAGCCGTACCTTGGCAAAGCGAGAGAAGAAGTAACTCACACCCAAAACGGTAACCACCGCCTGCGCTGCGCCTGTTGCAAGTGCTGCGCCCGTGAGCTCCCATTGGAATACCACGATAAATAAATAATCTAGCGCGATGTTAATCACCGCACCCACCACCATCAATGCCGTTGCTAGATTTGGACTGTTGTCGTTTCGTAGTAAAAAAGGAAGAGCAATCGACCCTAAGGTGAATACGCTCGCAAAGATCAAAATATCGAGATACTGCACGCCCAGCTCATAAGCTCGACCTTCTCCTCCTTGGAGGCTAATAAAAAGCTCGGCATTGAACCACAAAATGACACCGACAATCGGTGCCAGCAGAGCCAATAAAATCAAACCCGTTGTTAATGTTGTGGTTGCTTGCTCAGTTTTACCCTCACCCTGCTTAATCGATGCTAATGCACCTGTACCGACACCGACCATCATACCGATACCCAAGATAGTACCGATCACCGGCCACGCCAGATTGATACCGGCCAAACCATCCGCTCCAACGTATTGACCAATGAAAATCCCATCAACGACTTGATAGAGACCATTCACTAGCATTGCTGCTACCGTCGGAATGGTATAGCGCCAAAATTGTCTTTGGATAGAAACTGTCATTACACTCTAACTCAATTTTTGATCTGTCTTTCTGATTTGGCGAACATCACCAATCACCAAATTTAGTTATCCAAGCTAACTAAATATTCAAAATTTTTATAAGGCTCTTATTAACTGAATTACTTCAGCGCCTTGGCAAGGATCTCCTCTAACAATTCGAGCTCAGATTTGTTGATTTTGGCTCTCAATTGGGTCGCCATTTGTTGATAAATTTTTAACTCTAAAGTCATACACTGCTCAGCATAAGCCGTTAGCTTAACCCTCTTTGAACGTGCATCTTCAGGGCACGGCTGAGTTGCCACCAGATCTTTTTTAACGAGTCGTTTCACCATATTGGTTGCAGAAGGCTTTGACACCTCCATTTCCGATGCTAAATCTGTAATACGCAATGGCTCATTAGCCAACTGAATCACCTTTAGATAGTCGTACTCATTAAAGCTAAGCTGAGCAAGCACATCTTCCTTAGAGCAAGCTCGCCAATGCTTAGCCGCAAATCGTTCAATATGTTCTAGTGCATTATCTAATTTCACATTAGCCCTATTTAGTTAGCATAGCTAACTATAATAATCTTAGATAAAAATATATCAATAAAAAAATCCCGCAGCTGAAATCAGCTGCGGGATTCGAGAAACTCAGATTTCTAGGACGAGTTAGTAATTCGCCGCAATGTCTGCTTGATTCTGCTCAGCTTGAACGGTGTCATAAACTCGCGCTAGCTCAAGGAACGAGTAGCGATGCTCAACATACTCATACACGTTCAAAGACAGTGTCAGCTTATAAAGAGAAATTGCGTTAACGTAATCACCCTCTTGTTGGTAACGCTTCGCAAGGTAGAAGTAAACCTCTGTTAAGCGCTGCGCCAATAGGGTGTTATCACGAGTATTCGACACAACGGCTTTCAGCGCTTGCTCTTCATTGATTTCACCCAGAGTCAGAGCAACAAGCACCCAACCCCACTGGTCATCTTTCTCTTGGTATCGGCTCAGTAGTGCGTCACGAGCGCTGTCGTAATCCATTTCAGACTCGATGATGTATAGCCATAAAGCACGGAACGGGTCGCTAGGGTCTTCTTGGTAATGGTTAGCCATTTCTTCTTGTGCAAGCTCGAGACGGTCACCATAGTAAAGCGCGACGGCACGGTTGCGGGAAGCATAGCTGTTTGAAGGATCAAGCTCTAGTGTTGAATCAAACGCATCGTAAGCTGCGTCATACTCTCCAACTTGAGTCAAGAACACACCAAGCACGTTAAAAATGTCAGGCTGAGCCGGGTTTAGTGAAAGTGATTGATTATAGTCTAAGCGAGCTAAATCACGCAGGCCAACGCTGTCGTAATAGTTACCACGCTCGTTAAGCATTTTAGAGCGTACATCTTTACTTAGGTCATCACGCTTAAGCAATTGAGTGATACGAGCGATTTGCACTTCCTGTTGAACGCTAGGTTGAAGAGGAATGGCCATTGGGGGATAAAACCATTGGTTAGCCGAAGCCGTTTTCTCACTGGTTGAAGCGCAACCACCTAATGCCATCAACAGTACAAGACTTAAAGTTTTAACCAATTTCACAAAAACTTACTCCTTAAGCTCCAGAAAAAAACCAAAAAGGGAGCCAATTGGCCCCCTTTATACCATGCTTATTATAAATTGGCTAAAAAAAAACCAATTCTTTATAAGCCTACAGTTGCATTACTCAGCTGCTGGCGCTTCGCCTTCAGCCTTCTCAACTGCTTCTTTCATGCTTAGACGAACACGGCCTTGGCGGTCGATTTCAAGTACTTTAACTTGAACTTCTTGACCTTCAGTTAGGTAGTCAGACACTTTCTCAACACGCTTGTCCGCGATTTGAGAGATGTGTACTAGACCATCTTTACCAGGTAGTACTGTCACGAATGCACCAAAGTCAGCTAGACGAGCAACTTTACCCGTGTAGATGCGACCTACTTCAACTTCAGCAGTGATCTCTTCGATACGGCGGATAGCTTCTTTCGCAGCTGTACCTTCAGTTGCAGCAATCTTGATTGTACCGTCGTCATCGATCTCGATAGTTGTACCAGTTTCTTCAGTTAGCTGACGGATAACCGCGCCACCTTTACCGATAACATCTTTGATCTTCTCAGCACTGATCTTCATTGTGTGAATACGCGGAGCGAACTCAGAGATATCTTCACGAGCACCAGAGATAGCTTCATCCATTACAGATAGGATGTGCTTACGTGCACCTTGCGCTTGGTTAAGAGCAATTTGCATGATCTCTTTAGTGATACCTTCGATCTTGATATCCATTTGAAGTGCTGTGATACCAGTGTTAGTACCCGCTACTTTAAAGTCCATGTCGCCTAGGTGGTCTTCGTCACCAAGGATGTCAGAAAGAACAACGAAATCGTCGCCTTCTTTAACAAGACCCATCGCGATACCCGCAACAGAAGACTTGATTGGAACACCCGCATCCATAAGCGCTAGAGACGTACCACATACAGAAGCCATTGAAGAAGAACCGTTAGATTCTGTGATTTCTGATACTACACGTACAGTGTATGGGAACTCGTCTACAGATGGCATTACCGCAGCAATACCACGCTTAGCTAGTTTACCGTGGCCGATTTCACGACGCTTAGGAGAACCTACAAAACCAGTCTCGCCAACACAGTATGGAGGGAAGTTGTAGTGTAGTAGGAAGTGATCTTTACGCTCACCCGTTAGCTCATCGATGATTTGAGCGTCACGTTGTGTGCCAAGAGTAGCAGTAACGATAGCTTGAGTTTCACCACGAGTGAATAGAGAAGAACCGTGAGTACGTGGAAGAACACCAGTACGTACATCTAGCGCACGAACCATGTCTTTTTCACGGCCATCGATACGTGGGTTACCAGCGATGATGCTGCGACGTACGACTGTTTTTTCTAGATCGTGGAAGATAGAGTGAGCTTCTTTTAGATTCACTTCTTCGTTTTCAGCTACTAGCACTTCGTTAACTTCTGCTGCGATCGCGTGGATGCGGTCGTAACGAGTCATTTTCTCAGTGATTTGGTAAGCTTCAACTAGCTTAGCTTCAGCTAGTTCAGCGATGCGAGTGTTAAGCGCAGTGTTCTCTTCTGGAGCAACCCAATCCCATGCAGGAGTAGCAACTTCAGCTTTGAATTCGTTGATTGCGTTGATAACAACTTGCTGTTGGTCATGACCAAATACAACTGCAGATAGCATCTCTTCTTCAGTTAGGTTGTCTGCTTCAGACTCAACCATAAGAACAGCGCCTTCAGTACCTGAAACAACAAGGTCAAGCTTAGAAGTTTCTAGCTCAGTGTTGCTTGGGTTAAGTACTAGTTGACCGTCGATGTGACCAACACGCGCTGCACCGATAGGGCCGTTGAACGGAATACCAGAGATAGCTAGTGCTGCAGAAGTACCGATCATTGTAACCATGTCTGGTTGAACGTCAGGGTTAACAGACATTACTGTCGCGATAACTTGTACTTCGTTTTTAAACGCGTCTGGGAATAGTGGACGGATTGGACGGTCGATTAGACGAGCCGTTAGTGTCTCACCTTCAGATGGACGACCTTCACGCTTGAAGAAACCACCAGGGATTTTACCTGCAGCGTAAGTACGCTCTTGGTAGTTAACTGTTAGTGGGAAGAAGTCTTGACCTTCTACCGCTTCTTTTTTACCTACAACAGATACGAATACAGAAGTATCGTCCATTGTAACCATTACTGCTGCTGTAGCTTGACGTGCAATAACGCCAGTTTCTAGAGTAACTGTGTGGTTACCGTACTGGAACGTTTTAACAACTGGTTTTTCGAACATGGAAATTCCTTGTTAGATTGATATGTAGATCTCCACTGCTACCAATCGCGACTAGTAAAAGCCAACTTACCGCTTCAACGTGCTCGTTAAAGACAAAATAAGCTTCTAATAGCCGCGACCATTTGGTCGACTTACGTGACTGTAGTCAGTGGGCAAAAGTGCAACTCTCTCAATACCTATCGATTAGGTTATTGAAATAGCGGCACGATTATAGACTAGTTTAAGGGCTAGATCCCCTTTATTTTCCGGCTTATGTGCTCAGCTTCTGAGAAAGAAGTAGCTTTGTTTAGTAACAAGTCATTAAGCGAAAATTAGCAGAAATAAAAAAGCCTCAGCAAATGCTGAGGCTCTTTCATCAAATTCGAGATTTGATTAGCGACGTAGACCTAGACGCTTGATAAGCTCTTGGTAACGACCAAGATCTTTACCTTTTAGGTAGTCTAGAAGCTTACGACGGCTAGAAACCATGCGTAGTAGACCACGACGGCTGTGGTGATCGCCTTTGTGAGCTTTGAAGTGACCTTGTAGGTGGTTGATAGAAGCAGTTAGTAGTGCTACTTGTACTTCTGGTGAACCAGTGTCGCCTTCAGAACGTGCGTATTCTGCAACGATTGCTGCTTTAGTTTCTGCATTCAGAGACATAATGCTCTCCTAATAAGAGTAGGTTAATATTTGTGCCAGCCAATCTCTGATTCAGCCGACACGGGAGCGCGTATTCTATGGAAAACTGTATTCAAATTCAACAGATAATTTAAATTCG
Source organism: Vibrio maerlii (assembly GCF_003415655.1). GTDB lineage: Bacteria > Pseudomonadota > Gammaproteobacteria > Enterobacterales > Vibrionaceae > Vibrio > Vibrio maerlii. The sequence continues at coordinate 201,407 of NZ_QRHC01000008.1, forward strand.
GTTTACAGGCAGAAAACTAGATAGCAAGAGAACTAGATATCTAGTAGCACAGCGCTCTGTAGGACGAAGTCCGTTCTAGGTTTCTCTATAAAAAAAGCCCCAACCTTTCGGTCGGGGCTTGATATTTTAAAGCATAAGCTTCAAGAAACGACTTCTTGCTCAACGCCCTTATGGCATTTCGTCGAACTCAGCGCCTTCTTTTTCAACCTGAGGTGGCATTAAGTGCTCACGTTCTACACCCAGTTTCAGCGCAAGAGCAGAAGCTACGTAGATCGAAGAGTAAGTACCTACAGTAATACCGAGTAACAACGCCGTAGCGAAACCATGGATCATCGCTCCACCTTGAGTGAATAGCGCGATAACCACAAACAGTGTCGTTGCTGATGTAATTAATGTACGGCTCAATGTTTGAGTTACTGAGCTGTTCATCACCTCTGTTGGCTCACCCTTGCGCATTTTGCGGAAGTTCTCACGAATACGGTCAAACACAACAATGGTATCATTGAGCGAGTAACCAACAACCGTAAGCAGCGCCGCTACAATCGTTAGATCGACTTCGATTTGCATCAAAGAGAAGATACCTAGCGTGATGATGATATCATGCGCCAATGCTAGCACCGCACCCGCAGCTAGACGCCATTCAAAGCGCATAGATACATAGATCAAAATACAGATAAGTGATACTAAGATTGCAAGACCACCAGCTTCGGTTAGTTCGTCCCCAACATTCGGTCCCACAAACTCAATTCGGCGCATTTCAACGCTCTTGCCAGTACCATCTTTAATTGCATTAAGGATTTGGTTGCCAAGTGTCTCGCCCGCCATATCATCACGAGGACGAAGACGAACCATCACATCGCGAGCAGAACCAAAGTTTTGCACCGTTGCATCACCAAAGCCTTTCGCTTCAAGCGAGCTACGGATCTCCTCCAGATCAGCAGGCTGTTCAAAGCCAACCTCAATCAGCGTACCACCGGTGAAGTCTAGACCCCAGTTCAACCATTTAGTTGAAAGGGTAAAGATCGCCGTAGCAATCATGACAAGAGAGAAGACAAAGGCAAACTTCGACCAACGCATAAAGTCGATCGTTTTGTCTGCTTTCATTATTTGAAACATAGTCATTCCAGCCTTAGATCGACAACTTATTAATACGTTTGCCGCCGTATAAAAGGTTTACAACACAACGTGTACCCACGATAGCTGTAAACATCGACGTCAAAATACCGATAGATAGCGTTACGGCAAAGCCTTTAATCGCACCTGTACCAACAGCAAATAGAATGATTGCAGTTAACAGCGTGGTGATATTGGCATCGGCAATCGTACTGAATGCATTCGCATATCCTTGGTGGATAGCTTGTTGTGGGCTACGACCATCACGCAACTCTTCACGAATTCGTTCAAAGATCAGTACGTTAGCATCAACCGCCATACCTACCGTTAATACAATGCCGGCAATACCTGGCAGCGTCATGGTTGCACCTGGGATCATCGACATTACACCAATGATTAACACTAGGTTAGCCATTAGAGCCAAGTTAGCGATAAAGCCAAACTTACGGTAGTAGACCAAAGTAAAGAGCATTACAGCAACCATACCCCAGATCATCGCTTGGATACCCATATCGATGTTCTGCTGACCCATAGATGGACCAATCGTACGTTCTTCAACGATAGAGATAGGTGCAATTAGAGCACCCGCTCGAAGTAGAAGCGCTAGGTTGTGAGCTTCAGCTGCAGAGTCAATACCCGTGATTCGGAAGTTACGACCAAGAGCAGACTGAATCGTCGCTTGGTTGATCACTTCTTCATACTTAGTCAGGATAACCTTGCCTTCAGGTGTCTTACGACCGCTGTCCTTGTACTCAGCAAATACCGTAGCCATTAGCTTACCGATATTTGAACGAGAGAACGCAGCCATCTTGCTACCACCTTCGCTATCTAGCGAGATGTTAACTTGAGGACGACCGTATTCATCAACACTTGAGCTCGCATCCGTAATGCTTGAACCGCCTAAGATAACGCGCTTCTTAAGTACAACAGGACGACCATCACGATCTTGCTTGATTTCGCTGCCCGCTGGAGCACGACCAGCCGCTGCCGCCGCTAAGTCTGCTTTGTCATCAACTTCACGGAACTCTAGCGTAGCTGTTGCACCAAGAATCTCTTTTGCACGAGCAGTGTCCTGAACACCTGGAAGCTCTACCACAATACGGCTTGCACCTTGGCGTTGTACCAATGGTTCAGCAACACCCAGTTCGTTTACACGATTACGTAGGATTGTGATGTTTTGCTCTACCGCGTAGTTACGGATTTCAGCTAGACGAGTTTCTGTAAAGGTGGCACGAAGCGTGAATCGACCATCAGAGTCAGAATCAACAAACTGCATGTCTGGATGTAGGTTAGTCAGTACACGTTTTGCAGAAGCAAGTTGCTCCGCATCACGTAGCAGCACTTCAACTGCATCTTTACCAGAAGGACGGATAGCACGGTAACGAATCTTCTCTTCACGAAGTTCACTACGGAATGCTTCTTCTTGCTGCGCGACCAGTTTTTCCATCGCTGCGTCCATATCCACTTCCATCAAGAAGTGAACACCACCACGAAGGTCAAGACCAAGCTTCATTGGAGCCGCACCAATAGACTCAAGCCAATCAGGTGTTGCAGCAGCTAGGTTAAGTGCCACAATAACGTCATCACCAATGCTTTCGCTGATAACATCACGCGCACTGATCTGAGTATCGGTATCGTTGAAACGAACAAGAATAGAACCGTTTTCTAGAGCAACGGACTTGTATGAAAGGTTCTCTTTTTCAAGAGATTGAGTGACAGTATCCAGCGTTGACATATCAACAGAGGCGCCACGCGCCCCTGTTACTTGAATTGCCGGATCTTCACCGTAAATATTTGGAAGTGCGTATAAGGCTGCAGTTGCAAGTGCAAATACAACCATTAAATACTTCCATAAAGGATAGCGGTTTAGCACAGCGAGGATCCTCAGGCTGTTATAGAGATTTCAGCGTACCTTTAGGTAGCACTGCAGTCACGAAGTCTTTCTTGATTACAACTTCGTTGTTTGCATTCAGTTCGATTGAAACGTAGTCGTTGTCTTCAGCAATCTTAGTGATTTTACCAACTAGACCACCGCTAGTTAGAACTTCATCACCCTTGCCCATTGAAGCCATTAGGTTTTTGTGCTCTTTAACACGTTTTGCTTGCGGGCGGTAAATCATGAAGTAGAAAATAACCGCAAACATACCTAGCATGATTAGCATCTCGAAACCGCCACCTGCTGGTGCACCTTCAGCTGCTGCGTGAGCTTGAGAAATGAAAAAACTCATTGAGAACGTCCTCTATATTTTTTGTTTAATGTTCAATAAATTGGGCTGCGCCACCCAGTTTTCAAGAGCACGGGCTCATAAAAGTGGGTGGCGCATCAAACTTTAAGACTCTGAAGTTTCTTTGTTCAGTGGTGGAACTTCACGTCCCATTCTTGCGTAGAACTCTTCAACAAACTCTTCGAAGCGATCTTCATCAATCGACTGTCGAATGTCTGCCATTACACGCTGGTAGAAACGCAGGTTGTGAATGGTATTGAGTCGAGCACCTAGGATCTCGTTACAACGGTCTAGGTGGTGCAAGTATGACTTGCTGTAATTCTTACAAGTGTAACAGTCACAGTTCGAATCTAGTGGCGTTGTATCCGTTTTATGTTTCGCATTACGGATCTTGATCACACCTTCGGTCACAAACAGGTGGCCATTACGTGCATTACGCGTTGGCATTACACAGTCGAACATGTCGATACCACGGCGTACACCTTCTACTAAATCCTCTGGTTTGCCAACACCCATTAAGTAACGAGGTTTGTCTTCCGGAAGCTGTGGACATGTGTGCTCAAGGATACGGTGCATGTCTTCTTTTGGCTCGCCTACTGCTAAACCACCGACTGCATAGCCGTCAAAACCGATATCAGTCAGACCTTTAACTGACACATCACGCAGGTCTTCGTATACGCTACCTTGAACGATGCCAAACAGTGAGTTCGGGTTTTCTTGCTTATCGAAGTGGTCACGAGAACGTTGAGCCCAACGTAGAGACATCTCCATCGATATCTTCGCTTCGTCGTGAGTCGCTGGGTAAGGCGTACACTCATCGAAGATCATCACAATATCAGACCCTAGGTCTTTTTGGATTTCCATCGACTTTTCTGCGTCCATGAAAATCTTGTCACCGTTTACTGGGTTGCGGAAATGAACACCTTCTTCGGTGATCTTACGCATTGCACCCAGGCTGAATACTTGGAAACCACCTGAATCGGTTAGGATTGGGCCTTTCCAGTTCATGAAGTCATGCAGGTCACCGTGCATCTTCATGATCTCTTGGCCAGGGCGCAACCAAAGGTGGAAGGTATTACCTAGTAGAATTTCTGCACCGGTATCAGCCACTTCTTCTGGCGTCATACCTTTAACAGTACCGTAGGTACCCACTGGCATGAATGCAGGTGTTTCTACCGTGCCACGCTCAAACTGAAGTTGACCACGACGGGCGTTACCATTTGTTTTCTTAAGTTCGTACTTTAATCTCACGAAGCCTCCAATTGTCAGAGAAACAGTCTGACGTTTCTATTGAGGAGTGGTCGCTCATCCTTGCGAGACGCAAAATGGCCAATCCATTTTGCTTCCTAGCTTACTGCTAGCACTCGTAAATTCTATTTTATTTCCAACTTCCCTTCAGTTCGTCATCCCCTACAGTGAGGAACGAACGAGATAGGGAATCTAATCTTTCATATCTCTATCGCTAAAGATCCCCGATGAACTCGTCGGCTCGCGCTCGAGGATGACATTGAATAGCGTAAGATGAAGCTAATCTGTTTTTTTGTTGATGAACATTGAATCACCATAAGAGAAGAAGCGGTACTTGTTCTCTACAGCGTGCTTATAAGCATTCATCGTATTGTCATAACCAGCGAACGCACTCACTAGCATGATCAGTGTAGACTCTGGTAGGTGGAAGTTTGTTACCAAAGCGTCAACCAGTTGGAATTCATAACCTGGGTAGATGAAAATTTCGGTGTCACCAAAGAATGGAACCAATTCAGTGCCCTTTCTTAATGCATCTTGCGCAGCACTTTCCAATGAGCGAACCGATGTTGTACCGACTGCGATCACTCGACCACCACGTGCTTTAGTTGCCGCAATGGCATCAACCACTTCTTGCGGCACTTCGACGTATTCCGAGTGCATGTGGTGCTCAAGAATGCTGTCCACTTTGACTGGCATAAACGTACCAGCACCAACGTGGAGTGTTACGTAAGCAAGGTCTGCGCCTTTAGCTTTAATTTTCTCCAGTAACGGCTCATCGAAGTGCAGGCCAGCAGTCGGAGCCGCAACAGCACCCGGCTTTGCGTTATATACAGTTTGGTAGCGCTCTTTATCCGCGTCTTCATCAGGGCGGTCAATGTACGGCGGTAGTGGCATGTGGCCTACCTGCTCCAGGATCTGCAGTACTGAGTTATCCGATTCAAAGTGGATCTCAAATAGCGCATCGTGACGGGTAACCATAGTCGCTTTAAATTCGTCATTTTCACCCAGGAAAAGCGTCGTGCCTGGTTTTGGTGATTTAGAACAACGAACATGAGCCATGATACTCTTCTCGTCGATCATGCGTTCCACCAGTACCTCTAGTTTACCGCCAGATTCTTTACGACCAAAGATACGCGCAGGAATAACTCGAGTATTGTTGAAGACCAATAAGTCTCCTGGCTCAATCAAACTCAATACGTCAGTAAAAGTATTATCCGTTAGCGACCCCGTCTCACCATTTAGGTGTAGAAGGCGACTCGCTGTACGCTCTGGCATTGGGTAGCGAGCGATAAGCTCATCAGGTAGTTCGAAGTTAAAATCGGATACTTGCATAGCGATGGTTTACCTACTGATGGAATATGATTGAGCAACGAAATTTTTTGCAGTGCGCTAGTATATTCTTCAGCCTGCGAATAGCAAGAATTGTCGGCCTTTCCCTCAATAAATTCATCAAAGTTATGCATGATTAAACCTTTTATAAACCTCTGACTTTTCTACCTCGTTCGGGTTAGCAAAATCCCGATATAGCTCTCATTTATGTTGTGAGAATCTGACTATATTAAGGTTATATTCCAGATAAAGTAGGAGGCCCTATGATCAAGGTCGAAGACATGATGACGCACAACCCACACACCTTATTGCGTTCACATTCTCTTGCCGATGCTAAGCACACCATGGAGGCTCTGGACATTCGCCATATTCCCATTGTCGATGCTGATAGACAACTTTTAGGGATCGTGACCCAAAGAGATGTATTAGCCGCACAAGAATCTAGCTTACAAAAAATTCCAGAAAACCAATCCTTTACCCTCTCCACCCCAATTAATAAAGTCATGCATACCAGCATTATGACCGTACAACCAAAGGCGGGATTGAAAGAAAGTGCTATCTATATGCAAAAGCACAAAGTGGGATGTTTGCCTGTGGTAGATGATGGTCAACTCGTTGGTATTATTACAGACAGTGATTTTGTCTCTATAGCGATTAACCTGCTTGAGCTCCAAGAAGAGACCGAACCCGAAGAGGTAGTTTAGACTCTCATTGACCACCTAAGAATAAAAGTAAAAACGCGCCTCAACTGAAGCGCGTTTTTTAGTAGTTTTCAGATAAGATTTTAGGGCGTTAGAATTGGTCTTCTTCCGTCGACCCGGTTAATGCTGTCACCGAGGAGTTGCCACCTTGAATAGTATTGGTCATCTTATCGAAGTAACCGGTACCCACCTCTTGCTGGTGAGCTACAAATGTATAGCCCTTCTCTGCCGCTTCAAACTCTGGACGTTGAACCTTCTCAACATAGTGACGCATGCCTTCACCTTGCGCATATGCGTGTGCTAGTTCAAACATGTTAAACCACATATTGTGAATGCCCGCTAGCGTAATGAACTGATACTTGTAGCCCATATTAGAAAGCTCTTGTTGGAACTTAGCAATTGTTTCAGCGTCTAGATTTTTCTCCCAGTTGAATGAAGGTGAACAGTTGTAAGCCAGCAGCTGATCTGGATGCTCTGCCAGAATCGCTTCAGCAAATTTACGCGCTTCTTCTAAATCGGGTTTTGCGGTTTCACACCATACGAGGTCAGCATAAGGTGCATAAGCTAGGCCACGAGAGATCGCTTGGTCGATGCCGGCACGAACTTTATAGAAACCTTCTGCTGTTCGCTCACCTTCAATGAAGTCGCGATCGTATGGGTCACAATCTGATGTCAACAAGTCAGCCGCATTGGCATCGGTACGTGCAATTACCAAAGTAGTCGTCCCTGCTACGTCAGCAGCTAATCGCGCTGCCACCAATTTCTGTACCGCTTCTTGGGTTGGCACAAGCACTTTACCGCCCATGTGACCACACTTCTTAACAGAAGCAAGCTGATCCTCAAAGTGAACACCAGCAGCGCCAGCTTCAATCATCGACTTCATCAGCTCATAAGCATTGAGTACGCCACCAAATCCTGCCTCAGCATCGGCTACGATGGGTAGGAAGTAATCAATACCACCTTCATCTTCCGGTGTTTTACCACCAGCCCATTGAATTTGATCTGCACGACGAAACGAGTTGTTGATACGTTTTACTACCGACGGAACTGAGTCTACTGGGTAGAGAGATTGGTCTGGGTACATGGTAGAAGCCGTATTATTATCCGCTGCTACCTGCCAACCTGAAAGATAAATCGCTTCAATGCCTGCCTTCGCTTGCTGAACCGCTTGACCACCGGTTAGTGCACCTAAGCAGTTCACATAGCCTTTTTTCGCATCTCCATTGACTAGCGACCATAGTTTGTCAGCACCACGTTGAGCAATAGTATTTGCAGGTACCATAGAGCCTCGAAGTTCTACTACTTCTTCTGCTGTGTAAGTTCGTTTTACGTTTTTCCAGCGAGGATTCGTTGCCCAGTCTTTTTCTAAAGCTTCGATTTGTTGGCGGCGAGTTAAAGTCATAGTAATTCCCTCTTACTTTGGGCGAACCCAGTTATTATCGATTTCCTTCCAGTACTTCTCGGCTCTGTTGGTAGAAATTCAGTTTCACGTTATTGGATATTGCTGTTACGGGCAGGTTTTTCCTGCCTCATTTAAGATTCATTTAGTCGAGCAGTTCGTAGCCCGGCAGAGTTAAAAAGTTCTCTAACTCATCACTGGTGGTTATCTGCTTCATCAGCTCTGAGGCTTGCTCAAATCTCCCCAGTTCAAATCGCTCTGCACCGAGCTCTTGTTTCACCACTTGTATTTCTTCATTAAGGTATTGCTCAAACAGTGCTTTAGTAACCGTCTTACCGTTATCTAGTGACTTACCATGTTTGATCCATTGCCAAATGGAGGCGCGAGAGATTTCCGCAGTGGCCGCGTCTTCCATCAAGCCATAGATAGGCACACAACCATTGCCTGAAATCCACGCCTCAATGTATTGCAATGCCACGCGAATGTTATGGCGCATCCCTACTTCAGTTCTTTCACCTTCACAAGGCATCAATAACTGCTCTGCAGTAATCGCTTCATCTTGCTCACGGATAACGTCGAGTTGGTTGGTTCGACTACCTAAAGTGTTATCAAATACAGCCATTGCAGTATCTGCTAATCCAGGGTGCGCTACCCAAGTACCATCGTGACCATTGTTGGCTTCTAGCGACTTATCGTTATTAATTTTGTCTAGAACCAACTGGTTTTCTGCCGGGTCTTTTGCCGGGATAAAGGCAGCCATCCCCCCCATAGCAAACGCTCCACGGCGATGACAGGTACGCACTAATAGTCGTGAGTAGGCATTCAAAAATGGTTTATCCATAGTCACTACTTGGCGATCAGGCAGCACACGCTCTGGATAATTTTTTAGGGTTTTAATGTAGCTGAAGATGTAATCCCATCGACCACAATTCAAACCAACAATATGTTCTTTAAGGGCAAACAAGATCTCGTCCATTTGGAATACTGCAGGCAAGGTTTCAATCAGTACCGTCGCCTTGATGACACCGGTATCCAAGCCAAAGTAATCTTCTGTGAAGTGAAAAACTTCGCTCCACCATTGTGCTTCTTGGTGATCTTGAAGCTTAGGGATGTAGAAATATGGGCCACTACCTTTCTTTAGTAAATTTTTGTAGTTATTAAAGAAGTAAATAGCGAAATCAAATAGCGCTCCCGGAATAGGCATTCCTGATAAAAGGACATGTTTTTCTTTTAAGTGAAGTCCTCTCACACGGCAAATCATTACTGCAGGATCTTCTTTGAGCTGATAGTGTTTTCCATTAGTTGGATTGGTGTAATCAATCGTTTGATTAACAGCATCGCGAAGGTTTATCTGACCATCCAGTACCTTGCCCCACGCAGGTGACATCGAATCTTCAAAGTCAGCCATGAATACCTTTACATTTGCATTCAGGGCATTGATCACCATCTTTCTGTCGGTTGGACCGGTAATTTCAACTCGGCGATCTTGCAGATCATTCGGAATCCCTAAGATCTTCCAGCTTCCTTCCCGAATATCTTGGGTTTCCGTTAAGAAATCCGGTAACTCGCCATCATCGATTTTTTGTTGTCGAACTTCTCGTTGTTCCAGTAACTCATCCACTTGTGATGCAAAGCGCTCACAAAGCGAACTCAGAAAGGCTTGGGCTTCGTAAGAGAGAACCTCCTCATGCTGTGCATTCACTACACCGTTGATCACAAGGCGGTTTTGATTCTCTATTGAGTGACTCTTTTCTGGGGTAGCGGATGCAAACATAGACTCTTCCTTAAAATCTTTCATCTGTAACTAAAATCCAACATTAAATTTCAAGTGATACCATGAAATGGATAACACCTTCGACTTCTACGTTACGCTTCTGTCAGAGTTATTCAATAATTCCATACCTAGACATAAGTCTTAACGCCCTATTAAATCTAGCTTTAAACAACTTAGAGTAAAAGTACTAAGTTACAATTAGAGTTAAATTCGACAGATCATAAAATCAGAGAGATAGAACAGTTATTGAAAGTTATTACGTAATTAAATTACAAGATTGGTTTCTCTGTTTTTTGCAAAAAACGAAGAGTTAAGAACGTTACCCCCTTGAGAACAGACACTTAGTGAGCAATAACAGAGTACGGATTGTAAAATTGACACTGTGAAATTTCACAAGCTTATGAAATTCACTCCCATAAGAGCTGTAAAATTTCACAATAAAAAAACCACTGTCGGAATTAAATTCTGACAACGGTTTTAAAATAGTTAAAACACAGAATATTTAACTAGCTACAAAAGCTCAGAAACCACATCCGCTAATTGATTAAAGGTTTCGCTACGAGAAGAGCTTGGACGCCACACTAACCCGATATCACGATAAGCTTGCTGACCTGGAGGGTCGACCACCACTAGGTTCTGGTTGTCGAGTAGACCATGCTCAATCGCCATTTGAGGAATAAAGGTGGTACCCAAACCATTCGCCACCATTTGGACTAAAGTATGAAGGCTTGTCGCGGTAAATGGATTAATTTTTTCTTTATCTGTCAATTTACACGCTGAAACCGCGTGCTCAGTTAAGCAGTGTTCATTCTCAAGAAGGAAAACAGACTCATCCGGAAGGTCATCATATTTAATAGGCACTCGAATTGCGTTAGCTTGGTTGCGGCTAATCACCATGCGAAACGCATCTTGCCCTACAACTCGGCTATCCATTTCACCGATATCAACAGGCAACGCTAATATAAGGACATCCAACTCACCGTGACGGAGAGCGGCCATCAGATTAGTGGTTGTATCTTCTCTTAATAGAAGGTTTAGTTGCGGGAACTTTTGATTTACCTCTTGAACAAGGTCGATCAAAAGAAATGGAGCGATCGTGGGAATACAGCCTACTTTAAGTGGCCCCTGCATCGCACCACCTTGGCACAGCTGCCCAAGCTCAACCAGATCTTGACCTTTGGCAAGCAATTCACGCCCTTGCTTGACGACCATCTCACCAGCATGGGTGAACACAAGCGGGCTCTTCTTGTCCTTCTTTTCATAGAGAGGGCAGCCAATAAGCTCTTCAAGGTTTTGAATACCTTTACTTAGGGTCGACTGGCTGACAAAGCAACGCTCTGCTGCATCACCAAAGTGACGGGTTTCGTGCAGCATCACAAGGTAATGCAGCTGTTTTAAACTGGGCCATTTGTTCATACAGGGACTCAAATACTTATCGTACAATTAACCATTCAGTTAGAATCGATTAATCGAAAAAATAGATACGTTTATTATCGCTTTTTTCGATTGAATTAATCTATTTATTTCGCTTTTTTCACACCTCATTTCTGTACTATAGTTTGTGTCGAACGAAAACGGACTAAGTCAGAACCTAAGTTTCTGGCTTAAACTAATTAAAGAATTTTAGGAGCAACACAATGGTACTAGTAGGTCGCCAAGCACCAGATTTCACTTCAGCTGCAGTTCTAGGTAACGGTGAGATCGTTGAAAACTTCAACTTTGCTGAGTTCACTAAAGGCAAAAAAGCAGTAGTATTCTTCTACCCACTAGACTTCACATTCGTTTGTCCTTCAGAGCTTATCGCTTTTGACAACCGTCTAGCTGACTTCCAAGCGAAAGGCGTTGAAGTAATCGGTGTTTCTATCGATTCTCAATTCTCTCACAACGCATGGCGTAACACTGCTATCGCAGACGGTGGTATCGGTGAAGTGAAGTACCCTCTAGTTGCTGACGTGAAGCACGAAATCTGTCAAGCATACGGTATCGAACACCCAGAAGCTGGTGTTGCTTTCCGTGCATCTTTCCTAATCGATGACACTGGTCTTGTTCGTCACCAAGTAGTTAACGACCTACCACTAGGCCGTAACATCGACGAAATGCTGCGCATGGTTGACGCACTAAACTTCCACGAGAAGAACGGTGAAGTTTGTCCAGCACAGTGGGAAGAAGGCAAATCAGGTATGGACGCAACTCCAACTGGCGTAGCTGCATTCCTATCTGAGCACGCAGACGACCTAAGCAAGTAATTGCCCTTTTAACACCTAAGCTCAATAGGTGAACGGTTGGAGCTTTCAAAAAGAAAGCACATATAAAGCAATAGCGTAAAAACGCAGCGCCAATCAGTTAAAAGTGAAGTCAAAGAATCAAAGCCCGAAGCACTGCTTCGGGCTTTTTGCATTTTTTAACCTGCATTTGTCTCACTTACTTACAAGTTCCTATTTGAGGAAAGCAAACTCTTACATTTCTACCTCAATTGCTAGCGCGAGCTAAGATACACTTACGCTCAGAAAAAACTCAGGAGCTTTCTCATGCAATTCCATATCGAAGTTTGTATCGATAACCTAGAATCTCTTCATAACGCTATCGCCGGTGGAGCAACACGCATTGAACTTTGCTCTTCTCTCGCGCTTGGAGGGTTAACCCCCAGCTTTGGGTTCATGAAAAAAGCCGCGCAGATCTCGCCTATTCCTGTTTATGCGATGATTCGCCCTCGTCAGGCTGACTTTCTTTATGATCAAGATGATGTTGACGCCATGCTTATGGATATAGAGGCTGCAGCTGAAGCTGGCCTGCAAGGCGTTGTGTTTGGTGTGCTTACAGAAAGTGGGGCTATTGATAAGTCGGTCGCTAAACAATTAATGACACGAGCACAATCTTTTGGTCTTGGCGTCACGTTTCACCGCGCCATAGACCAAAGCGTAAACTTAGAACAAGCCATTGACGATATAGCTGAGCTTGGCTGTGATCGAGTCTTAACATCAGGCCTCGCATCGAACGTGACTCTAGGTAAAGAGACACTCGCAAAGATGGTTGATTTGGCAAATGGTCGTTTTTCTATCATGGCTGGAGCCGGCTTAAACGCCAGCAATGTACAAATGATAATTGAACAAGCCGGGATTAGAGAAGTACATTTATCTGCGAAAGGCTCCCGCCCTAGTAGAATGAAAGTTCAATCAATTGATGCCAAAATGGGCAATGAATCATTTGATGACTTTATCATTCCATTAACGGACAGCAATACGCTACAAGCCCTTGTTTCCAAAGTGTTATCTTATAATTAGCACCAATACAAAATCAATTTCACAACCTAAGGGCTCTCTTCTCTCATGAATCGAGATCTGTTCTTTAGTTTAGACCTCAACTTGTTACGTACTTTATTGGTCTTATCTCAAGAGAAAAACATGCGTAAAGCTTCCCAGCGCTTATTCGTCTCACAGCCAGCAATCAGCCAAGCTTTGCAGAAACTACGTAATCACTTTGATGACGAGCTATTTGTTAAAGCACCCAAGGGGCTAGAGGCAACCCCATTTGCTAAACAGCTGGTCAACGACCTGACTCCGTATCTAGATGGACTAGCGAATGCACTTAATAAACGAGAAGAGTTCGATCCTGAAACTTTACAGCAAAGTCTAAGAATTGCCGTTGCTCCTGTTGTTTTAACGTGTTTATCCGGTGCACTTTTTCAGCATCTAAATAAAATCGCACCAAACTGCACCATAGAGTTGTTGGGTTGGTCTAAAGATACCTTTGATGATTTACAAAAAGGAGAAGTTCTCATTGGGTTGACACTCGACACTGATGCCCCACAAGGGATATACGCGCATCATGTTTCACAAATCGAAGGCAAATTGATTGTTCGAGCAGGTCATCCAATCACTCATTCACCAGTTACCTCAAAGGATATGGAGCCGTATCCGATTGCGTCGATACACTCCCCTGGTTGGAATGATCATGTCACTATTGCAGCTGAGATGATGAAAAGAGACGGTGCAAACCCAACCGTTGGATTTCGCTCCCAATTTGTAATGGCAGTGGTTGATGTTATCGAACACACTGACTTTTTCATGCCCCATTCAGACCTATTTCCACTGCACCGATTCCCAAATTTGAAAGCGTTAACACCCAATATCAATGGTCACGTTTATAAACAAGACCTCTATTGTTACTACCACACCAAGCATAGAAACCATGCATTGATCACCTGGCTTCACCAACAGATTCAATATGTTGTAGAACAAGAACGCCAACAATCTTGATAAGAAAATCTTATTGCCTTAATAATTTCAAATAATTAGAAGCTATTACGTAAACCTTTCATTATCACTTCCGCACTTAGCTACCTGTCAGGGAAGACGGGTAGATAAGACAAGATATCGGTAGTGGATTTTAAACCTAAGTCTTTGTCTTCTCGCTAATGGATTAGCACTTCAATTTCTATGAGATTTCATTTAGACAATTTTTAGGTAATAAGATAATGAAAAAAACATTACTCGCGCTTGTCGTAACTGGTTCTTTTGCACTTGCAGGCTGTTCTTCTTCAAACGGCGGCAGTGGTTCGAATGGTGGTACTTCTCCTGATTATGGTGATACTCCAGATTGGGGACTAGTTGCAGATGATAGCCCAGCTCGCCCTGAACCTGTCGATCCTGGTTTTGGATTAGTGACTCCACCGGTAGATCGCCCTATGCCAGACAATACTCCGGATCGTCCATTGCCGGAAGACACTCCAGACCGCCCACTCCCTGGAGATACACCTGACTGGAGTGGTCCTGTAGATACGCCGGACCGTCCATTGCCGGAAGATACTCCAGACCGCCCACTCCCTGGAGATACACCTGACTGGAGTGGTCCTGTAGATACGCCGGACCGTCCATTGCCGGAAGATACTCCAGACCGCCCACTTCCTGGAGATACGCCTGACTGGAGCGGTCCTGTAGATACGCCAGATCGTCCATTGCCGGAAGATACTCCAGACCGCCCACTTCCTGGAGATACGCCTGACTGGAGCGGTCCTGTAGATACGCCAGATCGTCCTAGTATCGAAGATATGCCTACTTGGGGTGGTGAAGCAGATCCAGAAGTAAGCCCTGCAATCAACTCTATCGACCGCAATAAAGTACGTGATGCAATCCGCTCACGCCTAAACGGTTAATACCCAACGCCCTGAGCCCATTTTGGCTCAGGGCATAATAAGAATTCCCATGAAAAGACTCCCACTCACACTCCTGCTTAGTTCAATCAGTTCAGCTAGTCTTGCCGACGTCACTGTCTCTGTAGAAAAAGATTTCTTTGAGTTAGGGCTTTACGCCTCGTTATTCGATAACAGCTACCTGTTTGTTGGGGCTGATACCGATGATTGGCTTGGGGTTGGTGTAGGCTATCGCTATGACGTAAATCAACGCTGGCGATTAAGCGCATACTATGAATATGGCCTTTATGATGACTGGTTAATGCATGAGCTTGGCATTGATGGTGTTAAAACCTCTAGCCACCAATTAGACCTGGGAGCCACTCGTTACTTTACACAAAGCGCAATCAACCTTGGGATCACAGGGGAACATGTTCGTAATGGCTTTACTGGATTGACCGTCGATGATGTTGATCGTTATTCCGCTTATGTGGGTTACTCATATTACTTCGAGCATGTTTATCTCTCATCTAAATACGAGCACTACATGGCTATCGATAAATCCGATATGAAAGACTTTAATCAAGGACGCGCAAATGTCTGGGAGTTATCTGTAGGCTCGATGAAGTCATTTTATAAGTTCTTTCCATATGCCAAAGTCAGTATTTTTGACCCAAATGGCTCTTATTACGGATTGACTAACTCCGACGTCACTTTTTCTATCAACGGTACTTTCTCTTTTAAGTAGTTAACCAGCCAGAGTTGGTGATTCCACCCTATCGCAATAACAATGAACTCTAGTATATTAGTAGTTTCAATATAGCGACTCATGGAATGTTATGGCTAAGGATCTATTCAGCTCTCTTGATTTAAACCTATTGCGCACCTTTTTGGTTGTATACCAAGAGCAAAATACCAGAAAGGCAGCAGAGCGATTATTTGTATCTCAACCCGCTGTGAGTCAGGCATTACAAAAGCTGCGACACCACTTCAACGACGATCTATTTGTTAAAGTGCATGGTGGATTACAGCCTACCTACTTTTGTGAACAGCTTGCTACTAAAATAACTCCGCACTTGGATGGTTTAATGACAGCAGTCAACTTATCCAGTGAATTCGACCCTAAAGAAATTGATTTTCCAATTCGGATCGCCTTATCACCTGTCGTCATGGCTTGTCTATCTGGTGCACTGTACAAAAACATCAAACAGCAAGCACCGAATTGCCAATTAGAGTTAACCAACTGGAGCACATTCTCTGCTGAGGATATCCAAAGAGACCATGTTCTACTCGGTGTGGGTTACCAATTGCCCAACGCCTCAAAAGAACTCTACGTTAAAAAGCTTGTTGATATTACTGGGCGCCTATTTGTTAGAAAGGGACACCCCCTTAGCCAATCCATCGTCAAACCTAGTGAACTTGCAGGCTACGATATCGCATCGCTGATATCACCAGGCTGGAATGACAACTTTAGTCAAGCGTCTCAGGTGTTGTCTGAGCACTCCGTGCCACACCAAGTTGGGTTTCGCTCCGAAATACTGATGGCCGTTATTGATGTCATCCTAAACTCTGATATGTACATGCCTCACTCTAACCTATTCCCCATACAAAACTATCCAAGTTTAAGAGCCATCGAAGTCGATGTAGAAGATAAACACAAGTTTGTTTCTGTATACAGCCATATCCATACAAAGAATAGAAACAACCCGCTATTAATTTGGCTGTATGAAGTTATCAAAGACGCACTTATCGAACAGGTTAATAAGTAATACTTATTTCCCATATACAAAATACTACTTAGCCTAATAAAAGGACACTGTTTAATATTAGCTCTATCAAACGGACACTGAAGTACGAAGGATCGTGCAGTTAAAGTTACCACTAAATAGAGACTAATATGAAAATTGCACTTACTACCCTAATTTCAGCTTCACTCCTTTCTGTTCCTGCTCTTGCAAACAATTTTGATAGCCAACACCGTGTAGGTATTGGCTATAGCAAAACCCAGGTAGCTGATTGGTTATCAGACAGCACGGTAGACTGGGGAAATGGCATCAAGCTTGAGTATGGTTATGAGTTCAACCACATCGTGGGCATCAACGTCGCGTATGCAACCAATAGTGACGATGAAACAGTAGATGGTTTAAAAGCTGATATCGATGGTTCTAAGTTTCAAGTCGATGCTGATATCGGTTACAAGTTCGACCTAGATGGTTTTTCTATCAAGCCTTATGGTTTAATTGGCTTAGCACGTCACAGCGAAGATATCTCACTAATATTCGCTGGAGATAAAGAAACGGTATCATTTAACGATACCAGCATCATCGTTGGTATTGGTGGTCGTGCCGAGTTCGGTCGCCATGTTTATACTGATATGCGTTTCGAATTTGCAAGCTACGACGGTGCTGATTACGACACCTTCTCTTGGACTGTCGGTTACCGCTTCTAATTGCTCTACTGAATATAAAAACAGAGCCAGCATCATTGCTGGCTCTGTTTGTGTTTATTTATGAGTTCTCAATAAATCGTCAATGCTCTGCTCACCTAAGTGGCGTACATCTTTGCCTTTAACAAAGTAGATAATGTACTCACAAATGTTCTGGCAGCGATCACCGACTCGCTCAATCGCTCGGGCTGACCACATCACTTGCAAAATACTTGGGATGTTTTTCGGGTCTTCCATCATGTACGTCATAAGCTGGCGAATTACTGCTTCATATTCGGCATCGATCTTATCATCGAGCTTATAAACGCGAGCTGCAGATTCAACATCCATTCGAGCAAATGCATCCAGTACTTGATGCAGCATATCAATCGCTTGACGGCATAGTGGTTCAAGAGACACGTGGAAATGACGTTCTTTGGTCGACGGGTTTTCTATCGTCACTTCCGCTATTTTAGTTGCAACATCGCCAATTCGTTCAAGGTCTGTAATCGTCTTGATGATCGCCATGATAAGGCGAAGGTCTTTGGCTGTAGGTTGGCGTTTGGCAATAATACGGGTACAAGCTTCATCGATGGAGACCTCCATCGCATTTACCTTATGGTCATCTTTTACCACTTTGCGAGCTAAATCGATATCATCTTTGTGCAAAGCCTGCATTGCGAATGACAATTGCTGCTCCACCAGCCCTCCCATGGTTAACACATGAGTTCTGATTGCTTCTAGCTCTACATTAAACTGCCCCGAAATGTGGCGACCAAACTGCATGATTACTTATCCTTAACCGCTTAATACCCTGTCATTATACTATTAGCCATAGCGGCCTGTTATATAATCTTCTGTCTTCTTGTGGACTGGAGAAGTAAATATTGAATCTGTATCACTGTATTCCACGAGCTGCCCCATATGAATAAAGGCAGTATGGTCACTTACCCTCGCAGCCTGTTGCATGTTGTGTGTTACCAACACCACACTATATTTACTCTTAAGATCATTGATTAGCTCTTCAATCGTCAGCGTCGAGATAGGATCAAGAGCAGAGGTAGGCTCATCAAGCAAAAGTACCTCTGGTTCAATCGCAATTGCACGTGCAATGACGAGGCGCTGCTGTTGACCACCCGACAGACCAAAAGCATTTTCATGCAACCGGTCTTTGACCTCATCCCATAATGCAGCTGCACGTAAAGAACGCTCAACCGCATCATCTAAGAAACGACTCTCTTTACTCCCCTGGAGACGCAAGCCATAAACCACATTTTCATAGATAGACTTAGGGAATGGATTAGGCCTTTGGAATACCATACCGACACGTCGACGCAAGGTAGGCACGTCTACTTTTGGGTGGTAGATATTCTTGCCGTGCAAACGCACCTTTCCCTCAACACGACACCCTTCGACTAGGTCATTCATTCGATTGATACAACGAAGCAGAGTCGACTTTCCGCAGCCAGAAGGGCCAATGAAAGCCGTCACCTGACCTTTAGGGATCGTCATGGTGATATCACTCAGCGCTTTCTTCTGCT
The DNA here is from genome assembly GCF_003415655.1 of Vibrio maerlii. GTDB lineage: Bacteria > Pseudomonadota > Gammaproteobacteria > Enterobacterales > Vibrionaceae > Vibrio > Vibrio maerlii. Next base: position 220,290 of record NZ_QRHC01000008.1, read on the forward strand.
GATAGTAAAGGTTCAATCCTTCAATAGAGATCGCCGTTTGCTCCTTGGTGAGGTTGTTCACGTCCAGAGGTGGTGCGTATCCAAGTGTGGCATTCAAATCAAACATGAATCGATTAATCCTGACCTAGCGTGCGGTACTTCTCACGCAAATTATTTCGAAAACTAATAGCCGTTAAGTTAAGGCCTACAATCACAGTCACAAGTAAAAATGATGTTGCATAGACCAAAGGCCTTGCCGCCTCGATATTCGAGGTTTGGAAACCAACATCATAGATATGGAATCCAAGGTGCATAAACTTACGTTCCAAGTGTAAATATGGGAACTGACCATCAATTGGTAAGCTCGAAGCCAGTTTAACAGCACCCACCAGCATTAGTGGGGCTACCTCACCTGCCGCTCGCGCAACGGCAAGAATCAATCCAGTGATCATTGCTGGGCTTGCCATTGGTAATACTATGCGCCAAATGGTCTCAAACTGTGTTGCACCTAAGGCTAAAGAACCGTGCCGTACTGATGAAGGAATACGAGTTAGGCCTTCCTCTGTCGTCACTATCACAACGGGTAACGTTAAGAGTGCTAGGGTCAATGCTGACCACAATAGACCTGGAGTACCAAATGTTGGCGCAGGAAGGCGATCGGCATAAAAAAGGTCGTCGAGCGAACCCCCAAGGGTATATACAAAAAAGCCTAAACCAAACACGCCATAAACAATACTCGGAACACCCGCCAAATTGATCACCGCAATACGAATCAAACGAGTAAACGCATTGTTCTTGGCATACTCATGAAGATAAACTGCCGCTATAACGCCTAGTGGCATCACGATAATAGACATGATGAGCACCAAAAGCACTGTGCCGAAGATAGCAGGAAAGACGCCGCCTTCTGAGTTCGATTCTCTTGGGTCTTCCGATAGGAACGCCCATATCTGTTTAACCCAATGCTTTACCTTTTCCCAGTAACTCATATTATTCGGATACCAGGTATCGATAATACGGCTAAGTGGTATAGACACTTGCTTGCCAGTCATATCCATTAGAACCAGCTGTTCTAACTCCAACTGAGCACGTAATGCATCTAATCTCAGCTCAATGCTTTCGACTTGAGCCTCCAGGCCCCTTCTTTGGGCTAGATAGTTCTGTTCATCTTGTTCAGTATAGCCAGATTCAAACTTAGCTTTGCGATTGTCGTTACGCAGCTTTTCTAGTCGCCAGCTGAGTCCATCGACTTGATCATCAATCGTGCGTTCAATCTCATCACGAATCGTTTTAGCAAACCCAACCCCACGGACAAGTTGTAAATCGGTGTCAAAGTTCTCAGCATTACTGACACTCTCATATCGGACAGGGATACCAAAAAATGCCCCTCCTCGCGAACGCTCAACCACCATCAAGTTTTCAGGGGTAGCTGCAGAAGATAATTCACTCTCAAATACGGAAATAAAATCAGCATCATACAACTCACGGTTCGCGACTTTGATATTGAGCCGAGCAACCTTGCCATCAATGATCTCTGATTCGGTAAAGCGAGTATTCGCATTCACGATATGATCAACAGGAATCAACTCACGCTGGTAAACCTGCCCAATCAAGGTATCGCCAGAGGGTGTGGTCCATTGATAAAGTGGCGCTGCCCAAAAATAAGCAAAGCCCTTCCAACCAATCAGCAATAAAAGCCCTAGTACAGACAGTAAACTAATACTGACTGCACCACTGGTTAGCCATATCCACGGTGATCCGGAGCGAAACCACTTAAACATTCATTAATACTCTCTGTTACCACTTAGAGTGAACGATACTTATCTCGCAATCGCTGTCTTACCCATTCAGCGACTGAGTTCACCGCAAAGGTGAAGGTAAATAGAATTAGTGCAGCTAGGAATAACAGCCGATAATGCGCACTGCCAACTTCTGATTCTGGCGTTTCTACTGCGATGGTTGCAGAAAGTGAACGCATTCCCTCAAAGATGTTCCAGTCCATAATCGGGGTGTTACCCGTTGCCATTAACACAATCATAGTCTCACCTACCGCGCGACCAAGCCCCATCATGACCGCAGAGAATATTCCAGGTACTGCAGTTACAAGAACCACAGTTGTCAGTGCTTGCCAAGGAGTAGCCCCTAACGCAAGTGAACCATCAGACAAATGCTTCGGGACTGAGAAGATGGCATCTTCAGCAATGGTAAAAATGGTAGGAATAACCGCAAATCCCATTGCAAAGCCAACCACTAGCGCATTCCGTTGGTCATAATCAATACCGTGAGATGCCAAGAATAGTCGCGCATCACCATCAAATAACCACCGCTCAACGAATGTACCCTGAGTGAAGCCAATATAGATAATCAGCAAGTACGCAGGGATCAAGATTAGGCTATGCCACCCTTTGGGTAGAGCGCTGAGCCAAACTTTAGGTAACAGTGACCAAACAACGCCAACGAAGAAAGTCGTCAATGGCAATAGAACCGCCAGCAGCAATATCGCCGTTAGATTCTGTTCAACAATAGGAGCAAGCCACAAGCCCGCAAGGAAGCCGATAATCACGGTTGGCAACGCCTCCATCAGCTCAATGGTTGGCTTCACCACTTTTCTCATTCGGGCCGACATAAAGTAAGCGGTATAAATGGCACCACAAATAGCTATAGGTACAGAGAACAGCATCGCAAACAATGCTGCTTTGATTGTTCCAAATGCAATTGGTACTAAGCTAAATTTGGGCTCAAAATTGTCATCTGCTGAGGTAGATTGCCAAACATAGTCTGGCTCAGGGTAGTTTTCATACCATAGCTTTTGCCACAGTGCAGAAAAAGAGATTTCTGGATAGGCATTATCAACATCAACAACTACCCAACTATTTTTGACCAGTGCTAATAGGTACTGCTCATTGTTTGACATCGCCACCATCGAAGGAGCTTGCTCAAACAACGCGTCTGAATACACATTGTTGGAGTTAGTTGTAAATGTACTTTCGACCCAGCCATCTTGGTGAAAACTGTAGAAACCCTTTCGGTAACTGTCTGGCAGGATATCCACCAGCGGCTCAGACAAAGAGAAGTCTCGGATGAAACTCAAAGAACGCTGGCCATCGCGGACAACATCAAACCACTGTCCTACCGAGTTATCTTGATAGGTGACCAGTAAGGAATAAGCTCCCGAAAGCAATTGTATATTTTTGATCGAGTCCTCGTTATCACGCTTTAGCGAAATCACTTCTCGTACTGAATAGCGATGACCCACTTTTTCAAATATCGCCAGATCATTACCCATTCTCACATACAGAAGCCGACCATTGGGAATCATCAATATTTGGTCAACCTGATCAAAGCCATTCGAAATAGTAATTGTATTTGTCTCGTAACGCCCATTGAACTCATTAAAGCGAATCTGTAGAGCTGACAAAGCATTAGTTTCATCAGCAATAACCAACCATGCCTCTGATAACTCACCATACTGCTCTTGAACAGCAAAAGCAGTATGTTGAACTTGACGGTTAGCTTCTATGGGTAACTCAATGCCTTGTAAGTTGCGTGGAGAGTCAACAACATGGGCATCATTGAGATTGCTACCATGTATGCGATGAAGGCTTACTCGATTGTTGGAAGTGAGCGTTGCGTACCAATTGAAGCTGCCTACCGACTTAACAATATGATTGGCAGACTTGTCCAACCAAGTTTGTTGGGCCACTTCACCCGTGCTTACATCAACAATGGATAGTTCTGAGCGCTCATCAAGTGTGAAAAAATAACCACCATGATCATCAATACCTATAGAAGAGTAGGCTTTGTCGGTATTAACAGGATAGCTTTGAGATATGGACAGCGTCGCAGGAGAAAAAAGCGGAATAACCACACTTGCTAGATAAACAAAAATCAGCATTAACGCGCCAAATACAGCAACGCCACCCATTGTCACGATATAACGAATGAGTCGATCTTTTATCAATCGAGATTTATCGCGTTCTTTGAGTGAAAAGTCGGCCGCTGCCATGTTTTAGTCTACCTTTTTGAGCTAATCTGATTTTATGTCGTTTAGGTGACACTTATATTACAACTCTCACCAGGTCGCTGAAAGATAAGTGATGAAAATGTTGGTTAACAGCAACATACACTGCAAACGTTTCATTTGTGCAAGTCTCATTACATTTTTCTAACGCTAGACTGGAATCTTTCTAAGTGAAATAAAAGTGTAACAGTAAAGGCATACCTTTCTTGCAAAATTTATCAAGATTAATAAGGATTTGCTAAATGAGCACCGAAAAACTCTACATTGAAAAAGAACTCAGTTGGCTATCATTTAATGAGCGAGTTCTTCAAGAAGCGGCAGATCTTTCTGTTCCACTGATTGAAAGAGTTCGATTTCTAGGCATTTTCTCCAATAACCTTGATGAGTTCTACAAAGTCCGCTTCGCTGACGTCAAACGTCGAATATTGATTAGCCAAGAACGTGATGACGACGACAACTCAAAGCACCTACTTTCCAAAATGCAGACCAAAGCGTTAAGGCTCAACCAACGCTTTGACGAGCTATACAGTGAACTCCTTCTTGAACTGGCTCGTCGCCATATCTTTCTCGTAAATGAAAATCAACTGAGTGAGCCGCAACTCAAATGGATTCAGAAGTATTTTCACAAGAAGGTATTACCTCATATCACACCATTTATCATCCAAAATGATATAGATGTTCTGCAGTTTTTAAAGGATGAATGTGCCTACCTAGCCGTTGAGCTCATCAACCATGATAAGGTGACTTATGCCTTGGTTGAGATACCAACGGAGCACCTTCCAAGGTTTGTTACCTTACCCGATAAAAAAGGCGAGCGACGTAAGACGATTATCCTGCTCGACAACATCATCCGTTATTGCATTGAGGATTTGTTCCGCGGCTTCTTCGACTATCAAGACCTAACTTGCCACGCCATGAAGATGACTCGAGATGCCGAATACGACCTAAGCTTTGAAGTCGACCATAGCCTATTAGAGCAAATGTCCGAAGGGGTAGCCCAGCGATTAAGTGCGATGCCAGTAAGATTTATTTATGAAGAAACCATGCCCGAAAATATGCTGACGTTCTTGTGCAAGAAACTGGGCATTTCAAACTACGATAGCCTTATTCCTGGCGGACGCTACCATAACTTCAAGGACTTCATTAGTTTTCCGAACATGGGTGCAAAATACTTGGAAAACAAACCACTACCACCGATCAAATGCGACGATTTTGAAGGGTATGCTAACTATTTTGATGCAATTAAAGCTAAAGATATTTTGCTCCATTATCCCTATCACACCTTTGATCACGTCACCGAACTTGTTCGACAAGCTTCGTTTGATCCGAAAGTGGTTAGCATCAAAATCAACATTTACCGTGTTGCTAAGGACTCTCGTCTCCTGAACTCTCTCATTGACGCAGTACATAACGGAAAAAAAGTTACCGTTGTCGTTGAACTACAGGCTCGTTTTGACGAAGAAGCAAATATTGAGTGGTCTCGAGTTCTTACCGATGCAGGGGTACACGTTATCTTTGGTGCGCCGGGGCTAAAGATCCACGCGAAACTTATGTTGATTAGCCGAAAAGAACAAGAAGAAATTTTTCACTATGCTCATATTGGTACGGGGAATTTTCACGAGAAGAACGCTCGTATCTATACTGACTTTTCATTGCTTTCAGCCGCTCCAGAGCTCACTAAAGAAGTTCGTCAAGTCTTTGGGTATATTGAAAACCCCTATCGTCCGGTGAAGTTTGATCAATTGATTGTATCCCCTAGAAACTCACGCAAAAAACTCTATCGGATAATCGATACTGAAATCGCCAATGCTAAAGCTGGGAAAAAAGCCCATATCACCCTCAAAGTAAATAACTTGGTTGATAAAGGTCTCATCAACAAACTTTATGGTGCCAGTAATGCTGGTGTAGAAATTCGTATGATCATTCGAGGCATGTGCTCTCTTGTCCCTGGGGTTGAAGGTGTCAGTGAGAACATAAAGATCATCAGTATTATCGACCGCTTTCTGGAGCACCCTCGCGTTCTCATTACACACAATGATGGTGATCCACAGGTCTATATATCGTCGGCCGATTGGATGACGAGAAATATAGACCATCGCATTGAAGTTGCAGCACCAATCCGTGACGAGCGCTTGAAACAGCGCATTATCGACATTGTAAATCTTCATTTTACGGATACAGTTAAGGCTAGATGGATTGATAAAGAGATGAGTAACGAATACGTTGCCCGAGGCAATCGCAAAAAAATTCGTTCTCAAATCGCTATCTATGATTACTTAAAACAGGTCGAGAAGCAGGCCAAAAAAGCCAGAGAACAAGAACTGAAAGATGAGCAAAGCGAAAACAGCAGATCAGATTAACCCAAACGATGCTCCCCTAGCCGCTACTATCCCTATAGATGCGGCTTCTCAATCCGTTAAAGATGTCGCAGCAATAGACCTCGGCTCTAATAGTTTCCACATGGTGGTCGCTAAAGTTATTGGCCAAGAGCTACAAATGGTCAGCCGACACAAACAGCGTGTGCGTTTAGGCTCTGGCTTGGATGCTCACAATAACCTTAGTCATGAATCTATGGAACGAGGGCTTGAGTGCTTAGCAATGTTTGCCGAGCGCTTACAAGGTTTTGACGTTGAAAATGTGCGCATCGCCGCCACTCATACTCTCCGTGTAGCAAATAACGCTCATATCTTTATCCAGCGTGCTCAAGAAGTCCTACCTTTTCCTATTGAAGTTATTCCCGGAGAAGAGGAAGCTCGCCTTATCTACCTTGGGGTTGCACATACCCAGCAGGAAACCGACACAAAGTTAGTTATCGATATTGGTGGCGGAAGTACCGAACTCATCATAGGTAAAAGGTTTGAAGCGAAATTGGTTAACAGTAAGCAAATGGGCTGTGTTAGCTTCACTCATAAATTTTTCTCTAAAGGAAAGCTTACCAAGAAGAACTTTTCCAAAGCCATCATTGCAGCTCAACAACGATTGGAACCGTTAGCCAATCAATACAAAAAGAAAGGGTGGGATGTAGCACTCGGTTCTTCGGGTACCATCAAGGCAATCAAAGAGGTTCTCATTGGTCTGGGCTATGAAGACGCACTTATCACTCTTAAGCGACTTGAGCATTTAATAGAAACCCTGTGCGAACACGACAACATTAGCGGCTTGGACCTAAAGGGGTTAACTGTTGAGCGTCAACCTGTATTTGCCGCAGGTGTTGCCATCTTAACAGCGATATTTAAGGCTCTGTCCATCAAGGAGATACATTTCTCAGAGGCAGCTCTTAGAGAAGGGGTTCTTTATGAAATGGAGGAGCGCTTTGAACGCTCTGACATCCGTATGCGCACTACCGAAAACCTAGCCATCAAGCACTCAGTCGATCTAGAGCATGCCGCCAGTGTTAAAGGGCAAGCAAGAGAGTTTCTAACGCAAGTTCATGATGAATTGGGAATCAAGAAAAAGAGCCCATTATTCGATTTATTGGATTGGAGTTCGTTGCTGCATGAGGTGGGCTTAAGCATTAGTTTTCGTGGTTTTCATAAACATTCTGCTTATATCCTCCAGCATACTAACATGCCTGGTTTTAACAGCGAACAGCAACTGGTAATGGCAGCATTGGCTCGCTTTCAAAGAAAGTCGCTCAAGCTACAAGAGCTACCCGAGTTTAACTTGTTTAAGAGGAAGCATATCCTTAGCCTCATTCGCATCCTGAGATTATCGATATTACTCAATGGTCAACGCAGTGATGAGCCATTACCTGCTCTCAACCTATTACTGAAAGGTGATACGTGGGAACTAACGAGTAATGATGAGCAATGGTTGGAAAACAATAAATTGTTGTATGCCGATCTTATGATTGAGCAGGAGCTGTGGGCCAGTGCCGAATGGGACTTAAAATTCGCTTAATCCAGTTTGACTAGCTCAAATAAATGGTCGGGTTACAACCCGACCTTTGCTAACTCGCTTTGTGCAAACTCGGCGCTAATTCCCAAATAGCCGTCTTTCTCAACCAGCCTCTGACCGATTTCCGAATAGATAAAGCGAATAAACTCTTGCTCGACCTTGGGTAGTGGTTTGTCAGGGTGTTTATTGACATAAACATAAAGGAATCTAGATAGTGGGTAGCGACCATCAAGGATGTTTTTCTTTTCTGGTAGTACAAAATCATCTTCATGGCGAGCAATAGGTATCAGCTTAACTCCTGACACATGATAGCCAATACCAGAGTATCCCAGAGCATTGATCGAAGAGGCTACGGACTGAACAACTGATCCAGAACCTGGTTGCTCATTGACTGATTTTTTGAAGTCACCATTACAAAGCGCATTCTGTTTAAAGTAGCCATAGGTGCCTGAAACTGAATTACGGCCAAACAATTGAATACGACGCTTCGCCCATTCTTGAGAAATACCTAGCTCACTCCAACTATTAATATTCTGGTTTTTTCCACATCGTAATGTTGAAGAAAAGATTGCATCTAATTGGCGAAAGTTGAGCCCTTCAATTGGATTATCGCGGTGCACAAATACCCCAATGGCATCAATAGCGACTCTAAGTTGAGTTGGTTTATAGCCATAGTTACGCTCAAAAGCCTCTATTTCTTTTGCACGCATTGATCGACTCATAGGGCCAAACTGAGCAGTACCTTCAGCGAGTGCCGGCGGTGCGGTTGATGAACCAGATGCTTGTACCTGCAAATTCACATTTGGGTAAATAGCCTTAAACTCTTCTGCCCATAAGGTCGTCATGCCAGCAAGCGTATCTGAGCCTACCGATAAAACGTTACCACTCACACCGGATAACTTAGTGTAAGGCGGCAGTTGAGTCTCAGCGAGTGCAGAGCTGCTCAATACAGCAGTTATCGAGATGAACGCACGCGCGAGCAATCGCATAATTAAACAACCAATCTCTGAGGCAGTACAAAGGAGAACATGCTGCCCTTGCCCACCTCACTTTGGATTTCTAGATGCGAGTCATGGTGATTCAGTGCATGTTTCACAATCGCTAAACCTAATCCACTACCACCAGTATCTCGAGATCTTGCTTTATCCACACGGTAGAAACGCTCAGTCAGTCGATGCAGATGCTGAGGTTCAATTCCATCACCACCATCCTCCACTTCCAGCGTTGCTCCGGCATTTGAGCGATACCAGCGAACCGTTACTTCAGCACCGTCAGGTGTATATTTCACGGCGTTGTAAACGAGGTTAGATATTGCGCTTCGCAACTGGTCTTCATCTGCAAAGACTTTTAGACTCGAGTCCACATCGAACGTAAGTTTATGTTGACGATCACCACTGAGGCTAACGGCTTCTTTCTCTAAGACTTCAAGCATAGCTGGCACATTAACGACTTCATCGAGATCATGCATGGGTGCTGCTTCAATTTTAGATAGCGTCAGCAATTGATTAACCAAAGCATTCATTCGATTAAGTTGCTCAGTCATCACCCCATGAGCTTTGGTCCACATAGGGCCAACAACCATGTCAGGGTCTTCGGTCATCTCCAGGTAACCCTGTAAAACCGTCATTGGGGTTCGAAGCTCATGTGAAACATTGGCAAAGAAGTTGCGACGCATACCCTCGAGTTGCTTCAACTGGGTAACGTCACGCACCACCATCAGGTGTTCACCCTCAGTGTAAGGCACAATACGCAGCTCTAGCATACGCTCAACATTGAGCGGCGAGCACATCTCAAGCGGCTCAGAAAAATCAGCTTTGTTAAGATACTTAATAAAATCAGGTGTGCGGATAAGATTAGCGATAGGCTGACCGGAGTCGTCAGGCCAACGGAAGCCTAATAGATGCTGCGCAAGGCGGTTACACCAAACTATGTTACCTTCGCTACGAAATACCACTACCGCATCCGGTAGGGATTCAGCACCGTTCCGGAAACGGCGGATCAAATTTGTCAGCTCTTTACGCTTGCGACGCTGACGCTGTTGAAGGCGATAAATACCATTGAAAAGCGACTCCCAATTTCCGGTTCCTGAAGGTGGTGTTAGGCGCTTTTCATCCCACAACCAAGCAGATAAACGCATTTGATTATGTAGATGCCATAGAAGCTGCAAAACCGTAGCAGCTAACAGCAACCACGGCATATACCCAAAAAACCACCCTACAAGAACCCAAGGGCTATAGAAAAAAACCAACTCCCATGCCAGCTTTTTCCAGGTCAACCTTTCAACCATTTAACTCTCCATGCTGGCAACATTAAATTACCAGCATTCATTAATTCTTACTTAAGATTTTGTCGAGAAGCGATAACCTGCACCACGCACAGTTTGTATCAACTTATCGTGACCTGCCGATTCTAATGCTTTACGTAAGCGACGAATATGTACATCAACTGTACGGTCTTCGACGTAGACGTTAGTACCCCAGACATTATTCAACAATTGCTCACGGCTGTAGACACGCTCTTGGTGCGTCATGAAGAAGTGCAGCATCTTAAACTCAGTCGGTCCCATATCTAATGGCGCATCGTTTGCTGTCACGCGGTGAGAAACAGGGTCTAACTTCAAACCTTGAACATCGATGACATCTTCGAGTGCTGTTGGTGTCACACGTCGAATCACCGCTTTTAGACGCGCGACCAATTCTTTAGGTGAGAATGGTTTAGTGATGTAATCATCCGCACCGACTTCTAAACCACGTACTTTATCTTCTTCTTCACCGCGAGCAGTTAGCATCACTACAGGGATATTACGGGTCAATTCTTCGCGCTTCATATGCTTGATGAAGTTGATACCACTACCACCAGGTAACATCCAGTCCAACAAAACAAGATCAGGGAAAGGTTCTGCTAACTTGTTTACCGCGGTATCGTAATCTTCAGCTTCGATAGCTTGGTAACCTTTCTGCTCCAACACAAAGCAGAGCATTTCACGAATTGGCGCTTCATCTTCAACGACCAATATTCTTCTCGACATAGTTGCGTAACCTTATATTTGTTCTGAGCCAACTCACCAGACCGGCGATGCAAAGCATTATCAAGAATAATTATGACACTTTTGTGACCTTTGCAAAGAAAAATTCATATTAGATTCTCATTGTTTTCATTAGTTTATTTTCTCAATTGATTAAGGCTGAACCATAATTTACTTGACTAAATTCAGCAGTTTGAGCTCTAAACTGAGACATCAGATTCAGAATCCCCTATCATGTCTGCGTTACTCAATCAGTAGAGACTATCTAAATGTGGTTTAAAAATTGCCTCGCCTATCGTGTCAATCGCGATGTTGAATTCAACGCAGACAAACTAGAAAAGCAACTTGAAGAGTTCCGCTTTACACCGTGTGGTAGCCAAGACAAACAGAAATTTGGTTGGGTTACAGCAATGGGTAAGCATGGAGATATGATGACTCACGTTTCTGAGGGTCGAATTCTTATGTGTGCAAAGAAAGAAGAAAAAATGCTTCCGGCATCAGTAATTAAAGAGTCCCTAAATGCCAAGGTAGATGCACTAGAAGCAGAAGAGGGGCGTCCTCTTAAAAAGAAAGAAAAGGACACGCTAAAAGAAGACATCATTATTGATCTTCTCCCTCGTGCATTCAGCCGCAGCAGTCATACTAACCTGCTAATCATGCCAAAAGAGGGCTTGATCCTAGTGGATGCGAGCAGCTATAAAAAAGCGGAAGATGTACTCGCACTACTTCGTAAGACTATGGGTAGCCTACCGGTTGTTCCGGCTATTCCAGAGCAGGCTGTTGAATCAACGCTGACGGATTGGGTTCAATCAGGGACCACGCCTCAGGGCGTCACCATGCTAGATGAAGCAGAGCTTAAAGCCATCCAAGAAGATGGCGGTATCGTTCGAGTGAAGAAACAAGAACTCGATACAGATGAGATTAAAAACCACATCGAAGCCAACAAGGTCGTCACCAAGCTCGCATTAGACTGGCAAGGTCGTATTGAGTTTATTCTTGCAGAAGACGCAAGTATTAAACGCCTCAAGTTCTCAGACGAACTACGCGATGAAAATGATGACATCCCACGTGAAGACCAAGCGGCTCGCTTTGATGCAGACTTCTCATTGATGTGTGGTGAGTTCAGCGCGTTTCTGCCAAACCTTTATGAAATGCTAGGTGGATTACCAAATTCAAATGCTTAATTAGAGACTAATGATATGAAAATTTGTGGTGTAGAAATCAAAGGTAATGATGCTGTTATCTGTATTCTGGATGCTTCTGCCAGTGTATTCAGCATTCAAGACTGTCGTGTTTCTAAAGTATCTATTGCTAATGCGAATGACACTCAGCAAGTGCGAGATTACCAATTCGCTTTCGCAAAGCTAGTTGAAGATTACAAGATTGAGAAAGTGGTAATTAAGCAGCGCCAAACCAAAGGCAAATTTGCTGGCGGCGGTAACGGCTTTAAACTGGAAGCTGCGATTCAGTTAATTGACGGCTTGGATGTAACGGTTGTGCCATCAAACGAAATCAAAGAAAAACTTAAGCGTAACCCTATGCCAATCAAGTTCAAAGACACTGGCCTAAAGCAGTTCCAAGAACAGGCATTTACGATTGCTTACGCATGCTCGCAAAAGTAACGCTGCTTAAGAAAGCGAAACTAATCGCGACTTAAAGCGATATTTACTTTCTATTGAATCAATCCCTGCTCTCCTGAGCGGGGATTTTTGTTTATGTACTTACATCACAATTTAGCGTAATATTTGCGCCCCGATTCCACTAGGTGGAATCGCACTGACTTGAGATCAGAACAAAGAGAATTACACATGACTGAGAAAGCATTCGTACCTGAGCTACTGTCACCAGCTGGTAGCCTTAAAAACATGCGTTACGCATTTGCCTACGGCGCAGACGCGGTATACGCTGGCCAACCACGTTACAGCCTTCGCGTACGTAACAACGAGTTCAACCACGAAAACCTACAAATTGGTATCAACGAAGCCCATGCCCTAGGCAAGAAGCTTTATGTGGTATGTAACATCCAACCACACAACTCAAAGCTAAAGACTTTCATCCGCGACCTTAAACCGGTTGTAGAGATGGGCCCTGATGCACTGATCATGTCTGACCCAGGTCTTATCATGATGGTTCGTGAAGCCTTCCCTGAAATGCCAATTCACCTGTCTGTACAGGCGAACGCAGTAAACTGGGCAACAGTTAAATTCTGGGCTGCAAACGGCGTTGAGCGTGTGATTGTTTCTCGTGAGCTTTCTCTAGAAGAGATCGAAGAGATCCGTGAACACTGTCCCGAGACTGAGCTAGAAGTGTTCGTTCACGGCGCTCTATGTATGGCTTACTCAGGCCGTTGTCTATTGTCTGGCTACATCAACAAGCGTGACCCTAACCAAGGTACGTGTACTAACGCATGTCGTTGGGAGTACAAGGTTGAAGAAGGCAAAGAGAACGAAACTGGCGATATCGTTGAGAAATTTGATCCAGCAGAAGCGCAAGCAGTCGAAGTTCAAGACGAGCGTCCAGAGACGACTATCGGTCGTGGCAAGCCAACTGATGAAGTGGTTCTACTTTCTGAAGCACACCGCCCAGAAGAGAAAATGGCCGCTTACGAAGATGAGCACGGCACTTACATCATGAACTCAAAAGACCTACGTGCTATCCAGCACGTTGAGCGTCTAACTAAGATGGGTGTGCACTCACTTAAGATCGAAGGTCGTACTAAGTCATTCTACTACTGTGCTCGTACTGCTCAGGTTTACCGTAAAGCGATTGATGATGCAGTTGCAGGTAAACCATTTGATGAGAGCCTAATGACTACTCTAGAGAGCCTTGCTCACCGTGGCTACACGGAAGGCTTCCTACGTCGTCATACTCACGATGCGTACCAGAACTACGATTACGGCTACTCAGTATCTGATGCTCAGCAATTTGTAGGTGAGTTCACAGGCAAGCGCCGTGGCGATTTCGCTGAAGTTGAAGTTAAGAACAAGTTCATTGTCGGTGACAGCCTTGAGCTGATGACACCAAACGGCAACGTAATCTTCACTCTAGAAGCGATGGAAAACCGCAAGAGCGAAACCATCGAGGACGCAAAGGGTAACGGCCACTTCGTGTTTATTCCAGTTCCACAGGATATGGATCTAGAATACGGTCTGTTAATGCGCAACCTAAACTCTGGTCAGGATACGCGTAACCCAACTGGTAAATAATCAATGGCACTGCTAATCAAAAAATCTTGTATTAACTGTGATATGTGTGAGCCAGAGTGCCCAAACGACGCAATTAGTATGGGTGATAGCATCTATGAGATTGACCCTGATCTGTGCACAGAATGTAAAGGCCACTATGACAAGCCAACTTGTCAGTCAGTGTGTCCGATAACCAAATGTATCATCACAGATCCTAATCGAGTCGAGACGGAAGAAGAACTTCTAGAGAAGTTTGTCATTATCCAAGGCCTCGCCTAAGATTGCAGCAAAGAGCCAGCTAAATAGCTGGCTCTTTTGTATTCTGAACTTTATCCACTAAATGACTTATTTTCCGTAATGCTCTGCATTATCGTAGTAGTTGTTACCTTCCAAACCAGTAAACACCACAGCGACATACTCTACTTCTTCCTCAATCACTTCACGTACTCGCAGAGTTACAGCTTGGGCAACCTTATCCTTCACTTCTTGTCCCCTATCAAACCACAGTACTTCAACAAACGGATACGCTTCCGTTACCTCGCCCTCATGAAAGAAGGTTGAATAGATATACTCAAAGGTAAAATCATCGCGCGGGCAATCCATTAGAGGTTGTAAGTCATCTAATAGCGTAGAAGATAAAGCTTGAACCGTCTGTGGCTCTACTGCACGAAAACGTAAATGTGGCATGACATGCTTCCTTATTATTTGTATTCAGAAAGCGTAACAGGTAAATGACATAGATGCGAGAGGAAGAGCTAGAGAGCTAGAGAGCTAGAGAGCTAGAGAGCTAGAGAGCTAGAGAGCTAGAGAGCTAGAGAGCTAGAGAGCTAGAGAGCTAGAGAGCTAGAGAGCTAGAGAGCTAGAGAGCTAGAGAGCTAGAGAGCTAGAGAGCTAGAGAG
>NZ_QRHC01000009.1 GCF_003415655.1 Vibrio maerlii
CTGAAGATATCCGTCGGGCCATTTACACCACCAATGCGATTGAGTCTCTGAACAGCGTAATACGGAAAGCACTCAAGAAACGTAAGATCTTCCCAAACGACGAGGCCGCAACCAAGATGGTGTATCTAGCGATCAAAGACGCAAGCAAGAAATGGACAATGCCCATTCAAAACTGGCGTCAAGCTATGAGTCGATTTATTATCGAGTTCGAGGAACGATTAGAAAAATACATTAACTAGATGGCAGATACACAGAATCTGTTACAGCCTCGGCAATTAATCAGTAAAACCTCATACACCGTCGTTATCACAAACTCATAGCGTCAGCCTATGACATGTATCGTGGCCACTCCCTATATCAATTCTACCTCACCATTAAAATAGCCTTCATCCCCTTTATATCGCTAGCCGATCTTTCCTATCTAGGAGGCCAAACACCTATCTACACCCCCATTCATAACTTGGGAACAAACCGTTTTGTTATAAATCTCTATTAACGTTGGTCATTGAAATGAGAAATAAATTCTTACTTACAGCAATAACACTGGCGCTACCCTTCAGTTCATATGGTTCGGGAAGTGTACTACCGTACGAAATCCCAGAATTTAACGGGAAGATTGGTCGTACAATCGCAGAATCAAAAGAAGATTACCCGCAACCCGTTGAAGCTCCTGAAGGTGCTCCAAACATTATCCTTGTCATCCTTGACGATGTTGGCTTTGGTCAAACATCAACATTGGGCGGCCCGATCCCGACCCCTGCATTGGACGAACTGGCTGAAGAAGGCGTCACGTACACCCGTTTCCATACAACGGCAGTATCCAGCCCAACAAGGGCGTCATTGCTAACAGGACGAAATCATCACCAGTTAGGTTTTGGTACCATTTCCGAAATGTCATCGGGCTATCCTGGTTACCACAGTATCTGGGGTAAAGATTCGGCAAGTGTTGCTGAGATTTTAAAGCAAAACGGCTACAACACGGCAGCGTGGGGTAAATGGCACAATACCCCAGATTGGGAAACGAACCAGACTGGGCCATTTGATCGCTGGCCAACTGGATTAGGTTTTGAATACTTCTACGGATTCATGGGGGGCGAAACCAGCCAGTATGAACCTCAGCTCTTTAAAAACACCCTGCCTGTAGAGCCTGAAAAGAAACCGGGTGAGACGTACCACCTGACCGAAGATCTTGCGACCGACGCTGTTAAATGGATTAAACAACAAAAATCCCTTAACCCAGATAAGCCTTACTTCGCGTACTTCTCAACAGGTGCCATCCACGCTCCTTTCCATGTGGGTAGCGAATGGATCGACAAATTTAAGGGTCAGTTTGATGATGGCTGGGATGCGATGCGTGAGCACACATTTGAAAGGCAGAAGCAACTTGGCATCATTCCTAAAGACACGAAACTGACCCCGAGACCGGATGAGATCCCTGCGTGGGATGAACAGTCTGAGGACGAGAAAAAGCTCTTTGCACGTCAAATGGAAGTAGCCGCTGGTTTTATGGCGCACACCGATCACTGGGTGGGTAATCTAATCGAACAGGCGAAGGATATTCCGGGTGCAGAAAACACCATGGTTATCTATGTCGTCGGCGATAATGGCGCTAGCGGTGAAGGTACTCTCATCGGTACAACCAACAACATGATGGTACAAAATGGTTTCCCAGATACGGTTGAAGATCAGTTAGAAGTGATTGATGGTATCGGTGGAAAAGACTTTGAAAACCACTACGCAGTACCTTGGGCTTGGGCGGGAAGTTCCCCTTTCCAATGGATGAAACGTGTCCCATCTCACTTTGGCGGAACCCGAAATGGTCTCATCGTTTCTTGGCCAGAAGGCATCAAAGCGAGCAATGAAAAACGCACACAGTTCCACCATGTTGTCGATATTGCCCCGACTATTTATGAAGCTGCAGGGATTGAAACTCCGACAGAAGTGAACGGTGTTGAACAATCGCCAATGGCCGGTGTTCCGATGAACTACTCATTTGATGATGCGGACAAAGAAGGCACGAGAAAAACACAGTACTTTGAAGTAGCAGGTCATATGGCTATTTATCATGAAGGTTGGATGGCATCGGCATTCCACGGCGTACCGTGGGCCTTTATAGGATCGAAAGGGTTTGATGATGTCACTTGGGAGCTCTACAACATTGATGAAGACTTCTCTCAAGCAAATGATCTTGCTAAGTCTCACCCAGAGAAACTTGAAGAGCTGAAGAAGATATTCGATGAGGAAGCCAACAAGTATGACGTCTACCCATTGGATGACCGTTATGCAGAGCGCGTAGTAAACCCAAACCGCCCGTCGATTACTCGTGGTAAAAAGCACTTCAGATATTACCAAGGCACAGTGCGCATACCAGAAGGCGGCACGCCTCCGGTCTACTCACGTAGCCACACTATTGAATCGAAGTTGGACTACAACCAAGGTGATGAAGGTGTCATCGTGGCGGTTGGGGGCAATGTTGCTGGCTACACCATCTATATTAAGGATGGCAAACTGCACTACCACTACAACTTCTTCAACAAAAAACGCTTCCATGTGACATCAGATGAGCCATTGCCAAGTGGCACTCTCAACATCAGGATGGACTACAAGCAAGAGTCTAATGAACATGGTGGCGGTGGTACCGCAACACTGTATGTGAATGGCAAAGAGGTGGGTTCTGAGAAAATTGGAAACACTGTGCCGCTTCGCTTTGCCGTAACAGAAACGACCGATATCGGTATGGATCTGGGCTCTCCGGTGACACCAGAATACAAAGCACCTTTCGAGTATCCGAACCGCATTGAGTTTGTGGATTACACACTCAACTAACGATCCCGTTATCACAACCTGTCGCTACCAACTGTAGATGTATTGTCCCGGTTGGTAGCCACGTACAGCGACTACAAAGCAACATTCAACAACGCCGATTTATCGCGCGTCCTTTGGCCGTGAGGAGCTTTCATGCAAACACCGACTAGTTGTCACGTAATGGCAAAACCAACTGGATCAATCTGTAACATTGACTGTGATTACTGTTTCTATCTAGAGAAAGAAAAGCTCTATCCAGATCGCCAAAACAACTGGCGTATGAACGACGAAACGTTGGAAGCTTATATTAAGCAGACTATTGAAGCACAGAAAAATGACCACGTTCAGCTTACTTGGCAAGGAGGTGAGCCTACGCTCATGGGGCTGGCTTTTTTCCAACAAGCCGTAGAGCTGAGTAACAAATACGCGGGCGGAAAGAAGGTAGAGCACAGTTTTCAAACCAATGGTTTGTTGCTTAATGATGACTGGTGTCGTTTCTTTAAACAGCACAACTTTCTTGTTGGCCTGTCGATTGATGGCCCCGCTGACCTGCATGACTGCTATCGAAAAAACAGAGCAGGCAAACCTACCCACGCAAAGGTAATGCAAGCGGTCGAACTGCTAAAAAAGCATAACGTAGATTTTAATACACTGACCGTGGTGAACCGAGAAAACGTCAAGTATCCGGAGCGTGTCTATCAATTGCTCAAGGATATTGGTTCAACCCACATCCAGTTTACGCCTCTGGTCGAACGCGAAGCGAGGGAAGTCAAAGGTGATCAATTACGTTTGGTTCTACCGAACGAAACATTGGCGGATGTCAAGGAGTGGTCCGTACCTGCGCGTCAATATGGTGAGTTTTTGAATGCCATTTTTGACCAATGGGTACGAAAAGATATTGGCCGAATTTATATCAACATGTTCGATAGTACATTGAGCAGCTGGTTTGGTGAGCACCCTAGTATTTGTCACTTCGCACAGCGTTGTGGTCACGCCTTTGCTCTTGAGGCAAATGGGGATTTATACAACTGTGACCACTATGTTTACCCTGAACATTTGTTGGGCAATATTCACGACAAGTCCATCGAGGAGTGCAATACGAGCGCTCAGGCTATTCAGTTCGGAAAAGACAAACAAGAAACGCTAAACGCAGACTGCAAACGCTGTAAGTACAAGTTCGCATGCAATGGCGGATGTCCAAAGCAGCGCTTTGCTATTAGCCCAAATGGGTTGCCTAACCACAATTACTTCTGTCAGGGTTATAAGCTATTTTTTGAACATACCGCAACCTACATGCAGGAAATGTGCAGCTTACTCAAACAGGGGCGATCTCCTGCAGAACTGATGTGGACACTCAACTACAGAGAGCCCAAAACCAGTGCTATTAAAATGAACCCTGTCGGCAGGAACTCACCTTGCCCATGTGGCAGTGGTCAAAAATATAAACGTTGCTGTGGGTAATCTAACTCAATGATTAAGGTTACCACCCGCCCGCGATACGGCGCTTAATAGCTTCTCTGAGCGACTTGTGTTGCTCATTGTTAGCGTATCGTTTGTGGTAAGCCAAACCATAATTGATAGCGCTAAGCTCAACGGGACACTCAAGCGTTTTTAACCCCAACGTGCTTTGCCAATACTTGGCAAAGCCTTCTGATATAACAGCGACCGCATCAGATTTCGATACCAACATTAACTTGGCCGAAAGCGAACCCACAACGCTATGAACCTTGCGCTCTTGAACTATCGACTTAGCACCATGCTCAAAGCCTGTCATTCTTTCCCATTTGGTAGATAGTATGATGTGTTGCTGCTGATAAAATTCCTCACTCGTCATTGAAGCTCCAATTGATGGGTGATCAGCTCGACAAATGACTACCGCTTTTTCTTCAACAATTGGCTCAATAATCAGTGATGGGTCTCTAACCGTAAAAACAGACAGGGCGAGATCCAAAGATTGGTTGCGCAGCCTTTCTATGACATCTATCTGCTCAGCTGGCGTCTCTTGTATTTGAGCATGGTCGAGATTAACGACTTGATGGAGAAGCGCTTCATTCACATGTACCTCGAAACTCACATCATCTGTCACTGCGTTAATAATCTCATTGAAACCTTGATGACATCGTGCGGCGAGTTTATGTGCGTTGGCAGTAGGGCTAATGCCTCGCCCTTGCTTTACAAAAAGCTGATAACCAATATCCGCTTCCATTTTTCTAACCGCAGCACTTACAGAAGGTTGGCTTATACCAATATTATTGCCCGCTTTAGTAAACGAACCCGTTCGGTAAACCTCAAAGAATGTTCTGATTAAATTCAGATCGAATTGCTGATCACTTTGCATAGATTTCATTTTCTGTAGAAAGGTATTTTTGCCCACTGGCATGTTCAGTATAACGGCATGTTTTCTAAACAACCAAAATATGATTTTAAATCAAAATGATAAACAGAAGGCTCTTCTCATTGAAAAGAGCCTATCCATCGATTTATCGAAAAATGAATGAGTTAGATAGCAAAAAGATAAGACTTAACCGAAGTTAAACGTAACGTCGCGCCACCGATGATGTCTATGAACCCTAAAATCGGATAGGGTTTTGAAGCACTAATCCATGCCGAACCCGTTGCCCCAATTGGCACTTTCGCCATCGTCTTATCATCAATTTCAAGAATGACGGTTCGTCCGACAGTGGCGGCCCCTCGCTGAATATGAGCCGAAACACCTTGCTCTTGAGGCAGCAAATTACCTTGCGACTCACCCGTCGCTTTCACAAGGCTATGAACCCTTGCCCTAAAGATTTGCCCAGGGTACGCATCGATATAGAATTCGCTAAATTGACCAGGTTTAATGTTATTAAATGTCTGATCTGGGATACGCATTTCAACGAATTTCTTAGAAGTATCCCATATATGTAGAGATCCGACCCTTGAGCCATCTGCAATAAACACGTGAGTTATAAGTCCATCAAATGGAGCTCGTACCGTTAATCGCGATAAATCAAATGCTAAGCTTTTCTTTCTCGCCTGCATACCATCTCGCCTAGCTATCAACACGTCCATTTCTGCACAGAGCAGCTCGACACCATCTTGAGACTCTTCTAATTCTTTCAAGCTTACATGCTGATCAAGGTTGAGATTTCTGTCTAAGTTTCTTTTCGCTTGGGCAAGTTTTACAATTTGAGCTTCAATGGTTTTATCCATTTCATCAATGCTCGAATTGATCTCAGAAATTGAAGCAGTAATTTTGTCATCCACAAGCGTATATAGAACGTCCCCTTTCTTAACATGGCTATTATGGTCAACAAAAACAGTCTCTATTTGCTGCCCCAATGCTGGGGAAAGTACGGAGTGAGGAGCTTTTACCGTGGTGGAGTTAGTGAGATCGATGGGAGAGAAAAAGCGATGGCCTAAGAACAGGCTAACCAGTAAAAACAATCCGATTGATGTGGTTATGAAGTAATTACGTCCCGTTCTTTTTAGGACATTAAACTTAAACAACAACCACACAATTAAGATATAAGGCAGCATGATCTCTTTCATGATACCGCTCCTTTAATCCACAGTTGAAGCTTCGCCCAATCGGTAACAATAGCGAGTACAGCGAGCACCCATAAAGGCTTGTAAAACAACCCGAGAATACACAGCCAAAAAATCAGCTTAGCCTGTCCTAATCCCTGTTCTTTTGCTAGATGTTTGGGAATCGAATGGATATACCAAAGTTTACTCAATACCCAGCTTGCGGCGACCAAAGTAACAATAACAATTAGCCACATAAAGGTCGTGGACTCTAATACCTGATATATCGAAGGGTAAAGGTCATAAGATAAGGTGGTTGGATGAATCTGCATAGTTATTCCCCAATATAGAAAACTTTAGGGTAATTTCACTATCGATATGATTGTAGGTAACCACATCTATATCTCTCATAGACTGTTGCTATCTATAGGTTGAACCTATGGGAGGTATAGCAGTACTTCTCTACATCTGGTTTTTCTCCCGAATACAATGCGTTCGTTGGCAGGTCCCCCTTCCACTTTCGTATTTTTAACTGGGAAAGCTTCCATGAAACTCAATCAAACAACACTCGCTATACTTACCATCGGCGCATTTAGTTCGTGCACAAATGCTGCTGGCCTTAGTATGTCTCAACTCGCGACAACCAAAAGTGTTGCTACTGCTGGCGCTGGTAATGTAACCAACGCATTGGACTCATCAGCGACGGTCTCCAACCCGGCGGCTCTATCTCAAATCAAACAGAGCTCTTATCAAATCGGAGGCCAGTATATTGATGTCTTCTCAACATTCACACGCGAAGACAATGGAGCAACGACTGAATCATCAAAAGGCTTGATAGCACCACATCTGTCGTATGCGAAACGTATGAACGAAAATACGGTAGTGGGAGCATCATTACACTCAGCGGGAGGAATTGGCGTCGACTATAGCAATGGCGTTTCTGCTGATCCTATTAATTTAATCAGTGAAAATGCGATTTCTATCGTCAACTTGACTGGGGCGATGTCTTACCAACTTTCAGATAGGCTCTCGATTGGAGCTTCGGCAATCTTGCAGCATGCGAGTATAGATGTGGTTGGAGGAATCAACACAAGTAGTGACAAGCTTGCTTCCGGAACCAGCATTGCTCCGACTTTTGCTTTTAGTACATTCTACTCAATCAATGATAAAACAAGCATCGGAGCTCAATACAATCACAGTAGCGACCACGAGTTTGAAGTTAGTTCGTCAACAGGTCTCGACCCAGAAGTTGAGCTATCTTGGGTACGCAATTTCGACATAGGCATTCAACACTCGCTGACTCAATCAACGGCGATATTGCTCAACGCGAAGATGGAAAACTGGCATGACTACAATGCCAAATATGACATGACTTACTCTCTAGGTTTAGGGCTACAGAAAAAGTTGGATCGTTGGACGCTCTACACAGGTGCAAGTATCGACTCTAGTCCTGTATCAAAAGAAAAAAGAGATGTGTTACTTCCGGTAGATAAGCAATGGCGATTTGGCGTTGGAGCAGAGTATTTACTTGATTCAGGTCGACAATTAGGGCTCGCTTATCAGTATCAAAACAACGGTAAGGCAGAGATCAATGCAGGCAATGGTATTATCCAACCAACTGGTAACTATACCGATAATCGAATTCACTTCTTAACAATGTCTTACCGTTATTAGTTGTAAGCGCTTTACATAAAGCGAATCGCACATCCTCGTTGTGAAAGAAAAAGTGCTATCTAATTAATGAATAGGTAGCGCTTAGTTAACCGCTCATTCTAAATTTCGTAATACTAAAAATTATCTGATTGATAATTTTGGTCCAAACCCTTAACTCCTGTACTTTCCAAACCTTCATCTTGGTCGCTTCGTAGTTCAGAAACGTCCAGATGTGTACTGACGTGAATATGTAACACACCTTTGCCCCAATATATGGTACGTCCCGTTATTGCAAGTAGATAACCAGATAACGAGCTGATTTGCGCTAATATATTCAGAGTCTTTATTGAGACCTAATGGCTCAGCTCTACGATGAGGTTCGCGCCAGATTGTCCTCGCAAAACGATAAGCATACTAAGTTGCTGTTTGGGGCAACAGGTTTTCAATCTGGTGGTCTAACCGTTTTGTCATCTTTTTTATCCATTGCAAATTTGAATTAAGCTTTGATCAAAAAGGGTTTATTTGTAGTCATTACAGACCACGCTATCCTTGCAAGCTTGTTTGCAAATACTACAACAGCAACATTGAAAGGCTTCCTTTGTTTTAGGTTTATAAGCCAACTACCAAAGTATTTTTCGGCTGATTTATCTCGCCATAAAATAGAACGTGCTGCGTGAATGAAGAGAGTCCTTAGTTCTCGGTTCCCTCGTTTTGAAATGCCCAGCATTGTGGTCTTTCCACCTGTAGAATACTGGATAGGCACCAGACCTATCCAAGCCGCAAAGTTTCTACCATTTTTAAAGTCTGTTGGATTACCTACGGATGAAAGGCATGCACTTGCTATCACTGGACCTACACCTGGTATGGATTGTAGCTGTTCCATTTGTGGATTTTCTGCAAGTAACTTTTCGACCTTAACTTGTTGATTTTCAATTTTACGACTTAGTATCTCATAATGCTCGAGCAACTTACTGAGCTCGAAGATTATCTGAGGTGGTACATAATGACCCTCATCAGCAAGCCATTGAAACAGTCTTTTCATTGCAGCATGACCTTTAGGAAAGCTGACTCCAAATTCGAGCAATATAGAACCAATTCGATTCATGCACGCTGTTCGTTCTCGTATATAGCCATTTCTAAGTTTTCTTAATGTTGAAATGATCTGAGCCGATTCGGTTTTATGACTAGTGAATCGCATAGAAGGTCTTGATGCTGCCTCTGCGATAGCACAGGCATCAATAAAGTCGTTCTTGTTCGTTTTCACGTAAGGCTTAACGTATTGGGGAGGGATGAGTTTCGCAGTATGTCCTAACGACTCACACTTTCTAGCTAGCCAATGTGCTCCACCACATGACTCCATTGCAATGGTTGAAGGCTCTCTGCAAGACAAGAATTCAAGTAACTTTTTACGCGATAACTTCTTTCTAAAAAGTTCATTGCCGCTCTTGTCATGTGCAGCAATGTGGAATGTATTTTTACCTAGGTCAATACCAATGATATGAGCTGTTGACATGGGACACCTTTCTATTCGCGCTAAACATAGATTAAGTTTAGCTGTGAAGAGGGACGTACCATCTCATTAAACTTGTTTGCTTACATACTCTACACATTTTAGGGGCTGGCATTTTCCCTATAAAACCTAATATCAAGTTCTTGGCTGATTTACTGTAAGCGCCCCATGATCCCACGGGCGCTGCCTCAGTGAGAGAAGTTCCAAGGGAGAAGTGATTCGATATCAGGTGCTGGCTTAGCCAGTTCTTGCATACACTGAACCAGGTAGTCGTACAAGATCAACCCGTTAGCCTTTGCCGTTTCGATGATGCTGTACAGCATGGCACTGGCATCCGCACCTTTTGGAGTGTCGGCAAAGAGCCAGTTTTTGCGCCCGATGACCATGGATTTTATTGCACGCTCTGCTCGGTTGTTGTCGATAGATAAGTGGCCATCTTCAACGTGTCGAACCAGCTTAGGCCACTGACCAACGGTATACTTTATCGCTTTACCCAGTCGGCTGGACTCCACCACTTTCTGCGAGGTCAGCCATGTGTGCAGGTCATCCAGCATTGGTTGCGCGAGTTTCTGGCGCTCTGCCATTCGCTCCTCGGCGGACTTCCCTTTCAAACGAGCTTCCAGCGCATACAGCTTCTGGATTTTTGCCAGTACCACATCAGCTTTGCCCGTTTTTCCTTTCCCTTGTAGCTTTTTAGCATCCATGAACTTACGGCGAGCATGAGCCAGGCAACCAAGGTGTTCCACCTTCGTTAACCCATCATAAGCTTTATAGCCATCCGTTTGTAGATAGCCGCCGAACTCACCAAGGAAGCCCTCGGGGCAGGCCCTCGTACGGCTATTTTGATAATCGAACAAGGCGATATTTTTGACACCATCCAGCGTAGCTTCGGGAGAGTCTGCACCAGAGCTGTAAACCCACATGTAGCACTTCTTTTCTTCCTTAAGCACATTGAGCGGTGTTTCATCTGCCTGGATGACCACTTGCTCAAGCAGGTGTTTGTGAAGAGCCTGATACAGAGGAGTGAAGTGTTCGCTGACCTGCACCACCCAGCGGGCCATAGTGGTTCTGGAGAGTTCGATTCCAGATTGCTTAAACAGACTTTCCTGGCGATAGAGCGGTAGGGCGTACTGGTATTTGCCCAGGATGATGTTACTCAAGAGGCTTTCAGTGGCGAAGCTCTTAGGGAGCAGACTAACAGGCGCAGGCTTTTGGCTAATGCTGACTTTATCCGCTTCCTTTTCACACTGGCGGCAGCTGTACTTAGGACGGACATATTCCAGAACCTTCAGCACTGCTGGAGTAAACTCTAGCTTCTCACAGCTATCTTCGCCGATCTTGTGCAACGAATGCTGGCAGCATGAGCAGACATTTTCATCGTCAGCTAAATCCAGAACGATACGTTCACGCGGCAAGTCTTTAGGAAGCGGTTTGCGTTTACCCCGAACCTTTTTGGTGGTTGTAGTCGTAACGATTTCTTCTTCATCGGAAGCGGTATCAACTTCGTACTCTGCCTCATTGAACAGATCGCCCTGCGCTTCATCGTAAGGCTTGAGTGCCTCAGAGCGTTTAGAGAACTGGCGGTCGATAGCCAGTTTGAACTGTTCAAGCAGTGATACCTTTTCAGCCATTAGGGCTTTCACCATAGCTTGAAGCTCGGCAACACCTTGGCTGTCAGGGTTGATATCAGGCGTCTTTTTCATGGTATCTATTATACTAAGAATGCGGTTGAGACACCTGATACATCTGACTTTTATAGCGATTAACTCATTGTATAATCGTGTATTTCAACAGGCTTATGGCCGATAATCGTAAAGCCAGCCAGAAGTCTGTCCAGCTCGAACTGGCTTAGCGTAAACACCTGTTTTTTCTCTTGGGAAGGCCACTTGAACTTCGCTTTTTCCAGACGCTTATACCAGAGTGCGAAGCCTGTTTTATCCCAGTAAAGCACCTTCATTTTATCTCGCTGCTTGTTGGTAAATAGGAACAGCGCTCCTGAATCCAGGGAGAGATTAGTTTCGGATTCAACCAATGCTGCCAGCCCGTTGATGGACTTTCTGAAGTCAACGAACTCTCGATATAGGTAGATAGCTGGTGCGTCAGTTATCCCCCTCATGATGACAATGCCCTTATAAGTTCTGCTAGATAATCGGCTGGTGTACCTTGGGGGATGCTCAGTTCAACATCATTAATACAGAGCATCATATTTTCTGTAGAGGAACTGGTTACCTGGTAGTGAGTGGTTTTCTCAACAACTTCTGCACGGACAAATCCGCTCGTAGAGTTACCTCTGGTAAGCTCCAGTGAACGTCGTTTAGAAAAGAAGGTTGAAGGGCTGAGCTGATTCTGTCGGCAGAACTCCCTTTGGTTTAAGGAACTGTTTTCGTACTGCTGAAATATCTCCAGCCATTCCTGGTCGCTACGTCGTCGGTGAGCCATGATTTTATCTCTTTGTGTCGTGGAGATAAGATCATAAAACTGCTGTCAGTTTAATTGAATGTGTGGTTGATGACGCGCTTACGAAATATCCAACTAAAACTACCGAAAATAGAGACAGCCATACTCAAAGCTGTCTTTATATCCATTGCCCAAAGGAAATTCCTCAATAGAACCCGCCATTTTTCATGTGACTGAACAATAATACGCCTGCAATCACTAACTCTA
Organism: Vibrio maerlii; assembly: GCF_003415655.1. Taxonomy (GTDB): domain Bacteria; phylum Pseudomonadota; class Gammaproteobacteria; order Enterobacterales; family Vibrionaceae; genus Vibrio; species Vibrio maerlii. The sequence continues at coordinate 12,140 of NZ_QRHC01000009.1, forward strand.
AAACTAAAGGAGGGACGACTGCTTTATCGAACCCATCAAAAATCAGCCCCACTACTCGACCAATAGCTACAGCAATAAGTAACACTGCAACGAAGAAGTAGCCTTCCGTATCACCCGAGGTTAACCCAAGCGCCAGAATAGTAACGCTGGCTAAAAATAAACCACCCATTACTGAGCGAATCGTATTTAACCCAGCTTTGCCTATAGGCTCTACCGAGAAATTATTGACCATCTTTTGAGGTGCAAACATTGACATGATGCCAAGACCACTGAGCATTAGCGTCGCCACCCCAACCAGAATTTGTAATGTGATATCCATAATGGTTCTCCTTTGTTTTAAACCTTAAGTTACGAGAATTGTTGAATTGCCTGACGAGCATTATCTTGCGCAGCCGTATCGCCAAACAGAGGATCAATGGTAAGTTGATCTACGACTGGGCCAGTAGGTGATCCAGTGCGGCTTGCGTAAAAATGGCCACTCTCAAATCTTGGGTCGAACAGACCATCAAGATAACGTTTTGCACCTTTTTCAACGCTATGCATCATGCCGATCATTGGCATAAAAAGACCTCCTATATATTTAAAGAACAGTTTTTTGAGGAAAGGTAAGTCGTCCATGCCGTTAGTGCCTGTTGTTCCGCCAGGGCTCATAGTTACAAATCGAAGATGTGGATGCTGCCTAGACATAGATGCCATCCATAGCGTACCCGCCAGTTTTATGGTGCCGTATACATCGAGAGGATCTGCGTTCGAGCCAAACTTGCTACCATTGGCGATCGAAGCAAACTCATCAATAGAAGTGGAGTTTAGCTCAGGTTTAAACACACCCATCTTGGGTATTCCTCTCGCCGTTTCTGAGCCTGCGTAAAGAATAGTTGAGGTGACAAGTTGACGTTTGATTAGCTCTTCCACAAGCACCACGTGCCCCAACACATTCGAAGCAAATATGTTAGTTACACCATCATCCGTTAGTTTGTGCGGTGTTTGTCCTCCAGTACCACCCGCATTCAAAACCACAGCATCAATCGGTGACTTAAGCTTTGCTGCAGCGTTACGCACGGAAGTCGAGTCAGAAGCATCAAGTATTAATATCTCAAAGATATCTCGCCCAGTTGCTTCGACTAGTTTGCTCTTTGCGTCATTTGCTTTTGCCAAGTTTCGGCAACCAAGATAAATCTTATTAATACCTTCATGCAGTGCCAACTGACGAGCAGCTTCAAGTCCGATTCCAGCATTTGCACCCGTAATCAAAACCGTTTTGATCATATCCATCTCTTTCCCCATTAGTGTGATTGTTGATATGAGCTAAGTTAGCATGATTGAAAAATGGACTGTATATAGGTAAAAATGGACACACTGTTTCAAAAATGAATCACGGTAATAAAATGCTAAACAATGAGAGTTACGCCTTCAATTGGGATGATCTGAAGTTTTTTCTTGCTGTTGTCCGAGCCGGAACATTGCGAGGGGGGGCCGAAAGCATCCATGTCAATCATACAACGCTGACTCGTCGGCTCTCGATCATGGAAGAGAGAATAGGCAGCCGCCTTTTTGATCGCTCCAAACAAGGGCTCGTACTCACTCAGATCGGTGAAGAACTTCTTCCCTATGCAGAGCGGGTGGAAGAGGAGATGACATCTGCTTCACGCATGATTATTGGCAGAGATGCGGATCCAGTAGGTACCGTCTATGTATCTATGCCTCATGGTCTAGCAATGACTTCTATTATGGATGACCTAGCGTTATTTTCTGAGCGCTACCCTGATATCACGCTTAATCTGCAGTTCGGCAACGATATTGCCAATCTTAGTCGTCGTGAAGCTGATGTATCCATACGCGTGGCAAATGACGTTTATGATGATGCGGTCGGACGTAGGCTCGTTCAGATGTCTCAAGCAGCATATTGCACTAGAGAATATGCAGAGCGAATAAAAGACAATGGTGGAGAAGGGCTTAGCTTTATTGGCTGGCATGAGCCCGAAGAAGATATTACTGCTAAGTGGCTAAAAGAGAGTTTCTACCCTAAAGCGACACTTAAACATCGTGTTTCAGAGCTTGTGCCCTTAATTTCACTCGCTGCTTCTGGGCTTGGAATGGCATATCTGGCGTGTAACCTTGGCGATAGGCACTCAAACCTTGTTCGAGCCCCTTTTCAAAAACCCATACCGTATAGAAGTATTTGGTTATTGCTCCATCGCGACTTACGTCGCACAGCAAGAATACGCTGCTTTGTTGACTTTCTTGCCGAACAGATCCAATCACGAGAAAATGAGTTTTGGGTTACCGGGACAGTTCCAATTGCCGAACATGTTTCTTAATTTGCAAGGTTAGCTCAGTTCGATTTAGATTTTTTGTGGAGGTAACATGTATCGTCTCAGAAGATTTTGCGCTGAGGGGCCGATCGTCGTAACGCAAATTTGCCCCATTCCTTGTTATACATCCCCCCAAAGAACACCTAAACAACGTTTTCCTGCAATCTTGTCATCAAACACGATTTTACCTTTTTGGTTTGCAATGCCTTGGCAAACGTGTAGCGGAAGTAAATGTTCTTCACGAGGGTGACAATACCGTGCGGCAGGTGCATTTTCCCATTCAATTAGCCGTTGGAGGCGCTCCTCTTCATTCATTTCGCAAGTGCAAACCTCAGTAAGCCACTCTTGAAACGCTTCGTTATCAGGATCGGATTTATGTAAATCATCCCAATTTTGTGAACGTAAATTGTGGAACGTAAACCCTGAACCAATGACCAGAATATTGTGCTGCATTAAACTGCGAAGTGCTTTGCCCATTTCAATATGTGACTTTGCATTCATAGAGTTTAGTAATGACAGCTGAACAATTGGGATATCTGCCTGCGGAAATGCAAGCTTTAATGGCACAAAAACACCGTGGTCCCAGCCTCTTTTAATTTCACTTTTTGAGTTAATCCCATATTGTTTGAAAAGATCTAAGATCATGTCAGCAATAACTGGATTCCCCGGTGCTGGGTAGGTGTATTGATATGTCTCATCAGGAAATCCGGTATAGTCAAATAGCAAATTGGGGGTAAAGCCAGCATTTACAGTAGGTTGGCTTGCTTCCCAATGTGCACTAATGATTACTATTGCATCTGGCTTGCTTCCCAATGTGCACTAATGATTACTATTGCATCTGGCTTAGGGAGTAATGTGGATAAATTCTTGGTAAAAGCTATCATCGCTTCATGACCCATTCCGCCAATGAGGGGGAAAGGGCCCCCTCCATGAGAAAGGAACAGTGCGTGTCCTTTATTGGTTGTTTTTGTAGACATATTCTTTTCTCCTGTTAGGCCGGCTGCCTAGAAAAACACAGCTTGTCCAATAAGGTGGTTACTTGTTTTTGTATTTGATCGTCATCAGCTAGTTTGTGCTCTTTCTTTACCTTTCCTTCACTGATAAATACACCTGATTGCTTCGATGAAATTGCTGATTTGACACCGTTCATTAGCTTGTTTGTTTGCTTGTTCACATCTTTGGTCATCAGAGGCATCAGGACTTTAAACAGCCAAGGCACACCAACCATGTTTTCTGTCATTTGTGTTTTAGTTGGGCCAGGATCTACAGCAAATATCGAAATACCTTGGGTGGCTAGTTCATCTTTCAGCGCTCTATTAAAAACATTAACCACCAGTTTTGCCGCCGCATAGGTTTTACCCATACCTTCAATTTTTTCAGGTGTTGCGATGTTAGAAATATCCAAACCTTTAATGCTGCTAATCATGCTCGTAGAGAAATTAACAACGTGGCTACCACCTGTTAAATTTGCCCCCTTAGCTAACCGAACGGTTAAAGATTTAGTAAGCAAATATGGCGCAAGCGTATTTACAGCAAGCTGTGACTCAACGCCTTGTACACTATGGGTAAGGTTATTCGTCATGTAACCCGCAATATTATAGAGTGCATGAATCTCGTCATATTCACTCTTGATTTTTTCTGCCGCAGCCTGGACCGAATTGAGGTCCATAAAATCAGCCTGATACGCATGAAATTCAAGATTTGAGTATGTTTTTGATAGCTCTTGAACTTGAGCATCAGCTTTGCTTTTTGAGCGATTGATAAGAAGAAGATTCCAATTATCGTCCGCTAGGCGCTTCGCTACTTGTGCACCAATTCCACCTGTCGATCCCGTAACTACAGCATATTTTTTCACTTTTAATTCCTTTCAAACTTTTTGTTGATGAAGCAATTATCCACGCAGTAGTTATTTACGACAATGAGCGAATAATGTAGGTTAGTGTGCGAATTTGCGACAAAATAGGTGAGAGACATGAAAAATTGGACTGAATTTAGAACGGCCTATTTTGTTGCTGAGACAGGCAGCATTAGCGGCGCTGCTCAAAAACTCGGTGTTCATCGAGCAACGGTTCTGCGTCATCTCGACGTACTTGAAAACGAAATTGGTACCAAGGTTTTCATCAGAGATTCAAAAAAATACTACCTCACCGAAGTTGGTGAGGATTTATATAGAGTGGCCAAATTAACGGAGGAGCAATTCAATAACTTTGAGCAACGCGCAAGTGGTCATTCTGGTGAACTAGAAGGAGACTTTATCATTACTTCTGTTGACGCCATGTCGTCAATTATCGCTCCGGCTATTTACCTATTTAATCAACAACACCCTAAGGTAAAAACCCGTTGGTTAAGTTCTACGGCTCAAATGAAACTAGAATATGGTCAAGCTCATTTAGCCATTCGGTCTGGACCTAAACCGCAAGATGAAAACTATGTTGTACAACCATTCGCACCAATTAACTTTGGCTTGTATGCGAGCCCTCGCTATATCGAACAGCTAGGTGTGCCTGAGTCAGAGCAAAGAATCCAAAACCATAAGTTCGTATCTTTCGACCAAATGCCTAAGAGCCTAGAAGTTTCACAATGGTTTGAGAAATTTGTATCTCCTTCCCAAATTGTTTACACAAGTAATAATCGCGAAGTGCTCGAAAGTGCGATAGTACAAGGCGTTGGGATTGGCTTTATTCCCTATCATGAAGCGCTGAAATATCCACAGTTGAAAAGAGTATTGCCCAAGCTAGAATGGCAGTTTAATAATTGGTTGTTAACGCATGGTGACTTACATCGCTCGAAGAAAGTACAGGCGTTCATGAAGATACTTAAAAGTGATAAGTATCATGCGGAAATTGAAAGTATGTTAGATCCCGATTAAAGCATGTTAGATTAGAATCAACACCACGCTTGTGCATATCCGTTTAACGTTAGCAGTAGAGCTACTTGTAACTCAGAAATGTCCAGAAATGTGTTACATGCTCATGTACACGTAAGATTTGAACAAAAGGAAAATAAACCAACATGGGCCTCTAGGCAGATCATGTTATTTTTCTAATGTTCATTCCTGTATAAAAGGGTCAAACGCTGTACTTTTAGTCTCGTAGAGAAGTGATACGCTTTATTTCATCCAAAACATCAGCGTTAGCTATAGCGCCGATGTTCTTAACTGGTTCTCTATTCACCACTTGTTTCACTGCTAATTCAACTAATTTACCAGAGCGTGTTTTGGGTATGTCACTGACAGCAAAGATTTGGCTGGGTACATGCCTTGGTGAGCAGCATGATCTCAACTTTTCTCTGATGGTTTCCATTAACGGTTCATCCAATATGACCCCGTTCTTCAATTGAACGAAAAGCCATATTTGTTCATTTCGGTCGATGACTTTGCCGACAGCAATTGAATCGACAATGCTTTCTATAGTGTTTACCTGCTGGTAGATTTCGGCGGTGCCGATTCGTATGCCTCCAGGATTGAGCGTGGTATCGCCTCGTCCGTAGAATTGATAGCCACCTTGTTTGCTCTTTTCGACCTCATCGCCGTGATGCCATACATTTTTGAATCTATCCCAATAAGTGCTGTGATAGCGCTCTCCACTGTCATTCCAGAAGCCTGTTGGGAAGTTTGGTAGAGAGTTGGTACACACTAGCTCACCTCGCTGATTTGATAGGCTCTTGCCTACAATATCAAACACTTGTACATCAATTCCTAGTCCAGCGTATTGGCACTCCCCACGGTATACTGGCGAGATAGGGTTACCCAGTACGAAACAGCCGCAAATATCCGTCCCGCCAGATATGGATGCCAAGTGTAGATCTTTCTTGATGTGTGTATAAACGTAATCGAATTGCTCAGGGTAGAGCACCGATCCGGTTGAACAAAGTGTCCTAAGCTTGGGTAAAGAGTGGCTATCGATAGGTGATAGTTGCGTTTTTTCTATTGCTTCTAGGTACTTTGCTGAGGTGCCAAATAACGATATCTCTGAACGTTGTGCTAGGTCCCAAAGCACATCGTGTTGTGGATAGATTGGGCTACCATCAAATATCACCAAACAAGCACCGCTGGCGAGGGCAGAGACGTGCCAGTTCCACATCATCCAACCACAAGTGGTGTAATAGAACACACGATCTTTGGGCTTAACATCGCAATGAAGTTGATGTTCTTTGAGGTGGTTGATAAGAGTGCCACCCACTGAGTGCAAGATACATTTCGGTTTACCTGTAGTGCCGGAAGAGTAGAGGACAAATAATGGATCATTAAAGCCGACACGAACAAATCGCAAAGGTTGTGGTTGGTAACGTTTGATGATGTCATGCCAGTTATGGGATGATTTATTGGTCTCTAGAACACTCTCATCTAAGTAGTGGATCTGACATACTTGCTTTACTTCATTGAGCTGGTTGATGATGTCGCGATTCTTCACCTTCATATCGAACGTTTTGCCATTAAATGTGTATCCATCGCAAGTAAATAGAACTTTAGGTTTCACTTGACCAAATCGCTCAATCACACTCTCTACACCAAAATCAGGGGAGGTGGATGTCCAAATAGCGCCCAAGCTGGTGGCTGCCAACATCGCAATGACCGTCTCTGGTAGGTAAGGAGTATAAGCTGCAACTACATCACCACGCTTAACCCCTGAATCTATAAGCCATTGCTGAACGCTAGAGACGGATTCACAAAGACTTTCCCATGTATACCTCTGTTGTACTCCTCGTTCGTTTTCGAACCAAATAGCGTACTCGCTTGGCATTTTTTGTGCTAATCGCAACAAGTTTTCAGCGTAATTTATCTCAGCGTTTGGAAACCAAACAGTATCGCGGTTTGGTTGCAGCTGTTGCCAACGACTATCCCCCAGTATTTTTGTGTCACTTCCGAGAAAACCCACCACCTCACAGAATTGCCAGACGTTTTGCCAAAAGAGATCCGAACGATTCACTGACCATTGATGAAGCTCTGCATAGCTCGATGGAAGAGTATCTAAGCTCTCTGGCTTCAATCCAGTTTGAGTATCAAGCGACTGCGAAAGGCTGCTTATAAATTGAGTTAGGTTGGCATCGTCTATGCGCTTTTTGCTTGGTTTCCAAATGAGCTTATTACTTTCTTTCATCCTTTTTCCTTTAACAAGGTGGTAACAGATTGAGTCTGGTATTTAGGTTTTACAAAGTCAAAAGGTCTGGAAAATTAAGATCTGGCGTGGTTGTGTAAATAAAATGTTACACAATCAACTGTTTAAAAAAAACGTTCAAATTGGCGCTTGGAGGGAGGGGATATAGGCTTAAGGTAGGATATTTGAAAGGAGGAATAGAATGACTCGATATCATTCTAAGCCTGTGAGCAAAGAGGGATGGGTAAACTGGAGCATCGAAGAAGATACTATTTGGCACGACTTAGTAAAGAGGCAGCAGGACGTCATTGTTGACCGCGCTTGTGAAGCCTATTTACATGGTTTGAAGCTACTCGATTTGCCTTTGGACAGGGTTCCTCAACTTCCAGAGATTAATAAAGTTCTCTATGAAACAACAGGTTGGCAGGTAGAACCCGTCCCAGCTTTGATTGACTTTGATCGTTTCTTTGATCTGCTTGCCAATAAACGCTTTCCAGTTGCTACGTTCCTGAGATCAAGAGATGAATTCGATTATCTACAGGAGCCTGATTTTTTTCATGAGATATTTGGTCACTGTGCAATGCTCACGAACTCAGACTTTGCGGCGTTTACCGAGCATTATGGAAAGCTTGGTCAAGCAGCGACTTCCAAACAACGTGGTTACCTGGCCCGTCTGTATTGGTTTACGGTTGAGTTCGGTTTAGTAAAAGAAGGCGAAAAGTTGAAAATTTATGGTGGTGGCATTTTGTCATCTCCAGCGGAAACCATTTATGCCCTAGAAGGGGATATGGCTGTTCGTGAGGAGTTTAATTTACACACTGTATTACGAACCCCTTATCGCATCGACATCATGCAACCCAAGTATTTTGTGATTAATGAGATGGCTGAACTTTTCAAAATTAGTCAAGAAAACCTGTTGCACCAAACAGATCTCGCTATAGAGGCGGGGCTACTACCACCACTTTTTGAACCCAAGGAGCCCACACATGCTGAGTGAACAGAAATGCGAAGCTTGCAGTATCGACGCTGTCGCCCTAAACAAAGGTGAAAGGGATACACTATTGTTGGAGTTGTCGGACTGGCATATCATCGAAAGAGAGGGCATTCCACAGCTTGAGAAGGTGTATAAATTTAAGAACTACAAACAGGCGTGGGCGTTCAGCAATAAGGTGTCGGAGCTGGCAGAAGATGAGTTTCACCATCCATCGATTCTACTGGAGTGGGGCAAGGTAACTGTTACTTGGTGGAGCCATTCGATAAAAGGGCTCCACAAGAATGATTTTATCTGTGCTTCAAGCTGTGATGGATTTGTTGAAAACGAGTGACACTTTCCAATAGAAAGGTGTTTTAACCAGCTGTGAGTTTGCGAATGTGCAGACTCACTTTAATCATCAGTTTGCTCAAACTCTTCGAAAGCAAACTTGATTTCTTCGCTAGAATAGCCACGTTGATTAAGGTGACCATAGGCTTTTGATTTATCACTGTAATCTGAGGTATCGAGACGTTTCTTATTAACGTAAACTGCTAGGTAGTCCTTACAGCGCTCAAAGAAATCAATTTCATCGTTTCTTGCCAGTTCATCCGCAATTTTTTCTATATTACTCACGTCGACTTTCTTGGCTTGTAACGCTGCTTTGATCGCTCTTAGGCCTTTGTTCTTTCGCTCCCCTTTTTTTATTTCAGCAGCGACGTCAGTCTTTTCCGCTTTGATTTCCATCTTGGTTTTGAGGTTTGAATAGTCATGGTGCTCTTTAATGGCATACTCGACATCTTCATGCTTAAAACCACGTTTGGTTAGCACGCGGACGAGCGTTTCTTTTGAAGTCTTTTCAAACGATGAATAGTAGCTTTGAATGTAGTTGGTCACGATTTCACGTTCATCAATGCCCTTTTCTTTTTGATAGGCTGCGAGCTCTTCAAGAATGATCTTCTTGGGGATCAGTTTTTTAATGAGGACATCGTAAACACGACCAGCGCCATAATCGCCAAAGTAAGATTGTTCGATATATTGCTGTGTGAATTGCTGATCGGTTTTTAGGTCACCGATATTCTTAAGGCGCTGAATGGCTTCTGCAATCCACTCTTGGTTGTCAGTTTTTCGCTCAAGCCTGACTCGCATTTCAGCTTCGGTTAAGAAGAACGCTTTATCGCTCTCGTACATGTGCCAAGTCGCACTTCGATGAACACCTTCTACCGATGTGGCTTGAGGCAGCTTGCGTTGTTTTGGTTTGTAATCATCATCGAAGAAGTCAGGCATTTTTAGTTAGTGTCCAGGTGGGGTAATTAACAATAAGGTGGAAAAAGAAAGCAGCTTGTTGTAAAGCTGCTTTCTTAATTTGGAAGTGAGTTATTTACAGGTAACGTGAGCGAAGGTGTTCTTGGAAGAACTGGGCGTTAAGTACATCACCAGTTGCTTGCTTCACAAGTTCGTCAGTCGTTAGTAAGCTACCTTTACTCCAGATATTATCACCTAGCCAGTTGAAGATAGGAGATAGATCACCGCTTTGAATTGCACTCTCAACATTAACGGTTTGCTTCATCGCCGCCATAAACTGCGCCGCATACATTGCGCCAAGAGTATATGAAGGGAAGTAACCGAATGCGCCATCCGTCCAGTGGATATCTTGCATACAGCCGTTCGTGAAGTTACCTTGAGTTGATAGACCAAGATATTCTTGCATCTTCGCGTCCCAAAGTTCAGGAACATCGGTGTGTTTGATCTTGCCGTTGATCAGATCTCGCTCGATTTCGTAGCGAAGGATAACGTGAGCAGGGTAGGTAAGCTCATCAGCATCAACGCGGATGAAGTCTTTCTTAACACGTGTATAAATCTTTTTGAAGTTTTCTGGTGCAAACTCATCACCGCTGAACTGCTGACCCGCCAGGTTAGCAAGGTGCTTGATAAAGCCATCACTTCGACCAACTTGCATTTCAAAGAATAGAGATTGAGACTCGTGAATACCCATTGAACGAGCTTCACCAGCGGGTGTACCTGCAAGGTTTTTCGGTAGACCTTGTTCGTAGCGCGCATGACCCGTTTCATGGACGATGCCCATTAGGCTTTGAACAAATTCAGATTCGTCATAACGAGTCGTTATACGGACGTCCGACGGCACTCCGCCACAGAACGGGTGAACACTTTCATCAAGACGACCATGTTCAAAATCAAACTGAAGCAATTTCATTACTTCAAGTCCTAGCGCTTTTTGCTTCTCTCTTGGGTAGTGGCTTTGCGGGAGGATAATGGATTCTGATGATTGCTTTTCAATTACTTGGTCAATAAGCGAAGGTAACCAAGCTTTTACATCATTGAACACAACATCCAGAGATTCTGAAGTGGTACCTGGTTCGTAGAGGCTAAGCATTGCATCATAAGGCGAAGTACCTGCTGCTTCTGCGCGAATTAGGGCCTCTTCTTGAGAAAGCCTAACGACTTCAGCCCAGTTCTTTTCAAAGCCAATCCAATCGTTTTTACCACGCTGAGTGCGCCATGCGTGTTCGCATTTTGAGCCTGCTAGTGATTTTGCTTGGACGAGGTCTTCTGGTAATACATTTGCTTGCTGCCATTGGCGCTTGAGTTCACGTAGGCTTGCCGATTCTTGAATGGTTAGGTTTTCTTGCTCTGCTTGTTCAAACCACTCGCCGAGTTGTGGCTGTGTCATTAGGTTATGAATATGAACAGACAGTTCGGCCATTGCTTGTGAACGGGCTTCGTTGCCACCTGATGGCATCATGGATGCTTGGTCCCAGCCACAGATTGCAGCAAGGTGTTGGTAATGCGAGGTTTTTTGGGAGTGTTCTACTAGTTTTTTATACGCACTCATTGTACGACTCTCTTTCCATGAAATAAAAAGAGAGTGTATCAATGCTCGTGCAGCAAACCAAATCTTGAAGTTATAATCGAGTGATTATTCTTCGATAAGTTTGACCGGCCAGCCATAGCCTGTATATTCGTCTTGAAGTCGCTCTGCAACGTCTTTACTTACCGTTGCAGAAACCCAATCACCTATACCCATAACTTGATATTTAATGGTTACAAATTTCATATGAAGCTCTCATTGTTTTATATGCAATGCGGGTAATTTATAAGATTTATGTTGTTAAAAATTGCTCAAAAGGCTCAAAAGCTTTTCTATTTTGAATGGCATACTTTTTAACGGCAGTTCAAATTGGATAAGAAAATGGAATTTTCGCTACTTAACTTCGAAGCTTTTTTGATTGCGATTACGATCTTGACCCTAACACCGGGGCTTGATACTGCATTGGTGCTCAGAAACACCAGTCGGGGCGGTGCGGTTGATGGTTGGATTACAAGCTTGGGTGTGTGCTTTGGGTTGTTTGTTCACGCGACTTTATCTGCCATTGGTGTCTCGGCGATTCTGCTTCAGTCAGCTGAGCTATTTCAGACGATGAAAATGATTGGGGCGGCGTACTTAATATGGTTAGGTATTCAGAGCTTACGTTCTTGTTGGAAAGCGGAGTTTTCCGTTGACGTCACTTCTGAGCAAGGAAATCAGTTATCTACGCTGCGTTCTTTACGTGAAGGGTTTCTTTCAAATGTACTTAATCCGAAAACAGCCGTCTTTTATCTCGCATTTTTGCCACAGTTTATCGACCCTCAGGGTTCAACATTTGTGCAATCTTTAATATTGGCATCTATCCATTTTGTTCTTGCAATGATTTGGCAAGGCTGCTTAGCCTCAACGTTGAGTAAGGCTCAAAAAGTCCTGAGTAGTCCTCGTTTTATGAAGGCAATGGAGGGTCTTACAGGTTGCGTATTAATGGTATTAGGAATGAAATTATTACTTGAAGATACAGATTTACAGAGTTGATTGCAGGTTCTAGCTGTACGCCGATCATTAAGGAATTAAACGGGCAAAATATGCCCGTTTTTGTGTAAAAGATTTAAGTCACCTAGATTAGAGCAGTACGAGCTTTCGCTGAGATCCATTCAGATATAACGACGGTGACGAGTATTGAACAGAAAATGACAGTAACTTGAGGCCAAGCAAGAATAGACATTGACTCTTGTAGCTTTAAGCCAATTCCTCCAGCGCCTACGAGCCCTAATACAGTCGACTCACGGATGTTAATATCCCAACGAAATAGGCTGGTACCAATGAAACTCGGTAATATCTGAGGCAATACACCATAACTCAATACTTGGAGTTCTGACGCCCCTGTTGCCCGAATTGCAGCTACTTGGGTTTCGTTCACCTCTTCAATCGCTTCATACACTAGCTTTGAAACAAAGCCTATAGAACGCAATGCAATTGCAATGATGCCGGCTAGCAGACCAGGTCCCATTATCGCAACTAACAATAGAGCCCAGATTAACGAGTTGATTGATCGACTTGAAGCTATGATAAGAAGAGCAATTGGGCGAGCGAACTTTTGGCTTGGTGTTGTGTTCCGAGCGGCTAAAAATGCAATTGGAAAAGCAATACATACCCCCAACGCTGTGCCTAACGTCGCGATGTTGATGGTGTCCCAAAGGGGAACCCACAATTGCTCTAGATAACTCCAACGAGGAGGCCACATACGTGATGAAATATCTGAAAATTGGTTTGGTGCATCGATAACGAAGAACCACATTGTTTCTTCATTCATAACCTGCCAACAAAAAACCGTTAGGGCAACAAAGACAAACCAAAGAATGAAGTGCTGCAACGATTCTTTCTGTGTATATCTATTCCACTGGGTCGAATTAAGAGTGCTCATTATCGGATACGCTTTCTGATTTGTGTTGAAGTGAACTCTGCCATCATGACAATTGCGATGATGATCATTAGGATAGCTGCGGCCGCGCTGTATTCGTAACGGTCCATTGCGGTATTGAGCGTTGCCCCGATACCACCCGCACCAACGATACCGATCACTGCAGATTCTCGGAAATTGATATCGAAGCGATACAAACAAAGACCAATGATTCTTGGCATAACTTGAGGTTGAACTGCATAGTTCACTTGTTGTATCCAACTTGCTCCGGCAGCTTTCATCGCAGTGAGTGGGGCAGGGTCAAGCGCTTCAATCTCATCGGCAAACAGCTTAGCTAAAAAGCCTATGGTCGCGATGGTTAGTGTGACAAAGCCTGCGAACGTACCGAAACCAAATAATGCGACACATAAAATAGCAATAATAATTTCTTGGAGACTGCGAGCGACAGCGACGAAACTTCGGCAGAAGTAATACACTGGCTTTGGTGCAAGGTTTTTCGCAGCACCTAGCCCAAATGGTATGGAGAGAAGGATGCCCGCAACTGTTGAAGTCATCGTCATGGTTAAACTCTCAACCAAGCCTTGAGAGATGTTGTTCCATCGCCCAGTAAAGTCAGGGCTCATAAAGGCAAGAATAAAGGCTAACCCACGCTCTGACCCTTCGTAGATACGTGTCCAATTGATTTCAATTGATTGAGTCGCAGCGTACAAATAGATAGCTGCAATCAGCCAAATGCCGTTTCTTATCCATGTGTTATGGATAAGTGGTGGTTTTTTCCATGCTGTAGGGTAGTGAGTCATTATGCAAACTCCAACTCTAACCCTGAAATTTGGTCTGCTTCGTTAGTCGTAGCATTCCAATCTTCTTCACCATAAATGGTGGTTAATGCGCATTCATCTAGTTCATTTGGAGTGCCATCAAATACGACTTCACCGGCTTTCAAACCTATAATTCGGTCTACAAATTGAGTTGCTAGGTTTACGTCATGGATATTGATGATTGCTGGGAGTTGATGCTCATAGCATACTTCCGTAATCAATCTCATGATTTGGCGGGCAGTTTTAGGGTCTAGCGCGGCTGTCGGTTCGTCAATTAATAATAGAGATGGCTGCTGAGCTAGCGCACGAGCTATACCTACTCGTTGTCGTTGGCCACCAGATAAGGCATCGGCTCGTTTGTTTGCATGTTGATACAGCCCAACACGATCAAGTAACGCATAGGCATTTTGAATATCGTGCCCTTGGTATTTTCTCAGGAAACTACGCCAGAAAGGTACATATCCCAATCGCCCTGATAACACATTTTCCATCACGGTGAGACGCTCGATTAAGGCGTATTCTTGGAAGATCATACCTATTTCGCGACGTGCCTGTTTTAATTGACTTTTAGGGAGCTGAGTTAGGTCAGTCTTTTTGAATAGTACTTCCCCTGATGTTGGTTCAGTCAGGCGATTGATGCATCGAATTAGGGTTGATTTACCAGCACCTGAAGGACCAATAAGTCCTACGACTTCACCTGATTGAATGGACAAATTGACGTCTGTAAGCGCCTTATCTGTTTTGGAATAGTGCTTGGTTAAGCCTTTAAGTGTCAGCGTAGACATGTGATACCTTGGAAATGAGAAAGAGAATAAAAGCTAAGGAGTAACGATGAGTTACTCCTTATTGAACGTAGAAAGTGTTTACCAATCAGTACATTAGCTACACGAATAAGAAACGTTATTCGCAGTATCGATTGTACGGATCACTTCCCAATGTTCTTGGTAGGTAATTGGAATGAATTGAGATTCACCGTTTCGCTCAAATTCTTCTTTAAGCTTCGTACCTTCCCAATCGAAGCTAAAGAACGCGTCTTTGATCTTATCTTGAAGTTCTGGATGCAGGTTGTGAGCAATACCGTAAGCCGTTGTTGGGAAAGTTTGCGATTTATAGATTGATTGGATTGAATCTGCATTGACGACATCACGTGACAGCATGCGGTTCAACACTGAGTTAGCAACAGCGGCTGCATCATAATCTTTGTGCGCAACACCTAGGATTGAGTTGTCGTGTGCACCTGAAAACGCAGGTGTGAAATCCACATCTGGTTTGAGGCTGTATTCAGCGTCTAGGATCGCTGACGGGGCCTTGAAACCTGAGTTAGACGTTTGAGAAGTGAAAGCAAGTTGCTTCCCCTTTAGTTCTTCAACACTGTTAATACCTGACTCTGGGTGAGTGATGATTTCCATCTCGTAGCCAAACGAACCATCTTCCGCAGCCATGATTGTAAACGGATTGAATCCCGCACAGTTCACAGCAAGTGGAGTTGAACCTGTATTAAAACCGGCAATATGCAATCGACCAGAACGCATAGCTTCAATTTGGGCTGCATTGTTTTGCACTGGGAAGAATCGAACGTTCTTACCTGTGGTCTCTTCCATGTGTGTTAGGAACTCGCTCCACACGTCTGCGTAAACCGCTGGGTCTTCAACAGGGGTATAAGCGAAGACTAGAGTTGATGGATCATTCCACTCAGACTCTGACGCCGGTAGATCGGCGACTAAGTTACCCGAGCGATCTTCATAGCGCGCATCCATAGCGACAGTGTTGAATGACATGATTAGCGCAGCTGCGACGGTAGATTTGATAAGTTTCATCTTGATACTCATTTAGATTTACTGAAAAGTTGCGCATAAATTAATGTTGTCATGTGACAGTTTGGCCCCATCAAGATGACGGAAACAAGACAGCAAGTAACAGGATATTTCTTGTGGTACGGATTATTTGAGCTTGAAAACAAAAACACCCTCGTGTTTCTAGAACAACGAGGGTGTCATTTTTAGTGCTTACTAACGCTTGTTATTGAGTAGCCGTAGTTGCTAATTTGTCTGTACGAAACGAGTTAAAGAATGATTGTGTTTCTTGAGCAACGACTTGGCGAAGAGCAATCAAACCAATCAGGTTGGGAATAGTCATTAGACCGTTAACGATATCGGCTATTACCCAAATGGTATCGAGTTGAAGGAACGCACCTGAAAGTACCAAACCAAGGAAAACAATTTTGTACGGTAGGACTGCTTTAGTACCAAATAAAAATACGACGCAGCGTTCACCGTAATAGTTCCAACCAAGAATCGTGGTGAAAGCAAAGAAGATAAGACCAACAGATACCATGAGTGGACCTAGGGTTTCTGAATTTAATCCAGTCGCAAACGCTTGTGTTGTCATTGCTGCGCCAGCCAAGTCTCCTTGCCACGCTCCCGTTAAGATGAGCGTCAAGCCGGTCATGGTACAGATGATAATCGTGTCAAAAAAGGTGCCTGTCATTGAGATAAGACCTTGTTTTACACACGAGTCTGTTTTCGCAGCTGCAGCCGCCATTGGTGCGCTACCAAGACCTGATTCATTCGAGAACACACCACGAGCGATACCAGACTGAATCGCCAGCATGATGCTTGCACCCAAGAAACCACCTGTTGCTGCGGCTTGGCTAAATGCAGAAGTGATAACGAGTTGGATTGCGTCCAGTAGTTTGTCTGAATTTAGAACCAATACGCTCATACAAGCGATGATATAAAGCAGAGCCATGGTTGGTACGACTTTACCTGCCACTTTTGCGATTGATTGGATGCCGCCTAGTGTTACGAATGCAACCAGTATTGTTAGAACGATAGCGCTGGTAATGCGTGGAACGCCAAATGATAGCTCGGTTGCATCTAAGATGGCATTAACTTGCGGAAAGGTACCGATACCAAAGCAAGCAACACCAAGCGCAAAGACTGCGAACATGATAGCAAGTGCTTTAGAGCCCACACCGTATTGCAAGTAGTACATAGGTCCGCCAACCATTTGACCGTTAGCATCAGTCTTACGGTATTTAACGGCCAGCAAGCATTCAGCATACTTCGTGGCCATGCCAAATAACGCAGCAAGCCACATCCAAAATAGCGCACCAGGACCACCAAGCTTGATGGCCGTAGCAACACCAACGATGTTACCTGTACCGATTGTTGCAGACAAAGCTGTACACAGCGCAGCGAACGAAGATACGTCTCCCGTGCCTGATTCAGACTTTTTAAAGATGAGTTTTAGCGCCGCTGGTAGATGGACAAACTGAATAAGCCCGAGGCGGAAAGTGAAATAGATACCAGTACCAACAAGCAAAATAAGAAGCGGTGGACCCCAAACGAAGTTGTCGATAGTAACGAGAGTAGAATGTAAGTTTTGCATGATTCCCCTTAATAAATACTGCAATCAAGGAGAAGAGTGAAAGCGATCCAATAGGTCTATGACCCAAAGATCGATCTGAGATTTGTATTCAGGTTTTACTATTCACTCCTCTGTCCTTTTGCCTGAGAGTTTGACCCACAACATGGTGCTGTGGGCTTGCTCCTTCGGCGGCCGCTTGCTACAAAAAGTAGTGCGACTCTCTCCAGAGGTTCCTCCAACTGCTGTCCTCACCAGAAACATCTGGCACCTGAAATAATTAATTCTTCGGTGGATTTCTCTCAATTGAGTAGAGAAATCTCTCTCCAACAGTCTTCATCGGAACAATTACACTTAAAGTGTGTAAAAGTTGGTCTATTCAACGGTGTTGTTGCGTAGACGTGTGAACTTTATCATGTTTTTTTAAAGCTTCAACTTGATATTCATCAATTAGAAGAATTTAATTCACGAAAATTTGGCATTTCTAAGTGAGTTAACCGCGGCGAAAAATGGTATAACTATAAGATATTAGGGATGTTAGGAGTAAGATATGGTTAGGCTTATCGCGATTGGATTGCTTGTAGCAGTTGCTGTTTTACTTATTCGCTATCGAACCAACGAAAAAATTCAAAAAGGTGTCGTAATTGGCGTGGTTTCCGCATTTTTGCTTTATACCGCCTCACTTATGATCACTGAGCTTATGAGATGATGAAATTTGGAGTTATACGTTGAACTCACCTCAAGATAATGATCAAGATGAAGTTGTTGTTGTAGAACAGCGAGACAAATTCACTCTAGCCTATATTGCCCTCGCTGCTGTAATTGGCTTAGCTGGTGGCGGTTTAATTGGATCAACAATTACTGAGTCGAAATGGCAGAATCGTTATGAAGTGTTGGAGTCAAAGCTCAAGCAATCAAATCAGCAGCAAGAACAACTAACGGTTCAGGTTGAAGAGAAAGTAACGACGATTGAAGATCAAGTCGCATCGCGTGTGGAAGAAGCGCTCGAAAAAGAACGCGCGGAACATGAACTGCAACTCAAAGACGTGAACAAACAAGTTACTGCTCTAGAGAAGGCCAATATTGATTTAGAACAGCGCATTGCTGAGCAGGACACTCAAATCATTCAAGCGTCTGCAGATAACGATAAGCTTGTCCAGCAAGCAGACATGCAGGCGAGTATGTTTGAGCGTTCAAGAGAGATCTTCCAGCGAGAATTTAAGATTAAATATGAGCTTGAGGCGCTGCGTACTGAGCGAGACGAGTTGAGGCCAAAGATCAGCCAACTCAAAAAAGACTGTGATGTTTTTCTCTCTGGCAAATCTTGGGACGCGAAAACCGATGCGTGTGATAAGCAAGATGAAGCGCAGTCACGTATCACACATATTGATCAGATGATTCAGGTTCATTTGTTAGACCTTAAACAGATTGAGCAACTTGCCGAAGATATCGGTATGTAATGATTAACCAATAAAACGAAAGACGGACGCTGTATAGCGTCCGTCTTTCGTTGAGAATGGTCTTTAACTTAATATGATGATGATGGTGCCGGCAAGCGTCATCAAGATATTGGCGATGGCGTAGGTACCTGCATAGCCCAATGCAGGGATCGTTGAGCGAGCGTATTCGTTGACGATGTCCATCGCAGGAGCACAGGTTCTCGCACCAATGATGGCACCGAATAGCAGTGCTCGGTTCATTTTTAAGATATAAGCACCAACAAAATAAGCGATGAATACTGGAACCACACTGACAAAGAATGCGAGCCCGATAACTTGTAAACCGGTTTGAGTTAGGTGTTCAAAAATCTTACCACCTGCGCTTAACCCGATACCGACCATAAAGAACATCAAACCAAGGTCCTTGACCATGTTTAAGGCGCCCTGCGGTACGTAGCCGAAAGTAGGGTGGTTAGCTCGCAAAAAGCCTAGCATGATTCCTGAAAGCAGTAAGCCCACCGCATTACCCAAGCCAAACGACACTTGACCGAAAGTCATGGTAATCAGACCTAACACGATACCTATGATGAAGAAGCTACAGAATGCCAACAAATCCGCCATTTGGCTGTGGATTGAGATAAAACCGATTTTCTCCGCTAGACCGTGCACACGGCTTTTCTCACCACTGATTTGCAATACGTCACCTTTGGCTAGAACGATGTCGAGATCCATAGGCATTTCGATCTGTGCACGTACTACGCGGTTAAGGAAACAACCAAATTCAGAGAGATTTAAATCTGATAGGCGTTTACCGGCAATAGCATCACTCTTAACAACGATTTCTTCTTCAACAATGCGCAAATCCAGAAGATTTCGGTCAAATACTTCTTTACCGTTACGGAAGCTAGGGTCAAGACGAGCGTGGCTATCTGGGAAACCAACGAGTGCAATTTCATCACCCTCCTGCAAAATCGCATCACCATCAGGGTGCGCCAAAATACCGTTACGTCGGATTCGTTCGATGTAACAACCCGTTTGGCGGTAGATGCCCAACTCGCGAAGGTTCTTGCCATCTGTCCAATCAATCAGTTCTTGTCCTACACGGTAGGCACGAATGATGGGTAAGTATACTTTACGCTGTGATTTGCTACCCAAGCCTCGTTCTTGAGCAATCTGCTCTGCAAGGTCGTGAAGGCTTTGTTTTTGTAGCTTTGGTAGTAACTTAGCGAATACGATCATGCTGATTAAGCCAATCAGATACGCCATTGCGTAACCAACCGAGAGGTCTTCTAGTACAAGTGACAAGTCAGCATTGCGAGGTAGTGTTGATAGTCCAGATAGCAACGCATCTTGAGCACCGACAAGAACCGGTGTTGATGTCAGTGCTCCGGCCATCATACCTGCAGATAACCCTAAATTAAGTCCAAACCAATGACTACCGAAGTAGCTGAAAGCTAGAGCGGTACTCAGTACCACGAGAGCCAAAATAAAGTAGTGCTTACCATCTCGAAAGAAGATACCAAAGAAATTCGGGCCAGCTTCAATACCGACACAATAGATGAACAGCATGAAGCCGATGGTGAGCGCTTCTGCGTTAAAAGTAAAACCAAGGTGGCCCATGACAAGGGCGGTGATAAGAACACCAATTGAGTTACCGAGTTGCATACTACCAAAGCGCAGTTTGCCGATAGTCAAGCCAATAGCTAAGACGAAGAAAATTAAGAGAATAGGGTTTTGTTCTAACAGTAAAACGACATCAATGTTCACAGCGTGCTCTGTTTTTGGAGTGTCAAGTGTAATGGTGCAAAAGTGTGTGGATTGTAACTAAATATAGTCGAAAGAGAAGTGAATTTTTTATAATTTAATCATTACTTTTTATAAGGTTTAGATGAGCTTATCTTAAGGTAAAAAAAAGCTCGCGATTAAGCGAGCTTGGACAATCGAGAATACGCCAAATATTAGTCGAAAAGACCTAGGTTTTCTTTCGCGTATGCTTCAAATTCAGTACAACCACCGATGTGCTCTTGGTCGATGAAGATTTGTGGAACCGTTTCTACTGGTTTACCAACCGTCTTCTCAAGATCAGCTTTGCTGATGCCTTCAGCGTGGATGTCTACGTAACGGAAGTTAAAATCGTCGCGCTTCTCTTTTAGTGTTTCTGCGTGCTCTTTTGCACGAACACAGAAAGGACAACCTGGGCGACCAAAGATAACTACAAACATTCTAATTTCTCCTAATTTATCGTAGAGCACTGAACTATTTAGTGTGTGCTCTTACTTTGTTGCTACCCACTATGCCTTATCATGTGATGAAAATAAAGATGGAATTACCTTTTAGGCTGATAGGTTTTTCCTATCAAACCTTTAACTGAATAAAACCTAATCGTTTTTCTCAGGCTTGAGGGAAACTTGTTCAAAGACAATACTATATGTGATGACTCTCTAATAATTCCCGCGCGAGTAAAGCCTATGTTGCATAAGTTGTACTAGGTCAAACACTAAACTCGTAGAAAAGAGCAAGCTATAAGCAGTTGATTAAGAAAGGATGCGATATGTTTCAGTTCATGACATCTGCACGAATCATTTTTGGAGAGGGCGCGCTAAACTCTTCTTTATCAGTCCTAAATCAGTTTGGATACAGTGTATTACTGGTTTCAGGGAAAGATTCCGAACGTGCAAAACCCATTCTCAATTATCTCCACAGTCAGTCAATGCGATATCAGCATGTCGCGATTGGTGGTGAGCCCAATATCACCATGGTAGAAGAAGCTGCAGTTATAGCTCGCAAATTCAAGCCAGATATGGTGGTCGCGATCGGTGGCGGTAGCGTGCTTGATATGGGCAAGGCGCTTGCTGCTGTCATCCCAAACCAAGGTAGTTTGTATGACTATGTTGAAGTGGTTGGGCGTAATGTACCATTGAAAACTAAACCTGTACCTTGTATCGCGATTCCTACCACGGCCAGCACCGGTGCCGAAGTAACAAAAAATGCAGTGCTAAAATCGGGTCAAGACAAGGTGAAAGTGAGCTTGCGCAGCCCGGATATGCTGCCAGACGTTGCGATAGTCGATCCCACCTTAACTTATGGTACCAATCAATATCGATCTGGACGTGGTGCGATGGATGCCTTTACACATCTGATGGAAGCCTATGTGTGTGGAGACCCTAACCCAATTACCGACATGGTTTGTGAAGAGGGTTTACGTCGTATTGCCGCATCGATACTTCCTGCTTGTAAGCAAGATGATTATAAAGCGCGCGCAGACATTTCTTTCGCAGCGATGTTAGGCGGGATGGCGATCACCAATGCCAAACTTGGCGCAGCACATGGTTTAGCATCAGCGCTGGGTGGCAAGATTAACGCTCCACACAGTGTTATCACTGCTCGTCTGGCGCCTTATGTCATGAATGAAAACATTCGTGCGGCAAGAGAAGCTGGAAGAAGCGATATTCTGAGTCGTTACAGAAAAATAGCGGTGTTACTTTCTGGAAAAGAGACGGCTGCTGAAAGTGATTCGGTCGATTGGGTGAATAAAACACTCGACAAGTTGGCGTTACCGCGCCTCTCACAGTTTGGTGTATGTAAAACGGAGTTTGATGATGTCGCGAAAGATGCAATGAAGTCTGTGGCGATAAAAGGAAACCCAATCCCGCTAACTGAAGAGCGCTTAACTCATATACTTGGACAAGTGTGTCAGTGTCACACAACGGATGAGCAAGCCCACTCAGTCTCTGAAGCAAGAGTTGAAATTCGACATGATGAGGAAGAAGAAGCTTAGTTATCTCTTAATTCTGTAATACAAATACAACAAAAGGGAGCAAATGCTCCCTTTGTTTATGATTCACGTAACCCTAGTAGCTTGACAGTTTGTCGTAGCGTGAGTCTTTTAGTGCGTCCTTCACTCGACGTAGGTTTTCTCTAAAGCCAGTACCACGGCGAAGAGTAAAGCCAGTCGCTAGAACGTCGATCACTGTCATCTGAACAACACGGCTTGCCATTGGCATATACACGTCAGTGTCTTCAGGAACATCTAGGGAGATAGACAGTGAGCTAGCTCGGTCAAGCGGTGAATCTTTTGCTGTGATAGCAATAACTGTTGCACCGTTCTCACGACCTAGGTTTGCGATCTCAACTAAGCTTTTTGTACGGCCTGTGTGTGAAATCAGCACGATAACATCGTTATCTGTGCAGTTAATGCAGCTCATACGTTGCATTACTATATCTTCGAAACACGTAATTGGAATGTTGAAGCGAATGAACTTGTTTTGCGCATCTTTTGCTACAGAAGAGGAGGCACCTAATCCGAAGAAAGATATACGTTTTGCTTGTGTTAATAGGTCAACCGCTCGGTTCACTTGCATAGAATCTAGGCTGTTCTTTGCAACATCTAGACATGCCATCGTTGATTCGAAGATTTTGTGCGTATAAGCATCTGGACCATCGTCTTCTTCAACATTGCGATTAACATAAGGTGTACCATTAGCAAGGCTCTGTGCTAAGTGAAGCTTGAAGTCTGGGAAGCCCTTGGTGTCAAGACGACGACAAAAACGGTTAACTGTCGGTTCACTGACGTCAGCCATCTTCGCTAAAGTAGCAATGCTAGAATGAATGGCTGTCTGGGGAGAGGCCATAATAACTTCAGCAACCTTGCGTTCAGACTTACTGAAGTTCTCTAAATTATTCTGGATTTTTTCAAGTATATTCATAGTGTTCACAAGCTTCAAAGGAACAGCTACTGGCTCTATTAGTAACTATCAACGTTATTAGTGTAATGGTGTGCTGATAGTGCCAGCTCCAATGCCCTGATTATAAACCTAAGCAAGCCACCATTTGTAATAAAAGCCGCTATAAATCCGAAACAAATCATAAGAATATGACAAGCCTCAAACAAAATTTCAGTTTGGTAACGGAAATAATAGCAGAAGCCCCGTTAAATACGTGCTTCTGAGCGAAATTTGGTGTCGAACTTACAGCTTTAAGAAATAAATTTTCAGAAATAGGCGTAGAACTATTCAGCAAGCGCTTCGTCTACTACGGTTTGAATCGCATTGATAAGGCTGTGGTTCGCCAACGCAATTTCACGCTGTTCAACGAGAATATTTGCCAAAATATCATAAGAAGTGAGTGGGTTAGCCAACACGACACGGAAAACAATGGTGTTTTCATAATAGTACTGGGCAGGGTTCAGTCGTGTACGAGACACGAATGATTTGCCCGTTTCGCGTTGGCGCTTTTGAACATACTTAGTCAAGTCGTTTAATAAGCGATAGAGCTTGGCACGTTGGCGCTCATTAGCATGGTGTAGAGCAAGCTTCACTTGCTTTGGCACATAACGATAGGTGAGGAGACAAAGCTCTGGCTCACTCACTAGCTCAAAATCATCTTGTTGCTTGATAAGATCAGCAAAGCGCTTCGCTTTATCGATACTCTGGTCGATCAACATCTCGTAACCAGGACGGCTAATAATCTGCATACTTGAATAAACTAACATCGCCATACCAGAGCGAGAGCCTTCTAGCGTATGGATACCAAGATCTTTTGACCCCTTACGAATAATGTACTCCGCATGATGCTCAATGGCGCTCATTGCTGATGGGTCTTTGAAGAGCACCATACCAGCACCCATTGGGATATAGAGTTGCTTATGTGCGTCAATAGTAACGGAATCTGCGCGTTCGATTCCTTTAAGCAGCTGACGGTGATTGTTCGACATTAGCGTCGCGCCACCCCAGGCGGCATCAACATGAAAGTGACACTGTTCTTTCTCACAAATGTTAGCAATGTCTTCCAATGGGTCGATATTGCCGGTTTCTGTTGTGCCTGCGACACCAATAACAGCAAAGGGTTTGATTCCTTGTGTTTTTAGGTTGTCGATCTTGCTTTGAAGGTCCTTACAGCAGATACGATTGTTTTCATCGGTTTTTACCGCTACAAGGCTAGATTGGCCAATACCAAGTACGTTTGCTGCCTTCTTAAGAGAATAGTGGCCGCGCTCAGACACAAGAATCGCTAATCCTTTGTAGCCGTAGTGCATCATAGCTGGGAATAGGCCTTCTTGCTCAACTCCTGGGAAATCGCCTTCTGCCTTCAAACAGTTATTACGAGCAACCCATAACGCTGTGATGTTGGCAATTGTGCCACCAGAGCAGAACGCACCAAGTGAATGATTTGAGCTGTGCATCCACTTAGCATAGAAATCGTCTTGTTCACCATAGATGAGTCGATGAAGCATGCCGAGTACTTGACGCTCTAGAGGCGTGAACGCCTTAGATGTTTCTATTTTGACCAAGTTTTGGTTAAGCGCAATCATGATCTTGGACAGAGGCATTAGGAAATAAGGCAGCGCCGAAGTCATATGCCCAATAAAGCTTGGTGCAGAGGTATGAACTGAGTGAGCAACCAAGGTATCGAGAAGGTGTTCAGTATGCTCAGAAACAAATGTGGCTTGTTCTGGAATGGTTGCAGTAGAAAAGTCTTTCTCTATTTCGTGAAGCGGCTTTTCTTCAGCAACAATATGTTCACGTAAAAACTGATTTAGGTTCTGTGATAGCTTCGCTTCAATTTGAGTCAGCGTTGAATCTGGACCTTCAGGCACGGTAAAAATTCGAAGTAGACTCTCGAAGTTAACGTCCGCTGTTTTTTGTGCTGTAAACATATTAAATAATTTGAATATTTGTTGTTGCTTTTGATAGCCGCTCAATCTAAACGAAAACGGGAACAATGTCCCGTCTTTATTGTGCAAAGCCAGTTTTCATTAATGACAATGGTGAAAAACCAAACTCATACCAAGGTATTAGCTGTTTTTTAGCGACTAGTTACAATCGATAGCTTCTAGCTGAGCAATTGAATCATTGTAGCGACTTAGGGCTTTGTCAATCTGTTTAGGGTGGCTGAGCAAATCAGCAAAGGCAGAACGTAGTTCGTAGTTTTGATTGTGAGGTTTGGTCTGGCGGTCCTGGAAAGTCGTGCTCGCAACTTTCCCCAGCTCGTCATCACGTTGAGCAAGTTCTTTGATATCACTCTGTTCGAGTTTAAGCCATGCCTCAACAGGTTGCTCAGTAGCGACCTTACTTGTGTCTTTGTTTAAGTAATAATGAACCGCAGCACGGTTTAATTCGAAGTGGTTGATGCGCCCTTGCAAGAACCATTGACTTACTTCTTCGAGCTCAGGATATTGTTCTGTGGTGAGTTCTGTAAGGTCTTTGTACCAGTTTAGCGATGCATCGATATATGCATCATACTTTCCAGCATAACATTGCGTTCCTTTCACTTCTGCCGTTGAGTCAGCTGCAAAGCTTGCTGGAGAAAGCGCGAACAGAGCAGCAGTTAGGGCCAAATATTTCATACTTCTTCCTTTTAGAGATTAGGGTCTGTTGACCTTTCGCGGTTAAATTTTGTTCGAGATAAAATCGTTTTAGGCGCGGCAAGGAGTCTGTAGCCTAGTCACTCTAAGCAAATACTTCTTAACAAAGCATAAAACGATTTTAGCCGAACCCTTCGGGCAGCGTTTGTGCTTCATTTCTACTGCGTTACCGGCTTCTCATGTAGGCCAGCTACACATCAAAGCCTCTGCCTTGTATAAATTTCCCACAAACTGCTGCAAAAATCAGCTCGAAAGGTCAATAGACCCTAGGGGTTTTCCCCTTAATAATTTTAATCGGCAATAGCATATCGATATTTGCCGTAAATTCATGAGATCTAGCTAGCAAGAGATACAAAGAACAGCATCAATACTGGAACTAAGATACTCAATAAAAAGCCACTAACTATTGCAATAGGTACACACTTTACTCCACCAGTGGTCTGAATGATCGGTAGCGTAAAGTCCATGGCTGTAGCGCCAGCGTAACCAATAGCTGTACAGGGCTTACGTCCTATGAGGACTGGGATTAATACTAAGGCGACAAGTTCACGCAAAAGTTCGAGCATTAACGATGCACCACCATAGAGTGGGCCAAAAGCATCGCCCATCAAGATACCTGCTAATGAGTACCAACCAAACCCTGAAGCCATCGCTAGGCCCTGGAAGATAGGCATATCAAGGACCAGTGCTGATAAGAGTCCGCCTATCATCGACGTTCCAACCATCACCACGGCTAAAATCATCCCATGCTTATTGAGTAGAATCTGGCGTAGGGTTAGACCACTATTTCTAAGTTGGATACCGATGAAGAAAAGCAGCAAAAACAAAATCCATTCGCTTGCGGTATCTACCCAAGATAAGTCAAATGGCAAGAACAAGCCGATAATCAAGCCACCACACACTACAAACAGTAGCTTTGCTGACTCGAGAAACATGCTACTTAATGGAAATTGTTGTGCTTTTCCTTCTGTTTTTATAGGGAAATACTTATCAACGAAAGGCAGTGCCAACAGATTACAACCACCAATAAATACGAAAAAGGTAAGGGTAAGCGTGAGAATGGTTTGCAAGTTGCCAGATAAGTTGTCAAGCGCAGCAAGGCTCAAGCCCATTAGAGCCAGAATCAAGTAGATAAGATTTGAGGTTAGCGTATTGATTGTCGCCAACCTCTTGTTGTTCGAAATCGATATCAGATAACCAACAACAAGAGGAGAGAAGATGAAGAGCATCCCTGAAAACATAGAGTAGAGTCCGTCCGTTATGTTTCTGTGTATTAGTTCAGTTTATAGTGCCAATTCGTTTTGGCGTGTTGTCGTTGGAAGGGCAGTTAGCATTACAATCCACTAGAAGAGATAACATCAGAAATCTTCCGATTGAACTCGTCATCGTTCATATTGCTTAATACATAAAGCACTTCTGCACCTGTTGAATCAATTTCCACCTCATGTTCTTCAATTGCTTCGTCTTGACGACGATAGAGTAGAAGATGGTTAGCGATGCGTGCGATATCTAAATAGCTTACTCTGGTGACATTAGTTTTATAGGCGCGGTTTGAAGCGACCTCGATAAAGTCCTTATCAAATGCCCACTCTTTTAAAACAAGGTAACTGGTTCTAGGACAACGAGAATGGAATATCTCTAGTGCCAACTCGTAGTTAAGGTAATTACCATTGTTGAGGTAGTCGTGATATTCACTGACTAGACAGAACAAGCCGATATCAGCCAGCAAACCAACAAGTAGTGCTTTTTCTTGCTCAAGGTGAGTGTATGTCTCAGGTGCGATTTTATGAAACTCATTCACAACCAGCACCATTGTAGCCCCTAACTCCCTAGAAACCATTGCACTCTTAGTTAACAAGCCATTCAGTTCTTTTGTTAGGTCTAATGATTGCTTTAGTTCCTCTACCGCCTGAGCTGTGACAATGTCACGTACTCGCAGAATACCGAGACGTGAAACAGCTGTAATTAGGTCGGTGCAATCAATGTTTCTGCGATTGAAAATCACTGAATTGGCTACTCTAATGACCAAAGCCGCAAGGCTCGGGTCTTCAAGTAGGCAATCAGCAATCTCAGCAATGCCCACGTTATCTTGTGTGCATAAGCGTTGTATTTTGAGTACGGCGTCAGGAATTGGAGGCAGGGTGATGTTGCCAGCTTTAAGTGTTTGTTCAACCAGCTGCGCAAATTCACTTTCAATACTTCTAACGAGTTTATTCTTATCCGTGGGTAGCCAATAGAACGATAAGTGAGTCATTTTACTTTTGTTTTTATGTTTTTTCCTAATAGTACCTGCAAGGGTACTCGTCGACAATTACAAATCGTTTTTCCGAAGCGAATTAACCACTA
Organism: Vibrio maerlii; assembly: GCF_003415655.1. Lineage (GTDB taxonomy): Bacteria > Pseudomonadota > Gammaproteobacteria > Enterobacterales > Vibrionaceae > Vibrio > Vibrio maerlii. The sequence continues at coordinate 40,598 of NZ_QRHC01000009.1, forward strand.
AAAATCGAAGATTGACGAGTCAAATTATTGGCGTTTTAAGGTATTTTTTGCGAGATTTATCGCATTGACTTGTGATTTTATAAGAATTGATGTGATCTCCATCCTAGCTTATTTTTTAATGTGAAGTATGATTAAACTATTGAGCTAGTACATTTCATTACTCTAAAAACACTCAGAAGTGTTACTTGCCTATATCGACATAATACTTAAAGACTAACATTTTTTATCGCTGCATTGCCAAATCTGGAGATCACGAATTAATCGGGGAAGATTAATGCAACTAAGGATCAATGGATTATGTTAGAGCAATCATTTTTAGAATACGTAAAAAAATTCGGAGACTACCAAAAACGTTCTATGTTCGGCGGTACAGGGTTATTTATGCAAGATGCTATGTACGCACTGCTCGCCGACAATCAAGTTCATGTTCGAGGAGGGGGCGATTTAAACGTTCTTTTTGCTTCACTTGGTTGTAAGAAGTATCAGCACGTGAAAAAGCAGACTATCGCGACAGTGAATTACTACAACATCAGTCACTTGTTTAGCGACCGGCACGAAAAGCTCGATCATATTATTGAGCGCTCGATAGAGGTGGCGATAAAGAGGCGTGACTACAAACGCTCTTCAACTAATCGTCGTTTGAGAGATCTACCCAATATGCAGCTGACGCTAGAACGTATGGTAAAGAAGTCGGGTGTAAAGGATGTGTCTACTTTCATGAAGTTAGGAGCACCAGTCGTTTTTAATCGAGTTCGTCAAACTTATGGTAACGATGTGGACCTAAAGTTGTTGTGGAAATTTGCAGGCGCTATAGAAGGAGTGCATTGGGAGTTGATCGAAGAGCCCAAAAAGCAAAACCTATTGAGTAGTTGTAACGTATAGATTATATCAGATACAAAAATGCCAGCTTACAAGCTGGCATTTTTAACACTTGCTGTTTCAGATTAGTATTTGAAACGTGCAGTTAGCATCACTTGGTCACCGTAGAAGTCGTTAATGCGAGCTTCTGCACCAAGAGAGAACAATTCGGTTGCGTGGAAACGTGCATTCACAGAACCAATTACGTCATCATTGTCATCAATGCTTACGTAACCAACGTTACCGCCAATTTCTAGTTGTGGGCCTAACCATTGACGAATACCTAGGTTAATCTCCATACCCAAGTCATTGCTGTAAGTCTTACGGTTATCAACCATACGAAGCTTCATAGCACCAGTAAGGTCTGCCCAGTTGTTTACTGGAGCGTGGAAGCCAAGGCCAAAAGATGCGTCGTAATCGCTATCAAATTCAGAATCGATGCTACCAATCATATGTGCATTTGGGTGAATTGATTTGCTGAAGCCTGCACCATAAGTTACCGGGCTAAGGCCAATACGAGCTTCGATATAGTCGTAGCTGAAGTTACTCATTACTGCAGGGCTGTTTTGGTCTGTGTTTGCTACTGCAACATGAGAAGATGCTAATAACGCGATAGCAATAAGTGATTTGCGCATAGTGTCGAAAAACCTATTCAAAAAATTAATCCATTTGCTTGCTGCAATTTTTGTACCGTCAAATAGACATTCGCAGCTATAGTGTTTTGCTATCTTAATTCAAGACATTATCGACCACCAGCCAAATATTCGATGCGACTATAAAACTTACCAAAACTTTGGATTAGGGTTGTTTTTTTAATCACCAAAGTTCACTCTTTTATCAGCAGCTGCTTTCAAAATTCGTTCTGCATCCAAAATTGAGATCCAGGCTAGGGGATTAGAATCATTTTCAATGATGAAGCTCGTCAGTTGCTCTTTCATTGCCTTAAGTAGCTCTTCTCTACTCCATGGCTTGCTTATATAGAAATCGAGACTTGCTTTGTTGACCGCTTGAACGGTGTCCTCTAACCCAGCCTGACCCGTTAACAAGATCTTACGGCTCGTCTTCGTACTTGGCTTATCGTTAAGCTCTATTAGGAAATCAATCCCTGTTTCTTGCGGCATGATGTGATCGCATAGAATGAGAGCAAGTGGTTTGCCTTCTTGTTGATACTCTGAAATAACCCCTCTTGCTTCTTCAACAGATTCAGCCGCCTCGATGGAAAAATGCTCTTCAAAATCATCAATATCTTGCATAACGCTATCTAAAACAACGCGTTCGTCGTCGACACAAAGAATCAAATAGTTACTCATGATTTATCTCCTGATTTAGCAAAGTCTGCTGTTGTGTCAGTGGTAAGTGCACTGTGACTTTTGTATAAGTGTTAGGTTTTGATTTAATCGAGATCATCCCGTTATGTTGTTCGATGATCTGCCGGCAAATAGAAAGCCCGATACCCAATCCAAAATTACCTGCCTTTTTGGTTGTAAAGTTCACTTCAAAGACGCTGTTGAGCATAGGTTCATCAATGCCAGAGCCATTATCAATGACCTCGACTGTTGCGTATTCAATGGCGTTAATGGTTTCTAATCTGGTGTTAATAGTGATCACGCCAACTATTGGTAACGCATCAATTGCGTTGGAAATGAGGTTGGTCCAGACTTGTTGTAGGGCATTGGGGAAACAATATATATCCGGAATTGCCGAGTAGTGTGTCTCGACGGAGTAAACTTTCAACTTGTTTTCAAAGATCACGAGCGTGTCTTCGAGCCCTTCATGAATGTCGCATCTATGTTGCGTTTCGTCATCACTTCTTGCATATGACTTCAGGCTTTTCACCATATCGGCCACACGCTTTGAACATACATCGAGTGAGCGTAAGTTAGAGCCTACCGAATGGTATATTTCTAATGATGTAACCAGTTCTTTCAGTTTTTTAGTATCGAGCGATAGGCAGTGGGAGAAGCTTGAATCGCGATCTAAGTTTAACTGAACGACCTTTTTCGCAAGCGAATTATCTTTAACCATACCATTGAGTGCTTTTGCTCTTTGTCTAATCTCTGCGGTTGAGGTTGGATTTATGGTTTGCGCTTGGCGCAGTAGACCGAGACCTAACTGATGGGTTTGAGGATCAACTTGATTGCTCACTAGCTTTGCTAGTTTTTCCTTGACGATATCGGTACTGCGGAGCATCGCCGCTGTTGGATTATTTAACTCATGCGCGACCCCAGCGACAAGTTGCCCGAGTACAGCCATCTTTTCTTTCTCTATTAGTTGTCGATGAGCCGACTCTAATGATTCAATGGTTTCCTGTAGAACTAACTTTGTATTGATGCTGCGTTGCAAACGGCGGTTAAAGTGTCGTAGTAATAGGTTGGTAAACAGTGGCAAGAGAGTATTGTCAGACTGCATCACCTTAGAAAATACGTCTCGGTCTAACTTAATGACGTGCGTTTGCGTTAGGGTTATGGCGGTTGAAAACGAGCACTCGCCCGTAACAAAGGACATGCCTCCAACGATGTTACCTTTTTCGTGGCGAACCACTTCTCGTTGCTGGCCTCGCTGGTCTTTCTTATACAGAGCTACTTTGCCTGAGGTAATGAACCATAAGAATCGATTAGGCTCACCCTCTTTAGTTAAGAGATGCTCGGGTGAGTAGACTCTTCGTGCCTTACCTTCATCTTCGATATCAAAGAATAAGTTGAGGGCATGAATGACATTCTCAGTAAGCTCATGGTCTGACAGGGTATGCACATCTCGAATGAAATCGGGTTGATAAGAATTCATCCTTTGCTCTAAATGGGCGCGCAACAATCGTTCTTGTTCTAGTACTTGAGCGTAATTAACCCAATCGAGCTGCCTTTTCGCGAGTCCCTGTTTTTTTTCGAAAACATATCTTTTTTCAAGAACATAGTTACTGAGTTCATGTTTGATTGTGGATACGAGTTGTGAATCTGAAACGGGTGAAGTTAGGCAACAATCCAAATGACCATTGTTCAATGTTCGTAACATTTCAGAGATATGGTTTGCCGAGCAAATAAGTAGTTTCTTTGCGCTATGACTGGGCTCTGACCGATGACAACGTAATAGAAAATCGGCGCTTAATGATGTGTTTTGGTGGCAGGCAAGGGTAAGAGCGATCGCTTGATCATTGAGTGCCAACTGTCGAAAGGTTGCGGTTATTTGTTCAATGCTTTGAATTTCATAAACAGTAAAGTGACTAGTAAATAGCTCAAGGGACGCTCTTACATGTGAGCTTCCTTCATCATTCGATGTAAATGCTATAATCGCTAGTTCTTTCAATTGGTTATTCTCACTAATAAGCGTTAACTTCTGTTCAAGCTTTAAGTACACGTTAGCAATTTTTACAAGATCAGGATGGGAGCTGGGTATTAATTGGAAGCAAATATACTGCTTATCTGCAGTTTTTCTGATTAAACTCAATATTATTCAATTTTGACCAATAGAATTAATAGGTTAGACTCTCAAAAGGTGAAAAAGAGAAGATTACATGCAAGATTTAAAGAAATTTGGTGCGATCGGTGGTGCCATATCGCTAGCACTTTGTTGGCCTCTAGCTGTTGGCCACATTGGTGAGAAAGTCATTGAAGATGGTATAGCATCATTAAATGACAATGAATATATGGACTCGACCATTGTTGAGTATGACCGCGGTTACTTGTCCTCGCGGGTGCTTACCCGTTACACAATCACTGACCCGATGTTGGTCGATCAACTGGAACAAGATGGTTTACCTGTTGCGTTTGATGTAGTGAGTGATATCAAGCACGGTTTAATGAGCCTGACTTCTCATTCAAAAATCGAAAACCTGCCTGAAGTTCCACTTTCAATGACCAGTGTGACTCAGCTAAATGGTAATACTTCATTCGATTTGATGCTCGATAGCTGGAATATCAACACAGAACAACAAGGTGCTATCTCTATCGCACCAGCCTCCATCAAGGGTGACCTCACTGTTTTAGGTGAACTTGCTTATCAAATCGATGTTCCTTCTATCCAGGTTGCGTTGAACAACGGGGAGAAAATGGAGCTCACGAACATGAAGGGTGAGGGTGAAGGTAAAAAAGAAAAGGGCTATTGGCTAGGAGAACAAGAAGTTTCGGTTGAAAAGCTTGTTCTAACCGCACCAGAACCAACTGAATCTAGTGAACTAAGAGATGTTAGCTATCGTTTTTCTTCAACTAAGTCAGCAGAAGATACGCGCATCAATAACCATCATCTATTTTCTATAGATAAATTAAGCTCGGCAGGTTTAAGTATCGAAAATCTTATCTTTGATTTCTCGATGAACGACATAGACTCCGAAGCTTTTGAGAACGTGATGGGCGTATATCAAAACAGCCCTGTTATGACCCAAGAAGATATCGCTGAACTTCTTCCTCATGTCGACGCACTCTTTGCGCGTGGCTTCTCTCTTGGTTTGAACCAGTTGTCTATGGTGTTAGATGGTGGTGTGTTTAACTCTTCATGGAATATCGACATTGCAGAAGGGACACAAAGCATCACTCAAGATCCTTCAACGATACTTCCTGCATTAAGTGGTCAAACTGAGGCATTTATTGGTAACAAGGTCGTTGAGAACAACCCATCTATCCGAGAAAATCTGGATGAGCTTATTATTTTAGAGATGGTTGAGCAAAGTGATGATGGCTACCATCTAAATGTGACAATGGAACAAGGTAATGTGCGCTTCTCTAATGGGAATGAAGTGCCGTTAATTAGTCTACTTTTGCCTTTGTTTATGGGCGGTATGTAAAGTTAATTAGTAATTTTTACTATTTGAATTAAAAGAGGCTTTAAAGCCTCTTTTTTCTTTTTTTAACCAAATAAAAGTGGTATTAATCAGGGTATATTTTTTAAGAACATAGTGCAGGAGCAAAGTCTTTCATGGAGTCTACACAGGTTTACAATTTTAGTGCCGGCCCGGCAGGTTTACCGAAAGCGGTAATGGAAAAAGCTCAACAGGAATTTATCGACTGGAATGACCTAGGCACCTCGGTGATGGAAATTAGCCACCGTAGTAAGCCGTTTCTACAAGTCGCTGCTGAAGCTGAGCAAGATCTCAGAGACCTTCTTTCAATTCCTGACAACTATAAGGTGTTGTTCTGCCAAGGTGGTGCGCGTGCGCAGTTTGCAGCAGTGCCGCTTAACCTTCTAGGAGATGCTAAGAGAGCAACCTACATCGACGCGGGTTATTGGGCACAAAGCGCTGTAGCGGAAGCAAAGCGTTACTGTGAAACCGATGTATTTGATGCAAAGACAAACATTGATGGCAAAATTGCGATTAAGCCTGCATCTGAGTGGAAAGTGGGTGAGGAAGCGGCTTACGTTCACTTCTGCCCAAATGAAACCATCGATGGAATTGAAATTAACGACCTGCCTGACACGGACAAACCGATTGTAGCGGATATGTCTTCTACCATTCTCTCTCGCGAGATTGATGTGTCTAAGTATGGTGTTATTTATGCTGGTGCACAGAAAAACATTGGCCCTGCGGGTATTTGTATCGCCATTGTTCGTGATGACCTTTTGGATCTAGCTAATGATGCACTACCAAGTATTCTTAATTACAAGATCTTGGCTGAAAAAGAATCAATGTTTAATACGCCTCCGACATTTGCTTGGTACCTATCTGGCCTCGTATTCAAATGGTTGAAGGAACAGGGTGGTGTGAAAGCGATTGAGCAGTTAAACAAAGAGAAAGGTGCGATCCTTTATAATTACATCGATCAATCTGATTTCTACAAGAACGAAATTCACCCGAACAACCGTTCTTTAATGAATGTTCCCTTCCAACTGGCAAAGCCTGAGTTGGATGAAAGGTTCTTAGAACTGGCTGATGCTCGTGGATTAAAGTCGCTCAAAGGTCATAGAGCCGTTGGTGGTATGCGTGCTTCTATTTACAACGCAATGCCTTTAGAGGGTGTTAAAGCGCTTGTTGAGTTTATGCGAGAGTTTGAGAAAGAATACGCTTAAGTCCTCAGGCAAACCTCAATAATTTGAAGCCTTCCTTTTTAGGAAGGCTTTTTTGGTTGCAGAAGGAGAGCTATCACTCATGGATGGGGTTTGTTCGTGTGATTATACTGGCTGCTGTGTTATAAAGTTAACACGAAATAAGTGTTGAATATGACGGTATGTTTAAGAAAGTTCTTATATCAATGATAAGCCTCTGGGCATCAATGACTTCAGCGATAGAGCTGGAACTTTGGGCTGGCATTGAATTAGAGGCGCTTGAGGTGGCAATCACTCAGTTTGAGAAACGATCTGGGCATACCATCAAAGTTAGACATTTTGATACTGAGCATATTCGTTCTGAACTGCTTCTTGCCCACAATGCACAGTTTTATCAACCTGATCTTATCTGGGTGCCTTCAGATTTTGTGGGACTCAAGGATGAAATTGATCTTGCTGATGTATCGCATTCAATTGTTAATAAAGATCAGCTCGAGCCGCAAGCACTACCTTATGTCACAGTGGAAGATAAGCAGTTTGCTGTACCGCTTACCTTAGGCAGCCATCTGGTTTTATACAGAAATAAGTCTGAAGTGGATAATACTAAACAAGTACGTTGGGAGGATGTGTTTCACACACAAGCTAAAAGTGGCCAAGTCCAAGTCGCAATGCAGTACCCGAATATGTACTTCCTTGCGGCATTTGCTAGCTTGTTTACTGATGAAAATCAGATGAAATCTTTTTCTGAAAACGCCAATGTCTGGAATGACGTTTTCGACTTTTATTATCAAGTGCAATCATTCAATGCACCTCATCAAAATTGTGATTCGCTTTGCGCACAAAACAAGTTTACCACTGGTCAAGCACCTTACTTGATTGATGGGATTTGGGCTTATCCAAAACTTAAACAGGTTTTAGGGAGTGACCTACAAGTTGTCGACTTGCCAAGCTTCCAAGGTGTACCCATGACTTCATTCAGTGGCGCAAAATCGGTTGCCATAATGAAAGACGCATCGGCTGACCCTGTTAAGTCTGAAGTGATGCTCGCTTTTCTTTCCTATATCCAAAGTGAAGAATTCCTCAATCACGCGACAGAGAAATATCGATTCATAACAGTCAATAAAAAATTCAACGGAAAGCTTTTGTATTCTGGTGACGAGATGTTCATTCAAAGCTATCTGCAGTTTCAAGATACTCGTTCCATGCCTGGCAGTTATGAAATGGCGATCTTTTGGGAAGCGGTTGGACGAGTCAATCGTCGCCATGCTTCCGGAATGCCTACAGAGCATACAGGAGAGTTCCTTAAGAACTTCATGAACAAGCACCTCGATCGTCTCAGGGAGGTTCGCTAATGTTCAGTGTTAGACGCACTTTTATGTTCATTGTATTACTGGGCTCCTTGATGCCTGCATTTATTGTTAGCCGTTTCTACATCGAAAGACAAACAGATTACCTACTGGACCAAAAAGAGACGCTGCTCAATGCAGCCGAACAAGGTATTAGAGCGACCGTTTATGAGGAGTTTACTGCCTTACTTGATTTGTCCCAGTGGTTTTCTCGCGATCGTTTTGTACTGCAATCGACTAACAATCTATTGTATTCATCCGTGATGTGGCGAAAGATGGAAGAGTTTCAAAAGCTGTCAACATTGGCAAGCGCCACATACATCATCGATAAAGAGTGGACTCCGGTGTATGAGACACAGGGGAGCCTGTATCATTTTGAGCAGAGCCAACTGTTTAAGGATATTAAACATAAAACCGTGTCTTTATTTCACGGTAAAACAGTCATTCTTACCTATGGCGCCGATGATAATCCTATTCCTAATGCACGCGGTGGCGTTGCTGTAATTAGTCCGATGCTCGCCTATCAGCAAACGGATGCTTCGGTTTATCAACCTTTTGGTTATGTAGTCAACATAGTTGAATACGATGCATTACGAGAAAAGGTTGCTCCTTTCTTGTTTGGACCTGAGTTTGTAGTGTTCTCTATTAGCCATCAAGAGCGCCACTTGATGAGTGGGAAATGGCATGTAAAGCAAAGCTCTGTTTCGATACCTAACGAAGGATTATCCGCACCATTGGTTCTCAATGTTGACTACCACTATTCGGATGAAGCTAGGCTAAATCACATCAATAAATCAGAGACTGAGATGAATAGGGTGATGGTTGCGTCTTTGATTGTCATCGCATTCATTGTTTATCTGGTTAATCGATGGATTGGAATCAGGTTCAAGGCGTTGAGTGATGTCACTAAGTCCTATGCAAACAATATTCGCCCTAAAGAGGATAATCAGCAATGGGATTTCCAGGAGTTTCGTTCACTCAAGATCCTGTTGGGCAATATGTTCTCTAAAATTCGAGAACACATGGATACGCTAGAAGTTCAGAACCAACAGTTGGAGCAAGCGAATCATCAAATTGAGCACACCAATCGTCAATTGGAAGGGTTTAATGCTCAGCTAGAGAGTGAGGTTATCAAGAAAACGTCTGAGCTCACTTACGCCCTAAAAAGAGAAGCTCTACAAAAACAAACTCTGAATGACATTCTTAACTATATCAGTGAACTCAAGGTTGTTGGCTATCGAGGCATACCACTACTTGCCGAAAAGCACTTGATGAGGCTGCTTAATGTATCCGATATCTCGCTAAGCTATTTACCCAAGAAAGACGCTACTCCAATTTTGTCTCGCGACGGCTTACCACTTGCACACTTAAATTTTCCTTGTGCGGATATTATTTCAGACGAGCAGAAAATTGCCGCTGATCTGTATGTTAAGCAGCTGGCTTCTTGGCTTGAACTTGAATCGCTGGCGCGCACTGATAAGCTTACGGGCTGTTTGAACCGTAAGGCTTATGACGAAGACATGCAGTATTTGAGGTCTTTATACAGGAGTGAAGGACAGAGAGTTGTTCTTGTGGTTATTGACGTCAATGGCTTGAAGCAGGTGAATGATCAATTGGGCCACCATGCTGGAGATTGCTTGATTATGGCATGCCGTGACGTATTGCTGTCGGTATTAAGTGAGAGTGCAAATTTGTACCGTGTCGGTGGTGATGAGTTCGTGATACTCGCGCAAGATAATATTGATCCTGCGATTAAAGAGCTGAAGTCTCACAATAAATCGATCAGCATTGATGGAGCATCGATACCTGTTCGATTTGCAATGGGCTACGCTGATACGGCATCCACAGCGTTCGAACAATTATTTAATGTTGCTGATGAAAGAATGTATCGAAATAAGCATGCTTGTTATGAGAGCTTAAATCGGGATAAAGAACAAACCGCTAACAGCTAAGTAAAAGATACTAAACTGAAACGATAAGAGGCCAGCAAATGCTGGCCTCGTTAGTTAGGTATCGAACTTAACCAAGTAGTGTTTGGTTTAATTGGAAGTAACGTTGCTCATTGTGCATTAGTTCAGTGTGAGTGCCACTTTCGACGATCTCGCCTTGCTCGATGAGGCAAATCTTATCCATGTTTTCCAGTTCAACCAAACGGTGAGTGATGAAGATAACCGTTTTATTCTCGTAGTGACGCTTCAACACTTCCATGATGGATTGCTCCGTCTTCTTGTCTAAGCCCTCAGTAGGCTCATCAAGTAGAAGGATAGGGGCATCATGTAGTAACGCTCGTGCGATACCAATACGGCGACGCTCACCACCGGACAATTGGCGCCCTCCGTCACCCAGCCAAGTATCAAGCCCTTGCTCTTCAAGAAGTGCATCGAGTGAAACTTTGGTGAGTGTTGCCATTAAAAGTTCGTCCGTTGCTTGGTCATTCGCCATTAACAAGTTGTCACGCAGAGAACCATTAAGAATGTCGACACGTTGGCTTACTACAGTTACTGATTGGCGCAGGCTTGCCTCGTCCCACTGACGTAGAGAGGTTTGGCCAATTGCAACCTCGCCATGTTGAGGGTCAAAATATCGGGTGAGCAACTGAAGCAGTGTCGATTTACCAGAGCCCGTTTGACCGACAATCGCACATTTTTCACCTTGTTTGATCGTCAAGTTGACTTTGTTAAGTACTGGTGCTGCTTCCGCTTGATGGTTATCTGGATAGTTAAAGGTAATGTTACTGAACTCGATATCGAAATTATCGTTGTTTACGGCCTCATTATTAAACTCAACATCAGGTTTTGCCAAAATAATCTCATTTAAGCGGCGAGCTGAAGTTAGTGTTTGACCTAAGTACTGGAACGCTCCCGCAATAGGCATCAGCAGCTCAAAGCTTGCCATGGTGGCAAAAGCAGCGAGTGCGATCAGTGGGTCAGGTTGATTATTACCAAGACCATCGGCAGACATCCAAAGAATAAGCACTAAGGTTAAGCCATTAATGAGCATTAGTAGTGCAGAGGCCATACCCGTGATGTTGGCATTAACATATTGGTTTTTAAGTAGCTTAGTTTGGGTATTAATGATCGCTTCGCGATAGCGTTTTTCTGCACCAAAGATAGTAAGCTCACTGTAGCCCTGAATCCAGTCCAGTGTCTGAATACGTAATTCAGCCTTATTAAGCGTGACTTCTTGTCCGTTTGACTTACCTAATTTGTAAAAAATGATAGGCCACACGATAAGCATAACTAGAAGAATCCCGCCCAAAGTCAGGCCGATAGTCATATCGAACCAGCACAGGAACGCTGTGAGCGCGAGGATGCCCAAAGTACCGACGGTAATGGGGCTAATTAGGCGTAGATATACGTGGTCCATCGCATCGACGTCTGCGACAAGACGGTTTAATAAATCTGCATCACGAACGGTAGAAATACGTCCAGGGATTAACGGAGTCAGTTTCTTAAAGAAAAAGATACGTAAGTCTGTAAGAAGCTTGAACGTAGCATTGTGGCTAACCACGCGTTCGCCCCAACGTCCAGCAGTTCGGCTCATCGCCAAACCACGAACCCCACCACCTGGTAACATGTAGTTAAAGGTTTCGCGCGCAATCGTCAAACCTGCAACTGCAGAGGCTGAGATAAACCAACCAGAAAGCGTTAACAAACCTATAGAAGCGGCAACGGTAGCAAACGCTAATAACATCCCTAGAGATAGGCCGAACCAATGTTTGCGGTAAAGTTTGATGTAAGGAAGTAAATCACGCATCTAGATTGCCCTCATCATTGGTTTGTTGCGAAGAGCTGAGCATATCTGCAAAGAGACCCTGCTGTTTGCTCAATGCTGCAAAATCACCTTGTTGGACAATTTTACCTTTCTCTAATACAAGTATTTGAGCCGTGTCTTTGAGTGGGGCAAGTTGGTGTGTCACCATTAGTGTAGTTTTACCCATGGTTTCTTTATCAAGGCTGCTCATGACTAGCTGCTCACTTTTTGCATCTAAGCTCGCTGTTGGCTCATCCAATAACCAGAAGCTGCCACCGTGCAACATAGCGCGAGCTACAGCAAGACGTTGCGCTTGTCCAACTGATAAGCCACCAGAGCGATCACTAATTGGGTAGTTCAAACCATGTTTAGTAACAAACTTTGCAGAGTATGAGTTCATGACGGCTTGATTAACCGCTTGCTCAGACAGCGACGATTTACCAAGTGTTAGGTTATCTAAGATAGAACCGTGTAAAAGTAACGGGTTTTGTCCAACCCAGTTAATCTGTTTACGCCACTCGTCAGTATTTAATGTGTTCAGTTCAATACCATTCACTTTCAGTGAGCCAGAGTAGGGAAGGAAGCCCAATATCGCATTGATTAAACTGGTTTTACCCGCACCACTTGGTCCAACAAGTGCTGTACTTTTGCCATCACTCAAATCAAAGCTAATCGGACCAACCAATATTGCGCCATCAGGGCTTTTTACAACTAAATCTGAAGCCGAGATTGAAATGGTGTTTTGCTTTGGTAATGACGTTGAACCAGATTGAGTCAGATCGATATCGGTCTCTAAGAACTCAACGATGCTTTCTGCTGCACCTACTGCTTGTGCTTTAGCATGATAGAAAGTGCCAAGATCACGAAGAGGTTGATAAAACTCTGGTGCCAAAATCAGAATGAACAAGCCAGCGAACAAGGTAACACCAACACCATAGTGGCCGAAGTTAAGTTCACCGATGTAGCTAAAGCCGAAATATACCGCCGTGATAGCGATGGACAAAGATGTAAAGAACTCAAGTACAGCCGAAGATAGGAATGCGACTCTAAGTACATCCATAGTACGAGTTCGGAATACCTCCGATGCACCCTTTAAGATCTCCGTTTCTTCATCAGCACGGTTAAACAGACGGATCGTTGTCATCGACTGTAAGCGGTCATAGAAATGACCAGAAAGGCGTTGCAGTGCCTTGAAGTTTTTACGGTTAGCGTCCGCAGCTTTCATTCCCACCAATGCCATAAACAGTGGAACTAACGGTGCGGTCAGCAAGAATATTAGACCCGCTGCCCAGTTGATAGGGAAAACAACAACAAGAATGATGAATGGGACAAGTACAGATAGCGACATTTGCGGTAGGTAACGAGCAAAGAAATCCTGCATGTCTTCGACTTGCTCTAAAAGAAGCGTTGCCCATGTCCCGGCAGGTTTGCCTTTGATATGCGCAGGTCCTAATTCTCTTAATTTATCGAGGATCAACTGTCTAATATAGGTTCTTATCTGCTCACCACAACGGTATCCAGCAATCTCGCGACCCCAGTTACACAGTGCGCGTCCTACAACCGAGAAGCCTAGTCCAACGAATTGCCAAATGAGCTCATTTTTGTCGACTTTTTCAATGATAAGTTGGTGCAGAATATCGGCGAGCAAAGCTGCCTGTACGAGCAGAAATACGCTTGATAAGACACCAAGGCTCACGGCAACCATTAACCAGCGTTTAGCCAGTTTACTCTGCTGCTTTAGCCACTTATTCAAGCTTCTCTGTTTCTTTTTATCCATTTAAACAAATGATAATTATTGGCGATTGGGGCGGGCATTATACAAAATAAAACCCAGTGGATATACCACTGGGTTATAGGGTTTTCTATATAAATTAGTTTACTAAAAAGCACTTAGAGTGAATGCAGTGCTTTTGAAAGCAAATTAACCTTCAAAAGCATCTAGGTAGCGTTCAGCATCAAGTGCTGCCATACATCCAGTGCCAGCAGAAGTGATCGCTTGACGGTAGTTGTGATCCATTACATCACCTGCTGCAAATACACCTGGAATGCTTGTTTGAGTTGCATTACCTTCAAGACCAGATTGGACAACAATGTAGTCGTCGTTCATTTCAAGCTGACCTTTAAAGATAGCGGTATTTGGCTGGTGGCCAATCGCAATAAACGCGCCCATTACATCAAGATCTTCTGTTGCATCAGATTGAGTATCTTTAATACGAACACCCGTCACACCCATGTCATCACCAAGTACTTCATCGAGTACACGGTCGGTATGAAGAATGATGTTTCCGTTTTCAACTTTATCCATTAAGCGCTTAATAAGGATCTTTTCAGCACGGAAAGAATCACGACGGTGGATTAGGTGAACCTCTGATGCGATGTTAGAAAGATAAAGTGCCTCTTCAACGGCAGTGTTACCACCACCCACTACCGCTACTTTTTGGTTACGGTAGAAGAAGCCATCGCATGTCGCACAGGCAGATACACCGCGCCCTTTAAACGCTTCTTCAGAGTCTAAACCTAGGTATTTTGCTGATGCACCCGTTGAGATGATAAGTGCGTCGCAAGTGTAGGTACCAGAATCGCCTTTCAGTGTATATGGGCGGTTAGACAGATCCACTTCATTGATATGATCGAAGATCATCTCTGTTTCGAAGCGCTCTGCGTGTTCACGCATACGCTCCATCAAGTTTGGCCCGGTTAATCCTTCAGGGTCACCTGGCCAGTTTTCTACATCCGTTGTTGTGGTCAACTGACCACCTTGCTGCATACCCGTGATTAATACAGGGTTAAGGTTTGCGCGAGCGGCGTACACGGCTGCTGTGTAGCCCGCTGGGCCTGAACCAAGAATCAATAGTTTACAGTGTTTTACGTCGCTCATTTACAGCTCCAAAATCTAATCATATATAACGGTCTGATTGTAAAGATGTTATGGAGGCAAAAAAAGCATATTCAAGGGTATAAATGTAATTAATCGTTATAGTTTAGAACGGATTCATGTAGCCGTAAGACTATGAAATAACAGAGCTCTACGTTCTGGTCTAGTGAAGTATTCTAGTTTAGATTGACTAGCTTTCTTTGTATTAGTGCATATGACTGCTTAAGTGATGCCTTGTTGGTGTTAAGTGTTGAATTGTAATTTAATGTGGATTTATGTGCTCTAAAAAGTTGAATTGGCGATATATGTGATATTTAATAAATGTAAAGATATTGTTAATTAGAATAATAATTATATTGAACTAGAAAGGAAATCAGCCATGTTACACCATCACGGAAATACTCTACATCTGACAAGTCTGGATCCGCACTCCACTGAAGAGCTAGCGAGATCTTTCTACCAACTGCCTCGTACGGAGCACGCAGACGGAAAATACCGTTTACGACGTTACTCCGTGATTCAATTTTCTGATGGTAAAGTGATTGAAACTGAGAAGCACGAATTTGTACAAACTGAAGATATCAACCACTTTCAAGGCGATGTTGTTCGTCAGTTTGAGCCTTTACTGCCAACGACATTGAAAAGTGAGGGTTTAAGAGAGATGTGCTCGCTGTTTGTTGATGAGAATCATCTTCCAAATGGTCAGGAAATTGAAATTCACCAAATTAGAATTTCAGCGATCTATGATGAAACTCAAGTAGCACCGGAAGGAGTTCATCAAGATGGGTTTGACCATATCGCCCTTATCGGTATCGATCGCCATAATATTGTTGGCGGTGAAATAATGCTCTACAACGACAATCATGAAGCACCTTTCTTCAGAAAAGTATTAGAGAACGGTGAAGTAGCGATTCTTGATGATAGTAAGCTCTGGCATAACGCTCAGCCTATTCGAACTATTGAACATGGTGAAGAAGGGCACATGGACGTTTTCGTTCTCACAGCAAAAGGAGCGAAGAATGCACTTCACTCCTGATTTAGCGCGTATTCAATTCGCAGCATTTGAGCCACAGAATGGAATTAAACCATCATTTTTGGATGGGCCTGGTGGTTCACAAGTGCCAGTGCGTGTCGTTGAAAAAATGGGACATTATTTGTCTCATTACAATTCAAACCTTGGTGGCCACTTTTACTCATCGATGGTTACTACAGAACTAATGACGAAAGCAAGAACCTATGCACAAAACCTTTTGAATGCAGAGTCTTCGGATCAAATTGTATTTGGCCCAAATATGACGTCCTTGACGTTTAGCTTGAGCCGGGCAATCAGCCGTGATTGGGTTGAAGGCGATGAGGTTGTGGTGACGGCACTTGATCACTACTCTAATGTCTCTAGTTGGCAACAAGCCGCAGAAGACCGTGGAGCAATTGTGCATCAGGCTCGAGTGGACGAAGAAGATTGCGGACTCGACTTCGACCACCTGGAACAGTTGGTCAACGAGAAAACAAAGCTGATTGCAGTCACAGCGGCATCGAATACAACTGGAAGTTTAGTTGATATTTCAAAAGTCGTTGAGCTTGCCAAACGCCATAATGCCTTGGTGTATGTGGATGCGGTTCACTTTGCACCACATCACCTTGTCGACGTCCAGGCGTGGGAAGTCGATTTTCTTGCTTGTTCAGCGTACAAGTTCTTTGGCCCTCATTTAGGCATGGCTTATGTTCACCCTAAACATTTGCACACTCTTAAACCATACAAAGTAGAACCTGCAACCAACGATGGGCCTGGTCGCTTTGAAACAGGCACGCAAAGTTTTGAAGCCTTGTCAGGTTTTATTGAAGCAGTAGAGTATCTAGCTCAATGGGGAGGCAAAGAGTCACCGATTAGAGCTCGCCTTGAGCAGAGTTTTAAACAGTACGAAGCTCATGAAGCGGCTTTATGTCGTCATTTCTTGCAGCGTATTGAGGAGATTCGAGGCGTAAAAGTTTATGGTCGAGGGTTGGAAAACGTCGCAACTCGAACCCCGACTTTTGCTTTAAGGTTTGATGGTACGGCTCCAGAAACCGTTGCTAAGCGCTTAGGAGAAAAGGGGATTTGTGTCTGGAATGGGCACTTCTACGCACTGGGTTTGATTAAGCAGTTAGGCTTGCTCGAGAGTGGTGGGGTTGTGCGAGTTGGTTTCATGCACTACAACACGCTTGAAGAGATTGATGACTTGATTGAACAGCTTAAAATTATAGTCAATTAGCCTGTTTGTTTAATATGAAAAAGGCCGCCTCTAGCATGTATAGAGGCGGCCTTTATATGAGTGCATATGAATGCGGTTATATCGGACTTACTATAATCGGACGATGAGATAACTACTCAGCGTGCATCTCGACTTCATACGAACCAAATTTTCTGATGTTAATGACACCGGTATCAAATATCAGGTATTGACCTTTTATTCCTTGTAAAACGCCCGCCACTTCAGCATTTTTATCAAAGTTATGAGAAACAATTTTTGTTGGGTGCTGTTCAACAGGATATGCCAAGCTAACAATGTCGTTGGTAAGCACTTCTACTGAATCTTCGCCAAATTGTGCTCGAATGTTTGCGATGTGCTCTTCAACGAGTGGGTACAACTCATCCCAACGTTGTTGAAGTTCGATAGGGGCACCATCACCTTTCAACAGCGTACGCCAGTTAGTTTTGTCAGCAATGTGCTTAGCAATCTCTACTTCGATGAGCCCAGAGATCTGTCTGGTTTTTACTTTTAGGACTGGCAGGCCTTGAGTCGCGCCTTGATCGATCCAACGGGTAGGGATTTGTGTATGACGTGTAATCCCTACCTTTAAACTTGATGTGTTTGATAGATAAACGAAGTGATCAACCATACAGTTTTCTTCACCCCATTGTGGCTCACGACAGGTACCCGCATCATAGTGGCATGTCTCTGGTTTCATGATGCACATGTCGCAACTTGCAAGTTTTTTCATGCAAACAAAACAGTGGCCTTGAGAGTAGCTCTTCTTGGTTTTCTTGCCGCAAGAACAGCAATAAATATTCCCGGTGTGCTTTAAGGTAAAAGATTTACCAAGGTATGGGTTTAGGTCAACCAACTCTTCTCCAACCGGAAGTTGGTATTGAATCGGTTCAACAAGACTAGCACGCATTTTTTTTAGCGTGCCGGTAGCGATTAAAGTCATGACATTACTCTGTAATTATAGTGTTTTCTGAGATTCTAACAGAGACACCAGCAAACTCACGCTCAATTGGCGAGAATCTTTAGGCTAATAGTGTTGGTTGACTCCGAAGTGAATAGAATGTTAATTGATTTATTTCACTCTTTATAATATAAAAACAAACTAATTAGACGCTCATACTGTAACAAGGCTTGGCTCCACACTGTGAAATGGATTTATAACTCAGTACTGATATTAGCAGCAGCAACTTTGTTGGTTGTTGCGCTTTACCTCGAGGTAGGGGATGAGAAAGTATTGAGAATAGGAAGTGAGAAGTTCACATTCTTGAAAACAAATGATCAATTAGAGGGCGGCACCAGTACCTCTGAATTGCTACTAGAGGGTGGCAGCAAACATCTCGCTTGTGAGTTGAACAAGAGTCACTATCGCTGGCCTTACTGTGGTATTTCGATTCGTTTATCTGATGATGTCACGCAGGGTCTGGATCTCTCGACATTTCACACTTTACGCATTCGTATGGCCTATGAAACACCGGAGGGGGAGCCTTTGAGACAGGTTCGCCTATATCTGAGAAACTTTAATCCCGCATATTCCAGCGTTGAAGATGATTACACACACAAGTACAACGGTATTCAGTTTGCGCCTGGAGAGCACAATGGGCGTATCGATATTCCATTAAAAAACCTTCAGGTCATGACTTGGTGGTTAGCCGATAACAAGATTCCTATTGAACATGCGGGACCAGAGTTTTCAAACGTTAATCGAATTGAGATAGCGACGGGCTCAGGCGCTCAAGTCGGTATCCATGATCTTCACTTTTATTCCATTGAGCTTGTCGGTGAATATGTTAAAGCCGAAGACCTATTTTTATGTCTATTGATTGTCTGGATTGTCGTCGGTGCTGTTATCTCTTTACTTGAGATCGATAAGGGAAGACAGAAGGTTGCAGAGATCCAAGCCCGTGAGCAGCATTTAGCGGATCTTAATAATTCACTTCAAATTGAGAAGGAACAATTCGCTGAGCAAGCGCACCGAGATGCACTGACTGGCGCAATGAATCGCTATGGTGTGAATGGTTGGCTAAGAGAGCAATCGAACGCGGTGCGTTGGGGTGGCACTTCATTATCGGTTCTTTATTTAGATATTGATTTCTTCAAAGCCATTAACGACACCTACGGCCACAAAGTCGGGGACGATATTTTGAGGGAGTTTGTTATGGTGGTTCGCAGCTCGACTGATTGTATGGATCGCATCGTTCGATGGGGTGGTGAGGAGTTCATCTTGTTCTCTCCTGAAACAAACTTATGCGATGCTCAGAAAAAAGCAGAGCGTATTCGTCAGAAGGTAGAATCTCATCAATGGGTACATGGACGTGCAATGACGTGCTGTATAGGGGTAGCACAGATGGGAGACGAGCGAACATCAGAGACATTAGCTCGAGCAGATGAAGCCTTATATAAAGCGAAAGCAAACGGACGAAACCGCGTAGAAACAAACTATGGACTGGTTAAGCGCGAAGACCTTGCTTCATAAATCCCGTGATTCATAAAAACAGTGATTCATCAAAACCATGCTTAATGAAAATAGAGCTTTGGTCTGCGTATTTTCATTTGAGCTGTAGTTTGTCACTACGGATTTTCTTGATCGGTTAACTGTTCTGTTACTGGCTCAACATCTAACTCACTATCAGCGCTTTCTACTCTTTTTATAATTGGCTCTTTCGGGCCTAAAAACTTAGGTTGAGTATGAGTGATGAACAAGTCGATAAAGGCTTTTGTGCGAGCAAAAACTTCACGCATCCTAACTGAGTAGCCCTGCTTTGAAATAGGGCCAGAGACCGCCAGACAGTTTGCTTTGATATCTAATTGGTTAGCGATGAATAGAGCTCGTTCGCAATGAAATTGCTGAGTGACAATCAAAAAGTCATCGGTATCAAAAATGGCTTTGGCTCGAACAACTGAATCTAAGGTTCTAAATCCGGCATAATCGAGATAAATGGATTGTTCAGGAATACCGGCTTTGAGTAGGTCGCGTTTCATTGTCCACGGCTCGTTGTAAGAGCGATGAGCATTATCACCACTTAATAAAAAGTTATCGGTTTTCCCTTGGTCGTACAGCTCAATAGCGGCGTCAATACGGTGGCTATAGTACTCATTAAGTGTGCGTCCAAGATACTTACTTGTGCCGAGAACGACGGCCACTTCGTAATTAGGAACTTGTTCGATATCCTTGTATATCTGTTCTTTTGCCTGCCAACTTACCCAGCGGTCAATTGCCACGACGCTAAGTGCAACTGAAAGCGCACCCGATATTCCAAGCTTGATAGCCAGCTTGAGATACTTGAGGTTAAGGAAAGATCGCCACTTCACAATTACATTTGCCTGTTTCTTTGAGCCCACATACCAATTGCGATGAACCCGATAGTCAATAAGCTGACCATTACTCCTGGTGATAAAGATGAAAGTTGTGTACGGAGCAGTGGGGTGCATTTGATGATGATAAGTCCGTAGCCGAAGGCATTAAGACCAATAAAACACAGGGTTCTTACGATGAAGTGTTGATTCCTGATCGCTCGGCGTAATAGTGTGTTGATGTCGCCGCCCAAGATGACGAGCGAACATGCGACAAGCGCAGTCGAGATTTCAGTAAGGTAGGGATAGATAGCTCTACCCAATGGATCTAGGATTTCAAACATTCAATAGGGGTCTAACATTCAGAATGTTCTTGATAGTAATGCGAAAAAACAAAAGCTCCCAGTTTTTTTGGGAGCTTTGTGATTATTTTATTATTTTTCTGACTAGAACGCTGTGCGTTTGTATCGACGGTACACTGGTTGCCAGAAGTGTTGGTCGATCGCTTGTTCAAGTGCTTCGTCAGTGATCTCTAATGCTACGCCTTGTTCGATCGCTTTTTTCGCTACTGCGAATGCAATTTTTTTAGACACTAGGTGGATTTCTTCTAGTGGTGGAAGAAGTGCACCAGAGCCATTTTTCGCCATTGGAGAGCACTCTGATAGCGCACGGCTTGACTCCATTAGCATCTCATCAGTCACGCGAGAAGCAGAAACCGCCAATACACCCAAACCGATACCCGGGAAGATGTAGCTGTTGTTACATTGAGCAATTGAGAATGACTCACCGTTGTGCACCACTGGTGCGAACGGGCTACCCGTAGCAACAAGCGCTTTTCCATCAGTCCAACGGATAATGTCGTTTGGTGTTGCTTCTACACGGCTTGTAGGGTTTGATAGTGGGAACACGATAGGGCGTTCACAATGCTGGTGCATCTCTTGAATGATCGCCTTGCTAAATAGACCTGGCGCACCAGACACACCGATAAGAACGGTAGGTTTTGCGTTACGAACAACATCATGTAAGTCGAAGCCAGACTCTTCACTTTCGCTGGTCCAGTCTGCAATATTCGTGTTCTTTTGTACAAGGCGCTTCTGAAAGTCAAGAAGGTTCTGCATACCTTCTTGGAGTAGGCCCCAGCGATCAACCATATATACCTGCGAACGAGCTTGTTCGTCAGAAATACCTTCAGATACCATTTGCGCGATGATTGCTTCCGCAATACCACAGCCTGCCGAACCCGCACCTAAGAATGTAATGCGCTGTTCAGACAGCTTGCTACCTGCTGCTTTACATGCCGCCATTAGTGAGCCAACGGTTACTGCTGCTGTACCTTGAATATCGTCGTTAAAACAACAAATACGATCTTTATAACGGTTAAGCAACGGCATTGCATTCTTCTGCGCAAAATCTTCGAATTGAATCAGAGCATCAGGCCAACGGCGTTGTACGGCTTGGATGAATTCTTCAACAAAAGCATCGTAATCTGCGCCAGTGATTCGAGGGTGGCGCCAGCCCATGTACATTGGGTCTGCAAGGCGTTGTGGGTTGTTGGTACCAACATCAAGCACGATTGGTAGTGTGTAAGCAGGGCTGATACCACCACAAGCGGTATAAAGCGCAAGCTTACCAATAGGGATACCCATACCACCGATACCTTGGTCGCCCAAACCAAGAATACGTTCACCATCAGTCACAACGATTACTTTTACATTCTGGTTTGAAGCGTTGTTTAGAAGATCATCAATACGATCACGGTTCGGATAAGAGATAAACAGGCCACGGCCACGGCGATAGATGTTTGAGAAGTTCTCACAAGCTGCACCTACCGTTGGTGTGTAAATGATAGGCATCATTTCGGAAATGTGGTTTTGAACCAAGCGGTAGAACAAGGTTTCGTTGGTGTCCTGAATGTTACGTAGGTAGATGTGCTTGTCCATATCGCTTTCGAAACCACGGTATTGCTGATAAGCACGCTCAACTTGTTCCTGAATGGTTTCGGTATTCTCAGGCAATAGGCCTTCTAGATTAAACGAACTGCGTTCCTCTGCAGTAAAAGCACTTCCTTTGTTTAGTAATGGTGTACTTAGCAAAGGAGAGCCTGCATAAGAAATATAAAGTGGTCTTTTGTTGTTGTTCATTACTACCTACGAATGCGTTATTTGAGTACGGGATAATTGCAAGGAAAAATCCCGGCGATCATAGCGTTTTCGTTACCAAACTGTAAATAACCGCAAAGGACAATTTCGTTAAAATTATAGCTTAATCGCTAAATTTATAGCGCAGCTTCGCTGGTACTAATGAATCAGACTTTTATAATAGATTCACTCACTTAATTTACCGCCCTTGAATCAATGTCAATACACTCTCACGCTTTACCCATCGAAGCGATAAAACCACAGTTTCACCGAGCTTTTCGAAACCATAACCTTGTTGTAGAGGCAGAGACAGGCTCTGGTAAATCAACGTGTTTGCCTGTTTGGGCCAAAGAACATGGTCGAGTACTTGTTGTAGAACCAAGAAGAATTGCTTGTACTTCGCTTGCTCATTTTTTGGCATCGCAGAGCGGTAAGCCGTTGGGGCAGGAAGTGGGTTATGCCATTAAGTTAGATGTACGATGTGATGAGAATACTGCTGTGGTTTTTGTGACCCCAGGTGTTGCGCTTCGTTGGTATGCAGAAAACCAATTATCTGAGTTTGATATCGTTATGATTGATGAGTTTCATGAACGACGCTGGGATACAGATTTACTGCTTTCCATACTCAACAAACACCAATCACATCGGCTCATTGTGACTTCAGCGACACTGCAAACCCAAAGAATAAGCGAGTATCTGGATGTTGAGATACTTAAGGCTAAAGGGCGTGTGTTTAATGTGTCTAGAGTGCATGTTGCGAAAGACAGTCGATACTTGCCAGATTACTCTTCATTGGTCGAACGCGTGTGTCAGGAAGTAGAGAACCGTTATACGTCAATTAATGGTGACATATTAGTTTTCTTGCCTGGTAAAAAAGAGATTCGGCAATGTCGGGATAGATTAAATAAGTTACATGGTAACTTATTGATCTTAGAGTTACATGCTGGTGTCAATGAAAGTCAAAGGAAGCTGGCATTAAACCCTCAAGAGCTGCAAAAAGTCGTTCTAGCTACTAACGTCGCGGAGACCTCTTTAACCATACCCAATGTACAGTTAGTGATTGATTCGGGTCTGGAGCGGAGAACATTACAAAGAAATGGTCGAACTGTTTTGAGCCTCAAAAACATTTCGAAAGCGAGTGCAACTCAGCGTGCCGGACGAGCAGGGAGAACCTCAAATGGTCAATGCATCCACCTTTATGGTGAGTACGCTCCTTTAGAGTTAGTTACCCCGCCAGAATTGCAACGTGAGGATCTCACCGAACCTATGCTTGCGGCGGCGTGCTGTGGTGAACGATTGAGTTCACTTGAGTTTCTTGATGCTATCCCGGCAAAACCACTCGCACAGGCAACACAGAAATTACAGGGACTAAACGCTATTGATCAACAAGGGGTGGTAACGGAGCATGGGAAAGTGCTATACCCGTTGCCTATCGATTCATTGTATGCGGATTTGGTTACGCGTATTGAGTCGAAAGCGAGCAAAGAAGCGATGATTGATCTGTGTGCTGCTATTTGTACCCCCGCACAGTTGTATTCCCTACCAAAATCGGAGATTGAGTTGGAGAAACTCAACCAGTCTGCTCCGGTGCGGTGCGATGTCACCACGCTTGTTCGTCTGATTCGCGGTGAAAAGATTGAAGGGTTGATTGTTGATGTGGATGCTTTGACAGAAGCACAAGCACTATCGGATCAGATTCGTGAGGTGTTTGAGGTGCCACACCGTGACGTTGCAAGCCGATTAGATCCCCTGAAGATCATCGAAGAAGTCATGAAGCTACACCCAGAGTTGGTCTTCGTGAGACGTGAAAAACGAAAACAAGCCTTGGGCAATGGTTTTATGGAGCTGTCGGTAGGGCATCAATCCCGACTTGATGACGCAGCGGAAGCTGCGCTTGTATTTGATTACATTAGCTTGCCCGGTCGTGGCGTGAAGCAAACGCTCAGTATTGCAAGTGTCATGATGCCGATACCTCTTAATCTGATTGTCGATCATTCGATAGGGCTCGACTCGGGAGTTGCAAAGTGGGAGAACGGTGAAACAGCGGAAGTCGATGGGCGTCGTATCACACAGCAACATTACATCTATGCAGGGCGAATGATTTCGACAAAACAAGAAGAATTAACAGGCGCAGATATTTTACCAAGCTTGGTTGAGTCTATCCGAAACGAAGAAATACTTCCTGGGTTGTATAGAGAACGTGATATCCAGATAGAAAGTTGGAAACTGTTTTGTGCGCTGGGATTGAATACTGAAGACCTTGCAATTAAACAATATCTTGATGACGAGCTAACTACAGATGCGTGGTTGTCAAGTCAATTAGAAACCCTTGGCGTTGACAGTTATGAGGATATGGGGCTGATCGATAATTCAGATATTGTGTTCGAAGGTATCCCTTATTGGATGGCAGAAGAGTTTTATTCGAAGTACCCAATGACGGTTTCTCTACCTGAGCTAAAAGTCAGTGTTGAGTACAAACCGAAAGCAAAAAGAATTATTCTTCATTATCAAGATGGCAGCCGTAAAAATGCTCCTAAACGTTGGGAGCTGCCAAGTTGGCAAGGGTGGCGTATCCAATACAAGAAAGCGAGCAAGGTGGTTGATGTACGCTAGATTAGGGTGATAGTGACTAAAAAATCAACTGTTTTTATTTTACTATCAAAATATTATTAATAGGTACTGAATATAGATATTGTTGTATATTCAGTGTTAACAAAGTCCATCTTATATAATTTTTCGCATGCCGTTCAGGCTATAAAAGATGGATTTCTTATATCGCATTGATATATGACGCCTCCTAAGCAATAGTAGATTGTGAAGCTAAATAACGGCATCAGGAGAGCATATGAAACAACAAGAAATTATTTTTGACTATGGGTCATTTCTTGGAACTAATG
Organism: Vibrio maerlii; assembly: GCF_003415655.1. Lineage (GTDB taxonomy): Bacteria > Pseudomonadota > Gammaproteobacteria > Enterobacterales > Vibrionaceae > Vibrio > Vibrio maerlii. The sequence goes on from NZ_QRHC01000009.1 coordinate 65,972, forward strand.
CATCCAAAAAATGGACGTTTGTCGATGCTTTAGTCAGTTTTGCCCCTATCTTTGGCACCGTATGGAAAAGCACCATTGAGGCTGAAAGCGCGCCCGAGAATAAGCTTTGGGAAAAGGCACAGAACATAATGTCGTTGCGTCATAGCGATGAAAAAAACATTACAAAGCTGTGCCGACTAGCGAAAAAGCAAGGTATTGCTCACTTTAGGTTGCAAATGCCTTATTCGCTCGACAACGAACAGATTGAGTTTATTGAGAGCCATTGCGACGCGGTAGTTAAACCTGAACAGAATGACGAGTTTTCCATTCTGCTTTAATCATTAGCGTTCGTATCACATCGATTAATTTATGTTGCACCTAAGCGCAGCATCACACTTCCTTTCTACCTAAAATTTAATTTGTTACATATCTGTTACAATTACTGCGAGCGTATGGAGTAGTAATGGATGTGGACAAAACTTAGCTTTCGAAAGCGCCTTCTTATCGTCATGACCCTATCAGGTTTGATCGAACTGTTGATCCTAGCAGGCGCAGGATTCATGTACATCAAATCCTCTCAAGAGCAAGAGATGGGAGAAAAGGCGCTGGGCGTTGCAACATTTCTCGCCAAATCCCCTAATGTAATTGATTTAATACAACGTCACCCAACCGACGATGAACAAGAACGCTTCTCCAAATTGACTCATTTGATTGGTGCGGCGTTTATAGTGGTCGGCGATCATAAAGGCACTCGAATCATTCATCCCATTGCAGAAAGAGTAGGCAAGCCAATGAAGGGTGGGGACAACGAAAAAGCCTTGGTTTACGGAGAATCTTACGTTTCCTTTGCTCAGGGCTCTATGGGCTACTCTGTCCGAGGCAAAACAGCTGTATTTAATGAAGCGGGAGAGATTATTGGTGTAGTTTCTGTTGGTTACCTATTAGACCGACTGCAAGACCGCATTGAGCCTTACCTCGCTTTCCTCATCACAATGGCGTTACTTGTAGTTGCTGCCAACGCAGTTCTGTCTAACTATGCCTCTCGCCGTTTCCAAAAAGCAATTTTAGGATTTGAACCTGAAGAAATCGGCCGCTTGTACGTCGAGTTAGACGTCACCATGGGTACCGTGAAAGAGGGTATTCTGAGTATCGACTCAAAAGGCGTGTTACGTTCAATAAATACCAGTGCGTGTCAGATTCTGAACCTGAACAAAAGTGAAGTGGTGAATAGACCGCTGGCTGATGTGCTTCCCGAGAGTGACTTGGCTGACTTAGTGACCACTGAACGAGTGGATAACGATGTAGAGATCGTTCTCAATGGTCAACGATTGATTGCTAACCGCAGTCCAATTGTTGTTAATGATGTTGTCGTCGGTGCAGTATCGAGTTTTAGACGACGCGACGAAATCAATGAGTTAACTGAACAGTTGTCTAAAACCAAAGCCTATGCAGAACTATTGCGCTCTCAGACACACGAGCATAGAAACAAGCTCAATACCATCAGTGGTATGGTTCAATTGGGTGAACTTGAAGCGGTACAAACGTTAATAGGGCAAGAGACAGCCCATTATCAAACCTTAATCCAGTTCTTGCGCGAAACGGTTAATGATCCTCTTATCGCTGGCATGTTGTTAGGTAAAACAGAACGAGCACGGGAATTGGGGCTGGAGTTGTATGTTGAAGAAGGCTCTCGTTTACAATATTTACCAGAATGGATTGAGTCCGAAGACGTTGTAACGCTGCTTGGTAATCTCATTGATAACGCGTTTGACGCAACATTTAACGCCATGCGTGGAGAGTCACCGTTTTCAAGCGGACGTAGGCAGATAGAAGTATCCGTCAGTGATTATGGTAAGGAGATCATTTTAGAAGTGATTGACCAGGGAACGGGATTTTCTCCAAGCACTGATTTAAAAGGGTTATTGGAGAAAGGGAAAACAACTAAACAAAGTACGGGTCATGGTGTTGGACTTTACTTAGTCTCGAAGATCACCGAAAGATACTTTGGAGAAATTGACATGGTGAACAATACTAAGCATGGAGCACGAGTAACCGTGTATCTACCGAAAGAGGAAATGCAATGATTAGGGTTTTGATAATTGAAGATGACAATGCCCTTGCAGAGTTACATCATCGATATTTGCATGACATCCAAGGGTTTGACGTTGTGGGTATCGCGACAAGCCAAAAAGAAGCACTCCTTCAGTTAGAGATTTTAAAACCAGAGCTGATACTGCTCGATGTGTACCTTCCGGATGGGCATGGTATCGATATTCTTCAGGAAATACGCAGCAAACAGCTCACAGCGGATGTCATTTTGATTACTGCAGCGCGAGATGTAGATACGTTGCAGCAAGCCATGCGTGGCGGTGTAGTCGATTACTTGCTCAAGCCAGTGATGTTTCCAAGATTAGAGTCGGCTTTGAACAAGTATCGAGAACAAAAGCACAAACTCAACCACAGTAGCAATATCGATCAGAGCATGGTCGACAAGATGTTTTCAAATCCAACACCACAACAATCTAGTCGCCAACTGCCAAAAGGTATTGATGGTGTAACGCTTGATAAAATTCAGGCGTTATATCAACTAGAGAATAATCTAACCGCCGACATGGCAGGCGAAAAAATTGGGGTAAGCCGGACTACGGCAAGGCGTTACCTAGAATATTTAACATCAACAGGAGAGTTGGTCGCTGACCTCCACTATGGGACTGTGGGGCGGCCTGAGCGCAGCTATGCAAAAGCCACCGTTCATAAATAGAGCTAATTATAAAGGAGGAGAGTCACCGAGTGACTTTCCTCCTTCCTTTTTTCTATCTATTCTTAACCAGCCGTTATTAATCGGTGACGGTTTTCTTTGCTGTTCTATTTCGATTAAAAAGCTTAATCGCAATCGGGCTTAATAAAACGAGCCCAGCTAGCACTGTAAACGTGAGGGTAATTGGTCGTTCCCATAAGAAACTAAGTTCACCATCACTGATCATCAACGCGCGGCGTAGGTTCTCTTCCATTAATCCACCAAGAATAAAACCAAGCAACAATGGTGCTAAAGGGAAGTTGGCTAGGCGCAGAGCGATGGCACCCATAGCTATCAATAGCATGATGAACACATCCATGGTATTGAATGACACAAGGTAAACACCGGTTATTGAGAAGAATAAGATCATCGGCAATAGAACCGTTCTTGGCACTGCCAATAACTTTGCGATGTAAGGGATTAATGGCAAGTTCAAAATCACCAATACGATGTTGCCAAAATACATGGAAATGATCACCGACCAGAACACATCCGGATGCTCTACAAACAGCCTTGGTCCAGGTTGAATGCCATAGGCGATTAAAGCGCCTAGCATGATGGCTGTGGTGCCTGAGCCCGGTATACCTAAGGTTAGTAGTGGAACGAACGAACCACTTGATGCTGCATTATTTGCAGATTCTGGTGCTACTAGGCCACGGATACTGCCTTTGCCAAACTCTTCTTTCTTTTCTTTGGGTGCAAGGTTTCGTTCCATCCCATAACTCAAAAACGCGGCAATAGTAGCCCCAGCACCAGGTAGAACGCCGGTAAAGAACCCTAGGATAGATGAACGAATGGAAACCGGAGCAACGTCCCTAAATTCTTCTTTAGTCACTTTCATGCTACCAATGTCACTCATTTGTTTCTGCTCTTCCGAGCGATTGTCTTGTTCGGGCTTGAGAATCCCCATCAGCGTCTCGCCTAAAGCGAACGTTGCCATCGCAAGTAATAAGAAGCTGAAGCCATCCATGAGGTCGGTTAGTCCAAACGTAAAGCGCTCAACACCGACACCTTTATCTATCCCCACAGTGGATAACATCAAACCAAGCACCGTCATCATCCATGCTTTGATTACCTGACCAGGGCCAGCAAACGCAGCCACGGCAGATAAGCCAAGCAGCATGAGCGCGAAGTAGTCTGAAGACTGGAAGCTGAGTGATACGCTGGCAAGTGCAGGGGCTGCAAACAGCAACATCAACGCTGATAAAGTACCACCAGTAAATGAAGAATAAGCAGCCAGTGCGAGTGCTTTACCCGCTTGACCTTTCTGAGCCATTGGATAGCCATCAAACGCTGTAACGACCGTTGATGAACACCCTGGCGCATTAATTAAGATCGAAGAGGTTGAGCCACCAAATACTGCACCGTAATAAACACCAGCCATCAAGATAAGGCCGGAAGAGGGCTCAAGCCCGTAAGTGATCGGGATCATCAGTGCAATGGCAGAGATTGGGCCTAAGCCTGGCAACATACCAATGAATGTCCCAACAAAACAGCCGACGATTACCATCATGATATTCATAGGCATCACTGCGGTGCTCAAGCCTTGAAAAATTCCTTCTAACATGTGTATTTCCTTGCTTGTTACCAAACGGTGTAAATAAGCCCAGGCTCAAGATAGATATCGAGCACTTTTGTGAGCAGTAAATAAAATAGGACTACGAAAGGGAATGACGCGCCAAACAAGACGGCTTTTCTTCGTTCACCCAAGAGATAAAAACCTGCAAGCAAAAATAGACCAGTAGCCAGCACGAATCCTAAGTAGGTAAGGCCAAAACCATAAGCGCCCATCAAAACTAAAAAACCGATGAGTAATTTCCAGTTGAAGCCAACCACGGCTCCACTCTCTGAATCTGGTTTCCCGGTAACCAATAAAATCAGCGATAATCCAATACCGATGTAAGTGAGGAGTGTTGGTAATGTTCTTGCGGTGAACGGTTCGTATTCATCCCCAGGAAACATAGGGATGTGAGTGGTTTGATATCCATATAAGATGCACACTAACAAGAAAATGAGCGCGCCGACGCGGTCTCTACATAACAGCTGCTCTCTTGTTAGGTTTGAGGTTGGCTTATCCAACATGTCCAACTCCATAAATAAAAGCGCGTATACAAAAGCTCAGCAAACGGCTACCGAACCAAGGATTTAAAGGAGATTGTTAGGGCGCGCCCTAGTGTGTTAACCGTATACGCGAAAATTGATGATTAACCTCTAAAAGGACATCTCAGATGAGCTGATTTTTAGAGGTTAAGAGGATCGTTACTTCAAGAATCCAAGCTCACGCATTAGGTTACCCATTTGCGTTTCTTGCTCTTCAAGGAAGGTATAGAAGTCTTTATCGGCCTTGTAGTTATCAATCCAGCCGTTGCGGTCACGAACCACTTGCCATTGGTCTGTGCCGTACATCTTCGTCAGTGCTTGGTTCCACTCGTCGATCTTCTCTTGTGGGGTGCCAGGAGCCGCAAAGAATCCGCGCCAGTTAGCAAATATTGTGTCATTACCATTTTCAACTAGTGTTGGGATATCTGGTGCGGCTTCTAATCGTTCTGGAGCCGTCACGGCCAAAATTTTCACCTGTCCGGACTTAGACATTTCGAGTACTTCACCAAGACCAGTCGAGAGCAATTGCGTTTCCCCAGATAGAAGTGCTGCCATAGCCTTGCCGCCCGCATCGTAGGCAATGTAGCGAACTTGCTTAGCGTCATAGCCTTCACCTTTGAAGGCCGCAGCAACAACTAGGTGATCCATACTACCTCGCGCTGAGCCACCTGCGATTTTGACTTTACGAGGATTGTCTTTGAAGTCTGCAACCACCTCTTCCCAGCTGTTATATGGGGAGTCAGCAGAGGTCACGATGGCTCCATAATCGGCGATTGTTGCAGCGACGGGTGTTAAATCACGGAAGGATTGTGGGAACACGCCAGTAAGAGAACGGACAACAATAGGTGTTGAGTTCACCATCAGAGTGTCTTCTTGGCGTTCAGCCGTCTCGATTAGGTGTGCGATTGCCTTACCGCCGCCGCCGCCAGACAGGTTTTGGAAGGAAACGTTCTCTACAATATCTTCTTTAACCAATACATCACCAGTACCACGAGCCGTCATATCCCAACCGCCGCCAGCGCCGCCTGGAATCAGGAAGTGAATCTTATCGATATCTGCAGCGAATGCACCAAACGAAAGTGATGTACTGACAACAGTCGCAGCGAGAGTAGGTTTGAATTTCTTTAACATGTTTCACATTCCTCGTTGTGTTTATTATTTTGACCAACAAGCTCATGTGCGCTTTATTGGGTGAGGAAAGAGTAGGTGGGCGGTGCTTTAAAGTCTCTAAAAGACCAATAAGTTGATTAAAGCTTATTGAAACCATTTTGTTCATAAAGTTCACCACATACAATGTATGAACTTTGCGGTTCTCCAAAAACAAAACCGCCTCGAAAATTCGAGGCGGTAAGAAAGGTTTGGCAGAAATATTTCAATGAAGGTTTGGACAATGGTACTCTGCACGCCAAATCAGGCTTGGAGTTGTCTTCATCGCACTTAATAAGTCTTGTCCGGTAATCTGTGAAAAAGTGTATTGAACTTTTAAATCATCCGAAATTGGCTCTGCCGAACGATAAGCTCTAACATGAGTAAACGTGGTACGAAGATGGTCATGTAAAACTGAACTATTCAAACAGATGCCGAAGCAATCTCGTTTCATGGGGTATACTCCTTTAGCAATTGAATTAAACAAACTCTTATTGAGTGAATAGGACAACTACTGCTTCCTTGTTGAACCGATTTTTGAGTGATTTTTATACGGCTCAAGATTAAAACTAATTCAACTCTCACGTATAAGTAATGATCTAGATCAAAGTGCTGAGTTAATTTTAATTAAAAAGTAATCGATTACATTTGCTTGCAATTCTTAGACTTGACGTAGTTTAAGGTAAGCAACTTGATTTATATATTTATAATGAAAGAGAGGACGGTATGTTTATCCGTACTGCGCGTCTTGATGATCTTGAACAACTGAATACAATGATGTTCAAGCTTCATGAGGAGCATCATCAGCAACAACCTAACTTGTTTAAGAGTGCTGTTGATATTGAGCAAGAAAAGAGTATCGGCCGATATTTAGACGATCCTGAGTGTCTGGTTTATGTCGCATGCGATTATGATGACCAATTATTTGGCTTTGTTACTGGTCACTTTTGTGAGTTGGTTTCAACCGTTAGTAAGCCAGTTCAGATGGGCAGTATCGACGAGCTCTATATCACTCCAGATCAGCGTCGTAACGGGCTTGCAATGAAGTTAGTCAGCCGCTTAGAGCAAACATTTGAAGAGTATGGTGTACAACAGGTATTTGTTGAAGTGTGGGCGTTCAACCAATCCGCGATCGAGTTTTATCAATCGAATCAATTTGACCATCATATTCACTGGCTAAGAAAGCCGATCAAAGCCAGCGAATGATGGTAGGTTTTCGAGGTTTTATCCTAGAACCTTAGAGAGATCATTTACCTGCTAAGATAAATTCTTCGATAACTTTTGCTACACCATGCTCGTTGTTGCTTACTGTGACATGATTCGCAATCGCTTTAGTTTGTTCCATGGCATTGGCCATCGCTACACCTAAACCTGCGTATTTAATCATGTGGTGATCATTCTCCGCATCACCCATACAGATCACTTCTTCAGCGTTAATTCCCAAGTGATTAGCAATCGCTTCGATGCCGACACCTTTGTTTGCTTTCGGGTTTAAAAATTCAAGGAAGAAAGGTGCACTTTGAACGATAGTATATTCATCACGCCATTTGCTTGGGATTGCTTCGATCGCTTTCGACAGTTTTTCCGGCTCGTCAACAAGCATTGCTTTGATTATAGGGTGGTTGTCTTCTAGCTCGTCAAAATCCATCTCCGTGATGGTCAGCTTGTTGATGTTTGCCTCGTGTTGAGTGAATTCACTATTTTTCGGTGTGATAAGACCATGAATTTCACTGAATGCGTGAACATTAACCCCAAGCTCTTTTGCTAGGCGAGCGACTTCTTTTGCCGATTGACCACTGATGGTTTCGGCATGAATGATTTCGCCAGTTTGAACATTTTTAACCATCGAACCATTAAAGAACAACACGAAGTCTTTTTCCGAGTCGATTTTCAATTCATCCAAATACCTTTGCATTCCCTTTAAAGGGCGGCCGGAAGCAAGAACGACGGTAACACCTTGCTCTTTGGCGCGCTGAATCGCTTGTTTGTTCTCGTCGGAAATTTGATGGTCACTGCCTAGTAGCGTGCCATCCATATCTAAGGCTAATAGTTTGTACATCTGGGATTCCAGTTAATTTTTAAAAACTTGCGATAGGATAATCGAGTTTTGTTTGATGAGCCATATTGGTAGTTTGAAACTTTATAAGATTTGACGTAACTGGCTCGCTACTTTAAGGTCTCGACCAAATAAAAAGAAGTAGAGCTGAATTAAGAACCATGGTTATGTACAAATTGAACGAGATGTTCGAAACCATTCAGGGGGAAGGGAGTTTCACTGGTATTCCCGCTGTATTTATCCGACTTCAAGAATGCCCGGTAGGCTGCGCATGGTGTGACACTCAGCAGACTTGGGATGCAAACCCAAGCGACGAAACGTCACTAGATGGCATTTTAAGCAAACAAGGTGATACACCAACGTGGTGTGATATTTCTGCAGAGGCACTTGTAAACGAATACCAAAAGCAAGGTTATAGCGCTCGCCATATCGTGATTACGGGTGGTGAACCCTGCATCTATGACTTACTACCATTGACTAAGGCCTTTGAATCGATGGGCTGTCAGTGTCAAATTGAAACCAGCGGCACGTCAGAAGTTCGGGTATCCGAGAAGACTTGGGTGACGGTGTCACCTAAAGTGCTGATGAAAGCGAAGCTTCCAATCCTTCAAAGTGCCATGGACCGTGCCGACGAGATTAAGCACCCTGTCGCGACAGAGAAAGACATTAAGCAGTTGGATGAGCTGCTCTCTACGACGAAAAATGTCGATAGTAAGTTGATCGCTCTTCAACCGATCAGTCAAAAGCCTAGAGCGACACAATTTTGTATTGAAACTTGTATCGAACGCAATTGGCGTCTTTCTATTCAAACTCACAAATACCTAAACATTGCTTAAAGGAATATTATGAAAAAAGCAGTTGTTGTTTTTAGTGGTGGCCAAGATTCCACGACTTGCTTGGTTCAAGCGCTCAAAGACTATGATGAAGTTCATGCGATTACGTTCGATTACGGACAGCGCCATCGCTTAGAGATTGAAGTTGCGCAAAGTCTAGCAAAAGAACTGGGTGTCAAAGCGCATAAGGTGATGGATGTTACCTTACTCAATGAGCTTGCTATTAGCTCGCTTACACGAGATGACATCGAGGTTTCGCATGAGTTACAAGATAATGGGTTACCGAACTCCTTTGTGCCGGGTCGCAACATTTTGTTCTTAACCCTTGCTGGTATATATGCTTACCAAGTGGGTGCAGAAGCAGTTATTACTGGTGTGTGTGAAACGGATTTTTCTGGTTATCCTGATTGTCGCAACAGTTTCATCCAGTCGATGAGTAAGACACTTAATCTCGGGATGGATCGTGAACTAACGCTAGTCACACCTCTAATGTGGCTCGACAAAGCTGAAACTTGGGCATTGGCGGATCAATACGATGCACTTGAGCTAGTGCGCAATAAAACTCTGACTTGTTACAACGGTATCATTGGTGATGGTTGTGGTGATTGTCCGTCGTGTGAGTTGCGTAAGAATGGCTTAGACGGCTATGTAAATAACAAAGAGCGTGTAAACCTGTCCCTTGAGAGCAAGCAAAATTCTTAATCTTCACCAGTCTATCTATTACATAACAGTGCTGAGATAGGCTTGTGTTGTACACAAACAAATAGAGGCTCGAATGAGCCTCTATTTTTCAAATTTTGTTTTTGCTTATACAGCGATTAAAGGTATAGCTTAGCTAGGTCAGAAGGCTCTAGCTCTTTACCTTCAAGTTGGTCATTCCAGTTAACACCAACAAGCACACCGTCTTCTGCAAGTGTTAGAAGCCAATCTTCAGTGAAGATGTCTAGAGGGATCTCTAGCACTTCAAAATCAGCCCATTCTTCAACGTTATGCAGCTTCGCATCTTCTTCAGATGACCAGAAAGGCATCACTTCGCTGTTTTCAAATTCTGTTGAGTCACAGGCTAGCCAGCCATCTTCGTTACGTAGTCCCCAAACTAGTTTTGTTTCCTGAGTTTGTTGAACAAATAGCTCTAGGTTTTTTTGGATGTCCGCTGTTAATTGGCTCATGTTTTTAATCTCATTAGTAATGACCCGCGTAGAGTAACATTGAAGCTTATCTATTCCTATGTTCTATAGGATCTTAATCAAATAAAACTCTTGTTTGTTATAAGAGTTAGATTTGATTTACAATTTATTTACACTACTTTGTTTTTTATTTCATTGACTGCAGGTTGAGTCGTAGTAGGGGTCAGTATGGATGTACAAGTTGTTGAGCTACAAGCCGTTGTAAAACAAACAGATGGTGAAGCAATTATTATGGCTCCTAACGGGCAGGCTCGATTAATAACAGAAGGCTCAATTCTTACGCCGGATGAGATCCTCATTGTGGCAAATGGTGCACGCGTCCGGGTTGATGTTGACGGTAAGCAGTTTATTGTCGATGAAAATTGTGCGGCGTGTTTGACCCCTAATTCCCTTTTATTGCTAGAAGATGAACCACCATTAAGAGTGACCGAAGTTTCGGCAGATGTATTAGTGGGGGCACCGTTAGAAAATGGTGAGTTTAGTCTTCCTGAGGAGTCCCTTCAGGCGACAGCCTTGAGCCAACCTGATGATTTAGCTGCAATACAAGAAGCGATTTTGCTAGGTGCTGACCCGACAGAGCTCTTAGAAGCTACTGCAGCCGGCGGATCTGTCGCGCCGAGCGAAGCTCGCGTCGGGCTTTTGTCAATCATAGCTACGCATGTAGAAGTGATACCCGAGACGCATTTTGAAACAATGGGTATTGAATCCTCATTTGAGTTTGTAGACGAAGAAGAGCTCTATGACCCAACTCGACTGGCAGAGGGTGGGCAGTCATTTAGTGGTATTGTCTCAGAAGGCTCTATCACACTCGATAGCTATCCGCAGTCAATCCAGTCAACCGTATTAATTGCTGCAGGAGAACGACCTTTAAATCCAGCAAGTTTTACTATTTTGCCCGCAAATGTAAATCAGTTACTAACAGAGTTGGCTAGTGAGATTCGTTCAAATGGCGAAACTGTCTCGTTTAACTTTGACTCTACAAACAATCAAGTCGTCGGCTCACTCAACGGAGAAGACGTACTCTCAGTCCGTATTTCAGCGCAAAATCAAGGTCTAGATGCAATTGTTAGTGTCCAAACAACGGTGTTTGCGCCGATTGACCATTCGAGTGTCAACAATAGTGGATTAATCCGTTTAGCGAATGACCAGATTATCCTAAACATCCAATTAACCGGTCAGGATGAAGCGGGCGTTAGCCTCCTAAGCCCACTAAATCTCACTTTGTCTATAACCGATGGCGTGAATCCAAGCGTCAATGAAAGGGTAGTAGAGTCGACGGAATCCGTTGGGCTAGAAGGTGCTACACCGGATGCTACTTCAGCGCAGGCCATTGATCTAGGCAGTGATTATTTATCAGATATTCAGTTTGTAGAATCATCGTTAGATCAGCTCAAGACTATTCTATCCAATAATCAAGCTACCGAGTTCGGCCTATCGGAAGATGGACGCATTGTCACTGTGTATCTAGAGGGACAACCTGCACTGAAAGTAGCAGAGATAAGTCTCAACCTCGATGGCAGCGTGAATGTTAGTCAGTACAGAGCTATAGAACAATCGGGGAATGATGATGTTCTAGTACTTGACTTAAGCATTACAGCGACCGATTACGATAATGACACAATTACAACACCACTACAGATTAAGCTCAGTGATGGACAAGATCCTGTAATTAGTGGTTCGACAGGACAAGAAAGTGTTGATGAAGCAACACTTAATGCTGTTGGCAGCGTAGGTGATGAAAGCGAAATTAAAGCTACAGGGCGATTCAATGTTTCGGCTGGAAGTGATGAGATCCAACATTACGAAATAGTAACAACAGAATTCTTAACGCAAAATACGGGGCTTCAGGCGGATGGAAACCCAGTTACGCTTACGTTATCCAATGACGCTCAAGGAGACAGAATTTACACCGGCTATGCGGACGGAACAGCGGTTTTTTCTTTAGCGCTGACTGCAGCAGGCGATTATACCTTTACCCTGTTAGCACCTTTACAGCATGAAGGCAGTAACGACGACATACTTACTGTGAACTTTCCCATTTATGCGGTAGATACAGATGGGGATCGCTCTTTTTTGGTTCAGGGTGATGAAAGCGAAGCCTTCATATTAAAAATTGACGTGAGTGATGATTCTCCAACGCTATCGGGCGATGCGCTATCGGATACAGTAATAGAAGGTGATAGCGTTGAATTTCGTTCAGAGGTGTTTACTGCATTGGATAGTTTCACTCTCGGTGCGGATAGTGGTCGTGTACACCAAGTCATTTTAGATCGCAGCGGCAACGGAACGGATGAAACATTTACTATCCCAGAAGGCAGTATCAATTACGAAATCAACCTACAAGATGGGTCTGGTTCTTGGTTTGTTTCTTCTAATGGCGATATCTATTTTGAAGCCAATCGCGACGTGTATCATTACAACGACGCGGTAGATGAAGAGGCCAATGCGTTAGAGCGAAGCCTTCAAGTTGTCGCTATTGATGGCGATGGAGATATCGTTGATGCAAACAATAGACTCGATATCAATGTAACCATTAACGATGGCGCACTACCTCTTATTTCGTCTCTCAGCGACACCTCACAAATCAACGTGACAGAGGCACAACTCACCTCGGGTTCTAAGCAATTTACGGGCCTTACCGAGGTTCGAGGCGAGTTAGTGGCATCAGGTAGTGATGATATTGTTTCATTTGTCATTGATGATGACCAGTTTGCGCAGCTTAACAACACTTTGTCTGCTGGCAATAACCCAGTATCGATTCAGTTAAAAGAAACAACGCCATCAGGCGTTAATGTGTACTCCGGTATTGCGAATAGCGTTGAAGTATTCACAGTCTCGTTAACATCCGCCGGACAGTACACATTTACTCTTTACCAAGCCCTCGATCATGACCAAGCAGGTGGTGATTTTTCTCTTGATCTTGTTTTGCCTATTTATGCTATCGACAGCGACAAAAATGTGTCTACTGCCGCGTTCCCACTGACTATTAATGTACAAGATGACACTGCAGTCATTAAACAACCCAACTTCAACGATGAAATTACAGAGGGGAGCACATCTGTTCTCGTCAATGTTTTGTCAGAAGTGACGCAAGGTGCAGATGGGGCACGTATCACATCCGTCTCCTATATCGATCACTTGGGGTCTGCTCAGACGGTACAAGTCCCCTTGGGTAGCATTGATCTGGAAGTGGTTTTGGCAGATGGTTCTGGCAGTTGGTTTGTATCCTCTAACGGAAATGTGTATTTCGACTCTAACGATAACATCTATCATTATGACGATGCATTGGTGGCTGAGCTTGATAGTGTGGAGAGAACGTTGTCGGTCAATGTCACTGATAATGATGGCGATGATCTGTCATCTTCAATCGATGTCGTTGTCGAGGTGAATGATGGCGCTTTGCCAACGATTCAAACTGTTGATGCGCTAAGTGTCAGTGAAAACGCCATAAATCGCTCTAGAGGAATACCAGCAGGCAGTAGTCCAAGCTCAGATAACGAATCAGACGATGGTAATGTAGTTGTATTACGTGGTTCAGATGATGTCGTAGGTTACAAACTGAACCTTTCGTCAATAACTGCTGAAGATGATGATGGAAACAGGGTATCGCTCACCTATCGTGGTCAAGCAGTCACCTTCATAGAATCACCAGAAGGTTCAGGCAACTACCTTGGCGTAACTAATGCTGGTGGACGAAACCAAAGAACGATCATTGAACTGACACTCGACAACGAACCAGGAAGTGCAACGTTTGGTAAGTTTGAAGTCGAGCTTATTCGAACCTTGGACCACGATATTCAAGGTACAGACTTTCTGCGAATCCTGATTCCAGTTGTTGCAATAGATAATGACAATGATCTTAGTGCACCGGTTAATTTAGAACTCATCGTCAACGATGATGTTCCGTATGTAAAACCCATATCCTTTGAAGTTGAAGAAGGCGCGACTAGAGCGGTTCGAAACAATGTGTTCTCTGGTGATGGAGATAAGAGTGCAGATGGCAATACCTTCGTGACTGAAATTGAAGTCGTCACGACTGGTTTGCTAATCAATGGCGATCAATCAGTGAGTCCTCGCTCAGGCAGCTATGATGTCACACTCAACATAGATGGGAATGTCGAGTTGTTAGGCCAACTTACCGTCACTCGTGGTGGTGCGGTTCGATTCGTTCCCGAAGACAATCTACCGCATAATGGAGGTGACATTGATGTAGTGTTCAATATAACTGCACAAGATCGCGACGGAGATGAGTCTACCAATCCACTCAACATAAAAATTACCGATAGCGTAGCCGAGTTCAGTTTTGCTAATGGCCAAGGGAGTGAAGATGCAGGGAGAAGCGATACCAATTTGTTAGACAATGTTGACCTTCCGAATGATCCGATAAAGATCGATGTTGAAGTCATGGTGGGCGACAATGACAATAACGAGTCTTTGAGTTTCATTGAAATAGATTTAACCAATAACCCTCGAGGAGCTTTCTATTTCTTTGATGGAGTAAGTTACCAAGCTCTGGCTGTCGCTGATGGGAATGCCACACTTAGCTTTAATGATATCGAATCGACATACTCAAATGGTGCTATTTCAATAGATAACCTCTACTTTGTACCGGACAGTCATTGGTCGGGAAATAAACGATTTAATGTGGATATAGGTGTCTCCGGTGACAATCGAGAACCTCAGGTAGTAGAAGGTCGCTTGACCGTCGCAATAGAAGCGATTGCTGATACGCCGACGTGGAGTACCAATGTTCGACAAAATACTACCTACTACCAAACACAAGAAGATGGTGATGACATTGCTTTAAGAGTCAGAGCCGTCACACAAGATTCTGATCGTTCTGAGGTGATAAGTTATCAAATTCAATTCGCGAACTCTGCCGGCCATGAACTGTATATTTCAGGGCAATCTTCGCCGCTCATACCCAATCAGAATGGAGTTTATGAGTTAACAGCAGCAGAGATCAGACGACTCACCTTTGACCCCGCAGATGATTTCTCAGGGCAAGTTATACTCGATGTTACTGCTATAACCACGGAACGCAGTAATAATGATACCGTACAAGCCACACAACAAGTGGTCATTGATGTTACTCCCAACCCAGATTCCTCGTCTTTCACGACGCAACGCATTGCTATTTTTGAAGATAATTTAGCAACACAAGATGCCGTAACTGATGTGGACTACTTGCTTCTCAGCGAGGTGGTTAATCTTGCTTCTTTAAATGATGTCGATGGCTCAGAGGAATGGTTTATACGTGTATCGGGGCTTGATGTGTCGGGTGCGGCTCTTGAGTATTTGGGTGACCCAATTCCAGAACCTAATCCTATAAAACAAGTACTTGGTCAAAATGGTGACGTTGAGTACTACGAAATCAGCGCGAACGATTTGAACCTCATTAACGTGGTTCCTTTGAAGGATAGCCACGATAACTTTACCTTTAACGTAGAGGGGGTGATTAAAGATACCGCTTCACTCTCGACAGGTGAAACCACCGTTGAGCGTATTGTCGGTGAAAAGGTGGTGAATGTTGACGTTAAAGGTGTTGCAGATATTCCGCAGTTTGCGATTCCACCCAATGTTGCAGCTGTCTGGTCATCGGTAGAGAACGATGGTGTACGTGGCGTCGAAACAAATATCTCTGAGAATGGACGTGCTTTCCTGAATTTTGATGTTGAGACCGGTGAAGTAAGTGGAGATGGTTCAGAGCGAGTCAGTGTCATCTTAAGCAATATCCCTGCGGGAGTTCGTATCGAAAACACATCCGGTGAACAGGCTGATTTAGCATTTGTGGGATATGACAGTAATGATGTTCCTATGTACGAAGCGAACTTGGCATCGTTTGATTACGCCGATGGCATTCAGATCATTCCCGAGTTTAACTCTGCAACCGACCTAACGATCAATGCATCAATTATCGTGACTGAAATAGATGGGCACGCTCGCGAGTTCGATGGTGAGATTAGAGTGGTGATTGACCCTGTAATCAGTGCGCAATTAGTATCTGAAGACTTGCTCAGTCAAGGTATTGAGGACGAACGAATCTCGATAAATTGGCATCCGAGTGTAAATAATATCTCTGATCAAGTTGAAGATTCAAAAGAGTTCGTCAGCCGTTTAGAATTTTCTCAGATCCCAGAAGATTCCGTCATTTATTTTGGAGAAACATCCTTCATCTTTGGTATGGGTAACACTGTTGTCATTGATGAAGATGGTGTTGTCATTAGTGGTGAAATAGTTGACGAAAGTGGTGCGATATTATCAACAGGCACTAGCTTTAGTGATTTCAATATTGAAGATGCCATCAGCAACCTGGATATTACGCCATCTCAAGATCGTAGTGCGGATATTACGCTTGATTTAATAGTTACCGTCGCGGAAATCGATCCTGATACCAATGTTGTTACTACATCAGACCTTTATGGTACTGCGTTGATAAGGATCACTCCAGAACTAGAAGTGGATGCGGGTATTCAAGCTACCTCGGACAATCAAGATGTCGGGAGTGACGGTGTCACCCCATACATCAATGTTGATTCTGACAGCTCAGGAGCATTGGATTTTGTCATCAACGGTGAGCCTTCTGAGAATAGTCCAAATACTGTTTATCTCAATAACCAAAAGGATTCGGATGGCAGTGCAGCTGGGAATCAATCTGAAGAGCTACTTGATGATCTGATTGTTGAAATTTGGATGCTTGATGATGAGGGGAATCGTATAGCTCCTTCACCAGAGCTTCTCGATGCGCTATTGATTAGAAATACTTTAGATAACGGTCGTTCTGTGCCTGCAAATAACAACGGCGACGGCACATGGATGATACAGGATGCGAATGCCTTTTCGATTATTGCGCCGAACGGACTCGGCTCAAGTTTGGATAACCAAATTGGTGTGACCATTCATTCGAAACTATATGATGAAGGTGATATCGAATCGGAGAACGATAGAAGCTTCGAAGGGCGTGATTCAACCAGCATGTTATTGACCTTCCCAGAAACGGTTAATGGTAGGGACTCTCTTGCTGCTGAAGTTGACATAGCACCGGATGTCGTTATAACAGGGGCAGAAGATCAAACCGTTAACCTGGGTCGTCAATTGACAGGCGTGCTAAGTGCGGGAGGAGCAGAGGCTGCTGATGGACGTGTCGCTAATGATACAGTCTCAGTTGTTTTTGAGGGTGCTACACTTGCTGCTTTAGGGGTTGCAGTAAATAACGCACAGTATAACTATGTTACCAACCAGTACATATATCGTGCCCGTGTGAGAGGCGAAGGGGATGATGCCGAGCTCCTAGGGCTAAACAATCTTTCTTTGACTTTACCTGATGATTTTTCGGGAGATTTCGATTTACCGTTTAGTCTTGTAACAACTGATAATCGCAGTGGTGACGAGAATACACTCGATGCGAATGTTCAAATTGAGATTCAACCGGAGGTCGATGAGCCATTAGTAGAGCTTGAAGTGGTCGGAACTGCCGGATTAACCACTAGCCTCCAGCCTGTTGTTACCGCTGATGATGACCCGAACAATGATGTAGAGGTATTTCAACCCGGTATTGCTCTAGAAGACGGGGTGATAGAACTCAACATTAGAGCGCGTGTCAGTGATACGGATTCAATGACTTCGGGTGAAGAAGTTATTGAGCAAGTGGTAGTGACATTAACTGATACTATCGCTGGCGTGTTCATTGCTCCAACCGCTACAAACCCTGACTACACGGTCTCTCCAGATGGTCAATCAATAGTTATTACGGGTAATAATATTGATTCTCTACTGTCTTCAATTGCTTTTAAACCCGATTCTAATTTTCCACCTGAAAATCACGATGGCAACGTGTCTATTCGTGTTGCATCGACGGTACGTGATACCACTAGCTATGATCTAGCAACACCTTCAA
This sequence comes from Vibrio maerlii, assembly GCF_003415655.1. Classification (GTDB taxonomy): domain Bacteria; phylum Pseudomonadota; class Gammaproteobacteria; order Enterobacterales; family Vibrionaceae; genus Vibrio; species Vibrio maerlii. The sequence goes on from NZ_QRHC01000009.1 coordinate 83,967, forward strand.
CCTCGCCAAGTGAACAAGCAACTTTTGAAACAGACATTGTTTTCAACTTGGTTCCTGTCGTAGATGAGGTCGTGCTTCCGGAAGGCGTTGTTATCAATTCAACAGAAGGCGCACCGATTGCATTATCCGCCGTGACTGCTGATTTCGGGGATCAAGATGAATCTGAGCAATTGGTTTCTCTTATCATTACAGGAGTCCCAATTGATTTCAGATTAGAGAGTACTAATGAAGACTACTCGGTGAAGAATAACGGAGAGGGGAAATGGAGCATTCAACCGTTATTACCTCAGTCGTCCATTATGGAGAACGGTCTATCATTAGATAGTATTAACTTATTGCCACCCGAAAACTTTAGTGGACAAGTACAGCTTGGGATAGACCTATATACTCAAGAGAATCTGTTGAACCAACCAACCTTGAAACAGGACAGTTTTTCCATTGATATTTCGCCTGTGGGAGACATTGTTGATCTAGATTTAGACGTGGATGTCGAAGCAATAGAAGGTGAAAATGTTGAAATTAACTTGTCTACTCAATTGGTTGATAGTGACTTCGCAATTCCTGCGGCGAGTGGAGGGTTCATTTACAACGAAAACAGCGCCGAGACCTTGCTTATGACTGTGAGCGGTATTCCAGAAGGCGCTCAAATCGGTTTTGATGCTCAAAATCTAGTGACCATTACCGGAGGCAGCTGGACTCAGACACTGACAGCCTTAGAAGCGAGTCAATTAGATAAATTAGTCTTTAATTCTGGTGAGGCGAGCAGTGCGACTTGGGATGGGCAACTGACTGTTCAAGTTCGGTCTGATGATAATGGTATTTTGGGTGAAATAAGCGAAAAAGTGGTGAATATTGACGTTGCCGCTGTTAATGATGCACCTATTAATACCATTGAAAATACATACACGGTTGATGAGGGTGGTTCTCTAAGGCTCAATGGTATTGCTGTAAGCGACATTGACTATCAAGGTACGCAATCTGGAAAGGATATCTCAGTAGCCTTAACCGTCGATTACGGGGTGTTAGATATCATCATAGAGCCAAGTCTTTCGTCAGACGTCGGGATTGAAAGAACGCTAGGTGGCATCACATTGACGGGGCCAATCGACTCGGTGAACTTGGCTCTACAACCCTTGGATACAGACTTTGGTGTTTTCTATGATGCACCAACATTTAGCACGCAAGAGCAAGTCAACTTAACTATCACTACTAGCGATGGCGGCGTTTACGCAGAGGATGGCTCTGAGGAACTGAGTGACGTTGATAGTTCGACGATAACCATTACGCCTGTCGCTGCGAAACCAAGTTTAGACTTGTCAGTGGTCAATACACAGTTGCAATCGGTGCAAGCTTCACTGACTGCAAGTAACGCCGGAATACCTTTAGCTGCGGTCATTGCGACATTAGCCGATCCGTTAGAAACCCTAACACTAGAAATTTCAGGTTTGAGTGGTGCAACACTCGAATCGGGGAGCGTAAGTATCACTGATCAATCCCCAAGTGATACATGGACTTTTACCGTTCCTTCCGGAACGAATGTTGACGATATCGTGGTGAACAGTCTTCCTGTTGGGGCACATACACTCACCGTCACTGCTATCTCAGAAGAGAGCAATGGTGATACCCAACGTTCAGACTCGATAGAACTTGATTATCAGATACTTGCTGATTCTGCTCCTTTGGACTCTTCTAACTCTAATGAATCACGATATATCGTGGATTCTGGCTCTTCGGAAAGTACTGTACTGACTGGGTCTGCTCAAAACGATATCATCATTGCAGGTGATGGCGGTGACACGATTAGTGGTGGCCTTGGTGACGATATACTCACGGGTAATGCAGGTGATGATACCTTCGTATGGCTAGATTCTCATATTGAAGGCTTGAGTGGTGTCGACGAGATACTGGACTTCCACATCGGTGATCAGATCGATATAAGCCAAGTGCTTGGAGAGCTGAATGGAGCCGACAGCATGGAAGACTTACTGACGGATCTTATTGCTTCGGAGCGCTTAACGGCCAACTTTGACTCTGCGAATGAAGATGTCGTGATTGAAGTGAAGCCAAGCGATACGCACAAGCAGACAATTGTTGTTCATGACCTTGCTACAACCATGGGGTACGATGCTACGAGTACGGATTTGTTAAAAGCATTGATACAAGACAACATCATTAAAACAACCTTTGATGTAAATTGATTCGTACCATCAAACAAAAAGACCCAGCAGAGATGCTGGGTCTTTTGAGTTCTCTATGCAGTTAGTCGTATTTGTGACCAACGCCTTTGTTCTCTTTTTGCTTCAGAGTGATTTTACCAAAGCCAAGCTTTTTAAAGTAATTATCACGGTAATCACGCACAGCTTTAGTATCCGAAACTGCTTCAATCTGTTGTTCCATCTTTAGGTAATCGCGAATATCGATACCTTCAGCTTCTGCAACCGCTTCATGGATGTTGCGGTGATTTTGATACGAGAAAAGCAGTTCTTTTTCTTGTTTCTTGTAGGTGTATAAAATCGTTCTAGCCATGATGGATTCCAGTAATTAAATGAGCGCGCACTTTAACCAAATTTGAGAACTCACTCAAGTGATTAAATACGCGCAGATCCCGTCTATAGTTGCGACGTAAGTTTATAGACGCCCTTGTAGAGGAATAATAGTCACGCTTTCACCTTCTTTGACGGTATCGACAGCAGGGGAGATCTCTATGAGACAATTTGCCTCACTCATTGAGCGCAGAATCCCCGAGCCTTGTTTACCGGTTGTTCTAACCACAAGTTGTCCAACTTCATTGGTAGAGTAAACACCACGGCTAAACTCTGTACGCCCTTGTCGAGAGCGCAGGTTTTCTGCGGCTATCGCTTGTACTTTTAGCGCTTGCCAGTTTTCTTCGCCTTGCATTTTACGCAGTGCAGGTTCAACAAAGTTGATAAATGACACCATAACCGCAACGGGGTTGCCTGGTAGACCAAAGAAAGGCTTTTCGTTGATCTTACCAAACGCAAGAGGACGCCCTGGACGCATGTTAATGCGCCAGAAATCGATACTTCCTAGCTTATCGAGAGCCAATTTGATGTAGTCTGCATCACCAACAGACACACCACCAGATGTGATGACCATGTCACACTCACTGGCCGCTTTCTCTAAGCAATCGATCATAACTTGTTCGTTATCCTCTAGGATGCCGTAATCTACGATGTCACAGCCCATGCGCTCTAACTGAGCAAACAAGGTGTAGCGGTTGGAATCATAAATGGTGTTCGCTACTTGCTCTTCACCTGCTTCAAGTACTTCGTCACCGGTTGAAAATAGAGCGACTTTGATCGGCTTTAATACTTCACATTGACCAAAACCAAGTGATGCCATCATACCGAGTTCCGGTGCTTGGATTCGCGTACCTGCAGTGAACACGGCTTGGCCTGACGCCAAATCTTCTCCAGCACTACGAACATTTTGTTTTGCTTTGATATTATCAGTCGTAAAGCTTACGACGCCATCAACTTCATTGGCTTGTTCACGCATTATCACGGTATCAACATCGGCTGGCATTGGCGCACCAGTCATGATCTTAACGGCTTGGCCGGTTTTAACTTCGCCGCTGTATGCATGACCTGCCATCACTTCGGCAACGATCTCAAAAGAGGCTAAACCGATGTCTTTACTACGTATAGCAAAACCATCCATTGCTGAATTTGTGTATTGAGGGACGTTAATCGGAGAAACAATATCTTTCGCTAAAACTTTGCCAACACATTGTTTAAGCGACAGCGTTTCGGTCGAAACTTGCTGTTCGACTAGAGATAGAATCTTTTGTTGTCCTTGAGTCACACTCATTGTTGCAGGTGAAAGTGTATCGCAACACTCTGCTGGCTTTGACTTTTGTTGAGTTGACGGCGGGTTGTCGTGCTTGATGCGCTCAAGGTCAACATAAGCAACCACAAATTGAGCTATCTCATCAATGTTGTTGAGGTCAAGCTGTGGAAGTTCAGTATCTAAAGCCTCGTCACAGGCAACAGCAATGATATTGTCATCATTTGGATACAACCATGGTTTATCGAGCGCTTTACGATGAAGTTCAACCTTAGGGAAAGCGATATTCTTGCAACCCTCGACAAGTAGAAGGTCTAGCTGACTTTGATCGAAGCGTGATAGTAGGTAATCAAACTCTGCTTCTGATTCGGGTGTCTCGGTCATCAATGCATGACGGTTGCGCGAAGAGATCAACATTTGACTCGCCCCCGCTTTACGTAAACGGTAGCTGTCTTTACCTGGCTTATCGACATCAAAATCATGATGAGCGTGTTTTAATAGACCGATTCTTAGGCCAGCTTCTGTAAGCTTTGGTAGTAGAGCTTCAAGTAGTGTTGTTTTACCAGTTCCGCTAAACGCAGCAAAGCCCAGTAGGGGCAGGGAAACATTGTTTGTCATTTTCAAACCTTTAGCCTATTTAACGGGCTTACTGTCATTCGGTGCGAGAAGTTCGCCGAATTTTTCTAGTTCTTGAGGGGAATTTAGGTTAATAAAGCAATCAGGGTTATCGCTGAAATCCACATATTCGGTATTACACTCTTTGTACAATAGGATGATCTTACGATCGCCACGTTGTAAAAAGGCTTCTAGCTTGGGTAATACACGCTTGTGATAGAGTGTAAACACGGGTTGCTGAAAATCACCGTCGTGGGCTACCAGAATATCCGTGTCTGGTTTGAGCTTATTGCAGAAGCGTTCCACGAGATCCAGCGCAATATTTGGGCTATCACAGGGTACAAAGCCAACCCAATCTTTGTGTGCATGAACCAACCCAGAATGGATACCACCTAGAGGACCTGGGTAGTCGGCGAATACGTCTGAAATTACTGAACAGTATTGCTGGTATTGTTCTACACTTCGATTGGCATTGATTGTGATGTCTTCGGTTTGTTGGGACAAGCGCTCTAGAACATGTTCAATGAGCGGCTTGCTATTGAATACTACAAACCCTTTATCCGCTCCACCCATTCTTGTAGCTTGTCCACCAGCAAGAATAACCCACGATGTGTCTTTAGGTGAGATAGTGGTATCGATTTTTGTCATTATTTTTGTCTATGTAGAATCACATTACTGACCCGATTATAACGCTTTTATATGACTAGGGCTTGTGCTCTCTTCTTTAACTATGTGTAAGATCGGGGTTTCTTTGAGCGTTAGCTCAGAAATAGACCACTGCTTGCGGCACAAATCAGTAAGAGCGTTACGTTGGTGGCTGGTAATGACTATACTTGCGCCTGATGCGAGCAAATCTTTTGCCATTGCGACGATACGAGACACAGATTCATCATCAAGAGAAGCACTGGGCTCATCCATCAATAGGATAGAAGGCTTTAACACCCAAGCGCGCGCCATTGCCACGCGTTGCCGTTCCCCACCGGAGAGAACACAAACATGTTCTTTGGCTAGAGTTTCAAGCCCCACCATTCTAAGCGCATTGATAATCTTGGCGTGAGTACAACTATCGGTTTCGCTACTCTCATTCTTTTTTCGGTATTTTAGGCCGTAGGCCACATTGTCATATACGCTGCCATCAAATAGATAAGGAGATTGGTGCAAATAAATCACATCAGGGCGGGAAGCCCCAAACATTCGTTGCCAAAGGTTTCTCTTTGGTAGGCTGACGCTACCTGAGCTAGGCGTTAAAAGACCAGATAAGATCTTCAGTAAGGTGGTTTTACCGACACCGTTACCACCCGTTAGGTATATTGCATCGTTTGGACCAATTGAAAGCTCGGGTATATGGAACAATACTCGCTCTTCAAATCGCATTGATAAATGTTGTCCAGAGAGTTTTATGGTCATGATGTCCTCATCTGTCCTTTACCACGCAGCATACCCAAAAATAAATTCAGGGTTAGTGCTAGGGCCAGTAATACGATGCCAAGTGCGACGCCTTGAGCAAAGGCGCCTTTGTGGCTTTCCATCGAAATAGCGGTCGGGATATTACGGGTCAAACCCATAATGTTACCGCCGACCATCATTGAACAACCAACCTCAGTTACAATACGAGAGAAAGCTGCGATGATTGATGCTAATAACGGGAAACGTAGTTCCCAACTCAATGTTAAGAATAGACGGAAAGGGCCAGCACCGAGTGTTTTTGCTGTCTCCAAAGCCCTTTTATCGCTGTTTTGCATCGCTCCGTGCATGGTTGAGATCAGTATCGGTGTACAGATCAACATCTGTCCTAAGATCATCGCTTTTTGGCTAAACAGCATTTGCCAGTCGCCTAGGGGGCCTGAACGAGAGAGCAGCATGTATAACAACAAACCTATGACGACTGTGGGCACAGCTTGCAATGTGTTAACTAATGAGAGCAGCGCCCATTTACCCCAGAAATTATGATAAGCGATGGCATAAGCAAACAGGCTAGCAGGTAGAAGTACCAATCCAATAGCACTGAGCGAGACTGAGAATGAGACACCGACAATCTGCCATAGCTGTTGATCAAAATTGATCAGCAGTTCGATGGCTTCATAGGTTGTTGCTAATAGATCCATTACTTACCAATCACTGAGCGTTAGCAACAAACAATTGTTTACCATGTAGCTTAAATTCATTAATGAGCTTTTGGCCTTTAGGGTTAACTAACCAATCGCTAAACACCTTAGCACCTTGGTAGTTAATTTCTGGGTAACGTTTAGGGTTGACCAAAATTACTTGATAAGGGTTAAACAATGCTTCATCACCTTGGAACACAACAGAAAGTGCCAGTCGGTTCTGATAGGCAAGCCAAGTTCCACGGTCAGTTAGGGTGTAACCTTGCATCTCAGAGGCCATATTTAACGTAGGGCCCATACCTTGGCCAACTGAGCGATAACCACCAAAGTTTGGCTCAATCTCAGCTTGTTGCCAAAGACCATTTTCTTTTTTGTGTGTGCCTGAATCATCACCGCGAGAAACAAAAGTGGCATTGTAGCCGGCAATATCAGCAAAAGCCTGAGCGACGGTTTCATTGTCTGAGGCCTTAGCAGGATCCGACTCAGGGCCAACTAAAACGAAATCGTTGTACATCAATGCACGTGGAAGTACGCCGTAACCATTCGCCACAAAAGCAGCTTCTGCCTTTGGTGCGTGTGTCATTACCAAATCCACATCACCGTTTTCACCCATACGAAGAGACTTACCCGTACCCGCCGCAATCACATCGACTATGTAGCCAGTGTCAGACTCAAATTTTGGCAGCAAGTAATCCAGTAAACCTGAGTGGTAAGTACTGGTCGTCGTCGCAAGTTTAATACGTTGTGGTTCTTGGGTTTCTGCATGGCTTGGTAAAGCCAAAGTTAAAGAAAGCGCAATAATTGCTGGGGCTGAGTAGTTCATAATTTGTCCATTATAAGCCGAGATTACCGGGATAGGTCACCTAGATAATTCATTGTTTTTATTGTGTTCTGCTACATCATTTGAGCTGACCAACAAATTAAGCAAATGTAGTGCCAATAATTATGTCTGCTTTATCAGGTCAAGTCGGTGATATATGCACCAATTTTGATCTTGTTAATTGGGAAAACGGTAATAAACTTTGAACTAGGACAAAATGTCTCAACCTGATTCTGCGAAACCTTGTCTAGGTTGGTACACTCTGACCTAATCATCAGAATAATTAGAATTAAAGAGAATAATAAATGTACTCTAGCTCTACAGTATCATCCGCTAATCAACTCAACCCAGCTAATCAATTCGACTTTCAAGCCTTTTCTGCATTAATTGTAGATGATGAAGAGGGCATTCAGTTGATGCTCAAAAAAGCACTAAAAAAAGTGTTTGGGCGTGTCATGTCTGCAGGAAGTGTTGAAGAGGCAGAGGAGTTACGAAAGCAGCATCATTTTGATCTTATTATTCTCGATATCAATCTACCGGGTAAAAAAGGGATCGAGTGGGAAGAAGCGTTCAATGATCCAGACAAACCTGCTGATATCATTTTCATGACTGGGTTTGCCGATCTAGAAACGGCGATTACTGCGCTTCAACTTGGCGCAAGTGACTTTATTTTAAAGCCGTTTAATCTGTCTCTACTTCTTCAATCAGTTTCCAAGTGCATGGGGAAACGTGTCGCTGAGCGCAATGAGTTCGCCCTCAAGCACGATATGCAAAGACATATTACGACGCAAATTCTCGGTAAGTCGCAAAAGACGATGCAATTGCGACAATTTATCCAACAATTTGCACCCTCTCGCGCCTCTGTTCTGATCGAGGGTGAATCTGGTACTGGTAAAGAACTCGTTGCGCGTGGCGTACACGAGGCTAGTGGACGTTCCGGACCTTTTGTCCCAATCAACTGTGGTGCAATAGCCCCCGAATTATTAGAAAGTGAACTATTTGGCCATGTAAGCGGTGCGTTTACCGGGGCGAAGAAAGGTAGAGAAGGTCTATTTAGAATCGCTAACGGCGGTACATTGTTCCTCGATGAGATTGGTGAAATGCCGTTGTCGATGCAAAGTGCCTTGCTACGAGTGTTGGAACAAAGAACTATTCGCCCAGTCGGTGCTGAAAAAGAGATCTTGGTGGATGTACGTGTAGTAGCCGCCACTAACCGTAATCTGCAACATGAAGTTGACGAAGGTCGATTCCGTCGTGATCTCTATTACCGACTGAATGTACTCAAAATTGATGTACCACCGCTACGCGAGCGTAAGGCGGACTTAACTGAGTTGGTTCCTTTCTTTACTCGAAAAATGGCGACTGAGCTGGGTGTCGCTGAACCCAAATGGGCGCATGAAGACATGGTAGCGCTAGAGCAACACGATTGGCCGGGCAATGTACGAGAGCTCAAAAATATGATTGAGCGTTGTATTCTGCTTGGCACACCTCCGGCGACATTCTGGACACCGACCATTCCGCAACAGGTGTTGACAGCTCCGATTGATGTAACGCCATCACATGCTGTGGAGACTCAAGTCAACCCTATACTCAATGATGATTTGGATAAAGGCTATCCAAATCACTGGACATTAAAAGAGGTCGAAAAGGCACACATCTTACAACTCGTCGATCACCACTGTGGCAATAAATCCGCTGCGTCTAGAGATCTTGGTGTTGCGCGTAAAACCTTAGAACGCAAATTTAAAGAGTGGGATAGTGAGTCTGCTAATGAGCAGTAATTACATTAGTTCGACTCCACCTAAGTCACTTCGTCGTTTCTTAGCCAGCTGGCGTTATCGAATCAAAACCATGGTTCGGTACCGCTTATTGTTTCTTACTTCCGCACCGATATTCTTAACTTTACTGGCATTGTTTGGCATTACTCTATATTGGTCACTGCATTATACTTGGCAAAGTTCATTGGTCGACGTTACTGAACGTCTCGGGGTTGCGAAGAACAGTATTACCATTCTTCAGCAGCGCCAAACGCAACAAGTAGAAGCCTTTTCTGATTCCCATCAATTTCACCTTAAGCTTGGTAGCTCAGACAGTGAGTTAAAGGCTTGGGTGTCAAAGCAAGCTGAACTAAGAGGTTTGGATTTCCTCGTTTGGCACCCAATGAGTGAGCTCGATAATACGTCTGAGTTCATTGCACTGTCTAAACAGGCATCGTTTTTTGATGTACTTGATGAACAAGAGTTAACTTCATTAACACCGAGCTTGGTGAAGAGGGCCGAAGTAGCTATTTTGGAGCCTGAACTAGGGCAAATCGAAACGCGTGGCCTGGTCAGCCGTACTGTTCATCAAGTCATTCTAGACGGCAAGCTCGCTGGATTTATCGATGGCGGTATCTTACTTAACAACAGTACCGACCTTGTTGATACGATTCGAGACCTTGTTTACCCAAGTCACAATGCATCGGTGAAAACGCAGGGCACCGTTACCTTGTTTCTTGATGACCTTCGCATTAGCACTAACGTTCCACTGAGTAGCGAGAACTCGACAGGTCGCGCTATCGGTACTCGGGTTTCTGAAGAGGTCAATGATGTGGTATTGAATCAAGGCTCTTTCTGGTCAGATAAAGCCTACGTTTATGATGCTTGGTATGTGTCTGCTTATGAGCCGATTTATGGGCGTGACAATCAGCCGATCGGTATGATTTATACCGGCTACTTAATTTGGCCATTGATAGCTACTTATTTAAACAATTTGGTTGAAATAACCTTAACCCTACTCACGGTGTTGGTTGTCTCTGGATGGTTGGTGTATCGCGCATCACGAGAGTTATTCAAGCCAATTGAAACCATTCACAAAGTGGTGAAACTGGTACAGCTGGGTAAAGACACGCGTATTGGGAAGTTACCCCTGAACAAAGACCACGAACTTGCTCAATTAGCCAGTCAGTTTGATACCATGCTTGATCAGCTATCTCAGCGTAACAAAGAGATCCAGAGCTTTGCCAATGAGCTAGAAACGAAGGTTGAAGTCAGAACCGCGAGTCTGCGTGAAAAAACCGAAGAGCTTGAAATGCATATCGAGTTGTTAAATCAGACCCGAGATAAGCTGATCACGAGTGAAAAACTGGCCGCGCTTGGTGAGTTAACGGCAGGTATCGCTCATGAGATCAACAATCCAACGGCCGTGATCTTAGGTAACCTGGAGTTAATGAAGTTTGAGCTTGGCGACAGTGCCCATGTAGTGCAAGGTGAGATCGATACTATGCTTGCGCAGATTGACCGAATCCGTAATATCACCAAGAGCCTGTTACAGTACTCTCGACATGGCGGTATTCAAGATGAGATCACATGGCAGCATGTTTCTCCAGTTGTAGATGAAAGCATTACCTTGGTGAAGACGGGTTCTAAGCGCAAAGATATCAAGTTCGAAACCTCGCTTAAAGCGACTTCACAAGTCGAAATGAATCGTCATCAATTCTTACAGGTTTTGGTTAACCTACAAATGAATGCGATTCACTCTATGACCAATGGTGGCACTCTTACCATCGAGAGTGAAGATTGGTGTGAGTGTGGTGAAGAATGTGGTGCCATTATTCACATTAAAGATCAAGGCACGGGCATCTCAGCGGATAAGCTGAAACGCATTTTTGACCCTTTTTATACCACTAAGCGTGATGGTACTGGGTTAGGTCTTTCTGTATCTCAAAGTATATTGAGTGAGACTGGGGGGGAGATTCGAGCGACTTCAGAGGTTGGCAAAGGGAGTACCTTTAGCGTATATTTTCCTGCTAAGCGCAGCTCAAATGGGGTCAATGAGGCTTTGACGATTAAGGCTATCAGTTAACTCTTATATAACTAAAAACGGCTCGCAGATGCGAGCCGTGTAGTTTACTTATGACGCAGATCATTTCGGCATAATTACTGTATCAATGACGTGGATCACACCATTTGATGCCATGACATCTGCCATGATGACGTTTGCGTTGTCAATCATCACCTTATCGCCCATCATCTTGATCATCACATCTTGGCCCTGAACCGTTGCGGCTTTATCTAGCGATACAACATCTGCGGCTTTTACTTTGCCCGGTACGACATGGTAGGTCAGGATAGCGACTAACTTGTCTTTGTTTTCAGGCTTCAACAACATGTCAATAGTGCCATCGGGCAGCTTCGAGAAAGCGTCATCGGTAGGCGCAAAAACAGTAAACGGACCTTCGCCTTTAAGAGTATCAACTAAGCCCGCGGCTTGTACGGCTGCGACTAGCGTTGTGAATGAGCCATTTTCTACTGCGACATCAACAATGTCTTTTTTCATTCCGTGATGGTCGGCTTGCGCAATAGAAAAACTGAGTGACGCAATGACAGTAGTGATTAATGCAATAACACGCTTGAACATAAAATATTCCTTCATTTGTGGGGGTGTCGAAGTGTGTTACGCGATGTTGTTCAGAATGATCACTTAACCTAGTTAGAAAATCGCCCACTTAACTCTTATATACTTTATAACTAGAAAGAGAGCCTTAGTGGGCGAATGCTTTGAATGGGATTAGATGCTTATTTTTTCTAAGCTAACTTTGCAGTGCGATCTTCGGTGGCTTAATTCCGTGTTCTTTAAACTCTTTCATCACACGTAGGGTTATGTCAGTTTCAAAGAGCTTTTCATACCCTGTATCGACGACATATGCTTTACAGGTCAGCTTAATTGCAAGGTAGTTTTCGCTGATAGTCTGCTGCACTAAAACGGTTACCGGCTTGGGGAGGTGGATGTAACGACTTGAAGATGCCGCCTCTTGAATCAAGTCGCGTGCTAGCACAATATCTTCGTCCAGACCTATATAGAACGGTATCACTACTTGCATGTCGAGCGCACCATAATTGCCACTAACAACAACTTCACTTAAAAACTTGTTGTTCGGGATAGTAATGATGTCATCGTTCAACGTGCGCATTCGTACACTTCGAAGACCAATCGTCGTAATATCACCGTAGTTACCTTCAAAGGTGACTCGGTCTCCAACCTGGAATGGTCGGTCGATCATTACCGTAAGGCCTGCAATGAATGAGGCAGCAAGGTCTTTCATAGCAAAACCAACCGATACCGCGAGCGTACCGCCAATGAGAGCCAATATTTGGTCATTGATGCGAAAGCTCATCATGAAGACCACCACACCTGCAGTCATGTAAATGAAGAATTGCAGGAATGATTGCATCTTCTGAAGTGGCATTCGGTACTGGACAAACTGACCACTCACACCGTCGACTATCGAACCTAAGAAGCGCAACAGTAACCAAGTAGCTCCGATAACGAGTATCGACAGCAATACACCGCTCCAGCGAATTAAGCTGGCAAACTGTTGGATATGATCAACATTGGCAGTGAGCTCTTCAGTCGCGAATACCGATGGTGCTAACAGCGCAAAGCAAAAGGTAATAAATTTAAACAGCATATTATTTCACCAGTAAATGTTGACGGTCGAGTACGTTAGTAATGTGGCGGAACCAGTGATCAGAGAGGCGTGCTTTGTCTTCGCTCCACTCGATATACCCACGGCTCTGGAAGTAGCGAAGCGTCCCAAGAACCTCTGCAGTACTTAATTGAGTGCACTCTGAAAGTTCATCTGGGGTGGCGATCTCGAGTTGAACAATCGAACGAAGTACAGCCAACATCGGTTTTGGCATTTTTTCGAGCTCTTGAGATTGCGGTGCGTGGAACAAGCGAACCACCACAGCGTCGCTTTCTTTATTGCGACGCAGAGATAAACGGAAGAAACGCAGAGCCACAGTTGGGTTACCATCAGAATAGTGCCATAGGATACGATAGAAGCCTTTCTTCGCACGCTGCTCTTCACTGATATGCTCTTGATCCCACTGTTTAGGCACGACTAAACCTTCGAACGTTAATGGGTTTTCTATTTTACGATTAATACGAGAGTCGAGCAGGGCTTCAACCTGTGTTTCATTCCAGTTAGGTAAAAAGGTCACCATATCAAACAGCAAACGCTCCCCCCGAGCTCGGTCTACAAAGCGCCAGCTTGATTTTTCGATACTCATAACCACTCGGTGATTCTTCTTAGAGCGTCGTAAAAGATTAGTAAACTTAATCAAGCTGCTAAGGCCACCAACCATAGGCTTAACCAAACGTTGAGTGTTATCAACCGCGATAAGGTAAGTGGTCTCACTTTTTCGTAGGTGGCTTAAAATTTGAATCTCTGTCGCATCTTCTTCTAAGCCCAACGACACAGCAAAGTGAACCAATAATTCTTTGTAGCCAGCATATGGGCAGTTAAGGTAGATCGGTTCGGCATTTTTAACTTTGTACAGGAGTTGTTTGAGCAGGGTTGTACTTCCGATACCACGCTCGCCTGAGACGACAACGACAGCAGGGCTATCGGTAAACAGGTAGCGACCAAGTTGCTTGATTTCTTCAGTGCCGTAATCAATCAATTCACTATCTTCAGAACCTGGTGTGATGTACTCAAAAGCCTTGTTTCCTTTAATACGCACTAAGTTCTGTGAATCAGCCCCCTGATCACTTTGTTTTGCTACTTCAATCCGGAATAGATAAGCAAGACCTTGGCTAAACAGGGTATAGCGAGACAGGTTACTAAGAAGCAAATTACGGACAAACTGGCCAAATAGCCAGAACGCAGCGATTGCGGTGGAGATTAAGCCTAGTACAAATATATCGCGCTTGTTGTACGCCCAACGAATAATATTGGGTTGCTCTGCTTGTGCTTCAACTGACTCAAAAACGGTGGCTTTCCACATACGTAGGACGGTGAAAGTGATGAAGGCATACCAAAACACAACCAGACTAGAAATCCAGTAATAAATGGTGCCTATTCCTACTGTCATTCCAGCAAGTTGCAGGATGACTCCGGTTACGATGGCACTCCATACAAAGCGGCGAATGGTCGATAGTCGTAACTTAGCAGCGTCTTTCCCCGCTGCGCGGCTGTGACGATAAACGAACTCGAGCAAGAAGCTCACCGCTATCGAGCCACCAAGAATCCACCAAGTGAATACCTCTAAGAACACGAGGTGCTGCAAGCTTGGCAGTTCAGCAAGAATATTGAGAGAAAGGGTAATTGCGATTAACCAAGCGATAGCAATGCGTGCACGGCTGATATACCAGATTAAACGAACCCATAGTGGCGGCTCTTGCACGGATGCAATTTGGTTTTTCTTAAAGCCTTCAACCAAGCGACCGCTGTTGGCTAACCACCAAGATAGTAAGATGTAAATAAAGAAGACTTTCAAGCCGGCCCAAACAATCGGGATTGGCGAGATAAAGAAATCCGAAATGAGTTTCTTGAAGCTTCTTAGCTGAAAAATAATCAGGTATTCGGCATTGAGCTGCGTAAGGTAGAGCTCTTCCTTTAGTTGAGTCACACCGATTGGGCCAAAACCGGTTAGTGTTTCTCGGGTTGCAGCAGTAGTCAGTTCTAGGAGACTTTGCTTGCTCTTACTGAGGCTGTTTAAAGTTAGGTAGTTAGATTCAACGTTTTCCCACGTTTCGTCTCTTGGTTCGCTGTAGTACTGGCTTAGATTTGATGAAAAAGTCTCAGTATGCTGACTCAACGCAATTAATGTTCTCCTCAGTACATCTTTCGTCTGTTTGATGTCTGACTTTGTCATAAATAGTGGTTCAGGTAGAGACTGAACTTCATTGCTAATCTCGATAGCGTCATTGTGTAATTCAGTGACCTTCTCATCTTCAAACGCTGTAGATGCCAAAGATGAAAAGGAAAGCAGTGAAAGACAGAGAAAAAGCAATGGTGAGGTGCCTGAACGCAAATAAATGCTAAAGGTTTTAATCACAGAATATCCTTAGAGGGAGCGCAGAATGGCTCCGTGTTTCCTTCATTACCTATCAATATAGCGTTTCCTAGAAAATATGCATATAGGACAACACCTTATGTTGTTAATCATATGTTTTTTTCTACTTTGAGTGGTTTTTGGCTTGGAGTTAACTGTCAATTGATAAAAGAATAATCAAATCAATACTTGAAGTTCGTCACACGAAACAGTACCTTGGCGCGCAATTCTGTTATTAAGTAGGTAAAGGCTTTGATTTCTACAGCGAACATCACCCAACAATTTGGTGCGAAACCACTCTTTGAAAATATCTCCGTGAAATTTGGCGAGGGGAATCGCTACGGTTTAATCGGTGCAAACGGCTGTGGTAAGTCAACCTTTATGAAAATCCTGAGTGGCGAGCTTGAGCCAACAGGTGGTAACGTAAGCTACGACCCAAATGAACGTGTTGCTAAGCTAAACCAGGATCAGTTTGCATACGAAGAGTTCACAGTAATCGACACCGTTATCATGGGTTACAAAGAACTTTGGGAAGTGAAGAAAGAGCGTGATCGTATCTACTCTTTACCAGAGATGTCTGAAGAAGAAGGCATGCTCGTTGCCGACCTAGAAGTTCAGTTCGCTGAGATGGACGGTTACATGGCAGATGCAAAAGCCGGTGAATTGCTACTTGCAGTAGGTATCCCAGAAGAGCAGCACTACGGTCTAATGAGTGAAGTCGCTCCAGGTTGGAAACTGCGTGTTCTTCTAGCACAGGTTCTATTTGCCGACCCGCATATCATGCTGCTCGACGAACCTACGAACAACTTGGATATGGATACCATTCGTTGGTTGGAAGAAACGCTGAACCAACGTAACTGCACTATGATCATCATCTCGCACGACCGTCACTTTCTGAACTCAGTATGTACACACATGGCTGATTTGGACTACGGTGAGCTTCGCCTATTCCCAGGTAACTACGATGAGTACATGGTTGCAGCTTCTCAAGCTCGTGAACGTCTACTATCTGATAATGCTAAGAAGAAAGCACAGATTGCAGAGCTTAATACTTTCGTAGCTCGATTCTCAGCTAACGCATCGAAAGCAAAACAAGCCACATCTCGTGCTAAACAGATTGATAAGATTCAACTTGAAGAAGTTAAACCATCAAGCCGTCAGAACCCAT
This sequence comes from Vibrio maerlii, assembly GCF_003415655.1. Taxonomy (GTDB): domain Bacteria; phylum Pseudomonadota; class Gammaproteobacteria; order Enterobacterales; family Vibrionaceae; genus Vibrio; species Vibrio maerlii. The sequence goes on from NZ_QRHC01000009.1 coordinate 100,302, forward strand.
TCATTCGCTTCGAACAGTCTAAAGAGTTGTTCCGTAATGCTCTTATTATAGAAGGTTTAACTCAAGGCTTTGAAGAAGACCTATTTACTGACTTTAATGCAATATTTGAAGTAGGTGAGCGAGTGGCGATTATTGGTGAGAACGGTGTAGGTAAGACAACGCTATTGAATACTCTAGCCGGTACTATCGCACCTCGTTCTGGTGAGTTTAAGTGGTCTGAAAACTCTAACATCGGTTACTACGCTCAAGACCATGCTGAAGACTTTGCTGAAGACCTAGACCTAATGGAATGGATGGGGCAGTGGAGACAAGAAGGCGATGATGAGCAAGTTCTACGTAGCTTCCTTGGTCGTATGCTATTTGGTCAAGACGATATTAAGAAGTCTGTAAAAGTTCTATCTGGTGGTGAACAAGGTCGTATGTTGCTTGGTAAGCTAATGATGCACAAGCCAAACATGCTACTGATGGATGAGCCAACCAACCACATGGATATGGAATCTATCGAATCATTGAATACGGCACTTGAGCAATACAAGGGTACTCTGTTCTTCGTATCGCATGACCGTGTATTTGTTGACTCTCTAGCTACTCGTATCATTGAAATCAAAGATAACAAGATCACCGATTTTAAAGGTACTTACTCTGAGTTCCTGAAGTCTAAGGGCATCAACGAGTAACAATAGTTGAACCAATGGAAATGAAGCCTCGCAATTGCGAGGCTTTTCTATATCTGGTGCTTTTGGTATATGAGCTCTTATATATCGCCCTTTAGATTACCTTATAAGTCGAGAAGTAGATATCAACCGTAATTGTATGTTCCGACTTGAAGTCATTGAGTCGTTTCACCACATCATCAAACGCCTTGTCTCCATATTGAGTTTTGAATGCATTAAAGCGCTTCTCGGAAGAGAATAAAACATGAGCGAGTTGTTCAGGCGTTACAACGAGTTCCAGTTGACCTTTGTATACCTCAATCTCTTTTAACTGCGAATAGCCTGAAAAGTTAATCGCATGATTGTAGTTAGATTCTGTTGGTTCAATATCCACATTAAGCAAATCTAAGTGCTCTTCGAGTAGCACCTCAAAGTCATACGCCATGACAACAGCACTGGAAGAGCACACTCGATACACTTCGGTGACCAAGTCGTCAGACAAAGCGTAGCTTAGCGATCCTGCGAAAGTAACAAGGTCTACAGACCTGTCTTTTACATTCATCGCATCACCAAAGCCTTGCAGATAATCAATGCGTGGATGTAATTGTGTCTGAGCTAACATGGAACTGCTTGGTTCAACACCAATAATATGGTCGCAATGATTCAGCAACGCCTTGCTCGATACACCCGTACCACAGCCAATGTCAAGCCCAACGGGAAATAATAGACCATCACCTAACGCTTGCTTCAATATCAACCCATGCAAAGGTGGTCGATAGGCTGAATAGTGCTTGGAAATCTCATTGTTATATTGTTCGCTCACAGTTATTCCTGATTGCCTTTGACATCAAACTCAATTTTCTCAGCACCCACAAACACTTGAAAGCGCAAACCTTTAGCTCGTGCGATAGTGGTGATACCAAATTTCTTCGCTAGGTCTAAGCCCATCTGTGTCACACCAGAACGAGATAGCAAGACTGGGATACCCATTTGAGCGACTTTAATGACCATCTCAGAGGTTAAGCGACCAGTCGTGTAGAAAATCTTATTTTCACCGCTTTCACCGTTTAACCACATCTCACCAGCTAGAGTATCCACTGCGTTATGGCGGCCGACATCTTCTACAAATGAAAGCACTTTATTACCTTCACAGATAGCACAGCCGTGTACCGCACCGGCTTTCTTATAAGTATCATTGTAATGTGTCAGAGCTTCCAGAGCGGTATAGATTTCTGATTGCTTCAATGGCGTTTGTGGCACTTGGTAGTTTTCCAATTGCTTCATCACATTGCCATACATGGTACCTTGGCCACAGCCGGAGGTGACGGTCTTTTTCTTTAATGCGTCTTCAAGGTGCGCGGTATTTTCTTTGGTAATAACTGCAGCAGAATGGGTTTCCCAGTCGATAATGACAGACTCTATGGCTTCTGGGTCAGATAGGAAGCTCTGGTTTTTCAAGTAACCTAATACTAGTGATTCTGGCCTTGAACCAAGTGTCATCAAGGTAACGATTTCTTTCCAGTTGAGCATAACAGTTAATGGCTGCTCGCAAGCGATCTGCTTGGTCATAGATTCGCCATACTCGTCATAAACCTCAACCTCCATGGTTTGAAGTGGGTTCTCTGTCGTTTTAATTATGTTGGGTTTAACCACGCTAAGTCCTGTAACTGTATAAATATACAGTGGTAGTGTTTTTCGTTACTTCTATGCCAAAACATAGACAGATGTATGTTAAAGCAAGTTGCATTCCAACGCTGTGCTAATGGTCTCAAGCTTGCATGAACGAACAGTGGAACATAAATTGCTTGATGTTAAGAGAATTAAATGAATCTGCTTTCTGAAGATAAATAAAAATTAAGAGGCTGCATGAACTCTCAAGTAGAACAAGAACAAGCAAACCAAGAAAAATCAGACATCGTCTGGAGTGTTGGGCTTCAACTGGAGAAACAGTTGGTCTCAATAGGCAAGTGGCCGACAGAGCAATGGCAATTTTCGGGTGTGGAGTTAAAGCCAGAAGGCAGTGACTATATCGAAACAATAGAGCTTCATCGTGATGAACGAACAGACTACAGATTTAACCTTAGCTCGCAGCAACCAAAGCTATTTCTAGTGGTCGACAACTTTGAGCAAGGTGAAATTGCCAATATCGTTATCTTAACGCCTTCACAAAGTGTTGCTGGGCAGTATATGGATGGCGACTATGTTGTTCTTTCAATCGATATGCCTTTACCTATTCAAGCTTGGATGGAAGCCTTTATTGGTCGTCATGGCGAACTGCTTGAAGTGAGGCGTAAAAAGCGTAGAGGGGCGGGGCGTTCTAGCGAGAAAAAGGGAAAATATGAGTAGTACATCAAACGGCTTTCTTTCTCGTTGGTCAAAGAGGAAACTAGAAGAAAAAGAAACAGTTACGGAAGAAGATGCTTTGGCATTAAATCATCAGGGTAGCTCAGAACCTGTTGTTGAAAGTGAGGTTTCATATGATTTGGCTGAGTCTACCGAAGAAGTAATTATTCAATCAGATAACGAGCAATCGACAGAAGAACCCATACAAGCTGAAGACTCTAAACAAACTGAAGGCGAAGAAAGTATCGCTTCATTGCTGACTTCAGATGCAGATAAATCGATAAAAAAAGCCGCCCTGAGGAAACTGTTTCTAAGTGAAGAGTTTAACCAAGTTGATAGACTCAATGATTACGACCATGATTATTCTTCTGTAAAACCACTTGCATCAGAGGTGGCTGAAACCTTACGAGGATGGGTTAAAGAACAGATTGAAGAGAATGAAGAAGATGAGTCTGTAGAAGCGAACAGCGCTGAATCAATCAGAGATCAGACTGAAGACTCAGAAAAGGCGCACTCAGAACAACCTCCTGTAGACCAAGCTGGCAATAACATAGATGAAGAGCTCACAGCTGAGGTTGAGCATTCACAACAGAATGATGCTTAACTACCTAAAATGGGATCAAGTGTTAATAGGACAATTTAACCCATTAAAAAATAGGGTCATTTTGACCTAGTTACACATAATTTGAGTAGGGACATTATGTCCCACTCATTTATCTACCTGATAATCATACTCATTGAGACCTTACTTTGGCCTTTAATTGGCTGATATTTAAAGAATTAAAACTTGGAATGGTAATTGCAAAGACAGCTCTAGTTAGTTGACAACAAGAAGAGTCAATTTCTTCTGTGTTCTACACTGGACAGAGCAAATGCTAAAAGAACAATTAAAACAATCCACCTCAACAAACGGAAAAGCGCGCTATTACGCGGTGAATAACACCGTAGAGTTAGCCAATCTGATCCCACCGACGGTTAGTTACCAAAGTGCAGGCAATTTACTTATCGTTGGTCCAACTTCAATTATTGAAGACCTTATCCCGCAGTTCACTTCCATGAATAGCGTCACTCTCCTGTCTACTGATGGCGTTAAAGCTTCTCAAGATGCTCATGCAACTTATTATGCGGATAGTGTCGCAATTAATGGCTTCTTAGGGACATTTACCGCTACGGTATCGAATAAAGGGACTCAGTCAAACCTCGCGATTGCAGCGCTGAATCATGATTGCTTTGATGTTGTACTCGATATGACGTTAACCGGAATCATGGAAGAAGAGGTGCCCGTACCGGGTTATTATCCTGTTGGTCGTGGATACCCACCTCTAAATGAAGCATTGGAAGAAGTTCCTACGCTAATGGGGACATTCGATAAACCTAAGTTCTTCCGCCTTGATACCGATTTATGTGCACATAGCTCTCGCGGTGTGAAAGGTTGTGAGCGTTGTGTTGATGCTTGTCCTGCAGGGGCACTGTCGAGTCAAGGGAGTGATAAGACAGGTTACAACATCGATATTAATCCGTATCTGTGTCAGGGAATAGGAACATGCGCAACGGCTTGTCCAACAGAAGCAATCCATTACGCCTTACCTAATCCACAAGATACTCAAAAGTTTGTCGAGCGTACACTAGCAAACTACTTCAAAGTGGGTGGCGAAAATCCAATAGTCCTATTTTGTAGCTCTCGCCATGAAATGTACAACCTGATGGCCCTTAAAGCGTTGCCAGACAATGTTGTGCCAATCGTGGTTGAAGAGCTTCCTTCTGTTGGTATCGATACATGGTTTGCTGCGCTAGTTAATGGCGCGAGTCAGGTGTTGTTCGCTGCAAGTCAGCACATGCCGAAGACTATCATTCAAGTCATGACTCAAGAGGTTGGTATTGCTCAGTCTCTATTAACTGATCTTGGTCTTCCAGTTGAGAGCATCGATATCCTATTTTTAGAGTCATTGAGACAAGGTCCACCAAGTTTAATTGACACGCCAAACGACATGAGGTTTGGGGACCTAGAGGGCTCTAAACGTCAACGTCTCTACCAAGCGCTTGATCATGTCAATGATCGTTTTGCACAGCGAGACGATGTCATTGCGATATCAACGAGCGCACCTTTTGGCAAAGTGAATTGCGCTAGTCAGGATTGTACATTGTGCATGGGGTGTGTCGCTGTGTGTCCTACTAAAGCGCTATACAACGATGGCGAATCCCCAGCTCTACAATTTATTGAGCAGGACTGTATTCAATGTGGAATGTGTACTAAGGCATGTCCTGAGAACGCATTAACGTTATCCGCTCAGATTAACTGGAATGCTGGGCAAAGGCAGTCCGTTCAAACACTTCATGAAGAAAAAGCGGCCGAATGTCTTCGTTGTGGTAAGCCTTTCGCCCCTCAATCAATGATTACTATGCTACAAGACAAGTTACGCGGTCACTCTCATTTCTCTGATCAAACTGCGATTAATCGTATTGCTATGTGTGAAGACTGCCGTGTAGTTGATGTTTTTGAAGCCCTTGCGGAAGACCCAAATAAACAATTGGATTACTAATTTATGAATTCTCCAATCACTCAAAAACCTATGGTTCATAAGAGCGATAACGCGACCAAATTCGCTCAGGATATCGAGCAAGAGCAGAACGCACTGAGATCAGATATCTACTTATTATTGTCTTCTCTTTATCGAAACGCACCAACAACAGAAACACTTGCGTTCTTAAGTGAGTTAGACGTTGACGATGAATCAAGTGAGATGCAACAAGCATGGTCAAACTTAAAGATTGCCGCAAAAAACGCTGAAACGTCACTTGTAGCTGATGAATTTCAACAACTCTTCATTGGCATCGGACGTGGTGAGGTTGTGCCCTTTGCTTCTTGGCATATCACTGGCTCCCTAATGGAAAAACCATTAGCCATTTTACGCCAAGATCTGAAAATCATTGGTCTTGAACGTGATGAGCAAGTCAAAGAGCCAGAGGATCACGTAGCAGCAGTGTTTGAAGTGATGTCATTCATCGCAGATGCACATGACGAGTTACAACAAGCGTTTTACAACAAACATATCGCGAATTGGTTTGAGTCTTTGACTAAACAAGTTGTTGAAGCGCCTTCATCCGATTTTTACGTTTCTGTTGCTGAACTAACGCAAGCTTTCTTATCCCGAGAGAAAGTGAAATTTAGTGAAAACAGCACTAAAGCTGATTTCGGTAAAGCAATTGAAATTAAGAACCTCATCGATACTGTCGATGAGTAAACCTATACCACGCAATGATGCCGAAGAGGTGCTTGAGCACCCAATTATGCTGATCATCGAATAGAGCTGATCAGCATTAGCGATAAGGAAGCAAAAATGAAAGAGAAAAAAGTCGATACAAGCAGACGAGAACTGCTTAAAGGACTCACAACAGCTGCCGTTGCTGGAACCGTAGTCGCGAGCGTAGGAAATGCTGCCGCTCAATCGGATGACAAACCAGTTGAAGTAAAAGCGGATAAACAAACAGGCTATCGCGAAACACAACATATTCGTGATTACTACGACACGCTATAAGGAACGACAGAATGAAACTGACAAAACGCTCTGATAGCGTATCGCAAAAACCAAAGGGACTCGGGATTAGCCGACGTGCCTTTATGAAGAATTCTACGATTGCTGCAGGTGGTGCAATCGCAGGTGCAAGCATGTTTGCACCTGGAATGATCAAAAAAGTTGAAGCGAAGGACGTTGATCCTAATGCAGCAACCGAAATCAAACGCACGATCTGTTCACACTGTTCAGTAGGCTGTGGTATCTACGCGGAAGTTCAAAATGGCGTATGGACAGGACAAGAGCCTGCTTTTGACCACCCATTCAACGCTGGTGGACACTGTGCAAAAGGCGCGGCACTGCGTGAGCACGGTCATGGTGAACGCCGTCTGAAGTACCCAATGAAACTCGAAGACGGTAAGTGGAAAAAGCTTTCTTGGGAACAAGCCATCGAAGAGATCGGCAACAAAGCACTAGAGATTCGTAAAGAATCTGGTCCAGACTCGGTTTACTGGCTAGGTAGTGCTAAGCATAACAACGAACAAGCTTATAGTTTCCGTAAAATGGCGTCGCTATGGGGTACGAATAACGTTGACCACCAAGCGCGTATCTGTCACTCAACAACCGTATCTGGTGTAGCAAACACTTGGGGTTACGGTGCGATGACCAACTCTTTCAACGACATGCACAACTGTAAGTCGATGCTATTCATCGGGTCAAACCCGGCTGAAGCACACCCAGTTGCAATGCAGCACATTCTAATCGCGAAAGAGAAGAACAACTGTAAAATTGTGGTTGCGGATCCTCGTCGTACTCGTACCGCAGCTAAAGCTGACCATTATGTATCACTTCGTCCAGGTACGGACGTGGCGTTCATCTGGGGAGTTCTGTGGCATGTCTTCGCAAACAAGTGGGAAGACACAGAGTTCATCAACCAACGTGTATTTGGTATGGATGAAATCCGAGCTGAGGTGGCGAAATGGTCTCCAGCTGAAGTAGAGCGTGTTACTGGTATCTCGGAAGCAGAAGTTTACCAAACCGCGAAGCTGCTTTCTGAAAACCGTCCAGGTTGTATCGTTTGGTGTATGGGTGGTACTCAGCACACCACAGGTAACAACAACACACGTGCTTACTGTGTACTTGAGCTTGCGCTCGGTAACATGGGTAAATCAGGTGGCGGCGCAAACATCTTCCGTGGTCACGATAACGTACAGGGCGCAACTGACCTTGGCGTACTTTCTCACACACTACCGGGTTACTACGGTCTTGCTGATGGCTCATGGAAACACTGGGCGAAAGTGTGGGACGTGGATTACGAGTGGCTGAAAAAACGCTTTGACCAGAACGAGTACCGCGGCAAAAAGCCAATGAACAACATGGGTATCCCAGTTTCTCGTTGGATTGACGGTGTTCTTGAAGACAAAGCTAACATCGAGCAGAACGACAACATTCGTGCAATGTTCTACTGGGGTCACGCGGTTAACTCGCAGACTCGTGGTACAGAGATGCAAAAAGCGATGTCGAAGCTGGATATGATGGTAATCGTTGATCCATACCCAACGCACGCTGCGGTAATGAACACGCGTACTGACGGTGTTTACCTTCTACCGGCAACGACTCAGTTTGAAACTTACGGCAGTGTAACGGCATCAAACCGTTCGATTCAGTGGCGTGATCAGGTTATCGAACCGCTATTTGAATCTAAGCCAGACCACGAAATCATGTACTTGCTAACAAAGAAGCTTGGTTTCGCTGATGAGCTATTCAAAAACTGTAAGATCGAAAACAACCAGCCACTAATTGAAGACATCACCCGTGAATTCAACAAGGGTATGTGGACGATCGGCTACACAGGTCAAAGCCCAGAGCGTATTAAAGCGCACCAACAAAACTGGCATACGTTCCACAAGACTTCTCTAGAAGCAGAAGGCGGTCCAATCCACGGCGAGACTTACGGTCTACCTTGGCCATGTTGGGGCACGCCAGAGATGAAACATCCTGGTACGCACATCCTTTACAACACATCTATCCCTGTTGCTGAAGGTGGCGGTAACTTCCGTGCCCGTTTTGGTGTGGAATTTGAAGGTCAGAGCCTACTTGCAGTAGACAGCTACTCAAAAGGTTCAGAGATTGAAGATGGTTATCCAGAATTCAGCGACAAACTTCTGAAACACCTTGGTTGGTGGGATGATCTGACTGCGGAAGAGAAAGCGCTAGCGGAAGGTAAAAACTGGAAGACAGACCTTTCTGGCGGTATCCAACGTGTTGCTATTAAACACGGTTGTATTCCTTACGGTAACGCGAAAGCGCGTGCAGTGGTTTGGACATTCCCGGACCGAGTGCCTCTACACCGTGAGCCATTATACACGCCACGTCGTGACCTTGTAACTGATTACCCAACTTGGGATGACAGCGAATCTATCTACCGCCTACCAACGCTTTACAAGTCGATTCAGGATCAAGATAAATCGGGCGAATACCCAATTGTTCTGACTTCTGGCCGTCTGGTTGAGTACGAAGGTGGTGGTGAAGAAACGCGTTCAAACCCTTGGCTTGCTGAGCTTCAACAAGAAATGTTTGTTGAGGTGAACCCGAAAGATGCCAACGACATCGGCTTCAGAGACGGTGACGATGTTTGGGTAGAAGGCGCAGAAAAAGGCCGCATTAAGGTGAAAGCGCTGGTTACTCGCCGTGTTAAACCGGGTATGGCATTTATTCCGTTCCATTTTGGTGGTCGCTTCCAAGGTGAAGACTTAACCAACAAGTACCCAGAAGGTACTGCACCATACGTTACGGGTGAGGCGGCGAATACCGCGACCACGTACGGCTACGATCCTGTTACTCAGATGCAGGAAACCAAAGTCACCCTATGTAACATTTCTAAAGCGTAAGGAGTCACGAAATGGCTAGAATGAAATTCCTTTGTGACACTAAGCGTTGTATCGAATGTAACGGCTGTGTCACTGCATGTAAGAACGAAAACGATGATGCACTTGAGTGGGGCATCCAGCGTCGCCGCGTAGTTACACTAAACGATGGTGAGCCAGGTGAAAACTCAATCTCTGTTGCTTGTATGCACTGTACAGATGCGCCTTGTATGGCGGTGTGTCCTGCTGACTGTTTTGAGCACACCGAAGATGGCATTGTTCTACACAACAAAGATCTGTGTATCGGTTGTGGTTACTGCTTATTTGCTTGCCCGTTTGGTGCCCCTCAATTTCCGAAACAATCGGCATTTGGTGAACGCGGTAAGATGGATAAATGTACCTTCTGTGCAGGCGGTCCAGAAACTGAACCTGGTTCAGTAGAAGAGCGCCAAAAGTACGGTGCTAACCGTATTGCCGAAGGCAAACTACCTATGTGTGCATCTCTATGTTCAACCAAAGCGCTACTTGCTGGTGATGCAGACAAGGTTTCTGACATCTTCCGTCAACGTGTTGTTGAACGTGGTGCTAAAGGTGCGGGCTGGACAGACGGTAACGACCTGTCTTACGACGCAACTAAGAGCTAATCTTGGAGAGATTCATGTTTGAATTGATTAAACGTGCATCTCTATCAGTGCTGTCATTCATGACAGCACTGCTGCTCACAGTACCTCTACTTACCGTGTCAGTTCCGGCACACGCTGAGCAGGGTAAAGTTGCAGAAAGAGAGATGACACAATTAGCTGGCACTGAGTTCTGGCAAAATGTTCGTGCGGGAGAAGAGGGTTATACGACCTCTCAATTTCCAGAGCATGGCGTGCTTATCAGTACTCCAGGTCAGACTTGGTACATTCTAAAAGAAAAATGGATGTCACCAGCCGGCGCAGTAGCAATCTTTGGCAGTATCGCTTTTGTTACTTTGATGTACATTGTAATTGGCCCACTCATGTTAAGTGCCCCGCGCACTGGACGTAAGGTGAAGCGTTGGTCTCGATTAGACCGTGCACTCCACTGGAGTATGGCATTTACTTTCCTTACACTCGCCTTTAGCGGCTTGATGTTGGTTTACGGTAAACACTTCTTAAAACCATATATTCCAACAGATCTTTGGGGCTTCATCATCATGCTGGCGAAGCAATACCATAACTACATTGGCCCAATCTTTGGTGTGCTATTGGTGTGTGTTCTGTTGAAGTGGTGGCGCAAATCTATCTTCAAGAAAGTCGATTTCGTTTGGTTTATGAAGCTAGGTGGTATGGTTGGCAAACATAAAGGCAGCCATCCTTCGGCGGAGTTCTCCAATGCCGGTGAAAAAGCGTTGTTCTGGTTACTTATCATTGTAGGTGCAGTAGTAGCAGCAAGTGGTTTGATCCTCGATTTCCCTATATTCGGTCAAACTCGCCGCGATATGGAGCTATCGAACCTTGTTCACATGTTGGCAGCTCTGGTTCTTATCTGTGGTTTTGTATTCCACATCTATATTGGCCTGTTCGGAATGGAAGGTGCGCTAGAGGGTATGGTAACGGGCGAAGTTGATGAAACTTGGGCGAAAGAGCATCATGATCTTTGGTATGAAGAAGTGAAAGCAGAACAAGCAAATCAAGGCGAGACAGTAGCCAAGAAAGACGAAGTAAAAGGAGCTAAACCTAATGAACAAACCTCATAAAGGTATTTGGGTTGCGTACATTCTAAGCTGTTTTACACCGTTTACTTGCTTAATCTCCGGTGTCATAGCGATTGTCTATGCAGGCTATCGTTTGGATAAAGGCGAAGATGGTGAGGTGGTTGATTCACACTACTACGGTCTAATTCGCACGTTCTTTTTGAATCTGACTTACTTCGTGGTGTTAATAGTCACAGTAGCAACATCAAACGGCATTTTAATCGGTGTTAATGACTACTGGTATAAGAGTCATATCATTGATGAAATCGCGTACTACATCCCTTATGTAGGTATGTTATTTGGAGCGATTGCAATCGTTGTTTGGTTCATTCGTATGTACCAAGGTATGACACAATTGAAAGCCAACCAACCATTGAGTGTCCTTAAAGGCCCAAACCTATAGTTACTTTCAATGGGTTGCACCTATTTGATAAAAGAGCGACGTTTAAGTCGCTCTTTATATTGGGAGTCCATCACAAAGCTAAGATAGAAAGACCTTAATGCGACTATGGTCTAATTCCGAAAACTATAGAAGCGATTGATTGAGTGTTATGCTTTATCTATCAGGAAGAGAGGAGTACAGCATGGAATTTCCGTATCAAAATATTGTCATTTTAACTGGGGCAGGGATTTCTGCAGAATCAGGTATTCAGACCTTTCGTGCTCAAGATGGATTGTGGGAAAATCATAAGATTGAAGATGTTGCTACTCCAGAAGGTTTTGAGCGCGATCCGGACCTCGTACAGTCTTTCTATAACCAAAGGCGAAAGAAGTTACAGAATCCATCAATTCAACCTAATGCCGCTCATAAAGCGCTTGGAAAACTAGAGAAAGAACTCGATGGCAAGGTTACTGTCATTACACAAAATATTGATAACCTTCACGAGAGAGGCGGGACTCAAAATATCATCCACATGCACGGTGAACTTTTAAAAGCACGCTGTAGCGAGTCAAATCAAGTCATTGAACAAAAGGATGATATCGAGACTGGTGACCTTTGTCACTGCTGCCAAATTCCTGCTCAAATACGCCCACACATTGTCTGGTTTGGTGAAATGCCATTACGTATGGGGGACATCTACGCAGCATTAGAAGACGCCGATTTGTTCATATCGATTGGTACTTCGGGGGTAGTTTACCCAGCAGCCGGCTTTGTTCATGACGCCAAAATGCACGGCGCACATACTATCGAAATCAATTTGGAACCAAGTGCTGTAGAAAGTGAGTTTGCGGAGAAACGTTACGGAAAAGCCAGTATCGAAGTACCTGAACTCGTAGAGCAGTTATTGGCCATGCAAAGCGTAAACTCATAGAGAGCCAGAGTGACCCTATATAGCATGCTGAGCAGGTGGCGCTATCGTTTTCTTTTGGCGTTTCATGTCATACATAGCTTGGTCAGCTTTCGCTAATCCCACCTTTAATGTTGCCTTAGTCGCTCGAGCTTTGCCGTAACTAAACAATATGGGTTGCTCATTTAAGCATGATCTAAGTTCATCAATAAATTGAATGCAGCGACCTGGTTCCAGCACCACGACAAACTCATCGCCACCCAAACGAAAGCCTTGCTCTCTTTTGTTTAAGTTTGAATTGATGGCTTTACCAAAGCGAGAAAGAATCACATCACCATATTGATGCCCAAGAGTGTCATTGATCTCTTTAAAGCCATCTAAATCAAAGTAAACCAGTTCAAAGTTGGATAAAGAAACACGCTCCAGTTTATTGCGGTTAAACAAGCCTGTAAGTGCATCCGTTAACGAAGTATCTTCAGCTTTACGAATCATCTCTGATATCCCGAAAGCGATAAGCAACACAGAAACTTGTAGCATGCCATCTTCAAGAAGGGTATCAAGTACTTCGTAGTTATCGATGAACTCGTCAATCACTTCAATTTCTGTTACGACGTCATAAAGTTTATTGCAGATAAGAACGATAACCCCCGCAAGGAGCTTTCGGTTTTGCACGATCTTGCTTTTTGAAACTGCCATTACATAGATAATGACAAACAAAGTCATGCTTTCAAAAACGATATCTGCTGCAGAATCAACGACAACTGAACCATCGAGGACAAATGCAAGCAGTAAACAAGTCACTGTCATTAAAGTCGCGATCGGTAAATAACGATGATTCAAAGCTAAACTCCCATTAATAGTACGATGTGTTATTTAACATTACATAAACATTAGGCAAAAATAAAGCGGCATAGGCCGCTTTAAAGAAATTTATCGTATTAATGAGGGTATATTGCTCTTATTAGTTATCCACTTTTAACTTTTGGAAATACTCTTCGTAAAGCGCAGCTGCTTCACCGACTTCATCTTGCCATGAACCGCTGTCCATTACAGACTGAGGGGGGAAAACGTTTGGATCGCCAGAAAATTCTTCAGGAAGTAGCTCGTATGCCGTTTTCACTGGAGTAGGGTAACCAATTTCTAACGCGATTTTCGCTGCATTCTCTGGGCGAAGTAGGAAGTCAATCATCTTGTGCGCGGCTTCTACATTTTTTGCCTCTGCTGGGATAGCTAAGCTGTCCATCCAGAAGATCGCACCTTTTTCAGGCCAAATGATGTCGATTGAAGCACCTTCTTGACGAGCCATGTACGCTGAGCCATTCCACAGCATACCCAGTGAAACTTCACCGGCAAGGTATGGATTCGCTGGGAAATCGGAGTTGAAGACAAGAACATTAGGCATTAATTTCTTCAGCTCTTGGTACGCTTCTTCAATTTCTTTAGGGTCCGTTGTATTTGGAGAGTAGCCTAACTTAGTCAAGGCGATGTGGAATACCTCACGAGAGTCATCCATCAGCATTAGCTGACCTTCCCATTTTGAATCCCAGAGATCTCCCCAGCTCTGTACTGAAGATTTGTCTAACATGTCTACATTCATACCAATACCTGTTGCACCCCAAATGTATGGGATTGAGTATTGGTTGCTTGGGTCAAAAGACTTATCAAGATAGTTAGGGTCGAGATCAGCGAAGTGAGCGAGCTTCTCGTGGTCAATCTCTTGCAACATTCCTTCTTTACGCATCTTCGATACAAAGTAAGTTGAAGGAACAACCAGATCATAACCAGAACCTTGAGTTTTCAACTTTGCATACATGCTTTCGTTAGACTCATAGGTAGAGTAGATAACTTTAATACCCGTTTCCTTTGTGAAGTCTTCTAGCACTTCATTTGGGATGTATTCTGACCAGTTATAAAAGTAAAGTTCTTCGTTAGCAGCAAAGCTTGCAGAAGAGAAAGAAAGGGAGGTAATAACTGCAGCTGTAAAAAGTGTCTTCTTCATTCTTAATCCGTCTTACTTGATTCGGCACTTTGACCATATAGATAGCTCACACGATGCGTAAAGCATCACTGTCAAGAATCTATAAGATGAGGGTAGGCTGACCAAATATTATTAATCTATCGGTCATTAACAACAATTTAATTCTAAGTGTAAAAATGTGTGTTAGGTCGCAGTATAGCAGCTAAAACAAAAATAGGCAGCCTAAGCTACCTATTTATAAGTGGTTATATTATCAACGGATTATTGTCCAGCTTTCAGCTTCATGAAGTATTCTTCATATCTTACTGTTTTGTCGCCTACTGCTGCTTGCCATTCAACACGGTCAAGATCTTCTTGAGATGGGAACAGTGGCTCAACATCTTTAAACTTCGCGTTAGACTCAGTCACTGCCGTTAAGTACCCTGTATCGCGCGAAATCTGCTCTGCAATTTCTGGGCGAAGTAAGAAGTCGATCATCTTATGTGCTGCGTCTACATTCTTAGCGCCAGATGAGATAGCAAAGTTATCAACCCAACCGATACCGCCTTCTTTCGGGAATACCAATTTAATTGGTAGACCTTCGTTTTGCGCAGCCGCCGCTGAACCATTCCAAAGCATACCTAAGCCTACTTCACCAGACATGTACGGTGCACCTGGGTTGTCAGAGTTAAATACCAACACGTTTGGCATTAGTTTCTGCAGCTCGGCGTATGCTTCATCAATTTGTTTTTCGTCAGTAGTATTACCTGAGTAACCTAGCTTACGAAGCGCGATGTGGAACACTTCACGAGTGTCATCCATCAGCATTAACTGACCTTCTAGCTCTGGCTTCCAAAGGTCAGCCCAGCTTTGAAACTCTTCTGGATCATACATATCTGTATTTACTGCAAGACCGGTAATCGCGACAACGTGTGGAATAGAGTACTCGTTGTTTGGATCGTATGGCTTATCCAGGTAGTTTGTATCTAGATTATCAAAGTTATTTAGCTTGGTCTTATCAATCTTTTGCAGCATGCCTTCGTCACGCATCTTAGATACGAAGTAGGTAGATGGCACGACTAGGTCATAACCTTGGTTATGAGTCTTTAGTTTTGCGTAAAGTGTCTCGTTTGATTCGTAGGTAGAGTAAATGACTTTAATACCCGTTTCCTTGGTGAACTGCTCTAATAGAGAACTGTTGATGTAAGGACCCCAGTTCATAAAAACAAGTTCGTTATTTTCTTCTGCGTTTGCCGCTCCTGCGAAGAGTGACAGCGCACATGCACTACCAGCGAGTAAAGTAGCCCATTTTTTCATTGAGTTAGCTCCAAACTAAGCGTTATCTAACTTGATACTAAAGAGTTAGATAGAGTTAAACTAGACCAAGTAAAATGTGGTTCAAACTACTTGATCCCAAGGATACGTTGACTTGAGGTTATTTGATTTTTTCTTTCGCTAAAAGTTGCGAAATAACCACAAGCACGAGCGATACAATAAGCATCACCGTTGCTAGTGCATTCACCTCTGGTGATATGCCAACTTTAACCATTGAGTAAATCT
Source organism: Vibrio maerlii (assembly GCF_003415655.1). Lineage (GTDB taxonomy): Bacteria > Pseudomonadota > Gammaproteobacteria > Enterobacterales > Vibrionaceae > Vibrio > Vibrio maerlii. Next base: position 116,203 of record NZ_QRHC01000009.1, read on the forward strand.
TCAACGGTAAGATTTCGTATGTCGGTCCTGTCACGAATGAACTAATAATCACGTCATCCAGTGATAAGGTAAAGCTTAACAACCAACCAGCCGCAACCGCTGGTTTTGCAAGTGGCAGAATAATCTTTTTAAGGGTAGTCCACTCACTTGCACCGAGATCTTTCGCAGCCTCTAGCATCTTCACGTCAAAGCCGTTCAAGCGGCTGTACACCGTCACCACAACAAATGGTAAGCAGAAAGTGATGTGCGCGATAAGCAGAGTTAGGAAGCCTAACTGGAAGCCCATCACTAAAAATAGCGCTAGCAGTGAAATAGCCATCACGATATCTGGAGACATCATCACCACAAAAAGCATTCCATTTACCACGTTCTTGCCTTTAAACTGGTAACGGAACAATGCAACTGCCGTTAAGCTACCGATAATGGTTGCAGCTGTTGCTGAGAACACAGCAACGTTCAAAGAGTGCCACGCAGCTTGCATTAAGCTGTCATTGCTCGTTAACGCTGAATACCATTTAGTCGTGAATCCACCCCATTTCATACCAAACTTGTTAGCATTAAATGAGTTCACAATGAGTACAATGATTGGCAGATACAAGAACGCATAAACCAACGCCATAAAGCTAAACTTAGCAGTACGTCCCATTAGTCTAACTCCACTTTCTTATTCAATAACTTACCAGCTCGGTAGTATGCATAGAGCATGACTGCCATAGCAAAAGTAAGGGCAATACTGGTTGCTGCACCGAACGGCCAATCACGGGCATTGAGCACTTGGCTCTTAATCACGTTACCGATCAATAGGTTCTTCGCTCCACCAAGTAGGTCTGCAATGTAGAACATTCCTAGTGCTGGCAGTAAAACGAGCAAACAACCACCAATAATGCCAGGCATGGTAAGTGGCAGAATAACTTTAGTCAGTGTTTGCAGTTTGTTTGCACCCAAGTCTTTTGCCGCTTCTAGATAAGTATCATCCAATTTCTCGATAGCTGAGTAGAGTGGCAGAATCATAAATGGCAGCAAGATATACACTAAACCGATCATTACCGCTGTTTCGGTATACATTAATCGAATAGGCTTATCGATGATCTCTAGAGCCATCAAACCTTTATTTAAGACACCTTGTGTACCCAATACGATCTTTAGACCGTAAGTTCGAATCAAAGAGTTAGTCCAGAACGGTACTATGACCAAAAACAGCATGAATGGACGCCATTTATCGGGCATTTTCGCTACAATGTAAGCAAACGGGTAGCCAATCACTAAACACAGTAAGGTCGCAACAATCGCCATATAGAACGAATGCCACAATACCTTTATGTATAATGGGTCCATCAATCGTGCATAGTTATCGAGTGTGAATGTCATCTCGATAAGGTTTGCTTCATCTCGAGTCAGGAAGCTGGTTCCAATGATCATGACATTGGGAATCAGTACGAAAAGTACCAACCAGCCAACAATTAACGAGATGATTGCATTCTGTAAACTAAATTTACTGCTCATCTTTTAGTACCACTTCCCAGCTTTCAACCCAGGTAATAGCGACTTTCTGACCTAGTGAGTGATCAACGTCAGGATCATCTTCATTAAAGAACTCACTTACCATCACTCGCATGCCATTGTCAGTCTCAATGACTGAATCCAGCGTCATGCCTTTATATGTCCGTTCTGTTACGTGGCCAACAATGCCTTTTTCTTCGGACTCACGAATCTCTTCAATTCGCAAATCTTCAGGGCGTAGAAGCACTTGCAACTTTTCACCTTCAGCAACTGGTTTATCGTAGTAAACAACAGAGCGAACGCCTTCTATTTCTGCATAGATCCGTTTTTCGTCAATGCGAGAAAGTGCCGTCGCATGGAACACGTTAATCTCGCCAATGAAGCGCGCGACAAACAGGTTCTTCGGCTCTTCGTAAATTTCTTTTGGTGTACCATCTTGTTCAATGTTGCCGTCCTTCATCACGATGATACGGTCTGACATCGAAAGGGCTTCTTCTTGATCGTGTGTAACGAAAATGAAGGTAATGCCCAGCTTGCGCTGCAGTTGCTTGAGTTCGATCTGCATTTGCTTACGCAGTTTGTAATCCAAAGCGGAAAGTGATTCGTCTAGCAATAGAACCTTTGGCTTATTAACCACAGCACGCGCTATAGCGATACGTTGTTGCTGGCCGCCAGACAATTGATGCGGTTTACGCTGTGCCATTTGCTCGAGACGAACCATTCGTAGTGCTTCATTTACACGAGGCTCGATTTCTTGATTGGCCACTTTTTGCATACGAAGCCCAAACGCAACGTTTTCAAAAACCGTCATGTGTGGGAATAGGGCATAGCTTTGAAAAACAGTATTAACGTGACGCTGCTCAGCAGGAACTGAAGTCACGTCTTGACCGTCTAACACAATACTTCCGGCATCTGCACTTTCAAATCCGGCAATCATTCTAAGAACTGTCGTTTTACCACAACCCGACGGGCCTAATATGGTTAGGAATTCTCCATGATTGACGTTTAAGTCCAGTCCACCAATGATTTCTTTTCCGTCGAAACTCTTATTGATACCAGTTAAACGAATAACTGGATTTTCAGCATGTGTGTTAGCGTTCAATGTCTGCTTATCTCCACCTCGGCTAGGTAGTTAGCCTGTTTTATCTAGGGATTTTTGTCGGGCGCATCATAATCATCAAAAGTGTGAAATCAAAGCGTTTTTTTATCGTAAACATGAAATAAATTTCGCTGATTAATAAACTTTGTTTAACATGCACTATTAACAAAAAATTTTTATCGACAATTGGTTAAGTATCAATCAAATAACTACTATTGCAAGTGGATATGTAGGATTCAATTTTGGTAACAAATCCAATTACGTATAATGCTTAAACTTTATTACGGATCAGTTAAGCTTAGCGCCTCTATTGGCGCACGGATATTTTATGAATAAAGACTTTGAAAAAGACTTCAACTTGGGTGGAACCGTGGATCGCGCTCTATCTGGAGATTACAAACTATCTCTGGGTGCGGTTTTTCGAGAAGCATGGAGTTGTACTCTGAAAACCTTCCTTTCTTTTTCTCCTGCGATCGTTATCTTGATGATGGTACAGCTAGGGATTTTCTATCTCGCGCTTAAGCTGCAATTGGGTAATCCAGGTATCATTCTGGATGCGATTCAAAACCCAGAAACGTTCTCTCAAGGTATTGTGCAAGCTATCTTCATCGCTAACTTTAGTTATGAAGTGATCAGTGCTCCAATTTATGCGGGCGTCTGCTTGATGGCAATGAGCCATATTGCCGGGCTTTCAACGAAACCAAGGCATATTGGTAAAGGCCTGCAACATACAGTACCTGTGATCATCGCTACGCTTGCTAGCTTAGTACTTCAAGGTTTAGCAGGAATGATTCTGCCTTTCCTTTCTATGTACTTAGCGGTGGCTTTCAGCCAATCTATTTTACTTATCTGTGAGAAACGAGTTTCACCAATTAACTCGTTGATACTGTCTATTCGCGCGGTAAACAAAAAGTTATTTATCTTTTTAGGCGCGTACGGAATGGTTTCACTTATGTTCATCGTAGCCGTGATGTTCTACGGTATTGGCCTTATTTTCGTTCTACCTTTCTTCTTCCATATGAAAGGGATCCTTTACCGCGAAATGTTTGGCATCAAACTGAAAGTGATCGCTAAACAACAGCCTGATTCTGATGACGACAATAACGATCAAGGCGACGATGGCAACTCAAACTCAGGTTCACAGTACTTCGATGCTTAGTTCTTCACCATCAAAAATAAAAACGCGTTCAATGCTTGGGCGCGTTATCGGCACTTTTTCCATTTCGGCAATTGCAGTGTTTGGTTTCCTAAAATTTGAGTCTGAAGATAGAAAGCTGTTTGCCTCAGAGCAAAAAGGTCAATTGAGTACAGCGCAAGCACCTACAGAACCTGAACCGTTAGGTAGCAAGCCTGACTTTTCCGCGTTCACTGATGTAAACGAAAAGAAGCAAACCTTCTTTGAGTACCTTGGCCAAGGTGTAGCAATTGAGAATCACCGAATCGAGGGTGAACGAGCAAAGCTATTGGCAATGCAAGATGCTTTAAATACTGATGAGAGTATCAATAGTGGTCTTCAGAGCTATGCTCGTCGCCTTGGAAAGCTCTATAGCCACTCCGTTCCTGCCGATGGTGTCGATCAAGAGTGGTTGAATATTATGTTGTCACGAGTAAACGTACTGCCACAGGCATTAGTGTTAACTCAGGCTGCGAATGAATCGGCGTGGGGCACTTCACGGTTTGCGACGCAGGCCAACAATTACTTTGGTCAATGGTGCTACCAACAAGGCTGTGGGCTGGTTCCGCTACAACGTAACGAAGGAGCTTCTCACGAAGTAGCTAAGTTCGATTCGGTACAAGAGTCGATTCACCGTTACTTTATGAACGTCAATCGCAATGCCGCGTATAGAGATCTTCGAACAATACGTACTGCACTTTCAAGCAACGATAACGATTTGCTAAACCCCGAAGCTGCCATCGAGTTAGCTCAGGGGCTGCTTGCTTATTCTGAACGTGGGCAGGCTTACGTTAACGACATTCAAGCCATGATTCGCCATAACAATAAATACTGGGACAGTCTAACCCAATGAAAACAATAAAATCTGTACTTGCCGCTAGCCTTATTTTTGGTGCGGCTGCATTACCTGTATCAGCACAGGAATACATGTTCACCTATTCAAAGTTCTACTCACAGCTTAAGAACAACGCCAAAGAAGGACACGATGATGTCAAAATCGGCTTCTTCTTTGTAGATTCAGAGCTCAAGCAACCATGTAATATTGAGAAAGCGTGGATGGAGAAAGAAGAGCATTATGAAGAGTTTGTGATTCCAAGTAATAATGAACTGCCATTTCCTCTCGATAACAACTTAAAGTCGGCGAACCCTTTAGTGTTTGTTCATACGCCAGCAGACCAACAGTGTGATTATTCAATGGTTGTGATGACTAAAGAGCCGCTATCTGAGAAGGTGTCTTACCAACAAGTTGAAGCCTTAATTCCCCAAATGCAGACAATGTTAAACGACCTGGGTGGCATGTTTGCTAGTTGGTTCACTCCTGATATAGAAGGCCTGACGCTAGAGTTCCCCAATCAATTGAATGGAAGAATTGTAATATCGGACGGTTCTGTTATTGAAGTGGAACAAGGTAAAGCCGCATTGTTATTATCGCAAATTCCACAAGATGGATACATCCGACTTCCAGCAGAGACACAGCGCGTAATGCCTTTTATACCGCAGAAAAACTGATTCAAGGCGGAATTAAAAAAGGACCGTTCAACGGTCCTTTTTTATATCGAAATCTTGTACTAGATGTTAGTTACATCCAACTGCAGTTTTGGATCAAACTCGGTCACGATATCTTCATCTTCAAGCTGCACTGGTGCAAACTCTTCTTTATCGAAACCAGTATCACCACCATTGATTACGCCAGAGTTACTATCGATTGATTTGAAATCAAAGAGATCGTAATCCGCTAGGTGACTAGGCACCACGTTTTGCATCGCACGGAACATAGTCTCGATGCGACCTGGGAAGCGTTTGTCCCAATCATTCAGCATTTGCTTAATGTTCTGACGCTGTAGGTTAGGCTGAGAACCACATAGGTTACACGGGATGATAGGGTATTCACGAGCTTCTGCGTACTTGATGATGTCTTTCTCACGGCAGTATGCGAGAGGTCGAATAACAACGTGTTCACCGTTGTCCGATACTAACTTAGGTGGCATTGCTTTCATCTTACCGCCGTGGAACATGTTCAAGAACAGTGTTTCGATGATGTCATCACGATGGTGGCCTAGAGCAATCTTAGTCGCACCTAGCTCTTTTGCCGTCTTGTACAGAATACCGCGACGTAGACGAGAACATAACGAACATGTTGTCTTCCCTTCAGGGATCTTGTCTTGAACGATTGAGTAAGTATCTTCTTCAACAATCTTATATTCTACACCTAAGCTTTCTAGGTACTCTGGAAGAATATGGCCAGGGAAACCTGGTTGTTTCTGGTCTAGGTTAACAGCAACCAGCGAGAATGATATTGGCGCGCTTTTCTGCAAGCTCATAAGAATATCCAACATGGTAAAGCTATCTTTACCACCGCTTAAACAAACCATAATGCGATCGCCGTCTTCAATCATGTTGAAGTCTGCAATGGCTTGACCGGTATTACGACGAATACGCTTTTGTAGTTTGTTAAGGTTGTATTGTTGCGCTTTAGTACGCTCTTGAACTTGCTCAGTCATTATCAATTAACTCGGGTTATCTGCTGTCACCTGAAAAGAACGGGTATAATACTGATAAATGCACAAGATGCTAGCGCTATATAGAAAAATCCCCAATCGGTAGGATTGGGGATTTACTGTCTCTATGCCTAGGTAGCATGAGTAGGGTCGAGTGGACTGATATAACCAGCAGGCTTTAGGGCAAGAACATCGCAATCAATTTTATCGATTACATGTTCTGCAGTATTACCAATAAACACTGCCGATAAGCCAGTGCGTCCAGTAGTACCCAGAATGACCATTGCAGCATTCAACTTATCGACAGATTCAGGAATAATGTCCTCTGGTAAACCTTGTTCCACGATAGTTTGGTCTTCGCTAAATCCATGTTTCTGGCGCAGAGACTTCATTGCAGTGAGATGGTGGCCACGTACAGCATCGGTATACGTAGCGGGGTCAAACTCAGGTAACTCAATAGTGATATTTGCCGGTGTTACTGGGTAGGCGTTAACAAGGTAAGGCTTGGCGTCTAAACGTCCACATAGGTTTTTCAATTGCTCGATCATCTTGTCGTTTAACTCAAGATGCGTTGGATTCTCTGAGCCGACATGAACAGAAGCCATGATACTTGGGTCCTTCGGCCAATCAGAGTTTTTGAGCAATAGGACCGGGCAAGGGCACTTACGCAGTAGATGCCAATCAGTAGGTGTGAAGATAACAGATTCAAGTACATCGTGTTTGCGAGTTCCTTTCACTACGATGTCATGACTACCTGCAAATACTTCAGCAATGATCGCTTCATATGGGCGATTATGCCACACCACTTTCACTTCGATTGTCACATTATCAAGCTGATAGGGTTCAGCGACTTTCTTCATCCACAGTTCGCGTTGATGGATCACACCTTTACGCATTGCATCGCGCTCGGTGACAGACAACATAGAAGTCATGTCGTAGGAGAAGTCATAAATTGCGACAAAGAAGGTGATAGTACATGGTGATTTGCTTTTACTGCCAAACTGCGCAGCACGGGCAAGGGCGGGTTGCTCGTCTTGATTGAGGTCAGCGACGACCAGGATATTGTTATAGATACTCATAAGCTTCCTTTCGATTTCCTCGCAATACCAATGGCTTATATTAAATGTAGCTTAATTCGATTGAACTAGGGAAACTGAATATCAATTATTTGACGGGCATAAAAAAAGACCTCACAGGGAGGTCTTCTTGAAATCGTGCTAGCTACTAGCTTTGTGCTGGCTCTTTAGAAACACCAGCGAGTTCCATAAGCGCGTCATGGTCAATGATCGTAATGTACTTACCTTTAACACTCAGGATATCTGACTTTTGGAAACGGCCAAGTAGGCGACTGATGGTTTCAACCGTTAGGCCGAGGTAGTTACCAATATCACCACGAGTCATCGTTAAACGGAATTCACGAGGGCTGAAGCCACGCTGTGAGAAACGAGTTGAAAGGTTGTACAAGAATGCTGCTAGACGCTCTTCTGCGTTCTTCTTTGACAATAGAAGAATCATTTCTTGATCGCCTTTGATTTCGTTACTCATTAGACGCATGATTTGTTGTCTAAGCTTAGGCATTTTTCCCGAAAGGTCATCTAGAATGTCATAAGGGATCTCACAAACCATCGATGTTTCAAGTGCTTGTGCAAAGCTTGGGTGTGCATCGCCCGTAATCGCATCAAAACCTACAAGATCGCCTGCTAGGTGGAATGCAGTGATCTGCTCATCACCTTGCTCTGTAATTGTGTAGCTTTTAATAGTGCCTGAACGAATCGCGTACAAAGACTTCAGTTCATCACCTGCTTTGAATAGCTCTTGGCCTTTTTGGATCGGCTTTTTACGCTCGATGATCTCATCAAGCTGATCAAGTTCAGATTCATTTAGAGTGAACGGAATACATAGCTGACTGATACTACAATCCTGACAATGAATTGCACAGCCGCCAGATTGAATTCTCTTTGTTGCAGGTTTTTCAGAAATCATAACTTCGTTTCGCAAATTGACATACATCAATATTTTAACACCGGTTTACCCAAATGGGTAGCCTATTTAAGCTTGTTCTAAATCAAATGGCGTACTTCGCTCTTTAGAGAACAGCATGCTTGAGTGAGTACAATCCATAGAGCAAAATCGATATTGCGGCGACTTGACGGAAAATCAAGTTATTCTGAAAAGTTTTCAATCGATGTGCACCTTGGCCGATTAAAATCATTGACGGTAGGGTACCAAGACCGAAACAGAGCATGATCAATGCGCCGTTTAATGCGCTACCAGATACAGCAGACCACGACAACATTGAGTAAACCAGACCACAGGGTAACCATCCCCAGATAAGCCCAACTACATAACCACGTTGAAACGAATAAATAGGTAACAACTTATGAGTTAATGGAGAGATGAATCTCCAAAGATGTTTACCAACCGCTTCTACCTTCAATAAGCCGTTCCACCAACGACCAATATAAAGTGCAATCGCAATCAGAAACAAAGCAGCAATAACTCGTAATGCATTGAGGACTTGTGTCGCTCCACTAAGTGAAACTAAGGTTGCAAACGCACCACCTACTAATGCACCAACGACCATGTAGCTAGTCAGGCGGCCAAAGTTATAGGCAATAGTAATAGGGAGTTGATGTTGCGTTCGGTTGTTCATCGCAATAAGTGAAGAGATACCGCCGCACATTCCTAAGCAATGACCAGCACCAAGTACACCGATCACTAAGGCTCCGAGCCAATCGATGTTCATTACTTATCGCTGCTGTTTGGTTTGTCATCTTCATCGAACAAGATGTTCTGACCTTGACGTTCAAGGTCTTCAAATTGTTCACTCTTTACTGCCCAAAGGAAAATGGCAACCGCGACACACACCAGCATAATCGCGATAGGGATGAGGATGTATAAACTTTCCATAGCTATTTATTCTCTTTAAGTAAACGAAGAGAGTTGGAGACAACAATAATCGAGCTTGCAGACATGCCAACAACAGCGATGTAAGGTGCAACTAAACCCATACAAGCCAATGGCAGGATGAGAAGATTATATCCCAAAGACCAAGACAAGTTTTCGCGAATTATCTTACGAGTTCTTACTGCTAATTTACGGGCATTAAGAATTCTATCTAAACGGTCTGCAAGCAACACCATATCGGCAGATGATTTTGCTACATCGGTGCCACTGCCCATCGCCACGCTCAAATGTGCACCAGCTAACGTTGGAGCATCGTTGATACCGTCACCAATCATTAGAGTTATTTGCGAATCATCCAATGTGTTTAGGAACTCAAGCTTATCTGCTGGCTGTGCTGAGGCAACAACATTTGTGATTCCCACTTCTTGAGCGACCGGACGCGCATTGTTTTCTGAGTCACCAGTGAGAAGGGTGACTTCAATGCCTTGCTCTTTGATTGATTGGATAAACTGCTTACTGTGTTCACGCAATGGGTCATGGTATTTAAATACGGCAACAAGTTCATTATCAAGAGAAAGATAGATTTGATGTGAGCCTTGTTCTTGTTGGCCTAAGACGAAGTTAGCGCTGCCGATACGTACAGCTTTACTATTCCAAGAACCTTCAAGACCGCTACCGATATTGTTGGTTACTTGCTCAACAGTAATCTCTTCTGAAACATGAGGGCGAAATGCACGGGCGATAGGGTGATTAGCATGAGATTCAATACTGGCTGCAAGCGCAAGTACTTGTTGATCTGAATAACCTTGGAATGTTTCGACAGATTGAATCTGAATATCACCTTCTGTCAATGTACCCGTTTTATCGATGACTAGGTGATTCACCTTGCATAAAGTCTCGAATACATGACCTTTACGCAACAAAATACCCATCGTGCCCATTCTAGAAGTGGCGCACGTTAACGCTGTAGGAGTGGCTAAAGAAAGTGCGCAAGGGCATGTTGCAACCAAAACTGCAAGCATGATCCAGAACGCATCGTCAGGCTCGTGTTGATTCCAATAAAACCAAGTTCCCGCGGCAATTACGAGTAATACCGCAACAAAGTAGCGGGCGACTACATCGGCTAATTCAGCAATCTTTGGTTTGGAAAGCTGTGCTTCATCTTGTAGGCGAACGATGCTTGATAGCATGGAATCGGCTTTGGTCGATGTTACTTCAAGATCGAAGGATTCGTCACCATTAGTGGTTCCAGCATAAACTTTATCCCCAATAGCTTTAACAACATGCACAGACTCACCTGTCAGCATGGATTCATCAACATGGATGCGCTTTTGCAGTACAACGCCATCTGCTGGGATATGCTCTCCAGGTAAAACACGAATGCGCTCGCCGATTTTTAAGGATTTGACTGGCTTTTGCTTGCCGTCAATCGTCGTAGCAATTGCGGGAATGAGCTTCAATAAGTTACCACTTGCCGCTGCAGCTTTACGGCGAGCACGCATCTCGAGGAATCGCCCAAGCAGCAAGAAGAAGGTAAACATTGAGATCGATTCAAAGAATACTTCACCTTGCTCGGTAACCGTTGCATAAAGACTTGCCACGTAGGCAAATATCAACGCAATTGAGACTGGAACATCCATACCCAAAGAGAAGCTCTTCAAACTCCTCCACGCGTTAAAATAAAATGGGAGAGCAGAGTAGAGCAGCACTGGCGTTGCGAAGATCAGGCTAACCCAGCGGAAGTAGTTTTTAAATTCTGGTTCAAGATCTCCAAATACCTCAAGATAGAGTGCAACCGCCAGCATCATAACTTGCATGGTTGCCAATCCTGCAATACCTAACCGGTAGAGATACTGTTTCATCGACTTATGATAAATCGCTTCTTGAGTATCTGCTTCAAAGGGTGCGGCTTTATACCCAAGCTGATGGATCTTTGCTAACAACTCACTCAAACGAGTTTGTTCTTTATCCCATCGCAACTGGGCGCGATTGGTTGTCGTGTTAACGCGAATAGAGTGAACACCAGGCTTAGTACTTAGCTGTTTCTCGATAAGCCAGGCACAAGCAGCACAAGAAATGTTCTCCAGCGACAGTGTCACTTCTGATAACTGGTCAGTCTGCCTGACGAAATCCGATTGAATCTCTTCGTTATCATAATGAATCAACGACTGAAGTTGCTCTGGGACGAGATCAACGCGTTCAGCTGACGCGGTGCGATATTGATAATAGGACTCTAGGCCACTGTCCATGATCGTTTGTGCCACCATTTCGCAACCAGGGCAGCACATTTCACGAGTTTCACCAAGAATATCAACTTTAAAATCAGTGTTTACTGGTACATCTTCACCGCAGTGATAACACTCTAAGCTCATAATTAATAGTTCATAAGTGGAGTAGCAAATTCTGTTGGGAAGGTAACACGACCTTGTACCAACCATTCCTTGTTATGTGGCTCCAGTTCAACGAACCAAGGGCCTTCGATTGCTGATTCTAACGTTAGACGGTAATTACCTTTAGCATCTGCTGTAATCAGTTGAGAGAAGTCTCTGTTAGCTAATGTGCGATGGGTGAAGGTCGCACTTAAGGCCGGGAAATGTGCTAGCTCGCCCTTGTCGAACGCAATAGTAATAACGTTACTGTCCGCAAACACCTCTGCATTAAGGTTGTTCTCTTTGGCGATATTTACCTTAGATATATCAACATTAATGCCTTTACCTTTTTTATAGTAATCCTCAGCTACAAGCGATACTGAGTTTTGTGAAAATAGGAACACTGTATAGAGCGTACCAATAACCACAGTCATAGGAAGTGCGATCAGAAACCACGGCCAAAACTGCTTATACCAAGGCTTTACCATAAAAAAGTTCTCTAAGAAAAAAGATAAGGGATTAAATATTAAGGAAAAGACAGCCCCTTGGGTAGGGGCTGTTATTGAAATGTTACTTATTATCAGAGTTGCTTAGACTCCAAACATAAGCAGAAACGAGTTGAACTTTGTCTTCGCCTAGAATGTCTTTCCAAGCCGGCATTACACCAGAACGACCGTTCATTACTGTTTCAGTAACATCTGCGCGAGAATCGCCAAACAGCCATACTCGGTCTGTTAGGTCAGGAGCACCAACTGCAGGGTTACCTTTACCATCCGTACCGTGACATGCTGCACACACAACAAAGCGAGCTTTACCGGCTTCGGCTTCACGTGCATTCACACTTCGGCCAGATAGGCTTAGTGTGTAGCTTACAACTTCACGAACACCGTCTTCACCCAGCGCATCTTTCCAACCTGGCATTTGGCCAATTCGACCTTCCATAATGGTTCTCACGATTGCTTCAGGCTCTCCGCCGTATAGCCATGCATCATCAGTTAGGTTAGGGAAACCCTTCTGACCACGAGCATCGGAGCCGTGACATTGTGAACAGTTCTGAAGGAACAGACGTTGACCAACTTTGATTGCTTCCTCGTCTTCCGCAATTTCAGGAATTGGACGTAGGCTACCATCTTTGTATGCTAAGCGCTGAAACGCTTCTCCAAAGTACGCATCAGCGTCATCCAGTTCTTTCGCATATTGGTCAAGTTGTTTCTTTTGCTGTGAAGCTTCAATAGATGCTTTCGACTCAGCTACAGTGCGCACTGTTTGGTCAGAGCTTTGCCAGCCTAGTAAACCTTTATAGTTACCTAGACCAGGGTAAAGCGCCAAATAGATAGCAGCGAAGATGAACGTACCAACGAAAAGGTAAGTCCACCATTTAGGTAGAGGGTTGTTTAATTCACGAATACCATCGTACTCATGACCCATGTCTGCACCTTCCTCGACGCCCATTTTATCTTTGGCACACCAAGTTAGAATTACAGCACAGCCCACAAGCGTACCGACAGTAATCACGATTATCCAGAGACTCCAGAATGTAGTCATTACTTAGTCACTCCTTGTTCTTTAGAGTCAGGCTGTGGCTCATCAGCGAAGACAAGGTTTGCTGCCTCATCGAAGCGTGCCTTACGTTTTTTACCGTAAGCCCACCATACAATGCCAATAAAGCTTACGAATAGCACGATAGTCCAAATACTATGAATTGTACCGATATCCATAATCCACTCCTTACTTCATTGCATGACCAAGAGATTGTAGATAAGCAATGATGGCATCCATCTCTGTTTTACCTTCAACTTCTTTAGTTGCACCCGCAATTTGTTCATCTGTGTATGGCACACCGAACTGATTGCGGAAAATTTCAAGTTTCTTCTGTGTTAGTTTGCCATCAAGCTGATTTTTTTCTAACCAAGGGAAACCAGGCATGTTTGATTCAGGAACCAATTCACGTGGGTCGATAAGGTGAACGCGGTGCCACTCATCAGAGTAACGACCACCAACACGAGCTAGATCCGGACCGGTACGCTTAGAGCCCCATAGGAATGGGTGCTCCCAAACGCTTTCACCAGCAACAGAATAGTGACCGTAGCGCTCAGTTTCAGAACGGAACGGGCGAATCATCTGACTGTGACAAACGTTACAACCTTCACGGATGTAGATATCACGACCTTCCATTTCAAGCGGAGAGTAAACACGTAGATTCTCTACCGGTTCTGTCGTCTGCTTTTGGAAGATAAGTGGTGTGATTTCTACAAGTGCACCAAGACTGATTGCAAAAACAATCAGGATTGCCAACAAACCAACATTACGTTCGACGATTTCATGGCGATTATTCGAATTAGAGCTCATTCTTAAACCTCCTTATGCCGGCTGTGGGATAGCTTTAAGGCTATCTTTTGGTGCTGTTACAGTCTTGTACGTGTTGTATGCCATGAAGAACATACCCGCTAGGAAGATGAAACCACCTAGGAAACGAACAAAGTAGAATGGGTAAGACGCTTGTACAGACTCTACGAAGCTATAAGTCAATGTACCGTCAGAGTTAACTGCGCGCCACATCAGGCCTTGCATTACACCAGAAATCCACATCGCCACGATGTAAAGAACCGTACCGATAGTTGCTAACCAGAAGTGAACATTGATTAGGCTAACTGAGTACATGCGCTCTTGACCAAATAAACGAGGGACTAGGTGGTAAACAGAACCGATAGAAACCATAGCAACCCAACCTAAGGCACCAGAGTGAACGTGACCAACAGTCCAGTCAGTGTAGTGAGATAGGGCGTTTACCGTCTTAATTGACATCATAGGGCCTTCGAACGTAGACATACCGTAGAACGATAGAGATACGATCAAGAAGCGAAGGATAGGGTCGTAACGTAGTTTATGCCATGCACCTGAAAGCGTCATAATACCGTTAATCATACCACCCCAAGATGGAGCAAACAGTACCAGAGACATCACCATACCTAGAGACTGAGTCCAGTCAGGTAGAGCAGTGTAGTGCAAGTGGTGAGGACCCGCCCAGATGTAAAGAGATACTAGAGCCCAGAAGTGGACAATAGATAAACGGTAAGAGTAAACCGGGCGTTCAGCTTGCTTTGGTACGAAGTAGTACATCATACCTAGGAAACCCGCTGTCAGTAGGAAACCTACTGCGTTGTGACCGTACCACCATTGAACCATTGCATCGACAGCACCAGAGTAGATCGAATAAGACTTACCAAGAGATACTGGCACAGCCATGCTGTTCACGATATGTAGAACCGCAACTGTGATGATGAAGGCACCGAAGAACCAGTTAGCCACATAGATGTGCGACGTTTTACGCTTAATTAGCGTCCCGAAGAACACCACTGCGTAAGATACCCAAACTAGGGCAATCGCAATATCAATAGGCCATTCTAGTTCAGCGTACTCTTTACCTGAGGTCATACCCAAAGGCAGAGTTATCGCTGCGGCTAAAATAATTGCTTGCCAACCCCAAAAGGTGAAGGCAACGAGAGGGCCACCAAATAGACGTGTTTGACAGGTGCGCTGCACAACATAATAAGATGTTGCAAATAGTGCACTTGTACCAAACGCAAAAATTACCGCATTAGTATGCAGGGGACGTAATCGACTATACGTCAGCCACGGCGTATCAAAGTTTAGCTGTGGCCAAACTAATTGAGCGGCGATCAAAACACCAACAGCCATACCGACAATACCCCAAAGTATGGTAACTAAGGTGAACTGACGAACGACTGTATAGTTGTAGTTTTGTTCAAGCTGCTTTTCTTGGCTCATTTGCATGCTTCCAATTTCTAATTAACTACACTTTACTTCCTAATAACGACTCACGTCGTTAATGCCACCCAACCCTGATAAGATCCCAGATTTTTCAAACTGTTAAATCCTAAGAAGGTTTTAAAAGAAAAAGTGGCATTTTCATGCGACACTATACGTGAATTAACAAATCAATGACAGGCTAGTAACCTTACACATGCTCTGGAAATAGACTTTTATTTCAAAATTTTGAAGTTTGTTACATAGGAAAATAGGCAGAATGGCAGCACAAAAACTTACTCGCGGGCGAATCGTTCAAATATGCATCACAATGGCAGTGTTAATTGCTGCTTTTGTCTTGAGAACAATAGAGTACCGAGATGTTCAACAGGTAAGTTGTAACCATAATCAAACATGTAAACTCATTTATGGTGGGAATAATATTGAGCTTTCGTTAAACTCAATCGATTTACAGGTTACAAGTGATAAAAGTGCAACTTTTTCAGTTTATGTTAATGAGCAAAAGCATACGTTAACAGACGGCAAGCTATCGTTAGAGACAACAAGCCGTAACATTGTATTAAACGACCAATCACTTAATTTCGATATTAACGTGGTGTTTTCTGCACAATAACTAAAAGAAGAAGAGTTGAATTAGATAGAAAAGACAGCTAGTCGATCATATTCTGTGAAACAAGAATATGTAGATTAGCTATTTTATGGTAAATAGCGCTTATGTTAAAAAGAGACGAGTTTATATGGGAATAGTGGATGAGAAGCAATGAAATACACGTACATCCACAGTTAATTTAACATAATATACATAATGCGCAGTTAATGGTGCTTTCTGATTAGGTGTAAATCTTGCCGAAAACCAACGAAACCCCACCTTAATTCATCCCAATGAATTTCTTTACTCTGCGCACACGAAAAATGGCGACTCTAAATACATCAATCGCCACTGTTTCTTTAAAGGTTAAGTGATGAGTTCTACTCGTCCACGGTTCTGTGAAGACAAATTTCTTAAAACATCCATTGGCATTTGCACGTGTGCAAATAAATATGGTTTGTGTTTATCAATAAATGCTTTGCTTCGATCCAGAGTATCAAACATGGAATATGCAGTTGCTTGACCCAGCGCCTTGCCAAACTCGCAACGTTCTATGATCGGTTTTTCATCTAGGTGCTCTATCAAAGCCTCTTTAATTTGATTGTTATGATGATTCCACTCAATGTGATCAACGATTTTTCGAGTCAAAAATCCCTCGAGTTTCTCGATTAAACCAGGCAACATTTTTACGTCTGGTTTAATGTCAGCACAGGTGTAATATTCTTCATGTTTTCCTTGATCTCTATAGCGCTGCATCTGGCTTACTAAGCTATCTTCAAACATCTGAGGAAAACGATTCACGATGACAAACTTACTTAACGAACGTAAGACCCCCATAAGGATGCCTTGCTCAGGGTTCTTTGCATCTATCTGCTGCAGTCTTAATCGACTAACATTGGCAGTAATTATCATATCTTGCCATAGTTTAGGTGCTATAGATTTTGTGACGTCGTCACTCCACCTAAGCAAGGGCTTAGCCATGAGTATAGGGAATAACAAACGGCTGTTATCAATTCCTAGGCGGCCTATTGCTACTTTGGCGTCATCCAATGTGCGCTCTGCCTTCCCTAGCCTTAAACTAAATAATGGGTTATTGACAAGGTCTAGGACGTTAGCTCGGAGTTGTGAATCATTAGTGATCAGGTTTTCTAACTGAGAGAAAACTAAAGATGGTGAATACGCGGTAGCTAGAAAGTGGTTAAAATCAGGGAATCGATGAAAGAATGTATCAACAGATTCACGTTTGAAACTTGAGCTCATTGCGTCACTCAAGTGTTTAGCGACGTCCTTTAATACCGTTTTCTGAAGTTCAACCTTTGCCTTGTATTCCTTGCGTTTATCGTAGACACGTTCAGCCTCACATTCTAAAAGTAGACGCTGATTGTCGGAGATGCGTTCTTCTTCCTTAATAATGACACTGTCACAAAACTCGCTTTGACGACTGAATATCGTATCTACATCATTCTGGTCTAAGTGATATTTCTGATTGATGATCCATTTTGAATGACGTTGCAGCGTAAAGTTATAAACTTTTAATGCTGAATCTTTGGCTTCTTTTGTATAGTTTTTATTGGTAATTAACACTGTGAGATAAGATTGAGTGGTCCCTGAGCTAAAAATGATAACACGCAATATGGAATAAGTGTCACACTTTGTTATGGGGAAGTGATGTGAATCCGGATCATTTTTTCTGGCACATCATAACGATACCGCTTCCCTACCTTTACAGCAGAAAGGCTTAACTTACACAGGTTTCTTTCACCGGTATAACGCGCACGTTTGATGATTGCATATTCCTCTTGATGCTCCATATGTATCATCAAATCACAATGCCCTCGCCCCTTGTATGTCTTTGTTTTCTTAATGACTTGTTTCTTTATCTTCTTTGCGACTTTGTTCCAGTCAGCATCATCCTGATGGGCATAAGATCCCATTGGAAACAATAGAATTAGAATTGAAATCATCACATACATACATCACTCCCAATCGATATTTTGGAGCATTGTAGGAGTTAGCAACTGATTTGAAATGATTAAATAGGAAACACACTATGTACTTCCTATCTATATGTAACTGAGGTAATTATCAAAGAGAAAAGTTAGGCTCTTTTACCCGATTTTTGAAAACCTTGATGAGGGAAAACATTTCGGATGCGTTGCTGCACTTTCTTTGGGATGGACTTTGAAAACTTTAACGTTGCGCCAGTTCGTCCTTTATAAATCTTAATATGGCCATCACACGGCGTTTTGTGAAAAATCTCGTCACAGTTGTGCCTAAAAGATGGTGGGAAGTGCCCTTTTGACTGGGTAATCACACCTTCCTTTATAGTGAACTTCAGCACTGGCCTATCTGCTGCAAATAACCAGACTAGAATCACTGCTGCTAGTAAAATGACATAGAGCATCCTTACCTCCTACTGGTTAGTCAGATAGCAGTTTACTTAAATCCTCTTTAAGGCTGCTTACTGTCTTACTTGCTTTCTCACTTCTTGATGCTTCGCTCAACAAATACTCGATCGCATCAGAGAGTGTGCAGTCTAGTTCATTAGCGCGTTGAGATAGCTTTTCCCAGACGCGGTAGTCGAGATCAATCGACTTTTTCTTAGTATGAACTTGCTCTGCATTATAATGACGCTTGCGCTTCGCGCGAATCGCCTGTTTTAACTTGTTGTCTAGCTCCATCGACATATGTCGATCAATCCAATCAAGCACTAAGGTCGGTTCATGTTCAATATCAACTAGCAGTTGTACAGCATGATCGGCTTCACTACGGTCTATATGGCGAGTAATCGCTTCTCCGTCTTTCCACTTTTTGATCAAGTACTGCCATTTCCAACCACACTCGAGGTTTTCAAGCTGTTGATATTTCATTATTTAGTCCTTATTGAATTCATAGTGACAGCGTAACCCAGGTCGTTACTTTTCACAATCCATTTGCGATTAAAAGTAGATTAGGGTCAATAACTCTAATGCTATATTAAAAAGTGAATTTTCTATATACTGCCTTGTCACTTTTTACCAAGAAATCGATCTAATGCAGCAAGATAACTGGCAAGCAACCTACCCTCCAATTCACCTATATCAAAATTCTATCAAGCAGTTTGACCAATTCGAACCTGTTACATTTTTTGATATGCAGCCAAGGTTAATTAATGCGTTGTCTAAGTTTATTAAGTTCAATGGCTTGACTCGCATGATGACGATAAATGCACCAGATAATTCTATCTATCGCCAGCTAGTCCAAGAAGCGTGTCTTAAGTGTGGTACTGAAGCACCCGTTCAATTAGAAAGTCTAAACTTGAACGACCTTCTTGGTGAGTATCAAGCTCAAAACGGAAAAGTGACACATGTGCGTAGGGGTTTACTCGAGTCACAACAAGGCGGATTGTTCATTGTCTCTGCAAATTCTATTCTCGCTAACCCTATTAATTGGGTTGCAGTAAAGTCCGCAATACTCGGACAATCTGTTTCCCCCGTTGCCAGTGACCCAAGAAATATTGCGATGCATATCCCCTCATATACAACGCAATGCAAAATCATCATCGTCGGAGACAGCAATCAACTTGCTGATCTTGATTACTTTGATGGTGATACCAACAGCGGTCTATGTTTGTTCACTGAGTTAGAACTTGAAATAAAGTTATCGACTGATTCAATCAATCTGTATCTCGGCTACATTAAGTGGCTATGCCGTCGTTATAGTCTTCCAAACCTCTCAGCTAGTGCCATTGAACGCCTTCTGATTGCAGGAGCACGTCAAACTGAAGATCAAAGTTTTCAACCTCTTGGGTTAGTTTGGTTTAACTTACTCCTAACTGAGGCAGCTATCGAGTCAAATGGAGAGACGCTTACAGAGGCTCATATTGATGCCGCAATCGAAGCAAAATACGAACGTGAATCCTACCTGCCCAAGCGTGCTCTTGAAGATATTCTTGAAGGCCAAGTCATCATCGAAACCAAAGGCGAACAAGTTGGCCAAGTAAACGGATTAACCGTTGTTGACGTGCCCGGCCATCCTGTCTCTTACGGCGAGCCAGCTCGTATCTCCTGTGTTATCCACTTTGGAGACGGCGACATTTCGGACGTTGAACGTAAAGCGGAGCTTGGCGGAAACTTGCACGCTAAAGGTATGATGATCATGCAAGCGTTCGTAAGTAGCGCCCTTGATCTCGATGAGCCATTACCCTACTCCGCATCCGTTGTATTTGAACAATCATACAGTGAAGTCGATGGTGACAGCGCTTCACTTGCTGAGTTGTGCTCTTTAGTGAGTGCGCTCTCGGGTTACCCTATTAATCAACAAATTGCGGTAACTGGTGCTGTTGATCAATTTGGTCGTGTACAAGCCGTTGGCGGCCTAAATGAGAAGATTGAAGGTTTCTATCAAGTTTGCCGTCACCAAGGGTTCACTGGTCAACAAGGTGTGATTTTACCTAAGACGAACCTTCAACACCTTTCGCTACATAAGGATGTTATCGCAAGTGTTAAAAAAGGCGAGTTCCATATCTGGTCTGTTGAACACGTTGATGAGGTGGTTCCTATTATTATGGGTAAACCGTTCCGTGGCGATGACGAAGAAACTGTCATAAACAAAATTGCTGAACGTATTGAGAATTTTGAAAGAATTGAACAACCTCTGAGTTTTGTGCAACGAATCAAAACCTGGTTGATAAGAGACTGATCGGACTTGTCTAGCGTACACGTGTTCACTAACATGCTCGTATCGAAAATTGGAGTAATAAATAATGCAAAACAAACGTGATTCTTACACTCGTGAAGAACTTCTAGCTTCTAGCCAAGGTGAGCTTTGGCCACAAGGCCCACAACTTCCAGCACCAAACATGCTTATGATGGATCGCATCACTAAAATGTCTGAAACGGAAGGTGATTTTGGCAAAGGCCTTATCCTAGCTGAACTCGATATTACTCCTGATCTGTGGTTCTTTGATTGTCACTTCCCTGGTGACCCTGTAATGCCTGGCTGTCTAGGCCTTGATGCAATGTGGCAACTTGTTGGGTTTTACTTAGGCTGGATTGGCGGCGAAGGTAAAGGTCGTGCGCTGGGCGTAGGTGAAGTGAAGTTTACTGGTCAAATCCTACCAACAGCTAAGAAAGTAACGTACGAGATTCATATGAAGCGTGTGGTCAACCGCAAGCTAGTAATGGGTCTAGCAGACGGCCGCGTTCTAGTTGATGGCAAAGAAATCTACGTAGCAAAAGATCTTAAAGTGGGTCTGTTCCAAGATACTTCAGCATTCTAAACTCTAGATTCTTTATTCTTGAAGCTGTACAGACTATATAATGAAGAAAGCCCTTAATACTCTATTCGAGAGCTATTAAGGGCTTTCTTGTATTCATTCCGTCGCTTCTATGCCAGTTATTTGATTAGACCTGATTGTTTGTCATCTCGCGCTTCACGCCAGCCACCTAGCCAATAAGATTTCGCATCTGTTTGCTGATATGGACATGCCTCCATCGAACGCCCGTTAACCCCGGCTTTATAGCCTTGTGATTGAGCTCGTTCAAGGCGATCACGCTTTTGTCTCTTCATAGTGTATTCCTCACACAGTATTACAGATAGATGGAGGTTTTGTGACTCCATATATAAAGATGGGCTAGATATGAGAAATGCTCAAGACAAAAAAAAGCACAGATTCAAAATTGTGAATCTGTGCTAATTTTAATCAATTAAGTTATTTTCGACGGAAACTTAAAAAGCCAAGTACAGTCAAAAGCGCGAAGCCTAAGCTGCCACCGCTTCGTTCTACTGGAGGTGTTTCAGTTGAGCGAGCCGTAATCGTAAAGTCACTTGAACCATCATCTATTTTGGGTACCAGTTTGACGGCAACGACCGTCTCATCCTGGTTGCCACCACCACAATAGGCGTTATGCGATGTAGTATCATATCCACCAGTACATTTTATCGCTGTAGCAGCAATCACTCCGTCATCGTTTATATCACTAGCTGACACAATACGATATTGATTGTTATTACTTGTAGTACTTCCATCGTTGGTAAGATCATCAAGCAACCAAGCTTGATTATTAAATATGGCCCTACGTGTTGGCTCAGTATTGTTTGCGTTCAACGGATTGATATAGCCACGAGTACGACGCTGTTTACCGTCTACCTCTCGTGAAGTCTCAGCATCAATCTGGCCAACAACTTCATTGTAGTTATTGATCGCGGCGGCAGTACCACCAGCTCCGTTAAAGAATATTCCCCCCGAGAAGAAGCTGGCTGTTTTAGAACCGCTTACATCAGCAATATAGAAGAGACGATTATTTGCTGCACCATTTTCTGGAGCATTTCCCTGGCGTTTGGCTTCACCAATAGCAACTAAATTAGCGTTTAGATCAGTAACGACAGAATTGCTATGAGTATAATCACTACTAATTTCGTTTTCAGTTCCCGAGACTCGGGTGTATGTCCAGTTACTTGCTACTGTATAGTCTTTTGCGCTTGGATCTATCGAAAAGACAGTTGCAGCGATATCATTAGTAGAACGCTGGTCTCGATACGTGTTAAAACCAACGGCATAAATTATGCCACCAACATCTTGAATGGCACGAATACTACCTTGTGCTAAACGATCATCTTCTTCTTCGCTAACATCACCATCATAACGTCCCCAATTTAAAGAAATTAAATCTCCTGAATATTGCAATGCTGCTTTAGACGAATTATACAAATATGGTTTGTCCCCATCACTCACTTTAGATGAAATCGAACCCCCAATATTTGTTCCATCATTAAACCACACCCGTGATTGCGGCTCTAAGTCAAAATCACCACCACCAAATCCAACTGCCCAGGCACCAGTATTTGAGTAGTTGCCAAATGGTGTAGAAGAAATCCCTACAAATCCATTGACTACAGTGTTAGTAGCACTAGTACCAACCTTACCATTAACATAAGCGATAGCATTTTCGTACGCAGTAAAATCCGAGTATTCTTTTGACCACGTAACATACTTGCGTTTTGCCCAATCCTCACAAGTATCGTAACCGCGCTCATTGAAGCAGTATGCTTCTAAATCATCACTATTGTTGACGTCATCTACATAAGAAAAGGATAGGTCCATTGCAAATGGAACTTCTTCTCTGTAGCTGATCGCTTCCTCAGTATTTCGAGTCTCAACTGCAATTGCATATGCGCTGCCGGTACCACAATCTGTTTCGAAACATCCTCCAGTACCAACCAAAGGAACTGGTTTCTGTATTGCAACACCGTAATTTTCAGTCGATGCGACATAATCGGCTGCATCAACTTCATGTACATCATAAATCGCAGCGTTTGCACTTGTAGCAGCAACAATACCAGCTGCCAGTAGGGTCAATTTAAAACTTGAATGACTCATGTAAATCTATATTCCTTGCATCGCTCTTAAACTAAGAACATCCTTCGCATTACTGCATGGATTCCAGTTCTTCCCAGCGCTCAAAAGCGACTTCTAATTCCTGCTCTGCAGCAGACAATCTGTCTAATGTGGTTTGCGTTTCATCTATCGGCTTTGAGAAGAAATCTGGACCATTAACCGTCTCTTGTAACTGACCGATTTCTTCTTCAAGCGCTTCTAGTTTAGCGGGTAGTGCTTCTAACTCTCGTTGAAGCTTATACGATAACTTTTTAGGCTTTGATGCAACGTTTGAGTTTGTCGTTTTGGGAGCTTCCTCAATGACTTTCTCTTTTTTTGCTGGCTTTTCAGGTGCGCGAGACTTCATAACCTGAGTTCGTTGCTGTTGTGCATCGTGATAGCCACCCACAAACTCTTCTATGTGTCCATTGCCCTCAAAGATCCAACTTGAAGTCACCGTATTGTCAACAAACTGACGGTCGTGGCTCACCAAAAGTAATGTACCCTGATAGTTGGCAAGCAAATCCTCTAAAAGTTCCAATGTTTCGATATCTAAATCGTTCGTTGGTTCGTCGAGAATCAACAAATTGTTCGACTTTAGGAAGATACGAGCCAAAAGAAGCCGGTTTTTCTCACCACCAGAGAGAGCTTTGACTGGGGTACGTGCACGTTTTGGCGCAAACAAGAAATCTTGCAGATAACTTAATGCATGACGTTCACGTCCGCCTACCATGACCTCTTGCTTACCATCCGCCAGATTATCAATTACTGTCTTTTCTGGATCGAGTGCTTCACGGTATTGGTCAAAATAAGCAACTTCGAGTTTGGTACCACAATGTAGGCGCCCGGCTTGAGGTTTAAGCTCATCTAATAGTAATTTTAGAACAGTACTCTTACCGCAGCCATTTGGGCCAATTAATGCGATCCGGTCGCCACGCATAATGTTAAAGCTGAAATCTTTAACAATGGTCTTGTCTTCGTATGCGTAATGAAGATTTTCGGCCTCAAAGACGATTTTGCCACTTCGGTTTGCATCATCGATTTGTAGGTTAACTTTGCCCTGTACTTCACGACGTTCTTTACGCTCTTCACGCAGTTTCTTCAAAGCACGTACACGGCCTTCATTGCGTGTACGGCGCGCCTTGATACCTTGGCGAATCCAAACTTCTTCTTGTGCGAGTTTTTTATCAAACTCTGTATTTTGCATCTCCTCAACGCGAAGCAGTTCTTCTTTCTCAACCAGATAGTTTTCATAATCACCAGGGAAAGAAACCAGCTGACCACGATCGAGGTCGACAATACGTGTTGCCATCGATTTAATGAATGCACGGTCGTGCGAAATGAAAATGATGGAGCCTTTGAAGTCTTTTAAGAAGTTCTCAAGCCAAACAATCGTGGTTACATCCAAGTGGTTGGTCGGCTCATCAAGGAGCAGAACGTCAGGATCACACACTAGCGCACGAGCAAGGGCTGCTTTACGCTGCCAACCACCAGAGAGTTCGGTAAGCTTGGTGTTACCGTCTAACTTCAGTGCAGCCAGTACGTTTTTAATACGGTCCTCAAAGCGCCAAGCACCTGAGTGCTCTAAGCTTTCTTGAACACGAGCTAACTTGTTAATGTTTGACTCTGATGGGTCTACCGCAATCAGATCTAGGAGATCATGATAGATCTTCAGTTGTTCACCGGTTTCGGCAAGACCACCTGAGACATAATCAAACACTGTCCCTTCTTGATTACGTGGTGGATCTTGTTCTAGGCGTGACACGACCACATCTTGTGTAATCTGTATCTTGCCATCATCCATAATGATGTCACAGGCTAAAACTTTCATTAGCGTCGACTTACCGGCACCATTGCGACCTACGAGACAAACACGTTCGTTTTCTTGTAGAGCAAAATCTGCCTTATCGAGTAATGGATGGTCACCAAAGGCTAGTTGACCGTTATGAATGGTAAGTAATGCCATTTTTCTTCAACCATTGTTGTAATTCTTGTAAATCAAACGGCCAACCCAGCTCTGAGTTGCCAGTAGATACGACTGGTATTGTGACACCGTAACGAGAAAATAGCTCGTCATCAAACGCAATGTCTGTTACCGCCGTTTTATCTTGGATACCTGATTGTACGAGCAGCTCGTAGGCTTGCTCGCACAAATGGCATCCTTCCGTACTGTAGAGTGTAATCACCCTATTTATCCTTGTAGCAAATATGTCAAAGTTAGTTCTTGTGAGTCACTAACCAGCAGTTATGAATGTGTTTATTACGAGAGAAATCTAACGGCAATGTTTGCTTAGAGATGTTTTTCGCATCTAGTCCAAGCTCAGCAAGCGCATCCATGTCCATCTTAAACTGACGTTTATTGTTTGAGAAAACAATCGTTCCACCCTCACGTAATAGACGTTTAAGGTTTGTCATCAATTGAATGTGGTCACGCTGAACATCAAAGCTTTGTTCCATACGCTTGGAGTTTGAGAACGTAGGTGGATCAATGAAAATAAGATCAAATTGGTTGGTTTCTTTCTCTAGCCATTGAAGACAATCTGCTTGAACAAACTGATGCTGACGACCAACTTGCCCATTGAGCTTCATGTTCTCTTTTGCCCACTCTAAATATGTATTGGACATATCCACAGTCGTTGTCGATTTTGCGCCACCACATGCAGCATGCACCGAGCCCGAACCTGTATAAGCGAACAAGTTTAGGAAATCTTTACCAGCAGCGAGTTCACCTAAACGACGTCGTGTCAGTTTATGATCCAAGAATAATCCGGTATCCAGGTAATCGTGCAGGTTCACAATAAGTTCAACACCGTACTCATGCACGCGCATAGTTTCTGATTGCTGGCTTAGCTTTTGGTATTGAGAACGCCCTTTTTGCTTCTCACGTACCTTAAGAACGACTTTGTTTGCTTCAGTACCTGTAACTTGAATCGTTGCACGAATGATATCCGTCAGACGACGACGCGCTGTTTCTTCAGGAATGTTCTTCGGTGCTGCGTATTCCTGAATAACAATATGATCCAGGTAAACATCAATCGCTACATTGTATTCTGGTAGGTCTGCGTCGTAGATGCGGTAACTATCGAGGTTTTCTTTCTTCGCCCACTTACCAATCTTACCGATGTTTTTCTTTAAACGGTTCGAGAAATCTGGTGCAACAAGGTTTTGTTCATCATGACCGCCAGATTGAGTGACATTGTCACGAGCCATTTCAGAAATCGAGTAGTTCTTTTGGTGACAAGGTAACGCACCATTGTTTAACTTGTACTGCTTGTCTGCTCGCATGCGTAAACAGCTCAATAGCTCATCTGAACTAGAGAAGATAGACGCTTTACAACCAGGGAACTCGGCTTTTAATTGCGCGCCAAACGCGGTATACAATGCAATAAGACCAGGATGAGTACCTAGACGCTCACCATAAGGCGGGTTCGAGACGATCACACCCTCTTCAAACTCTTTTGGCCTCTTAATCTGAGCAGCATCACCCATTTCAAATTGAATTAGCGACTCTACCCCGGCACGACGAGCGTTTTCACGAGCGGTCTTTAAGACATATTTATCGTTGTCAAAGCCATAGAACTTAGCCGTTACCTTCTTCACACCACGGCGTGCTTGAACAGCTGCTTCTGACTTAATTTCTGCCCAAAGTTCAGCGTCAAAATCCTCTAACGATTCAAAACCCCAAGATTGGCGGTTTACACCAGGTGCCATATTTGCTGCCATCATCGCGGCTTCAATCAATAAGGTACCTGAACCACACATTGGGTCTAGCAGAGGTTTAGAGGCATCCCAGCCACAACGTAAAATAATGGCTGCAGCTAAGGTTTCGCGCAGTGGTGCTTTACCGGATGCAGGGCGATAGCCACGCTGATGGAGACCACCGCCAACCATATCGATACCGAGAATGGCTTTATCTCTATGAAGGCGTACGTGGATGCGAAGATCTGCATGATCTTTACTGATCGACGGTCGTGGTAGGTCTTTTTTGGTGAAGCTGTCTACGATGCCATCTTTTACTTTCATTGCACCGTACTGACTATTGCGGATTTCACGGTTTGTACCTTTGAAATCCACCACAAACTTTTTAGAGCTATGGAAGTGATTAACCCAGTTTACAGCGGTCGTCGCTAGGTAAAGGTCCATATCATCATTACAAGTAAATTCAGATAGAACACGCACGAAACGAGAAGCTAATCGGCTCCATAAACAAGCTCGATAGATTTGTTCGTTAGTCGCTTTAAATTTAACCCCAGCCTGTACAGGTTTTGGGTTATCGATCCCTAGCTGTTTCAGTTCCTCTACTAGAAGGTTTTCCAATCCATTTGAGGTTACCGCTAAATACTGGTTCATAAGCTCTTAATCGTTATCAAAAAATGAAGTCGATTATAGCGCACTTCGTTACAGATATTGATAGCTAAGCTCACCCAATCCCCCTTTATTTATCTATTCGCCTACAAAAACAACAACTCAGCTTCCTTTCTTTGGTTTTTAACGTTTCACTTTCCAACTCAAAATCCGTTAGTGAATACATATTCAAAGCAAAATTGGTATATACCAATTTGCTATTGTGGCTGTAATTAACCTACAAATAAGACTTTAAGGGGTAATTGTTGGCTTGTTTGGGTTAGATATAGGAAATTCTCTTGTCACAAATTGCGAAGAAAAATTTTAGTGATAGGTAAAATATGTGACTTTAGTCGAGGGCTGTTCGTTGACTTATCAAGATAAAGAACGAACTAAATTGAGCATTTTGTCACCAGCAGCTTTCTCATTGCTCCGTAGCTGGTGAGTTAAGAACAAAAAAAAGCGGCCATCAGGCCGCTGTAAAAGAAGGAACGAAATGAAAGAAATCTAACCGACAAGAGCTATCGGTTGTGATTGAAGAATATGATTTGCACATGCGAGGCGGTCATGCATAACTTTGATGGAGTCACCAAACGCTAAACTTTTCGAGCCAGATAAATGGAATTCATCCAAATCAACGTAAGTACATAAGCTCGCTGACTCCCCTGCCTCCAGAACGATGAAATAACCGAGGCTATGTTGATTGACTAAACGAACGATATCGCCCTCTTCTGGCTTGTACTCTTGCCCCTGAGCATCAAAGAACCAGCTTTTTGGTTGCACTGGCTTGTGGAAGCGCTTAGCCGCAACGCAGTATAGAGCTAGTTCAGCTTGACGAGGCTCAGATAAACCCAGGAAGCTAATCGTTTCTTTAAACGTTTGATAAGAGCTTGCATCATCTACGCAGAAGTCGCTGTCACGCTTAGCACAATCTACAAGCATTTTATGAGGAATATTGGTTTTGAAAACCATGTCATTCCCTAGGTCCAGCATCAGAGACTCAGTGGTCTCATCAAAATACCATTTCCATGTATCACTGGGTTTAAGCATCGTTCCATCTCTCTAATTTTTGTAAATTCAGCATGTTAGGTAAAACGCTTAATTACCTGGGTTGTTGTAATAGCTTAATTCTACAAACGGAGAGACAAAAAAAAAGGGGAAAACAATTCCCCCTCTTCTTATAAAACTAGCCTGTCACTTTTCTAAATTAAAGATTCTTTACGATATCTTTAACCAGAGCTGGACCTTTATAAATAAAACCAGAGTAAACTTGAACCAAAGATGCGCCTGCCATCAATTTCTCTTTTGCTGAAACATAAGAGTCGATACCACCAACACCAATGATCGGGATCTCACCTTTCAGTTCTTCACTTAGACGACGAACAACTTCAGTGCTACGAGATTGTACTGGACGACCACTTAGTCCCCCCGCTTCGTCAGCGTGCTTCATTCCTTCAACAATTAAACGATCAAGCGTCGTGTTAGTTGCAATCACGCCATCGATCTTGTTTTTAAGGAGAGACTCACAAATCTGAGCAATTTCATCATCACTTAGATCTGGTGCAATCTTAAGTGCTAGCGGTACGTACTTGCCGTGAACTTTTTCTAGTTCTGCTTGTTTAGCTTTAAGCTCGGATAGTAGTTCATCCAGTGCTTCACCATACTGAAGTGAACGAAGCCCAGGTGTGTTTGGAGAAGAGATGTTTACCGCGATGTACCCGGCATGCTCGTAAACCTTCTCCATACAGATTAGGTAATCTTCAGCGCCCTTCTCGATAGGAGTATCTTTGTTCTTACCAATATTGATACCCAGAATGCCATCGAACTTCGCTTTCTTCACGTTTTCAACCAGATTATCAACACCTAGGTTATTGAAACCCATACGGTTAATAATGCCTTCCGCTTCAACGAGACGGAATAAACGTGGTTTGTCATTACCTGGTTGTGGTCGTGGTGTAACGGTACCCACCTCTACAAAACCGAAGCCCATCGCGCCAAATGCTTCAATGCACTCGCCGTTTTTGTCTAGGCCCGCAGCAAGACCGACTGGGTTTTTAAATGTTAAACCCATGCACTCTACTGGACGGTGAGGAAGTTGTTGACGATAAAACAGATCAAGTGGTGTGCCTGTGAATCGCTTGAAGTTGCTCATTGCAACATCATGCGCTTTTTCAGGATCAAGTTGGAAAATGCCAGCTCTGGCAAGACGGTAAAGCATTGTGCCTCCGATAGAAAAAAGCCCCGTATAAACGGGGCTGTATTATTTACTCATTTGCAGAACAATTCAAATTTAAAAGCATCAATTCTCGCAAAGCTACTGAAAATTTTGCAAATTCATGCACATTACCAACTTTGAACTCATTAAGAATACTTTCCCAACGGTGAAGTGAGGTTTGATTATTCTCAATCCACTCTTCAAGTGCCCTCATTACGTCCAAGGATTCACCCGAACATCCACAGCTAAGAACCTGACCGGTCAGCTGACGTTGTTGCCAATCGAGATCTTCTCTAAACGCAGCTCGAGCCAAAGCTTGCCAATTGTTATCAACACTCTGGTTGTTAATCTGCGATAGGAACCAGTGAAGTGATAGACGATCACCAAGATTGAAGTACAAAGTAGCGGCTTGTTCGACAGTTTTCCCTTTCTCACGCGCCACTGTAGATATATCCAGTGCTGAATATAGACTAGATAAACGTGACACGTAGTGCGCAACATCTTTGTCAATGCCCTGCTCAATCCAAGCCATTGCTTGATCGTCATGCTCGGAGACTTCTTCTGCCACCAGCATTGAATCCAAACCTTGAATGATGATGTCTACATCAGATTGGTAAAGATCCACCAGCTCCTGTACGCTCATCTTGCTACTGCGATTACGAAGCAACCAACGAGATAAACGACGCAATGCACGACGTACAAAGGTCAGCATGTCATATTGCGCTTGAGTTGATGCAATATTATCGAGCTTGCGGATTGAGTCGAAAATATCTGCTAAACGGAAGATCTCACGTGAAGCCGCATAGGCATTGGCGATATCTACCACACTAGCACCCGTCTCTTCTTGTAAACGTGTAACAAAGTTGCAGCCCATTTCATTCACCATCTGATTTGCTAGTGCAGTAGAGATGATTTCTGCACGTAGTGGATGGTTATCGAAGTACTGGCTATAGTTACGGCGTAACTCGGTTGGGAAGTAATTGAATAGTTGTTGAGCATGATATGGGTCATTCGCAATTTCAGGCTGTACCAACTCTTCTTTGAGTACCATTTTTCCGTAAGCAACCAGAACAGACAGCTCAGGGCGAGTGAGAGCAAAGCCTTGTTTTTCGCGCTCGAACAAGGTTTCGTCATCTGGAATATATTCTAATGCGCGATCCAAGTGCCCTGCTTTTTCCATGGTATGAATAAAGCGCACTTGCTCTTTAACGACAGCAGTACCCTGTTGCTCAGTAACCGAGATAGATTCCGATTGACAGTAAGCATCATCAAGCACAATGTCACCCACTTCATCTTCCATAGACTCTAGAATTTGGTTGCGCTGCTTGATGGTGAGATCACCATTTGCCACCAAAGTGTTTAGGAAGATCTTGATATTGACTTCATTATCCGAGCAGTCAACCCCACCCACGTTGTCAACAAAGTCCGTATTAACACGACCACCTTTCAGAGCGTATTCGATACGACCCAGTTGAGTCATACCTAGGTTACCGCCCTCACCAACGACCTTGGCGTTTAGATCTTTACCATCGATTCGCAGTACGTCGTTAGCTCGGTCGCCTACTTCAGCGTGGGTTTCTTGGGACGATTTAACGTAAGTACCGATACCGCCATTCCAAAGAAGATCCACTTGCATTTGTAGAAGCGCTTTGATCAACTCATTAGGTGCCATTGATGCTTTCTTCGTGCCGATCATTTTTTGGATCTCTGGAGTCAAAGAGATCGACTTAGCGCGGCGAGAGAAAATGCCACCGCCTTTTGAAATTAGTTTCGAATCATAATCTTCCCAGCTCGAGCGTGGCAGCTTGAATAAACGATCACGCTCAACCCAACTCGTCGAAGAATCAGGATTTGGATCGATGAAGATATGTAAGTGGTTAAATGCGGCTTGCAGGCGGATATGCTTAGACAGCAACATACCGTTACCGAATACATCACCCGCCATATCACCCACACCGATAGCGGTGAAATCGGTGGTTTGACAGTTGATACCCATCTCACGGAAATGACGTTTTACTGATTCCCAGCCACCTTTCGCTGTGATTCCCATTGCTTTGTGGTCATAACCATTAGAACCACCCGATGCAAAGGCATCACCTAGCCAGAAATTGTATTCTTCAGATACTGAATTCGCTAAATCTGAGAAGGTCGCCGTACCCTTATCCGCAGCAACAACCAAGTATGGGTCATCTTCATCGTGTCGAACCACGCTCTTAGGTGGAACCACATCTCCTTCGATTATGTTATCTGATACGTCCAGTAGTGCACGGATAAAACGCTTGTAACAACGCTGACCTTCAGCAAAGATCTCATCACGAGTGGTCATTAGGTGCTGCTTCTTACAAACGAAACCACCTTTTGCACCAACGGGTACAATCACGGTGTTTTTAACTTGCTGCGCTTTCACTAGACCGAGGATTTCAGTGCGGAAATCTTCTTGTCGATCTGACCAGCGCAAACCACCACGAGCAACTTTACCACCACGTAGATGGACACCTTCAATATCCGGTGCATATACAAAGATTTCAAACGCTGGTACAGGTGCAGGAATCTCTGGGATGTCACTTGGACGCAGCTTCAGTGCTAACCAAGGTTTATTTTGCTTGTTGGCATCAAGTTGGAAATAGTTGGTACGAAGCGTTGCAGAGATCATCTCAACGTATCGGCGAATAATACGATCATCATCCAAGCTTTCAACATTATCCAACTTATCAATGATCGCTTGTGTCAACTCTTCTTGACCCTTCTTGCCGCCTTTGTATTTAGGATCGAATCGCTTAACAAACAGATCAACAAGATTCTTTGCGATCTCCGGATAATGGTTAAGTGTTTCTTCGATGTATTGTTGACTAAATGGGAAGCCGACCTGGCGCATGTATCTTGCGTAAGCACGTAGAATTGAAATTTCTCGTCCAGTTAGCCCTGCACCCAATACCAATCGGTTGAATCCATCGCTCTCTAGGTCGCCATTCCAAATTGCTGCAAACGCCTGTTGGAATCGATCACGAGCTTCGCGAAGATCTACCGTTTGCTCACTCTTGTGCAGCATTGAAAAATCAAGGATCCAGTTTGTCTGCCCGTTCACCTTACGCACTTCATAAGGTGACTCACCAATCACTCGTAGCCCGAGGTTTTCAAGCATTGGCATAACATCGGATAAATGAATCGGTTCATTCGCATGATAGAGTTTAAGTCGAACAGCTTTTGAGTCGGCTTGTTCTTCTTGCGGACGATAAAACAACATGCCGAGTTTATTGTCATCATCTAACTTTTGTAATCTTTCGATATCTGCAACTGCAGAACTTGGCATCGTGTCTTCTTTATAAGAACGTGGGAATGCACTCATGTACTCTTTCGATAAAGGTAAACCTTTACTCTCACCGAAGTTTGCAATGATCACATCAGATAAACGATCGTCCCAAGATGAAGATGCTTCCATTAAGTTCTGCTCAATTGTTTTTACATCGACGTCCATATTATTGTTATCAACACGGACAATATAGTGTGTTCTTGCAAGCGGGCTTTCTGAGAAGAAAGTCGTGAACTCGACTTCCTGTTTACAACCAAAGTACTGCATAAGTAAGCGCTGAGTTTGGCGACGAAGTTCTGTGTTATAACGATCCTTAGTGACGTAAACCATGCAACTAAAGAAACGGCCGAATGGGTCTCTTCGAACAAATAGGCGAAGCAAATCTCGGTCCTGCATCTGCACAACACCAAGCCCGACTTCTAGGAGCTCTTCTTCACGAGCTTGAAGTAATTCATCTCGAGGGTAATTTTCTAAGATATTATGAAGCGCTTTGTATGAGTACGAACCTTGACGATAACCACTCGCTTCCAAGATACGATTCACTTTGTTACGAATCAGAGGGATACTTGAAACGCTTTGGTTATATACCGCCGAAGTGTACAAACCAGTGAAGCGATGCTCGCCAACGACTTTTCCATTCTTATCAAACTTTTTAATACCGATGTAATCGATGTAAGCAGGACGGTGGATCCGTGAGGCTTTGTTCCCCTTGGTTAATATCAACAAAAACGGTTTTTTCGCTTCAAGACGCGCTGAATCAGAGAAGTCAGACAGTTTGACTGAACGCACACGAGAGTCGTCCGCGAATAAACCCAGACCTGATTCACTCGTTGGTTTTAGTGTTGTCTCACCGCTATTGGATTCTAGGTCAAATTCCTTGTAGCCCATGAAGGTAAAATTGTGTTCACCGAGCCACTTTAAAAACTCAACGCTCTCATCGAAACGGTCACCTTCAACAGCAATATGTTTCTTGTTCTTTTCAACATCAGCGATGACTTGTTGAAGCTTGTTTGCCATTGGCTGCCAGCCTTCTACTACCATGCCAACATCATTCATAATGTCGAGTAGTTCAGCCTTAAGCTCTTGCATGTCTTCTTTATTCGCTAGGCGGTCAACCTCAATATGGAAAAGTGAAATGAAGTCACCCTCGCCATTGTTTACACCAACAACGTTATTTTTTTTATCACGTTGTATCTGGGTTGGGCCATGAATCATTAAGTGAGACGCTAAACCTAAGCGGTTAAGAGACATCTTGACCGAATCAACAAGGAAGGGACTATCAGGCACGACAATCTCAACTATTGAATGCGTTGATTGCCAACCTTGTCGGCTTACCGTCGGATTGAAAACACGCGCTGAAACTTCGCCCGCTTGCTTTTCAGAAATGTGTTGCCACAAGCTAATGACAGCACCATAAAGGTCAGATTCGTTTCGATGAACCAAATCATCTTGTGAGATATTGCTAAAAAGATGTTGAGCGAGTTGAGTCACTAGCGGTTGTTGAGCAGAGTCGAGTTTGTCTTGAATCAGTTGATACACTTTTTCAAGAAGAACCGGGACAACAGGTTCACGTACGGTCATACGCACACTCCAAGAATTTCTAATTATTGTGGGGGACCCGCACTTTGGCGGAAGCTCTTTGGCTATGTATCTATTGTAAAAGCTTTATTGCCACATGGTTAACAATAATATGAAAGGTTGGAGGTGAAATGTTTAAGAGTGTGACTAAGGTACCTATTTCATTCGTTATAACTGGGTTAAGTCACTAGATTTGGTGAAACTTATAGAGCTTCTAACCTAATAAACTTATTATTTTGGTCAGTTATTAGGCGAAAGCGCCCCTTTACACCCATTTGTGTTAAAAAAGGTCGAAATCTTGAAGCAGGCAATTGCAACCGGAGACCTTGATCGGTCGTCACTAGCACGTTACTCGCTGCTCCCGAATAGTGAGCAATATATGCTTGATAACTTATGTTTAGAGAAAAGTGATAATGGTTCATGGCATTTCATGTTTAACGGTGAAAAAAGTTGTCATCGAATGAATCTAATAAAAGAGCAGCGCCATATTTAGGCGCTGCGAGTTATCTTGTTATAACGACTATGCTTCGAGAGCTTTTGACACCTTTTCAAATAGATCTTTTGCCAAGTTATCCAAGCCTTGAAGTGCTTCAAGCTCTGCTTTGATCAACGACTTTCTTTGATCGTCGTACTTGGCCAACTTCAATAAAGGATCAATCAGACGAGATGCCACTTGTGGGTTTGAGTCATTCAGCGTCTGGAGGATCTCGCCAGCAAACTTATATCCCTCTCCCGAGCGATTATGAAAGTTAACAGGGTTCTGGTTGAGGAATGAGCCAATCAGATTACGAGTTCGGTTTGGATTTTTAAGGCTAAATGCTGGGTGATTCATACTCTCTTTGATCACTTCAAGTGCATTATCAGCCGGGTTAGAGCCTTGAAGGTTAAACCACTTATCCATGACCAAACCATCATGTTTCCACTTATCACTGTAATCTGCCATTAGATCTTCACGACATGCTAGCTGAGATTGGTTAGCTGCCGACATTGCAGCAATAGTATCAGTCATGTTGTTTGCATGTTGGTACTGAGCTTTGACCAGTTCATTGCCCTGCTCAGTTTTCGCTAGGAATCCCAGACACGTATTGCGCAGAGCGCGGCGACCTATCGAATCATGATCAATTTTGTATTCAACTTGTTTTAATGAATGGTAGGTTGCACTCAATTCATCTTCTAGCTCTGATGCCAAGATTGACTTAATACCACCAAGTACTTTAGCTACAGCGTCTACATCAACAATGTCGTACCAACCAGACACTTCGTTGTGGCTTGGAAGCGAGAGCATCTCCGCAATGAATGCTGGCTCTAAAGAAGAGTCAAGCAAAGCACCACGGAATGCGTCAATCACTTGCTCACTAAGCGAAACATTCTCACCACTTTGGACTTTAGTGACATTGTCACGAATGTATTTAGCAAGAAGCATTTGACCTGCATCCCAACGCGCAAAGTCGTTGCGCGCATGCGTCATCAAGAATACCAGCTCTTCATCACTGTAATCGTAATGCAGTTTAACGGGCGCTGAAAATTCTCTTAACAGTGAAGGTACTGGTTTCTCAGCAACATCATCAAACACAAAAGTCTGCTCAGCGTCAGTAACATTAAGTACATTTGCAACAGGCTCACCATTTGATGTCAGACCGACAACCCCTCCTTTTGAATCATAAAGTTCAATATCAAAAGGAATGTGTAGCGGTTGTTTCTCGCTTTGCTCTTGTGTCGCAGGTGTCACTTGTTTAATCGTTAAGCTGAATTGTTTCGTTGCTTCATGGTATTCACTTGTCACTGTCAATTCAGGCGTGCCTGATTGGCTGTACCAAAGGCGGAACTGAGTCAGGTCAACGCCAGAAGCGTCTTCCATAGCTGAGACGAAGTTTTCACACGTTGCCGCCGTTCCATCATGACGTTCAAAGTAAAGTTTCATGCCTGCTTGGAAGCCTTCTTCACCAAGCAATGTATGCATCATACGAATCACTTCGCTGCCTTTTTCGTAAACAGTCAGAGTGTAGAAGTTATTCATCTCGATAACTTTATCAGGGCGAATCGGATGAGACATTGGGCT
This sequence comes from Vibrio maerlii, assembly GCF_003415655.1. Classification (GTDB taxonomy): domain Bacteria; phylum Pseudomonadota; class Gammaproteobacteria; order Enterobacterales; family Vibrionaceae; genus Vibrio; species Vibrio maerlii. The sequence continues at coordinate 152,991 of NZ_QRHC01000009.1, forward strand.
AGCATCTTCTGCAAACTGAGGGCCACGAATGATGCGAACGTTGTTGATACGATTAACCGCTCGAGAACCAAGATCAGAAGAGAACTCTTGATCACGGAAAACCGTTAAACCTTCTTTCAAGCTCAATTGAAACCAATCTCGACAGGTCACTCTGTTACCAGTCCAGTTATGGAAATACTCGTGACCAATTACTGCTTCAATACCCAGGTAATCCGTATCCGTCGCTGTTTGGTCATTCGCTAGAACAAACTTAGAGTTAAAGATGTTGAGACCTTTGTTCTCCATGGCTCCCATGTTGAAGAAATCAACCGCGACTATCATGTAAATATCTAGGTCATACTCCAAACCGAAACGCTCTTCATCCCACTTCATTGAGTTGATGAGTGACGTCATTGCATGAGGGGCACGGTCAAGATTGCCTTTATCTACAAATATTTCCAGAGCAACATCACGACCCGATTGTGTTTTATAGCTGTCGCGAAGGACATCGAAATCACCTGCGACAAGAGCAAATAGATAGGCCGGTTTCGGATGCGGATCTTGCCACTTCACCCAGTGACGGCCATCATCAGCCTTGCCTTCTTCAATGCGATTACCATTACTTAGTAGAAACGGATACACTTTTTCATCTGCAATAACGGTCGTCGTAAACTTGGCTAAAACATCAGGACGGTCCATGTAGTAAGTGATGCGGCGGAAACCTTCAGCCTCACACTGTGTGCAGAACGCTCCACCTGACTTATACAGACCTTCTAATGCGGTATTTCCTTCTGGGTCAATCTCTGTAACGATAACCAGTTCAAAGCTTTCAGGCAGTGATTGAAGTCTAAGACCACCTTCTTCTTCAGCGTATTCAGACCAAGCTGTGTCATTAACAGACACTGATACCAACTTTAGCCCTTCTCCATCTAACCAAAGCTCATCGCTGTCACCTGCCTGATTAACTTTTGACACAGCAGTTACGATCGTTGCGTTATCATGTAGATCAAAAGTCAGGTCGATGTCCGAGATTAGATGAGTTGGAGATTGGTAATCTTTGCGGTATTTCGCGAGAGGTTGAGTTGCCATTATGAATCCTTATCGGGCAAATGCCATTTATTACTAATAGAAGTGTTTTACGTCTACAAACAAAATAAAACAAGTGATTTACAAAAAAAACGAGGCATATATGACTATGCCTCGTTTAACTGCTAGATTTATCGCCACACGCGAATTAGGGTCAACGAACTCTCGCAAGTTCCGCGTACATATCTTCGCCTTTAAGCGTTAACTTATCTTGGTCTAAAGTATAACGTGTGTCTTGCTCTCCATCCTCATACAGAAGCACCAATTGATCTCCTTCAAGGTAGTAGACACCGCGATGAACCGATTCAGAACCTTTATCGGATGAAGCTCGGAACAAGAAGACAAAATCAGGTTGGAGAATCAAGTCGAGCTTGCTGACGCTACTCGCAAGTAGGTTTGAACCACTCAAGAGCTTACTGGACCAAATGCCAGCAATTGCGTTGGGCAATGACTTAGTAAACACGACACCATTAAGTCTTAATCGATTATGGTTACCGTCGTATTCGTAGACTTGAGGTGAGTTTGAATGGAGACCGAGTATAATTTGGTCATCGCTTGCCGCATAAAAACCAACCCAGTGCTCTATCGAGTAATCTCGCTTTTGAATATCAATTTGAAATTCGTAATTACTACTCAGCGTTAGTTTGATCGCTCTAAAGTTTTCTTCTGAGCTCTCTGGGTTTGGATTAAGCAGGTACCAATCCCCAAGTAAAAATGGATTATCGAACTGGGTTAAATCAGCTTCGTTCTTTTCTTGCTGTGCAGTAGCTTGCGCAACAGCAACGCAAGAAAACAGTAATCCAATTATTAGTATAATTCTTCTCATAGCGGCCCCCTCTGTTTCTTTAAGCGTAGGCACACTTGTACGAAGATGCGAAAAATTTGATCTAAATCACGTAATTATTTCGCATAAAAAAAGTGAGCATTACGCTCACTTTTTGGTTTAAGGTTGTAGAACATACTATTTGTTTAGTATATCGACCATAATTGCTACCGATTCATCGAGATAAGCATCTGGAGCTTCATAATCTTTCGGAATGTCGTCTAGCGTCTCAAATGCTTTTTCACCTAACGTTTTTTGACGTTGGTTCACACGAGCAAGTCGCTTCGAATCAGCCTCATCAGCTTCTTTCTTACGAATTTTCTCGTTCAAGGACAAAGTATTCTTGTCTTTGTTGGCATTGTACTCTTCGATATCTTCTTGAATGAAACCAAACTCTTGGTCTTTAGCAATACGCTCTAGGTGTTGCTTGGTCAGCAATTGCACTAGATCCGAAGGATCACCAAGCACTTCGTACTTCGCTTTGTCGATACTATCCCAAGGTAATGCGTTATCTTCCACACTTTCACCTGTTTCTTCAGGGTTCACTGCCGTTGGATAAGCAATATCTGGAACAACACCTTTATGCTGAGTACTACCACCATCGATTCGATAGAATTTTTGAATGGTGTACTGAACATAGCCAAGCTCTTTATCGAATAAATCATAGATATGGTTCAGTGAACGGTGTTGTTGCACAGTACCTTTACCGAATGAGTTCTCGCCCAACACAATAGCACGGCCGTAATCTTGCAAGGCTGCTGCAAAGATCTCAGATGCGGATGCACTGTATCGATTGATCAATACTGTCACTGGGCCTTCGTAGCTGATCTTACCGTCGGTGTCTGCGTTGACATTCACTCGACCGTAACTATCACGAACTTGAACGACTGGTCCGCTCTCGATAAACAATCCAGATAACGAGGTAGCTTCCGTCAGTGCACCACCACCGTTATTACGTAGATCGACAATAATGCCTTCAACACCATCAGCTTTCAGTTCTGTGATCAGTTTGTCGGTGTCTTTTGAAAGGCCGACGTAGAAGCTCGGTACTTCAAGAACACCATGTGGTTTATGTTAACCCCAGTTCAAGAACTGCTTAGCATTCAATTCTCATGGTACAGCGCCAAAGCTGCCCTTAATCGTATCAATGACCTACTAGCATTAGAGGAAGAACAACGACCACAAAGCAATGTGAATCCATTCAGCCAAGAGCATGAAGTCGACATCAATATTGAGAACGTAGATTTTTCCTACAACGAGGAAGTACAAGTGCTCAATCGACTTAATGTTCACATACCTGCTGGTAAAAAGGTCGCATTAGTGGGAGCCAGCGGTGGTGGTAAATCAACCTTAATCCAATTGTTGATTGGTGTTTATCGCCCCAACTCGGGCACGATAAAATTTAATGGTTATGACACTGAAGAGATAGGTTTTGAAATAATCCGCAATGAAATAGCTGTTGTATTACAGCAACCTATACTCTTTAATGACACATTGAGGCATAATCTGACACTTGGTACAGATTACAACGATGAGCAATTATGGAATGCGCTCGAAGTTGCACAGTTGCAAGATGTCATCAAGCAGCTTACCGAGGGATTAGAGACTCAGGTGGGCCGTAACGGCATTCGACTTTCAGGGGGTCAACGCCAGCGTCTGGCTATAGCTCGTATGGTGTTAAGCGATCCTAAGTTTGTCATATTAGATGAAGCGACATCGGCACTGGATACATCAACCGAGGCTGCACTCCACTTAGCACTGAATAAGTTCTTGAACGGCAGAACCACACTTATCGTCGCTCATAGACTATCAGCGGTAAAACAAGCAGACCTTATATATGTACTGGAAGATGGTCAGGTATCGCAAAGCGGCACCCATGTAGAACTCGTAGAACAAGATGGTTTATACCAAACTTTATATGGAAATATTCAATCGACAGCCTAATTTAAGTGACAGGGTGACATAACTTATGTGTTCAAGTCAGTCTGCCCTGTCTATACCGCAAAGCGCACCCAAAGCGGTGCGTCTTTGTCAGGGTTGCGACCTTGCCATCGAACCCCATAAACTTCCCAAGGGTCAAAGCGCGTTTTGCCCTCGCTGTAACCTACAGCTCTATAAAGGTGGAACGCCCTCTCTTGGCGGCAATTTAGCATTGGCGATTACTTGCCTACTGCTTTTTGTTCCGTCTCACTTTTTCCCTTTTATTACTATTCGCTTGTTTGGTGTGATGATACCCGCCACTCTACCTTCTGGTACTTTTACCCTAATAAGCGAAGGTTTTGTTTGGTTGGGGCTACTGATTTTATTTTGTAGCTCTATTGCTCCTTTACTTGTCAGCTTAGGCGTGATTTTAATCCACCTCAGTCAACGATTTCGTTGGCTCAAAACATTCCGATTTACCGTTCAGTCTATTCAGTATTTAAAGCACTGGATGATGCTAGACGTGTTTTTGGTGAGTTTGGGGGTTTCTTGCTTCAAGCTTCAAGACTATGCCGACATCTATATGAACGTCGGGCTAATTGGTATTGTCGCACTACAAATTTTCTCACTTATTCTCATTGCTCGCTTCAGCGCGCGTCGCTATTGGGATCTGTGGCAGCCTGCAAAAACCACGAAGTTTAAAAGTTACGAAGTACACTGTGGTCATTGCCATTTGTCACAGCCTGAGGGTGAAAAATGTGTGCGCTGTGAGGCCAAGCTATCTCGCCGTAAGAAAAATTCAATTCAGAAAACGTGGGCATACTTGATCGCCTCATCCGTGTGTATCATTCCCGCGAACGTTATCCCAATTTCAGTGCTTATTACCAATGGTCAAAGGTTGGAAGATACGATTTTTTCTGGAGTCGCTTCTTTGGTGGTCAGCGATATGCTGGGTATCGCCATTATTATCTTCGTTGCTAGTATCGTGGTTCCCGTAGCAAAGATTCTCGGACTCATGTACTTACTACTAGCCATTCAATTTAAGCGACGCGTGTACCACAAACAACGCATGATTATTTACTACGTCGTTAAGTGGGTAGGAAAATGGTCTGTAATGGATTTGTTTGTAATCTCGATAATGATGACCCTGCTCGACCGCGGTCAAATACTCGATTTTACACCGGGTTATGGTGCCGTCTTCTTCGGCATTGTAGTTGTACTCACTATGCTTGCAGCAGACAGTTTTGATCCCAGGCTCATTTGGGACAACCTTAATGACAAAGAACCAGAAAAGGCAAACACAGCAGCGTCCGCGCAATCTAGGCACTCTGCCCAAGCAGTTCAATCGCATTCATCATCTGATTAGATAAGAGTTAACGTTTCATGGATAAACAGGCACACTCACCCAAGGTTAAGCGCGATATCGGTATATCACCTTTATGGATATTACCGTTACTGACCATCGTTTTAGCTGGTTGGCTGGTTGTAAAAACAATGAATGAATCTGGACAACGGATTCAGATATACTTTTCAGATGCGGCTGGTCTGATTGCTGGTCGTACGACCATTCGCTACCAAGGCTTGGAAGTTGGTATGGTGCGTGATATCAATCTCTCCGAAGACCTGTCTAACATCTACGTAAGCGCGGACATCTACCCTGAAGCAGCTAAACTACTCGGTGAACACACCCGCTTTTGGTTGGTAAAACCGACAGCGAGCCTATCTGGTATTTCGGGGTTAGATGCGCTTGTATCAGGTAACTACATTGCAATTTTACCTGACGATGATTTTGAATCTGCAAAACCGAAATTAAAATACTACGCGTTGGATGCTAGCCCTGCTGATCTAACACCAAAAGAAGGTTTGAACATTGAACTAGTGTCTAAAGACCTAGGCTCAATCTCAATTGGTTCAACCATTTTTTATAAAAAGATTCCAATTGGAGAAGTGTACAACTATAAGCTCTCAGACTCTTCAGATTCCGTTATCATCAAAGCTTCGATTCAAGATGAATATCGTCACATCATCAATAATAAAAGTCGTTTTTGGAATGTCAGCGGTATTGGCGCGCATGTTGGTTTTGAAGGCGTTGATATACGCTTAGAGAGCTTATCTGCTGTGCTTGGAGGTGCTATTGCTGTCGATTCACCGGAAGACGGTATCCAGCTAGAAGAAGGAAAGACATTCAAGCTTTACCCCGATCTCAAGACTGCTGGTCGTGGTATTTCGGTACGTATTGAGCTTCCAGACGGCCACAAAGTCAGTGACAATGGTGCCCCAATTATGTTCCGTGGCCTAGAAATCGGTCAGGTGACAAATATTGTTTTAAGTGAAGATAGAGAGCAGATAATTGCCTCTGCAGCCATTCAGCCGGTATTCAGCGACATGCTTACTCAGGGCAGCGAGTTTGTATTGGAAGAAGCGAAAGTCTCTCTTGCGGGTGTTGAAAACATATCTAACCTCCTCACCGGCAACTTCTTAACCTTGGTGCCCGGTGGAGGCGAAGCAGCACGTGAGTTCACCGCGATTCGTAAAGATCAATATAGCCAACAAGGTGGTCATGCAACAGTGATTAGACTTGTTTCTGACAACGCCTTTGGCATGGTTCCTGAGACACCGGTACTCTATCGGGGCATTAACGTCGGTAGCATTACGGAAGTTGAACTAGAAGGTGAACAGGTCATTCTCCAAGTTCTTATAGAAAACCAATACCTGCATCTAGTTAAATCTAACACACGATTTTACGTCACCGGCAGTGCAACTGCATCACTTACAGAGTCGGGGCTGAGTGTCACTGTTCCTCCAGCGAAACAACTACTGTCCGGGTCAATTAGCTTTATGAGTGAGGGCTCTGAAAAGTTACAAGATGAATACACCTTGTTTGCGAATAAGTCCCTAGCTGAACTTGCAAAAACCAACCGCGCTGGGTTTAAACGTGTTCAGATCTATTCTACAGAGCTTCCTTCTATCTCTATTGGTAGTCCACTACTCTATCGAAATTTAGAAGTGGGTAGCATTGAGGACTTTTCTTTGGTTGATGGTGGCGTCATCATAAAAGCGAAAATCAATCAAAAGTACGCTTACCTTCTGACCAACCAAACGGTTTTCTGGAATCGCTCTGGTGTGGAAGTTGATGCCTCTCTAGCCGGCGTGTCGGTGAAAGCCGCGCCAATAAAAACCTTAATCCAAGGTGGTATCGCCTTTGACAACCTACCGGGCGTTGAAAACATGTTAGGCAATAAGTGGAAGCTTTACGAGAACTACCAAACCGCTCGTAAATACGGCAAAGAAGCCACCATCATCACAATGTCTAACAATGCGATCAAACCAGGCACTGAGATTCGCTACCAAGGTGTTAAAGTAGGTGAAGTCAGTGTAGTGGTGCCAGATTTTCGTAACCAACGTGCCATGCTAACCGTCCGTATTCTTCCAGAGTACGTAAACAATATTTTGCTGGATAAATCGGTATTTTGGTTGGTTGAACCAGAGCTTGGCTTATCAGGATTTAAAAACCTCGATTCTATTCTAAGCCAGTACATTCGCGTAGAGCCAAAAGGCACTACACCTTCATATAAGTTCAATCTCGCGAGCCAACCGACAGAGCGCAATGGTACAGAGTTTGTCTTGCAAAGTGTCTCGAAAGGATCCGTTGGTGTCGGTACCCCGATACTCTATCGAGAAATCGAAGTCGGTAAAGTAGAGTCAGTGGAACTGGGCAAACTCGCTGATCGCGTCATTACTCGTATTCGAGTTCATCCCGATTACGCCTACTTAGTTAGAAGTAATACCGTTTTCTGGAACGTGTCTGGGGTTGATGTCTCTATAGGCCTTACCGGAGCAAACATTAAAGCAGGTACTGTCGATAGCATACTTAAGGGAGGTATAACTTTTGCGACACCCGAAGATGCTACCTTACAAGACATTGCTACGGCGGGAACGACCTTTATTCTGCACAAAGAAGCCGACCCTAGTTGGAGTCAGTGGCGCACCGCAATTCCAAAACCCTAGAGTCTGTTGACGAAAAATCAAATAACTCAACAAAGAGCAGCATTTTCGCTGCTCTTTCTCTTTTTACCCTCTTGTTTTTGCTTTACACTTCCCAGCAAATTCCTAATCCGAGTAATCCCTTTGCACAGTAACGTATACCTCCCAGAAGAATTCCTTAGCGAGATTGAAAAGATACTGCCAAGTCACCTTTTAATGGATGACTTTATTGCTTCCTGTCAGCGCCCTTTGCGCAAAAGTATCCGCGTCAATACGCTTAAAGTATCAGTTGAGGTATTCTGTGAGATCGCGAAAGGAAAAGGCTGGGAGTTAGAACAAGTGCCTTGGTGTGCTGAAGGGTTCTGGATTATTGCAGACGAATCTGAAGTACCTCTTGGAAACACTGCCGAGCATATGTCTGGTCTGTTCTACATCCAAGAGGCGAGTTCGATGATGCCAGTTTCTGCATTGTTTGAAGATAACTCTGATTATGAAGCTGTACTTGATACCGCAGCGGCACCAGGTTCCAAGACCACACAAATTGCGGCTCTGATGAACAATCAAGGTATTCTTGTTGCCAACGAGTACGCTGCGAGCCGTGTTAAAGTACTTCACGCTAATATTGAGCGCTGTGGCATTCGCAATGCCGCACTGAGCAATTTTGACGGTCGTGTATTTGGTCCTTGGCTACCAGAGCAATTCGATGCGGTTCTTCTGGACGCACCTTGCTCTGGCGAAGGCACAGTGCGTAAGGATGCGGACGCAATGAAGAACTGGAGCAAAGCTTCGGTCTTGGAGATAGCACAAACACAAAAAGAACTCATTGAGAGTGCATTCCATGCACTGAAGCCTGGCGGTACTCTGGTTTACTCAACCTGTACTTTGAGCGAAGAAGAAAACCAGCAAGTTTGTCACCACCTGAAAGACATATTCGGAGACGCGGTTGAGTTTGAGTCACTCGCAAACTTATTCGAAGGCGCAGATAAGTCATTAACGCCAGATGGTTTCTTGCATATTTTCCCACAGTCTTACGATTGTGAAGGTTTCTTTGTTGCTCGACTTCGCAAGACAGCAAGCGTTGCTCCGCCTGAGGTTAAGAAAAAACTGGGTAAGTTCCCATTTGTAAAAGCATCGAAAAAGCAGACTCTAGACGTCGAGAAACACCTCTCAGATACTTTGAATATCACACTACCACAAAGTAGTTCTATTTGGATTCGTGACAACGACGTATGGCTTTTCCCTAACGCGCTCGAGCCTATGATCGGCGAATTACGCTTTTCGCGCATGGGGATCAAAATTGCAGAGATGCATAAAAAAGGCTACCGCTGGCAACATCAGGTCGCGATGTCACTATTTGAACCATCGCTGCACGACGCAGCGCGTGTAGAGCTCTCTATCGAAGATGCTCGAGAATGGTTTATGGGTAGAGATGTGCGCCCAGAGGGTCAAAGCGGTAAAGGTGAAATTATAGTCACCTATAACCAATCTGCTATCGGTCTTGGTAAATGGGTCGGCAATCGCATTAAAAATGGCCTACCACGAGAACTAGTGAGAGATAAGAACTTGTTCTAGGATTTACGCGTTGACCTTACTGAAAGTTATTATTGAAATTACATGCAGTTATAAAAAGAGCACCACTTAGTTGGTGCTCTTATTGTTTGAAACTGGCGAAATTGCGATCTTAAGCTAGTATTAAATGTAGTTTAGACAACCTTATTCAGCTTGCTGAAACCAGTTAGCGCGGGCTCTTCGGAGCCATTTCCCCTAGGCCCAGAACAGGAACGGTTCTGGGCTCTTTTTGTCGAGGACACTCTATCAATTTAAGAAACTAGCCGTTTAGGCGAATGCCTTCTTTCTCGATAGTAATTTTGCCAGCTTTGTATAAGCCACCAATGGTTTTCTTGAACGTTCCCTTACTCGTACGGAAAGCCGAGAAAATAGCTTCTGGTGAAGACTTATCGTTCAGTGGTAGAAAACCACCTTTCTTCTCTAACAAATCAAGTATCTTTTGGCTAAGGTCATCCATTTTCGCTACACCAATCTTCTGAAGAGACAGGTTGATCTTGCCATCTTCTCGAATTTCTTTGATATAGCCTGTTAGGCGCTTACCGACAAACAGTTTACCGAATACATCTGATGGGAAGATCATCCCCCAGTGCTCGCCATTAATGATTGCTTTGTAGCCTAAGTCACTGCGCTCTGCGATGATGAGCTCTACCGACTGATTGCGCTTATAGTTTGCTGGAGTTTTATCCAACCATTTATTGAACTTAGTAGTACCAACAATACGACCAGACGCTTTATCTGTGTATACGTACACAAGGATCGTTTGACCTTCGTTGAAACGAGCACGCTGCTCACTAAAAGGAATAAGCAAGTCTTTCTCTTTAATACCCCAATTTACAAACACACCAGTACTGTTCACACCCTCTACGGTCATCAAACCCCACTCACCGACAGATGCGATTGGCTTAGTGGTCGTCGCCGCCAGTTGGTTATCTGAATCTAGGTACAAAAAGACGTTAAGAGATTGTCCAATTTCACTGTTTTCCGGTACGTAGCGAGAAGGCAGCAATACCGTGCCGTAATCATCCGCATCTAAGAAAAGGCCAAAGTCTGCCTTCTTTACAATCGGTAACTGGTTAAATTGACCAAGTTTAATCATCATTCATTTCTCTAATATAAATTTACGGAGATTATACGTGATCTCTGTTATCCTTTCGCGTGAAAGTCGCAAGATAATGAAAATAATCAGCAAAACATCAAGGAGACATGAGTGATCACCGTTGATAAGCAAGACGCTATTACCCTGAAAATCACCCATGCCATGAAAAAATCGAAAAAGTTAGACCTAGACGTTTACCTTTTTATTCCAGGAGAACTCAACCTCACCTCGGACACGGTTTCTGAAACGGACTTTTACTACAACTCCATCACACAAAAACGTTCATATTTTAGTGATAAAACCCTACTACCCTTGGTGCACAGCCGACTAGCTCAACGTGGGCGTCTCTCATCTACTCAGTATCGTGTTAGTTTGAGTTTGTTTGCCTATCAATACGTTATCGCGCTCGATAAGGCGGTAAGTACACTAAATAAAGAAAAAGCTGAAGACATTACCTCTGACGAGGTCGATGAGGTTATCGAGCTTGCTCTAGACATCCTAAAGCGATTGAGACGAACTATACCGTTTGATGAAAGCCTCAAACGCTATTACGTCAATATCGATAACTACCTATCTTGGTATACCGAACAAAAATTCTTATCGCTGGTGGCTCATCTACCACGTGGCAAAGAATACTCCACCATCAAAGAACGCCTTATCACCTTGTGTGAAAAGGAACGCGCTCACCGAAAATTACATCGCTATAACTCGCGTAAGGTTCGCGAAGATGTGACTCGCATGAGTAATAAGATGCGCTTATTACGCCGTTTGATCGAGCATCCTATCGTTCTGAAAGAAAAAACCTTGTCGATGGGTAGTAACATTCAGCGTGCTGTCAAAGGTATTGCGACCGGTTTAGTTATGGTCTTTGTCACTACCAGTGTTATCTGGGCACGTGACTACCTTGGGGAGATCACCGCATCTTTCATCATTGCGATGTCATTCATTTATGCATTACGTGAGGTATTTAAGGATGATCTACGTGACATCCTTTGGCGTTGGATTCGTAAGGGCAAACCAAAATGGCGTAAGCGTTATATTGACCCGACCACCAAGAAAGCAGTGGGTAATAAGCTCGAATGGCTCGATTACACCAGCCTCTCAAAACTCCCTGACCGTATTAAGTCGATTCGTAAGAAGCGTGTCGTGCAACGTGAAGAAGCGGTGTTGCACTACAAAGCACACACCAGTATGACAACATCACTGTTTATGAGTGGTTATGACGAAACGCGTGAATCTCTGCAGATAAGTTTACGATCATTAACACGACTAATGGACAAAGGTTCAAACAAGGTATACACCCTCAAAGAAGGGCAAGTTAGTAGAGAGTCTGTTGAGAAGCGTCACCTTCTCAACCTAATTATCAAAGAAGATAACCAAGACGGCAGTCCAATATACTACCGCTGGAAAATAGTTCTTAACCGTTCAAAAATCGTCGACATCGAGCAGATGGATATTGAACAGATTGAGGATGCCTAACGTTTAACTTTCACGGAAAGTGTTAAAGAGAAAGTTGCCATTGGCGTGTCACCATCGGTCGATGGACAGGTAGCGACAATGGTGACGTCTTTATTAATTCGCTCTCCCGTTGCGATCGTTTCATCCAACATATTGTCGATTAACGGTCCGTCCAGACACGTAAAGATGACATCCGCTTCTGGCCTTCTCAAAAACTCGGCAGACACGCCTTTAAAAGCCAGTGAAATTTTTTCCCCTCTCTGCTTGGCTTTGTCCATTGCCAAGAAGCCACCCGCTACATCCGCCCCTACCGCTAGCGTACCAAAGTACATACTGTTGAGGTGGTTCTTAGTGCGCCTTCGAAGAGGGATTTTAACTTCCACCATTTCATCATTGAGCGTAACGAGTCTAGGGCGACACAACCAAATCAAGGGCACCTTAAAAAAGCCAAATAATGACAAGTAGATATTTGCTTTAAATAAATCCATTTAATCCTCCATAACATGTCTGACCAGTTAAGATTATCGTCTTTAGTTTGTCAAAGTCTTCAACAAAAAACGCGATTAGAAACAATCCCTTCTTATCAGATGCCAACGGAGAGTGACAGGGTGACGTTAGTTTCTACAATTTCTCAAGACTCTCCTTAAAACGAACAAAAGCGAAAGAATATTGAAAACAAATGTGGTTGAAACGCAGGTAACGGTTTATTCCTCTAGTCATTTCCGCTATCTTTACCGCTTCGCAACGAAATAACAGGCGACATCATGCCATTAAAAACAGACGAACTAAGAACTCAAGCATTGGGTCCAATGCCAACACCTGCTGAGTTGGGACAATCTCATCCCATTACAGAAGACGTTGCAGAAAGGATTGCCAACTCTCGCCGTCAAATTGAAAACATTCTGACAGGTGAAGACCAACGCCTATTGGTGATCGTTGGTCCATGTTCTGTTCATGACACGGAAGCGGCTATCGATTACGCAACTCGCCTTGCTGCTATTCAAGAGCAATACAAAGATGAACTATTCATCGTTATGCGCACCTACTTTGAAAAGCCACGTACTGTTGTAGGTTGGAAAGGTCTGATTACTGACCCTAACTTAGACGGTTCATACGCACTTGAAGCGGGTCTGAACAAAGCGCGTAAGCTTCTACTAGATATCAATAAGCTTGGTCTAGCAACAGCGACTGAATTCCTAGATATGATCACAGGTCAATACATCGCTGACCTTATCACTTGGGGCGCAATCGGTGCTCGTACGACAGAATCACAGATTCACCGTGAAATGGCATCTGCGCTCTCTTGCCCTGTTGGTTTCAAGAACGGTACCAACGGCAACATCAAGATTGCTATTGACGCAATCCGTGCGGCAAAAGCTTCTCACTACTTCTACTCTCCAGATAAAAATGGTCGCATGACGGTATACCGCACTAGCGGCAACCCATACGGTCACGTGATTCTGCGTGGTGGTGATAAGGGCCCGAACTTTGATGCTGAGTCAGTAAAAGCCGCGTGCGATCAACTTGCTGAGTTTGATCTTCCACAACGCCTAGTGGTTGATTTCAGCCACGCAAACTGCCAAAAGCAACACCGTAAACAACTAGACGTTGCTCAAGACATTTGTGATCAGATTAAATCTGGTAGTCACTATGTAGCCGGTATCATGGCAGAAAGCTTCATCGAAGAAGGTAACCAGCCAATGGATGACCTAGATAACCTGAAATACGGTCAATCGATTACCGATCCATGTCTAAGCTGGGAGCACACTGCTCAAATGCTAGATATGCTTGCGGACGCTATTAAGGTTCGTTCAGCTAAGTAAATTGCGCTGACAAACCGATGATAAAAGCCTCAATATCACGATTTGATATTGAGGCTTTTTTAATTCTATTTTCCGCAAAATCTAACCTAGCCTGGTGATGCTATTTCCTGATATTGGGATTAAATTAACGTTCATTATTTGATGATTGTTTTAATATGAACCTCTAATAATATCGAGGTGATCAGGAGGCGTTATGTATAAGCAGCTATCCCCTGAACAACGAGTCAAAATCTGGGCGCTTAAAAAAAGCGGTAAGTCTCAAACTCAAATTGCTAATGAATTAGCTATTCATCGCTCAACGGTATCTCGCGAACTCAATAGAAATGCGGGCCCCTACGGTTATGAGCCTCAATTAGCTCAACGCCTTGCCTCTTATCGTAAAAAGCACCACCAGCAAGCCTATGAGATCGAGTATAAAGATCTGATTGCAGAGCTAAGAACGTTAGGGCTAGACCCTCAAGGTTGCAAACGCTTTATATTTCACCATCATCCAGAACTAATGGTCGAACAAGTCGATAAAATCTTCGAATTAGTGTCGAAAGACGTGGTTTTTGACCAATAGTGTGAGCCGACTCACGTGTTGCACTTGCTCAGTTCCATCATGATTCTCAAAGGCATAGCTTGTTGCACTTGCTCACTCTTTAAATGAAAAGTGGCTGTGACAAAGACAAAGCTGTTGCACTTGCTAGCAAAAGACAACATTCTGTATTTGTTGCACTTGCCACACAACTAGTGATGATTTTTATATAAATAATTGAAATATATACACTTTTAGGTCTAATTCACTTTGTGACTCATATCACTTTCCAACTGAAAATCTTATCTAATATAGAGACGTAAACGATCATCATTGAATGCAAGGAGCACAAAATGAAGAAGTTCAGTCACGTCGGGATCCCTACCCCCAATCAACATCCAGGTGAAACTTTTAACGAAGCAATCGGGCTTTATGTCACCGACTTTAAGGAAAGCGAAAATCATATCGAATGGTTGCGTTTCTTAGAGGACAGTCCAATGCCGGAAGAGCTTAAGAACACGGCACATGTTGCTTATGAGGTCGACAACCTTGATGAAGCAATGAAAGGAAAAACGGTCCTATTAGAACCTTTCTACCCAAATGATTCGTTAAAGGTTGCTTTTGTACTGGAAGATGAAGCCCCTGTCGAGCTAATGGAATACATAGACTAGCTGCCATTCTGCTCATTAAATATCTGAAAAATAACAATATATAGAGAGTTATATCATGAAGAAATTTATCAATAACGCGGAAAACATCACCACTGAACTTCTCCAAGGTTATGCAATGACCTTTCCACAAAAGATCAAAGTGGTTTCAGAAAAAATCGTAGCACGAGCAATACCTAAAGACCCGAACAAAGTTGCGATTGTGACGCTTGGCGGTGCTGGACATGAACCTGCGCTAAGTGGCTACGTTGGTGAAGGCATGCTGGATTACTCTGTTGTGGGCGATATTTTTGCCGCCCCTGGTGCGCCTAAAGTGCTTGAAGCTTTAAAAATGGCGGACTGCCCTGCAGGAGTATTACTTGTTGTGCTAAATCATGAAGGTGATGTAATGGCGGCCAACATGGCAATGGAAATGGCTGAACGAGAAGGCATTAAAGTAAAAATGTTGCTGACTCACGAGGACATCAGTGCCGGTCTAAACACTGATATAAAAGACAAACGTGGTCTTGCAGGTTGTGTACCTGTTTACAAAATTGCAGGTGCAGCAGCAGAAGCGGGTTTACCACTAGAAGAAGTCTACCGCGTTGGTGAGAAGTTTAATCAAACCTTAGCAACACTAGCGGTAGCAATGAGTAATGCCACTCATCCTCAATCGGGTATGGAGATCGGCGACCTAGCTGGAGATGAAATGGAAATCGGTATGGGCCAACACGGCGAAGGCGGTGGTGGTCGCATGAAGATTCAGTCTGCGGACGACACAGCAAATATCATGCTTGAGCAATTATGCAAAGCGGTTGATGTGAAAATGGGTGATGAGCTCATGCTTATGATCAACGGCTCTGGGGCAACTACGCTAATGGAAATGTTCATCGTTGCCCGCGCATGTCACCACAATTTACAGGACAAGCAAGCTAAAGTGGCACGTTCTAAAGTTGAAGAAGTCCTCACGGTTCAAGAGATGGCTGGATTCCAGATGTGTATTGGTAAGTTCGATCAAGAAACGCTTCAATACTGGGATAAACCATGTAATACCCCTTACTGGACTCAACAATAGCGTCATTCAACGGTTAAGTGCTGCTCTTTAGCGTAGCACTTAACCGATTATCTCAGACCATCCTCATTCATGTACTTATCGAAAGTACGTGCAGGCTTTGACATGCTTAAAGGAGAGGAAAATGACAGTCTTAAATCAAACTATGTTATTCGACATGTTAGAAACTGCCGCGAATAATATTCAAAACCAAGTTCCCCACTTAAACGAACTCGATAGCAAAACTGGCGATGGAGACCATGGTACAACAATGCTTCGTGTTTGCCACTGCATCGAAGAGTCCCTATCTCATGCCCCTAAAGAAACCTTGTCACCAGAAAAGCTAAGCAAACAGATCCAAGATATTGGTTGGTCAATTATGTGCCAAGACGGCGGCTCTGCTGGAATGCTCATTGGCAACTTGTTCATGGGAATGGGATCTGCCATTCAAAGTAACGAGCTTTCCGTTTATGAAGCGGCAGATGCGATAAGAGCAGGTGTTGAACGCGTCATTCAGTTCAGCGGTGCACACCAAGGGGAAAAAACCATGCTTGATGCACTGATTCCTGCTGCCAATACCATGCAGTGGGACGCCGAACACGGTGTCGAGCTAGAAGATATGTTCGAACATGCCGCCGATGCGGCTCAATCCGGTGCTGAGTCAACTAAGCAAATGATTCCAACACGTGGTAGAGCGAAGAACATGGGTGAACGAGCCGTTGGGCACGTGGACCCAGGAGCAACCAGCATGGCGCTTCTGTTCTCTTCATTTAACGAAGCCGTTCACCATATTCATTAAGGAGAGCAACATGGCAGACAAAGATGGCAATCAAATTGCCAAAGACTATGGCTTAGATAGCCCTGCTCGTAATCAAACCTTTCACGTTAAAGGTATGGAGAATGTAGATTGGGGTATGAAAGATCGCTTGAGTCGAATATTTCGTCCAGAGTCTGGGAAAACCGTGATGCTTGCGTTTGATCACGGGTACATCATGGGGGCGACAGCCGGTTTAGAACGCTTAGACTTAGCCATCGAACCACTTGCTCCTCATGCCGACGCTCTCATGGCCACGCGCGGAGCGATCAGAAGTTGTATTCAACCTAATCACAATAAGCCTGTCATTCTCAGATCCAGTGCTGGTAGCACAATCTTAAAAGATGACATAAGTAATGAGTTTGTTGGTGTAGATATCGACGATGCGATTCGCATCAATGCTTCATGCTTGGCGGTTCAAGTATTCGTTGGTGCAAATGGTGAATGTTCCAGTTTACATAACTTAGTGAAAGCAATAGATGCTGGGGAAAGATATGGCATCCCTACTCTTGGCGTCACAGCGGTTGGTAAAGAAATGGAACGAACAAACCGTTACTTCATGCTCGCGACTCGTGTTCTTGCTGAACTGGGTGCACACATTGTTAAGACCTATTACTGCGAAGACTTTGAGAAGGTTGTGGCTGCTTGCCCTGTTCCAATCGTGGTAGCTGGCGGGAAGAAAGTGCCCGAACTAGATGCTCTCACACTTGCCTATAACGCCATTCAATCAGGCGCTGCCGGTGTGGATATGGGCAGGAACGTATTCCAATCCGATTGCCCGGTTGCCATGCTAAAAGCGATTAACAGCGTAGTCCATCAAGGCTATACACCACCACAAGCACTCGATCTCTATCACTCGGAGAAAAGCTCAATGAGTTAAGGATGATATTATGAAATTTTCACAGTTTATCGTAATCCCAATTATGGTCGCTTTCTTAGCGTTCACGGTCCAAATATTGGACCAAATTTTGGCACCCGCGATGCCAGTAGAGGGCAATGTTGGATTTGGTTGGATCGCATTCATTGCATGGGCAATGTATTTCATGGCTGGATGCACCCCCGAAGGAGCCAAGAAAACGTTCTGCGGTTATATTGCGGGTATTGTTGCTTCTATTGCAATCATGGAGTTCGCTGGATTATTCAGCCCAATGGGCTTCGTCGCAACACCGCTTGCCATCTTTGTGGTTGTTATTGGTTGCATTTGCCTAGAACGTTTACCCCCATTTGATTTCGTCCCTGCGTTGTTTGTGGGTGCAGGTACCTTCTTTGGATTTATGTCTTACGTTGGAGGGGCAAACTACGTTAACGCGACGATTACTGAATTGGTTTACTGTGCAATCGGTCTAGGATACGGCTGGATGACGGTATCGCTACGTACTCGTTATGAGCATTATGTCGAACACGGTTCTGATCACGGTGCACATTTAAGTCATTAAGATGCGCTCCCTTAACCATTAGAGAGCTAGGATTGTTCGACATTACGTGCAAGCCCTAGCTCTCTGTCTTTGAAGCTCGTGTTTTTTTAACAAGGTAGCGATGTCTTCCTCACTGCAATCCACGATCAATGGCTCCATATTATTTGGAATACCCGCCCCAAATTCCCAACTCGCGCGTTTCTCGCATAGATTCACGAAAGTTCTAATCCACTCGCCATGAGAAACTATAACAATAGTTTGACTTCCATTGCTTAAACTATCACTTAGAAACGAAAGTATACGATCAACGAACTCTATCTCTGGTTCCTCACCAAAAGACTTTCCACTCAATGGGAGGTTATACCTGTTTGAGTAAGCAAGCCATTCACTGTGCTGGTTTACTTTCTCATTGATGACCTCACCTTGTAATAGGCCAAACCTACGTTCGCGTAGTCTCTGGTCACATTCCATCGGGAGCTGGTGTGTTTTTGCTATTAGTTCAGCCGTTCGTTTAGCTCGAATTAAGTCGCTAGAAAACAAAACCACACCTTGAGAGTCAATAAAGTACTCTTCCAGCGACAGGTTTAAGGCAAGGTCACGACTACTTGGAGTAATGTCACTATCCAACCAACCATGTAATCGATGCTCGATATTCCAGTATGTTTGCCCATGTCGGACTAATATGAATCTCATGAAAGGCTTGATGAACGATTACTTTGATAAGAACTCGAGTTAGGGTCAAAATGCAAATCAGCAAACACATACTTCAACACTTGCTCTAACCTATCCCACTGCCAATCTTGCTTCGGTAACCCAAAACGAATCGCATTGTTTTCGTCACATAGCCGGGCTAAGACTTGGTTTTTACACATTGTCTGATGAGTAATTTCCGCGTTATTTAGGTAGGCTGTCACGAACAAGTTTCCCGAAGTATAGTGACAACGCCAAGCATTAGAGATCAGGGATTCTAACCTTGTGATATCTGTTTTAAGCTGCTGTCGTGTTTGCTGTTGCCAAGTGCCATCCTGTAGAGCTTGATTGACTACCCAACGAGCAGGCCCCGTTACTGTCCACGGACCGATTTCTTCGCGTAACTTTTGCAAAATAGGTGATACTGCAAAAACAAATCCGACCCTAGCCCCCGCCAAGCCAAAGAACTTTCCAACTGAGCGAAGAACGATCAGGTTTTCATCGAGCTTCGACTGAGTATTAAATGTTGGAAGAATCGACTTTTCTGGTGTGCAATCCATGAAAGCTTCATCAACGATCAACCTTCCACCCTTGGCGTGAAGTTGTTGCTGAAGACGGTGCATCGTTTGCTGATCGATGAAGTATCCGGTTGGATTATTTGGGTTGATGATCAAAATGACGTCTGCGCGCTTAACTTGCTCATCAGAAGGGATGTCATCATAGAAATCAAGATCCCACATTTGATTGTTATGTCTTAATTTCTGCCAAGCATGTTGGTGTTCTTTGTAGCCAACGGAAGGAAGGCAAATAGTCCCACAACGACCAAGGTGTTCGGTGACGATAAGTGGCAATAGCATTATCGCCGCCTGAGATCCCGCAATCGCTACGGGAGTGATTCGAGAGTTGTAATAGGACTGCGCGGCTATCTCTAGACCGTCATTATCCTCTGGAAGTCGATTCCACGCTTCTAATGGTATTGAGGTGACCGGATAGGTATAAGGGCTCACACCCGTGGAAACATCGACCCACTCCTCCTTGCTCCCACCATAAACACCGATCGCTTCTAAAAGTTTTCCACCGTGATGAATCACTGCCTTATGCTCTCCAACTCACATTAACCCAATAACGCACACTAACCACAAATAGCTCAGCCCGAAACTACTTCGCTTTACCAGGTTATTCGCTCTATCAATCGCTTCAGGAAACGCCTCTACTCCTATGCCCATAGGTTTTTTATCGTGCAAAACACCATCATAGTAGGTAGGGCCACCGATCTTAATCCTCAAAGCACCTGCACCAGAAGTCATCACGACACCACCATTGGGACTAGCACAATCTTTTGCTTGAGTCTTCCAGCAAGTCAGCGCCTGCTTAAAGTCACCAGTAAAGGCATAGGCAAGCGCTGTGATACGCGCGGGTACCCAGCCCAGCAGATCATCAAGCTTCGCTGAGAAAAAACCGAAATGTCTATATTTTTCATTCTTGTAGCCCCACATCGCATCTAAGGTGTTTGCTAATCTCAGCAGCACGGCACCCGGTGCTCCAAAAATGACAAACCAAAACATAGGGGCGAACACGGCATCATTGCCATTTTCTAGCACCGACTCAATAGCAGAAGAAGCGATTTCTTTTTCACCCATCTTCTCTGTGTTACGGCTGACGATCATCGATACCGCAAACCGAGCGCCAGTCATATCCCCCGATTTTAACGGGACATAAATATGATGAGCATGCTCAGTCAAACTTCGTCCACCGATGGTCAAATAGAGAATAATGGTACTAAAGATAAAATTAATTAGAGGGAACGAACTAGAGAGCAGCGTTGAAATCAACCAAGTGAACATAACTGGAGGTGTAACCGCTAAGAACCAAGCAAGCGCACCGTTACGCCTGTTATATTTCGCTACAGAGTCAGAATTGTATTGATGAGATTTCTCACGAGGAGAAAGCCTTAGCTTAATCTCAATCAACCTTGATAACCGGCCAAAACCAACAAGTGGATGAAACCTTCTTGGCTCACCGAGAAGTTGGTCAAGCCAAAGTGCACAAATAATACTTAACGCACCAGAAAGTAAGTGATTGGTTAAAAGTTCAACTGATGCAGGCATTACTCATACAACTCGAGTGGTTCGATTCAAATCCTTTTTAGGTGCGGATAATTTACTATTCCACAGTGACATTGTCACATGAAATTACCTAATTAGGCTGAGAGGATTACTTCCTGTTTTTCTGATTCCCTTGCTTTCGCTGTTTCCATAAGCTCAACTCCTCAACCGTATCGATATCGATAGAAGCACTACTCAGTTCCACCTCCTCAATACTGCAGATTCCTTCGTTGAGCAACTTCTTCGCTCCTACATCACCACTTAATGATTTTAACGATTCGAAATGTTCCTTTGGGAATAGTGCTGGCACTCCCCTTTTTCCAGCATATTTCGCGCATACGACACCGCCTTTGTATGCTGTAATCAAGCTCTGAAGTTGCATTGCATCAATATCAATTTGGTCTGCTAACGTTATCAAAATAGCATCGTAAGAGGCTGCTAACTTACGAACACCGAAAGCAATGGAAGAGCCGAGACCATGTTGCCATGAAGAGCAGTGAAGTGTGGAACTTCCAGTTAAGTAACCAGCTTGCTGGTATTTTTGAACATCTTCATGCCAACGCCCAGTGATTATATATACATCGCCTATGTCACTGGTTAGTGCACTTGTAACAGTACGCGATAATAAGGTTTCTGTAGACGAAACAGCAGCAAGAAGCTTACATCTTGAAAACCGGCGACTCTCTCCAGCAGCCATAATCATGATGGCAACCTTCATATCAGCTCGCTGCTCTTCTCATTGGATGATTGGTAAGTAGTGCATCACTTAAAGACTCAGCGGTACGATGATTCACAGCGGCTTGGCATTCAGACAAGATAGACAAAGCAATAGTTTCAGGTAGATCTCCACCAATATTAAGCCCTGCCGGACCAGCGAGCGGTATCGCTAAATCATTCAAGTGGATACCAGATTGAGTAATGACACGATCTCGCCTATTCATGGGCCCGAGCAAGGCCAAATATTTTAGTTGTACATTTGTCATTGCAGACAATGCTTGTGCATCAAGTTCAACATTGTGTGTCATCAATATTGCAGCTTGTACTGAATGTTGTTGGCAATACAGCCCGAGACTCTCTCTATCACAGGTTAGGCGGCAATCCACTGTCGGAAAATACTCGGGGCGGCCATTCGCCGGCCTAGGGTCCCATAAGGTAACCTGCCACCCTAGCTGATGAGCGATGGTTGCAACCGGCCTAGCATCAATGCCCCCTCCTGCAATCAATAAATGAAGAGGAGCCTCAATGGTCGTACACAACCAATCTCCGTCTTCATCCTTTATAAGCTCGGAGTTTTTGGCTGTCTTTTTAAGTGGAATAGCTTGAGTTGAGAAACTGGCATTGACGCTATCTCGAGAAACTTTTTGCAGGTAATAACCAGTGGTACGAGAACGCATAGCGTCGAGCAATTCAGGCAACTTCAGATAGTCATTTAATGCTGAAATAGGCTGTAAAAGGATGTGAACGACCCCACCACACCCAATACCTAATTGAAACGCGAGATCATCCTCATCGCTTCCATCATAGGTTAGTGTCATCGGATGACCACTGACCGCCACTTTTCTTGCTTGTAAATGAATGTCTGATTCTAAGCATCCTCCACTCAACATTCCCAGCTGATCACCCTCGTCACTGAACAACATCATGGCTCCCGCTTTGCGATACGCAGGCCCTTCCGTTTGATAAACCGTTCCAAGAACCCACTTCGCCACATCCCTTTTCGAATACCAATCAGACAATAAATAGAACAAGTGATTCGACATACTCCGCTCCTGCACCATCGCCTCAGACGATTAACTAACTCAGTTTGGTATTTAAAGGTAATACGTGTTGACGTTTACCCGTCAACGCAGCCATCGCATTGGCAACGGCTGGAGCAATGGGTGGTACACTAGGCTCACCGACCCCCGTAGGTGCTTCAGCAGATGGCACTATGTGCACCTCAACCTCAGGCATCTGATTGATGCGAAGTACTTGATAGTCGTGGAAGTTCGATTGCGCTACAGTCCCGCCCTCATTGAGCGTAATTGCACTCATTAACGTAGGTGACAGTCCATACCCAATCCCACCTTCCATTTGCGCCTTAATGACATCAGGATTGATTGCAACCCCGCAGTCCACGGCACATATGACTTTATCAACACTCACATAACCATTGTTATTGGAGACGACAGCCACTTGAGCAACATAAGTGGCGAAAGACTCATGGACAGCAATGCCCATTGCAGTTCCCTCTGGAAGAGTTTTACCCCAGCCAGCTTTCTCAGCGGCTAGCTTCAATACCCCTTGCCATCTAGGATGTTTTTCTAGGAGTTTCATACGGAAATCAACGGGGTCTTTACCTGCTTTAAATGCCAGTTCATCCATCATGGTTTCAACGGCGAATGCAGTATGCGTGCTCCCCACGGAACGCCACCATTGGACTGTTGGTCCTTCTTTTACGGTAGTAAGTTCAAGAGCTAGATTTGGGATATCATAAGGGTTGTTTGATGCCCCCTCTACCGACGTTCCATCAATTCCATCTTTAACGAGAAACGCTTCAAACGCGGTATTGTGTAGTATTGATTGACCAACAATATGTTGATACCAAGCATTGATGTTACCGTCCTCATCCAACCCCGCTTTTAGTTTGTGTACGTAGGCCGGACGGAAGTAACCCGCTCTAGTGTCATCTTCACGGCTCCATACCAGTTTTATTGGTATGCCTTTCTTTTGTTTAGCAATCTCTACCGCTTCGAGTAAGTAATCGGAATGAGGGTTTGCGCGTCGACCAAAGCTGCCACCTGCAAGTAACATATTCAAAGTAACTTGCTCAGGTTTTAAACCCAGCAAGTTAGCCACATTCATTTGATCAACGGTTTGGAGCTGTTCACCATTCCAAATTGTGCAGCCTTGATCTGTCACCTGTGCGACACAGTTCATCGGCTCCATCGTTGCGTGAGCAAGAAATGGAAATTCGTACGTGTTATCTATAACAGATTGCGACTTTTCTAGTGCCGCCAGCGCATCTCCATCACTTCTAGCTGGCAAGCCTTTCTGCAATGAAACTTGTTTATACTCCTGAAGTATCTGCGATGAGCTCTTAGTAAAGGCAGAGCTTTCGTCCCACTCCGCAACCAAGAGATCTCGTGCTTTTTTTGCGCTCCAGTAGTCGTTGGCGAGTACTGCCACCCCTGTAGGAATTGTTAATATATCGACGACACCAGGGGATTTCTTGGCGTTACTTGCATCAACTGACTTTAGCTTCGCCCCAAATTTGGGGGCGTGTAAAACCATCGCAGTAAGCATGTCGGGAAGTTTGAAATCTTGGGTAAAGATAGCCTTGCCATTATTTTTGCCAGTATCCTTGCGACTCAATTTTGCCTTACCAATCAGAGTAAAATCGTCTGGAGATTTCAGTGCGATAGAACTAGGGTCAGGAACAGGCAGTTTAGCGGCCTCCTCGGCCAGCTCACCAAAAGAGGCTGTATTCGAGCCATGACTTAACACCCCTGAGTTAACTACAACCTCATCTGGACTCACTCCCCATCTGTTCGCTGCCACTTGGACCAGCATTGAACGCGCCACAGCACCAGCGGTGCGGAGTTGGATGTATGAATTGGCAATGGCTGTACTCCCTCCAGTACCTTGCATTGGCCCCCAAA
Organism: Vibrio maerlii; assembly: GCF_003415655.1. Taxonomy (GTDB): domain Bacteria; phylum Pseudomonadota; class Gammaproteobacteria; order Enterobacterales; family Vibrionaceae; genus Vibrio; species Vibrio maerlii. The sequence goes on from NZ_QRHC01000009.1 coordinate 177,609, forward strand.
GGGTATTGTTGTAGCGTGAGGCATCTGCAGGTGCACCCTCCGGTTTCATTTGCTCCCAGGAAGCATCAAGCTCTTCAGCAACTAAGGTAGTAAGTCCGGTATAAGTTCCCTGACCCATCTCCACATGCTTAATCATGACAGTGACCGTATTGTCGCCATTAATCTTCACGAAAGCATTAGGTTCAAAAGAGGCATTAGTGTCGACATGATTAGAAGCTGAAACCTTTTTCGCAGTAGATATAGAAACTCCTAACGTCAACCCTGCTCCAACTCCCGTCATCAACTTTAAAAAATCTCGACGAGTCGTGGCAGCTTCTTGAGTTGCCATTGATAAGGATTTTAAGCGCATAATTTTTCACTCCAATCTCAGCTCAAGACAACTTGGTCGATGCGTGTTTAATGGCATTGCGAATACGAACGTAAGTTGCACAGCGACACACGTTTCCTGTCATCGCAGCATCAATATCTTCATAGCTCGGGTTTGGGTTTCTTTCTAACAAGGCTACAGCAGACATAACCTGACCAGACTGACAATATCCGCACTGAGGTACTTGCATCTCATCCCAAGCATCTTGTATAGCGACTGCCGCAGGACTCTCAATGCCCTCAATAGTAGTAATCTTCTGACCAACGGCAGCTTGAATTGGTGTAACACAAGAACGTATCGGTTGACCGTTTAAGTGAACAGTGCACGCACCACAAAGGGACATTCCGCAACCAAATTTTGTGCCTGTCATAGAAAGGTGGTCACGTATGACCCATAAGATAGGGGTATCGGATGATGCATCGACTTCAACATCGACGCCGTTCACGTTAAGAGTTAGTGCCATGGAGGTTCTCCTACTCGCCAATCAATACTTGCGCATTCACCCAATGGCTGGGGACAACAATACACTCTCATCAGATCATCATTGGCTTATCGATTAGCCATAGAGCAAATTATAGCCAACACCCTAAAATCTGCAGACTTCAAGAGATTCCCTCTAATTTATTGTTATGTTATAACATAACAATAAACTAATTTAGTAAGGAACGTTCCTTACTCAAACAGGTAAACATCATCACAAGAGGTAATCTTTATGGAGCTCGCCATCGCTGAAAAAGTAACATCCAATGAAGAAGCCCCACCTTCCGAACATCAAAGTGTAGCTCATGGAAAAAGTCCGACGGTGTTCACAGACATCTATCGTGATGAAGTCAAGATCGCGATCTGGAATCGAGCATTTTCAGCAGTTCTGCAAAAAGAGATTGCTGAATTCATTACGCACAACCCAAATTTTGAAAAGTCTCTCACGATTAAGCCACAAGACGCTCACGCATCTCTATACAAAGCCATAGGTGACATTGCTCCTAGCAGCCTAGTCGACAATATAGCTGAACTTGTAGATATGTTTGGTTGTCTGTTTGACCTTGAACATGTAGGCGTTCGCCTTGCGACCTTAAATAAAGCAATGTGTCCAAAATTTCATGTCGATCGAGTGCCCTGTCGACTGGTGACAACATATCAAGGTATCGCAACACAATGGCTGCATGGCCAAGACGTAGATCGTTCTAAGCTAGGTAGTGGAAGCAATGGCTTGCCGGATTCAGATTCTGGCCTTTATAGGAAGGAAAGCAATATCCAACACTTGATAGCCGGCGATGTCGCACTGTTAAAAGGAGAAAGTTGGATTGGCAACGAAAATCAAGGTCTCGTCCACCGTTCACCAATGATCGAACATGGCGAGTCTAGACTATTGCTTACTTTAGATTTTAGGTAAGTCGTTTTAAATACAGGATTTTAACTCTACATGGATAATATTAACCAAGTTCTCATCGTAGGCGGAACACATGGGAATGAACTATCAGGCATCTATCTCAACAAGCTTATAAAAGAACGCTTGTACAATATCGATAGAGCGAGCTTCTCTGCAAGTTCTGTAATAGCAAACCCTGACGCAGTAAAAGCCAATACTCGCTTTGTCGAACAAGATCTAAACCGACAGTTTTCACTCGAGCTAGAGGCAAATTCAAAGGAAGCCAGGTTAGCAACCGAATTCAAAAATAATTATTGTGCGAACAATCCTTTGATCATCGACCTACATAACACGACAAGCAACATGGGAGCAACATTGATTTTGCTATCGAACTCCCCGTTCTACAAAAAAATGGGCGCCTATGTAAAGCAACGGATGCCGGGCTCAAATATCCTGTTCGAAGACAGAAAAGAATGGAATGAACAACCTTACCTATGCACGGCAAGCCAATACGGGGTCATGATTGAAGTAGGCGCTCAGGCCCACGGTAGCTTACAGTTTGAAACGCTCGAACTGATGAAAGAAATGCTCAGTTTAGTGTTAGATTACGTCGACAAACACAATTTGTACCAGCTTAGTAACCTAGCTAACTATGACGCCTTCTATTATACCGAGGAAGTCCAAATACCAATGGATCATGATGGTATGAGAATAGCAGCCGTTCATCCGACCATCTGTGGCAGAGATTTCGAAGTGGTAAAAACCGGGGAGCCTATTATGGCCACCTTCTTCGGCTTTGATATTTATTGGGAAAAAGAAAACGATATCTACCCCCACTTCATCAATGAAAGTGCATATAGCTCGGCGAATATCGCGATGGCATTAGCTGAAAAAAAGACAGTGTTTGTAGATTAGTTTCGACTCTTTTTAAAAACCCACTTCATAAAACAAAGCCCAGAGAATCAAACACTCTCTGGGCTTTGTTATAACTTGATTAGACTATACAATTTAAAAGCTGAAGTTCTAAGTCATCATCAATCTCATGCCCTATCACTTCTATTCGACTTTCATTGCAGTCATCAAGTTCAGCTTCCGTTAAACCGTCGGGTGTCATGTTGTAACCAAATATTCCATCATAGGTGATAAAAACGGCTTTCATTCGTTCAGCGTCTATCTGCATGAGTATCGTCAACAGTTTGTTGCGGTCAAACACTTTACTCGCAGAAAATCGCCAACCAACACTTTGAAAACCCTCACCTTCATTCATAGCCTTTAATACGCCACTTTCTGGTAACGGTAGTTCGGAAGCGATAGGTTTACGTTCATGATGATGGTGGTGCCCCTTATGTTCATCTAGCTCACTACCACCCTCAAATTCCTCAAATGCAATGATGCCGTTCTTGGAAAGCAATACCCTAGCTTCAGGCTTACCATATGTGGTGACATATTGCTGGAGCTGTTCGAACTCATTCGAGCAGTATAAATCTGATTTATTGCCTACTACGGTATCCGCGATTGCAATTTGCTGATTAAACACGTCATGCCCTGTGTATCGGTGGTCCGCTAACTTTCTGGCATCGACTAACGTTATCGTCTTTTGAAGAGACAGCACTTGTTGATAGTGTTGCGATGATAACACCTGAAGCACCTCTTTTGGATGTCCCAATCCGGTAGGTTCAATCAACAGACGATCGGGTTTGGCTTCAGTAAGCAGTTGGTTTAATGCGATTTGCATTGGGAGTCCAGCAGTGCAGCACATACATCCCCCTGGCACTTCCCGCATAAACACGCTTCCCTTAGTGTCTCGTTGCCCATCCAGTAGAGCACCATCAATTCCGATTTCACCAAACTCATTAACTAAAACTGCCCACTTCTCGTTATCGGGCTTGTTCTTCATCAGATTGAGAATGGCTGATGTTTTGCCGACGCCAAGAAACCCGGTAATAATATTGGTAGGTACGCCAAGGATCTTGTTATCGTTACCACTCATCTGAAAATCTCCATATACAAGTTGTTGCGAAGCATTGTTTCGCAACAACTTAAGTTACAACGTAATGATTATTGAATATCTAAACCCTTCGAAAGAGCTCTGAAAGGACTATTTACCACGCTTAAATGTGAGCCTTCTCGCGGCGTTCACTTGTTCCTTCAAGACACCATCATTGAACACTTGCTGCCCATTGACCCAAGTCGACTGAATAGAAGAAGCAAAGCGATGACCGCTGAATGGGGACCACTGGCAATGATACAGAGAGTTATCGTCATCTACGTCAGTTGCCTTATCCGAATCAATAAGCACAAGGTCAGCAAAATATCCTTCTCTGATGAATCCTCGTTCTTCAACGCCATAACGAATCGCCGGGTTATGTGATACTTTCTCTACCACTTGTTCGATAGACATACGACCATTATTGACGTGGTCGAGTAGGGTTAATAAAGCATGTTGAACCAGTGGTAATCCTGCAGGCGATAATTCATAGGCCACCTCTTTTTCTTCTTTGGTATGAGGCGCATGATCAGTCGCAATAATATCAATTTTCCCTGTATGCAGAGCTTTGATGAGCGAGTCTCGATCTGAAGAATATTTGATGGCAGGGTTACACTTGATGAAATTACCTTTCTGTGCGTAATCTTCATTCGAAAACCACAAGTGGTGGACACAGGCTTCCGCTGTAATGTGTTTATTCTCTATTGCCCCCGCTTCAAATAAGGAAAGTTCTTTCTCTGTCGTAATGTGAAGAACATGCAACTGACTATTATATTTTTTAGCCAAAGAGACAGCATAAGAAGAAGATGCATAACAGGCTTCGTCATCTCTCAACTTAGGGTGGTCTTCAATGGTGAACTCTGACTTGGATTTAGATAGCTCTTGTCTATTCTTTGCTATCACCTCACCACTTTCGCAATGCGTAACGATCAACACAGGTGACTCTCGAAAAATATCATCCAAGGCCTGAGGGTCCTCGACAAGCAAGTTGCCGGTAGATGCGCCCATAAACACCTTAACGCCGCAGTGTCGAGATGGATCTAAACGTTTAATTTCTTCAAGGTTGTCTTCCGTTGCTCCAAGATAAAATGAGTAGTTCGCCATTGAGCTTACCTCTGCAATGGCGAATTTTTCCTCCAAAGCCTCAATAGTTGTCGTCGCTGGATTTACGTTGGGCATCTCCATGTAACTTGTGATACCACCAGCAACCGCAGCTCTTGACTCTGAAGCAATGCTTCCTTTATGGGTTAACCCTGGTTCTCTAAAGTGGACTTGATCATCAATCATCCCTGGAAGAAGGTACTTACCTTGAGCATCAATAATGAAGTCTGAACTTGCCCCTTCGATGCTGTCGGCTATTAAATCAATTCTGTCTCCGACGATTCTTAAATCAGCGATACGAATCTTACCTTCGTTCACTATCTTCGCATTTTTGATCAACGTGCTTTGCATTGTATCTACTTTTCCCTAATAACGTTATTTCGGTACTGATTTGAATGAATTGGTTGAAGTTTTAAAGAGAATTATTTACAAGCATCGCAAATACATTCGATTTCAAGTTGTGGCTGAATCAACGTAAACCCCTGTTTTCGCGCATGCTTTGTCAATGCGTCAATCAGAATAGGATCGATTTGTTGTTCTGCGATCTTGTCGCACTTGGAGCAGATTAAAAACTGAGCGACTCCGTGCTCATGTGATTGCGCTATATGCGAACAGGCAACAAATTTATTCGACGTATTCAACTTATGCACCAAGTGTTCACTCTCTAAGAATTCTAATGCTCGATAGACGGACATTGCTTGCAGCGAATGCTCAAAAGTAGATGCGCAATAATCCATCAATTCATAGGCCGATAAGGGTTTCTTGGCATGAAGAAGGGATCCAAGAACGACACGCCGTGTCGATGTCATTCGCTTACCCTTAGCTTTTAAATTGCGGACGACTTTGTCTAATGTCTTATCCAAATGATATGGCATGTAAACCCATCTACTCCTAACTCTCCAATTGATTGTTATGTTATAACATAACGAAATGTAAATTTCTAAATGCTATCGACCCAGCAAACTCTGAATTACCAATTTCATTCTCTCTAGCTACTGTGAAAGCGTTACCGACACGTTCTATCGATCCGAACATTTATCAAAATTGAATACCCTCCATGTTAATTCAATTTCAACAACTTAGTCCCAATCGCTATTCTTATCCTGACATCAAGACAAGAACATCCAAACGTACCTAAATGGATAATTAGAATAAGGAAATACCTCATGGCAAAGAAAACGGCTCTAGTAATAAGTGCACACTCTGCAGATTTTGTATGGCGCTGTGGTGGTGCTATCGCGCTCCATCAAAAACTGGGATATGAAGTCACGATTGCATGTTTATCTTATGGAGAGAGAGGTGAATCTGCGAAGCTTTGGAAGCAAGAAGGCATGACGCTGGAGGACGTAAAACGTATTCGCCGTGAGGAAGCAAAAGCTGCAGCCGATGCCTTGGGAGCACACGATATTCGTTTCTTTGATTTTGGTGACTACCCACTTGAAATCGATACGGAAGGCAAATATCAAATCGTTGATTTAATCAGAGAGATCCAACCTGAGTTTATGATGAGCCACTCAAAGTGGGACCCGTACAATACCGATCATATGTACGCAACAGAGATCGCACTTCAATGCCGCATGATTGCGCAAGCCTGGGGCCACAACCCTGGCGAACAAGTACTTGGTGCACCACAACTTTACCTATTTGAGCCACATCAAAGTGAGCAAATGGAATGGAAACCGAATACCTTCCTTGATATCTCCGATGTATGGGAAAAGAAAAAAGCAGCAATAGAATGTATGCAAGGCCAAGAGCACCTTTGGAAGTTTTATGAAAACCTCGCGGAAAACCGTGGTAACCATTTTAGAAGGAACTCTGGTGGTCAAGCTGGTGGACGTAGTTGCTTATACGCAGAGGGCTTCCAAGCTGTCTTCCCAAATTGTGTCGACTCACTCTAAGCCGCACTAATACACATTCTTGAGCACCAACTAAAAATAAATCCCAATCGCTATCTAAGTATTGGGGTTTATTTTATTGTCTCAAAATCAGCTCTTCTCATCTTTCCCGCTTTGATTCTCGCTAACACAAAGAACCACTGGCTCAAAGCAATACAGATCAAACCTGACCACAGGGGCTCATGTATAAAATAGGCAATCCCAATACCTGTTAGCAAAAAGACTAAACACATAAAATACATCAAGCGTAGTGTCGCTTTATCCTGCACTTTCAATCTCTCACAAGTCATCAAAACAACTTATAGAATACCATTCCATTTGTAACTAAGAAGGCTTTTGGATACCTTATAGAACTTTGTTTGATAAAAATCATAAAACGATGTGCATTGTGTACGATTAGGTCATCGATTAGCTGGTTCCAGAACGAAAGAACGCTCTGGAACACTCAGGTCAGGTAAAATTAACCAAGGCGCTTTCTGACGTAATCTGACAGTACTGGATCTTGGCTGTTTTCGAAGAAGCATGCCTGGAATTGAGAACTACCAATAGCAGCCTGAACCAAATCGGGTTCCATCGCATCCAAGGCATCAATTAGCGAATCTTTCGTGGACGCAGCTTTCACATGATTAAGCAACGCAGCATTCTTTTGTTGAGGCTCCGCTCTTTCAAGTGGGTAACCCTGCCCTTTCTCGCCAGTGCAAAAAGCTTGAGTAAACATGTTATGCAGATTGAGTTCCGCACCCCAGCCGAAACCTTTGGCAAATGCCAGAGATAAAGCATTCCCATTATTGATCTGATTGAACAAGAAGGCGTCGGATGGTTCGAGGCAATATCCACAAATGACTCCTGAGTGTGCGTTAAGTGACATTAGTGCGCCTTGGCCAGTACCACAGCCCGTTACAACAAAATCTATCGCTTTAGAATTCAGTAGCAAACTCGCCTGAATTCCCAAGTGAATATAAGTTAAGTGATGATCGCTTTCATCCAACATACCGACATTAAATACCTCATGCTCCGTGTGTTGAGTCGCGCTTGTTAACTGTTCAAACACCATCTTGCTCTTGCCAGCTTGGCTATTTTCCATGGTTAGTGCAATTTTCATTTCTTTGACCTTAATGCTTTTACTAATGCGTGATTGAGTATCAATGGATCTAGCGCGCTAACCAGCCGCCGTCGACAGCCATAGTGAAGCCGTTGACATAATCCGATGCCGCCGATGCTAAAAAGGTAATCGCTCCATGCATATCTTGAGGAGTGCCCCAACGACCAGCTGGAATACGATTAAGGATTTCTTGGTTTCGTTGCTCATCCGCCTGAAGTGCTGCAGTATTGTTTGTTGCCATATACCCCGGAGCAATCGCATTCACATTAATGCCTTGACCGGCCCATTCATTGGCCATCAATCTGGTTAGACCAATCACACCGCTTTTTGACGTTGTATAAGAAGGAACTCGAATTCCCCCTTGGTATGAGAGCATAGAGGCAATATTGATGATCTTACCGCCACTAGCTTGTTTGATGTATTGCTTTGCAACTGCTTGAGATAGGAAAAATAATGATTTGGTATTGATGTTCATTACCTCATCCCAATCCGATTCAGTGAAGTCTAAAGCATCATTGCGACGAATGATCCCAGCGTTATTAACCAACACATCAATTCTTCCCAGCGCATCCCTCGCGTGTTCGATGATGCTAGGAATGCAATCAATATTAGAAAGATCAGCTCGAACATCAATAAAGCGTCGACCCAGTGCTTCAATACTTTGCTTAGTCTCTACCGGCTCACTGCGATTAACACCAACAATATCGCACCCTGCACTAGCAAGCCCTTCAGCCATGCCTTTACCTAGCCCAGTATTACAACCCGTCACAACCGCAACCTTGCCTGAGAGATCAAATAAGTTTAATGACATTTCCACTCCACACCTTAAAACCTACCTACCTGACCAAACGATGGCCAGCCGCCAATAAATATTATAATCATACATGAGATGTATTTATTCAATTTCACGTTAAAAGTGTGTCGTGGTTAATGTTGATTACAGCTTGAGGCAGTAAATCTACTCAAATGTAAGATTAGAGCCTGAAAAATATAAGGATATCGTGATAGACTGCAACGCAGCATCATTAGGCAGGATTAGATAGGAGAATATTGACCCATGCCATCATTTGATATCATTTCAGAAATCGATTCAGTAGAGCTGCGTAACGCAGTCGATAACGCTAACCGTGAACTTTCAACTCGTTTTGATTTTCGTGGTATAGAAGCTAGCTTCGAATATAAAGATGAAGTAGTAAAGCTGAAAGCAGAAGCAGATTTCCAACTGAAGCAAATGCGAGACATTCTGCGTGGAAACCTGACTAAGCGTAATGTTGATCCAAACGCAATGGAATCAAAAGAACCGACAGCAAGCGGTAAAAACTGGTCTCAAGATGTGCTATTCAAACAAGGCATCGACACACCAACCGCTAAGAAAATCGTTAAACAAATCAAAGATTCAAAAATCAAAGTTCAAGCTGCAATTCAAGGTGAGAAAGTTCGTGTGACAGGCAAAAAGCGCGATGATCTTCAAGCGGTAATGACTCTTGTACGTGAAGCAGAACTTGGTCAACCATTCCAGTTCGATAACTTCCGCGACTAATCTTTGCGAGAAGTAACAAACACAATAAAGGGGACTCAATTAAGTCCCCTTTCGTTTGCCTGCTCACCTACACCAGCTCAGGAGAGTTCAGACCAATTGACATTACGAGCCTTGAGTCATTATTGAGATATTCTGAGTGAGCAACTTAAACTCTGCCGATCCTTCTGGGATGAATACCACAACGCGCATAGGCTTAAGTTCTGGATTCGCTATCATAGAAGATAGCTCGGCACTATTGGCATAGACTTCACGTTCTGCATCTCGACGACACAAATCAATATACTCAAATGGGCAATCTTGTGGATGCAAAACGAGCTCAGCTTGCTGCATCTTTTTGAGCGCCTTTAGCGTCAATAGCTCCGGATCTACCCCAAACTCTAACCAAGTTAAACTGCCTTGCATATCAATACTCGTCGCAATGGACGCTTGATATAACGCTTCCAGCTCCTCGCGGCTTTGTGCGAGCTCAACCTTAGTGTCATTTAGGAACAGTTCCCAGAATTTTCGACGCTCATCAACTGTTGAAAAATGCTCTTTAATTGAATTTCTTTTCGACGCACAAAAATCTGCTAGTAAAGAGAGATTGAATGGTAAAACCGACTCAAATTTTTCTCGCACCTTACGCACAAGCACCGGTGAAGCTCCCCCACTCGATACTGCAATCTGAATCCGTCCACGATTCACAAGTGACGGTGTAATGAAATCGCAATAAGGAAGGTCATCCACAACGTTAACTAGTAGGCCTTTCTCTTTTGCATCTTTATGCACTTGGTGGTTGAGCTCATTGTTGTCCGTCGTTGCCCAAACCTGCACGTACTCATTTGACATCAAACCTGGGTGGTAAAAACTCTGCACCCATCGACATTCCTGCGCATCGACCTTTGTTTGAAGGTAGTTCTCAATAGAAGGAGATACGATCGTGACGTCAGCACCAGCCCTTATCAATGTATCCACTTTACGGCTGGCAACTTCTCCCCCGCCGACGACGAGAACAGGCTTTGCTTTAAGGTCTAAAAATAGTGGGAAATACTGCATCTCTATCCTTGTTTCGAGTTTATAGCTAAATGCAACCATCACCATAATGGTGCGATATTTTTATAAAATCCCGTCCATTTAAGTATTTAGATTCAAATTTAGACTTTATGTCGAGATTAAATATCAACCAGAAAAAAGTTTGCAGTATTTTTATCTATTAAACAATCGAATAAAAAACAGACACTCTAATGTTCCAGTTTTGTGCGCCGTTGCACTATTTACAAACATGTAACATTTGTACATGCTAGTAGTCGTTCGGTTGCAAAGATTATCTCAAAAATTCTTTTAAATTAACAATTTGAGAAATCAGCAATCCTTACCTACGCTTACTACTGTTTACGCATTGCACCATTTTTATGCAACGTAAAAACCAAGTAAGCAAACAAACACAACAATTTATGAGTTCGTTGCCCTCATTTTGAGGCACAACAAGGATCATACAGGAAGGATACCAATGGCAAATAAACTAACCGTTCTTGCTTCAGTCGTAGCTGCATCTACTGCCATGATGTCTACCACGGCTTCCGCTGCTGATAGCACTCTAGATAAAGTAACTTCTCAGGGCTTTTTAACTTGTGGTGTGAGTACTGGTCTACCAGGTTTCTCAAACCCAAACTCGAAAGGTGACTGGGAGGGTATTGACGTTGAGTACTGTCAAGCACTTGCTGCCGCTGTTCTAGGGGACAAAACAAAAGTTAAGTACGTACCTCTAACGGCAAAAGAACGTTTCACTGCACTTCAGTCTGGTGAAATTGATGTATTGTCACGTAACACAACTTGGACGCTACACCGAGATACAGCACTTGGTCTTAACTTCGTAGGTGTAAACTACTACGATGGCCAGGGCTTCATGGTTAAGAAAGACCTAGGCCTTACAAGTGCAAAAGAATTAGACGGCGCATCAGTATGTGTTCAGTCTGGTACAACAACCGAACTTAACCTAGCAGATTACTTCCGCAACAATGGCATGTCTTACAAGCCAGTGGTATTCGATACAGCAGCTCAAACCTCTAAAGGTTTTGATGCGGGTCGCTGTGATGTGCTAACAACGGACCAATCTGGCCTATACGCACTTCGCCTCAACCTAGCTGATCCGAGCTCAGCGCAAGTACTACCTGAAATCATTTCTAAAGAGCCACTGGGCCCAGTTGTACGTCAAGATGATGACAAATGGTTCAACGTCGCTAAGTGGACACTTGCTGCAATGGTGAATGCTGAAGAATACGGCATCAGCTCTAAGAATGCGGACGAAATGCTGAAGTCTAAAGATCCTAACATCAAACGTATCCTTGGTGTAGACGGTCCTCAAGGCAAAGGCCTAGGTATCCGTGACGATTGGGGCTACCAAGTTATCAAACAAGTTGGTAACTACGGTGAAAGCTTCGAGCGTACTGTAGGTACTGGCTCTCCACTTCAAATCGACCGCGGAGTTAACGCACTTTGGAATGCTGGCGGCTTCATGTATGCGCCACCAATTCGCTAATTAAAGCAAAGTGATACAGGGCGGGTATACCCCGCCCTTTCTCAATGGATTTGAGGTTAGTTGTATATGAAACCTGATAACGCTATTGCATCTACTGAGGCCAAGCCTGCCAGTAAAAATGCAAATTTACTTTATAACCCCACTTTTCGCTCAGTGCTGTTCCAAATTATTGCGGTAATCGCTCTGGTCGCTTTCTTTTACAATATTGTCAACAACGCCCTAACTAACTTAGATGCTCGTGGTATCGCAACCGGCTTTGATTTCCTCAATCAAGAGGCAGGCTTCGGCATCGGACTAACACTCGTCGAATATGACGAAACCTTTTCTTACGGTCGCACTTTCGTCGTCGGCTTACTCAACACGGCTTTAGTTTCTGTCCTGGGTATTATCCTAGCGACCGTTCTTGGCTTCACAATGGGTATTGCACGACTGTCAAGCAACTGGCTTGTTAGCCGCTTTGCCGCGATATACATCGAAATCTTCCGTAATGTTCCACTACTTCTTCAAATCTTTTTTTGGTATTTCGCTGTACTTCAAGCACTACCCTCAGCTCGACAGAGCTTAAGCTTGGGCGAAGCCATTTTCCTAAATGTCCGTGGTTTATACCTCCCCGCTCCAGTTTTTGAACAAGGCAGTGGTATTGTTATCGGTGCATTTGTTTTTGGATTAATCACCACTTTCCTTGTGAATATTTGGGCCAACAACCGACAAAAACTAACGGGTCAACAAACCCCAATGGGTCGTGTAGCTCTGGGACTATGTGTTGCGCTGCCTGCTCTAGTTTATCTTGTTGTAGGAATGCCAATTTCTGCAGAATACCCTGAACTAAAAGGCTTTAACTTCCGAGGTGGCATCAGCATCATCCCTGAACTTGCAGCGCTAGGTTTAGCTCTCAGTATCTACACAGCATCATTTATCGCTGAAATCGTGCGTTCAGGTATTAACGCTGTGAGCCATGGTCAAACAGAAGCAGCTATGTCACTTGGTTTGCCTCGTTCTAAAACATTGAAGCTAGTGGTTATTCCACAGGCGCTACGTATCATCATCCCTCCTCTAACCAGCCAGTACCTAAACCTAACCAAAAACTCATCACTCGCGATGGCAATTGGTTATCCAGATCTTGTATCTGTATTCGCGGGTACAACGCTAAACCAAACCGGTCAGGCAATTGAAATCATTGCAATGACCATGGGTGTATACCTCACTCTGAGCTTACTCACTTCAGCTCTGATGAACGTTTACAACCGTAAAGTAGCTCTGGTGGAGAGATAATATGAGTACACATCAATTTCAGCCAGATCTTCCACCACCATCAAACACGGTTGGTGTCGTGGGTTGGCTACGCAAGAATCTATTTAATGGGCCGGTCAATTCCGTATTGACTCTCGTTCTCGGTTACTTTGCCGTTATCCTAATATGGAATATTGCTCAATGGGCATTTATAAACGCTGATTGGGTCGGAACGACACGTGATGCTTGTTCTCGTGAAGGCGCGTGCTGGGTATTTATCAGCGTCCGCTGGGATCAGTTTATGTACGGCTTTTACCCAGAAGCTGAGTTATGGCGTCCACAATTATTCTATGGCTCATTAGCGGTACTGGTTGCCCTACTCGCTTATGAAGGCACACCAAAACGTGTATGGATTTGGCTGTTCACGGTAAACATCTATCCGTTTATGATCGCAGCGCTTCTTTATGGTGGCGTGTTTGGCCTAGAAGTCGTCGAAACTCATCGATGGGGCGGACTGCTGGTTACTCTGGTCATCGCGTTAGTGGGTATCGTTGTATCTTTACCAATAGGGGTGGCATTGGCCTTAGGTCGTCGTTCAGAGATGCCAATCATCCGCAGCCTATGTACGGTTTACATCGAAGTATGGCGTGGCGTTCCACTTATCACTGTACTGTTCATGGCATCAGTAATGCTTCCACTGTTCCTAACAGCAGGTTCAGAGACAGATAAACTGATTCGTGCACTTATCGGTGTGGTTCTATTCAGTGCTGCGTATATGGCAGAAGTAATCCGTGGTGGTCTACAAGCCATTCCAAAAGGGCAATATGAGGCCGCTGACGCACTTGGCCTATCCTATTGGAAGAAAATGGGACTGATCATCCTGCCGCAAGCACTTAAGATCACGATTCCTTCAATCGTAAACACCTTTATCGGTCTATTTAAAGATACCAGTCTGGTACTTATCATCGGTATGTTCGATGTTCTAGGTATCGGTCAAGCAGCAAACACCGACCCAGAATGGCTTGGTTTTGCTACAGAAAGCTATGTATTTGTCGCGTTAGTGTTCTGGGTATTTTGTTTTGGTATGTCTAGATACTCTATCTGGCTAGAAAACAAACTTCACACCGGCCACAAACGATAAACATCAAGGACGTATTATGACGCAACAATCTAACACTCAAGACGCTGTAAGCTCTGAATACATGATTCAGCTACAAGATATGAACAAGTGGTACGGTGAGTTTCACGTACTAAAGAATATTAACCTTAATGTTAAAAAAGGCGAAAAAATCGTAATCTGTGGCCCTTCAGGCTCAGGTAAATCAACGATGATACGCTGTATCAACCGCCTAGAAGAGCACCAAAAAGGTCACATCTTCGTTTCTGGTAACGAGTTAACCGAAGACCTTAAAAATATCGAGGCGGTTCGTCGTGAAGTCGGTATGTGTTTCCAACATTTTAACCTCTTCCCTCACCTAACGGTTCTTGAAAACTGCACCCTTGCTCCGATTTGGGTGAAAAAAATGCCTAAAGAGGAAGCAGAAAAAATCGCAATGCAATACCTAGAGCGCGTTAAGATCCCTGACCAAGCAGACAAATATCCAGGTCAATTGTCTGGTGGTCAACAACAACGTGTAGCCATTGCTCGTTCTCTATGTATGAATCCGCAAGTCATGTTGTTTGATGAACCAACATCAGCACTCGACCCCGAGATGGTGCGCGAAGTACTTGATGTAATGGTTGAGCTTGCCGACGAAGGTATGACAATGCTTTGTGTAACCCACGAGATGGGTTTCGCAAAAGAGGTAGCGGACCGAGTAATATTCATGGACGCAGGAGAAATCATTGAAGAGAACAACCCTGTCGACTTCTTTGAAAATCCACAATCTGACCGTACACAGAACTTCCTAAGTCAGATACTTCACCACTAATCACACACAGAATGAACGACAAAGGGAACGCAATAGCGTTCCCTTTTTGTATTTTAGTCTGAACTAATACATCTAAGAGAATAGTCCTTTGCTAATAAACGTTCCGTTCTAATTAGCTTCTGCCAGAGTGACGGCCTCGACCGCCTTTTGAATTACGAGCTTTAAAGGATGACGCTGCTTTTGCTCTAGATGCCTCAATCGATTCTACCGTCAATTCCATAGGCTCTTTTGGCTGTAAGCCGTGACGGAAAGGTCTTGCACGTGGTGGAAGCGCAAATTCTTCATCTGTTGCCTTAGGCATACGTTTGAATTTATAGAGGTAAAAGTTTTCCACTCTCTCCCTCGCCCACTCTGTTTTCTTTAAATACTTTACGCTGCTAGCAATCGAAGGCTTGGTGTTGAAGCAATTAATACGAATTGCGGCATCAAGGATATCCCAACCATAATGATCAACCAGCTCTTGCAGCATGGTTTCCATTTTTAGACCGTGTAATGGGTTGTTTTGTTGAAGTTCAATTCTTTCTTCATCAGTCATGGGGTTATCCTAATTGGTGGGACTGTTTAACTGCGACATTCTAACAGAGAGTTGATTGAAGCCGTTAACGAAATCATTATCAATCACCAGAGACCTCCATCACTGAATTATAACTTTTGATGTTTTTTTAGCCTGTTAAATCAGGAAACTATGGAACAATGGAGGTGTTGAAAAACGGTGTGTTTAGAGGGGGCGTTATGAATATCAAACTCGGTCAAGTTATGTCATCCAGTCGCTTAATCTCATTTGTCGCCTTTCTCGCAGCGACATTTGCATGGATTCTGAAGATGCCAGCGCTATTTTTTGTTTCTGCGACTTTCTTGGTTGTCAGTGCGGTTATCTATGTTGTCGATCTTTTAAAACATCGACACAAAGATGCTTAACTCGATCATTAGTACCAAATACATAAACCTAGCGCGATTAAGAGAAAAGGATGCCGAATTGGCATCCTTTTTTTAATTTCCACTATATTGGAAAACTGCTTAAACGCTACGATTATACGTCGTAAGTTGTAGAAGCAGTGTCGCCGCCGGTACCAGTCCAGTTTGTGTGGAAGAACTCACCACGTGGACGGTCAGTACGCTCGTAAGTGTGAGCACCGAAGTAGTCACGCTGAGCTTGAAGCAGGTTGGCAGGTAGGCGAGCTGTTGTGTAACCGTCTAGGAAAGATAACGCAGAAATCGTACATGGCATTGGGATGCCAGACTCTAGAGATTTCGCTGCTACTTTACGCCATGCCGCTAGGCTGCCTTGTAGGATGTTTTTGAAGTACTCATCAGAACCTAGGAACGCAATGTCTGGGTTTGCTTCGTACGCATCACGGATGTTCCCAAGGAATGCAGAACGGATGATACAACCACCACGCCACATTAGTGCTACGTTACCGTAATTTAGGTCCCAACCGTTCTCATTAGAAGCTTCGCGCATTAGCATGAAGCCTTGAGCGTAAGAGATGATCTTAGAAGCTAGTAGAGCTTGACGTAGTGCATCAACCCACTCTTGCTTATCGCCTTCAACTGGAGTAATTGTCTTACCGAATAGAGATTCAGCTTCAACACGCTGATCTTTAAGCGCAGATAGACAACGAGAGAATACAGACTCAGAGATAAGCGTTAGAGGAATACCTAGGTCTAGTGCGTTGATACCCGTCCATTTACCCGTACCTTTCTGACCAGCTGTATCTAGGATCTTCTCAACTAGAGGCTCACCGTCTTCATCTTTGTAGCCAAGGATATCAGCTGTGATTTCAACTAGGTAGCTGTCTAGCTCTGTCTTGTTCCAGTCAGCGAATACTGCTTGCATTTCGTCAGCAGACATACCAAGACCGTCTTTCATGAACTGGTAAGCTTCAGTGATAAGTTGCATATCGCCGTATTCGATACCGTTATGTACCATCTTAACGAAGTGACCTGCACCGTCGTTACCAACCCAGTCACAACAAGGTTCGCCAGCGTCAGTTTTTGCAGAGATACCTTGGAAGATTGGCTTAACCGCTTCCCAAGCTTCAGCTGCGCCGCCTGGCATGATTGAAGGACCGAAACGAGCACCTTCTTCACCACCAGATACACCAGTACCAATGAAGTGAATGCCCTTTTCACGACAATGCGCTACGCGGCGGTTCGTGTCAGGGTAGTTTGTGTTACCACCGTCAATGATGATGTCGCCTTCGTCTAGAAGCGGAATTAGGTTGTCGATGAAGGTATCAACAACAGCACCTGCACGTACCATTAGCATTACTTTACGTGGTGCTTCTAGCTTCTCAACTAGCTCTTCTAGAGAGTATGCGCCAATGATGTTAGTACCTTTTGCTGGGCCTTCTAGGAATTCGTCTACTTTCGCAGCAGTACGGTTGTGAGCAACAACTTTAAAACCGTTGTCGTTCATGTTTAGGATAAGGTTTTGACCCATTACTGCTAGGCCAATTACACCGATATCACCTTTCATTGTTTATCTCCATTTACTTTTATGGACGCTCGCGTTACGCGATTTTTGCTGCTGCGTCAGAATCTAGGTACCACTCAGTCTCGCCAGTTTTAGACTGGATTTTTGCCGCCGGATAAGGGAGCTGCTCTGCTGGAGTAGTAGAAATTTCGTTTACGATATCAACCTTGCCTGCACCAAGTACTAGGTAGCTAATGCGTTTTGCAGCTTCCAGAACTTTCGCAGTTTTTGATACACGGATTTGGCCAGACTCAGGGTGAGAAGCCAGAACCGACAAGTTTTGATCTTGGTAGTCAGTTTTACCTGGGAACAGAGAAGCCGTGTGACCATCTGCACCGACACCAAGTAGGATCCAATCGAAAACAGGTGTGCCGTTCTCTGTTGGGATAACATCAGCCATTTCTTTAGCAAAACGCTCTGCTTCCGCTTGCGGCTCATCTTCACCACGAATACGGTGAATATTTTCAGCAGGAAGATTTACTTTAGTGAAAAGCAGTGCATTTGCTTCACCAAAGTTACTCTCTGCATCATCAGGAGCAACGCAACGTTCATCACCCCACCAGAAATGTAGGTTCTGCCATTGAATTGATGTTGCGTAAGCATCCGTAGCAAGCAATTTGAAAAGCATCTTTGGCGTACTACCACCAGATAGTGAAATGTGAACTGGGCGGCCCAGCTCACTGAATGCTTTCATGTCGTTTGCAAGGCTTTCTACTACCTGCCTTGCTGTATCAAAGATCTTATGGTTGATCATAATTCACAGTAATCCGTGTCTGTTAAGTTTTTGCAAGGGAAGCGCCAAGCGCGGCCATCGCGTTGTAATAGTTCATCTGATTCTTGAGGACCCCAAGTACCACAAGCGTAACCAAATAGCGCTTGAGGATCTTGTTTGAAGTCAAGAATAGGCTGTACATACTTCCAACATGCCTCTACAGCATCGGTACGAGCAAACAGCGTTGCATCGCCATTTAGCGCATCAAGAAGAAGGCGCTCATAAGCTGTCAGCATGTTCGTTTCTTGAAGATCAGAGTAAGAGAAGTTCATCTTCACTTCTTTAGCCTTGAAGCCAGCGCCCGGCTCTTTAAGGCCAAAGCTAAGTTGAATACCCTCATCTGGTTGGATGCGAATGATCAACTTGTTTTCAGGTGCGTCTTGACCAAATACTGGATGTGGCGTGTTCTTAAAATGAATCACGATTTCTGTCACACGAGTTGGCAATCGTTTACCTGTACGTACGTAGAACGGTACACCGTTCCAGCGCCAGTTATTGATGTGAGCTTTCAGGCCAATGTAGGTCTCAGTACGAGAATCATCAGCCACACCATGTTCTTCACGGTAACCGAGAAGGTGTTGGCCACGTACATCAGAAGCCGTATATTGACCCAGTACAAGATCATTACGAAGGTCTTCTTCTTCCAATGGTTTCAAACATTGTAGAACCTTAACCACCTCATCACGCATCGCATCAGCGTTAATCTGTGCAGGTGGTTCCATCCCTACCATTGCTAATACTTGCAGTAAGTGGTTTTGGAACATATCACGTACTGCGCCCGAGCCGTCGTAATAGCCACCACGCTCTTCAACACCTAAGAACTCAGCACCCGTGATCTCAACGTACTCAATGAAGTTGCGGTTCCAAAGAGGTTCAAACATCGCGTTTGAGAAACGCAGTACCAGTAGGTTCTGCACGGTTTCTTTACCTAGATAGTGGTCGATGCGGTAGATCTGGTGCTCTTGGAAGTGTTCGTGGATTTCTTTATCCAACTTTTGAGCTGATTCAAGATCGTAACCAAATGGTTTCTCGATGATAATACGACGCCAGCCGTTTGATTCGTCATTTAGGCCATGTGCTGCAAGATTTGCAGGGATCACGCCATAAAGACTTGGAGGCGTTGCTAAGTAGAAAAGAGTGTTGGTATTAGTACATGAGTACTCGGTTTGCAGCTTCTCAAGACGCGTCGCTAATCGAGCATAATCAGCTTGGTCAGATGTGTTGATCGCCTGATAGTGAAGATGATTCATGAATGCATCAAGCACTGCTGGCTCTGTTTTCTCCATTTCCTGAAGAGATTTCTTCAGCTTCTCGCGATAAGTTTCATCACTGTATTCTGTTCGACTAACACCCAAAATGAGAAAAGACTCAGGCATTTGGTTGTTCGCGTATAAATGATAAAGCGCAGGGATTAATTTACGGTATGTCAAATCACCCGAAGCACCAAAAATCACGATGCTACTATTTTCAGGTATTACCATCATCTTTCCTTTAACAATGAATCGTTATATTTATGCCGCTACGTTAGCAGCCACATAATTAAATCTGTAATAGATATTCGCTATATATTAGATAGTTAATATCAATGATGTATAGACTGGTAATGCAGGTGATTCAGTTCACCTAAATACAACTTGATATTGTCTATGAGTATTTGACTTACATCAAGTCGGAGCAGCAATTTTCAACCACGTTTTTTCCGTAAGTCGCTAATTTTTTGAGCAGATTTCCTCTGCATCACCAATGTTTCCTTTTTTGAACGCTCCAGAGTTACCCTTAATAGGTAATCGATTACATATCTGGTTACGATTTGCTTATTTACACAGTTAACACTTTTTAATCGTTCTGAGAGACATGATGAGATGTTAGTGTTAAGTTGTAGAGCAATTACTCTAAATACTTTAGCAATCATGAAAAAGCGACTGACCACACTGAGCCTTTGCCTCTTGACCAGCTTACCTAGCTACTCAGCGTCCATCAGCTTCGAACAAGCCTGGCAGGTTTTGCAAAGTAACAACAACTCTTTGGCTGCACAGCGAGCAAATGTTGAGCGCTATCAACACCTGCAATCCTCGACCAGGAGCCTCAACCTACCCTCAGTTTCCGTTGGTGCGAACTATACGCGCCTTGACTCTGATGTGACGATTAATGGTGAGCAGTTTGCGGATAGCTTGAGCAATGTTCCCCCCGGTCTCGAAGCGATTCTTGCTGGTGCAGGATCTATGTTTGGCGATATTGGTGGAATCACTTCAACGATTACAGAGAGAGATATTTTCACCTCCTCAATCCGCGCGGTTTGGCCTATTTTCACTGGCGGCCGCATCACAGCTGCTCAATCTGCCGCTCAAGGACAAACTGACGAGGCGAAGAGTCAACTTGCAATGGAAACCCAAGCTCGTTTCGAAGATTTGAGTAAGTACTACTTCTCTGTTCAGTTGGCAAAGGAAGTGGTTGAAACGCGCAAAGCAGTCGAGAAAGGTCTTACCCAACATCGCGATTTCGCAATTAAACTAGAAGAGCAAGGTCAGATTGCCAAAGTAGAACGCCTGCAAGCAGAAGCTTCATTAGATAAAGCGATTGTAGAGCGTAAAAAGGTTGAGCATGAACTGAATATCGCTCAATCGGCGCTAACCCAAATTTTAAGTGCAGAGACAAGTGTAGAGCCTTCCGACGATCTGTTTGTAAACCAGAGACTTCCCACTATGTCTGCATTCATAGACCAAACACTCTCTACCTACCCTGGTTTAGACTTGCTTGATGCAAAACAAAGGCAAGCCTCAAGCCTGATCAAAGCAGAGAAAGGCAAATACTACCCAGAAGTCTATCTTTATGGCGATTACAGCCTGCATGAAGACGATACGCTCGCTAGCGTGGCAAAGCCAGACTGGTTAGTTGGGATTGGTGTAAACGTCCCACTGATTGATACCTCTGGTCGTTCAGATAAAGTGTCTGCCGCTCATAGCGCAGTGAAGCAAGTGGATTACTTAAAAGCGCAAGCAAGACAAGATCTCACCGTGCTTGTACATAAGACTTATCTCGAGGCTCAGCAATCTATTGATGAAGTCTTGGGGCTAAACTCAAGTCTTTCTCTAGCTCAAGAAAACCTCACTTTGCGTAAGAAAGCTTTCAACCAAGGATTAGCCACATCACTTGAAGTGGTCGATGCGGAGCTTTATCTCGCAAGCATCAAAACTCAACAGTCAGCAGCAAGATTTAAGTACCTTATTTCATTGAATAAGCTACTGGCATTGAGCAGCTCTATGGACAGTTTTAATCAATTCCAATCATCAGCCCAAATCCAACTTTCTAACACAGCGCAGCATCAAAATTTGTAGAGGACGCAACATGAAATCAATTAAATCTTTAGTTTTACCGGTTGCGCTTATCGGTGTTGCAACCTGGGTTGGATACTCCTTTTATCAAGCGAATCAACCAAAACCTATACGCATACAAGGCCAAATAGATGCTCAGCAATATAGTGTCTCTTCAAAAGTGCCAGGACGTATTGACCAAGTGTTTGTTCGAAAAGGCGATCAAGTTTCTCAGGGACAACTCATCTTTAACCTACACAGCCCAGAGATTGAAGCGAAATTAGAACAAGCTAAAGCGGGTGAACAGGCTGCAGGCGCTTTGGCACAGGAAGCGGAGAAAGGTGCTCGTACGCAACAGATACAAGCAGCTAAAGATCAATGGCAAAAAGCCAAAGCAGCATCGGCATTGATGGAAAAAACCTATCAGCGTGTCAACAACCTTTATAACGACGGAGTTGTCGCAGAGCAGAAGCGAGATGAAGCAAAAACACAATGGGAAGCAGCAAAATACACCGAAAGTGCCGCTTACCAGATGTTTCAGCTCGCGAAAGAGGGTGCTCGTGATGAAACTAAACTCGCAGCCGCGCAAAAAGCACGAGCAGCCGCTGGGGCAGTAGCGGAAGTAGAAGCTTACGCAGAAGATACGCAGATCAAAAGTTGGTTTGACGGCGAAGTCTCCCAAGTTCTATTGCATAGCGGCGAGCTTGCACCGCAAGGCTTCCCTGTTGTGACAGTCACTGATATGTCTGATGCTTGGGCGGTTTTAAACGTACGTGAAGACCTGCTTAAATCATTCACTAAAGGTGCGCAATTCAGCGCTTACCTACCAGCACTTGAACAAAGTGTAGAGTTCGAAGTATCTCATGTTTCCGCTATGGGTGATTTTGCAACTTGGCGCTCGACGGATGCAACACAAGGTTTTGACCTACGAACTTTTGAAGTCGAAGCTCGACCTGTAGATCAAACCTTGAACCTGCGTGTCGGTATGAGCCTCGTCGTAGAGCTACAACCATAAGGCAGCGAATTGATGAGCAATGCTTTCTCAACGCAGTGGAAGATTTTCATTAATGACCGATGGTTAATCATCTGTTTAACCATCATGCCTATTCTGTTGGCCGTCATCATTGGATCTATCTTTTCTGCTGGTACGGCACGAGATCTGCCGATAGGTGTGGTTGATTTATCACACAGCGCTATGAGTCGAACACTTTCACAATCACTTGATGCCTCTGCGACACTCAAAGTATCGCAGTCATACTCCAGTTTGCATGATGCAAAAAACGCCATGATTGAGAGTCACATTTATGGGGTGGTCGTTATCCCTAAACATCTGGATCGAGATGTTTACCTAGGGCAAACGCCTCAGATTGACGTGTTCTACAATAGCCAGTTCATTTTAGTCGGTAAGCTATTAAACTCTGCCATTCAGCAGACTATAGGCACTATGAGCGCACAGATTGGTGTCGCAAAAGAGCTAACTTCCGGGGATACGGCTTTAGATGGAGCGAAAGGGCAAGCTGTCGTGGTTCAAACGCAGATCAGCCCCCTATTCAACCAAACCACTAACTACGCCCAGTTCTTAGTGTCCGCTATCGTTCCGGCGCTATGGCAAGTCTTTATTGTGGTCGGCACCATTCTCATCCTTAATGCGAACCTGAAACAGTCAAACCTCAATCAATGGATTGGTACTGCACCTCTAACTTCCATAAGCAAAACGTTAAGCCCTTATATACCGATATTTATGACCATGGGTATTGGATTCTTGATTTGGTTCTACCATGTTGAGCAGTGGCTATTCAGCGGGGACTATTTGATAGTTTTACTTGCTCAACTACTCACAACACTGGCATGTATGATCATGGGAAGCCTGTTTTTCTTCCTTACATTAGACCCTGCACGAGCAATGAGTTTTGCCGGCGCTTTTACCGCACCAAGTTTTGCCTTTATGGGTATCACCTTTCCGACTTCAGATATGGGAATGCTCGCACAGACTTGGCGAAGTCTACTCCCAATCAGTCATTATATTGAGGTACAGGTTTCCCAATCAAGTTACGGCGTCACCATGTGGCAATCTATTTTGAGCTTAGCTCCGATGTGTTTATATCTCACTGTGCTCATTCCCATCGTGCTGCTGATTAAAAAGCACAAAGGTAAGGCAGCAATATGAAGAACTTCCGTTTAATCGACTTATTGTGGCTTGAACTAAAATCGCTGGTGACGAACCCTGTGATAAATCTCACTATGTTTGGTGGTGTCGTGTTTTACTCGTTTCTTTACCCGTTGCCTTATGCACAACAAGTGGTTCAAGAACTACCGATTGCGGTAGTGAACCAAGATAACAGCCAAGTCAGCTACAAGCTTGAAAGAATGCTAGATGCCACCTCTCAGGTCAAAGTCATTCACAGAGTAAGCAACATAAAAGAAGCAGAGCAACTAGTCCTCGCACAAGAGGCTGGTGGGTTTGTTGTCATCCCACAAGATTTTTATAAGGATCTTCTTTTAGGAAAAAGCCCAACCCTTTCATACGCTGGTGATGCGTCTTACTTCCTTGTCTATGGTGGCATCGTAGAAGGTTTAGCGACCGCAAGCGGTACATTAGCAGCTGAAGTAAAAATTTCTCGACTTGTACTGGATGGTACCCCTCTTGGAAGTGCTAAGGAGCAATACACAGCAATAAAAGCCAATATGAAGCCAACCTTTAACCCAAGAATGGGCTATGTTGATTATGTGGTGCCTGCAGTGTTCGTCCTCATACTGCAACAAACACTGGTCATGGCCGCTGGTTTAATGAATGCGACACAGAAATCACTGCCACAGAGTACAAAATACTACTGGCTCAAGCTCTCCCCCCTGCAGAACATGACATTGAGATGCTCAGTACTGGGTGCACTCTACTATTTATTGGCCCTGTATTACTTTGGTTTCAGCTTTAGTTTTTATGGAATAGCAACGCTTGCCAATCACGTAGAAGTGATCGCATTACTGCTCCCATTTTTACTCGCCTCAACCTGCTTAGGCATTACGTTAGGAAACTGGTTGCCTCGTCGAGAGTTAGTCACGGTCGTTGTATTATTAAGCTCAATGCCGCTCATTTTCACCGCTGGTTTTATCTGGCCAACAGAAATGATTCCTCAACCAATCAATCAATTAGCTGCTCTATTTCCTAGCACACCGGCAATCAAAGGGTTCTTGGCGATTAATCAAATGAGCGCTGAATGGGGCCAAATCTCAACTCATTATTATCAACTTTGGTTGCAAACTTTAGGTTGGGCGATTGTAGCTTGGGTATCGTATAGGTTTGTGCAGCCTCACAAAACAGGCAAACAACAGGTTATTGATTAACATTTGTTACAACTCTTATGCTTAATTTTGGTATGAATACTTTATAATTTAGGTAATTGACTAATTTAATGGGCTTGATTTTAAAGACTTCAGGCCTCATAAATATACATATAACAATTACGATCCTAATGAGGAAGATTATGAACGGTCCTATGGTTTCACGCAGTTCAACTCATGAGAGTGTACTGCAAACAAACAAAGTCCTGCGTAACACATACGCCCTACTATCAATGACACTATTGTGGTCAGCCGTTGTAGCTGGCTTCTCAATGGCAATGAACCTACCTCGTCCAGGTTTGATCATTATGCTTGTTGGTTTCTACGGCCTACTGTTCCTAACAGAAAAGAACCGTAACAACAGCATGGGTCTGGTATTTACGTTCCTATTTACTGGTTTCTTAGGTTACACCATCGGTCCAATCCTAAACATGTACGTTGGTGCAGGTATGGGCGATGTGGTACTAACAGCTCTTGGCGGTACAGCTCTAGCATTCTTAGGTGCGTCTGCTTACGCGCTAACAACTAAGCGTGACCTATCATTCCTAAACGGTATGCTAATGGCAGGTTTCGTTGTGCTTCTTGTTGGTATGGTTGCTAACATCTTCCTACAGATGCCAATGCTTTACCTAGCGATGAGTGCGATGTTCATCCTGTTCTCAACAGGTGTTATCCTGCTTACAACGCAATCGATCATTCGTGGTGGTGAAACTAACTACATCTCAGCAACTGTGAGCCTGTACGTTTCTATCTACAACATTTTCATCAGCCTACTGAGCATCCTAGGTGTGATGAACGACGACTAATTCGTCAATCAAACGTTTAAAAGCCCGAATCCTTGATTCGGGCTTTTTTGTTTATTCGTCTCAAGTTAAGCTATTAACGCATCCAAAAATCAATTACCTCAAAGAATCAGAGATCACTATGTTCGAATTCAACGGCAAACAAATCGAAACCGACGCACAGGGTTACCTCATTAATCACACCGACTGGGAAGAAGGTATGATCACTATCCTAGCGGAAGAAGAAGGTATTGAGCTAACAGACGATCATCTGGAAATTGTTCGTTTTGTGCGTAAGTTCTACGAAGAATTCAATACCTCTCCTGCTGTTCGCATGTTGGTTAAAGCGGTTGAGAAAGAGCATGGACCAGACAAGGGTAACAGCAAATATCTCTTCAAGTTATTCAAGAAAGGACCAGCAAAGCAGGCAACGAAGCTAGCAGGTCTACCAAAGCCAGCTAAGTGCTTATAAGCAGATACCCTTCCTTCCAAGGAAATATACTTTGCTATTGCGGGGCCTAGAGTATTTCAAAGCCTCGCCAACTACCCTGCTCAACTACTTCATAATTCATTGACGTGACACTCGCCGTCCTAGGTCCTTCTTTTAGCCAATTGGTTAAGGCATCAACAGCTTCATCATTACCTTGAGCAATCACTTCAACACTGCCATCGTTCAGGTTCATAGCGTACCCACTTAACCCAAGCTTCAAACCCTCATGACAAGTGTGATAGCGAAAACCGACACCTTGAACCATTCCTGTAACAACGATTTTGTGACATTTCATGTTGTTCACTCCTTGAAAACAATATTCTTCACATCGGTAAATAATAGACCATTCGCTGATGGAGCAATGTTTCTTAACTCACGGTATGGTTAACCATTGCAATTGGTGAATCGATACAAGACAATACCCGCCCTCTAAAAGAACATAGGCACTTCCCATGACTGCAGCTATTCATCTCGTAAAAGGCAGAGAAAAATCTCTCTTCAGACAACACCCTTGGATCTTCTCACGTGGTATTGCAAAAACCACTGGCGAGCCTTCACTGGGTGAAACAGTAGATGTTTTTGCACATAACGGGAAGTGGCTAGCAAAAGCGGCATACTCTCCTAACTCACAGATTCGTGCCCGTGTTTGGTCTTTTAAAAAAGAAGAAATTGACCTGAACTTCTTCATTAAACGCATTCAAGATGCTCTGCTTCTACGCGAAGATGTTATCGAGCGTGATGGTTTGACTGGCTTTCGCTTAATTGCTGCAGAATCTGACGGTTTACCTGGTATCACTATAGACAAATACCAAAACTATCTGGTGTGTCAGCTGTTAAGTGCAGGTGCTGAAATCAACAAACAACTGCTTGTTAAAGCCCTGCTACACGTTTTCCCTGATCACAACATTTACGAGCGTTCAGATGTTGCGGTTCGTAAGAAGGAAGGCCTAGAAGAGACAACTGGTGTACTACACGGTGAAGAGCCACCAAAATCCGTAGTGATTGAAGAGAACGGTGTGAAGATCAGTGTTGATATCGTTGGTGGTCATAAAACAGGTTTTTACCTAGACCAGCGTGATAGTCGCCAACAAGCAATGAAGTACGTGAAAGACAAAGAGGTCTTGAACTGCTTCTCTTACACTGGCGGCTTTGGCCTTTACTCTCTAAAAGGTGGAGCAAAGCGCGTCATTAATGCAGACGTTTCTCAGCCAGCGCTAGATACAGCGAAGTTCAATGCGGAACTTAACGAGTTTGATATCTCGAAGAAGCGTGCAGTATTCCTGAATGCAGATGTGTTCAAACTGCTACGCGAATACCGAGATCAAGGCACCAAATTTGACGTGGTCATCATGGACCCACCTAAGTTCGTTTCAAGCAAAAACAACTTAACGTCAGGTGCCAACGGATACAAAGATATCAACATGCTAGCCATGCAAATTTTAAAACCAGGCGGTACGCTTCTTACCTACTCTTGCTCTGGTTTAATGAGTGGCGAGCTGTTCCAAAAAGTCATCGCAGATGCCGCAGTAGATTCTGGTCGCCAAGTGAAGTTTGTGGAACGCTTCGAACAAGCAGCCGATCACCCAACGGACTCTGCATACCCTGAAGGCTTCTACCTGAAAGGTTTTGCTTGTAAGGTTCTGTAATTTAAAGCTCGAAGACATAAAAGAAGACCACCTCGCGGTGGTCTTCCTATATTAGCTTTTTCAAGTCTAACTACTAGTCTGATGAGGGTGTGTAGTTCAAATTGTCAAAGATCGCTTGAGTAATATCCGACGCCGCTGCACCTTCAAAATTAACAACTAGAGTTTGATTATCTTTCACTAACGTAAGTTCTGTGTCTCCAGTGTTGTTATCTTCAATCACAGAAATGCTAACATCGTCGTTGACACCTGCTGTACCGCCGTTCTCAAGACCACTTAAAAGAGTCCCAAGTTCTTCAGTCGTTTGATCGGCAAGAATATCCGCAATGTCTAATTGGTCACCCTCTGACAAATCAAAGTCTGTCACTCGATCACCAACAACCGAGTCATCCATCTCTTCCCAACGGAAGATATCAGCGCCTTCCCCACCAGTGAGAATATCGTCTCCTAATCCACCGACTAGTATGTCATTACCTCCTTGACCAAATATGATGTCATTCCCTTCACCACCATAGATCTCATCGTTGCTACCTCGAGTATCTCCTTCAACATTAAGAATCTCATAATTCTCTTGGATGAAGTTATAGACATCATCGTCTGTAGCAGTACTAACATTTTTGAGTGTCAAGAAATCATAGACAGCTGATATACCTGCACCATCATCAAGGTCTGATGGTTTAACAGGATTGCCCGCCGTTTCTGGTGTACCATCATTCCACGGTAAATTGTCACTATTGACCGAGTCGCCAAATAGAATGTCATTACCTAAACCACCTACTAGCAAGTCCATACCGACATCATCAAGAACATTGGTGGTGCTCCCCCCTTGGAGAGCTGCCTCAAGTTGCTCAGGTGTAGTAACATTCTCGACTTCCCCGGCGACTGCCAAAACGGGATAAGTAGCAATGATATTCTGCAAGTTGACTGACGCACGTCGCCCTGCATTAGCGTCAATCCCAACTTTTAGATAATAAGAACCTGCACTTAACGAGTCTATCTCCACGCTTCCATTCCGGCTTCCATTGTTAGGTATCGAATCCCCTCCAGACTCAACAAGGTCGTCATTTTCATCGTAGATTTCCCAATAGAACGAACCATCATCAAATCGATAATCGAAGTTGAGTGCCCCGTCGTCTGTTAAGGTAATTGAATCACTCGTCCACTCTGAGTCGAGTGAGTTATTTCTCTCTGACCCCGAACCTTGGTCCTCATCTCTGATAACCAATTGATCATCATCATTGATGAAAACTGTACCATTTGGGTCCGATCCAGTGTCTTGACCACTAATCCCGTTTTCAAAATCTATTAACGTTGCCGTGGTATCTAGTCCAGGAACAGGTCCCAATTGAACTTCACTCGAGTTATCAAAGAACTTAAGGATGTCGGTACTAATATCATTACCTATGCCGATAGCCTGAACCTCAGACTTCGTTGACAGCGATTCAAACTCATCTAGTGCATTGATAAGTGCCTGTTCATCATTTCCCGATACGTTAGGTTTACCATCAGTTAGGAAGTAGGTTAGATTCTCAGAACCATCATCGGGTAAGCTATCAAACCAAGAGTTCGCATCAGCTAGGCCCGCAGCGTAGTCCGTATATCCAGAGGCATTAAGCTGTGTATCTATTTGTTCCAAAAGGTCATCATAGCTGTCTTGATCATTCGTGATATCCATTGCGTTAAAGCTAAGATCAACCTCTGAATCAAATAAAATCAGTTTAACGTTGATGGTACCGTCGTGATTCTGGAACGATGCAACTAGGTTCTTCAACGCCTCCTCTACAACCTCGATCCGACTTTTACCAGTATTACCCATTTCATCGTCCATACTACCCGAGGTGTCGATGATAAGAGCGATGTTGTAGTTTTTTCCTGGCTCAATATTTGTTACATACCCACCAGTATCACCTATTAAAATATCGTTACCTGCCGCCCCTTCAAGACCGGGATCGATATTGCTGTCATTTGAATCGATGATCAATCTTGGCTCGTTATCAAGGATATCAACACTCGCTGTTTTAGCTTGCTCATTGACTTCTGCATTTGCTCCAGCGACATTATCAATAGTAACAATTAGATCTTCTGTATTTTCCACCAGTGAATCATCAATAGTCGTTATATCGAGAAGAACTGAGGGTTGACCCGACGGAATAACAACACTACTCACTTTGGTATAATCGCTACCATCATCAGCTATTCCGCTGTAGGTGAAGTTTACGACAATTGGTGAATCAGCGATTTGATCAACACTGACTGTGAAAAGTGCCGGCTGCCCTTCCACAACGTCAGGTTGGTTTGAGACGATGCTCACCACTGGTGCACTTTGCGCATCAAGGATGGTCGCGGTCGCGGAGTTCGGCTCACTTGCCGAAGCCACGGTGCCACTGTCTGGTGTTACGCCCACTGAAAAGTCTTCGGGACCTTCATACACGTTATCAGGCGAGGTCACCACTCGAAGCGCAACCGACGTCTCCTCAACGGGAATTGGGATCACGCCATCCACTGGCACGGCTTGCCAGATACCCTCATCGTCGAGGTACTCAAACGCATCGATATCATCACTGTCGGTATCGATGTCCGTTAAGGCCACTTTAGCGAACACCTCTACAGCAGCGGCGGCGCTGGTCTTAACGGTAAACCCAACCGTATCGCCTTCATTGACGTCGCCACCGCCTTCAATCCACACCTCTGGGCGGTCATCATCAGGATCATCACCCGGACCATCACCATCATCAAAGATGGTAGCGGTCGCGGAGTTCGGCTCACTTGCCGAAGCCACGGTGCCACTGTCTGGTGTTACGCCCACTGAAAAGTCTTCGGGACCTTCATACACGTTATCAGGCGAGGTCACCACTCGAAGCKCAACCGACGTCTCCTCAACGGGAATTGGGATCACCCCATCCACTGGMACGGCTTGCCAGATACCCTCATCGTCGAGGTACTCAAACGCATCGATATCATCACTGTCGGTATCGATGTCCGTTAAGGCCACTTTAGCGAACACCTCTACAGCAGCGGCGGCGCTGGTCTTAACGGTAAACCCAACCGTATCGCCTTCATTGACGTCGCCACCGCCTTCAATCCACACCTCTGGGCGGTCATCATCAGGATCATCACCCGGACCATCACCATCATCAAAGATGGTAGCGGTCGCGGAGTTCGG
>NZ_QRHC01000010.1 GCF_003415655.1 Vibrio maerlii
AATGTAGTGTAGAACGAAACAGCTTTCCGAATTAAAGAATTTGCTTGGCGACCATAGCGTTGTGGACCCACCTGATTCCATGCCGAACTCAGAAGTGAAACGCAATAGCGCCGATGGTAGTGTGGGGCTTCCCCATGTGAGAGTAGGTCATCGCCAGGCTTGTTTACTTGTTTTCAGATTTTAAACAATCTGGAGGCAAAACTAGATAAAGCAATCTAACCATAAGACTTTATTTAGTAAAAATACCACTGCGGAGTGGTAGTTCAGTTGGTTAGAATACCGGCCTGTCACGCCGGGGGTCGCGGGTTCGAGTCCCGTCCACTCCGCCACTTATTAAGAAGCCTCAGCAGAAATGCTGAGGCTTTCTTGCATTTGGAGCAAGGTAAAATTAACGATCACCACTAGAGAGTGGTAGTTCAGTTGGTTAGGCTATGTTTAAAAGAACGCGGCCTATCACGCCGGGGGACGTGTCGCTCTCAAGGTGTTTAGGAAGTCCCGCTTGAGCGCAAGCCCGGCCATTCCGCCACTTATTGAGAAGCCTCAGCAGAAATGCTGAGGCTTTCTTGCATTTAAGAGCTGAGACGTTAGAACGGACTTCGTCCTATAGAACGCTTCGCTTTTAGAAAGCTGGATATCTAGAGTCGTATCTTCAATCGCAAAATGGTTGACAAGCTCATCTCTCCCCTCAAAATCTATTAGCTCTCTAGCTCTCTAGCTCTCTAGCTCTCTAGCTCTCTAGCTCTCTAGCTCTCTAGCTCTCTAGCTCTCTAGCTCTCTAGCTCTCTAGCTCTCTAGCTCTTGATGTACGTCTCTTTCGCAACATCCCATAGTGCTTTAACTAATGGGTTATCTAACTGAGCGCGCTTACAGCATACCCCTAATTTGAATGGCTTTACTGAAGCAACTTTAAGGCGCTCAATCTTGTCTTTCACAGGGCTGCCGTTGATCACGACATC
Source organism: Vibrio maerlii (assembly GCF_003415655.1). Lineage (GTDB taxonomy): Bacteria > Pseudomonadota > Gammaproteobacteria > Enterobacterales > Vibrionaceae > Vibrio > Vibrio maerlii. The sequence goes on from NZ_QRHC01000010.1 coordinate 957, forward strand.
TGGTGCAATTCCAACCCCACAACCAAGAGCAACCATGCTGACAATGGCTTCATGCCCTGAGACTTGGGCATAAATGTTTGGCTTGATCTTCATGGCTTTGAACCAGGTGTTTGCTCTGTCTCTTGCAGTACCTGACTCTGGAACGATGAACGGAATCTTAGACCAATTAGGTTGCTCTTTTTGCAGCTCTAGAGCGAAGTTGCTCATACCTGTTGGTGCAATGATCGAGAGTGGGATCTCACTGATGGTTTCAAACTCGATTTTAGCTGGTAGCTGCTCTGGCATTGCTGAAATAGCGACGTCTGCTTCATCTGCTTGCAGTTTATCTATAGCTTGTGCTGGATCACCCGTTGATAGCTTGAACTCAATGTAGGGGTGGCGTACTCGAAATTCAGAGAGTAGCTCGGGCAAATGGGAATAACTGGCGGTCACTGAGCAAAATAACCGGATCTCTCCCTTAAGTTCTTCTTCATGTCCTTGGAGGTGGGCATTGTAGTTTTGCCATTCACCAATGATCTTTGATGCGACGGGCAATAGTGTTTTAGCGGCTGGAGTGAGCTCAACACTGCGGTTATCACGCAAGAAAAGAGTCTGCTCTATCTCTTCTTCCAACTTCTGGATCTGGCGACTCAACGCCGATGGGCTGATATGCATGGACGATGCGGTCTTAGTGAAGCTTTGACTCTCGCATAGGTGCATGAACAGCTGTAGGCTTTTTATGTTCATATATCGATCTTTGAAAGTGAAAAAATCTGTTAATAAGGTTAATTTAATGTATGAATGCCGTGTTGTTTCCGGTATAACTAAAACAAATGACTTAAGCTACATTGCAAAAAATGCAACTACTAATTGTGAATATATCACTTTAAGCAACGGTATGTCTGCTTTAGTATGAAGTCATTCGATAGACAAATATCGACCTAATGGACAAATTTTCAAAGGAGTGCCCTGCAATGGCAAACTATTTCAATACATTAAACCTACGTCAACAATTGGACCAATTAGGTCGCTGTCGCTTCATGGATCGCGAAGAGTTCGCAACGGAAGCTGATTACCTAAAAGGTAAGAAGATCGTAATCGTAGGTTGTGGTGCACAAGGTCTGAACCAAGGTCTAAACATGCGTGACTCTGGCCTAGACGTATCGTATGCACTTCGTCAGGCAGCAATTGATGAGAAACGTCAATCTTTCCTGAATGCACAAGAAAATGGTTTTGAAGTAGGTAGCTACGAGCAGCTAATCCCTTCAGCTGATCTAGTCGTAAACCTTACTCCAGATAAGCAACATACGAACGTTGTTGAGACAGTAATGCCTCTAATGAAGCAGGGTGCAGCACTAGGTTACTCTCACGGTTTTAACGTTGTTGAAGAAGGTATGCAGCTGCGTGAAGACCTAACGGTTGTTATGGTTGCGCCTAAATGTCCTGGCTCGGAAGTTCGCGAAGAGTACAAGCGTGGCTTTGGTGTACCAACACTGATCGCTGTTCACCCAGAGAACGACCCTAAAGGTGAAGGCTGGGATATTGCGAAAGCATGGGCAGCTGGTACAGGTGGTCACCGCGCGGGTTGTCTAGAGTCTTCATTCGTAGCTGAAGTTAAGTCTGATCTTATGGGCGAGCAAACTATCCTATGTGGCATGCTACAAGCGGGTTCTATCGTATCTTACGAGAAGATGATTGCTGACGGCATTGACCCAAGCTACGCAGGTAAACTACTGCAGTACGGCTGGGAAACTATCACTGAAGCACTGAAGTTTGGTGGCATCACACACATGATGGATCGTCTATCAAACCCAGCTAAAGTAAAAGCATTTGAGCTATCTGAAGAGCTGAAAGAGCTAATGCGTCCGCTTTACAACAAGCACATGGACGATATCATCACAGGCGAGTTCTCTAGCACTATGATGGCTGACTGGGCAAACGATGATAAGAACCTACTAGGCTGGCGTGAAGAGACAGGCGAAACGGCATTCGAAAACTATCCAGCAGGTGACGTAGAAATCTCTGAGCAAGAGTACTTCGACAACGGTATCCTACTCGTTGCTATGGTTCGTGCAGGTGTTGAACTAGCATTTGAAGCAATGACAGCATCAGGCATCATCGATGAGTCAGCGTACTACGAGTCACTACACGAGTTACCGCTAATCGCAAACACAGTAGCACGTAAGCGTCTATACGAAATGAACGTAGTAATATCAGATACAGCGGAATATGGTAACTACCTATTTGCTAATGTTGCAACACCGCTACTACGTGAGAAGTTCATGCCTTCAGTTAACACTGATGTAATTGGTAAAGGCCTAGGTGAGACATCTAACCAAGTAGATAATGCGCGCCTAATCGAAGTGAACGATACTATTCGTAATCACCCAGTAGAATACATCGGTGAGGAGCTACGTGCATACATGAGCGATATGAAGCGCATTGCAGTTGGTGGCTAAATACTGGTTATAAAGCTTCATTTCGTTGTCGAGGATGCTCATTTACACTTGTAAACTCCGCGTCCTCTCCTAGAACTGAAGCTTTATTCCTGCGCATTTACTTGTAGATGAAATAAAACCCCGAGCACTAAGTGTTCGGGGTTTTGTTGTTTTTATGGGTTGGAGCTTAGCAATGCATCAATCGCAGGGATGCGATTGTTGAGCCTACAAGGATGGATGCACGGTGTCATTGATAAGTTTTATGCCATAGAAGCTATTAATGAAGTCTACGCAAGTTGGTCGATGCCTTCGATTAGGGCGTGATGGCTGATGGAACCCGCGCCGCGTGCTTTTAGGTGCGGGACGTATTCTGGGTCTGCCATGAAGTCTAGTGCAGCTTGCTTTGAAGGCCATGAGATGATGATGCGCAGTGCAGGGCTCTCACGATCACCCTCTAGGCGCTCATGTACTGAAGTGCGGGCAATGTATTTTCCGCCGTATTTGGTGACCAGTTTGTTTGAAACAGGCACATAGTCAGCGACCCAAGCATCGGTAGTTGGGGTTACTTCAAGTACAGAAAAGTAAGTTGTCATAGCAGGCTCCGTTGTTCTCTAATCATTTAAGTTGATATGTTTGTTCAACCACAAGAATAAGAATAACAGCTGCTGAGAATTTGATAATAGATTGTAGCGATGAATGACTTTATGGATTTTATTGAGAATAGGGCAGGTTGATATTCAAATTTAGTTTGATAATAAATCAAAAAATAGGCTGTTTTTGTTTTATCTCGATCGGACTACTATTATTTCAACGGCGCGGGGCTATTACATTATTTAAAGCTCTATAGCCCAAACAATCATATAGAGGATATTGAGATGACCAAACTAACTATCGTTGCAAACATCAAAGCCAATGAAGACAAAATCGAGCTAGTAAAAGCAGAACTACTTAAGCTGATTGATATCACTCGTGCCGAAGAAGGTTGTATCAACTACGATCTTCACCAAGACAATGAAAACCCAGCACACTTCATGTTCTACGAGAACTGGACATCACGTGAACTTTGGCAAAAACACATGGGTAACACTCACCTAGCTGACTACATGAAAGCGACTGAGGGTGCGGTGGCTGAATTTACTGTAAATGAGATGACTCACATCGCATAAATTCAATATATTGGATATTAAAAAGGCTTGCTGATCGGTATCAGCAAGCCTTTGTTGTTTTAGATAGCTAGAGAGTGACTACTTATCCGCTAGCTTTTCTTCTAGGTCAGCTAGCTTCTTTTCCATTTCTGTTAGCTTTTGGCGTGTACGCAGTAGTACTTGAGTTTGAACATCAAACTCTTCACGGCTAACAACATCTAGCTTGTTGAGTTGGCCTTGGATTACCTGGCGAACTTTTTGGTCTACGTCTGCACCTAGCTCTTTCACTGGCGCTGGCATAGAGTCATGAATCTGCTTAGCTACTTGCTCTAGTTTCTTTGGGTCAAACATGGGGAAACTCCTTTCAATATTGGCCACATTTTATGTAATTGGTGCGGGAATGTCGCCTATTGAGAGGCAAAAATGCGCACAATAATAAAAAAGGCCACGCTAAGTTAATTTAGCGTGGCCTTTTGAGTCTTCACTCTTTGCTAGCGTTAGTTGTTATTGTTGTCTGCAAGCTCTCGGCAAGCTGCTTTCGCTTCATCTGCACGAGCTAGTTTCTCTAGGTCTTTGTCTTCAACAAATACTGGCAGAGGTTTGTGTTTCTCAGCTAGGTAGCTGTAGATCACCGGCAGTACGAATAGCGTAAACAGAGTACCAATCGCTAGACCAGCAACGATTACTACACCAATACTGAAGCGCTGAGCTGCACCAGCACCTGTTGCGTACATCAGCGGGATAAGGCCCGCGATCATCGCCGCTGTCGTCATCAGGATTGGACGTAGACGAACCTTAGCCGCTTCCATTACCGCATCAATGCGAGACAGTTTATTGTGTAGCTGCTCTTCTTTTGCTACCTCACAGATCAAAATACCGTGCTTAGTAATCAGACCAACAAGAGTAATCAAACCAACCTGGGAGTAGATATTCATCGTTGCAGCGCCCCAAGCAAGGGCGATCAACGCACCACAGATCGCAAGCGGCACCGATACCATGATAACCAGTGGATCTTTAATCGATTCAAATTGAATCGCAAGAACCAAGAAGATGATAGCGAGTGCTAGACCAAAGGTGGCGTAAAGCGCGCTACCTTCTGTTACGTACTGGCGTGCTTCACCCATATAGTCATGGTTGTAACCCGCAGGTAGCTTCGACGCGGCAATATCTTCAAACCATGCAATCGCATCACCCATTGCTGCACTTGGTGCAGGTACCGCACCTACCGTTGCTGAGTTCAACTGGTTGAAGTGAGGTAGTGAGCGAGGCTCTGCCACTACGTCGATGCTGATAAGGCTACCCAGTGGTACTGCATTACCGTCTGCTGCACGAACGTAGTAGTTGTTCATCGATTCTGGGTTTAGGCGGTACTTACGCTCAACCTGAGGGATAACCTCGTATGAACGACCATTGAGATCGATACGGTTAACATAACCATCTGCCATCATAGTTGATAGCGTAATACCGATGTCTTGCATAGTTACGCCATACGCACCCGCTTTGTCTTTGTCGATCTTAATCTTCATCGTTGCCGAGTCGTAGTTAAGGTCGAGGTCGGAGTAAACGAACATAGGGCTAGACTGTACTTCGCCGAGAACTTCGGTTGCGATAGTGAACAAGCTCTCAAATGCGTTTGGCGTGGTGATAACGAACTGAATCGGAAGACCAGAACCCGCGCCTGGAAGCTCAGGCATCTGGAATGCCGTTACCGCCATACCAGGAACATTCGCTACTAAACCACTAACACGGTTTGCTACCTCAGACTGGCTTGCTTCACGCTCACTCCAAGGCACCATAGACGCGATACCAAATGCTTGGTTTGAGTTAGGCACACCGGTGAATACCTGCGCAAATGCCACCTCTGGCTGATCCGATAGAATCTTGTTCACATCGTTCATGGTGTTTTGCAGGTAATCCAAGTTTGCGTTCGATGGGCCTGTACCCATCAACATTACTGCACCCTTATCTTCCGATGGAGCTAGCTCACTCGGGATGAATTTGAATAGCATAGGTAGGCTAGCAAATACGATGAGAGCGAAGCCAATCATGACAGGGCGATGCTCCATTACCGCTTTTAGCATGCGCGCATAGCGGTTGGTCATACCATCAAGGAAGCGGTGAACGGTTTGTTCAAATTTGCTTGGAGTTTCGTTCTCTTTCAGCATCTTTGAACACATCATTGGCGACAGTGTTAGTGCGACGATACCCGATACAAATACCGAACCTGCAAGTGTCAGTGCAAACTCTTTAAATAGAGAGCCGGTAATACCGCCCATCAGCGCGATAGGAGCATATACCGCACCCAGAGTTAGCGTCATTGCGATAACGGGTACTGCGATCTCTCGTGTACCAATGATGGCTGCTCGGAATGGTGATTCACCCAGTTTCAAGTGTCGGTCGACATTCTCAAGTACAACGATCGCATCATCTACCACCAGACCGATAGCCAAAACCATTGCCAGTAGTGTCATTAGGTTCCATGAAAAGCCCATCGCCTGCATAACCATTGCCACACCAATCAGTGAAAGTGGAATTGTGACGATAGGGATCAGTACTGCACGGAATGAACCCAAGAACAGCGTGATAACGACAAGTACGATCAATGCAGCCTCAAGAATCGTCTTGATTACTTCATTGATAGACTCGTTGATAGCAACCGTCGAGTCATACATCACGTTCATGCTGATGTTACTTGGTAGGTTACGTTCAAGCTGAGGCAGTAGTTCCCACACATCTGCAGCGATGTTGATTGGGTTGGCACTTGGCGCTGCGTTGATTGCAGCGACTACCGCTTCTTGACCATTGGCACTTGCACGGTAGACATCGTGGCTCTTTTCAAGCGTTACTTTAGCAATGTCGCTAAGACGAGCTACGCTACCCTTGTCAGAGCTGATCACAAGGTTCTCTAGCTCTTCAACGTTTGAAACCTGAGTCTCGGCACTACCGTTGTACAGCACGAATTCACCGACAGCCTGGCCTGAAGCCGACTGGTAGTTGTTAGCGTTCAGCACGCCCATCACATCAGTCGCGGTGAGGTTAAGTGCTGCCATCTTCGCAGGATCAAGCCATACGCGTAGTGCGTATTTCATACCACCGTATAGGTCTACTTTAGAGACACCATTAACAGTGAACAGCTGCGGGTTGATTACACGTTCAAGGTAGTCAGTGATCTGGCTTGACGATAGCTCATCACTGGTGAAACCAATGTAGAGTACCGCCGTCGTTGAGCCGGTCGACATGGTTACCGTCGGATCTTCAGACTCACTAGGAAGCTGTGAACGTACCGAGTTGGTCTTTGCCAAGATATCTGACAGCGCCGCATTCGGGTCGGTGTTGAGCTTCATGGTCACAGTGATAGTGGATTGGCCCATTACCGACTGTGATGTCATGTAGTCTATGTTGTCTGCTTGTGCGACCGCTTGCTCAAGTGGCTGAGTAATAAAGCCCTGAATCAGGTCAGCACTAGCACCGTAGTAACTGGTGGTAACCGTTACTACTGTATTCGTCATTTCTGGGTATTCACGGACCTGCATCTTGAAAACCGCTTGGAGACCAAGCAAGGCAATCAAAAAGCTGATCGATACCGCTAGAACTGGACGTTTTATGAAAACATCAGTAAAGCGCATGATTCCTCCAATTAGAGCATTGGTGTTTCAGCAGGTGGTGTTGTCGCATCGCTTTCAACTACGCGTACTTTTGCACCATTACTTAGACGAACCTGACCAGAAGTCACAACCACATCGCCTTCTTTTACACCCTCAAGGATGTGTGCGATGTCTGCAGTTCGCTCACCGACTTTCACGACGTGTTGTTGTACGCGCTTCGCCCCATCTTCTTCAGACAAGATGTACACATTGTCGCCGTATAGAGTGAAAGTGATTGCGGTTTGTGGCAGCGTGATTTGATTCTCTAGCGTCGGTAGGATGATGTTTGCGCGTGCGAACATACCACTACGTAGCTTACCGTCACTGTTTGGAATATCAGCTTGAACCTGAATCAGACCACTCTGGATATTAACCGCTGGCTCGATTGCAGAGATAGAACCCTTGAAGGCAATTTCTGGGTAAGCGTCAACGAAGATATCCATTTGCTGACCTATCTGGATACGAGAGATATCAGTTTGCGGCACGGTAAAGCGCAGACGCATAACAGACGTATCTTCTAGGCGAACAATATCCGTACCCGCTTGCAGGTATTGACCAAGATAAACATTACGAATACCGACTTCACCTGCGAAAGGCGCTTTAATTTCACGGCGATCGATAGATGCTTTTAAGCTCTCGATATCCGCAGATAGAGAGAAGAAGTTTGCCTCTGCTTCATCATATGCTTCTTTCGAGATTGAGCCTTTGCTAAATAGACCTTTATAACGCTTGTATTTAGCTTCTGCTGCTGGCAAACGAGCTTGCGAGCTCTTGAGGTTTGCTTTCTCAACGGCAGAATCAAGCATCACTAGTGGTTGACCTTCTTCAACCTTTGCGCCTGATTGGAATGCGATTTTATCAATCACACCGCTGGTTTCGTTTGCAACCGTTACACCTTGGTTCGGTTCAATGAAGCCGATCGCTTCAATCACAGGTACCCAATCCACTGGTTTCACTTCTGTTACCGTTACCGGAAACTCTGGCTCAGGCCTATTGGCCATAAACTCAGCGATCTTTTGTTGTTTAAACATGTTGAAACCAATCACGCTGCCAAACAGCAGAACCGCGATCAGTAACATAAAGAAAGTCCACTTTTTCATTCTGTGTAGAACTCCAAGTTAGTGTTTAATAATTGCATCCCAACTTGCCTCAATGGCTGCATCTAGGTCAGCCTCTGAGAGTTGGTAAATATTAGCGGCATGTTTCCTTGCGAGTACCACACTCACTTCAAGGCTCAAAGCAGCGAGAATTTCGTTTGCTAATGGCCTGAAAATACCTTGTTGTTTACCTTCAACGAACATCTGTTCTACTTTGGCAAACATTTCTCGCTCTTGTTCCCTAGAGCTATGACCTTCTGAACACGGTAGCGACTCATACTGCACTCGACTATTGAGTGCTGATGTATTTGAAGCCGCTAGCTTCCATATGTTTAACCACATTGTGCGATAACGTAGTTTCAAAGGCATGTCATCCGTTACATTCGCTTGAACCGCCGTTGCAAGGCGAGTTGCAACGTGCAATCGAAGTTGAATCAACAGGTCGTCTTTATCTTTGAAGTATCGATAAATGGTTCCTGCTGCTACACCAGCTTCATTGGCAAGCTTTTGCATCGATAAGCCCTGGAATCCCGATTGAGCCACAAGACTTTCTGCGGATTGTAGGATTTGCTCTCGCTTGTCATTGAGAGTTGTATCGGTCATATCGCCACCACGAATGAATGAACATTCATTCATTATAGAGGGAATAGTAAACAAATGGCAGTGTTATTTTATAGATGACAGTGTTAAAAACTTGTCAATATATTCATATCCGATAATTCTTACGTTTGAGTTAAAAGTGAGATCAGCGTAGCAATGCAAGCTAGCCGCGATTATCATAGGCGCAGTTTTTTGGTCAACCGATCCTGACAAGGTAAGCAGAGCAATGAAGTTAAACCCAAGACAAGATGAAGCCGTGAAATACGTATCGGGGCCCTGTTTGGTTCTGGCCGGCGCTGGCTCGGGAAAAACTCGTGTAATCACCAATAAGATTGCTTATCTTGTGCAGCAATGTGGCTATAAGGCGCGCAACATCGCGGCGGTAACCTTTACTAATAAAGCGGCTCGCGAGATGAAAGAGCGTGTAGGCCAGACGTTAGGTAAAGGAGAGGCTAAGAGCTTGATGGTTTCCACCTTCCATACCCTAGGTCTCAATATCATTCGACGCGAGTATAAAGCCTTAGGTCTCAAAGCAGGCTTCTCCCTGTTTGATGACCAAGACCAGTTAGCCTTGTTAAAAGAGCTGACAGAAAAGCAGCTTGATGGTGATAAAGATCTACTTCGTCAGTTGTTGAGTACAATCTCAAACTGGAAGAACGACATGCTGACACCTGAGCAAGCCATAGCGCGTGCTCAGGGTGAACAACAGCAGTTATTCGCATTCTGCTTTGAGATGTATCACAAGCAGATGAAGGCGTACAACGCATTAGATTTCGATGATCTCATTTCATTGCCAGTTCTGTTGTTACGAACAAATGAAGAAGTGCGTCAACGTTGGCAGAATCGAATCCGTTACCTATTGGTCGATGAGTATCAAGACACCAATACCAGCCAGTATGAATTGGTAAGGCTAATTGTCGGTGAGCGTGGTCGCTTGACCGTTGTAGGTGACGACGATCAGTCGATCTACTCTTGGCGTGGTGCAAAACCTCAAAACCTAGTTCTACTCGGTGAGGACTATCCAAACTTACGCTTGATTAAGCTAGAGCAAAACTATCGCTCGACCAGTCGTATTTTGCGTAGTGCTAACATATTGATTGCTAACAACCCTCACGTATACGAGAAACGACTTTTTTCCGAGATTCCGGATGGCGAGAAGCTCAAGTTCTTACTCGCCAAAAATGAAGAGCACGAGGCTGAACGTGTTACCGGTGAGTTGATCGCACATAAATTCCTAAATCGCACGGAATATAAAGATTATGCAGTGCTCTATCGTGGTAATCACCAATCACGCCTGATCGAAAAATCTTTGATGCAAAACCGTGTACCTTATAAGTTGTCGGGTGGCACCTCATTCTTTGCCCGTGCCGAGATTAAAGACATCATGGCTTATCTGCGAGTGTTGGTTAACCCAGATGATGACAATGCATTCCTACGTATTGTAAACACCCCGCGCAGAGAGATCGGCCCGGTCACGCTAGAGAAGCTAGGTAGTTACGCCAATATGCGAGGCAAGAGCTTGTTTGAAGCTAGCTTTGAGCTTGGGCTAGAGCAGCATTTAACTGGGCGTGGCCTAGAGAACCTTCGTCGTTTTACCGATTGGATTGTTCGTATTGCTGATAATGCTGAGCGTGGTAACACTGTCGATGCTGTTCGTTCTCTGGTGCGTGATATCAACTACGAAGATTTCTTATACGAGACATCATCGAGCCCGAAAGCGGCAGAAATGCGTATGAAGAACGTTTCTGATCTCTACTCATGGATTGTTGCCGACCTAGAAGGTGATAACTATGACCAAGAAGAGAAGACGCTTAAAGAGGTGGTTCAACGCCTGACACTGCGTGACATGATGGAGCGTGGTGAAGAAGATGATGATAGCGATGCTGTACAGCTCATGACGCTGCATGCTTCGAAGGGATTGGAGTTTCCCTATGTCTACTTGATTGGTACAGAAGAGGGGATTCTTCCTCACCAAACCAGTATCGATGAAGATAATGTCGAGGAAGAGCGCCGCTTAATGTATGTCGGTATTACTCGAGCTCAGAAAGAGCTGACTTTTACTATGTGTAAAGAGCGACGTCAATTTGGTGAACTGGTTAAACCAACCCAAAGTCGTTTCTTGGATGAGCTACCTTTCGACGATGTTGAGTGGGAGCAAACCAAGAAGCCGGTATCACAAGAAGAGCGTATGGCGAAAGGTCAGGCCCACATCGCTAACCTTCGCGCCATGTTCAACAAGAAGTAGTTTAATTACTCCCCCTGATAAAGGCAGCCACTATACGTATTGATCGAGTAGGCTGCCCGCTCCCACCTTTCTTGATTCTACAAATTCAGCGATCTCTGCATCTGAGATGCGTTTGATGACCACGTCGTTTGCACTATTACGGATCTCGATAAACGTTCTACCACCTTGGTTTACCACTTTTGCTGATAAGTGCTCACTAAACTCCGGTAAAACCTGGTTAATTAACTTAGCCGTTTGATCAATGTGAACCTTGGTTTGAGTGCTATCTAATTTCAGTGGCTGCTTTTGTTTGGGGTGAGAATCGATGCGCTGATGCTCTAGCCCATAGTCATTAGAACGATAAGAGGTGTTGCTGACTGAAGAAATATCCATATCGCCTCCTTTAATAAGTTGTTCAGGACAATAATTAAGCGCTATGTATACTGTATCGTCTCAATGTATGGTTACTTTAGGCTCAGTGCGTAAAAAGTACGCATTGCTTTTTTGCGCGCATTAAAAAGGGCCTTGCTTGAGTAAGCAAGGCCCTACGAGTTCTGAAGTGATTTAGCTTTCTATAAGCCTTCAATCATATGGTCGATTGCCGCGATGATTTCATCGTCTGAACAATCCATGCAAGAGCCTTTTGCTGGCATCGCATTGAAGCCATTGATTGCATGATTGTTTAGAACGTCACGGCCTTGAGCGATACGTGGAGCCCAGTCTCCCGCATCCCCCGTTTTTGGTGCACCGCTCACACCAGAAGCGTGACAAGCGATACAGAAAGTACCGTAAACTGAAGCGCCATCGCGTGGGCCAGAAGGCTCAGCGGCTACAGGCTCAGCGCCAGCAAGGTAAACATCACCCACAGGTTTTATACGTTCTGCAATCGCATCATATTCTTCTTGGCTAATATTGCCAGCGAAGGCCGCTGTAGAAAAAGTTAGTGCAGCGGCAAGTACGCTGATCATTCGTCGAGACATATCCATTAAACTCACTTTACATTCCAGAGGTAATGCTTGGATTACCTATTATATTATTAGAGTGTTTGTGCGATTGCCCAGATGAGGAAACATCTGTTAAATCAATGTAAATTATGGGTGATTATATCCTGTTAACTTGTTGCAATAAACAACAAGTTATCGACTAAATAATAGCTATTACGCGGATAATAGGGGTTTATCACACTTTAACTGTTGAAAAAGCCAACAAACGCAAAAAAAAGTAAAAAAAAAGCTAGACGGCAAAGTGTGATATACGTATTATTCCACTCCGCCGATAGGGCATGCGCCCGTAGCTCAGCTGGATAGAGCGTTGGCCTCCGGAGCCAAAGGTCGAAGGTTCGAATCCTTTCGGGCGCGCCATCCGGAAGTGCTTTAACAGCATAATAATTGGCGAAAACATAATGGTGGCTATAGCTCAGTTGGTAGAGCCCTGGATTGTGATTCCGGTGGTCGCGAGTTCGAATCTCGTTAGCCACCCCATTATTTTGGTAGCATTGCTCCCATTCTTGATTAATTTCGAGGAAAAACAAAAGTCGGTGAATAGCGCAGCTTGGTAGCGCATCTGGTTTGGGACCAGAGGGTCGGGGGTTCGAATCCCTCTTCACCGACCACTATCTATTTCTTAGGTTAGATGTTACTAACGTAAGAATGGGTCGGGGTTCGCCTGTTCTTTGAATTGGCTCTTCACCCGGCTACTTATTTCAATAATCGCATATGTGGTTATACAAAAAATTAGTGGTGGCTATAGCTCAGTTGGTAGAGCCCTGGATTGTGATTCCGGTGGTCGCGAGTTCGAATCTCGTTAGCCACCCCATTAATTTTGTCGGTGAATAGCGCAGCTTGGTAGCGCATCTGGTTTGGGACCAGAGGGTCGGGGGTTCGAATCCCTCTTCACCGACCATCATTGAGAAGCCCTGATCGAAAGATCAGGGCTTTTTGCATTCTGTTTATTTGTACAGAAAGCTAGAACGGACTTCGTCCTATAGAACGCTTCGCTTTTAGAAAACTGGATATCTAGAGTCGTATCTTCAATCGCAAGTTGGTTGACAAGCTCACCTCTCCCCTCAAAATTTAGTAGTTCTCTAGTTCTCTAGTTCTCTAGTTCTCTAGTTCTCTAGTTCTCTAGTTCTCTAGTTCTCTAGTTCTCTAGTCAATAAACCCTCTCATCAAGTAAAAATTAGAGATCAAATCTGCTATCGATTATTTTTACGAATTTATGTTCCTGCTATGTTAACTTTGATGGTGAATAGTCCTTAATTTATAAATGGGTGATCTATCTATCACTTTTAGATTATTCCTCTGCTTTTTCTGGTGCATTACGCACAATATTGGTGAGTTTGAGTGTGTGTTAAATGCTTGTTAATGCATATCTATTCGATTTTTATGTGTTGTTTAAGCTTGAAATCCGTTTTTTATACTTTAATTGTTGCTTTTTTGTGATTTATTTGCCAAATTGACGCACTAGATTAGTTTCAGTTTTTTGTTCTGAAACGGAATGGATTCAATCAGACATAAATGCATTCTAGGTTTGAATGCGTGAAGTTTATGTCCCAGACAAGGCAGTAGAGGTCTGAAGATGTCACTATTAGAGGTGAAGAATCTTCGCATCGAGTATCCATCTCGTCATGGTGTTCATGCGGCGGTTAAATCGCTTTCGTTCAATATCGAACGCGGCGAAATTGTAGGTGTAGTAGGTGAATCTGGTGCAGGTAAATCTACGGTAGGTAACGCAGTTATCGATCTACTGAGCCCTCCAGGGCGTATAGCTAGTGGTGATGTATTTTTAGATGGTGAAAAGGTATCTGGCCTTTCTCCTGAACAAATGCGCAAAGTTCGCGGTTCAAAAATTGGGTTTATTTTTCAAGACCCGATGACCTCTCTTAACCCTCTTTTCACGGTAGAGCAGCAGCTTAAAGAAACCATTCATGCCAACATGAAGGTGTCTGACCAAGAAGCCTATGATCGCGCTCTAGCGTTAATGAATCAGGTTGGTATCCCTCAACCAGAAAACCGCCTTAAGCAATACCCTCACCAGTTCTCTGGTGGTATGCGCCAGCGTGTGGTTATCGCGATTGCACTGGCGGGTGAACCTGACTTGATCATTGCCGATGAGCCGACAACGGCACTAGATGTATCTATCCAAGACCAAATCCTTAACCTCATCCGCGAGCTGTGTATCAAGAACAACGTTGGTTGTATGTTGGTAACGCACGACATGGGTGTGGTATCGAATGTGACAGATCGCGTTGCGGTTATGTACCGAGGTGATCTGGTTGAATTTGGTCCTACGGCGAAAGTTCTGGGTGACCCAGACCATGCGTACACACGTAGCCTTATTTCAGCAGTACCGCGTTCAGACATCAAGTTAGACCGTTTCCCGTTGGTGTCGTACATCGAAGAAGCGGCAGAAATGGAACCGTTGGACGTTAAAAACCACTGGTTGGGTCAAAGCCAAGACCATCGTGATTACACCGGTCCGCTGCTGAATGTCGAAAACGTTAACCTACGCTTTGTTACCAAGGATTCTTTGTTTGAGAGCCGTCGTGAATACGTACAAGCTTCAAACAATGTGAGCTTCCAAGTACACGAAGGTGAGACGTTTGGTTTGGTCGGTGAGTCTGGTTCTGGTAAATCGACCATCGCACGTGTCATCGCCGGTCTTTACGCACCAAATTCAGGCAAGGTGTCGTTTGAAGGCATTGACTTAACAGGTCTGAAATCTGAAAAAGAGCGTCGCCCGCTGCGTCGTCAGATGCAGATGGTGTTCCAGAACCCTTATACCTCTATGAACCCGCGCATGAAGATCTTCGATATCATTGCGGAGCCTATTCGTTTCCACAAACTGACACGCAACGAAGCCGAAACGCGTCAGATCGTGAACGACCTACTAGAACACGTTGGCCTCGGCAAAATGGCCGGCGTGAAATACCCTCACGAATTCTCGGGTGGTCAGCGTCAGCGTATCTCTATCGCTCGCGCACTGGCAACTCGTCCTCGTCTGCTTATTTGTGATGAGCCAACCTCGGCACTGGATGTGTCGGTACAGGCTCAAATTCTGAACTTGCTTAAGGATCTACAGCAAGAACTGAATCTGACCATGCTATTCATCAGCCACGATTTGCCGGTTATCCGTCAGATGTGTGACCGAGTAGGTGTGATGCAAATGGGTACGCTATTAGAAGTTGCACCAACAGAGCAGCTCTTTAATGACCCTCAGCACGAATACAGCAAACAACTGATTTCTTTGATGCCAGAGTTCACTGGTCTTCGAGAAGATATAAAAACGGCGCAAGCCATATAAAGAAAACCAAGCCCAGCTTGGATGCGATTCAGACGCAAACACAACACAAACAAATAGGGACTCGATCCCCGCATGAAGGAGTTATGCAATGAAAACCATGAAAAGCAAATTAGCAGTTGCCTTAATGGCTGCAGGCCTAAGCTTTAGCGCTGCAGCAGCAAACATTACAGTTGCTTACGATGCTGACCCAGTATCACTTGATCCTCAAGAGCAGCTGTCTGGCGGCACAATGCAGCTATCTCACATGGTATTCGATCCACTTGTTCGCTTTACGCAGGATATGGAATTTGAACCTCGTCTAGCAGAATCTTGGGAACGTGTAGACAACGAAACAATGCGTTTCAAACTGCGCGAAGGCGTTAAGTTCCACTCAGGTAATGATTTCACTGCAGACGACGTAGTGTGGACGTTCGAGCGTCTGAAATCTTCTCCTGATTTCAAAGGTATCTTTGGCCCACTACTTTCTCTAACGAAAGTAGATGACTACACGGTTGAAGTAAAAACAGACGGTACTTACCCTCTAGTTGAAAACGTAGCAACCTATATCTTCCCTATGGACAGCAAGTTCTACTCAGGTACAACAGCTGATGGTAAAGATAAAGGTGAAATCGTGAAGCACGGTAACTCGTTTGCTTCAACGAACCAATCTGGTACAGGCCCATTCGTTGTTAAAACACGTGAGCAAGGCGTTAAGGTTGAGTTTGAGCGCTTTGACGGCTACTGGGATACAGAAAGCAAAGGTAACGTTGAAAATCTAACACTTGTACCAATCAAAGAATCTGCAACACGTGTTGCGGCGCTTCTTTCTGGTGGTGTAGACATGATCGCTCCAGTATCTCCAAACGATTACACTCGTATTGAGAAGGCTGACGATATCGCGCTGTACACTATGCCTGGTACTCGCGTAATTACGTTCCAAATGAACCAAAACAGCAACCCTGCGCTTAAAGATGTTCGTGTTCGTCAAGCGATCGTTCACGCAATCAACAACGAAGGTATTGCTAAGCGCATCATGAAGGGTGCAGCGACACCTGCAGGTCAGCAGAGCCCAGTAGGCTACGCGGGTTACAATGAAGACCTGAAACCACGTTTCGACCTTAAGAAAGCAAAAGAGCTGATGAAGGAAGCGGGCTACGAAGATGGCTTCACGCTAACTATGATGGCGCCAAACAACCGTTACGTAAACGATGACAAGATCGCTCAAGCGTCTGCGGCAATGCTATCTAAGATTGGTATCAAGGTTGATCTGAAGACGATGCCTAAAGCGCAATACTGGCCTGAGTTCGATAAGTGTGCAGCAGACATGCTAATGATCGGCTGGCACCCTGATACAGAGGATTCAGCAAACTTCACTGAATTCCTAGCGATGACGCGTGATGCTGAAACAGGTAAAGGTCAATACAACTGTGGTTACTACTCAAACGCAGAAATTGACAAGCTGGTTATGGATTCTAACTCAGAAACTGACCTAGCAAAACGTAGCGCAATGCTGAAGCAAGTAGAAGCGACGCTTTACGATGAAGCAGCATTCGTTCCTCTACACTGGCAGGATCCTTCTTGGGCAGCGAAGAGCAACGTAGAAATCGGTCCAATCGTTAACGGTATGAACTTCCCATACTTCGGTGACCTAGTTGTTAAGTAACTGATACTTAATACAAACAACCTTACTACTAGCAGAGGTGGTGATAAGCCACCTCTGCTAGCACTCAAGCTAACAAAACCTCATTGAGTGTCTGACGAAAACGTCAGAGGTGATGGTTGTCATTTTCTTGGTACTTAGCTTTGTTTCAGTCGGGCTGGGTACCATTTTTGAGACTGAAAATGGTTTGGCCATTGAACACAGATGCGCCAAAAAGATTGAAAATCATGGAAAGATTAAGGGGCAAGAAATGTTTTCGTTTCTGGTCAAGCGCCTGTTTCAGGCACTGATAGTGATGTTTGTGATCAGTTTGGTGGCGTTTGCCATTCAGGATAACCTGGGTGACCCGTTACGTGAGCTTGTTGGTCAGTCGGTTTCTGAAGCAGAGCGTCAAGAGCTGCGTGATGAGCTAGGGCTGAATGATCCCTTCATTACTAAATATTCTCGCTTTGTAGGCGCTGCGCTACAAGGTGACTTAGGTACTTCGTACTTCTTCAAGCGTCCAGCTGTGGACGTGATCCTAGATAAACTAGGGGCGACGCTAGAGCTCGTATTTGGCGCGACTCTGATTATTATCTGCTTATCTATACCTCTAGGAGTTTACTCGGCGATCCATCCAAAGAGCTTTTTCACCAAAGTGGTGATGACCTTTAGTAGCGTTGGTATTTCTATACCGGTTTTTTTGACCGCGATTATGCTGATGTACGTCTTCTCGATTGAGTTGGGTTGGCTGCCATCTTATGGCCGAGGAGAAACGACCAATCTACTAGGGTGGGAGTCTGGCTTCTTTACTATTGATGGCTTGCGTCACTTGGTACTTCCGTGTATTGCTTTGGCATCTATCATGCTGCCACTGTTTATTCGTCTGGTTCGTTCAGAGATGCTTGAGGTGCTGAGCTCGGAATACATTAAGTTCGGTAAAGCAAAAGGCTTAGCGTTAAATAAAATTTACTACCAACACGCACTGAAAAATACCATGCTGCCAGTACTGACGGTAGGTGGTGTTCAGATTGGTACCATGGTGGCATACACCATCCTAACTGAAACGGTCTTCCAATGGCCGGGTACGGGGTTCCTTTTCCTAGAAGCGATTAACCGTGTAGATACGCCGCTTATCACGGCATACGTAATCTTTGTTGGTCTTATCTTCGTTGTGACCAACACCATTGTTGACTTGCTATACGGCATCATCAACCCAACGGTTAACCTAACAGGCAAAGGAGCATAATCATGGAACAAGTAGCAAAAGCTCCTTCTCGTTGGGAGCAATTTAAACAGTCAGATTTTCTGTACTACTTTAAGCGCGATAAAGTTGCGATGGCGAGCTTTAGCGTATTTCTGGTGTTCTTGGTGTTGGCGCTTGCTGCCCCAATCATTTCACCAACAGACCCATACGATCTGACGTCTATCGACATTATGGACTCTGAGCTTCCTCCTGTTTGGATGGATGGTGGTGAACCCGAGTTTGTATTGGGTACTGACGAGCAGGGTCGTGATATTTTATCGACTATCTTGTACGGTTCACGCCTATCACTGACGATTGGCTTCTTCGCGGTAGCACTACAGCTATTCTTGGGCATCATTATTGGTCTTTCTGCGGGTTACTTTGGTGGCCGTGTCGATAGCTTCCTAATGCGTTTCGCTGATGTTCAGTTGTCGTTCTCTACGATGATGGTTGCGATCATTGTGTCGGCCATCTTTAAGGCGAGCTTCGGTAGTGACTTTTACAGTCAGTATGCGGTCGTGATGCTAGTAGTGATCATCGGTGTGGCTGAATGGCCGCAATATGCGCGTACTATCCGTGCATCGGTATTGGCAGAGAAGAAGAAAGAATACGTCGAAGCGGCACGTGTGATGGGCTTCAAAGCGCCACGTATCATGTTCCGCCATATCCTACCTAACTGTCTGTCTCCAATCTTGGTTATCTCTACAGTACAGGTAGCGAACGCCATCATGTCTGAAGCCGCACTATCGTTCCTTGGTCTGGGTCTTCCAGTTGACCAACCATCACTAGGAGCCCTAATCAGCATTGGTTTTAAGTATATATTCTCTGGCGCTTGGTGGATTACTGCCTTCCCTGGCATCGTACTTGTTACCTTGGTACTGGTAATCAACCTACTGGGTGACTGGTTACGTGATGTATTTAACCCTAAAATCTACAAGGGTTAAGGGTTAAGGGTTAAGGGTTAAGGGTGACCTAAACTGAATTATAAAGGGCTCTTCGGAGCCCTTTGTTGTTTTTATCTCGCCCTAGTGAATTGATTTCACTAATATTAATGTCAATTAGTGATCTACTAGATAGATTGTTACGCTAGAACTTACCTAAACTAAATATGATTTAGCATCGTATTTCTTATTGCTGTTCACATTTTATTGATGCTAATACGGTAAAATAATCAGAATTATTCTAGAGATGTTGTCATGATTCATAAACTTAAATCGATACTGCCTTTGATTGGAGCGACCTGTTTGGTCTTTCCTGGTATTGCGACCGCAGATCAAGGTTCCGATTTCTTGTGTGATGCGACTCAGGCATCTGACAATGAACTACCGATGCTGTCAAAGTCTTGCCCGATTGGTGACGGACTTTGGGGGCGTAAACCAAGCAAACAAGAAGGCTTGTTTTGGATCCAATGTGGTGTGTTCAATCAGCCATTGGCGTTAGCCAAAGCAAAAGCGCTCTATGATCAGATATCGTCAGATGTGTGGATGAAGCCGGAAAATAAAGGTTACCGTTGCTTGATTGGCCCATACAAGATGCATTCAGAAGCGGCTAAAGATCTGGCGGCAGTAAAAAAACAAAGCGCTTACAAGCAATCCTTCATTCGAGAGGTGGATGGTAAGCCAAAGCAGGCGGAACCTAAGAAAGTCGCCAAGGTGACAACCAAACCAGCACCGAAGCCTGTTCCAAAGGTTAAGCCTCAGCCAAAGCTGAGCCCTAAACCTGTGGCCAAGCCAATACCAGCACCGATAATGAAACAGACGAATGGAGACTCACCGCTGTCCATCCGTCGCACCGCAGAGTTGCGAGGCAATACCTACTCAGTCGTTTACGCAGTCGATAACAAGCAGTTCTATATGGAGCATGAACTTCCATGGAATCGTATGGACTACCCTCAAGCTACTGAGGCATGTTCGAGTGTTGGAATGCAGCTCGCAACTGAACAGCAATGGAAAACGCTGATCGACTCTAGGGTCATGGAGCGCGATAAATGGCCAATGCACCTACCGTATTGGGGCTTAGATAAAAAAGGCTTGTTTACCAGCGGTAAGGTGAACCAGCTCAAAGGTACCTCATTGCTGAATGTGATGTGTGTGAAGTAAGGTAAAGCCCGAGGTGAGAATCTCGGGCTTGGTTTTATCTATCTTTCAAAGCTAAATAGAATATCTTCGTAACGACCTTGTTGTGTTTCTTTTACTTCACCATAGAGCGTGTGTATACCAGGCTGAATATTAGCCTCGGAGGTGAAATCGATGCTGCATGAATCTCCGTTATCGAAATACTGAACATTCCACATCATAGGCGAGTCTGATATTGAGAAATCTGCCGTAAAGTCATAGATAGATTTTACGTTGTCGCAGCTCATTTTGATGTGTAGGTCTGCATCTGATACTCCGCCTTCACACATATTGCCACTGCAACTCGAATCTACATCGTTCATAGCACCGTCAACATCCATATGGTTGATATTGCCTTCATTGTCGATGAAATGAAGTGCACCCTCTGACCAGACATCTTCCACAACACCATTAGTAATTTGTTGAGCAATGATCTGGTTGAGTGGATCTGCCGTTGTGTATGCTGCATGAAGTTCATTCATGTTCTCATCGTTGCTCTTGTACGCATTTTTGAAAACAAAATAACCGTTATATTTCTGAGCAAAGTAGCGAACAGACATGCTCTCACCATCTTCTTCCATAAAGAGCGTAAACCCACCATCATCATCGGTAGTATAAGCGCCTAGAGACTCGAAGTTAGGGTTCTCACTCGGACGTAGTGAGGTATTAACTTCTGGGCATCCGCGGAAACTTTCCAGTGAGCGCTTATGACCATACAGCTGTTGGCTTTGTGAATCAAAGTAGCGTACTTCACATGATACACCTGTATTTGAGGAATCAAATCCTTCAAGGGCTAGCTGGTAGAAGTAGGTATCTTCAATACCACTTGGTTTAGGTGGCTCAACAGGAGTTCCTTCCTCAACGATTGGTAGTGTTAAGGTCGCCGTCTCTCCGGCAGGTGCTCCCTGGTCATCTTTTACCGAGATCAGGATGTTACCTTGCTCTTGAGTGGCAGAAACGGGTGTACCAGAGATGGTAATTTGTAGATTGTGGCTATCAACACGCTTTGTTAGGCCGCCAACTACATTCTCAAACTCCACGTTTACCACTTTGATATAGCCATCAGAGTCTGTAAACAGATCGGCGATATTGAGCGTTTCATTGAACACTTCACCTTCTTGTAGATACCAGTTGGCTACTTCAGTATTGAGGGCTGATTCAATTTCAGTATCTAGTGTTGGTGCTGAGTTAGGGGAGGTTACGGTGACCTTGATACTGATTGGGTAAGAAACCGCCTTATGAGTATCTTTGGCAAATACTTGATAAATGAAAGTACCCGCTTGCTCCAATGTGCCGTCGATTATCCCAGAATCGTTATCGATAGTTAAGCCGTTAAGCTGATGAGTCAACTCTTTAAGTTGGTAAGTCATAGTATCGCCATCTGCATCACTAAAGTGTTGTGATGCATCGTAGCTTTGCCACGCAGTGCCTAGTTCAATCGGCTCGATTGCTATTAACTTATCGCCTAGGTCATGGATAGGGCGATTATTCTCTTTTACTTCGATGACGCCATCTTTTGAGACATCGACTTTAGGAGAGAAGCCTTTTAAGTCTTTGCTGTCATCGTTGATGATATCTACCGTAGATTCAGCTACTTTATTCGCAATCTCTAATTGTATGTCTACATCTTTATCAGCGTGATCAACGAGCGTTTCACCGATGATGTTGAGCGCTTGAGCTTTTTCACTGTCATCCGCAATATAATCGCCAAAGATTAGTTTTGAGGTGGTATCCAGACCAGTCTTGTTTAGAGCTTCTACAACCTTGGACTGTGCTTGCTCAACAGTTAATGTTACGTCCTGATTGAGCTGCTCTACCACCATGTTGGTCATCGGGTTGATCACCTTGCCACCAGGCGTTACGCCAAGGGCAAAATCTTTCTCGACCAAACCACGAGTTTCATCGACGGTTTCACCCGTTTTTGCTTTGATAAACACAAAGTGATCTTGCAGGTCTTCTGGGAGTGAAAACTTACCTCCCGTAGTCGTCATACCAACCTTTTTGTCTATATTCTCATTAAGTAATTGGTCATCATCCATATCCACCCAGACTTCGGCCCCCACTAGGTAGCCATCGATGGCTTTGATTTGAGTGGAAGGGCTTGGTTTGTCCGGTGATGTAGGACTTGAGGATTCGCTACCACACCCTGCGAGTATGAGAGCCACTGACGCCGTTAATAAAGCTACCTTGTTCATTATTTATCCCTACTCCGAAGAGTAATTTATTAAGGTGAAATTAAAACCGGCGTTTTTTTAACTCTATGTATCTAGTTGTACAAGGCACGTATTTGCGCGAAAAATCCGTAAACTTTTTTATAAACCATTGTGTTTTTGAGTGGGGTTGAGCTTCTGTGTTAACCAAAATCGAGAGAACTTGAGGTCTTTCTCAACCAAGCTAGTACTACAACCGAGAACTTGGCTGATCTCCTGATTTTTCATTCCGCCAAAGTACCGCAGTTTCAAGGCATTTGATTGACGTGGGTAGCTGGCACTAAAACTATCTATCGCCTTATCCATAACGATTAACTGCTCAAAGCTTCTTTTCTGTTGCTCATGGTTTTCAATGGCTTTTTGGCGTTTTTGCGCACAATGGTGGCGGGCGTTATCAATTAAGATTTGGCGCATAATTTTGACGATGAGCAGCATGAAATCGCGAGTGTTCTCAATAAGAGTGGTGTCGGATTGAGACAGCTTTAGGTAGGCATCATGAACGAGTGCGGTCGTGTTACAGGTACCATCCCAAAAAACAGGGCTATCACAGCCATGCTTGTGGACATTTCGAGCCCTTTCCTGCTTGGAGAGCCTATGTAGATGGGCGTAAGCGAGTTGATATAGTTGATGTTCTGCTTCTTTACTTCCGAGTTTCCATTGCAGAATAATGGATTCAAGATTGAGTGGGTTTTCGTTCACTTTTTCTGCTTACCTTTTGGGAGTTCTGTTGGCTTAGAGTCAAAGGGGCTAACGAACGCAGTAGTATGCTTTTCGTCGCTGGTGGTATGTCTGAAGATAGGCGAATACTCTCTCGGGTTCGTTTGAGGATTGAGCTAACACGTGCCTGATTATCTTGTGTTGCCCGGAGGCCCGCTATTGTGTGTATGAGTTGCTGGGTTATCTGGGCAGATATTCGTTTTTCTCGTTCACTCTGGCTCACAATAGACGAGACCAACAGTGAACTACTAGAGACTAAAACGAAGGTAAAAATACATAGTAAAGGATAACGTTGGCTGTATTTTAGGGCACGATAGAAGGGACTCCTTGAGCGTTCTAATATGGGTAAGTTTTCCGATATACACTTAGCATCTTTGAGCAGTGATGCCAGATCTGGGTAGGAAGTTGTGGTCTTTTGTAGAGCTTTGTTTATGAGCCAGTTTATGTCGTCGTAGTGGCTTTTACTTGTAAACAATAAGTCCAATATTTTTCCGAGAGCAAATATGTCACAACACTGAGTAGGCGATTTGCCATCGACTTGATTAGGGCTAGCGTAACCCGGTGTATAAATTGAAATGGCTGATGAGAGAGCGGCAGAACCACTCAGTAGGTTGAAGTCGAGTATCTTGGGAAAACCTTGGGAATCAATCAGAATATTCTCGGGCTTAATATCGCCGTGAATGACACCTTGTTGATGAGCGTGATGTATCGCTGAGGCTATCTGTATAAACAGCTTTAGCTTTTTCGCTCGGCTCAAGTCATAGGTATTGATGTACTCGTTTAACGTACACCCCTTAACGTACTCCATCACGATATAGACTGAATCTTGGTAAAATCCCCCATCAAATACCTTTGCAATGTGTGGGTGATTGAGCTGGGCTAGTGTTTGGGCTTCTTTGAATAACAGCTTGGTCCCCAAGGTGCGAGCGATAGAAGGTTGAATTAACTTAATGGCGAGATTCTGTTCGAAGGTCTCATCGGCACGCTTTGCAGCGTATACAACACTGATGCCACCTCTCCCTAACTCATGAGTAAGAAGGTATTTGTCTATGATGGTATTGTTAAGGTCTTGCTTAGGTTCCATCAACTGTTGAGCTGCATGCCCTATCACGTCAGTGACAGAGGGGGCGTTTGAAAGCTCGATGAGTGGAGCTAGTTTTCGATATAGCGCGGTGCTTTTGTTTCGCAGTTTTTGCAGAGCATGACGCTGCTCATGTTCTGGCAAACCGAGTAAATGATAAGCGAAAATGGTGAATTGTTTACTGACGGTATACACGATTTAGGTGCTAGGTGTTTTTGGGCGTAATTCTATTGGATTTTCAAAACGACCCATTATCGATTTAGTAACTTTTATAAATTTTTATTTTAAAGCCTCATTAACGATTAAAACTGCCTCAAGGATGATTGAAACGCGCTCAGTTCCAATGCAAACAAAAAATGCCACTCAGTTGAGTGGCATTTTATTATCGGCATTTCCTCCATCTCAGATGGGGAAAGGCATTAACGCATAGTAACAAATTCTTCAGAGCCAGTTGGGTGGATAGCCACTACAGAGTCGAAGTCTGCCTTGGTTGCGCCCATCTTCATTGCTACGCCGAAGCCTTGAATCATTTCGTCAACAGTGAAGCCGATACCGTGTAGACCAACTACCGTTTCTTCTTCGCCAGCACATACGAGTTTCATGCGGCAAGGTTGACGGTGCTTAGTCACGGCTGTGTACATTGCAGTGAAACCTGAAGTGTAAACCTTGATGTTGTCTTTGCCGTACTTCTCTTCAGCTTCTTGAGTCGTAAGACCGATAGTGCCAATTGGTGGGTGGCTGAATACAACAGTAGGAACAAGCTCGTAGTCCATTTTCGCATTCGTCTTGCCGTTGAATAGGCGCTCAGAAAGCTGACGACCTGCTTTTACCGCAACAGGCGTTAGTTCGATACCGCCTTCCATGATGTCACCAACACAGTAGATACCAGGAACGTTAGTCGTTTGATATTCGTCTACCTTGATGTAACCACGGTCGTTGGTTTCAACGCCTGTTGAAGCAAGGTTGATTGCATCCGTTGCTGGATGACGGCCGATTGCCCAGATGAGTTGGTCAACATTTTGGCTCTCACCGTTTTCTAGGTGGAGGGTTAGGCTGCCATCTGCTTCTTTCACCACTTCTTTTGGAACAGAGTGGGTGTGCAGTGTAGGGCCTTCTGCTTCCATTACCTCAACCAATGTCTCGATGATCATTGGGTCGAAGCTACGCAGCGGCGATTCTTTACGCACGAACAAATGTGTTTCAGTGCCTAATGCGTGAAGAACACCGGCGATCTCTACCGCGATGTAACCCGCACCGATAACCGCTACGCGTTTTGGTTGTTCGTTTAGATCGAAGAAGCCGTTTGAATCGATGCCGTATTCCGCACCTGGGATGTTTGGAATGGTAGGGCGACCACCGACTGCGATCAGGATGTGATCTGCCGTGTAGTGTTCACCGTTTACTTCTACAGTCTTCTCATCAACAAACTTAGCAAAGCCTTTGATTACGTTTACTTTGTTGTTACCTAGAACACGGTCATAAGATTGGTGGATACGACCAATGTATGCTTGGCGGCTTTCAACCAGTTTGCTCCAGTCAAAACCTTTAACGTCGACATCAAAGCCGTAGTCTTCAGCGTATAGATTCATTGCTTCAGCAACTTGAGCACCGTGCCACATAACTTTTTTAGGAACACAGCCCACGTTCACACAAGTACCGCCAAGGTCTTGAGCTTCGATGAGTGCTACTTTAGCGCCGTACATAGCCGCACGGTTTGCTGATGCAATACCACCAGAACCACCACCAATACAGATGTAATCAAAATGCGTTGCCATTACTTTCTCCGAGAGCTTATTAATTTATTTGTTTGCTTCTTGAGTATATTGGGATGAGTTTGAGCAAACTCAATCTACACTCTGAGCTATCCTTGTCATCCATGATAATTCGACTCTGATTTTATTCCCAATGAGAAAAAGTCAGCATATCAATGACAAATAACGATAAGACGAAGCAGGCGCTTCATCTCAAATACCATTATTCAGGTACGATCCAATCCACTTTCCAGTGGCCTGTTGCTGGTGCAATAGCCTCTTTTAAGAAAGGAAGAATCTCTTTCATTTGGCTTTCTAGTTTCCACGGCGGGTTAATCACGATCATGCCTGATGCTGTCATGCCTCGCTCGTTAGTGTCTGGTGAAACACCAAGCTCAATTTGTAGGATCTTGCGAATGCCCAAACCTTCCAGGCCTTCGAGCATGTCTTCGATATCGTAGCGATTCACCACCGGGTACCAAATTGCGTAGATGCCCGTTGCCCAGCGCTTGTGGCTTTGCGCGATAGCCGTTACTACATCGCGGTACTCTTTTGCCAACTCGTAAGGTGGGTCGATAAGCACAAGCCCACGACGCTCTTTAGGTGGCAAGCTACCTTTCAGGCGTTGGAAGCCATCTTCTTTGTAGATCTTCACCTGGCGATCTCGGTGAAACTCTTGTTCCAACAGCGGGTGATCTGCAGGGTGCAATTCTGTCAGTACCATGCGATCTTGTTCGCGCAATTGAGCGCGAGCCACGCGAGGTGAGCCTGGGTAGTAACGTAGCTTGTCACCGTTGTTTAGCACTTTGATAGAGTCTAGGTAGCTTTGGATCTCTGCTGGAATGTCACTTTGTTGCCAAACCTTAGCGATTCCTTGCTTGTACTCGCTGGTTTTTTCTGACCATTCGTGAGTTAGGTCGTAGCGTCCCACACCAGAATGCGTATCGTGGTAAACAAATGGCTTATCTTTCTGCTTGAGTGAATCAAGGATAAGGCTTTGAACGATGTGTTTTACAACGTCGGCATGGTTGCCAGCGTGAAAGCTGTGGCGATAACTAAGCAAATTGGTCTCTCAAAACGTCCGAAGGGCGTATTATTGTTCTAGATAAGTAGCCTGATTATACGCCACTATTGAAAATTGCTGAACATACCTATATTTACTATCTAAGACGAAATAAAAATAACAAAGACGAACTGGTTTTCTTTTTGGCTTAAAAAGCGAGATTCCCTATCTCGTTCGTTCCTCACTGTAGGGAATGACGTAGAGAGCTATGAGTAAATCAATCGATTTGAACAGATGACTGACTTAAAAGGATTGCCTTATGTCTAACCCGCTTCTTACCTTCACGGACTTGCCTCCGTTTTCTCAGATTAAGCCAGAGCACGTAAAGCCTGCTGTTGAGCAAGCGATCAACGATTGCCGCGCTAAGATTGAGCAAGTACTTGCCGACAACACTCAACCGACCTGGGATAACCTAGTTGCTCCTATCGAAGAGAGTGATGATCGCCTAGGTCGCATTTGGTCACCAGTGAGCCATATGAATTCGGTCGTGAACAGTGATGAACTACGTGAAGCTTACGAAAGCTGTTTGCCACTATTATCTGAATACGGCACTTGGGTTGGTCAACACAAAGGTCTATTTGAAGCATACAAAGCGATTAAGTCGAGCGATACCTTTGCTGAGCTAAATCAAGCACAGAAGAAAACGATTACTGACTCACTACGTGACTTTGAGCTTTCTGGCATCGGTCTACCTGCGGATGAGCAGCACCGTTACGGTGAGATCAGCAAGCGTATGTCAGAGCTTGGCTCGCAGTTCTCGAATAATGTACTTGATGCGACGATGGGCTGGACTAAGCATGTGACGGATGTGACAGAGTTATCCGGTATGCCAGAATCGGCATTGACGGCAGCCCAAGCGGCGGCAGAAGCAAAAGAGCTTGAGGGATACTTATTAACCCTCGACATTCCTTCTTACCTACCAGTAATGACTTACTGTGATAATCAAGAGCTGCGCCAAGAGTTGTACGAAGCGTATGTCACTCGTGCATCGGATCGTGGTCCAAATGCTGGTAAGTGGGACAACACTGAGCTTATTGCTGAGCAGCTAAAACTGCGTCATGAAATTGCTCGTATGCTGGGCTTCAATACCTATAGCGAAAAGTCTTTGGCAACCAAAATGGCGGAAGACCCATCTCAAGTACTCGGTTTCTTAAATGACCTAGCTTCTAAAGCGAAGCCGCAAGGTGAGCGTGAAGTTGAAGAACTGCGTCAATTTGCTAACAAAGAGTTTGGTGTTGAGACACTAAATCTTTGGGACATCGCTTACTACAGCGAAAAGCAAAAGCAGCACTTATTCCAGATCTCTGATGAAGAGCTGCGCCCATACTTCCCAGAATCAAAAGCCGTAAGCGGTCTATTTGAAGTGCTGAATCGAGTCTTTGGTATGTCGGTGAAAGAGCGTGAAGGAGTGGATACCTGGCATGAGTCGGTTCGTTTCTTTGATATCTTCGACGCGAACGATACTTTACGTGGTAGCTTCTACCTTGACCTGTACGCTCGTGAGCATAAGCGTGGTGGGGCATGGATGGACGATTGCCGTGGTCGCCGTATTACCGCTTCGGGTGAGCTACAAACACCAGTGGCTTACCTAACGTGTAACTTCAACAAGCCGGTAGGGAACAAGCCTGCACTATTTACTCATGACGAGTTGGTGACGCTATTCCACGAGTTTGGTCATGGTATTCACCATATGCTAACGCAAGTGGACGCGGGCGCGGTATCGGGTATTAATGGTGTGCCATGGGATGCAGTTGAGCTCCCAAGCCAATTCCTAGAGAACTGGTGCTGGGAAGAAGAAGCGCTAGCCTTTATCTCTAGCCACTACGAAACGGGCGAACCGCTACCAAAAGAGATGCTAGATAAGATGCTTGCTGCGAAGCACTTCCAGTCGGCGATGTTTATTTTGCGTCAGCTTGAATTCGGTCTGTTTGATTTCACGCTTCATACTGAATATGACCCTGAGGTCGGTGCGAAAGTGCTAGAGACGTTAGCGGATGTGAAGTCAAAAGTCGCTGTATTACCAAGCCTAGAGTGGAATCGTTTCTCTCATAGCTTCGGTCATATTTTTGCTGGTGGCTATAGCGCAGGTTACTACAGTTACCTATGGGCTGAGGTATTGTCTGCAGATGCCTACTCTGCCTTTGAAGAAGAGGGAATCTTCAATAAAGACACTGGTAAGCGTTTCTTGAACAACATTCTAGAAATGGGCGGCAGTGAAGAACCAATGGAGTTGTTTAAGCGTTTCCGAGGTCGTGAGCCTCAAATTGATGCGTTACTTCGTCATTCTGGGATTGCTGTTTAAGTATTTGCGTTAAGCACCAACCTAAAATTAATGAAAGCCTCTAGTTAACTAGAGGCTTTTTTTGTGAATAAAAATCTACTTTAATTTTACCTCCCACTTACCTATAAACTGGGTGAATGTGAAATTTATTCCAAACCTGTAATTAACTTTCATTTTTCGAAATTTTAGAAGTATTACTTCAGCTGAATCTCAGTCTTATTAACCCTTTCTTACAATGTATATCTTGGGTATAGAGTCATTTGGTTATGAGTTTGTTTTGGGTCAAAGAAGTGCTCTAGATGAGGTACCTACTGTCCGAAAGTTAATTACAAGATGGTGTTTCTTCAGGTAGTTTAAATTAACTTTTGATATGCATTTAATGCAGATAACTATGCATTTAAGTGTCGTGATTACATTCAGCGATTACTTTTTATCGGTTTGTCATTTTACCGATGTCGACTGAATTGACTTGGAGAGTTCCCTATGACTAAAAAGTGGTTCACCGAGACGGTTGAGAACACCCAGCAGATGATGGGTGTATCGTCAGAGCAAGGTTTGACTTCAAACGAAGTCACCGAGCGTCAATCACAATACGGAAAAAATGAGCTTCAGGAGAAAGCGGGTAAATCTGCTCTTGAGCTATTTCTTCACCAGTTTAAAAACCCATTGATCTTCATCCTGGGTGTTGGTGCGATTGTTTCGTACTTTACAGGACACCTAGTCGATGCGATAGCCATTACTGCGATCATCTTTATCAATGCTTTAATCGCTTTCTGGCAGGAGTTTAAAGCTCAGAAGGGTATGGAAGCACTGCGTCAAATGGCGGCACCATCTGCGCAGGTTAAGCGAGATGGTGAGTGGATGGACATTCCAGCGAGCGATATCGTTCCGGGTGACATCCTAAAAATCAGCACAGGTGACATACTGGCGGCTGATGTCCGAATTCTAGAAGCAAACCGCCTATCTATCGATGAGGCGGCGCTAACTGGTGAGTCTGAGCCTGTCGACAAGACTGCCAAGACCATAGACGATGAAACGGTTGGTCTAGGTGATCAGCTAAATATGGGTTTCATGACTACGATGGTGACGTCCGGTACTGGTCTGGGTCTGGTTGTAGCAACGGGTATGCAGACCGAAGTGGGTCACATTGCTGACCTAATGGCTAACACTGAAGAAACCAAAACACCAATGCAAGAGCGTATGGATACCATTGCTAAGACACTGATGGTGGTGGCTCTTGGTGTGGTTGCTGTGGTGTGTGCGATCGGTCTTTACTACGGTATGCCTTGGTTAGAGATTCTAAACACAGGTATTTCACTGTCGGTAGCGGCGATTCCTGAAGGTCTTCCAACGGTTATTACCATTGTTCTAACTATGGGTTCAACCCGTATGGTGAAGAACAACGCACTGGCGAAACAACTGGCTGCAATTGAAACTCTAGGTTCAACGACGGTCATCTGCTCAGATAAAACAGGTACGCTGACGCAAAACCAAATGCAGGTTATGAAGGCGTATGACGCAAGCGGTCGTTACTGGGAAGTAAGCGGTAAAGGTTTTAGCCCAGAAGGTGAGTTCAAGCCATTGTCACACAATGTCGATGCAAAGCAGAGCCCAGAGATGATGAAAGGCCTGGTTGTTGCGACGCTATGTAATGACTCTGAATACCTGATGGATGGTGACAAGTCATCGGTTCGTGGTAACCCAACAGAAGGCGCATTGATTGTTGCAGCAGCGAAAGCTGGTCTGAATCAATCAGAGATGCTGACGACGGGCGGTTATTCTATCGTGGACAAGTTCCCGTTCGACTCATCTCGTAAGATGGCTTCAGTGATTGTTAAAGACCCTGAAGGTAAGCACTTCCTTGCGATTAAGGGTGCGCCAGACGTAATCTTAAGCAATGCCGCTGGCTTTATGGTTGATGGCACTCCTGTTGATCACACTCCAATGTCGACAGACGGTAATCTTGCGCTTGCAGTAAACCCAAGTGAAGAAATCGTTGCAAACTATGAAGCAGCAATCCAAGACTTCGCACAAGATGCTCTACGTACACTGGCTGTAGGCTTTAAAGAACTAACAGAAGCTGATCTAGAGCGTGACCACACTGAGCTTGAGAAGGACATTACGGTTCTTGGTCTATACGGCATCATGGATCCACCACGTCCAGAAGTGCGTGATGCGATTGAAAGTTGCTACCAAGCGGGTGTGAGAACGGTAATGATCACGGGTGACCATGCCCTAACAGCGGCAGCTATTGCACGTGAGATAGGGATTATCCGTAGCGAGAAAGACCTCGTTATCACTGGTGCAGAGCTAGACGAAATGGACGATGAGAAGCTGCAACAAATCTGCCCTCAGGTAGCGGTATTCGCTCGTGTAACTCCCGAGCACAAACTGCGTATTGTTCAAGCTCAGCAGGTAAATAACGAAGTTGCAGCGATGACAGGTGACGGTGTGAACGATGCACCAGCACTGCGTCGTGCCGATATCGGTGTTGCAATGGGTATCACAGGTACATCGGTAGCGAAAGACTCGGGTGACCTTATCCTTCTGGATGACAACTTCAGCACTATCGTGAAAGCGGTTCGCCAGGGTCGTCAAATCTTCGATAACCTGCGTAAGTTTATCCGTCAGGCATTAACTGCAAACGTCGGTGAAGTATCGGTCATCCTATTTGCATTCCTAATGATGGGCCCAGAGGCTATCTTGCCGCTAACACCATTAATGATTCTGTGGATCAACTTGGTATCGGATGGTCTACCGGCGCTAGCGCTAGGTGTTGAGCCAGAAGAGAAAGATCTGATGGAACGTAAGCCTCGCAAACGTAACGAGAGCTTCTTCAGTGATCACCTAGGCACTCGTATCCTTACTCGTGGTCTAGCATTAGGTGGCATGAGCTACATGGCATTTAACTGGGCGCTGACTAATGGCTTCTCAGCAAACTATGCTCAAACCATGGCATTTGCAATGTTGGTATTTGCTCAGCTATGGCACCTATTTGATTCGCGTACGTTTACGTCGCTATACCGTCGTAACCCATTCACTAACCCGTACCTACTAGGTGCAGTGGCAGTGTCAGCAATTCTATCGCTGGGGGTTATCTACACAGGCCTAGGTCAGCTAATCTTCAATACTGAAGCACTATCTGTAGGTCACCTATTTGGTGTGATCATGGCAGCTTCACTACCGACACTCGTTATGTCAGCAGTGAAAGAAGCAACTAAGACTAAGTGGTTCTAATCTAACGTTAGTTGTTATGAGATAAGCAAACGCCTCGAACCGGTATAGGGTCGAGGCGTTTTTCTATTCTGACAAAGAGAGATTAATTAAGGATTAACGTTGCGATTGATTGGGTTTTGCAACGAGATCAGCGTTTCCGTCGATTGCACCTCATCGATCGCCTGTAGCTTATCAATCAACACATATTGCAGCTCTTCAATCGATTTACACATCAGTTTGACGAAGATGTTGTATGCCCCAGTGGTGTAGTAAGCCTCGACTACCTCATCTAATGCATTCAGCTTTTCTAAGGCGGAGTGATAATCACGGGCCGCGTTGAGGTTAATTCCGATGAAGCAACAGACGTCATAACCGAGTTTCTTAGTATTCACGATCACTTCCGTTCCCTCGATGATATCGGCTGCTTTCATCTTCTCGATACGAACATGAATGGTCGCAGGGCTGACTTCAAACTGTTTCGCCATCTCGGCATAAGGTGTTCGAGCATCTTCCATCAAGGTTTTTAGAATCGCACGGTCTAGATCATCTAGGCGAGGTAGGTTGGCGTCCATCAGTGTCTCTGTGTTTGTCTCTTCGAGTGGTTTTACGATAGCACAAAAGATTGGTATGCCTTGCCAAAATCATTACACTTACAGCGACCCTTTATTCTGGAGAGCTCCCTTTGCAACTCAACCTTATCTGTGAAGATCCATCTTTATCCCCTCGTTTAGAAGAACTGGCAAGCCGCTGGAAGCTGACTCACGATGAGTTGAGCCTGTTTGCGTTGGTGCTTACCTCTGAGCGTTTAGAGCTGCGTAAGGTCGATGAGCCAAAGCTTGGGGCTATTTATGTTGATCTCGTCGGTGGTGCTGTTGGCCATCGCCGTAAGTTCGGTGGTGGTAAAGGACAAGCGATCGCAAAGGCTGCGGGTTTGAATAAAGGAGCAACGCCTACGGTGCTTGATGGCACAGCTGGTCTAGGCCGAGATGCGTTTGTTCTCGCCTCCTTGGGTTGTAAGGTTCAGATGGTTGAGCGTCATCCTGTGGTGGCAGCTTTACTTGATGATGGTTTAGAGCGTGCTAAGCAGGACCCCGATATCGGTGGCTGGGTGAGTGAGCGTATGTCGTTAATTCATGCCTCTAGCCTTAATGCTTTGGATGAACTCGCGAGCGATACTAGTTTCGATAAGCCCGATGTTGTGTATCTCGATCCGATGTACCCGCATCCAGAGAACAAGAAAAAGTCAGCGCTAGTGAAAAAAGAGATGCGCGTATTCCAATCTTTGGTGGGTGCAGACCTAGATGCCGATGGGCTGCTGAAGCCTGCATTAGAGTTAGCAACAAAGCGTGTGGTCGTTAAGCGCCCAGATTACGCAAATTGGCTTGATGAACAAAAACCAAACATGGCGATAGAGACCAAAAAGAACCGTTTTGATGTATATGTAAAAGCATCAATGACTTAGTTGCAATGCTCTCATGGTTGCGTATTAAAAGTGAGAATTTGTGCTTGATTAGTGCGCAATCTAAAGGTATATCTAACTAAGAATTATTCCTATTCTTGGTTGGAGCCGTTAGATGACCAAACGTTTTTGTAAGCTGAACCGCCGTGATATCGCCGCAAACTTGGGAGAAATTCACCGCTTGGTGAGTGAGCCTAAGTTCGTTTGTCGTTCGTGTGCACGTTCTTCAGCAAGCAAATCCAGCCTATGTAAACCTTCTGCAATACCACCGGCAAGCTGCCAAGCTCTTCCTGATAAAGAGAAAGCCGCTTGTGGCCTGCTTGCTGAAACTATCAAGCCTCAACCAGAGCATGTTGCGTTAGTGAAAGAGCTCCGAGCCCAAAAGCGTGCTGCAAAGCAGCAGCGTGAAGCGGTTAAAGCCCAAATCAAAGTAACAGAGCCATCAGCGTTGTTAGAAGTGGTTGCCCCAGCTATCGAAAGCGAGGTTTCGGTTGAGGATAAGAAGTCTCTCAAGCAAGCGAAGAAAGCCCTTAAAAAGCAGAGGAAGTTTAATAAGAAACTGGCAAAAGTTGTGAAGAAGCAGCAAAAACTGCTGAAGAAACAACAAGCATTGGTCGAGAAACACAATAAACTTGAGAATAAATTCAGCCAGATCAACCAAGACATCACTCAATTTGATGACAAAAAGCAGATGACAAGCCAGCTTCACTAAACTGAACGACGAATATGAAAAGAGCGACCATTGGTCGCTCTTTTCGTTTTCAGGTTTATCTGGATCTAACTCTAGTTTGTTAAGCCTGAGCTCGAGATTGGGTAACGCGCTTTTTCACCCAAGTCTCATTGATGAACAGTGATAACAAGATAATGGCGCCACCGATGGATAAGCGAACCAAATCCACGTCACGATTCCAGATCAGGATGTTGACGATAAGGCCTGCCGGTACCAAAGCATTGTTCATCACAGCCAGTGCGCCTGCATTGACCATGGTCGCACCCTTATTCCAGATAAAGTAACCTAAGCCAGATGCGATTAAACCAAGGTAGATTAATACACCCCATTGCAAGCTGGTGGTTGGCAGCTTTTCAATGTTACCCATGAGTGCGAATGCCACACTCGCGACACACAAAGCCCCAAGGTAGAAATAGCCAAAGACGGTGCGCTGCGGCAAATCAACAGGTTCTTTTTCCATGATCACCTTGTAGCCAACCTGACCAATCGCAAAACAAAGGTTCGCTCCCTGAACAACCAAGAAGCCCATCAAGAAGTTCTCGTTGATCCCCGCGAACTTAATAAATGCAGCGCCTGCTACTGCGATCACCGCGGTGACCAAATACCAAGGTGAGAACTGACCTTTTAAGAAATCGTACAGCAAGGTGACGTAGATAGGGGTGAAGACGGTAAACAGCAACACCTCAGGCACAGAGAGCAACAAGAAGGATTGGTAGTAGAAGCAATACATTAAACCGAGCTGGAAACCACCAATGGTCATCAACTTACCGATCAACGCTTTAGATACGCCACGGAATTTAATGAAAGGAAGGAAGACGACACTCGCTAGCGCGATTCGGATCCAAACGGAAAACCAAGAGTCGACCTGACCTGCGAGGTAGACGCCG
The DNA here is from genome assembly GCF_003415655.1 of Vibrio maerlii. Taxonomy (GTDB): domain Bacteria; phylum Pseudomonadota; class Gammaproteobacteria; order Enterobacterales; family Vibrionaceae; genus Vibrio; species Vibrio maerlii. The sequence goes on from NZ_QRHC01000010.1 coordinate 36,759, forward strand.
ATCAAGCTAAATGAAAATGCCCATAAGAGGGTAACTGCTGCTAAGTAATTCATTCTGTTGTTCAGGTAGTGAATTGATGGCAGCAGTCTAACTAAGTTTCAGCCTTAGGTGTTAGCCCTCTTCGCCTTTCAATGGTATGACCAATAGATCCACCGGCGTCACATTGATGAGCTGACGAGTCGAGGAAAGCAACTTACTCCAGAAATCTTGGTGGTGACCACAGATCAGCAGGTCAACGCTTTTCTCATTGATGGTATCGGTCATTTCATTGCCTAAATCACCGCTGCCTACCAAGGTGTGCTTGATAGGGAAATCGGCATAAGTTGCCAGCTCTTGCAGTTGCTGCTTAGAAGCTTCCAATGCTTGATGGTGGGTCTCTGCTAGGTTGATGTCGATTAGCCCTGTGTAGAGCTCTGCATAGTTCACATCGATATGGATAAAGGATACCTCAGCGTCTAGAGGCTTCGCTAAGGATACCGCTTTATCTATGAGTATTTTGCTCTCGTCTGAAAGGTCTATTGCGACCAGTATGTGTTTGTAACTCATAACGGTTTCTCCATATTCACTCGCTATCTAACTAAATCCTAGCACTAGCAAAGGTAATTTTTTGTCGGGGTGATCTCATATCCACTTACTGACATACAAAGGACTCAGAGTTGAGGAAATCGCTATTTTTATTAACAAATCGATAAACCTTAAAGGTTCGTGATATAGTGCTGAGCAATGTAATTCAATAGTTAGGAGTCGTCCGATGTTGTCTCAAAATATGGTTGCGCAATTGAATGAGCAAATTAATCTCGAATTTTTCTCATCCAATCTATACTTACAAATGAGTGCTTGGTGTGAAGATAAAGGTTTCGAAGGTGCAGCAGAATTTTTGCGTGCTCACGCCGTTGAAGAAATGGAGCATATGCAGCGCCTATTTACTTATGTAAGCGAGACAGGTGCGATGCCAATTTTGGGTGCTATTGAGGCACCAAAACACGATTTCGCTAGCCTAGGTGACGTATTCCGCGAAACTTATGAGCACGAGCAGATGATCACGGAGAGGATTAATAAGCTCGCGCATGTCGCATTCACAAGTCAGGACTACTCAACGTTCAACTTCCTTCAGTGGTACGTTGCTGAGCAGCACGAGGAAGAGAAGCTGTTTAAAGGGATCTTAGATAAGCTAGAGCTCGTTGGCGAAGATGGTAAAGCACTATTCTTCATCGACAAAGACCTAGCGCTAATGGCAAAAGAAGGTTCATCTTCAATTATGGATGCTCCTGCTGAATAAGATGAAGCTAGGCTAACGTCAGTCTGACTCAATCAGACTAGCCTTGCACTGGTCATCTTTTTTGGGAGCTACATTGATGATGTAGGGAGGAAAAGATGATCAGTGGTGACACGATTCTAATCACACTCATGCTGGTAACAGCAGTCAACTTCGCGCGCTATATTACTGCGTTACGTTCACTTATTTTCATCATGCGAGAAGCGCACCCGCTGTTATATCAACAGGTTGATGGTGGCGGTTTCTTTACTACGCATGGTAATGTCGTTAAGCAATTCCGTTTATTTCACTACTTGAAAAGCCGCGAGTACCTCCATCACCATGATGCGTTGTTTACGGGTAAATGTAATCGCGTACGTGAACTATTTATTCTTTCGTGTGCATTACTTGGCGTCACCTTGCTAGCGGCGTTTGTGGTATAGATATTTTTGTAGAACGGCTCGAATGCCGTTAGAATAGCGTTGTTTTTGAGCAAGAAGGATGTGCACATGTGGCGCATCCTTTTTTATTGCTGCAAGAGATAAATAACCTCAACTCGGGATAATCTAAGCCATTCAGCACAGCTTCTTAAGCGCCTAACATCGTTAAAATCAACACAATAGACTAGCTATTGATTTATGATTTTGCCTTGTTATGCATCTTAATTAGCCGCACTGACTGAAAGGCAAGGTTAATGGTATGAAATGTAAGGGCTAGAGACTTTCTTATCCCGAGTTGAGGTTAAATAGTTTGATACAACGTAGAGAGAAACATGAGCGAGAAGTTTGACGTCGTCATTATAGGCGCAGGAGCCGCGGGTTTAATGTGTGCTGCAGAAGCTGGTAAGCGTGGCCGTAAGGTTTTGGTGCTAGATCATGCCAAGAAGCCAGGACGTAAAATACTGATCGCTGGTGGTGGTCGCTGTAACTTTACCAACTACGATGTATCAGCTAGCAACTACCTGTGCCAAAACCCGCACTTTGTGAAATCAGCTCTGTCACAATACACCAACTGGGACTTTATCTCTATGGTGAGCAAACATGGTATCGAGTTCGAAGAACGCGACCATGGCCAATTATTCTGTGTTGGTGACTACGACTCAAAAGACATCGTTAAGATGCTGCTCGCCGAGTGTAATATGCCAAATATCGCTCTGCGCTACCAGCAAGACGTGCATTTGATTGAGAAGGTGGAGTCAGGTTACTCACTACACTCGAATACTGATGTGATTGAGTGTGAGTCCTTGGTGATTGCCACTGGTGGTCTATCTATGCCAAAACTGGGAGCGACACCATTTGGTTACAAGGTGGCTGAGCAATTTGGTCTTCCTGTACAGCCAACTACTGCCGGTCTAGTACCATTTACTCTACACAAGCAAGATAAAGAAGACCTAGAGACACTCTCTGGCATTGCTGTACCAGCAGAAATCACGGCAGAAGATGGCACTTTGTTCAAAGAAGCGCTGTTGTTCACTCACCGTGGTCTATCTGGTCCGTCAGTGCTGCAGATTTCATCTTTCTGGAAAGCAGGCCAGAGGGTAACGATCAATCTAGTACCAAACGAAGATATTGAAGCCCTGTTAACTAACTCTCGTGAGAAGCACCCAAATCAGTCTCTTAAAAACACCTTAGCCAAGGTACTGCCAAAGCGTTTAATCGAAGTGCTGATTGAGCGTAAAGAGCTAGTAGATAAGCCATTGAAACAACTTAACCATAAAGAGTTTCAACAGGTTATTGATACCTTAGAACGTTGGGAAATTGCACCAAATGGAACTGAGGGCTACCGAACGGCAGAGGTGACCTTAGGCGGTGTCGATACTGATTCGCTTTCTTCCAAAACTATGGAATGTAAGAAGATCAAAGGCTTGTACTTCATCGGTGAAGTGATGGACGTTACCGGCTGGTTGGGGGGCTACAACTTCCAATGGTGCTGGAGCTCAGGCTTCGTAGCAGGGCAGTGGGTTTAAATACTGCTTTTGAGTTATTCATGTGAAAACAGCCGCGAAAAGCGGCTGTTTTTGTATTGATTGATGAACCAACGCGTTATTGCTCTACGCTGGCATCATTTCCAAAAAATCATTTACTTCCTGTCGAACTGAGGCGACATGACTACCAAAGATAATCTGGATAGAGTGGCCTTTGGTGACGATACCCATAGGGTTCGATTCCTGAATTTTCGCTTCATTGACCAAATCAGGATTGTGAATTTCAACACGAAGACGGGTGTAGCAGTTTTGCACATCAATGATGTTCTCTTTGCCACCAAGCCCTTCGATGATAGCGACTGAATTAAACTCACCCACAGACGCATCGATAGCAGCAGTTGTTTGGCGCTCTTTGTAGTCAGCTTTAGTATGAAGCTTCATTTCGGCTTCGCCACGACCAATGGTTTTCAGGTTTAGGTACTGGATTAAGCCACGGAAGATGAAGTAGTAAACCACCATTTGAACCAGACCAATCGCAACGTACATCGGCCAATCAGTTTTATCTGTACCTAACGGAACATTGTAAACGATGAAGTCAATTAGACCACCTTTACCCACCGCTACGACATCTAAGACAGAGAGTAGAGCCATGAATAGACCGGTTAGTACCGCGTGAACAACGAACAGTAGCGGTGCTACGAATAGGAAAGAGAACTCGATAGGCTCTGTGACACCAACAAGGATTGAAGATGCAACCGCAGGGAATACAATCGCTTTTACTTTCTCTTTCTTGTCTTGGTCTGCGCAGTGGTACATTGCAATACCTGCACCTGTTAGACCGAAGATCTTCACCAAGCTACGAGAGTCGAAAATGATTGAACTAGATAAACGAGTTGTTTCAGGATCACCAATCTCAGCTAAGAAAATGTTCTCAATACCACAGTAGCTTTGCCCTGCAACATCTAGACAGCCACCAAGATCAGTAAAGTGCATTGGAACCCAAAGTAGGTGATGGAGGCCGGTAGGAATCAAGATGCGCTCAAGGAAACCATAGATACCCACACCCATAGAACCTGCGCCACGAATGTTTTCACCAAAGCCGAAAATTGCTTGCTGTACTGGTGGCCAGATATGAGTGAATAAGATACCAGTTAAGATTGCAGCCGGAATCATGATGATAAGAACTAAACGAGATTCACCGTATAGTGATAGTGCGCCTTTTAGTACTTTTTGGCTGTACTTGTTGTGGAAGTAAGCATTAAGAATACCGATCAGCATACCCACGAAGATACCTGTATCGACAACTTGTAAGCCCATGATGGATGCTTGACCGGTACCACCAAGGTCACCATCGATAAGCAAGCCGTTCACTTTCATGTAAGTGTTCATCGTGTACAGATACACGAAGTAGATGATCATCGCATTGAAGCCAGCCAAGTGTTTATCTTTCTTAGCTAGACCAACGGAAATACCAACAGCAAAGATAATGTGCAGGTTGATCAGTACGCTGAGTGTTGACCAAACCAAGACTTCCCCCATTCCCTTAAAGAATGGAGTATCAAGGAAAGGAAGTACTTCAACGATTCCAGGGTTAGTAATTGCAGCGCCAATTGCAATCACAAACCCCACTAGTGGCAATACATATATCGGAGCCAACATAGCCCGAGATAGATCGCTCATGTAGGAGGTAATGGATTCTTTATTCATCATTCATATCCCTAAATTAGCTATTTATTTTTTAATGTTTCTGCAAATAGCTTTATAGATAAGAAAGATTATAACAACTTTATTGTGGTTATTATGTGATGGATAACCTATTATAATACTAATTTGTCATGTTATTATATTAACCATATAACCTATTTTAAGGAAGACGTTGTGCTATATATAAAAGTATTAGAAAGCCTAAAAGAAAAAATAAACGCCGATGTTTATAGCGTAGGAAACGCACTCCCAACAGAAAAACAGCTTATTGATGAATATCAAGTCAGCCGTATCACTGTACGTAAGGCTGTCGATGAATTAGTGAAGTTAAAATTGGTAGAGAAGCGCAGGGGCTCCGGAACTTATGTTCTAGAGAAGCAGCTTTCTCATCAAATGAACACATTAGCCGGAACGTCTGAAATCCAACATGGCAACAACAAAACGGTGAAATATAAGGTAACTCAATTCTTTATGGATACAGAGAATGTCTCTGTTCATAAGTTACTTGGGCTCAGTGAAGACGAGCCTTTGTACTATATTCGCCGCGTTAAATACATCGACGACCAGCCACGGATTGTCGAAGATAGCTATATGCCTGTGGCCCTTTTTCCAGATCTGAATATCTCAACTTTAGAAAAATCCAAGTTTGATTATGTCGAGCATGAAAAACAGATGACCATTGAAGGCAGCCGACAAGAGTTCACAGCAGTAGAATCAAATGAAGATATTATGAAGTTGCTTGGTTTGGAAAAAAGTCATCCTATTATCAACCTGAGATCGATCTCCAACTTAACAGATGGTCGCAAATTTGATTATACCGAAGCGTGGTTTCACCCAGACGCTCATAAGCTAGCAATATACCTCCCTCGCCATAATTGATTATGTTTCATTAAGTTATATATAACCTATATTAAATAACTTTTGAAATAGATCACATCAATTGATTATTTAATTTGTCATGTCGTGCTGAAATTATAAGGATATAACCAATTTTCGAATAGGTCATAAAAATAGATGACCTTTAATGAAGTCAAATTGGAGTTGGTTATGACTAAAGAATCTCAAATTATCGCTATTGCTGGTGGCGGCTCAACATACACAGCAGGTATCGTTAAAGCACTTCTGATGAAGGGTGAAGATTTCCCAATCGCAGAAATCCGCATGTATGACATCGACAAAGAACGTCAGGACAATGTTGCAGTATTGGTAGATTACGTTGTTAAAACTCACGCTCCACATGTAAAGCTCACGGTAACTACGGAGCCTGAAGTTGCTTTCTCACATGCTGACTTTGTTTTTGCTCAAATTCGTGTGGGCCAGTACAAAATGCGTGAATTTGATGAAAAGATTCCACTTCGCCATGGTTGTGTTGGTCAGGAAACATGTGGTGCAGGTGGTCTTGCATACGGCATGCGTACCATTTTCCCAATGATTGAGTTGATCGACCATATGGAGCGTTTCGCAAAAGAGACGTGTTGGATGTTGAACTACTCAAACCCTGCAGCAATCGTAGCTGATGCTGTTAATCGACTGCGTCCAAATGCACGTGTTCTGAACATCTGTGATATGCCAGTTGCGATTGAGCGTAACCTATCAAATATCCTTGAGGTTAACCGATACGAGCTAGATGTGGAGTACTTTGGTCTTAACCACTACGGTTGGTTCACTTCTATCAAGGTTGATGGTGAAGAGAAGATCCCTCAATTGCGAGAGCACATTAAGAAGTTCGGCATGCTCACTGAGCAAGAAGTCGAGAATGCATGTCACTCAGAACCATCGTGGATCAAGACATTCAAAAATACTCAGCCTCTTGTTCAGATGTTCCCTGAGTACATCCCGAACACCTACCTACAGTATTACTTAATGGCTGATGATATCGTTGCTCAATCTAACCCAGAGCACACTCGTGCTAATGAGGTGATGGAAGGTCGCGAGAAGAAAATGTTTGAAGCGATTGAACAAATCAAGGCTTCTGACGGTAACGTAGAAGGTAAATTCCACGTTGGTGTACACGGTGAGTTCATTGCCGACGTAGCAATGTCTATGGCTTATGACCTGCGTCAAAAATGGTTAGTGATTATTCCTAACAACGGTCTCATTAAAGGCCTACCAGATGATGCTATGGTAGAGGTTCCTGCACTACTTGGCCGTGATAAAGTCTACCCGATTCAAGTGGGTGAAGTGCCACACTTCTATCAAGGTATGCTGCAACAACAATTAATGTCTGAGAAATGTATCGTCGATGCAGCGATTGAAGGCTCTTACGATAAAGCCCTTCAAGCGTTCACACTAAGCAAGACGATTTCTTCTGCTAAGGTTGCGAAGAAGATCCTTGATGAGATGATTGAATCGAATAAAGACTACTGGCCTGAACTGAAATAACAGAGTAAGTACAAATGAAATTCAAACAGATTAAAGATTTAAACGCATCTGCGGTTGGTTTCGGCTGTTGGGCCATTGGTGGGACATGGAACAATGTCTCAGACCAAGAGTCCATTCGTGCTATCAAGGCTGCGATTGACACTGGAATTAACTTTTTCGATGTAGCGCCTGTATACGGTAAAGGGCACGCTGAATCCGTTCTTGGTGAAGCACTCAAAACGGAAAAACGTGAAGACATCATTATTGCCACTAAATGCGGTTTGCCATGGTCTCAAGATGAGCGTAAGAAGACGCGTAAAGACTTAACAAAAGCAAGCATCTTCAAAGAGATTGATGATTCTCTGATGCGTTTGCAAACAGATTATGTTGACCTGTACCAAGTACATTGGCCAGATCCTAATACGCCGATTGCTGAGACTGCAGAAGCGCTGGCTGAGTTGAAACAGCAAGGTAAGATCCGTCACGTTGGTGTATCTAATTACTCGTTAGATATGACTCGCGAGATGATGGAAGGTGTTGAAGTGGCGACGTTCCAAGGCCTTTACAACCTTCTGGAGCAAAACCCTGAGCACTACCACAATATTCCGCTGCAGTATCGTGCACGAGAAGAAGCGCTGCCATTCTGTCACGACAATGACATGAAGTACCTGCCTTACTCGCCATTAATGCAAGGCTTGCTAACAGGCACATTAAAGCGTTCAGGTAACTGGGATGAAAACGATGATCGTCGCAACAACCCTAAGCTGAATGGTGAAGCGTTCGAACCTTACTTCAACTGTGTGGAAGAACTCAAAGTACTTGCTCAAACAGCGAATATTCCTTTGGCGCATCTCGCTATTCATTGGCTTGTTGCTCAGCAAGACGTGGGCCCGGTAATTGCAGGTGCTCACACGGTTGAACAGGTGAAAGACAATGCTTCATTCGTTCAGTCAACATCAAGTGCCGAGTTGCTTAAGCAAGCAGAAGAAATTGTGGCAAAGTGGAATCTAAAATAGGTTTTACCAAATAAAACAAACCCCAGCGAACACTTGTGTTTCACTGGGGTTTTCTTTTTGGGGCTAAGCCTCTTGCTCAGAAGACTCCGAGGCTTTATACATCCGATAAATCGTCATCAAGTTGGTGATGATGAATGTTCCCTCAACCAAACTTCCCCCGATGGAACCTAGCCATAAATTGTGTGTGAACCAGCAGCAAGAGTTAAACAAGATCACGCTGCGCATTTTAATTCCCTTTAACGAGAACAGAGCCCAAGTACCTGCGGCTGAACCAATGATGGTGAGTGCCTCTATGGGCGCGCTTAGCTGTGGAACCGTCATAGCAATCAATAAGCTGATGAATACCCACATAACCCAGCGAGATTGGGTTTTGATTGAGACAAATGCGCGAACGCCATTGATGGTCACCCCGATCGCAGCGACCATCGCATCCATCATGAAGAAGTGCACGGCTATGATGAAGCAAAACGTCACCATGCCGTAGCGAAATTTGAGGTCGTCTTTCTGAAGAAAGGCAAACACACCACAAAGAAAAGCAATACCACCAACGACTTGTGCAGCGATCATCTCATCACCTTTTGGTTTGAGGTTAGTTCAAGCGTTCAGCTAAGTACGCTAAGCAAGTATCTGGACTGGTTAAAACGGGCAAGTTACTCACAATGAGTGGAGCAGCATCCGTCATTGATGCTTGGGCAAGAACGACGGCTTGATATGTGTTTTCTTGCTGCAATGATTGAGAAACGCAGTCAGCAACGAATTGATTGAAGGCATTGAGTTGTTGGCTTGCATAGAGATCCCATGCGCCTTCTACGAATAAGAACTCGAAGAGTGTATTCGGTGCTTGTGACTCTAGCAGCTCACGAGTGGGCTCGATGGTGCTCTCTAGAGTGACTGCGACTAAGCAAGTCGTGTATTTAGCACTGAGCTGTGCCATCGGTTTATCGACTCGAAAGACTTGCTCATTGGGAAAACTATCAGCTACAGGACCAAGTGTTGAACAGGTACACACAATGTAATCGATACCGTTATTGAGTTGGTTTTCGAGGTAAGCGTGTATTGCTTGAGTGGTTTGTGTGTTCTGACCGTGGGTACGAATATCGGTAAGGAAGGTTTCTTGTACATCATGGCTGATGGTGTGCTGAGGAAATTTTTCTTCAGCAAGGGGCGCAAATAGATCTGTATTGCTGCCAAGAGTATGAAGAAACAAGATATTCATAACGATCCTTTTGGTTGTGCAGATACAAAAACCTCTCCGTTAGGAGAGGCTTTAATCGATGCTTCTGATTAAGAGTTAACTAACTCTACCGCTTCGCGAGTTAGGCGTGCAAGCTCTTCCCACTCACCTGCTTCAATCAGCTTTTTATCTACCATCCAAGTACCACCACAAGCAAGAACGCGTGGAACTGCTAGGTAGTCTTTGATGTTTTTCGGGTTAACACCGCCAGTAGGCATGATGTGAACATCTCCGTATGGTGCAAGTAGAGCTTTCACCATGTTAACGCCGCCTGATGCTTCTGCTGGGAAGAACTTAAGCGTTGTTAGACCCATTTCCAGTGCTGCTTCGATTGCGCTTGGGTTGTTTACGCCCGGTACGATGTCGATACCAATCTCTTGGCACGCCTTAACTGTGTTTGGATTGAAACCAGGCGATACGATGAAGGTTGCACCTGCTTCTTTTGCAGCGATAGCTTGCTCTTTGTTTAGAACCGTACCTGCACCGATAAGCATGTCTGGTTGTGCTTCGCGAAGTAGACGAATAGCCTCTACTGCTGCATCAGAGCGGAAGGTAATTTCTGCTGCCGGAAGACCGTTCTCTGCAAGTACTTTGCCCAGTGGAATGATGTCTTCCGCTTTGTCGATAGCGATAACTGGAATAACTTTAAGCGCTTTTAGCTGCTCGTTGATAGTAGACATGATAAATCCTTGGTAATTAATTCTGTTTTTGAGTCACAACGTCAGTGGCTGATTTTGGGATGATTGCGCCACGGTGTTGGATCACAACGCCGGCAAGTGCATTACCGCGTTGGCATGATTGTTCTAAGTTTCCGCCTGCTAGATAGCAAGATAAAAAGCCGCCATTGAACGAGTCACCTGCTGATGTGGTATCCACTACCGTTTCAACGGGGGTTGTTGGTACGGCATAGCCATTGTCGCTAGTGGTGTCACCGACTAAGCAGCCTTCTTCACCAAGTTTTACAACAGCTTTGGTCACCCCAAGTTTTTGTAGACGGTCTAAGGTCTCTTGAGGTGTCTTATCACCCCAGATAAGTTGCTCGTCATCAAATGTAACTAACGCTAAGTCCGTCGCTTGATACATGGCTTGGTAGTTTTCTTTAACCGTTTTTAGCTCATCATTTGGCCACAGAGCAGGGCGGTAATTGCTATCAAATGAGACCTCTACCCCTTGGCTGCGCAAGTTAGCAAGTAGCTCTAACAGCTTAATGCGATCTTCTTCTGGCAAAATCGCTAGGCTGATACCACTGACAAACACCATATCCATCTTCGACAGAGACTGTTCAATCTGGCTAAAGTCTGGATGTTGCAGTAGGTAACGAGCTGGTGATTGATTGCGCCAGTATAAGAACGTGCGCTCACCTTGGTCATCCAGTTGGATCAGGTATAGACCTGGCGTACGGTTATCATCACGCAACACAAGGTCAGTATTGATACCCTCGTCGTGCCAGCGTGAAACCATGCCTTCACTGAGAGGGTCAGTACCCATAGCAGACACGTATGAAACGGTGATTGGTTGGTCTTCAGTGTTGAGTTCGCAACCGCGGCTTAGGTAAACCGCGGCATTTAGCGTATCTCCACCAAAGGTTTGGTGCATTGCGCCGAACGGTTTGCCGTTCAGCTCAATCATGCACTCTCCGATAATAGCGATATTCTTCATAACAGGCTCTTACGCGAAGTAACGCTTGGCGTTGTTGAAGCAGATATCTTCTACCATTGGACCAAGCAGAGACATATCATTTGGCACTTCACCATTTTCTGCCCAGCGGCCAATCATGTCACATAGGATTCGGCGGAAGTACTCATGGCGCGTGTACGATAGGAAGCTGCGCGAGTCAGTCAACATACCCACGAATTGGCTTAGCAGACCTAGTTGAGACAGTTGCTCCATTTGGCGTTGCATACCGTCTTTTTGGTCGTTGAACCACCAACCTGAACCAAACTGAATCTTGCCTGCGATGCCACCACCTTGGAAGTTACCAATCATGGTTGCCATCATCTCGTTGTCACGAGGGTTTAGGCAGTAAAGAATGGTCTTTGGTAGCTCGTTCGTCTTGTCCATGTCATCAAGAAGATGAGCTAGTTCGAATGCAAATGTACGGTCGCTGATTGAATCGAAACCTGCGTCTGCACCAAGTAGTTTGAACATGCGAGTGTTGTTATTGCGCTGAGCACCAATGTGTAGCTGCATCACCCAACCCAGTTTCGCGTAGCGCTTACCAAGCCAAACTTGAACGGCTGTAGAGAATTGCGCACACTCTGTTTCTGATAGCACCTCACCGTTTAGGCGGCGAGTGATTAGGCTATCCAGAGCCTGCTCTGATGGTACTTCTGCGTAGCGAACCACTTCGATACCGTGGTCTGCCGCACGACAGCCATGAGCATCAAAGTGCGCTAGGCGCTTGTCTAGAGCGTGAAGCAGGGAATCAAAGTTGGTAATTTCAATATCCGCTGCTTGCCCCAGTAGTGTCATGTAATCAGCAAAGCCATCCAGTTCAATCTTGAATGCTTTATCTGGACGCCAGCTCGGTAGTACTTCAACATCAAAGCTCTCATCTTCGGCAATGGCAGCATGATGTTCTAATGTGTCGATAGGGTCATCGGTCGTTCCCGCCATCACTACGTTCATCTGTTTCATGATGCCGCGTGCAGAGAATTCAGGTGTTTGTAAAAGCTCGTTGCATTCATGCCAAATGCTATCAGCCGTTTCCGGGTTAAGCAGTTTGTTAGTGATGCCGAATGGACGGCGAAGCTCTAGGTGCGTCCAGTGGAATAGAGGGTTGCCCAGTGTCATTGGAACGGTTTTCGCCCACGCTTGGAATTTCTCGTACTCGCTTGCATCACCCGTGATTAGGCGTTCTTCAATACCTGCCGAACGCATGCCACGCCATTTGTAGTGATCGCCTTCTAGCCAGATTTGACTCATGTTTTCAAACTGACGATTCTGAGCGACTTCTGCCGGGTTTAGGTGGCAGTGGTAATCAAAGATAGGCTTATCTTTTGCGTGCTCATGGTAGAGACGGCGAGCCGTCTCATTGCTTAGTAAGAAGTCATCACATAGAAAATCTTTCATTTCTTTTTCCTCTTAAAGTGCAGCAACAGTTGCACGAGCACCGTTTTCAATCAGAGATTGATACGCAGAGCTCACCGCGTCGATAACTTGTGGGTTTTGGCCAATTTCAGGAGCAAAGATCGCTTCGATAGCCAGTAGTGCAGGAACAACGGATACGTTCTGACCGTGCTCATCACATACTGCTTTTAATTGATCTGCCATTGGGTCACGAACATCAATCTCGTTACCTTGCTCATCAACGGCTGATACGTAACGCATCCAACCAGCAATACCTGCTGCAAGCCATTTGAAGTCAGAGCCTTGCTCTAGGTGGAAACGTAAGCTGCCGCCCATACGCTGAGGGATCTTCTGGCTGCCATCCATCGCGATTTGCCATGTTTTGTGCTTCAGGCTTGGATTGGTGAAGCGGTCGATCAGTAGTTTCGCGTAGCCTTCCAGATCTGTACCTTCTGGCATGCTAAGAGACGGTGCTTGAGCCTTCATCATCATGTCGAATGCTGCTTTGCGGTAGCCTTCGTCAGTCATTGTGTCTGAGATGTGTGCGTAACCACCAAGGTAACCAAGGTAAGCAAGGAAAGAGTGACTACCGTTTAGCATGCGAAGTTTCATTTCTTCATATGGCACTACGTCAGCAACAAATTCTGCGCCTGCGATGTTCCAATCAGGGCGACCAGCAACGAAGTTATCTTCAATTACCCACTGACGGAATGGTTCACATGCGATGCCACATGGGTCTTGAACACCCAGTAGCTCAGTGATTTCGTTCAGTGTTTCTTCTGTTGCAGCTGGAACAATTCGGTCAACCATAGTACATGGGAACGTCACATTTGCTTCAATCCAAGCACCTAGCTCTGCATCAAGCAGTTTAGCGAATTCAAGAATTGCTGCTTTTGCTACGTGACCGTTCTCTTGAACATTGTCGCAAGACATCACTGTGAATGGTGTTAGGCCACGCTCACGACGTACTTTTAGAGCCTGAACGATGTAACCCAGAGCCGATTTTGGCTGAGTTGGGTTTTCTAGGTCTGCAACAACCAGTGGGTTGTTCTTGTCTAGCAGACCCGTTGCAGGGTCTGCACAGTAGCCTTTTTCCGTGATAGTCATTGAAACGATAGCCACTTGTGGCTCAGCCATCTTTTCGATCACAGCCTCAATGCCGTCAAAGCTTGGATGTAGAGATTCATTGACTGAACCAATCACCTTTACATCCGTCGACTCAGCACCCTTTTCAGCAACTGTGTATAGGTGGTTTTGCTCACGCAGTGACGTGATTAGGTCTTCACCGCCGAACAGGTTTACTTCACAAATACCCCAGTCACTCTCTGATTTACGTGCAACTTCATCAGTAAAAAGACCTTGGTGGGCGCGATGGAACGCGCCAAACCCTAGGTGAACGATTCGAGATTTTAGCTTTGAACGATCGTAAGTTGGTTGGCTTACAGATTCGTTAAGCGTTTGATTGCTAATGTTTGTCATGAATCAGTTCCTTATTTCGCTGCTGTTAGAGGGAAAGCCATACCGTTTTGGTATGTTTCACCATTGATGATTAGCTGACGAGTTTCACCTTGAGGAAGGCTTAGTGTCAGTGCATCGTAAGCGGGTTTAAAGTCACCTGTACGAGTGATGCTTAGCTCAATTGTGCTGTTATCACATGTCATTTTGATGTCTAGTGTGATGTGCTCACCAGATTGGTAACCATTTGTCTCACCATCATCATCGAATAGGCTGCATGAACTGCTGCCCACACCTTGAATTGGGTAAATGTTCAGACCGCGACGGTTATCTTTCTTCGCATCTGCATTCGCAATACGCTCACTTGTAGGGATGATAGAACCTGCACGAGCTAGAAGAGGGATGCGTTCAAGTGGAGCATCAACCGTTACTGTGCTGCCTGCGCTGTACCATTGACCTGTGTAGTAGTCGTACCAACCGTTTTGGTTGTTTGGTAGGTAAACCTCACGCTCACGCTGACCTTCTTCAACCACTGATGCAACCAGTAGATCTTTACCTAGTAGGTAGTCATCATTCTCAACGAATGTGTTTTCATCGTGCTCATGATCTAGGAACGTTGGACGCAGCATTGGCTCGTCGTGAGCGTGTGCTTGGTATAACGAATCGTAGATGTATGGAAGAAGCTGGTAACGAATCTTCATTGCGTCACGAATAATTGGAGTCACGGTTGGGTGCATCCACGGTTCGTTTACGCTGCCGTCGTCATTCCAAGAGTGGATAGTGAAACGAGGGTTCATTACGCCATTTTGTACCCAACGTGCGAACAGCTCTGGATCCGGCTTTTCACCAGAGAAACCACCCACATCGTGACCTAGGTTGTATAGACCAGATAGGCTCATACCCAGACCCATCTTGATGTTGTACTTCAAGCTCGTCCAGTTAGTGCGGTTATCACCACTCCAAGTTTGAACGTAGCGGTTCATGCCTGGGCAACCAGAACGAGAGATTAAGTACGGACGAATCTCTGGAGCGTACTCTACTTGCGCTTCGTACGATGCACGCATCATTAGAAGAGGTTGCAGAGGACGAATTAGGCTAACTGGGATTTCTTTACCGAAACCAAAGCAGCGAGCGCCTTTGTCCCAAATTTCGTATTCATTGTTGTCGTTCCACGTTGAGTCGATGCCTTTGTCTAGCAGTTGCTCTTTAACGTTGTCTTGCCACCATTTCACTGTGTCTGGGTTTGTGAAGTCTAGGTGTGAGCCATCTGAATCCCAGAATACAGAGTTTTCTGGTTGATCGTATTCAGAGTCTTTGATGAATAGACCTTTCTCTTTTACTTCTTCAAAGCGTGGGTGGCTGTGCAGTAGACAAGGCTTAATGTTTGCAGCCAGTTTTAGACCATTGTTGTGGAAGTGGTCTGCCATCGCATTTGGATTTGGCACTTTGTCGTAGTTCCAGTTGAACACGTAGCGTAGGTCACCAATTGATGTGTAACCAGAAGAAAGCTGGAATGAATCACAAGGGATACCGTTGTCTTCACATTGGTCAACAAAGCCTTCAAGTAACTCTTGAGAGTTTGGCGCGTCGGTGTATTGCATGGTAGAACCGCTGTAGCCAAGGCTCCATTTAGGACCAAATGCTGTACCACCAGTTAGGCGAACAAATTGTTTGGTAACGTTCTTAATGCTATCACCGTACATGAAGTACAGATCTAGATCGCCATCTTCAGCGCGGTAGCTACGGTATTTGATGTGGTAGTTATCTAGCTCGTTACCTAGATCGAACCAGCAGCTCGCAAGGTTATCGTAGAACACACCAAAAGATGCTGCACTTTCGTCAGTGTTGGTTTTAGTAATGTAGAAAGGAACGTGCTTGTATAGAGGATCTGTTGAGCTTGCATCGTAGCCCATCGCGTCTAGGTTGCGCATTTCAAAGCGACGACCTTCACGGTTTAGGTTACCCGTCTTCTCGCCTAGTCCGTAGTAGTATTCGTCATCACCACGGTTCATGAAGTGGCTGATGCCTGGTTCAGTCACGCCTAGTTGGTAAGCGCCTGTTTTGCGGTCTTTAGTCAGTGGTAGCCACTCGCCGTTTACTTTGTGTTCCCATTCCATCCAAAGTGGTTGGTTGAGCGTTAGGCGCAGTTCTTCTGTTTCAACAACCAGTTGCTCTTCGTTGTGAGTTAGCTCGAAGCTAGGAAGAGAGAAACCTTCTGTAGACATACGGTCGCGACCTTCCCAAGGTACATCTTGGCCGTCAGGAGCAATCATCCAAGTGCGATCTAGGCGAAGCTCGTTTTTACGCTTGATAAGTACACGAATCAGGTTTGTCTCCAGCACGAACAGGTGCAATGCGTGCTTTTCATCCACATTCAGGATGATTTCGTTATTGTCTTGCTGGTTGAAGGTCCAGTTTCTAAGGCTTTTCATTGTGAATTCCTGTCGAATGAGAGAGCCCATTTCTAAGGGCTCTCTGTTTTATTTATTTGGGTAACGTTATGTCTGCTAGGCGATTTAGTAGCCTAGGAATAGCTGAGGTAGTGTAAGGCTGATTTGTGGGATGAAAGTCACCAGCATCAGCGCCAGTACCAATACCGCATAGAATGGCAGTAGAGGTTTGATAACTTTGTCGATCTTCACCTTTGCAACTGAACAACCGATAAATAGTGCAGAGCCTACAGGTGGAGTACAGATACCGATTGCTAGGTTGAATGTCATCATGATACCGAAGTGTACTGGGTCCATACCTAGGTCCATTGCGATTGGCAGGAAGATAGGAGTGAAAATCAGTAGCGCTGGAGTCATGTCCATGAAGATACCAACGATCAATAAGATAATGTTGATAATCAGTAGGATGATGATTGGGTTTTCAGAAACAGCCAGTAGTGCGTCACTGATCATGTATGGGATATCAGCGTTTGCCATTGCCCAAGACATACCCATGGATGCGCCAATCAGCAGTAGAACGATAGAAGTGGTTACCACAGACTCTAGGATGATAGATGGTAGCTGCTTAATCGTTACCTCACGGTAGAACACGACAGCGAGTAGCAGTGTGTATACCACAGCGATAGCCGATGCTTCTGTTGCAGTGAAGATACCACCAATGATACCGCCCATGATGACGACGATTAAGCTCAAGCTTGGCAGTGCATCCCAAGTTTTCTTTAGTACTTCAGAGCCGCTTGGTTTTGGTGAAACAGGGTAGCCACGACGTTTGGCGATGATGCCCGCAACGATCATTAGGCTTAGACCCATCAGTAGGCCAGGGATGTAACCACCAAGGAATAGTGCACCGATTGATGTACCACCAGAGATTAGCGAGTAAACGATGAAAGTGTTACTTGGTGGAATCAATAGACCAGTAGGACAAGACGTGATGTTCACGGCTGCAGAGTAAGACTCGTCGTAACCTTCTTTTTTCTGTAGTGGCGCCATTGTGCCACCTACAGCCGCTGCTGATGCTACCGCTGAACCAGAGATTGCACCAAACATCATGTTTGCTAGAACGTTTACGTGAGCCAGTGAACCCGGTAGACGACCACCAAGAACTTTAGCGAATTCAATAAGACGAAGTGCGATACCGCCTTGGTTCATGATGTTACCCGCAAGGATGAAGAACGGGATTGCTAGTAGCGCAAAGCTATCTAGACCCGATGCCATTTTTTGCGAAATAACCGCAATCGCTGCATCAAATGGCAGAGAAAGCATAATAGTAAGTAGGGATGCGATACCGATCGCAAATGAAATTGGTACACCTAACCCTAAAAAGAGGAAGAAACTACCAAATAGTACAATAATGACTTGCCATTCCACGGTGATATTCCTTATTTATTATTCTTAGGATTAAGCTGGATTTTTTAAATTAGAAAGGTTGTCCATGATGTCTTTGATTAAATAAATCATCATGAAGACACCACTTAATGGAATAGCGGCATATATAAAGCCCATCTCTATTCCAAGAGCAGGTGAAACTTGACCGGTTGCGAGAGTTTTAAGCATTAGTTTGCCACCACCGTATGTCAGGATTACGGAAGCGAAAACCATGCTGATGGCATTGATGACAAGCCTTAGTTTTTCATGTTTTGCTTTGTCGTGTTCCATCTTCATAGCAAGTAGGTCAATCGCTAGGTGACGCTTTTGACCTAGCGTATAAGCTGCGCCCATTAGACCTACCCAGATAAACAGAAAGCGGGCTACTTCATCGGTCATGGTGCTCGGAATATTGAGTACGTAACGAGAAAACACCTGCCAAACAACGCAAGCAACCAAAACACTACTCAGAGAGATACAGAATAAAGAAAGCACTTTATTCATTATCGTAATGAGCTTATTCATAAAGTCTCCTAGGTGACGAAATATATAGTTCGTCATGAGTGATATATAAAAGGGGATAATTCTTTAAGTTGAACGGATTTAAACACAGACTTGTCAATTAGCGCGTGATAGGAGTCACATAAATATTGGTCAGGCCAATTTTAACGGTGAAAGTATGACATTGGTCAACCAATTGGTAATGTGACCTTGTGAATTGAACAAAATTGGTTCAGATTGGATGGGTACTCAATAATAACTCGGTATCAATTAAAATTGGTTAACCGAGATTTAACAATTACCAATTACTTGAAACAAATCATGGAGAACGAATATGCGTTGGAATAAAAAAGTATTAAGCACTGCGATGACTTGCGCACTAGTCGCATCAACCAGCTTTGCAGCATCAGCAGCAACGACGCTTAAGCTTAGCCACAACCAAGATCGTAACCACCCTGTACACAAGTCAATGCAATACATGGCTGACCAAGTGAAAGAATACACTGATGGCGAAGTTCGCATCCGTATCTACCCTAACGGTCAATTAGGTACTCAGCGTGAGTCAATGGAACTACTACAAAACGGTGCTCTACACATTGCTAAATCTAACGCGAGTGAAATGGAGTCATTTGAACCGGCTTACGGCGCATTCAATATCCCTTACATCTTCCGCGACCGTGATCACTACTACCGTGCAATGACAGGTGAAGTTGGTGAGAAAATCCTAGCTGCTTCTTACGACAAAGGCTTCGTGGGTCTAACGTACTACGATGCAGGTTCTCGTAGCTTCTACGCAAACAAAGAGATTACTTCTCCTGAAGATCTAAAAGGCCTAAAGATTCGCGTTCAACCAAGCCCTACAGCGGTTGAAATGATTAAGCTTATGGGTGGTGCACCAACGCCACTATCATACGGTGAGCTATACACTGCTCTACAACAAGGTGTAGTAGATGGTGCAGAGAACAACCCAACAGCACTAACTAACTCTCGTCATGGTGAAGTATCTAAAGTATTCAGCCAAGATGAGCACACTATGATTCCTGACGTACTGGTTATCAGTTCTAAAGTTTGGGATGACCTAGGTGATGAATACCAACAAGCTCTGAAGAAAGCGGCGAAAGAGTCAATGATGTACCACAAAGACCTGTGGACTGAAATGACGGACAAAGCGGTTGAGAAAGCTCAGAAATCAATGGACGTTAAGTTCGTTGCTGTTGAGAAACAACCATTTGTTGACGCAGTGAAACCAATGCACGATGCAGCATTAGAGAACCCAGCAATTGCTGAGTATGTTCGTGGCATCGACGCACTAGCACAATAATCACAGAGATTAACGAAAGAGCGCATTGATGCGCTCTTTTTTTTGGGAGTAATAAAGATGTTAGAACGTTCTGAGTTGGCTGAAAATGCAATAAATTGTCTGCACGACGAGCAATATGACGTGCCTTTCAACCTACAAAACCTAAATCATAACAATATGTTGTTCATGGGTGACCGTGCTACAGAGTCACTGAATGGCCATTGGAATTTTGCTGTAGACCTATTGGATACAGGCCTGCGCCAACGCTGGTATGAGATGACGCCAATGCCGGCGGAGGAACGCACCGAACCCTGGGATTATGACCCATACGTAGGCGAGACGACGCCTGTTCCTTCTAATTGGCAGATGCAAAAAGAGAAGTGGTACTTCTTTGAGGGCAGCGCTTGGTATACCAAAGCTTGGGACTATAACGAAAAAGAGCAAGATGAACGTATTTTCTTGCGCGTGGGCGCTGCACAATATGACTGTAAGGTATTTTTAAACGGCGAATTTATTGGTAACCACTATGGTGGTTCTACCCCGTTTTTCGCTGAATTTACTGGCAAGCTTAAGCCTGGACGCAACTGGATCATGTGTTGTGTAAACAACACTCGTACTCTTGATCGCGTACCAATGCGCAATACTGATTGGTTTAACTATGGTGGTATCTACCGCGATATTGAAATTGTACGAACGCCAACAGAAGTGCTGCGTGACCTTCATGTCTATCTTGTACCGAATAGTGAGTATAACCAGGTTCATGTCGACATTGAGGTTGAGGGGAGTCTAACGGAAGTTGAATTTTCGATAGATGAGCTTGGTATCAAGCAAGTGCTAACCGTGGATAATGGTAAAGCGAGTGCAGATATCATGGTTTCCCCAGAGTTATGGTCTCCGGAAAGTCCAAAACTCTATGATATTACCGCTACTTACGGTAAGGACAGTGTGAGCGACCGCGTCGGCTTCCGCCAGGTCGAGGTGATCGGTACTGATATTTACGTCAATGGTGTCAACACCTTCCTGCGTGGTATCAGTGTGCATGAGGATGATAAAACTCTGGGTAAAGTGGTGACACCAGAAGACTTGAAGCGCCGCTTCCAGCATGCCAAAGAGCTGAACTGTAACTACATGCGCTTTGCGCACTATACTCATCATGAATTGGCAACCAAGATGGCCGATGAGATGGGTTTCTTGATTTGGGCTGAGATCCCTGTGTATTGGGCGATTGACTTCGAAAACCCAGCGACGTACGACGATGCTGAAAATCAGCTACTTGAGATGATTAAGCGTGACAGAAACCGAGCAAGTATTATTATGTGGTCGGTAGGTAACGAAAATGCTGACACAGATGCTCGCCTTAACTTCATGTCGAATTTGGTTAACGTGGCACGTGAGAACGACCCTTGTCGTTTAGTTTCCGCCGCTTGTTTGGTCAACCACGCCAAGAATAAAATTGAAGATCGTCTTGCAGAACACCTTGATGTTATTGGTATCAACGAGTATTACGGTTGGTATGAAGAGGTGTTTGATGAGCTGATTGAGATTGGTGAGAACTCAAATCCTGGTAAACCAGTGGTGATCTCAGAAACAGGAGCCGATGGCTTTATTGGCGAAGGCGCTCCGAAAACGGGCTTCTTTAGCGAAGCTTACATGACAGAGGTCTACCAAAAGCAGATTGAATACCTACAGCGACTGGACTATATAAAAGGGATATCGCCGTGGATTATGTACGAATTCCGTGTCGAGCGACGCCAAAACATGTTCCAACTTGGCTGGAATCGTAAAGGCCTTATTTCCAATGATAAGTTCACTAAGAAGACCTCTTTTTACCTATTGGCGGACTTCTATAAAAAGTTAATGCAAGAGCGATAAGACCTACCTCACAATTGGTCAACCAATTGGTTGACCAATTAAGATTCGCTGTTAAGATAAACTCAAACCTAAACGAAGATGTACTCATGAATATTGCAATCTCAACACCAAAACGCCTCTACCAAGAAATCGGTCTTGCGCTGCATGAACGAATTAGGTCGGGTGAGTTTAAGGTGGGAGATCGCTTGCCACCAGAGCGTGATATCGCAGAAGAGATGAATGTCAGCCGCTCAGTGGTTCGTGAAGCCATCATTATGCTTGAGCTTCAAGGCTTGGTTGAAGTGCGTAAAGGCTCCGGTGTTTATGTGCGCAACGAGACAGTGGCAAATGCGCCTGTTGGCCCCGAAGCGAACAATAGTCGCAACTCTTCAGACATTGGCCCTTTTGAATTGTTGCAAGCTCGCCAAGTTCTAGAAAGCCAGATTGCTAGCTTTGCTGCACTAAATGTCACCAAGAATGATATCTCTAGACTGCGTGATGCTTTGGATACAGAGCGTCAACAATTAGAAACCGGTCATGGTGATTACGACGGTGATGAGATGTTCCATCTGACCATTGCAGAAGCCTCACAGAACAGTGTACTCAGTGATATTGTTCAAGACCTTTGGGCTCGCCGAGACGAAAGCTCAATGTGGCGTCAATTGCATGCTCGTATTACGGATCTCAATTATCGAACAGCTTGGTTGGAAGACCATGAGGTTATATTAAGAGCACTACAACGCCGTGACCCAGAAGGTGCACGTAAAGCGATGTGGCAGCATCTTGAAAATGTAAAACAAACATTATTTGATTTGTCTGATGTGGATGATCCTCAATTTGATGGATTCTTATTCCGATAATATTAAATAGCATTTAAATAATAAGAACACTTAATTAAAGATTGAAACTAGTGAATAAGAAATTGTTCGCTACAGACCAGTCGTGTCTAACAATAGGTAAATAAATATGGAAC
Source organism: Vibrio maerlii (assembly GCF_003415655.1). Classification (GTDB taxonomy): domain Bacteria; phylum Pseudomonadota; class Gammaproteobacteria; order Enterobacterales; family Vibrionaceae; genus Vibrio; species Vibrio maerlii. The sequence goes on from NZ_QRHC01000010.1 coordinate 59,217, forward strand.
AGACTTGGCGTTGGTACGGTCCAAATGACCCAGTATCTCTAGACGATATTAAACAAGCAGGCGCAACGGGTATTGTTAATGCCCTTCACCATATTCCAAACGGTGAAGTTTGGACAAAAGAAGAGATCCAAAAGCGCAAAGATATCATCGAAGCGAAAGGGTTTGTTTGGTCAGTAGTTGAGAGTGTTCCTGTACACGAAGAAATTAAAACTCGCTCTGGTAACTATGCTCAGTGGATCGAGAACTACAAACAGTCTCTGATCAACCTAGCAGAGTGCGGTGTGGATACGGTTTGTTATAACTTCATGCCGGTACTTGATTGGACTCGTACTGATCTTGAATATGAATTAGAAGATGGTTCAAAAGCGCTACGCTTTGACCAGATCGAGTTCGCTGCATTTGAACTGTACATCCTGAAGCGCCCTGGTGCGAAGGCTGAGTACACAGAGAAAGAGCAAGAAGAAGCGCGTGACCGTTTTGAGTCAATGACTCAGGCAGAGATCGACAAGCTAACAGCAAACATCATTGCTGGTCTGCCAGGTGCAGAGGAAGGCTATACGCTAGAAGAATTCCAAGCTCGCCTAGACACCTACAAGGGTATTGATAAAGCGAAGCTGCGTGAGCACATGGTACTGTTCCTAGAAGAGTTGATGCCAGTGTGTGACCAGTACGGTCTTAAGCTTGCTGTTCACCCGGACGATCCACCGCGTCCTATCCTTGGTTTGCCACGTATCGTATCAACGATTGAAGATATCGAGGCACTAACAACGGCAGTACCAAGCAAGATGAACGGTATCACTATGTGTACTGGCTCTTACGGTGTTCGTGGTGATAACGACCTTGTGAACATGATTGAAACGTACGGCGATCGTATCTACTTTACTCACCTACGTTCTACTCAGCGTGAAGAGAACCCAATGAGCTTCCATGAAGCGGCTCACCTAGAGGGTGATGTTGACATGTACAACGTGATCAACGCGCTGCTTAAAGAAGAGAACCGCCGTAAAGATGAAGGTGAAACTCGCCTTATCCCAATGCGTCCAGACCATGGTCACCAAATGATTGATGACCTGAAGAAGCAAACCAACCCTGGTTACTCTTGTATTGGTCGTCTAAAAGGTCTTGCTGAAATTCGCGGTGTTGAACTCGCGCTATCAAGAACTTTTTATAACAAGTAATCTCTAAAATATTGGCGAGATAACACCGTTGTCTCGCCATTTTTATCTCAAAAATAAAATATAAATAAGACTGTTAATAATATTAATCAGTCTCTGTTCCCTTACGCCTAAAGAAAATCTGGAAATAAAATGTCTGATCTTATTTTAAATAATAAAGAGTCTTTCGTAATCGACTCTATCCAAGGCACGCTTTACAGCGCTCAACGTGAAAACCTAACGCTTCTAGACTTTGAAAACGATATTAAAGTGGTTGCTCGTAACGACTGGAACAAAGATAAAGTGGCGCTTATTTGTGGTGGTGGCTCTGGTCACGAGCCAGCGCACGCAGGTTTTGTTGGTAAAGGCATGCTGACTGCAGCAGTTTGTGGCGACCTATTCGCTGCACCAAGTGTTGATGCTGTTCTAAACGCAATCCTTCATGTGACGGGTGATGCAGGCTGTCTGGTTATTATCAAAAACTACACGGGTGACCGCCTAAACTTTGGTCTTGCTGTTGAAAAGGCAAAAGAGATGGGCCGTAAGGTTGACCTGATTGTGGTTGGTGATGACATTTCGATTCCAGGTAACCCACAACCTCGTGGTATCGCAGGTACTTTGTTTGTTCAGAAAGTAGCGGGCTACGTTGCTGAGAACGGAGGTTCTCTAGAAGAAGTGAAACAAGCTGCGGTTGAAGCAAGTGACAAGACGGCATCCATTGGTGTTGCGCTTACAAGCTGTTCTCTACCGGGTGAAAGCAATGATCGTATCGCTCAAGGTAAAGCGGAGCTCGGTCTTGGTATTCATGGTGAAGCGGGTATTGAAACCATCGATCTTCCACAAGCGAAAGAGTTGGTTACCACAATGGTAAGTAAGCTGTTGGAAGCGAAACCAACGACAGACAATGCAATTTTGCTCAACAACCTAGGTGGGCTATCTCCAATTGAGATGAACATCGTAGCTAAAGAAGTGATGGAATCAGATCTTGGCAAACAAGCTAAGTTCATCGTAAGCGGTGCTTTGATGACTGCGATTGATATGAAAGGCTTCTCGATTTCTGCAATCCAGTTAACGGATGAAATCACGAAGGCTCTTACTTCTGAAGTTGAAACAGAAGCATGGCCAGGAGCGGTAGCTCGTCGTGAAATCCCAGTAACCAAGTGTGAAAACCACATTGCGAAGAAAGAGTTTGAGCCATCTCATGACGAAGAAACGGCGCTGGTTTTACGCAAGGTTTGTAGTGCAATCATCGACATCGAAGGTGAACTAAACCACCTTGATTCTATTGTGGGTGATGGTGATACCGGTTCTACCTTCGCTGCGGGTGCTCGTAAGGTACTTGCTCAACTGGATGCAAATGCGCTTCCTCTACAAGATAAAGCGAAACTGCTGACGACGGTTGCAGACTGCCTAACCTCAGTAATGGGCGGTTCTTCTGGCGTTCTACTTTCAATCATGTTCACCGCAGCTGGTCGTGATTACGAACAAAACGGTTCTCTTGCTCAAGCGCTTCAAGCAGGTCTAGGTCAGATGATGGCTTACGGCGGTGCTAAGCCGGGCGACCGCACGATGATTGATGCGCTTCACCCTGCGCTAGAAGCATGGGCTGCTGAAGGTTTTGTTGCAGCGATTGCCGCAGCGAAAGCAGGTGCAGAATCTACGGTAGAGATGACCAACGCAAACGCGGGTCGTTCTTCATACCTAAATAGCGACAGCCTATCTGGCACTAAAGATCCAGGCGCATTCGCGGTAGAAACTGTATTCAGCCAATTCTAAGTAATTAGCAACGAATAAGCGGTCTTTCGCTTCAGTAAACAGCAAAAGACCGCAATCAAAATAACAATAAAGAACGAAACAAAAGAATTATAGGAAAAGAACATGGATAACATCATCATCTCACCAAGCAAATACATCCAAGGTGAAGGCGCAATCGACAACATCGGCAAATACGTATCTGTTTTTGGTAAGAAACCACTGGCGATTGCAGATGACTTCGTGATGGGCTTGGTTCGTGACCGCGTTGAAACAAGCATTGTTGGTGAAGGTCTAGAAGTAAATTTTGATAAGTTCGCTGGTGAGTGTTCTCGCCCAGAGATCGAACGTCTAATCGAAGTATGTAATGCGGCTCAAAATGATGTAATCATCGGTATCGGTGGTGGTAAAACGCTAGATACAGCAAAAGCTATCGCATTCTACACTAAGTTGCCTGTTGTGATTGTTCCTACAATCGCTTCTACAGACGCACCAACTTCAGCTCTGGCTGTTATCTACACGCCAGAAGGTGAGTTCAGTGAGTACCTACTATTCCCTGCTAACCCGAATATGGTCATCATGGATACAGGTATCATCGCTGCAGCACCTGTTCGTACATTGGTTGCGGGTATGGGTGATGCACTGTCTACTTATTTTGAAGCGCGCGCAAATGGTCTATCAGGCAAAGCGACAATGGCGGGGGGCGCACCAACTCGTTCAGCTCAAGCACTAGCGAAGCTATGTTATGAAACGCTGATTGCTGACGGTGAAAAAGCGAAGTCAGCAGTAGAAAACAAGGTTTCAACTAAAGCGGTTGAAAACATCATCGAAGCAAACACATATCTATCAGGTATTGGCTTTGAAAGCTCAGGTCTAGCAGCGGCACACGCAATCCACAATGGTCTAACTAAGCTTGAAGAGTGCCACCACCTACTACACGGTGAGAAGGTAGCATTTGGTACGCTAACACAGCTTGTGCTTGAGAATGCACCGAAAGAAGAGATTGAAGAAGTGCTTAACTTCTGTCGCGCTGTTGGCCTACCAACAAACCTACACGACATGGGCGTGAAAGAGCTAAACCATGACAAGCTAATGGAAGTGGCAGAAGCTTCTTGTGCTGAAGGTGAGACGATTCATAACATGCCTTTCCCAGTGACGGCGAAGTCTGTGTATGCAGCAATTCTAACAGCGCATACTATGGGTCAATAAGCCCTCGCTTTAGGTTGTAAACGAAAAGAGAGCCAATCGGCTCTCTTTTGCTATTTAGGCTTAACAGAGTATTAAGCTGCCTTTTTTTTCATCTGCTGAATCACCAATCCGGTGATAATTAACACTAAGCCAATCAAGGTGGTTGGATGGATCTCTTCACCTATGATGGTTGCAAGGAGCATCAAAGAGATAAACGGAGAGGCAAAAATCAGGTTACTGATTCGCGCGGTATTTTCAGTCAGCTTCAATGCGCTCAACCAAAGTACGAACGTCACACCCATCTCAAACAAACCCACATAGGTCACTGCAGCCCAGCCTTTGATCGTAATCTGTGACCAACTTGCGCCTTCGTAAACACTTAAACCGATAGCAAACGGAATGGCGACTAAAAAGCCAAGAAGCACCCCGATGATAGGGTCAGCCTTATTTTTAGTGTTAAGAATCCAGTAACCAGCCCAGAGTAGAGTCGATAGGAGTGCAAGGCCCACACCCATTGGACTATCGAACTGTAAGCCTAGGATGTCGCCCTTGGTGGCAATCACAATAACGCCCAAGTAACTAAAGCCACACGCGATCCAATCTTGTTTGCGGATTTTTTGTCCAAGGAAGACGGCTGCCATAAGGGTCAGCGTGATGGCCCAACTGTAGTTGATGGCTTGTGCTTGAGAAGCCGGCAATAATTCATAGGCTTTGAAAAGTATTAAGTAGTAAGCGAGAGGGTTGATCAAACCCAGTAGCAAATAGTAGAACGGATTTGAGGTGAATGTGCTGCTAATGTCATTCAACTTACCTTGAAAAGCGCAAATAGCAAAAAGAGCAATCGCAGAGACAATACTCGCAATGGTGAGCATCTGAATGGGCGTAAACTCTGCCAAAGTCAGCTTAAACGCAGTGGCAACGGTCGACCATAGTAAGACTGCCGATAGGCCATAGCCTATCGCTTTACGCTCGTTCATATCATCCCTTTAATTTGTATTTGGAAGGCAAAGTTCACCTAGTCTAAAGGCTAATTCTTTAACCACCAAACTGGACATTTATCCAGTATAAAAATACCATTAAATCATCGCTAATTTTTTGGAATAGTTGAACCCATGCAATGGCTTATTGAACAACAATCCCTACTTATCATCGCTTTTGGCTCTTTAGCATTGGGTGTTGGTGTCACGAGTGCTTGGCTCAAACAAAAACATCGGTTTTCTCTGGAGTTGGCTCTGCAAGAGCAGCAAGCCGAACTGCAAGTGATGGAGAGCAAGTATCAACAAAAGCTAGATATTGAAATCAAGCTCAAACAAGAACTGGCAGCGGCACAGCAAGAGCTGGATGAATTAGACGATGAGCGTGATAAAGCGGCATTCGAGCAAAAGCAGCTGCACGGTAAGGTGATGGCGGCGATGGAAAAGCTGCGCTACTTCGATGCGATCAAGCAAGAGCGTGATCAATATGCTCATGATTTGAATGACAATAAACGCCAGAATGCTCAGCTAGAAACAGAACTTCGTGAGCAGATTGCCCGTTATCAACAAGCTGATAAAGCAAACCAAGAAAAACTAACGTTACTCGAACAAGCCGAAGAGCGGCTCAAGCAGCAGTTCGAACAGTTGGCGAATCAACTATTTGAAGTTAAAACAGCCAAGGTCGATGAGCAGAATAAACAGAGCTTAGAAGGTTTGTTGAACCCACTGAGAGATCAACTGGAAGGCTTCAAAAAGCAGGTGAATGATAGTTTTGGTCAAGAGGCCAAAGAGCGTCATACACTTGTGCACGAGTTAAAGAACCTTCAGCGTCTTAATGAGCAAATGACTCAAGAAGCGGTCAACCTTACTCAGGCGTTAAAGGGCGACAACAAGCAGCAAGGTAATTGGGGTGAGGTGGTATTGGCTCGTGTGCTGGCGGAATCTGGCTTGCGTGAAGGACATGAGTACCAAACACAGGTGAGCTTACAAAATGAAGCGGGCAAGCGTTATCAGCCGGATGTGATAGTCCACTTACCTCAAGAAAAGCAGGTGGTGATAGATTCTAAAATGGCACTGGTGGCGTACGAACGTTACTTCCATGCGGAGAATGATCATCAACGGGAGCAGGCATTAAGTGACCACTTACTTGCGCTGCGTGCACATATTAAGGGGCTGAGCCAAAAAGACTACCATCAGCTAAAAGGTATTCAGAGCCTTGATTATGTACTGATGTTCGTTCCGGTCGAACCTGCATTCCAAGTTGCGGTTCAAACGGACCCAAGTTTAGTTAAGGATGCGATGGAGCAAAACATCATCTTGGTGAGTCCAACGACCTTGTTGGTGGCTCTGAGAACTATCGACAATCTATGGCGTAATGAGCGTCAAAACCAGAATGCCAAGGTGATTGCAGATAAGGCGAGCAAGCTTTATGACAAGGTGCGTCTGTTTGTTGATGATATGGAAGGCCTAGGAGCATCGCTTGATAAGGCTAACCAAAGCTATCAAGGGGCAATGAACAAGCTTGCGACTGGTCGTGGAAACGTGATCCGACAGGCTGAGAGCTTTAAGCAACTGGGTGTTGAGGTAAAAAGGCCCATCTCTTCGAATGTGCTAGAGCTATCTCAAAATGATGCTTTAGAAGAATTAGAGGATAAAGTAGACTAAGGCTCTTATATAAACACCGAACCTAGAAGCATTAGGAAATCAGCAGTATGACGGATAGCAGTGCGCAATCAAACCAAGCGCTTAGCGCAGGTAATGACACTACTCACTTTGGCTTTGAGACTGTCGCGAAGGAAGAAAAAGTCGCTAAGGTTGCGGAAGTATTCCACTCAGTAGCAGCAAAATACGACATCATGAACGACTTGATGTCTGGTGGTATCCACCGTATTTGGAAACGCTTCACTATCGACTGTAGTGGTGTGCGCCCTGGTCAACGCATCCTTGACCTTGGTGGCGGTACTGGTGATTTGACCGCAAAGTTCTCTCGTATCGTGGGTGAAAAGGGTCACGTTATCCTCGCTGATATCAACAACTCTATGCTGAATGTGGGCCGTGATAAGCTGCGTGATAATGGCATTGTGGGCAACGTACATTACGTACAAGCAAATGCTGAAGAGCTGCCATTCCCAGATGACTACTTTGATGCAATCACCATCAGCTTCTGTCTACGTAACGTAACAGATAAAGATAAAGCGCTGCGCTCAATGTACCGTGTACTGAAGCCGGGCGGCCGTCTGTTGGTGCTAGAGTTCTCAAAACCAATCCTTGATCCGCTTTCAAAGGTATACGATGCGTACTCATTCCACCTATTGCCAAAAATGGGTGAAATTATCGCAAACGATGCAGATAGCTACCGTTACCTTGCTGAGTCAATCCGTATGCACCCAGATCAAGAAACACTGAAAGGCATGATGGATGAAGCCGGCTTCGAGAACACCAATTACTACAACCTAACGGGCGGCATCGTTGCCTTGCACCGTGGTTACAAGTTCTAAGCTAACGATAACATTAGACAGGAAATATTATGCCTTTTGAGCCGCTTGTTACTGCTGTTATCGAGACGTCATTAAACACACTGATTAATGACAACCCCGACCTTGTACGCCGTTTGTCGCGTCTAAAGGGTCAGGTGATTCAAGTTCATATTAAAGAGCTAGATAAGACGCTTACCTTTGTTTTTAGCCAGCAAATTGATGTGCTAGCAAACTACGAAGGTGAACCGGATTGTTATCTTTCCCTGCACCTGAGCGTGTTACCTGAGCTGAAAGAGCAGGCCAACATCACTCAACTGATTAAGCAAGATAAGCTCGTGCTAGAGGGTGATATCCAACTCGCACAGAAATTTTCGCAATTGATGGATGACTGCAAGCCAGATGTTGAAGAATGGTTATCGCGAGTGACAGGTGATGTAGTGGCTCACACCCTAGTTCAGGGAGTGAAAGGCGTTGGTTCATTTGTCGGCGTGCAGGCGATGAAGCATCAAAATCATGTCGCTCAGGTACTCACTGAAGAGTGGAAAATTGCGCCACCACCGCTTGAGGTTGCACACTTCTGTGACCAAGTGGATGAAGTGAAAAGCCAAGCTGCACGTGTTGAAGCTCGCTTAAACGCATTGCTAGCCAGCCTAGAGACGGAGTCTGCATGACACTCAATGAGCTCCGTCGTCTCTATCAAATCATAAAGGTTCAGCTCGAATATGGGCTGGACGAACTCCTGCCTGAGCATCAGCTGACTAAGGCACCACTACTGGCGCGCCGCTCACTGTTTTGGGTAAAGAACCAGCATCCAGAAAAGCCATTAGGTGAGCGCCTGCGTTTGGCGTTGCAAGAGCTTGGTCCGGTATGGATTAAGTTCGGCCAGATGATGTCAACGCGTCGTGACCTGTTCCCTCCTCATATCGCTGACCAGCTCGCTCTGCTACAAGATCAAGTCGAAGCCTTTGATGGGCAACTAGCGAAAGATCAGATGGAGTTGGCGCTTGGCGGACCGCTAGAGTACTGGTTCACTGATTTCGACATTGAGCCATTGGCATCGGCCTCGATTGCACAAGTACATACGGCAAAGCTAAAAGAGTCGGGGCGTGAGATCGTTTTAAAGGTGATCCGTCCAGATATTCGCCCGGTCATTGATGCAGATCTAAAACTGATGTACCGCATGGCGCGTATAGTCGCCAAAGCGCTTCCTGAAGCACGTCGTTTAAAACCGGTAGAAGTAGTACGTGAGTACGAAAAGACGCTGATAGATGAGCTCGACCTGCGTCGTGAAGCAGCCAATGCGATTCAACTGCGTCGTAATTTTGAAGATAGTGAAGAGCTTTACGTTCCAGAAGTCATTCCTGAATTGAGCAGTGAATCACTGATGGTATCGGAGCGCATCTACGGAATTCAAGTTTCGGATATTGAATCCCTTAAAGCCAACGGCACCAACATGAAGTTGTTGGCTGAGCGTGGCGTGAGTGTGTTCTTTACCCAGGTATTCCGAGATAGCTTCTTCCATGCCGACATGCACCCGGGCAATGTGTTTGTTAATCCAGACCATCCTGAGAACCCTCAGTGGATTGGTCTAGATTGTGGCATTGTGGGCACATTAGGCAGTGAAGATAAGCGTTACCTAGCTGAAAACCTGCTGGCGTTCTTTCACCGAGATTACCGTAAAGTGGCTGAACTACACGTTGATTCAGGTTGGGTGCCACACGATACCAATGTCGACGAGTTTGAGTTTGCGATTCGCATTGTATGTGAGCCTATTTTTGCTAAACCGCTGTGTGAAATTTCATTTGGTCACGTGCTGCTTAATCTCTTTAACACTGCGCGTCGCTTTAATATGGAAGTTCAGCCTCAGCTGGTATTGTTGCAGAAGACGTTACTCTACGTTGAGGGGTTAGGTCGTCAGTTATACCCTCAGCTAGACTTATGGGAGACGGCAAAGCCGTTTCTTGAGAAATGGATGATGAATCAGGTTGGCCCTCAGGCGGTGATTAACGCCGTCAAAGAGAAAGCGCCATTCTGGGCTGAAAAGCTGCCGGAGTTACCTGAGCTGCTTTATGACAGCTTACGCCAAGGTAAAATGATGAACCAAAGAGTGGACCAGCTTTACCATGGCTATCGTGAAACTAAGCGTCAGCAAGCAACAGGAAAGTTTTTATTTGGTGTTGGAGCAACTTTAGTCGTATGCTCTGCCATATTAGTTTCGGGGCCTCTACATTCGTACGCATTAACCAGCGGCGTTGTCGGGGTCACATTTTGGTTGATGAGTTGGCGAGCTTACCGTCGATAGGCGTTAAACTCTTGACCTTATTAATTTAATTATCAGACCCGAGGTAAAACAAAATGGGTGGAATCAGTATCTGGCAACTTCTAATTATCGCTGTAATCGTGGTCCTTCTTTTCGGTACGAAGAAGCTACGTGGTATCGGTGGTGACCTAGGTGGTGCCGTAAAAGGCTTCAAGAAAGCAATGGCTGATGACGAGTCAGGTAAGCCTGACGAAAAGAAAGATGCGGACTTCGAACAGAAGAGCATTGATCAGCAAAAGACTGAAGCAACTTCTGAAACTAAAAAAGACAAAGAGCAGGCGTAATCCGTGTTTGATATCGGTTTTTGGGAACTGGTATTAATCTCTGTTGTTGGTTTAGTTGTATTAGGACCAGAAAGACTCCCGAAAGCAATTCGTAGCGTAGCGAAGTTCATTGGTTCGGCCAAAAATATGGCGAACAACGTAAAAGATGAGCTTAATCATGAGCTAAAAATTGCTGAGCTACAAGAAAACCTTAAGAAAGCAGAACAGATGGGTATGGAAGACTTATCTCCTGATCTTAAGGCTTCGGTAGAAGAGTTAAAGCAAGCGGCGCAAGAAGTTCAGCGTCCGTATGCAAAGCCTGATGCAGATGAGAGCACAGCAACAGCTCAGTCAACTGAGCAAGCTAGCTCAGAAGAAAAACGTGAACAGCCAGAGAGTGTTGAGAGTTTAAATATTTCTCAACCGCTGGAATCAGAAAAGTCTTCTGACAATACAGCGCGTTAATACCAGTTAGGAGGAGTTCAGCTCCTCCTTTTTGTCCTTATTATTTAGAGGTTTGTTATGTCTTCTGCTGAGCAGACGCAACCTTTGATCACCCATTTACTTGAGCTGCGCAATCGCCTACTACGTGCCATTGTTGCGGTTATCGTGGTATTTGTTGGTCTGATCTACTTCGCTAACTATATTTACGAGTTTGTATCTGCACCCTTGGTAGAGCGTCTACCTGAAGGGGCGACCATGATCGCTACTGATGTAGCCTCGCCGTTCTTTACACCGCTGAAGCTGACGTTGATTGCATCAATCTTTATCTGTGTGCCTTACATCTTGTATCAGGTATGGGCGTTCGTTGCCCCTGGCTTATACAAGCATGAAAAGCGCCTGATCATGCCGTTGATGTTTTCAAGCTCCTTGCTGTTCTACGCTGGTGTAGCATTCGCTTACTTCGTGGTCTTCCCGTTAGTTTTTGGTTTCTTCACTGCTATCTCATTGGGTGGGGTAGAGTTTGCAACGGATATCTCAAGCTATCTGGACTTTGTACTTGCGCTATTCTTAGCTTTTGGTATTGCCTTTGAAGTACCTGTCGCCATCATTTTGTTATGTTGGACTGGAGCGACAACGCCACAAAGCCTTTCTGAGAAGCGTCCATACATTGTAGTAGCAGCCTTTGTCATCGGGATGATGCTGACACCACCAGACATGATTTCTCAGACGCTGTTAGCGATTCCGATGTGTCTACTATTTGAGGTCGGCCTGTTCTTCGCGCGTTTCTACACGCGCAAAGACAAACCGGAGGATGAAGTAGAGGAGTAAGGATTCGTAAACTGATCCTAGAGCTTTGATTTCTATAAGGGAGAGGCAGATGATGCCTCTCCCTTTTTAATTTTTGCGGTAATGGGGAGTTATAAGCTGAAAAGCTTCTCTGCATTGTTCGTCGTGATCGCATCCACTTCTTCTAGAGCTAACCCTCTCAAGTCGGCAATACGTTGAGCCACTAACTCAGTATAAGATGGCTCGTTGCGTTTACCGCGATGAGGAACAGGTGCTAGGTAAGGGCAGTCTGTTTCTAGGATGACATAGTCCATATCTAGATGTGGGATGACCTTGTCCATACCACCATTTTTAAAGGTAGAAACGCCACCCAGACCAAGGTGGAAGCCGAGCTTATTAATCGCTTGCGCTTCTTCTAATGAACCACCAAAGCAGTGGAACACCCCGCGTAAAGAGCCATCTTGCTCTTGGCGCAGTAATGTTAAGGTCTCTTCAATTGAATCGCGAGTATGGATCACCACGGGCAGGTTCATCTCTTTTGCCCAGTTTAACTGAGTGACAAATGCTTTTTCTTGCTCTGCACGGAAGGTCTTATCCCAGTACAGGTCGATACCAATCTCACCGACCGCGATAAAGTTGTGCTTATCAAACCAAGATTTGATCGTCGCTAGAGTTTGCTCAACATTTGCATCCACATAACAAGGGTGAAGTCCCATCATTGAACGGCATACCTCAGGGAACTGCTTCTCGGTCGCCAACATAGGCTCAATAGACTCTAGGTCAATGTTTGGCAGCAGGATGCGGTCAATGCCTTGGGAAAGGGCGCGTTTCACTACCTCTTCTCGATCTTGGTCAAATTCACTCGCGTATATATGAGCGTGGGTATCAATCATGGTTGTCTCGATATTATGGCTGTAATAAGTAGCTTTGCGTTAAGTATAAAGGACTGTGAGCTTAGGGTCATTTTTCAATTTTTCGCCCTAAAGCGTTGATTAGAAGATCACTGTAAGAGGCAGAGAGTGATATGATTTTACATAGAGTTCTTATATTTCGAATTAGACAAGGAGAATAGAGTGACTGTTTCTATTCAAGGGCAATTCCCGCAGCGTCGTATGCGTCGTATGCGTAAACACGATTTTAGCCGTCGCCTGATGGCTGAAAACCAATTGTCGGTTAACGACCTGATTTACCCAATGTTTATTCTGATGGGTAAAGATCGCCGCGAAACGGTTGAGTCAATGCCAGGTATTGAGCGCCTATCTATCGACTTGATGCTGGAAGAAGCAGCCTACCTTGCGAAGTTAGGCGTGCCAGCTATCGCTCTATTCCCTGTTGTAAACCAAGATGCGAAAAGCCTATGTGCAGCAGAGGCCTTTAATCCAGAAGGTTTGGTTCAACGCGCGGTTCGTTCACTTAAAGAGCATGTACCAGAGATGGGTGTGATCACCGATGTGGCACTCGATCCATTCACGACTCACGGCCAAGACGGCATTATCGACGAAACAGGCTACGTTCAAAATGATGAGACGACCGAAGTACTGATCAAACAAGCACTATCTCACGCTGAAGCGGGTGCTGATGTGGTTGCTCCTTCCGATATGATGGATGGCCGTATTGGCAAGATCCGTGAAGCGCTAGAAGAAGCTGGTCATATCCATACTCAAATCATGGCGTACTCAGCGAAGTATGCGTCTTGCTACTATGGCCCGTTCCGTGATGCAGTCGGCTCTGCGGCAAATCTCAAAGGTGGCGATAAGAAGAACTACCAAATGGATCCTGCCAATAGCGATGAAGCAATTCACGAAGTCGCAATGGACCTAAACGAAGGGGCAGACATGGTCATGGTTAAGCCAGGCATGCCTTACCTAGATATCGTTCGTCGTGTGAAGCATGAACTGCAAGCACCAACCTTTGCTTATCAGGTGTCTGGTGAGTATGCGATGCACAAAGCAGCAATCCAAAATGGTTGGCTGAAAGAGCGTGAAACCGTGCTGGAATCTCTGCTTTGCTTTAAGCGCGCTGGCGCGGATGGCATCCTGACTTACTTTGCTAAAGATGTGGCAGAGTGGCTGGCTGAAGATAATGCACAAGCGGCGCAGCACTTGGCATCAGAAGACTGATCGTCCTGTGAATCTTTTCAATTAAAGGGCTAGCTTCGGCTAGCCTTTCTTCTTTCCATATCATCTTTTGTCTTACAGATGAGACGTCGACAGTTAAATGATATTTAATGTCATTTAGGTGTTTACATTTAAATGAGAATGGTTATTATTAACTTGTCTTAGGGGATGAGGAAACGTTCACAAGGATGTCACATCGCTTAGCTGTATCAAGCGCTGGATTTCTCAAGAACCTCTCAGTTCTTTTTGACACGACATTGCTCACATTGCTTCCAGTGTAATTTAAAGCTTTTAGCCATATTCTCTCGAGAGACAGAGTATCGCTTTTTACAGCTAAGCGACGATTCATGTTATTTAACATAAACGTCGCTTTTTTTTCGCCTTGATTTCTGCTCAAAATATGTTTTCCACAGTACGTGGATAACGCTTGCCTCTGGATCCATAGTTATACACTCGGATCAACCTTTGTTTATCAATGCTTCCGCTATTTTTTATCGATCATGTCACCAGCTTGTTCTGCCTGTGAGTAAAAATACCAACAGAGTTATCCACAGGAGGTGCTCTTGCGGTGAATAAGTGTACGGGTGCTTTGTGGGGAATGTTTTGGAATCCTTGGGTGAGTCATGGCATCCTAGTACCCATTGCGCCTGAGCAAGACTCAGGAAACTACCATGGATAATAATCATTATGGCTCAAATCCCAGAAAATCCTCTTATTCTAATTGATGGCTCTTCGTATCTTTACCGAGCGTTTCACGCTTACCCAGAATCGATGAGCAATGGCGAAATTCAAACAAACGCCATTTATGGTGTGGTGAATATGCTACGCAGCATGATGCGACAGTTCGCATCAGATCGTATTGCCGTGATCTTTGATGCGAAAGGAAAAACCTTCCGTGACGAGATGTACCCAGAGTACAAAGCAAACCGTCCATCGATGCCAGACACATTGAGAGAGCAGATTGAGCCACTACACAATGTTATCCGTGCAATGGGTTTACCGCTGATCTCTATTTCTGGTGTTGAAGCCGATGATGTGATTGGTACGCTCGCCTATCAAGCATCCCAGCAAGGTATGCCAGTGCTGATCAGCACCGGTGATAAAGATATGGCTCAGTTGGTGGATGAAAATGTCACCCTTATCAATACCATGACCAATGTTGTGATGGATCGTGAAGGCGTGGTTGAGAAGTTCGGTATTCCACCAGAGCTGATCATCGATTACCTCGCACTAATGGGGGATAAGGTCGATAACATCCCTGGTGTTCCAGGTGTGGGTGATAAAACGGCAACGGCGTTATTGCAAGGCATTGGTAGCTTAGAAAAGATTTACGACAACCTAGACGATATTGCACCGCTTGGCTTCCGTGGTTCTAAGACCATGGCGAAGAAGCTCACTGATAATAAAGACAACGCGTTACTTTCTTATGAGCTAGCTACCATTAAGCTAGATGTTGAGCTAGAAGAAACACCGGAATCACTGACCAAGTGTGATCCAAATACCGATGAGCTCATTCAGCTGTATGGCAAGTTGGTATTCAAGTCTTGGCTTAATGAACTGCTCGATGGCGGTACGGGTGTGGTTGAAGCCGATGAGAAGTCTGCCGCAACGGGCGTTGGTGCTGTGCGCGCTGCAGCGAAGTCGGGCGATCAGCAAGAGATGGATACCTCTGCGGTAACGATCGATCGCAGCCAGTATGAAACAATTCTTGATAAAGAAACTTTTGCCGCATGGCTAGAGAAGCTTAAAGCCGCAGAAGTTTTTGCGTTTGATACTGAGACCGACAGCCTCGATTACATGGTTGCAAACCTTGTCGGCCTATCTTTCGCGGTAGAGGAGGGGGTTGCAGCCTATGTACCAGTAGCACATGACTATATTGGTGCACCAGAGCAGCTGGATCGCGCTTGGGTTCTTGAGCAACTCAAACCTATCTTAGAAGATGAGTCTCAAGCGAAAGTCGGTCAAAACCTTAAATATGATGCATCCGTACTTGCTCGCTATGGCATCGATATGAAAGGCATCAAGCATGACACTATGTTGGCTTCTTACGTGTTTAACAGCGTGGGCGGCAAGCACGATATGGACAGCTTGGCACTGCGCTTTCTACAGCATAGCTGCATCTCGTTCGAACAAATTGCAGGTAAGGGCAAAAAGCAACTGACCTTCAATCAAATCGAACTGGATCAGGCGGCACCATATGCAGCAGAAGATGCAGATGTGACGCTTCGCCTACATAACCGTATTTTCGCTCATCTAGAAAAAGATGAGCAGTTAAAGTCGGTTTATGAGGAGATTGAGATGCCGTTGGTACCTGCAATCTCTCGTATTGAGCGTACCGGTGTTCTTGTTGACGACATGCAGCTGGGAGCTCAGTCTCAAGAGATAGCTGCACGCCTTGATGAGCTAGAGCAGAAGGCCTACGAAATCGCAGAGCAAGAGTTCAACATGAACTCGCCAAAACAGCTGCAAGCAATCCTATTTGAGAAAATGGGCCTGCCAGTTATTAAGAAAACTCCATCTGGAGCAGCATCGACCAACGAAGAAGTACTTCAAGAGTTGGCGCTTGACTACCCACTGCCTAAGTTAATCCTTGAGTACCGTGGCCTTGCTAAGCTGAAATCGACGTACACCGATAAGCTACCTAAGATGATTAATCCTGAGACGGGTCGTGTGCACACTTCTTACCATCAAGCGGTAACGGCAACCGGTCGTTTATCATCAACCGATCCGAACCTGCAAAACATCCCTATCCGTAATGAAGAGGGTCGACGTATTCGCCAAGCGTTTGTTGCGCCTCATGGTTGGAAAATCCTCGCTGTCGATTACTCTCAAATCGAGCTACGCATCATGGCCCACCTTTCTGGTGATAAAGCACTGGTGGATGCCTTCCGTGAAGGGAAAGATATCCATGCAGCAACCGCAGCTGAGATCTTGGGTGTCGAAATTGAACAGGTATCGAGCGAGCAACGTCGTCGCGCTAAGGCGGTGAACTTCGGTCTTATTTACGGCATGAGTGCATTTGGTCTAGCGAAGCAATTAGGCATTCCTCGTGGTGAAGCACAGCAATATATGGATACCTATTTTGAGCGTTACCCTGGAGTGATGCAGTACATGGAAGACACGCGTTCTTCTGCGTCAGAACAAGGCTATGTCGAGACTATCTATGGTCGCCGCCTACACCTCCCTGAAATCAAGTCTCGTAATGGTATGCGTCGTAAGGCAGCAGAGCGTGCTGCAATCAACGCACCAATGCAGGGTACAGCTGCAGATATCATCAAGAAAGCGATGTTGCTTGTGGATGAGTGGATTCAGGCTGAAGGCGATGGTCGTGTGAAGCTACTGATGCAAGTACACGATGAATTGGTTTTTGAGGTTGAAGAGTCAGCTTTGTCCGAAATTGAAAGTAAAGTACAGAATTTGATGGAATCTGCAGCAACGCTGGATGTCCCTCTGGTTGCGGAAGCAGGCCATGGTGATAACTGGGATCAAGCACACTAGACATTTTTTATTCGAAAATTAACATTTAGCATGAGCCAGCCCACAAAGCTGGCTTTTTTTTGCCTATAAATAAGCCTAGTCTCAATATGGGTTTATGTGGGAATAATAAAAGCGTAATGAAAAAAAATTACAAATAGGCTTTGCATTTCTGAGCGATTGTTGTACATTAACTCTCGTAGGGTACAGAGGTAAGATGTTCTATCTTTCAGACCTTTTGTTTCACGTTATTGGATTAGGCTGATTCAGCCGCCCCAGTCAGTTTTTGACTGGGGCGTTTTTTATTGGGCGAAAGAAAATTTTCTTTTGTATCAGTATTTTGTTAAATACCCTACACCAAACCACTTCTCCCTTGTCTTATCCTTTGTTTATCTAACAGGCTTTTGCATTCATTCTGTGAGCTTGATCTTTTCTGGTATTAAATTAGAAATTTGTAATATTTTGTCATCACACTTTTTATTGTTTTTTACTCCAAAATAACGGTCTTATTCGGTTTGGTTTTTTTGTATTGTCTTTATAAAACAATTATTTAGTGGTTTGTGTGAGGGTGGTAAATAGAAATTGAAGCAATGAGTGCGTGTTTAGGCTATTGATCTAATTGATGAAATGCACGACGCTAGCGTCATCATAATAATAACGAATAAGATATCTCTCCCGTTTCCCCGCCATGAGCGGGGATTTTTATTTCTGTTTCTATAATCTCACGTATTTCTAACCTTCATCACTTAGCGCGAGGTTACGAGCCCATCGGGGATCTTTGTTCTTTAGCGAAGCGTCCTTTTGCCTTATAGATACAAAAATGCCCCGCAAAATAGCGAGGCATCTTCTATATAAGACGAAGAGTTAAGCTTGGGTTTACTCTTCGTCGTGCTGCTCGTCTTCAGCTATCTCATCGATCAGTGCGTCAGCAAAAGCTGGCGCAAACCATTCGTCTAGACGCGCGCGCAGTTGGTCAACACCAATGCCTTTTAGTGAAGAGAAAGCGTCTACTTTCACATCACCGCCAAAGGTTTCTGCTTCTTTACGGATCTTAAGTAGCTGAGCTTTGCGCGCACCGCTCTTCAGTTTATCTGCTTTTGTTAGCAGAACCTGTACTGGGATACGGCTGTCGATTGCCCAGAAGATCATCTGCTGGTCGAGATCTTTCATTGGGTGGCGGATATCCATCAGTACCACAAGGCCTTTCAAGCATTCACGCTTCTGTAGGTACTCACCCAGAGACTTTTGCCACTTATTTTTCAGTTCCAGTGGAACCTGAGCAAAACCATACCCTGGAAGATCGACGATATGACAACCGTCGGTCACTTTGAACAAGTTGATCAGTTGAGTACGACCTGGCGTCTTACTGGTTTTCGCTAGACTACGCTGGTTGGTTAAGCGATTGAGAGAGCTAGATTTGCCCGCGTTGGAACGTCCGGCGAACGCAACTTCAATGCCTTCATCTTCAGGCAGATGACGAATATCTGGTGCGCTGGTGATGAAATGCGTGTTTTGATAATGAATTTTTACGCTCACTGTTAACTCCATCTCGACTTTGTGTAGTCGATTGATTACTTTTTTGTGAAATTGTGTAAAATAACCGTGCTCGGCATAAGGTCGCCTATTGTATCACGAGTAAAAAAATAACGTGGTACTGGAAGCTTGATAATTATAAATGGAATGTCATGAAAAAATTAGCGCTAATCTTGAGTCTGTTAGCCAGCTGCTCAGTATGGGCACAAGGTAATGTTGAAGCTGGTAAAGCAAAATCTCAAACATGTGTTGCGTGTCACGGTGCGGACGGCAACAGTTTACTTACAAATTACCCTAAGCTAGCTGGTCAGCATGCAAAGTATCTTGAGAAGCAACTTAAAGAGCTTAAGTTAGCGATGGAAACAGGTGGTAAGCAGGGTCGTAACGAACCAGTAATGGGTGCAATGGCGATGCCTCTATCTGAAGAAGACATGGCAGACCTAGCGGCATACTATGCGTCTCTACCAATTTCTTCGAACAGTACACCAGAGAATGTGGTTGAAGCAGGTAAGGTTCTTTACACCGCAGGCGACGCAGAGCGTGGCCTAACAGCATGTATTGCTTGTCATGGTCCTCGTGGTAATGGTACTGAACTGTCTGGTTTCCCTAAGATTTCGGGTCAGCACGCGGATTACATCAAGCTGCAGCTTGAGAAGTTTCGTGATGGCTCTCGTGCTAACGACATGAACGAAATGATGCGTGATGTTGCGAAGAAGCTAACCGATGAAGATATCGATACGCTATCGAAATACGTTGGTGGTCTGCATTAATCGCAGAGTTCTCGAGTAAGAATTTTCAAACCCTGGCTGAAATGCTGGGGTTTGTTGTTTCTGGGGAAAGGGAGCGATTTTGTTACCTCGCTCACAGCACACAAAAACAGCACTCGGTATACTTATTTCCGTTAACCAAAAAGGGCTAGGAGCTCTTTGGATATGGATGGTCGTCTCGCCATCAAGGTGATGGCAGCGTAATGGATCAGGCTAAGGAATAGCCCTGCAACAAGGTGTTTGAAACGGAAAGCCAAAACTCATCAGGATGATGAAAAACGACAATTTGGCATTGGAAGCACAAATAATCGATGGAATTGTGCACTTAATGAGTGACACACAATTTCGCCACATTACGGCGACTTAAGAAGCGATGGGCCCTGCCTATCGCTTTTTTTATCAGTATTGTTGATAAATTGTTCATTTTTACTCCACTCTAGCCTCAGTTTCTGGTATGTTTCGCATCCCCATTTGAGGAACCGCGTATGCCAGCTTGCCCTTTGTGTGAAACCACACATATTCAGCACTTTCACGAAGATAAACGTCGAGAGTATTTGCAGTGTCAGCGTTGTGATTTAGTGTTTGTGCACCCAGATCAACGTATTGATACCGTGGCTGAGAAGGCGCAGTATGACATGCACCAGAACGACCCAAATGACCAAGGCTATCGCCACTTTCTTTCAAGAATGGCGCAGCCCATATTGGACAGGGTATCTCCCCAATCTTATGGATTAGATTTTGGTTGTGGACCGGGTCCAACATTGTCTCTAATGTTGGAAGAAGCGGGCCATAACATGAAGTTGTACGACATCTACTATTACCCAGATACTGAGGTGCTAGATGAAGAGTATGACTTCGTCACATCGACTGAGGTGATTGAGCATCTCTATCACCCGAATCAGGTGTGGCAACAATGGTTAAATTTAGTGAAGCCAGGTGGCTGGTTAGGTTTAATGACGAAGATGGTCATAGATGTAGAAGCCTTTAAAACATGGCACTACAAAAATGATATTACTCACGTCTGCTTTTATAGCCGTAAAACCTTTGAGTACCTTGCTGAGCGCGACTCGCTCGAACTAGAATTTATTGGAAATGATGTAATTTTACTGAGGAAAGCCCAGTAATGAGCCGTAGTAAGAAATCAAGAAAGCCAGGTGCTATGGGTGCACCTGAAGTTATCGTCACGCGTAACCGCACTGAATCAGACGTTGAAGGTCGTCTACGTAAGCGTCTTAAAAAGCGCAAAGGCCTGAAATCAGGTAGCCGCCACTCTGTTGCAGAAGAAAATAAGCTGGGCTCTCAAGGCCAGAAGAAAGACCCTCGTTTAGGCAGCAAGAAGAAGATTCCACTTATCGTGGAAGCTCCGAAGAAACAGACTAAGGCTGATCGTCGTATGTCTGCTGCGCAAGAGCTAGAAATGCTAGAGAATGATGCACAACTAATGGTGCTTCTTGACCGCATTGAAGCGGGCGAGACACTGGGTGCAGGCCTTCAGAAGCAAGTTGATGAGAAGCTGGATCGTATCGAGAAGTTAATGAAGCAACTAGGTATCTTCGAAGAAGAAGCTGCTCATGCTGAACTCGATGCATTTGAAACGAAGTCTGAAGATAAGAAAGAGAAGTCTGATGAAGAACTGCTTTCTGAGTTTGATGATTTCGATTTTGACGAGTTTAAAGGATAAAAGCAGTCATGAATGTAACCTTATTAGCCATCGTAGGCGCAGTAATCTTACTTAGCGTTGCGACCTATGCTGGTTACCTTCTACTTAAGCTTAAAAAGCAGAATGAACTGCAGGTGCAGCATCAAAAGCTCGCGATCGAGAAGCGCAATGCGAATATCTTCGAGAACGTGAATACCTTATGTCTAGCTGGCATTCAGGGGCAATGTGATCTTTCTGAAATCAGCATCCGTGTGTACAACATCATGGATTATGTTCAGGGTGAAGAGCGTGTGGATTTTGATGCAACTTATCCAGCTATTTCTGAGCTATACCATGTCGTTAAAGATATGGCTCGTGGCGAAGAGCGCCAGGAGTTAGCAAAGAAAGAGCGCATGCAGCAAAACCTGACTCGTCATAAAGCGGAAGCTCGACTAGAGCAAGCGATCATCGAAGAGCTAAAAACGCTTCAAAAGAGCGTGAAACCATTGAATAACCAAATCTCTATTCAAATGGTGTAACAGACCCTAAATATCAGGATTGCGATCTCGTGATCCTGATATCAGATCTGAATATTATTTTTGGGAAAGTGCTGCGATTAGCCTCTGCTATCATTGAGGTGTGGCAAAATACTTCCACTTTGATTTAACGGAAACACAACCATGTCCAGTCAGCAAATTGTATGGGATCAGGCTATTTTAGATAAATACAACTATTCTGGCCCTCGATACACCTCTTATCCAACTGCGCTCGAATTCCATGAAGCGTACACAATTTCTGAGCTAGATATGGCGTGCGCTGCCTACCCTGAGCGTCCGCTATCGCTGTACATTCATATCCCTTTCTGCCACAAGCTTTGTTACTACTGTGGTTGTAATAAGGTTATCACACGTCATTCTCACAAGGCTGACGAGTATTTAGATGTGATTGAGCATGAGATCCGTCAACGAGCGAGCTTACTGCAAGGTCGTAAGGTGACTCAGCTACACTTCGGTGGTGGTACTCCGACATTCTTAACAGAAAAGCAGATCACGCGTTTGATGACGACTTTGCGTGGTGAGTTTAACTTTGAAGCTGATGCTGAAATCAGTATCGAGGTTGACCCACGAGAGATTGAGCTGACGATGCTGGATCATTTACGCAGTGAAGGCTTTAACCGCCTGAGTATCGGTGTTCAGGACTTCAATAAAGAAGTGCAAAAACTGGTAAACCGTGAGCAAGATGAAGATTTTATCGTTGCTATGGTTGAACGTGCCAAAGTGCTAGGCTTCCGCTCGACTAACCTGGACTTGATCTACGGTTTGCCGAAACAAACTCAAGAGTCTTTCGCTAATACCTTGAGTAAGGTTCTAGAAATGGAACCGGGTCGTCTTTCTGTGTTTAACTACGCGCACATGCCAAATCTGTTCGCTGCGCAGCGCAAGATTAAAGACGAAGATCTTCCGCAAGCCGAAGTGAAAATGGCGATCCTACAGCAGTCTATCGAGACGTTGACAGGTGCTGGCTACCAGTTTATCGGTATGGACCACTTCGCTCTACCTGATGATGAGCTAGCGGTTGCACAGCGTGAAGGCATCCTTCATCGTAACTTCCAAGGCTACACCACTCAGGGTGAATGTGACCTGATTGGCTTCGGTGTATCGGCTATCTCAATGGTTGGCGACAGCTATGCGCAAAACCAAAAAGAGTTGAAGAAGTACTACGCACAGGTAGACGAAGAGCGTCACGCGCTATGGAAAGGTGTTGCTCTTGATAGTGATGATCTATTGCGTCGTGAAGTAATTAAGCAGCTTATCTGTAACTTCCAGCTTGATAAAACGCAGATTGAGTCTGAATTTAACTTAGTATTTAACGACTATTTCAAAGAAGACCTAGAGCTGCTTCAAACCTTTATTGATGATGGGCTGGTGGAAGTAGATGATAAAGACATCCGTGTGACGCTACGTGGTCGTTTGCTGATCCGTAACATCTGTATGTGTTTTGATAAGTACCTACGCTCAAGAGCGCGTCAGCAGCAGTTTTCACGCGTTATCTGAGCGTGAATTCCTACGAATAAAGAAAGAGCCTAGAATGCTTCCGCATCTAGGCTCTTTTTGTATCTTTACGATCTATATTTGCATTTTCTGAGCAAGTTAGCCTCAGAGACTAGAACCCCTAACTCTTCACAGTCGGCCATTCATCAAAGGCTACTGGACGGCTGTAAAGGAAGCCTTGTGCCTGTGGGCAGCCCAGGCTATTGAGAAGGTCGGCTTGTTGATTGGTTTCTACACCCTCTGCAACGACATTCACCTTTAAGGTGCGAGTGATGTTTACGATGGCAGAGACAATTGAACTATCGACGTTTTCACTCTCAAGTTGGTTGATGAACGAACGGTCGATCTTCAAGCTATCAAACGGCAGCTTATGAAGGTAAGCCAGGGAAGAGTAGCCGGTACCAAAGTCATCGATCGCAATATGGATACCCAACTCTTTGATCGAATTCAGGTTATTGATGATAACCGGGTCGTTATCTGCCAGCTTAGATTCGGTGATTTCTAACGCGAGGTTCTTGGCAGGTAGACGAGTCTGTTGCAGAACGTTCTTCAATTCTGTTACATAGTTCGGGCTTGAAATCTGGTTAACCGACACATTAACGTGCACACAGAAATCTTGATCCCACTTACCCTGAGCAATTGCTGTTTGAGTATCTAGGCACGCTCGGTAGAGGATCTGGTGACCGATATCTCCAATTAATCCATGCTCTTCTGAGATAGGAATAAATTCTAGTGGTGGCACCAAACCACGAGTCGGAGAAATCCACCGAGCTAGCGCTTCAGCTCCTGCAATGGCGCCAGAATCAAGATTGATGATCGGTTGATAAAAAGGAACAAACTCTTTGTTCTCAATGGCTTCTTTAATTTCGGCGATGATCTTGGTTTTACGCTTTGATTCATCAGCCATCTCAGGTCGGTAGTAGCTAATATGGCTGACATCCTGCTTTGCGTTGCTGAGTGCAATGCTGCCATTACGCAGAAGTGTGGTCATATCGAGTGAGCCAGAGCTTTGCACAATACCAAGAGAGATGTTCACCACGATACTCTCGCCATCGATGACGAACGGAGAAGCAAAGCACTCCATGATGCGCATCGAGAGCAGTTGGATCTCTTCTTCTTCAGTGTAGTTCGGGACATAAATCGCGAACTCATCACCACCGATGCGGCCAATCAACGACCCTTCTGGCTTGATGGTATTGAGGCGTTCTGAGATCACGACCAGTAGGCGGTCGCCATTGATGTGACCGATACTGTCGTTAATGTCTCTAAAGCGGTCGATACCGGCGAGCAGCAATACCGATGGTTGGTGCTGGCTGCCTAAGCTTGCTTCAATTAATCCTTCACGGCTGTATTGCATGGTGAGGGAATCATGAATGAGTTGAGCCCTGAGGGCCTTGAATGATGCCTGAAGATTGCTGGCCATTTCATTGAAGGCATTCACTAGCATGGATATCTCATACACCTTGCCTGCTTTAGGCAGCTCACTCTCCCAATTGCCTTCAGAGAGATCTTTTGCCGCATTGGCCGTTTCAGCAATGGGTGCAGTTACTTGATTGAATGCAAACAAACCCGTTGCAATACCAAATAGACACACAACTAGGCCAAGTACCCAGCTCTCTTGTTGCGCTTTAGGGAAGTTACCAAGTAGGTCGGTTTCAGAGATGCTGACGACAATTGACCATTGAATACCAAACTCATCGGTGAACGGAGCAACTTGAGTGAAGTAACGCTGGCCGTCGATGTCGATCGCGAAGTTGTTGGTGTTGAGGCCGTCATCGAGATGAGCAGCATCAATGTATTGCGCGGTTTGTTGGATGACATTATCGGTACTTTCTTCAGCAAGCAGACGCAGCCCTTTTTCCGACTTGTCTGTTCCCCATGACAACACGCTGCCGAGAGATGAATGAGCGACAAGGCGTGAGCTTTGGTCCATCACATAGATAGTTGCAAGTGAGCTGTCTTTTAGAGAAGTCAGGAATTTATTAAAGGTGTGAACCTTGATGTCGGATGCAATAACGCCATGAATTTGGCCGTTTGCGATAATAGGAGCAAGTGCAGAAATTGTGATTTCTTGGCGCTCATCCACATTGCTGTATAGGTTAGACCAGACTGGGATACGCTCAGATAGAGCAGGTTGATACCAAGGTCGAACTCTAGGGTCGTAGTTCTGTACGATAGAGCGAATATCAGCACCATCGGTTTCGCCGCGATAGATCACAAGGTTCGAATCAGTACGCTCATCTTTTAGCAGTAGCGTGAGGGATTCGTCTTGCTCACGACGAAAGCCAACATAGTTACCTGCTTGGTTACCAAAGCTAATAACATCAATATGGTCGAGCGGCTTGTGAGCTTGCTTAAGGGCATTGCTGATAAGAGCTTCGATATCATGAAGGTCGTCTTGATCGTCAAAGAGTCGGTTGAAGACAATATTGTCGCTTAGAGCGACGGTTGCACGGAAAGGGCCGTCAATAAAGTTACCGAGAGATTCCGTGACATTGGTCGTCAATGAGGTTAGTTGACGATTGCTGACATCGACCACAACATCTTCGTAGGTATGCTCTTGTACATAAATAATCACACCTATAGTAACCAGAAGAATCATAACAAAAGGGAGTATGACTGCTGTCCTGAGTGTGATTTGTGTTGTAGGCGACATCGTTGTAATTACACTGCGTTGAGTTCTTAATATGCTGTACTGTAATGTTACAGTTTATAAGATTATCAATCGAGTGTTTTTTACGCATCAGCAAAAAATAAAAAAGCAAGTTAGCATGGAATTTAACTCCATTTAGCTGAACTTGCCTCTATTTTCACCGAAGTTAGTTACTTATGTAACACTTATGGTCCAACTCACAAAACTGAGTAATTTGTTAGTAAAGTTCTTTTAACTTTCTCGTTAGGGTATTTCTTCCCCAACCCAGTACCTTAGCGGCGTCTTGTTTATGACCTTTAGTGTGCTCAAGAGCGACTTCAAGCAGGATACGTTCAAAATCTGGTAAAGAGTGAGAAAGCAGTTCTGTCTCACCGGATGCTAGAGCTGATTTAGCCCAAACCGCTAACTGATCTTGCCAACTGCTCCCTTCACCTTCAAATTCGACTTTCTTCTCTTCGAGCAACTCATCCGGAAGGTCGCTTGGCAGAACTTCGCTACCACTTGCCATGACAGTTAACCAACGACAAATATTTTCTAACTGACGTACGTTACCTGGCCAATCGAGTCGGTTAAGCACTTCTACGGTGTCTGAATGCAGGGTTTTCACCTCGACACCAAGCTCTTCAGCCGCGAGGTTTAAGAAGTGCAGTGTGAGTTTCTCTATGTCCTGCTTACGCTCGCGCAGAGCGGGGATCTGGATTCGAATAACGTTGAGACGGTGGAATAAATCCTCACGGAAGTCGCCTTTGTGAACCAGCTTTTCAAGGTTTTGGTGAGTAGCGGCGACAATACGAACATCAACCTTAATCGCAGAGTGACCACCGACGCGATAGAATTGACCATCGGCTAACACGCGTAGCAAACGAGTCTGAATGTCGAGTGGCATATCACCGATTTCATCTAAGAAGAGGGTACCGCCATTGGCTTGTTCAAAGCGTCCTTGACGAACACTATTTGCGCCGGTAAATGCCCCTTTTTCGTGACCAAACAGTTCTGATTCGATCAGGTCCTTGGGTATAGCTGCCATGTTGAGGGCAATAAACGGCTTCTGAGAGCGTGGACTGTGACGGTGCAGAGCGTGAGCGACCAGCTCTTTACCGGTACCAGATTCACCATTGATTAATACTGAGATCGACGAGCGAGATAGACGACCTATCGCACGAAATACTTCCTGCATTGCAGGCGCTTCACCAATGATCTCTGGGGTTTCTGTTTCAGGTGTTTCTTCACTAATCTGATTGCGTTTTTGCTCTTGGTTGTGGGCAATAGCGCGCTCAACCAGAGTCAGGGTTTCATCGATATCAAATGGCTTAGGAAGATACTCAAAAGCACCTTGTTGGTAGGCGTTTACCGCTGCATCGAGATCGGAGTGCGCTGTCATGATGATAACAGGAAGGTCGGGATTGCTTTGCTGTACTTGACTAAGTAGTTCCAAGCCATCGATGCCAGGCATGCGAATATCGGAGACCAACACATCCGGTGTTTCACGCTCAAGGGCCATAAGCACACTTTCAGCATCCGCGTAGGTTTCACACTTGATGTTGGCTGACGATAGGGTCTTTTCCATTACCCATCGGATCGAACTGTCGTCGTCGACAACCCATACATATCCTTTGCTCATTAATAGATTCCTTGCGGCATAGTGCTCTCGTTTAAATATCGGAGCTAGCGAAAATTAAATTTGTTTTTGATCCAATGATCGGGTTAAAGGGGCAAATAAATAGTAAAAGTGGTACGCCCCGGCCAGCTTTCAACGTCAATCTTGCCATTGTGCTGATCAATTAAATTTTGAGAAATTGAAAGCCCAAGCCCAGTTCCGCCTTCGCGGCCACTGACCATGGGATAAAATAATGTGTCTTGAAGCTCTTGAGGTATCCCTGGACCGTTGTCGATGATCTCAATGCGAGCGGCCAATTTATGTCGTTGGCCATGAATATTGGCTTGATGCACTGTTCTGGTGCGGATCTTCAATTGCTTAATTTCTTGCTTTGCTAATATTTGCGCGCCATTGCTGACAATATTAAGCATGGCTTGCTCAATTTGTGCTGTATCCATCAAGATATCTGGCAAGCTTGGGTCATAGTCACGCTCAATCACCAGGTCTCTTCCTGCTTCTAACTCAACCAGCTGGCGAACCTTCTCTAAGATCACGTGCAGGTTTTCTTGTGTTTTCTTACCTGGGCGTTGAGGGCCAAGCAATCGATCGACCAACTCTCGAAGGCGATCCGCTTGTTGAATGATGATCTGGGTATATTCGGCCAAATCCTGGGTCGGCAGCATTTTCTCTAATAGTTGAGCTGCACCACGCAACCCGCCCAGCGGGTTTTTTATTTCGTGAGCGAGCCCACGAACTAATAGTTTGGCTGCTTGTTGTTGCGCGTGTTGATTGAGCTCTTGGCTTAGGCGGCGTTGCTGACCAATCTTTCTCATTTCAACCAATAACATCAACTCACCCTGCATTGAGAGTGGACTCACCGTTACTTCTAGCATGAGTGGCCGTCCATCGACGACAAAGGTAACGTCGCTATCGGTAATGCTTTGACCGCTTTGAAGGGGTTGGGTGAGCAGTGCCAAATCCATCGAGGCGTGTTGGATAAGCTGAGACAGTGGTAAATCGACAATACGTTTGGCACTCTGAGAGAAAAGTTGCTCAGCGGCTGGGTTTGCACAGCGAACAGTAAGGTTCTCATCAAGCAATAAAGTCGCTGTTACCAGATTATCAATTATGGCCTGAGCCATATCCGCTTGTATCGCCATTTCTTCCTCTCACCTAGTGCACTAAGGTGGTGCAATGCCTATCCCCAGTATGGTTCAATCGGGCGAGAATTCAAGAGATTGCTGTTATTTAGTGATTGCAAGCTATTGAAAAGTATCAAATAAAGGCTATTTTTTACTCGCTCGATGTAAATGAATCGTTGCACTTATTGACGATGCAATAAGCTTGCCGCCTTTAAGTATTTGAATCGAAATGGTGTGAGTGCCTCGGTCTCTATTTTTTAGTTGCCAAACAGGCTGCTTAGTTGGCGCACCATAAGGTGAACCATTCATCATGAGTTGCAGAGATTCACCATTAGTAAGCGAACGACTTAGTTGGCCCTGGATAGTTATGTTTCCGGTATTGTTGCGTATCGTGCTGTTATCAGCAGGGGATAGGATGTGAACCTTAATCTTGGGAAGTTTATTTGGTTGAGGCTCTATCTCTTCGTGCTTTAAACCAGATGAATGAACCATCGGTTTTGGGACTTGGTATTTAGGTTCTGGTGTTTTGACACTTAGGTCGGGGAGGGTAACTTTCTTAGCGTTGCTGTATTTTGGTGCATCGGCAAAGTGGATGATGCCATAGGAGTCTTGCCAAATATAGATGTCTTGGGCCAGCAAGGGAATAGGAAGAGCAGAGAACAACAAAATCCGACCAAGCCACTTCATCGTATCTCCTTGTAGCAAGTAATGTAACCACAAGGATTAGGTTATTAGCGCTACATATAGAGTTACAGACAAAAAAGGCTCACCTGCGAGGTGAGCCTGATATTTGGTCATTGGTTTACATTGCATCCCAATGAGATCTTGTGATCTGACTGTTATAAGCCTGGATTACACAGAGTAGTAAAGTTCGAACTCAAGTGGGTGAGTTGTCATGTTTACTTTCTCTACGTCTTGAGACTTAAGATCGATGTAAGAATCGATGAAGTCGTCAGAGAATACACCGCCAGAAGTTAGGAACTCACGGTCAGCGTCTAGGCACTCTAGCGCTTCTTTTAGTGAGTAAGCCACTGTTGGAATCTCTGCTGCTTCTTCAGCTGGTAGATCGTAAAGGTCTTTGTCCATTGCTTCACCTGGGTGGATCTTGTTCTTAATACCGTCAAGACCAGCCATTAGCATTGCTGCGAAGCATAGGTATGGGTTAGCAGATGGGTCACCGAAGCGAAGCTCGATACGACGTGCTTTAGGGCTTGGTACCACTGGGATACGGATAGAAGCAGAACGGTTACGTGCAGAGTAAGCAAGCATAACTGGCGCTTCGAAGCCTGGTACAAGACGCTTGTACGAGTTAGTTGATGCGTTAGCAAATGCGTTGATTGCTTTAGCGTGCTTGATGATACCACCGATGTAGTAAAGCGCCATTTCAGATAGGCCGCCGTACTTGTCGCCAGCGAATAGGTTAACACCGTCTTTCGCTAGAGATTGGTGAACGTGCATACCAGAACCGTTATCACCTACAAGTGGCTTAGGCATGAATGTAGCCGTTTTACCAAATGCATGAGCAACGTTGTGTACTACGTACTTGTAAACTTGGATTTCGTCCGCTTTCGCCGTTAGCGTGTTGAAACGCGTTGCGATTTCGTTTTGACCCGCTGTTGCTACTTCGTGGTGGTGTGCTTCTACAACTTGGCCCATCTCTTCTAGGATTAGACACATTGCAGAGCGGATATCTTGAGAAGAATCCACTGGAGCTACTGGGAAGTAACCACCTTTAACGCCAGGACGGTGACCTTTGTTACCACCTTCGATGTCAGAACCTGTGTTCCAAGCAGCTTCGATGTCGTCAATCTTGAAGAAAGAACCAGACATGTCAGTTGCGAATTTAACATCGTCAAATAGGAAGAACTCTGGCTCTGGACCAACAAGTACTGTATCTGCGATACCAGTAGAGCGTAGGTAGTCTTCAGCGCGTTTAGCGATAGAGCGTGGGTCACGGTCGTAGCCTTGCATTGTTGCAGGCTCAAGAATGTCACAACGTACGTTTAGCGTTGCGTCTTCTGTGAATGGGTCAAGAACAGCAGATGATGCGTCAGGCATCATTACCATGTCAGATTCGTTGATGCCTTTCCAACCTGCAACAGATGAACCATCGAACATCTTACCTTCTTCAAAGAAGTCTGCATCAACTTGGTGAGCAGGGATTGATACGTGCTGCTCTTTACCTTTTGTATCGGTAAAGCGTAGGTCAACAAACTTAACTTCGTTTTCTTGGATCAGCGATAGAACATTTTCTACTGACATCTTGGATAACCTCCAGTGTTGTTTAAAGCGGTATGAGCTCGATTCTTATGAAACCAGCATTGATTAAGTATTCTCAATTTGTTCTTAATCGATGCTGATTCAGCTATTAGTCTACTAAAGTCTAATAAGCTAGAACCGTGCCAAAAAAATTATTCCCTTAATTTCAAGACCTTAGCGTTTTACGCTAGGTGTTGCATCTGTTTGGTGCACCAAGATGATCTTTATGGTGCACTAAATTGGTGCGTTAAGCTTTTGCTGCACCAAAATGAAACAGAGCAGATACCATTCAGCCCTTATTTATGGCCTATGTCAATCGACTTTTTGTGATTAAATATCGTTCAGTTGATCGGTGATAATGATTGAGCTAAATAATTTATCGAATCGAATTATGTGGGAGATCACATATTTTTGGGTTTTCGACTAGAATCTGGTACATTATGGCCGTTTTTTTAATCGAAGCACTGGGCTTCGAGTTTACTGAGTGAATCAAAATCCATGTCTACTCCACAGATTGATAAGTTAAGAAATATCGCGATCATCGCGCACGTTGACCACGGTAAAACAACTCTGGTTGATAAACTATTACAACAATCAGGCACGCTAGAGTCTCGCGGTGAAACTGAAGAACGTATCATGGACTCGAACGACATCGAGAAAGAACGTGGTATTACTATCCTAGCGAAGAACACGGCTATCAACTGGAACGACTACCATATCAACATCGTAGATACTCCGGGACACGCCGACTTCGGTGGTGAAGTAGAGCGTATTATGTCTATGGTTGACTCAGTACTTCTAATCGTAGATGCCGTTGATGGCCCAATGCCTCAAACTCGTTTCGTAACACAAAAAGCATTTGCACACGGTCTTAAGCCAATCGTTGTAATCAACAAGATTGACCGCCCGGGCGCTCGTCCTGATTGGGTTATGGATCAAGTATTCGACCTATTCGACAACCTAGGTGCAACTGACGAGCAGTTAGACTTCCAAGTTGTTTACGCTTCAGCTCTAAACGGTTGGGCAACGCAAGAAGAAGGCGAAACTGGCGAGAACATGGAACCACTATTCCAAACTATCGTTGATGAAGTTGCTGCACCAGACGTAGACGTTGATGGTGATCTTCAGATGCAGATCTCTCAACTAGACTACAGCTCTTACGTAGGTGTTATCGGTGTAGGCCGTGTTACACGTGGTAGTGTTAAACCTAACCAACAAGTAACAGTTGTGGGTGCAGACGGTAAGACTCGTAACGGTAAAGTGGGCACAGTAATGGGCTACCTTGGCCTAGAGCGTCATGAAGTTGAACAAGCGAACGCGGGCGACATCATTGCGATCACTGGTCTTGGCGAGCTGAAAATCTCTGACACTATCTGTGCACAAAACGCAGTTGAAGCACTACCACCGCTATCTGTTGATGAGCCAACAGTAACCATGACGTTCCAAGTAAACACGTCTCCATTTGCGGGTAAAGAAGGTAAGTTCGTTACTTCACGTAACATCCTTGAGCGCCTAGAGAAAGAACTAGTACACAACGTTGCACTGCGCGTTGAGCAACTAGATGATCCAGATAAGTTCCGTGTTTCAGGTCGTGGTGAGCTTCACCTATCTATCCTGATCGAAAACATGCGTCGTGAAGGCTTCGAGCTTGCGGTATCTCGTCCAGAAGTAATCATCAAAGAAGAAGATGGTCAGCTGATGGAACCGTACGAAACGGTAACGATTGATGTTCTAGAAGAGCATCAGGGCGGTATCATGGAGAACATCGGTCTACGTAAAGGTGAGCTAGCTGACATGGCACCTGACGGTAAAGGTCGTGTACGTATGGACTTCGTTATGCCATCTCGTGGTCTGATTGGCTTCCAAACTGAGTTCATGACTCTAACGTCTGGTTCTGGTCTTCTTTACCATACATTCGATCACTACGGTCCACACAAAGGCGGCGAAATCGGTCAGCGTGTGAACGGTGTTCTAATCTCTAACGGTATGGGTAAAGCGCTAACTAACGCACTATTCAACCTACAAGAGCGTGGTCGCATGTTCATCGGTCACGGTGTTGAGGTTTACGAAGGCATGGTTGTTGGTATCCACAGCCGTGACAACGACCTAACAGTAAACGTACTGAAAGGTAAGCAGCTAACGAACGTACGTGCTTCTGGTACAGATGACGCTCAGGTTCTTACTCCGCCAATCATCATGACTTTGGAACAAGCGCTTGAGTTCATCGACGATGACGAGCTAGTAGAAGTAACACCTGAAAGCATCCGTATTCGTAAGAAGTTCCTAACGGAATCGGATCGTAAGCGTGCTTCTCGCGCAGCGAAGTAAGAGTTAGAACGGACTGCGTCCTACAGATGATAGGACGCTTCGCTACAGATCGGGCTTCGCCCTGAAGATTGAAAGCGCAGGTTGTTAATTCAACCTGCGCTTTTTTATTGTTTATGGAAAGCAAGATCTCCGATGGGCTCGTCGACTCGCGAGCGAGGGTGACCGTGTTATGTATTTAATAAATAAGGTTAATATTGTCATTCCCTACAGTGAGGAACGAACGGAATAGGGAATCTGTTCTAGGCTGGGTGATGAGTTTTTCACTAATTCTTGCTGTTATCTCTAGCTCTCTAGCTCTCTAGCCTCTAACTTCTCCAACACAAACTCCACTCGCTCTTCGGCCGACATAAACGGCACCTCGACGATTTCAAATCCTAGCTCTAGATATACCTGTACCAAAGCATCGTGGATCGCTATTGCGCCCTCAAATGGATAAGGTCGAACTTCATCCTGAACATAAATGGACGATTCTGGGCGACAGAAAAAAACAGTTGGGTGATAGCCTTTACAGCCCTCGATATAACAAGTGTCGATATCCAGTTCAGCTTGCTTCAGGTAGCCACAGATATCGGGAATAGCGCGATCGAGAAATGCGAGGTTGTGCTCCTCAGCTTGATGTTTCTGTTTGGCCATAACATCCAAGCACAGCTTGGCAAAGGCTGGCAGGTCGACCCAGGGTAGAATGCCATCTTCGATCTGGCTTTGTTGCTCGATGAGCTGGCGAGATGACTCGGCAAAGGTGGCGTAGTTTCTCTGTCCTAGAGCGTCGAGTAGAGTTGTTTTTCCAGCCCCAGGGCCGCCAGTAATAATAATTGGTTTCATGGTGTGGCTTAGGTTATTTCTGCTCGAGCTTTGAAAGGAAGGCGTCTGATTCTTCAATTGCCGCGTTCATCTGCTGGATTGCAATGGCGATATCATCTTCCAATGACATGAACTCGCCTTGAAGTGAGCCGATGGCACTCGCGTTGAGGTTATGCTTTAGGTAAAGGGTGTTGTCTCGTAGGGTGTTGAGTACTGGTGTCATCTTTTGTTCTGCACGTTTCATCGCACTCAACATTGTATTGTATGAGCGTTGGGTCTCTTTAAGCTTTTGCTCACTTGAGCGGCGCAGCGATGCACTGGTATAAAGCTCAAGCTCTTCCTGCCATTCATCAAACAGAGCATCTGAGACATCTTCGATAGCCGCAATGCGGTCACGAACGTCTTGAGCGGCTTTCTCGCTGTCTTCGTACTTGTCGTTGATTTGATTATAAACATCTTCCAACTCTCCACCTTGGAAGTTAGTTAATGCTGAGAGTGCTTCGAGTGCGCTAGTAAACTCTTCTTGAGCGTCTTGCTGCGAGCTTTTTGCATCCTCAACTCGATCAACCATGATGTCTCTTTTGTGATAACCGACCTGTTCCATCGCAGAATAGTAAGCGGACTGACAACCCGTGAGAGTAATTAGGGCTATTATCATTGTCAGCATGTAGCGCATGGTGTCTTCCTTCTCATTAAATGTTAATGTTTAGGATGGCTGAGTTAACAAGGAGTTACAAGTTGAAATTAGAGCAAATCTCTAAAGAAATATTGTCTTTTGGTCGCTATTTGCTTACCCGAATGAAGCATGACCGAGTGAATGTTAACGCCGGCTACCTTGCGTACATTACGCTACTTTCTATCGTACCTATGTTAACGGTGCTGCTATCGATTCTGTCTTCTTTTACGTTGTTTGAGAATGCCGGTGAAGCGATACAAGATTTCGTGATCACCAACTTCGTTCCTGCAGCAGGTGCTGCTGTAAAGGGCGCCCTTTACGAGTTTGTTGCTAATACCGGCAAAATGAGCGCAGTAGGTGGTGTGTTCTTGTTTGTTGCTGCCATGATGCTGATCTCTAACATCGATAAAAATCTTAACTACATTTGGCGTGTGAAGGTTAAACGCCGCGCGGTATTTTCGTTTTCAATGTACTGGATGGTGCTGACGCTTGGGCCTATTTTGGTTGGAGCGAGTATTGCGGCGACCTCTTACGTAACCTCACTGAAGCTTATCGAGAGCGAGACTTTAACAGGCCTCTATAACGTGATGCTGGGGTGGCTGCCGTTTTTGTTGTCGTTCTTTGCTTTTGTTGGTTTGTATATCTTGGTGCCAAATCAAAAGGTTCGTTTTTCACACGCTGTATGTGGCGCTATTGTCGCAGCATTGTTGTTTGAACTGAGCAAAAAAGGATTTGCAGCTTATATCACTCAATTTCCTTCTTATCAGTTGATCTATGGGGCTCTGGCGGCGATTCCGATTTTGTTCGTTTGGGTCTATATGTCGTGGATTATCGTATTACTTGGAGCCGAAGTCACCGCTGCATTGGGCGAGCGTGAACACTGGAGTGATGACGAAGAGATGATACACTCTACTGCAGAATCGAAATTGAATGTTCAAGGGAATCAATCGAGTGATAGCGCTGATACAAAGAGTGAGTGAAGCTGCCGTTAAAGTTGATGGTGAAGTGGTAGGTGAAATTGATAAGGGCCTACTGGTTTTGCTTGGTGTGGAAAAAGATGACGATGAAGCAAAAGCTAAGCGACTCATGGAGCGCGTAACCACGTACCGCGTATTTGAAGATCAAGACGGAAAAATGAACCTAAACGTTCAGCAAGTCGGTGGTAAAGTGCTGGTGGTATCACAATTTACTCTGCCAGCAGATACCAAAAAAGGCACCCGTGCAGGCTTTTCACGCGGTGCACATCCTGCTGATGCTGAGCGTCTATATGATTACTTCTCTGATCTGTGTGAAGGGGTACTGCCAACGGAACGTGGTCGTTTTGCTGCGGATATGAAGGTATCTCTTATCAACGATGGCCCGGTTACATTCTGGCTTCAGGTCTAATTATCTAATTTTTTCTCTGCTCCAAGAGATAAGAGCTAGGAACTAGGGACTGTTCACTAGGAATTATGAATTAATGTTTAAGCTGATTACTCCAAAAACAGACAATCAACTCAATAAGTATTACCACTTTCGTTGGCAAATGCTGCGCGAACCTTGGGGTCTCCCTCTAGGCTCTGAGCGCGACGAGTTTGATGTAATGAGCCACCACCGGATGATCGTCGATGGTCGAGGCCGTCCTATGGCGATTGGCCGGCTTTACATCACCCCTGATGATGAGGCGCAGGTCCGCTTTATGGCGGTGAAACCGAATCGTCGTGATAAGGGCTTGGGTTCTTTGATCATGGTCGCTTTGGAGTCCTTAGCTCGGCAGGAAGGTGCAAAGCGTCTAGTGTGTAATGCTCGTGAGGATGCGATAGCTTTCTACCAAAACAATGGTTTTGAGAGTCAAGGTGAACTAAGCCACCAATATGGCCCCGTCCGTCACCAACAGATGGTTAAGCCACTAGAAGGTATGCCTGATGTATTACGTCACCCAGAATGGTGTGGCGAGCTACAGCAGCGCTGGGAACAGCAGATCCCGATCAGTGACAAGATGGGGATTAAGATTAACCAGTACACCGGTTATCAGTTTGAGTGTAGTGCTCAGCTTAATCCTAACCTGAATCCTCACAACACCATGTTTGCTGGCTCGGCGTTTACGCTGGCGACGTTAACGGGGTGGGGAATGACCTGGCTCTTAATGAAAGAACGTAATCTGATGGGCGATATAGTATTGGCAGACAGTCGCATCCGTTATCGCCATCCCGTCGAGCAAAGCCCAGTCGCTCAAACCTCACTAGATGGTATCAGTGGTGACTTGGATAGGCTCGCGCACGGCCGTAAGGCGCGTATCGTGATTAACGTGACAATTTATAGTGGTGACCAAGCCGCGGTCGAGTTCATCGGAACTTATATGTTGCTGCCGGATTATCAGAAGGTGATTGAACGTTAGAGTTTCCAGGATGAGAAGTTCTAGTGCCTAGAAAGCCAATCTACTAGGGTCTGTTGACCTTTTGAGCTGGTTTTTGCAGCAGTTTGTGGAAAATTTCTACAAGGCAGAGGCTTTGATGTGTAGCTAGCCTACATGAGAAGCCGATAACGCAGTAGAAATGAAGCACAAACGCTGCCCGAAGGGTTCGAACTAGGCGTCCCCGCAAAAATCGTTTTATGCTTTGTTAAGGGGTATTTACTTAGAGTGACTAGGCTACACACCCCTTGCCGCGCCTAAAACGATTTTATCTCGAACAAAATTTAACCTCGAAAGGTCAACAGACCCTAAGCATTAAGTGCTAGAACTTCTTCTCTACCAAAATAACTTCCCCTTCAACCTCAACGCTCAGCGTAATGATGCGTTTGTCTTCATCAAGTAGGTCAATTTGGCCGTCAATACTGCCTATCGCTGCGTCTGAGGGTTCATTGAGGTAAACATTGATAGGCTGATGACTGCCAATTCCGCGGATAAATTGCCAATCTAGGGTTTCGAACGCGAGTCGATGGCTTTGTTCGTCATGTACCAACTCCGTATCTCTTAGCTCAGACCACAATTGACCACTCAAAGAATGGGCAAGCATTAGGTTATCACCGGCTAATCCATTGAGATTAATATCCATTTCGGCAAAACCGGCCAGTTCGACGGGCTGTTCAATGTAGTGGTTCAAGATATCAATCGGCACACCATCGGCAGAAATTTCTAGCTTCCACGGTTTACTGAGGCGCTCAAATTGCATTTCCCCAACACCTTCAATGTACCCAGACTCTAGGGGGATAAAGGCACGGTTCAGTTGCCATAACCCATCGTCACTGCTCATTTCGACAATCGCTTGAGTACCGATAATGTTATCCAAGCTTAAGCTGTTCGCAGTGGCTCGAATATCACCTTGCCATACACCCCAGCGGCCATTGCGCTTGAGCTCCAGTTGTTTGGCATCCAAGTTAACCCCAGTCCCTTGCCAGTATGGCTTGGTGTTGATCTGAATCAGCTGGCTGTTCTCTACCGATAATTGATCAATCGAGAGTTGTTCCAAATATTGAGGGTAGGTGAAGAGAGCCTCCAACTCGCTATTGAGCGTGGCTTTCACTCCAGAAATGGATAACTGAGTGAGGTGGAGAGAGTTTGGTGTTAACTCTCCACTAAGGTAAACGTCACCTTGATACAGCTCGCCGTTAAAATCGTCAATAAGTAGCTTATCTTTCTCGAACGTGAGCTTAAACGAGGGCTCAATGAGTTGGTATTCTTGCCATTGAAGGTTGTCAGCAGCAAGAGAAAGGTAGCCTTTTTGTTGCCAAAGATCAGAGGTTAGGTCGAGATTCTCTGCCGATAGATTGAGGTTCTCAAGCGTTAGGTCTTGGTGGGTGAGTTGGCTATTGATGATATCTAGGCTGTTGATGTGGGTGACTTGAGCCTGAATCAAACTCAGCATGTCAGCACTTTGTGTTTGTAAGTCATCAATAGAGGTATTGAGCTGTTCGATGGTGAAATTAACCAGTGACCAGCCTTGTGGGTATTGCTCTGCTTGTCCTGAAACTTGAGCACCTAACCACTTGAAAGATAAGCCATAGATGGTGCTGTCTTTAGGCTTGTAATCGAGATTAATGAGCAAGTTATCAAAGGCTTGCTGTTGCCAATAAGCTTGCGCCGCTGAGAGTTGTATCTCACCGTAGGGAATGATTTGTTCCTCTGTCTCCCAATGTGGCTGTTTGATCTGTACGCTGATGTCACGCCCAACATAAACACCATCGGAGTAATCAAGCTGAGCAATAGCAAGCTGGTGGAGTTTAAAGTGCTGTTGGGAGCGGAGCTGATTCCCCCATTCTTTTAGGGCAATTGTTTGCTCTTTACCCTCTTGTAAGCTCAGCCCCTGAACCAAAATCGAATCAATATTGATCTGCTGATTGTGCAGTAATGACTCACTTAGCCATAACTCTGCTTTGGCAATAGGTAGAGAGGTACCCTCTTGATAGTTGAGTGAGATATCGGTGAGCTCAAAATGATTTGGGTAGGTGTATTGAGCCTGTTTGACGGTGATGGGTAACTCTAAGTAATCGAGTGTGCGATTGACGATCCAAGTGGCGTGTTTGGTTTGCAATACCAAAAGCAAAGAGGCAAGACATACTGCGGTGAGACAGATGACAATGAACAAGATGCTAATGGTTTTCTTCATGCTCGCACGGATCCTTTCATACGATCGGTTGTGATAATTCCCCCGATGGGCCCGATATTTCGTGCGCGAGGATGACTTCCCTCAGCTTGAAACAATTTCATTGCTGAATCAATAATTAAGCCCCTTTTTATACAATAAAAAAGGGGCTTGTTAACGAGTTAGTACTCTAAGCTATCTACATAGCTTTGCTGACTAATCGAGTTGTGGGCCTGCAGCAACCAATGCTTTGCCTTCAGCGTTGTCTGTATACTTATCGAAGTTGTTGATAAAGCGTTGAGCAAGATCTTCTGCTTTGCTTTCCCACTGTAGTGGGTCAACGTAAGTATCACGAGGGTCCAGAATTGCTGGGTCAACACCTGGTAGTGCCGTAGGTACTTCTAGGTTGAACACAGGAATTTGTGCCGTTTCAGCATCTTCGATTGACCCATCTAGGATTGCGTCAATGATCGCGCGAGTATCTTGGATTGAGATACGTTTACCTGTGCCGTTCCAGCCTGTATTGACTAGGTAAGCTTCTGCGCCCGCTGCTTCCATGCGCTTCACTAATACTTCTGCGTATTTAGTTGGGTGAAGTGTTAGGAATGCTGCACCGAAACATGCCGAGAAGGTTGGTGTTGGTTCGGTGATACCGCGCTCTGTACCCGCTAGTTTCGCGGTGAAGCCAGATAAGAAGTGGTACTTCGTTTGTTCTGGAGTCAATTTCGATACTGGAGGTAGTACACCAAATGCATCTGCAGATAGGAAGATCACTTTATTCGCGTGACCACCTTTTGATACTGGCTTAACGATGTTGTCAATGTGATGAAGTGGGTAAGACACACGAGTGTTTTCTGTCTTAGAGCCATCATCAAAGTCGATAGAACCATCATTGCGAACCGTCACGTTTTCTAGCAATGCATCACGGCGGATTGCATTGTAGATGTCTGGCTCAGCTTCTTTAGAAAGCTTGATGGTTTTCGCGTAACAACCCCCTTCGTAGTTGAACACACCGTCATCATCCCAGCCATGCTCGTCATCACCGATCAGTGCACGTTTTGGATCCGTTGATAGTGTTGTTTTACCTGTACCAGATAGACCGAAGAAGATCGCAACATCACCGTCTGCACCCATATTTGCAGAACAGTGCATTGATGCGATGTCTTGAAGTGGCAAGAAGTAGTTCATCATTGCGAACATACCCTTCTTCATTTCGCCACCGTACCAAGTACCACCGATAAGTTGCGTCTTCTCAGTGAGGTTGAATACTGTGAAGTTTTCTGAGTTCAGGCCGTGCTCTTCCCATTTCTGGTTTGTACACTTCGCACCGTTCATAACAACGAAATCAGGTTCAAAGTTAACGAGCTCAGCCTCAGTTGGGCGAATGAACATGTTTTTCACGAAGTGCGCTTGCCACGCGACTTCTGTGATAACACGAATACTTAGGCGGGTATCTGGGTTTGCACCACAGTACCCATCGATAACAAACAAACGTTTACCAGAAAGTTGATTGGTTACGAGCTCTTTAAGATCGTCCCAAACCTCTTTGTTGATAGGTTTGTTGTCGTTTTTCACCGTATCGGTTGTCCACCACATGTTTTCTTGTGTGGTAGCGTCTTTAACGATGTATTTATCCTTTGGAGAACGACCAGTAAAGATACCAGTGTCTACAGCGACAGCGCCAAGCTCTGTCACGACACCTTTTTCATATCCTTCAAGATCTGCACGGGTCTCTTCGGCAAATAGCGTCTCGTAACTAGGGTTACGAACCACTTCTTTCGCGTTAAAGATACCGTGCTTGGTCAGGTCAAGTGTTGCAGCCTTTGTATGTTCCATAACAGTCATAGGTGCTCCTTTATCGGATTTTGTAGGGATTTGGTAAGAATTTTTTATTTTTATCTGTAATTCATGCTAGCAATGAGGCAGGGATAAAACAGGGATATAGCTCAAAAAATATCCGCATTTATATTATGGTTTTAAGCGCCCTGTCACATATCAGCATGGTTATTTTATCTTCGAATGTGGGGGCGGCGCTAGATACAAACTATTCTTATTTCAAAAAAAATAAGCACAGTGAATTGCTCGCTAAGTATTGATTTTATTGGCTTTATATCACAAAAAAAGCCAGCGATCAGGCTGGCTTTTGCGGGGTTTTACGTGCTTCTTGCGTTATGCAAATTAATGAATGGTATCGTTACCACTTGATGCATCTGCGTACAGCTCTTGAACGTCGGCAGAGTCAAACGAGTAAGTCGTGCCACAGTAGTCACAGTGCAGACCTACAGAACCTTCCGTTGCAAGAATATCTTCGATCTCTTCGCGTGCAATCGTGATGATAGCAGCACCACTACGCTCGCGAGAACAACCACAGAAGAACTCAACTGGTTGAGGTTCAAACAGTTTTACGGTTTCTTGGTTGTATAGACGGTATAGAAGTTCATTCGCTTCTAGGCCAAACAGCTCGTCTTCTTTGATGGTGTCAGTTAGCTGCTCTAGGTGCTCAAAGTCTTCTGGAGAACCGGTGCCGTCAGGCATGATCTGCAGTAGCATACCCGCAGCTTTAGGCGTACCTTCTAGCTCACCCGTGCGGATCCAGATACGTGTTTTCAGCTGCTCTGAGTTTGCGAAGTAACCCTCGATAACCTCTGCAAGGTCAGCGCCATCAAGGCCTACAACGCCTTGGTAACGTTCTCCCTGCTTAGGGTCGATGGTGATTACTAGGTAGCCTTTACCCATCATATCGTGCAGAGAAGCGTCGTCAGCAATGTCGCCTTCCCAGCGAGCGATACCTCTAACCTTTTGATTGTTATCACCATTAATCACTGCAAGTGATACTGGACCATCACCTTGAAGCTGCATTGTGATTGAGCCTTCAAACTTTAGTGTTGCAGTAAGAAGTGTTGTTGAAACCAATAGCTCACCAAGCAACTTCTGAAGTGCTGCTGGGTATTCCTTGCTGGAGATGATTTCTTGGTACGCTTTATCCAGTTGTACCAATTCACCACGTACCGAAAGGTCTTCGAATAGGTAGCGATTTAAAACGTTGCCGTTTGTAGAAACATTGTTGTTCGACATTGAATGTATCCAGCTTATTGATGTTTAAATTTGATGATGTCCCGACGCTGCTTTTTATCAGGGCGGCGATCTGGACTAGGGTTATGTGCATGAAGCTTACGTTGCATAGCGTTTTGTTCACGTTTCGTGATGCTTTCTGCCGTTTCTGAGTATAGGGTTTGCGCTTCAGGTGCGCCTCGTCTTTGATCTGAGATACGCTCGATCTTGACGGTTTTCTCTTCGTGACCCTGGCGTAGGGTGATTACAGCACCAAGCTCAACCATTTTGCTTGGCTTGCTGCGTTGTCCATTGTAGTGGACTTTACCGCCATCGACCATATTACGAGCGATGGAGCGAGTCTTATAAAAACGTGCTGCCCAGAGCCATTTGTCTAGGCGAACAGCTTCTGTGTTGGCTGCCATATGTGTTAACCGGTCTGTCATAATAACGTTACGGCTAAACAATGGTGATGGATTAGTCGTTTTTCAAGATCAAATCTCAGTTAATCCCTATTATTAACACTATGAATGTTGAATTCATGATACCCTGATGGCTTGAATTCTAATTGAGTACACCTTTTCTCACCGAGGTTAAGGCATTGAAAGTGGCCGAGTTTAATAAAGGAACTATCAGTCAGCTGAAGCTTTCTTCGATCTCTCAGTTTTGGTCCGTTTACCAAAACAAAATTTCTATAGTGCTGACGGTTATCTTACTCGCGATATCCGCCTGGATGCTTGCGCAGATCTTCTGGCTCGTACAACAGCCAGTGACGACACCTCAGGCTTGGAAGCCTTCAGTAATCGGCTCTAATACTACCAGTCAAAGTACCTTGGACGTTGAAGCGATTCAAAGAGCCAATTTGTTCGGTCAATATCAAGCGGATGCAAAACCCGTTGCTCAACCTGTTGTAACTGAAGCCCCAAAAACACGCTTAAACCTGATTCTAGTCGGGGCAGTGGCGAGCAGTAATTCTGAACGCAGTCTAGCGGTGATCTCAAATCGCGGTACCCAATCGACTTATGGTGTGGGTGAGCGCATTGAAGGGACGCGTGCAACCCTAAAGGCCGTATTGATTGATCGTGTGATTATTGAAAACAGCGGCCGTGATGAAACCTTGATGCTAGAAGGTATCGAGTACAAGAAGCTTGCTGTCCCAGAACCAACGACAGCTAATGCTGGAGGCAGTCGCTTCGGCAATAACCCTCGTACTGGTGAAGAGAAGCTAGAGCGCATCCGTAGCGAGATCACCGAGAACCCTCAAACCATTTTCCAGTACGTTCGCCTGTCTCAAGTAAAACGAGACGGTGAGATTATTGGCTATCGTGTAAATCCAGGTAAAGACGCGGAACTGTTTGATGCCGTTGGGCTCAAACGTGGCGATATCGCGACCCAGTTAAATGGACAAGACCTATCCGACCCTGAAGCGATGGGCGCTATCTTTCAGTCCATTTCCGACATTACAGAACTGAATCTGACCGTTGAACGAGATGGTCAATCGCATCAAGTCTATATTGAACTATAGGTTTAGCGCATAGCTAGACGTATAGAAAAAGCATTATATAAGGGAGAACAGCGTGAAAGCTGACTTAGGAAAGCGTATGACGAGTAAAGTGAGTCGTATGCCTTGGCTGCGCCGAAGTGCATGGCTGCTTTTAGCGAGCTTATTTACTGCACCGGTTGTGACGGCAAATGAGTACAGTGCCAGCTTTAAAGGCACTGACATGCAAGAGTTCATCAATATCGTTGGACGCAACCTCGAGAAAACGATCATTGTCGACCCATCGGTTCGCGGCAAGATTGATGTGCGTAGCTACGATGTGCTCAATGAAGAGCAGTACTATCAATTCTTCCTTAACGTATTAGAGGTATACGGTTTCGCAGTTGTTGAAATGGACAATGGCGTGCTCAAAGTCATCAAGGCTAAAGATGCAAAAACCTCATCAGTACCTGTCATCGGTGATGAGAGAAGCGTAACGGGTGATGCGGTGGTTACGCGTGTTGTAGCGGTTAAAAACGTATCAGTACGAGAGCTTTCGCCTCTATTACGTCAGCTCAATGATAACGCGGGTGCAGGTAACGTTGTGCACTACGACCCAGCTAACATCATCTTAATTACTGGCCGTGCAGCAGTAGTGAACCGTCTTGCGGATATCATCAAGCGTGTTGACCAGGCGGGTGATAAAGAAGTCGAGGTTGTTGACCTGAAAAATGCTTCTGCTTCTGAGATGGTGCGTATCGTTGATGCGTTGAATAAGACGACTGACCAAAAGAACACACCCGCTTTCCTACAACCTAAGTTCGTTGCGGATGAACGTACTAACTCGATTCTTATCTCAGGTGATCTACAGGTGCGCAAGCGTCTACGTCGCTTGATTGAGCAGCTGGATGTTGAGATGGCAACTAAAGGTAACAACCAGGTGGTTTACCTCAAGTATGCCAAAGCAGAAGAGCTGGTTGATGTACTGAAAGGCGTATCAGATAACCTACAAGCAGAAAAGCAGAGTGGCAATAGTGCTTCAAGCGCCAAACGTGGCGAGGTGATGATCACGGCTCACGTAGGAACCAACTCATTGGTACTGACTGCGCCGCCAGATATTATGAATGCGCTGCAAGATGTTATTGCTCAGCTCGATATTCGTCGTGCTCAGGTATTGATT
Source organism: Vibrio maerlii (assembly GCF_003415655.1). Lineage (GTDB taxonomy): Bacteria > Pseudomonadota > Gammaproteobacteria > Enterobacterales > Vibrionaceae > Vibrio > Vibrio maerlii. Next base: position 103,885 of record NZ_QRHC01000010.1, read on the forward strand.
GAAGCTTTGATCGTGGAGATGGCTGAAGGCGATGGTGTCAACCTCGGCGTTCAGTGGGGCTCGCTAGATACCGGTGCTGTGATTCAGTATGGCAACACCGGTGTTGGTATTGGTGAAGTGATGGTCGGCTTAGAAGAAGCCGAGGACACCTCTACAACTACTGCTGTTTATGATTCAGATGGAAACTTTCTTCGTAATGAAACCACAACAGAGCAAGGTGACTACTCAACATTGGCATCTGCACTAGCGGGTGTTAACGGTGCGGCAGTGAGTGTGATTATGGGTGATTGGACGGCATTAATTACGGCAGTGTCGACCGATTCCAACTCGAATATTCTATCTTCGCCAAGCATTACCGTAATGGATAACGGTGAAGCATCGTTCATTGTCGGTGAAGAAGTTCCGGTGATCACAGGCTCTGCGGCGGGCTCAAACAACGACAACCCATTCCAAACCGTTGATCGTAAAGAGGTGGGCATCAAGCTGAAAGTCGTGCCTCAAGTCAACGAGGGTGATTCGGTTCAACTACAGATCGAACAAGAAGTCTCGAACGTACTAGGGGCTAATGGCGCGGTGGATGTACGTTTTGCCAAGCGTCAGTTGAATACCTCTGTGATGGTGCAAGATGGCCAAATGCTTGTACTGGGTGGTTTGATCGATGAGCGTGCACTAGAGAGTGAATCTAAGGTACCTCTGCTTGGTGATATTCCAGTGATTGGTCACCTATTTAAGTCAACCAGTACTCAGGTTGAGAAAAAGAATCTCATGGTGTTCATCAAGCCAACCATTATTCGCGATGGATTCTCGGCTGACGGTATTACTCAGCGCAAGTACAACTTTATCCGTGCCGAGCAGCTTTATAAGCAAGAGCAAGGTTTAAAACTTCTAGCGGATGAAAACGTACCGGTATTGCCTGAGTTTGGTAAGGGCATCACGCATCCACCTGAGATCCAAGTGTTCCTTGACCAGATTAATGCCCAACAGGCTCAACAATCAGCAAACTAGGAGACGATATCGTGCAGACTGTTCCTCGTCTCCCATTTAGTTTTGCCAACCGCTTTAAGGTGGTCTTCGACCACCACTCTGCGGATGATGCGTTAACGCTGCTTTACGTGGCACCTATCAACATGAGTGCGCTTGGTGAAGCCAAGCGTATTGCTCGTACCGCATTTCGCCCGCAAGAGATTTCGGCTCAAGAGTTTGAGGTTAAACTTACTCAGGCCTATCAGCGTGACTCTTCTGAAGCGCGTCAGTTGATGGAAGACATTGGTGCTGATAATGATGACTTCTTCTCACTTGCCGATGAACTGCCGCAAGATGAAGACCTGTTAGAGTCAGAAGATGATGCACCGATCATCAAACTGATCAATGCGATGCTTGGTGAAGCAATCAAAGAAGCCGCCTCAGATATTCATATTGAAACCTTTGAGAAGGTGCTGTCGATTCGCTTCCGTGTCGACGGTGTATTGCGTGAGGTGTTAGCCCCAAGCCGTAAGCTGGCTCCGCTGCTGGTTTCGCGTGTAAAGGTTATGGCTAAGCTCGATATTGCAGAAAAGCGTGTTCCTCAAGATGGCCGTATTTCACTGCGTATTGGTGGTCGTGCCGTAGATGTTCGTGTGTCAACGATGCCATCTTCACACGGTGAGCGGGTGGTAATGCGTCTACTCGATAAAAACGCGACGCGATTAGACCTTCATAGCTTGGGTATGACCGACAGCAACCACAATGGCTTCCGTGAACTGATCAAGCGGCCACACGGCATTATCTTGGTAACGGGACCTACGGGATCAGGTAAGTCGACAACTCTGTATGCAGGCTTACAGGAGCTCAACAGTAACGAACGGAATATCCTGACGGTTGAAGACCCAATCGAATTCGATATCGATGGCATCGGGCAAACTCAGGTGAACCCTAAGGTCGATATGACCTTTGCGCGTGGTTTGCGTGCGATCTTGCGTCAAGACCCTGACGTAGTGATGGTGGGGGAAATCCGTGACCTAGAGACCGCATCGATCGCGGTACAAGCATCTTTAACCGGTCACTTAGTGCTTTCAACGCTGCACACCAACACCGCGGTAGGTGCCATTACGCGTTTGAGAGACATGGGCGTTGAGCCCTTCTTGATCTCTTCATCTTTGTTAGGTGTGCTTGCTCAGCGATTGGTGCGTACCCTATGCCAAGATTGTAAGCAACCTTACCAAGCGGATGCGACGCAGAAGAAACTGTTTGGTCTCACCGATGAAGAGCCTCTAACGCTGTACAAGCCTTGTGGGTGTGAGCGTTGTAATCACAAAGGCTATCGTGGTCGAACGGGGATCCATGAATTACTGCGCGTTGATGAGTCGGTGCAAGAGCTGATCCACAGTGAAGCTGGTGAACAAGCGATTGAGCGAGCGATTCGTGCGACGACACCGGCGATTCAAGGTGACGGTCTGGCCAAAGTGATTAATGGTATTACCTCGCTTGAAGAAGTCATGCGTGTCACAAGGGAAGCGTAATGGCGGCGTTTGAATATAAAGCGCTCGATAAGCGTGGTCGCAATAAGAAAGGGGTGATAGAAGCCGATTCTGCACGCCAAGCAAGACAGCGCTTAAAAGACCAAGACTTGATCCCGGTTGAGGTGATAGAGACCCAGGTGAAGGCCAAGAAAGCGCGTTCATCTACAATGACCTTTCAACGTGGTATTAGTACCCCTGACTTGGCGCTGTTAACTCGCCAGTTAGCGACTTTAGTTCAGTCGGGCATGCCATTGGAAGAGTGTTTGAGAGCGGTCTCTGAACAGTCAGAAAAACCGCGAATTCGCACCATGCTCGCTTCGGTTCGAGCCAAGGTAATTGAGGGTTATACCCTTGCTGATAGCTTGGCAGAGTACCCATTGGTTTTTGATGACCTGTTTCGCTCTATGGTGGCAGCCGGTGAGAAGTCGGGTCACCTTGATTCGGTACTTGAGCGACTGGCAGATTATGCAGAAAATCGCCAAGCAATGCGCTCCAAGCTCCAACAAGCGATGATCTATCCAATTGTGCTGGTGGTCTTCGCACTCGGCATTGTTGCCTTTCTATTGGCCGCTGTTGTGCCAAAGATTGTCGGTCAGTTTATTCAGATGGGGCAAGAGCTCCCGCAATCCACTCAGTTGTTGTTGGCTGCGAGTGAATTTGTGCAGAACTACGGTGTCATAGTAGCGCTGGTAGTGATTGCTTTGTTCTACATCGCGAAGATTATCCTGCGTCAGCCTAGTGCTCGCTTGAGTTGGGATAGGCGTGTTGTTCACCTTCCTTTTGTGGGCAAGATATCTCGTGGTTTGAACACCTCTCGATTCGCGCGAACCTTATCTATCTGTACCTCCTCTGCAATCCCTATCTTAGAGGGGATGAAGGTCGCAGTGGATGTCATGAGTAATCAATTTGTGAAACAGCAGGTCACCAATGCTGCAGAGAATGTTCGCGAGGGTGCAAGCTTGAGAAGCGCGCTTGATCAAACCAAGCTGTTTCCACCAATGATGCTGCATATGATTGCCAGTGGTGAGCAGAGCGGTGAGTTGGAGTCGATGCTTTCAAGGGCAGCAGATAACCAAGATAAAAGCTTCGAGTCTTTGGTCAACATATCCCTAAGTCTGTTCACACCGATTCTTATTGCCCTAATGGCTGGAATGGTGCTGTTTATCGTGATGGCGACTCTGATGCCAATTTTGGATATGAACAACTTAATGAGTAGATAACGGATTGAAATAAAAGTCATTCCCTCAGTAAGGAGCTAACGAGATAGGGAATCGACTAAATGCGTACACGATTTTAGTAGGATCCCTTAAAGAGATCCCCGATGCATTCGTCGACTCGCGCTCGAAGATGACGATTGTATATAAGTTTTTGGAGAGAAAAATGAAAAACAAAATGAAGAAACAGTCAGGCTTTACCCTCATTGAAATCATGGTGGTGGTTGTGATTCTTGGCCTGTTGGCCAGTGTCGTTGTACCCAACCTGATTGGTAGTAAAGAGAGTGCTGACCAAAAGATTGCGACGTCGCATATCTCATCTATCGAGAACGCATTGATGGAATACAAACTGGATAATGGTGTATTTCCAACAACGGATCAGGGTCTTGATGCTTTGGTGAATAAACCAAGCAACCCTGAGCCACGTCGTTACCGAAATGGTGGTTACATTACGCGTCTACCTGTTGACCCATGGGGTAACGACTACCAATACATCAGCCCTGGTGATAACGGTGCAGTAGATATCTTTACGCTTGGTGCAGATGGCCAAGAGGGTGGTGAGGGTGCAAATGCCGATATCGGTAACTGGAACCTTCAAGACTTTCAATAATTAGCACTTAACGTTTCTCATCCATGACGGCGAGAGTGCTTTACTCACGTGTCCACCAGCAAGGCTTCACTCTGATTGAGATCTTGCTGGTTTTGGTCATCTTGGCATTGAGCTCTGTTGCGGTGATCACCACTTTACCTAGTGGTAGTGATGATCGAGCTAAACAGCAGGCACAGGCGCTATATCAACGCATCTTGCTGGTGGGTGAAGAGGCGATACTGAGTGGCCGAGATTTTGGTCTGTATGTCGATGATACTAATGCTCGCTATCAGTTTCTTAAGCTGACCAGTGACGGTTGGCAACCACTCGAATTACCGCGCCTTGCGAGAAATGAAACAGATAGCACTGCTCAGCTTCCAGACGATTTGACGTTAAGTTTTGCCGTTGGCGGTGATGCCTGGCAGCAAGAAGATAGGCTATTTAAGCCGGGCTCTTTGTTTGATGAAGAGATGTTTGCTGAGTTTGAAGATAAAAAACGTTACCCAACGCCACAATTGTTACTGCTTTCAAGCGGAGAGGCGACGCCATTCCAGTTAGGCATTTATCCCAAAGGCAGCACAACCGATGAAACAGAGTGGCGTTTGCAGATGAGTGAGAGCCACCAACTGAAGTTGCTATCACCTCAGGAACTAGAACAATGAGGGGCAGCATAAAGCGTTCAGTTTATGGCATGACCCTACTTGAAGTGCTGGTTGCTTTGGCCATCTTTGCCACGGCATCGATCGCGGTTATTCGCTCGGTGAGCCAGCACCTGAATACCCTGAGCTACCTTGAAGAAAAGATGTTTGCGGCCATGGTGTTAGATAACCAAATGGCTGAGGTGATGTTGGGCTCTACTTCTGCGACGACAGCCTCTTCTGGCAGTGAAGAGCTGGTTGGGCAGGAATGGTTTTGGACTGTCACACCAATCCCAACTCAAGATGGCTTGTTGAGCGCCTTTGATGTCAGCGTAGCGGCGGAGAAAGGAGAAGACCCAGTGATTACGGTGCGCAGTTATGTCGAAAAGTAATCGCCAGCAAAGTGGTTTTACTCTGGTAGAGGTTCTCGTTGCTGTTGCCATCTTTGCTGCATTGAGTGTCGGCGCCTATCAGGTGGTGAATCAGGTTCAGCGTTCCAATGAAATCTCATCTGAGCGCACCGAGCGTATTGCGGAGTTACAACGAGCGTTTGTGTTTATGGACAGCGACTTTCGTCAAATGGCCCTTAGGACGTCTCGCAATAACGGCGAAGAGCCTTCTGAGCAGCTTTTGATGTGGCAAGACTATCTGCTTGATTCTGATGCCAAAGGCGTGATGTTTACGCGCACTGGCTGGCACAACCCGGAGCAGCGCTTTCCTCGTGGAGAGGTGACTAAGGTTGGCTATCGTCTTAAAGGGACGGTTTTAGAGCGAGTGTGGTGGCGCTATTCGGATACACCGGTAGGGCAAGAGCCTCTGACTATGCCGTTGTTAACCGATGTGAATGACTTTGATATGAGTTTTTACCTTGATGGCAGCTGGAGTAATGAGTGGAACGGTGACCTTGTGCTGCCAGAAGCCGTTAAAGTGTCATTGGATCTCGAAGATTATCAAGTGATCGAGCGGATCTTCCTGACACCCGCGGGATCGCTAGGTTCGAGTGACTCGGAAAATGACAATGGGTAGGCTTTACTCTCGAGTACTCAATGTACGCAAGCAAACGGGCGCCGCTTTGTTAGTGGTACTGTTACTGCTTGCTATCATGGCGGCGATTGCCGCCACCATGTCAGAGCGCTTGTTTAGCCAGTTTACTCGTGCAACGCATCAGGTGAACTACCAACAGGCTTATTGGTATGCAATGGGGGTTGAGGCGTTAGCAAAAGTCGGTATCAGAGAAAGTTATGAAGACGCAGATACCATCAATATGAGTCAGGTGTGGGCTATAGAGGAGCAGGTTTATCCGTTGGATTATGGTACTGCGATTGGCCGCATTGACGATGCACAGGCTTGCTTCAACTTGAATGCATTGTCGGGCAACCTAACCACAACAGGCAATAGCAGTCGGCCCGAGGTTGTCGAGCTATTTCGTGTCATGCTTGAAGAGGTGGATGTCGAGCCATTTCAAGCCGAGGTTATCGCTGACTCCCTATGGGAATTTACCGATGAAAACAATACGGTGCAGAGCAGCACTGGGGTTGAAGATGCAACCTATGAGTCGTTCTCACCTGCGTATATGACTGCAAACCAAATGTTGGCGGATGAGAGTGAGCTGAGAGCTATCTATCAGGTGTCGGGTGAGGTCATGACCAAGTTAAGACCTTTAATATGTGCGCTGCCGTCTACCGATTTAGCCATCAATGTGAATACGTTGGCGGAACACCAAGCCCCAATTTTAAGTGCATTATTTACCCCAGAACTGAGCGTTGATAATGCCAAAGATATTATTGCTGGTCGTCCATTTGACGGCTGGGAGAGCGTAGAAGAATTTCTACAAGAGGCAAGCATTGCCTCCCTAGGCAGTGGAGTGAGAGATCAAGCGCAGCCATACCTAGCAGTGGACAGTGCTTATTTTGAGCTTGATGCAAAGATTGAGGTTGGAGACTCGTTGGTGAGAATCCGTAGCTTGCTTCATAGTGAAGATAGAGAAAATTTAACGGTGCTAAGGCGTCGTTTTGGAGGAATCGGTGAGCGAATTTCTGACCGTTCGAATTAGTAGTAATCCAAGTAGGCCAGTGAATTGGCTAGTATGGTCCACCCAGCAACAAGAGATCATCGCTAGCGGTGAGTTGAGTGCATTGTCCAAGCTCTATGAGCTGGTCGATTACGCTCGCCAGCGTCCAGTGACGGTATTGATTGATGGGCAAGACGTTACTCTAAACCAAGTAACGATTCCGGCTGGTGGTAGTCGCAATTTGGCTCAGATACTGCCAAATATGCTCGAGGATGACCTAGCACAAGATATTGAAAAGATGCACTTTTCAATCTTGAGTAAATCTCAAGGTGTGGCCACAGTTTGTGGCATTGAGCGCACATTACTTGATGATTGGTTAGAAGAATTTAAGCAACACGGTATTTCAGTTAAAGCGGTTATTCCTGACGTATTGGCACTGCCAGTACTTGAGAATAAGGTGGCAGCCTTGCAGTTAGGTGACCAATGGTTAATTCGTGGCAGTGAGCATCAAACCCTGAGTGTTGATAGTGATTGGTTATCGCTACTCGCGAGCTCAGAAGATTGGCAAGCGATACTTGCAGAACAGGCGCAGGTGGTGAGCTTTACTGAACTCCCAAATGGTGATGAGTTAGATGTATCAAACTGGGAGAGTGACTTGTCACAGATGCCGATGGTGCTGCTTTCACTTGGCGCAATGACAAGCGAAGGGCAAAAAGCAAACCTTCTAACTGGCAGTTATAAGCCTAAATCATCAATGCTTAAGCATTGGAAAGTGTGGCAGAAAGTGGCAGTTGCCGCGGTATTTCTTGTTGCAGTCATCACTTCGCTTAAAGTGGTGCAAGTATCGCAAGCCGAAACCCAAGCTGCAGCTTATCGCGCCGAGAGTGAACGTATCTTCCGCTCGGTGATGGTTGGTAAAGAACGGATTCCAACAGTGAGTTATTTAAAGCGCCAGATGAATGACGAAGAGGCGCGTGTGAGTGGCTCTGGCAATAGCTCGTCCTTCCTGTCTTGGGTTGAGCGTCTACCTGAGGGATTAGGTAAGGTTCCGGATATGTCCATTCAAAGCCTTAAGTTTGACGGTAATCGTCGTGAAGTCCGCTTGCAAGGCAAGAGCAAAGACTTCCAAAGCTTTGAAGTGGCGAGAGAAAACCTAGCTAAGCAATTCTCGGTTGAACAAGGTCAACTAAATCGTAGTGGCACCCAGGTCGTGGGCAGCTTTGTCTTAACGGAGAAGGAATAATAATGAGTAGCATCATCGCTCCATGGAAAGAGAAAGCGTCAAGCTGGTGGCAATCCATCTCGCAACGTGAACAACGTTTAGTGATAGCCGCAGCTGTAGTGACTGCGTTTGTCGCAGTCTACTGGGGGTTGATTCAACCCTTGAATACAAGAGCTGCACAGGCAGAGGCTCGCTTGGTATCAGAGCGTCAATTATTGAGCTGGGTACAAGGTAAGGCTGACAGTATAGTGGCTCAGCGTGGTTCAGGCAGTACTGTTGCTACCTCCAACCAGCCGCTAAACCAGGTGATTAGCCGTACTGCCAGTCAGTATCGCGTTGAGCTTATTCGTGTACAGCCTCGTGGTGAGATGTTGCAGGTGTGGGTGCAGCCATTAAGCTTTGATCAGTTGATAAATTGGTTAACCTTCTTGCAAGAAAAGCAGGGTATTTCCGTAGCGTTTCTCGACATTGAAGAGACAGATAAGCCAGGGGTGATTGAAGTTAATCGCCTTCAGTTCAGTCGCTAACCAATCAGTTAAAAAATAAAGAGCTTGGTCCATGAAACGAATCAGCCTATACATCATCAGCTTTGTGTTGGTCTTCACTGCCGGTTTTTTCTATTACCTGCCGATGTCTTTTGTGCTTTCTCAGCTACCTATGCCAAGAGAGCTGAAACTCGCAGGCGTGGAAGGGACTGTATGGCAGGGCAAGGCTTCTTCGGTTGAGTGGAACTCTCGCCAAACGGGTCGTCTTCACCTTGGAGAGATCAATTGGAGTTTTGAGTGGTCTCAATTGTTTACGGGCAACGCGGAATACGCTCTTAGGTTTGGCCGTGGCAGTGAGTTAGCACTGCGAGGGCGAGGCAACGCTGGTTATGGGCTCTCAGGCCTTTCTGTGCAGAATACAACCTTATCTTTGCCTGCGAGTCACATTGAATCACGTCTTCCTGTCCCCGTCCCTCTGGATATTGAAGGCCAGATCGAACTATCAGTAAAATCGGCTCAATTTGATTCAGCAATGCAGTGTGCTTCTGGCGAGGGTAACCTAGCATGGGTCGCCAACAAACTGGGTACCCCTGTTGGTGAGTTAGAATTTGGTCCAGTTATCGCTGATCTTCGCTGTGAAGAGGGCGTACTAAGCGCAGCAGGCGGGCAGAATAACAGTCAAACTGAAAGCGAATTTACCGCAAGCCTAACCCCGAATGGCAGTTACCAAACCAGCGCCTGGTTCAAACCAAAATCAGAGTTTCCAAGCGCCATGCAATCGCAGCTCAAGTGGTTGGGTAACCCAAATGGTAATGGGCAGTATGAGTTTAATTTTAGTGGTAAGCTCTAGTTCCTAGGTTGATGCTAGGAACTAGAAATATCCGAGCTCTCTAGGACGAAGTCCGTTCTCGTAGCGAAGCGACCTCAGATCTTCTATCCCTTATTCTGCAAAATCTCGTCCCACGGTAAATTCTCATCACCAAGTACAATGAAGTTCGGATTCTCTAGGGTTTCGCGTTCGTTGTATGACAGGGGTTCTAGTTGGGTGCTAAGAATGCGACCACCAGCCTCTTGGGTGATGCATTGAGTTGCGGCCGTATCCCACTCTCCCGTTGGGCCTAATCGTAGGTAACAATCCACGGCACCCTCAGCCACAAGGCAGGCTTTGAGTGCAGCAGAGCCAAGTGGAACAAGCTCATAGTTCCAAGCGGAACTTAAGCGGGTGGTGATAGAGTTGATATCTTGGCGGCGGCTGATCGCCATGGCGATGGATTGACTCTGATGTTCATGTTTGTGGGTCTTGATACGCACGCTCTCGTTCATATCAGGGATCTTCCACGCCCCTTTACCTTTATAGGCGTAGTAGGTCACGCCAGAAACAGGACCATAAACCACGCCCATGATCGGCTCATTGTTTTCAACCAAAGCAATAATAGTGGCGAAGTCGCCGCTGCGAGCGATGAACTCCTGCGTACCGTCTAGCGGGTCAACCAACCAGTAACGACTCCACTGAGCGCGTTTCTCTAGACTGATATCGGCTGCCTCCTCAGAGAGTACAGGGATATCTGGTGTTAAGTTGCTTAAGCGCTCGACGATAAACTTGTGCGCAGCAAGATCGGCGCTGGTGACAGGTGTCTCATCACTTTTGGTGAAGGCTTCGTACTGCTTGTTTTCATAGATATCTAAAATGAGCTGACCCGCAGCGCGAGCAACTTCAATGACATTAGGAAGTAGGTGCGAAAGATCTTGCGAGGTAGCCATTCAGATAATCCTTTCATTTCTTCGGTAGAGCTGGCCCGGTGTAGAGCCATTTTTTATTGCTGACTTTTTACAGCTGATTTCTTTATAACTGATTGCTCAGTGCTGGATGACGAAGTGCCATCATCAAAGCCGTGATACTCCGTGCTTCACTAAAATCGAGGTGGTACAGCAGCTCTTCTGCTTGTGCTAACGGCCAACGTACGACTTCTAGCGGTTCTGGTTCATCGCCTTCAAGTTTCTCTTCATAGAGATCTTGAGCGAGAAATAAGGTCATTTTGCTGGAAAAGTAGGAAGGCGCCAAAATTACCTGCTTGAGAGGGGTAAGTTGCTTACAACCCAAACCAATCTCTTCTTTTAGTTCTCGGTCAGCTGCTTGTTCTGGGCTCTCTCCAGGATCGATAAGACCTTTTGGAAATCCAAGCTCGTAGCTCTCTGTGCCTGCAGCGTATTCACGAACTAAGAGTAGGTCACCCGATGCCGTCACCGGCACCATCATCACTGCATGGCGATTGCTTGGCTTCATGCGTTCGTAGGTACGTTCGACTCCGTTTGAAAAACGTAGGTCCATCGATTCCACAGCAAATAATCTTGATTGAGCGACGGTTTCAGTAGCCAAAATGGTTGGCTTAATCCTTTTCGTCATGTTCGCTCGCTCCTTAGCGTTTGATTGCGTGGTTATTAATATAGGGGAAATGACCGGCAGATCCTAGAGACGAATTTTTATGGAGCCTAAAAAACAAAAAGGATTGATGTTCTCACACCAATCCTGTTTTAGTAGTTTCTAGTTTCTAGTTTCTAGTTTCTAGTTTCTAGTTTCTAGTTTCTAGTTTCTAGTTTCTAGTTTCTAGTTTCTAGTAGTACGAGTGCTCACCACGGTCGTGCTCGGTTGCATCGCGTACCGCTGTTAGCTCACCGTCGAACTGCTGTAGAAGTTCTTTCTCGATACCTTCTTTCAGTGTTACGTCTACCATTGAGCAACCGTTACAACCACCACCGAATGCGACGATAGCGATGCCGTCATCAGTGATTTCAACGAGGTTTACGTGACCACCGTGACCAGCAAGTTGCGGGTTCACTTGAGTTTGGATTGCATACTCTACTCGTTCAACGAGTGGAGCGTCATCAGACACTTTACGCATCTTCGCGTTAGGTGCTTTAAGCGTTAGTTGAGAACCCATTTTATCGGTAACGAAGTCAATTTCTGCTTCTTCAAGGAATGGCAGGCTCAGCTCATCTACAAATGCAGAGAATGGACCGTATTCAAATTCAGTATCCGTCGCTTCCACAGCTTCAGGTGGGCAGTAAGACACACCACACTCAGCATTTTGAGTACCTGGGTTTACAACGAAAACACGAATGTTTGTACCTTCAGGTTGCTGACCAAGAAGGTTAGCAAAGTGAGACTGTGCAGTCTCTGTAATAGTAATAGGATTTGACACGACGAATACCTGAGTAATTTTGTAGGTTATTGGCTCTATTCTACTCCTGAGTTGGATACGATCCACTCTTTTTCATAATAAATTACCGTCAGAAAAGTCATAACTTATTATGAGCTAGGCTCAGGAGTTCGGCATAGGCAGTAAATATCAATGGTTTTAACCCCTACTTCAAGTAGAAGTTGGCATAACTGTCGAGTTGTACTGCCTGTGGTCACTACATCATCAACAATGGCCACATGCTCATGGTTTTTTATATGGGCGAGCGCTTCTTTTCTCAAGAGGAAGGCTTGGTTTAAGTTGGATAGTCGTGCTTGTTTGTTCAGTCCTTGCTGTGTGGGTGTTGCCTTTACTCGGGTGAAGAGCCGTTGGTACTGACAATCGATACCTGCTTGAACGAACTGTCTATGAAGGTGTTTGGCGAGGATATGACTGTGGTTGTAGCCTCGCCACAAATAGCGTCGCCAGCGCATGGGTACCGAGGTAATAAGTGTGGCTGGTGAGCCTATTTTTTCTGCGAGCAGTGGTGATAATACCTCCGCGAAATGAAGCTTATCGTGATACTTGAGTTGCTGTACGTAACCCGAGAGTGGCTGGTGATAATCTCCGATGCAGGTAAGCGTTCGCCATGGCGGTGGGGACTTTAAACACTCTCCGCATTGAGCTAAAGGAATAGAGGTCTTCAACCCGCACTGTGAGCAGCGTGACTGTTGAGGAAAGGCGTGTTCAATACAATCGTTGCACCATAGCGAGTGTTGGTCCCTATCGGATAAGGTTAGACCACACAATTGGCATTGACTGGCACAATGCTGCCATATACGGTTGATGAAATTCATGGCGAGCCTCCTGTTTAGAACAACAGTTACGGTAGCAATGAGAGCCAAATTGGATTGATGGATTTAGTAGTAGGTAATTGGACAATGAGCACATCTTTATACTGGCAGACACTCGGTAGCGGCCCTGATTTGGTGATGATCCATGGTTGGGGAATGAATGGTGCGGTATGGCAACAGGCTGCAGAGCAATTGTCCCAACATTTTACTCTGCACATTGTCGATCTACCTGGATATGGACATAGCGCTGAAAGCCACGGTGAGGACCTGGCGGATATTGCCAACCAAGTGCTTGCACAAGCACCAGAGAAAGCGACCTGGTTAGGCTGGTCATTGGGCGGGTTGGTGGCAAGCTATGTAGCGATTCATCATCCAAATCGAGTGAATAAACTGATTACGGTTGCGAGCTCACCTAAGTTTGCAGCTGAGAAAGCCTCAATTAACGAGAGTGGTATCAGTAAAGCTGCGTGGCGTGGTATTCAGCCTCAAGTACTCACCGCTTTTACCGATCAGTTGATTGATGACTTTAAGTTAACCGTCGAGCGCTTCATGGCGTTGCAAGCAATGGGCAGCCCTTCTGCGCGACAGGATGTTAAGCAGTTAAAGCAGGCTGTTTTCTCTCGACCAGAGCCTAACCCTCGTTCGTTATTGGCAGGATTAAAGATCTTGGCTGAAGTCGATTTGCGTGATGCTTTGGAGCAGATTCAATCCCCGATGCTAAGGCTTTATGGTCGCTTAGATGGATTAGTTCCTCTCAAAGTGAGCAAGGAGCTTAATCTACAATTGCCTCACACAGAGTGTTTTGTGTTTTCCGAGTCTTCTCACGCCCCTTTTATGACTGAACATCAAGAGTTTTGTGCTCAGGTATCGCGTTTTGCATTATAAAGTCGCGCTGTTATTTTGTTAAAAATTCGCTAAATTTTTATGCAACTTGGTCGATAAAGGAACTACTGAGACAATACGATTGATTACATGAGGGAGGTTTTGTGATTGTTTCACCCAATTCGGTCAGTGTGCCGTTGATAACCCCTTCGGTAAACGTTCAGACAGAGCAAGCGGCGCGAGATAATAAGGTTCGTGAGCCGATTCAACCAACGGTTGAGCTCGCTAAGGCTAATGCTGAGCGCAAGGTCAAAGCAGATGATAAGCGCCGTAAACAATCGGCGTGGGACCCTTCAGAGCACCCAGAGTATGATGTGCATGAGGAAGAAAAGTCCATCATTGAAGAGCCAGAAAAAGGCCCGATGGATAGGCTGTTTGAACTGCTCGCGTTAAGCTCTTACAGTGAGTCACAAGGTAAAGGCTATACCATGCGTTTCAAGCTACCTAAAAAGGTGCTCGAGGCTGCCATCATGCAGACCGTGATAGAAAAAAGGCGTGTCGTGATCAAGTATCACTATGGACACGCCGTTGCGCCGCATACGCCTTCAGACGTAATTGCGGTGTTATAAGATCCTAGGAAGGAGTTCCTAGTGCCTAGAAAATCTAGGAGCTAGGCACTCGTACTCTAGGTTCTTTATTACTTCTTCGCTTTAGCAAATGCCGCTGCAAACGCACCACCCATGGCACCATTCTGTGCCGGCTCATTGCGACGAGGTTCTTTGCGTTGACGAGATGCATTATCTCGTTTGTTTTGTCCGCTGCTCTGTCCACGTGGCGCACTGCTGCCAGGTTCATCATTGAGGCGCATAGAAAGACCGATACGCTTACGCTGTACGTCGACTTCCATCACCTTCACTTTCACGATATCACCGGCTTTCACGACCTCTCGAGGATCTGAAACAAAGCGATCAGTCAGTGCTGAAATGTGAACGAGACCATCCTGATGGACACCGATATCGACAAATGCACCGAAGTTTGCCACGTTGGATACAACGCCTTCGAGGATCATACCTGGCTCAAGGTCAGAGACTTGGTTAACGCCATCGGCAAAGGTTGCAGTTTTAAACTCAGGGCGAGGGTCTCGACCCGGCTTATCCAGTTCTTTGATGATGTCGCTTACGGTTGGAACACCAAAGTTGTCATCGGTGTAGTCCAACGCCTTTAGGTTGCGTAGGAACTCGGTATTACCGATCAGTGCTTTGATATCTTTGCTGTTTTTCTCAGAGATATTCTTAACCACAGGGTAAGCTTCTGGGTGAACGGCAGACGCATCAAGTGGGTTTTTACCATCCATCACACGTAGGAAGCCAGCACACTGCTCAAACGCTTTAGGGCCAAGGCGTGCTACCTTCTTCAAAGTTGTACGCGCTTCAAAACGCCCATTTTCATCGCGGTAATCCACAATGTTCTGTGCAATGGTGCTCGATAGGCCGGCAACGCGAGTCAATAGGGCCGCTGATGCAGTGTTTACATCAACACCCACGGCGTTTACACAGTCTTCCACGACCGCATCAAGGCGTTTAGCTAGCATGCTTTGACTTACATCGTGCTGGTATTGGCCAACACCGATCGATTTCGGGTCAATTTTAACGAGCTCTGCCAATGGGTCTTGCAAGCGACGAGCGATAGATACTGCACCGCGCAGCGATACATCCATGTTCGGGAACTCTTTCGCTGCTAATTCAGAAGCGGAGTATACCGATGCACCGGCTTCACTCACGATGATCTTCTGTACCTTGTGGTTACCCGTTTTGATCACGTCAGCGACGAAGCTATCGGTTTCACGAGAGGCAGTGCCATTTCCAATTGCAATCAGATCAACATTGAACTGACGAACTAGGCGATCGACCACTTGCATCGATTTGTCGTATTGCTTTTGTGGTGGGTGAGGGTAGATGGTTTCTGTGGTGAGCACCTTACCTGTAGAGTCAACAACAGCAATCTTAGAGCCAGTACGTAGACCAGGGTCAAGACCGAGTGTGGCACGAGGGCCAGCCGGCGCTGCCATCAATAGGTCTTTAAGGTTGGTTGCGAATACGTCAATCGCTTCGATTTCCGCTCGCTCTTTCATCGCACCCATTAGCTCAGTTTCCATGTGCATCGATACCTTGATGCGCCATGCCCAGCTAATGACTTGTTTGCGCCATGTATCCGCTGGAGCTTGGCTCAGGTGGATACCGTAATGGTTTGCAATGATATCTTCGCAGTAAGACGTGCGAATGCTTTCGTCTTGCTCTGGATCTGCATTCATAGAAAGCTGTAAGAAGCCTTCGTTGCGGCCACGAAGCATGGCTAGTGCGCGGTGTGAAGGTACCTTGCTGATCGCTTCGTTGTGTTCGAAGTAGTCTTTAAACTTCTCACCGGCTTGTTCTTTACCATCTACTACGCGCGATACTAGCTCAGCATTACGGGTTAGGTGCTGACGAATCTTTTCAAGCAGGTTCGCGTCTTCTGCAATACGCTCCATGATGATAGCGCGAGCACCATCTAGCGCCGCTTTGCTATCGGCAATGCCTTTGTCGGCATTGATGTATTGTTCTGCTGCGGTTTCTGGTTGGTTCTCTGGTTGAGTCCATAATAGGTCGGCCAGTGGTTCTAAACCTGCCTCAATAGCGATCTGACCCTTGGTACGGCGCTTTGGTTTGTAGGGTAGGTAAAGGTCTTCAAGACGCGTTTTGCTGTCTGCACCGGTGATTTCTTTTTCTAGCTCTGGAGTCATTTTTCCTTGGTCTTGGATTGACTTCAGGATGGTTTGACGACGCTCTTCAAGTTCACGGAGGTAAGATAGGCGGTTATCTAGGTTACGCAGTTGGGTGTCATCAAGGCCACCGGTGACCTCTTTACGGTAACGCGCAATAAATGGCACTGTGTTGCCATCATCAATCAGATTTACGGCGGCATTGACTTGGTCCGCACGTACGTTTAATTCGCTTGCAATTTGCTGACAGATTGCTTGGCTCATCCGTGTATTCTCTTTTTTATTTCAATCTTAAGGCTCTATATGGGGTAGGATGCCCCAAAAATCTAGGTGTATGTCCTAGAGTGGAAATATTTCGGTTAATTATTTGTCATTCATAGGCTTTTTTGAGTACGCTTAATTAATAATTTCAATGGAATAGAGTCACTTTCTAAAGGAAATAGAGAATGAATAAACTCTCCCTCACGCTTGCGATCTCGCTTGCCACATTTATGGGACATAGCACTATGGCTAACGCCGCTTCTTCTAGTCAAACTGACTTTACAACTCAAAACCCTGCGTACCACTTAGACGACAAGACGGTACTAGGACGTTTGGAGCACGTCTATTACGCTGATATTCCTGAGTTGGAAG
This sequence comes from Vibrio maerlii, assembly GCF_003415655.1. Taxonomy (GTDB): domain Bacteria; phylum Pseudomonadota; class Gammaproteobacteria; order Enterobacterales; family Vibrionaceae; genus Vibrio; species Vibrio maerlii. The sequence continues at coordinate 120,785 of NZ_QRHC01000010.1, forward strand.
GCATTCCTTTTGCTGGAAAAATTGATACGGGTGCAGACACCACCTCTATGCACGCTGAAAATATCCACGTCTACAGTGAGAACCCTAAGTATAAGGGGTTGAAAGATAAGCCGCTGATGAAGGCTATCATTGATGAGTTTGGTGGTAGCAAGAGCAACTGGTGGCTAAAGAGCTTCGAGACACCAGAGCGCAACCTACAAGCCTTTGTCGAATATGAGCTTTGGCATCCGTACACCGGTGAAAAGGTGAAACTTAAGCGTCCATTGCACCGCATCAGTGTTGTTCGCAGTCGCACCAGTGTAGAGCCGTTGTATCGTCCAGTAATCAATGCGCCTCTCAACATTGCAGACTTGACGGTGAACACCGATGTAAGCCTGACAGAGCGTGGCCATTTCTCTGCACCAATCCTTATCGGTAAGACGTTCCTTAAGGAGAATGCTTGGGTGTACGCAGGTTATGACTACCTACAAGAGCAGCCAGATGCATTGGTTGTTGGTCGCCAAGAACGAGCGACAGTGTTTGATATGCCAATGGAAGTGAGTTTTTCAACCAGCTCTACGTACTCAAACATCAATGCGCAGAACGTGAAGGTCAATAAAGCTAAGGACAAAGTGACCTTTGATCTGATCGACAAAGAAGGCAACCGCGAAACCATGACGCGCCCAATTGTGCGTATGCTTTCAATGAGTGGCGAGCAACGTCCATTGATCTTTATGCCAGTGAAAATGGGTGATGAGTTCGATGAGCAGATGTTGATGTACCTAAAAGATCGCACAAAGAGCTCAACCCAGTTGCGTATTGGTGCTAATAATCTAAGCCAACACTTCATGATGTATTCAAAAGATAAGTACATGTTGGATGGCGATGATGTTGAGTTCCAAAATTTCGATAAAGAGCGTGTGACGACGATGATCTCTCCTGAAGAAGTCGCTGAACTAGACGGTGTTGAAGTACTCGCAGTCCCTTCTTTAGGTATTAATACACCAGTACTTCGCGTTCAAGACTACGAAATCTCAAGTGCTAACAAAGGCGAAACGGCAACCTTCTACATGCCAAAAGATAACGATGAGAACAAAAAAGTCGTTAAGCGTGTTGAGCGTAAGATCCGCATCGGTGAGCAAGTTCGTCCTATCGTTAAAGTGGACCTGAAGACTCGCAAGGGTCAATCAGAGCTAGAAGTGGCACTCGACCGTTTATCTGAAGGGAACCTAGAGCCAGTGCTGCACATGGGGCGTAAGATGGACAAAGATGGTGTGGTAATCAATACGCGCACGACAAATCTGTTGGTTCCACATGACCTAATCAAAGCTGGTTACATTGAAAAAGCACGAGTTGAAGGCTTGAACTTCCCTGTGAAGCTCGATACGGGTGCCGATGTCTCGTCTATGAATGCCCTTGATATCAAGCAGTACAATCAAGATGGCGTTGATATGGTGAGCTTCACCTATAAGAATGATGATGGTGATGAGCAGAAGTTTGAACGCCGCCTAGTGGATACTATGACCATCCGTGGTAAAGACGGAGAAGAGGACAATGTTCGCCCTGTCGTGATGATGGACGTTCAACTAGGCGATATTCGAGAAACCGTCCGAGTGAATCTACAAGACCGCTCTCGCTTCGAATACAGCATGATTCTTGGCAAGAACTTCCTGCGCTACGGCGTGGTGGTGAGCAGTGATGATCGTTATATTCTAGGTAAGTAACACCTAGTTACTGGTTCCTAGTTCCTAGTTCCTAGAGTTTTGTATTTAGCATTAGCATTAGCATTAGCATTAGCATTAGCATTAGCATTAGCTTTGTGCGTCTAGGAACTAGGCTCAGCCCTATCTAGGAACTTCAGTCTTTATACCAAATCTTATTCACGAACCACTCTTTCTCCCCTTCCGGGGTTCTCACCACGAAGTCCTCGTCGACCTCTTTTTTTAATAGTGAACGGGCCATTGGTGAGTCGATAGATATATAGTCTTTCACTCCACCATAGATTTCGTCAGGGCCAACGATGCGGAAGCTTTTGACATCGCCATTGTCGTTCTCGATCTCAACCCATGCGCCAAAGAACACCTTGCCCTCTTGTTGAGGGGAGTAATCGACGACCTTAACCTGGTCTAAGCGCTTACGCAGGTAGCGAACTCTGCGGTCAATTTCGCGCAGACGCTTCTTATTGTACTGATAATCCGCATTTTCGGAGCGATCTCCCAGGCTGGCTGCCCAAGTGACTTTTTTAGTGACTTCTGGTCGCTCTTCTCGCCATAAGAAGTCGAGCTCTTGCTTTAAACGATCGTAGCCTTCACGAGTAATTAGGTTAGTTTTCATTATCTTGACGTTACTTTTTATTAGTCTTGCTAATATAAATATATTGGTATTCGTTCTAGAGTAGCCAAAAATGATACAAACGTTAACAATTCTTCGTCCTGCTTAGCGCATACTAATGTTACATTTTGACTTGAGCTAAATTTAACGGCAGAACGAGCCATTACAATCATTGCTTTAGCACCCATTCTGATAATTAGGTGGAACCCAGATGCAAGAAAACCATAAGATTTTAGTCGTTGATGATGATGCGCGCCTACGTGCATTGCTTGAGCGCTACCTGTCAGAACAAGGATTTCAAGTTCGTAGTGTTGCGAACAGTGAGCAGATGGATCGCTTATTAACTCGTGAGACTTTTCACCTAATGGTGTTGGACCTCATGCTACCTGGTGAAGATGGTCTGTCTATCTGTCGCCGTCTACGTAATGCCAATAACATGCTGCCGATACTAATGCTAACCGCTAAAGGTGATGAAGTTGACCGTATCGTTGGTTTGGAAGTTGGCGCTGATGATTACTTACCAAAACCGTTCAACCCACGTGAACTGCTTGCGCGTATTAAAGCGGTACTGCGTCGCCAAGTGGTTGAAGCGCCGGGTGCACCAAGCTCAGAAGAGTCTATCGTAGAGTTCGGTGACTTTACTCTGAACCTGGGTACTCGTGAGATGTTCCGCGGTGAAGAGCCAATGCCACTCACTTCTGGTGAGTTTGCTGTACTGAAGTCATTGGTAACGAATGCACGTGAGCCAATGTCTCGCGACAAGCTGATGAATATGGCGCGTGGCCGTGAATATTCCGCGATGGAGCGTTCAATCGACGTGCAGATTTCTCGCTTGCGCCGCATGCTTGAAGAAGACCCAAGCAAACCTCGCTATATTCAAACGGTTTGGGGCTTAGGTTACGTGTTCGTACCGGACGGTAAAAAAGCCTAATCGAATGAGAGCGAGTGCCTGATTCTAGTTCCTAGAGGCGCTCGCTTTTTTATTCCCACTATCAATTCTTTGCTCGCGCTTATAATCTAGATACTAGGAACTTAGCCTCTAGGACCCAGTATATGCGCATCCGTAGCTCCTTTACTCAATCGATTCTTTTACTGCTTACTCTGCTGCTCGCGAGTCAGGTTTACTCGTACTACGCGGTGTTTAACTACGCACTGATGCCAAGCCTTCAGCAGTTCAACAAGATCCTTGCTCATGAGATGAGCCTGATGCTGGACGACAGCACCGAACTGAACTCAAGCGATGATCTTGAAGCGCCGATTAAGCGCCGAGTATTAGAGCAGCTAGGGGTGACGGTGCATACCATGGAAGAGCCGACCGCTCAGGATTACAACAGCGCGATGTCGGTAGATTTGATGTCTGAGGAGATGACCGATGAACTCGGTATTCCTACCGAGGTGCGATTGTCGCTTGGGGTTGAGAGCTATATCTTGTGGATGCAGATAGATTCTATCCCTGACAGCGTGATTCGAATTCCTTTGTCTGAGCTCCAGCAAGAGGACTTTGCTCCGTTATTCCATAACAGCCTGATCATGGCACTAATCATTGTCGCGGGTGGTTGGCTGTTTATTCGTTTGCAAAACCGACCTTTGATTGAGCTAGAGAAAGCAGCTAAAGCGGTTGGACGTGGTGAGATTCCTCCTCAATTGCCTGAGAAAGGTGCATCAGAGATCCGTTCAGTAACTCGCAGCTTCAATCAGATGTCGAAAGGTATTCAGGCGCTCGAAGAGGACCGTGCATTGCTCATGGCGGGTATCAGTCATGACTTGCGTACGCCACTGACTCGTATCCGTTTGGCGACAGAAATGATGTCACCAGAGGATAGTTATCTGGCTGAGGGCATTATTAACGATACCGAAGAATGCAATGAGATCATCAGCCAGTTCATGGACTACTTGAAGCCGGTTAACACTCAAACTTTTGAGTCCGTGCATCTTAGTGATATTGCCAATGATGTGGCGATTGCAGAGGGTGGGTACGAAATAGAGATTGTCTCTGAGCTTGAACCGAATGCAAAACCTGCTTTTGGTAGTCCAATTGCGATTAAGCGTGCTGTGAGCAACCTTGTGGTCAATGCGATTCGTTATGGTAACGGCTGGGTGAAGATCTCAACCGGTATTACAGCAGACAACACCTTAGTATGGATCTGTGTCGAAGATAACGGCCCAGGCATCGAGAAAGACCAGATATCCAAGCTTTTTGAACCGTTCACTCGTGGAGATACTGCTCGTGGTAGTGAGGGCACAGGCTTAGGGCTAGCAATTGTGAAGCGTATCGTGGGTCAACATCATGGTTCAGTGATTGTGACCAACCGCTCGGAAGGTGGCTTGAAGGCGCAGATTAGTTTTCCTGTGAGATAGGTAGATGTTCCTAGTGCCTAGTTCCTTGAAAGGACATCCTCTAGTCACTAGGAACTCGCCTCTAGGAACTTCTATGCCTTCGCATAGAAATCACGCTCACCGAGCCAGCGGTCAATGATTGCTTTTGCGCTGTCTGGGTGGTGGTCGTGTACGTATCGAGCCAGTTTCTGCACCTGTGGGATAAGATGCTGGTCACGTATAAGGTCTGCAATCTTAAAGTCAGCAAGCCCAGTTTGTTTGGTGCCTAGAAGCTCACCTGGGCCGCGAATCTCCAGATCTCGTTGGGCGATAATGAAGCCATCATTACTTTCTCTCAGTACACCTAAGCGCTTTTGCGCTGTTTTGGACAGCGGCGCATGGTAAAGCAGCACACAGTGACTCGCGACTGAGCCTCGACCAACACGACCGCGCAGCTGGTGGAGCTGAGCGAGACCTAATCGTTCCGGGTTTTCGATAATCATCAGGCTGGAGTTTGGTACATCCACACCCACCTCGATTACTGTTGTGGCAACCAATAAGTGCAGCTCATTGTCTTTGAACTGCTGCATTACCGCCTGTTTCTCGGCCGGCTTCATTCGGCCATGCACTAAACCAATTTTGACATCCGGCAGCTTGCGTTGTAACTCCTCCGCCGTATCGGCCGCGGCTTGTGCTTCGAGCACTTCAGATTCATCGATAAGGGTGCATACCCAATAGGCTTGTTTCCCCTCATTTAGACAAGCATTGCGAACGCGCTCAACGATATCATCGCGTTTGGTGTCAGGAATCGCCACGGTTTGAATCGGTGTTCGCCCCGGCGGTAGCTCATCAATGACTGAGGTTTCAAGATCAGCATATGCGGTCATCGCTAGGGTGCGAGGAATTGGGGTGGCCGTCATAATTAACTGATGAGGATAAGCTCCTTGCTTTGCGCCTTTTTCACGTAGCTCTAAACGCTGGTGGACACCAAATCGGTGCTGCTCGTCGATGATGACCAGAGCAAGCTGCTTAAACTCAACATGCTGCTGGAATAGGGCGTGAGTACCAACCACCATCTGAGCTTCACCATTAGCGATGCGTTCGAGCTCTTTCTCTTTCGCCTTACCAGTTAGTTTACCTGCAAGCCAGCCGACCGTGATCCCCATGGATTCGAACCAGTTGGCAAAATTAATGGCGTGCTGCTCGGCAAGAAGCTCGGTTGGCGCCATCAAGGCTACTTGATGACCATGCTCTATTGCTCTTAATGCTGCTAATGCTGCGACCAGGGTTTTTCCTGAGCCCACATCCCCTTGAACTAGGCGCATCATAGGGTGAGGCTTTTCTATGTCAGTTTCTATCTCTCTAACAACTCGGGTCTGAGCATTGGTTGGTGAGAACGGTAGTTGGTCGAGTAATTGCTGCTTTAAAGTGCCTTTCGCTGGCAGAGGTAAGGCGTTGTCTAGTTGACCATGAGAACGCACGGCTAGCATAGATAGGTTTTGCGCCATTAGTTCTTCAAGAATGAGTCGAAGCTGAGCTGGATGTTTGCCTTGATCGAACTCTTCAAGGTTGATGCTTGGCGGTGGACGGTGAATTGTATGCAGAGCTTCACCAAGCGTGATCTGGTGGTTGTACAGCCCAGAGGGTAATAATTCATTAACAGCTGCACCATCGAGTAATTGTAGTGCTTGGTCCGTTAGGTTGCGGAGTGTGACTTGTCTTAAACCATCTGTGGTTGGATAAACCGGAGTCAGGTTGGCTTCCACATCAGGTTTCTGTGTCGCTGCGTAAAATTTGTAGTCAGGGTGCATGATCTCTAGCCCCATACCACCACGCTTTATCTCACCATATGCATGTACTTGTTTGCCTTCAGCGAAGCTGTTCTTCATAGCTGCATTAAAGTTAAAGAAACGCAGGGTGATGGTTCCATTTCCATCACTCACCTTAACAGCCAACATTTTACGCTTGCCAAAGATGGTATCGACGCTCATTACTTTGCCTTGCACCGCTGCCCATAAACCAGCGTGAAGCGTGGCTATTGGGTAAATACGAGTGCGATCTTCGTAACGAAGCGGGAGGTGAAAGAGGAGATCTTGGACACTGTTTAAGCCCACCTTTGCCAGTTTTTCAGCAACCTTTGCACCCACTCCAGAGAGTGAAGTAAGTGGAATCGCAGACAATAGTTGGGACATAGCAAGCTCATAATGATGTTGTTCTATAACAGATAGTTAATCATTGGGCTGTGTATTTGTACAGGATAAAGTGATGTTAAGTTCTTAGAAAGAGCGTTTCTAGTAACTAGAGGAAGAGATAATTATGAGCGAACACCCATGAATAACAAAGTACACAAATAAAAACCGATGCTCTCACATCGGTCTCTTATCTTTTCTAGGGTCTAGCTACTCGACTCTAGGAACTTCTCTTAGCTCCTACGGCGACGTACTTTCAACACATTAGGAATGATGCGCAGCTTCTTCATAATAGAAGCAAGGTGAACACGATCCTTAGTGGTTAAATGCATCGTCACGGTATATAGACGTCCATCTCGCTCTTCTGTAGAGATACTGTGGATGTCAGAACCTGTATTCGAGATAACATTGGTTAGCTCTGCTAACGCACCTTGGTGGTTTTGCAGGTCAATAGCCAGTTCAGCAATGAACTCTTGGTCGTAATTATCAGACCATTCTACCGACATGTACTTATCCGGTTCTTTCTGATAGCCACGAACGTTGGCACAGGTTTCACGGTGAACCACAAGACCACGACCTGGAGAGACGTGAGCAATAATGTGGTCATCCGGAATTGGGTGACAACAGTTAGCGAATGTCAGCAGGATACCCTCAGCACCGCGGATAGGTAGCTTGCGATCACTTTCCGATGGAATAGAACTGGTTTGTGTTAGTTCATCGGTATCACCGAGTAGGCGACGTGCAATCACGATACTCATTAACTCACCCAAACCGATAGCAGCCAGTAGGGAATCAACGCTCTCTAAACGCAGATCGGTCAGTACTTCCTGAACATTCTCTGGGTAGATCGTATCGATAGTATGACGGCCAAGTGCGTGATTCAGTAATCGACGGCCTAGAGTGATCGACTCTTCACGACGCATAGTCTTCAGAACCTGACGGATCTTAGTACGAGCACGAGAGGTCACTACGTAGTTCAGCCATGCTGCATTAGGTCTAGCACCCGGTGCACTGATGATCTCGATGGTTTGACCGTTCTTCAATGCCTTACTCAATGGGTAAGGGTTACGATCAACACGAGCACCCACACAGGTATTACCGACATCGGTATGTACGGCGTAAGCGAAGTCTACCGCGGTTGCACCCAATGGCAGTTCGACAATACGCCCTTTTGGCGTAAAGACGAAAATCTCATCAGGGAACAGGTCGGACTTAACGTTCTCGATGAACTCAAATGAGTTGCCGGCACTTTGTTGCAGTTCAAGTAGGCTTTGCATCCAACGCTGTGCTTTAACCTGTGCTGTAGTACCAGAGCGTTGACCGTTGCTCTTATATGACCAGTGTGCCGCGACACCCTTGTCTGCCATTTGGTCCATGTCTTCGGTACGTATCTGTACTTCAACAGGAACACCGTGTGGGCCAACCATAGAGGTATGAAGAGATTGGTATCCGTTGGCTTTTGGTACGGCGATGTAGTCTTTCATGCGACCTGGGCGTGGCTTGTACAGGCTGTGTACTTGACCAAGCACTCGGTAACAGGTGTCTGGGTCTTCAACCACAACACGGAACGCGTAGATATCCATAATGGTATGGAAGCGTTGCTCTTTGGTCTTCATCTTGTTGTAGATAGAGAAAAGGTTTTTCTCACGACCAAATACGCGAGCTCTTAGGCCAACTTCTTCAAGTCGCCCTTCAATCTCACTGTGGATGCGTTGAATCATCTCTTTGCGGTTACCGCGCGCCGCTCTAACCACCTCTTTAAGAACGCGGTAGCGGTTAGGGTAAAGCGCCTCAAAACCTAGCTCTTCAAGCTCGGTCTTGATGTTGTGGATACCCAAGCGGTGTGCAAGCGGAGAGTAAATCTCTAGCGTTTCGCGTGCGATACGGCGCTTTTTATCAGGGCGCAATGCTCCAAGGGTACGCATATTGTGCGTACGGTCTGCCAGCTTGATAAGGATCACGCGAATATCTTGCACCATCGCAAGAACCATTTTGCGGAAGTTCTCTGCTTGAGCTTCTTTACGGTCGCGGAATTTCAGTTTATCGAGCTTAGATACACCATCAACGAGTTCAGCTACCGTGTTACCAAATTGAGCTTCGAGCTCTTCCTTGGTGACTTCAGTATCTTCAATAACATCGTGCAGGAGTGCAGCTTGGAGGGTTTCAATATCGAGGCGCATTTCCGCAAGGATGCGGGAAACAGCAACTGGGTGGATGATATAAGGTTCGCCACTAGATCGAGTCTGACCTTCGTGTGCGTCGCGTGCCACTATATAAGATTGACGCAGAGCCTCTAGTTGAGGCTCTGTTAAGTATTCTTGGGCAACGTCTTTGAGGCTATCAAATAGATACAAATTATAGGCCCGTAAGAGAGTTACTTAGTAATAGGCAAAAGATTAACGGTTGTGAGCAATGCTGCTTACTGCCGCTAGTTCTGCTGCTTCTTGTTCTTGTTGCTCTTGACGCTCACGTGCATCTAGAACTTCTTTAGTGATTAGGCCTTCTTCGATTTCACGTAGTGCGATAACCGTAGGCTTATCGTTCTCTTCTGGCACTAGTGAATCTTTACCGCCAGTTTGCATTTGACGAGCGCGGCGAGCCGCAATAAGAACTAGGTCGAAACGGTTGCCAACTTTTTCAACAGCGTCTTGAACAGTTACGCGTGCCATGAGGACTCCAAATAGTTAACTAAAATTAAGTGCGATGGGAAATTATACAAGATAATTAAGTGACTAGTCTATAGGTGAGCAGTTCCTAGTGCCTAGTACCTAGTGAAAAGAGTTCAGGAAACTCATCTCTAGGAACTAGAATTTCGGCACTAGGTTCTCAAACTCTATTCAGCTAAAAGCGCTTTGAGCATGCCTTTATATTTAGCCGCTTGCTTCTCTTCTCTTAGGCGCTCTGCACGGATGATTGCTTTAAAGTCCATCAGTGCAGCGTCGAAATCATCATTGATGATCACGTAGTCATATTCATTGTAGTGAGAGATCTCAGATTTTGCTTCTGCCATGCGTTTTGCTATGACTTCTGCGCTGTCTTGACCACGAACGTTTAGACGACGTTCAAGCTCACCGTTTGATGGTGGAAGAATGAAAACACTCTTCGCTTTTGGCATTTGTTCGCGAATTTGGCGAGCACCCTGCCAGTCGATATCTAGAAATACGTCGATACCTTTCTCTAGTGTCTCTTCAATCCAGACACGAGAAGTACCGTAGTAGTTACCGAATACTTCTGCGTATTCTAAGAATTCACCTTTACCAATTAGGTCTTCAAAGTGGTGTTTCTCAACAAAATGGTAATGAACACCATCTTCTTCACCAGGACGCATGCCACGAGTTGTGTGCGACACAGAAACCTTCATTGCGTAAGTCGGGTTCTTTTCTAGCATTGCTGAAATCAAACTAGATTTACCTGCGCCGCTCGGTGCAGAAACAATATAAAGGGTGCCTGTAGCCATGAGTTTGCTCTCATCTGGTTGGTGAAAAACTATCTGCTCTAATCATAGACAGAAAAATGGAGGCGAAGAGTAGCATGAACCCTGAATTTGAAACAAATTTTATTCAATTTCACCGACTATGTAGAGAAAGCGGATAAATACGCAAACGCTCTTAGAAAGACCGAAACTCGGTGAAGTGAGATTAAAGTCACATTTTTGTTGAGTTTCTAATCAATATCTTTACAATTCGCGCAAACGTTTTCGGTTGCTGTATATGTTTGATGAATTGGATCAGATGTTTCTACCGCTTAGCCTATCTAAGCGACTACAGTGAATGAGTTTTATAGCGCCTTTATCCTACATTGGCTTTAGAACTTTCCTTTCAAACATTAACCGCGCTCGAACTCGTAAACCCTATCCATTTATTGTTCTACAGGTTTGATTGTGAGTATCGACACCACCCTTAAAGCCCAGGATTCTTCTGGCAAACTGGATTCAATTTTTAAGATCACGGAAAGAAAAACCACCATCGGCACAGAGCTCTACGCCGGCTTTATTACTTTCTTAGCGATGAGCTACATTCTAGCGGTGAACCCAGCAATTCTTGGTGATATTCCCGGAATGGATAAGGGTGCTGTCTTTACGGCTACGGCATTGGCTGCAGCCGCTGCAACTTTAATCATGGGCATCTGGGGTAATTACCCAGTGATGCTTGCACCAGGCATGAGCATGAACGGCTTCTTTAAAGGTATGCTGCTAAGTGGCTCTGTGGCACTGGTTTGGCATGAAGCGTTATTTGGTATTTTCCTGTCAGGCGTGCTTTATCTCGTTCTATCAATGACCAACATTCGTAAGTCGATGATTGAATCGATCCCTGAAGACTTGAAGAATGCAATTACGGTTTCGCTTGGTCTATTCATTGCGTTTCTGGGCCTTAAGAATGCAGGCATCATTGTATCGAACCCATTCATTCTAGTGAGCATGGGTGATATTGCAGACTCTAAAGTGATCGTTGCTTATATCAGTATCTTTGTTGCTTTGGGCTGTATGGTACGTGACATCAAGTTAGCGACATTTATCTCTTTCATTACTGCAATCGTGCTGACGATTATTGCTGACACCTTCTTGGGTACTAACAATGCGCCAATCCCAGAGCAGTTGGTCTCAATGCCACCAAGCATGTCAGGCAGCTTTGGTGCTATCTTTGACTTCTCTCAACTAACAGCAGATAAGCTATTCGATCTTCTGTTTATTGTGCTTATTTTCCTCATTGTCGACTTCTTTGATGGCTTGAGTACTATCGTGGGTGTTGGTCGCGATGCGGGTATCATCGATAAAGATGGTAAGGTTCCGAATGCTAAGTCTGCGCTTGTTGCAGATGCAGGTGGTACGGTGATTGGTTCTGTATTGGGTACAACGTCTATTACTGCGTTCTCTGAGTCAGGCATTGCGTCTTCTCAAGGTGCGAAGACAGGACTTGCGGCTGTTGTTGTAGCAGGCATGTTCTTAATCTCGCTATTCCTTTACCCTCTATTCTCTATTTTCTCGTCTGCGATGGTAGCTCCAGCGATGGTGGTTGTGGGTATCTACATGATTGGCCGTCTAGGTCAAATCCAGTGGGAGCAGAAAGAGTCTCGTATTGCCGCATTCTTCACCATTATGTTTACGGTTCTAAGCTTCTCGCCAGCAAATGGTATGGCAATGGGCTTCATCAGCTACGCATTCTCAATGGTAGTCGCGGGTAAAGGTAAAGAAGTACACCCAGTCATCTACGTGCTATGTGCACTATTCATGACGTACTTAATCCTGCTTTAAGTCGCTTAAATATCTTTATGAATGGCCTCGTCTCGTACGGGGCCTTTTTATATCCACCAATTTTCAACTATAGTAGCTAACAAATTTAAGTTATCGGCCGAATGAGAGTTATGGCGTCTCACTTACCTAAAGGTTTTACCAAACCCTTCTTGAAGATATTTGCTTCTCTAGAGGCAATCTTGCTTGTGGCAATTACGCTTGCAACCTTGTTTGCGATGGTGGAAGAATTCTTCCACGTGTTTGAACAAAAGCGCGTATTACTGACCGATATCCTGTTGATGTTTATCTACCTCGAAGTACTCGCTATGGTTCAGCAGTTCGTGGTCAACGGTAAGATCCCGGTTCGCTACCCGATTTATATTGCGATGATGGCGATTGCTCGCTACATCACATTAGGGATGAAGGAGCTGGATGCCGTCTTAGTCGTTTGGCTATCGGTGGCGGCGTTTATCCTAGCGGCAGCGACACTACTGATTCGTGTCGGGCATCATTATTGGCCGTATGTGGATAGAAGAACCAATGAGAAAGATGAGTAAAGAAACAATCTAGAACGGACTTCGTCCTATAGAACGCTTCGCTTCTGGAAAACGAGATATCTAGATTCTTTAATCCGAAGCACTAAAAAGGTTTGACGCCTTCACGTCAACCCTCAACATTAGCTCTCTAGCTCTCTAGCTCTCTAGCTCTCTAGCTCTCTAGCTCTCTAGCTCTCTAGCTCTCTAGCTCTGTAGTTATTACTCAATATTCTGGATCTGCTCACGCATCTGTTCGATGAGAACCTTAAGCTCTACACCTGATGCCGTGATGTCTGTGCTGATAGATTTCGATGCCAACGTGTTTGATTCACGGTTGAACTCTTGCATCATGAAGTCTAAACGACGGCCACATGCGCCACCTTTCTTCAAAATGTTGGTCGCTTCTTTTACATGAGAATCTAGACGGTCGAGCTCTTCGGCTACGTCTGATTTCTGTGCCAGAAGGATCAGCTCTTGCTCAACACGAGCACCTTCAAGCTCAATTTTCGCTTCTTCAAACTTGTTAAGCAGACGTTCGCGTTGCCACTCTAGAATTTCTGGCATGCGAGCACGTACTTTAACTACTTCATCAGTGATAGCCGTTAGGCGTTGTTCGATCAGTGCCTTCATGTTTTCACCTTCACTTGCGCGAGCTTCGATGAAGTCGGTTAACGCTTGGTCAAAGGCAGAAAGCAGCTCTTTATTGATGGTATCAAGGTCTTGCTCAGGCGTTTCCATTACACCAGGCCAGTTCATGATCTGGAATGGGTTTAGACGAGAAGACTCGCCAGTCATGCCGCTGATTTGGTTTGCTGCATTGATCACTTGCTGAGCAAGCGCATCATTGATGATCAACTCACTCTTTGCAGCAGGATTAGTTTCAAAGCGTAGGTGGCACTCAACCTTGCCACGAGCAAGGCGCTTACGGAAGCGCTCGCGCAGCACTGGCTCTAGTCCACGGAACTGCTCTGGCATGCGGAAGTAAGTTTCTAGGTAGCGTTGGTTTACCGAGCGGATCTCCCAAACTGCAGAGCCCCAATCGCCTTTAATCTCTTTACGCGCGTACGCGGTCATACTAAAAATCATCGAATTTTCCTGTCTATAATCTTGTGAAAATAACGCGGTGCTAATAGTAGCAGAAACTTGGTTATAGGTAACGGAGAACAGATCGCTAGGCTAAAGGCTAAATTGATAGAGTATAGAACGGACTGCGTCCTAAAGATTGTAGAAAATAGAGTAGGAGCAAAATGGAAACCCAATATCGCTAGCTTACAGAGTGTATTAGGAAATACGACTCTACCATCTTTTTCTGCAGCGAAGCGTTCTACCATCTGCTTTCTTCCTTTGCTATACTCCCCGACCAATTATTACAGCCTAAAAGGGTTCACCATGCGTCCAAATGATCGCGCTAAAGACCAAATGCGTTCTATCAAAATAACTCGCAACTACACTGCATACGCAGAAGGTTCTGTATTGGTAGAGTTTGGTAACACCAAAGTTTTGTGTAATGCATCGGTAGAAACCAATGTACCTCGTTGGCTAAAAGGCCAAGGTAAAGGCTGGGTAACAGCAGAATACGGCATGCTACCTCGTGCAACTCACTCTCGCACTCGTCGTGAGGCAGCAAGTGGTAAGCAGGGCGGTCGTACAATGGAGATCCAGCGCCTGATTGCTCGCAGCCTACGTGCGGTTGTAGAATTAGAAGCAATGGGTGAAATCATGATCACAGTAGACTGTGATGTGATTCAGGCTGATGGCGGTACGCGCACAGCGTCTATCTCTGGCGCAAGCGTTGCGATGGCAGATGCATTCCAACACCTTCTGAATAACGGCACGCTTAAGAAGAACCCAATGAAGGGCCACGTAGCCGCTGTTTCTGTGGGTATTCTTGGTGAAGATGTACTGTGTGACCTTGAATACGTTGAAGACTCTGCCGCTGACACCGATATGAATGTAGTGATGACCGAAGAAGGCAAGATGATCGAGATTCAAGGCACAGCAGAAGGCGAACCGTTTAGCCATGAAGAGCTAATGGCGCTGCTAGAGTCGGCGAAGAAAGGCATTGCCGATATTGTTGTTGCACAGAAGGCTGCACTAGCCGATTAATTGATATATAGCTCCCAATGGGGGCTATTTTTTTGAGAAGTGCCTAGAAATGAGTGCCTAGTTCCTAGATAGTTCTAGTCTCTGCTTTAGGTTTGTTCCCTCTAGGGACTAGCAACTAGAACCTAGTAACTTTTATATGTCGAGAGAAAACATGAAAGCATATCAACGTGAATTTATTGAGTTTGCACTAGAGAAAGAAGTACTTAAGTTTGGTGAGTTTACTTTAAAATCTGGTCGTAAGAGCCCTTACTTCTTCAATGCTGGATTGTTTAACACAGGTCGTGACCTAGCGCGCTTAGGTCGTTTTTACGCAGCGGCGCTAGCGGATTCTGGTATTGAGTTTGACGTGCTATTTGGCCCAGCATACAAAGGCATCCCAATTGCGACAACGACAGCGGTAGCACTTGCTGATCATCACGATGTAGACACTCCTTACTGTTTTAACCGTAAAGAAGCAAAAGACCACGGTGAAGGTGGCAATCTAGTTGGCTCTGCGCTTGAAGGTCGTATTATGCTGGTGGATGACGTAATCACAGCGGGTACTGCGATTCGTGAATCAATGGAAATCATTCAAGCAAATGGTGCTGACCTTGCTGGCGTGCTAGTCGCAATCGACCGCCAAGAAAAAGGTAAGGGCGAGCTTTCTGCAATCCAAGAAGTGGAACGTGATTTCGGCTGTGCAATCATCTCTATTGTTAGCCTAACAGACCTAGTGACCTTCCTTGAAGAGAAAGGCACAGACCCAGAGCACCTAGAAGCGGTTAAAGCGTATCGTGCTCAATACGGTATCTAGCTCCTAGAAATGAGTACCTAGTTCCTAGAGCTTTATTCTAGGAGCTAGGTACTGTCCTTCCTCTAGAAACTCTTATTTATATCTAATCCCTTTCTCAACACTCGGGTCTTCCATCGTTTTATAGCGCTTGTGTAGCCACATCCATTGCGTTGGTGCTCGCAAGATGACTTCTTCCACAAAACCATTCATATAAGCAGCAGCGGCTTTCTCATCTTTTTGTGGGTAATCAGCTTCGATAGATTGATCTGCGATGATCTCGTACTTACCCTCATCATTTCTAAAGCCTGAACCAGGAACAATGGCACACTTACTTGTGTAAGCCAGAATGCTAGTACCTGTGGTAGTACAGGCATCTTCAATTGCAAAGAAGGGTACAAATTCTGATTTATTACGGCCGTAATCGTGGTCTGGTAGATAGAACAAGCGACCGCCCTGGCGCATTACTCGGATCATCTGCTTGAGGTCTTTGCGGTCAATCAGTTTGTTGCCATTGTGCGTACGGCCCCAGTACTGAATGAAGTTGTAAGCGGGGTTGTTGTGTGGGCGAAATGCACCGTGACCAGCAAGTCCCAACACGGCAAAAGCACGAGCGGTGATCTCAAGGTTTAGTGCATGAACGCAGCATAGTAGAACGCCTTTGTTGTTCTCTCGATGTTTTTCAAGAACAGAGATATCTTTAGCGACAATCAAACGTTTAAATCGCCACGTTGGCCAGAACCAGGTGATGCCTGTTTCAATAAGCGCGAGACCAGTGTTCTTAAAATTGTCCTCGACCCACTCATCTATCTCTTCGGTGGGTTTGTCCGGAAAGGCGAGCTCAATATTGCGCTTAGCTACATGCACACGCTTTTTACCAAAGCGCATACCGAGTTGTCCTAATCCACGCCCCAACTTCAGTAGGATTGAGTATGGTAAGATATTGACTACCAATGCGAGAAAACCGAAGCCTAGCCATACTCCCCAGCTTTTAGGGTGCAGCAGAGCGAGAGAGAATTTGGGTGCTTCGTACTTATCTTTTGAATCTTTGCTCATCTTGATCCTATGAAAAGGTAATGGTTCTTAAGGTCAACAGACCCTAGTCTTTGCGCAATTATCTTTTTGGTTTTATTCGGGTTTGCGCCTAACTACTTAATCTGAGCGCTGAGTAGCGCCCAGTATTCTTCAAAGTTCGAGGTTGGTTGGTATTTGAAATCAGAACGTACAAAACGGTTCAAGCTACCCTCAACCTGACCAAGAAGCTGAGCAGCAAGAATCTTTTCATCAACTGGGAAGGACTTACCTTCACGCAGCTTTCTTTCACGCAGGATCTGACGCAGAGATGCTTCAATACGTTCAAACAACTGGTTAATTCGATCACGTAAGCGCTCGTTTTCAAACATCAGAGCATGACCAGAGAGTATCCGGCTCAGACCCGGGTTTCTCTCTGCAAAAGCAAGAATCAACTGCAGAACAAGACGAAGTCGAGTTAGCGTGTCTTTTTCTTCATCTAAAATACGGTTGATGCGTGACATCAGAGACTCTTCGATAAACTCGATAAGCCCTTCAAACATGCGAGCCTTGCTCGGGAAGTGGCGATACAGCGCAGCCTCTGATACGCCCACTTGTTTTGCTAGTTTAGCCGTTGTAATGCGTGATGCGCCTTCGTTCGACTCTAGCATATGAGCAAGAGCTTGTAGGATTTCATCACGACGATTTGATTTTCTGGTTCCGGCCACGTTTCGATTCCTTTTGATTACCGCTAAATATCTAGGTCTGTTCAATGAACAGACCTCAGAGTATAACCCTACGCTAGCTGCTAAAAAAGTTATACCTGTCGTATTTTAAAGTTGGGAATCGATCAATTTCATGAGTTGGATAGCAAGCTCTTGCTTGGACGTGAGAGGAAGTGACTGCTCACCTTCAGGCCAGAAAACCTTGAGTGAGTTATCGTCACTATTGAAGCCTTGCCCTGCAACGGAAACGTCATTCGCGCAGATCATATCCAGATTCTTACGAGTCAGTTTGCCGCGAGCATAGTGTTCAACATCTTGAGTTTCTGCTGCAAAACCAACGGTAAATGGTCGGTTTTTGGTTAATCCTGCAACGCTCGCGACGATATCGGGGTTTTTCACCATACGAATAGTCATCGCATCATTGTCGTCGGTCTTCTTAATTTTTTGGTCAGCAATCGCTTCTGGGCGATAGTCAGCCACAGCTGCGCAGGCGATGAATACTTGGTTGTTGCTTGCATGTGTCATTGCTGCCTCATGCATGCTCTCGGCGCTTGTGACATTGATTCGCTGTACACCCTCTGGCGTTGCAAGATTGACTGGACCGGCAATGAGTGTCACGTCAGCCCCTAGCTTTTGCGCTGCTTCTGCAATGGCAAAGCCCATTTTCCCAGAGCTGTGGTTGCTGATGTAGCGCACTGGATCTATCGCTTCACGTGTTGGACCTGCGGTAATAACAACAGATTTCCCAGCTAAAGGTTGGTCTTTCTCACCCAAAAACTCTTCGCATAAGTTGACTAGTTGCATTGGTTCTAGCATACGGCCCATACCAACATCGCCACACGCTTGCTCACCTGCTGCTGGGCCCCAAATCATCATCTTACGACGACGCAGAGTGGCGATATTCTCCTGAGTTGCAATGTTGGCATACATCTGTTGATTCATTGCGGGAGAGACGGCGACAGGAGCATCTGTTGCTAAAACTAGAGTTGATAGTAAGTCGTTACCCATGCCTGCTGCTACGCGTGCAATAAGGTCTGCGGTCGCAGGAGCCAGTAGCACTAGGTCTGCCCACTTAGCAAGCTCTATGTGCCCCATAGAAGCCTCAGCAGCTGGATCGAGTAGTGAATCTGAAACTGGGCGACCGGACACTGCTTGCATTGTCAGCGGAGTAATAAACTCTTTGGCTGCCTTGGTCATCACTACCTGAACCTCTGCACCACGCTCTATCAAACGACGAGTAAGCTCTGCGCATTTGTAAGCAGCAATGCCACCGCTGATGCCAAGTAGAATCTTTTTGCCTGCTAGGCTACCGCTATTGAGGGGGCTTTGAGTATTAACCAAGGTTTGCATGGGTTTAAATCCTTAAAAAATTACTGCGTAAAGATAGCATGGAGGGGACTTTATAGAAAAGAGCAGCCAAAATGGTAAATCAGTTTTCTTTGACACAACACCAACCCCCTCTAGCTCCTCCTTGGTGAGCTTCATCGTTCTATTGACAATATGAGCTAAGGGGGAGAATGGTTTGGAGTATGCTTTTAGGTTCGAGGAATATCGGAGTGTATGAATATTCCTCCCCTTTACGGCGTTGTTTATTTTTCTGATGTAAGGATTAAGGGGAGGCTAGGAGGGGTTATGTCTCGTAATCTGAAACTGCTTCTGAATTTCCTCGCACACCCAATCAATGTCGTTGCTTACATGAGAATTCAAGAAACGAATGATTTTGAATCCTCTGGCTTGCATAAAGTTGGTCCGAACTTGATCATACTCGATAGCGTCATCACTAAAATGTGAATCGCCATCAATTTCAATAATCAACCTATGTGCAGGGCAGTAGAAGTCGACAATATACGGTCCAATCCCATACTGTCGCCTAAATTTGCAACCCAATTGCTTATTTCTAATCCGGTACCATAACTTCCTTTCACTGAGAGTCATGTTTTTTCTGAGCTGCTGTCTTTTAAGTTTTTGAGCTCCCGGATTTAAACGTAGATTTGTTAATTTTGTATTCATTAATTATCTTATAGGTTTAATATTGAACTCTGGGTACCGAGATTTACACCCACCCCCGTTCTGCAAAAGACACCACTTCGCCATCGCCAATCACAAAGTGGTCAAGTATCCGAATATCAACTAGCGACAGGGCATCGATAAGTCTGCGAGTTATTCTCCGGTCTGCCTGGCTAGGTTCTGCGACGCCAGAAGGGTGATTGTGCGCAAGGATCAACGCAGCGGCATTATGCTCAAGTGAACGTTTTACCACTACGCGGGGATAAACTGAGGCTGCGTCAATCGTGCCTTCAAAAAGGATCTCGTCCTTAATCACGCGGTTTTGATTGTCCAAGAACAAAACATAAAAAGCCTCACGCTGTCTATCTCTTAAGATTCCAGATAGGTACAGCTTGGTGTGTTCAGGGCTGGTTAAGGCTTCCCCTCGCTTCAAAGTCTCAGCAAGGTAACGGTGTGACATTTCTAATGCTGCTTGAAGTTGAACATACTTGGCATTTCCTAACCCTCGATGACTGCAAAACTCGTTTTGCGAAGCGGAAAATAGATTTCTCAATGATCCGAAGTCTTTAATTAGAAAGTCGGCTAGCTCAAGAACATTCATCCCCTTTGTGCCTGTTCTCAGAAAAATAGCGAGTAGTTCCGCATCGGTTAAGGCTTGGGGCCCATAGTTTAGAAGTTTCTCACGAGGCATAGAATCAGAAGGAATTGATTTGATAGCCACTAGGTTGCCTTTGATTACGTTAAAGCAATAAGACATTATTCAAGTATATGAGGAAGGCTAGTGGCACAACTACGATATGCGAGAGAGTTAAATTTTTAATGTAATTGATACACATAAGAACGAATGTTATTCGGTGATACACTTAAACTCTCAGTATCAGAAATGACGCCTTTAGCCACTGTGGTGTTTTTTCAGTGCTTTTGCTCAACTTTTAGTTGTTAGAACGCTGATTTCTGCTACAATCGCCCGACATTTTTTTGAACACAAATCAGCTCTTGCTCAAAAAAAGATCACGAAAACCTGTAAAAAGGATCTGTTCGGGTCTTGAGCAATGCATGTCAAGTTAGTATAATGCGCGACCTTTGATAGCCTTGTATGGGTTTTCCATAACGGTTTTTAACCTCAAGCGTCTTATTTATATGAGATGGAGGTTCGGCCACCAAGGTTGATATCGAGCTGAAACGATTTGGAGAGACACTCATGTCCCGAGTATGCCAAGTAACTGGTAAGCGTCCAGTAACGGGTAACAACCGTTCACACGCACGAAATGCTACTAAGCGTCGTTTTCTGCCGAACCTACAAACTCATCGTTTCTGGGTAGAGAGCGAAAAACGTTTTGTTAAACTACGTCTAACTGCTAAAGGCATGCGTATCATTGATAAGAAAGGCATCGATGCTGTTCTTGTTGATATCCGTGCTCGCGGCGAAAACGTTTAAGAGGAATTAAGCAATGGCTAAAGGCATTCGTGAGAAAATCCGTCTAGTATCTTCTGCAGGTACTGGTCACTTCTACACAACTGACAAAAACAAGCGTAACATGCCAGGCAAATTTGAGATCAAAAAATACGATCCAGTAGTTCGCCAACACGTTATGTACAAAGAAGCAAAAATCAAGTAATTGATGCTTTTTTGAATCTTCTGTTGTGGAAGAAAGATTTGAAAAACCCAGTCTTCGGCCTGGGTTTTTTTATGCATATCAGATACTCGTTGAGGAGCAGAGCCTGTTACCTAGATATTATGAAGCCGAGTAGTAGGGTTGAACTCTTTGCTTTGCCATTACATACTGAGTTTCTTCTAGAAATTAGAATCTATATAACTAGGAACTCGTTTATGCCCTCACGCTCAACCCGTCGTCGCCGTTGGAACAACTGGTTAATGCTCGGCATCATCGTCTTCATCGGTGTGTTGAACCTGCCTACGCTCATCAAAACCTACTTAATCCCTGAGCAAGAAAGCTCTTACCCATACCTACTGAATCCAGAACAAGAACTTACCGCGTTGTATTTTAATACTTGGTCATTAGAGAACATTGATAACCAATGGCAGAGTACCGAACCGGCCAATATACCCGCTGTTGAACTTGCAGAGCGTTGGATTAACCTAGTTGGTACCGAAGTAGAACAAACCACGTATGAGTCACTAAGATCAAACTTACGCAATCCTGAAAGCATTGAAGCTTGGTATCAAGATCAAGAAGAGCCTCAAAGGATCACTTGGTACCGAACACCGCAGTTTTGGTTATTTAAAAACTGGCAAGGCGAGTGGATAGCAGTTTCGGTTGAAGAAGAGTATTTAACTCCAAGCGAATAAAGTGCTCTTAGTTCGAAAGGACTGAAAAAGCGAGATCCCCGATGCACTCGTCGACTCGCGCTCGAGAATGACGATATTTCAGTGGACTAAAAATCGGTCATTGCCTACAGTGAGTTCACGAACGAAGATAGGGAATCTCGCTCTTTAGATGTAAGGTTGCCACCTTGGTGTTCTTCCACCAAATACTAACTCAACATCTAGGAACTAGAGCCTATTAACTAGGAACTTATACTTATGCCCGAACTACCAGAAGTTGAAGTCAGCCGAATGGGAATCTCCCCCCACCTTATTGGACAAACGATTCAAACTCTTACTTTCCGAACTCCTAAGCTGCGCTGGGATATTCCTCTGGAACTTAAACAGCTTGAAGGGCAGGACATACGTAATATTTCTCGCCGTGCAAAGTACTTACTCATTGAGACCGATGCTGGTACGGCAATTGTCCACTTGGGCATGTCAGGCTCTCTTAGAGTGTTAGACGCTGATTTCCCCTCTGCTAAGCACGATCATGTGGATCTCAAGCTAGCCAATGGCAAGGTGTTGCGCTATAACGACCCTAGACGCTTTGGAGCATGGTTATTTAGCCCTATTGGAGAGTCGCATGCTTTACTGGAAAATATCGGCCCAGAGCCGCTAACTGAGGATTTCTCTTCGGTATACATTGCTGAAAGGGCTAAAACAAAGCGCGTAGCAGTAAAGCAGTTCATAATGGACAATAAGGTGGTGGTGGGGGTTGGGAATATCTACGCCAATGAAGCTCTATTCAGTGCTCGTATCCATCCTCAAAGGCCTGCCAATAAAGTCACATCGAAGGAGTGGGATCTGCTCGTTACTGAAATAAAGCAAGTCCTCGCCACTGCGATCAAGCTAGGTGGAACTACGCTGAAAGATTTCGCACAGGCTGATGGCAAGCCAGGTTACTTTGCACAAGAGTTATTAGTTTACGGAAAAGCCGGAGAGCCATGCCCAGAATGCGGCGAAGCTCTCCAAGAACAAAAGATAGGCCAACGCAATACCTTCTTCTGCGAGGAATGTCAGAAGTAAAAACTTAAGAGAGGAAGGACAAGATTACATTTGTCCCGATTTCTCGAAGTATTTTTTCGCGACTAATAATGAAATTAAACGCTCGCGTTTTTGATCTCTGAACTGCTCGACCCATGCGTGAGCATTTTTGATGATGCTTTCCGATTCTTCTGGATTCGCGACGTAGTACTCCATTTTCTCAATTAAATCAGAGTAGTCACCCGCCACTTCAACATAGTGAATTCCCGCTTCAAGGCGGCCCTCCATAAACCAAGTCTCATACTTAGGTTTAGACATAATGACCAAAGAGTTCGAAGACATTGCCCATTTTAGGTTGGTAGCGACATCGTTTCCTTCGATGGCTAAAACGAACTTACATTCAAGTTGTTGCTCAACAGATAAGAAACCTTTCTCCCAAGGAGAGCCTTCAATTGGATGGGTTCTACCAATATCGCACATTGGGTGATCGTGAAACTGTTGTAACACAACCTTTCTGTGTTGTTTCTGGCCTGCCCCTCGCCATACAGCAATATCTTTCTTTTCTCTAAAAGAGAGCTTGTCGTCGATAAAATAAAAGTGGCGAATTTCATTTAGTTTGAGCAGGACAGCATTATCATTGTTTTCTATTATCGGACGACTTTTTAGGAAACATGGCTGTTCAGGTATATGGCGAATATCTCCGTTCAAAAACTGAAAAAAGTACCGTGATGGAAACGATTTTACCACCTTATGAAGATCAAAATAGTAGGTTGCACCTCCGGTTTTCTTGTACTCTCCTACATGAGTTGACTCGCTTTCGAGCAGTTCAAATTGCGTGTTAAGCTTGTTGTAGTAATCAACTCTATCTTGGATATAAGAATCTATAGGTGAGGTCTGAACAAGGTTATTGGCCAGAGCTCTACGAATCGTATTTGATATTAATACTTGTAGGCTATTAGAGAAGTAGTATTTGAACTTTCTAAAACTCATTGGGCTACCTTTGTTTTGATAGCTGTGTGAACATATTTTGGCACAAATAGCTCGACATCACCGCCATGGATTGCTACTTCACGAACAATTGTTGAAGAGAGGAAGGCATACTCTTCGGCTGGAGTTAAGAAAACACTCTCAAGTTCAGGCATTAAGCGGCGGTACATATTGGTTAAGGCAAATTCATACTCGAAATCGACGGTAGTACGCAGACCGCGAATGAGTACATTAGCTTTCTCTTGTTTTGCAAAATCAACCATTAAGCCAGAAAACCCCTTTGCTACCACATTATCAAGTTCGGCGGTGACTTGGTTGGCGAACTTGACACGCTCTTCGAGGCTAAACATCGTATTTTTACTTGTGCTTGCAGCTACCGCAATAATGACTTCATCAAACATTTCAGCGGCACGCTCAATTAAGTCGAGGTGGCCATTGGTTAATGGATCAAAGGTGCCAGGGTAGATAACTCTTGATAAACGCTTTTTGTTCATAACAATACTCAGATAGATTATTCTTTTTAACTGCCTCAATAGTAACAAAAAGATTCTTACTTCCCCACTGAAGCGGTTATCATTAGGTATAAGCATATTTCAATAGTAGAGAAGATGATGCAAAAGATCTTAGTGGTTCGTAACGACAAAATTGGCGACTTTATGCTGGCATGGCCAAGCTTTGCAATGTTAAAGGCATCCCTGCCAGATTGCCACATCACTGCATTAGTACCAAACTACACTGTCGCACTAGCCAAACTTTGCCCGTGGATCGATGGGATAATTGTCGACAGCACTGAGAAAGCGAGCAAGGAGGAGCAAAAGAACTTAATTGCAGAGATTAAAGCTCAAAATTTTGATGCATCCATCAACCTATTCTCTACGAGCTATAATGCAAAGTTAGTTTGGAAGGCTAAAATCCCTTACCGCCTTGCACCTGCAACTAAGTTTGCTCAGATCTTTTATAATCAGCGCATCAAGCAAAAGCGTTCGCAGTCAGCCAAGCCTGAATATGAGTATAATCTTGATCTTATCCGTGCTTTCTTACGAGACATTGGCAAGAAAATAGTTGAACCGACAGCGCCTTACCTTAGTTTCCCCAGTGAGAAGTTAACAGAGCAACGCAGCAAGCTTGCCGCGCAATTAGAGCTGAATGTTGATAAACCGTGGCTATGTCTACATGCGGGGAGTGGTGGCTCAGCCAATAACCTATCCCTTGAACAGTACACTCAGCTTATCGCTAGCCTAGAAGGTGACTATGAAGTGATTTTGACCGCAGGTCCTGGTGAAGAAGGGAAGGCGAAGCAATTAAAGCAGATGATGACAAAGCAGGGAATTGTTGCCACTGTTTACGACAAAAACGATGGCTTAGTCGACTTTTCTCGCTCTATTGCTTGTGCCAATATGTTTATTGCAGGCTCTACAGGCCCATTACACATTGCAGCAGCAGCAGATGTTCCTACTGTTGGTTTCTTCCCTAGTAAACGTTCAGCAACCCCTTTACGATGGCAGCCAATTAACTCGCAGGGAAGACATATTGCATTTTGCCCACCTCAAGCGGAAGACAAACAGAGTCAAGAGAACATGTCGCGGATTGATATTGCTAAGATAAATGAAGAGCTACAACCTTGGGCGAATCAATTCCTATAATTTGACGATGACTTAATAACAAATGCGGCTACTATGGCCGCCTTTAATGTTCTAGCTTTCGAGATGTTATATGTGGTTAGAATGTCTCTGGCATCTTATCTGTTTCAGTTCGCACCCAAAGGTCGGCATATTTAACGAAGGTGGAATGTGCGGAAAGCAGTGATAATAAGAACCCCTGCTTGCCATCCAAGAAGCCTGCTTTAATCACGTACATTTTCACAAAGCAGCCAAGGGCATGAAGAATACCTTGTGAAATACTACTATTCTTACCTTTCTTTTCGCGCTGCTCAGCCCATGCTTTTGCGTAACCTGCCGACTTAACCAAGTAGTGGTTCATGTCGTTATAGGTAAAGTGAATAAGGTCTCCAGATAGATTTTCAACCTTCATCTCTTTACTGATTTCGACCTTCTCATGAACTAAGGCGTCATTATATTGTGTGAGCATAGTTGGGTATAAGCGAAGAACGCGATCTGGGTACCACCCACAATGACGAATATAGCGGCCAAATACCCAGCTTAAGCGTGCTGCCTGATAAACGGTGTCGGCTTTATTAGACTCAATCGCCTGTAAGATGCTTTGTTTGAGCTCTGGTGTTACTCGCTCATCGGCATCAAGCCAAAGAATGTAATCTGATTCAACATGAGATTGAGCTAAGCGGCGCTGTGGGCCAAATCCTGGCCACTCTGGATTAACAAAAAACTTATTAGTAAATGTACGAGCTATCTCTTCGGTATTGTCGGTACTATCAGAGTCCATTACGACAATCTCATCCACCCATTCATGCACAGTTTCTAGGCAAGCTTTAAGATGTTGGGCTTCATTTTTTACGATTAAAGCAACGGCAATAGTCGGTCTAGTCACAATGGTTCCTTAGGGTTTTGTAAGGGATTAGAGTCAGTTTAGCTCAGCAGCTACTTTATCAAACATTGCAATCACTTGCTGCGGTTGAATTCGCTGCATTGCTTGTTTGTCTTTCACTCGCGCTCGCCAGCTGAGCTGATTAGATGCTCTTCCAGTCTCTGCATGAATGGCCTCCTCATACGCAGAAACTACATAATTTTGATATTGATAAGGGCCAGTACGAAGCGGGTTGTGATGAGCATACAGGCCAATAACTGGGGTGTTCATTGCGTTCGCCATATGGGCTGGACCTGTATCAGGGGCGATGACTAGGTCGGCAATATCGAGTAAAGCAAGCATCTGTTTTAACGAGGTTTGCCCGACCAGGTTTGTCACCGGTGAGGTTAGTAGTATTTCAATACTCTCTGCTAAATCAAGCTCAATTTGGGCAGGGCTGCCGGCTAAGATAATATTCCAGCCTTGGCTTTGAGCATGTTCAATGACCTTGCTATAGCCTTCCGCTGTCCAGTTTTTATAGGCCTTACTTGCCGCCGGAACAATGACTAAGTTCTTTTTGTCATCATTAACCTGCTGCTTTGCCCAGCTTAAATCAGAGTCTGAGTAGCTAATGCTCCAGCTTGGAGTCATATTCTTCACACCAAGAGTCGTTCCAAACTCTAACAAGCCATCAAGCACATGCATGCTCTCTGGTGAGGGGACTTTGACATTAGTAAACAGAGTTTGAAAATCTTGACTGCGTACCGAGTCAAAGCCAAGCTTATATTTGGCTTTAATGCCTAAGGTAGCGATACTTGCTCGAAAGGCGTATTGCATATGAAGCAGGGCATCAAACCTATAATCGCTTAACTCTGACCAAAGCTTTTTATAACCCTTCCAACCCTCTTTTTTGTTAAAGATAACAACCTTTACCCCTACTAAGTCTTCAATCAGCTTGGCTTCTAATGCGCCAGTTATCCAGACAATTTCTGTTGTTGGCCACTGTTTTTGAATTGCCTGTACTGCAGCAACAGTATTACAGACATCACCTATAGCAGATAAACGTAGAATACAGAGTGATTGAGGGGCTTGGGTAAATAGTGTCATAGGCGCTTCTTTTTACGGGTTCAATCGAGGTAGTAAGAGTGGGATTATGCAGAGCGGTGCAATAAATGTAAAATAGCATTGAATCATCATTGAGAGCTACAAAAATGAAGCACTTACAGTTTGAAAATCAATCCATTTGGTATGACGAAACATTATTAGTGGAAGATCCAAAGCAGGGATTCGATGCAAAGTTTTGGCAGCGTAATGATAAAGTGCTTGGTAGCGCTCAAGGCCGTGGTACAACTTGGTTTGTACAGACAGATAAAATAGCAGCAGCACTACGCCATTATCGTCGTGGTGGCCTATTAGGTAAGCTAGTGTCTGATAGTTATTGGTTCTCAGGTTGGGAGAAAACACGTAGTTACCAAGAACTACAATTGCTAAATACTCTGATTGAAGCTGGTGTAAATGTACCTAAACCGATTGCTGCAAGAGCAGTAAAGAGCGGTTTAACCTATCGAGCAGATCTTTTGAGTGAAAAAATCCCTAATGCCAAGGATCTAGTGACGATTTTGCAAGAGAAACCACTTTCAAAAGAGATGTACCAAAAAATCGGTGATGAGATCCGTAAGATGCATGCTGTGCAAGTGAATCATACCGACCTCAATATCCACAATATTCTTATTGATGACAAAGACAAGGCATGGATTATTGATTTTGATAAGTGTTTTGTCCAACAAGGTGATCACTGGAAGAAAGGAAATTGGAATAGATTAAAGCGTTCTTTTAAGAAGGAGCTTGAGAAGAAGAAAATTTACTGGGAATTAGATGATTTTAAATATATACAGGCGGAATAATTGTGATTGAAAATTAAGATATTATAGTCAATGTGATTTGTCAGAATAAAAAAACTTTTTTGAAATCAGATGAAGAGACAATAGAAGTACACGAACTTTTCGTCAGAAAATTGAATCAAAGGAAAATGGATTTTGCTGTTTGGTTTTTTCTTCTAATTGCAATGCAGCAGAACCGAAACATCAGAGTTAAAGGCTTAGGGAGTAACCAAATATGTGAAAATGCGCATCAAGTGTCCGAAATATGGGAGGCTTGGGCCCCAAAGTGGTTTTCAAGTGTTTCGGTCTCTTTTGAGCATCCTGATACCTATGAAGAGGATGCTCAAGGAAAGACTATGTGCTTTTACTCTGGTGGTGTTGATAGCACGTATAGCTTATTAAGGCAGTACCTGGCGGGGAATAAGCATTCCTTACTTACAGTTCATGGTATGGACTATAAAGCCGACGATAAAGGAAAGTTTGATAGTTTGAAGCATGGTTACAACTTTAAAAGGCAGGCCTGGCTGAGGAAAAAATGAAAAAAAATTGGAATTAAATTTAAATAGGTTATTTAAAATGAAAAAAATCGTAATCCTCAATGATACGACTCCTGATTGCCATTACGGTTGCTCGAGAGTTATTAGCAATTTAAATGCTCTGATTGAAGAGTTTGGAGGAAAAGTAATTCACTCTCTTAAGATTGATAAAAAAATCGATAATCCTTTGACTAAGGAGTACCTTTTGGAAGCAGATATCGTGATTATCAATGGGGAAGGAACTTTTCACCACGGCGCAAAACGAGCTTATGAAATGCTTCAGCTTGTAGCAAAACTGCCAGTTAAAAAATATTTGGTTAATGCAACGTACGATAGCAATCCGAATGAGTTTTCTTTATTGTTGAAGAACTTTGATGGTGTCACAGTCAGAGAAACGAAAAGTCAACAACAACTATCTCAGTGCGGAATTCACTCTATAGTTCTTCCTGATTTGTCTCTCTACTCAAATTCGCTTGACCTGAAACAGCGTCGTGGTTATCTCTATGGTGATAGCGTAAACTTTCGTTTAGCCTGGAAAATACATCAATTATTTCAAAACAGGGAAGGATTTTCAGTCAATCGCATCTGCTATACCTCAAATCGGTGGAAACAAGTTAATCGTTATATACTAAAAGGGATACGAAAGTTTGATTTTACTAAGTACAAAACTAGGAACCTTTTTGTGGCTTCAACACAAATAACTGATGAAGAATATCATATGGAAGTAGCTAGAGCTGAGGGGATTATTACAGGGCGTTATCATGCTATTTGTTATGCAATTAATAGTTATACACCTTTTTTAGCAATAGGTTCAAATAGCCATAAAATTGAAGGGTTAATGGAAGATATAGGTCTCGATGATAGAAGCCTCCAAGCCGAGCAACTTACTAGTTTTACACCAATCTTCTCTTTTTCTGAGATTGAAATAGAGAAGATTGATAAGTTCTTAACACAAGGTAGGAAGGGGATAAGAACTTATTACCAGTCTATTTTAAGTTAGCCAATAGTTATTCGTATATATCACTGTAAGGGATGATTGTGAATGGTAACTTTGATACTGGTGAACAGTTGAAAATATTACCTTTGACTTGAATGCTGGCCTCTGTCATGAATGGCAATATTTTGTCCTCGTAGTCTTTCTGCAGGCCACTTTTTTCTTGTCTATCCTGGCTTTCATAAAACCGAGGCTCATTAGCATTTGAGATATCTAGGCCCAATAAGTACATATTATGACGTAAATTAGCCGAGAAAATTTGAATAGCAATTGCCATCACTGTTCCTCCATCGACGACATGCTGATCAATATTTTGGCTAAATTTATTGTTTTTATCAAATGCAGTCTGGTTGAATAGATAGATATCATGGCCTTGGATTAATTTTAGGTCTCGTTCGGCAATAGCGCAGAGAGCACCTAAGCTTAGAATGAGCTTTGTTTTTTCTTTGAGTCTTTTTATTAAGTCAAAACGGTTATATACAAAGTTGGCGTCCATAATAATGAGCGCATCGATACGAAGACTATGCTCATAAGCAAGACTGATCGCACCGTTTAGGAAAATATTTTGGCCTGTAAATTTTTTATAATCTAAATTTTTAACGCTAGGACCTGAGCCAATAATATTGATGTTTTCGTTTTGATAGGATAGCGTGGACAGTTGATTTATTTTTAATGCGTACTGCTTGAAAAAGAATGTATCATTTTCTTTATATATATCTGGCCAGTAGTCTGCTTTGTATCTAAGATATTTTGGTTGGGTAATTTTAATATAGCGTTTAATTGCCCTTCTGCGTAACTTTAAATAAGTCGCTTTTATATTCATGGAGCTATCTCGTATTTATATTAAAGTGGCTTTAAATATTTAATAGAATCTGAGTAACACTCGAATCTATAGCGCCTTTCTTTATCGAAGATGGTGCCACCTTATTTCCTTTATAGTTGTTAGCAAAAGTATCTAGATTTTCTAAAAGTGAATTTTGTGAGATCACACTGACGTTATTAAGTTTGATCTGCTCATCAACGATTTCTTTAAAGTTATAATAGCTTGGGCCGATCAGTACAGGTAAGCCTAATGCGATTGGTTCAATAATATTGTGTCCACCGACTTTTGAACCTATTAAGCTCCCTCCCATGAAGCACAGGTCAGCTGCTGCCATAAATATAAGCATCTCTCCCATGGTATCACCAAGGTAAACATTTGATTCTAAAGGGGGGATGTTTTGCGTTCGTCTAATTGTACTTAGATTCATATTTATGCACAGGTTAAATACGGCATCAAAGCGCTCTGGGTGGCGTGGTACTAAAATAAGGAGAGCATTCGGGTTCTTTGAAAGAAGATATTTATGTGCGGCTATAATTATTTCGTCCTCCCCTTTATGTGTACTAGCTGCTATCCAAACTGGGCGTTCACCTATTGCCTGACGTAACTGCTTCCCTAGCGATAATGTTTGTTCTGATATTTGAATGTCAAACTTTATTGAGCCTGTGACTTTCAACTTACTGTTGGGTACACCTAAAGAACGAAAATGCTCGGCATCTGACTTATGTTGGCATAATACTTGTGTTAAACATGGTTCGATTATGTTGAAAATAGGTCTAAATTTAGCGTAATTATCACGGGATTTTTTAGATAACCTAGCGTTTACAATAATTATAGGTATACCAAATTTATTCACTTCATTTAGAGTGTTTGGCCAAAGCTCTGTTTCTATTACCAGCATCTGACGAGGTTTAGTGACCTTCAAAAAGGATTTTACTGCAAAGCTAAAATCTATCGGCATATAGCGGTGCTCAACAAGGGAGCCGAGTTTTGAAATCTGCTCTGCACCGGTACTTGTCGTAGTTGTAACTAAAATCGGCTGATTAGGAGCTTGCTCTTTTAAGGCTTTAATTAAGGGGATTGCAGCTATACTTTCCCCAACTGATACTGCATGAATCCAGATAGGCTTTTGATCTGACTTTAGTTCTGGTGTTACACCAAAATGTTCTTTCCACCGTTTGCTAAACTTGGGCTTGTTGCTTTTATTGTTGTACAAACCAAATAGCAGTAGCGGGGCGGCGAGCGCCAATAATAGGGTATAAACTGCGCGAATTAACATGAGCTTACCGTAATCGTCTCGAGCTTTTGAATTCGTTCAAGTACGACCATGGCTGATAATTCTGTTAAGCATTTCAAGTGTTTGAACTCACACTCCCTTTTGAAACAAGGCCGACAATCAATTTCAGTATGCACTATTTCGACTTTATTAGCCAAAGGAGGTGTGTATTTGGGGGATGTGGACCCATAAACTGCGACCACATTACAACCAACAGCTGCAGCAACGTGCATTAAGCCTGAGTCATTTGCAACTACGGTTTGACATGCTCCTAGTAAATCAACTGCTTCAATCAGACTCGTCTTGCCTGCTAATACATGTATATTGTGGCGCAGCTCGGCGGGTGCCAATGCCCTAATATTATTGCAAGTTTCAAGATCTTTCTGTGAACCAAACAGCCAGACTTGTTTGTTTACTTTACTCATTGCAGTTGCAACTTCTGCGTAGTGCGTCTCAGGCCATTTTTTCGCTGGGCCAAACTCGGCGCCAGGACACAAACCTAAAACCTTACTGTCTATCGACAAATTGAATTTGCGTAATGTCGCTTGTTGAACCGTTTTATCAATCGTTAGGCAAGGGCGAGGCAGCGTATGCAGGCCTCCTAATGACTCAGAGTTGACCATCTCCTGTTCTGGGTATGCTAATGCAACATAGCGTTCAACCATATATTGGAACGCTTTCTTGTTTGTTCTTAAATCATTAATTAGGCCGTAACGCATCTCACCTTTCCAGCCAACGCGTTTAGGTATATTGGCAAACCAAGGGATGAGAGCAGACTTGGCTGAATTAGGTAAGATATACGCTTTATCATACCCTTTGCAGCGTAGTTCAATGCCAAGTTTACGACGAACTTTCAGGTTGAGCTCGCCATGACCGATGGGCATGTCAATGGCCTGCTTTATTTCTGGCATACGTTGCAAAATGGGTTTACACCAATTTGGAGCGATAACATCTATAGTCGCTTCCGGATATTGTTGCTTCAGGGTCGTGTATAGAGATTGAGACATCACCATATCACCAACCCAGGACGGTCCTATTATGAGAATTTTCATGATGACGAGCCCTCTGAGTTGTTATTTTTTGAGTATGCTCCACCGAAGAATATTGCAGTACCTATCGAATAAAAAAGAATACCTGAATGATGAGCAAGGAAGTGCTGAGTTAAGCAAAAGCCAATAACGGACGTGATGTGAACAATTCCCGCTACTGCAAAAAAGTAATGGCTATCTTTAGTGAGTGAGCTCCGAGCTTTTTCCAGCAACAGATATAAAGGTAGTCCAAAAAAGCCTAGTATTGTAATTAACCCAATTAGCCCCTTTGCTTGAAGCTCTTCAAAGAATTGATTGTGTGCACGTGTAGAGCCCAAAACTCTCTTGTCAACTAAGCCTTTGCTAATTTGTTCTCGTTTTGCGTGTTCTATACCATCAAAACCTTGCCCAAATATCGGCTTATCTATCGCAGAGTATGTCGCTGATTTCCAGAGTTCTAGACGAATACCTGATGATGTATTTACGTCGTTTTTTCTGTACTCATGCAGTTCTGAAAACATAGAGTTGACTCTGGGTTCTACAGTTGGGTAAGAAAAAAACATAATAGCCATTGTCGCGAATATCGCGAGAGTTTTGGAACGCTGAGAAAAATAGCCTCTGTAAATGTAAAATAAAAAAATGACAATGAAAGGCGTTAGAACCCAAGCTCCTCGAGCTCCGGAAAGGAGAGTTGCAGATAATCCAAGAGTTGCACCGATAGTAGATATTGCTACTAATAACTTATTTTTAGCACTCTTAGCATAAATTAAGGCAACTATAGATAGTGTAGCTAGTGAGGCAGCTATACCTCCCGCTTGTATTACCATATACCCGTTGCCAAAAAATGCTCGTTCCCCTACGGTCATGTAATGGTATATGGCAAGAACGCCAGCGATGCTTGACCCAAGGCAGATTGAGTAAAATACAACCTTGATATGTGGAGGGATATTGGCAATAAACAGCATAATTATCGCTGCAAAAATGACACGGGTAGGCATATCTAGCTGACCTAGATCACCCCCATGAACGACGAGCGAAAGCACCGTAACCAAAAAATACCCCAGCAATGCGCATGTCGCAGCCTTTATTTGTGGGCTAGATTTATGACGCAGAGTCCATGGTAATGAAAACAAGGCCACCAATACCAGCGGGGTGGCGGCAAACTTATAACTCGAACCAGTAATAAGTAAGAATGAAAAAAATATCCCAGTAACAAGTGAACTGACGATATAACGATTATTGGTGGATATTATCATCTTTAATATTATTCTTATTGATTATGAATTGGTGGCATTATTTGAACTGACTTTCCAGTCACTCTTATAACGAGGTTTAAACAAGTTATAGAAGTTCTTGCCATCTTTCTGGGTATAGAGAAGTTGCAGAATCCACATATATTGTTCAGGTTTAGGCTTAACAAAGGTCTCAATCGCAATGTTCATAGAGCGAGCGTCGGCTTGATCTTCACTTTGCAACTCAAGAGCTGGGAGTACTTCTAATGAGTACTTACCAGTTTCAGGATCTATTGAGGCAAAGAGAGGGACAATTGTTGCACGAGATAGCTTAGCAAGCTTACTTAGCCCTGGCAGAGTTGCTTTGGTTGTTGCAAAGAAATCAACAAATTCGCTGAGTTCTGCACCATGGTCTTGATCTGGGAGGTAGTAGCCTAGGTACCCATCTTTTACGGATTTGATAAAGGGCTTTATTCCTCCTGAACGCTCATATACACGACCGCCATATTGAACTCTTTGGCGATGCATAAGCCAGTCAGAAACAGGGTTTTTCTGTTTTTTTGCCATAGCAGAGACTGGCAGACCTTGAGACGCTAAGAAAATAGCGGGGACATCTATTGCCCACGAGTGCGGTACAAGCAAGATGACATTTTCACCATTGTTGGTATGCTTGGTTAGGTTCTGTTTGTTTACAAATTCACACTGCTGCTCTAACCACCCCTTTGAACGCAGACTCAACAGACTAAAACGCAAGATAAAGATCGCCGCAGTATAGAGCGCCTTATGAATTAATTGTTCTCTTTGTTCAAAGCTCAACTCAGGGAAGCAAAGCTCAAAGTTCACACGTGCTCGATGGGCTGGTCCTTTCTTAGACTTGGCTAACTTATTGGCTAGCTTGAGAGCCATCCACTGATGTGCTTTAAGTGGCAACAGAGCAATAGGCAAAGAGAGGATGACAGCAAGCCAAGTCCCCCAATATTTAGGAGCGAGAAAACGCCACTCAAAAATAGGGTTGTAAGCTTTTGGGTCAAAATCGTCACGTTTAGTCGTCATGAAATATCTTGGTTCTTAGGTCTTAGTTCCCAGAATGTTCTCGGAGCTAGGTACATTTTTCAACTAGGGACTGCCCCTAATCACTGCCAAACAGGTCGCGAGTATACACTTTATCGGCCACATCCGTTAAATCTTCACTCATACGGTTAGATACAATAACATCCGCTTCCGCTTTAAACGCGTCAAAATTTGTAATCACACGTGAGTGAAAGAAATGCTCTTCTTTTAATACGGGCTCATACACAATCACTTCAACCCCTTTAGCTTTGATGCGCTTCATGATGCCCTGAATAGAAGAAGCTCGGAAATTGTCAGATCCAGCCTTCATGATCAAGCGATTAATTCCGACAACTTTTGGGTTTCGTTTCAAAATCGCTTCTGCTACAAAGTCTTTGCGGGTGCGGTTAGCATCGACAATCGCCCCAACAATGTTGTTCGGTACATCTTGGTAGTTGGCAAGCAGTTGTTTAGTGTCTTTTGGCAAGCAGTAACCACCGTAGCCAAAAGAAGGGTTATTGTAGTGATTACCGATGCGAGGGTCTAATCCTACCCCTTCGATTATCTGGCGGGCATCGAGTCCGTGCGCTTCTGCGTAAGAGTCGAGCTCATTGAAGTAAGCCACGCGCATTGCAAGATACGTATTAGAGAATAGCTTTACTGCCTCAGCTTCGGTTGAGTCGGTGAACAGTACTTCAATATTGGACTTCTCTGCACCCTCGACAAGAAGGTCCGCAAATACTTTGGCGCGTTCACTTTGCTCACCGACAATAATTCGTGAAGGCTGAAGGTTATCAAGCAGCGCTTTACCTTCACGTAAAAACTCAGGAGAAAACAGAATGTTTTCGCAATTGAGATCCTGCTTGACTCGCGCGGTATAGCCTACAGGAACCGTAGACTTAATCACCATCACTGCATTTGGGTTGATAGTCTGCACATCCTTGATAACGGCTTCAACCGATGAAGTATTGAAGTAGTTGGT
Source organism: Vibrio maerlii (assembly GCF_003415655.1). Lineage (GTDB taxonomy): Bacteria > Pseudomonadota > Gammaproteobacteria > Enterobacterales > Vibrionaceae > Vibrio > Vibrio maerlii. The sequence goes on from NZ_QRHC01000010.1 coordinate 156,563, forward strand.
TTGCGGGTCATAATCGGTCGGGGTGGCAATCACCACATAGTCCGCGTCTTGGTAAGCAGGTGTTTTATCCAGCGTTGCGGTAAAGTTGAGTTTTCTATTAGCAAGAAAGTCTTCAATTTCCGCATCGACAATAGGAGACTGCTTGCTATTCAGCATTTCTACTTTTTCTTTAATGATGTCAACGGCAACCACTTCATGGTTTTGTGCTAACAACATAGCATTTGAAAGGCCAACATAGCCTGTACCCGCAACTGCAATTTTCAAAATTATACCTTTAATTATTATATTGATATCGGCAAGCTATCCGCCGTAACCCGTAACCCGTAACCCGTAACCCGTAACCCGTAACCCTAAGAGCAAGATTTCCTATCTCGTTCGTACCTCACTGTAGGGAATGACGGAAAAACGGTTCGTGTGCTAACGTAGGGTGTGAGCAGTTTTGTTTTCATATAACAAACGTCATCCTCGAGTGTGAGTCGACGAGCCCATCGGGGCTCTCGCTTATACTCTTTCAAGGAACTAGGAACTACTCCTTTCTAGGTTATTTAAACTTTAACGTAGCGTCCTCTTACTCATGAGCTTATATCTAACCATTTACTATCTTCATATACTCAGCCACACCTTCAGCAACCGATTTAAGCTCATGGTCACAACCTGTAGCACGCAGCTTGGTTAAATCAGCCTGAGTAAACTCTTGGTATGCACCCTTTAGGTGTTCTGGGAACGGAATCGTTTCAATCTCGCCTTGACCGTGATGCTTGATAACCGCGTTGGCTACCTCTTGGAATGATTCGGCATTGCCAGTACCTAGATTGAAGATACCTGACTTACGATTTTGTAAGAACCAAAGGTTAACCGCAGCTACGTCGCCGACATAAACAAAGTCGCGTTTGAAGGTTTCGCTACCGGCGAATAACTTAGGGTTCTCTCCAGCTTTCATTTGATTATTAAGATGGAAAGCAACCGAAGCCATTGAGCCTTTATGTTGCTCACGTGGGCCATACACGTTGAAGTAGCGGAATCCGGTAACTTGAGACAATGTTTCACCGTGTTCCTCCGCATCTTCCCAAATGCGACGCACATAGTTATCGAATTGCTGCTTAGAGTAACCGTATACGTTTAAAGCACCTTCATACTCCTTCTCTTCAATAAAAGTATCTGTTTCACCGTAAGTTGCAGCGGAAGAGGCATAAAGGAACGGTATCTCACGCTCTAGACAGAAATGCAGCAGTTCTTTCGAGTACTCATAATTGTTGAGCATCATGTATTTGCCATCCCACTCTGTCGTAGCAGAACAAGCACCCTCATGGAAGATTGCTTCGATCGGCCCAAAGTCGTCACCGGCCATTACTTGAGTTAGAAAATCGTCACGGTCCATGTAGTCAGTGATGTCTAAATCAACCAAGTTCTGGAACTTCTTACCATTTTTTAGGTTGTCGACGACCAAAATGTCGTTAATACCTTTATCATTCAATGCTTTAACAATGTTGCTGCCAATCATGCCAGCGCCGCCAGTTACGATGATCATAACCTTTCCTTCTCTATTTACTTTAGTGGATTCTAGCAAGATAGCTTTACGGATAAAATATCTAATTGCTCATGTTTTGAATATTGTCTCCAGTGCTCGCATACATATTGCGTATCATGTAAAATGAGAGCTTATATTTTAATTGTCGACTTAGTCTTAAGTATAATGCGTTGTATAGAATTAGGTTTCGCAGGTAATAGTAAGGGAAATTAGTGAAAATATTGGTAACAGGTGGCGCTGGCTTTATCGGCTCAGCAGTCGTGCGTCATATCATCGAAAATACGAATGATAGTGTTGTAAATGTAGATTGCTTGACCTATGCGGGTAACTTAGAATCTCTAGCCTCTATAGAACCGAATGAACGTTATGCTTTCGAGCAAGTTAATATTTGCAGTGGGGCTGAATTGGATCGGGTATTTCAAACCCATAAACCAGATGCTGTAATGCACTTAGCAGCAGAGTCCCATGTTGATCGCTCCATTACTGGACCAGCTACTTTTATTGAAACCAATATTGTAGGTACTTATACGCTATTAGAAGCGACTCGAGAATACTGGAATACGCTTGATGATCATGCTAAAGCGGTATTTCGTTTTCACCATATCTCCACTGACGAGGTATATGGTGACCTTCCTCATCCTGATGACGTGCCTGAGGGAACAGAGCTTCCAATGTTCTTGGAAACGACATCTTATGAACCATCTAGTCCTTATTCTGCTTCAAAAGCATCAAGTGACCACTTAGTTAGGGCTTGGCTTCGTACCTATGGTCTCCCTACTATAGTCACCAATTGTTCCAATAACTACGGGCCCTATCACTTTCCAGAAAAGTTAATTCCTCTCGTTATTCTAAATGCGCTAGAAGGTAAAGAGCTACCGGTTTATGGTAAAGGTGACCAAATTCGAGATTGGCTATTTGTCGAAGACCATGCCAGAGCACTCTACAAAGTCGTGACAGAAGGTGAGATTGGTGAAACTTATAACATCGGAGGCCACAACGAGAAAAAAAATATAGAAGTTGTGGAAGCTATTTGCTCCATTTTGGACGCCATTGTACCTAAAGAGGTTCCATATTCTGAGCAAATTACCTATGTTCAAGACCGCCCCGGACACGATCGTCGTTATGCAATTGATTCTTCAAAGATGCAACATAAACTAGCTTGGACACCAGTAGAGACATTTGAAACGGGTCTTAAAAAAACTGTTCAATGGTATTTGGATAATCAAAAGTGGTGCCAAAATGTTCAGGATGGAAGCTATCAGCGTGAACGTTTAGGTATGGAGTAAATGGTATGAAAGGTATTGTATTAGCTGGCGGTTCAGGTACACGTTTGTACCCTCTGACTCGAGGAGTTTCTAAACAACTCTTACCGATTTACGATAAGCCAATGGTGTTTTATCCGATATCCACGTTAATGTTAGCAGGTATTAAAGATATTCTAATTATTACTACGCCGGAGGATAATGAGGGCTTTAAACGATTGTTGGGTGACGGTTCGGATTTTGGCATCAATCTGGAGTATGCCATTCAGTCAAGTCCTGATGGTTTAGCGCAAGCATTCATAATTGGAGAAGAGTTTATAGGGGGTGATTCGGCATGTTTAGTGCTGGGTGATAACATTTTCTATGGACAGCATTTTTCAGAGGCTCTGTATTCAGCGGCAAATAATAAATGCGGTGCCACTGTATTTGGGTATCAAGTCAAAGATCCTGAGCGTTTTGGAGTGGTTGAGTTTGATGACAACATGAAAGCGGTTTCTATTGAAGAAAAACCACTTCAACCGAAATCTAACTATGCGGTTACGGGGTTATACTTCTATGATAATCGGGTTGTAGATTTTGCTAAACAGGTGACACCTTCAGAACGTGGTGAGTTAGAAATTACGTCAATTAATGATATGTATCTACAAGATGGTTCTTTGAATGTCGAACTATTAGGGCGTGGGTTTGCTTGGTTAGATACCGGAACTCATGAGAGTTTGCATGAAGCATCTTCTTTCGTACAAACCATTGAGCATGTTCAAGGTTTAAAAGTAGCTTGCTTAGAGGAGATCTCTTGGCGCCAAGGTTGGTTGACTGATGCTCAAATTGAAAAATTAGCTAAGCCTATGCTGAAGAATGATTATGGCCAGTATCTAATGTCACTAGTAGAGGGAAAGTAACCTGATGAAAGTTATGATTACTGGTTGTAATGGTCAAGTTGGTAGTTGTCTGGTCGAACAGCTTAAGGGCAAGGCTGAGTTATTGGCCGTCGACTATAAAGGTCTTGATATAACTCAAGAAGAAGCAGTTGCAGAGTGCGTGGCGCAGTTTAATCCTGATTTTATTATCAATGCTGCAGCTCATACCGCAGTCGATAAGGCAGAAGAAGAAATCGAGTCTTCGTATGCAATTAACTGCGATGGGCCAAAGTACCTAGCTGAAGCAGCCCAGCAATGCGGGGCTGTCATTCTGCATATCTCCACAGATTATGTGTTTGATGGTCAAGGAGAGAAGGCTTATAAAGAATCGGATATGACTGGGCCACAAGGTATTTATGGTGAGAGTAAACTTGCAGGTGAAAAAGCGGTAGCGGAAGCCTGTGAGAAACATTTAATTTTGCGTACAGCATGGGTCTTTGGTGAGCGTGGTAATAACTTCGTTAAAACCATGTTGCGCCTAGCCGAGAGCCGCAGTGAGCTGAGTGTCGTTGATGATCAGTTTGGAGGGCCTACTTATGCGGGCGATATTGCATCCGCATTAATTAAAATGGCCAAATTGGTGGAGTCTGGATCTAAAGTCGATTGGGGTATTTATCATTATTCCGGCATGCCATATGCGAGTTGGTTTGAATTCGCTAAGGAAGTTTTCATAATGGCACAAGCACAAGGTGTTATTGAGCAACAGCCTAGTTTGTTATCAATCCCTACGTCGGCTTATCCGACTCCGGCTAAGCGCCCTGCAAATTCACGTATGGATTGTGGTAAAATAGCAAAGCAGTTTGATATTACGCCAAGTGACTGGCAACAAGCCCTACAAAATATTTCAGATTATAAGTAGTTATTATGAAAGTTATTGATACCGATATACCCGATGTCAAAATTATTGAACCAGCAGTCTTTGGTGATGAACGCGGTTTTTTTATGGAAACTTGGCAGCAAAAAAAGTTTGAAGAGCTAGTAACAGGCAAACCAACTCAGTTTGTGCAAGACAATCACTCAAAATCGAAGAAGGGAATCTTGCGTGGCTTACATTATCAAACGGCAAACACTCAAGGAAAGCTAGTAAGAGTTGTGAGTGGTGAGGTTTTTGATGTGGCTGTGGATATCAGAAAAGACTCTCCGACATTTGGAAAATGGGTTGGGGTATATTTATCGGAAGAGAACAAAAGACAACTTTGGGTCCCAGAGGGGTTTGCTCATGGTTTCTACGTGACAAGTGAGGTAGCCGAGTTTGTGTACAAGTGCACAGATTATTACAACTCGTTAGCAGAGCACTCAATTTTATGGAACGATGAAGAGTTAGCTATCAATTGGCCGATTAATGAGAATGAACAACCTAGTTTATCAGTTAAAGATATTGCGGGTTGTACCTTTGCCGAAGCAGTTTATTTGTAATTGGTGTTGTAGATGAGAGATATAGCAAGAGAAGCTGAGCAAGGTATGTTCAATAGATTTTTTTCTAAGTATATGCAACGGTGGCACTCACATACGGGAAAAGATGATATTCAAGTTGGAATTTTTTCTTACCACGTCTGGTCGACATTAGGGTGGCATGACATAAAACAAAGATATAGACGTTCTGTATTAGGGCCATTCTGGTTCACACTTAGCACACTAATCATGGTTGGCGTATTAGGTATACTATACTCAACATTATTAAACCAAGAGATAAAGGACTATTTGCCTTATCTTGGTGTAGGATTAGTTGTTTGGCAGTATATTAGTACTTGCTTTAATGAGGGTAGTAATACGTTCATATCCTATGGTTATATTATGAAGCAAGCAAGAATGCCTATTACTACCCATGTGATGAGGGTGGTATGGCGTAATTTCATTATTCTTCTTCATAGCCTTCCGGTTGTTGTTTTTTTAATGATATTATTTGGTCATAATTTGACAATTAGTTTTCTTGGGGTTGTACCAGGTTTACTTATCGTATTGTTGAATACTGTCTGGATTAGCATCGTTTTAAGTATTCTGTGTGCAAGGTTTAGAGATATATTACCTATTGTAACTAATATTATACAAGTGGCATTCTTTTTTACTCCTATTATGTGGTCTAAAGAATTGCTAAAAGATAGAGCTTGGGCTGCTGATATTAATCCATTCCACCATATGATAGAAATAGTCAGAGCTCCTATTTTAGGTTCAGAGATTGATTTACTTTCGTGGGTATTTTCAATTGTAACACTGGTTGTTGGTTTTTTGTTCGCCCATTATTTGATGGTCAAATGTCGTGACCGAGTTCCATACTGGTTATAGAGGAATATCTATGAGTGTAAATCTTACAGCAGAAAACCTTACAGTAGAGTTCCCTATTTATGAGAACTCTCACCGTTCTTTAAAAAAGAAAGTTATAAATATGACTACTGGAGGAAAAATAGGCAGTGATGCAGGTAAACACCCAGTAGTAAGAGCTTTAGATGGCCTAAACTTTACAATAAGTGAAGGGGATCGTGTCGGCTTGGTTGGCCATAATGGTTCTGGCAAAACAACGTTACTACGTGTGTTAAATGGTGTTTATTCCCCAGTCCAGGGTAGTCTTCAAACCACTGGTCGAATTGCATCATTGCTTGATGTTTCTATGGGGTTAGATCCTGACGCAACTGGCTTTGAAAATATATTTATTAAAGGTCTCATGGATGGCCTAGCTCCTGAAGCGATTCGAAACAAAATAGATGAGATTGCAGATTTTACCGAGTTAGGTGAGTATTTAAATTTGCCTGTTAAGACATATTCGAGTGGTATGATGCTTCGTTTGGCATTCTCAATATCTACTAGTGTTGAAGCAGACATTATCATTATGGATGAGTGGCTAAGTGTTGGAGATGCTGCCTTTAATCAAAAAGCTTCAGAGCGCTTAACGTCGTTAATAGATAAATCATCGATTTTAATCATTGCTTCTCATGATCCAACTTTGATTGAAAGTGTATGTAATAGAAAAATACATATGGAACACGGAAAAATAATTTCTGATGAGAGAGTTTAAAGTCTATTACGAATATAGGTCAGTAGATGAAAAGAGATAGCTTTATATTAAAGGCTTCAGAATATAGTTTTTCAAGGCCCCCGCTAAATATTTTAAAAGGCATGGTTAGCGCTTACTTGGCTTATCCAATTGCTGAGAAAATGGAAAAAAGGAATGTAACGAGCAAGTTTAAAGAACTTAATCGACATTATAAGCTTTCTTTTTCAGAGAGAGAGTCTCTTATACAACAAAACCTCTTTGATACACTCAGCTTTGTTCAAGTAAATGTTCCCTATTATAGAGACCTCTTCAAAGATATATCCTTTTCGCCGAATCTTATAAAAAAGGATATAGCATACCTAAATGATGTTCCTCTCCTTACAAAGGATATAATTAGAGAGCAAGGTGATCGACTTCTGTCCAGACCCTTGAAGGAAATAAGACATCATGTTTGTAAAACTGGTGGTTCTACAGGGTCGTCATGTTTCATATACTATGATCAAGCATCCGCAGATTATTCTTCAGCCATAACTCTTTTTTCCAGAGATAGTATTGGTAATTCGAAGTCTAAGTCTGAACTCCATTTTGCATGTAGGTTTTTAGGAGAAGAGCAACCTGATTGGCCAAATAGAGAAGATTTTAAATGTTTTGCAATGAACCGGAGTAATATCTTTTTTTCTTCCCTTGATGAAGCTGGGTTAGAAGAAATTATTAGAACTTTGAGAAATAGACGGCCACACCTAGTTCATGCGCATCCTTCAACTATATACTCTTTGGCCTGTTATATTGAAGGAAAATATAAAAGTATGTGCCTTTTCGACGTGTTTGAATCTAGTGGGGAGTTGCTAGAGGACTATATGCGCGAGAAAATTCAAAAAGTTCTATGCTGCCGAGTAATAAATAGATATGGGCTCGCTGAATTAGGAGTTATGGCGTATCAATTTGAGGGGCGTTCTGACATGTTTGTTTATGACTCTGAAGGCTACCCTGAGAGTTTTGAACATAGTGATGGCCGACGTGAGTTAGTGTTTACAGGCTTTCGGAATAGGCTGATGCCACTAATTAGATACAAGACGGGTGATCTCGCTTCGGTAGAGAAAAGGTTGGATGGTTTTTATTTGACAAATGTGACAGGGCGTATTCACGACGTTGTTAGGCTTCGTGGGAAGGAATTCCCAACTCATCATATTCAAGATGTGTTAGACCATAGAGTCGGGGGCATACAAGAGTTTCAAATAGATACACGTAGTGATAAGCCGATTCTTCGATTAGCGCTGGAACTAAGTGCCAACCGAGATGAAGTTCAGGCTAAAGTAGAGCACTACTGGCCCAATGCTTTTAATATTAAGTTTGTAGAGCACGATGATTTTGTGCGTGTTGGACATCGTTCGAAATTTAGGCATGTGGTTGACAGATGATTGGTATATTAAACTCAAAATTAGAGGCATTTAAATATGTCTTTGGTGCATTTAAACGTTCATTTTCTGATTCTCAAATTTTGGAGTTGGAGAGTCTTGAAGATCTTGAGTTCAAGAAGGTTTCTGCGCTAGTTTTAATTTCACCTACCGAGCAACAACTTGGTAGTGCTATAGCTATAAGTTGTATAAAAAAGCTAGTTATATTGGGAACTATTCCTATCAGTTACTCAGATGTTTTTCAGTTCCACCTGGGGGATTGGCCTCAAGGTGAATGGGGTAAAGCCCCAAGCGCTGATACGTACAAATTCTCTGAAAGTAGGGAAATTGTCGAGTATACAGAAAACTCTAAGAGGCGTTTTGGTTGTACTTATGACCGTCCCTTGGAAAGGTTCGATTTTATGGACGAATGGAACAACCTTGGGTATGGAGCTATAAAAACAACTAATGATATTTGGTCTCTTTCATTTCCAGCTATCTTTGATCAAAAGAATGTATTGTCGAATATTAACAAGGATGGGGAGTTGATCTGTTCATACTCTTCGTTTATTGAATTAGAAGACAAATTCTGCCTTTGGTTTAATAGAGAAGTGGGGCCAGTAGACTCATATGAATGGCAGATTATAGAATACTACCTGTCTTCAATCCCGGTAGATGGGGGCAACTGTTATCCTGTATTATTAGAAGTTCCTACTGGGTTTGATTGCGCCATTACGATGAGACTAGACTGTGATGAGGATATTGAATCTAGTCGTTATCTTTGGAACGCATATAGGGAGGAAAGCATCCCTTTCTCACTTGCAATCCACACCAAGAACCTGAGCGATGAACGACATTTTCCGATTATGCGGGAATTAGACCTCGCAGGAGAGGCTATACTTTCTCATACTGCAACTCATGCACCAAATTGGGGAGGTTCATATGAGTCTGCATTATCTGAAGCAAAAATTTCTGCAGATCTGATAGAGAGTGTTATCAATAAGCGTGTTGTATATGCTGTTTCTCCTTTCCATCATACTCCTATATATGCGTTAAAAGCGCTGAATGATGCGGGCTACAAAGGCTGTATTGGTGGCATTATTAAGAATGATCCTGAGTTCTTGACCTTCAATGGAGGAAATCTTGCTGATTTACCTGATAGTTTTATCGGACATAGTCAACAAGTAATGCTTCATGGAGATTGTATTTTAGATGATGGAGGTGACTCCATTAGGATTTATAAGAAATCGTTTGATATTTCCAAGAAAACTAACACTATATTTGGCTATTTAGATCATCCATTTTCGGATAGATACCAATATGGTTGGGAAAGTGAGAAGCAAAGAAAAGATGTTCATTTTGAGTTAATTGACTATATTCGTAGTAATTCAAATACACCATGCTTTATGAACGAAGTTGATGCAATGAACTTTTTACAAGATAAAGAAAAATTATATCCAATAATTGCTAATGGAGTGCCAACATTAGCCTTAAAAAAAGGGTATATTAGACAAAGCTTATTTATACCTAAGGTTATGTATAAAGGGGTAGTATTTGATGGGGCGATACGTGACTAGAGCAGAAACTACAATTGTTCTATTTTCCACTGCAGATTGGAAAGAACCCTATTGGACTAATAAGCAGCATACTGCAAAGGTTTTATCCAATCTAGGCTACTCTGTTATATATGTAGAGAGTATAGGCCTAAGGGCGCCAAAAATTGGAAGCTCTAAAGATATTAGACGTATTTTAAATCGCGTATATACAGGGCTCCAATCACTAGTTTGCGGTGCAGATAAACAGAGTGATAAGTTAGTAGTTTTATCTCCGTTGGTGCTACCTAACCCAAAGAACTATCAGCTTATAAAAAAGCTAAATAGCTTTATTCTTAATTTTCTGATTAAAAGAGAATTAGCTAGGTTTTGTAATAATTATCTCATCGCCTGGACTTATCACCCATTTGTGCAAGATGTGGTTGATAAGATGGAGTTTGATAAAATCATATATCATTCAGTTGACGATCTATCGAAGATACCGGGTATCGAAGAAAGCAACTTTAACTCTCATGAAGAACGGTTGTTAAATATTTGTGATCATGTATTTGTTACCACTAAAAGCCTCGAGAAACGCTGTTCAAAAATTAATGAATCGGTACATTACCACTCTAATGTAGTAGATTTTGGACATTTTTCAAATTCTAACAAATCCACTGATGAAAAATTACATATTGTAAGAAAAAGCAAAGCCAAAAAAGTTATCTATCATGGTGTTCTATCAGACTTTAAAGTTGACTTTAAGTTACTATTTAAAGTGGCGAGCATGTGTCATGAATTGGAATTCTATATAATTGGTCAGGAGCGAGAAGGGCAGAAAAATAATGATTTTTTTGAACTGAAATCCCTAAGCAATGTTTATCATTTGGGATATGTTCCTTATTCTGATTTGCCAGATTTTTTACATCTAATGGATGTTGGGATTTTACCTACATTGTTAAATGAATATACAGATTCAATGTTTCCAATGAAGTTTTATGAATACGTAGCAGCGGGTCTACCCGTTGTTTCAACGAAACTTAATTTCACTGAATATACTAAAAATGAGGCTATATCTGTTTCAGATAGTTATGAAGTATTTGCTGAAAACATAAGAAGGCATATTGAGCAAGGGAAATTAGATGCTCGAGTAGCTAAGGAAATTATAGGGGATAATACGTGGATTGGACGCACTAAAAAAATGTTAGCCATAATAGAAGGAAGTGACTAGTGAAAGTTTTATTCGCAACATACCCAATGGCCTTTCACACACCAGGTGGAGGAGAGATTCAACTTCTAGCGTACAAAAAAGCACTTGAAGGTAAAGGGGTACAAGTAGACTTGTTTAATCCTTGGAAGCCTAACTTTGTAGAGTATGATCTAGTCCATTTCTTTTCTTGCGTTGGTGGCTCTATACACTTTTGCAACTTTATTCGTAATTTAGGTATACCACTAGTAGTTACTTCAAGCCTCTGGATTACAGAAGAAACAAAAGAGCTTTATCCGTATGAAGAAATATCTGCCCAGTTGAACTTGTCCGATTCCATTATTACCAATTCTGAAATGGAAAGTGATGAACTTTCCAAAGTTCTCAATATAGAGAGGGAAAAATTTCATAGTGTTTATAATGCTGTAGATGAACTATTCTTCAACAAAGTAGATGGTTCATTGTTTAGGAATGAATTTGATATTGAAGGCAAGTTTGTTTTAAATGTAGCTAATATAGAACCAAGAAAGAACCAATTGTCTTTAGCTAGGGCAATGCAATCTTTTGATGATAGGAAGTTAGTGTTAATTGGGCATGTTAGAGATCATAGTTATTTCGACGCAGTGAAGGCAGAGTTAGCACCAGAAAAAATAGTGCATATAGATGGCATAGACCACTATTCCCCTCTACTTCGTTCAGCATATGATGCTGCAGATGTATTCTGTTTGCCAAGTACTCTGGAAACTCCGGGGTTAGCTGCATTAGAGGCAAAAGCGCTGGGGACAAAGGGAGTCATTACTCAAGAGGGCTCCACTAAAGAATATTTCGGTGATAGTGTTGTCTATTGTGACCCCAGTAATGATTACAGTATCAGGGAAGCAATTAAAGAAGCAACTTCGAATGACGATAAAATAGTTAGTTCTAAGGCTGACAATCTATATTCTTGGGATGAAGCAATTGAAAAGCTTATTATCACTTATGAAGAAACCATAGCGGAGAAAAATTTTTTTTCGCAAAAGTAATGAGGTAAAAATGGTCGAGCTTGCTATTGGTATAGTGACATACAATACCAAAGAATCAGAATTGGAGATGTGGCTACATTCTCTCAAACAAGCTAAAAATTATTCTGAGTCTAAAGGGTTAGATTTGAATATTAAGCTTATATACATCGATAATGGTAATAAAAGTCAGGCATTATCAGCTTATGAAAATGTAACGCGATTGGATAGTAGGGGTAATATTGGATTTACAGTAGCGTCTAACTTAATTGTTGAAGAGATGCTCTCCAATACTGGTGCTGAATATTATTTAACAGGGAACCCCGATGGGATGTTCCATCCATACTTTTTTTACGAAATTATCACTTTTGCCAAAGGGAAGCCTTTAGCGATTGTCGAGTGTAGTCAGTTTCCTGAAGAGCACCCAAAAATGTATGATAAGGAAACATTTGAGGTGTCTTGGGCTTCGGGGTGCGCTTCTCTTTATCCTAGAGAAATCCTCAACAAAGTTGGTAGTCTAGATGAGAACTTCTTCATGTATTGTGAGGATGTTGATTTTTCTTGGAGAACAAAATTGGCCGGCTATAAAGTTCTTCATTGTCCGAATGCTTTATATGCCCATTTTGTTATCAATAGAAAAGCTACAAAAACAACCACTAAATTCTTTTACGAAAGTGGTCGTTATTTAGGGAAGAAATACCACAACGCAGAGTTTGTTGATTTTTGTGAAGAGGTGCTCGTGGCTGAAGGTATCTACAGCACTTATGAAGAATTGCCACAGATTGAAGTGAACGGTTTGCCGGCTAGTAAAGAGCAAGCAATCGATGTTTCAAATTTTGTCGAAAAATTTTATTTTTCCCGAGGTAGATGGTCATGAAAGACGTATCAGTTATTGTAAGATATCACAACAAAGGTGATTTTGACTTGCTCAAGAATGCCTTGTTCTCTTTGTGTATTCAAGGTGATGTAACGGTAACTCCACTAATTATTCTTCATAATTGCGAGGAAAATATAATTAGAGAGATTAAAGAGTATATATCTTTTCTTTCCTCTGATTGGGCGATGAAGAAACGTTTTGTAATCGAAAACATTAACGATGATTCAGATATTCGTTCAACAATGCTAAATAGAGGCATCGCCCTCAACGAGTCTAGATATTTAGCATTTCTTGACTATGACGACGTTATTTATAATGGTGCATATGAATATCTTCTTGAACGACTTGAAAAAACAAACACGGCATTCTCTGCAGGTGGGTGTAGAAAAGCCACATTTGATGTGAGTGGTCGTTATAATTATTGTGAAAGTAAAGTTCCATTTCTTAACTTTACTCCGAATATTTTCTATTTTTTGGTTGATAACTTTCTACCTATTCATAGTTATATGATCGACACTCATATGGTTAAGCAAGATGATTTGTATTTTGATGAGTCACTCTGTGCTTTAGAGGACTATGAGCTTCTTATTAGATTAGTTAGTAAATATAGGATGGATTTAAAAGGGTTAGATCACTTTGTGTGCGAATATCGAATTCGTAATGATGAAACTCACACCACTCCGTTTCATGATCTGTCTTTAATAGATGGTGACGAGAAGTGGTCTCATGGTAGGAGTAAAATATCAGAGTTACTGGGTGAACTTAAGTTTGAGCTTAGCCTAAAAGAACTAAAAGAACTGATTTAAAACTCGTCCGATAAGACCCTATTATGATAATTAAAGACTTAGTAAATAAATCTCACTCTAACAGTTCCGATTTAGTCAATAACTTTCTACTATCCGTCTATCAATGGCGCGATGACATACAAACAGCTATTGACAATGAAAGCCAGAACTGGGAACTAAAATTGATTTATTGGTGGTTGACTGAAGGCAGAGAGGGGTATCCAAATTGCGATGTTTCAGTAGGCCTAAGTTCTGACTTTATGTTGCACCACGTTTACTCATTTCAAGCTGGGTATTCTAATACGACTTGTCTGGCTCCTTTCACCAATATGATTGACGTTTGTATCGAGTCAAACCTAAGTATTGGATCGAAAGAATTTAATGAGTGGATGTACCGATGGGCGTATCCTTCGATATTGAAAAGTAATAGTAAGATTGAAAAAGTGTTCGTAGGACGAATGCTTTTTTGGGCTTACGAGAATGAAGGTGAACGCATTTCATCAGAATCAATCGAAACATTTGAACAGTTTGTAATAACAATTGGTATCGAGCCTAAAGAAGGCTTTAGAAGTTACGCAGATAAATTTAAGCACCTAGTTAACATCTTTGGGGAGCCTGCCTTAGAAATCGGCATTGGAATTGATGCTAGATTGATAAAAAAAGTTTTCGATAATGCTGATATTATCAGTGAATATTTTGATAAAACTTTCGAAGATAGCTATGCTCCAATTAACGTATTTGCTACACCAGCACCTAGCGCAATGGTCTATTTGGGAGGCTTGGAAAATTCACTTGCAGTTGGTCTTTCAGTCAATATTCTATCTAGTCCTTCAGAGCATAAAGATTGGCCTGCGTGTAATGAATTTTTATTGGATTATTTCGATGAAGTTTGGCTACATTCGGAATTCGTATACCAGTCATTGCCAGCTTCTATTAGGAAAGAGAAAGCACGAGTCGTTCCTCTACCAGTGAGCATTCTAGGTACACCTGATAAAAATACCTCTTCTCACTTTTTTGATAAGTACCATAATATTTATTCAAAGCCTTCATATAAATTTATTATATCTTTTGACCTTTGCTCTTCGGTTTCGCGAAAGAACCCTTATGCGGCCATTGATGCTTTTCTGTTAGCTTTTGAAGAATGTTGTAGTGATGTTTCTCTGATTGTGAAACTAAATAATGGTGATCTAAGGCCTGAGCTTGCGAAGGAATTGGAAGTTTATTGTAGTCAGTCAAGTAATATTTATGTAATAAATGAGCGTGTTTCGTTTGATGAGTTATTAGCTCTCTATAGCTCGATAGACTGCTATATTTCGTTACATCGCTCGGAAGGCTTTGGAAGAAATATTGCGGAGATGATGCTGCTTAAAAAACCAGTGATTGTAACAGCGTTTTCGGGAAATTTAGACTTCAATGATCATTTGAACAGCTGGCTTGTTCCATATGAGCTAGTGAGTATGAAGCCTGATGAGTATTTGTATTCTAAGAATCAGTTTTGGGCTAATGCTGACTTAAATGTGGCTGCTAAGCTAATGCAAGAAGTTTTCAATTCAAATGATACTGAAGTTAAAGTAAACAACGCTTATGAGACTATAGCTAAAAATTACTCAATAGAGACTTGTGCAAAGAAGTATAGAAATATTTTGGAGAGCTTTATATGAGCGTTGCTACTCAAAAACAGGATTTTATCATTTATGCGCCAGATATACATCAAGGAGATGCAGTGGGAAACCACTGTCTAGGAGTATATAGGCTTGCTGAGCGTTTGGGATTTCAGCCCAAAATAGCAGCGCTTCGCTCGACGTTTGACGGTGCAGTTTACCGTACTACTCCGGTTGAGTCTGTCTTGAATAGTACAAACGATAAGCATATTATTTTTGTCAGTTATTCTATTTATGATGAAAATATCGAAAGATTGTCTAGTCAAAACTGTCGAAAGATCTGTTATTTTCATAACGTCACTACTCCAAGTTTGTTAGAAGAGTTCGACCCAATAACAGCAGACCTGTGTCGCAAATCATTCGATCAGTTCTCTTTTCTTGCCCAGTTTGATTTGCTTTTTTGTAACTCCACCTTTTCAAAAGAAAGCTTAGGTGACGTTGGTAAACATGCTCTAGTTATTCCACCAATATTCCCAGATCAGCTAGCTACCTTTTCGGAGAAAACTAATACAAATGAGGGTCCTAGGGATACGCTAACTTATATAGGAAGGTTGGTACCTCATAAAAATCTGGAAGATTTGATTACTATAATTTCCGAAGCCAAGAAAAAGTTTGGGAAAGCTTTGAAGTTAAATATCATTGGTAATGATTGTAACCTAAGATACAGTAACTACCTTAAAGAATTAGCAAGTGATCTTGATGTTGCGAAACAATGTATATTTCATGGTGCAATATCAACTGATATGATGATATCAATTCTATCTACATCTGATGTATATATTACAGCAAGCGAGCACGAAGGGTTCTGCATACCAGTTTTGGAAGCTTCCCTTATGGGAATTCCATCCGTAGTAAAAGGAGGCTCGGCGACAGAAGAGCTTTTGAACTGCAAAGAACTTGTATTTCACGAACCTGAAGATGCAACAAATAAAGTAATTAACCTACTTGAAGATGAAGAAATGTATTCTAAATTTTGCAATCAATCACAGATAACGGTTGATAAAGTATTTAGTTTAATTAGTGATGAAAGTTGGAAAAAAGCGATTGAAACAGTTGCCTAGCTGCAGAAAGGAATTGACAGCTTTTATTTTTTTAGTTTCACCTAAAAACTGGGATCGATAGAAGTAAGGATATTTAATACCTAGAATTAATTTAGGTCAAACTAATACTTTTATCGGTTGCTATCATCAAACCTGAACAGTTTAGTTATCTTGGCTTGAGTTTTCCAATTTATCGGGCTCGTAGGAGATTTATTATGTTAGTTCCCGTCATTATGGCTGGCGGTACGGGTAGTCGCTTATGGCCGCTATCGCGTGACCTTTACCCTAAGCAATTTTTAAAGATTGCGGGTGAGCAATCAATGCTTCAACAGACTTGCGCCCGCTTGCAAGGTCTTGAACACCAACCCACGCTATTAATTTGTAACGAAGAGCATCGTTTTATCGCGGCGGAGCAGATGCGCTCGGGTGGGTTCAATCACTCTGGTATTATTTTGGAGCCCGTAGGACGTAATACAGCACCTGCGATTGCTCTAGCTGCACTTCAGGCATTGAAGCAGGCGGAACAAATTGGTTGTAGTACTGAGCCTGTACTATTAGTTTTGGCTGCCGATCATCTGATAGAAGATAGATTGGCTTTTCAATCCGCAGTTAATACGGCAATGCCATTTGCGGAATCTAATCAATTAGTGACTTTTGGCATAGTACCAACAGTGGCTGAGACAGGGTATGGCTATATCAAGCGTGGTGCATCACACGGTGAATCTGCGTTCAAGGTTGACAGCTTTGTAGAAAAACCAGATTTTTCTACAGCAGAAGCCTACTTAGATTCAGGTGAATATTATTGGAATAGTGGCATGTTTATGTTCAAAGCGACGCAATATATTGCAGAACTTGAAAAGCATAATCCTGATATGCTTAAGGCTTGTGAAAAAGCAATGGCCGAAACACAACCCGACTTGGATTTTATCCGTGTTGATAAAGAAGCCTTTTCTGCATGTCCCTCAGATTCAGTTGATTATGCAGTGATGGAACCAGTATGTGCTCCCAATGGTTCGGGTAAACTGGTAGTAATCCCTATGGATGCAGGTTGGAGCGATGTAGGGTCGTGGTCGGCATTATGGGATGTTTCAGATAAAGATGGCCAAAACAACGTACATAAAGGTGACGTTATATCTGTTGACTCAAACCACAACTATGTGCATTCAGAAAATAAGCTGATTGCCACAGTAGGTGTTAGTAATTTAGTCGTAGTTGAAACCAAAGATGCAATCTTGGTTGCTAATAAATCGCAAGTACAAGAAGTTAAAGCAATTGTGAAGCAGCTGAAGTCCTCCGATCGAAGTGAGTATAGAATCCACCGCGAAGTTTATCGCCCTTGGGGGAAATATGATTCAATTGACTTTGGCTCGCGCGATCAAGTTAAACGGATTACTGTAAATCCAGGTCAAAAACTGTCTATACAGAAACATTACCATCGAGCTGAACATTGGATTGTTGTATCTGGAACTGCTCGCGTGACTAATGGCGATGAAGTACTTTTGGTTACTGAAGATCAATCAACGTACATTCCTTTGGGTACAATTCATGCCCTTGAAAATCCAGGAAAAATACCTTTGGAAATGATCGAAGTCCAAACAGGGTCTTATCTCGGTGAAGATGATATAGTGAGATTCGAAGATCGTTATGGGAGAGTTGATTAATGTTAACTAGCTCCCGAGTAATTGAAGACAGTGGCGTTCTCTTTGGCACTAGTGGCGCGCGTGGTTTAGTCGAACAGTTTACCCCAGACGTGTGTGGTGCTTTTACTCATGCATTTATAAAAACTATGCAAGGCCAGGTTAGTTTTCGCTCCGTTGCTATCGGTATTGATAACCGACCAAGCAGCCCCTTGATGGCTCAAGCCTGCATTAAGGCTCTAAGTCAATTGGGCATAAAGGCGGATTATTATGGAGTTGTACCTACTCCAGCATTAGCATATGTAGCTATGCAAGATAATATTCCTTGCATAATGGTTACAGGAAGTCATATTCCGTTTGAACGCAACGGTCTAAAATTCTATCGACCAGATGGAGAGATTAGCAAAGCTGATGAACAAGCTATTGTCACTGCTAACGCACGGTTCGCCCCATTAGATGATTTGCCAGAGTTAGTCGTTAACCCAAATGCTGCTAGTAAGTATATTGAACGCTATACAAATTTATTTAGTGATGATCTTCTAAGAGGTAAACGCATAGGGATATACGAGCATTCAAGTGCGGGCAGAGATTTATATGCCCCTTTGTTTACTATCCTTGGTGCGGATGTTATATCGCTAGAACGTAGTGATGAATTTGTACCGATTGATACTGAAGCCGTATCTGATTCAGATAAACGTAAAGCAAAGTACTGGTCACAGCTGCATAACTTAGATGCTATTTTTTCAACCGATGGAGATGGAGACCGCCCATTGGTTGCCGATGAACATGGAGAATGGTTACGTGGAGATATTCTAGGTTTATTGTGTTCACAAGCAATTGGTATTGAAGCTATCGCGGTTCCTGTTAGTTGCAATAGCATAATAGATGCTGATGCCGGGTTTAGCCGTGTAGAACGCACCAAGATTGGCTCTCCTTATGTGATAGCCCAGTTAGAGGTATTGAATAAATGTTATCAATCAATAGCGGGCTTTGAGGCGAATGGCGGCTACCTGCTAGGCAGTGATGTCTTGATTAATAACAATATACTAAAGGCCTTACCTACACGGGATGCGGTGCTACCGGCTTTGATATTATTGTCAGCAGCAAAGGAAAAGGGAATTTCACAATTGGTCAGCGCATTACCTAATCGCGTGACATATAGTGATCGGATTCAAAATTTTGCAACCGAGCGTAGTCAACGCATTATAAACCAAGGGATAGAGGATCCTCGGAGATTGCTAGATCAATTGGGCTTTAGGGATTTTGATGTCCTCCACGTGGACACAACTGACGGATTGCGCATAACATCATCAGATGACAGTATTATCCATCTTCGTCCTTCGGGTAATGCCCCCGAGCTTCGTTGTTATGCTGAAGCTGATAGCCTAGTTAAGGCGCGCATGTATGTAGACATGAGCCTGCAAAAAATCTGCAACATAGCGCATTAAGTATCCGATAGATAGAAGTTGAAGCGTCCATGTACACCCTAGTTTACATGGGCCTTTGAAGCTTCCTTACTTATGATTAGCGGCTAATGCTAAATCCCATCTACTATTTAGCTTAAAATGTATGTGAACCTCTGTTGTTCGAAGTTTTTCTACCTCTATTCTCTAGTTACCACAGACTCTCAATTTTTCTAAACGCCACTCCTTAAAATTCTCGTGACTATAAGGGGGGGCGGGTTGCACTGGTAGACGAATGCTCTAGGAAGGTCATCTAGTGCAAGATTTCACCCCTACGCTCAGCTCAAATAACCTCTTTCACTGTAGTGCTTGACTGTATTCTTTGGTGAGAAAATGTTAGATTAGACACTCCATATTGTGCCGTTAAAGGGATAGTCTCTATCATACCCCTTTAACAAAATAAATTTCTCTGCCAGCCTTGAAAGATCAAAATGTATATTGAGAATAAACTAAAGGTTTTACATGTTTACAGAACGTACTTCCCTGATCCACCAGGAGGGCTTCAAGAAGCAATTAAGCAAATATGTTTAAGCGTGGCACCTCTAGGTGTTGAGTCTAAAATCTTCACACTGTCTCCCAACCCTTATCCTAGTTCAGTTCATTTAGATGAGGGAGAGGTTATACGAGAAAAGTCTCTCATTAGTGTTGCATCTTGTGATATTGGGGGCTGGAAAAGCTTTAAAAAATTTAGAGAATTAGTTGAATGGTGTGATGTTGTACAGCTCCACTTTCCTTGGCCATTTGTTGATCTATTAAATCTTATCATCCCTAAAGATAAGCCAACTATAATGACCTATCACTCTGATATTGTGCGTCAAAAGTTCTTGGGCAATATTTATCGACCTTTGATGAACAGAACATTAAGAAGTGTAGATCGTATTGTTGCGACATCTCAAAACTATGTTGATTCAAGTCCTGTTCTTAGCAGGGATGAGTATAAAACTAAGATTGAAGTCGCTCCTTTATGCTTAAAGGACAATTCAATAGCGTTTACTTCACAGTACCAAGACGAAACTCTTTCTAAGTTTGGACTAAAGAAAGAAAACTACATTTTGGCTCTAGGTGTACTTCGCTATTACAAAGGTTTTCATACTTTGGTTGAAGCGGCTGTAAATCTAGATACAACAGTCGTTATTGCTGGTTCTGGCCCTGAATCAAAATCGTTAAAGTCTTTAGCAGAAAAGTTAAATTTAATGAACGTAGTATTTACGGGGCAGTTAGAAGAAGACGAAAAACATGTGCTCATCCAAAATTCGATCTTGTTAACGTTACCTTCTCATCTGCGTTCAGAAGCGTTTGGTGTTGTTCTTGTAGAAGCTTTGATGCACTCCAAACCTCTGGTGACATGCGGAATAGGAACCGGAACATCCTATGTGAATCAACATGGAGAGACAGGGTTGGTTGTTGAGCCTGAAAATCCTGCTGCACTCAGTAAGGCGATTAATGATATCCTTGGCAATAGTCATATGCAGCTTGAATTTAGCCAAAATGCACGTAAACGATTTGATAGTACATTTTCGGATAAGGTAGTGCGTGATGAGTATATGAGAATATATAAATCATTGTTACGCCGCTGAATTTTTAGCTATATGTACGTCATTGAAGTACGCGCTAGATTATGTTTTATTGAAATAATTGTATAAGATACAATGAGGTTATGGGTTGGACTTGTTTTGCCTAAGTATATATTACATATTAAACTGGTTCTCGTTTTACAAATAGGTAAATAATATGAAAGATATTGTTGTTTTGTTTTTGATTTATACTGACAATCACCTTGGTGAAGGTATGTTGGAAATAAATAAAATATTAGGCAGAATGTTTGGTTCTTTCAATGCCAATTATGTCATTGTCGACAATGCTGATTCTATAGAAGAACGTTGTGATAATAACCAATACTTTATACACGGCGATAATTCTTGTTTTGATTTTTCTGGTTGGGATAAAGGATATGTTTTTGCTGAAGAACAAGGTTTAATAAAAAGTGATTCAATTATTTTGTTTGCGAACGACACTTTTTTTCAGAGAAACTATGCTGATGGTGAAAACTTCTTGGATGTTTTTGATTCAAATATCATTCAGGGCAGGAATTTAGATGAATCAGCCATTGGGTATTTGGATGATTTCCCTAAAGTTGTCACGCTCGATGGTATCGAATATAAGTCTTGGATAAGAAGTAATATATTCTTTATTCCACAAGGAGTGATGAGAAAACTTGGCTCAATGGTTTTTGATTTTCCCAAGTCTAGAATATTCTCAGATGATATCAAAAAGTTCTGGAGTGATGACCCTTTAATATCAGCTAATTGGAAGGCTTATATTTCTAGTTGGCTTTTTGGTATGCAAGATGAAAAATTCCCTGAATACAAGTTGAATTGGCTCAAATCTCGCCCGTTAGATGATAGTAACTGGTTGTTTTTTCAAAATAAGGCAATGACGATCTTATCTGAACACTACCTGACCGCTCGACTTTTTGATATGAAAGTTCCTATTATAGATACAAACGTTTTTCCTAAGGATGACCTACGACATATAAAAGATTATTACAAGGTGCAGTGATTATGAATAGTGTTTTAATTACAGGGGCATTTCGAGGTCTTGGAAGGTCGTTGACACAAGTTTTTCTATCTAATAACTACAAGGTCATTGCTTGTGGTAGAAATAGGGATAATGAAATAAAACATAAAAACCTGACTTTTTTAGAGTTGGATTTAACAGATAATGAATCTATTTCGAGAGCGACTAACCTGATTGAGAGTAAAAGCATCGATGTTGACGTTTTAATTAATAATGCAGGTGTTTATCTTGAGAAGGAGTATAAGGAAACCTCTCCAATTGATATCGATTTCGAGTTGATCGAGAAAAGCATGCAGGTTAACTTTTATGCGCCCATGAAATTAATGCAGTCCGTGTCCAAGGTAATGAAGGAAAATCGAACTGGTAAAGTTGTAAATGTTTCTTCTGCTTGGGGGTCATATAGTCTTTCAGAACAACTTGAAGACTATGGTAAATCATTTGCTTATAGAATTTCCAAGCAGTGTTTAAACTATACAACGTTATTGCTTGCTGATGAGTTGAAAGACTATGATTTGATCGAAGTGATAGCATTTTGCCCAGGGTGGATGCGCACTGATATGGGAGGTAAAGATGGTCCGAAAAATCCTTTAGAATCAGCACAAGAAATCTTTGAACTGGCAACCTCTCATGTTGGAAGTGGCGAATTTTATAAAGGAAAAGAAAAAATTGACTGGTAAAGTTAAGTATTCAATAATTGTGCCATGCTATAACGAAGAGCATTATATTTCCAATATTTTAAAGTCATTAGAATTGACTGAATACGATGTCGATAAATTTGAAGTTATTGTTTCATTAAACAATTGTAAAGACAGAACTGAAGAAGTTGTTTGTAATTATAAGTCAACGTCTAAAATGAATATCAGAGTTGTGCATGAGCGTACACCAGGTGTTTCATATGCAAGAAATTTTGGTGCCAAATGTGCGGTTGGCGATTATTATATTTTCCTTGATGCTGATAATATAGTCCAAAAGTCTTTCTTCAGAGATGTAGATGAATTTTCTTCGGACCGTAACTTTTCTGTTGCCACAATTAAAACTATGCCCGATAGAAATAGCTTAAGAGGTTTTGTCTTCTTTTTCTTGCTGGAGTGGATAAAGGTAACTTTTCAAAAGCCTTTTGGGAAAAGTATTATACGAAAAGATATATTTGAAGAAATCAAAGGGTTTGATACAGGTATTAAACTTGGAGAAAATATCGACGTTCTTTTGAAAGCCAAGAGGGCGAGTAAGCAGCATGGCGGAATATACCAACATTTAAGTAATTCCATATACTGCTCATTGAGAAGATTTGATGAGCAAGGATATACAAAGATTGCTTTACCTTGGTTGGTAGCCTACCTAGGGGTGAAAACGTTAGACTACAAGACCTTTTCTGAGATAGAAAAAGTTGATATTAAGCGCCGTAGATGGATACTTGATTCGCTTCCTGTTAGATACTTTCACTCATACTTACTATACCCAGTGTTAGAAAAGTTAGAAAATCGTAGTATTTCATCTAAGTTGAATTGTTTCTCAGAGTTTGAAGAGGCTGTAGGTAAGAGACGTGATGAAATCATAAAGCAAAAACTTTATACGGTCTTAAAAGAAGCAGGTGAACATGTACCTTATTATAGGCGACTATTTAAGGAATATAACTTCAAAGCAGAGGATATTCTAAAGGATATACGGAATATCGAGAAGCTACCTTATTTAACTAAAGATATAGTTCAACGAGAAGGCAATAATCTTATCGATGTTAGATACCAGAGTAATACCTTACATAAACGAAAAACAAGTGGTTCTTCAGGTGTTTCGACGTCAATTTATTATTCTCAAGAGGCACTAGATTGGAGTTCTGCTTCTCATCTATATGTGAGTTCCTGGTCTGGAAAAAAACCTCACATGAAGGAAATACATCTATCAACTAAGTTCCCTGAATCATTGCCTCTTCAAGAGCGAATTAGAGAGAACGTAAAATGTAAAGCTCTTAATCGTGCAAATATAACGACACATTCTTTTGATGATGTAGATATGGAGCACATACTTAGAGGAATAACAGAAGAGAACGCTTATAGTATTGAAGGTCACCCTTCTACATTATATGCATTGGCTCTGTATATCAAAAATAAAAACTTGTTGTTTTCCAAGCCACCGTTTGATGTATTTGTATCTACAGGTGAAGTCCTTGACAGTAAGAAACGTGATGTGATTAAAAAGTATATTGGTTGTAGTATATACAATCGATATGGTAATGCTGAGTTTGGTGTTATTGCACATGAAAGAGAATGCTGTAACCAGTCTTTGAAAGTCATAGATAACATGGTGTTTCCTGAGTTATACAGTAGTGAACGCGACAATAGCGAACATTCCTCTTTAGGAAAAAGTGAACTTGTCTTGAGCACCTTAACGAATACCGCGATGCCTCTTATTCGATACCGGACAGGTGATTTGGTTGAGAGTTTAGTTAAGAACGACAATGGCTACCTAATTACTAATATTGAAGGTAGAGTTCACGATTTGGTTAATATTGGAAGTAAAATATATCCTACTCATTATATTCAGGATCTCTTTGGCAGACTAGGTGATATTACCGAGTTTCAGATTGAAGCTGTTGATGATAGTAAGATCAATCTTTATATAGTGGCACCTAATGTTGATGAGCATCAAACAATAAAGTCAAAAGTCGAAAAGTGGTGGAATGAGTCAGTAGAGGTTCATTTTGTTCAACTCCATCAACTAAAGAAATCAGGGTGGCGTGATAAATTTAGATACGTTATCAGGCAATAGAAAAGATAAACATATGCTCAAGGGTATACTTTGAGACTGTCTTAAATTCTGTGTAACTGTCTAAACTTAAAGCCGTAATGGCTAAGGATAGGCACATGGATAAGAAAGCACTTGAAGCTTTTGCTAAAGAAGCTGCAAAGGGAATTAAAACTCCCGAAGACTTAACTGAATTCAGTCAGATGCTCAAAAAGATCACTGTTGAGGCTGCTCTCAACGCTGAAATGGATGAGCATCTTGGCTATGAAAAACACCAACCTTCTAAATCCAATAACAGCCGAAATGGAAAGAGTTCCAAGAGTGTA